>NZ_CP118246.1:2432500-3600370 GCF_028816455.1 Devosia algicola | reverse complement strand
AGGCCAGTTGGCTTGAGCACGAGAACAAGTATCAGCACCGAGAAGGAGAAAACGTCCTTCCATTCGCTGCCGATACCGGGAATTTGGGTGCCGAATGCCTCAAGCAGCCCGAGGATCAAGCCGCCGAGCATGGCACCGGGAATGGAGCCGATGCCGCCAATAACCGCGGCGGTAAACGCCTTTATGCCGATGAGAAATCCCATGAAATACCAGATTGAGCCATAATAGGCGCCCGCCATGGTGCCAGCAGCCGCGGCCAGTGCCGAGCCGATGAAAAAGGTCACGGCAATCACGGCGGTGACATTGATACCCATCAGGCGGCACATGTCCTTATCGATGGATATTGCGCGCATGGCCCGACCGTATTGGGTGCGCGAAACGAACAATTCGAGTCCGATCATCAACGCGGCCGCGGTGCCGACGAGGATCATCTGATTGTAGCTGATGAACAGGAGGCCGAGATTGATGCCGCCAAAACCAAGATCAGCGCCGAATGGCTGATATTGCCCATTGGTCAGGGTCAAGACACCGTTTTGCAGGACCAATGACACCGCAAGGGCTGTGATGAGAATGGACAGGCGAGGCGCGTTAAGCATCGGTTGGTAGGCAATGCGCTGGATGAATACGCCCAGAAAGCCGACTGCGATCATGGCCACAACCATGGAAATCGCAACGCCGGTCCAGCCGGGTCCAACATAGGGTGCCAGAACAGACAGGATGAGAAAGCCGAGAAAGCCGCCGACCATATAAATATCGCCGTGGGCGAAATTGAGCAGTTTTACCACACCGAAAATCATGGTGTAGCCAAGCGCAACCAGCGCGTAAAAGATCCCAGCACCAGCCCGTTCACCAGCTGCTGGAAAAAAATATCAAACACCGACATTCACAAGGCTCCCCCTTGACGCCGATTGCAGAGGACCTCGCCACTCCAATGGAGCGGCGAGGCCATAAATAGGCGTTGCTGTTATTCAGCCAGGGTCCACTTGCCGCCCTTGCCCTGCAGCACGACAAAGTTCGAACGCGCAAGGGTATTTTCAGGCGTGAAGGTGATTTCACCGGCAAGTCCGGTGTAGTCGGCGGCCTTGAGGGCTTCGACTACGGCAGCAGAATCGGTGCTGCCGGCAGTTTCGATGGCCGAAGCCAGAAGCTTCATGCCGTCATAGGCCAGCGGCGCATAGGGGCCGGGAGCGGAACCATAGGCTGCTGAATAGTCTTCAATGAAGGCTTTGGCTTCGGGCAGGAATTCGGCAGTCGGATTGGAGAATCCAACGACGCCCTCAGCCGCAGAACCGGCAATATTGAACAGTTCAGGAGAGTTCGATCCGTCGCCAACTGCAATCTTGCCCTGGTAACCGGCCTGACGCAACTGACGGATCAGCAAGCCACCATCAGCATAGTAGGCCGTCCAGAAAACCGCGTCTGGATTGGCCGATCGAATGGCGGTGACGATGGCGGAATAGTCCTGCTCGCCCTTGTTGGCCACTTCAAATGCCGGCACCGTGTTTCCAGCGGCTTCCCAAGCGGTCTTGGTCAGATCGGCCAGATCCTGCGAATAGGCGTCGCCCTGGTTAACGATGGCCAGCGACTTAATGCCGTTGGCGGTAAAATATTCGACAGCCTTGGCCACCTGATCATTGCCGGTGGAGTTAATCATGAAGGCGTCGCCGGGGTTGGCCGGAATCAATTTGGTCGAGTTGGCGGCGGCGATAACAAACGGCAACTTGGCGTCGCCGAATATCTTCAGAGTTGGTACGGTTGCGCCGGAACAATAGCCCCCGACAACACCCACGACATCGGAGGATGCCAGCTTGCTGGCGGCGTTGACCGCCTGTTGGGGATCACAGCCGTCGTCACCAACAATCGATGTCAGCTGTTCGCCCAGGACACCGCCCTCGGCGTTGATTTCGGAAATGGCGAGGTCCACAGCATTGGCCATGTCTTGACCATATGTGGCTTCCGAGCCGGTTGTCGGCACGAGAATGCCGATTTTCATGTCGGCGTATGCCGGGACGGCGAGCGCCACGGCAATCGCCGTGGTTGCTAAAAATGCAGTAATCTTCATGGCTTGGTTCTCTCCCATACCTGTTGTTGCCGTCGGCACTCCCTGTACCCGACGGTTCAGATGGCTAGATTTACACGATTGTATCCAATATACAACCTGCTACATTGAGCACCTCACCGAGAGAATGTGTTGCTGAGCGAGGAGGGCACGGCTTGATCGATAAACTGAGTTTGCGGGCGTCCAATCTTGGTGCCAGCGCGTCGTCATCAGATATCATCCACGACGCCCTGCGTGCGGCAATTATTCGCGGCGAAATTGAGGAAGGCCAGACTCTTCGGCAGGATGCCATCGCCAAGATGTTCAATGTCAGCCGAATTCCAGTACGCGAGGCGCTCAAGCGCCTAGAGGCGCACGGATTGGTGACCTCCGTGCGCTACAAGGGCGTTGTGGTCAGCCGCATCTCAGTTGCAGAGATCGAGGAAATCTTTGAATTCCGGGCAACGATCGAGCCGCAACTGATCGCTCATTCCGTGCCAAGGATGACGCGAAAGTCAATCGACCACGCCCAGGCATTGTGCGATTCCTTCGCGGAGGAAAAGGATGCTGGTCGATGGGGTGACCTGAACCGCCAGTTTCATTCCTCGCTCTATATCGACGCTGGTCGGCCCTACTATTTTGCCGCCGCAGCAGCAGCTAACGACCGCGTCGAGCGCTATATTCGCGCGCAGGCTCAGTCTGACCCATGGCCGCGAGCGGGCAATTCAGGAGCACCAACTGATCCTGGACGCCTGTCGCAATGGCGACGTGATGCAGGCCGCCGCGTTGACCCGCGATCACGTCCTGCAGGCCTCGATCTCATTGACCAAGTTTCTTTCTCAACAGGGTTGAGTGGCGTGCTCTGATTATCCGCGCCCCAACTGGATGGCAAAGTCCTTTTGGCGCCAGGCGTCTCGGTCGGGATAAAAGAAGGTGAACTTTAATTCATCAAACTCAGCAAGTTGGTCCTTTGTCAGCGCCAATATGTGCATGCCAAAGGGGCCGGGCGCCGATTTGCTGTCGTCCTTATGATGCCAGTCATCAAGCGAATGGTGCAAGATGAACGGTTCGGTGGCTTCAATATTTATGCCGCGGCCCTTCGGCACGGACTGGAACGGGCTTGTTTCGCGCCAGTGCCAAACTTCTGCTTCGGGAATGGTCCCGCCATAGCGAGTGTCGACATCATCGAGCAGTTCGGTGGGGCGTTCGGTCGTTATGCAGGCAAGCAGTTTGAGAAATTCACCATGAGCCCAGACCAGCGGCATGGCGCTGCCAGATGGCTTACCCGGCATCAGGCCACGGTCGGGCAATGGTTCGCTGTCCCATACCTGTTCGGGGATCAAGCCGCCGGGTCCGGTCATCTTGGCCATTGCGGCCAGATATGGTCTGGCGTCTTCGCCCGCGGCAACCGCATAGTGCCCGCGTTCACCGGTCAGCAGCGGCCACAATCGACCGATGCCCTGCCCGTCAAATGGGCTTCCGTCAGCGTGTTCACCATAGCCGTCACCATTGTAACGATGGAAGGAAGGACCGTTAGGCGTTTCGACGCGCAAAATCTCATCGACAAGCCGGACCGTGTCAACAATGCGCTTGTCGTCGGCTTTGCGCAGACCGGTGCGGACGAGATACAAAAATTCCAGCCCCAGCAGGCCGGTCGCGGCGATCTCACCGTGCGCGACGTTACGCACATCGATTGAACCATTGATACCGCCCTGCATCGGCCGCGGCGACATGCGAACGTAATAGCCTCCGATATCGCGATCAGCGCAATATTCGCCGCTGGTTGTATAGGTCCAGTCCTCGATGCGTTCGTTCCAACAATCGGCGAGCGATAGCAAATACGCCCGCTCATCGGCGTTGAAATAGTCTGCCGACGCGACGAGAGCACACACTGTCAGGGCAAGAGTAAACGGGCTGGCGCCGGCGTTCTCTTCCCAACGGTCCTGGTCGCTCATCGGTCCCATTCGCACAATATAGGCGATTGCCTTGCGAACCATGTTTTCGGTCGGAATCGAATTGGTCAGGCTGCCAACGGCGCGCAGTTTGGCGGCTAGAATGACCGGTAGCGCGACTTCATCGAGTTGGCTCCCGCTCCAATAGCCTCGACCATCCGGATAATAGTTTTGAGCCCAGCCTCCATTCTCAGATTGTGTACCGATCAGATAGGCCAGTGTCTTTTTGGCATCCTCGATCTGCCCGACGACGATCATCGCCAGTGCCGCTTCAACGGTGTCGCGTGTCCATACCAGGTGATAGCCACCGGGATCGTCGTGGCTGCTGCCCCAAGGCACGCTGAGGCTTGCTACCACGGCCCCGGCATAGGTCCGGTCTTCATGAACCTTGATGACGGTCGCGGATATTTCGGCCACGTGTTTCATCTCGGGGGATGCGTAAGGAATGACCAGCGTCTTGCCCCATTGCACCCACTGGTCAACAAAGCGGTTCCGCACATCGTCATAATCATCTGCCAGGCTCGAGCGTGCCAGCGTGCGGGCGCCCTCCAGCGTTTGCGAAAAGCTGAGCGCCAGAGTGCCGCTCGCCGACGCCAACTCACCGGTCAAGGCGACGTTGCCGTCTGTGGCACAACCATAGGTCCAGGTCATGGCGCCATTTTGCGAGAAGTCCTGCCAGCCATCCGATTCACCGGCATAGCCGACGCTGGTGCGCAAGAAGCCGCAATCGCTACGCAGGCAAATTGACGCGGCGTCTCGCTGCGCGGTGAGGTCGCCGTCTGCCCATGCCGTGTTCGCCCTGTCGCCATCCAGATGTGGCGCTAACAGGCAGTAAAGCTGCAAGCCCTCGCCAACCAGATTATAGTGCACCAAAAGTGTATCACGCTGCGGATGCGGCAAAAACTCGAGTTCCAGCCGGTAGTCATCGCCCTCATGGACGATCTGGGGCAGCGGCACATGCGGTTCTGGCGTTGAAATCAGATAGCGCCGGGCACGTTTGACTTCGGTCCAGCCATTTGGACCCGCGATGATGAAACCGAGATCGCGTATCTGGGGGTGGCCGGTTGAGGGCCAATAGACCTCGTTGCCAATGCCGTATCCCAAGGTCACCCAAATTCGGCTCGATCCAAGCGAGGTGGTTACCACATCCTTGGCGCTTGAGGTCCATGTGGGGCTGATACCGGGATGGCCGGGCGCGTTGCTACCGAGGTTAGTTTTTTGCTTATCATTCATGGTTCAACCTCCGTGCGCGAAGTCGGCAAAATCAATCATTCCGCCATCGACAAAGATGGTAGAACCGGTGGCGTAGCTGGCCAAATCGGACATCAGAACGGTGGCCATCTTGGCAATCTCCGCGGCTTCGCCCATGCGACCCAATGGTATTTTCTGGTTGAGATCAGCCAGGCCGTCTGGGTTGCTCCAGACATTCTGGTTGATCGCGGTCTTGATAGCCCCCGGTGCCAACGCCAGGACACGCACGCCGTGAGGGGCCGCCTCCTGCGCCAGGGTCTTGGTCATCATGGAAAGGCCGGCCTTGGAAGCGGTGTAGGCACTGTAACCGCTCCAGGGAATTACCTCATGGACTGAGGACATGTTGAGGATGGCCCCCTGCCCGTGCGCCACCATGCGATCGAGGGCCTCACGGCAACAATAATAAGCGCCAAAAAGATTGACCTGCAGAACCTTGGTCCAGTCGGTGGTCTTGCCTTGCCAGGCGAGTGCTGGGTGTCCGTCGATGCCAGCATTGTTGACCAGAATATCTATTCCGCCCCATTCAGTATCCATCCGGGTGAACATAGACGCGACCTGTTCGGGATCCGATACATCAGATTGCACCGCAAATGCGCGGCGCCCGAGTGCAGAAATCTTGTTGCACACCGCCTCGGCGGCCTCAGGATGAAACAGAAAATTAACAACGACATCGGCCCCTGCCTCAGCAAGCTGAAGCGCAATTGCTTCGCCGATACCCGAATTCGCGCCGGTGACCAGCGCCCGTTTACCGTCCAGATCGACTGCCAGCATGTTCGTTCTCCTGTTATGTGCAACCGCCAGTTCGTCCATCCGGTCGCGACCCAGATGAGGCGCAAAAACAGACGCTTATGTGGCGTTGGCTATCATGCTAACGATTTTTTGCCGCGAAACGGACGGTGACCGATGGTCGCATGAAATGTCGCCTGCCTAATATGTCTTGTCACTAGCGGTTCTGTTTCAGCAGCAGGTCGCGCGCCTCATTTATCTTGGCGGCGAGAAAGCTCGAGCCGCCATGGTCGGGATGGACGCCCTTCATCAACGTTCGGTGGGCGGTATTTATTTCAGCGTCGCTTGCGCCCGCCTCAAGACCGAGAACTTCCAACGCCCGCGCAATTGGATCACCGCCGTCGGACGATTCACCCGGATGATTCTGCTCGGCAAAATACTCACGCCATCCCGCACGATTGGCATCAAGCCAAGTTTCAAGCAGACTGACGCTATCGGGATCCCAACTAATCTCATCGATCAGTTCCCGCGTTTCGATTTCGCCAAGCTGCATTAGTTCGGCGCCGCGATATTGGCCAATGCGGACCACGCCGTCGACCGACCCGGTGTCGTGATCGAGTTTCATTTCAAAATAGTGGCTTCGGACGCTCGAGGTTTGCTCGGCACTCCATTTGCTGGTGTCGAAGGAAAATGGCCCTAGTTTACCGGTTCGATAGATTGAAAATGCAGCTGCGCCGAGGATCAGCGCGATATCGAAACGGCGCGCCAGCAGAAAGCCCAATCCAACAAGTCCAGCCGTACCAATAATACCGTTACGCAGCCATTTGGCACGGCGGCTCGGTGATAATTTGCTAAAGCCCTGATAAACCGCCAATAATGCAAGCAGGGCAAACCCCGCCAGGAAGACATATCCCATGTCAGCGCAATTGCTCCAGAAGGGCGTGGGCGGAGGCACTTTTTTGCAGTTTGAGCAGATCGCGACCGCCACTAGCAAAGGCGGCGACGGCTTTTAGCAACTGCGCCAGTTCCTGGGGGGCGGAGGCGTCAAAACGCGCATACGCGCCCTTGGTCAATCTGGCAAACTCGCGAAATGCCGCCTCGACCCGGGTGTCATGCCCTTCCTGAAAGATGAACAATGGCAAACCCAGCAGCCCCAACTGCCCTGCCTTTTCCGCCAGTCGATCGACATTTTCCTCAAGGGCATCCCCGACAAAAATCATGGCTTGAATGCGTTGTTTTGCGTGCTCCGAGCGGGCGTGGGCGAACACCTTGCCGATCTGGGTTTCCCCGCCCCGGCAATCAATACTGCACATCAATCGCGCCAAAGTCTGTGCGTTGACCACCCATTTGGACGCACGACATTCGCCAAAACCACGAAAATACTGGAGTTGAATGGCCAGTGCATTGTTGTTCGGAATCGCCTCAAACATCTCGCCCTGCAGCTTGCAGGCAAGATCCCAGGTTGGCTGGCGGCTCATGGTGGCGTCGAGGGCGAATAGGATTCTCGCCTGCTGTCCGGCCGACGGACGCGCCAATGCACCGACCTGTTTGACGAAATCGGCAATATCGCTGCTCGCCGAAGCCTTGCTGACTACGGCGGCTCGAACTGGTTTTAGGTCGCGTTGTTTGTCACCCATAATGTCAATATGTGGCGTGTCCGGGTTTCGAACAAGCCTATGAGTGCACACAATCGGGCGACAGCGCCGATGATTGTCGACGCGGAAATGCGAACCGGGTAGCTTAAACCAGATATCAGGGCGTGGGAGCCACACTGGGGGCATCGACAATGGTCTTCGACTACTGCGTCATAGGCGGCGGCATTGTCGGGCTTGCGAGCGCCGCCAAGATACTGGAAGCGCGGCCCGGCGCCAGCTTGCTGCTGGTCGAAAAAGAGGCCCGACTGGCGGCGCACCAGACCGGTCACAACAGCGGCGTCATTCACGCTGGTATTTACTATCAGCCAGGGAGTCTCAAAGCCACACTGTGCCGCGCAGGTGCCGAGATGACGATGGCGTTTTGTGCAGCCCACGATATTGCCTACAAGCAATGCGGGAAACTTATCGTTGCCACGAGCACCGATGAACTGGGCCGCATGGCGGCGCTCTACGAGCGTGCTGTGACCAACGGGCTGACATTGACGCGCCTCGACAGAGCCGAGCTGAAGCGTGCCGAGCCTGCCATTAGCGGGATGGGCGCCCTTTTGAGCCCCAAGACCGGCATTGTCGACTACAGCCAAATTTGCGAGAAATTGGGAGAGATCATTCGCGCGGCGGGTGCCGATATCCAGTTGTCGACTGGCATCGACAGAATAATGGAGACCGCCAGCGCTGTTGAGATCGGCTCGGGTGATCAAAGCTGGTCGGCGCGACGGCTTATTGTTTGTGGTGGCCTGCAGGCCGACCGGTTGGCCCGACTTGCCGGCATTGACATCGACTTCCGTGTGGTACCGTTTCGCGGTGAATATTATCGGTTGAAGCCCGAAAAATCAGGAATAATCAAACATTTGATCTATCCGGTACCAGATCCGGATTTGCCATTTCTCGGCATTCACCTGACCCGAATGATCGATGGCAGCGTTACAGTCGGCCCAAATGCGGTGGTGGGACTGGCGCGCGAAAAGTATGCCAAATTTTCAGTCGACGCGCGCGATGCACTGGATACCGTTGCATTCGGTGGTTTTTGGCGTCTGGTAGCGGGCAACACAAAACACGCCCTGCACGAACTATACGGCTCCATATCCAAGGGTGGTTATCTCAAGGAGTGTCAAAAATACTGCCCCTCGCTTGAACGCGATGACCTGCTGCCCTATCCCGCTGGTATCCGTGCCCAAGTCGTCACCAACAAGGGCGGGATCGTGCATGATTTCCTGCTCAAACAGACGAACCGAATGCTTCATGTTTGTAACGCGCCTTCGCCTGCAGCGACATCGGCGCTACCGATTGGCGCCATGATCGCCGACAAAATCATGCTGCCAGCCTGATCGGGCGGCAATACGGTAGCACAATTGCATGCGTACAGCTTTGCCGCCCTGGGACGCGAGTGGCCATCCACGCCACCAAAGCGCGGATGAAGGGTGCCGTCAGGTTCGCCTAATTGCGGCCCCCAAAATTACCAGTTCGTCACGGAGCCATCATTACGCTTCAACATTGGCGCCTGCCAGAAGCGGAAGGTCTGCTCCTTTACGGCGTCTTCGTTGATTTCAATGCCAAGACCGGGCGTTGAATCGACGTCAAAATGGACACCGTTGAGGTGTGGCTTGCGCACAAATATCTCGTCTGTATCGACTGCCCCGTACAGGTCGTTGTCGCCGACCCGGGTTTCGAGCCAGGAGAAATTGGCGACTGCGGCCGAAAAATGTATGGTTGCTGCGGTACAAATCGGACCAAGCGGGTTATGCGGCATCATGTCGACATAGTGTGCCTCGCTCCAGCCCGCCACTTTCATCGCCTCGGTCAGCCCGCCAACATTGCAGATGTCGATGCGATTGAACTGGTGAATGTCGCGTTCGATGTAGGGCACAAACTGCCATTTGCTGGAAAATTCCTCGCCGATTGCAAACGGTACATCGGTGAGGCGACGCAGCGATTCATAGGCCTCAGGGGTTTCGTCGCGGATTGGCTCTTCGAGGAAATCGAGCGTTCCAGATGGCATTTTCTGGCAGAACGAGGCGGCCTCGGCGACGGTCAGACGGTGGTGCCAGTCGATGCCTAGGACGGCCTCTTCTCCCAGTTCAGCACGAACCTGACGACAGGCTTCGGCGGTTTTGGCAATATGCTGGCGCGGCTCAAATGTCTTTCCGTTGCCGAAATCGGGGAACAGACGGATACATGACCATCCCTTGGCCTTGAGCGCCTTGGCGCGGTCAAAAATCTCGTCGAACTGGTTGGCGTCGGTGCTGGCAAAGGTTGGCACCTGGTCGCGCTGCTTGCCGCCCAACAACTCATAAACCGGCACGCCCAGCGCCTTACCTTTGATATCATGCAAGGCAATATCGATAGCCGAAATCGCGGCCTGCAGCACCCGTCCCCCTTCAAAATACTGGCTCCGATAACTCTCCTGCCAGAGCGCACCGATATCGAAGGCGTTGCGTCCCTGCAAGAACTGGGCGAAATGCTCGATCGCGCCGATCACAGCCCGTTCACGACCCGATAACCCGCTTTCGCCCCAACCGAAAACCCCATCGTCGGTTTCGACCTTGACGATCAGTTGGTTCCGATGGCCCACCCATATGGCGTAGGGGCGAATGGCGGTAATCTTTGGCGATTGCATGGGATATTCCTTGTTGGGACGGAATGGAGCGACCGGGAGCCTTGGCGCTTGGGGAAGTCTGCGGATTTTGGCTTGGTCAAATGCGGACAAGACGATCATACCGTAGCTGACACGTGACCTGGTGAGCCGGTCAACAAGGCGCTGCCCGGCCCGTTTCGGATACCAACAGGTATTCAACCCCAATTTGACTGAGACCCTAAGTGACATGCACTGCAGGTTCCGTCCAGATCAAAAGTGCAAGCAATAAGGCCATCGAACCGACCGTTCGATAATACGCTGCCATGCACCTCAACGGCCCCCAATCCGATTCCCGATCGTGCGGGCATCGGCACGGGGGTATCAACGCGCCTTCATCATCACCATATCAAGATATCGGCGATTCAAATTGGGGGAAGCCACTAGCTTTATCGCGCGCTGCTCAACCGGAGAGGAATTACGATGAATCCCTATATTACAGCCCAATTGAACGCCCTACTGCTCATTGGCGCATTTGCTGGACCCGTGCTTGCGCAGGGGCAATCCGCAGAAACCCGCGCACCCAATGGGGTCGACCAACGCCCGCAATCTGCCGACCAGACCCGTGCGCCGCAGCCGTCATCGATGCCAGCAGTCGACAAGGCGGTCGTCGCCGACGCTTTGCCCCAAATTTGGGCACTGGAGTTCTTGCCTGATGGGCGTATGCTGGTGACGGCCAAGGAAGGCGCCATGCATATTATTGCCCCCGATGGCACCGTGGGACCAGCGCTCACCGGTGTGCCCGAGGTTTATGTCAGTGGTCAGGGCGGTCTGCTCGATGTGGCACTGGCGCCTGACTTTGCGACCAGCAATAAGATCTTTTTCTCCTTTTCGGAACCACGCCCAGATGGCAACGGCACCTCTGTTGCCTCGGCCACGCTCGTGGACGACGCCAGCGCGCCAGGTCTTGAGGACGTCCGTGTAATTTTCCGCCAGACGCCAAGTTATGCGGGCCCCAACCATTTCGGTTCGCGACTGGTCTTTGGTCGCGATGGCGAGTTGTTCGTGACAGTAGGCGAGCGGTCCGATGCGCAGATCCGCGTTCAGGCGCAGAATATCGATAGCGGTCTGGGCAAGGTGTTCCGTATCGACCAGACCGGTGCGGCCCTGCCCGACAATCCATTTGTCGAAAGGGATGGCGCACTGCCAGAAATATGGAGCCTGGGGCATCGCAACATGCAGTCGGCAGCCCTGGATGGTCAGGGGCGCCTTTGGACGGTCGAGCATGGCCCGATGGGCGGCGACGAAGCTCAACATGCCGCAAGCCGGCATGAATTATGGCTGGCCCGAGGTTACTTATGGTCTCGACTATGGCGGCGCTCCCATCGGCAAGGGTGTTACGGCAAGTGCGAAAACCCAGCAGCCAATTTACTATTGGGACCCGGTGGTCGCGCCGTCCGGCATGGCCTATTACCAGGGAAAGGAGTTTCCCGAGTGGGACGGCGCCTTCCTGATCGGCGGCCTGGTGGCCCAGTCTGTAGTAGTGGTGCATCTTGAAGATGACCGTGTGGCCTTCGAAGAACGCGTGCCGCTCGGTGCCCGCGTGCGCGACGTCAAGGTCGGCCCGGATGGCGCCGTCTATGCCGTAACCGAAATGCGCGGAGCCGGCTCGCAGATTGTCCGTCTTAGCCGCGCTGAAAGCTAGTCGGCGCCAAGCAGGTGATTTTGACCAACGGACAGAATCGCTGCTGACCCGGGCAGCCAAATGTCCTATAGACGGGTCGGATCCCCCCGCCAGTTCCGGCCCATTGAAGGAGAAACCGCCATGTCCCAGATATTTTCCGGCTGCATCCCCGCGCTAATGACGCCCTGTAAGGCCGACAGAACGCCTGACTTCGATGCGCTGGTGCGCAAGGGCAAGCAATTGATCGCCAATGGGATGTCGGCGGTGGTTTATTGCGGTTCGATGGGAGATTGGCCGCTATTGACGGACGAGCAGCGCATGGAGGGTGTGGAGAGACTGGTAAAGGCGGGCGTTCCCGTTATTGTCGGCACTGGTGCGGTCAATACGGCAAAGGCCGTCGCTCATGCCGCTCATGCAGCTAAAGTGGGGGCACAGGGGTTGATGGTTATTCCCCGGGTACTCTCGCGTGGCTCATCGAGCGCAGCGCAACGCCATCATTTCAAGGCTATCCTGACCGCCGCCCCCCAGCTACCCGCTGTTATCTACAACAGTCCATATTATGGCTTTGCTACGCGTGCATATCTGTTCTTTGACCTACGCAAGGATCACCCGAACCTGATCGGGTTCAAGGAATTTGGCGGCGCCGATGATCTGCGTTATGCCGCAGAACACATCACCAGTGGCGATGACGATGTGACACTGATGATTGGCGTTGATACCAATGTGTTCCACGGCTTTGTCAATTGTGGTGCTGTCGGTGCCATCACCGGCATCGGCAACGTACTGCCAAGGGAAGTGCTGCATTTGGTTGCCTTGAGTCAGGCCGCGGCGGCTGGCGATGTCGAGGCACGCGTCCGTGCCCAGGAACTGGATGCTGCTCTCGCGGTTCTGTCGTCCTTTGACGAGGGGGCTGATCTGGTGCTGTATTTCAAGCACATGATGGTGCTCAAGGGTGACGCGGAATATTCGCTGCATTTCAACGAAACCGACGAATTGACCGATAGTCAGCGCGGATATGCCGAGACGCAACTCAAACTGTTTGACCAATGGTATGCTGGATGGTCACGGCAGTCTGACGTGGCCAAAAAATACGTCGCCTGAACGTCGGTAAATCATCTGACCTGCCGCCAAACCGTTGGCGGCGGGTTTTTTGTAGACTAAGCGCCGGCGACGCTATAGTCGGGCGTGCCGGTCCAATTCAACTTCCAACGTGCACCCGGCCTGACATTTTGCACGAGATGCGGCTGGAACGCGACCAAGCAGATGCCACCGCGTTTTCGCACTGAGGCGTAAACGAGCCCGCGCGCACCCTCGGTGCGCAATTGGGTCGCGAGTGCCTGTCCGGCGGGATAGGCAATTGCGGGGTCGGCCGCGAGAAAGGGTTCCCCGGAATCCATCCCTCGCAAATCGCGAAAATCGCCCAGAAATCCCGCGAGCAACACCTGATAGATCGCCTCGTCCACGAAATGATTGATCCGTTGGAGTTCGCGTGTCCGGTGATAGGCGACCTCGGCAATAGCGGTCAAATCGTCAAAAGCACAGTACCACGCCCCCCGCCCCGCATCATTGAAGCGATTTCCCTCGGGACGCGTATAGGCAAAGGCGGCGTTGATGTGTGTTTGGCCCCAGGCTCTGAAAATCAGTTCTCGCGGATCGAGATCGCGCAAACCCGACTGCTCGGCCCTTTGCCGCCGATTGGTCAACCCCTCGATCACTGCGAGGATTTCCATCTCGTCATCGTCATCAACCAGCGGGCGCAGAACCGGTGGCTTGTAATATGCGGTCGGGATCAACCGCACCGTCGCCTGTTCGGCGACCGCGACAAAGGGCGGGTTCACGCACCACCGCGCAGCGCATCAACATAGGTGCGGGTGTCTATCATGGTCGGTAAACCGCCCTCAATCATCGCATCAAGCGGGGTTCTACCGCCAAATAGCGGCCCACTGTTGGGCATGTGGACCCATTGATCGGCAAGGGTCTCACCAAAATAAAGGTGCAGGGCCTTGTATAGCCCGGTTATCGCACTGATGCGCAGCAGCTGATCCCGTGACAGCCGCCCTGTCCAGGCCTCGGTCTTGATCCGCGCCCACGTGCGCTGGCTGACGGCAATCAACGCCGCTCCTGTGGGATTGTTCAATTTCCAGATATCGGCCAGATGTGCATAGGCCTTGACCGCAACATTGGCTATTTGGGCAGGATCATGCGCATCCAGCCTATTTGGAGGAACATATTCTGTAGTTGCAGTTTGAACGGGCATCTTGATCACTTTCTGCCATATGGCTATAGATAGTCCGCCAAATGGCAAATGTCAATCATTGATGGCTTCTGTAGGCACCCGCCCGCGCACCGCCACCACGCCTACGATGGGGCCCAAGCGTATCCACGCGTACCGAATTAGGTTCGTTCCGATGACCGCAGCTGCTCGATCATATGCTGACACGAGCCTTCGACGTGACTGGCGACCATCGCTGCCGCCCCATCAGCGTCCTGGCGCTTCACGCAATCAATGATGCCACGATGTTCGTGCACGACCGCCGTGCGACGGCTGATTGCCACCGAAAATCCACTACTGAAAATGGAGAGAAGGTCGAGATGCTTTCGCCATGTGTCATAGGCATCCCGATTATAGTGCCGATCATAGATGACACTGTGAAATTCCAGGTCGAGCGCCCGATTGCGTTCTGGGTCGGCAAAGTTCAGCCGTTCGATTTCGGACTGGATTTTTTCCAGTCTGTCAACTTCTTCATCACTGGCAATGCCCACGAACCAACGGGTCATGTAGGGTTCCAGCAATCCCTGAATTTCGCTGATATTGCGCAAGAAGGCTCTCGTCCAAGGGACGTACCTGAGCGCCACGATTAGGCGTTATGACCACCAGACCTTCGCCGCGCAACTGGTGTAGCGCCTCACGGATCGGATTGGTGCTGACCGAATAACGCGCAGCCAAGTCGCGAACCTTGAGGCGATCATGGGCGCGTAAACTGCCGCCCAGAATGTCGTTTCTGATTTTCGCGCAAACCGCGCCGGTGCTGTCGCTGGTGGTGCTCATATAGTCGTGCATTTGCAATTCACCCGTGCGCGCTGCCTATACCCAAACACGCGCACCGCCAAGACGGTTTCTCGCATTTCAAGGGCGATAGGTTGTATCATCTATTGACATTTGGTGTATCATTTAGAACGATAAACACACAATAGCAGACAAATGCATGCTGCTTGTCGGGAGGATATGCTGGTTGGCTAATGTCACACTCAAGAACCTGACGAAAACCTATGCAGGCCAAATCACCGCCGTGGACAATCTGAGTCTGGCGATCGCTGATGGCGAGTTTCTGGTGCTGGTCGGCCCGTCTGGTTGTGGCAAGTCAACTGCTTTGAAAATGATCGCGGGACTGGAGCCGATCACGGCGGGAGAGGTTCTCATTGCCGACGAAGTCGTCAATGAATATGCCTCGCGAGACCGCGATATTGCGATGGTATTTCAAAGCTATGCGCTCTATCCGCACATGAGCGTTTTCGACAATATTGCCTTTTCGCTGCAAATTGCCCGTGTGCCAAAGGCGGAGATCACTCGCCGGGTCGCCGAGGTGGCGCGTATCCTGCAGCTCGAAGATTATCTGCGGCGCAAACCGGGTAATCTTTCGGGTGGACAGCGCCAACGGGTTGCCATGGGACGGGCGATCATCCGGCAACCTTCGGTTTTCCTGATGGACGAACCGCTGTCCAATCTTGACGCAAAGCTGCGCGTGCAGATGCGCTCGGAAATTGCGCAAATTCAGCGCCGGGTCAAAGTGACAACGATTTATGTGACTCATGATCAGGTCGAGGCGATGACCATGGGCGACCGGGTCGCGCTGATGAAAGACGGCGTCCTGCAACAAGTTGATACACCCGACAATATCTACAACCGACCAGCAAATACCTTTGTTGCCTCCTTTATCGGTTCGCCGTCGATGAACCTTTACCGGGCGAGCCTTGAACGTGATGAAAGCAACTGCACACTGGTGCTCGGCGGCAATCGACTTGCCATTCCGGCGAGCATTTTTGTGGATCGGGCCGAGCTGGCGGCAAAGATCGGCGATGAAGTCATTGTCGGACTGCGCCCCGAAGATCTTGAGGACGCCACACTAGTGCCGGGGCACCCGGCCGATCAACGGCTCAAGGCAACCGTCATACTCAACGAGTCCTTGGGCTCGGACCACATGGTGCATTTTCCGATCGACGCGCCGCTGGCCAAGGTTTCCGATCAGGATTCGCTTGATGAAATCGTCGTGGCCGAGGGCGCCAAAGGCGTGTGCATCGGACGATTTGGTGCGCGATCACTGGTCAAGGCTGGCCAACCGATCGAGGTGGCAGTGGCCTGCGACCGATTGCATTTCTTCGATGCTGCCACCGGGCTGGCAATTTAGAGGACCGGGCAAGACAGACTCGGCTTTGGCAAACTTTTGGACCGTGACGGTCTCGAAAAGAAGGCGCGGAAACTGCGCTCGGATACTGCAAACAGGAGGAGACGACGATGAAAACACTGATCAAGGGCTTACTGGTTGGCGCACTACTGGCGGCCACTGCAATGTCGGCCATTGCGCAGGACAAGGTGGTTTTGACGATGTGGCACAACCATCCAGAGTGGAAAGACCGGGTGGAGGCAATCCTCAACAAGTATGAGGAATTGAACCCCAATATCGATATCCAACTCGAAGAAATTTCAGGCACCAATTATAATACGCGGCTTAACACCGCCTTGGCCGCAGGGGAGGCCCCCGACCTTTTTGGTCTTAATCCGGGTCCGGTGACTGCGGACGCTGCGGCGGCTGGGTATACCGTTGATCTGACCGACAAACTGGATGTGTCGGGGCTGACGGATTCTGCAATTGCCGCCATCACGCTCGATGGCAAGATCTATAGCGCCCCGATCCTGGGTTCCTACACGGTTGGTCTCTACTACCAACGCAAGATATTTGAAGAAAACGGGCTGACCCCGCCGACCAACCAGACCGAGTTCATGGCGCTTTGCGATACCCTCAAAGAAAAGGGCATCACGCCCATGATCGCACCGGCGCAGGACGGGATCATTCCCTCGTTCCTTTACGCCATGATGGTTGCCAGCGTGGTCAAGGCGGATGGATTTGATGAAATCCGTGCGGGCACCCGCAAGTTCACCGACCCCGATGTGCTCAAAGCCGCCTATTTCCTCAAGGACTCCTATTCGTGCTTCCAGGAGGGTGCTCTTGCCACGCCCTATGTCGAGGGCAAGGCATTGTTCGCGCTTGGCCGTGGGGCCATGCTCGAAGGCGGTTCAGCCGACTATGCAGGGTTCCTTGAAACCAACCCCAATGTAGATGTCGGTGTCGTGCCCTTTCCGGCGGTTGATGGCGGCACGCCAGCCACGGTTACCGGCATGGAAGCGCCCTACAACGTCAACGCCAAGAGCGAGCATATCGATGAAGCCGTCGCCTTCCTTCAGTGGATGATGACCGCCGAGCCGGCCCAGATGGTGGTGGACACCATCACCTTGACGACAACCAAGGGCATCGTGCCATCGGACAATGAGGTGATGAAGGAAATGATCGAAGCGGGTCGTTCCAATGACGTGCGGGTATTTTACGAAATGCCCGAAACCGGCGCGGTGTTTGGCGTCGTTCAGCAGAACGCGGCTGCCTTGTTCCTCGGCGATATCACGCCAGAGGAATTTGCCCAGATCGTTCAGGACGCGGTCAAGCCCTCCTCCAGCATGTAGCCTTTTGGGGGCGACGGCACCTGCCGCCGCCCCCGCTTAGGCCTTGAACAACAGTTTGGACCGCACAGCCATGACACAGAACGGCTCACTGGGATCAGCGTCGGTCCTGACAACACCGTCGGGCAGCAAACGCACCGCCAAACGGCGTGCCACATCAGAAGTCATGCGCAAATATGGACATCTGCTGTTTGTCGTGCCCGGGTTAGTGTTTTTCGTTGCGGTAATGGTGGGGCCAACGCTGTTTGCGCTGGTCATCAGCATGACCAACTGGACCGGACGCGGCACCAGCTTTGAGTTTATCGGTCTTGGGAACTTTCAGGAGGCCTTGACCTATTGGCCGCTCTATCGCGCGGCCATCAACAATGTGATCCTGTTCGTGGCCATGTTGATTTTCCAGCATACGGTGGGTCTGTTCATTGCAGTTCAGGCTCAATGAAAAGCCACGATTCATGGAATTTTATCGGGCGGTGCTGTTCATGCCGGTGATCATTTCACTGGTGTCGACAGGTTTTATCTGGACCTTGATGTTGAGTTCCAACATCGGCTTTATCAATCCGGTGCTCAAGGACCTCGGGTTGGGCTTTTTAGCCCGGAACTGGTTGAGCGATCCGACCACGGCACTACCCACCGTTATTGCCGTCACCGCCTGGAATAGCGTTGGCTGGGCCATCGTCATATATCTCTCGGGCTTGCAAAACGTGCCTGAGGAGTTGAAACAGGCGGCCCATATCGACGGAGCCAATGGCTGGCAAACATTCTGGCGGGTGGTGTTCCCGCAGCTTTCGCCTTCCTTTACCGCGCTCACCGTTCTGACGTTTATCGGCACTTTCAAGACCTTCGATCTGGTTTATGTCCTGACCGGCCCATTGGGGTCGCCCAACTATCGCACCGACGTGGTTGGCACCCTGATCTATCGAACCGCCTTTGGCGGGTCGGGAAATTACACCGACGACATCAGCATGAGTTTTGCCATTGCGCTTGCACTGGTGGTTTTTGCTTTCATGACCTTTATCGCCTGGGCACTGATCAAGATATTGCGGCGTCAGGAGATACAATCATGACCGCGCCATCACTGGCAGAACGCCGCCGACGCCGCGGCGCCAACGCAGCCCGTACGCGACTTATTGTGGGTACTGCGCGCTCAGTATTTCTGGCCATTCTTTCGCTGATGGTCCTGGTTCCTATCGCCTATATGGTGCTGGCGTCGTTCAAGACCGTGCCGGATTTTTTCGGCAACCCCTATGGTCTGCCGGGGACATGGGCATGGGATAATTACAGCCGCGCCTGGCGCGACGCCCACATCTCCGTGACACTGCCCAACACCATCATTGTCACCGCCGTTTCGGTGATCGGCAGCACATTGCTGGCCGCATTGATAGCCTATGGGATCAGCCGCAAGGAAAAACCATTTGCAATGGGGCTTTATACCTTCTTTGTCGCCGGGCTTCTGGTGCCGGTCAACATGATCGTGTTGCCGTTGTTCATTCTGATCAAATGGCTTGGACTGTTTGGCACCTTGCTGGCGTTGATCTTCCCCTATATCGCCTTGGGTTTACCACTTGGCGTGCTCATATTGGGTCCAATCGCTGCGACCTTGCCGCGCGATCTGATCAGCGCGGCGCAGGTCGATGGGGCGACCGAGTGGCAGATTTTCCGGCGCATCGTACTGCCCTTGATGAAGCCGGGCCTGATATCGGTGGCGATCCTGAATGGGGTTTGGATGTGGAACGAGTTCTTCATTCCGCTGATCGTTGCCTTCAAACCTGAGAGCCAAACCATGCCGGTCGGTATCGTATCCTTTGTCGGGGCCTATTCAACTGAATGGGGGCTGGTATTTGCCAGCGTCGTGGTATCCACCGCCCCGATCCTGTTTGCGTATCTGCTGATGACGCGGCAGTTCCAATCTGGCCTGACGGCGGGCGCCGTCAAGGGCTAGCAAATTGAATAGCCGCCGTCCACCGTCAGAATTGTGCCGGTAATAAAGGCGGCGGCAGGCGAGCAAAGAAACAGGGCCGCGCCGGCAACATCGCCGCCCTGCCCCCAGCGATTGAGTGGTGTTCGCGCCAATATCGCCTCGGACCGGTCCTGATCGTCGCGCAACCCTTGTGTCAGCGGCGTCGCGATCCAGCCCGGTGCAACCGCGTTTACCCGAATGGCATCGCGGGCGTAGGAAATCGCAAGGGATTTAGTCAGTTGAGCGATACCGCCCTTGCTGGCGGCGTAGGCGGGAACAAGGCCTCCACCGAAAAACGACAACATTGACGCTGTGTTGAGTATCGCGGCCGCGTCAGAGCGCACCAACAGTGCGCGTACCGCTGCGCAGACCCGCATGGTGCCATTCAGATTGATGTCGACGACCTGATCAAACACGGCGGGATCGAGTTCGTCGTTACGCCGAATGACCCCGGCGCAATTGACGACTATATCCAGCGCCTTGAATCCACCGACCAGTGACTCAACCGCTGTCTGGTCGCGCACATCAAGCAGGCGACAATCGATGTCGTCGCCATGCCGCTTGGCCATCATTTCTATCTCGGACGGGGCAATGCCGGTGGCAATGACCTCCGCCCCCGCCTGCTGAAAGGCAGAGGCGATAGCAGCACCGATGCCAGAGGTGCCGCCGGTGACCAAAACGCGACGCCCGACATACCAACACCGCGCCCAATCATAATCTGACTCGCCGCTGCTCATCGCGATCTCCGACCCCGATCAACGAATGAACTGATCGACATAGTCGCCCCCCAGGCCCGTCGTTTCATAATGTTGGCGGCACATGTCAATTTTGGTGAAGACGTCCTCAAATCCGATGTGCTTGTTGTCGGCGTCAACGTAATACATGCAACCTGTGATGTTGAAGAAGGTAATCATTTCCTCGCAATCTTCAGGCACGACCAGCGTGTGAATTTCGCCGGGAGGCTCAAATACATAGCACCCCGTACCGGCAACCCAGTCGTGCTCGAGGTAGTGCCATTTGCCCTTGATGACATATCCATGCACCGGATTGGTGTGCAGATGGCGCGACAGGACACCAGAACGGCGCACTCGGAGTAGATTGCACCATTGCCCTTGCATGGTGTTGAGCATCAGCGGACGAAACCAGACCCCCTCGGCCTGAGGCACCCAGGCGCGTTCATCATCAGGCACGGCAGCGATAGCGATTTCGCTAGGCGCAAGGGAATGGGCGGACCCCTTCATATTCTGATACATCACTGGTCTTTCACGATATTATTGCCGATAGTAAGCGTGGTAGTGTCCAATTTCCATTGGCGTGGGTCAATGGCTATGGATGTCAGTTGGCAGGTGATGTACCTCGCTGGCGGGTCATGCTGGCGCCCGTCTGTCGGCGCAAAACCGCATTCCTGAGCGACGAACGCGAGTTTTCTGACTCGTCACGAGATAACGAAGTAATGGTCTTGACCGAGACCGGTCAGGCAACAATTTGCGGAGGGCAATTCATGGCCAAAAGAGTTCTTTTCATCGGCGGTACCGGACAAATCTCCTACCCCTGCGTCGAGCGCGCGGTCAGTGAAGGCTTTGAGGTCAGCGTCTTTAACCGTGGCAAATCCGGTGCGGCGCTTCCCGCCGGTGTAACGTCAATCGTTGGCGACATGAAGGGTCCAGAATATGACGCATTAGCCGAGGGTGGGTATGATATTGTGTGCCAATTCATCGCCTTTACGCCAGATCAGGTGGCCAAGGATATCGGCATATTCTCGGGCAAGGTGGTGCAGTATATTTTCATCTCCTCTGCTTCGGTTTACGAGAAACCGGCGCGGCACTATGTGATTACCGAGAAGACGCCAGCGATAAACCCGTTTTGGACCTATAGCCAAAACAAGATTGCCTGCGAGCAGTTACTCAAGGACAGCAACGGCCTGTCCTGGACGATTATTCGCCCCAGCCACACAGTACGTACCGGTCTTCCCACCATGATGGGCGAAGGCGATCTGATTGCGCGACGGATGATCGAAGGCGATCCAGTGATTGTCGCGGGCGACGGCAATACGCCCTGGACGCTCACACGATCGGCCGATTTTGCGGTGCCATTCGTCGGGCTTTTTTCGAAGAGCGACGCGCTCGGCGAAGCATTTCATATAACCTCGGACTTGGCGCACAGTTGGGACGCGATTTATGTCAGCATTGGCAAGGCATTGGGCGTTGAACCAAAAATCGTTCATGTCCCCACCGATACATTGGTACGCTACCATCATGAATGGGAAGGGCCGTTAACCGGCGACAAGTCATGGCCGGCCCTGTTTGACAATTCCAAGGTCAAGAGCGTCGCGGGACAATTTAGCTGCGAAACCAACCTTGATGAAATACTGGTGGAGTCGGTGAAATATTTGAAGCAACGACTCGATAGCGGCCTGCCCCCAAAAGGCGAAATGGATGCGCTTTTGGACCGGATCTGCGCTGGGCAATCGGCTCTAGGACGCTAGGCAGGGTCATGGCGCAAAGGCACACTCCAGTTGGTTCACTGTGTGGGTGAGGCTCGCCGATCTGATCGAAAGTGTGTCGAAAGTGGCGTGTAGACTATCATGCGCCAACGGCGCCACGGACCTAGGGTGTCCGGCTTGATACAACGCGTCGTCAGGCGGGCATACGCGGCACGCTGGCGATCAGCTTTTTAGTATAGGGATGTTGGGGGGCAGCAAGAATGGCGGCGGTGTCGCCGGCTTCTACAACAACGCCTCGCTCCAGAATGACGATGCGCGGGCACAGGGCGGCGACCACGCCCAAATCGTGGGACACCAGCACCAGTGTTATGGTGTGGGCCAATTGCTTGAGCAGTTCGACGATGCGGATACGGGTCGACAGATCGAGCGCGCTGACCGCTTCATCTGCGAGCACCAGTTCCGGGCGGGCAACGATGGCGCGGGCGATGGCGATACGCTGGCGCTGGCCGCCGGAAAATTCATGCGGATAGCGTCGGGCAGCGTCGGTGGGCAGGCCGACTTCGGTGAGCGCTGCGGCAACCGCCTCATCGTGATTACCCTCTATGCGCAGAGACCGGAGCGGCTCGGCGATGATATCGCGAACGCGCTGACGTGGATCGAGAGAGGAATAGGGATCCTGAAACACCATTTGAACGGCCCGCCGGTAACGGCGCATGAAACGAGCGTCGCGCGGATCGAGTTGATCGCCGCCAAATTTTATCGTGCCGCTGGTTGGCCGTTCCAGCCCCAGCAACAGACGCAACAGTGTGGTTTTGCCTGAACCGCTTTCACCAACAATGCCGAGATTGGCGCCGCGTTCAACATTGAAGCTGACTTCGTTGAGAACCCGAGCTTTGCTGGTGTAGCCAAAATTGACCTGATCAAGCGACAGGATACTCATGATGCCCCCAACGCACTATCAAAGGCGCGGGCGGCCGCCACCAGCGATTGGGTATATTGATGCTGCGGCGCGCCAAGGACGGTTTTGACCGGGCCGGTTTCCACCATGCGCCCCTGCCGCAACACCAGCACCTGATCGACGATGGTGGAAACGACCGGCAGGTCGTGGCTAATGAACAGGAGCGCCATGCCAAGGTCGCGCACCAGACTGTCGAGCAGGGCCAGAATTTCAGCCTGGGTGGTGACGTCGAGTGCCGTGGTTGGCTCATCGGCAATCAGTAATTTGGGGCGGCAGGCCAGCGCCATGGCAATGGCGACGCGCTGGCGCTGACCGCCCGACACTTCATAAGGATAGGCATTGGCGATGCGCTGTGGCTGCGGCAGCGAGACACGCTCGAGCAGGGCAATGATTTCAGCATCGATGTTGGCAAGGTCGCGCCCTTCGCGGCGAAAACGACGGTGCAGTGGTTCGGCCAACTGGTTTCCCAATTTCATCAGCGGATCAAGCGCGGTCAGCGGTTCCTGAAACACAACGGCGCTGGCGGCGCCGCGTAATTGATTGAGTTTTCGCTCCGGCGCGCCAATGACTTCGACCCCATCAAGGGTTACTGAACCGCGTGGCACGATGGCGGGGGGCAACAGGCCGGTAATGGCCATGGCGGTTAGCGATTTCCCCGAACCGCTTTCCCCGATCAGACCAAGCCGTTGACCCGGCTCAATCGCAAACGACAGATCGGCGACCAGATCTTGACCACCGGTGGCGATACCAAGATTGTTGACAGCGAGCAAACTCATCGGCTGCGCCTGCGGGTTGGATCGCCGACATCGCGCAAACCATCGGCGAACAAATTGATGCCAATGACCAGAACCAACAGTGCCAGGCCCGGTGCGATGGCCCCGAAGGGGGCGGTATAGACAGTGCCCTGTGCCTCTTGCAGCAGCCGACCCCACGAAGCATTGGGCGGTGGCGCGCCGAGGCCGAGATAGGACAGGGAGGCTTCGGCAATGGCAGCGAGGCCGAATTGCAGGGCAAAATTGACCATCAGCGTCGGCCAGATATTGGGCAAGACATGGATTACAACGATGCGCGGCCATGAGGTGCCAGAGGTGCGGGCGGCGGTGATGAAATCCATCTGCAACACCCGCTTGGCCAGAATGCGGGTCAAGCGCCCGACAATGGCGGACAGGGCAATGCCGAGCGCCAGAATGGCGGACCACAGACTGGCGGTGTCACTGGCGGCGACCACCAGCATAGCCAACAACAATGTCGGGAAGGCTATGAGAATATCGAAGGCGGCGGCCAATGCATCATCGAGCAGGCGGGTGGCAAAAGCGGCGAGCACGCCAATGGTGACCCCAATGGCGGCGCCAATGCCGACAGCGCCTATGCCAACCTGCAGAGCAATACGCGACCCGATCATGATCTGGGTAAACAAATCCCGGCCCAACCGATCGGTACCGGCCCAGTGCAGCAAGGAAGGAGCTTCGAGGCGACCGCCAGCGGTGCTCGAAGGATCGTATGGGGTCCAGACCAATGTCAACAGCGCGATGGCGGCATGGATGCCCACAAGGGTCATGCCAACCACAAATGTCCAGGATATGGCGGCGCGCGGCGCAGGCCGATCCAACTCTATTGTGGTCATGAGGCCGCGCCTCGGCTGCGGTCGCGCAGGCGCGGGTCGATCAAGCGTTGTGCGAGATCGGCGAAAAAGCCGATGAACAGCACCAGCAATGTCGACACGAACAACACACCCTGAACATTGGGATAGTCGCGTTGGGAAATGCCCAACAGCAACATGGAGCCAAGGCCGGGCAAGGTGAACACACGCTCGACCACCACGGCGCCCAGAAAGGTTGAGGCCAGTTCAATCCCCAGAATGGAAATGATCGGCACCGAGCCATTGCGCACACCATGGCGCAACAGGGCTTCGGTAAAGCTGGAGCCAAGCGCCCGGGCAGTACGCAAATAATCGCTGCCCAACACATCCTGAGTGGCTGAGCGCACATAGCGCACCAGCGAGGATGCCATGACGGTGGCGACTGTCAGAACCGGCAGCGTCAGGTCGCGCAACGCTTCGGCGGGATTACCCCAACCCTGACGCGGGAAACCGCCCGAGGGAAACAGACGCAAATTGATGGCAAAAGCGGTGACCAACAGGATGCCGACCCAGAAGACGGGAATGGCAATACCCAACTGGGAAAAGACCGAAATCAGCCCGCCATACCATTTATGCGATTTGACCGCGGCAATAATGCCCAGGGGCACCGCCAGAATGATCGCCAATGCGAACGCCAGAAGCGTCAGTGGCACCGTGACGGTGAGGCGCGCCAGAATCTCCTCGCCTACGGGGGCCTGACTGACAAACGAGGTGCCCAGGTCAAACCGGGCAAGACTGGTAATGAAGCGGATAAATTGTTGCCATAGCGGCAGGTCGGATCCGACCTGCTGGCGTGCAGCCGCGATCTGGTCCGCATCGGCACCAACGCCAAGAAGGGCGTTGGCGGGGTCGCCCGGCAATAGACGCAATAACGCAAACAGCACTAGCGAGGCCAGCAGCAGAGACAAGCACAGAATGACGAGCCGACGCAGGATATAAACGAGAATTGTTCAACTCCATTTGTCGGCTCGCAGCAGATCTATTCTGCGCTTTTTTCGATGTTGTAGGCGAAGAACTGTGAGTTCAGCCCGTTGACCGGATAACCACTAACGTTAGAGGCCGATACCACGATCTGCGGGTAAAGGTATAGCCAGTCGCTGGCCGCATCTTCGGCGATCAGCTTGTTGGCTTCAGTCAACTTTTCGTTCTGTTCGTCAAGGGTAGCACTGGCCTCGGACTGTTTGATCAGTTCGATCACCTTGGGATTGTTGTACCCCCAATAAAAATCGGGGTTGCCGTAAAACACGATATCGCGGTGATTGACGTGTTCCTGCAAGGTCGCATCAAAATCATGGGCCTGGTAGATTTTTGTGTACCATTCATTGGCAGTGATGATGTTGATGTTGACGGTGACGCCGACCTTGGCCAGGCTCGCTTTTGATAAATTCGGCAACAATCGGGTGCGGGTCGTAATCGGGGGTATCCAGGGTAAAGGTGAAGCCATCGGGATAACCGGCCTCGGTCAGCATTGCCTTGGCGCTGTCGGGATCATAGGCATCGACCGCCGTCAAATCGACATACCAGGGGTCAGTCGGCGGCACGAACGAGCCGATCAGGGTGCCATAATCGCCCCAGATCGATTCCAGCAGCTTTTTGTCGTCGATGGCGCGAGCAACGGCCTTGCGGACCTCGACTTTGTCGAAGGGGGCAACGCGGTCGTTAAAGGCCATCAGTTCCTTGGTCGTGGATTGGCCGTTGGTAACAGTGAAATCGGGATTATCGGTGAACTGGGCCAGCGCATCAGGGCTTTGCACGGAGGTAATGATGTCGACGGCGCCCGTCAAAAGTGCATTGTTGAGAGCAGTGGCGTCGGTGAAATAATTGAAGACAACGCCAGCATTGGTGGGGGAGCTGCCCAGTAATTGTCGGCAAGAGTCAGCGACAGGCTGGAGCCACGGCGCCATTGATCCAGCTTGTAGGGGCCGGTGCCATCTTCACTGTCGGTGATGTCGGTTGCGGCATCGTTGACGATCCAGACATAGGCTCAGATTATAGGGCAGCGAAATCGAGCGTTCGCTGAGCGCGATGACGACCGTCAGATCATCGGGCGTTTCGATGTTGGTGATGGTGGAAAGACTGTTCTTGCGCGAGCTCTTGGAGCTTTCAGCGGTCACGCGCTCGATGCTGGCCTTGACGTCGGCAGCGGTCAATGGGTCGCCGGAATGGAATGTAACGCCGCCCTGAAGGGTAATGGTATAGGTCAATCCGTCATCGCTGACAGTAAAGTTCGTGGCCAAAACATTCTGCACATCACCATCGTCAGTCAGGCCAAACAGGGCCTGGTAAACATTGCCATTGAACGCTTCATTGATGCCCTGCCCGGCCCCGGCGGTGTTATCAAGGTTCTGCGGCTCATAAAGTGAACCGATTTCGATGACGGCGCTGGTGTCAGCGGCGGCCAGAACCGTGGGACTGACCGATAGCATGGCCACACTGGCGGTAAGGGCCGTGATGACGAACTGACGGCGATTGGGGCGGGCGAATAGCGGCATGGGATTGCTCCTGGACTGGACAAACGGGTCTGACCGTAAAACGGTGACGTCAGTAAACTATATCGCAAAATGCCGATATAGCCAGTGACCTTGCGGTTCCCCGGTTGCGTTTTAGGCGCGACTCCGGGAAATTGTTTTCCACACCCTGTCGCGTTTTGACAAAGCAATTCAGGCAGATGACATTGCTATAGCACGCTCGTTTACCGTTCCTGGCCCCGCCAGTAGCGTGGCAAGGTGCGTAGTTGGCAGACTAGTGCAAAGGAAAAATCATGGTCAATATCGTTACGCGTCCCACCACGGTTGGAGCATCGCTTGATCAGGTAGGTGCGGGAAGCGTTTTGGCGCAATCGGGCGCTGGAGCAAAGTTGGCAAATCTGGCATCGGACGAGGGATTTACCCCGCTAGAACTGATGGACGCAGCGTTAGCAGGCTGCCTGGTGTTGAGTGTGCGGATCGCGGTGCGCAAGCTGGGTTGGCAGGAACGTTTCACGTCGGTCAATGTGGATGTGACCCATGAGAAGGCCCCGGACGGACCGTCGCGGGTGGCGGGATTCGCCTGTTCATTTCGTATTGAGGGCGAGTTTAGTCCAGCAGAGCGGCAGGAATTGATCGCTGAAGCCCATGAGATCTGCACCGTAGGCAATACATTTGAACATGGTGCCATCGTGCGCGACGTTACGCCGGTGATGTAGCCGATGGCCCGGATCAGCCAGGTTGATTATGCCAACGCCAATAGCGAGCAGCGCGCAGCCCATGATGAAGAAATGCGCTTGCGCGGGCGTATGACCAATATGAAGCGCACGCTGCTGCACTCCCCGGCGGCGCTGCGGGTATATGGCGAATGGTTCACGCTGCGCGACCAATTATTGCCGGTGGTCGGGGAGCGCGCCATCTGGCTGTTTGCTGAGGCAATTTGCGCAGCCTCGGACAGTAAAATCGGCATGGGGTTCATGCGGCGCGCAATTGTCATGGCGGGTGACGATCCAGACAATCTTGAACTGAATGCGGAAGAATTGGCTTTGGTGGCGTTTGGGCGATCGCTGGGGCGCGACCCAAAGGCCGTGCCCGATGCGATATGGGCGGCGGTGGCGGCCCGTCATGACGATAAAACGCTGGTCGATCTGGTTGCCTTTGCCGGATTGATGGTGGCGACCAACCTATTCACCGATGCGGTTCAGACGGCGATGGACGCAGAATTACTGCCGTTTCTGGGTGGCGTAACCGGGTTGTGACCGTCAAAACGCCGTTCAGGGCATCCAAAACCAATTTGGCTGCGTTTAACAAAGTGCGCACGATTTGCCCCTGATGGCTGCGCTTTTGAAAGTGAGCCCATTGTGAACATGCAAATTGCTGCACACCCTGCCCGACTGCTTGGTCTGGGCACGGCTGTACCTGCCCATGAATTGCCTCAGGACATGGTCAAAATTGTTGCCAGCCGTATATTGGGACCGCGCTATCCAGAGTTTGAACGGCTGTCGAAGTCTTTTGCCAATTCAGGGATCAACAAACGCTATTCGGTAGTGCCGTTCGAATGGTTCGAGGCGGGCAAAGACTGGCCGGAACGCACCGCGGCCTATCTTGAGGGCGCAACGACCCTGTTTGTCGCGGCGGCTAACAAGGCGCTGGCTGATGCGTCCCTGCGGGCCGAGGAGATTGACACAATCGTCACCATCACCTCGACCGGCATCGCCACGCCGACACTGGAGGCGCGGGCGATGGCAAGCCTGGCGTTCAGAAGCGATGTCATGAGGGTGCCGGTGTTTGGACTGGGCTGCGCGGGTGGCGTGACTGGGCTGTCGATCGCGGCGCGGTTGGCGGCGGCAACACCGGGCAGCAAGGTGCTGCTGGTGTGCGTTGAAACCTGCACCCTGTCATTTCGTGCCGACAGAATGCAAAAGGCCGATATCATTGCCACCGTGCTGTTCGGTGATGGCGCGGCGGCCGCGTGCCTATCGACGGAGAGTTCGAGCCATCCGATTCTTGGAGTGGGCGCCGAGTACACATGGCCCGACACATTGCCGATCATGGGATGGGACGTTGATACGGACGGGTTCGGGGTAATTTTTGACCGCTCGATCCCCGAATTCGTCAAACAGAATTTTGCCGACGCGGTTGATGGCGGGTTGGAAAGCATGGGGCTGGCCCGCGATGATTTGAGCCGCATGATATGCCATCCCGGGGGCTCAAAGGTGGTGGAAGCCATTGAAGGGGCGCTACATCTTGAACAAGGCGTGCTGGACAGCGAGCGTGAGGTGTTGCGCGACTATGGCAATATGTCGGCGCCCACGGCCCTGTTTGTTCTGGAGCGGGTGATGGCGCGCGCGCCCGATGGCACGATGATGCTGGCGGCGCTAGGGCCAGGTTTTACCGCCTCGATGCTGCCGATCCGGTTCGCCTGATGGGCGGTGTTTCGATTGGCGCGGTTGTGTTGCTGGTGCTGGTCATCGGTCAGCGCCTGGTGGAATTGCGGATTGCCAAGCGCAACACGGTGGCGCTACTGGCGCGCGGCGGTCGCGAACTTGGGGCTGATCATTACTGGCTGATCGTGGCGCTGCACACCGCATGGATCGGGACACTGGTACTGTCTGGCTGGCAGCAGCCATTGCTGTGGGGATGGGTTGGCGTCTATCTAGTACTGCAGGCCGGGCGATTTTGGATATTGCGCAGTCTGGGCGGGCGTTGGACTACACGGATCATTATTGTTGATGAGCCTGCGATCCAGCGAGGGCCCTATCGCTTTGTGCGCCATCCAAACTATTGGCTGGTGGCGGCAGAGTTGATTGCGGTGCCCATGGCTTTGGGCCTTTATTGGGTCGCGATTGTCTTTACGCTTTTGAACGCGGCGATGATGGTGAAACGCATCAGGGCTGAAAATACGGCATTGGCCAGTTTGCCCGAGGCCTAGGCAGCCAGACGGTTGCGGAGTTGGCTCATCATTGAGAGGCACGTATCGAGTTGGGACAAGGCGACAAATTCGTCGGCCTTGTGGGCCTGCTGGATCGAGCCGGGGCCACAAATGACGGTGGCAATGCCCAACTGCTGAAATAGGCCCGCTTCGGTGCCGAACGCAACACATTGGGCCGGGGCATTATCGCCGGTCAGTGCGCGGACCAAGGTTTCGGCTTCGGACTGGCTCATCGGTTGGAGCCCGATGATTTCGCCGATGATGTCAGTAACGATATCAGCATCAGGGCTGACCGCCTGCATGGCAGGCAGCAAGGTGTTTTGAACGTAGGTTGTGATGTCGGTTTTGGCAAAGGCCAGATCGGCGGCGTTGACCGGGCGCAGTTCCCATGAGAGCGAGCAAGCTCCAGCAATGATATTGCGGGCAGTACCACCTTCGATGCGACCAACCTGGATGGTCGACCAAGGCGGATCGAAGCGAGAATCTTTCGGCGCCCGCGCCTTGAGCGCTTCCCCGATTTCAAGCAGGCGGGTCACATAGCGCACCGCATAGTGAACGGCATTGACGCCCAGATCTGGCTGAGAGGCGTGGCCGGGACTGCCGGTAAAATGGGTGGCATATTCGCAGCACCCCTTATGCCCTTCAATGATGCGCATCTCGGTAGGTTCACCAACGATACATACGGCGGGTTTCGGGCCGGTTCTGGCCAATTGTTCGAGCATGACCTGGGCACCGAGGCAACTGACTTCCTCATCGAACGTGAAGGCAAAATGCAGCGGGCGCGTGAGTTTTTGGCTGGCAAACAGAGGCGCACTGGCCATGGCGCAAGCGATGAAACCCTTCATGTCGCAGGTGCCGCGTCCGTAAATGCGGTCGTCGTGCAGGCGCGTGGTGAACGGATCGCCGGTCCAGTCCTGGCCGGCAACCGGAACCACGTCGGTATGGCCCGACAGGACGATGCCACCATCGGTATCCAGCGGCCCTACGGTTGCAAACAGGTTGGCCCGCTGGCCGTCGCTTGAATGGCTCAAGCTTGTGTGAATACCCAAATGGTCGAGTCGCTCGGCCAGATAGGCGATGAGGGAAAGGTTTGATTTAAGGCTGATGCTGTCATAGGCGATCAGATCATCGAGAAGTGCTGTTGCATCGGTGAGCAGCGGGTGGGCCATGCTGTCTCCGGGTCAGGGTTTGATGATCAGTTCGCGAGCGACATCGGCCAGGCATTCGGCGGGGCCATCCTCGGTGATCCTGATGGTTTCCGACACTTCAAAACCCCAATCGTCGCCCCATAGACCCGGCATGAAATGGAAGGTCATGTTGGGTTCGAGGATCGACTGGTCGCCCGGCCGCAGACTCATGGTACGCTCGCCCCAATCTGGGGGATAGGAGATGCCAACCGCATAGCCGGTGCGCGAATTTTTCTCGATGCCATGCTTGGCCAGCACGGCAAAAAATGCGTCGGCAACATCGCCACAGGTGTTGCCGGGACGCGCAACCTCGAGCCCGTCGATCAGCCCCTCGAGCACCGCCTCTTCTGCGCGCAGCATGTCAGCGGGTGGTTCGCCGAGATAGATGGTGCGCGACATCGGGCAATGGTAGCGTCGATAGCATCCGGCAATTTCAAAAAAAGTGCCCTCGCCACGCCGCAACGGGCGATCGTCCCACGTCAAATGGGCGGCGGCGGCATCGGTGCCAGAAGGGGTAAGCGGCACGATGGAGGGATAGTCACCGCCAAATCCATCGGCGCCACGCAGACTGGCGTCGTAAATTTCGGCAATCAGAGTGCTTTTGGGCAAGCCATCTTCGGCGGTATCGCGAATGCGCTGGTGCATCACTTCAACGATGCGCGCGGCGCGACGCATATAAATGAGTTCTTGTTCGGACTTGACGGCGCGCTGCCAATTGACCAGCGCCGTTGCATCAATGAACTGGGCGTCAGTTAACTCCAGACGCAGTGTTTCAAGGCATTTTGCGGTGAAATAATAATTGTCCATTTCCAGCCCGATACGAGCGCTGGCGTGGCCATATTGGCGTAGCAACACCGCCATCAACTGATAGGGATGGATGGTCGCACTTTGCACATAATGGTCGGGGTAGGAGTGGATGGATTCAGGTGAGAGATAGCTGGTCATGCGGGCGCCGACCCCATCCATGGGGCGCCCCCACCATAATGGCTCGCCCTCGGGCATGATGATCACGGCCTGGTGCACGTAAAATGACCAACCATCATAGCCGGTCAACCAAGACATATTGGCGGGATCGGTGACAACGAGCACTTCAATATCGGCCCGTGCCATCGCGGCACGGGTCTTGACCAGGCGCTCCTGGTACTCTGCAATCGAAAACGGCAGCGCAATATCAGGCAATTGGACCTCCAAGGGCCTCAGGTGGAAAAAATCTGCCCCAGTTGTGCCTGTTTGGCACGCTGATAGGCAAGAGTTGCAATAGCGGTATCCTGAACGCCGGTTCCGGTCAGGTCGGCCAGTGTAATATCATCGGGATCGGTGCGAGCACGGGCCAGGCCGCTGACTATGGCGCCCAGTTCGACATAATCGGTGTCCGCGAGCGCCTGTTGTGCAGCGATGGCGTGATGCAACTCGCCCAGCACTCGTGTCTGGCTTAACCGATCAGGCACATAGCGAGTTAGTAACGCAAAGGCGGCAGGGTCGATTTCGTTCTTATGCTCAGCGTCAGATCCCATGGCGGTGATATGCTGGCCAGGTTCGAGCCAAGCCGCCTTGAGTATCGGGGTCGTACTTGGTGTTGTTGTAATGATGATATCGGCGTTGCGGACCGCTTCGCGCGGCTCAGGGCAAGCAGTTACCGGTATGGCGAGGGACGCAGACAGTTCGGCGGCGCGTTGTTCGGCCTTGGCCGGGTCGCGTGCCCATAGCCGCGCCGACCGGATGGGGCGCACCTGCATGAGCGCCTGCAATTGCAGTCCGGCCTGCACGCCGGCGCCAAGAATGGCGGCAGTATGGGCATCTTGGCGCGCCAAATGCCGGGCGGCGACTGCCCCGGCGGCGGCGGTGCGCACGTCCGTCAGATAACCATTGTCGAACAGGGCAGCCTCCAGCAGGCCGGTGCGGGCACTTAACAGCACCATCAGGCCATTGACTGAAGGCAAGCCCAAGGCGGGATTGTTGAAAAAGCCGGGGCTGATCTTGATGGCGAAACTCTCAATGCCCGGCACATAGGCGGTTTTGACATCGACTTCGCCATTGGCCTCCTTCATATCAAGACGCAGGATTGGCGGCATGACTACCGCCGTTGTCGCCAGCGCCCGAAAAGCGTTTTCGACGCAGGCAATTGCTTCGGCGTCGAGCGGCACCAACTGGCGCAAATCGGCCTCGGTCAGAATAGTGACATCAGGCATGGGCGGTCTCGGCCTCCAGGTCGGGATTGTCACCCGCCATGATACGCTGGTGCAGGGTCATGTCGATATTCTTGCCGGTGAGGAGCGCAATGACCTCCCCAGACGGCTGGACGCGCCCGCTCAACAGTGCGGCGAGCGGCACGGCGGCGGCGCCCTCCAGCACCTCACCTTCCTCAAAATAGGCGTAGCGCATGGCCTCGGCGATATCTGCTTCGCTGACCAGAACGGTTTGGTCGACAAGATCGCGGACCATGGCAAAGCTGTGCTGATTATCCATGCCGATGCCACCGCCCAGCGAGTCGGCTAACGTTGGCAATTCGGTAACTGCAACTGGCGCGCCAGCAGCTAGGCTTTGATGCATGGCTGCACCCTTTTGCATGGTGACGCCGACTAAGTGAATGGCGGGATTGATGGTTTTGATGGCGCGGGCAACGCCTGCCATCAGGCCGCCGCCCGATAGGGGGACCAGAACGGCGGTGGCGTCGGGCGCATCCTCAAGCATTTCGAGGCCAAGGGTGCCCTGCCCGGCAATGACAGTGGCGGCATCGAACGGCGGGATCATGGTCAATCCTTCATCGCGTACCAGGCGATCAACTTCGGCTTGCGCGTCATCCTGACTGGCGCCGACGATATGGATATGTGCGCCCAGCGCCTCGATGGCGGCGATCTTGTTGGCCGGCACCAGTTTTGACATGCAGATGACAGCACGGCAGACCGCGCTTTTGGCGGCATGGGCCAGCGCGCGGCCATGGTTCCCGGTCGAGGCGGCAACTACGCCGGCAGCCTCGTTCAGCACCAGAGAGGGACAGGACGGCATTGGTGGCGCCGCGTAGCTTGAAGCTGCCGGTGGTCTGGTGGTGCTCGCATTTGAGGCGGACGTCACAATTGAGTTTGGCGCTCAGACCAAGGGCGTCGCGCTGGGGTGTGCGCAACACGTGACCGGCAATACGACGGCGCGCTGCCAGGATCTGGGTGAAGGCAACAGCCAAAGGCACCTCCCGATAATGTAACCTGAAAAAGGCTACAGCCGCAGGCAGACGATCCGCCCGGTACGACAGGCGGATTTTGATGAATTTTATCGCGCCAAGCCAGAACTATGCCCGTCAGCCAGATAGTTGATCTCACTAAACATTTGGCGGGTCGCAGCCGATCTGCCTATCTGGGGCACAACATAAAGAGAGTTCTTCCCTCGACTTGACCGGCTCGATCCGCAACCCTGTGCATCTTCAAAGTTCAGCGTGAGGGCATACAAATAATCCGCCTTTGTGCCTTGTGGCTATCCCGGTTCGCTTAACCACTGTTCTCGCCTTACCGGAGCAGGCCACATGGCTTGCCAGACAATTTGCAACCTAACTGCTGGTTCGTTGTTATGGCTACCAACCAACAGCGGCAACCATGAACCGCCAATATCAGGAACACGGGAGTAAACACATGCTCAATACTCAAAAATTCGGCAAGACTATTTTAGCTGCCATCGCCGTCATGGCGATGGGATCGGCATCGGTGAGCGCAGCCTCGCTCGCCGACATCCAAAAATCTGGCAAGATCCGCATCGCCGTCGCCAATGAAATTCCCTATGGCTATATCGACCCCAATGGCGACGCCAAGGGCGCGGGCCCCGATGTGGCCAAGCACATCATGGATAAACTCGGCATCAAGGACATTGAATGGGTCACCGCGGAATTTTCAGGTCTGATCCCCGGCCTACAGGCTGATCGTTTCGACATGGTCGCGGCTGAAATGGCCGTGCTGCCAGCGCGCTGCGAACAGGTAATCTATTCCGAACCCAACACCTCTTATGGCGAAGGGCTATTGGTTGCCGCGGGCAATCCTGACGACATTCACTCCTTTGATGATTTTGCCAAGCGCAAGGACATCAAGGTGGCGATCATGGCCGGGGCAGACCAGGCTCGACATGATGCAGGCCCTTGGTGTTGCCGAGGACCAGATGGTGACCATTTCGTCCAATGCCGATGCCATTTCCACAGTATCGACCGGCCGCGCCAATGCTTATGCCGCCACCAGCCTGACCGCCAGTGAACTGGCTGCCAAGGGCGACAAAGTTGAAGTTGCCGGCGAGTTCGTTGATCCGGTGGTCAATGGCGAGGAAGTGCGTAGCTGGGGTGCCTTTACCTTCGCCCAAGGATCGGAAGATTTGCGGGACGCGGTAAATGGTGTTTTGGCCGAGTACAAGAGCACCGACGATTGGAGCAAGACCCTGATGGGCTATGGCTTCACGCAGGCAGACGTCGATGGCTCCGGCCACAAAACGACCGAGGAACTTTGCGCGCCGAAATAAGCGCACGCCAATTCGGGGGGCGGGTCGCGATGACCTGCCCTTTCCCCACCCGAACCCCGGCAGGCGCCAGGGTGCAGATCAGAGCAATGGATGCACTGGACCGAGTATCTCAATCCGCTGATGCAAGGCGCTTGGTTGACTGTTCAGTTGACCTTGTATTCGACCATATTGGGGGCTGCGTTGGCTTTTGCCGCCGGAATCGGCAAAACCTCACGCAACCATGGCATCAAGGCCGTCGCCGTTACCTATATCGAGGTGTTTCGCGGCACGTCACTTTTGGTTCAATTGTTCTGGCTCTATTTCGCTCTGCCAATTTTGGGTCAAGGGATAGGTCTGGATTTGCGTCTGCCTCCGGTCGTGGCCGGGGTTTTGGCGCTGGCGCTCAATATCGGGGCCTATGGGGCTGAGGTCGTACGCGGGGCCATCCAAGCGGTTTCCAAGGACCAGTTCGAAGCCGCCAAGGCCCTCAACTTTACCCGTCGCCAGACGCTATGGTCGGTTGCCCTGCCCCAGGCAATTCCCGAAATGATGCCGTCGTTTGGCAATCTGGCAGTACAAAACCTCAAGGATACAGCACTCGTCTCGCTGATCAGCCTCGGCGATCTCGCGTTTCGGGCTGAGCAATTGCGCAATTTCACCCAGGACAGTACGACCATCTACACCATGGTGCTGTTCATGTATTTCGGCATGGCGCTGGTGGTGACGGCGATGATGAAAATGCTGGAGCGCTATGTTGGCCGCTGGCGTTCGGCGCGCGGGTGAGGTGAACCATGCTGTTTGGATTTGAATGGGATACTTCGAACGATCTGGTTTTTGCCGTGTCGATCCTGCCGATTCTGCTGCGCGGCATGATTGTGACGATCGAGGCGACATTTCTCGGATTTTTCGTAGCGCTGATCCTGGGCCTGATTTTTGCCGCGCTCAAAGCCGCGCCGCTCAAGATCATTTCCTGGCCGGCGGGTCTGGTTACCGAGTTCATTCGCGACACGCCACTGCTGATTCAGCTGTTTTTCCTCTATTACGTGTTGCCCGAATATGGGCTGGTTTTTCCCGCGTTTCTGACCGGTGCACTGGCGCTCGGGCTGCAATATAGCGCCTATACGGCTGAAGTTTATCGCGCCGGTATTGAGGCGATTGCCAAAGGCCAGCATGAGGCGGCGCGGGCGCTCAATTTTACCAGCCTGCGTACATTTACCCATGTGGTGCTGCCCCAGGCGGTGCCCCGCATCGTGCCGGCGATGGGCAACTATCTGGTGTCCATCATGAAGGATGTGCCGGTGCTTTCGGTGGTCACCGTGCTTGAAATGCTCAATGTCGCCCAGATCGTTGGCGACCGCACCTTCAATTACCTAGTCCCGCTATCCATGGTTGGCGGGCTTTACATGATCATGACGCTGGTTGCGTCCAGCGGGGTGCGCTGGCTTGACCAGACCTTGCCCAAGAGAGGTCTATCCCTGAAATGAGCGACACCATCATCAAATTCGATCAGGTGGTCAAACGCTTCGGTGCGCTGACCGTGCTTGACCACCTCGATTTCAATGTGCAGCGCGGCGAGAAGGTGACGATCATCGGGCCGTCCGGGTCGGGAAAATCCACGGTTCTGCGTATACTGATGACGCTGGAAAGTATCAGCGAGGGGGTGGTGAGCGTCGATGGCGAACCGCTATGGCATGAGCAAAAGGACGGCAAACTCGTCAAGGCCAGCGAGGCGCATCTGCGCAAGATGCGGGTGCAGCTGGGCATGGTGTTTCAACAGTTCAACCTGTTTCCGCATATGAGCGTGTTGCGCAACATTACCGAAGGCCCGGTCAAGGTCTTGGGGCTGAGCAAGCAGGATGCACGCGAGCGGGCCGAAGAACTGCTCGAAATGGTAGGACTGGCCAATCAGGCGCAAAAATATCCCCATCAGCTATCCGGTGGGCAGCAACAGCGCGTCGGCATTGCCCGAGCCCTGGCAATGCGCCCCAAGGTGATGCTGTTCGACGAGCCGACATCGGCGCTCGACCCTGAACTTGTGGGGGAGGTGCTCAATGTTATCGCCGCGCTGGCCGAGGAGCACGATCTGACCATGCTGCTGGTGACCCACGAAATGCGGTTTGCCCGCGAAGTCTCGGACCGGGTTTGCTTTTTTGACAAGGGCAAGATCAAGGAACAGGGCACGCCCGAGGAATTGTTTACCGATCCCAAGGAAGAGCGCACACGCGAATTCTTGAAGGCTGTTCTGGACGGATAGCCACGCCGATTGTAACCCGCCAGGCGAGGCGATGGTTTGACAACACTCAACGCTTTACGCGGCTGGGGGCGTAGCCTTATGGTGCGCGCACCAATCCAATAGCGAAGAGCCAGCGTGAACGCACCAAAAACCGAGAATGGCGTCCGACTCGACGACCGCGACATCAAGATATTGAGCATTTTGCAACGTGAGGGCCGCATCCCCAAGGCGGCACTGGCGGAACGCGTCAACCTGTCGGCTACGCCCTGCTGGGAACGGTTGCGGCGGCTTGAAGATTCAGGGATCATAGAAAGCTATCAGGCGGTGCTGTCGATCAAGGCGTTCGGACCTGTGACTGTGGTGTTCATGCAAGTCGAGATCGACAGCCACCGGCAAGAAGATTTCGCCACCTTCCAGGATGCCATCGCCGAAACGCGTGAGATCGTTGAATGCTGGGGCGTTGGCGGTGGGATTGATTATATCTGCAAGGTGATTGTGCGGACACTGGACGACTATCAGGCGCTGATCGAGAACCTCTTGGCGCGCGACATAGGCATCAAACGCTATTATTCCTATGTGGTGACGCAGCCGATCAAGAATGACCCCCTACCGGTGGAACTGTTGACGCGCGACAGCTGAGCGTTGCAGACGAAACTAACGCCTGAACCAATTCAAATAGAGCCTTCTATCGGAAAAATCGGGAGAGTTTGGCGAACGCCTCTGCCTTCGGATCGCCTAGTGTTGGGTGAACCGAGGAGCTTATTAATGAACGCAGCACAGGCAAGCAATCCGCAATCAGACGATCTGATCGATCGGCTGGCAGATCGCGAACTGTTCTGCCCGGCCGCCTTTATCGATGGGGAGCGCATCGGGGAAGATGTGCGCGGGGAAATCGTGGTGACGGACCCCGCCAGCGGGCGGTTTCTGGGGAGCGTCCCAGGGATGGACGCAGCCCAGTCGCGCCGTGCGGTCGACGCCGCCCAAAAGGCATTTGCCGACTGGTCCGGCCTGTTGCCGCAGGAGCGTTCGGCGATCCTTCGCCGCTGGTTTGACCTGATTATGGCCGCGCAGGAAGATTTGGCGCAGATCATGACGGCTGAACAGGGCAAGCCAATTTCCGAAGCGCGGGGCGAGATCGCCTATGCCGCGTCGTTCGTCGAATTTTATGCCGAGGAAGCAAAGCGCCCCAATATTGAAAGCGTTACCTCGCATTTGCCCGATGCGGAAGTCGAAATATGGCGCGAACCGTGTGGCGTGGCGGCGCTGATCACGCCGTGGAATTTTCCAGCCGCAATGCTGACGCGCAAAGCGGCTGCGGCACTGGCGGCAGGATGCACCTGTGTATGCCACCCATCGGGCGAAACCCCATTTTCCGCCACCGCCCTGGCGGTTCTGGCAGAACGGGCCGGCATGCCACAGGGTGTGTTCAATATCGTCACCGGCCGGGCCAGCGAGATTGTTGCGCCATGGACAGAAGATCCGCGGGTGCGGGTGATTTCCTTTACCGGTTCGACCGAAATTGGCCGTCTGCTGATCCGCCAGTCGGCTGACACGGTAAAACGAGTGATCATGGAATTGGGTGGGCTGGCCCCGTTCATTGTCTTTGCCGATGCCGATCTCGATCAGGCAATCGAGGAGGCGATGAAGGCCAAATTTGCCACCTCGGGCCAGGATTGCCTAGGTGCCAACCGCTTTTTCGTCGAGCGCCCGATTTATGAAAATTTCTGCGAAAAGGCTCGCGGCCGCGACGAGAGCGCTCACCGTGGGGCCCGGCATTGAAGATCCCGATATCGGGCCGCTTATGAATAAAAAGGCAGTGGCCAAACAGGCCGAGCATGTGGCCGACGCCCTAGCTACGGGTGCCAGACTATTGGTCGGTGGCAGTGGCCATGACGCGGGTGCCTTGTTTTTTCAACCAACTGTACTGGTCGACGTGTCTCCGGAGGCTCTGATCATGCACGAGGAAACCTTTGGCCCTGTCGCGGCTATTGCGCCGTTTGACGGTGAGGACGAGGTTTTGGCACGCGCCAATGACACCGAATATGGGTTGGTGGCCTATTTACATACCAATGATCCGCGCCGGATCTATCGAGCAAGCCGGGCGCTCCAATATGGGATGGTGGCGATCAATCGCACCAAGGTAACGGGCGCGCCCATTCCATTTGGCGGCATGAAGCAATCGGGTGTCGGGCGCGAGGGCGCACGACTGGGTATGGAGGCCTTTACCGAGGTCAAATATGTCTGCCGCGACTGGCGCTGATCCAAGATAGAATTTTTCAAGAAGGACGACTGCAATGCTGACGAACGACCAACTCGACCGCTGGGATCGAGACAATTTTTTCCACCCATCCACCCATCTGGGCCAGCATGCGCGCGGGGAGAGCCCGAGCCGGATCGTGACCGGCGGATCGGGCGTCTATATTGAGGATCGCGACGGCACCAAGTTGCTCGATGCCTTTGCCGGGCTTTATTGCGTCAATGTCGGCTATGGCCGCTCTGAGATTGCCGATGCGATTGCCGAACAGGCCAAGCAGTTGGCCTATTATCACGCCTATGTCGGCCATGGCACGGAAGCCTCTATAACGCTTGCCAAAATGGTGCTGGACCGGGCACCCGAGAATATGTCCAAGGTTTATTTCGGACTGGGCGGCTCGGATGCCAACGAGACCAACGTCAAGATGGTCTGGTACTACAACAACATCCTTGGGCGGCCCGAGAAAAAGAAAATCATCTCACGCTGGCGCGGCTACCATGGCTCGGGGATCATGACCGGCTCTTTGACCGGACTGGCGGGCTTTCACAACAAGTTTGATCTGCCGCGCGCGCCGATCCTGCATACCGAAGCGCCATATTACTTCCGGCGCGCCGACCTCGATATGAGCGAAGCTGACTTTGTCGCCCATTGCGTGGCCGAGCTTGAAGCCATGATCGAGCGGGAAGGTGCCGATACGATCGCTGCGTTCATCGGTGAGCCCGTGCTGGGCACTGGCGGGCTGGTGCCGCCGCCCGCGGGCTACTGGCAGGCAATCCAGAGGGTTCTCAAAAAGCACGATATCCTATTGATCGTTGACGAGGTGGTGACCGCATTTGGACGGCTTGGCGCCATGTTCGGTTCGGACAAGCATGGGCTTGAGGCCGATATCATCACCATCGCCAAGGGACTAACTTCGGCCTATGCGCCGTTGTCGGGTTCGATCTTTTCAAAGCGGATGTGGGAAGTGCTGGAGCGTGGCACCGATGAGAACGGACCGATCGGGCATGGCTGGACCTATTCCGCCCACCCCATCGGCACGGCCGCCGGGGTCGCCAATCTCAAGCTGATTGATAGCTTGGGACTGGTCGAGAACGCCGGCAAAACCGGGGCCTATTTCAACGCGGCCATGGCCGATGCACTAAGCGGACATGCCCATGTCGGCGATGTACGCGGCGAAGGCATGATGTGCGCGGTCGAGTTCGTCAAGGACAAGGCCAGCAGGGCGTTTTTTGAAACGAGCGACAAGGTGGGGCCGAAACTGGCGACAGCACTTTTGGGGCAAGGTGTGATCGCGCGAGCAATGCCGCAGGGCGACATCATCGGCTTTGCACCGCCGTTGTGCCTGACCGAGGCTGAGGCCGACATTGTGGTCGACGGTTTCAAGGCTGCCGTTGGCGAAGTGTTCGGATAAGACGATCATGACCCCGCGACCTTAGGCGCGGGGTCATTGACACTCAGGCCGCCCTGAGACGGAGTTTGTCGTGTTGGGCCGAGCTTTCCTCGACCAGCCCCTTGTGCAGGGCGATGACGGTGCGGTCGAAATCCGTTTCCTCCACTACGACCTGCAGGTCGACCTTGCGGATTTGATCATGAATGCCGAGTGGCTCAATACCGGCTTCGGCGAGCATAGAAACTGCCTTGCCAAGAATATTGACCGCGCCGAGATCGCGACCAATGGCCGAAACCAGTGCGACTTTGCGTAGCGTGATTTCGGCGGTCGGATAAAGTGCCGAAAGATCCTTTTCGACACGCCTGATCGCCTTCATCGATCCCTTGAGGAAATGAGTGATGGTGTTGGCGTTGGAGGTCTTGGCGATGATCCAGACCTTGTGGCGGTCCAGCGCTTCAAGGATTTTGGCGTCATATCCTTTTACCCCGACCATGTCCTGATCATAGAACTCAAAGGCGAAGACGCTTTTGAGGCCGGTAACGATCTCAACGCCGGGCTGGCTGGCCGCGAGATCGGAGCGGATCAGCGTGCCGGGATGGTCAGGCTCGAAGGCGTTCTTTACCCGTAGCGGAATACCCGCCTGGCGCAAACTCTTGGCGGCGCGCGGGTGGATGGCTTCCATACCCATATTGGACAGTTGGTCGGCGACATCATAATTGGTTTCACCAATGACACGGACGGCGTCAGTACCGACCACGCGCGGATCGGCCGAGGAGAGATGAAACTCTTTGTGAATGATGGCTTCGACAGCCCCGGTTACCACGGCGACGCGCGAGAGTGTGACTTCTGAATAACCCCGATCGTATGTGCGCATCAGCACTTCGCGGCATTGGGCATAGCCGGTAACGACGGGCAATTCATGAGCCAGATCTATTTCGGCAAAGGCACGTTCGATCTGCTGATCGAGATCATGCTGACCATCCTCGCGCCAGCCCGTCAGATCAACAAAACGGGCATTAACCCCATGCAGCTTAAGTAACAAAGCGGTATTGTGCGCGGACTGGGCTTCGCCGAGCGAGGAGAGCATTTCGCGTACGGTCAACAGGTGCTGCTCGAGCTGGAAATGGCCGAATGAGCAGAGGCGCGCCAGATCGATGAGGCACGAGCGCACGCCCTCGACGCGCTCCTTAACGAAGCGGTCGGCCACTTCGCGCGCATTGTCATCGCCAAAGATTTCTGCGTTCTTTTCGAGCATCGTAGTGGCGACATGGCTTAAAGCATCGCCCCAGGCTCCAGCCGCTCTCGGCACTGGAGAATAGCGAATAGACGCCCGGTTCGCCCGATTTTTTGTGTTCAAGCAATGCATCAGTCATGCCGCCATAGGCGGAGACGACGATGATACGATTATAGAGATCGGCGCCCTTGCGCGATCCGATCAGGACCGTATCGAGCAATTCCTTGGTACGCGACATTGAGGTGCCGCCGATCTTTTCAACGGTATGCGAGGCGGTCGGCGTGATAGTCATGATTATCCTTGCGCACCCCCGAGGGGGCGCCGTAACTGCTAGTCAATTGCGAGGCGAAGCTGGGCGTTAGCCAAGCTTGCCCGAAACGATGTCGATAGGGCCCTTGGGATCACGGGCGCTCAAGAATGCCGGACGTGGTGCCTTGGCGGCGAAGGGCGCTTCAACCTTGTTGGACCATGCGTTGTAGACAAAGAACGCATTGGAGCGGGGGTTGGGCGTGATATTACCGTTGGAGCCGTGAATGGTGTTGCAGTCAAATAGCAGCACTGTACCGGCCTTGCCCGCAGCATAATCGATGCCGTGCTGCTTGTTCAGCCGGGTTAGCGCCTCGTGCGAGGGCACGCCGATTTCCTGCTTTTTGAGCGAGGCTTTTGTGGTTATCGTCCGGCGTTTCACCGGCACAGGCGACAAATTTGTTGTGCGAGCCGGGCATTAGCATCAGCGGGCCGTTGAGCGCATCATTGTCGGTCAGAAGGATCGAGGCGGAAATGGCGCGCATACGCGGCATGCCGTCTTCGGCGTGCCAGGTTTCAAAGTCGGAGTGCCAGTAAAATTCCTTGCCGGTGAAGCCAGGCTTATAGTTGAGGCGCGACTGGTGCAGATAAACATCGTCGTCGAGCAGGAAACTGGTCGGACCGGCAACGCGTGCATCGCGGGCCAACCGGTCAAACAGCGCATTCTGCTCGTCGAGACGGAAGACCGTACGCACTTCCCTGGAATTGGGTTCGTTGATGATGCTGTCGGCATCGAGATCCCCGTCACCAGCCCGCAGACGTGCGGCTTCGGCTTGAAGGGCGGCAATCTCGGTGCTGGAAAAGACGTTTTCGAGTATCAGATAGCCGTTTTTGACAAAGCTCTCCGTTTGGGCGCGCGTGAGTGGCGCCTCGGGTGTCCATTTGCCCCAAAATACCGGATCCGGCCGGTCGGTCCATTGTTCAGCCGCAAGGCGTGTGGGGTAAAGGTCTTTTGTTGTCGATTGCATCGCAATGCTCATCAGAAATCCCTTTCTGCAAATTGGTTGGGTTGAAGGAAGCAGGTTCGCTCAGGCGGTTTCAGCAACCGGTGCGTAGGACCCATCTTCGCGGTGAACTTCTTTGCCAGTTACCGGCGGGTTGAAGCAGCACGCCATGACCATTTCAGACTTGGCGGTCAGGCGATGGTGATCGTGCTGGTCAAGCGCGTACATGACGCCCGGGCGGATCGGATGGACCGTGCCCGTGGCCAGATCCTCAATCGAGCCTTCGCCCGAAACGCAATAGACGCTCTCGAAGTGATGCTTGTAGTGAAACACATGGCTGGTGTTTTCGTGAATACGGGTAATATGGAAGGAAAAACCCATATTGTCGCCAGCCAACAACAAGCGGGTGCTGTCCCAGCCGTCGGACTTGACGAGGCGGTCGGACTGTCTGGCGATGTTCAAATCTCGTACGATCATGGTTGTGCTCCTATTCTGCGGCAGCGCGCTGGATGCCAAGGACTTCCTCAAAGGCATTTTCGACGATGTCGAGCCCTGCAGCGAACTGCTCTTTGTCAATCGTTAGCGGCGACAGGATCTTGACGATTTCGCCATGGGCGCCAGAAGTTTCGATGATGAGGCCAGAGCGGAAGCAGGAGCGGCAGATGGCGTCAGCCACGGTCCCGGTTCCAGCATTGATCCCCTGCATCATCCCGCGACCGCGACGCCCCAGTTCATGGGCGTCGGCGATGGCATCGAGCCGCTGACCAAGATAGGCCGACTTGTCAGCGATTTCGGCTTCGAACTTGCCATCAGACCAGAATTTTTCGATGGCAGCAGCGGCGGTGACAAAGGCGTGGTTATTGCCCCGGAAGGTACCGTTGTGCTCGGCCGGCTTCCAAATATCGAGACGCGGTTTCATCAAGGTCAGGGCAAAAGGCAAGCCCATGCCCGACAGCGATTTGGCCATGGTGATGATATCGGGGTCCAGACCCATACCCTCAAACGAGAAATAGCTACCCGTGCGGCCACAGCCGGCCTGGATATCGTCGACGATGAATAGTGCGCCGTGGCGGCGAGCAATGGCGCGAATCTTGAGGAGCCATTCAGCAGAAGCGGCGTTCAAACCACCTTCACCCTGAACCGTTTCAACGATGAAGGCGGCGGGCGCGTCAAAGCCGCTGGATGGATCAGACAATTGCTGATCCAGCATATCGGCGGTGTCGATATCGGCACCGAAATAGCCATCATAGGCGGCGCGCACTACCCCAGACAGTGGAGTATTGGCGCCCTGGCGATGACCGGAATTGCCGGTCGCGGCGAGCGCGCCAAGAGTGACACCGTGAAATCCATTGGTGAAGGCAACGATCGAATTGCGCCCGGTGACCTTGCGCGCCAGCTTCATCGCGGCTTCAACGGCATTGGCACCAGTGGGGCCGGTAAACTGCAATTTGTAGTCCATGCCGCGGGGCTTGAGGATCAGGCGCTCAAAAGTTTCAAGGAAATTTTCCTTGGCTTCTGTAAACATATCAAGGCCATGGGCGATGCCGTCGGCCGAAATATAGTCGATAAGCGCGGACTTGAGGTCAGGGTCATTGTGACCGTAATTAAGCGTTGAGCAGCCGGCGAGGAAATCGGTATAGGCCTTGCCGGACTTATCAAAAATCGTAGCGTTCTGCGCCTTACCGAATGTCTTGGGGAAGCTGCGTGAATAGGAACGCACCTGGCTTTCAACCCGGTCAAATACATCAGAATTGGTGATTTTGCTGGTCGTGAGTGTCATGTGTTTCGTCTCCCTGGGGACGTGAAATAAACGCGCGGCTACGCCGGTGGTTTCAGGCGGCTGAGCGAATGGTGAGCGCTTCGCGCTCGAATGGACCGATGGTCACGAGAAACTCGGTATCGTGCTGGCCATCGAAATGATCGTCACGGCGGAAATGAGCCTTGCGGGTCAGGTCGGTATCCAATCGTTCGGCGATGGAGCCGAACAGGGCCCAGGATGCGCCATTATCCTTGGTGATGGTGCTTTGAATACGGGTGACGTCAGCGCAAACATTGCGTGCCAAAACTGCTGTAATCAAACGCCGCGCCAAGCCGCGTCCACGCGCCTTTTCGCTGACGCAGACCTGCCAGACAAACAGGGTGTCGATATGATCGGGCGGGATATAACCCGAAATCCAACCAACGACTTCCCCATCCAGGCTCGGCGAGGGCGCAGGTACTTGAGAAGTGGCTGCACTGCAAAAGATTGCAATACATTGAGTTGTCATCGAGCCCGGCAGTGTCGCGCACCAGTTTCCAGACCGCTGCGCCATCTTCGTGCCTAGGCGTACGAATGCTCAGGTGGTTCGGCTTGGGCGCTGCGTTGTTGGGGGATATGGCCGCAAGATGCATATAAATTCTCCGTTGCACTTCGAGGCAGTTATTTAGCTTGTTAAAACTAAATGTCAACGGCACGGCAGCGTTGCGAATTTTGCATGGTTGCGATTATTTGTTGTTTTTCAGTAGGTTCCTAGCGTATTCAATAATTTCGTGAATTTTTCTATCACCGAGACACCCCAACCATATGCCTAAAAATAGTTTGCATTGTAGAAATATTTTTGTGGAGAAGGGTAATGGAAGTCGCTTGGGTTCGGCGATTGGTACGGATAGTGTCTTATCAATGACAAAAGCGGATACACATCGTTGGACAACCGAACCAAACAAGCCCTGACAGCGATGCGCAAAATCCTGCGCACCACCGAGTTCAACGCCAAAACCGTGATGCGTGAGACTGGTTTGACGCCGTCCCAGGCTCATTTTCATGCAAATGCTCGAGGAAGGTGCCGAGCAGACAGCGGGGCACGTTGCAAGCCGCATGGGGATTACCCAAGCCACCGCTACGGCATTGATCCAAAAATTGGAACTGCAGGGCATGGTGCAACGACGCAAGGGAGAGGCCGATCGACGTCAGGTCTGGCTATCGCTGAGTGAAAGGGGCCATGAGGTGTTGGCCATTGCGCCCGACGGTGTCCATGCAAAATTCAATGAGCAATTTGTGACATTGGCTGAATGGGAGCAGGCAATGCTAATTGCCTCGCTGGAACGAGTGGCGGCGATGCTTGAGCCAGATGCCAGCGACGCAGCCCCGATATTGGATGCCGCGCCGGAACTAGGTCACTGATTCGAACACGAACTGCGCGCGTGTTCGCGCTCAGGTGGTCAGTACTATTCGCATGAGATCGGCAGTATTGCGCGCGCCAAGCTTTTCCATGACGCGGGCGCGGTGCACTTCTATGGTGCGCGGCGAGATGCCCAATTCGCGACCGGCTTCCTTGTTCGACTGGCCATTGGTGATGAGTTGAAGCACTTCGCGTTCGCGCGGGGTCAGCTGCGAAAAGCCGCGCACTTCAACCGGTCGTCGCCCGCCGCTCATGGCGCCGAGATGAATATCGCGCCGTAACGCATCGCGGACCGACTGCAGAAAATATTCGGAGTCGAATGGCTTGGTAATGACGTCAGAAGCGCCCTCCTTCATGGCCGCCACCGCTGCTTCGACTTGGGGCGTGTCACAAACGATGAAAACCGGTGTGCCGGTGCGCATGGATTTGACGCGGCGCAGTAGGTTGAGACCGCTTTCGCCCCCGACCTGCAAATTAGCGACCACCACATCGGGGCGGCGGCGTTCGAGGCTAGCCAGGAAATGGCTGGAGTCGAGCGAGAAAACAGTCTGAAAACCCTCAAGCCGGAACAGCACGCTGAGCGCCTCACAGGTGGCGGGATCCGGGTCGGCAATATTGATCAGGCGGTCCCGGTTCATAAATGCATGATAATAGACTTGTTCGCTCATGGTGTCCTCTGCCCTTTGAGTGTGTTCACCCAGACAAGTGTGCGCTCGGGCATGTTCCTAGCCATCCGCAACCCTGAATGCGGCACCGCCAATATGCCTGGGTGATTCTGCCCGTAGTTTGCGCTAAGTGTTCGCGCCGTCCGATATGAACAATGCGTAGGATCGACTACCTATGTGCTAGGTATATTATCATATTTATTTCTACGTCAACTGAATTTTTTCCTAGTATCCGCGTAAAAAAATCGACGCCAAAGCGCCGACCTTTGAATCGTTGGTGCGTCAGGCCTTTGATCGGAGTGAGTCGCGAATTTCGGTAAGCAGCACTTCTTCGCGCGAGGGCGCAGGCGTGGCTTCGACGGGTTCCTTTGCCGCTTCGCGCTTCATCGAGTTGATGCCCTTGACCACCAGGAACAGCACGAAGGCAACAATGGTAAACTTGACCACGGCATTGATAAACAGGCCGATATTTAGGGTCGCGATACCGGCGTCCTGAGCAGCGGCCAATGATGGCACCGCGATATTTTCCGGATTCTTGAGCACAATGAACAGGTTGGAAAAATCAATACCACCCAATATCAGGCCGATGACCGGCATAAAGACGTCATCTACCAGTGAAGACACGATGGCGCCGAAAGCGGCGCCGATAATGACGCCAATCGCCAGATCGACCATATTGCCCTTGATGGCAAAGTCACGAAATTCCTTGAACATGCTGTCCCCTTTTTGCTCAACCGTATATGGCTCGTCGCGCCCGCCCTTGGCTCGAGTATTTTGCCCGCACGACTTGGGTAGAATTCAGCAATAGGGCAAGAATTGCAAGCAGAACCACACAGTTGCTTGCATGAATAGGGGCCGACGCCGATAGTAACAGCAGCCCACTAGGAGTGCCCATCGATGGATATTTCGATCGACAATGACGCGATGCAATTGCGTCAGGCCATGGACCACATTCCCCAGGGTATCGCAGTGTTCGACCCCGATCTGCGCCTGTTGATGTCGAACCAGCGCTATGCCGAATTGCTGGCGCTGCCCGCATGGCTGGGCGTACCCGGGACGCCATTGCTTGAAATTTGCCTGTTCGTGGGTCAGCGGGGCGATTTTGGGCCGGGCGACCCGCTACAACTGGCGAACAAGCGGGTGGTAACGCTTACGGGATCGGCACAGACCGTCAGCCAACGCATGGGGAATGCCGGACAGATGCTGGAATTTTATACAGCCTGTCTGCCCGACGGCGGATTAACGATCAGTCTTTCGGACGTAACCGCGCGGGCCGAGGCCGAACGCGCCTTGGCACAGGTCAACCAGTCGCTCGAAGCGCGGGTTTCCGAACGCACGGCAGCGCTGACCCGGGTCAATGCGGAACTGGAACAGGCGCGCGCTAAGGCCGATGCCGCCAACCACGACAAGACGCGATTTCTAGCGGCGGCCAGTCACGATCTGTTGCAGCCCCTCAACGCGGCGCGGCTCTATACATCAACCCTAATCGAGCGGGCGAAAAGCACCGGTCTAGGCGATCTGGCACACAGCATAGAGGCGTCGCTTACTGCGGTTGAAGACATCATGTCGGCGCTGTTGGACATGTCGCGCATCGATAGTGGCGCGTTGCGCCCCGCTCCGGCGCCGGTGCGGGTGCGCGACCTACTCAAGAAGATCGAGGTCGAGTTCGGCCCAATGGCACGCGAACGCGGGGTGCAACTTGTGGTGGTGCCGACGAAGGCCACTGTGATTGCCGACCGGATGCTGGTCGGACGGATTTTACAGAACCTGGCATCCAACGCGATCAAATATACCGCGCCCGGTGGCCGCGTTCTGGTGGGTGCGCGGCGGCGGGGCAGTCGGGTTCGCCTCGATGTGATCGATAGCGGTATCGGCTTTAATAAGGATCAGCACAAGCTGGTGTTCGCCGAATTTGCACGGCTGGAGCGCGGCGCACGTATGGCGCAGGGTCTTGGGCTGGGGCTATCGATCGTACAACGGCTGGTGGCGGCACTGGGCCTGACGCTGGAACTCGACAGCGTCGAGGGACGTGGATCGCGGTTCTCGCTGATTCTGGCGGCGGCTCGAGGCGCGCAGGGGAGCAATGAGCCCGATCAACCCGAGCGCGAGGTCATTTTCGGACTATTGGACTTGCGCATCCTGTGCGTCGACAATGAGCGCACGATTCTTGAGGCAATGCAGGGGTTGCTGTCTAATTGGGGATGCGACGTGCGGATCGCGCGCTCGCTCAAAGACATTGATCGCGGTCGCCTGATCGAGGGATGGTCGCCGGACCTGGTGCTGATGGACTACCATCTGGACCAGACCTCGGGTCTCGATGCCATTGAGTGGTTGCGGCACAATGTGGGTGGACATCTGCCCGCAGCGCTGGTGACGGCGGATCGCAGCCCGGCGGTGCGCGCGCTGGCAGAGGAACGTGGCATCGCTGTGGTGACCAAGCCCGTCAAACCGGCAGCGCTACGCGCAACAATCAGCGGACTTGCCGGCCAAAGCGGGCGCGGGGCCAAAACGCAGGCCGGCTGACCTCAGGGCTTGTCGGTGCCGACTGAAAACAGCGCTTCGAACTGACCCTGTTCAATGCGCGCGGCGGCGATTACTGCCTGGGTACGGCTATCGACGTCGAGCTTTTGCAGGATGGCGGAGACATGCGCCTTGACCGTGGCTTCCGAAATCGAGAGTTCGTAGGCGATCTGCTTGTTCATCAACCCATCGCTGAGCATCATCAGCACCCGGACCTGTTGCGGGGTCAGCGTCGCCAGTCGCCGCATCAAGGCAGTCTGGTCGTCCTCACTGCCCACGGAGGCCCCTTCGGGCACGAACACATCACCCGAAAGCACAGTTTCGATGGAGCGGCGAATTTGGGTGGGGCCAACCGACTTGTGCAGATAGCCTGCGGCGCCCAGTTCAAACGACCGGCGTACAACGGTATCTTCTTCGACCGCAGAGATGATCATGACCGGAATATCGGGATATTGGGCGCGCAACAGCAACAGGCCGGAAAAACCGCGAACGCCGGGCATGTTGAGATCGAGCAGAACCAGATCACAATCGCGCTCGGTCTCGAGCGCTGCACTCAATTCAGCCAGATCGGCGGCTTCCTCGACCAGAATGGTGGCATCGCCACCGGCAAGAGTCTGTCGCAGGGCAGCGCGGAACAGCGGGTGATCGTCGACAATGATAATGCGGCGGCGCGTCATGGGCAGTGCAACATTCCTGTTTCGTGGTCAGTATTAACGCCTGTTAATCACGTAAAAGCGCACAAATCTGCACAAATGCGCGTACTCAGTGGCAAAATGAGACAATGGTTAACGGGTTCTTTACCATGTTTTCTCAAGAGTGAAGCTTATACCTTCGTGGTGACTCGCGTTGGTACCCGCAGTTTTTCCGATAGGGAAACATTATGGCCCGTGCCTATTCGCTCACCGACCAACAGGATCTCGCAACCGAACCGCAGCCTGGCGAATGGCAGGCCCTGCGCGGTGAACTGGTTGCCCTACTCGATCAGGTGGAAGGGCGATTTACCCACGCAGAGGCGCCACCAACAGCCTATGAGGGATTGAGCCAAAAGGTACGAAACCTGCGCGACCAGGTGGATGGTACCAGTGGCAGCGCCCGACGTCGCGAGGCACTCAAGACAGTCAAGCGCGCGGTCGACCGGTTCTCCGAACCCGAGGCGCTGGAAAGCGGCGCCCCGAGCGGTTTGCACGCCGCCATCGCCGAAATCCGCAATCGACAATTTTCGGCACCCGAAGCCGCCATTGCCCGCCGCAGCGGCGAATCACCCCAAGAGTCGCCGCAACTGCGCGAAATGACGGCGCTAATGAAGGGTTTATCCGGCCGTCTGGGCGGACTTGAAGCCGAACTCAAGGCGCAGCGATCCAACAATGGCGATGTGCACGAAGTGGCCAGCCAAGTCGAACAATTGACCCAGGTTGTGGAACTATTGGCTGGTGCGGTTGGTGAAACTGGACAGGTCAAGCGGCTCGAAGGCCAGATCGCGGGGCTGGCCAAATTGATTGGCGAGGGATCCAAGGTTGATCTTTCGGCCATCAACCGACGACTTGACGATGTGTCAGCCACCGTTGGCAAGCTGGCAGAATTGCAGGCCGAGCAGATGGAACGCGAAGTTGTGCGCCAGGAGCGTGACACGCTGGCGGCAGATTTTGGCTCCGAACAGGCCGCGGACAATGGCCAGGCCATGGCCGCAATCGAGACCAGCGTGCGCAATGTGTATGACCGCATTGATTCCATCGAACGCAATGTGACGCTTTCGACCGGTGAGTTCGAGCGATTGACCTCCGAGATGGCGGCGATCACCCAGGCAGTGCGCGACAAAGACGTGATGCCCGCGGCGCTAATCGACAAGATCGACGCGTTACAGAACCGCATTGACGGTTTTGACAGCATGAATGGGGATGTTGCGGGGCTAAAAAGCGATGTCAGTGCCTTGCGTGGCACCATTCTGAGTGGGATCGCACCGCGATTTGACAAGATCGAGACCCAAATTGAGGCCCTGTCGAGCAAACTCGATCTACCGCGCGAAGATCCAGGGGTCGGCCAAATTGAAAACCAGGCTCAAGGCGCTGGTCGCGCGGATGGACGAGACGGGGACCCAGACTCAATGGGCTTGCAAGGCTCTATAAAACCCCTGCGCCCGAACCCAAACCTATCCCGGAGCCCGATTTCGAGGCGCTGGCTACTCTGGTCGCCAATCGCACCTTCGAGGCCGCCACCAAGGACGCGCCAACCGTTAACGGCGTTGATCAGAACAGTATCAATGCGCTCGAACAACGCATGTCCGCCATGTTCAACACCGCGGGCAAAGACACTGCAGAACGGCTCGCCCGACTTGAGACGGCACTGGCCAAGCGCGCCAGTGATGCCGCTGCAACTGCCCGAACAGCGCAGGCTGCCGCACCCAAGCCGAAGCCAAAACCGGCATCGCAGCCAGAGCCAACGCGGCAAGCAGCCAGCGGGCACGTTGCCAGCGGGCACGCAAAGTCCACGTCCAAACAACCAGATGACGCTGAAGCGCTTGACTCGATGCTGGCGGCCCTCTCGGTGCAAGGGGCGACGCATGAAGCGGCTGCAGACACCATGCCAAACCGTCCATCTGACGATGGGCCGTTGCGCGACCCCGGATTCCCGCCCGCCACACCGGCTGCTGCTCAAACGGCGCGGCGGGCCCATCCCGGCATAGAAAAACGTACCAATCGCCTGCCCCCCGAGGTCGTGGCGCAGATGGAGTTCGACCCTGCGAGCGTCGAGCGGCCACCGCGTCCCCAGTCCAGTTTTGAAACGCCCGCAGACGATCCATTTTCCGAAGTGCAGAGCAGCACGACGGCCAGCGACGAACCCAAGGCCGCCAGCAACGCGGCGAGTACCAGCACCTTTGTTGCAGCGGCGCGACGGGCACAGCGCGCCAAGCAGGAGAGCACGCCGTCGGTGATGTCCAATTCGATCATTGGTCGGGCGCTGGCGCGGGTCAAGGCCAATACAGAGGAGGAGGATACGCCCGACGCGGCAAGCGCGAGCGACGTCGAGGCATCTGGTCAAGAGGTGGTGCGGAAAAAGCGCAGTTTGTTTGCCCGCAAGCCCAAGGTTGACAGGACGCCAAAGTCAGAGCAGGCGGAAATTGCCGAAGCTGAGATGCCGACGGATCAGACGCCCGAGACACCCACCAAGGCCGGGCGATTTCTTGGCCGCCGCAAGGAACCCAAGATGGAAGCGGCGGAAAGTGTCGCACAGGACCAGCTTGACCCGACGGCGCCTGAGCATGACTTTGAACTGACCGAGGACGATGCAGACAGCCCGAGCTTCCTGATGCGCTATCGGCGTACATTGTTGCTGGCGGCTGCGTTAGCCGTGGTTTCGATGTTGGCGCTCAACCTGGTTCTACAGCGTGGAGGATCGGCGGACAGCACGGCTTCCCCACCCGATACCGGCGACGCGACACCGGCTAAAACCTCGATGCTGGACAATAGCGTTGATCTAGCGACCTTGCCGACTGAACCTCGTGTCATCTCGATGGTGGATTCGTCAACAGTTGGTTCGATCGATCCGGCCAACACGACGCGCTTCAGTAAGACGACCAGCGACATGCCGCCGATCCCCTCCGCCATGGCGGCGAATGCACTGACTTCGCCGGAAACGGAGTCCGCAATCGCGGACGATTTGAAGTTGACCTCGCCAATCCTCGCCAATACCGGCGATCTGGCAAATCCCGCGGCGGCTCCGAATAATGTTCCGGCGGCAACCGAGGTGGTGGAATTTGAATTGGCACCCGAGAGCGTAGGGCCACTCCCGCTACGAGAGGCAGCAGCCAAGGGCGATGCGCGGGCGCAATTTGAAATTGGCGCAATCTACAGCGAAGGTCACGCCATCACTCAGGACTATTCGAGTGCGGCAACCTGGTATGAGCGCGCCGCGGCGCAGGGATTCGCTCCCGCCCAATATCGGCTCGGCAATCTTTACGAAAACGGCAACGGCGTCGAGAAGAATATCGAGCAGGCCAAGCTCTGGTATCAGCGTAGCGCCGAAGCGGGCAACCGCATGGCCATGCACAATCTGGCCGCGCTTTACGCTAGCGGCCAATTGGGTGACCAGAAATTCGACATGGCGGCGGAATGGTTCGAACGCGCCGCCAATCGCGACATGATCGACAGCCAGTTCAACCTTGGCATGCTGCATGCGCGAGGCCTGGGCGTGAAGCAGGACCTAAAGGCATCCTACAAATGGTTCTCGCTGGCAGCCCGCAACGGTGACGCGGATGCCATCAAGGCACGCGACGACATCGCGCGTTCTCTGGAAGCCGATGCCGTCAAGGAAGTCTCAGCCGAAGTTGCGACGTGGAAACCCACCGACATCGATCTAGCCGCCAATTTCGCCCCCATCGGCACATGGTCGGCAAGCTTTGATCCGGGCGAAACCATCAAGACCAAGGGCGTGGTCAGCAAGGTGCAGACCGCACTGCTCAATCTTGGATTTGACATTGGTACGCCCGACGGGGTTGTCGGCCCCAAGACCGCAGACGCGATCAAGGCGTTTGAACGCGAAACCGGCATGAGCGAAACCGGCGCCATCAACCCACGACTGCTCGCCGTTCTGGGTAGCCAGCCGGTCTGATTTTTTCATTGGCGCGCCGTCCTGTTGTCAGGGCGGCGCATTTTCTTTAGCCAATGCGAAATTGTGAAAGCAAGTATTCAGTTTTCAGGTGCATTGTCGTGTACCAATGGCTTGCGTGTTGGGGTGGCGGCTGTGCCATAAACCCTTATACTAACTTATGAACCGGAAGCCTCGACCCCTGAATTGTGGGCCCGGGGCTTCTTCCTATTGACAATGTCCGGTCTGAGCGACCGCACCCTAGCCTTGAATGGACCCGGGTCTTGCAGATCTATCTGCCGATCGCCGAAATGTCGGTAAACCTCTTTTTCCTTGTTGGGATCGGAGGGGCTGTTGGATTTCTGTCGGGACTGTTTGGTGTGGGGGGCGGTTTCCTATTGACCCCGCTGCTGATTTTTTCGGGCGTACCGGCTTCTGTGGCGGTTGCCTCGGTCACCGGACAGGTGGTCGCGGCGTCAACATCAGGAGCGCTGACCTATTACAAGCGCGGCCAGATCGACCTGCATCTGGCCATGTATCTGGTGCTATCGGGCATTCTGGGCGCGTTTGTAGGCGTCGCGACGTTCTCCCAATTACGGGCTGCCGGTCAGTTGGACCTGATCATTTCGGTCGGCTTCCTGGTGCTTTTGGGCTTTGTTGGTACGGTAATGCTGATTGAATCAGCGCGTTCCATCCTCAAGCGTCGATCGGGGGTGGTGGCGCGCGAGCGCCTACCCAACCAGCACAACTGGATCCATGGCCTGCCACTGCGTGTCCGCTTCAAGCGATCCAAGGCTCTATATCAGCGTGTTGCCGGTGCTGGTCATCGGCCTGAGCATCGGGTTCCTGGGGTCGGTTCTGGGCATTGGCGGGGGCTTTGTCATGGTACCGGCGCTGGTCTATCTGCTTCGGGTACCGGGCAATATGGTGATCGGCACATCGCTGATGCAGGTGGTTGTGATGATGGCGGCGACCACCATGATGCATGCGGTGCAAAGCCAGAGTGTGGATATCGTGCTGGCGTTCTGTTTGATGATCGGGGGCGTCGTGGGGGCGCAGTTTGGCGCTTCGGCAGGCAAGCAACTGCGCGGCGAACAATTGCGGGGGCTGTTGGCGCTGCTGGTGCTTGCCGTTGCTATCCGGTTCGGCCTGTCGCTGGTATTGACGCCAGGCGATATCTTCAGCATGGCCATTGCTGGTCCGGGGGTGGCAATTGAGTTGGTCACAGGCCTTGATGATGGTGGGGCTGTCGCTGGCGGCGCTGATCGTGCCGGCGCGCGCCGAGACGGTGGTGAGTGAACTATCGACCGAGTCGGTCGAGATCAGCCTCGAACTTTTCGGGCGAGCGACTAAGCTTTTTCGGCAGTATAGGGCCCGATGCAGGCGAGGACGTGCCCGCTGTGGATGGGCCGTACCATGTCATCATCGTGGTCGTAGGACCAACGACAGACCGGGTGGCGCGCGAAAAGACCCATAATTTCGGCGTGTGGCTGAATACCGATCAGGTGCGATTTGCCCACTTCCCCAGCTATTATCAGGTGATGAGCAGCGGGCGGCTCAATGATATTGCCAGCCCCGCGGCGCAGACGATCGAGAATTTTGATCCCGCTAATCAGGCACAACCCAACGAGGAGGCGGGATGGTGGAAGTCGGCGCAGTTCGGGCGGGAATTGACACGATTGATGACCGAGGAGGGCCTTTTCGGGCTCAATGAGAGTGCAGTCAAGTTTCTGTCACCAACGGTCTATTCAAGCCGGTTGACGTTACCTGCGGCGGCGCCGCCGGGGCGCTATCTGGCGCGCACCTATGTGCTCAAGCATGGCGCTGTCGTAGCGCGCAGCACCGAGGGTTTTACTGTACGCAAGATCGGCTTTGAGCGTTTTCTGGCCATTCAGGCACGTCAGCAGCCGCTGCTTTATGGTCTGGTCAGTGTCCTTTTGGGCCTCCTGACCGGCTGGCTGGGCGGGGTCCTGTTCAAGCGGAACTAGGCTGATCAGGCGATCAGGCGCCTGGGACTGACTGGATAGAGTCGGTCCCGGCCCAGCATGGTAATGGCAAGCGACGAAAAGTCCAGCAGGTCGGCAAAGGCGCGGTCGAGGATATTGAGATTGCCGGTCGAGGCGCCATAGGCAGGCAGGATCAGCAATTGCCCATCATTGACAAAACAGGGGCGGCGAATAGCGCGGCCATTGATGTAGATATGGGCAGCGGGGTGCAGGTGCCCGGCCATCAGGCCCGGCGTGCCACGACGCGGTTCGTGGGTTAACACCAGACCGCCGCGCTCAAGTTGGGCCATGCACTGGCCGCCAAGCGCATGGGGCGCGGGATCATGATTGCCCGAAAGCCAGAACCAGTCGGCGCGAGCACACATTTGGGCAATCGTCGTACGATCCTGGTGAGACAGGCTTTGCGGACCATAGTCGCGGTGGAAGCTGTCGCCGAGCGCAATCAGGGACCTGGCACCGGTCGCGGTGAGATCGCTGTCCAGCCGCTTGAGCGTCAGTCCGGTATCATAGGGCGGCAACAGCTGACCTTGTCGAGCGAACGACGACATTTTTTCCAGATGCAGATCGGCGACCAACAGCGCGTTTTCGGCGCGCCAGTAAAGGGCGCCCGAGGCTAGTGGCTCAAAAACGTGACCGGCGAAGTGCAGCAATTGCGTGTCCTCGCGCATCGTCTGGTGTTGATCATACCCCAAAGTCAGCCCAATGCCTCTTTCATTAGTTCGTCCGCCGCTTCGGCCATGGCAGTTTCCCGGCCTTCGCCAAAAATCGGCTCACGCCCGATTTCGAGCATCATGGGTACCGCAAAAGGCGAGATTCGGTCCAGCGGCTTGTGGATGATGTGCTGGCGAATACGACGAAGGCAGTGACCCAACCGATCGATATCGAGTAGGCCGCGCGCCGCATCATGACGGGTGGCCTGAATGAGAACATGATCGGGCTCGTGCTGGTAGAGTACATCATAAATCAGGTCCGAACTCATGGTGATCTGGCGGCCAGTCTTTTCCTTGCCGGGATGCCGCCGCTGGATAAGGCCTGCAATAATGGCGCAGTTGCGGAACGTGCGCTTCATCAGTGCTGATTCATCGAGCCAGTCCTCGAGATCTTCGCCGAGCATGTCCTCGGAAAACAGGCTCGGCCAGCGACAGCCGGTTGGTGCGCACAAGGGCAGACAGATCGCCCAACCCCCAGATGGCCAGGGCATATTCGGAGGCCACGAAACCGAGCGGGCGGGCGCGGGCGCGTTCTAGGCGCCGCGTCAGCAGCATGCCTAGGGTCTGGTGGGCCAACCGGCCCTCGAACGGATAGCAGACCATATAGTTGTGAGCGCCGCGCGGAAAGGTTTCGACCAGTAGATTGCTGCGGTCCGGCAGTACGGAAAAATCGCGTTGCAAGCGCAGCCAGTCGGCAACTTGATCGGGCAAGCGCTGCCAGTCGGCAGGTGTGTCGATGATGCGGCGGACACGCTCGGCCAGATAGGTTGAGAGCGGAAACTTGCCGCCCATGTAGGAGGGTATTTTGGGGTCCTTGGCGAAGGCGCGGCTGACAAATGCCTCATTATCCCTCATGCCTTCGAAAGCAACGATTTCGCCGCCAAACATAAAGGTGTCCCCAACCACCAGTGTGCCGAAAAAATACTCCTCCATTTCGCCCAGCACGCGGCCACCACGACCAATGGGGCCGGTGGTTTTCCCCTGCTTTTGCCCCCTACCCCGCACCAGCCGAACGCGCACCATCGGCTCTTCGATGATGGTGCCAACATTGAGACGATATTGCTGGGCGACGTGCGGGTTGGCGATTCGCCAGAGGCCCTCGGTGGTTTTCTTGAGCCGTGCATAGCGCTCATAGGCACGCAAGGCGTAGCCACCAGTGGCGACGAAATCGAGAATGCGGTCAAACAGGTTTCGTGGCAGTTCGCGATAAGGCCAGGCCCGGATGATCTCGGCATAGAGAATATCGGGATCGAACGGGGCAGCGCAGGCCATGCCCAGAATGTGCTGTGCCAGCACGTCATAACCGCCGGCGGCGGGATCTTCGCTATCCTGATGGCGTTCTTCGACAGCTTCCAGAGCCGCCTCACATTCGAGCACTTCGAAACGGTTGGAGGGCACCAGCAGGGCCTGCGATGGCTCGTCGAGCCGGTGGTTGGCGCGGCCGATGCGCTGGAGCATGCGCGAAGAGCCTTTTGGCGCACCGACCTGGACCACGAGATCGACATCGCCCCAGTCAATCCCGAGATCAAGCGTTGAGGTACAGACGACGGCCCGAATATTGCCCGCGACCATGGCCGCTTCGACCTTGCGGCGCTGCTCGACCGACAATGAGCCATGGTGAAGGGCAATGGCCAAGCCATCATCATTGATCGCCCACAGGCTCTGGAACAGCAGTTCGGCCTGCGAACGGGTATTGACGAACAGCAGTGTGATACGGTGCTGCTTGATGGTTTCGTAAGGCTCTGGCACCGCATAGGCGGCCGAATGACCGGCCCATGGCAGACGATCATGGCTTTTGAGTATAGACAATGTTGGCGGCGCGCCGCCGGTAGCGGTCAACAGATCGGTATTTGCCTCCGGCAGCGGACGGGCTATCCAGTCAGCCAGCAGGTCTGGTCGGGCGACGGTGGCGCTGAGGGCGGTGATGCGCATTTGGGGCGCAAGTGTTGCAAGCCGGGCCAGTGCCAGGGACAGCAATTCGCCGCGCTTGGATGTGACCAGCGCATGCAATTCGTCGAGCACGATACGTTTGAGCGAGCCGAACAGGCGCGGGGCGTCTGGGTGGCTGAGCAATAGCGCCAATTGTTCGGGGGTGGTCAATAGGATGTCCGGTGGATCATAGCGCTGACGCTGGCGGCGCGAGGGCGGCGTATCGCCGGTGCGGGTTTCGACCTTTATTTTAAGGCCCATTTCGGCGATGGGGGTGGTCAAATTGCGCGCAACGTCAACCGCCAGCGCCTTTAGCGGGGAAAGGTAGAGCGTGTGCAAGCCCTCATGTGGCGTAGCGATCAGATCCTGAAGGGTTGGCAAAAAGCCGGCCAGGGTCTTGCCAGCACCGGTTGGCGCGATCAATAGAGCCGAGGCGCCATTATTCCAGCTGCCGAGAACCTTTATCTGATGGTCGCGCGGCGACCAGGCTTTGGCGGCAAACCATTCGGTGATAAGGGGGGCAGGACGGTCAAGGAAGGTCCGGGGCTAAGTACAGGTCGGCGCGCCAGCATAACGCGGTTGCGGGCGGGAGGAAGTCAATGGCAACAGAAAATTTGGGCGCAAGGGGCGAACCCGTTCACCAGACACTGACGCCACAGGCCGCGCTCTCATTGTTGGTGACCCATGTTCTTGAGATGGAAAGCGCCAGCATTGAACGGATTGCCATTGGCATTGCGGGGGGCCGGGAAGCGGCAAATCCACCATGGCCGGTGAGTTGGTCAGTCTGCTGAATGCGGCTCGGCCGGGCAGCGCGGCGCTGGTCCCCATGGACGGTTTTCACATGCGCCACGCCAAGCTCGAAAATTTGGGGCTGGTAGATTTCAAAGGCGCGCCGCACACATTTGAAGGCGCAGAATTTGCCGGGTTTCTGCACCACATCAAGCACGCCAAGGCGGCGGTCAGTGGACCGGGCTATTCGCGCAAGATCGAGGATGTCGTAGATAATGCCTTTACCATTGGCGCCGAGGTGGGGGTGCTGATTGTCGAGGGTAATTATTTGCTGCTCAACCAGGGCGCGTGGGCGGGGGTCAAGCGGCAACTGGATTATTCCGTATTTATCGATGTGCCGCGCGAAACGGTGCGGGCGCGTTTGCTCAAGCGCCATGCCGAGGAGGGGTTGTTTTCCGAGGAGCGAAACAAGGCCCATATCGAGCGCACGGATTTGCCCAATTATGATCTGGTGGCCCAGTCGCAGGATCGAGCCGAGTTGATCATCACCATCGATAGTGCTGGCTAGATATCAGGTTTTGAGGCGCGCCTTGCCGCTGGCCCAGTCGGCGGCGTGGATGCCGCTCAATTGGGCAATGCTGGTCTTGCCATTGGCACGCACCGCCGAGACAAGGCCGCGCTTGATCCGCTCCAACAGGTCAAACCCGCCAAATACCATGGACGAGTAGAGCTGAACGGCATTGGCACCGGCTTCAAACTTTGCCAGGGCGCTTTGAGGCGAATGGATGCCGCCAACGCCAATAATCGGCATATCGCCGACCCTGATGCGGGTCTGTGCAAGTTTTCTGGTCGCCAGATCAAACAGCGGCTGGCCCGACAGGCCGCCGACCTCATCGGCGTTTTCCTGACCGGCGACACCATCGCGCGACAATGTGGTGTTGGAAACGATAAGGCCGTCGAGATCAGTGTCCAACACGACCTTGGCGATGGCATCGAGAGCGGTTTCGTCGAGATCGGGGGCGATTTTCAGAAACACCGGCACCCGCACCGTGGCCTTGGCGCGGGCTTGCAGCACTTCGCCGAGAAGGCGCGCAAGGGCCTCATCGGCCTGCAGGTTGCGCAGGCCGGGCGTATTCGGCGAGGAAATATTGACCGTCAAATAATCGGCCAGATCGGCAAAGCGTTTGACGCCCGCAACATAATCGGCAACGAAATCCTCGCTGTCCTTGTTGGCGCCGATATTGATGCCCAGCGCAGCGGGCACGCGCAGACCCTTGAGGCGGGCAAAAGCTGCCTCGTGGCCTTCATTGTTAAAGCCCATGCGATTGATAACGCCGTGGGAGGACATCAGGCGAAACAGGCGCGGTTTGGGATTGCCGGACTGGGGACGCGGAGTGAGCGTGCCGACCTCGACCATGCCAAATCCCATCTGCCCAAGCTGGCGTGGCACCTCGGCATTTTTGTCAAAACCTGCGGCCATGCCGACGGGGTTCGAAAGTTCGAGCCCGCACAGCGCAGTTGCCAGTTCGGGGGCGTCAGAATAGGTCTGGTGCGGGCCAAGTCCAAGTCTCAGTGCCGCAATTGTCGCGCCATGGGCGATTTCCGCGTCCATTTTCAATAAGGCAGCGCTGCTCAGGTTCTGGACCGGGCCGAGTTTGAGCAACGGTGAGAGGGCCGACAGAATCATTTGAGGCCTTGGGGAAGTTGGCACGCGCCATCGGCGGCAACCGCAAGGGGCAATTCCCAGGCGACGGCCGAGATTGGCAGGGGACCATGATAATGCGGGAACAGGGCGCCACCACGCGACGGTTCCCATTTGAGATTTTCGCCAAGATCGGCGGTGCGCACGGCCAAAAGGACCAGGTCATTCTGCCCAGCGAAGTGCAGCGCCAACGTTTGGGCAAGCTGATCGGCGGTCGAAAGATGAATATAGCCGTCGGTGTGATCGATGGGCATACCGTGGCAATGGCCATTGGTGCCGACCGTTGTGCGGCTGGCATGATCCAGAATTTTGTAAATGAGGGAGGGTGGTGATTTCATGGGCGTAAATTAGGGCGCAGCGCGGTTTGGCGCAAGCGGGCGAGTGACTTTACAAATGCGCATGAAGGTCTTATGAATAGGACTTCATTCCGTATGCCTAAGAACTATTTCCTGCTGCTAGGAACGATCACTTATGCTTTCACACCGCGCGATCTGGGACGGTATTGATGCCATGGCGCGACGCCACGGCCATTCCGTTTCGGCGCTGGCCAAGCTGGCGGGGCTGGATGCAACGGCGTTCAATTTTTCCAAGCGGGTGAGCAAAGACGGCCGCGAGCGCTGGCCCTCGACCGAAAGCATCGCCAAGATTCTTGAGGCAACAGGAGAAAGTTTTGACACGTTCTTAAACGGGTCCGGGGCTTTTTTGCAAATGCCGGACAAATCCAGTTTGCGCACGGTGCCGCTACTTGGCGTGGCGCAGGCTGGGTCGGGCGGTTTTTTCGACAGCGCCGGTTTTCCGGCTGGTCAGGGCTGGGACGAGATTGCCCTGCCCTCGCCGGGCGAACAGGGCATTTACGCACTTGAAGTGCAGGGCGACTCAATGGAGCCGCTCTACCGGGAAGGTGATCGAATCGTCGTGTCGCCGACCGAGCAGGTGCGGCGCGGCGACCGGGTGGTGGTCAAGACCAGTGACGGAGAGGTCATGGCCAAGGTTCTGGCCCGGCAAAGTGCCAAGCAGATCGAGTTGCAATCGCTCAACCCAGCCTATGAGCCGCGTCTACTGGATTTGAGTGATATTGAATGGATCGCCCGGATCATCTGGGCGAGCCAATGATGTTTGAACGGATCGGACTCAGGCGGCCTTGACCAGGTCTCCTGCCAGCGCTGTTTCGATCAGCTTTCGCGTTTCATCGACGCCGTACAGGGCAATGAAGGAGCCGAACCGCGGCCCTTGATCCTGCCCCAGAAGCACCTGATAGATCGCCTTGAACCAATCGCGCAGCGGCTCAAATTCGTGCTTCTTGCCAATCTCGAACACCAGATTCTGCAAATCATTGGCATCAGTAGAGCCGGACTTGTCCGCTAGCGCGGTGGCAAGATCGGCCAGTGCCGTGCGTTCCTTGTCGGTGGGTGCGCGATAGATTTTGGTAGGTTTGACCTTGTCGTTGAAATAGCGGACAGCGTAATTGGCCAGCCGATCCAGGCTCGGGATGAGTTTTTGGTGTCGCGCCTTTGACGTAGCGCGAAATAAACCCCCAGAGCACCGAGGCATCCTCGGCATTGGCAGTCGATACGAGGTTGAGCAGCAGGGCAAAGGTCAGCGGCGATTCAGCAGCGGGCGGGTTGCCGAAATGGACGTGGAACACCGGGTTTTCCAGGCGTTCGGCAACGCTCTGCTTCTGGTAATTGGCAACGAAGCTATAATAGTCATCGACCGCCTTGGGGATGACATCAAAATGCAGGCGCTTGGCAGCCCGGGGCTTGCCGAACATATATTGGCCCAGACTTTGTGGGCTGGCATAAGCCAGCCATTCGTCAATGGTCAGCCCATTGCCCTTTGACTTTGAAATCTTCTGGCCCGATTCATCGAGGAACAATTCGTAATTGAACCCCTCGGGGGCTTGCCGCCGAGCGCTGTGACAATGCGGTTGGCCAGTTTGACGCTGTCGATCAAATCCTTGCCGGCCATTTCATAATCGACACCGAGAGCAAACCAGCGCAGCGCCCAATCGGGCTTCCACTGGCACTTGACCGCGCCGCCCGTAACATTGGTTTCATACTTTTGATCATCGGCCGGATCGATATAAACAATGGTCCCGGCTTTGGCGTTGATCTCGACCATAGGCACCTGCAGCACATTGCCATTGACCTTGGAGATCGGCAGGAATGGCGAATAGGTGGCGCGCCGGTCCGGACCAAGGCTGGGCAGCATGATGTTCATCACATCATCATAGACCACGAGCATGCGCAGCAAGGCCTCATCAAAGGTGCCGTTGGTATAATAATCGGTCGAAGAGGCAAACTCGTAGGAAAAGCCGAAGCCATCGAGAAAGGCACGCAGACGCGCATTGTTGGCAGCCCCAAACGAGGGATATTCGTTCGAGAACGGATCCGGCACCCGGGTCAAAGGCTTGCCGAGAAAGCTAGCCATCATTTCCTGATTGGGCACGTTGCCGGGAACCTTGCGGAAACCATCCATATCGTCAGAAAACGCCAACAGGCGTGTTGGCACCTGATCGCGGGTCAAGAGGCGAAAGGCGGTGCGGACCATGGTGGTGCGGGCCACTTCGCCAAAGGTGCCAATGTGGGGCAGGCCCGACGGGCCATAGCCGGTTTCGAACAACACTTCGGCCTTGCCGGCTTTTTCCAGCCGCGCGACAAGCTTTTTGGCTTCCTCAAACGGCCAGGCACGGGCGGTTTGGGCGGGCTCGAAAAATGCGGGGTCGAGGACGGGAAGAGGTGCGGGCGACACGGGTCTGGCCTTTTCAGCTAAAGGGAGCGTAACCGGTGTGTTGCATTGTGCGCCGCTTGCGTCAATGCTGTGATGTGCCTCTGATTTGCTGGCATAGCCAACCCAAGCCTGTTCAAAGGAAAACGTCGATGCCAACTTCCGCCCACGAGGGATTGATCCACATCATGGTCATCGCGGCCTCCTCCGATAACACCATGACGCAAAGCGAATGGCGGCGCGTCGAAGGGTTGGTAGGGCGGATGCCGGTATTTGAAGGGTTTGACCCGTCGCGACTGACCGACGTCGCCAATGCCTGCGTAGAAAAGGTCAATGGGGCACCCGGCCTTGACGGGGCGATCAATGACGCGCTGGCCGCCATCCCCGTAAAATTACAGGATACAGCCTATGCGCTTGCGGTCGAGTTAACCGCGCTCGACCTGCATCTGTCGCAGGAAGAATTGCGGTTTCTGGAAATGCTGCGCGACCGGATTGAGGTCGACCGCCTGACAACCGCCGCCATCGAAACAGCAGCGCGGGCGCGCTATCGACGTATGCCTGGATAGGCAGGCCGGGAGCAACTCAAAATGGGCAATGACGCCAAGTCTGATTGGATTGCGGATCGAGACGGTATGAAGGAGCAGTATCGCGACGCTGCCAAGCTGGCGCGGCGGGCCAATATTTTCCAATACAGCACCGCTTCTATTGGTTGGTTCGATTGGGTCGCAATGCTCGCACACCTGCCCGATAGCGCCAATGTTTTGGAGGTGGGATGTGGTGTCGGTTGGCTTTGGACCGCCAAACAAATGCCTGCGGGGTTGTCATTGACCCTGACCGACCAGTCCGAGGGCATGGTTGCCGAGGCCTTGGCGCGCGTACGAGCGCTCGACCGTTTCCCCAAAGTTGAGGGCCGGACGGCAGACGTTGCAGCGCTGCCTTTTCCCGACACTAGCTTCGATGCGGTTTTGGCGTGTCATATGCTTTACCACGTGCCAGACCCGCAGGGCGCACTGGACGAAATGATCCGCGTCTTGCGCCCCGGTGGCACAATCCTTGTTACAACCAATAGCGAAGACAATATGAGCGAAATGTATTCGCTGGCCCACGCTGCATGGGGCGGGTTGGCGGTTGATCCGAGCGGGGAAAGCTTTGGCATCAAGGCGGCCACCGATGCGATGAAGGCCAGGCTAAAAGAGGTCGAGGTTGCAATTTCCAGCGACGTGCTCAAGGTGACCGACGCCGAAGCGATCGTGGGATCGCTTACTTCCTATCCGCCCGGCGACCGGGCCAGCCAGGCTCAATTGGCCACCCTTCGGGCAATGATCACCAGGCGGATGGCCGAAAACGACGGCATTTTCACTATCGCCAAGCGATCGGGTCTGATCAGGGGCCAAAAGGCTCAATAAAATCCGATAGGAAACCAGCGCAGATACAGGCTCGTCGAGGGCGCCGCTGTTTTCGAGTTTGACCAGTGCCAGATCAATGGCATGGCGTACGGCATCATGATCGGCGTTGACCGCGATGGTCATGCCAGGGCCGAACAGGTCAGGCCTGAAATATGGCTGACCGGCAAAACCGAAACCGGGATTGTCATTAAGCCAGAATGACGCGCGCATGGCATCGCCAAAATAGAGATCGACCTGATTATCCTTAAGGGCGGTCAGGGCCTGAATCTCGTCGCCAAAGGGGACCAGCTTGGCGTCAGGAAGATAGCGATTGATAAAGGTCTGATGTGCGGAGCCCGTGCGCACGGCAATGGTTTTGCCAGCCAATTTTTCGGGGTCAAAGTTGCCGATAGCACCACTAGCGGCGACAAATCGGCCCGGCAGGGCGAGATAGGTCGCGGAAAAGTCAAACCGGTCGCCGTCGGCTGAGGTCATGGCGAGCCCCGCGATCAGGGCATCGCCTTGATTATCTGCCAGAGCATCGGCCGCCTGCGCCCAGGGCCAGGCCTGAACGGTGCAGGCAACGTCGGCTTCGGCGCAAATGCGGCGGGCCAGATCGATATTGAAACCGATCAGGGCGCCACCGGCGTCACGAAAATTGAACGGCGGAAAATCGGCGGTGGTCAGAAATCTTATCGCCGGGATCGGCGTGAGGTTGGGCAGGATTTCACGCGCTGATGGGTCGACATGATTGGGTAACGCTTGGGCTACGGCGGCGTTCAGACCAGCAAGCAGAAAAAACAGCGAGATAAAAAAACGCATCGGGTGGCAGGCCCTGGCCAGTTTAATTGCGCCGGTTATGACGCAATTGTTCAGATTTGGCGAGGGGCGTGAAACCCCGTTCCTGTTGCTGGGGCCGGCGATCAGGTTTGGTCCAGCCCATAGAGCAGATCGGCCAATAGATCTTCTTGGGCTTCGAGCCCGACCGACAGGCGCAGCAGACCCGGGGTGATACCGGTTTCAAGCCGCACCTCTTCACCCAAACGCTGGTGCGTGGTGGTGGTGGGATGAGTAATGATGGATTTGGCATCGCCCAGATTGTTGGAAATCAGGATGATTGCCAGGGCATCGGCAAGCTTGAACGCGGCCTCCTGCCCACCCTTGACCTCAAAGGCCAGCATGGTCGAGCCACCGCGCATCTGGCGCTTGCCCAGTTCATATTGGGGATGATCCTTGTGGTGCGGGTAAAACACACGTTCGATTCTGGGATGATCGGCCAGGGCATTTGAAAGCGCCGTGGCGGTGGCGGTGGCGTGGCGCACGCGCAATGACAGTCCTTCAAGTCCCTTGAGCAGGTTCCAGGCATTGAACGGGGCCAGGGATGGACCGGTCTGGCGGATGAAGGTGTGCACATCCCCTTCGATCAGTTCCTTGCTGCCCAACACCACACCGCCCATGACCCGGCCATGGCCATCAATGTGCTTGGTGGCCGAATAGGCGACCAGGTCAGCGCCCAGCTGCAGCGGCGACTGCCAGATCGGTGTAGCAAAGACATTGTCGACCACCAGCTTGGCGCCATGGGCATGAGCGATGTCAGCCACAGCGGCAATATCAACCAGTTCCAGCGTCGGATTGGTTGGGGTTTCAATAAATATGACTTTGGTATTGGGCATCATGGCGGCTGCGAAATTGGCGGGATCGCGCCCATCGACCAAAGTCGAGGTAACACCCCAGCGCGGCAGATAGTCCTCGACCACAAAGCGACAGCCGCCGAACAGGGCCCGCGCCGCGACCACATGATCGCCCGCTCGCAACTGGCTCATCAGCGCCAAAGTGATCGCCGCCATGCCTGTCGCTGTGCCCCGCGCCGCCTCTGCCCCTTCAAGCAAGGCCATGCGGTTCTGGAACATTTCAACGGTCGGATTGGAAAAGCGAGAATAGATATAGCCCGGATCATCGCCCTTGAAGCGGGCCTCGGCGCCGGCCGAGTCGGGATAAATATAGCCCGAGTTCAAAAACAGAGCTTCAGAAGTTTCCCCGGCCGGGGACCGATCGGTGCCGCCATGAACCAGACGGGTGTCCTGAGACTGTCGGGCGGGATCGCTAAGAGGATTGTTGGCCTTGGTCATTGATATGCCTTCAAACAAAAAAACCGGCCCGCAGAAGCGGCCGGTTGAACGGTCTCTTAGCAATTTGTTTAAAGTGGCTGCAACCAGACCGGCCAAATCACCACTAAATTGATCTAAGACCAATTGGCTCTTGGCGTCAATCGCGTGGGTTGGTATCGCAGGAACGAGTTTTAGTGGGGGCGCCGTCATGAGCACTGAGTACAACTGGCCCAGGGGTGTGTTTCCTGCCCGACTGATCGAGCAGTTGGGATCCATCGGCGCGATCACGACCGGCGCAGCGTTCGATACTGATCAGGTGCAACCGGCCAGTCTTGACCTGCGCCTCGGCAATACGGCCTACCGCGTGCGCTCCAGCTTTCTGCCCGGCCCCTCTCACTCGGTGGCCGAACGGATCGAGGCACTCAAGCTGCACGAAATCGACCTCACCCAGGGCGCTGTGCTGGAGCGCGGCTGCGTTTATCTGGTGCCTTTGCAGGAAAGTCTGGCGCTGCCCGCCGCCGTCAGCGCCTCGGCAAATCCCAAAAGTTCCACCGGGCGGCTCGATGTTTTCACCCGGGTGATCGGGGATCGGGCACGCGGCTTTGACCAGATGCCTGAGGGATATCACGGACCGCTGTTTCTAGAGGTCAGCCCGCGCACCTTTCCGATCCTGGTGCGGACTGGCTCGCGCCTGAGCCAGATGCGATTCAGGTCGGGGGATTCGCGACTTGGCGTGGCAGAGCACCAGGCGCTGCATGCTACCCAGACGCTGGTGATCGGCGGTGACCGCCCGGTTGAAAACGGGGTATCGCTATCAATCGATCTCAAGGGGCAAAGTCGGGACGGCCTTGTTGGCTTTCGCTCAAAACGTCATACGGCGGTGGTCGACGTGGACAAGAAAGCGGGCCTGGACGTGCTCGATTTCTGGGAACCCATCACCAATCGCGGTTCGGACGAACTCATCCTTGATCCCGATGAATTTTATATTCTCGTAAGTGATGAAGCGGTGCATGTACCCCCTGACCATGCGGCCGAAATGGTGCCGTTTGATCCGCTGGTGGGTGAATTCCGGGTGCATTATGCCGGATTTTTCGATCCGGGCTTTGGTCATTCGGCGGCTGGCGGCACGGGCAGCCGGGCGGTTTTGGAAGTGCGCAGCCGCGAAGTGCCCTTTTTATTAGGGCATGGACAGACGATCGGGCGGTTGATCTACGAAAAACTGGCCGAAACGCCTGACCGACTTTATGGCAGCGCATCGGGATCAAACTATCAGGCCCAGGCGCTAAAACTGTCCAAGCATTTCAGGCCCTATCCATAAAGGACGTTAAATTTCTTGCTTGCGCCGCCGAGACATCACGCGTTTTTGAGGCGCAAACAAATAATTATTTCTCGCGAGTAGATCGTCCCAATTAGCGATGGCTTAACAGGCATCCCATTACTGTCGAACCTGAAGAAGAGGTGAGATGGTCCATGGATATAGCAACCATTGCCGGCATTATTGTTGGCGCCGCCGTTATTGGGTGGGCGATTTCGCTCGGCGGCTCGTTCATGGCCTTTGTCGATTTGCCGTCGGTGCTGGTGGTTATCGGCGGCGGGTTTGCGGCCACGGTCATTCGCTTTCCTCTGATGGGCATTGGCCAATCATTGGCGATTGGTGGCCGGGTGGCCTTTACCCACAAGAAGGTTGAACCGCGGGCCCTCATCCAGAAAATCGCCGAAATGGGCGAGCTGGTGCGCCGTTCGGGGCCGCTGGGGCTGGAAGGGTTTGAGGCAGGGGATGCCAATCTGACAAAAGGCGCCATCTACATCGCCGACGGCTATGATCCGGCCTATATCCGTGAAGCTATGGAATTGACGCGCGACCAGTTTCTGCAACGCCTCTCGGAAGGCCAGCGCGTGTTTAAATCGCTGGGCGATGCCGGCCCCGCCTTTGGCATGATCGGCACTATCGTCGGGCTGGTGCAGATGCTGGGTAATATGGAGGACCCATCGGCCATTGGTCCCGCCATGGCCGTGGCACTATTGACCACGCTTTATGGCGCAGTTCTGGCCAATCTGGTGTGCCTGCCGATTGCCGATAAACTGACCGCAAAGCTCGAAGTTGAAGAAATTAACCAGACCTTGATCATCGACGGCGTTCTTGCGGTGCGATCTGGTACCAGCCCGTCGCTGATCCGCGAAAAACTGATCGCCTATCTGCCCGAGAACCAGCACAAGGGTATGCTGGACGAAGCGGCATAGGGGTCAGCGGCATGGCAATGCGCAAAAAAGCTGGCGGCGGCGCGCCCGAATGGATGGTTACTTTTGGCGACCTGATGTCCATTCTGGTGTGCTTTTTCGTGCTTTTGATCTCTTTTTCCATTCAGGACACCAAAAAACTGCAGGTTGTTGCGGGCTCGATGCGCGAGGCGTTTGGTAGCAGCGACAATCGTCGCCTGTCAGGGGTGATCGAGCAGAGTGGCAATCCGGCACGTGAATATGTCAAGGATGCCTCCGAGGATCTCATCGATATGGAAAAAGTGTCCATTTCAAGCACCAAGAGCGACAAGAACCGCATGCAAGGGGTGGAAGCCAACACGTTTGAGGTCGAAAAGAACAATATCGACACCAAGCAGCGCTTCTCGCTGGCCGCCGCCTCCATCCGACAGGCCTGGCAGTCTATGCCCGAGCTGACCACGATTGCTGATAATCTGATTGTCGAGGAAACCCCCGAGGGACTTGATATCGTTATTGCCGACCAGAGAGGCAGCCGCATGTTTCCCGAAGGTGGCAAATATCCGGTCGAAAAAGCCCGCGCCGCCATTGCCGCCATTGCGCCGATATTGAGCCAGTTGGGCAGCCAGGTCAGCATTTCGGGCCATACGGCGGCTGGCTCGCTTTACCTCAATGATCGATATGGGCCATGGGAGTTATCAAGCGACAGGGCAAATACCGTGCGCGCCATCATGGGTGAATTCGGTCTGCCCGCGCGCCAGATCCAGGGCGTTATCGGGCGTGCGGATTCCGAGCCGTTTTTTACCAATGACCCCTATCTGGCGGCCAATGAGCGGGTAAAAATTTCGGTGCTGCACAATGAACCCCCGGTGCCAGCTGAGCTAAGCCCATAGAGGCGACGGACATTTCGTTCATCCCTGCCCCCGCCCGACTAATGGGTAGCCGGCAAAAGTTTTGTCCAACCTGCAGCGGTAGGCAGGAGAATTGACGCATCAAACTATTTGGTTATCATACTAATATGATATTTAGTGTTGATGACGGAGGATGCGGGTGACACGGACAGTTTTGCTGGCAGGCATCTACCACGAGACCCACACGTTTTTGCAGCAGAAGACCGGGTTGGTTGCGTTTGAGCAGGTGGCGCTCAATTTGGGTGACGCGGTCATTGCCAACAATCTGGACAATGGTTCGCCCACTGACGGATTTATCAGCCATGCGTTGGCACAGAAATGGAAAATCATTCCCACCATCCAGATGGCCGCGATGCCCTCGGGTATGGTCGAGCAGAGCGCCATTGAATTTTTCAAAGCCAAACTGTTTGCCGCACTCGAGCGCCATGTTGACGAACTCGACGGTATTTATCTGGTGCTGCACGGGGCCATGGTCAGCGAGGAAATCGACGATATCGAGGGGAACATACTCGCCGAGGTTAAGACATTGCTTGGCCGGGCCGCGCGCACCATTCCGGTGGCCGGCGTTCTTGATCTGCACGCCAATGTATCGGCCAAAATGTTGGACAACAGCGACTGCCTGGTGTCCTACCGCGAAAATCCGCATACCGATGCGCGAGAAGCCGCGATTCGCGGCGCGCAGCTACTCGGTGAACTCATGGATCGGCCCGGCGCGGTTCAGGTGCATCTGCCAACCAAATATGTGTTCCCCCTGTTGGGTTAGGGACCAGTTCAAAGCCTATGGCGGCGGCGCTCGCTGAGGCGCGCGCCATTGAGGCGGCGGACCCGGAGATTTTGTGCATCAATGTGATGGGAGGCTATGCCTATGCCGACATTGCGGACTGTGGATTTAGTCTGAATTGCTGTACGCGCGGTGATCCAGTCAAGGCCAAGGCCTACCTTGAGCGCATATTGACAACCACCGAAAGCTGGCTGACCGAAGCCTATCCGGTCGAAAAGAGCCTCGACATCGTGTTGGCCGACATTGACGCCAATCCGCCAGCCGATGGCCCAATTCTGCTGATTGAAGCGGCGGACAATATCGGCGGCGGCACGCCGGGCGATGCCACCGGCATTTTGGCGCCGCTGCTAGCCAGCGGGCGGCGAAATATTGTGGCGATCATCAATGACCCCGAGGCGGTCGCGCTATGCGACAAAGCCAGACAGGGCGATGATATCGAGCTGTCGATCGGCGCCAAGGTCGATACCCATCATGGCGAGCCGCTGGTTTTCAGCGGGGTCATTGAGCGCCTGAGCAATGGGGCATTCGAGCTTGAAAACCGGCAGTCGCATCTCGCCTCAATGATGGGCACGCATATCGAGATGGGGCCGTGTGCTGTACTACGGAACCAGCAGGCGATTGTGCTTTTGACCAGCCGCAAGACACCGCCGATGGACCTGGGCCAATTACATTCCCAGGGCATTGAGGTGGAAAAGGCCCGCTATGTGATCGTCAAGGCGGCGGTGTCGCATCGGGACGCTTATGATCCGATTGCCGTGCGCAGCTACAACGTCGATAGCCCGGGCCTGTGCACCAGTAATTTGAAGCGGCTGCCATTTGAAAAGCTCGCCGGCAAGCAGATCAGCCTGTAACCGATTCTGGCGCGGCTCGACTTTTTGCCAACCGCGCCAACGAACAACGCAGGTCTGTACCCTCAAATTTTCTGGCTTTGCCGCAGATCGCTTTCCAGCTTGGCTTTGTAAGCGGCTTTTGCCACTTCATCGACTCGGGTGCTTTTGGCAAAATAAATAAATCCAAGGGCACGGCGCGAACGCGTTTTTGAGCGGTTCGCCCCAGCCCAATGGATGATTTTGGAATCATGGAGCAGGAAGGTGCCCGCGCCACCAGGGAATTTGACTGTATTGGCCTTGTCGTCGTCAGTGCCGAAATCGGTTATTCCCTGTGAGAAACCAAGTACGCCCGAACGCCCATGGGGCCGAAACGCGTCAGCCTTGTGCGATCCGCGCACATAGTGGATGCAGCCGTTTTCCTCGTCGACCGGTTCAAGCGCCAACCAGCCGGTTACCGCCTTTGGCGGGGTGAGGTGGAAATAATAACCGTCCTGATGTGGTGGTGTGCCCTGCCCGATGCCGGCGGGCTTGTTGAAATATTGCAGGTTGACCGGATTGACCTCCTCACCCAGCACCGTTTCGGCCAGGGCGCGAATGGTATCGGTTTCAATCAGATCGCGAAAATAATCGTCATATTTGAACATATTCTGCAGTTGCTTGAGGCTGGATCGGTCGGACCTGTCCTCAAAATAGACCTCGGTGTCGGGCATTTTTGGGACGCATTGGGCAATATAGCGATCAAGCTCGCTACTGATTTCAGTCATTTTGGTGGCATCGAACAACGGCTGGCGGGTGATATAGCCGTCGCGGTCAAAGTCGGCTTTGTCAGTGTCGTTTTGCTGGGCAAGCGCTGTCATGATGGCTTCCTCCTCCAAATATAAGTCGTTGGATTTCATAAAAGCGTCATGTGGCGGCTGCGTCTTGTGTGATGATCGGGAGTAAAATAGGATTTCCGACAAATCAGGCGGAATTTCGGCGCAATTTGTTATGGAATATGATCTTGATCCAACATCGTTGGTGTTGCGCGATCACCGTTTCGGTCGGTTCGACCGACGTCTGCGGATTGGTCCGGTCGTGTGGTCGTTCCATGATCTGCTGTGGATTCATGAGGGCAAAGCGCACATTGAATTTACGCAACTGGGCACCGGACTGGATCTGGTGGCGCCGGGAGGGGTGTTGATCCTGCCCAATACGCAGTTTGAGGGATCAGCGGGCGCAGCGTTCGCAACCGCCTCGATCTGTCATTTCGAGGTGCCGCAGGCCGAGGGGCATCAGTTTGGGGGGCCGGGAATTTTGCTACCGCACAAGGGAGAGTCGCTGCATTTGCAAAACCAGATCCGGCTTGCCCTGCAATTGGCGCGGCGAGCCGGGGCGGCGCCACTGGGGCGCCGCCAGCGACTATTGGTCAGCATATTGGATGGGTTTGATCTCTCGCATGGCGTTGAGCAGGTCGAAAATTTTACCGATAAAGACCGTCTGGCGATGGCTTGGGACGTGGCCGCCCGTTCGCTTGGCAAGATGCGTTCGCTCAGTGATGTCGCGCGCACCCTGGGCATTGGTGAAAGCGCATTGCGCACGCTTCATCGCACAATATGGGGCACTTCGGCGGGCGAATATTTGCGCGAATTGCGTTTGCGCAAGGCCGAGGAACTGCTTGCAACCACGGGATTCGGGCTGGCCGAAATTGCGCAGGCGGTGGGCTATGGACATCCAGCGACGTTGAGTGCTGCGTTCCGGAAATCGCGTGGCAAGACACCGGGGCAGTATCGGCAATGGTCCAATCCTTTTGCCTAAGGGGCATCTAATGAAGATCATCAAGGACATTATCGTCTACCAGAATCCGCAGCCGCTGCTGGTCAGCCGTCAGGCTGTGTTTCCAGGGGTGGCGCAACTGGATAATGGCGATCTGATTGCGCTGTTTTCGATCGGACAGGCGTTTGATTCTGCCGACCAGCGCGCCTATTGCTGCCACAGCGTCGACAATGGGCGGCATTGGACAGCGCCCGTGGCGCTGCATGAACATGATTATGGCGCGGTACAGCATTCGGAAACGCTTAAACCATTAGTATTGGATGACGGCACGCTTATCGCCACCGGTTACGCCTTTTTGCGTCCCGACGCGCTGACGCCGATTGTCGACGAGCAGACATTTGCGGTGCTGCCGATGCACAACAAAATCAGTTTCTCCACCGATGGCGGGCAAAATTGGACGGTACCGAGCCGTATCGACATCGAGGGCAAGCCGCTTGAAATGTCCGGGCCCTGCATTCAGTTGGCATCAGGGCAGAATCCTGGGTGCGGCAGCACCGTTTCATCTCGGGGCGAGCGGGCACGAAGGGTGGATCATTTGCAGCGACGATGGCGGCAAAAACTGGTCGAAGCTGTCGGTATTTTTTGCCGCGCCTGGCGGCACGATCGCCGCGTGGGAATGTCGATTGTGCGAAACAGCGCCCGGGCAAGTCGCGGTGCTGTTCTGGGCCTATGACAATGTCAGCAAGATCAATTTGACCAATCGGCTGGTATTGTCGCGCGATGGCGGCGCGCATTTTGGCGCGCCCATCGATACCGGAATATTGGGACAGGCGTCCAACCTTATTGGCTGGCGGAATGGCGAAGTGCTCACCATTCACGCGCATCGCGAGCCGCCCGTCGGGCTGGTCGTGCGGCGCAGCATACTCAGCAACACGGGTCTTAACGTGCTCGAAACGCTCGATCTATTTGCCGATGCGCATTTGGGCAGCGATTCAACCGACATCCGCAAGCAGTTCGGCAGCCTCAAATTCGGTCAACCATCATTGCTCCATATGCGCAATGGCGAGGTGCTGGCGACCTGTTGGCTGGTCGAAAACGGCCAACACGTCATCAAGTCGTTTATCGTCGAAATCTAGACGGTTCTGGAGTCTGAAAATGTCCGTGGCGCCGCCGTTCTCCACAGTTGCAGTTGCACAAATACCGATTGAGCAGACCGACTATGACAAGATGCGGCGCCTGCCCTATCTATTCTTGTCGAGCACGTTGACCGGGGCGGCAGCGCTGATCCTGGTTGGAGCGCCGATGACGCTATTTGCGGCGGAGTTGGGCCTGGAAGCCGACAGGATTGGGCTATTGGGCGGCCTCATGCCATTCTTCCAATTGCTGGGCATCGCGTTCCTGCCGCTGATCATGCGGTTTGGCTGCAAGCGTGTCGCCAGTACGGCGCTGACCATTCGCTACCTGTTCCTGTTGCTGTTCTTGCTGGCTCCGGGCTTTTTTGGGGCGCCGGAAGTGGTATTTTGGCTGCTATTCACGGCGATGGCGCTTTTTTCGCTGTCGCGCACCATCGCCGAAGCCGCCTATGTCCCCTGGTCGCAGGAATTCATGCCGCGCTTGGTACGCGGGGCGATCATGGGACGATTGGCGATGGCCAGCCTGCCAATTGCCTTGGGCATTTCATTCGGGATCAAATTGTGGCTCGACAGCCGGGTGGGGCTGGATCGATTCTTGCCGGTGTTTGGCATCGGCATCGTGGTGGGGTTGATTGGCGCGCTCAGCCTATTGGGCCTTGGTGGTGGGAAACCCGATCCGCAGGGCGTACGCGGCATGGCCGCCATGGCCAATCTCAAGGCCCCGCTCAAGGATCGCAATTTCCTGATTTTCCTGTTTTCCTCGGGTACCCAATATTTGATCGTGACGGTCATGGGCGTATTTTTGCTGCTGTTTTTCAAACTGCGATTGTCGCTGGCATCTGGTGAGTTGATATTTTTGTCGACGCTTATTCCGGTCGGCGCGGCCATTGGCAGTCTGGCGACAGGATGGATCGTTGATCGATATGGCGCGCGCGGCATACGCATTACATTGCAGGTCGCCCAAGTATTCCTGCTGCTCAGTTTTGCACTGATGAGTCCGGACCTGCCCGGTGTCACGATAATTGCGGCGCTGATGTTTGCAGCATTTGGCTTTATGGCGTTTGGCTCGATAACGGCGGGTAACGTCTATCTGCTTAATTACGTGCCGCCGACCAACAAGGAAAGCTATACGGCGCTGTCCTATAGTGTTGACGGGATAGTTGGCGGTTCGGCTACGTTCGGCGCGGGTTTTTTGGTGTTCTGGCTGGAAAAATCACAACCGCAGGTGCTTGGCATTACGCTGGGCAGTTATGAAACACTGTTTGTCCTGTGCGCGATGATCCTGTCGGCGTCGCTGGTGGCCTTTGCATTCTTGCGCGAGGAAGGAGGCACCGGCGTAAAGGATTTCATCAGCCAGTTTTCGACGGGCAATTCGCTGCAGGCGCTTTGGGGCGTGCACCGTTATGGACATCTTACCTCGGAGGAGCGGCGGCGCGAGCTGACCTATCGCTTTGGCGGCACGCGCAGCGCGCTGGCCAAGGAGGAATTGTTTGAAGCGTTGCGTGATCCCAGCTTTGACGTGCGCTATGAGGCAATCCAGGCGCTGGGTCATTTGCCCAAGAGCGCTCGCGTTGTCGCTGAACTGGAAAACATGCTGTGCTATCATGGGCTTGTCGAGTTGCAATATGCGGCGCTAACGGCACTGGGGCGACTACGTTCAGACTCCAGTGGCGAGCAGATCATCCAGTTTCTCGAAGACCCCAATCCGATCCTGCGCGCACGCGCCACCCGTTCATTGGGCGAAATCCGCGATAGCGCCTGCCTGCCGCTGATCCGCGCACAACTGCAACAGGAGCCCGAGCTTGATTGCCGGTTGGCGGCGGCATCGGCGCTGGGCAAGCTGGGTGATCGCGACAGCGTTGAGCCACTACTGGCGTTCTATTGCCAGCTGGTGCACGATGATGTGGATATTGCGGGCGAGCCGCGCAGCAAGGTGGTGCTGCTGGCCGTGGCCAAAATTCTGGATTGCGAGGAGTCATTTTCGCAGGACTGGCGGCGCGAAGAAAAATTCGTCGGCTTCAGGCTGCCGAATCTGCTCAATCGCCTTGCCGACACGCTGCGACGGCTGTCCGACGAGGGTGCGCAAAACCAGCGCAAACTATTGCGCCAAGTGGCGGCGGAGTTGGGCGGCGGCGATACGCAGACAGCGTTCAGAGCACTGCAGAATTTACGCCCCTACATCGCCAACAGCAAACATCCCAATAGCACCATGGTGCTTTCGGTCATGGATACGACGCGCCTAATCCAATCGCCGCACCGGGCCTTGCTGGTTTTGCTGTGTATTGTTATGCGCCCGGTGCTAAGGCACCGGCTCAAGGGCTGAGCCGCACCCAGTGCAGGCACATGGCGTCGGGGGTACCGGCATAGTAGCAGACCATCGCTCCGCCGTCGGGCGTGGCTTCGGCATAGGGTAGGCCAAAGTTCCACAAGCCCATTTCCGCCAACAGTTCGCCGGTAGCGGCCGCCTGGGGGTTGGGGTCGCCCTGATCGTGCAGACTTATTTCACTCGTGAGCAAAAAGGGCGCGTTTATATTTTCGGCTACGCGCATCTGAATTGACGCGCGATCAAAACGATCTACCCAAGGCAGCAACACCCGCCCGTCCAGCAGTACCGCCGGCCGTCCAGCTTGATCGGTAAATCCGAGATCCTGGGGAGCGGACCAGCTACGCCCGCCGTCCGTTGTGACGCGGCGATGAATGTTCAAATAGTGGTTGGCGGGCTTATCGTAGGTCCAGGCGAAGCTGGCAATCTGGCCATCGGCGGCAACTGCGCAGCGCAAATCCCAGTTGAAAATATTGCCCGTCGGATCGACCGCGACGTCGAACGGCGCCGACCAGTTGTTGCCCTGATCCTTGGACCGGACAAATACCGCCTTTTGCATCCAGGGGCCGGCGTCGAGATAGGTCTTGTTGGTTTCGATACTGAGCAACCATGTGCCATCCGGCATTATCATCAAGGGATTGGTCAGGCTGGGCGGTCCAAGCTCATCGGGCAACGGCACTTGCGAAAATGGTGACCAAGTACGACCATCATCCTGCGAACGCGCCAGCAGAATAGCCATTGGCAGGCAACCCTCGGTTTCGGGGTTGAACAGGGGTTTGTCAGGAAAAGCGTCGCGATCGACCCACATGACGGCGGCCACCAGGCTCGTCGTTTGGCATCGGCGTCAGATAACAGATATTAAGGCTCCCGGCGTGGCCACCAATCGTCAGGTCGTCAAAGGGGAAAGCTGGCACACCCCAGCTGCGACCATTATCGGTTGAACGGGCAAAACCGATCCGCTCGTCGGCGCACTCCTTGGCGGCGCCCTGTCGCCAACAGGCCAACATGTCGCCATTGGCAAGGCAGGTAATGGTCGGGAAGGTCATGGCGGCATGATCTGTGCCCGGCTCGGCCTTGGAGAGTATCCCGCGGGCAGAAATTTGCATGGTCATGATGTCCTATTGGCTCAGCGCTGCGGCTTACCGGGCCAATCCATCAGCAGGGCTGTGTGTTTTTCTGCGGCCTCGGCTTTGGCACGATCCTTGAAGATGCGCACGATGCATTGGGGTTTGGTGCGATCAATCGCATCGTAGACGAGATGATAGCCGGTCTTGTCCATGATCGGGCCGATCCAGCCGGCGCAATGGTCGCAATAATGCTGCATGGGGGCGGCGTCATTATCGAGCACCTTGCTCAGGCTGGGGCAGACATTCATGCGAAGCTCCAGACGATCGTCGTGCAGATCCAAATCCATATCGCAATTTTCCTCGTCGCGGATATGAGACCAATATTCATGCATACCCGCCAGGCCCTTGGTCTGGAACAGTTCGAGCGTATGCCGCTCCTGGTTTTTACTGATCTCAAGCCAATATTGCTCCAGCGCCTCTCGTCCCTGGGTGGCAAGAAACTTGAAAACCTCATTGTAAAACCGCGGGAAGTGATCGCTGGGAATCATGTACGCCTCCGTATGATCTGGCGACACGCGCCCGGTGCGGTAATTTCTGTATCAATGGCAAACGGCGTGCCGGCGGCCATGGCCTCGTTGGTCTTGATGGTCTGGTCGCAGAAATGAGGCGACACGGCCCCCGTGAGCTTGAGAACATGGTGGTAGGCAGTGCAATGGCGCACCGTCAGCACGATTTCGTCCGGCGTTATCTCGATGGAAAAATCAGCGTTCTCGCGCTCGAAAAAATGCTGCCAGTGGTGGGCGATTTCAGCACGGTCGCCGTCAAGAAGATGTTGGCGCAGGTCGGCATAGACGTCGCGTCCGACCCTGGCGAAAATATCGTTCATCACCGCGGTGCCATAGTGGGCAATGATATAGTCAATCGTTGTGTTGGTGGCGCCGTGAAAGTCCAGATGCACATTGCCTTGCTCTTGGTAGCGCATCGGCGTTTTGGTCTCAGGCATTTGTTGCTCCTGTATAGACCTGCTCGCCGCCGATAATCGTTGCAGCGACGTCCAGCGTGCCGGGCCGTAGCACGGCGAAATCAGCACGCTTGCCGATTTCGATACTGCCGATTTCTGCCTCCATCCCCAAAACCCGGGCCGGGGTCAGGCTGCTGGCATGGGCGGCCTGGACCAAACTCTTGCCAGAATAATCGAGGTAGTTTCGCATGGCCTCGGCGGGGCTCAACGACGAACCGCACAGGCCTCCATTGCGGTCGAGAACGGCTTTGCCCGGCGAGGCTAGTTACCCAATATCCGGGATAGAACTCAAACTCAGTGGCGCTGCTGCCGGCATATTTGTTGGCGTCGGTTTCCAGAAAAACCCGATTTGCCGGGAGGTGAGACAGGGCCTGCACCAGCTTTGGGTGAACGTGAATGCCATCACAAATCAGGCCAAGCGCGATGGATGGCTCGGCAATCAACGCGTCGGTGAGCGAAAAGATCGGTACGCCATCCGTGCGCGGCGGCAATGAAGGCATGACATTATACATGTGGGTGACCGCATCGATGCCCCACTGGGCATAGCGGGCAATATTTTCTGGTCGTGCCTGACTATGGCCAAGGTGCACCGACACACCGGCGCCCTTCATCATGCCGATAAAGGCCTCTGCTCCTGGCAGTTCGGGCGCAATTGTTACGGCCTTGAGCTTGCCGTCTGCGGCGCGCAACATCGCGTCGGCCAAATCGGTCGTCGGCCGTTGCAGGTTTTGGGGGTTATGGGCGCCGGGCGCGCCAAAACATGGCCCTTCGCTGTGAATACCCAAGGCACGGGCCCCGCTCGATACTACGCATTCGCGGGCCAGGCGCGCCAGCACGTCGGTCAGTGTGTCTCGGGGCAGGCAACTTATTGATGGCAGGAAGCCCGTAACGCCGTGAGCCGCCAGCAATTGACTGTTCTGGCGCACGCAATCGGGGTCGACGTCATTATAGAGATGGTCGGCAAAACCATGTTGCAGCAGATCGATGATACCGGGAAACAGGATCTGACCGCTCACATCGATCTGTTGCCAATCGGGCCCGGTTGGTTCATCAGTCGAAATCATCGCCGCGAAGCGACCATTTTCGATCAGCAGATCTTTGTGGACTGCTCCGTCCGGGATAATAATGGTTGCGTTGGTCCACCGCTGCATGACTTGCGTCACCTCACCCGTCCTACTATGTTATCATATTAATGAAGTAGGTTGACGATTCAAGGACAAATCATGGACGCGGCCTGTGTTTGTATATCGGGGGCAACTCACGGCATTGGTTTTGGCATAGCCGAAGCCTTCGCCAGAACCGGCGCCCGATTGGTCATCAATGCCGAGCGGCCCGATAGCGCGGCACTGGCGCGGCTCAACGCGTTGACAGAATGCCATTTCGTCCTGGCGGATCTGTCGAGCGTGGCAGGGGCGCGCAACTTTATCGAAGAATCACACGACAGACTGGGGCGGCTGGATACACTGGTCAACAATGCAGGCACGTTTCAGGATGTTGATTTCCTGGATCTGGAAGAAGCGCAATTCGCCAAGACATTTGATCTGAACGTCAGGGGCTATCTGTTTGCAGGCTCAGGCATTTGCGCGGCGGGTCAGCCCGGATCAGCGCAACGCCAGCATTATCTGTGTCGGGTCGACCAATTCAAAAGCCGCCGAGAAAAACAGCGTCATTTACGATTCATCGAAAGGAGCCGTCCTGATGCTGGTGCGCTCGCTGGCGGTTAGCCTGGCGGAGCGAGGTATCCGCGTGAACGGCATCGGGCCAGGCATTGTGGAAACACCATTGACCAGGGCGGGACTGGATCAAGGCGAGGTGCGCCAAATCCTTAAGCGACAAATACCGCTTGGGCGAATTGGCGAGCCCGAGGACATTGGTGGGGCGGCCGTCTTTCTGGCCTCGCCACAGGCGAGTTACATTACCGGACAGATGCTCTATATCGACGGCGGCATTGTCGCCAACCAAATGTCATGGGAAAGCCCGTCTTGAACACCACACTGGTGCCACGTCACCTGCAATTGCGCTCCATGCTGTTTCGTCGTTGGAAGACTGTAGGCGTCAAGATCGGCGACCGGATCGAATCCCAGAATGACATCGTCAATTTCTGCGGCTTCTCGCTGATTACCGTGATCAAGACGCTCAAGGACCTTGAGGCCGAAGGTGTCATTCGCCGACAGGTCGGCAAAGGCTCGTTTCTTGTCAAAACCCCATGGGCTGCGGCGCACTGGCGCATTGGCATGTTTTACAATCGCGACATTGTGGGCGGCGGCATTTTTAACAATGAGTTTTACACCAAGCTGGTCGTGGCGTTTGAAAAGAGCGTTGTTTCTGATGGCCATGAGTTCATTCTCGGCAGCTTCACGCACAAAGTGATGCCGATCACCATGTGGGACGCGCTTGATGCTGTTGTACTGACCGGCATTACCAGCGAAACCTCGGCCGACGCTCTGGCAAACACATCCTCACAGATCAGCGTGATCGACACGCGCATAGAGGGGTTGGCGGTTCATTCCTATCGCCTCGATTTTGAGCCAGCCATTCGCGCGGCCTTTGGCTATTTTTCAGCTAAGCCACATCGCTGGCTTTATCTGGATAGCGAGATCGCCTCGCCCGAGCAGACCGCCCGGCTCAGCGCGTTCAAAAAGGCGCACGAGGAATTGGGGGCAAATCAGCGGGTCCAATATATCAACGTCAATCAGGAATCCGGCTTCAACGATACGGCCGGGCTGATTGGTGCACTCGAAGAATTCCGGCCCAATATTGTTTGTGGCTACGTGCCCCATGGCTGGCACGATCTGATCAACCAGCATTGTTCCAACCGACCCCAAATCTATGGCTATGCCCTGGGGTTCGATGAACCAGGATTTGTCTGCAACACCCGAGCCTGGATGGATCAGATGATCCCCAGCCTTCAGGCGAATCTGGAAAACAGGCAGGCAGAGCCCGTGCAACAGGTTTTTCCCGCCACGTTTAATCCCTAATCAATCCCAGAGGTATCATGCTAAAAATCATCAACGAAGGCGCCAAGTCCGACCTGCCGTTTTCTCCGGCAATCGTGGCAGGCGAGTTCATGTATGTCTCGGGCCAGGCCTCGGTTGATGCAAAGTCCGGCGCGATCATTGTTGGATCATTTGAAGACGAGATGCGCCGCTCGATTGCCAATCTCAAAGCGATCCTTGAGGCGGGCGGCTTGAGCCTTGACCACGTCATCAATGTCAAATCCTATGTCGCCGATCAGGATGATCTGGCGCAGTACAATGAAATTTACGCCGAGTACTTCGCCAAGCCATTGCCGACGCGCAGCACCATCATCGGGGTGCTGGGCACCAAACTTAAATTCGAGCTGGATTGCGTTGCCTATGTGCCGAGCACGCGGCAAGCAGCGTCATAGGGCGGCCATGAATGCAAAAAGCTGATCCATTTCCATGGGCAGCTTTTCGTGGGCGTAATCGGGATAAGTCACCATTTTTTTGGCGGCGGTGAGCTTGTTGTAGGCGGCATACTGGGTTGAGGGCGGGCAAACTTGATCCGCCAGGCCGATGCGCCACAAAACCTCGCCCCGCACACGCTCGGCAAGGTGTTGAATATCAATATAACCCAGCGCACTGAAGACCTCGGCCTCGCGTTGGTGCAACGGATCAAAGCGGCGGAACCACTCGGACAGTTCAAGATAGGCGTTTTTGGCCTGATCCATTTCCCAGACACGCCGATAATCGCTCAGGAATGGAAAGACCGGCGCCAGTTTGGCGACCTCCGGTACAAGGGCAGAACAGGCGACCGTCAAACCGCCACCCTGGCTGCCGCCCCAGACGCCGACCCGGTCCGCATCAACCTCATCCATGCCCATGACCAGCCGCGTGATCTGGGCGGTATCCAGGAAAATATTGCGAAACAGCAGTTTTTCCGGCGCACCCTGCAGCGCGTCTTCCAGGCCGCGCACGATGTGGCCGCGCAATGTATTGCCGCGTACAATGCCGCGATCCTCGGACAGGCCACCCTGCCCCCGACAATCCATGCCGATATAACTAAAACCCTGCGCGGCGAAGGCAAGCATCGGGCCAGCGGCCCAATCCCCAATTCGGTCCGCATATCCATGAAACTGCACGATAGCAGGATGGGGATTGGGCGCGTCTTTGGGACGAACATATTTGGCATGAATGCGGGCGCCGCCGACTCCGGTAAAATAGAGGTGGAAGCAATCGGCAAAGCTGCATTCAAATTCTGCAGGCACCAGTTCGACGTCCGGGGTGACTGCCGCCATTTCCGCAAGACCGGTGGCCCAGAACTTATCAAAGTCGGCAGGTTTCGGATTGCGTCCGGCATAGCCTGGGAGCTTATCAATGGACAGGTCAAATGTTAATGGCACTTTGCAGTCTCCAGATCGTCGAATCAGTTTTTCAGAAAAAGGTGAGCATGGCGTCAATGACATCATAGCCATCATCAACGACTGGTATACAGTGCCATTTGTCAAAGGCGGTGCAGGGATGGGAAATACCAGAGCCAATCATGTCACCAACCTGCCAATCCATCCCTTCGCCCAGTCGGACATAGGCGTGCTGGTCGTTGGTGTTAAAAATTTCAGCTTTTCCGACGTCGAGGAAACCGACGCCGGGACGATAGCGCTTGATCGGCAGGGGCAGACCGGCGTCAAAAGGAATGTCGCGCTTTCCCATGGTCAGAAATGCCAGACCGGGCTCGGGTATCGACTGCACATAGGACCAGGCCTCCAGCGCCGGCTGGAAAGCGGCATTCCAATGCCGGTTCGGATCGCGTCGCGCGGCTTCCTGCAAATTGTGATAGGCCCCATGGTCGTTGGTGACATAGCAGCCGCTGCGCAAAACGATGCGGGTGGGCACTGCAAGGTCAAGCTTGGCAAATCGGTCGGCAATCATGTCGAAATAGGCCGATCCACCGCCACTCATGATGAATTGGTCAAGCTTGGCGAAGGCTTCCGGTGGGAGGGCTTGGGCGACCTTTACGACAAAATCGGCGAAGTCGCTCACAGGGTTGGAGCCCTGATCCAACCCCGGCAATGCACCCTCGAATGCGGATAGGCCGGCAAATGCCAACTGGTCGGCGTCGCACTGACGAATGGCAGCTTCAAGCGCCAGTGCAGTATCAAGATCACGCACGCCGGTGCGCCCGCCCTTGGCACCAATTTCGATCAACAGGCGCACTGGTCGCCGCAGTTTTTTACCGGCCAGATGCTGTTGCAGCTGTTGGAGTTGGTTGCGGGAATCGAGGAAACAGTAGAACTCGAAGTCTGGATCGCCCGCCAAAAGCTGCGCGATCATGGCAATGTTCGTCTTGCCAACGAGTTGATTGGCCAAAATAATGCGCCGCACACCGAAGTGGTGCATGGTGTGCGCCTGATTGGCTGTTGCGGCGCTTATGGCCCAGGCGCCATTGCGCAACTGCTCATCAAAAATCTGTGGACACATGGTGGTCTTGCCATGCGGCGCCAGCGACAGGCCACGCTGGGTGAGGTAGTCCGCGAACAAATTGGCGTTGTAGTCCAATGCACTGCGCTTGAGCACCATAAGGGGCAGCGGCAAATCCTCGGCCAGGACATTCCAGCGTTTTAGGCCGACATCAGCGAGTTTGAAGGGACTGGCGGTGCCCGGAAGACCTTTGGTGCGCCCGTCCAAAATAGTGCTGGTGATTTCGCTAAGGTCGAGCATCACAGTTTATCAAAGGCCGACAATAATTCGTCGGCGTAATTTGCCAAGGCGATCACGTCCGCGCCGACATTGATGAGATTATAGCCCATATCGACATAGTCGCCCAAAACGTCTGGACCACCGACAGTGGCGGCAATCTTGCCGTGTTTGCGGGCCACCTCTGCCACTTTCTTGCGCACCGACTTGATATCGGGATGTTGAATCTGGCCTGGAATGCCCAGAGCCACCGAATAGTCGCCAGGGCCAAAAAACAGCGCATCAACGCCGTCAAGTTCGGCAATCCGATCGAGATCGTCAAGCGCCTCTGGGTCTTCGATCTGATGGCACACAAAGCGTTCCTGATTGGCGGTGGCCAGATAGTCGAGAAAGCTGACGCGGGTGAACATGGCATCATTGTTGCCGCCGTCGACGGCGCGCTTGCCGACCGGGGCAAATTTGGTGAAGTCGCGCACCATGGTGGCATCGGCCAGATTCATCACATGCGGCACGATCAGGCCGGTAGCATCCATTTCGAGGGGGCGAATATAGTCCGAATAGCTGCCGCGCGCGACGCGGACCAATGTATCGACATCATAGAGTTTTGCGGCGCGGATCTGATTTTCGATCTGTTCGAAACTGGCCGAGGTATGCTCCATGCACAGCCAAATGGCATCGGGCTGGGCCGACGCAAACACTTCGGCGACCTTGGCATCGCTGGTATTGAGTTTGAGAACACGGGCGACCTTGCCCTCGCGGATGGTGCGCAGAACTCGACTGGGTCGCATGGCAAATTGGGTTGCGGGCCCGGCGGTGTAGGGTTGAGCAGACGTCATGATAGCCTCATCAGGTTGCATTATTTGGCTGTGTAGCCGCCATCGACAGGAATGTTGGCGCCGGTGATATAGGCGGAGGCGTCGGAGGCGAGAAAAACAATGGCGCCCTTGAGATCGGTGTCATTGGCCATGCGGCCCAACTGGGTGCGATCACTGTAGTTTTTGACAAATTTTTCGGGCTGCCCGCTCAAAAAACCACCGGGCGCCAAACAATTTACGCGGACATTATCCGGCCCCAGAATGCTGGCGGCCCAACGACTGAAGTTGAGCATGCCACCCTTCTCATAATGATAGATTGGCGATGGGTTCGCCATCATGTCGGTGCCGACATAGTTGTGCATTTCAACGCCGACCGACCCCATCATCGAGCCGATATTGATGATCGAGCCGCTGCGGTTCTGACGCATGTTCTGGCTGAACAGATGGGTGATCTTGAACAGCGCCGAGGCGTTGACGTGCAGGCTTTTGTCGTAGGCGTCCAGATCATGGTGCCAACCGGAAATGGCGGACCGGGTGACCGCATTATTGATCAGGATGTCGCACTTTCCAGCGGCGGCGATGATGTCGGCATGAAGTTTTTCGATGGACTGATCCGACCCCAGATCGAGATGGTGAGCGGTCACGTCATAACCGCGGGCGCGCTCTTCGGCAGCGACAATTTCGAGCTTTTCCAGGTCGCGGGCGGCAATAAAGGTCCGGGCGCCGGCTTCGGCTACGGCAGCTACGATCTGGCGGCCATATAGTCCAGCGCCGCCAGTCACCAATGCGGTTTTCCCCGCCAGTGAGAAACTGTCCAATATTGTGGTCATCACCTACTCCAATTCTGATAAAAATACTTCGCGTCCGCCGTCATTGCGGCTTTCGAGCCCGGCAATAACCAATTGCATGAGTTCGCGGGTTTCGGCCCAGGGGACGGGTGGAGTGCCGGATCGCAAATAGTCGACATAAGCCTGCAATTGCTGCTTGAAGGAATAGTAATTGTCAAAGAACCGCAATTGGGTGGCTGCTGCCGTCCCGGCCAGCGTCATCAAGCCGAAGCCGCCGTACAGATCGTTGATAACCGCGAGCGTGACGTCAACGCCGTCGCAATGTTTGGCATGCACGATGTTGCGATCCTTGTCGCCGGTGTTGCGCACCGACACAAATCCCGGCCCGACAATGGGGTAAACCGCTTCAAGGGCGTGAATGCCGTAGGTTTCCCAGCTTTTGGCCATCGTCATGTCAATATAGCGCAGCGCGCCAAATTCATGGGTTGCACGGTGAAACGGTTCAAATTCCTTGCAGTAGCGCATGGCCGATGAACTGATGAGCGGATGCCCCTTGGCCACCCAATCCGAGAAGGTCGCAAGATCGGCGCGATTGTCGCAGAGCGGCTTGTCAACGAAGACGGGCAGTCCGGCCTCGACAAAGGGCCGACAGCGCTCGATATGCTCAAATCCCTTGTCGGTGGCGACCAAAACCGCATCGACGTGACCGATCACATCCTCGGCGCGCGCCACGACATTAGGAATTTTCGCGACCTTGGCGACCGACTCGGCGTCGTTGAGGTCATCTGTCCAGATGTGGGTTACCTCGGCACCGGCGATCCCCAATGTGTTCCGAGGTTGCTTGCCGATATACGTCTTGATCGCCGCATAGGGACAGTTGGCCAGAGCGTCCGCATCATAGTCGCCATTGATGATGATGCTCCACGAATAGGGGTGACCATTGCCCTCGACCATGCCCAACATGGCAAGCCGTATTGTTGGCTGGGTAAGTGGAAAACCGGGCATTGTCGATACTCCCTTTACCACGCGGTCCAGCCGCCATCGACGCTGAGGACCTGCCCGGTGATGTAACTGGCGGCAGGTGATAGCAGGAAGGCGGCAGCACCGGCGGTTTCGTGTTGCTCGCCGGTGCGCCCCAACATGGTGTGCTGTTCAAGGTTCTTGACGAAGGGCTTGTTCCAGCCGGTAGTGTTCAAATTTGGAAACGGGCCAGGCGCGATGGCGTTGACGCGGATATTGCGCGGGCCATAGTGGGCAGCCAGATAACGCACCATCTGCGCAATACCGGCTTTGCCGGTGCCATATTCGATCGGGTTCGGGTTTAACCCTTCGGGATAAAGTGCGGGATTGGGCGCCACCAGACCGTACATCGAGGCGTACATGAGTATGCTGCCACCCTGCTTCATTTGCGCGGCTACCTTACGCGCCGCCAGGAAGGCACCGGTCAAATTCACCCGATTGGCACGGTCGAAATCGTCGCCCGACAATTCCTCCAACCGCTTGCTGGTTGAGCCGAATGTGGCGTTGACAAAGCCATCGAGGTGACCAAACCGCGCTGTGCAGGCATCAATGCAGGCATTGATCGAATTTTCATCGCCAATATCGAGGTCAATGCCGAAAATATCGCCCCCACACTTTCTATTGCCCAGTTCGGTTAGGGCAGTTTTCAGGCGATCGGGATCACGATCGGCGATGCAGAGATTGGCACCCAGATCCGCGGCCAGAGCGGCGACCGGCGTGGCGAGATAACCAGCGCCGCCGGCAATCAGAATTGACTTTCCAGCCAGCGAGAAGGGCAACGCCTGTACACTCATGGTGCCACCGTGATGATGCGTTTTTCCTGCCAGGATTGCTTGGCGGCATGGGCGATCATCAGGTTTTGTCGCGCTTCGGCAAGCGTCGCCAGTTCGCAGCGTTTACCCTCAAGTGCGTCGAGCATGGCATGGGCCTGCAAACCGAAGCGCGCCTGATGCGCTTCGGTTGGTACCATGCCAGCCATGAAGTCATGAGTTTCGCGCCAATTGCCACTATCATCATCGGCAAAATTCAATCTGGATTGCTCTAGCTGCAAATTGCCGTTGGTGCCGATGAATTCAAAGGTCGCGACATTGGGTTTTTGAAACTGGTTGAGCACGATGTTGGCCATGACCCCGCTTTGGAAGCGAATGCTGATCAGGCAGGTGTCCTCGGTGTCGGTGCCTTGAAGCACTAGCCGGTCATACATGCACATGACCTGATCAGGGGCCCCGGCGATCCAGATCAACAGGTCAAACAGATGGCTGGCCGCATCAAGGATGGCGCCGCCGCCCATTTCAGGGCGGGCATAATAGGTTTGACGATAATCGGGCCGATATTTGGGGAATTCCTGCGACGAATTCATATAAACCAGCTTCAGGTCGCCGATCTTGCCGCCCAGCACCTGCTGGCGCAGAGCCTGAACCTCCTTGCCAACGCGACGAACATAACCGACGCGGGCCAAAATGCCCTTCTGCGCGACAAGTTCAAGTACTGAATCGACGCCTTCACGTTCGACCGACAGCGGCTTTTCGACCAGAAACGGCAGCCCCGCCTCGGCACAAACACGCATAAGCTGAACATGGACATGGGCGGGGGCGCAGATAACGGCGAGATCAAATTGATCAAGCGGGGCGGCATCAAGACTAGGATAGGCGGCAGCGAGGCTGAAATCGGTTGCCACCGCCGCACGCTTTTCGGCATCAGGCTCAACGATTGAAAGGTCAGCGCGGCCAGTTTGCCGGTACCCCTCGAGATGGCGACGAGCTATGCCCCCGGCGCCTATGATCAATACGTATTTTCTCACAGATCCCCCGGAAGCACAGTTTTGGGCGCTAGCGTCGCCTCGGGGCCCGAGGACATGCCGCATCCGAATTGTCGCTTGACTTAGCCAAATACTATGTTGTTATGTTAATGAGATATCTTGAGCTGTCAACAAGGTTGAAGAAGCGAAATCGAAACAAAATATCTGTTTTATTACAACATGTTGGCACTGGTTGCCTCGTAAAATACGGCAGCGGTACGCGCCAAGCCATATTGGTCTGACGATGGAGGATTGTCGTTCGTGAGTTCTGATACACGCACCTCGGAATTGATAAAATTGTGCCGAGAGCAATTGTTTACCGCGGTGGTCGCCGACACGCTGGACTTGCTGGGCTATCATCGTCAGGTGCTGACGCCCGGCATAACCGCACTGGACCCCGACCGGATATTGTGCGGCGTTGCGCGGGTCGGCCTTTACATGCCAATTTATCACGACGACGAGACGACCAAGGTCTACGAGCACGAAATCGCGTTGGTCGATAGCTTGCGCACCAACGATGTGCCCGTGCTTGTGTGTCATGGCAACACGCGCATTTCGCCCTGGGGCGAGCTTCTGTCGGAGCGCTCGACATATCTCGGCGCTGCGGGTTGCCTGACCGACGGTAGCGTGCGGGATTCGCGGATGATCCGGGAAATGGGATTTCCGGTATATTGCGCAGCCACCAATCCCAGTGACACCAAATATCGCGGCAAGTTGATGCTGTGGGATGTGCCCGGTGAAATCGCCGGCGTCGGTGTACACAGCGGTGATCTGGTCTTTGGCGATCAGGACGGCACCGTAATTATTCCCAGCGCCGTGATCGCGGAAACCATTGAAAAAGCGTTTGAAAAAGTGACGGCAGAGAACACGGTTCGCGATGAAATTCGTCGCGGTGACCGCCTTGTCGATATTTTTGCCCGCCATGAGGTTCTCTAGCAGTGGCGCCGGATCGACTGCAGGAAACCGCGAGTCGGTGGCCGGTGGTTGGCGGTGGGCGCGTAATTGGAATGCCATACTATACCCTTTGGTTGACCAAAAATTATTTTCTAGACACCAAAGTGAATTGGTAGTTTGATGGTCGTGGGAGAGTTTGGAGGAGCTTTACCGACGATGAATACGATTTCTGCGCTGCAGATTGCCAAGACGCTAGCGAGCGAAGTGCACGCTGGTGTGTTGCGTCCGGGCGACATGTTTCAATCCGAGCGGGAGTTGTGCGAACGTTTCGGCGTCGGGCGCAATGTGGTGCGCGAGGCAATTACCATGCTGCAGGGCATGGGCGTTGCCGACCTGTCCAAGGGACACCGTCCACGGGTTGCCGAACCAACATTGGCGCGAGTCATGTTCAGCGTCAGCGACGCGGCGCAGTTCTTTTTTCAAAGCAGCGAAGGCAAGGCGCATCTGGAACAGGCCCGCCTGTTTCTTGAAACCAGCATGATCCGCCATGTCGTTGTCCATGCCTCCCATGCCCAGCTGGCCAAAATGGTCAGTGCTGTGGACGAATGCGAAGCTGCTATCCATGATATCGCCGCGTTTCGGGACGCGGATGCCAAGTTTCACCGGGCGCTGGCGGAAGTGCCAGGCAACCCGATTTTTACCGCACTGCACGACACATTCGTTGAACGGCTGATGAAAAACCGGCCGGTCCAAGAGGATTTTGAGGCGCGCAATCGCGCCAGCAATGACGATCACAAGCAGATTTTGGCAGCAGTGCTGGCAAAAAAATCGGATGCCGCCGAGGCCATACTGACGCGGCATCTGACTCGCAATTACGGCACCTATTTTTTCGAGACCGTCAACGGTCTCGGTGCGGTTTCGTAATCAATGGTTTTGAAAAGCCGAAGAACAAGGGGACTGAAAATGAAGAAGATTTTCGCGCTTGCCGCGGTTATCGCGTTTCAGCTTGTGTCAACAGGGATTGCCTGGGCACAAGCGACAAACGCTAATCCGCTGTCGGACATTCGCGTTCGGCATGCTATCGCTTACGCCATCGATATGGACACCATCGTTGATACGCTCCTGGAGGGGAAGGCCATCAGCGCGGTGGGCTTGTTGCCAAATGGGCCACTAAAGCCAGAAGGACTTAACGCTTACAAGTATGATCCCGACAAGGCACGGGAGCCTACTCAAGGAAGCGGGTTGGGATTCCAATCAGGAACTCGACATGGTCTACTACTATGCCGATCAGCTGACCGCAGACATGATGGCAGCATTCCAGGCCTATTTGGCCGATGTTGGCATCAAGATGAACTATCGCCTTCTTGAAGGTGATGTTGCCGCCCAGCTGAACACTGTGCCCGAGGATCCCGTAAACGGTCCATCGGCAGTCAAGTGGAACCTTGGCTATGGCGCCCGCGCCGCATTGGCGTTGCAGGAATATTATAACGGCTTTGCAACCGGCAGTTCGGCACATACACCCGGCACGCCCGAAATGGACAAGTTGATCGCTGCGATCAATGCCACGTCCGATCCGGCAAAGGCTCAAGACTGCTTATGCCGACATCCAGAAGTATGAGAACGAAGAGCTTGACACCATCCCGCTCTATTACCAGCAATTGTTCATCTATGAGAGCAACCGGGTAAACCGCAACGGCCATGGATATGGCAATGAGCAGTATAATTATGACTGGGGTATTGTTGACTGGACGGTCGAACCTGATGCCGACGGCAAGAAGGTTCTGTACACCAACACCGCACCGGCGCAGTTCTTTGAACAGCCCTGGCTCAATCTTGGCATCTGGATCCACAACAAGGTGGTTTTCGATCATCTGTTGGTCGCCGATGGCAGCCTGACCAGCTTCAGCCCGCAATTGGCCGAAAGCTACAATGTCAGTGAAGACGGCATGACGGTCAGCTTCACGCTGCGTGACGGCCTGACCTGGCACGATGGCTCACCGCTGACGGTCGAGGATGTTGCCTGGAGCATCAAGACGGCAATGATGATCCCAACGGTCAATCCGGTGGTATCCAACACTATCCACTCGATCGAAGGGGCCGACGCCTATAGCGACGGCAGCGCCGACGATGTCAGCGGCATTGCGCTGGATGGCAACACGATCACGCTGACCTTTGCCAAACTAGATCCAAATGTGCTGCTGACGTTCAGCCAGTTCGCTCCGCTGCCTGCCAAGTACTTCCCGGACATCGATCCACTGCAGATCCAGCAGTCGTCCTTCTGGCAGAAGCCAATCGGTTCGGGTCCGTTCATGGTGAAAGAAGTCAAGATGAATGACTTTACCACAATGGTGCCCTTCCCCGACTATTTTGGCGGCGTCGCCAAGATTGACGAGATCGTGGCGTTCCCCAGTGGCGATGGCGATGGCAACCTGCTCAAGAACGCAGGCGCCCACAAGGCTGACTATGGCTTCACCAAGAACACAGCTGACGTCAGCGCGCTTGAAGACATGGACTTCATGAAGGTCACACCGGCCGACATTCCCTACACCCGCATGATGTGGATCAACCACTATCCCATGAAGTAGGGATCAACTGGATTTTCAAGCATAGCTGTCGCAGCATTGTGTTGCGGCAGCGTCTCGCAAAGACCTTCAAGAAGGCCGTCAATGCTCACTTATGTCATCCGACGCATTCTGATCCTGATACCCATGGCGCTGATCATCAGTTTCCTGGTCTATCTTGGGCTTGAATTAACGCCGGGTGATGCTGTTTCCCATATGATCAGCCCCGAAATGATGGCCAGTATCAGCGCCGAGCGACTGGACGCGTTGCGGGTGTCTCTGGGTCTGGAACAACCGTTTATCGTGCGGTACTGGATCTGGCTACAAGGGATGCTGCAGGGCAATTTCGGCTATAGCACCGCAGGTGGCGTCGCCATTCATGCCATTCTCGCCGACCGACTACCGGCAACGCTGGAGCTGTCGGCAGTGGCGCTGGTATTTTCGACCATTTTTGGCTGCGTGCTTGGCGTTATCAGCGCCCTGAAGCGCGGCTCAACCACCGACAATGTGTTGACGGTGACCGGTATGCTGGGCGTATCGATACCCGAGTTTTTCTTTGGCCTTGTGGCCATATTGATTTTTGCCCTCAAGCTGCAATGGCTGCCGGTCGGCGGTCGCCTGCTGCCCGGCTATGACAGCTATTGGGATCACCTGCCCCATGTCATCATGCCGGCGCTGGTGTTGTCGATCATGATGACGGCCGGGGTGATGCGCTATGCGCGCTCCTCCATGCTTGATGCCTTGAGCAAGGAATATATCAAGACCGCCCGCAGCAAGGGCTTGCCCGAATGGCGGGTCAATCTGCTGCATGGTTTTCGCGTGGCGTTGACCCCGGTTATCGTTTTGATCGGCTTTCGATTGCCGGTTCTGATCGGCGGCTCGGTCATTATCGAACAGGTTTTTCAATGGCCCGGCGTCGGCAGCGAATTTATCTCGGCCGTGCGCTCCCAGGACTACCCGCTGGTGATGATGATCGCGCTGCTCTCGGTCATGGCGGTGCTCACCGCCAGCCTGCTGGTTGACATTCTGACTGCACTGATCGACCCGCGCGTGAGGTTGGACAAATGAGCATGACCAATACGACCGGTCGCAAAACCTCGCGCCTGGATCGGCAATTTGACCTGATCCGCCGACGCGAAGAAGCGGGGCAACTGACCAACCCCAGGGGCTATCGGTTTGCGCGCAAGTTCCTGAGCAATCGCCTGGCCGCGATCGGGCTGCTGATCTTTACGATCATTGTGCTGGTGTCTGTGCTGGCGCCGCTACTGACCCCATATGATCCGCGCGCGATCGATCTGCGCAATATATTGAAGCCGCCCACATGGGCACATTGGTTTGGCACCGACAAGGTGGGGCGCGACCTGCTTACGCGGGTGCTCTACGGTGGGCAGATATCGATTTTGGTCGGATTGGGTAGCGCGCTGGCCTCAGCAGTCGTTGGCGTGTTGATCGGTTGCTATACCGGCTATGTCGGCGGGTGGCGCGATGCGCTGGCGATGCGCGTATCCGAAATATTCATGTCGTTTCCCCAGATCATCCTTGTGCTGCTACTGGTTGCCATTTTGGGACAGTCACTGTCCAATCTGATCATCATTTTTATCCTGACCGGTTGGGGCGGTATCTATCGCTTGGCGCGAGCGCGCATGCTGTCGCTGCGCGAGGAAGAATATGTGCAGGCGTTGCGCAGCTTCGGGCTAAGCACGCCGATCATTTGCTACAAGCACATCCTGCCCAACGCGTTAGGGCCGATCATGGTCAACATCACTCTGAGTACGGCGGCGTTCATTCTGGCCGAGGCCGGATTGAGTTTTCTTGGGTTGGGTGTGCCGCTCGATATTCCAACCTGGGGCAATATTCTCAATGTGGCGCAGGATTTGCGTATCCTGGAGAATAATTGGTGGGTCTGGTTGCCAGTGGGCATTGTCATCTCGCTGTTCGTGCTCAGTGTCAATTTCATCGGCGACGGTTTGCGCGACGCCACCGATCCAACACAGCAGGGGTGATGCCATGACCCAGGATCAGGATGTCGCCCTTAGCGTCAAGAACCTAAAGACCTTCTTTTATACCAACAAGCGCTGCAACAAGGCGGTCAACGGGGTATCGTTCGACATCAAGAAGGGCAAGACCCTGTGCATTGTCGGCGAGAGCGGTTGTGGCAAAAGCGTTACGGCCTCCACCATCATGCAATTGCTGCCGACGCTGTCGCGGATTGAAGAGGGTGAAATTACCTACCACTCCGAAAATGGCGACATACGGATCGACCAACTTGAGCGCAATGGCGAGAAGATGCGCTCCATTCGCGGGTCGGAAATCGCCATGATCTTTCAGGATCCGATGACCGCGCTCAACCCGGTCTATACCATTGGCTTTCAGATTTCGGAGAGCCTCAAATATCATACCGACCTGACGCGCACGCAATATAAAACACGGGCAATCGAGCTATTGCGCGACATGGGCATCTCGCTGCCCGAAAGTCGGGTCGATGACTATCCCCACAGCTATTCGGGCGGCATGCGCCAGCGCGCCATGATTGCCATGGCCATGTCCTGCAGTCCCAAGATATTGATCGCGGACGAGCCGACGACGGCGCTCGACGTGACCATTCAGGCGCAAATATTTGAACTGATGGACACACTCAAAAAAGAGCATGGCACCGCCATCATGCTGATTACCCATGACATGGGCGTGGTCGCCGAACTCGCCGACGAGGTGGCGGTCATGTATATGGGCAATATTGTGGAGGCGGGCACGGTCGATGAGGTGCTGCGCAACCCGACCCATCCCTATACGCGGGCCCTGTTGGCCTCAATTCCGGTGTTGGGCAAGGGCAAACATCAGGATATCACGGCCATTCCAGGCTCGACGCCTGACCCCTATGACCGGCCAAATGGCTGCCAGTTCGCGGATCGTTGCGCCTATCGCATCGACGCCTGCGATGTCATGCCCGAGGAAACCCAGATTGGACGGACGCATCGGGTTATGTGCTGGCGTCATGAAGAGGTTGGGGCCAATGCAGCAGAATAAGGATGTCATTCTCAAGCTGCGTGATCTGAAAGCGCATTTTCCGGTCAAGGCGGGCGTGTTCAAACGCACTGTGGGCCACGTCAAAGCGGTAGACGGCGTTGATCTCGATATCTATCGCGGCGAAGTGCTCGGTGTGGTTGGCGAAAGCGGCTGTGGCAAAACCACCTTGGGCAAGGCCATCCTGCGGCTGGTTGAATCGAGCGAAGGCCAGGTGATCTATTGCTCCGGCGACGAGCAGACTGATCTGACAACCCTCGATAATGAGGGTCTGGTGCCCTATCGCAAGAAATTGCAAATCGTGTTCCAGGACCCGCACTCCTCGCTCAACCCGGCCTTTACAATTTTTGGCTCGCTTGAAGACCCACTCAAGAAATATGGCGTCAAATCACGGGCGGAACGGCGCAAGATTATTGGCGACCTGCTCGAAGCGGTAAATATGCGCCCCGAATATATGGATCGCTATCCCCATGAGTTTTCAGGCGGCCAGCGCCAGCGAATTGGGATTGCCCGGGCCTTGAGCATTGGGCCTGAACTGATTGTCTGCGACGAGGCTGTCAGTGCGCTCGATGTGTCCATTCAAGCTCAGGTCCTGCAATTGCTGATGAAGCTGAAGCAGGAAAAAAACCTGACCTATGTTTTCATTACCCACGATCTGAGCGTGACCGAATATATCTGCGACCGGATCGCGGTGATGTATCTCGGGCGGGTGGTAGAATTGTGCGACTCCGAAGAATTATACGCCCATACGCTGCACCCCTATACCAAGGCGCTATTGTCAGCCGTACCCGTGGCCGATCTGGACAAGCAGACGGACCGGATCGTGCTTGAGGGTGATGTACCCAGCCCGGTCAATCCGCCGAGCGGCTGTCCGTTCCATCCACGCTGCCAAAGCGCCATCGAACGATGCAAGACCGACGTCCCCAAGCTCAAGCGCTATGAGGTGGATGGACGAGACCATTTTGCCTCCTGCCATCTGGTCGACCTGCCCGAGGCGGTCTGAGCGCCCTACCCCACCCATAATGAAATATTCGCGACTATTTTTTCCCGGAGTTGGAAATGCCTGCTTTCAAACTAAGCGATATCACCGGTGTAATCCCGGCCCTGATTACCCCGTTCGATGAAAATGAGGCCTTTGACGAGAAGCGGATGCGGGCGTGCGTGCGCTTCCTTCTGGCGCGCAAGGTAGATGGATTTTATCTGACCGGCAGCACAGGGGAAACGTTTCTGATGTCGCCCGAAGAGCGCAAGCGGGTTGTCGAGGTGGTGGTGGATGAAGTGGCGGGGCGCGTGCCCGTCATGGCCCATATCGGCGCCATCGGCACGCATTTGTCGGTTGATCTGGCCCAGCATGCACAGGAAACCGGTGTTGATGCGCTATCGTCGGTGCCCCCGTTCTACTGGTCGTTTCCACAGCATGAGGTGCTCGGCTATTATGCTGACCTAACCGCATCCACCGATCTGCCGATGATCGTCTACAATGTGCCGCTGGCGGGCCTGTTCGGTTTTGACATGATCTCCAAGCTGGCGCAGATCAAGGGCGTCGAGGGGATCAAATATACCGCCCCGACCCACTTTGAAATAATGCGGATCAAGGCCGAAATCAGCAAGGATTTCGTGGTCTATTCGGGCGCCGATGAAATGGCGATGTCAGGGCTCTCGTTCGGCGCTGACGGCATTATCGGCTCACTTTACAATCTGATGCCGGAATTGTTTATTGGCATTCGCGATGCGATTGCGGCGAAAGACCTGGCGCGGGCACAGGCGCTGCAGGAAACGGCAAACGCTGTCATCTTCTTTGGGGTGAGCCGCAGTCTGATGGCGGTGATCAAGCGGGGGATGGCCTGGCAGGGCGCTGACGCGGGTTATTGCAGACGCCCATTCTCAAATTACTATGACGCCGAGGCCGAAGAAGCGCTCAAAAATGACTTCCGCCAGGCTCAAGAAAGAGCGAAATTTGGTAGGCGTCAATTTCCTCGACGCACTCTGAATTATTACGTCTCTGATAGCGCTGGAGGGCAAATTGGGCAGCGGGCAGGATCTCTGGAAACGTGCAAAAACGGTGATCGCGGGCGGCAACATGCTGCTCTCCAAACGCCCGGAGATGTTCTTGCCAGACCGCTGGCCAGCCTATTTTTCCAAAGCCAAGGGGTGTCGGGTCTGGGATCTCGACGGGATTGAATATATCGATATGGGCCTCATGTCGGTGGGCACCAATACGCTGGGTTACGGCCATCCTGAAGTCGACGATGCCGTGCGAAACATCGTTGATTTAGGCAATATGTCGACCCTGAATGCGCCCGAGGAAGTAGGCTCTGGCCGAACGCCTTGTCGGGTTGCATCCCTGGTCGGACATGGCCCGCTTTGCGCGCACTGGCGGCGAGGCCAATGCCATTGCCATACGCATTGCCAGGGCCGCAACCGGGCGCGACAAGGTGGCGATCTGTGGCTATCATGGCTGGCACGATTGGTATCTCGCGGCAAATCTTGGCGACAGCGAGAAGCTGGCGGGCCATCTGCTGCCAGGGCTCAATCCCAATGGCGTGCCCCACGATCTGGCCGGTAGCACAGTGCCGTTCACCTACAATGATTTCGGCCAACTTGAACAGATCGTGCGCGGCCAAAATCTTGCAGCCATCAAGATGGAGGTGATGCGCAACCATCCCCCCGAGAATGACTTTCTGCAACGCGTCAGATCATTGGCCAGCGCGCATGGCGTGGTGCTGATATTTGACGAATGTACTTCGGGGTTTCGACAGGAATTTGGCGGACTGCACAAGGGTTTTGGCGTCGAGCCGGACATGGCGGTGTTCGGCAAGGCGCTTGGCAATGGCTATGCGGCGACTGTCGTCATTGGCCGCCGTGCCGTGATGGAGGCCGCGCAAACCTCCTTTATCAGCAGCACTTTCTGGACCGAGCGCCTTGGCTCGGCTGCCGCTCTGGCAACGCTTGAGGTGATGGAGCGGGAAAAGTCGTGGGAAATGATCACGCGAACCGGCAGTGAGGTGACCCGCCGTTGGCAGGCGCTTGCCGACAAGCACGGTCTCACCATTACCACCAGTGGTTTGGCCGCGCTAACCGGCTTTGCCCTCGCGGGACCAAATGGGCTGGCCTACAAGACTCTGATCACCCAGGAGATGCTGGACAAGGGCTATCTCGCAGCCACGAGCTTTTACGCCAGTACCGCTCACACAACCGATATCGTCGACGGCTATTTCGAAGCACTGGACCCAATATTCGCACTGATCGCTGAGTGTGAGAATGGCCGCGATGTCATGGGATTACTCAAGGGGCCGGTGTGTCACAGCGGTTTCAAACGCTTGAACTGAAAGAGGCGTGCCATGCAAATTGAACCGATAACCCAGGACGGTCTAGGCGACTTGGCTCTGCTGCTCGCCGCCCCCGATGGGCAATATCGCGATCTGCCACAAGTCGTTGCCCATGACGATGCGCCGGGTCACCATGGCATGGCAATCCTGTGCCCCCAAAAGATCGCCGAAGGGCCGATCCAGATTTCGACGCTGGAACGACACCCTCATAGCGCCCAGACATTTTTTGCCGTGAGCAAGACGCGATGGCTGGTCTGCCTCATGCCTTCTCAGGCGGATGGTGCGCCCGACATTGGCGAGGCGCGCTGCTTTGTGGCCGGGATTGGTGACGCAGTGTGTATTCACACCAATGTCTGGCACGCGGGCCTGACGGTTCTGGACGCGGACGCCCGTATTGCCATGATGATGTGGCGCAGCCAAAGCGGCGAGGATGGCGTGGTGCATACACTGGAAACACCATTATCGTTTCGTCTGTAAAGGGGGAAATCGTGCAGGAACGAATGGTCTATATCTCCGGCGAAATGGTGCCGGAATCGCAGGCGCGCATATCGATATTTGATAGCGCGGTCATGCTCGGGGACACAGTAACCGAGTCGACCCGCACTTTTGCTCATAAGCCGTTCAAGCTGGAAGAGCATATAGGGCGACTTTATAAGTCCTTCAAAGTCACCCGGATCGACCCGCAGTGCAGCGCCGACACCATGCTGAAAATCACACAGGACGTTCTGGCGGCAAATCTGGGCATGATGAGCCCCGATGATGACTGCTGGATCGTGCACAATGTGTCCCGCGGCCTGGCGATCGCCGGGGCTGATCCTACGGTTCAGCAGGGTTCGGCAACGGTCATGATCTTTACCCAGCCGATGAATTTATTGCCTTGGGTCGACTTTTACACCAAGGGGTGCCACGCAGTCACACCGATGAGCCGCGCCATTCCCGCCCAGTCGCTCGACGCGCGGATCAAGAATCGCAGTCGCATGGCCTACACGTTGGCCGAAATGGAAGCCAAGCTGGTTGACCCGCTGGCGCAAAGCGTCATTCTGGACGTTCATGGCAATGTCGCCGAAAACAAGGGCGGCAACATTTTTCTGGTGTCGGATGGTGTGCTCAAAACGCCGACCACCGCAAATTGTCTGGAGGGTCTTAGCCGCCAGGTGGCGCTCGATCTGGCAGACAGTTTGGGTATTCCAACTGTCCAAACCATACTGCAGCCCTATGATCTGGCGACGGCGGACGAAGTATTTTTCACCAGCACACCCTATTGCATCATGCCAGCAACACGCTTTAACGGGCTGGCGGTTGGCGATGGTCAGGTCGGGCCGATTACCAAGCGGCTACTGAACGCGTGGAGCGCGTTAGTGGGGCTCGATATTGTCGGGCAGGCGCAGGGGCAGCGTCCGAGCGGTTCGTGAGGCTGCCGACATCCACTGAGCAAGGTCATGACTTGCCAATCGATGACAGCAGCCTCCGCATTTACTTATTCTGGCGCACGCGTGCCAAAATTGTTTGAATCTACCCTCGATAGTGGGCCCGAGAAACCGTTTCAGGAATAGCTGATTTCGATCATTTGATGACCGCGCACTTCGGGCACCTTGAAGGACAGGATGTCGCCCTTCAAATCGTGGGCCAAGACGGTATTGTCCGGCACAATCTTGACCTCGGCGACTTTACCGTCGACGTGCATGGAGACGGCGATGTCGTGCAGGGTGACCAGATCCTGGATCGGCTGAATGTTTGATCCCCGCAAATTGCCCCGCAATGCAGGCGTCGCATGCAGGAGATGCACCACGTCCCGGTTTTGCTTGGCCTGATTACGCACGGTCACGCGACCGGCACGCGGCAGACTGGTGGTGACGGCTTTGTCGCCGCCCAACGCTGATCTGATGGCTTTTTCGGCAATTTCGAGCATGGAAACCGCACCCGCCTGCCGGTAGCAGGAGAATATCGGGTGAGCGATGTGGGTAAAATTGCCCTTGCGCACGCCCGCCGCAAAGCCGGATGCGTCGGGGCAGCTTGGTGCATTCACATGTCCCGAAAAATGGCGCGGTGTCCGGTCGAAATATGGGAAATAGACATCGCCCAGAGTTTCGCCGTCCTTGACGCTGATCAATTGGGCCGGCTGATACATGAACAGTGGCTCGTCGATACCATCGGCGCGCCAGTCTGGGGTCGGCAGCAAATAGTCGCCGCCCGCCATTTCGGAGACGCCTTGCCAGGTTGCGCCAACATCGAACAGAAATCCCGTGTCGGCATCAATGCCACTGGCGCCAGTCGTCAACACCTTGCCACCCGCATCCGCATAAGTCCGAAGTTTGGCGCGATAGGCGTCATCGAGGGAAATTTCGTCAGGCAGTATAATGAGACGATAGCCGGAGAGATCGCTTTCCCGGTCAAGCACGTCGAAGGTAAACTGGCCTTCCATCAGAATACGCACGGCACCTTCATCGGCAGCATAGGTCTTGTTGGGCCGATCCGACAATGTATTGCGGCTCATCGCCTCAACACTGACAAGGCCGATTTCGGCGCGGTTGGTGCTGCCTTCGGCCCACGCCTCGCGTTCTGCTACCCACTTATAGGCTGGTGCGATGACGCGCATGGTCGAATTGTCGATCGCGGCGGTCGGGTGCAGATGATCGCCGATGGAGCAGCGCGCGCCCTGCGCGATCATGGCGCCGCATTCGTAGATCATGGCGTCGGGCTTCTTGTAGCCCCCCACCTCACCCCAGTGATAATGGAATTTTCCGGTCATGCCGAGGAATGGCATGTCCATCTGTTCCACATAGCGAGCGCTCAAGGGGAAATGTTCATAGCCCCAACCCGCTGTTGGCAGCGATTCCAGTTCGAGGTGAGTGTAGTGCTGGTGATAGTGTTGGCGCATGCCTTTGCGAATATGGCCGGAATTGAAGAACAGGGGCGTTTTCGGATTGTGTTTGACAACGGCGTCCTGCACCCGCTGGAAGAAATTTTCCGACGACTGGATGGTAAACTTGGCGCGGTCGTCGGGGTCGGTCCAATCCAGACCCTGCTTTTCCATCTGCGCCTGAGCCGATGCGGATATTGAGGGCAATTGCCAGGAAATATCCATGAAAATACCGTCCCCGTCCGGATAGTTCTCCATTACCTCTTCGACTTGATTGCATAGATAGTCGAGATAGGGGGTGGAGAAATCAAGGCTGGCCCACCCGGCCCCGTTTGGCTCGCTCATGAAACGCGGCAGGGAGCCGTCAGGGGCAACAGTTCGCCATTCGGGATGGTTGAAGGCGGCCAGTTCGTCCCAGGTTGCGGTCAGGTAAATCGGCGCGTTGATGTTTTCGGCATGCAAAGCATCCAGTTGGCCACGCAACAGGTCGAACTCGAGATGCGGATGCATCTCGCCCACTTTGGTGGGGTGATATGAGTATCCATGGTGGCATTTGGAAAAGACCGTGACGCTGTCGACATAGGCGTCCTTGAATGCCTTGCCGAAGGCCTTTGGGTCAAATTTCGAACCAATGTCGGGAATGCGTCCGGAGGTATGGAAATCGAGATGAATCTGGCGAAAACGCATGATGGTCTCACATTATACTTGGTTGTGAATGATGGAATGGTGCGATTGGGGGAAGGCAATCGTCTCGTCATCGGGCCCGAAAAGGAACACTGCATTGGGGTCGACCGTGACTGTAAGGCCGTCACCGTGCCGGGCAGTAATCTGGCGGGTACGGTGCACCGCAAAATAGCCCTCGTGGGATTCTGAATCGGTGGCGCGTACCTGTCCGCCGTCGAGATAGACAAGGGTTTCCCGGCCAAGGCTTTCGATGACCGCGATTGACCCCTTTATGGTCCAACCACCTGCATCGTGCTCACCAAATGCCTCAGGTCGGACACCAACAGTGACTTTTTCGCCGGGTGCCGGTGCATCGGCGCCCGCCTTGAGTTTGATCCTCAGGGAGCCGTCAAGGCCGGGCGCTGATACGGACACCATGCCCTCGCGGCTCTGTTCTGCCCGCGCTTCGATAAAATTCATGCGGGGTGATCCCAAAAATCCGGCAACGAAGCGATTATGGGGTTCATTGTAGAGATCAAGCGGTGTGCCGATCTGCTCGATGATGCCGTCATGCAGCACAACGATCCGGCTGGCCATGGTCATGGCCTCGGTCTGATCGTGGGTGACATAGACCATGGTGGCGCCGAGTTCTGTATGCAGCCGCCCCAGTTCGATGCGCATCTGGGAGCGCAATGCGGCATCGAGATTAGACAAGGGTTCATCAAACAGGAAAACGTCGGGCGACCGGGTGATGGCGCGACCGATGGCAACGCGCTGCTTTTGTCCGCCCGACAATGCCTTCGGGCGCTTATCAAGTTGTTCCTGAATGCGCAGGATGGCTGCGGCCCGCTCGACGGCTTCGTTGACCTCGCGCTTGGGGGCGCCGGCGATTTTCAGGGCAAAGCCCATATTCTGGCGCACCGTCATATGGGGATATAGCGCATAGTTCTGAAACACCATGGCGACGCCACGGTCGGATGGTTCATCTCGGCTGATGTCGCGCCCATTGATGCAGATTTCCCCAGACGAGATTTCCTCAAGCCCTGCGATACTGCGCAGCAAAGTGGATTTGCCACAGCCCGACGGGCCGACCATGACCACGAACTCCCCCTGCTCCACGGCAAAGCTGACGTCTTTGACTGCGGTGAAATCACCATATTTCTTGACGAGGTTTTTTATCTCGAGATGGGGCATGAACCTGTCCTATTTGCCTAGACCGGCGAGCGACCGGACGAAATATTTTTGAGCGAGAATGAAGATCAAAAGGATTGGCAGCACGGCAATGGACAGACCGGCCATGATGGCCGGCCAGTCGGCGGTGAATTCGCCCGTAAGTTGCAAAATGCCAACCGGCAACGTCTTGAGCGCGGGCTTGGTCAACATAAGCAGCGCCAAAACAAATTCATTCCAGATAAATACCGCCTGGAAAATAGCGGCGCTGGCGATCGCCGGACCGGAAAGTGGCAGGATGATCCTGAAAAAAATCTGCAAACGGCCACACCCATCCAGGCGCGCCGCCTCTTCGAGTTCACGCGGGAAATCAAGGAAGAAGGCGTAAAACAAAATGGTGGTAAAGGGCACGCCATAGGCGGCGTAAGGCAACACAATCGCGGCCCGTGAATTGAGCATCCCCGCTTCGGAAACCATCTGGAACAATGGCACCAGAACGGCCTGCACAGGCACGGCAAATCCGGCAACAATCATCAGATACACCAGTTGCATCCATTTGTTGTCCGACCGGGCCAGCACATAGGCCGCCATGCCGCTGACGACGACAATAACAATGACCGAAAAGAAGGTGATGATGGCGGAGTTGAACAGAAATGTGCCCATGCCCACACTCCACGCCCGTTCAAACGCGTCGAGGCGAAATTGCGCGGGCAGGCCGAGTGGATCGAGGAAAATTTCCCGCCGGGTCTTGCTCGAGGCAATGACCATCCACACCAGCGGCAGCAGAACGAAAAGGCTCCACAGACTGACGGCACCATAGAGCACAACATTAACAAAGCGAAAGCGCGAACCCATGCTCATGCCCTCCGTGAAATCTGCAGTTGCAACCAGCCAAGGGCCACGGCTATGAGCAACAGCACCACGGAAATGGCGTCGGCATAGCCCATGTTTCCAAGGTTGAATGCCTGTTGATAAATATAGGTACCCAGCACCTGGGTGGCGTTGGCCGGACCGCCTTGGGTGGTTGCGTAAATCAGGTCGAAGACCTTGAAACCACCAATCGTGGTGATTAGCACCGCGACAATAAGAATGTTCCGGATCGAGGGCAGCGTGATGTACCAAAAGGCCTTGAGCCCACGCGCACCATCAAGGGAAGCCGCCTCGTAAAGTTCTTTGGGGATGCCCTGTAGGCCAGCAAGAATGAGCACCATCATGAAGCCGGTGAACTGCCACATGGCGATGATCAGGATCATCCAGATGGCAATATTGGGGTCGCCCAGCCACCCCAATGCAGGCGGTGTCAAACCGATCTGTTTGATCACGGCATTGAGTGCGCCCACATTTGGATCGAGAATAACCAGCCAGATAATGGCGATAGCCACAGACGAGACCACCATGGGCGCAAAGATGATGGTGCGGAATATCGTGCTGCCCGACGGCAACCCCCGGTCGAGAATAGCGGCGAGTATGGTGCCCACACCAACCTGCAGAATGATCGAACCAACCACGATAATGAGATTATTGCGCAGGGCAATCCAGAACACCGGATCACTGGCGGCGCGTCCATAATTGCCAAGGCCGACAAATTCCCAGTTCTGCGAGGTAATGCCGAAGTCAAAGAACGAGCCGAATATGGCCAGAATGGCCGGAACGACAATGAAAACACCGCACAGCAACAAAGCGGGGCCCAGCAACACAGATGTACTGATCGCATTGGCCGATTTGGCGCTTCGCGGCGCGCCGCTGCGGCCACGATCGCCAGTGAGTGATGTTTTTGCGGCATCCGTCATCATGTGTGCCCGTGCGTCAGCGCCTGTGAGTGCGTGGCGAGACATGCCACGTCGGTGCGGCATGTCTCATTGTAAAAAACGGGTCCGCGCAGGGAGGATCGCGTTCGGACCCAAGGCCGAACGCCAGGCTAGCTGGCCATTTTGGCTTTGGCTGCCAATGCGGTTTCACGGATGAACTGCATTGCCTCTTCGGGGGTTTTGGTGCGGTTGAGAACCTCAACACCCATATTGAGATATGCCTCGGCGACACTTGCCTCCAGCGCCACGTCGAGCACGTTGTAGGAAGCGGACAAGGACGCAATGTCCTGGGCAACCCACTTGAATTGCTCCGTTGCGTCGGTCATCTCGGGGACAAGCGCGGCGTTGGACGGAATGCTACCGCGCATCTTGGCATAGAGTTGACCCATTTCAGGCGTCACAAGGAAGGCTCAGCCACGCCACCGCTTCTTCGGGATGCTGAGTTTTGGAAGAAACCTGCATGCCTTGCGGGACCACCATATTGGTTGTGCCATCGCTCTTGCCGCCTTCAACCGGTGGGAACCGGAACAGTGCATAGTCGGTAAAGCCATCCTTGTTGAAGGTGGACATGCACCAGGTGCCGCAATAGATCATCGGTGAAATCTGCGAGGAAAACATGGACCAGGCCACTTCAGGTGACGTCGCGTTTGGCGCGTCCTGAAAACATCCGGCATCCTGCAATTCCAGCAGTTTGTTCCACGCCTCGACATAACCCGGATCGGTAAACAGGTCGGCGTCCGAGGCACTCAAATCGTAGTCGGCCTTGGTGCCGTCAATGCCCAAAACACGTTCGTTGAGCACGGTCATGTAGTGGACAACGTGCCAGCGTTCGGAATTGCCAATGGGTAGCGGGACGATGGACGGATTGATCTTGCGGATCGCCTTGCAGAGATCGAGCACGCCGTTGAACGATGTCGGCACTGACAGATTATTGTCAGCAAAGAACTGCTTGTCGTAGTAAAAATACTTGCTGACGGCCTCAATGGGAACGCCATAGAGCTTGCCATTGACGGCAAAGGTCTGCTGCCAGGCTCTCCGAGATCAGACTTTTGAAACCACCGTCCATATCGCCGAGATCGGTTATATCGAGGGCCAGACCGTCGCGCGCCAGGCGCGCTGAGTCTTCGCCTGCCCAATTGAAGAACACGTCAGGTGGCTCGGACCCAACAAGGGCCACCTGGATGGCGGTCTTGTAGGCCTCGTTTGGCGTACTCTCGAGTTCTATGTTCACATTGGGGTGGGTCTTTTGGAATTCCTTTTCTGCCAGGTCGATAAATTCAGGATAGTTGTCGTTCACCAGCGACCACATTTTTAGCGTTACCTGGTCTTGGGCCATGGCCGCGCCTGCGCTCAGCAAACTGGCACAGCAAAAGCCCGCCAGCGCCATTCCAGACGCAATGGATTTAATAGATCGATGCATTGTCCCCTCCCTCGGGATATCAAAACCACACAACGCCGAGCATCAGGTTGGGTGGCGCATAAATGGTATTCGTCCGGTCGCTTTGATAATTTATCGAACCGGTTCGACTGTACATGTTAGGCATGGCAAGTCGTGGAATGTCAAGCGGGTTCGAAGCAAGCAAGCGGTAGATCGGTTGACATTATTGGAGCGTGACGTCACAAGTCATTGTGTTCTCGGCACTTTCTGACAGTAAAAAAACCTATGTCGATAACGCCGAAGTCGGCATATTTCTATGAACGTTTCGATGGACCCAGATGGCAACGATCCGCGACGTGGCACGCATGGCCGAAGTTTCGATATCGACAGTGTCATTGGCGCTGAACGATCCCGATCGCGTCAAACCGGAAACTCGTGAGAAGGTTCTGAAAATTGCAAGTTCGATCGGCTATTCGGCGGACCCCATAGCGCAAACGCTAAAGAGCGGTCGCAGCAAAATGATCGGTGTTGTCGTCACCGACATCAACAACCCGTTTTTCGGCAATCTTCTGCACGAGATTGAACAGCAAGCATATAAAGACAATTACATGGTCCTGCTGTCCGACACCGGCGGCGATCCGGCGCGCGAACTGGCAATCATGAATCACATGGCCGGGCAGCGTGTCGCCGGCATTTTACTGTCTACCTGCGTGCAGGAGGGGCAATCCATCGAGCATATCAGGCAGTTGAAAATGCCCTGCGTGCTGTTTGACCAGCAGTTTGACTCGCTAGGGCGGGACTTTGTCGGCAGCGACAACGAACTGGCTGCGGCCATGCTCACCCGGCATCTGCTGGAGCTGGGGCATCGCGACATCTGTATGCTGGGCGGTGCCACCGGCATTTTCACCTCCCGAATGCGCGCCAATGGTTTTATCGACACCATGCGCGCGGCCGGTATCGAGGTGCGACCGGACATGATCCTGGATGCCGAGTACCGCGCCGACCGCGCCTATGATATCACGCTAAAACTGTTCGCCGGACAACGGCGTCCGACCGCCATTGTCGCAGCGAGCAATGTGATCGCGCTTGGCGCGCTACAGGCACTCAAGGACCTGGCCATAGATTGCCCGGAGGATGTGTCGCTTGTCGGCATCGACGACGTGCCCTGGAGCGGTCTTATTGTCCCAAAAATCACCTCGGCGGTGCAACAAATCGACCTGCTGGCGCGCAAGGCCAGCCAGATGCTGATGCGGCGCATTGCCGAATATGGCAAAGACGCAGCGCAGCCGGAAACATGCATATTTTCGCCGAAACTGGTCATGGGCGGTTCAACTGCTAAACCGCCGTCCAGCTGACTATTGCTCGGCGGGCAATCATATACAGAATGGCTGGGGCGCCAGGATTCGAACCTGGGAATGCCGATACCAAAAACCGGTGCCTTACCACTTGGCGACGCCCCAACTGGCGCGGTTCCTACACGGTTTGAAACCGACTGGCAACACGGATTACCGTGTTTGATTTGCAAACCGGACCGTCTTGAACCGCAGCGGTGGCATCGCTATAAAACAGGACATTGCGGTCACCCCATCGGGGTCGCAACAATGACGGAGTATGGCGCAGCCTGGTAGCGCACCTGCTTCGGGAGCAGGGGGTCGAGTGTTCGAATCACTCTACTCCGACCAACCAGCCCCGGCCTTTTCCAAGGTCGGGGTTTTTGCGTTGAACCTCACAAGCACTCTTGCAGGACCCGACTCGTCGGGCACATCAACGCACTGTCTGGAACTCTGTCTTTTTTGCATCGTTGAGGTGGCAATTAGTCGGAGAATTTTTCATGACAAATCATCCTGAAGCAATTTACTCTCGCGTTGTTGCCGTCATCATTGGTCTGTGCGGTCTTGCGCTATTGGCCGGTGGCGGTTGGCTGATCGGCTTGGGTGGCTCGTGGTACTATGCCTTGGCCGGTTTGGCGTTTTTGGCAACGGCAACCCTCATTTTTCAGCGTCGAGTGCTGGCACTATGGATTTATGCCGGCACCATCATCATCACACTTGCGTGGTCGATCTGGGAGGTAGGGCTGGATTGGTGGACCTTGGCACCGCGCGGCGATGTGGTCGTGATTTTAGGCGTGCTACTTGCCCTGCCCTGGGCGGTAAATGCGCTGGAGCGCGGGCCGCATGATGGTCGACGCACCGCTTGGTTTGGCCTTTTGGGCAGCATTGGTCTGGCGGTAATAGTGGGCATTGCTGCCCTGTTCATACCCAGCAACGATTTGTCCGGCAGTTTGCCGGTACGCGAAACCGCGGCGCGCCAGGTCGATCCTGTGCCGGATGGCGACTGGCACGCCTATGGCCGCACAGCGCTGGGACAGCGCTATTCGCCGCTCAATCAAATCACGCCCGACAATGTGGCCAATCTGCAGGTTGCATGGACATTCCAGACCGGTGATGTGCGCGGCGATGATGATCCGGTGGAAACCACCTATGAGGTTACCCCGCTCAAAATTGGCGACACGGTATATCTGTGCACGCCTCATGATCTGGTGTTTGCGCTGGACGCAGAAACCGGCGCGGAGAAATGGCGCTTTGATCCGCAACTCAAGCAGCCATCGTCACAAAATACACAGCATCTGACCTGCCGTGGTGTTTCCTATTCTGACGGCAGCACGCAAAACCCGCCGGCATCGCCGAGTTCGCCCGATTGCATGCAGCGCCTGTTCCTGCCGACGGTCGATGCGCGCCTGATTGCGCTGAGCGCCAAAACCGGCAAAGTTTGCCCCGGCTTTGGCGGGCAAGATGGCACCGTCGATCTCTGGTCCAACATGCCTAATGTGGTGGGTGGCTCTTATTATTCCACCTCCCCACCTGTGGTTACGCCCGATCTGATTATTGTTGGTGGTGCTGTCAACGACAATGTCTCGACCACTGAACCGTCGGGCGTTGTGCGCGCATTCAATATCAATACCGGCGAACTGGTTTGGAACTGGGATAGCCGCAACCCTGAAGAGACTGCCCCAATTGCGGCCGGTCAAAGTTATAGCGAAAACTCGCCCAATAGCTGGAGCGTCTCGAGCTACGATCCAGAACTTGGGCTGATCTATATTCCGATGGGCAACCAGCCTCCCGACCAGTACGGCGCCAATCGTGACGAAAATGTCGAGAAATATTCGTCCTCAATCGTCGCACTCAATGCCGAGACCGGCGAGGTAGCATGGGTGTTCCAGGGGGTTCATCATGATCTCTGGGACATGGACGTGCCGGCCCAGCCCAGCCTTTTGGACCTGACCATTGATGGCCAAACCGTGCCAGCGCTGGTGGCGCCGACCAAGCAGGGCGAGTTATTCGTTCTCAATCGTGAAACGGGCGAGCCGATCCTTCCAGTGACCGAAGAGCCAGCACCGCAAGGCGCCGTCGAGGGTGATTTTACGGCGCCAACACAGCCGTTATCGGCGCTGTCGTTCAAACCCGAGCCGTTGCGCGAATCCTCGATGTGGGGCGCGACATTGTTTGACCAGTTGGCCTGCCGCATTCAGTTCCGTTCATTGCGGTATGACGGGCGCTATACACCACCCTCCGAACAGGGCAGCATTGTCTATCCGGGCAATTTTGGCGCCTTCAACTGGGGCGGCGTGGCAGTTGATCCCGAGCGTCAGATCGTGTTCGCCATGCCAGTTTACCTCGCCTTCACCTCCAAACTGATCCCACGGCCAGATGCCGAGGAACGGGTGGTCACCAAGCCCGATACGCCGGCGTTCAATGAAAATTTCGGGGCACCGTATGCGGCCAAGATGGGGGCATTCCTGTCACCGCTCGGCCTGCCCTGCCAATCGCCGCCCTGGGGCTATGTCGCGGGTGCGGACCTGACCACGGGCCAGATCGTATACAAACATGTCAATGGCACGGTGCAGGATCTGTCGCCTGTGCCGTTGCCGCTCAAAATGGGCGTACCGGGAATCGGTGGTCCCATAGTTACAAAGGGCGGCGTTGCGTTCCTTTCGGGCACGCTGGACTATTATGCGCGCGCCTACGATGTCACCACCGGCAAGCAATTGTGGCAGAGCCGACTGCCCGCTGGTGGGCAGGCGACACCGATGAGCCTATTGGTCGGAGGCCAGCCAGCGCCAGTTCGTTATTGTGGTGGCGGGCGGTCACGGTTCAACCGGCACTGAAGCGGGCGATTCCATTATCGCTTATGCCCTGCCCAAGCGCTGAACCGAAATAAAAAAGGCCGACCCTCTGGGCCGGCCTTTTTGCCTCATTTGGTCATCTGACAATCAGCGCCGGGCTTTGAGCAGTGACCAGGCACCGGCAACGCTGAGCGCTGCCAGCGCCATTTTCAGAATGTCCCAGACGATGAATGGCTGCACTGCCTTGGCAAAGGCAGAGGCAACTACATTGGTCTGGTCGATCCATCCGGCCTGCCCGGCCATGGCCAGCAACCAAACAAAACCGAGAACGAACAGAACGGCATCGCCGACCAACATGGCGCCGAACAGCAAAGCGGGCTTGTTGGCGGCGCCCATGTCGCTGGCACGGCCGATAATATAGGCCATTGGCAGGTAGCCGATCAGGAACCCGGTTGTCGGACCGGCAAAATAGGCAAGACCACCACCCGCCGCAAACACGGGAAGTCCCATGGCACCTTCGAGTAGATAGGCAGCGACCGTGGCAACGCCCAGCCGCCAGCCGAATGCCGCGGCAATTGCGGCAACGGCAAAACTGGTCAAGGTCACCGGCACGGGCCAGACCGGGACACTGATCTTGGCGCTGATGGTGAGCAGCAGCGTGCCCAGCAATATGGTGACCAGATTGGTTGCGAGTTTGGCAGCCTCACCCTTTGGCGCGAGCGCGCCCAAAAGGGTGTTCGGCGTAGTCAGGGTCACGGCCATTTTATACCTTTCGTACCTCGATAATTCGGCGAATTGGCGCCGAATGCGTTAGGAATGCTCGTGTAACGTCATAATCTGTCCCTATCGTGAGCGCAATGGCCAGCCCTGCCCCAACTTTGAGCTTTGACACCGCGTTTGATCCGCAAACCGGCAGGCCGGTTCAGGTGGCACCGGATCTGGTGCGGGTTACCGCGCCCAACGCCAGTCCCTATACTTTTACTGGCACCAACAGTTTTCTCATCGGCCAGGAGCGGCTGGCGCTTGTCGATCCCGGCCCCGCTGATTCGCTGCATCTGGCAGCACTACGCCAGGCCATTGACGGTCGGCGCGTCGATGCCATCATCCTGACCCACACCCACAAGGATCATAGCGACGCTGCCGCACAACTGGCGCGAGAACTGGGTGCGCCGCTCTGGTTTGGCGGACGACATCGCCTGTCCCGCCCGCTGCGTCGGTTCGAGCGCAATCCGATTCGCAATTCATGCGATTGGCATCTGGTGCCTGATCGCGTGCTCGTCGATGGCGACCGCCTGATGGTCGACAAGACGCGGCTTGAGGTGATAGCGACACCCGGACACTGCGCCAATCATTTGGCATTTGGTCTGGTTGGCACGCCCATCCTGTTGACCGGCGATCACGTCATGGGCTGGAATTCGACTCTTGTGTCAGTACCCGACGGGTCGATGGCCGATTATTTCGCTTCGCTGGGGCGGGTGCTGGCCAGCGGATACCGGTACTATGTACCCGCTCATGGCGGCCCTATCGCGGATGGCCCGGCATATGGCAAGGCGCTGGAGGCACATCGGCGCCAGCGCAACAGCCAGATCATTGCCGCCGTGTCAGCGGGCGCTCATTCGGTGCCAGCAATCACCGGCAAACTCTATCCCGACGTGCCGCTTGCCATAAAGGTGGCGGCGCGAATGACGGTCATGGCCCATATCGAATATCTCGAATCCAGTGGTGCGCTCCGGGTCAGCCGACGCCCGTGGGGCCTACGTGTAGCGCTTTAGGGTTCTGGCGTTTCAGGCGTGTCATCAGCCTCGATCGGCTGGTTGATATTGGGATTGTCGCGCAACAGATCCGTCACCTGATTATCAAGTGCGCCCAGAAATTTTTCGATCCGCAGCCCGTTCGACCCCAAATCGTGCAGGGCATTAAGAGATACCGATCGCATATCGACGCTGGAGCGGCTGGCATCGCCCGAAACGCGCACAACGACCTCTTCCCGCCAGCCGAGCAAGGTGGTCATGCGGGCATTGATGATGCCGGGATCGCCGGGGCCGGTGGGGTCATGTCGAAAGCGAATTTCCCAGCCCTGATCGCCGATCATGCGCGCGACCAGCGCAAAGGCCTGATCCTCATTGAGCGGATAATTGCGCGTCTTGGCGTTGGGAAAGACCTTTTCCTGTCCTGTCTCGCCCAGCAGTCTTGGGGGGGCCATCCCCCGGGTCGCCGGATCAAACACCAGCGGCAGTAATTGCCGATCGGTAGTGGCGATGTCGGTGGCGTCTGGATAGCGCAGCACCAATACCCCGACATAGCAAAACGGGACCAGGCACAGGAGACACAGGAGCATCGCAGATATGGCGCGCCCCCAGCCTTGATCGCCGATAATCCACAGGCGCACCAGCGCAATCAGGGCCGAAAGCAGTCCGAGTAGTGTGACGCCGAGGGCAACCAGTGCCAAATTCAAGAATGAGTCGCTGGCCAGTAATTGAAGACGGTGGAGTACCAGCGGTATTACCACCAGAGGCACGGCTATGCTGGCGATACGCCGCGCCCAGATCGCCCATTTCGATGTTCTGATTAAGATGCGCACGCTGTTATCGGTCCGGTTTCAGGCCCAACCATAGTGCCAAGAGGTTGCTCGAGTTTGAATCGGATCTTAACTGACTGATTTTCAGGGATAAAGCCGCTGTGCGGACCAGGGCATATCAGTCCCCTCACGCGTGTAGCGGACGCGATCATGCAGGCGAAACTCGCCATCTTTCCAGAATTCGATTTCGAGCGGCACGAGGCGAAAACCCGACCAATGTTCGGGGCGCACCATGTCCGCGTCGCCAATCTGGGCGGTCAGGGCGGCCACATCGGCCGCCAATCGTTCGCGGTTTGCCAGCGGGCGTGATTGTTTTGAGGCGGCCGAGGCAATCTGCGAGCCCCTTGGGCGTGAGGCAAAATAAGCATCGGCTTCAGCCGGGGTTACAACTTCCACCGGGCCGCGCATGCGGATCTGCCGACGAATTGATTTCCAGTGCATCACCATTGCGGCCTTGGGATGAGCCAGCAATTCAACGCCCTTGGCGCTGCCGAAATTGGTAAAAAAGCTGAAACCGCGGGTGTCACGAGCATTGAGCAGCACCATGCGGACGTCGGGCATGCCACCATCGTCTACGCTGGCCAGCGCCATGGCGTGGGCATCGTTGGGCTCGCTTTGATGGGCCATTGCGAACCACTCTTCGAAAATCGCAAACGGATCGAGCACCGCGGGGTCATTGTCATCAAACAATTTGTCGGTCAGCGTGTTGGACATTTGGCGTGGCTCGCAGCAATGATAATCGAAAACCAGTGCAAAACTGGACAATGGTGATCGCTCTCGCCATATAGGACGTGAACTGTGGGCGAAGCAACGCCCCCACAAAGATGATTGGATACAATGCGCGACCCCTACAGCGTTCTCGGGGTGGCCCGTTCGGCGAGCGAGAAAGACATCAAGTCTGCCTATCGCAAGCTGGCAAAGGCACACCATCCCGACCAAAATCCTGACGATCCCAATGCCCACGCAAAATTTGCCGAGGCAACGTCGGCCTATGACCTGCTCAATGATGCGTCCAAGCGGGCGCAGTTTGATCGCGGCGAAATCGATGCGGACGGCAACCCGAAATTTGCGGGTTTTAATCCGGGCACTCATGCAGGCGCCTCGCGCGGTGGGCGCAATGGCGCGGCGGGCTTTTCGGCCGAGGACATTTTGAAAGAATTCATGAGTGGCTTTGGCGGCCAGCAGCGCCCGGGTGGCGGCGGCAGCGGTGGTCGCAGCGCAGGCGGGGCACAATGGGACCCGTTTGCCGGTGGCACGGCCAGCGGCGCTCATGGCGGGAAGGGCGAGGACATTGTGGTCAATGCCACGGTGTCGCTGGAAGATGCGCACAAGACCAGCGCGATCAATGTACGCATGCCCAGCGGCAAGATGTTGTCGGTCAAGCTGCCCGAAAAGGTCGAGGAGGGCCAGCAGATCCGCCTCAAGGGCCAGGGTTCGCCCTCCCCATATGGCGAGTCGGGCGATGCGCTGGTCACCATTCGATTTGCCAAGAGCAAGCAGTTTCGCAAGGACGGTCACGACATACGCGTCGACATGCCCATTGCCCTTTACGAAGCCGTGCTGGGCACCAAGGTGCGGGTGCCAACGCTGGACGGATCGGTTGAATTGAGCCTGCCGCCGGGTGTTGATACGGCAAAATCGCTCCGGCTCAAGGGCAAGGGTCTTTATGGTGATGGCGATCTGTACGTCAATCTCAAGGTCGTGCTGCCCAAGGGTGGCGATGCCGACCTTGAAAGCCTGATGCGCTTCTGGCGTGACCAAAAGCCGTATAAGGTCAGGGACTGAACGCCGGTTGGCGTGTCAGACCCGGCCGCGATACTCGGGCGTGCCCACTATCTATTGTAACCAGTATCGGGTGCCCGACAGGGCCAAGATAATCGTCAGCGCGGTGCTGCTGCCCGCTCCAGCCGATCATTGATCGCCTCGCCCAAACCGTGGGTCGGGATCGGCGCCACGGCAATGGCGCTGGCGCCGGTTTCGTCCAATTGTTGCAGCATGGCAAAAAGATTGCGGGCCGCCTCATTCAGATCGCCGGTGACCGACAGGTTGAGTTGACCACCAACCGCGCCGAATCCCAACAGCGCTTCGCCTGGCACCGGTTCGGTTACGTTCAATCGCACCGCCGCATCGGGCGCGTAGTGGCTAGCCAGCATGCCGGGCGCCGCGACCGGCGCGTGGGCGTCGACATCGAGCACCCGCCGACTGGTCAAGTCCTCAATGCGTGACCGGGCCAGGCCCCCAGCGCGCAATTGGTGCAATCGGTCGCCATCGACGGCGATGATGGTTGATTCAACCCCGGCCAGACACGGCCCACCGTCAAGAACCGGCACTTTTCCTGCAAATCCCTTTCGCACCTGCTCGGCACTGGTGGGCGACAGCCGACCCGATGGATTGGCCGAGGGTGCTGCCAGCGGTTGGCCGACGCTGGCCAGCAGTTCGAGCGCCAGCGGATGGGCGGGAATACGAATGGCCACCGTGCTCAATCCTGCCATGGCGATGTCAGAAAGTCCGGTATTGTCGCGGCGCGGCAGCACCAGCGACAGCGGGCCGGGCCAGAACGCTTCGGCCAACAGGTGTGCAAGCGGCGAAAATTCGGCCAGCGTTTCGGCCATGGCCAGATCAGCACAATGGATGATCAAAGGATTGAAGCGCGGTCGTCCCTTGGTGTGATAGATAGAGAGCACCGCATCGGTGTTGGTTGCCACCGCGCCCAGCCCATAGACTGTTTCGGTGGGGAAGGCGCATAACCTGCCCGCACGCAGCAATCGGGCGGCGGCGGCAACGGTTGGCGGATCGTTTGGAGCGGCGGCAGCGTTCAACATCATGCGCGCTGTTTGACAACAGCACGACGGCGCGTCAAGACGGGCGTTCGTGCCCGGACCACGGAAAGGTGACAGGGTGACCACGCTTTTTGTCAGCCAGCCCAATTTTGAGCGCCACGCGACACCCGCCGGCCATCCCGAACGCGCCGACCGCATTCGCGCGATCGAGCAGGAATTGACCCTACCCCAGTTCGACGGCCTGTTGCGGCGCGACGCTCCCAGTGCCGATCTGGCGCTTGCCAGTCTGGTACACGGTCCCCGCTATCTCGAGCGGCTGCGCGATGCGCGACCCGCCGAAGGTCTGGGCCAGATCGATGGCGATACGTTCGTCTCATCGCGCTCGCTTGATGCGATAGCGACCGGGTTGGGTGGGGCACTGGCGGCACTGGACGCGGTGATTATGGGCGAGGCCGACAACGCTTTTTGCGCCATCCGCCCCCCCGGTCATCACGCCGAGATCGAAACGCCGATGGGGTTTTGTCTGATCAACACTATTGCCATTGTGGCGCGTGAGGCCCAGCGCAAATATGGCGCGGATCGGGTTGCGATCGTCGATTTTGACGTTCACCACGGCAACGGCACGCAGGATATTTTCAAGGACGATCCCAGCGTTTTTTATGCATCGAGCCACCAGATGCCGCTTTATCCCGGCACCGGCCATCCCGGTGAAACCGGCGTTGGCAATATATTAAACGTGGCACTGCCCCCCGATAGCGATGGTGCGATGATGCGCGCCGCCTACCAACATCAGATATTGCCGAACCTGACCGAATTTGTGCCCGACATCATCCTGATTTCGGCGGGATTTGATGCGCACCAGCGCGACCCGTTGGCGCAGTTGAACTGGACCGGTGGGGATTTTGCCTGGATAACGGCGCGTTTGATGGAAATCGCCGAGGCCCGGTGCGGCAACCGCATTGTCTCGCTGCTCGAAGGTGGGTATGACCTCAAGGGGCTGGCCAATGGCGCTGCCGCCCATGTGGGCATGCTCATGGATGGCGCGCTGGGCAATCTGGATGACTGACAAGGAGCCGATCATGGCCGAACCAAGCAATGACGACGTCAAGAAGCTCAGCTTTGAGGCAGCGCTTGAACAACTTGAGCAGATCGTTGGCAAACTGGAAAGCGGCAAGGCGCCGCTGGCCGAGTCGATTGCCATTTACGAACGCGGTGAGGCGCTCAAGTCCCATTGCGAGACCCTGCTCAGGACCGCCGAAGCGCGGATCGAGAAGATCACGCTGTCCAAGGATGGCAAGCCGGTGGGCAGCGAACCGCTGGACGCCTGATCCAATAGCCAGATAGAGACCTCATGTCGCCAAAATCCATTCGGACGTTCCGCATTGTCTTGTGGGCGCTGGTCGCTGTCGTGGCGGTTGGCGCCACTGCCATGTATCTGTTCAAGCCCCCGGCCCGGCCACTCGGCGTCTCGGGCCAGACCTTTGCCATGGAAACGACGAATGGCGGCGAGTTCACCCAAAAGCGATCTGGTTGGCAAACCGAGCCTTGTATTTTTCGGCTACACATTTTGCCCCGATGTCTGTCCAACGACACTGGCCGAAACCACCGCCTGGCGCAGTGAACTGGGCCTAAAGCCGGATGATCTGCGCATCATTTTCGCCAGCGTCGATCCGGCGCGCGACACGCTGCCTATCGTCAAATCCTATGTCGAAGGCTTTGATCCCTCGATCATCGGTCTGGTTGGCGACCAGCAGCAGACGGACAATATCAAGAGCGCGTTCGGCGCCTATTCAGAGATAAACGGGGCGGCGGACGATCCCTATTATCTGGTCGATCACACCGCGCTGGTTTACATGATCAAGGCCGATGGCAGTTTTGCCGGCACCATTGCCTATAATGAATCAAATACCCCGGCCCTGGCCAAGATCAAGCGGCTGGTTACGCCGTGAGCGAGCGGATCCGGCTGGATCTGGCGCTTGAACAACGCGGATTGCTGCCCAGCCGCGCTCGTGCGCGCGACGCCATCTTGCGGGGCACCGTTACCATCAACGGCGCGGTCGCCGTCAAGCAAAACCAGATGGTTGGCCCAACTGACAAGATCGAAATTGATGATCCGGCCGCCCGCTATGTATCGCGATCGGCGCTCAAGTTGGTTGCTGGACTTGATGCTGGCGACATCGCTGTAAAAGAGCGCATCTGCCTTGATGTAGGCTCGTCGACGGGCGGCTTTACCCAGGTGCTGATGGAACGGGGCGCCGCCAAAATCTATGCGGTCGATGTCGGCCACGACCAATTGCATCAACGGCTCAGGGGCTCCAACAAAGTGGTCAGCCATGAAGGGGTCAACGCCAAGGATTTAACCGCCGAAATCATTCCTGACATCATAGACGTTCTGGTCAGCGACGTCAGTTTCGTGTCGGTGGTCAAGATTCTTGCCGCGCCGCTGGCACTGTGTAAATCCGGTGCCGATGCGATCATCCTGTTCAAGCCGCAATTCGAGGTGGGGCGGCGCAATATCGGCAAGGGCGGCATCGTCACCGACGATCAGGCGATTGCCAATGCGCTTGATGAAATGATCACCTTTATGGACGAGAACGATTTTGCCCACCGCATGTCGATTGCTTCGCCAATCACCGGCGGCGATGGCAATACTGAAACAGTCGCCGTCTTTCGCCGCCGATAGGCCCCTACCCGGCAATCTTTGAGAAGTCGGCGACCAGATGCATGGTGTCGCGCAAACGCGCCAGCAGGTTCAGCCGATTGGCGCGGACGGCTGCGTCTTCGTCATTGACCAGCACCTGGGTAAAAAACGCATCAACCGGACTGCGCAATGTCGCCAGTTCGGCCATGGCGCCTTTGTAGTCATCATGCTTGATATGCTCGCCGACCGCCGCGTGCACGGCATCGACCGCAAAGGCCAGCGCCGTTTCCTCCGTCAGTTTCAGAACGCTCTGATCAACGGTTCCGGAAAAGCTGACGCCGTCCTTTTTCTCTTCGGCGACCAGAATATTGGCGGCACGTTTGTAGCCCGCCAGCAGGTTGACCCCATCTTCGCACGATAGCAGCGCCGTCAGCGCGTCAACCCGCTGGGTGATTTGCAACAGATCATTGCTATCGTCTGCAATTACCGCGTCGACCAGATCATGGCGCGCGCCGGCGTCGCGCAAGACACCCTTGAGCCGGTCATGGAAGAAGGCCAACAGATCCGGCTCCACCGCGAGCGGCAGGCGCAAATTGTTTTCGGTTATGATGCGGATGACGCCGAGCGCGGCGCGGCGCAGCGCAAATGGATCGCGCGAACCGGTGGGTTTTTCGTTGATCGCCCAAAACCCGGTCAGCAGATCGAGCTTGTCGGCCAGCGCCACAGCGATGGCCACCGGTTCGGTCGGGACCTGATCAGAGGGGCCAACCGGCTTGTAGTGCTGCTCGATAGCGTTGGCGATCGCGGCGGGTTCACCCTGCGCGGTGGCATAATAGCGCCCCATCAACCCCTGCAATTCAGGAAATTCTCCGACCATGCCGGTTACCAGATCGGCCTTGGCCAGCATCGCGGCGCGCTTGGTGGTCTCGATATCGGCGCCCACTTTTGGTGCGATCTCACCGGCCAGCTTGATCAGGCGATCGACGCGGGCAAACTGCGTGCCCAGCTTGGCGTGGAACACCATGTCTTCAAGTTTGGGCAGGCCGTTTTCCAGCGGTAGCGCCAGATCGTTTTTGTAAAAGAATGCCGCATCGCTCAGCCGTGCACGGATCACCCGTTCGTTGCCCGCCGTAATCACCGCACCGTCATCGCTGGCTTCGGTGTTGGCGGTGATGATGAAATTGGGCGCCAGCTTGCCGTTGCCGTCGCGCAGGCAGAAACATTTCTGGTTGGCACGGATGGTGGCAATGATGGCTTCCTCTGGCAGGGTGAGGAAGGCGGGATCAAAAGCGCCCATCATCACCACCGGCCATTCGACCAGGCCCGCAACTTCTTCGAGCAGACCTTCATCGGCGATCACACTCAGCCCCTGGGCGAAGGCCAGGTGTTCGGCGTCGGTGCGGATAATCTCCTTGCGGCGATCCAGATCCAGCACCACCTTGGCGCGTTCGAGGGCCATGACATAGTCTTCAAAGCGGCGCACCTTGATGGCGGCCGGTGCCAAAAACCGATGGCCAAAGGTCGTTTGCCCCGCGCTCAGGTCGCAGATGGTAAAGGGGATTATCACCGGCTCGTCATTGTCGGTGCCAAAGGTTGCGGTAATGGCGCGCAACGGCCGAACCCAGTTAAAGCCGCCCCTGCCCCAACGCATGGATTTGGCCCAACCAAAGCCACTGAGGATTTTTGGCAGCACGGCGCCTAGAATATCAACGGCGTCAGCACCGGTCTTTTCGATCAGCGCGACATAAAATTCACCCTTTTTGGGGTCACTCTCGATCTTGGCCTGATCAATGCTCGCCAGCCCCGCGGCGCGCAAAAAACCGTCGACCGCCTGTTGTGGCGCGCCAACCTTGGGGCCCTTTTTTTCCTCGCGTGTATCGGGCGAGCGCGCTGGCAGACCGGTTACGGTCAGCGCCAGACGACGCGGTGTCACAAAGGCACTGGCGCCCTCATAGACCAGACCGGCATCCACCAGAGCATTGGTCACCGATTTTTTCAGATCTTGGGCAGCGCGCCGCTGAAAACGGGCGGGAATTTCTTCGGAAAACAGCTCAAGCAGCAATTCAGGCATGGGATGACCAGTCAGTTGGAACGCGGCTTGCCTAGCAAGCCCGGTTGGGGTTGTCCACTTGGGATTGGGCGAAAATTCCTACCAGCCGCCGCCACCACCGCCGCCGCCGCCGCCGCCGGAAGAACCACCACCGCCGCCACCAGAGGTCGAGGATTGAACCGGTTGGGCCGCAACCATCGCGGCGCTCATTGATGTTGCCGCCGTGCTGATATCGGATGCAAAACGATTGGCGGAGAAATTGCTGCCCGAGTACCACATCGGGTGATAGCCGACCCCCGATGGCTGATCGGCCACCGCATTGCGGGCCAGTTCACCCTGAAAATGCTCGGACCAGGGTTTTTCAACGCCCAGCGCGATGGCAAAGGGCAACAGCGCTTCGAACCGCTTGACGGTCATGGGTGGTGCCTTGTCCATATTGAGCCGGTTCTTTTCGGCGGTTTCGAGGTAAAGTTTGAGACCGTCGATCTTGTCCATCATTGCCCGCCCGGCGATGGTGGGTGCCCGCATCAGGATAGCAAAAATGATCGTGGCGGCGACAATTGTCAGTGCCGCCAGCGTGGCGCTGGAAAAACGCAACGTGCTCAACGCGGTCAACGCGCCACCGGCCATATTGATGCCGACAATCGCGATCCAGCCGAAAAACAATATCTTGCTGAAGGCATTACCCGCCATCACCCGCTTGCTGGCCCCGGCAAAGCCACCGAGAAACACGCCCCCCACCACGGCGATGATCAGAAATGGCAGGTCCAGATAGCCCAGCCACACAAGAATCCCCAGCATGGCGAGCGCCAATATGCCGCCGAGCAGCGAGTATGGGACGTTGTTGCGAAACCAGAGGTCGCGATTCTTGCCCACGATGGTGCTGATGAATTCGGAGCGTTTGGTGTTGAGTGTCGGCCCGGTTGTCTTGTTGATGGTAAAGCCGCCGCTTGATCGGACGTAATCAAACAGTTTGGTTTCCGCCGGGGTCAAATCAGTGTTGGCGGTGCGCCCGGTGGGTGTCACTTTCAAATCGCCGGTATTGTCGATCTGCACTAATCCCTTGACACCAAGATTGAAGATGGCAGCGGTAAAGGCAGTCCATCCATTCCCCTTCCATCCCCAATTGTCGATATATTGCGCCAGCGCTGGCGACACATCATGGGGCGGATGAAACAGCGGGATAACAATGCCTTTTTTGGGATCGCGGCCGACGCGCCACCAGGCCACACTGAAATAGATCAGGGTCAGGAGAGCGCCCAGACCGGGTATGATCGACGCCTGCCGGTCAGCGAGCCAATAGAAAAACTGTGTCTGGGATGACGGTGGCACCAAAATGCCTTTTTGAAACGAAACGGCATAGGTCAGCCCCTCGCCGGGAGCCAGGGCGACGGTCGAACGGATCGTGGCGCGGTTCGCCGCGAGCCTGGGTCAGTTTGACGTTCTGGGCGGTCGATCCCACTTCGCCTGTATAGCCCGAGATATCGGAAATTCTGGCGCCATCGGGCAGCGTCACCGTGGCGATTGATGCCAAAATGGGGAAATTCCAATAATTGCCGGTGGCGTTCCAATAGACTTCGTCATGGTCGGGGAAAATCCGCCCCATGCGCGTCATAGTGTAATTGATGCGATAGCGGTGAACGCCCGGCAGCACCAGCACATCGGGATCACCAATCCAGATACGGATGAAGTCGCCCATCCGCTCAGTGCGGAACGGTTCCTGCAGCTTGCCGCGCATGACCGTCAAAACATGAAGGTCGGGCCGCACCCGCACGCCGTCGTCGTCGAGCATAACCACCGGAATGTCGCGATAGATGCCGCGCCTTATCTGGTTGCCCTCGGCATTGACGTCGAGGATTTCGGTGACATCGACGCTGCCATCGGCTGCCAAAACCAGATTTGAGGTAAAGCTGCGTATTTCTTCGCGCGCCACCCCCGGCGAAACCGCCAGCAACAGGCAGGCAACAGCCAGCAGCAGTCTTGGCAGCGCGCCCATATCTCTAGTTGAACTTGACGTTAGGAACGGCGCGGTCCTCGACATTTTCCAGCTCAAAATATTCGGCCTTGCTGAACCCGAAGGCGTTGGCGACAAAATTTGATGGCACCGATTCAACTGCAACGTTCAAATTGCGCACGGCGCCATTGTAGTAGCGACGTGCCATCTGGATTTCGTCTTCAACAGTTTGCAGCGCCACCTGGAACTCGAGAAACGTCGTGTTGGCCTTGAGGTCGGGATAGGCTTCGGCAACGGCGAGCAAGCGCCCCAATGCGCCCGATAGCAGTCCTTCGGCCTTGGAGCGTTCGCCGGGCGTGCCGCTGCTGGCGTTTTGTGCGGCGGCGCGGGCGTTGGTCACCGCCTCCAGGGTTTCGCGCTCGTGGCCCATATAGCCTTTGACGGTTTCCATCAGGTTTGGAATCAGATCGGTGCGGCGCTTGAGCCTGCACGTCGATCCCCGACCAGCCCTCCTGGGTCATTTGCCGCTTGTTCACCAGGCCATTGTAAAGGCTGATGGCATAGCCAATCACCACGACAATGATGCCAAGAATAATCCAGGTGGTCATATCTCAGTGCTCCCCAAAACACATGGCTTGCCGAACCCATGCCGCGGGGCACCATGCCATTGCCCCCTGCTCGACGCAATGGGGCCGCTGGAAGCGGTGCCTACGCGCCGCCACCGGCCGTTTGCAGCCATGCGGCACCGCAGGCCTTGGCCATTTCGCGAATGCGCAGAATGTAGCTTTGCCGCTCGGTTACCGAAATGACGCCACGCGCATCGAGCATATTGAAGCTGTGGCTGGCCTTGATCACCTGTTCATAGGCGGGCACCGCCATGGTCTGCCGATTGGCACCGTCCTCGCCCTGCTTGAGAATTGCCTGGCATTCGTCTTCGGCATCCTTGAAGTGGCGGAACAAAATGTCGGTATTGGCGGCTTCGAAATTATACTTTGAAAATTCCTGTTCATTTTGCAGGAACACGTCGCCATAGCTCACCTTGTCCGCGCCCTCGCGACCATTGAAATTCAGATCGTAGACATTTTCAACGCCCTGCACATACATGGCCAGCCGCTCCAGGCCATAGGTGATTTCACCGGGCACCGGCGAGCATTCAAACCCGGCCACCTGCTGGAAATAGGTGAATTGGGAAACTTCCATGCCATCGCACCAGCATTCCCAGCCCAGCCCCCAGGCGCCCAAGGTGGGGCTTTCCCAGTCGTCCTCGACAAAGCGGATGTCGTGCAGCTTGGCATCTAACCCGATCTCGGCCAACGACTGCAAATAGAGGTCCTGAATATTGTCCGGGGATGGCTTGAGGATCACCTGGAACTGATAATAGTGCTGCAACCGATTGGGATTTTCACCATAGCGCCCGTCGGTTGGCCGGCGTGATGGCTGCACATAGGCCGCTTTCCAGGGCTTTGGTCCCAGCGAGCGCAGCGTGGTTGCGGTGTGAAAAGTGCCCGCGCCCATTTGCATGTCATAGGGTTGAAGGATGACACAACCCTGCGCCGCCCAGAAATGCTGAAGGGTCAGCAGTAATCCCTGAAACGAATTGCGGGGGTCCATATGCGCGGGGCGGTCGGTCATCAGCTCGGTCCTGTACTGTCGGCCAATTGTCTAGTTTGGCCGCCGCGCAGGGTCAACGCCGTTTGTCCTTGTCATCATCGCCGGGGCGGAAAATTCCATCACCATCGCGCTGGAGATCGATGACGTCGTGGGTTTTGCGATCCTTGAGGTCGCGTTCGCGGCGACGGGTGCGTTCCTCGATCTCGTCAGTTCTGAACTGCTTGGTCCAGTCGCGCCAGATCTTGGAGATGCCCAGATATATGGCGAGGCCAATCAGGCCGAAAATCAGGACGCGCAGCACAAATCCGGACATGGGCTAGCGTTTCCTATTGGTAATTGAAGGGGTCTGAACCATGGCTGTCTCTCTTGCTTGCGCCCAGATTTAAGGTGCGTCGCGCCCAATTACCAGACGAGCCGGTCGCGCCCACGAAATATTGCGTCGAAAGCGTCGGCAAATTGGCGCCCTTGTGCCGCGTGCAGGGCGCGCCCCGCCAGCATGGTGGTCGGCGCCCGTGACCCTTTGATCGCCCTGATCAATATACGCGTTGCAGCCTCCCCCGGTCGGGGACACAGCGGCAATATGGCAACGCCGCCAAAACGTTTTTCGAATGCACCAAGCAGGCTGCCCAGCGATTCGAGGGGATAGATAAAAATGATCTCGCCACCCGGCGCCGCGCTGGCGGCGGCGGTTTTGACCCAAAAGTCGAGCATTTCGGCGCGCATGTGGCGCGATTCGGCTCGCCCGGGATCGGTGGCCAATGTTCCCGCCGTCTCCGCAAAAAACGGTGGATTGGCGATAACGCTATCAAAATGATCGGTTCGCAACCCGGCGGCCGCCCGCACAGCGCCCTTGGCGGCAACATCGAGCGCCAACGTTTGAGCACGGTCAGCAAAGCCGTTGGCGGCGATATTTTCTTTTGCCAACAATAACATATCCATGTTGTGATCGAGCAAAGTGGCCCTGAGTGCCGTATTATGCGCTAGACTGACCAGGCTCGCCGTGCCGACACCGGCGCCCAAATCGAGCAACGTCCGGGTGGTCGAACGGGTGGCGGCACCGAGCAAAACACTGTCGAAACCCGCCCTAAAGCCGTTGCGCGGCTGCGACACTATGAGGCGGCCGTCGAGAAAGGCATCGCGCGTCGGCGTTTGGTGTTTTACAATTTGGCTTGGCTGGTCTAGGGACATCGCACCCAATTGGCCGGTTTTCAGGGCAACCTTATAGGTGCTCTGGCTGGTGTCTCAACCAGTTTTGCTGTCCCAGGGCAAAGATGAACGGTGTGGTCGTGTCGGTTCTGACGCAAAAAAAGCTAGAAATTGAGCCCAGCGCCATTGATCGGCTGCTGGAAAGTACGGCCTTGGACATGGCCAAGGTCAATGAGTTGATCCTGGCCCGTGCCGATTCCCATGTCGAAATGGTGCCCGAGCCTGGCTCGCTATCTAATCGATAGTGGCGGCAAACGCCTGCGGCCCATGTTGACAGTGGCCTCGGCGGCCCTGTTCGGTGGCGGCAGTGGAAGCGCCATCAATTTCGCGGCGGCAGTTGAGTTCATGCACAACGCCACCCTGCTCCACGATGATGTTGTGGACGATAGCGACATGCGACGCGGCCGTCCCGCGGCGCGGATGATCTGGGGCAATCAGGCCAGTGTTCTGGTTGGCGATTTCCTTTTGGGCCAGGCCTTCATGATGATGGTGGAAACGCGCGATATCGACGCTTTGGGTGTTCTGGCCGCTGCGGCCGCGGCCATGGCGGAAGGCGAAGTGCTGCAATTGGCCAAGACCGGGGATTTGAGCACTACCGCCGAGGATTATGCCGCCGTAATCCGCGCCAAGACCGCGACCTTGTTTGAATCGGCGTGCGAGGTCGGTGCCATGGCCGGTGGTGCCGACAGTTCTGGTCGCCGGGCCCTCAAGACCTATGGCCTGGAATTGGGCAATGCCTTCCAATTGGTCGACGATGTACTCGATTATCGCGGCGCGGCGGATACGATCGGCAAGAATCGTGGCGATGATTTGCGCGAAGGCAAGATGACGCTGCCGGTCATTCTGGCGCTGGCCGGGGCCAGCAAAGCCGACAAAGAGATCATTACCGCCGCCCTGGGCGATGCCGAGGCCAGCGCGGCAACGGTTGAGCGCGTCGTCGAAATTCTGGAACGACATGACACGCTGGCCCGGACGCTGGATCAAGCCCGCGCCCATGCGAATGCGGCGGTTGCAGCGCTTGGCGTGCTGCCGGTTTCAGCGTTGCGCGACCTGCTGGCCGATGTGGTGCGCTTCAGTGTGTCGCGCGCCTACTGATCACGGCACGATCAGCGGCGCGGCAGTCACCCAATAATTTGCCAGATCGGCGCGGAGTTCATGAGCAGCCTGATGGGCCTGAGCGTTGGAGCCGAACAGGCCAAAGACCGTCGCCCCTGACCCTGACATGCGGGCCAGCATACAGCCGGGTGCCTCGGCAAGCCTTTCGATCAGCATCCCGATTTCTGGCACGATCTTGACCGCCGGTGGTTGCAGATCGTTGCGGGTTTCAGCCAACCAGATTCCCAGCTGCGCCGGGCGGGTCATTGGCGACGGTAACGTTGGCAACGGATAGTTGTCATAGCCGTTCAGGCGTTTGAATATGTCAGCGGTGGAAACCCCGATCAGAGGATTGACCAAAACAATGTGACAGCTCGGAAACTGGGCCAGCGGTGCAATAATCTCGCCGATGCCGCGCGCCAGCAGCGGCTGGGAAATCAGGCACGCGGGCACGTCGGCGCCCAGTTCGACAGCCAGTTCGAACAGTGCCGCATTGTCTATAGTGCCAGTGCCGAGGCGCAGCATCAAGCGCAGCGCCGCTGCCGCATCAGCAGAGCCACCGCCCAAACCCGCCGCTATGGGGATGTTCTTGCGCAACTCCAACGCCAACCCATGGGGCACATGGTCTGGCCAACGCGTCCTGAATGCGGCAACGGCGCGGGCCACCAGATTGGTCGATCCGTCTCCCAGGCCCTGACTGAACGGGCCGGTGATGGTCAGCAAATCCGCTTCGGCGAGACTGGCATGCAGTTCATCTGCGACCTCGGCGAAAACAAACAGGCTTTCGATCTCATGATAGCCATTGTCGCGCCGTCCGGTCACGTGCAGCGCGAGGTTGATCTTGGCGGGTGCTGTTTCGACCGCCAGTGGTGCCGTCCCCACCTAGTGGGCCGGGGGCTGATCGCTGGTGGGGCTATCCTTGCCTGTAGGCGCGGACTGCTTGACGGCCTCGGGGGACTTTTTCTTCTTGGTCGTGGGTGCAGGTGCTGTCGCGTCCGCAGCCTTGGCTGGCGTGCCGATTGCCGCGTCGGGGATGGAAACCTGCGGGTCGGGCGTATGTTCCAACAGTTTTGGCGCAACGCGCGCCGTTACCGCGCCGACCGTATCGACAGCCAGGGCGATGGTCCATTGGAACCGCGCCTCCAATGTCCGTCCGACCTTGAGATAGGCGTCGCCCAGATGATCGTTGATTTCGGGATCGTTGGGCAAAAGCTGCACGGCTTTTTCAAGTGTTGCCACGGCCTCGTCGTCACGACCCAGCTTGTAATAGGCCCAGCCCAGACTATCGATGATGTAGCCATCCTGGGGCGAAGCGTCGACGGCCTTCTTGATCATGTCCAGAGCGCGCTCCAGATGCATGTCCTGATCGATCCAGCTATAACCGAGATAGTTGAGAACGGCGGGTTGATCGGGCACCAGTTTGAGCGCCTTTAGAAAGTCACTCTCAGCCTTTGGCCACTGCTTGGACCGCTCATAGGCAATGCCGCGCACATAATAGAAGCGCCAATCGGTCGGGTGCTCACCGCCCGTCAGGGCTAGCGCCCTGGTATAGGCGATTGCCGCATCATCATATTTTTCATCGTAGCGCAGCATGTCGCCGAGCACAGAAACAGCGTCCAGATTATCGGGTTGTTCAGCAACAACGGCGCGCAATTGCTTCACCGCCCCAGCGCGATCACCAAGGGCATCAAGATTTTGCGCCACCCGAACCGTCGCAGTAGATCGCATCATCGATTGGGGCGGGACGGTTTGGTAAAGCTCATTGGCCATGGCCTGCTGGCCATTCTGGTCAAACAATTGACCCACCGCCAATTTGATCACGTCGGACGTCGGGTCGAGATAGAGCGCCAACCGCAAAAAGACCAGTGCGAGTTCGGTGCTGTTGTCGCGTTGCAGTGCCACACCAACGCCGTGATACATTTCGGCGGCGCCGATCAGGGCGCTGGTGGTGAATTTGCCGGGATGTTTGCGCGCGGCGATTTCCTGCTTCACCCGCGTCACGACCGGATGCGACAATCCTCTGGCTTCGAAATTATCGATGGCGGCTTCGGCCTCATCCCATTTGTCGTTATCGGCATAGACACGGGCGTAAACCTCAACGATACGGGCCACATAGGGCTCGGCCTCCAGCGCCTTGGCGGCCAGATCCATTGCCTTGGCGTCATTGCCTTCGGCTTCGGCCATCAGGGCGCGATGAAATGCCAAAAAGTCCTCAAGTCCGTTGAGCGACAGTTCCTGTAGCAGGGCCTCGGCCTTGTCAGGCTGCTTGTCGCCGATAAAGGCCCAGGCGCGCAGGATCGAGCCGGTAATGGCGGTAAAACTGTCCTGGCTGACGGAGGACAACATCTGCTCGGTCTTGGCAAAATTCCGGTTCTTTAACGCTTGAGTCCCTACCAGCACCTTGGCCAGTTCGTTGGTTGCATCCAACTCGAGTAGGCGCTTGGCCATATCAGCGGCTTGGTCAACCTGCCCGTCGCTGGCAAGCGCGACCACGGCGCGTTCGACAATGACCCGACTGTCCCAATTGTCGCGGGCCGCCGCGCCAAAATAATCCGCAGCCTCGTGGGTGCGCAAATCGTGCAGCGCCTGCTGTCCGGCAACGAAGCTGCCGCTGGGGCTGACACCTGGGGTCAGGAAATCGGATATGATCGAGGCGATCTTGGAATCAGCGTGGGCCGGGGCGATAGCGCCGCCAAGGGCAACAGCCAATAGCAGCGGACGCACCAGACGGTTCAAAAGCTTTGTCACGAGGCAATATTCTCCCTTGGCCACCAAGGCCACAGTTTGACACAAAGATTGTCTAATTTAGGACTGCGCCGCAAGGCCACACGTAATTGTGTGATCGCACTGTTATCGAAACAGCCCCACATCGGGCTACATGCCGACGTAATTGGGCCCACTACCGCCCTCAGGCGGCACCCAATTGATGTTCTGCGCCGGGTCCTTGATATCGCAGGTCTTGCAGTGCACGCAGTTGGCGGCATGAATGCGAAAAATCGGCGCTTCGTCCTTGTCATCAATTTCATAAACGCCCGCCGGGCAATAAAGCGGCGCGGGTTCGGCATATAGAGGCAGGTTCGTTTGGATGGGCACGGTTGGATCGGCGAGTTGCAAATGCACTGGCTGGTCCTCATCATGGGCAATATTGGCCAGATAAACCGAGGCGGCGCGATCAAACCGGGTTTTTGAGTCGGCGCGCTCATAGGTGCGCCCGGCTACCGCGCTTTCGGGTTTGAGCGTAGCGAAATCGCCCTTGGCATGCTTGAGCGTGCCCAATAGCGAACGGCCCAACACGGCTCTGGTCCAGAGTTCAGCCCCGGCGGCAACGACGCCGGCGACGGTGCCAAGGCGCGACCATAATGGCTTGACGTTTTGCACGGCCCGCAACTCGGTTTTGATGCCCGTAGCAAAAATCGTTTCGGCAAAGTCTTCGATCAAATCATGCTGGCGCCCGGCCTCGATCGCCCTTGCCACAGCGTCGGCAGCACCAATGCCTGAGAAAATCGCATTGTGAATGGCCTTGAGGCGCGGCGCATTCATGAAACCGGCCGCGCATCCAATCAGCCCGCCGCCGGCAAAAGCCAGATGCGGCACCGATTGCCAGCCCCCGGCGGTCAACGCGCGTGCGCCATAGCTCAGTCGCGTCGCCCCTTCGAGCAGTTTGGCAATGGATGGGTGGGTCTTGAAGCGCTGGAATTCGTCGAACGGCGACAGTGTCGGGTCGGCATAGTCAAGATGCACCACCAGCCCCAGATAGAGTTTTTTATCTTGGGCATGATAGGCAAATCCACCGCCAGAGGTGCCATTGTCCAGGGGGAAACCCATAAAGTGGTCAACCTTGCCCGGCTGATGGTGATCGGCTGGAATGTCCCAGATTTCCTTGATCCCCAGCCCGTATTTTTGCGGCTGCTGCTCGAGATCATGCGCCCCGATGAGCTTTTTGGCCAATGAGCCGCGGGCGCCCTCGGCAATCAGGGTATATTTGGCTTCCAGCGCGATACCGGCGGCAAAACCGGGCTTTTCATTGCCCGCTCGGTCGCGCCCCAGATCGCCCGTGATGATGCCGCGCACCGGCCCGCTCTCATCGCCCAGCACATCAACCGCCGCGGTCATGGGGAAGATATCGACGCCGAGATCGGTGGCCTGTTCGCCCAACCAGCGCACCAGATCGCCCAGACTGATGATCACGCCATTTGCTGTTTTCATCTGCGGCGGCAGGGCAAAATGGGGGATGGTGAAATCGCCGATCGCGGTCAGATAATGATAGTCGTCGCGGCTGACATCGGGCCCGACCGGCGCGCCCATTTTGCGCCAATCGGGCAATAGCGCATCCAGCCCCACCGGGTCCATCACCGCCCCCGAAAGGATATGGCCGCCGATTTCTGCGGCTTTTTCAACCACGGTGACGCTGATGTCGGCATTGATCTGCTTGATGCGAATGGCCGCGGCGAGGCCAGCCGGTCCGGCGCCAACGATCAAGACATCAGTTGACAGTATCTCGCGGTCGCCAGCGTTTGCCATGCAATTGCCTCGGAATTAGTCACTATTGGCCGCTCTGGGATGATTTTGGCGGAAATCCTGGATCGGACCGGCAAATTCCGGTGACCTCATTTGCGGATCATGCTCTAACAGAAATCATGGTAAAAGATCGACCCCTCAATCACGCCGAGATGGTTTCGGTGCTCGAATGGTATCGGGACGCCGGGGTTGACCTGGCGGTGCTCGACGAGCCGGTGGATCGATTTGCCCAAGCTACGGCGCCGGGGCGCCGCATGTCGCTGCCACCCAAAGCGGCAACGCCGCCACCCCCACCCCGATGGTCACATCGATGGCGGCGGATCCGGCCGAAGCGCGCGCGCTGGCGGCAAGCGCGCAAAGCCTTGAGCAATTGGCAGCACTATTGGGTGCTTATGACGGGTGCGGCCTCAAGCAACGCGCGACCCAATTGGTATTTGCCGATGGCAATCCTGCCGCCGAGATCATGCTGATCGGAGAAGCCCCGGGCGCCGAAGAGGACCGACAGGGCAAGCCGTTCGTGGGCAAGTCCGGCCAATTGCTCGACCTGATCCTTGCGGCTATCGGCTTGAACCGGACCAATGTCTATATCGCCAACACGGTGCCGTGGCGTCCCCCAGGCAATCGCGCGCCAACGCCCGAGGAGCCTGGCATTGTGCCTGCCATTTCTGGTGCGCCAGGTGGAACTGGTGGCGCCAAAAGTCATCGTCACCCTGGGTGGACCGGCGATGCAATCGGTCTTCGGGGTGACCACCGGCATTCTCAAAATGCGCGGCAAATGGGACACGATCAGTCTTGGCACCCACAGCGCCGAGGCCATGCCTACCTTGCACCCGGCCTACCTGTTGCGCTCGCCTGCTGCCAAACATCAGGTCTGGGCCGACATGCTGGCACTCCGCCAAAAGCTGAATTCTCTCGGAATTTCCCAGAGATAGGCTGACAAATCAATCCTGCTCGCCTTATGGTCGTTGCAGTTGATTTGCCAACCCTACCAGCCGCCGGAAACTCATCATGGCCTCGGTTATCAAGATTTATGCCCTATTCCTTGGCTCGGCGCTGCTGATGTTCGGCGGCGGCCTGCAGGGATTGCTGCTATCGGTGCGCGGCGCCGAAGAGCATTTTTCGCTGCTGGCGCTTGGTCTTATCGGCACTGGCTGGTCGGTGGGGTTTGTCGCCGGTTCGATCACCGTGCCGCTGGTGGTGCGCAAGGTCGGTCACATTCGCGCCTTTTCGGTCATGGCGGCCATTGGCACAATCACCATCCTTCTCAACCTGCTTTTGATCAATGATATCAGCTGGATTCTCCTGCGCGCGCTATCGGGCTTCTGTTTTGCCGGTGCAGCGATGATTGTTGAGAGCTGGCTCAATGAAGTGGTCGACAATCGCAATCGCGGCACGATATTTTCGATCTATGTGACCATCAATATGGGCGCCTCGACCCTGGGGCAGATCGCCATGTCGATCACCGGGGTCACCGGTTTCCTGCCGTTCGTCATTGGCGCCATCAGCTTTATCTGTGCGGTTTTGCCGACCGCCCTGACATCGAGCCCGCAGCCGCGCCCGCTGGCATCGGCCAAGCTCGATATCGGGCTCTTGTACAAAACCTCGCCGGTGGCCGCGATTGCGGCGTTTTCGGTGGGCATGGCCAACGGGTCGTTTGGTACGCTGGCCCCGGTGTATGGCTACAGGCAGGGTTTGGACGCCAGCGGCATCGCCTTCCTGTTCGCGTTGACCGCCCTGTTGGGCGCCGCCGCGCAAATCCCGTTCGGGCGGCTATCAGACAAGATCGACCGGCGGCTGGTGCTGATCGGGCTGTCGGGTGCCGCCGCTGTAATCGGCGCCCTGACTGTCCTGATCAATCCGGGCAGCAGCTGGATCATGTATGTGCTGTTTGCCGCCTATGGATTTTGCGCCAATCCGATTTACGCGGTGGCGGTGGCCCATGCCAACGATTTTGCCAAGGATGGCGATTTCGCCAAGATCGCTGGTGGCATGCTGTTGATATTGGGGATCGGGTTGGCATTGGGGCCCATCGTTTCGTCGATGATCATGAATGCCTATCATCCGGTGGGATTGTTTATCGTCACCGCGGTTTTTCACGGCACACTGGCGATCGCGGCGTTCTTGCGCATGCGGGTCCGGGCCAGTGTTGATGCGGCGGATCGCGCGCCGTTCCAACCGATGGCCAATGACAAGCAGGGCACGCCTGAATCGGTGGCGCTGGACCCTCGCGCCGACGGTGACGCGGTGGTCGAGATTGATGATATTGACCTTGATGCAGCGATAAAGGATGGCGATGTTTAAGGCAGCACTGGATCCCAGCCGCAATTTCAAGCCGCTCAATATCGGCATCATTGCGGTGTCGGACACGCGCACCCTTGATACCGACACGGCGGGCGCTCTCTTGCAATCGCTGCTTGAGGCAGATGGTCACCATTGTGCCGGTCGGCAGGTAGTGCGCGACAATATCCAGTTGATCCGGCAGTCGGTGCAAAACCTTGTCGCCGAGCCAAGGGTGGACGTGGTGCTGACCACTGGCGGCACCGGCTTTTCAGGACGCGATGTGACGCCTGAAGCGATCGAGCCGCTGTTTGACAAGCGCATGGACGGGTTCTCGGTACTGTTCCACCAATATTCAGCAACCACGGTGGGCACCAGTTCAATCCAGTCGCGCGCCACGGCTGGGCTTATCGGCACCACATTCGTTTTTGCCCTGCCCGGCTCGCGCGGCGCCTGCCGCGATGCCTGGGAAGGGATATTGAGCCACCAGCTCGACTATCGCCACAGCCCCTGCAATTTTGTCGAACTGATGCCTCGGTTGGACGAACGCTAACGCGCGATGGCCGCAAAATGATCGGCGATCACCGCCGCCAATACGCGCCGCGCCTCGTCCGCCTTGCCCGCGTCTGTCCCATTTTGATCGGCCAGCGTGATCAGCGCCTTCCATAGTGCCCAGCCGCGCGCCCGCGCCCAACAGGCGAAATCGGCATTGATGGCGCTTTTGAAATTTTTTCGACAATCGGCAGCGAACAAGGTCCAGGCAATCACCAGATCGCAGGCATAGTCGCCAACGCCAACGCCGCCAAAGTCAATGACCGCACACAATTGGCCGTTGGCGACCAGCAGATTGCCAGCACTGATATCGCCGTGCACCCAAACGGGCGTACCGCTCCACGGCGCGTTCAATGCGGCATCCCATATGTTTGTGGCGGCGTGGGCGTCAATAGTGCTGCCGAGTACTGCAAGGGCGTCGCGGACCGCCGAGTCATAAATGCCCAGCCAGCCACCACGATGAAAATTATGTGCTCCAGCCGGTGGCCCGCCTGTGGCATCGGCCTGGTGCAGGGCATGTAGAAAGTCGGCAAGATCGCGCGCAAATTTTTGCGGATCATGGATGCGCTCCAGCGTCGCCGTTTCCCCGGCGATCCAGCTATATATCGACCAGGGCGCAGGAAATTCGGTGCTGGACTGGCCAAGTGCGACGGGGTGCGGTATCGGCAGGGGCAGGTGCGGGCCGAGGCGCGGGAGCCACTTTTGCTCCTTGGCAATCTGAGCGACATAGCGGTCGGCGCTCGGCAGGCGAACGTTCATGGTGTCGCCCAGATGAAATGTCCGATTGTCCCAGCCACCGGTCGCGACCGGTGTTACCGGCAACGCCGCCCATTGAGGAAATTGCGCCCCTACCAACCGGCGTACCAGCGCCGCGTCGATCCTGAACCCCTCGATTGACCCGGTGCTACTCAATCTGCATTATCCGCCTGTTGACGTGTCGGTAAATACCGCCAATTGCGCGGCGAACGCCCGCTTGTAAGCAGGTCGCGCTTCGCCGCGGGCAACATAGTCGGCAAGATTTGGATATTCGGTCAATAAGCCCGATGGTTTCAACCGGAGCAGCACCGACACCATCATCAAGTCGCCAGCGCTGAATGCACTCTCGAGCCAGACAGCATCGCCCAGGTGACGGGATAGTTGATCCAATCGGTTCCGCACTCGATCTTTGACGAGTGGCAGGCGTTGCTCGGCCCAGGGTTTGTCACTCTCTAAAATTCTGGCGATTGAGAGATCAAGAATCGGTGGTTCCACAGTATTGAGCGCGGCGAACATCCAGGTGATGGCACGCGCCCGGGCGTCCGGACCCTCCGGCAAAAGGCCCGAATGGCACTCGGCTATATGGAAAATGATCGCCCCGGTCTCGAACAGGACCAGGTCCCCTTCTTCATAGGTTGGAATTTGCCCGAAGGGATGAAGCGTCAGGTGCGCCGGTTTCTTCATCTCGGCAAAGGACAGCAGACGAACCTCGTATGGCTGGCCCACTTCTTCTAGCGCCCAGCGAACGCGTGTGTCACGCGCCAGTCCCGCACCGCGGTCGGGCGATTTTTCGAAGGCGGTGATGGTAATGGGCATTGCGCGGGTCATTTTAGTTTTTCCTCTTAACTCAATTTATGGGCTTTGATTGACCTGTTCGGCAAGTTTGGCGGTATCCAATGGTATTGGCCGGCGATGGCGCGGAGTGGTTTTGCATCCCGTTTCATGGGCCAACGGTCTCAATCACTCACATCACTACCATACCGACCAGTTGGTATGTCGTCTAGTCAGAATTGATCCAGTTGCCGTGACCAACAGCAGACGCCACCCGGTGGTAACCAGCCCGCCACCCCCCTCACCGACTTTCACCCCGGGCTCGACCCGGGGCCCATCGTGAAGTTTTTCCGCCCGCTAGATCGCCTGTCGACCCACTATCCCGTGTTCTCACAATGGATCCCCGCCTTCGCGGGGATGACATTCAGAGTTTGGTATGGCCCCGGCGAAAATGCCTCCGCTATGGCGTCAGCACCAAAAACAAAACAAAAATATCCCCGCCCCCTCAACGCTCCCGCATAATCCATCCCAGCCTTGCGCCAGAGCGCGATCATGACGAGTGATGAGTGCGGGGTGGTCGGGGGTCCGAAGTCGTTTGGGCCCAGGTTCTATTTTGGTGCCCCGTTATCTTCCCTCGCCGGGATAACGTTGAGCGCTGCAGCGCCAAGACAGGTGCAGCGACAACGCGGGATCATGGCCGTTACCCGCCAAGCGCCTCTATGGAATAAAAAATCCGGCCGCTGGGGCGAGACCTGGTCTCACTCAAACAATGCGGAAGACCCGCGACGAGACAAGGTCTCGCCCTGGCCGCTCACTGCGGCAACTATTTGAGGAATAAACCGGCGGCCCACTATGGGCCAACCGGGGCTTTGGCGCGGCTGGTCGCCGCGTCAAATATTGGTCAGTGCTGGAACATGCGCTCGAGCGCACCGGGTTCATTGTGCGTGGCCAACTCGTCCATGATGGTGGTGCTGGCCTCGTTCATACCGATGATCTGCGCCTCGACCCCTTCGCGGCGGAATTTCAGTACCGCCATATCGATGGCGCCGACGCCGGTCAGGTCCCAGATATGAGCATTGGACACGTCGATCTTGGCGCGTTCAATGGGTTCTTTGAAATTGAACGCCTTGAGGAAATCTTCGGCAGAGGCGAAAAATACCTGACCCTCGATCACATAGGTCCGTTCGCGACCATCCTCTGACAGTTGCGACTTGACGCGGAAAATCTGCGCCACTTTCCAGGCAAAAAACAGCGCCGACAGCAGGACGCCGACGCCGACGCCGAGCGCCAGATTATGCGTCCCGACCACGGTAGCAACCGTTGCCAGCATGACGAGACTGGAGCGGCGCGGATGCTTGCGCAGATCAGCAAATGATTTCCAATTGAAGGTGCCGATTGACACCATGATCATGATGGCCACGAGAGCGGGCATCGGGATGATTGCCACCCAATCGCCGAGCACCAGCAGCAGGAACAAAAGGAAAGCACCGGCCACAAAGGTCGACAGTCGCCCCCGCCCGCCCGATTTGATGTTGATCACTGACTGCCCGATCATGGCGCAACCGGCCATGCCACCAAGAAAGCCGGTGAAGAAATTGGCAACACCCTGCCCCATACACTCGCGATTCTTGTTGCTGTCAGTATCGGTCATCTGGTCAACGATCGAAGCGGTGAGCAGGCTCTCGAGCAAGCCAACTGCGGCGACCCCGATCGAATAGGGCAAGATGATCCAAAGCGTTTCAAGCGTGAACGGCACGTTCGGGATCAAAAATGTCGGTAGCGCTGATGGCAGTTCGCCCAGATCGCCAACCATGCGGATATCAGGCTGCAAGACAATGGTAAGGATCGTCAGAACAATGATGCTGACCAGCGGCGATGGCACCAGTGTGGTCAGGCGTGGGAACAGGTAGATGATCGCCAGGCCGCCCGCGACCATGGCGTAGGTCTGCCAGGATTGATCAATCAGCTCGGGCAATTGGGCCATGAAGATCAGGATGGCCAAGGCGTTGACGAACCCGGTCATGACCGAGCGCGACACGAACCGCATGACGTTACCCAAGCGCATATAGCCGGCAAACACTTGTATCACGCCAGCAAGGATGGTGGCCGCCAGCAGATATTGAAGCCCGTGATCACGTACCAGCGATCCCATCAGCACAGCGGTTGCCGCCGTTGCCGCCGAGATCATGCCGACGCGGCCGCCGGTAATCGAGATGATGATGGCGATTGTGAAGGAAGCATAGAGGCCGACCTTGGGGTCGACACCGGCAATGATGGAGAAGCCGATGGCTTCAGGGATCAGCGCCATGGCCACAACCATGCCCGCCAGTACGTCGCCACGGATATTGGATAGCCAGTCGCGGCGGAAGGTTTCGGTAAAATTCATAAGCGAGGTCCAGACAGCATGAGTGGGCTGGTTGCGCCACTGATTGGCGAAGCCGGCCCGACAAGGCGGTTACTTGCTGATTTATCCGGCGGATTGGCGGCCGGAAGAGCCACCCGGGATCGCACCGGGTCCGATGAGTTGCGCCCTTTTGCCCTGTAAAGCTGCAAAACGCAAGTCCGGCTGGGCCCGTTCAAGTCCAGTCGGTCGCAAATATCCTCAACTATTGTATTTTTCGGCGGATTGCCCATATCGAGGTAGCAGGAGTGAGCCCGAGCGCTGGAGTAATTGTTCCAGTTCACAAAGCAATCAACTTGCTGTAAGAAGCGCTCACCTCGAAAACTTGCTGAGAGGGTGGTCTCTGGGGAAACCCGGTTATCATGTCAGCAACTATCTCAATATGCCCCATATGAGTCCGGTCGAGCACCTCGTCCCCTCAAGGCGGCTGCTCAGGAGCCCAGATGGCCAAAGAAGACGTTCTCGAATTTCCAGGCGTAGTGACCGAATTACTTCCCAATGCGACCTTCCGGGTCAAGCTGGAAAATGATCACGAGATCATCGCCCACACTGCCGGCAAGCTGCGCAAGAACCGCATTCGCGTTCTGGCGGGCGACAAGGTTCTTTGCGAAATGACGCCCTACGATCTTACCAAGGGTCGTTTGACCTACCGCTTCCGCTAAGCCGATCAGGCGGATGCGCGTTCAAGGGTACCGCGCATCCTAGTGTGCTCCATGGGCGGCATCATTGTCGGGTTTTCTGACAAAGAATGCGCCCATAACGGTCAGAAGCGAGATAATCGCGCCACATAGGAATGCGGCGCGAATACCGCCCGCCGCCGCCGTAATCGGTTCGGCGCCCCCATTGGCCAGATTCAGCGTTTGCGCGGTCATCAAAGCCACGAACAGCGCCGTACCCGCAGCGCCGGCAACCTGTTGGGTCGTGCCGATCATGGCGCTGCCATGAGAGTAAAGGTGCGGTGGCAGCGATCCAAGGCTGGCGCTGAATAGCGGGGTGAACAGCAGTCCCAGTCCCACACTCAGGGTCAAATGCGTGCCCAGCAGCAAAATAATGCTGGTGTCCTGGGTGACGGTTGTGAAAAACCACATCGCAGCGCTGACCAGCGTGGCGCCCGGCACAAGCAGCACCGTTGGGCCATATCGATCATAGAGCGAACCAACGGTGGGCGCACACAGCCCCATTACCAAGCCACCGGGCAACAATAACAGGCCCGTCTGCAACGTGGTGAGCCCGACAACGTTTTGCAGATAGATCGGCAACAGGATCATTACGCCGAACAAGGACAGCATCAACAGAGCCATCATTGCCACCGATACCGAAAAGTTGGTGACATTGAGCGTTCTTAAATCCAGCAGGGCCGCTTCGCGCTTTTGCAGCGACAATTGGCGTAGCACAAAGATGATGATCACGGTCGTACCGACAATGATCGGCACCCAAGCGGTAAGCGCCGAACTTTCTCCCGCACCGGCCTCACCGACGCCGCTCAACCCGTAAACCAGTCCGCCGAACCCGATTGCAGCCAATATCACCGACAGGATATCGATTGGCGCGGCGCGGGGCGTGGAGACATTTCGGATTTTTGCATACCCCAACGCCAGCGCGCCCAAAGCGATTGGTAGCACCAGGATAAACATCCAGCGCCAATCCAGAACACTCAGGATCAGCCCCGAAATCGTTGGGCCAATGGCCGGGGCAACCGAGATCACGATGGAAATATTGCCCATTGTCTTGCCCCGCGATTTTGGCGGCACCAGATGCATGACCGTGGTCATGAGCAGGGGCATCATGATTGCGGTGCCGCTGGCCTGGACAATCCGTCCAATCAACAATGATGCAAAACCGGGGGACGCGGCGCAGATCAGGGTGCCAAGGCTAAACAGTGACATCGCCAGAACAAATACCGGTCGCGTATTGAGCCGCTGCAGCAAATATCCGGTCACCGGAATCACCACCGCCATCGTCAGCATGAACGCTGCAGTCAACCACTGGGCGGAGCTCGCTGTAATATCCAGCGCCACCATCAGACGTGGCAACGCCACACTCATGATGGTTTCGTTGAGAATAACGACAAATGCCGACACCAGCAGCAGCAGGATTACCAACCTGTTGCGTGCACCGATCTCCTGCTCGCTCAACTCAGGAATTGTTACTTCGGGGGTCATAGCGGATCTCGATGCTCATGGGATCCCTTTGAGAATTTTGACCAGTGCCGACGCACCAATCACGGTAGACGCAAGCGGCGATGACATCCACCTTCATGCCGACATTGTCAAGCGGGGAGCAACGTCGTCGGCATACTGGACAATCCTGCTATAGTTCTTGTTTTGTTCTCATGCAACTGCTATTGTTGGAAGAACGTTAACCGTGAAACGATTCCAAATTGTGTCACGTGCAGGAGAGCAGACATGGCCCTCTATCAGGCCCCATCTTTTGAAGCGCTGGAACGGTTGAGCCTTGAGCCGGGACGCTGATCTGGCGCGCCGTGAGCCTTGTTGATCCGCGACGCAATCGTGGTCGTGGCGCCCAATCCAATCGATCTGGCCGCTTCGAGAAAGTCAGTCGGGAAGGGTTTGATGATGGCTGGGGCAGTGTCGAGCCGCTGCCATTATTCGAAACCGTTGAGCATCTGGAGCGCGCCAAGTCAATTATCAGCGCCAATGACAGTCCCGATATCAATTTCGAACGCTCGATCAATGCTTATCGGGGGTGCGAGCATGGGTGTTCATATTGCTTTGCCCGTCCGACCCACAGCTATCTTGGCCATTCTGCCGGGATTGAGTTTGAACGTGATATTTACGTGAAGACCAATGCGGTGGAGGTGTTGCGCGCGGAACTTGGTGCGAAAAATTACAAAGTCAAACCCATTGCCATGGGCACCAATACCGATCCTTACCAACCGGCCGAACGTACCCACAAATTGACGCGGAATATTCTGGAAGTGTTTCTGGAAACCAGACACCCGACGATGATTACCACCAAGTCCGCGCTTATCGTGCGCGATCTGGATCTGTTGAGTGAACTGGCCAGGCATGGGCTGGTCAAAGTTGGCATCTCAATGACGTCGATGGACCACAAACTCAGCCGGAAGATGGAACCCCGCGCGTCCAGCCCGGCGCGGCGGCTGGAAGCGATCAGGCTGTTGAGCGACGCGGGTGTACCGGTCGCCGTGCTGGCGTCGCCGATGATACCGGCCATCAATGATATGGAGTTGGAGCGAATTCTCGACGCGGCAGCGGCGCAGGGTGCCCGTGGGGCGGCGATGATCCTGTTGCGTCTGCCGGGTGAGGTTCGCGACGTGTTCCGTGAGTGGCTGTTGCGGCATTTTCCGGATCGGGTACGGCATGTATTGTCGCTTGTGCGTGATACACGCGGCGGTCAGGACAATGACGCGCGCTTTGGAAGCCGAATGCGCGGCGAAGGGGCCTATGCAACCCTGTTGCGACAGCGGTTTGAAAAGGCAAGAACCCGCTATGGCCTGGACGAAAAGCTACCGAGCCTGCGGACCGACCTGTTCGAGCCGCCGCGCCTTGAAGACCGGCAGATGAGCCTGTTTTAGGTTGGCTTAATATTGTGCCAGTTTCCGCGCATAGCTTGCCATGAAGTCGAGAGAGGCCGTGACCCCACGCAGGGAAAAGCGGATCGTGCGGCTGTCAGATTCGGCGCCAATTATCGGCAGCGTCACGGTCATTGCGGTACGTGCTTTCATTGATGCGAGCAGGTCTTCACGCAACTGGTCGTTGACGACAAAATACTGATTAACCGTATTGTAGCGCGTTTCAAGGTCGGCTGCGAGATTCAGCGTAACCGTTGGTGCGCCGTTAAACCCGATCGATATCGAGTGGACAGGGTCGATCTCGGCGCCATCGGTGGAAGCGTCCGTAATGGCGATGTCGAGGGCGCCCGTCAGGCGATTGAGCAGCAAGGTCAGTTTATAGGCTGGTAGATTTGCAGCATTGAGCGCGGTCGATCCGGTACTGGCAAAACAGGAAAAGCCGTAATAGGTGCTGGCGCTTTCATCGATCGTGTCGGGACAGATTGCGAGCCAGTCCTGGCTATAGTCGCGCCATTCGCCATAGGGGTGGTGAAATGGTTCTGCGACCAGCGGTTGGTTGAACATCGCCAGCAGCCCAACGGCGGCTAGAAATCGATGTATTGGCATCTGGGCATCTCCGCGTCAGCTTCCTATTGGCCTCGACATACATCAGTGATAACCCGGCAAGGACCAAGTCCCAACCCGACGCCTTCACGATCACGCAGCAAAGTTCTGATGCATGACCAGAGAATCGAAACCCATTCAAATACCCGATTTTTCTTGTGAAAGCGCTGCGATGGCACGGGGCGCCAGAATTATTGCGGGCATTGACGAGGCCGGGCGCGGGCCGCTGGCGGGTCCGGTGGTGGTGGCCGCTGTGGTGCTCAACGCCGACATCATTCCGACAGGCCTGAACGATTCCAAAAAACTGAACGCGCGCCAGCGCGAGGCGCTGTTCGATCATATCGTAGCCAGCGGCGCGGCAATCGCGGTGGTGGCGGCACCGCCCCAAATCATTCAGACACGCAATATTCGCGGCGCCACTTTGTGGGCGATGGCCCAATCGGCCAATGGCCTGTCGCGACAACCCGATTGCGCGCTTATCGATGGCCGCGACGTGCCGCCGGGCATGCCCTGCCAAAGCGAGGCGCTGATTGGCGGCGATGGACGCAGCGTTTCGATTGCTGCCGCGTCGATCGTGGCCAAAGTCATGCGGGATCGCATGTGTGCGATTATGGATTGCGATGCGCCACAGTTCGGGTTTTCAGGGCACAAGGGCTATGGCACACCCCAGCATCTTGCGGCGCTTGGCGCCCATGGTCCCTGCCGTCACCATCGGGCTGATTTTGCGCCTGTGGTGCAGTTCCGGCTTGGCTTCGCCGGCACTGCCTGAGGCTTTAACCTATCGCTAACCAATTGGATTAGTTGATCTTTAACCCTAAGCGCCTACAACGGGATTGTTAGTACTGCGTTAGGGTTAAGTAGATGTTGCGTACCGCGCGTACGGCCGAACCGGCCGCTGCGGAGAAGGCACAAGGCCTTCCCATAGATACCATCCTGGTGGGCGATTGCATCGACCACATGAATGCCCTGCCCGCGGGCTCGGTTGATCTCATTTTTGCCGACCCGCCCTATAATTTGCAATTGGATCAGGGTTTGACGCGGCCCGACCAGAGCAAGGTCGACGCGGTGGATGATGACTGGGACAAGTTCGACAGTTTTGCCCACTATGACAAATTTTCCCGGGCCTGGTTGAAAGCGGCACGACGCCTGCTCAAGCCCGACGGTGCGCTGTGGGTGATCGGCAGTTACCACAATATATTCCGGGTGGGGACGGCGCTGCAGGATCTCGATTTCTGGATGCTCAACGACATTGTGTGGCGCAAAGCCAATCCGATGCCGAATTTTCGCGGCACGCGCTTTACCAATGCCCATGAAACATTAATCTGGGCCGCCAAAAGCCAGAAAAGTCGGGTGACCTTCAACTATGAGGCCATGAAACTGGCCAATGACGACACGCAAATGCGCAGCGACTGGCTATTTCCCCTGTGCACGGGGAACGAACGGCTTAAGAACGAGGATGACGAAAAAGTTCATCCAACCCAGAAGCCCGAAGCCTTGCTGTTCCGAATTCTGAATGCAACGACGAAGCCGGGCGATATCGTGCTTGATCCGTTTTTCGGCACAGGCACCACCGGCGCGGTGGCGCGCAAACTGGGGCGCCATTTCATCGGCATTGAACGCGAAGACACCTATATCACTGCCGCCCTCAAGCGGATTGCCACCATCCGACCCGGCGTTTTCGAGGCACTGCAGTCGGTGACACCAAAGCGCAAGGAAACGCGGATTCCATTCGGTTCGTTGCTCGAACAGGGCGTTATTGCGCCCGGGGCGACATTGTTTGACACCAAGCGACGCTACAGCGCCATGGTGCGTGCCGATGGTTCGCTGATTGCTGGCAAGCATCAGGGTTCAATCCACAAGGTCGGCGCCTTGGTTCAAGGGGCGGAAGCGTGTAACGGCTGGACGTTCTGGCATCATGAGATCGACGGGACAATTGCCCCGATCGATGACCTGCGAAGCAATATACGCGCCAAACTTGATTTGCTTTCCGCCTGATTTTGACCTCCAATCACCTCAGGCTCAAACTGACCGCCGGTTTGCCCCGGCGGTTTTTGCATTGTGCCGCAGGCTTGACTAAATCGCCCGAACGAAATAGAACATATCAAGAACATTTACGCCTCAATAGACTAGTTTTAATTACGTATCCAAGAGTGGAGATGGATGGTGTCGGAAGACAAGTTGCACGGAAGTTGTCAATGTGGTGTCGTCGAATATGAGGTTTCAGGGCTAGATCTGACGCAGAGTATCACCTGTAATTGCTCGCGATGTCAGCGGTTGGGATCAGTATTGGCATTTGCGCCACGTTCCAATTTTACGCTGATAAAGGGGAATGACGCGCTCAGCGAATATTTGTTCAACAAGCATGCGATCCGCCATCAGTTCTGCAAGATCTGTGGGATACAAAGTTTCAGTTTTGGAGCAACCCCTGATGGTGGCGAGATGGTAGCGGTCAATGTAAATACGCTGGACGATGTCGATCCACGGCAGTTGCAGTCCACACATGTCGATGGCCGGTCCTCTTGAGGCGACCGAAGCCAATTTGAGACAATCTACGACCCGCCGATTGCGCCGGGCAATTCAGTCTGATTTTGACCTCCAATCATCTCAGGCCCAAACGGGCCGCCGGTTTGCCCCGGCGGCTTTGTTTACCTCTGGCAGTCGAACTATGCGCGAACAGAAACCGTCAAGATCACCATCGCTGTCGGTGGCAGCCGCGGATAAAATTCCTTTTCCGCAATTAACGGCATCTGAAGTTTTTCCGGGTAGGTTGAAATGTCTTAAGGAGTATTGTCATGGACGTTTCACGCCAAATTGCAGGATTTATGATCGGAGCATTGTGCACGATGGTGCCGATGGCCACAGCCCAGGGCGCCGAAACCGATTTACCCACGCTTACGGTAGAGGGCACGATTTCGGGATCACCAGGGTCGGTCGTTTTTGATCGCGATCAGCTTGAAGCCATTGGCATGGTGTCAGTAAAAACCTCTACCCCTTGGAATGAGGGTGTCGTGGATTTTGAAGGCGTCCCGATGACTCGCCTGCTGGAAGCGGCGGGTGTCAGTGGTGAGTCTCGCCACCGTTACCGCCCTGAACGACTATAGCGTCGATATTCCGGTTGCCGATTTTTCCCAGTTCAACGTCATTCTGGCTATCAAGCGGGATGGCGACTACATGCCGGTCAATGATCAGGGTCCATTCTTCGTCATCTATCCATTTGACAGCGACACGGTGCTGCAGGGTCAGCCCTACCATGGACGCGCCGTATGGCAGGTCAAAGCGATTGCAGTCGAGTAGTTAGGTGGCTCGAATTCGATCCCGGGCCGGGCTAATGCGTCTGGACCCGTTGCGTATAGCGTTGGCGATTGGCGTCGCCGCCTTTGTCATTACCGCGATCTATATCGCCAGCCTGCTGTTCGAGCGTCAGACGGCGCTCGAACCAGTGGGCCGCGGCAATATTTCCTGGATGACGGCGCAGAGTCCCTCCGAATATGCCCGCCTCGAACAACGAATCAGCGCCTATGGGCTTTCTGGTTCCGGAATTGACCGGGCCGAGGTCGAGATGCGCTTCGATATTATCAGCAACCGGTTGCAAACATTGCACAGCAGTGCCTTGGCCCTGTTCATCGCCTCGGACCAGCGGAACGTAAAAACGTTGGCAGCACTCGACGACGCCGTTTCCAAGGCGCGGGCGTTGCTGGGTGAATTAGACGTCGAGGGCACGCCGGTGCGTATGCTCGAGCCTTCTTGATCCGGTATATCCCAAGCTGGTTCGCTTGTCGGTGGACGCCAATGCATGGAATTCCAGCCGCCTCAATCGCGAACGCGAGCAATTGTTTGGCCTGCAAAAAGTGTTTGCCTGGGTGGCGACCGGGCTGATCGCCTGTGGCTTTGTGTTCGTTGTGCTGCTGCTGCTGAACAACCGGGCGCTAACGCGGACGCATGAGCAGTTGCGGCGCAAGGATCGTGCCCTGCAAACCCAGTACAACTGGTTTGAGGCCGCTGTTAACAACATGTCCCAAGGCTTGTGCCTGACCGATGGTGACCGGCGGTTGCTGGTTTCCAACAAGCAGTTTCTCAATTTGTTTTCACTCTATGAGGGCGCAAACTGGCAGGGACAAGCACTCGAAAAAATACTACCTGCCAGCATGCTGCCGGTCGCTGTCGATGTGAGCACAGCAGACCCGCTTGGCGTGTATGTCGCCGAGACACCCTATCGACGGACGCACCGGCTAGATGATGGCACGGTGTTGTTTGTCTCTCATGAACCGATGGCAAGCGGGGGATGGGTTTCTACATTCGAGGACATAACGGAGCGCCAGAACGCCCAGGATCGAATCGCTCATATGGCCCACCATGATGGCCTGACGGGACTGCCGAACCGACTACTCTTCTGGCAGCACACTGAAAACGCCCTTCATGAATTGAGGGATGCCGGCAACCCATTTGCCGTTCTCTATCTGGATGTCGACCGGTTCAAGGAAGTAAACGATACGCTGGGGCATCCAACCGGGGATGCGCTACTGCGCGCCATCGCGGATCGACTGGCAAGCACCGTCACGTCGCCCGACGTGATCGCCCGCCTGAGCGGAGATGAGTTTGCAATCCTGCATTTGCCCGGATCCGAATTATTTTCAAGCACTCAGGCGCTGGCGGAACGCGTGCTGAAGGCCATTAGTCGACCCTATTTAGTAGGCCACACCGAAATTCAGATCACCACCAGCATCGGCATCGCCTTTGGTCCACAGGACGGCAGCGACAGTGATGAGTTAATCAAGAAAGCCGATCTGGCGCTTTACCGGGCCAAGGAGCCTGGGCGCCAATAAATTCCGCTACTTCGATCCCGAACTGGAAGAGAAGTTGCATCGCCGGCGCGGCCTTGAGGTTGACCTGCGACGGGGTCTGGCCAACGGCCAGTTCCAATTGTATTACCAGCCTCTGATTTCGCTACAGAGCATGAAAATCGTCTCGGGCGAAGCCTTGTTGCGGTGGAATCACCCGGTTCACGGCTCCATCTCGCCGGCGGAATTTATCCCATTGGCAGAAGAGACCGGCTTTATCGACGACCTTGGTGAATGGGCGATGCAGCAGGCACTGCGTGATGCAAGCAACTGGCCGGACAACGTTCGGGTGTCGGTCAATCTGTCCCCTGTCCAGTTCCGGGATTCGACGCTGGCGCGCCGCGTCCAGGACATGCTGGTCCGCTCAGGCATGGCGCCAGGTCGTGTCGAACTCGAGATCACAGAGTCGGTGCTACTGCATGACAGCAGCACAAATCTTGAAACACTGCGCCAGTTGAGCGCGCTGGGCTGCCCCATAGCACTGGATGATTTCGGCACGGGCTTTTCGTCATTAAGCTATCTGCTGCGGTTTCCGTTCAACAAGATCAAGATCGATCAGTCGTTTGTCCGCGGCCTTGAGGATCGCGGTGATCGGTTTGCCATCGTTCAATCGGTAGCCCAGCTTGCCAAACGCCTGAATATGACTACGACCGCCGAAGGCGTTGAAACACTGGACCAGCTCAACATTGTGCGGGAAGCTGATTGCACCGAAGCGCAGGGTTATTATTTCAACCGCCCCTTGCCCGAGCATGAGTTTCATGCGCTTGTGCGCGCCGAGGCAACCGGACCCGATAGTGTGGGCCGCCGCCTTAACCGGAGCAAACGCTATCTCGGCCTGGTGAAGTAGGGCCTGGACGGCAAAGCCGAAAGTCAGGCATGAGCAGTCGATCCCTCTATATAGATATCGGGGCCAATATAGGCGACACAATCGCTGAACAAATGGCTGCGGCCACGGTGGATCATTGTTGGGCAATTGAGCCGAACCCTACGCTTTGTGCCGCGCTGAGACAGCGCTTTGATGGTCAGCGTGTCGATATCATTGAGATGGCGGCATGGACAGCTGCGGGTGTTATGCCGCTCTATCTCGGCGATCCCGTATCCTCGACACTGCTCGAAGGCAAGGTAACGCTCGAGAACTATCCTCAATATGCCATTACCTACGATCAATCTGTCGAAGTGCAGACGCTGGATCTGGCGCAATGGCTGCGTACGAATGTTGGCGCCGACGATAATGTCATTGTCAAAATGGATATCGAGGGCGCGGAATATCAAGTTCTTCAGCACCTGCTCGACAATGGCGCCATTGATCTGGTTGATGAGCCTTCGGTGCGAATTTCACCCCGAACGATTTCCAAACGTTGCCAGTGCGCACGACCGCATCGTGCGCGAGGTGGGCGCCCACACCAAATTGGTCATCTGGCGATAATATTGCCTCGGTCGGGTTCTGGCAAAAAACTACGCCAACCCCGACTGCGCCAACACTTTTCGAAATAGGGTCGGCAAGGCCTCGCGTCCAAACGCGCGGGGATCGGCCCACCAGCCATGTTCGAGCGCGGCGGCATCAACCAATTTGATCGACCAGACTTCGAGCTCGAGCCTGAAATGGGTAAAAACGTGGACGATCCGACCATGGGGCTGCCAATATCCGGGGCAAGGAAAGCGGGGATCGCTCGGCCTTGCGGTCCATTCAGAGGTTGGTGTCTGGGTCATTTTGGCCAACAGGCCTTTATCAGGCCGGGTTTCGAGAAAAATATCGCCATCACCGTCAAACATCACAAAAGCATGGCCATACCGCGTTGGCCGTTCAGTCTTTTGGGCCTTGATGGGAAAGAGTGTCGGATTTTCGGTGGTCCGCGCCAAACATCCGGACCGCAGCGGGCAGGAGGTGCACAGCGCCTTGCGAGGGGTGCAGATGGTGGCGCCGATATCCATCATTGCCTGAGCAAAGTCTCCGGCCCGCGCGGGTATCACTGTTTGCAGCGCGGCGCGCAGCGTTTCCTTGGCTTCGCGCACCGGGACATCCAGGCGATAGTAGCGCGCCAGCACGCGGTCGAGATTACCATCGAGCACGGCTATTGGTTCGTCATGGCAGATAGCGGCAATTGCTGCGCTGGTGTAAGCGCCAATGCCAGGCAGGGCCTGCAGGGCGTTGGAGGTTTTGGGGAACACACCGTCGTGATGCTCCACGACCGCGACAGCGCAGGCGTGCAAATTGCGGGCTCGCGCATAATAGCCAAGCCCTGCCCATTCAACCAAAACCGCGTCCAACGGCGCCGCGGCCAGATCGAATACTGTAGGCCAGAGCGATGTAAATCGGGCAAAATACCTGCCAACGGTTGCGACGGTGGTTTGCTGCAACATCACTTCGGATAGCCAAACCCTATAGGGATCCGGCGCGTCACCGCGCGCTCGTTCAGCCGGCCCGGTACGCCAGGCAAGGTCACGGGCATAACGATCATACCAACGCAGAACAGCGGCGCTATCAATGGGCAATGCGGTCGACAAATTCATGTGTGCAGATGTGGAGAAGCGCCCCCGGTAACGCAAGTCAAAAGTGTTAGGGCCGGGCTATGCTTGCGCCTGTGCGGGTGGCGCGGTAGACCAAAACCAATCGAAGCGTGCTTGGATAAAGGGCTGATGGCGGCAAAATCGATGACATTCAAGCGCCGCAATCGCGCAGTCGGTATTGCCGATGCGCTTGCCGGTGCGCTGGATCCGGTACTCAAGAAACGCGGTTTTGCCAGCCAGGATATATTGAACCATTGGGCGGCCATGGCCCCTGCCCCTTATGATCGTATAGCGATACCAGACAGGTTGGGCTGGCCGCGCGGAGAACGAAGTGCAGAAGGGGCAACGCTTTACCTGCGTTGCGTGCCTGGACACGGGTTGGCAATCGCGCATGAAGGCGCGCGAATAGCCGCTGCGGTCAATCGCTATTTTGGTTATGTGCTGGTGGGACAAGTGCGTTTGTCAGTGGAACCGTTCATCCCCGGTTCAACCGTGCCCGACAAAAATGTTGCCGAGCCTGCCCCCGAAATTCGCGCCAAAATTGGTGCGAGCGTTGCAGGGGTGGATGATGAGGGCGTGCGCGAGGCACTGCGCGGTCTTGGCCATGCCCTGGCTCAGCGACGCCGGAAACGGATTGAATAGGGCGTTCACCGCCTATTGATAGTCATGCCCTCTTGTGGTCGCGATGCTGATGTGTAGTGTCCCCACAAAGCAATATTGGAGCGTTCATCGTGAAGTTTAACCGTCGAGATACACTTGTTCTGGCCTCTGCGGCTGCCGCCTTTGGTCTGATCGCACCGGGGGTGATGGCCGCCGAGGGCGATATGATTGATACGGCCAAGCTGATGGCGCCCGCTGGCGGTTGGAGCGATTTTCCGCTTGGTGCCGAGGATGCGCCGGTGACGGTCATCGAATATGCCTCTCCAACTTGTCCGCACTGCGCTTCGTTTTCAAACAATGTCTATCCTGAGTTCAAGAAGGCCTATATCGACACCGGCAAGGTTCGGTTCCTGTTGCGCCCACTGATGCGCGGTGGTCAGGCAGGCGCGATTGACGCGGCAATCTTCATGCTGGCAGAGTCGGCGGGACCAATGCGGTTTCATCAGGTCATTGAAACCTACTACAAGACACAACCTGACTGGATCCAATCGGCGAAATTGCGTGATGCGTTGCAGGAAATTGCACGACAGCTCGGCTTTTCGGACGAACAGTTCGAAACAACGCTGAAAGATGTGGACGGGTTCAACAAACTTGTTGCGGTGCGCGATCAGGCCCTCAATGATTTTGGTTTGGAGGGTACGCCGACCTTCTATATTGATGGCAAGACCCTCTCCGGGGACAAATCGCTTGAAGAGCCTCGCCGCTGAAATCGATCCATTGCTGCCGGCAGGGCAGAACTTTACCCCGGCCAGCGACGCTATGGCACCGGCAGCCGATGCCATGGCACCGGCAGCGGATGCAATGGCGCCCGCCGACACCAGCAGTCCGGCAAAATAGCGTCTTCCTGCCAATCTTGACACGCTGGCGAGCCGCGCGATGAAATTTTCGCGGCTCCGCCTTCACGGCTTCAAATCATTTTGTGACCAAACCGAATTGGTCATGGAACCGGGATTGACCGGCATCGTCGGCCCCAATGGGTGCGGCAAATCCAATCTGGTCGAGGCCATGCGCTGGGCGATGGGGGAAAGGCTCCTATAAAGCCATGCGCGGCTCGGGCATGGATGATGTCATCTTTGCGGGCTCGGGCAATCGACCGGGGCGAAACAGTGCCGAAGTGACCCTGGTGCTCGACAATAGTGACCGCACCGCACCGGCGGCCCTCAATAATGCCGACATTTTGGAGGTAACGCGCCGGATCGAGCGCGAAGCCGGGTCGGTCTATCGGGTCAATGGCAAGGAAGTGCGTGCGCGCGACGTGCAACTCCTATTTGCCGATGCGTCGACCGGTGCGCACTCGCCCGCCATGGTGCGTCAGGGTCAAATTGGCGAACTGATCGCAGCCAAACCGGTGCAAAGGCGTGCGCTACTCGAGGAAGCGGCTGGCATTTCAGGATTGCATTCCAGGCGCCACGAAGCCGAACTGCGATTGCGCGGCGCCGAACAGAATCTGAACCGCGTCGATGATGTTATCGCCCAGATCGAAACCCAGCTTGATGCGCTCAAGCGGCAGGCGCGGCTGGCGCTGCGCTACAGGTCGCTATCAGGCGACATTCGCCGGTCCGAGGCGACATTGTTTCACATTCGCTGGGTTTCGGCGCGGTTTGCCGAAAAAGAAACCGAGGCGCAACAGGGCGTGTTGATCCGCGATCTGGCCGACGCCACGCATCTGGAACGGCAAGCACAGAAAAAACTCGATGCCTCAGAGGCGGCGCTGCAACCATTACGCGAGCAGGAAGCGGCGAGTGGGGCGGTGTTGCAACGGTTCAAAATCCTTTCCGAGCAATTGGCCGAGGAAACACGCCGTGCCAGCCAGCGGCAGGCCGAATTGCAAGAACGCCTGCGCCAATTTTCTACCGATACACAGCGTGAGCGCGACTTGCTGGGTGAAAGTGAGGCCAATTTGGCGCGCTATGCCGAGGAGTCACTTGCGTTGGCGGCGGAAACGCGCGCCGCCCAAACCGAGTTTGATACGGCGCGCGCCGAAGCCGAGGCCGCGCGCCTTGGGGCAGATCAGGCGGAACTGTCGGCGCGGCAGGCAGCCGAAGCGGTGGCTGAAATTCGCGCTCGAAAGGCCCAGACTGTCCGAGCCTTTGAGGACGCTCGGGCTCGCGTGACGCGCATCAGGCAGCAGATTGATGAGGTTGATCGCGAAACCCGGGACATTTTGGGTCGCTTGAACCAGAACCAGGCGCTGGTGCTGACGCGAACGGCGCTCGAAGCGGCGCAAGAGGCGACGCGCGAGGCCGAGGCCCAAACGCTCGCAGCGGAGACGGCCAGTACCGAAGCGGAACACGCCGTGAACGTCGCTCGCCCCGGGCTGTCAGAGATCGAATCCAGTCTGAACCGCCTCGAGGCGGAGGCCGCAACGCTGAAAAAAATGCTCAACAATGGATCACGACAATGGTCAGCCATTGTTGATGATCTGCGGGTTGAGCCCGGCTATGAGACCGCACTTGGCGCGGCGCTGGGTGATGATCTTGAGGCATCGGCAAGTCAGGACGCGCCGATATACTGGACCGACGCGCTTGACACCTCGACCGATCCAGCCCTGCCGCAAGGGGCCGAACCACTGGTGCGCCATGTTGGGGGCAGCGACCGGCTTCGCCGCCGTCTGGCACAGATTGGCGTGGTAGACCGAGCCGACGGTCCGGGCCTAATGCAGAGCCTTAAGGACAGGGCAAGTGCTGGTAACGCCAAGTGGCGATATTTGGCGATGGGATGGGTTGGTTGCGGCGGCCGATGCACCCAGCCCTGCGGCTATGCGCCTTGCCCAGCGCAACCGGCTGGCCGAACTGGATGAGGAAATCGCTCAGGCGCGCGGCGATCAGCAGTCTCGGCAGCGCGATTTAATGGCACTGAGCGGCATCCTTGAGACCGCGCGACAAGATGAAAAGGCGAAGCGGGAGCGCTGGCGCACAGCCCAGCACGCCATAACGGCTGCGCAGGGCGCGGTGGACGACGCCCAATACGCCGTTAGTGAATTGACGACGCGAAAAGGTGCGTTGGAGGATGCGCGGGTCCGACTGGTAACCTCTCTTGCCGAAGCCGAGGCGGCGCAATTGTCGACCAAAGAGGCGCTGGAGGCGAGCAGCGAGGAAAATCACGCTGCCAATTTGTTGGCAACGCAGGAAGCACAGTTGAAGCTGGCGCGCGAGCGGGCGGAACTGGCGAGCGTCAAATTGGCCGGCATCGAAAGCACATCGCAGATGCGGCAGAACAGACTGACGCAGTTGAGCCGCGATCAGGCGAGCCTGGGAACGGCGCTGCGAGGGGGCGCGGGTCCAGTTGAAGACGCTGGAGGCGCGGGTCAATGAGGTCGAGGCGCAATTAGGCGCCGCCAGCGCCGCCCCTGCCGGATATGAAGATCGGGCGAGTGCGTTGGCGGCCGAAATCGAGGATGCCACCGTCACTCACAAGGTGGCAACGGACTCGTTCAACCATGCGCAGACGGGCCATCGCGCCGCCGAAAAAGACCTGCGGCAGGCCAGTGAAATTCTGGTAGCCGCGCGGGTTGAGCCTGGGTCGGATAGAGGAGCGGCTCAAAGGTGCCATTGCCCAGCGACAGCAGATTGAGCGATTGGTGATCGAGACGCTGGGCATCGAGGCTTCACGCACGCTGGAAGCCTCGGGCATTCGCCCGGAGGCGCCATTGCCCGCCGAAGGCGCGGTCGAGCAGAAGCTGGAACGCTTGAAGGCCGAACGCGAGCGGTTGGGCGGCGTCAATCTGACAGCCGAACGCGAAGCCGAGGAGGTCAGCACCAGACTTGCGACCATGATCAAGGATCGCGACGATCTGATCGAGGCAATTGCCAAGCTGCGGCTAGGCATTCAATCGCTCAACCGCGAAGGGCGCGCCCGATTGTCGGAGGCGTTTGACCGGGTGAATGTGTTCTTTCAGGAATTGTTCACCAATCTGTTCGGCGGTGGCACGGCGGAACTGAAATTTGTCGAAAGCGAGGATCCGCTCGAGGCCGGGTTGGAAATCATTGCCCGCCCGCCCGGCAAAAAGCCGCAAACGATGACATTGTTGTCAGGCGGTGAACAGGCGTTGACGGCCATGAGCCTGATCTTTGCGGTATTCCTGACCAATCCCGCCCCGATCTGCGTGCTGGACGAGGTTGATGCGCCACTCGACGATGCCAATGTGGAACGTTTTTGCAATCTGCTCGACTCGATGCGTCAGCGCACCAACACGCGTTTCATGACCATTACGCACAATCCGATCACCATGGCGCGGATGGATCGCCTGTTCGGCGTTACCATGGCCGAACGGGGCGTGAGCCAGCTGGTGTCGGTCGATCTGGGAACGGCAGAATCTTTTCTCGAGGCTGTGTAGGCGCGAAGGGCGAGGTCGGGGATTCTGTTGATGACACGGTGCCGCACCCTGAGCCTCGACACAATATAACTATATGTTTCAATAACTTAGAGGTTTATTCACGTTCTTGACACCTTTGGTGGCTGTCAGTATGGTGCGCACGACTTAGAGGGGCTCCAGCCAAGATTGGTGCGGGTTGGGTGAGGTGGAAAGCGCGATGGCAAATTCGCCTGACCATGATCGCCGCAAGGTGGGTAAAAGCGGGGTCACAAAAGACCTTGCCGAACGCATTGCCTCTGCCAAACGGGACCGGAATGCCCAAGCCAGTCAGGCGGCGGCACGGACGTCGGGAAGGCTCGACCAATGTGGGCCGTGCAGTACGGCTTGGTTCTGAGTTCATCGCCGCCATTCTGGTTGGCATCGGGATCGGGTTTGTTCTCGACCAGGTGCTCGGAACCCGCCCGTGGATCATGCTTGTCATGCTCCTGGTGGGTTTTGCGGCAGGCATCATGAATATCACCCGCGCTGTGGGTGAAATGAACAAGGCGGCACCGCCGCCACCCGGTTCGGACCTAGGCCCGGACGCAGACGACGAAGATGAACGATAGACCGACCAACAAGGAATTGAACCTTGGCCGATCCGACCAAAGTCGACCCGATACACCAGTTTGGCATTACCAGCATGGTGCCGCTCGGTGACAGTTTTGCCTTCACCAATTCCTCGCTGTTCATGGTCCTGACGGTTGGACTGATTGTGTCCTACCTGCTGATCTCGACCGCCGGTCGCAAGCTGGTACCAACCCGTGCGCAGCTGGTTTCGGAGATGCTCTACGAGTTCGTCGCCAATATGTTGCGCGGCGCGGCGGGTACAGAGGGCATGAAGTTCTTCCCCTTCGTGTTCTCGATCTTCATGTTTGTGCTGATCGGCAATTTGTTCGGCATCATTCCGTTCTTCTTCACCATCACCAGCCATATTGTCATTACATTTGCCTTGGCGATCCTGGTTATCAGCGTCGTGCTGATCTACGGGTTCATGAAGAATGGCATAGGTTTTCTCAAACTGTTCGTGCCTCAGGGCGTGCCCGGTTATGTCTTGCCCATCGTGGTGCCAATTGAAATTGTTTCGTTCCTGTCGCGCCCGATTTCACTCTCGGTACGTTTGTTCGCCAATATTCTGGCTGGCCATATTACGCTCAAGGTGTTCGCTGGCTTCGTTTTCACCATGGGTACACTCGGCTGGCTCGGATTTCTCGGCGCAGCGCTGCCGCTGGCCATGACGGTCGCACTGACGGCACTCGAATTGTTGGTTGCGGTGTTGCAGGCCTATGTGTTCGCGGTGCTGACATCCATGTATCTCAACGACGCTATTCACCCCTCGCACTAATTCCCCGGTTCACCTGATCGCGGTGATCAGGCGTTAAAGTCAATCTATCCAGATATCAGAGTTCAAAGGAGCATTAAAATGGATCCAATTGCCGCCAAGTACATCGGTGCCGGTATTGCAGCTATCGGCATGGCCGGCGCGGCTATCGGCGTGGGCAACATCTTCGGCAGCTTCCTGTCGGGTGCATTGCGCAACCCATCCGCCAGCCAGAGCCAATTCGGTAACCTGATCTTCGGGTTTGCCGTGACTGAAGCTTTGGGGATTTTCTCGTTCCTGATCGCTCTTCTGCTGTTGTTCGCAGTCTGATTGTTTCAGACGTTGGAATTTGTGAACGGCGGCCGGCAGGCATCAGCTTGAGGCTGCCGCTCGCTTAACCGGCCAGTTGCGCCGGACGATTTGCCATCAGCGGGTATCGATATGGAAACCACTATAGCGCAGGCCGACATCTCAACCGAAGCCGAACACGCGACGGGAGCCGATGCGACGCATTCGAGCACCGGTGTTCCCGCCGAACATGGCGAGGCGTTCCCCCCATTTGATCCCTCCACATTCGGCACACAGCTGATCTGGCTGGTTATTACTTTTGCAGCGCTATATGTCGCGATCAGCCGCCTGGCCCTGCCGCGCATTGGCGCTATTCTGGATGATCGCAAGGCGCGTATTGACGGCGATCTGAATGCCGCCGATGCCTCGCGGCAGAAAACCGATGCTGCCATTGCCGCCTACGAGGCCGAACTGGCCGATGCACGCGCGAAAAGCCATGCGCTGGCCGAAGAAACCCGCCAGGGCATCAAGGCCGACATCGACGCCAAGCGCCAGTCGGTCGAAGCTGACCTGTCCAAGAAGGTTGCCGAGGCGGAAGCACGCATCCAGGCGACCAAGACGGAGGCATTGGGTCATGTTGGCGAGATCGCCGCTGATACTGTTGAGGCACTGGTGCAGCAACTGACCGGCACCGGTTCGGCCAAGGAAGCCTCGTGATGCCGTCGCCCAGGTTTCCAAGGAGTAAGCCAGATGGACTTTTCAAACATCGATGCCACCACCTGGGCCACGATCTGGGCGACCGTTTCGCTAATCATATTTATCGGCGTCACCATCTATTATGGCATGCCCCGGATTGTTGCCAAACTGCTGGACGATCGCATTGCCAAGATTGAGGAAGAAATTGCCGAGGCCAAACGTCTGCGGACCGATGCTGAAGCCCTTCTGGCCGAATATGAAAGCAAGCGGGCGGAAGCCGAAAACGAAGCCGCCGGAATTGTTACGGCCGCGCAGGAGGACGCCAAGCGTCTGACCGCCGAGGCTAATGTTGCTTTGACCGACATGATCGCCCGGCGTACCAAGGCGGTCGAGGACAAGATTGCCCAGGCCGAGTCACAGGCCGTCGCCGAGGTGCGCGCCAAGTCAGCTGATGTCGCCATCGAGGCGGCCAGGGTTTTATTGACCAAGCAGATGAGTAAAAAGGGTGATGCCCTTGTCGATCAAGCTATCACCGAGGTGAGTGCGCGGCTGAACTAGCCTTAAGGCCCAAAGATGCTACAGGCGGGCGCGATGCCCGCCTTTTTTTACGCACCGACCTCTTCAAAGAACAGATCATAAAAGCGTTGGAGCCGCTGGTGTCGCTCGGCGGCCATATGTCGACCGGTGGCGGTTTGAAAGCCATCGGCAAGCTTGAACAGCTTTGTTCGAAAGTGATCCATCGCGAAGCGCTTATCATCGAGTTGTCGTGACGAGGCGCGCGGATCGATTGGATCATATAGTCCGCTCCCCATGCGCCCGGCGATATAAAAACAGCGCGCCACGCCCACTATGCCAATGGCGTCGAGTCGGTCGGCATCTTGAAGGGTTTTGGCCAAATGTGTTTCAGGTGTGACACCGGCGGAAAAACTGTGGGCCTCGATGGCGTGAGCCACCGCCTTGGTTCTTTGCGCTGACCACCCCAAGTCGCTTAGCAATGCCGTGGCCTTGACGGCGGCTTGACGGGACGCCGTAGCGCGCTGCGGCGCGTTTTTCTCAACTGCGACACAGTCATGCAAAAGCACCGCGACCGCCAGGGTCTCGGCGTCTCCGCCCTCCTTGCGACGGATCGCCTCGGCATTGTTCCAAACCCGCAGCAAATGCGCGACGTCGTGCGAGCCGTCGTCCTCAGCAAAAGCATGCGGCAACAGTTCGGAGGCAAGGACCTGGAACGGCGCGAATCCAGCGGCCAATGCGGCGTATGTCATGACTATTGCGCCGCCTCAGACGCGTCATCCTCACGCTCCCATTTCAGAATTGGTGATCGTGCCGCGCGTGTTTCATCCATACGGCGCCGTGGCGCATTGATCGGGGCGGAAACGAAGTTCTGTTTGTTGCCGGCTTTGGCATCCATGGCGAGTTCGAGCATAATTTCACAAAACTGGTCAAGAGTCTGCTTGGACTCGCTCTCGGTCGGCTCGACAAGCATCGCTCCGTGTACCACAAGCGGAAAATACATCGTCATGGGATGGAAGCCCTTATCGATCAGGGCTTTGGCAAAATCGAGTGTGGACACGCCGGTCTGGTCAAGGAAGCTGTCGTCAAACAGGGCCTCGTGCATGCACGGGTATTGCGGATAAGGCACGGAAAACACCGACTGGAGCCGCGCCTTGATGTAATTTGCGTTGAGCACCGCGTCCTTGGCCGCTTGGGCGAGACCATCGCCACCATGGCTCAGCATGTAGGTCAAGGCGCGGACATACATGCCCATCTGGCCTTGAAAAGCGGTTATCCGCCCCAATGCCTGACCCTCACCATGCTCGACCAATTCCAGTCCGCCTTCAGAACGTCGCACGAACGGTACTGGTGCGAAGGGGGCTAACGCCGCTGACAACACAACAGGACCGGCGCCAGGCCCACCCCCACCATGGGGAGTCGAAAACGTCTTGTGCAAATTGATGTGCATGGCGTCGATGCCCAGATCGCCCGGTCGTACGACGCCCATGATGGCGTTGAAGTTGGCGCCATCGCAGTAAAAGAATGCGCCGGCGTCATGCACCGCCTGGGCGATGTCGATGACCTGGGTTTCAAATAGACCGCATGTATTTGGATTGGTCAGCATGATCGCTGCCACATCATCGGAGAGTGCATTGCGCACCGCCTCGGCATCGACCGTGCCATCTGCTCTTGCAGGAATAGCCCTGACGCTATAGCCGAGAAATGCCGCCGTGGCCGGGTTGGTGCCGTGGGCGCTCTCGGGCACCAGTACAATCTTGCGATGGGCCTGCCCACGCGCTGCCTGCGCGGCCTTGATCGCCATCATGCCAAGCAGTTCACCGTGCGCACCGGCCTTTGGGCTGAGCGCAACAGCGGCGGTATTGGTCAATGTCATCAGCCAATGCGCCAATTGCTCCATCAACATCAGAGCACCCTGAACCGTCGATATCGGCTGCAGCGGATGGATATCGGCAAAGCCTGGCAAGCGCGCCATTTTCTCGTTGAGGCGTGGATTGTGCTTCATGGTGCACGAGCCCAAGGGGTACATGCCGCTATCGATGGAATAGTTGAGGCGCGACAGGCGTACATAGTGGCGCATGGCTTCCGGTTCGGTCAGGCCCGCCAGATCCAGTGGCATTTTTCGCCTGAAACCGCCTAAACGATCGGCCTTGAGGGTGACGTCGGGCAGATCTACACCTGAATGCTCGGTATCCCCGATTTCAAACAGCAAAGGTTCGTCGGGCAACAGGGCAGCGCCGCTCGAAGTCGAAGGGTTCACATTGGTGGTGCCGGTCGGACGACCTTGAGTATTCATGCTCATGGCAAGACCTCCTCCAGGGCGGATATGAGCCTCAGCAATGTTTGCATCGGTCGTTAGGCTCGGTTGCCGCCAATACCAGCAGATTTTCGAGTTCGGGACGCCCGGGCTCCAGTCGTGACACCGGCACGCCGGCCAAAATACCCCGCCCAGCCAATTGCTCGACGACCGGTTCGGCCGCAACGGGCAATCGAATGGTCATTTCGTTGAAGAAAGTGGCATTGAGCAATTCAACATTCTTAACAGTGCCCAGCGCGTCAGCCAGAGCGCAGGCGCGCTCATGGTTGAGCCGAGCCAACTTGACCAGCCCAGCTTCGCCCAGCAGGCCGAGATGAATGGAAAAGGCCAGCGCACATAAACCGGAATTGGTGCAGATGTTGGAGGTCGCCTTCTCGCGACGGATATGCTGCTCGCGCGTTGATAGCGTCAACACGAACCCGCGATTACCGTCAGCGTCGACGGTTTCGCCGCAAACACGGCCAGGCATCTGCCGAACAAATTGCTGGCGCGTCGCCATCAGGCCCAGATAGGGCCCGCCGAAATTGAGCGCATTGCCGATCGACTGCCCTTCGGCCACCACAATATCGGCGCCATAGGCGCCGGGTGCTTCGAGCAGGCCTAGCGACACGATTTCGGTGACCACCACGATGAGCAGTGCACCCTTGGCATGGGCAACGGCGGCGGCGGTCTCGATATTGCGCAAGTGCCCGTAAAAGTCCGGCGTCTGCACAACGATCGCTGCGGTTTGGTCGTCGATGCGGTCGAGAATATCACCTTGGCCTTCGGGCGAGGCGTCCAGACAGACGAGATCGGCATCGTCCTTGAGATAACCGCACACAACATCGCGATAATGCGGGTGCAAGCCGCCCGAGAGCAGAACCTTATTGCGTCGGGTCAGGCGACGGGCCATCAGCACTGCCTCGGCGGTGCCGGTCGAGCCATCATATAGCGAGGCATTGGCGACATCCATGCCGGTCAGCTTGGCGACCTGGGTCTGAAACTCGAACAGCATTTGCAGGGTGCCCTGCGAAATTTCGGGTTGGTAGGGGGTATAGGCGGTCAACCATTCCGAGCGCTGGATCAGATGATCAACGGTCGCCGGTACATGATGGCGATAGGCCCCTGCCCCGACAAAAAACGGACCGTCTCCGGCAGCGTGGTTCTGGCTGGCCAATCCACGCATATGGGCTTCAACCAGAAATTCGGGACTGTGACGGGGTAGATCGAGGCCGCTCGATCGCATCGCGGCGGCCGGAACCACGCTAAAAAGCGCTTCAATCGACTGGGCGCCGATGGCGGCCAGCATATCGGCGCGTTCAGCATCGGAATGGGGAAGGTAACGCATAAATTGGCCTTGTTTATTGGCGTGGACAGCGGCGTCGGCTGGCGTCCTACTTTGTCAGTGCGGCGTAGTCGGTTTCACCCAGCAGACCGTCGAGGCTCGCTCGGGTTGCTCAATTGTATCTTGAACATCCAGCCAGCGCTGTGTGGATCCTGATTGACCAGGCCGGGCTCGCTGTTGAGCGCGGTATTGATTTCGGTCACGGTGCCCGAAACCGGCGCGTAGATTTCCGAAGCGGCCTTGACGCTTTCAACCACGGCGGCCTCGTCACCCTTGTTCAAAACCTTGCCGATGCCGGGCAGTTCGACAAAAACGATGTCGCCCAACTGCTCCTGGGCAAAAAGCGTAATGCCGACGGTGCCGGTGGCGCCTTCGATGCGGATATATTCGTGGTCGGTGGTGTATTTGGTGGTCATGGCGTCCTCGATGAGCGCGAAATAGCAATTACGGCTTTGGTTTGCGGAAATAGCGATGGGGAACAAAGGGGGTGTCGGCGACCTCGGCACGCTGCGTGCGCCCGCGCACTGCAACACCAAGGATGGTGCCAGGTGTGGCAAGCGTGGGTGGCACGAAACCCAATGCTATGGCGCGTCCCAAGGTCGGTGAAAAGCCGCCACTGGTAATCGTGCCCACAATATTATCCTCGCCGTCGAGAATGTCGGCGCCCTCACGCGCAGGGGCTCCCTCAACGAACAGACCAATGCGAATGCGGCTTAGATCGCCGCCATGCTCTTTTGATATGCGGTTAGCACCCGGAAAATCACCGGCTTCGCGACGGCGCTTGGAGACCGCAAACCCCATTCCGGCTTCGGTTGGCGAGACCGTTTCGTCCAGATCATGCCCATATAGCGGCAATCCGGCCTCCAGCCGCAGGCTATCACGGGCACCGAGGCCAATGGGCTTGACGCGCTCATCGCTGAGCAATTTGTCCCAGAACGCTTCGGCAAATTCGGCCGCAACCAGAATTTCAAAGCCATCTTCGCCTGTGTATCCAGAACGTGCAATGGTCAAGGTCGTCCCGTTCCAGGCAAACGATCCATAGTTCATGAAGCCGAGATCGGTCGCCGCGGGGACAATGGTGCCCATGATTTGGACCGCGTCGGGCCCTTGTAGTGCCAATAGCGCACCATTGTCGGCGCGGTTAAGCGTGGCCCTGCCCTGAGCAGCAGCGGCGATGCGGGAAAAATCGGCGTCCTTGGTGCCGGCATTAACGACAATATAGAGTGAGCCTGCCTGTTCGGGCGCTGCCGGACGGGCGATCATCAGATCATCAAGTGCACCGCCCGTTTCGTTGAGCAGCAGCGTGTAGCGGATCTGACCGGGCTTGAGATTGGTGATATCGCCGCAAATCAGCGGCTCGACCAGCGCGGCGATGGCTTTGTGATCGGCCTCAACGTCACCGCTCTTCTGGTTAATCTGGAGAAAGCAGGGCCCCATGTGGGAAACGTCAAACAGGCCGGCATGCTGGCGTGTCCAGTTATGTTCAGCCATGATGCCGCTGGGATATTGCACGGGCAACCCGTAACCGGCAAACGGCACGATGCGACCACCCAAGGTCTGATGGCGGCCGGATAGCGGTGTGGTCTTAAGCTCGGCACTTGGTGTTTCGGCCATTGGGGACAGGCTCCGGATGGTGACACGATCAAACTCGCCCTATGGCGACTTCCGTGCCCCCCTGTCCTGATCACCTGAGAGATTTCCCGGCTACTGTCCGGTTGCTCCGTCGGTGGGACGTCGCCAAGAGCGCGTCCGCTTTCCAGAGTTCATGCTGAGCCGAAGCCCGGGCTGCGGTCCTTTTGCCTGAGAGTTTCCGGGGCGGTTGCTCCTTCGGCGCTGGAGAAACCCAGTCTCTCCCGCAGTGCGTGCAACATGTGTCAGAAATGCGCAAAGGTCAATCTGCGCCGGGATTTGACCACAAGATTGGCGCCGCAACGCACTATCGCCCAATCGGCGGCACACCGCTATTACATGGTGACGCTAGCGTCTGGTATCGAACCCAACCCAGATGGTCACATCGTCGCCGGCCAGATAAGGAATGGCTACATCGTTGATGACCTTGACAAATTGCTGCGTCTCGCTGCCCGCCAAGGCGACATCAATGTTGAACTTTTCGGAGTAAACGGCTTGCCCGTTGCGCTCAATGGCGAAACGCAGCGGCACTTTCACCGATGTCTGCTTGCCAGATGGCCCAAGCAGAACCCGGCCGACCGCTCCCATATTGACGTTAATTCGACCGTTGGAAACAATGCAGTTGCGGGTCGCCTCATCAATTACGCCCTGATAGTTGAGCGCATTGGGATTTCCCACCTTGCCGCTACCATAATAGTACATCGCCTCGCCGCCGGGGCGAACCTTAATTGGCGGGCATTGGGTGGCGATGGCCGGCAGTGCGCTGGCTTGCGCTTGAGCGATCTGGGCGGGTGATGCGGTGGTGTTTGCCAGTTCCGCATTGGTCTTGGCGGCTTCGGCCCCACCACCGAACATCGGTCCCATCGAACAGCCTGCCAAAACAGCTGCAAATGCACCACCGACGGCCAGACGCGCGGCAAGGTTCAATAAAGTCATCCGCATCGGTCGCTCTCCTTGGGTGGGCGCCTTATACATGGGTTGATTCCAGCGCCATCAGCACGGCGGGAGCACCGCTCGCAGATACGCCCGGTCCATCCTCAACAAAAACAGATTGCACCAGTCCATCCCGGATCACCAGAGCCGCCCGTTGAAAACGCTTGCCCATATTGGCGCCGGACTTGTCCTGATCGAGCCCCAGCGCGGTGGCCAGATCGCCATTGCCATCGGCGACAAAATCAATATGACCGAGCGCTTGCGTGTTTTCCGCCCACGCTTTCATCACGAAGTGATCATTTACCGAGGCGCAAACGATGCGGTTGACACCGGCGGCGGCCAATTTTTGGGCATTGGCGAGAAATCCGGGCAAATGATTGACGTGGCAGGTGGGGGTAAACGCCCCTGGGACTGAAAAGAAGACAACCGTGCCAGTGCTCAGGACCGCGTCAGCAGTTGTATCGGAGATGCCATCGGCATCGACAAGTTTTATCGCTACTGAGGGTATGGCGTCGCCGCGTTCTACCATGAAATCTTCTGCCCCTGATTGCCAGCCGGGTCGATCACATCAACAACGCGTCGATCCAGAATTTTGTATCTACTCGGATAAGCGGCTTTGCCCCCGCTGGCAAGCGATCAGCGACACGCAGCCCTAGACAACAGGGGAATGGCGCTACGGTCCGACGACCTGCGTTACTTCGAACGCCCCCATATCGGTCATGAATGAGAGCCTGAACGGGCAATGATTTCAAGGCCTTTTCGTCAAACTTTCCCAAGATTGGCAGCAGCACTACGTTGGGTTCCGGGCTTTTTTGCGGCGCACCGAACAAGGGGTCGCCTGTTTGGGTGGCGGCGATCATTGTGGCTGGATCGATCGCGGGATCGGCCAAACGCACCGCGATTGATTTGAGGTCGGGGCGATATGCGACATTGGCAATGGCGGGTGGATGGTCGTTGGGCCAATCGATAGGGGCTTCTGCAACCGCCTGGCGAATGCGCAAACCGTTGGCGCTGTCTGGTCGGTCCGATTGCAGCGGCAGGGCAAAACTGGCCTGCGCTGGCACACAGATGTCCGAACAGATGCCCAATGTCACTGTCAGGTCCAACTCGGGTGCGGCCCCTGAGGTTGCAATGGCGATGGGCAACAATGTATCGCCCCAATAGACAAAATCGGTGTAGCCATCGGCGACCTGAATGCTTGGATGTGGCCAGATGAAGTTTTCGGCGTTAACGCCGACCGAGCCTGTTGCGTCCAGTTGTGCCGGAATGCCACTCTGGCCGGGGATACGCCAATAGGTTCGGGTGTTTGGGGGCATGGTTATTTCGAGCCCCACCATGGTTTGGCCATCGCTTTTTATCTGGCCGGAGGAGACAAGTCGCAATTTTACGTCGGGGGCCACCTCCTGCCATGCGGTCTCTGCCGCAATGGTAGTCGTTGCGGGAAGCAGGGCGAAAATCAGGACGGTCAGCGCTTTCATGATATTGCCCATACAACACCCCGCTCGTAACCGCCAGCGTCCGCATGATCATGGCTTCGTGAAGGGGTTGCGTGTCGCCTCGGGCGCCTGGCGGGTTGGCATATGGGCTGCCCCGTCCTAGAATATCGGCATGAGTACGCTTGAAGGATGTTTTTTGGTGGCCATGCCCGCCATGGCAGACGAACGTTTCAGTGGCAGTGTGATTTATGTCATCAACCACTCCGACGAGGGGGCGATGGGTATCATCGTCAACCAGCCTTTCAAGGATTTGGCGTTTGCCGATATTATGGATGAACTCGAACTCGGCGACCCCGATGCGATTATTAGACTACCGGATGGGATCCGTGACCGAATGGTGATGAGCGGCGGGCCGGTCGAACGCGGTCGGGGATTTGTGCTGCACACGCCCGATTTCAAGAGCGACAATACTTTTCCCGCCTCCAATGAGGTCTGTCTGACGGCCACGCTGGACGTGTTGCGGGCGATGGCATTTGGACCGGCGCCCAAGGCATCCCTGCTGGCGCTGGGGTGCAGTGGCTGGGGGCCGGGACAGCTGGAAACGGAAATATTGGAGAACGGTTGGCTAACCGTACCGTTTTCATCAGATCTGCTGTTTGAGGTGCCCGTTGAGGAACGCTATGACGCGGCGCTGGCCAAATTGCATATCACACGCGCCAGCCTGTCCACAGAGGCTGGTCGGGCCTGATTGCGGCGATGGTCCGCTCGGGCCTCAGCGGGCCAGTTGCGCGCTTAGCTGTTTTGAAAATTCTGATGCCGACATCGCCGCCCCAAAGGCGAAGCCCTGAGCATATCTGCAATTGAGCCTGGCGTAGCCGTTCAATTTCGTCGAGCGTCTCCACGCCCTCTGCAATGACCAGCAGATCGAGATCGTTGGCGAGCGCGACCACGGCGCGAATGATGGGGACCTGCGTGGGCGCGGCGCCATTAGTGTCACTGATCTGGACGAAATCGGCCGGTATCTTGATTGTGTCGAAGGGAAAGCGATGCAGGTAACTCAGTGATGAATGGCCTGTGCCAAAGTCATCCAGCGCCAGTCCCAGTCCCAAATTGCGCAAGGCTTCGAGCATGAATGCGGAATGTTCGGGGTTGGTCATGATCTGGGACTCGGTGAGCTCCATCTTCAAATGGCCGGCAATCCCCGGGTTCTGCTTCACCAAGGCACGGATATCGTTGAGCAGGGTCTCGGTGGCCAGCTGCGTGGGCGACATATTGACCGAAATGAAAAAGCTTTCAGGCAGGCCGTGATTCTGGTGCATCCAGTCGCGCGTATGGTAGGCCGCCTGTTCGAAGGCGATCCGGCCCAGTTTCTCTATCTGGCCGGAGCGCTCGGCCAGCGCTATAAATTCTTCTGGCGGTACGATGCCGCGCGTTGGATGGTTCCAGCGCATCAAGGCTTCGGCGCCCGCGATTTGACCCGAAATAATGTCCATGATCGGCTGGAACTGGACCTGCAACTCGCCCTGCTTCATGCCGCGCTCAAGATCTTCCTCATTGGCGCGATTATAGGCCGAGATGGAACGGGCAGAGGCGCGGTACGCCTCGATCCGGTCCCCACCCAGACGTTTGGCATAATACATGGCCAGTTCAGCATCGCGCAGGACATCGGCGGCGCTTGCAGGATTGCTGTCATAGATTGTGACGCCAATCGAAGCGGACAGGGCCAGGTCCCGGTCACCGAAATTGAAGGGCGCCTTGAGGGCCTTGCGGATTTGTTCAGCGGTATCGGCAATCTTGGCCGCAGCCAGTTCCGAGGACAGAATGACGGCGAACTGGTCGCCGCCAATCCGCGCCACGGTATCGAGCGGGCGCATAATTCGACTGATCCGGCGCGAGACTGCCAGCAGCACGCTATCGGCAGCCGAGTGGCCAACGCGTTCCTCAAGCTCCATGAAGCGATCAATATCGATCAGGAACACGGCGGGCTTGACCCCGTTCGGCGTGCGCGCGCGCACAAGCGCCCGTTCCAGTCGATCAAGCAGCAATTGCTTGTTGGGCAGGCCCGTTAAACTGTCATGGACAGCATCATGCAGCAATCGCGCCCGGGCGGCGCGATCCTCGGTTACATCCTGCAGGGTGCCGACGATGCGATTAACCTGTCCGTCGCCGCCGAGCACCGGTTTGACCCGCATACGGAACGAGCGATAATTGCCATCGTGCCCGGCAATGCGCATGTCCGAGGAGACTTTGCCGCGGCGAAGTTCGACCAGCGTATCAAAGGCGGTCCGAAACCGGTCACGATCCTCAGGATGAACGCGATCCAGCCAGCGCTTGATAGCGCCCCGCAGGGCACCGCGCTTTTCGCCCAGACGCGTCGCCAACTCGTCGCTGACCGAAACCCGATCACGCTCGATATTCCAGTCGAAGACAAAGTCGCCAGAGCCGGTGAGCGCCAGAGCGCGGCGTTCGACCTCCGACAGGGTGCCGATCGAGACTTGTCCTTCGGAAAATGCATGCTGTACGGCGGTAAAGCCCAACAGCATCACGACAAGCACCAGTCCACCGGCGACCGCGGGTTGGGCGATGTCGTTGGAGACGCGACCAGAAATGACCAGCCAGCTATAAAACAGCCAGGCGATGATAATGATCCAGGTTGGCACCAACAGCACCGCACGATCATAGCCGCGCACGGCGAGCAATATGATCAGCACCAGCCCTGACGCGCCCAGCAGCGCCAGCACCAGTCGGGCGATGGTGGCGGCGATGGCCGGTTGGAAAAATGCAAAGGCAAACAGCGCCAGAAACAGGGCCGCCAGTCCCAGCGCCAGGTGAATGAAGCGCAAATGCCATCGGTGCAAATTGAGATAGATGAACAAGAAGCCCGCAAGCGTTGTAGCGATACCGGCTTCTGATGCCGCCCTGATCGGCTGCATGGCGCCACTAGACAAGCCAAGCAAGCGTCCCAGAACGCTGAAATCGATCAGCAAATAGATCAATACTGCCCAGGCAAAGGCTGCTGTTGCCGGAAAAACGCCGCGGCCCTTGACCACAAACATGATGGTCAGGAAAACCGCCGCCAGCGAGGCAATCCCCAGGACCACACCGCGAAACAGCGTGAACGAATTGACATAGTCGCGATAGGCGTTGGGTTGCCAAAGATAGATTTCAGGCAATTGGCCAGAAGCCAGTTCAGCCACCAGCGTCACCGTGGCACCGGGGTCAATGGTTATTTCAAATACATCGGCTTCGCTATCGGCCAGCCGCACCGGCCTGATGCCCGCACTCGGAGTCAGGGCGGTGATGCGATCATTGCCAAGATCAGGTTGGAAAACACCCGAGCCGGGCAGGCGGAAAAACGGTGCCACCAACAGGCGTTCAATCTGCTGGTCGCTGTCATTGCGCAGCGCCAATAGTGCCCAGTCGGGATCTGTGCCGGGCTGGCTCGCCAACACCTCGATACGCCGGATAATGCCATCTTCACCCGGAGCGGTGGATAATTGAACGCGACCGCCGTCGGCGGGCCTGAGTTCGACGACGCTGGTCAGATTGACCGCGTTAACATTGTCAGGAACCGAAATAACCTCGAGGGCGCTGGCTGGCAGGTTGGTGGCCAACCCAAGCGATATGAACACCACGAGAGCAATTAAATGACGCATTAGGGGCGAATAAATCCTGCGGTGGGCTTCATTGTGAGGGTGACGCGAAGCTGTGCCGCGTCGGTGCGCCCCGCTGCGGGAGCAGTCCTTTGGTAGCGGGGTTTGCCAATATCGACAAGCGCCTGCTGGTGTTGCTAAAATGCAACTAAAATTGCTTCATATGCTTCTACTCGCTCAACGCTGATACCGGAAGCGCTCATAGCCCTCGCGTGTCAGGCCGAACAACACGTGGTCGGCCCATCGGCCGTCAATTTGAAGGTAGTTTTCGGCATAGCCTTCCTCAACGAAGCCGTTTTTTTCAAGAACCCGTCTAGAGGCCAAATTGCCCGGCAAGAAAGCGGCATGGACCCGGTGAAGATCCAGCGTATTGAAGACATAAGGCAGCGTGGTGGCAACGGCCTCCGTCATCAATCCACGGCCGGCATAATCCTGCCCCATCCAATAGCCCAAAGTGCAATGTTGCGCGGCGCGGCGGCGCACATTGGACAGCGTAATGCCGCCCACCAGTTTCTCGTGGGGGGAATCGGGCAGGAAAATAAAATATGAATAGTCGGTGCCCTCGTCAGCTTCCTGACGGGCGCGTTTGACCCGCGCTGCAAAGACCCGCTGGGCCAGATCCGCTTCGGTCCAACGGGGCTCGAACGGCCGCAGGAAGTCCCGGCTTTTAGACCGTAGGCCATACCAGGCTGCATAGTCGGTATAGGTCGGTGGGCGCAGCAACACCTGCTTGCCGCGCAGAAAGGGCGTCTTGTCGGGTGTCAGCCAGGACCAGGCCATCAGTAAACCGGCGCGCCATATAGCTTTGTCGTGATCGTCATCGTCCTTTACCGCTTGATCCGCTCACCAATGGCGTTGACATCTGCCAGATTGTCGATGGGTCCGATGCCGGCCAGCGAAATATCACCTGACATGAAAATCTGCTCGGCGACATCCTTGACCCGCTGGGCGGTGACGCGGTTGATACGGTCGACCGTTTCCAGCATGGGTATCGGGCGACCCCACAGGATTTGCTGTCGCGCCAATTGCCCGGCCCGCGCCGAGGGGCTTTCCAGCGACATCAACAGACCGGCGCGGATTTGATTGCGCACCCGCACCACTTCGTCGTCGGAAATTGTCTGGGTCGCGCGGCGCAACTCGTCTACGACCACCGGCATGAGTTCGCCGACCTCGTCCTCACCGGTGGCGGCGGCGACGCCGAAGACGCCGCTGTCGGCGAAAGCCCAGTGGAAGGCATAGACCGAATAGCATAGCCCGCGTTTTTCCCGCACTTCCTGAAACAGTCGGGAACTCATGCCGCCCCCCAGAATGGAGGCCAGGATCTGGGCGGCGTAAAATCCGTCCGAATTGTAGGCCCGCCCTTCGAACCCCAAAACGATATGGGCCTGCTCATGGTCGGAAAACAGCCGCTCCTGGCCGCCCTTATATTCGGCTCGCTGCGGGGCTGGTGATCCATTGGGTTTGAGGTCAGCAAAGCGGTTTTCGGCCACTCGTACCAATTGATCGTGATCGACATTGCCCGCTGCGGCCATGACCATATGATCGCCGACATAGTTGCGGTTCATATATTTGCGGATGGTTTCAGGCTTGAACTCGCGTACCGATTCAACCGTACCCAATATTGTGCGTCCGATCGGCTGCTCGGGAAACGCCGCTTCCTGAAACAGATCGAAGACATGATCGTCGGGATTGTCACGCGCCGCGCCGATCTCCTGCACGATCACCTGCTGTTCGCGCTCCAGTTCGTGTTCGTCAAACAGGGAATTTTGTAAAATGTCGGACAGGATGTCGGCGGCCAGCACCACGTCTTCTTTGAGCACGCGGGCAAAATAACCAGTATGTTCGATGGAGGTCGCCGCGTTCAGGTCGCCGCCAACATTTTCGATGGCCTCAGCAATTTCGAGCGCCGTACGGGATTGCGTACCCTTGAAGGCCATGTGTTCAAGCAGGTGGGAGATGCCATGTTCGCTCTTGCGTTCAGAGCGAGCGCCAGCCTTGACCCATACGCCCAATGAGGCGCTTTCGAGGTGGGGCATGTTGTCGGTGAGTACGACCACGCCGTTGGCGAGGGTTGTTGATCTTACGCTCACTTATCCTCCTCGCACCGTGCCCCTAAGCTGGACTTTGGCGCACCGTTTCTCAATCGCGCGCCGGGCACGCTGCATTCAGACGCGTGTTCGCGTCGCAATAAAGTCTTCGACCGCTTTTTGGTCATTGGCAAGAACGCTAAGGCGTTCAGGGCGCTGGTGCAAATCGGCCAGCCAAAGCGGCAAACTCGGTTCCACGCCCATCGCTTCCTTGACGGCTGCGGGGAACTTGGCTGGATGGGCGGTCGCCAATGTGATCATCGGCACCATCGGGTCACGCAAGCGCTGGGCAACTTGCACGCCAACGGCTGTATGGGGATCGAGCGTATAGCCATTTTCCCTGAAGATACTGGCAATCACGGATTTGGTGGCCGCCTCGTCGCTGGTTGCGGCGGCAAAGTCAGCGCGGATGGCGGCGATGGTGTTTTCGGGCAGGGCAAAGCCTGAGGATTGTTTGAGACTATTCATCATGGCCAGCACCGCCTTGGCATCCCGACCCGATGCCTCGAACAGCAGTCGTTCGAAATTTGAGGATATCTCGATATCCATGGATGGGCTGATGGTGGGATGAACGCCCGCCATTTCGTAGCGTCCGTTCTTGAGCGTGCGGGCAAGAATGTCGTTGGCATTGGTGGCAATGACCAGCCGATCAATCGGTAGTCCCATGCGCTTGGCCGCATAGCCGGCGAAAATATCGCCAAAATTGCCTGTGGGCACTGTAAAGGAGACCCGACGTGATGGGCTGCCCAGCGATACAGCGGCGGTGAAGTAATAAACGATCTGGGCAACGATCCGTCCCCAATTGATCGAATTGACGCCCGAAAGCCGCACATTGTCACGGAATTGATGATTGTTGAACATGGCTTTGACACTGTTCTGACAGTCGTCAAAAGTGCCTTCCAAGGCAATATTATGCACGTTGGCGTCGAGCACGGTCGTCATTTGCAAACGTTGTACCGGCGAGGTTCTGCCCTGCGGATGCAGAATGAAGATGTCGGTGGTGTCACGTCCCCTGAAAGCCTCGATTGCGGCTGATCCGGTGTCGCCCGAGGTCGCGCCGACAATGGTTGCGCGCAAGCCCCGCTCGCTCAGAATGTGATCCATCACACGACTGAGAAACTGCATGGCGACGTCCTTGAACGCCAGCGTCGGGCCGTGAAACAGTTCGAGCAGAAAGTGGTTAGGTGACAGTTCGTTCAGTGGGGCCACCGAGACATGGCGAAATGGCGAATAGGCCCCGTCAATGATGGACTTCAATGCGTCAGCGCCAATGTCATCGCCAACAAAACGCGAGATTATGGCAAATGCCACGTCGGGGTACCGCTTGCCGGCAAAGGCGGCGATTTCCGCAGCGGTGAACTGGGGCCATTCCCGCGGCACATAAAGACCACCGTCGGCAGCAAGCCCGGCCAAAATAGCGTCCGAGAAACCGAGTATGGGCGCCTGGCCTCGCGTAGATACAAACTGCATTGAGGGAATTTGCCCTTTTGGATTGTGTGCAAACTAGTCAAAGCGCGGCTGCGCCGCAAGTTCTGTGCCTCAGCCTGTTGACGAGCCCTTGGGGTGCCGTTGCCGCCACAACCAGAAAAGCAGCATTACCGGTGCGACAATGGCGAAGCCGTACCAGGTCAATGCATAGCCAAAATGGTTGTTTGGGAACTCAACGACAGTACGTCCCCCCAACGGCAAGACACCTTCCGGCCCGGCGGGCAGATCGAGATAAAATGGCGCGACTGGGGCCAATCCTTTATCCACCATGGCGGCCATTCGGGCGGGGTCGCGGACCCAATCGATCCGGTCAACTGCGTTGGCTTGCGGGGTAAACATGCTGACACCGGCGCTGGGTCGGGCAACGCCTTCGATTGTAACCGCGCCCGCAGGCGTTGCCGGATCATTGGCGTATTGGTCGGCGACCGCCTCGGGGACAAAACCGCGATTGACAAACACCGCCCCGCCCTCAGGCAATACGAGCGGCGTCATGACCCAATAGCCCGGTCCCGAAATATCGCCAACGCCATTTTCCAGGCTGGTGAATACCCGAACTGTCTGGTCTGGCCGATAGGTGCCGGTTACCTCGAGTGGGGTAAAATTGAGGGCGCCGGTATCCAGACTTGGCCATTGGGCCGGACCGGGAAATGGCTGGGCAGGTTGGTGCAGCCGGGTTTCGACAGCGGCCACCAGCGCCTCTTTTTCGCCCAGGCGATGCAGCTGCCAGTTGCCAAGAAACACAAAGACGACTGTCAGGACCAGCATGAGGGCAACGAACGCCCATTGTTTGAACGATAGTGCGGACCAAGCTGCGGGCAATTTCGTGTCCTGTCAAAAAGTTGGGGCGCGGCTGATGCCGCGCCCCGAAAATCCCATAACCTCAGCCTAGTGGCTAAGTGGAACGCCCCAGCTGCCCCAAACATAGATCGAGGCAAACAGGAACAGCCAGACCACGTCAACAAAGTGCCAATACCAGGCAGCAAATTCGAAGCCGAGATGTTTTTCTGGCGTGAACTGGCCGTTAAGGGCGCGAATGAGGCAGATGGCCAAGAATATGGTGCCGATGATCACGTGGAATCCATGAAAACCCGTGGCCATGAAGAATGTCGCGCCATACATGTCGCCCGCAAACGCAAATCCGGCTTCGGAATATTCGACGAACTGAACAAAGCTGAACAGCATGCCGAGCCCAATGGTCAGGGCCAGACCCCATTTGAGACCGCGGCGATCGCCTTCAAGTAGCGCATGGTGCGCCCAGGTGACGGTGGTGCCCGATGTCAACAGGATCAACGTGTTGAACAATGGCAGATGGAATGGATCGAACAGTTCGACGCCCATCGGCGGCCATGTGCCCGAGGTGGCGGCAACTCGGGCATATTGCTCGACGTCATCCAGTCGGAAGAAGCCGTCAAAATAAGCCCAGAACCAAGCGACGAAGAACATGACCTCGGAGGTAATGAACAGAATCATACCGTAACGATGGTGCATCTGCACGACCGGGGTGTGATCAAGACCGTTATTGGATTCCTTGATGACGTCCGACCACCACGCATACATGGTATAGAGAACGCCAACCAGACCGATGAAAAATATCCACGGCGTCCAATGATGCATCCACGCAACGCCGCCGATTGCCAGGACAAGTACCGAAACGGAACCGACAAACGGCCAGGGGCTGGGTTGTACAAGATGATAGTCGTGATTCTTGGCTATCGCGGCCATGGTCAGCTTCCCTCGTTATCTGAAGCGTAGAAAGTATAAGACAGGGTAATGTCCTTGATCGTGTCCATATCCTGATTCTGGTCAAGATCGGGATCAACAAAAAACACGACCGGCATTTGTACGGTTTCGCCCGGCTGCAGCGTCTGCTCGGTAAAGCAGAAGCACTGGATCTTGTTGAAATACGATCCGGCAATTTCGGGTGAGACATTATAGATAGCGTGACCCGTAACAACCTTGTCGCTCAGATTGGTGGCAACAAAATCGATGGTGTCGACTGCTCCGACCTTGTCGGTAATCGGGCGCGCCGGCACCACTTTCCATGGCAATCCGCTGTCGACGTTGGAATCAAAACGCACTGTCATTTCACGGGAAATAGTGCCTTTAGGATTGTCCGTCGCTTCGCGCGTGGTGCCACCATAGCCGGTTGCTGAACAAAATAGCTGATAAAGTGGCACCGCTGCGTATGCGACGCCAATCATCACCGCGACCGTGCCCGTCAGCACATAAGCGATCCACCGGTTCCGGTCACGAGAAATCAAACCACCCAGTGCCATGTCTAGATAGTCCGGTTTAATACAGCGGGGCCCATCTTGACGATGGTCAACGCATAAAAAATAACCACAAGCACTGCTAGAACGATTGCCAAGGCTATCGAACGCCGACGTCTTGTCCGTGCGCGGGCGGCGGCAACTTCGGGACTTTGCGCTGGAACCGAACGTAGTTCGTCAGGTGCACTCATGGCATCAACCCTCCAAGACGCATCAACAAATTGTCGCCAAGCAATCCCAAAAATACGACGAACAGGTAGGCTCAACGAGAAAGTGAACAAGCCGCGCGCCGCCTTGCGCATCGGCAAGCCTTCCTCGCTACGGTAGAGCTTCCAGGCGAAATACAGGAACAGGGCGCCGGTTACGACCGCGACGCCGGTATAAAGCCAGCCGGAAAACCCTAGAATTGATGGCAGGAGCGATGCGACCGCGAGCAGGATGGAATAGACCAATATCTGGCGCTTGGTGGATTTTTCTCCGGCAACATTGGGCATCATCGGAATGCCAGCAGCACCGTAGTCGCCTTGCTTGTAGAGCGCCAGCGCCCAGAAATGAGGTGGCGTCCAGAGGAAGGTAATCAGAAATAGTGACAAGCTTTCGATCGGCACCGTGCCGGTAACTGCGGCCCAACCAACAATCGGCGGAAAAGCACCAGCAGCACCGCCGATAACGATATTCTGTGGTGTCGAACGCTTCAACCATACCGTATAGACGACGGCATAAAAGAAGATAGTGAAGGCCAGCAACCCAGCCGCGACCCAATTGGCGGCCAAGCCCAAAAGACCAACAGAAAACGCGGACAGCACGATACCAAAGACCAGCACTTCGCCGCGGCTGATTCGTCCAGCGGGGATCGGGCGGTTGCGCGTGCGGCTCATGATAGCGTCGATGTCGCTATCATACCACATATTGAGGGCACCCGACGCCCCGGCTCCGATGGCGATACACAGGATCGAAATCATCGCAATGACGGGGTGAATGGCGCCCGGCGCTAGTACCAGACCAACAAGAGCGGTGAATACAACGAGCGACATGACGCGGGGCTTGAGCAGAGCGACATAGTCCTCAACACGAGCCTCGGCGCGCGTGTCGATCAGGTCATCACTGTTGTCGATATAGGCCACCCGGGTCTCTTTCATATTTGCAGGAGGCCGCGCGGACGCGGCTTCCCTGTTTTGTACTGGCGCTAATGGGCCTTGGTATCGTCGAATTCAGGCAAGGTCGAGAACTGGTGGAACGGTGGCGGTGAGTCTCAAGGTCCATTCCAGCGTTGTTGCCCCTTCGCCCCATGGATTGTCACCGGCGCGACGATTGCGGATCTTTGCTTCAATCAGGACTGCGAAGAACACCAGCATTGAGATGAAGGTGATGTAGTAGCCGACCGAGGAGACCCGGTTCCAGAAGGCGAACGCGTCGGGATAGTCGATATAGCGGCGCGGCATGCCGGCAAGGCCGAGGAAATGCTGGGGGAAGAACACAAGGTTCACACCAACAAACATGATCCAGAAATGCGCGTTTGCCAGTTTTTCATTGTACATGACGCCGAACATTTTTGGCGACCAATAGTACCAGCCGGCAAAGATCGAGAATACGGCACCGAGCGAGAGCACATAATGGAAGTGCGCCACGACATAGTAGGTATCATGGAACGAACGGTCGACGCCGGCATTGGCCAGCACCACGCCGGTGACGCCGCCAATAGTGAACAGGAAGATGAACCCGATCGCCCAGAGGATCGGGGTGCGGAAGGTAATTGAACCGCCCCACATTGTGGCGATCCACGAGAATATCTTAACCCCGGTCGGCACCGCAATGACCATCGTCGCAGCAACGAAATAGCGCTGCACGTCGAGGCTGAGGCCAGTGGTATACATATGGTGTGCCCAGACCAGGAACCCAACGACGCCAATAGCGACCATGGCGTAGGCCATGGCGAGATAGCCAAAGATCGGCTTTCTCGAAAAGGTCGATATGATGTGGCTGACAATGCCAAATCCGGGCAGGATCATGATGTACACTTCAGGATGACCAAAGAACCAGAACAGATGCTGGAACAGCACCGGATCGCCGCCTTCGGCCGGCTTGAAGAAGGAGGTGCCGAAATTCCGGTCGGTCAGCAACATGGTGATGGCACCTGCCAGAACCGGCAATGATAGCAGCAACAAGAATGCTGTCACCAAAACGGCCCAGGCAAACAACGGCATTTTGTGCAGTGTCATGCCCGGTGCACGCATGTTGAAAATTGTGGTGATCAAGTTGATCGATCCCAGAATCGAGCCTGACACCGGCAACGTGTATCGACAAGATCACGAAGTCGACTGCCGGGCCCGGTTGGCCGGTGGTGGAATAGGGTGGATACATGGTCCACCCACCCCCGACGCCCATGTGGCCAGCGGGGCCCTCCACAAACATGGAAATGACCAGCAGGATAAAGGCTGGCGGCAACAGCCAGAAGGCGATGTTGTTGATGCGCGGGAATGCCGTATCAGGGGCACCGATCATCAGGGGCGCGAAATAGTTGGCAAAGCCGCCCATGGTGGCGGGCATGACGACGAAAAAGATCATGATCAGGGCATGGGCGGTGGTGAACACATTATACATGTGCTTGCCCGCGTCGATTGCCGCGTCACCGTTGACGCCGTAGGCCATGGCGGCAAGGCCATGAAATATCTGAATACCGGGCTCCTGAAGGCTCCATGCGCATCGCACCGGAGAGCAAGCCGCCCACGACCCCGGTAAAAATCGCGAACACGAGATACATCACGCCGATGTCTTTGTGATTGGTCGAATAGACGTAACGGCGCCATCCAGTCGGATGGCCATGATCATGGCTGGCATTATCATGCCCGGTGGCATGAGCTTCCAGATTTGTTGCCTCGTTCGCCATTGCTGCTATCCCCTATTCTTCGTTACTGAACCGCGGCAAGCGTAGCGGTGGCGCTGTCATAGTCGCCCGCCTTGTACGCCGCCATCCAGGTCTTGTATTCGTCCTTGGTCACCACCCGCACCGCAATCGGCATGAAGGCATGATCCTTGCCGCACAGGCCCGGAACATTGGCCATAAAAAATGCCGGTTTCGCGGGCATTGAACCAGGTCTCGTTCAGGCGCCCCGGCACGGCATCGATCTTGATTCCGAACGAGGGCACGGCGAATGCGTGGATCACGCCGCTGGGGTCAGACGTGATCTGCATCCGTACGGTGGTATCAACGGGCACGACGAGTTCATTGTCGACCGCCAGCAGACGCGGCTGGCCGGGTTTTTTCTCTTCACGCTCGGCGTCGCCCATGATGTTGCTGTCAAACGAGATGTCATCATCGACATAGTCATAGTTCCAGTACCATTGCTGGCCAGTGGCCTTGATGGTCAAGGCCGCGGCAGGCACTTCAACCTGACCGAACAGAATGTCGCCGCCCAGATATTTGCGGACCCCGTCAGGAATGGTCAACTGATCGGTCAAGACACCAAAGGAGGGAACAGCAATAATGAACAGTACCAGTACCGGCAGGACGGTCCAGGCGATCTCAAGGGCCGTATTGTGGGTGGTTTTGGAGGGTACGGGGTTCGCCTTGGAATTGAACCGCACCATGACGATGATCAGCAATGCCAGCACCAGCAGGACGATCAGCGAGACAGTCCACATCAATACGCCGTCGTGGAAACTGGTGATTGCGTCCATTATCGGGGTCACTGACCGCTGGAAATGCCATTGGCCGTCCACGGGATGGCCCGCAACCCATTCATCGGCCAGCGCCATTGCCGGCGACAAGGCCAGCGCGGTGGCCGTAACAGCTCCCAAACGCTTCAAAAACTGTCCGGTCACCCTATAACCCCCTAGTAAACTGCAATCACCAAGATGCCGCCGGATTTTCGGAACGACGCAACATAGCGTGCGCCGCCCCGACTCAAATTCGGAGCACAAAACTCTGATTTGACCTAAATCACATCCGGCAAACCGAGTCCATTCCGACAAGCACCTCAGGCTCATGCGTCAAATTGCATCGCCATGGCCAAAGTGCTGCCCCACGCTGGCCACAGTTTGCATAGCATAAATTGCCTTGTTCCGGGGCAAAAGTTGACACTGGGCGACGCCTGTCGGAAATAGTTCGCAGAGCGAGCGAACAAACGATTCGTCGGGAGTGGTGGGCAAGTGAAGCAGTTTTTGTTGCGTGCTGGGTTGGTGGCGGGGCTGTTTACAGCCATTGCCGGGGCACCAATGGCACAAGGATTGGTCAAGGCCCAGTATGGCGATTGGCAAATGAGCTGCGATACGCCACCCGGCGCCAGCTTTGAGCAATGCGCCATCATCCAGAATGTTACAGCCGAGGATCAGCCCAATGTCGGGCTTTCGGTGATTGTGCTGAAAACCGCAGATAAAAAGGCCCGATTACTGAGGGTGCTGGCGCCACTTGGCGTTTTGCTGCCCAATGGATTGGGCCTTAATATTGATGGCAAGGACATGGGACGAGTGGCGTTTGTGCGCTGCCTGCCCAATGGCTGTGTCGCCGAAGTTTTGCTCGACGATGCCATGATCGACACACTTTCCAAGGGCACCAATGCGATTTTCGTGGTGTTCAAGACCCCCGAGGAAGGCATTGGCATTCCCGTGTCGCTCAAGGGGTTCAGCGACGGATTCAAGGAACTGCCATAAAGAGACCGACCGATGACGGACAATAACCGCACTACCGAGCGGCACCGCACCCTCAAAGGGGGCAAGATCGTTTTCAATGACAACAAATCGACACTCGATTGCACTATTCGCAACATGTCTGACACGGGCTGCCTGCTCAAGGTCGCGAGCGTGATCGGTGTGCCGGATCGATTCCGGTTGATGATGGGGGATGGTCAGCGTCTTGAGTGCAAGATCATCTGGAAGCGCGAAAACGAGATCGGCGTCGAGTATATCTGAAAAAAGGACCGGCGCTGGTTCAATTTGAACGCGGACCGGTCCAGTCATCAGGAAACTGGTCGGCATGATACCGACCGGGATGGCACAAGGCTCGCTATCAACGACATTCATGCCAACTGGGCCCCTGCGCGGCGGCGCAGGGAATTAGTGAGGCTAGCGCGCGGCGCGCTCCGACCGTTTGAACGCCAGAAAATGACCTGAAACGCTGCGACGCGCGAGTGCCTCATGAATGTCCTGGCGGCAAATGCCAAGGTCATCGAGTCGCGATTCATCATATTCGAGCAACGTTCTCAGTGCTTTGACACGCCTGTTGTTGGCGCGGATATTGGCAAAATAGCGGCGAACAGCTGCGGCAAAACCGGACGAGTGTGCGACCGCAACGGACCGCTCGCCCGAGAGCGAGATAGTCATGATAGTCTCCAATTTGGTTGGTGCCGGAGGGAGGCCGGCGGGTGGCGACACCGATGCTGGTTGCCGCTGAAATCAAAACTATCCTCTGGACATCCATTAGTCGAACAAATAGATTTTATCTTTAGCATCAATTTTTGTGATGAGGACTGACATGGCGGCACCGCTGGATCTTGATCAATTGCAAAGCTTTTGCGCGATCGCCGATTGCGGCAGTTTCACCGAGGCGGCACGCCGGGTGAACAAGACCCAGTCGGCTGTGTCGATGCAGATCAAGCGGCTCGAAGAGCGGATCGGCCAGCCGCTACTGTCGCGCGACGGGCGCAGCGTCAGCCTGACCCAGCAAGGCGACGTGCTTTATGCCAAGGCGCGCCGCATGCTGCGAATCAATGCCGAAATTGCCGACCATTTTTCCGACCGCGACCTGGCCGGCAGCATCCGGTTCGGCGTGCCGGACGATTATGCCGTGCGCCTGCTGCCGGTGATCCTGTCGAGCTTTCAGCGCACCCATCCACGCATTGCGGTGGATGTGTCCTGCGTTGCCTCGGAACATTTGCTGGCAGGCATGCGGTCGGGACGGCACGATCTGATCGTATTCACGCAAGGCACCGAGCAGAATTTTGGCGAATTGTTCCGTACCGAGCGCATGTTCTGGGTGGCCTCGCATGGTGGGCAGGCAATGGCCACCGATCCCTTGCCACTGGCAGGCGGCCCGAGCCTGCTGCATCTGGCGCCATGATGCGATCGAAGCGCTCAATCGCGTCGGCAAGGATTATCGGATCGCCTATACCTCATCCAACGCCACGGCCATTTCGAGCGCGGTGCTGTCTGATCTTGCAGTGGGCTTTTTGCCTGAAAGCGCCATTCAACCGGGCATGAAGGTGATTGCCGACGATTTCGGCCTACCGCGTCTGGCCGATGCGCAAATCGCGCTGATGCGCGGCAGCCACGCCTATGGCGGTATTTATGACGCACTGGCCAATCACATTGTGCAGTCCATGGGGAATCTGGATAGTGCCAGTCCAAGTGTGGAGGCGGCGGAGTAAAATTTTCCGGTCAAACCGGCGGGTCGTCCAGACGCTGAATGATTGCCTTGAAGTTTGATTTAACCGACCGCTGGAACGCCCTCGCCTCGACAAGCCGGGCCTGCGGCGGCACGGGTTCTGGCTGGACATGCTGATCCAGCAATTTGCTCGTTTCGTGATTGACGTGCGCCTGCATCTCAAGAAAATCGATGATAGCAGCCATTTCCTCGGGCTTGTATCGTCCCTTAAACATGGGCTCAAAGCGCTGATAGTGGCTAAAAATCCGATCTGCCAGATCCTTGGCGAATTTGGTCGGCGCTACCCACACTTTTCGTCGGTCGTGGGGATCGCGCGCGCGTGCCACATAGCCGGCGCTTTCCAACCGATCGATCACGACGGTTACGGCACCCGTGGTCAGGCCGCTATATTCGGCTAGCTGGCCCGCGGTAACCCGTGTGTTCGCGTCGATAATGTCGAGACAACGCGCGTCGGTGCGATTGATGCCCAGAAAACGGGAAAAGCAGTCATCAAACCTGTCCACAGCGATCTGGCTGGCCCGGGCGGCGGCGCCCAATCGCCCGGGATAGCTGGAGGCGACGGAGTCCGTCTGATTTTCTCTTGACGATTGATTATCTTTATTCATAAGATACTTTTAACTTAATATTCTTATCAGGTCGAACACAATGTTATCACAATCGCGCGAAGCGCCAGCAATTATTGAAGCCAAAGGGCTAACGCGGACCTTTGGCGGCCGTCGTTCGCGCGTCGAGGCGGTGCGAGGCGTCGATCTGAAGGTTCACGCCGGCGAGATCGTCGGATTTTTGGGCCCAAATGGCGCAGGCAAGACCACGACATTGAAAATGTTGTGCACCTTGCTCGAACCAACTGGTGGGAGCGCCAGGGTTTGCGGTTGCGAGTTACGTCGCGACCCTGTCGGGGTTCGTCGGGCCATTGGTTATGTAAGCCAGGCCGGATCGACGGCCAACGAAGCACGCGCCGGCGAAGAGATTATCAGCCATGCCCGGCTTTACGGCATTGATCGGGTAACCGCCACGGCCCGGGCGCGCAAACTGTTGCAGGATCTCGATCTGCCCGATGTATGGGAGCGCACCTGTGGGTCATTGTCGGGTGGTCAGCGGCGGCGTCTCGATATTGTCATGGGCCTGATCCATCAGCCCAAGGCTCGTGTTTCTGGACGAGCCCTCCACCGGATTGGACCCTCAAAGCCGTGCCAATTTGTGGACTCATATCCGAAAATTGCGCGACGAGATGGGTACGACAATATTTCTTACCACCCACTACATGGATGAGGCGGATTCACTGTCGGACCGGATCCTTGTCCTCGATCAGGGCGAGATCGTCGCCGAAGGCACGCCGAGCGAACTCAAGCAAAAGGTTTCGGGCGATACCGTGACGCTGACATTGCGCAGCCATGAGGATGCGATCGAGGCAGCTGGTGTCGTGGGATTGATGGCAGATGCAGACGAGCCGGTAACAGAGGGGCATGTGGTTCGGTTTCACGTGCCCAATGGCGGCGTCGCACTGCCGATGATCCTGTCGGAATGCAACAAGGCTGACATCACGGCAATGGGCGTCGAGGTAAACCGACCAAGTCTGGAAGATGTGTTTTTGACGCTGACCGGCCGGTCGCTACGGGACTAGGAGAAGAGTAAAGTGCGTTTTTTTGCTGATAGCTGGATTATTTTTAGCCGCGCCATGCGCCTGTCGCTCCGCCAGCCCATGTGGGTTGTCATCGGATTGTTGCAGCCCATCCTTTATCTGACGCTGTTCGGTCCCCTGCTGGTACCGCTCGCCAGTGCGCCCGGCTTTCCGCCGGGTGACGCATGGACCATTTTCGTGCCGGGACTTCTGGTTCAACTGGGCATTTTTGGCGGGGCATTTGTCGGTTTTGGCATCATCGCCGAATGGCGCTCAGGGGTAATCGAGCGCGAACTGGCGAGTCCCGCCAATCGCTCGGCACTGATCACAGGAAGGGTGATGCGCGATGTTGTAGTGCTGGTGGTGCAGGCTGTCGTGCTGATCGTCTGCGCCCTGCTGTTTGGCCTGCGCGTGCCGGTATTGGCGGCGGTTGCGGGCGTATTGCTGATAGCGCTGCTGGGTGCGGCTTTTTCCTATTTCAGCTATTCGGCTGGACTGGCAATGAAAAGCGAAGATGCCTTCGCCCCGCTGGTCAATATGGTGTCGTTACCTGTGCTGCTTCTCTCGGGCATATTGCTGCCCATGTCGCTGGCGCCACGATGGTTGCAGATCCTGTCCGACATCAATCCCTTCAAACATATTGTCGACGGCGTAAGGGCGATGTTTCGCGGCGAAATCGTCAGTTCAGCCGCTGGTTTGGGCATCGTGCTGGCATTGGCGCTGATTGGGCTCGGCGTTTGGGCCGGTCGTCGGGTTGTTCAGGCACAAACAAAATAGGCTAAAGTTCGGCGGCCTCGAAAATCGGCGCCAGGTCGCCGCCCCATTTTGTGTGGTAGAGATCGAGCCAGCGTTTGGCCGGTGACTTGGCCTGCGAAATCGTTTCCTCGAGTGATGCCAGATGAACGGTCTCATCCTGCCCCTTGGCATTGAGCACACCGCGACGCACCAGGCCCGCCTCGGCGATGCCGACAGCCTGGGCAGCGATATCATAGACATTGGTTCGGTCGTAGGGGGTCATCAGGCCCTGACGCGGCACTTCGCGACGGAACATGTCGTGATCGTCGAGTGACCAGTCCTTGACCAGTTCCCACGCTGCTTCAAGCGCAATATCGTCGTAGAGCAGACCAACCCAGAAGGCAGACAGAGCGGTGACTGATTTTTCGTCGCCCATGTCAGCGCCGCGCATTTCCAGGAACTGCTTGAGGCGCACTTCGGGGAAAATTGTTGACAAATGGTCTTCCCAGTCCTTGACCGTGGGTTTTTCGCCCGGCAACTGGGGGAGTCGACCCGCCAGAAACTCGCGGAAGCTTTCGCCTGCGACATTGACATATTGCCCATCGCGAATGACGAAATACATTGGTACGTCAAGCGCATAGTCGGCATATTGCTCAAAACCAAAACCCTCATCGAAGGCGAACGGCAACATGCCGGTGCGCTGGTCGTCGGTATTGAGCCAGATGTGGGAGCGATAGCTTAGATAGCCACTTTCCTTGCCATCAACGAAGGGTGAATTGGCAAATAGCGCCGTGGCAATCGGCTGCAAGGCAACCGAGACGCGCAGTTTTTTGACCATATCGGCTTCAGAGGCGAAATCGAGATTGGTCTGGATGGTGCAGGAGCGGAACATCATTGATGTGCCGAGCGTGCCGACCTTTTCCATATAGGGCTTCATGATCCCATAGCGCGATTTAGGCATCGCCGGAATTTCGGCCACAGACCAGAATGGCGTAACCCCCAATCCCAGAAAGTGGATATCCAGCGGCGCCGCAACCTTCCTGGCCACGCGCATATGTTCGGCCATTTCCTCGGCAGTGCCGTGCAAATTCTCCTGCAGGGCGCCTGACAGTTCGAACTGACCGCCGGGTTCGAGCGATATGCCCCCCGCAATCTCGTGATTGCGCAACCCGATTATATTGTCGCCGTCATAGAACGGCACCCAACCGGTTTCCTTTTCGATGCCCTCAAGCAGTGCCTTGATACCTTGCGAGCCGGCATAGGCAACGGGACGGAGCGGATCGGTGTGGAACACATGCTTTTCGTGCTCGGTGCCAATGCGCCAGTCGGCCCGCGGCTTGGCGCCGCGCGCCATGGCATCGATCAGGTCGGCCCGCGTTTCAATGGGGGGCGAAAAAATGTCGGCGCCGGCCATGCGGTCCTCGTGTAAAAATTCGGCATAAAGGTTGGCGGGAACATAGCGAGGTGGAAGCCGAAATCAATCGCCTTTTATCGCCAATCGCCGATGATTGCCTGAATCAACGCCAATGCGGCCACGGCAGCGGTATCGGCCCGCAAGATTCTGGGACCCAGACTGATTGATATTACAAAGGGTTGTGCGCGCAGATTTGTCAATTCATCGTCGGAAAATCCGCCCTCTGGGCCGATCAATATTCCGACAGGGCGCCCTGTCATTGTGGCAAGCCTGTCAACCGGTGAGGCCGAAGCGGTAGTTTCATCAGCGAGGATCAACAGTCGGTCACCCTGCTCGACCTGCCAATTTTCCAGCAATTGGGATAGGCCAATCTCGCGCTTGACCCGTGGCACACTCAACACTTCGCATTGTTCTGCTGCTTCAATGGCGTTGGCGACCAATCGTTCATGCTTGAGTCGGGAAATCTGGGTAAACTGAGTCACAACCGGCTGAATGGTACCGGCCCCCATTTCAGTCGCCTTCTGGATCACATAATCGAGACGCTCGCTTTTCAGCGGGGCAAAACCATACCAGAGATCGGACGGCCTGGTTTGCCCCGCCACCTGTTCCAAAAGGCCCAGCACCACGGATTTTTTCGCGTCGCTGGTCAACTGGGCCAGCCATGCGCCATCGCGACCGTTGAACAACACCACCTGATCGCCGATTCGTTTGCGCAATACCGCTGCCAGATAGAGCGATTGCTCCTTATTAAGGGCCACGGCGCCATCGCGGGCCAAATCCTGATCGACATGGAGGCGCGGCAAGGAAGCATGGGTGCGGGGCATTGACTTGTCAGCCTGTGGGTTTAGCAATCCGTTCAATAGCGTGACAGGATGGCCCATGCAAACCAGTGAACCGCCACACGGCAGCGTTGCCGATGCCCCAACCGACAATTGGGTCGATAAATTCGCCCCCGATTGGCTCAAACCCTATGCGCGTCTGGCGCGATGGGACCGGCCCATAGGGTTTCAATTGCTGTTCTGGCCCTGCGCCTTCGGGCTGGGGCTGGCGGCAATTGCCGATCCATTGCGCGGCTTTGACTGGATTGCGGCGATTCTGATGCTGTGTGGCGCGGTCGCCATGCGCGGCGCAGGCTGCACCTTCAACGATATTGTTGATTGCAATATTGACGACAAGGTCGCCCGCACCCGGTTGCGACCGATTCCCTCCGGACAGGTCACGACCAGGCAAGCCATCGGCTTCATGATCGCGCAATCGATATTGGGCTTCATCATTCTTCTCCAGTTCAACGGCTTCACCATTTTCCTGGGTTTTGCCTCGCTGGTTCTTGTCGCGATCTACCCGTTCATGAAGCGGGTGACCTGGTGGCCGCAGCTGTTTTTGGGTCTGGCTTTTTCGTGGGGCGCACTGATGGCGTGGAGTTCGCAAACCGGGGGACTGAATGTTTCGGTGTTGCTCCTCTATTTTGGCTGCATCTTGTGGACCATTGGCTACGACACGATCTACGCCTTGCAGGACATTGAGGACGATGCCCTGATTGGCGTGAAATCCACGGCCCGCCTTTTCGGTCCCAAAGCCCGCGAGATCGTTGGCGGCTTTTATGTCGGTACGTGGCTATTGTGGCTGGCGGCGGCGATGCTGAGTGGCGCAGGCGTGCTCTTTTTCCTCGCCAGCCTGGTGGTAGCCGCAACGCTGGGGTGGCAGGTTTATAGCCTTGACGCCAAAAATCCTGACAACACGCTGAGCCGATTCCAGTTCAATCATATGGTCGGCATTGCGCTGACCCTTGCATTGCTGCTCGATTGGGCCTGGTAAACGCAAAAAAGACCGGTCGCACCACCGACCGGTCAATTCTACTTTGGAGGCATTATTCTTCCACTGGTAGCGGATGCAGCCGATACGAGTGGTTTGTTAGAGTATTAACGGGCGTTAACAGATTTAGTTGCACCTTGCCTCAAGCTAGTTGGCCTGGGCCGGTCCGGGCTTGCGCCGGTTGAGAAAACGTGGACGGCGGCCCGATTCGGCAGCCAGTTTGCGGCGTCCGGTTTCCTGCCCCAGCATGACCCCGTCAACCTGCTGGCTATAGGGCATATAATTGCCATCACCGGCCTTGATGAACAGCGGCAGGCGCAATTTGCGACCCCAATTCTGCCATTCGGCGACCACCGAATGATTGCCCTGCTCTTCGAACACGCGATAGTTGAGTTCATTGTCGCCATGGATCAGTTCGATCGAGGACGACAACACGCCCTCATCCGAAATGCTGGTGGCGACGGCCACGCCGATATATTCATCGACCGGGACCTTAATCTTGATCGCAACGCCGCTCTTTTCGAGTTGTTTGCGAACGGTAACGGTCTTGACGGGCTCTTTTGGCCCGTTGTCGTTGGCCGCTACAAATCGCTTGGATGCCAATGCTGGCGTTGCAAAGGGCAGAAGCACCGCCGACCCGTCAATTTTCACACCGTGGCTCATGTTGATCTGCCTTCCTGTTAACCCCGAGAGCCTTTTTGTTTGCTGCTCTCTTTTGTGACCCCAATCTAACCCACTCCCTTGCCAGCCAGCTTAAGAAGTTCGGTTAAGTTTAGGTTGTTTTGCAGCAGGGTTTACGGGTTCTAACCAGCTATAGGGGACAGTTAACCCATTGAGATCGCTTGGCGTTAACCACGCGGTTCGGCGCGGGCAAGATGCCAAAATTGTCACTGGACCAAGTGCTTGAAACCCTTGTCCAATCGGTGCTTCAGGCCTACAAGCCCGCAACTGAGTTTTGCGGATTCCCATGGCGCCCACTACGCCGACCAGCTTCGAAACCGACCTTGAGTTGCTGCGCTCTTCTGCTGTGGCGGCTGGTATCATCGCATCGGGCTATTTCCGCCGCACCCTCAAGACATGGACAAAAGAAAACGCGTCCCCGGTCAGCGAAGCCGATATCGTGGTCGACAAGTTCCTTCATGCCTCGCTTTTGACGGCCCGGCCCGACTATGGATGGTTAAGCGAAGAAACTGCAGACAATGCGGAGCGCCTGGGCAAGAAGCGGGTTTTCGTTGTTGATCCGATCGATGGCACCCGCGGCTTCATCAAGGGCGAGGACAGTTGGACCGTCTCGCTGGCTGTCGTTGAAGATGGTCGCCCCGTTGCGGGCGTGGTCTATGCCCCTATTCGCGACGAAATGTATGACGCCTTTCTGGGCGGCGGCGCGCGGCTCAATGGCCGTCCGATCCAGCGCCGCCGCCAACCGGGCACCAGCCCGCTCATTCCGGCGCCTGGGGCGGTGCATCACGAAATGCAGGCTGCGGGGCTCGATTATGCCCGGGGCCCGGCCTACCCCTCATTGGCCTATCGGCTGGTGCAGGTTGCCTCGGGCAGGCTCGATGGCGCCGTGGCCCGGCGCGGGGCGCAGGACTGGGACATTGCTGCCGCCGCGCTGATTTTGATCGAAGCGGGGCAGGACTTCGCCGATGTTTGCGCGGGATATCCCCAATTCAACAAACGAGATGTGCGTCACGGCGCGCTTGCGGCTCTGGCCGACCCCAGCTTAAAACCAGTGGTGCATGCGGCACTGATCAAGGTTTATGGGTGCCCGGCCGAAACCGCCATTACCAACGCATCCCAATCATGAGGTCCCGACCATGAGCACAGAACCCCCAAAGCAGCTATTGCATCTCGTCGTTGGTGGAGAGTTGTCGAACCTTTCCGAAAATACTTTTGCCAATCTCGATGAGGTCGATATTGTCGGGCTCTATCCCAATTACGCGGCGGCATATGATGTGTGGAAGCAAAAGGCCCAGTCGACAGTCGATAATGCGCACACGCGCTATTTCATCGTCCATCTGCATCGCCTGCTGGAACCGGAATCCCACAAGCCCTGACCGATTGCGGGCCTAGCCGCCGCTGAGGTGCTCGATAATTGCGGCCAAGGCACCTGGTCCGCCGATGCGTTGGCGACCAACCTCACCGAGGCGGGCGCGTTCATCACTGTTGCGTAACAACGCCCCCAACGCCTGCCCGACGCTGGCTGGATCGGCGTCGGTTACGATCCGGGCCTCTCCGAACAATCCCTGTTCATCGCGAAAGCGCGAACGGCGGTCGCGGGCGTTAACAAATGTGATGGCGGGTTTACCCAATCCCAGTGCTTGAACCGTCGCGGTTCCGGCCTGCGACAGGACAATGTCCGAAGTTGCCAGCAGATTGCCCATCGCGCCGCCACGCGCCATGTGCACGGTCAAATCGCCGTCCGACAATTCACCGACATCGCTCGCCTCCCCGGTCAGCATTGGCGTGCGCTGCAATTTGGCGGCGCGGGCCAGATCATCAACCTTGACGCTCCCGGCCAGCGCCAGAAAAATATCGGGGCGCTCGCCAGGCGGTAGTGTGCGCAGCGCGTTGATCTGCACGGCAAAACTTTCGCCGGTCAGGGCCCGACTGCCCGGCAGCAGGGTCACCGCATGTGGCCGCGACCGGCGCGCGCCCGCGTCATAATCGCCGCTGGGGACCGTATCCATCATGATATTGCCGACGCAGCGTGCGTCGACGCCCTTGTCTTTGAGGAGCGCCTCCAGATTGGCAGCACGGCAAAACACCGTTTTACAACTGCGCCGGATGGCCATGGCTTCGAGTGGCGAGTATAGCCGCGCCGCGCCGGTCTTATAAACATCCAGATAGGTCAGATCGCCGACGCCGGTTAACACACAACCGAGCACCCCGACCATGTCACCCACCACAATGACGCGGTCATAGCGCCCCCGGATTTGCCGCAAAAAGTGCAGGGCCGGCGGAATGACGGAAAGCCCACCGGTGGCAATATCCTTGCGCAACGATCCTTTGACATTGCGCCAGCCTTCGGAGGCAAGCGCTGCACGCGGCCCCACGATTGGACAGATATGGGCATAGGCATTGCCGGCCCCGATCATCGGGTAGGCTTCGGCCCTGATATTGTCGGGCAAGGCCTTGATCAGTGCCGCCGCAATCCAGTCCTCGCCATGTCCATTGGAAATGACCAGAAAGCAGCGCTGATCAGCTTTGTCGGTCATGGTCAGTTCTGGCCGCGTCCAAACCGCTCAAAGGCTTCTGCCGCTGCTACCGCATCGATATAGGCTTCCTGGCGATCAACGCTCCAATAGAACAGTTCATCGAGTGGAATGGGCTTGTCGGTAATGGCACAGCGCACGAATGAGCCGGGTTTGAGCACCACATAATCGGCATCGAGGTAGCGGACCGTTGCCTGGGTCGGGGCAAAGCCCTTTTCAAATATGTTCATCGCTCGATCCTTGGTCGCCCCCTTGGGCATCTTACCGGCTATGGTGGGCCTTCAAAAGAGGCTTTTCTGTTCGCCACTTTCAGGCCCCGAACGCATCTTCTTTTTGCTCGTCACCGGGGCGCCCGATACCGTGACGCCAATATCGCCATCGGTGAATGTGACATTTAGCGCGTCACCCGGATCAAGCGCTTGTCTGGAGCCGACCAGATTGCCCTGCGCATCGCGCACCAGCGCATAGCCGCGCGCCAGAACGCTTGTATAGCTTAGCGACGCCAGCAATTTTTCGATTGCCCCCAGTTGCTGGCTGCGTTCACGCAACTGGCGCACAATTGCAGGCGACAGCCGCGCCGCCAGCGGGCGCAAATGGTTTTGCGCCTGTCGCAGTTCATTGCGCAAGCCGTTGGGCGACAGTTTTCCGGCCACCCTGGCCAATTGCGCGGCCTTGCGCTCCAACAGCGTTCTCTTGGCGGGCAGCAGTTTTTGCGCCACCGGATCAAACAATAGCCGGGTGCGATCAACCGATTTACGCAGGCCGGTTTCGCCGCGTCGGCTGACATTGACCAGCCGTTCGGACAATTCGCCCGTGCGTCGGGTCAGCAGCGACGGATTGTGGCGCGGCTTGAGCCGCTCGAACTGGATGGCTTTTGCCTGACTGGCGTGACGCAGTCCACTCAAGAGATTGGAGGACGCGTGATCAAGCCTTTGGCGCTGGGTTGCCACCAGATCGCTGGCCCGCGGCAAGCCAGCGATTGCCGCCCGCAGCCGGTCCCGGGCGCTTGTCGCTTGCCGTCGCGTGGCATGGCGCTGGCGCTGCCCCAGATCCTCGACATAGCCAATCAGTTCGGCCCGCACCGGCACCGCTGCTTCAGCCGCCGCGGTCGGGGTGGGTGCACGCATATCCGATGCATAATCGATAAGGGTGGTGTCGGTTTCATGCCCGACCGCTGAAATGATGGGAATGGTGCTGTCGGCGGTCGCGCGCACCACGCTTTCCTCATTGAACCCCCAGAGGTCTTCAATCGAGCCGCCACCCCGCGCCACAATCAATAGATCCGGCCTCGGGATCGGCCCATCGGTGCTCATGGCGTTGAACCCGGCAATGGCGTTGACCACTTCGGGCGCACAGGTGTCCCCCTGCACCCGCACCGGCCACACCAGCACGTGGGTCGGGAACCGGTCATCGAGCCGATGCAGAATGTCACGGATCACCGCGCCGGTCGGCGAGGTGATGACCCCGATAGTGCGCGGCAGATAAGGCAAGGTCTTCTTGCGCTCGCGGGCAAACAGCCCTTCGGCCAGTAGCTTCTTGCGTCGCTCCTCCAGCAACGCCATGAGCGCACCGGCCCCGGCGGGCTCGATATTGTCGATGACGATCTGATATTTGGACGAGCGCGGAAATGTGGTCAGCCGCCCGGTGGCAATGACTTCGAGCCCTTCTTCGGGCTTGAAGCTCAGTTTGGCGTAATTGCCCTTCCAGACCACCGCGTCGATGGCGGCGGCTTGATCCTTGAGGGTAAAATAGGCATGGCCCGAGGAATGCTGGCCGCGAAAGCCGGAAATTTCACCGCGCACCCGCACATAGCCAAATGAATCCTCAACCGTTCGTTTGACCGCCTGGGCGATCTCGGAGACGCTGAATTCACTGGCGTTGGTGTTGGGTGCTTCCATAGACTGTAGGTGCCTGCTCAGACCATTGGCGTCAAGGGTGGCGAGATGACAACACCCATGCTAGAGGGCCGCATCGAGATAAACGAGGGCTGGGCATGCGCGTATTATTAATCGGATCGGGTGGTCGCGAGCACGCTCTGGCCTGGAAAATCACGCAATCGAAAAGCCTTGACCAATTGTTCATCGCCCCCGGCAATGGCGGCACCCGCGATCTTGGCGAAAATGTCGCGCTCGACATTACTGACCACAAGGCCATCACTGATTTCTGCAAACTGATGGCGATTGATCTTGTCGTTGTCGGTCCCGATGCACAGGTGGTTGCCGGGCTTGGCGATGATGTTCGCGCAACCGGCATTGCGTGTTTTTGCCCCAGCAAGGCCGCGGGCCAGCTTGAAGGCTCCAAGGGCTTTACCAAGGCGCTGTGCGACGAGATGAACATTCCCACTGCCGCCTATGGCCGGTTCGACAACGAGGCGGCAGCGCTTGGCTATCTCTACCAGCAGGGCGCCCCCATCGTGATCAAGGCCGACGGGTTGGCTGCCGGCAAGGGCGTCACCGTTGCCATGACCATCGAGGAAGCCGAAGCGGCCATTATCGACTGTTTCGGCGGTGCCTTTGGCGCTTCGGGTGCCGAGGTGGTGATCGAGGAATTCATGGAGGGCGAGGAAGCCAGCATTTTTGTGCTGTGCGATGGCAAGGATACCCTACTGCTGGCGACCGCGCAGGATCACAAGCGCGCCTATGATGGCGACACTGGGCCCAATACCGGCGGCATGGGTGCCTATTCGCCCGCTTCGATCATGACCGAGGCTTTGATCGCCCAGACCATGGCCGAAATCATCGAACCCACGGTGCGCGGCCTGGCAGCCCGCGGCACGCCCTATCAGGGCGTTCTTTATGCCGGGATCATGCTGACCGGAACCGGCCCGAGGTTGGTTGAATATAATGCCCGGTTCGGTGATCCCGAAACGCAGGTGCTGATGATGCGGCTCAAGTCGGACCTGCTTGAGCCTGCTGTTGGCCACCGCGACGGGAAAACTCTCAGGCCACACCGCCCAATGGCGCGATGAAGTGGCGCTGACCGTGATCATGGCGACAAAGGGCTATCCCGGCAGCTATGGCAAGGGCAGCGAGATTGGCGGGGCGGACGCGCTCGATAGCGAGACGATTCAGTTGTTCCACGCGGGAACCCGATATGAGGGGAAACGTTTAGTTGCCAATGGCGGGCGCGTGCTCAACGTGACCGCGCTGGGGGCGAGTGTTTCAGAGGCACAGCGCCGCGCATATGAGGCGCTGGAGAAAATTGACTGGTCCGAAGGATATTATCGACGCGATATCGGCTGGCGCGCCATCGCCCGCGAAGCCGAAGACCAACGGCCTTGAACCATTCCTAAACCTTGCGGGCCTAAATTTGTTTCGGTCCAGCGCGGACGAGACGTCGGCCAAACGCCCTTTGACGCCGCTGCAATTGCGCGGCATGGCACTGGCGCGTAAGCTGGCACAAAAGGGTAAGGAGCCAGAGCGCAAGGTGAGCACGTCGGGGCCAAGGATTGGTGTGGCATTTGGCGGCGGCTCAGCGCGTGGGCTGACCCACATTCCCTATATCGAAGCGATGGATGATCTGGGCATCAAGCCAGCGGTCATCTCGGGCACCTCGATTGGCGCGCTGATCGGGGCCGGCTGGGCCAGTGGTATCAGCGGCAAGGATATTCGCGAGCATACCCTTGAAGTTCTGGGCACCATGCGCACCATTGCCGGAAAATTGTGGGCAGTGCAGTTGCGCGGTCTGGGCGCCATTTTCAAGAACGGCATATCGATGCAGGCTCGACGCGACCTCGATTGTCGATGCGTTCATTCCGCCGGGCTTTCCCGAGGAATTCAAAGACCTCAAAGTGCCGCTCTATGTAGTGGCCACCGATTTCCAGTCCTGGCATCAGGTGGTGTTCAACAATGGCCAGTTGCGCTCGGCCATCGCTGGCTCGATTGCCATTCCGACCCTGTTCAAGCCGGTCAGCTATGCCAATCACCTGCTGGTCGATGGGGGCGTCGTCAATCCGCTGCCGCTGGATCAGGCCGATATCGACACCGACTTTTTGATCGGCATCGACGTCAATGGCGATCCTTCCGAAGGCATTACCAAGACCGATCACCGGGCGCTCGACATCTGGTTCGGCTCGGCCCAGATCATGATGCATTCGCTGACCGCCCACATGATGGCCGCCTATCCGCCCGATGTTTATGTGCGCCCCCATGTTGCCGATTTCGGGGCGCTGGAATATTGGCGGGCGCGCGAAATCATCAGTCGGGGCGATGCCGACAAGGAGCGCTTCAAGCGCATTCTGGATCGCAAGATCGAGGATTACATCGCCGAGCGCATTCCGGTCACCGGTTCCAAATAGACCGCCGCCTCAGCGCCGCAAACTCTTGAAAAACTGCTGCAACAGCGCCGTTGCGCGTTGCTCGCCAATGCCCGACAGCACTTCGGGCGCGTGGTGGCAGGTCGGCTGGTCAAACAACCGCACCCCATTTTCAACCGCCCCCGCCTTGGTGTCGCCCGCCCCGAAATAGAGCCTGCGCAGCCGTGTGTGGGCAATGGCGCCCGCACACATGGCGCAAGGCTCCAGCGTTACATAAAGATCGCACCCGTCCAGCCGCCCGCTGCCGCGCGTTGCCAGCGCCTGGCGAATGGCCAGCATTTCGGCGTGGGCCGTGGGATCATTGAGCGCCCGCATTTGGTTGCGCGCACTGGCCAACAGCCGCTCCCCCTCCATGATGACAGCGCCCACCGGCGCTTCGCCATTGGCCGCGGCCTCTTCGGCCAGGGTCAGCGCCAGTTCCATCGGTGTCTGATCGGTTTTTCGCATGGCTCGTGTGGTAATCGGGCCTGCCGCGAAGGGCAAGCGCTCAGACAAGCGGCACCCGGCGGCGCTCGGCGCCCACAATGGCAATGGCAATGCCGCCCAAGATCACGATCGAAGCCACGATCAGCCGCGCACTCAGCACTTCCCCGAACAATAGCGCCGCCCCCAGCGCCGCAATGGCCGGCACGCTCAGTTGCACCACCGCCGCCCGCGTCCGGCTTAAAAATGGCAGCGCCGCATACCAGATGGCATAGCCCAGCCCCGAGGCAATCGCGCCCGAACCAATGGCCAACAATACGCCCGCGCTGGTCGGCGGATGCTGGACAATGCCCCAGATCGCCATGATCAGCGCAATCGGGGCCAGCCGCACAAAGCTGCCGGCGGCATCGGCCAAGGGCCGCGCCGATCCCCGCCCCAAAAGCGAATAGCCAGCCCAGCTTAGTCCCGCGATCACCATCAAAAAACTACCCAGCGGATCGGGGGCGGAAAGCCCCGGTGATACCAGATAGACAAAGGCGGCAAGCGCAATGGCAATCCCCAGCCATTCAATGCCCCCCGGCCGGTCGCCCGTCCATACGGCGCGGGCAATCATGCCAAATTGCACGCTGACAAACAGAAGTAGCGCCCCCGTGCCGGTGCTGAGCAGCGCATAGGCCAGCGAAAAGGCAATGGCATAACCCAATAGCGCGCCCGCCTGTTGCCAATTGCCCAGCCGCGGCACCGCCCGCCAGCTTTTCGGGGCCCGCAGCGTAACCAGAAGCGCCAGCATGATCGCCCCCGATACCAGCCGCACCCCGGCAAACCCCACCGCATCCATCGCCCCACTGCCCAGCGCCTGCCGCGTCAAAACCGAATTGGCCGCAAACGCTACCATGGCCAGACAGGTCAGCGCGATTGTTCTTGTCATGTTTGCGCTTTCGGGTTGGGGGGCATGAATTTTAGAAGTTGCCGAATACTAGGAGCCTGCCTTCAGATCCATGTAACCGACACTACATTGTCCGCCAAAGAGGCTCGGTGGATTTTCTATAGAAGTTCTTGGGGAAATTTAGTGAATAACCTAAAAGCATTACCTGTTAATCTAATAATGCTTTCAGTTGCCGACTCCTCACTTGTGCGCGATCGTTGGTCCATGGCTAGCTTTATCACGGGCGACATTTTTGTTCGGACCCCACCCTCCCAAACGTTGAGGGCGTGGGAACCATATTGGGATTGCGTTAGCATACTTTTCCTTTTCGAAAACTCCGACATCGTGGATAGAAACGAAGAACTGCCTGAATGGCGACTTCACTGGATTTCAGGAATCGCGCTTTTAAGGACTATTGGCCACGTCCTCGCTAAGGTCGACTCTCAATATTCCTTGACCCATGCAGCCATAGTCGCTGGCTTTTGGGCGACATTAAAGGCCGACCGGCAGTCCTCGGACATATTTTGGAACTTCATCGAGGAGGAAAGAAACAACATTTTAAAGACGTACACGTTCGGTGCAAAACTCAGTCGGAGCGAAAACGGCTATTTCATCGAATTTGCCGATGGCCAAGATGCTTTCCAACTGTTCCGCGAAGCCCTCTATTGGTGGAGGTACCATTTGGAACTGCTTGAGAGGGAACTGCAAAAGTAGATAGTCCCGATCCGCAAACAGCGGACGGTGGCTCTTAAAAAGGGGGAGCCTATGCCAATTCGAAATATCAACCTAAACGACCTCCAAATTAACAAGGCGAACGACCGGCACGGCGAGTTGGAGAGCGAACCGATGGCAATTGCGTGGCTTTTTAACCATCGCGAGGCGCATATGCGGAACCTTGCAAAAGATATTACCGAAAAGGGCCGAATTTTCGAGATTCCGCTGGTCAGTCCTCAGGGCAACAAGTTCACTGTATTTGACGGGAACCGACGCATCACTTGCCTCAAGTTACTCAATGAGCCCAGAAGAGCGCCCACAGCCGAACTTCAGACCTTTTTTGCTAAGCAGCGATCGCTGTTCACAGGGACTTTTCCCAAACAGGTTGAATGCCAAGTGGAGACAGACCCCCACCGCGTCGATGAAATCTTGTTCAGACGACATACTGGAACGCAGAATGGCGTCGGACAGCTGACGTGGGACGATCGCATGAAAGCCACTTTCGTCGGGCGAACCGGGCAAGGTAGTGGAATAAATGTCTCGGACGAGATTGAAAAGCTGCTCAAAGAAGCCGGTAAGCTTCCTAAGAAAAAGATACCGCGCTCGACGATGAACCGGTTATTGTCAGCCGAGCCGTTCAGAAATCGACTTGGGTTTAGCGTGAGCAAGGGGCGCTTCGAGTTTACCCACAACGAGGCTGCGTCGGTTGACGCAATGGCGAGGGTCGCAAGCGACTTGTCAGAAAAAAGCTTGTCCTTGCCCAAGTTTGGGATGTGGACGGCAAGCGCGCCTACCTTGACAGCCTTGATCGTGAGGGCGTCCTTCCCACGGCCCATCATTCTCTACCTGCTACTGTAAGAGGAACAAAAAACACGACGGGCAAAGTTAAACCCGGCAAACCACCCAAACCAACGCTTCGAACAACGCTAATTCCGCATGTCGATTATTCACTCATCTGGCCCGGCCGATTGCAGCGACATCACCAAGTTTGGGAGGAGCCTTCAATTTCACCTAGAGTTGGCAAAGCACCCCAACGCGATTTCGGTGATGTTCCGTGTCCTACTCGAACTGGCAGTCGAGAACTATATTGTCCAGAAGCAGGTACCTATCAACGATCAGGACAAACTAGCTGCGCGTCTTGAAAAGGTTGGTAAACACTTGGCCGCCGCAGAAAAGTTGGACAAAAAGCAGCTCGGGGTGTTAACGAAATTCAAACAGTCAGACAAGCTCATATCTGCAGATACGCTGAACCGCTACGTACACTCCCCAAATTTTGCGCCATCGCCGGAGCATCTCGCATCCATGTGGGACAGCTTATCTTATGTCATTGTACAATGTTTGCAGGCATAGGAACCGCGTCAATATCTTGGGCCGTTTCCCGTTGTCGGTCAGCATCGTGCTTCCGACCAAGCAGGGTGCCCCCCAATAGAACCCATGCCCCTCCCGATAGTATCCGCTATCAATTGAGAGCCTCTTTGCTGACAATCGTGTCCGCTGAGTCTCCCCTCTCGGTGTCACCCCGGGCGTGACCCGGGGTCCATTGTGAGATATTCCCGCCCTCACGGCGGGTTGGTGCATATCATGATGGATTCCGGCCTCCGCCGGAATGACCCGGGGCGGGTAGAAGGTCAGCGACCCGCCAAAACCACTCCTGCCCCCAAGCAAAACTTATCCCCACCGCCAAAACCTCCCCCATACTAGCCTCACTCCCCACGCGATTGCGGGGTCGCGACGAACGGTCCGTGGGAGAGCAGATGGGAGGGAGGCGGTCGCGCGCTCCTGGGTCCGTGTGACGGGTTTGTCCGGCAAGGCCGGAACAAAGCGCTCCATAGTCCGGAAAGCCCATCACATGCGGCGAGACCAGTCTCGCACTTAAAAATCACATGAGGCCGGTTCTCGCCGCATGTGGCAATCTTTTTAAAACCGCCGGTTTGCGCCGGGCGGGCATTTGGTCGTGGGCAAAATGCAAAGCGGGTCGGAAACCGTGTGGCGATCCCCTATGCTGGCGCAAAGGAGAATCGCTGCATGCCGATCCGGCAATTACCTGATGATCTGATCAACCGCATTGCGGCGGGCGAAGTCGTTGAGCGCCCCGCAAGCGTTGTCAAGGAACTGGTCGAAAACGCCATCGATGCAGAGGCCAGCCGCATTGTCATTACCACCGCCGGGGGTGGCAAGAGCCTGATCCGCATCGAGGATGATGGCCACGGCATGGATGCGCGCGATCTGGTGCTGTCGGTCGAGCGGCACGCGACCTCCAAATTGGGCGACGCCGCGCTTGACGATATTCGCACCCTTGGTTTTCGCGGCGAAGCGCTGGCCTCCATCGGCTCGGTGGCCGAACTGAGCATTTCAACCCGCACCCGCGATGCTGAAACCGGTCTGCGGCTCAATGTCTTGGGCGGCAACAAGCATGGCCCCCTGCCCCAGGCGATGAATCGCGGCACCATCATCGAGGTCAAGAATCTCTTTGCCCGTATTCCGGCCCGGCTGAAATTTCTCAAGACCGACCGGGGCGAGACCACCGCCATTACCGACGTGGTCAAGCGTCTGGCCATGGCCAATCCCGAAGTCCATTTCGTTCTCAACGGATCGGACCGCAGCACCGCCAACTGGCCCGCTGTCACTGGCGATGGCGCGCTCGCCGGACGGTTGGCGCAGGTCATTGGCGATGATTTCGCCCGGAACGCGGTCCGTCTGGCCACCACCCGGCACGGCGTTGTCGTTGCCGGTCTGGCGGGCCTGCCCACCTATACCCGCGCCAATTCGCTCAGCCAGTTCTATTTCGTCAATGGCCGCTCGGTGCGCGACAAGGTCCTGATGGGGGCGGTTCGCGCCGCCTACGCCGACTTCACCTTCCGCGACCGGTTTCCCGTCATTGCGCTCTATCTGGCGGTCGATCCGGGCGAGGTTGATGTCAATGTGCACCCCGCCAAGGCCGAACTGCGTTTTCGCGATGCCGGTGGCGTGCGCAGCGCCGTCATTCGCGCCATCGGCGAGGCCTTGACCCACGCCGGTTTCAAGGCTTCAACCAGCGTTGCCGAAGATGTCATGGGGGCCTTTACCGCCCCCGTTTACGACAACGCCGTCGCCCCGGCCCCGGCGCTCGCCCCCGCTTCCACCGCTGGGCCAATCTCTCCCGCGCCTCTGGCCGAAACGCCGTTGGCCTATGGGTCGCGCCCCTCTGCAATCCCCGTCGAGCGCGGCTTTGCCGGGTTTACGGAGCCGAGCGGGCGGGTTGAGGAGGGCGAACCGGCGGGGCTCGTCGAATACCCGCTTGGCACCGCCCGCGCCCAGATGTTTGACAATTTCATCATCGCCCAGAATGGTGACGGGCTATTGCTGGTTGACCAGCACGCCGCCCACGAGCGCCTGGTTTATGAGCGTTTCAAGAGCCAGTTGGCGTCCGGGCCGGTGCCCAGTCAGGCCCAGCTCATTCCCGTCATTATCGAGCCTGCCCGAGGAAGATTGCGTCCGCCTTGAGGATGCCGCCGCCGACTTTGAGCGTTTCGGTCTTTATATCGAGCGCTTCGGTGCCCGCGCCATTGCGGTGCGCGAGACCCCGGCCTTGCTTGGGCAAACCGATATTGAGGGGTTGATCCGCGATCTCGCCGACGGGCTGGCCGAGTGGGAAACCACCACCGCACTGAGCGACCGGATGGAAGCCATTATCGGGCGCATGGCCTGCCATGGCTCGGTCCGTTCGGGCCGCCGCCTGCGGGTCGATGAAATGAATGCGCTGTTGCGCGATATGGAGGCGACGCCCCATTCGGGCCAGTGCATTCACGGCCGCCCGACCTATGTCGAACTCAAAAAGCGCGACATAGAAAGGCTGTTCGGGCGGACGCGCTAGCCTTATTGAAAGACGCTGGCGCCCCGGTCGGCCACGCCCACCAGACTGCGCATGCCCGCGAACAATTCGCGCCCCATGCCGAAATGCTGGGGCCGCAGATCCTCGGTGGCCGGGGTGCGTGAGAAGAATTCGCGCTCATCGCCCAGGAATTGCAGCGTTCCTTCATTGGCATCGAGCCGGATCATGTCGCCGTCGCGGATCTTGGCAATCGCGCCGCCATCCATGGCTTCGGGCGTCATGTGGATCGCCGCCGGCACCTTGCCCGACGCCCCCGACATCCGCCCGTCGGTCAGCAGCGCCACCTTGAAGCCGCGGTCCTGCAACAGCCCCAGCGCCGGCGTCAGCTTATGCAACTCCGGCATGCCAATCGCCCGCGGCCCGGAAAACCGCACGACAGCGATCAGATCGCCCGTCAGTTCACCCGCCTTGAACGCTTCCTGCAAGCCCTCCTGCCCATGAAACACCCGGGCAGGCGCTTCAACTACCCGATGCTCGGGCTTGACCGCCGACACTTTGATCACCGAGCGACCAAGATTGCCGGTCAACAGCTTGAGCCCACCCGTTGGCTGGAACGGCGTCTTTGCCGAAGCCAGAACCTTGGGTAGCGCCGACTCCTTGGGCGCCGGTTCAAAGCTCAACTTATCCTCGATCAGTTTGGCTTCGACACAATAGCCGGACAGGCCTGTGCCCCAAACCGTCTTGACGTCTTCATGCAGGTGGCCGGAGCCAAGCAGTTCCTGAATGAGAAAGCCCATACCACCCGCCGCGTGGAAATGGTTCACGTCAGCAACGCCATTGGGATAGACTCGTGCCAGCAACGGGGTGGCATCGGACAGATCGGACATGTCGTCCCATGTCACCGTCAGCCCTGCCGCCGCCGCAATGGCGATCAGGTGCATTGTGTGGTTGGTCGACCCCCCCGTCGCATGCAACCCCACAAGGCCGTTGACGATGGCCTTTTCGTCGATGACGTGACCGACCGGGGTATAATTGTTGCCCTGCGCCGACAACGACAACGCCCGGCGCGTCGCTTCCTGGGTCAGCGCATCGCGCAGCGGCGTGCCCGGATTGACAAAACTGGCGCCCGGCAGATGCAGGCCCATGATTTCCATCAGCATCTGATTGGAATTGGCGGTGCCATAAAAGGTGCAGGTTCCTGCCGAGTGATACGATTTCGCCTCAGCCTCCAGCAGGCTCGGCCCGACCCACCTTGCCTTCCATATAGAGCCTGGCGAATGCGCGATTTTTCATCATTCGGCAGCCCCGAGGGCATTGGCCCGGCAGGCACGAAAACAGCTGGCAGGTGCCCAAAGGTCAGCGCGCCAATCAGCAATCCCGGCACGATCTTGTCGCAAATGCCCAGAAAAACGCCAGCATCAAACATATTATGGCTCAGCGAAATAGCCGTCGCCATGGCAATGACATCGCGGGAGAACAAACTCAGATCCATGCCCGGCTGCCCCTGGGTTACCCCGTCGCACATGGCTGGCACGCCGCCTGCAACCTGCGCGGTAGCACCAATTTCGCGTGCAGCTGCCTTGATGATGTCAGGGTAGCTCTGGTACGGCTGGTGCGCTGACAACATGTCATTGTAGCTGGTGACGATACCCAGATTGAGCGTCTTGTTACCCGCCAACGCAGCTTTTTCGGAGGGGCTGGAGGCGGCAAAGCCATGGGCGAGGTTACCGCAGGAAAGTCGTGAGCGATAAACGCCGGCTTCCTTGGCGGCATTCAGTCGATTGAGATAGTCGCGACGCGTTTCACGGCTACGGGCCGCGATGCGGTCAGTTACGTCCTGAATGGCTTTTTGCACGGTCATGATTGCTCCTTTCACGGGCGGCTGGAGCGGCCGGGGCGATCAATTGGGGATCGCCCCAGGAGCCTAAGGCGCCCAATAGACGGTTACAGGCTTTCCGGCGCGCAATACGGCTCGAATGGGCATGTCTTCAACCGGCCCATCGCCGAGGGCGACTTCGAGCACCTTGGCCTTTTCATCGCCCTCAATGTGTAGATAAAGCGCGTCGGTATCGAGTAGATATGGCAATGTCAGGGTCACGCGTGGCTCGCCAGCACCTGGGGCCTCAATGGCCAAGGCCGGTCCCTCACTGGAGAGCGCCTGGCTCAATGTGTTGCCGCCGGGAAAGAACGACGCGGTGTGGCCGTCGGTCCCCATGCCCAAAACTACAGCCGAAAATGGGCGTGGCAAATCGGCCAGTAACGCGTTGGTGCGCTCGATGGCGGCAGCGTCGGGTGTTTGACCACCAGTATAAAGCGGCAAAAAACGCGCTATTGCTGCGGGGCCTTGCAACATGCGCTCATTTACAAGCATGGCGTTGGAGCGGTCGCTGGTCTCACCGACCCAACGTTCGTCCACCAAGGTAACAATGACCTTGGACCAGTCTATGTCCTTGTGCTTGCCAAGGGACGCAAAGAACCGGACCGGAGTCGATCCCCCCGATACGGCAATCGCGGCTACGCCGTTGGCCTCGATCGACGTATTAATGTGGCTGGCAACATTGCTCGCCAACTCCTTGGCGAGTGCCAATCGACCCTCGAAACTGCGCCGGTCAATGCTCACGTCAGTTCGTCCTCATGCCAGGTGCGACCATCCCGCTCGATCAAGGCTATCGAGGCTGTGGGCCCCCAGGTGCCAGCCGTATATATCTGGGTTGGATCGGACGAAGCCTCCCACGCCTCGCGGATTGGATCGACCCACTTCCATGCCGCCTCAAGTTCATCGCGGCGCATGAACAGGGTCTGATTGCCTCTAATCACGTCAAGCAGCAGGCGCTCATAGGCTTCGGGCGTACGTTCGGCGAAGGTCTGGGCAAAGCTCAGATTGAGCGGCACCTCGCGCAAGCGCATGCCACCGGGGCCGGGATCCTTGATCATCATCATCAGTTTGACGCCCTCGTCGGGCTGTAATCGAATAATGAGCCTTATTGGATCGCGGCGCCCCTTCGGCGTGATCAAAGATCGAATGAGGAATGGGTTTGAACTGGATGCAGATCTCGGACACCCGCTTGGCCATGCGCTTGCCGGTGCGCAGATAAAAGGGCACGCCCGCCCAACGCCAATTTTCAATCTCCGCTTTGACCGCGACAAACGTTTCCGTGCGACTCCCTTCTTATCGTCGGGCAGTTCGTCCTGATAACCGTTGACCGACACGGTTTCCGAGGAAATACCGCGATATTGGCCGCGTACGGTCATTTTCGAGACCTCGCCATTGGCTATTGGTTTGAGCGAGCGCAGGACCTTGAGTTTTTCATCGCGCAAGGCATTGGCATCGTCCGATGCCGGTGGTTCCATAGCCACCAGGCACAATAGTTGCAGCATGTGATTTTGGATCATGTCGCGCAAGGCACCCGACTCGTCATAATAGCCGCGCGTGCCTGCACCGACAGTTTCGGCCACGGTTATCTGGACGTGGTCGATATGGGCAGAGTTCCATATCGGCTCGAACAGCATGTTGGCAAATCGCAACGCCAACAGGTTCTGGACCGTTTCCTTACCGAGGTAATGATCGATGCGATAGACCTGATCCTCACGGAAAATCTTGGCGACGCCATCGTTAATTTCCACCGACGATTCCAGATCGTGGCCCAAGGGCTTCTCGATGACAACGCGTGAATCACGGCGATAGAATTTCTTCTTGGCCAGATATTCCGCTATCGGCTCAAACAGATTTGGCGCTACAGCCAGATAAAAGGCACGAACGATTTTGGGATCTTCACGCAACGCTCCCTTGAGATCGCCCCAGCCTGCCTCATTGCTTACGTCATTGACGATGTAGGAGAAGATCGAGACGAAACGGTCGATAACCGCCTTGTCGTGATATTCCTTGCCGACAAATTCATTGACGGAGGTGCGTGCTACCTTCTGGAAATCCGCGTCGCTCAATTTTGAACGCGATACCCCGATAATCCGGGATTGTTCGTCGAACTGACCGTCCTTGAAACGATAATAGAGCGCAGGAATGAGCCTTGCGCCTGGTCAAATCGCCCGTGGCGCCGAACACAACATAATCAAATGGCTGGACTGGAATAATACGGCTGGACACGATAGAATAGTCCCTTCAATGCAAGGTTCAGGCCGGCGCGAAATTCTGCTTGGCTAGGATCAGGGCGCCATGCAGTGGTTCAAATTTGGGCATGACAACAAAACTGCCATAGCGCTTTTCAAGTAACGGAAACAGGGCTTGCCCGAATCCGCCAACTATTGCCATGACCTTGGCGCCGCGCGCCTTGAACCAATTGGCATAAGCATCAATGTAGGTGAGTTGCAACTCCATCAGTTTGATGGCGACCGCATCCCCCTGCTGGTAGTAGTCAATGAACATCGGCATCAACGCGCCATAGTCGGCCGGGTTGCGGTTGTCATCGAATGACCAGTCCATCACTGCGTCATTGTTGCCGCCGAGCTTTGCAATCACCGCCTTGGTGAGTGCGGATTCGTGAGCAAGGCCATCCGCGGCCTCGACAGCAATTCGGACAAGCTCCCGCCCCAATATCGCACCCGACATCTGGTCGCCAATCTCAAATCCCCAACCGCCTATCTGATGACGCTGGCCATCGATGATGGCCAGGCCCGCCGAGCCGGTGCCAACAATTATGACGGCGCCATCCTCACCACCCAGAGCGCCAGCGTGGGCGATGTCGATATCATCATAGACCCGCACCTGGGCAAACGGCCAATTGCGGGTTGCAAATTCTTCACGAGCCGAAATCAGTCGACCGCCGGCCATGCCAAAACAGGCATGTGTACTGGCGGTGGCAGCATAGTCGAGCCCGGCTTTTTCGAATACTTCACGCGTTCCGGCACTAATCGCTGCATAAGCAGGGTTGCCATCGTCAATTTGCAGGTTGGACCGGCCATTGCGGACTTCTGCAAGCGTCTCGAGATTTTCGTTGGCCAGACGGACGCGGCAATTGGTGCCACCACCGTCTACGCCGAGATAATATCTGGGCACGCTTCCCACTCCGTCCTATATGCTGGACCTACATCGAATAATTCGCGCGGACCATAGTGCGAAAGATCATTAGACGAAAGTAGGATAAGGGACAAAATTGGCAGGCGAAGAGCCTGTTTGTTCATGGCAAGGTTGCGCTGAGCGCAAGTGCGACCTCCAAGGAGAGAAAATGATGGTCGGCCATGTACTCGTTTTGGGGGTGCCCGCTCTGGAAAGACCGGATTTGCTGAACGGTTGGCACTTAGGGCGGGACAACATCCAGCCTATCTGGCAACCGCCGAGGCCCTGGATGAAGAAATGCGCCAGCGGATCGGCAATCACCAACGGACGCGCGATCAACGGTTTACCACCATTGAGGAGCCGCTGGACATCGCCCCTGGCCTGTTGCGCGCCGCCAGTAACCACGACGTGATTCTGGTTGACTGCCTGACGCTGTGGATCTCAAACCTTCTGGGCGCCAATGAAAGCGTGGCGGACGCTGTTGATGGCCTCGAGTCCGCGTTGGCAAAAATCGAGGATTGCAGAATTATTCTGGTGTCGAACGAAGTTGGCCAAGGCATCGTACCTGACAACGTACTGGCGCGCATATTTCGGGATCTAGCTGGATCGACCCACCAGCAATTGGCGGAAGTGTGTGCCGATGTATATTTCGTCACCGCCGGATTGCCGATGACGCTAAAGGGGCAGACGGTTGACCCGTCCGGTCGACCGCTGACAAAATTCTAGCCAAGAGCCGACAGCATCAGCAGCGCGACAATTACGCTCAGAGCGAGGAGAATATTCAAGGTCGCCCGGTAGAGTTGGAGCGCGCGCAATATGTCGCTTGCTGCAAGGGCGCGCTTGCCCTCCCCCATTATTGCCAAATCGAGGGTTTCTCCGTCATAGTTGCGTGGCCCGCCCAATGACAAGCCGAGCGCCCCGGCAAAGGCGGCCTCGGGCCAACCTGAATTGGGTGAGACGTGGTTCACGGCGTCACGACCAGCTGTTGCCCAAGCTCGGTCGGGACTGGCGTAGGGGACGATAAAACAAGCAGCAGTTATCAGGATCGCGCTGAGCCGGGCCGGGATCCAGTTTACAAGGTCATCGAGTTTTGCTGCTGCCCATCCATAGTCGCGATATCGTTCGTTCATATGACCTACCATTGAATCGGCGGTGTTGATCGCCTTGTAGGCGACGATCCCCGGCAGGCCGAAAAGTACAAGCCAGAACCAGGGCGCAACGACGCCATCCGAGGTGCTTTCGGCAAGAGTCTCAATGGCGGCACGACTAATCTCGGCCTCATCCAGGCGGTCAGGATCGCGACCAACGATCTGGCTGACAGCGTCTCGACCAGCGTCGAGCGAAAAGTCGAGGGCCTCAGCGACAGCGGCGACCGCTCGTCCAAGTTCCTTTTGCGCAAGCAGAGGGGTCGCCAGCAGCATTTCGAGCAGCCATCCCTGTGGAATCTGGCGGGTCAACTGCTGGACAAGAAGTGCCGCCAGAAGGGTGACGCCAAGCAGGACGGCCATGCTGATTATGCCCGCTTCGCGTCGTTGTTGGGCAATGCATTCACGGCGATCGACGCGGGCTTCAAGATAATCAATGAGCCTTGCCAAACCAGATGACCGGATGGCCAATGGCATTCATCAGGTGCGACGGATAACCGGTGTAGCGTTCGATCAAAAGCGCAAGGGGGGCGATAAGTACGTGCATCAGGCAATATCCATGGGCTGGGCGAGCGCCAGAAGCGCGTCGAGGTCCAAATGCGATTCGAGATGGACAGCAAGTGCGTTAAGCGCGGCGTCGACACCGACCTCGTATGCCAGGGCACTGGTAGCGACTCCCAAAAAGGCGGCGCGAAAAGCGTCCGAGGCAAACACACCATGCAAATAGGTGCCAATGACCTGACCGTTGGCGCTGCGCGCGCCTTCGGGCAGGCCGTGGATTTGCGCAAACGGTCTGGCACAATCGGGACCCTGGGTAAGTCCCATGTGCATGTGATAGCCGGTTAGTGACTGGCCACCGGGCACTTCTGAACCATTAACGACGCCCAGTGTTTTTTCGGGTGCCAGAACAGTCTCAATATCCAGCAGTCCTAGTCCATCACTGGTGCCCGGTGCGCCTTCGATGCCATCGGGGTCGGCAATGGTGCGCCCCAACATCTGATACCCACCGCAAATACCGACAATGCGGCCGCCCGCACGATGGTGGGCGATAATATCAATGTCCCATCCTTCGCACCGCAAGAACGCGAGATCTGAGCGCGTAGCCTTGGAGCCCGGCAGAATGATCAGATCGGCGTGGGGCGGCAACGGATTACCCGGTTCGACAATTACCAAATTGACCTCCGGCTCGGCACGCAATGGATCGAGATCGTCAAAATTAGCAATACGGGGCAGACGCGGTACAGCTATGGTCAGGCGACCGCCGCTGGTCTGACGTGGTGCGTCGAGCGCCAGAACGTCTTCGGCGGGAAGCTTTGCCGCGTCCGAAAACATGGGTAGTGGTCCAAATACCGGTCGTCCCGTGTGTTCGGCGATAAAGGTCTTACCGGCACTGAACAGGCTCGGATCGCCTTGAAACTTGTTGACAAGCGTTGCCACGATCATGTCCCGATCCTTTGGCGCGATGACAGCGAAGGTGCCAACGAGCGCCGCGATAACGCCGCCACGCTGGATATCTCCAATGACAATCACGGGTACTTGCGCCGCACGAGCGAAACCAAAATTGGCAATGTCACCGGCCCGCAAATTGACCTCCGACGCGCTACCTGCACCTTCCACCAGCACAAGGTCGACGTCGCTTGCCAGCTCACGAAAGGCGGCAACCACATCTGGCAACAAGTCACCGCGCTTCTTGAAATAGTCGCGCGCCGACATCGAGCCTGATCCGCCTGCCGCGGACAACTAATTGGGCGCCTGTTTCCTGTTCCGGCTTAAGCAGTACCGGGTTCATGGCGGTGGTCGCGGACCGGCGCGCCGCCCGCGCCTGCAAGGCCTGGGCTCGCCCTATTTCGCCACCATCCTCGGTCACCGCCGCATTGTTTGACATATTTTGCGGCTTGAACGGCGCGACTCTGAGACCGCGATTGGCCATGGCGCGGCACAACCCCGCCACGATCATGGATTTGCCGACGTCGGAGCCGGTGCCCATGAACATAAGCGCCCGAGCCTGTCATGGCGTGCCCACATCTATGACGTGAGCATATGAGCCCATGGTCCGTCCGATGGCGGCGCCCATCGGTGGCAGCGCCTCGCCCCGGGCGTCATTGGCGTGAAAAAGCGGCGGCAGACGCGATTGTTTGGCCGAGGAATAGTGGAATTCATGCCCGGCGAGTAATTGTGGCCAGGGCAAGGCGCTTTGATGCGCCAAACGGCGGTAACCAAGGATGCGCTTGGGGCGATCAATCTGCGTAACAACCGGCAGCAACCCTGTCATTTCGTGGGGAATACCGGTTTTGTCGAGCAAGACCTCGCCCATGACCATGAAGCCGCCGCACTCGCCATAAATGAGGGCGTTTCGCTGTTGAGCCGCCTTTAAGCCGGCCTTGAATTTTGCGGCCGCCGCAATGCCGGCCCCGTGCAATTCAGGATAACCGCCGGGCAAATATATAGCATCGACTCCCGCATCGGGGGCCTCATCTGCCAATGGCGAAAAAAACGACAGTTCCGCGCCTGCGGCTCGCCAGCCGTCCAGCAGATGCGGATAGAGAAAGGCAAATGCATCATCTCGGGCAATGGCAATGCGCTGGCCCAACGGCGCGAGCCGCGCCACGTCCGACTCGTTCTGGATTGGCCGAGCCAACTCCAACAATTGGGGCAGATCGATGTAATTGCCCATGGCCTCGGCGGCTTGAGCCAGAAAATGATCGAACACGTCGATTTCAGCGGGAAGAACCAGCCCCAGATGGCGCTCGGGCAGCACCAATTGCTCATTGCGCGGGATTGCGCCGAGGCAGGGAATACCGGTCGCCGACAGCGCTTCGCTCAGCATTTTTTCATGTCGGGTACTGGCGACACGGTTGAGCACCACCCCGGCAATCTGCACGCCAAATCGCCAGTTGGCAAAGCCCGCCACCAAGGGAGCAATCGACTGGCTCTGTTTGTCGGCATCAACGACAAGCACCACCGGCAGTTCCAATAGTTCTGCCAGGTCTCCGGTCGATCCAGCGCCGTCAGCGGCACCGTCAAACAGGCCCATGACGCCTTCAATCAGCAAATAGTTGGTATCGACGTTGGCTGCCAAATATTGGAGACGGTGCCCGCTCATAGCCCACGGATCAAGATTGATCGCCTGACGTTGTGCCGCCCGCGCCAACAAGATCGGATCGATATAGTCCGGCCCGGTTTTTGCGGGCGCCACGTCAGTGCCCCGCTGATTTAGGGCCGCGAGCAGACCCAAGGTGACTATTGTCTTGCCTGAGCCTGATCGCGGCGCGCCAATCACCAGCCCCTTAACCAAAACTGTTCTCCCGGGCGGGGCCGGTATACCAATCCAAAGCGTCGCGATAGGCGCTGACCGGCCCGACAACGACAATCGCGGGCGTGGGCACATCGGCTAGGTCACTTGCCGCTGCGAGTGTGGTTTCGACAACAGTTTGCTGGGGCGAGGCTGCATTGGAGACGATAGCGAGACGGTCAGTAGGATCACGACCGGCTGCCAGAAGTTTTTGAACTATGGTGTTCAAATGCTTGACGGCCATGAACATGACGATCACCGGAGCGGCCTTGGCAATCGAGGGCCAGTCCAACGGCGAGACATCGCCGGTTTCATCGTGACCGGTCAGAAAGATGACCGCGTGGTTGGTTTCACGGTGGGTAACTGGAATGCCTGCATAGGCCAGTCCTCCCAAGCCGGAGGAAATACCTGGCACGATGCGGAACTTTAGGTTGGCGCGAAACAAGGCCCCGGCCTCCTCGCCGCCGCGCCCAAAAACGAAGGGGTCACCGCCCTTGAGCCGCAAGACGCGTTTGCCCTTGCGTGCCCAATCGATCAATTGCAGCGTGATGTCGGCCTGTTTCGGACTTGGCTTGCCGCCGCGTTTGCCGGCAAAGATTTTTTGCGCACGTGGATTGGCGTGTATCAAAAGGCGATCGCTGACTAGCGCGTCATAAAAAATTACTTCAGCCTGACCCAAGGCGTGGTAGCCCAATAGAGAAATGAGCCCTGGAGCGCCAGGCCCGGCACCGACCAACCAGACAGAGCCAGGTGCAAAATCAGGGAAATCAGCAGCATCGAGCGCTGCGAAATGCCCGCGGCGCACCAGCAAGGACTTTAGCCAATCCAACATTGTATTCCCCTGTTCGGGAACAGCTTATATAGGTCTTTGCCATGAGTGAAACCGTTGATACGCCTGTCCCCAACGCAAACGCGCTTAGGCGTGGCTGGACGACCGGTGCCTGCGCGACCGCTGCCACCAAATCGGCCCTGTCGGCGCTATTGGGCGGCGGATTTGACGATCCTGTGGTCATTCCGCTGCCCGGCGGTCAACGACCAGGATTTTCGCTCGCCCACGAGGCGCTGGGCGATGGCTTTGCCGAGGCGGGCATCATCAAGGATGCAGGCGATGATCCAGATGTTACCCATGGCGCGCTGATCATGGCCTCGATCAGTCACGGATCGACTGGCACCGGGGTTCAGTTCAGGGCAGGCCGAGGTGTCGGCACCGTTACAAAGCCCGGCCTGCCTCTCGCCGTTGGTGAACCGGCGATCAATCCGGTGCCGCGAAAAATGATGACGGCAGTGGTGACCGAAGTAGCCGGACGGTTTGGTGTTGCACCGGATTTTGTCGTTACCATTTCAGTGCGCGACGGCGAACAGTTGGCGGCAAAAACCTGGAATCCACGCCTCGGCATTTTGGGCGGACTGTCGATTTTGGGCACGACCGGCATTGTTATTCCCTACTCATGTTCGGCTTGGATCCATTCGATCCATCGCGGCATCGATGTGGCGCGGGCGATAGGGCTGACTCATGTTGTTGGCTCGACCGGCGACCTCTCGGAAAAGGCGGCGCAGGCGCGGCTGGGGTTGCCAATTGAAGCCTATCTGGACATGGGCGATTTCGCCGGGGGGCTATTGAAATATCTCAAGCAACATCCGGTGGAACAGCTAACTATTGCCGGGGGCTTTGCCAAGTTGGTCAAGCTCGGGCAAGGGTCGCTTGACCTGCATTCGGGGCGCTCGAGCGTCGAATTGGACGGATTGACGGCAATGCTGGCGGCCATGGGCGCGAGCAAAGAGCCTGCTGGCGAAAGTACCATTGGCGAATACAGCAAATGAAGTTTTGGGCATGGCCGCGGGTTTCCGGCTGGCTGATGCGGTGGCAAAGGCCGCCAAGGCACGGGCCGAAAGGGCGCTAGGAGCGACCAAAATTGCCGTCGGCATTCTGGTCGTGGATCGTGCCGGTGCAATTGTGGGTGAGGCCTAGGTGAAAATCCTGATTCTTGGCGGCACAGCAGAAGCACGACATCTAGCGGCAGCGCTGGTGGCGTTGAACCATGACGTAACGACGGCGTTAGCTGGTCGTACAGTAGCGCCGCTGCAGGTGTCGGGACAGCTTCGGACGGGTGGGTTTGGCGGCGTCCAGGGGCTTGCGACCTATATCGCAGCAGAAAATTTCGAGCGCGTGATCGACGCGACGCATCCATATGCCGAACAGATTTCTCGCCATGCGGCGCTAGCATCGCAGCACACATCGCGACCGCTGTTGCGCCTGTTGCGGCCCGGATGGGAGGAGCAACCGGGTGCGGATTGGCAGCGGGTGGCCGACATGACTGCGGCAGCGATGGCGTTACCCAAGGGCGCTATTGTGCTGCTAACGACGGGTCATCGAGGGTTGGAGGCGTTTTCAAAGCGGGAGGATTGTCGCTTTATCGTCCGACTGATTGAAGCGCCAACAACCGTGTTGGCCAGTAACATGCACCTCGTCTTGTCCCGCCCACCCTATTCTATTGATGATGAAACCCGGCTTATGCAGTCAGAACAGATCACCCATCTGGTCAGCAAGAATTCTGGCGGTGTGCAGACCATGGCGAAACTGGCGGCGGCGCAGGCGCTGGGCGTTGGCATCATCATGATAAATCGGCCCGACTATGACTATGGCACGGCAGCCGCCAGCGTCGACAATGCGTTGGGGCTGCTCTAGCCCGACTGCTTTGACTTTTTCTTCTTGCCGACATTGCGCAGCACATGGGCGAACTGGGCGTCGTACAATCTGGAATCCTTGAACCGGGTCTGCCCGAACACCTGACCGACAAAAATCAACGCGGTTCGGGTGATTTTCTCCTCACGGACCCGCCCGCGCATTTCAGCAAGCGTGGTCACAATGATTTCTTCATCCGGCCATGTCGCGCGATAGATGATAATGACCGGGCAGTCGGATCCATAATGGGGCGTCAACGCGGTTTCGACATAGGCCAGATTGCGGATTGAAAGGTGGATAGCCAGCGTTGCCTTGGACGCACCGAGAAGCTCGAGCCGCTCGCCCTCGGGCACCGAGGACGCCTTGCCCGATGTGCGGGTAAGGATGATGGTCTGGGCGATTTCGGGGAGTGTCAGTTCTGTCTGCAGTCGCGCCGCTGCACCGGCAAAGGCGGGCACGCCCGGCACGACTTCATAGTCTATGCCCAAACCATCAAGCCGCCGCATCTGCTCGGCTACGGCGCCGTAAATCGAGGGGTCGCCAGAGTGCACTCGGGCGATATCGTGTCCGATTTCGTGGGCCAGCCTTATGTCCTCGATAATCTGATCAAGATGCATGGGTGCAGTGTCCTTGACCAGCGCGCCGGCTGGGGCGGAAGCCACGATTTCGGGGGGCACGAGCGACCCTGCGTACAGACACACAGGACAACGTTCGATCAATCGTTGGCCGCGCAGCGTAATCAAGTCGGCAGCGCCGGGGCCTGCGCCAATGAAATAGACTGTCATGGCAGGCTCTTTCGTTCGTATCCTCGTGGCGTATAGGCGTAGGTCTGGCCATTGCCGCGCGTCAAAGAACGCGACGATGAGGCGCCGAACAGGACAATGGTCAGCATGTCAATCTCGGTCGGATCGAAGGCGGCAAGTGTGGTGATGCGCAGGTTTTGTTCGGGCCGACCGACATTGGTACCAATAACGACCGGTGTATCGGATGGTCGGTTATCGAGATAGATGGCTTTGGCGTGTTCGATCAGATCGGTGCGGCGTTTCGAGCGCGGATTGTAGAATGCGGTAACAAAATCACCCTCGGCGGCCGCATGCAGGCGTTTGATGATGTGGTCACGAGGGGTCAGCAGATCCGAGAGCGAAATGGCACAGAAATCGTGCCCCAGCAGGGCGCCCGCAGCGGCCGATGCAGATTGCAGCGCCGAAATTCCGGGATGGCTGGCCACGCCGACCCGCCGAGCCGCATCGGAGACGGCGCGCGGGCCGGATGCGTCAAGCAGTTCATAGACCAGCGCTGCCATGGCGTAAATTTGTGCATCGCCTGAGCAAACGAGCGCGACTGTTCGTCCGGTGGCGGCCAATTCAAGAGCGTGGCGGACGCGGGGTTCTTCATCGCCGAGTGGAAATCGATGCTCGGTCTGGTCGTTATGCACGTCGGCAATCAGGTCGAGATAGAGGCCATAGCCCACCCAGTCGGTTGCGGCATCCAGCGCCCGAACGGCAGAGACGGTACGCGAAGTGGCTTCGCCAGGGCCAATACCAACGATGTGCAACTGGCCAGACGCCCGGCCAAAATTTGCGATCTCTATCGGGCTTGGCGCCTTGCCAATCGCACAGGTGGCACGTTTGGATTTTTGCTTGGGCACCAGCAATGTGCCTGCCTTGAGCGCTACTGCCTCACAAACGCCGGGCGTGCCGGTTTCGGCGTCGACGATGGCAGAGGGGGTTACCAGCCGGTCACGTTCCTGATTGAGTTCGACCGCAGTGAACACCCGTAGAGGCACGCCGAAATGGGTTGCCGCTGCGTGCAGGGCCGTCTCATCTGCCTTGAGATCAATGCTGCCAATCGCCGCCAAGGATAATGGTGACAGATCGGCGTCGGCGAGAGTTTTATCAATCAACGCGATAACTTCGGCTGGCTCCACGTCCCTCTCGCATCCAACGCCCGCAACCAGCGTTTTGGGATGAATGACCAACCCCGGCGCGGTGCGCTTCTCGGTTATCGAGATGACAACGGTACCGGCACGGTCGAGCGTATATCCTGCATCGGCGAGCCAGGGGGCGTCACCCTCAAGTTTTACCGCAGCCCCACCGAGTAGCGCGGCCATGGCCGCCTTTGCGGCGGTGGGATCGGCCAAGGCATAGCCTTGCGGCGGCTCGTCGAGTGCACGGGTAAACCGAGCATCAGACGCGGTGGTAAGCGCGGCGATGCCACCAAGCCCCTCGGCTAATTGTCGCGCCAGCATGTTGGCGCCGTGGTGGCCACCCAACAAGGGCACAATGTGGGTGCCATCTGCACTGACGGCAATCACTGGGGGTTCAATATGCTTGTTGCCGATATGGGCGGCCAACAGGCGAACAAGAATGCCAGCGGCGCAGACACCGATTATCGCTGTTCCGGCAGTGAACAGGCGCGGGATGGCCGATTTGCCGTCAGTGATGATGGTGCCGCCGGTCATGGCCGCGATTGCCTTGGCGGTCGGCAAGCCGTTGGCGGCGAAGCATATTATGGCAGGTTTCAAGTCTTGGCCCAGGCTTCCTCTCCGGCAGAGCAGAGAATAATCGAGAAATAGGGGCGCGCGTCGTGCGCGAAATCGGCGAGTTTGGTAATGCGCTGGTTTTGGCCGCTGGCGTATTCGATGACTACGGCATTTCTGGCATGCCCGGTTTGTTCGAGCAGCGCGCGTATGCGGTCGAAATGCCGCCCCAGTTTAATGATGGCGGCGGCGGGCGCTGAGTTCAGTTCAGCCTTCAATCGTTCATCGCGCAACGGCGCGGGCAGGATTTTTAGTGTCTCGTTGCGCGCCGCCAGTGGACGGACAATGGCGGCGGCAGCGGCGGTCAGCGAGGTAATGCCCGGAACAACTACGACGGGCGCGTTGATCCGCTCGAGCAGATACATGGCGGAGCCGTAAAACAGTGGGTCACCCTCACAGAGATAGGCTACGTCGCGCTCTGCATCGAGTTGCGTCTGAATGACGCTCGCGCCCTGATCATAGGCGGCTTTTCCCGGTGCCCGGTCGCGCCGCATCGGAAGACAAATTGGCAGGAGTTGAGCGGATGGGTTGAGATAGGCGCGGGCGATGTCGAAGGCCATGGCGCCTGCCTGTTCGGTCGTCGGATACGCAATGGCTGGCATTGTCGCCAATAGTCGCGCCGCTCTGAGTGTTAGCAGTTCAGGATCGCCCGGTCCCGTGCCGATCAGATACATGGTGCCGGTCATGGTTTTGTCACTAGATATTGGGTGACGGCCATGCGCGGGCGAAGGGCGCGATGGCGACCGATTTGATCGAGCACAGCGGTTTCAATACGCACAATGTCACCGCCAAGACTGAACTGTCGCTCAAACAATGCCATCTCCCCTTCGACCGTCACGGCATTGGCAAGTAATCGACCGCCGGGGCGCAGCGCTTCCCAACAGCCATCAAACAGCGCGCGATTGCCGACATTGCCGCCTAGGAAGATCGCGTCAGGTGTTGGCATTCCCTTCAGATTGGTCACGGCATCGCCGGGCTCAATTCGCAATTGCGGCGTCCCGAGTGCTTCGGCGTTGGTAGCGATCAGTTGCAAGCGAGATGCTGACTTTTCAAAGGCGATCGCCTGACAGTCGCGCGCACTCCTGAGCCATTCGATGGCGATTGAACCGCACCCGGCGCCGACGTCCCAAAGCATGGCGCCGGGGAAGGGTGCGAGCTTGGCAAGGCTTGCGGCGCGCACTTCGCGTTTGGTCAATTGGCCATCGGAAACAAAGGCTTGATCGGGCAATCCCGGCACCGATGGTAGCAGCGCGGCACCATCGCTGGCGACGCAATCAATGGCGAGTACATAAAAGTCGGAAATGGTGGCGGCGTCAAAATGTTCCGCCACTGCGGGGACAATCCGCTCGTCGGGGGCGCCCAGATTTTCCACAGCCGTCATCAATGAGGCGCCATAACCACGATCGACAAGAATTTCGGCAACGCTGTTGGCGGTACCTCGGTCGCTGGTCAATGCCAGAATTCTGTTGCCGGGCTGAATATGGGCGTGAATGGTTTCGGACGGACGCCCATGAAGCGAGATTGTTGCGACGTGCTGAAGCGGCCAGAGCAAGCGCGCCGCCGCGAGTTGGAATGCCGATGGATGGGTATGGATGGCAATCTCGTCGCGTCCATAGCGCTTGGCCAGCGTGGCACCAATGCCAAACCACATTGGATCGCCGGTTGCCAGAATGAGTGTCGGTTTACCGCGCCGGGCATCGATCTGGTCCAGCATAGCGGACAGTGGCGACTGCCATGGTAGGTGGCGAGGGTCACCATCGGCGAAGCGCGGCGGCCCTATGATGGTATCTGCGGCAGCGACTATCGCTTGCAACCCAGGCGGTAAGTCAGCAAGACCACGCTCCCCCACCCCAACGATATCCAGCCATTTACTCATTCGTCGTTGGCCAATTTCGCAATGGCGTTGAACGCCGCACTGGTGATGGCCGAGCCTCCACGCCGTCCCCGCACTGTTACAAAGGGTATGCCGGCCGCATTCGTAGCCAGCAGCGCCTTGCTTTCGGTCGCGCCGACAAAGCCCACGGGCGCTGCGATAATGGCGGCGGGGCGGTCGGCAGCAGCAGCGATCATATCGAGCAGGTGAAATAGCGCAGTCGGCGCGTTACCGATCACAATAATGGCGCCCGCCAGCCGGTCCTGCCATAATTCCACGGCGGCCGCAGAACGGGTGGTTTTGAGCGATTCGGCCATTTTTTCAGTGAGTGGATCGTTGAGTGTCACCACTAGATCGTTGGCTTTGGCCAGGAATTTGGTGATGATACCGGCGCGGACCATTTCACAATCACACAATACCGGTTTTTCAGCGTCGAGCGCTTTGGCAACAGCCTCGACCACATCAGCTGACCCGATTATGTCGTCGGCCAGATCGACCATGCCGCAGGCGTGAATCATGCGGATGGCGACGGGGCGAAGAGCGGACGGCAAGCCTGACAGGTTCGCCTCATGCTCTATCGTGGCAAAGCTTTGAGCGTAAATACCGGCGGGGTCACGCACATGTTGCATTCGCCTACCCCTTATTGCGCTGGCTCTGGGCAAGTTTGCCCTGAATTTTCGGCAGAGTTACCGGCCCTAGCGGATGGTTTGCATGGGGATAGGGATGGTGGTGGTGATCGCCATGATCGTGACTGTGGCCAGCTTTTTTGTTGAGCAAAGCATGATCATGACTGTGACTGTGACTGTGACTGTGACCGTGATCATGGTCACCATGAGGCTCATGGCTATGGAGTGGGGTCCATGGCAGATCATGGGTCTTGCAAAAGGCCTCGTCGCGGCAGGAGGCGTCGCAATCGCCGTCGCAAGGGCAGTTTTCCAGTCCGCCACCGACGCCTTCTACATGATGGTGGTGGCTTTCCTGAGCCATGCCGATTTCGGCCTCAAAACCCAAAACCTGCTCCCGATATTTGCACATGGCACAGTTCATCAGGTTCTGGCCGACCAGCATTTCCTCGAGCCGTTCAACGACGGTGTCGATGACAAGTGGATGATCGTTTAGGTAGGGTGCGTTGAGAATTTCGACACCTGGGTATTTTTTCTGAGCCTCATCGGCGGCAGCATAGATGCGGTTGACCAAAACGCCGGTGAAGAGGAAATAAGGGAAAACCACGATGCGACGATAGCCAAGCTTTACCGCATGATCGAGCGCCGGGGTGACCAGCGGGAAAGTGACGCCGGAATAGCAGACCTCGCCCCAGCCAAAGCCCATGCCCTCCCAGATCATGCGCATGATTTTGGCGACATTGGAGTTGGCGTCGGGATCGGATGAGCCACGCCCGACGACCATCAATAGTGTCTCATGCCGGGCAATGGACTGATCCGGTGCCCCTCTGATTGCCTGTTCGATCCGCTCGCCCGCGGCGCGGATCATTTTTAGATCGACGCCAAGCTCGCGGCCATAGGTGATGTCAAAATCGTCGTGGCTGGCGGCGTAGGTGTTGAGTACCGAGGGAATGTCGTTCTTGGCGTGACCGGCTGCAAACAGCATGCCCGGCACGGCGAATACTTTTTCGACACCCTGTTCACGCAACCGGTCCAGCCCCAGATGAATCACCGGATTGGCAAATTCGAGATAGCCGTACTCGACCGGAATGCCTGGCAGTTTTTCGCGGAGGCGCTCGGCAAGAGTGGCGAATTCACCCACGGCCAGCTGATTGCGGCTGCCGTGGCCACACAGCATGATGCCAGTATTGGGTGGCAGGGTAAGCGGGGTCGAAATGCTCATGATCGCCTCTTGGTTTGAATCAAAGAGGCAGGTTCGCGAAAAAACCGTAGCAGGCTCCGGACTTGGTCCCCGATTTGGGTCGACCGCACCGAACTCTGTTTCAGTTCCTGTGTGGAACGCTGCGCTGATGCAGGTTCTATTGCGCCAGAACTGCGTGGTCAATCAAAGGCTTGCCGGATATGTGGCGGCAATCCGTCGCTTTTGAAAATCAATTGCAAAAACAATGACTTGCCGACAGGTTCGGCAATTGTTATGCCCGCCATTCAGTCTTGAGGGATACTGCTGGCCGAACTATGGGGCAACATTTGGCGGACAAATCATCACGGCAGACCATGATCGTTGCGAGCGTCAGCCTGGCAATAGGGCTGCTGGTGCTCGGGTTGAAGGTCGTGGCCTGGCGCGTTACGGGATCAATCGCGCTCTATTCGGACGCACTTGAGTCCGTTGTCAATGTGGTCACCGCTATAGCCGCGATCATGGCGGTCAGGCTGGCCCAAAGACCAGCCGATGCCGCCCTGCCCTATGGCTATCACAAGGCCGAATATTTCTCCGCTGTCCTTGTCGGCGTGATGATCATCGTTGCGGCAATCCTGATTTTTCGAGAGGCTTTTTGGGGTTTTTCGCGCCGGAGTTCACGGACGCGCCACTCAACGGGCTGTTGACAAGCGCCGGCGCGACAGTGATCAACGGTATTTGGGGCGTGGCACTGTTGCGGTACGCACGCAAGGTCCGTTCGCCGGCGCTTCGCGCGGACGCCAAACACCTGTTCACCGACGTTGTTTCAACCGCTGGTGTGCTCATTGGCCTCGTCCTTGTGGTGGTGACCGGCTGGGCAGTCCTTGACCCATTGCTGGCGGCGTTTGTGGCTCTGAATATTTTGTGGTCGGGTTGGGGTGTCATCCGTGAGAGTGTTGGCGGACTAATGGATGTGGCGACACCACCGTCAACGCTCACGACCATTCGTGAAGTCATTGCCGGCAATGCCGACGGCGCCCTTGAAGCCCACGACATTCGAACCCGGCAAGCCGGAAAACTGACCTTTATCGAATTTCACCTGGTGGTACCGGGCGCCATGAGCGTTGATGACGCGCACAATATCTGCGATCGGGTTGAAGCGGAACTGCGCAAAGCGGTTGAGGATGTGCAGGTCACCATTCACGTTGAACCCGAAGACAAAGCCAAACATTCCGGCATCGTGGTGGTCTAGGCTGCACCCGGCGCTTGCCGAAACAATAAGCTGCAGGCAAACTGACATGATGCGCGCTATTTTCGTGATTGCCATGTTGATCTGCGTTACGCCAGCGATGGCGACAGCGTGGGGACATTATTCAAATTTGCGATTCGGTTACGGCATTGATATTCCACCGGATTTCGTTGGGTCTGGTGAGAGCGACAATGGCGATGGTCAAAGGTTTGAGCGTCCGGTGCGCGCCCAATCCCTTGTTGTGTGGGGTGGAAATGCACTGGAGGGGTTCGAGGACGAAACTGCGGAGCGCATGGAATATCTTACCGACGATGGCTGGAATATCACCTATCAGGCCACGACGCCGACCTGGGCCAGCTTTTCGGCGGTCTCGGGCCAACGCGTTTTGTACCAGCGCCTGATTGCGCTCTGTGGCGGCAGCCAATATGGGGCGTTTCAGCTCAAATATTCGATGCCGGACATCGCGACCATGAACGCGGTCGTTGAGCGACTTGTGACGTCTCTGAGCGTCGAAACATCAAAAACCTGCCGACAATGACCTCAATCGGCTAAAATTCGATGCCAGCCTGGGCTTTTACACCGGTGCGAAACGGATGCTTGATTTCGGTCATTTCGGTGACCAGATCGGCAATTTCGATCAACTCATCCTTGGCATTTCGGCCGGTGACAATGACGTGGGTATCACGGGGCTTGTTTTTCAGCACCTCGATGACCTCCTCGAGCGGCAGATAGTCGTAGCGCAGGCAAATGTTGAGTTCATCAAGCAACACCATCTTGTAACTGGGGTCGGCGATCATCTCTTTGGCCTGTTTCCAGGCGGCGGCGGCGGCGGCGAGGTCGCGCTGACGATCCTGGGTGTCCCAGGTAAAGCCCTCGCCCATGGCACGAATGGTCACAAAGTCCTGAAATTTTTCCAGAATATCGCGTTCACCCGTGCCCCATGCGCCCTTGACGAATTGGACAACGCCAACCTTGAATCCGTGACCAATGGCGCGAAATACCATGCCGAAGGCGGCCGTGGATTTGCCCTTTCCCTTACCGGTATGGACGATCAACAGGCCGCGCTCTTCGGTTTTCGTCGCTAGCATGCGGGTGCGCGCTTCCTTCTTTTTACGCATCTTTTCAGCATGATAGGCGTCGCGCTCGGCTTCAGTCATTAAGTCGGTTTTCTTGGGGCGGTCAGACATGGGGGTCTCCTCGAGAAGAGCGTAGGCGGAGTTGGAGCGAGGTGTCCAGAGGCCACGCGTGATGGCTTCACGGAATTTTTTCAGCAATTCATCATAGCCGAAGCTATTGTTTTTCTTGATGAAATCGCGCGTGCTCTCGTCCTCGACGAAGGCTTCGAAGGCGAGGTCGAAATGGTGCGTTTTGACAGCGCCGGTGGTGGCGGCGAAGGCGAACATGTAATCAACAGTGGCGATGATTTCGAAGGCACCCTTGTAACCATGACGGTGCAAGCCATTGATCCATTTAGGATTTACCACGCGCGAGCGCATGACTTTGGCGATTTCTTCGGTTAGCGTTCGCGTTAACACATGCTCAGGGCGGGAGTGATCGTTGTGGTAGGCGGCGGGTTGACTGCCGGAAAGGGTTTCGACCGTCACGGCCAGCCCTCCCTCGAACTGATAATAGTCGTCGCTATCGAGCAGATCGTGCTCGCGATTGTCCTGATTGTGGACCACCGCATCAATCTGGGAAAGGCGCGCGGCAAAGCGGGCGCGCTCGGGAATGCCTGCTGCCTGAACCCCATAGGCATATTGCCCCCAGTTGAGGAAGGCGTCGGCCAGATTTGCCTTGGTTTGCCACTGACCAGAATCCATCAGGCCCTGCAGCCCGGCACCGTAAGCGCCCGGTTTTGAACCGAAAATTCGATGACCGGCCGCGAGGGCGGCATCGGCCTCACTCGAGCCAGAGGCCATGAGTCCGAGCGCGTCGGTGCGCATGCGGGCGGCGACGGGGTTTTGATCCTCAGGCTCGTCCAAGGCACCAATGGCACGGATAGCGCGGTCGAATAGGGCGATCTGGGCCGGGAAGGCGTCGCGAAAAAAGCCCGAAATCCGGAGGGTCACGTCAATGCGGGGACGACCCAGCCTGGCCAAGGGAATGATTTCATAGCCCGAGACGCGCAGTGAGGACGGGTCCCATTTTGGCTTGGCACCGATAAAGGCCAGAGCCTGGGCGATATCGTCGCCACCGGTGCGCATATTGGCAGTGCCCCAGACAGAGAGCGCCAGGGACTTGAGGTAGACGCCATGATCCTGAAAGTGGCGCAGGATGGTGTTTTCCGCCGATTGGCGACCCAATTCCCAAGCGGTTGGGGTGGGAACGGCGCGATTGTCGAGCGAGAAGAAATTTCGGCCCGTCGGCAGCACGTCCAGGCGGCCGCGCGAGGGGGCACCGGATGGGCCGGGGGCGATGAACTTTCCATCGAGACCGTCAATCAAGGCCTTGATTTCATTGGGACCGCTGGCGGCAAGGCGAGGGCGGATGGTGGTTTGAACGGTTTGCAGAACCGCCTTGGTGGCAGTCCATTCCGGTTCTGGGGATGTGCCTGAAACAAGGCTTGCGGCAAGGGTTTCGAGCACCTCGACCATGTCACCATTGGTGCGCACATCTGTTAGCACCGTGTCAGCGTTGAGTGTCACCTGGGGACCACACCATGGGGAACCGAGTCTCTGCGCTCAGCGCATCGAAGCCCAATTTCAGATCATCGGCCAAAGCGCGAATGATGGACGCCTCGCCGCCGCCATTATCCCCGCGTGGAACACGCGCCAGTGCCACGATCAGATCGCGCTCCAAATCACCGGTGGGCGACTGGCCAAAAATATGCAGGCCGTCGCGGATCTGGGCTTCCTTGAGATCGCAAAGGAAGTTGTCGATTTTGGCCAGCGCCGCGTCGGGATCGTCCGGCAGGGCGATGTCGCGATCAAGGCGGGTGTCGCGGGTGAAATCGAGAATGCGGCGCTTGAGATCGCTGAGGCGGCGGCGGTCCATGCCGGAGGCGGCGTAATATTCGTCGAGCAGGGCTTCGAGATCTTTGAGCGGGCCATAGGTTTCGGCCCGCGTCAGCGGTGGGACAAGATGATCAATGATGGTAGCGCCGGTGCGCCGCTTGGCCTGAGTGCCCTCGCCGGGATCATTGACAATGAATGGATAAAGATGGGGCAATTGGCCCCAAAGCGCGTCAGGGTAGCTGGTTTCATCGAGCGCCGTCGCCTTGCCGGGAAGCCATTCGAGATTTCCGTGCTTGCCATTGTGAATGAGGGCATGGGCGGCAAATTCGTGGCGCAACCAGAGATAGGCGGCAAGGTAGGCGTGGGGCGGCACGAGATCGGGATCATGGTAGTTGGCGGTTTCGTCACGATCATAACCGCGGGCGGGCTGCAGCAGAATGGTGAGGTTGCCAAAGATCAGGGCCGGGAGATGAAAGACGTCGCCGCGCAGGAACGGGTCGGCTTCGGGTTGGCCCCAGCGGGTGGTGACTTCCGTTCGGATTTTTTCGGGCAGCGCAGCGAAGAGCGTATTGTAGCGGGCAAGGGTCAGTTGGGCTTTGCTGGCGCCGCGCTGCGGGTTGGCGTTGGTTGGGCCGGCCTGCAACGATTCGATCAGTGCATTGCCATTCTCGGGAACGTCGAGGCGGTAGCCTTCGGCCTTGAGAGCCTTGAGAATTTCGACGCTCGATTGGGGTGCATCATAACCGACGCCATTGGCCAGACGGCCATCGCGGATGGGATAGTTGGCAAGAATCAGCCCGATTTTGCGTTGCGCACGCGGGGTGGCGCGCAGGCGGGCATAATTTTGGGCCAAGTTCGTGGCGCGGGCGATGCCCGAGGCGTCGGGGGCATAGGCCGAGAGCGGACACTGGCTCCGGTTGTGCCAGAGGGCCTGTTGCTTGTGGCCCACGAGGATGGCGCCGATGCGGCCATCAAGTTCGGGCATGACCACCTGCATCGCCAGGTCCTTGGCAGAGAGGCCCTGCGGGTCGGCTTGATATTGCTCAATAGGACGCCCGCCTTGCAGCAGCTGGATGATGGGCGCGTCAATTTCCGCAAAGGGATTGGATTTTGCTTCAAGCCCATCGAGGCCGAGCGCGAAACCGGTCAGGTTCAGGATGGCGGCTGGCTGGAATCGGGCCAGTGCATTTTGTACGAACCGTACGCATGCCCCTTCCTTCAGCGACGAAATGACCAGTGGGACCGGAACGAGATCGGCTGCCGTCAGAGCAGCAATCAAGGCTTCGAGCGTGGCCGTGCCCGCCCCTTCGAGCGCTGCGCGATAAAACAGGATCGGGATATTGGCGACCGCATCCGGCACCGTTTTGGCGTTGTAGGCGGCAAGGGCTTCGGGTTCGGTTATGCCCAAAGCCGGGTGCCACAGGCCGAAACGGGCAAAGGGGGCCGGGGCGAAATCCTTATCAGCATCCCTGGCCAATCGTTGCGCGCCCAAGGCGTGCGGCGTTGCCAACTGGTTGAGGGCTGCAAGGATCCGGTCGGCATTGTCGGGACCACCAGCGGTAAAAAGGGCGTGCAGGGCTGACCAATCATCGGGGTGGATGGTTGATCGATGCCGCAATATGGGATCGGGATTGGCGTCGCCGGGGAGCAGCGCCAGCGCGATCTTGTGGTTGGCACATAGGGCTGTCAGTTCGTCTACGCCATATTGCCAATAGGCAGCGCCGCCCAAGAGCCGCACGACGACGATCCTGGCGTGACGCACGGTTTGCTCCAGCCAGAGATCGACCGAATAATTGTGAGACAGGCGCAAGGTATTGGCGAGGCGCAGCCCTGTTTCGCCAGAGCGATCGGCAGCGCCGGCGAGCATGGCCAGTTCGCTATCGGCGGCGGAGGCAAAGATCAGCGCGCCCGGCGTCTGGGCCAGATCGATGGCTTCTCCATCCTGCTGGATCGCGCCAGCCTGGGCCGAAAGCAGATGCATCAGGCCGCAGCGCCGTTAAGGCTGGCGGTGATGGCGGCGTGATCAAGCGGTTGTTCGCCAATGACCACAAGGGCTGTTTCGCGCGTTTCGCCATCGGCCCATGGCCGGTCGAAATAGGCGGTAACGCGCGGTCCGACCGCCTGAATGGAGAGGCGTGCGGGCGAACCGTCGATGGCGGCAAAGCCCTTGAGGCGCAACACATCATGGGTTCGAATTGTCGATTCAATGGTGGCCAATAGCTGATCCTTGCCCGAAACTTTTGGCAGGCGGATGGAAAAACTGTCGAAATCATCATGCTCGTGGCCTTCGCCATCATGTTCAAGTTCATGATGGCTCTGGCGCTGTTCGATATTGTCTTCGGTGGACAAGCCGAGGCCAAGCAGTGCGCCGAGGTCAACATGGCCATTTTGAGCGTGGATGATGCCGGTGCCCGGACGTAGTTCAGCGCGGAGGACCGCTTCGATGCTGGCTAATTGTTCAGCCGTTACCAGATCGGTCTTGTTAAGAACGATCAGATCGGCGGCGGTCAATTGGTCTTCAAACAATTCGCCCAACGGGGTTTCGTGGTCGAGCATGGCATCGGCCTGTCGCTGGGCATCGACGGCGGCTTCGTTTGAGGCAAAGCGACCTTCGGCCAGAGCGGCGGCGTCGGCAACGGTGACCACGGCATCGACCGTGACGCGGGATTTGATTTCGGGCCAGTTGAAAGCCCGGATCAGGGGCTGGGGCAGCGCCAGACCGGATGTTTCGATAATGATGTGGTCAAAGGTGTCGGGCCGGTCGAGCAATTGGGTCATGGTGGGAATGAAATCTTCGGCCACGGTGCAGCAGATGCAGCCATTGGCCAGTTCGACCATATCCTCTTCGCGGCAGGTTTCATCGCCGCACCCGGCCAGAACAGCCTTATCGACGCCGATATCGCCGAATTCATTGATGATCAGCGCGATGCGCTTGCCTTTTGCGTGGCTGAGCAAATGGCGCACTAGTGTGGTTTTGCCGGCGCCGAGAAAGCCAGTGATGACGGTTGTTGGGATCTTGCTCATAGGGTGGCGCTCCGGTTGGCGGGGGCAGTGTTTTGAAAAAGCTGGTTGAAATAGCCGATCAACGGGCCGACGAGCAGCCAATAGACGGCTGAGACAGTCAATGCCGAGGCAGCAAAGGCGGTGGCCAGATGGGCAGGCACGGCGCTCGGCTCGTCGGGCGCGGCTGGCGCTCCGATGACATGGGGCGCCAAAAGCAGGAATGTCGCAATAGCAAAGCTGACCGGATTGGCCCGTTTGGCGATTAACAGAAAGGCACAAGCGCTAGCGATTGCCGCGCCCCACCACCAGAGCTGGCGGGCGCCAAGATCGGCGGCGGCCATGCCGGGCAATTCGGGCGGCAGGCCAAAGGCAGGGGCAAGCTGGAAGGCCATCCACCCCCCAAGGCCCCAAAGAAGACCGTTGCGCGGGGTGATGTCGATTTTTACGACAATGGCTGTGGCGACCAGCAGGAAGGCAAAGGCGATTGAGCCCAGCACATCTGCCAGTACCGTATAAAGGGTGCGTTCGAACCCGTCCTGTGGCGCCCAGGCATTATCGGCATGGGCATGAGCCGCCGTCACTGTTGTAGGGACAGCATCGTCATGGGCGGGGGTGTCGGAGGCGTGGTCATGAGCCACAACGGCGTGGTCGTGGACCTGTTCGGCATTTTCGAAAGTTTCGGCCTTCAAGATCAGAGGCACGACCTTCCATTGCTGGAGGGCGGACATAACAAGGCCTGCTGCGAGTCCGGCTAGGACCGCAGCGAAAAAGATTCGCTGAAACAATTGCATTTAATTCTCTCGGGCCGCTCAGCGGCGCTTCCAAATAGCCTAGTGGCAGGGAAAACCCATGGCATGGCGGGTGTCGTGGGCGCCATTATGCAGGGCCATGTCGCTGGCAAAACCGACGCCGTAGAGCATGGTCAGGCCCAAAAACAAGGCAAGACCGGCGGCGATGGCGCGCTGGGAAATTGAAAGAGAGGCAAGAGTGGTCGTCTGGGTCGTTATATTCAAGGCAACACCCTCCGTGTGCGTGTGACAGTGTGGGCACAAGCCCGTTCATCTGTGCTGGCAGGTCTCCTGACTCGCGGTGGATACAGCCCCTCGCCTTCCCGACCAAATTGGCCAGTGGCATTTGAAAGAAGCGCACCGCTTACAGTTGCGGGGGCAGTCCCGGTTTTGGCCCCTGATGGGTAATCCGCACCGTGTTCCCTTTTGATCCTGTTGCCACCTGGGCGCGAGGAACCATCACCCCTTTGGTGTGCCATGACGGGGCGAACAGGTCAATGCGCCAGAACCGGTGTCTGACCGATTGACGCGCCGAATGCTATTGCGCTAAATGTAATGATATTACATATCGACGCGGTATAGGCGATCCATGAGCGAGTATTTTCGAAAGATCAGCATGGCACGCATGGATGCGCGGGTTCGCGTTGGCCTGGTGCTACTGCCAATTGCATTTATCTGGCTGGTGATTGGCTGGTTGGTGCAGCAATGAGCGGGGCAATCGAGCTTGATAATCTGACACTGGGCTATGACGGGCACCCCGCCGTGCATCATTTGAGCGGCACTTTTTCGCACGGGTCGATGTCGGCGGTAGTCGGCCCTAACGGGTCTGGCAAATCAACACTGCTCAAGGCCATTGCCGGGGTTCTGAGGCCGCTGGAGGGCCGCATTGTCCAAGCTGGCGACAGGCGGCAGGCCATGGCCTATTTGCCGCAGCGCGCCGAGATCGACCGGAGTTTTCCAGCTGACGTCACCGATCTTGTGGCTTTGGGCCTGTGGAAGTGGCGTGGGCTGTTCGGCGCCATTGGCCGCCATGACATCAAGGCGCTTGAAGCCGCCTTGCAGGCCGTGGGGCTGGTCGGATTTGAGCGACGCGGCATTGATACTTTGTCGGGCGGGCAATTGCAGCGGGCACTGTTTGCGCGGGTATTGTTGCAGGACGCCAAGGTGATCCTGCTCGACGAGCCCTTTACCGCGATTGACGAGAAAACGGTCAGCGATCTGGTGGGGCTGGTGCAGCGCTGGCATGGCGAAGGACGCACGGTGATTGCCGTGCTGCATGACGCTGAACTGGTGCGGCAAATATTCCCCCAGACATTGCTGCTGGCGCGCGAACTGATCGGCTGGGGGCCGACTGAAACGGTGATGACGCGCGAAAATCTGCGCCGGTCGCGAGGCATGACCGAGGCTTGGGACGAGCATGCACCCTGGCACGAGGACGGGCATGGCCATAGCCATGAGGCGGCGCAATGAGCCTTTATCAGCTATTGATCGAACCGTTTGCGCAATATGGCTTTATGGGAAGGGCGCTGGCAGGCGCGATGATCCTGACGCTGAGTGCGGGGCCGGTAGGCGTGTTCCTGACGCTGCGGCGGATGAGCCTGACCGGGGACGCCATGGCGCATGCGATTTTGCCCGGCGCGGCGGCGGGGTTTCTAATCTCGGGGCTGGCCATCCTGCCGATGACCCTGGGCGGGTTTGCGGCTGGACTGATCGTGGCGCTTCTGGCGGGGCTGGTGGCGCGGTTCAGCATTCAACGCGAGGATTCAAGCCTTGCGGCGTTTTACCTGATTTCGCTGGCGTTGGGGGTGATGCTGATCAGCCTGCGCGGGTCGAATGTTGATTTGATGCATGTGCTGTTTGGCACGGTTCTGGCGCTCAATAATGATGCCTTGATCATGATCGGGGCGATTGTCAGTATTTCGCTGGTGGGGCTGGCGATCATCTGGCGGGGGTTGGTGGCGGAATGTCTTGATCCGAACTTTTTGCGGAGTGTCTCGCGAGCCGGGCATCCGGTTCATCTGGTCTTTCTGGGACTGGTGGTGCTGAACCTTGTGGGGGGATTTCAGGCGCTGGGGACGTTGTTGGCCGTGGGACTGATGATGTTGCCGGCGGCGGCGGCGCGGTTCTGGGTGCGGGGGCTAGAGGCGATGTGCGGGCTGGCAATCGGCATCGGGGCGGTGTCGAGCCTATTTCGGCTTGCTGATTTCCTATCATTTGAGCGTGGCGTCGGGGCCGGCAATCATTTTGGTGGCGGGGTTGGGTTATGCCGTGTCGCTGATTTTCGGGCGACGGGGCGTGGTGTTTTCAAGGCTGCACTCGCGGCGGCACAGAATTGCGTAAGGAGAATTGAATGATCAAACGGGCGGTTTTGGTGCTGGCATTGGGTTTGCTGGGGGGCGGTCATGCGGTCATGGCAGCACCGGTCAAGGCGGTGGCGAGCTTTTCCATTCTGGGCGATATGGTTGCGCGGGTCGGCGGCGACCGGGTGGCGGTTACCACGATTGTGGGCCCCAATGCCGACACCCATATTTACGATCCAAAACCGGGCGATGTGGTCAGCCTTGCCAAGGCAGATGTGTTTTTCGTCAATGGACTGCATTTTGAAGGATGGCTTGAGCGGTTCGTTGGCTCGACCGGTTTTGAGGGACCGGTGGTAGTGGCCAGCGAGGGTATCACGCCGCGGGAAATGGACGAGGATGGCAGAGTGGAGGTTGATCCTCACGCCTGGCAGGATTTGACCAATGGCGTGACCTATGTGCGCAATATTGCGGCGGGTCTGTGTAGCGTCGATGCGGACGGTTGCGCCCTTTATGAGGCCAACGCCAAAGTCTATGCCGACGAAATGCTGGCGCTTGACGCGGCAACGCGGGCGCAGTTTGACGCCATTCCGCAAACGCGGCGACAAGTAATTACCAGCCACGATGCATTTGGCTATTTTGGCGCGGCGTATGGCATCAATTTCCTGTCCCCTGAGGGGATTTCTACCGAGAGCGAAGCTTCGGCGGCGGATGTGGCCAAGCTGATCGAGCAGGTGCGCTCGGTCGGCGCGAAAACGCTGTTTGTCGAGAATATGAGTGATCAACGATTGCTGGAGCAGATCGGGCGCGAAACCGGGGCGGCGATTGGCGGCGCGCTTTATGCCGATGCCCTGTCGACGCCGGACCAAGGCGCGGTCACTTACCTTGAGATGTTCAGCCATAATGTCGCGCAATTATTGCCGGCAATGACGGCGCAATAGCGGAGCGGGATCATGGCGGGAATGGGCGACGATCATGCTGGGCATGACCATGTGTGGGCTGACGATCTGACCAAAAATCAGGGACTGGTGCTTGGCACTCTTGCCCATTCGGACGGGCCGCTATCGGCCTATGACATTCTGGACAAGTTGCGGGAGGATGGGTTGCGCGCGCCGTTGCAAGTTTATCGGGCGCTCGACAAGTTGATGGAGCGCGGGCTGGCGCATCGGCTGGAATCGCTGAATGCCTTTGTCGCCTGCGCCGACGCCAATTGTCATCGACGCGGGCTGATTGCCTTTGCCATTTGTGAGGATTGCGGCAAGGTCGATGAGTTTGCAGATCCGCTGATCGACGAGCGTCTTGGGGTATGGGCCGGTGCCAAGGGGTTTGCGGTGGCGCGGACAACCATGGAAATTCGGGGCAAATGCGCCACTTGCGCCGCCGCCTGACGGGTCAGGCCGTATAGGACAGCAAATGAATGGCGGCGGCACCGTAAACGCGGCGGTCGATCAGTTCAAAGCCGGTGGGAAGTGTGATTTCGGCCTCGGCACTTTCCTCAAATGCCAACGTCGCACCGGGCGCCAGCCAGCCTTTTGTCAGGCACCCCAAGGCAGCTTCGCCCATGCCCTCATTATAGGGAGGGTCTAGAAAAACCAGATCGAAGGGTTTGATCGAGCCGGGAACGCCCAGATCTGTGGCGTCGCGGCGCAGGAGCCTTGTAACCCCACCTGCCCCGAAGGCTTCGATATGATCGCGGATGATGCCGCGCGCCTCGGCGCCCATATCGACAAAGGTGACGTGGGTTGCGCCGCGCGACAGCGCTTCAAGGCCCAAGGCGCCGGTACCGGCGAACAGGTCAAAGACCCGCAAGCCTTCAAAATTGGGGCCAAGGCGACTGGCCAGAATATTGAACAGGTTTTCGCGCACCCGATCCGCCGTGGGGCGAATCGACAGGTCCGACGGCGATATCAGTTGCTTGCCCCGAAATTTACCCGAAACGATGCGCATGGATCAGCCGCGCGGCTTGCGCGGACCGCCCGAAGGTCGGCCGCCGCCGGACCGCCCACCGGGTGCCGGACGACCACCAGGTGCCGGGCGGCCGCCAGAGCGTCCACCGGGACGCGGGCCACGCGCAGGGGCGGCACCATCGCGCTTGGGCTGAGGCTTACCGTCAGGGCGGGTTCTGGGCTTGCCATAAGTCTTGCCCACCGAACCCAATTCGTCGCGACCCGGACGCTGACGTTCGCCTTCGGGGCGCTTGTTGCCGGCACGTGCGGGGCGCTCTGAATCAGCGCGGAAGCTGCGCGGTTTTTCGGAAAAATTGCGGCCGGGGCGACCAGTCACCGGATGGGGTGACTGAGTGCGTTCATTGTCGGGGCGGGTGCGCTGCGCGAAGGCGCGGGCCGGCCGCTCGGTATCGGGGCGACGCTGGGGGCGTTCGCCATCGGGACGCCGCTGCGGACGGTCACCGAAATCACGTTTTGGCTTGTCCGCAAATGAGCGTTTGGGGCGATCGCTGCCGACATCGTCGCGGCGCGGACCGCGTGGCTTGTCATCAAAGGATTTGCGCTGACCATCGGCGCGGGGCCCACCCTTGCCGAATGGTTTATCGCCAGTATCGCCTCGTCCCGGCTTCTTGCCATAGGTTTTTTCGACAAAGTCTTCCTCACGGCCATCGTCGAAGATGATTTTGCGTGGGGGGCGGTTTCGCCCAAATCGCGATCATCGAACCGCTTGACCGGTGGGGCGGAGCGGGTAGCTCCAAAACGGCCGGGACGATCCTGGCGCGGCTTTTCCTCGCGAATTTCGCGCTCGGTCTTTTCCGCACTATCGGTAAAGCGGAAGCGCTGTTTTGCAATTTCGACGGTATTGGTGCCGCGCCCTGTCAGACGGTCGCGGGTGGGCTTTCCAACCAGTTCTTCCTTGCCGGGCATTTCGCTATCGAAATCGACATCGGCCTCTTCGGCGAGGCGTTTGCCAAGCTGTTCACGCAGCATCCGTGCCTTGACGGTTTCGACGGCACCGATGGGAATATCGGCCAGTTGGAAGGGGCCATAGCTGACCCGGATCAGTCGATTGACCTCAAGACCAAGGGCGCCAAGCACGTTCTTGACTTCGCGATTTTTGCCTTCACGCAGGGCCATGGTCAGCCAGACATTGGCCCCCTGCTCGCGTTCCAGTTTGGCTTCGATGGCGCCATAGCGAATGCCTTCGATCTCGATGCCATTGGCCAAACCATCAAGCGCCGCCTGGGTAACAACACCATGGGCGCGAACGCGATAGCGGCGCAGCCAGCCGGTGGCAGGCAGTTCGAGCACGCGCTTGAGCCCACCATCATTGGTGAGTAGCAAAAGGCCTTCGGTATTGATATCGAGGCGGCCAACTGTGACGACGCGCGGCAGGCCATGGGTTGCCAGTGCTTCAAAAATTGTCGGGCGGCCTTCGGGATCTTTTTCTGTGACCACCAGACCCGCCGGCTTATGATAGAGCCAGACGCGCGTGCCCTGCCGGGCAGCAAGTGGGGCGCCATCGACTATGACCTTGTCGCGATCCGTGACGTTGAAGGCCGGTGTGAGGACTTTCTTGCCATTGACCTCGACGCGTCCTGCCGTGATCCAGGTTTCAGCGTCGCGGCGTGAACACAGGCCCGAACGGGCAATGACCTTTGCCAGACGGTCACCGGTGGCGGGCGTTTCACTCATGGCATCAAGCCTTCATAACATGCGGGACCCAAATGGGCGGCGCGGATAGGGAAAAGCTCCGCCAGTGCGGCGGAGCGGAAAAGTGAAGGCTTAGTTGCCGTTGTCGTTGCGGCCCAGAACATTGTTGACGTCGGAGCCGATCAGGCCATCGCCGTTTGGCGTCGCACGGCCAAGGGCCTGACGAATATCGAGCGGACATTTTGGATCACTCAAGGTGACCAGTTCACCATTGGCGGCCTTGCAGACCGTATCGCGACCGCCAACAGTGGTGAAATATTCATCAGGCGGCAGATAAAGCGGCCGCTTGCCATTGACCTTGATCGACTTGTTCGCCGCCATCATACGCGCGGTCAAGGCGCGCGATTCAACTTCGGTCAGCGGGCGACCAGAGAGCGACCGCAGATCAACAACGCGGGCATTGCGCAAGCGCGACAGGTCGGCTTCAGTCAAATTGGACGTATCGATCTGCACGCTATCGCTATCGACCGGCAACTGGCTCGCAATCGAGGTGGTTGGCGTGGGAAGGCTGGCCGTATCGCGCGGCAGCGCCAGTGGCGCACGCGGCGTTGTCGGCTCTTCCTTTGGGGCGTCCTTGGGGATCAGCCCGACGCCCTGAGCCGTCGAGGTGATCACCTCGCGCTCAAAGGTGCCCGGATCGGACAGCGCGTTCGTACCTTCAACCGTCGTGCAACCGGCAAGAGCCGCCAGCACCAGCAGGCCAAGGGCCATCCGGCCCGTCCGGGTTCCGGCCGAAAGAGCAATCTGCCCGGTCAATCCATTGCGCATGAAACGTCCTTCAAAGCTAACGGCGGCGCTTATAGCGCATTGTCGCGCCTAAGACCAGATTCTGGCAGTAAAGTGTTCGCCTCGGCTTTACACCAGCAAGCGTGACCGGCACGACACATTTTCAGACCTTGGCGGCGCGAGTGCGACCCACGCCCAACAGATCGAGAATCAACAGGATGACGCCGAATGTGATCGCCACATCGGCAAGGTTGAAGATATAGAACCCCTGCCCGCCAATATGGAAATAAAAAAAATCGGCAACGGCGCCGAAAAGATAACGATCCAGTGCGTTGGACAAGGCGCCACCGATGCAAAGCGCCAACCCGATACGAATCAATTCGCTGTCAGCCTTGAACCACCATATGGCCAACGCCACAATGGCGACCGCCATAACGAGGCCCAATACCCAGACAGGCAGGCCATCGAGCAGACCATAGGAAATGCCAGTGTTCCAGGTGAGCACATAGTCAAAAAAACCGGTGACGTGAATAATTTCACCACCGCGCCAATCGGTCATGGCGAACGGCACATATCCCGAAAAGGGCGTGACGCAAACGGATTGTCCCGGCGCGATGCAATCGGGGGCAATATGATAGGCCTTTTGCGCCCGATCGATGCCAAAAGCGAGGATCGCGGCGACCAGCGAGGTGTATATTGTGGCAAGGGATTTAAGCGTCATTACGGGGGTACCCCTCCCGATCTCCCCCATAATGGGGGAGGTGACGAGCGCATGGTGTTGAGGCACGGTCATGTCAGAGACCAGCGGCGGCGCGTTCGCGCAGCGCCTGTGCGTCGCGTGGTGTGACGTCAGGGAACTCAGGGTCGGCGCCGACTTCTGGCAGCACTTTCCATGAACGGGCGCAGCGGGTGCCCTCAGCCAATGCCGGTACAACGCCGACATTGGCAACCTCGTCGAGAACAAAGGCATTTTCGGGCGCTGGCCCTTCGATGATCTCGATAGCTGAGGTAATGGCGATATCGGCAAAGTCATGGCCATCGATTGCGGCTAGCAGCGCGGCATCGGCGACATAGACTTTTGGCGCCGCTTCGAGCGACGAACCAATGCGTTTTTCGCGGCGTTCGATTTCGAGCGCGCCAGTGACTACGCGGCGTACGGTGCGGATTTTGGCCCATTTTGCGGCAAGGTCGTCGTTGAACCAATTTTTCGGCACATCAGGGAACAGGCGCAGATGCACCGAAGAATCCTTGCCCGGATGGCGTTCGAGCCAAACCTCTTCCATGGTGAAGACCAGGATGGGCGCGAGCCAAGCCGTCAGGCAATCAAACAGGTGATTGAGCACTGTCAGGCCAGCGCGGCGACGGGTCGAGGAGATCGGATCGCAGTAAAGCGCATCCTTGCGGATATCGAAATAGAACGCTGATAGCCTCGATGTTCATGAAGTTGGACAGCAGCGAGACGATCTTTTTGTAGTCGAAATCATTGTAAGCCTGGCGCACCTGAACATCGAGCCTGAGCCAGCCGATGCAGCATCAGGCGTTCGAGTTCGGGCATGTCGGCAAAGCCGACCGCGTCGGCCGGATCATAGTGGGCGATATTGCCCAACAGCCAGCGCAGCGTATTGCGCAGCTTACGGTAGTTATCGACCGTGGTCTGGATGGCTTCCTTGCCCAGGCGCTGGTCTTCCCAATAATCGGTCGAGGCAACCCATAGGCGCAAAATATCGGCGCCGTACTGTTTGATGATGTCCTGCGGGGCCACTGTATTGCCCAGCGATTTACTCATCTTCTTGCCATCGCCATCCATGGTGAAACCATGGGTGAGCACAGCATCATAGGGGGCGCGACCACGGGTGGCGCAGCCTTCGAGCAGGGACGAATGGAACCAGCCGCGATGTTGGTCCGAGCCTTCGAGGTAAAGCGAGGCGGGCCATTTGAGGTCGGGCCATTTCTGCTTGTTTTCGAGGACGAAAGCGTGGGTCGATCCGCTATCGAACCAGACATCGAGAATGTCGCGGACCATATCGTAATCGGCGGGATCATGCCGGTCTTGCAGGAAGCGTTCCTTGGCGTCATCGGCGAACCAGGCGTCAGCGCCTTCGGCGGCGAAAGCCTCGACAATGCGGTGATTGACCACTTCATCGACAAGAATATCGTTGCTGTGTTTTTTGACGAAGACCGAGATCGGCACACCCCATGCGCGCTGGCGGCTGAGGACCCAGTCGGGCCGATCCGCGATCATGGCCCGCAGGCGGTTTTGGCCGGCACCGGGGACAAAGCGGGTGGCGTCGATGGCATTGAGGGCGCGAGAGCGCAGGGTGTCGCCCGCTTTTCCGGCAATGTCGCGATCCATATAAACGAACCATTGCGGGGTGTTGCGGAAGATCACCGGCTTTTTGGAGCGCCATGAATGGGGATAGGAATGTTTGACGCGGCCACGGGCGACCATAGCGCCGCGTACGGCCAAGGCGGCGATGACGCGGTCGTTTGCGTCGCCTTTTTTGCCTGAATCGTCGATGACGCGCGCGCCTTCAAGGCCCGGCGCGTCTTTGGTATAATAACCAGCGTCGTCGACGGCATAGGGGATTTTGGTGTCGATGCCACGTTCGCCCAACAGACGAGCGGAATCCATCCAGATGCCAAAGTCATCCAGACCGTGACCGGGCGCGGTGTGGACGAAACCGGTACCGGCGTCATCGGTGACGTGTTCGCCATCGAGCAGGGGGACGTCGAAATAGTAGCCGCTGCCGAGATTTTGCAATGGATGGGCGCAGACTATGCGTGACAGTTCTTCGGCAGAAACAGTGTCCAGCCGTTGGAACGCCTGAACTTTCGCCTTTGCAAAAACCTCAGTGGCGAGTTTGTCGGCGATGACGTACCTTTCGCCAGTTTTGGCCCAATTTTCACTTGGGGCTAGCGTGATTTCATACAAGCCATAACTTATCTTGCTTGAATATGATATCGCCCGATTAGCTGGAATCGTCCAAGGCGTAGTGGTCCAAATGACGACGAATGCCTCGTCCTGCACCAACCTCGGATTTATTTCATCCGCAGTCGGGGGACGTCGATCAACGTATGCTTCGCCGGGATCGCGGTGGCCACGCACTACCGGAAACTTTACCCAAATCGTGTCGCTTTCGATGTCGGCATATTCGATTTCGGCTTCGGCGAGGGCGGTGCGTTCGACGACCGACCACATGACGGGTTTTGAGCCGCGATAGAGTTGGCCGGAGGTGGCGACTTTCATCAGCTCGTTGGCGATGGTGGCTTCGGCATCAAAACTCATGGTCAGATAGGGATTTTCCCAATCGCCGAGCACGCCGAGGCGCTTGAATTCCTGGCGCTGCACATCGACCCATTTGGTTGCAAATGTGCGGCATTCCTGACGGAATTCATTGACCGGAACGTCATTCTTGTCGAGGCCCTTGGCGCGATATTGCTCTTCGATCTTCCATTCGATCGGCAGGCCATGGCAATCCCAACCCGGCACGTAGGCTGAATTGTAGCCCATCATCTGCATGGAACGCGACACCAGATCCTTGACGGTTTTGTTGAGCGCGTGGCCGATATGGATATTGCCATTGGCGTAGGGCGGGCCATCGTGCAGGGTGAATTTTGGCCGATCCCTGGCCTGTTCGCGCTGCATGGCGTAAATATCCATTTCCTCCCAGCGAGCCAGCCAATCCGGCTCACGCTTGGGCAATCCGGCGCGCATGGGAAAGTCGGTTTGCGGCAGGAAAAGCGTGGCCGAATAATCGGTTTCGGTGGGGGCGGAATTGGTGTCGGTCATTGCGGGCAATCAATCGATGAACGGATGTGGCCGCCTTGTAGCAAGGGCGGGCCCAAGGAGCAAAGGTTTTGGGTGCGTCGGTCGGACGGTTCAGGTTAAGAAAAACCTAGATGGGTATCCAGTTCGCTGATCGGGGCGGCGGCGGACAGGATGGTTTTGGCGGCAAGACTGTCGCGGCCCATGGCGGCAATCAGATCGGGCAGGCCGGCAAAAACCTGTTGTCCGCGAATGTGACCGACAAGGGCGACGGACAGGGTTTTTCCGTAAATATCTTCTGAAAAATCAAACAGATGGGTTTCAAACGGCGGCAGTTTGTTGTCGAACATCGGCTTGCCATAGGCGGCAACGCCATTAAAGCGTCGGTCGTTTAACATAACTCGTACGGCATAAACGCCCTGAGCGAGATGAAAGCCGGGGGCGTGGAAAGATTGGCGGTGGGATATCCCAGTTCGCGACCGCGCCGATCACCCTCGATCACCACGCCATCGATGAACCAGCGATAGCCCAGCAGGTGATTGGCCCGGGCAATATCGCCTTCGCCCAGCGCCGAGCGGATCAGCGACGAGGAAATGATATCGACCCCCTCCCCGATCAGTTCGAGCGTTTCCACCGCAAAGCCCTTGGCAATACCCGACGCCTTGAGGAAATCAGGCGTACCGCGCCGTCCGCGGCCAAAATGAAAGTCGGACCCGACGATGACACCCGATACCGCCAACGCATTGACGAGAAAGCGGGAAACAAAATCTTCGGCTTCAATCTGGGAAAAGTCGCGGTCAAACTTCATGATGACAATGCCATCGAGCCCCAGCGCCTCGGCCAGCCGCGCCTTGGCGTCGCCATCGGTCAACCGGAACATGAAGGGCTCGGGCGCGAATACGTCGCGCGGGTGCGGCTCGAAAGTGAGGACGATAGCGGGCACGCCGCGTTCGGCGGCACGCGTCTTCAGCGTTTCCATGACGTGCTGGTGACCGCGATGAAAGCCATCGAAATTGCCGATGGCCACCACGGCACCGCGCAGGGCGTCCGGAACATCATCAAGGTCGGATAGGTGGATAAAGTCGGTCACGTGGGCTAAATCCTCTGCTGGCGCGCAGGCGGGACGCAACGTGCATTGACGATACACATATTGCAACCCTACCAGACAAGGCGCGGTAGATAACCGGCCAGACGCACGCCACTGGGCGCCACCAGCGCCTCGATGGCGGCAGGATCGGGATTGGCGAAAGCGTCAATTTCAGCTGCGTGAATGGAGCCGGAAATAAACAGCAGATCAATGTCAAAATCAGCCGCGCCGGTCGCATCGGTGCGCACGCTGTCACCCACGGCCATAATGCGGGATCTCGTCGAGTTTACGCCCAGCCGCCACCTCGGCAAGCCGCAGGGCTTCGTCATAAATCGGCGCGAAGGGCTTGCCCGCCATCTGCACCATACCACCGCGTTCAGCGTAATAGTCGGCGAGAGCGCCGCCGCAATAGATCAGTTGGTCGCCGTGCTCGACCACCTTGTCGGGGTTTGCACAAATCATGGGCAGATCACGCTCGAGCCATTTGGACACACGGGGCGCATAGACTTCGGGCACTTCGTCGTCATGATCAAGATCGGTGACAACCACCACTTCAGCGTCGGCCACATCGCCTCGGATCAGGCCAAGCCCCTCGTACAGTTCATCATCGTCGGTAGGCGGTCCGACATGATGAATGACGCGGTCCCTATAGGGCGCGAGCAAGGCACGCGTGGCATCGCCCGACGATACAATGGCATCCCAGGCGGCGCGCGGTACACCAAATTGATCAAGCATTTCAACGACTGGCCGAGAGGGCAGCGGCGCGTTGGTAATGAGCACCACCACGCCGCCCTGGGCACGATAATTGACCAGCGCATCGACAGCCGAGGGAAAGGCCTTGATGCCATTATGAATGACACCCCAAACATCGCAGAGCAGCGCATCATAGGAAGGGGCGAGCCTGGGCGAGGCCGGATAATTGAATGGAGGGCATAAAAACCTGGGCGCTGGATTGGATCAGCCGTGGATTTGGCAGCTTTTGCAGAATAATCAAGTCATAAGGATGCCCGACGGCCCAAACGGGCGGCTGATCGACGCGAAAAACTACATTTCAGCGCGGCGCGGCATCATTGCGGACGGCACACGCTCGACACCAAGATCGGGTCGAACCGGACCGGCAGTGGCAATGTGATTGCCCTGCGCCAACACAATACCATCTTCGAGAAGTTCGAGAATTTGCGCCTCTCGCGTAATATTGGTCGCCAGCAGTTCGACCCCGAACCGGCCCAGATAATCAGCAATATCGGAGGGGTGAAAATCGGTAAAGGTTTCGGGAGAGGCCATGAATTGCGCCGCATCAACGCGTACGGATCGGACGGCTCGCGCGGCAAGGTCGGCAACGTCAGTGCGCAGGGACCTCGTATTGGCCAGCGAATAGCCAATGCCCTTCTTGACCATGGCGGCAACAACAGCGCGTTCAACCGTGTTGAGATTTGTCCAGTCGGCTTCTGGTACCAAGAACACAAGACCAGCACAAACAGCCCGATTGGCTTCGAGCGTTGCCAGTACTTGTTCGGCACCATTGGCATCGCTGAGGGTGGCACGCGACAGGGGGATAAACAGATTGCTGGCCTGGCCGTTGGTGCGGGCGCGGCGGGCTATAGTTACCGCTTCCATTAACGCCAATTGCTCGATCTGGCGGATAACATCGTGCCCCCCACGACGCGGCATGAAATCGACCTGATCGGCCAGGTCGCCATCCTCAAGCATCAGGCGTGGCACCAGATCGTGGCCAAAGGCGCGGCGCTGGGGCAATTTGACTGTTGGAAGGACATGAAAGATCAGGCGGTTTTCGGTCAGTGACTGGCGCAATTGGTCGAGCGAAATTTTGGGTTCCGGCTCGCGCAGCGGCGCGGCAATTGCAGGGGCGGCGGGCGCTGGACGCTCTGGTTGGGGGGCTTGGCGGCAGTCTTGCCGCGTTCCTCGATTTCAGAAACGGCTTCGGCAACCTGACGAATGACAGTGCCCAAAACCGAGATATCCGCCTCAACACCTTCAAGGCGCGGACCAGCCTCAAGATCGGCCAAGGCATTGATGCGTTGACCCAACACGGCCCCGGCCTGCGCATCAGTGGAGAGCAGGCGCGACAAATCCTCAATGGCGCGTTCGAGACGGTTTTCAGCACGTTGGCGCAGTTGACGTTCCACCAGCACCACCGCCACGCAGGCGAACATGACGGCGACCAGAAATGATTCGAGCGGCGTCAGGGTCAGCCCGTAATAGCTGGTGGCCCCCAAACCGAGGGCAGACAGCGCGATGAATATATAAACCAGTGACTGCACGAGCGGTCTCGGGCTCCATTGCCGAAGATTCGGTTACTCCTCTTAGCATCATGGGTAAGAGCGCAAAAGCGGACTATGCGCGCTATGCAGTGTTGTTTCGTCGTTTGGGAAGCAAAGCGGAACGGATTATTTACCCTGTTCGTCAACAATCGGGAAACCAAGGGCGCCGTGCGGTCGCGTCAAACCTTTGGCAGAATTGATTGTGATGAACAAGGATCGGGCTTTATGCCGAAGCTGAACCAAGCCGATACTGCCAGAGGTGGTTCGCTGTTGCTGATCGAGAGCGACGCGAAAAGCGCGCAATTACTGGTGGCGAGCCTGACGGAATGCCTGTCAGGAGCACCCGAAATCGTGACGGCACCCAATGGTCGGCAGGCACTGACCTGCCTGCGGTCGGCGCAGTTCGACATTATCTTGGCGGATCTGTCCAGCCTTGGCGATATCAGCGAACGCACCGAGGATGTTGTGGGGCGGCTGGTCAAATTGGCGCACGGCGCGTTGGTTCTGGCGCTTTCCGACGGCGCCTCGGTTTCTAGTGCGGTGGCCGCGATGCGGGCGGGCGCTCATGATTATGCGGTCAAGCCACTCAATGGCCCGGCGCTGGCAGCGCGGATCGGGGAAATGGCCGAGCGACACGGCAAGTGCCGAACGCTCTCGGTCGAAGCGACACCCCATATCGAGGTTGCCGATTTTGCCGGTTTTATTGGCGGCTCGAGCGCCATGCAATTTGTCTATGAACAGATCGAGCGCATCGCTGCATCGGCGGCGCCGGTATTCATTACCGGTGAAAGCGGCACGGGTAAGGATTTGTGTGCTGAAGCGTTGCACAGCAAGGGCCTGCGTACGGGCAAACCAATCATTGCGGTCAATTGTGCGGCGATTCCGCGTGACCTGATGGAAAGCGAATTGTTCGGGGTCGCACGTGGCGCTTTTACCGGTGCCCATGAAGACCGAAAGGGCGCCGCGGAACTGGCGGACGGGGGAACATTATTTCTCGATGAAATCGGGGAAATGGACCTGTCGCTGCAATCAAAGCTGTTGCGGTTCTTGCAGACAGGCGCGCTGAGCCGGCTCGGTGAGGCGGGCGTGCGGCAGGTCGATGTGCGGGTGATCTGCGCGACCAATCGCAATCCGATGCAATTGATCAGCGAGAAGAAATTTCGCGAGGACCTGTTCTATCGCCTGCATGTGCTGCCGATCCATTTACCGCCTTTGCGCCAACGCCCCACCGATGTGCTGGTTTTGGCGCGGCATTTTCTGGGACATTATGGCCAGGAAGAGCGCAAGACTTTTGCCGGTTTCAGCCCCGAAGCGGCCAATTGGCTGGTCTCGGGCGAATGGCCAGGCAATGTGCGTCAGCTGCAAAATCTGGTGCGGCGGCTGGTGGTGATGTACGATGGTGGTCAGATTACGGCCAGTATGGCCAAGACAGCGGATGTGGAAGGTCAGCATCGCCCGGCTGAAAATGTACCCGCAATGATGCCACAACCCGCCAGCATCCTGCCGATGTGGCAGCAGGAGCAACGCATAATTGAAAATGCGATTGTCCAGTTCGGGGGCAATATTTCCATGGCGGCCGCGGCATTGGAGATCAGCCCGTCAACGATTTATCGCAAGCGCCAAAGCTGGGCCGACCTTAGCCGCGTGGCCTGATCAGGCATCGTCGCGTTCGAACTTTATTTTGTCACCCGAAAAGGCAAGATGATCACGGATCGGTTCGGCCAGCGGGCGCGGGTCGGGGTAATACCAGACGGCATCCTCGGCGGTCGCGGTCAAGGTTTTCAGGGTAAAATAGGCCGCGTCGCCCATAGAAGGACTGTGGCTCGTGGTATCGGATGCCTCCAGAATGTCCGGCCGTACTTCATCGCGCGGAATATAGAGTTGCAGCGGTACGCCGGGCTCATCCACTTCAAGCGCATGGATGGTACTGACGATTTCGGCATCATCGAAAATGACGCGAACGCGGCCAGTGGCTGGCCTGATCTTGATGTCTTTGGGCTGTCCTTTGTCCGTCATGATTTCCTGCCAGTGCTGTTTATTCTGGTCAGGGACAAAACCATTCGCGCGGCTTTTGGTTGCCGCAAGGGGCAAAATGATAAATCTGTGCCGGTCGTGACCTTGACGCTCAACGGGGTCTCCCCTATATCCCCGCTCAGCTGTTAGCACTCTAGTATAGTGAGTGCCAACAAGCGTCAGATTTGCGTTTCATACAGTTTCTCATAGGAGCAAACATGAGCTTCCGTCCCCTGCACGACCGCGTGGTCGTCCGTCGCCTTGATGGCGAAGAAAAAACCAAAGGCGGGATCATCATCCCCGATACCGCCAAGGAAAAGCCAAGCGAAGGCGTTATCGTTTCAGTTGGCCCCGGTGCCCGTGATGACAATGGCAAGACCGTCGCCCCAGACGTCAAGGCTGGCGACCGCGTGCTGTTCGGCAAATGGAGCGGCACCGAGGTCAAGGTCGACGGCGAAGACCTGTTGATCATGAAAGAAAGCGACATCATGGGCGTCATCGAGGGCTAAGGCTTTCGCCTGACCCAACGATTTCCCATTTCATTATAAGGAGCGCCTCACATGGCTGCTAAAGAAGTAAAATTCTCCACCGATGCTCGCGACAAGATGCTGCGCGGCGTCAACATCCTGGCCAATGCGGTCAAGGTTACCCTTGGTCCAAAGGGCCGTAACGTTGTTATCGAAAAGTCTTTTGGTGCGCCGCGCATCACCAAGGACGGCGTGACCGTTGCCAAGGAAATCGAACTGGAAGACAAGTTCGAAAACATGGGCGCCCAGATGCTGCGCGCTGTTGCTTCCAAGACCAATGACACAGCAGGCGACGGTACCACCACCGCAACCCTTCTGGGTCAGTCGATTGTCAATGAAGGCGTCAAGGCAGTTGCCGCCGGCATGAACCCAATGGACGTCAAGCGCGGCATCGATCTGGCCGTGCTCGAAGTTGTCGAAAACCTCAAGACCCGCGCCAAGAAGATCACCTCGTCGTCCGAGGTTGCTCAGGTTGGCACCATTTCGGCCAATGGCGAAGCCTCGATCGGTGAAATGATCTCGGAAGCCATGCAGAAGGTTGGCAATGAGGGTGTTATCACCGTCGAAGAAGCCAAGACCGCCGAAACCGAACTCGATGTCGTTGAAGGCATGCAGTTCGACCGCGGTTACCTGTCGCCATACTTCGTGACCAATGCCGAGAAGATGACCGCTGTTCTTGATGAGCCGCTGATCCTTCTGCACGAAAAGAAGCTATCGAACCTGCAGGCCATCCTGCCAATCCTTGAATCGGTTGTGCAGAGCCAGCGTCCGCTTTTGATCATTGCCGAAGACATTGAAGGCGAAGCTTTGGCAACGCTGGTTGTCAATCGTCTGCGTGGCGGCCTCAAGGTTGCAGCCGTCAAGGCACCTGGTTTTGGCGATCGCCGCAAGGCAATGCTGGAAGACATCGCGATCCTGACCGGTGGCCAGGTTATCTCGGAAGATCTTGGCATCAAGCTGGAAAATGTCACCATCGACATGCTGGGCACTGCCAAGCGCGTTGAAATCACCAAGGAAAACACCACCATCGTTGATGGTGCTGGCACCAAGGACGACATTTCGGGCCGCGTGAACCAGATCAAGGCGCAGATCGAAGAAACCACTTCGGACTACGACAAGGAAAAGCTGCAGGAACGTTTGGCCAAGCTGGCTGGTGGCGTTGCCGTGATCAAGGTTGGCGGCTCGACCGAAATTGAAGTCAAGGAACGCAAGGACCGCGTTGATGACGCGCTCAATGCTACCCGTGCTGCTGTTGAAGAAGGCATCGTGCCCGGCGGCGGTACCGCGCTGTTGCGTGCGTCGTCCGACCTCAAGGCCAAGGGTGCAAACTCCGATCAGCAGGCTGGCATCAACATTGTTCGCCGTGCCCTGCAGGAGCCCGTGCGCCAGATCTCCAACAATGCGGGTGACGAAGGCTCCGTGGTTGTCGGCAAGATCCTGGAAAACGCATCGGTCGACTTTGGTTACAATGCCGCAACCGGCGAATATGGCGACATGATCGCCATGGGTATCGTTGATCCGGTCAAGGTGGTTCGCACCGCGCTGCAGGACGCCGCATCGGTTGCTTCGCTCTTAATTACCACCGAAGCCATGGTTGCCGAGGTCCCCAAGGAAGCTGCACCAGCAATGCCTGGCGGCGGCGGCATGGGCGGCATGGGCGGCATGGGCGGTATGGATTTCTGATCCAGCCCAACCAGAAGCTACGAAGTCTCGTTACTTCCCAGTCACGAACTTTGCCGGAGGCGCAGTGGAAACACTGCGCCTTTTTTGTTGTGTCGCGCCGTGGGTAGTGGCAAGCCATTGGGTCACGGCAGGAGGATACAGGCGATGAAATCACCGACGCGACGACCAACCAATGCACTGGACCGCGCTGAAGCCGCGTTCAAGTCCGCGACCAGCGGCCCGGAACCTGAGGCGCCGAAGAGTAACCGGGCGCCCGAAGGCAAGGAGCAGGTTTCACTGCGACTGGACCGCGCCGTTCTGGAGCATTTTCAGGATGATGGCCCCGGCTGGCAGGATCGGATCAACGCTGCCCTGAGAACGGCGGCGGGATTGGACTAGGAGTGCCGACGCATGGTCGAACGAGTTGATGATCCATCGTTTATCATCCGTATGGCATCCCACGATGACCAAGATGAGATCACCGGAATAGATAATCTGGCGGCCAAGGAGAGCGAACGCCTCGCGAATATCGGCAGGTGGATCTCGGATGGCTCATGTCATCTAATCGCGTGCGACGACACTGTGGCCGCCTATGGCGTTCTTACCGACCATTTTTTCGACAATGGATTTATCGAAATGCTGATGGTAGCCGAACGTTTTCGGCGGCGTGGGTTTGGTCTGGCACTCGTTGAACATTTCAAGACCATGTGTATTGGGCCCAAACTGTTCAGGCTCAACCAATCTGTCGAACCGACCGATGCACCAATTGCTTCTCAAAGCCGGGTTTTGTACCAGCGGCTATATAGAGAATTTGGACAAGAACGATCCGGAAATCGTGTTTTTCCGATCCGTCGCATAGCGAATTGTGGCGGTCGGTTTTCGACGGCGTCCTAATCAGGACCAAAACAGCAGTTTTAACGCCAGGGCAATCGAGACAAGGACGACGAGTGGGCGGATGAGGCGGGCACCGAAGCGGATGCCGGTATGGGCACCAAAATAGCCGCCAAGCAGCTGGCCGATGGCCATGGCGATGGCGGCGGGCCAGACAACGTCACCGGCGGGAATGAATATGGCGAGCGCCGCCAGGTTTGACGTCAGGTTGAGAACCTTGGTGTTGCCGGCGGCGCGGGTGAGGCCAAAACCAAACAGGGTGACGAAACCGATGGTAAAAAATGACCCGGTGCCGGGGCCAAAGATGCCATCGTAGAAGCCGATGATGAAACCCAGGAGAGGCACGAACCGGGCAAAACCGAGGCGGGCCGCCTTGTCAGCATCGGAAAGATTTGGCGCGAACAGAAAATAGAGCGCGATCGCTATGAGTGCGACCGGCACGGCGACAGCCAAAAGCGAAGTATCGGCCTGCTTGACGACCAACGCGCCGCAAAGACTGCCCGCGAAAGTGAGGGCGACGGCGGGCAGCAGGGCCCGGAGCTTTACAAAGCCGCGCCGCCAATAGGTGACCGCTGCCATGCCGGTGCCGAAAACAGATTGCATCTTGTTGGTGGCAAGCGCGGAAACCGGGGGCATGCCGGTGGCGAGCAAGGCAGGCAGCGCAATCATGCCGCCACCACCAGCGATGGCATCTATAAAGCCGGCGCACATGCCGACACCGGCCAGCGCCAGCAAAATCATCGGATCCAGCATTGCTTCCCCCGGCCGACAAGAACTGGGGGCGGTCCGTTACCCTTTTCCAACTCTTTGAGACTATACCTGTGCCAATTGCGCTGCAAATGGATGGCTCTGTGACTGCACAACTTAAAAACGGCAACCGCGTTGCTGTTATCATTCCATGCTACAATGAAGCATTGGTGGTGGGCGACGTGGTGAAAAGCTTTCAACGCGCGCTGCCCAACGCCCGTATCCACATATTCGACAATAACTCCAGCGATGGCACGGCCGAGAAGGCGCGCGAAGCGGGTGCGGTGGTGCACCATGTTGACCGGCGCGGCAAGGGCAATGTGGTGCGGCGAATGTTCTCCGATGTCGAAGCCGATGTTTATGTGATGGCCGATGGCGACAATACCTATGATGCCGCGCGAAGCGGCGAAATGGTTGATCTTTTGATCGCGCGCGAGCCTGGACATGGTGGTGGGTACCCGCCGACCGGTGGGTGACGGGGCCGAGTACCGCCCTGGCCATGCCTTCGGCAATCGGATGTTGACCGGGATGGTGCGGCATATTTTTGGCGACGGATTTACCGATATGCTGTCCGGTTATCGGGTACTGTCGCGGCGCTTTGTCAAATCGTTTCCCGCGCTATCGAAGGGATTTGAAATCGAAACCGAGTTGACCATCCATGCGCTGGAGCCTGCGAGCGCCCTGCGCGGAAGTAGAAACCGACTATCGCTCGCGGGTCGAAGGCTCGGAGAGCAAGCTGGGCACCGTGCGCGACGGGCTACTAATCCTTAAATCGATTGTACGACTTTACGTGCGCGAGCGGCCGCGCCAACTTTATCTTGCTTTTTCGATTGGTGCGGCTATTGCTGCGCTCCTGATCGCGGCGCCGGTGTTTGTCGAATATTGGGCCACGGGCCTTGTGCCGCGCCTGCCAACGGCGATTTTGTCGGGTCTGACAATGATGGCGGCGCTGGTCTCAGGAGCTGTGGCGGTCATTCTGGATAGCGTCGTGACCGGTCGAGCTGAAGCCAAGCGATTGAGTTATCTGGCCATACCGATCATCATGGCTGAAACCGAAAGTGACTAGTTTGAAACGCGTTTTGCCCTTCGGGCTGGCCGGAATTGCTGGATTTTTCATGGATGCATCGGTGCTGATGGCCATCGTTGATGCCATCGGGCCATTTTGGGCGCGGGTTGTCTCATTTGCCTTCGCGGTTTTGACGACATGGCTGATCAACCGCAATTTTGCCTTTTCCGATTGCGCGGCAGAGGCGGATGGCATGGGGCGGGAATTTGCGCGCTATTTTGCGGCCATGATCCCGGGCAGTCTGGTCAACTGGCTGGTCTATGGGGCCATGATGCTTCAACTGCCCAGCGACGGCGGCTTTCCACTGCTGGCGGTCGCCATGGGCAGCATTGCGGGCATGGCCACCAATCTGGCGATGGCGCAACGGTTTGCCTTTACGGCACGGCGCTAAAGCTTGATGCTGGCATTGAGTTTGGCCAGCAGCCTGTCGCGCTGCGCTTGCCGGTCGGGCGTCCAATTTGCCGTGCGCGATACAATCAGATTGGCCTGGCTTTTCAGCATCACACCGTCTTCCAGAATACGCAGGGCGTTCGCGGTCAGGGTCGAGCCGGTCGAGGTGATATCGACAATGATATCGGCAACGCCAGAGGCTGGCGCGGCCTCGGTGGCGCCCAGGCTTTCGACAATGCGATATTCGGCAATTCCGGCGCGGGCGAAATGCTGACGGGTAATGGTGATGTATTTGGTGGCGACGCGCAGCCAGCGGCCATGACGGGAGCGAAAATCGGACGCGACATCGGCCAGATCATGCATGTGGGTGACGTCGATCCAGGATGAGGGTACGGCCACGACAACATCGGCGGCGCCAAAGCCCAAGGGTTTGGCGAAGTCTACTGATTGGGGACCGGTTTCGGCGGTTTCGTGGATCAGATCAGTGCCGGTGACGCCAAGGTCGATGGTGCCACGAATGAGTTCGCGGGCAATTTCGCCAGCCGGAAAAAACCGCACGGTGACCTCGGGGTGACCGTCGAGCGCACCGAGATAAGAGCGCGGCCCGCCGGGGCGGAAAATCGTCAGACCGTTTTGAGCAAACCAGTCGCGGGTCAATTCCTCAAGGCGGCCTTTTGAGGGAACGGCAAGCGTCAATTCACTCATGGGGCGCACTCCGCTTCGAGCCGGTCAACCCAGATGGCGCAGCCGGAGGCAGCGATGGGCGCGGTGGCGCCAAGGCGTTCGAGCAGGCGATCATATTGCCCACCCGACACCAGCGCTTGACCGCCCCGCCCCAAAACTTCGAATACGACGCCGGTATAATAATCGAGCCGGGGCGAAAAGCTGGCGTCAAAGCTCACCTCGGATGAGTTGCCCAGTTCGTTAAGGTGACGGCGCAGGGCACGCAAGGGGGTGGCGAGATCAAGCCCATGCTGGTGCGCCAATTGTTCGATGCGGGTCAACGCCTGCAGGGCTGGACCGCTAATGGCAAGATAGTCGCGCAGCAGCGCCAGCGTGGCGGCGGGGACATGTTCGGCATCGAGCGCCTGTTGTTCGAGATAGCGGGCAGCGATTTCGTCGGGCGTGCGGCCCTGGGAAAGGCTGATACCAGCATCGACCATCTGCTCGGTGATTTCGGTCAACAGGGCATCATAGCCGGGCTGGGGTGTCCGTTCCAGATTTGGGGCGGCCGCCAGACGGACCAGCAGACGCTCAAGCGCTTCGGTGTGGCCGAAACGGTGGCGAATGCGCGGGCGCCACGGATCAGGCATGTCGAGTTGGACCAGGAGCGTTTCGAACAAGCCAACGCCGCCGAGGCGAATATTGGGCACCGACACCGCGTACAGATCGAGCGCAGCCCGGGCAAAGGTCAGCACCTGATCAAGCGCAACATCGCCATCGGGTTGGGCCAGAAGTTCAAGACCGGCCTGTTCAAATTCGGCCGGACCATCCTGACGCTGGCGAAAGATCGGGCCGAAATAGGCAAAGGCGGCGGGCTGACCAACGCCATTTGAAATGTAATCGGTGACGATGGGCAGGGTATATTCGGGACGCAGGCAATATTCCTGGCCGGTGGTTGCTGTGGTCAGCATCAGGCGACGGCCAAATTCCTCGCCCGCCAGATCAAAATAGGGGTCGGCAGGCAAGAGCAGCGGCGGGTTGGCGCGCGTGGCGGACTGGGCTTCGACCAGAGCCTTCGAGTTGGGCGCGGCGCGCGGCGGGGCTGCTCATTGATAGGCAGCCAGAAGTTCTTTGATTTTGGCGACGATTTCGGTGCGGCCACATTCAAACTGGCCGGGGCGCGTGGCCTTCCATTCGGCATTGTCGGAAATGGCGGCGGCGGCTTGCTTGCCGGCGATCAAGTCCTTGATCTGGACGATATTTTGTTCGCGCTCCTGCGTGCCCTCAATGATAACAGCAGGCGAATTGCGCTTGTCGGCGTAAGCGATCTGCTTGCCAAAATTTTTCGAATTGCCGAGGAACATTTCGGCGCGAATGCCAGCGGAGCGCAGTTCGGAGACCATTTTCTGGTAACCGGCGGTCTGGTCCTTGTCCATGACCAGAACAACAACCGGGCCAAGGGGCTCGGTGGTGGGCACATTGCCGGTTAGTTTTAGGGCATTAAAGAGGCGGGAGACACCGATGGAAAAGCCGGTGGCGGGCACTGGCTCGCGGCGGAAGCGGGACACCAGACCATCATAGCGGCCACCACCGCCGACCGAGCCAAAAACAACCTGCTGGCCTTTTTCGTTGGTGACCGGGAAGGTCAGTTCGATTTCAAAGACCGGGCCGGTGTAATATTCAAGGCCACGGACGACGGACGGGTCGATTTTGATTTTGTCGGGTCCATAGCCGGCGGCGTCGAATAGGGTCTGCATCGCTTCGAGTTCGACAATACCCTGGGTGGCTGGAGCGCTCTGTCCAAAGTTTTCTCGCATGGCCTCGAAAAACGTCAGGTCTTCATCCAGTCCCCCAGGGCTCTGAGCCGATTGCGAGGATTTGCCGTCAGACCCAGCGGTGAACGCAAACCAGCGGCCGAATTCGATGAATCGCCCGAGTTCACCGATCTGTTCGTCACCAAGTCCAGCGCCCTTGGTAAAATCACCGCTCTCGTCCTTGCGGCCCGCACCCAATAGCAGTTTGACGCCTTCGGGACCGAACTTGTCCAGCTTGTCGATGGCACGCAGCACCGTCAGCTTTTGCTCCTCAGACGTCACGCCTGCGGCGTCCAGCACGCCATCCAACACCTTGCGGTTGTTGACGCGGACGACGTATTTGCCCTGCAAGCCGAGGGCGTCCATGACGTCGGCCATCATCATGCACATTTCGGCGTCGGCCTCGGGGTCGCTTGCCCCAACGGTGTCGGCGTCAAATTGCATGAACTGGCGGAAGCGGCCGGGGCCCGGGCGTTCGTTGCGGAAGACATAGCCTTGCCGATAAGAGCGATAAGGCTTTGGCAGGGTTTCAAAATTTTCGGCGAAGTGACGGGCGAGCGGCGCTGTCAGATCATAGCGCAGGCTCATCCATTGTTCGTCATCGTCCTGAAGGGAAAACACCCCGGCGTTGGGACGGTCGGTATCGGGCAGGAATTTGCCCAGCGCTTCGGTATATTCGAACAGAGGCGTTTCGACCGGATCAAAACCATAGCGCTCATAGACCTTTCTGATCTTGTCGATCATTGTGCCGACCGCGGCGATTTCGCCGGGGGTGCGATCTTCAAAGCCGCGCGGCAGGCGGGGCGCGATAAGCTTGGGCTTTTGGGGCTTGTTGGTCATGCAGATAAATCCAAGCGGAATGAGGTCGAATGGCAATCGTTGCGGCGTTCCTAGCGGATCGCTGGCGGAGTGACAACCACGCGAAGGCTGGCGGGCGCCGAAAGCTCTCCCCGCCCCTGTTCGGGGCGAGGAAGCGTCGATTACGGGCAGGCCCTTTCAGGTGTAGCGGTCAAAATCCACTGTGGTGAAGTGGATCTGGCTCCCGTGCCGGTTTTCGGTCGGCGGCGGCAGGCCTACGTCGTCATAAAGGTGGCGCGGCAGGTCCGGCGGTAGGCGCGGACGGCGCCACCAGGCGCGCAACGCTGCGGCCAGAACCGGCAGCAAGCCGAGCCGCATGACTTCGTCGGCGATCAGGTTTTGGGGGCGCAGCGGCGTGCTGGCCTGTTCAGGGCTGTAATAGCTCATTTGTGCTCCGGGCGCGCGCAAACGCGGCCGGCCTCTCTAATGGTGACGGTGATGAGCCGGAATCAGGGACGCAATTGCCCGAGGTGTCGGCACATCGGTTGGGGTTGGTGGGTATGTCCTTGACTGCGAAGCAGTCGGAAATGCAGGGCGGCAGTTTTAGCTTCGGTGTGCCGAATGCATTTGATGCCCGAAATGGGTGGCGGTTATGCAATGTGTCATTAAGCGCCTCCTTCGGGCTAGAGTGGACGTTTGAAGCGATAGGCTCACGGCTTTGTGTTCGCCAAGCCCGGATGTGGCAGGTTGACGCAGTCGGGCGTAATTGTTGCTCAATAGTCACACAATTATCAGGTCGGGCGGACCAGTTGCTGGCGTTGCCACTCGATTTCGGGTCGGCAGAAGCAACCATCGATATGATCATTGACCAATCCCATCGCCTGCATGAAAGCGTAGCAGGTGGTGGGGCCGACGAATTTGAAGCCACGCTTGCGCAAATCCTTAGAGAGCGCACGGGAGGCCTCGGTGTGGGGCATGGCCAGCACATCGGCGTGGTTTAGTGTTGTGGGGCGAGCGTCCAGTTTGGGCTCGAACGACCAGAAGTAGGCGGCGAGCGAGCCGAACTCGGCTTGCACTTCAAGGGCGTGGGCAGCGTTGTTGATGGCGGCGAGGATTTTGCCACGATGACGAATAATCCCCGGATCGCTTAAGAGCCGATCAACATCGTCATCGGTCATGGCCGCGACCTGCGGAATATCGAATTCATGAAACACCTGCCGAAAGCGCTCGCGCTTCCGCAGGATCGTGATCCAGGACAGGCCGGCCTGAAAGCCCTCGAGGCAGATTTTTTCAAACAGGCGTGTGTCGTCAGTGACCGGTCGCCCCCATTCGACATCGTGATAGTGCTGATAGAGCCTGATCAGCACCCGGCCAAACGCAGCGGGACTTGCCGTCGTCGGGTGGGCTGGCATTTGTATCGGTCATGAAAAGCCTTCGGATTGGTCGGTTCTAACGCGTTGGCGGCGCTGCTGGGCTGGCGTCGGGCAGGATGCCTGATCGAACAATCGGGTCGCAAATCAAGGCATTGAGAGCCTGATGATAACGCCTATCGGGTTGCTATTGCCACACAGAATTCGAGCGTGCGGAACGCGCTTAACAGCGCTTTTACCATTTTGGCGAGCGATGGCTTAACCATGCCGGTTCACGCCTAATTGGCGATTATCTTGCCATCATATGGTCAGCATTATTTTGGGTCCGCAAATCGACATGGACCGGAGAAATCAACGGTGGGGGCGGTGATGGTTCGCGGAATTGGTCTGGGCAGGGGTATTGTTGCCCTGGCGCTGGGTGTTGTGCTGAGCCTCAGTCCAGCTGCGGCGCGTGGTCTGCGATTTGTACCGCCACCCGGCATGACGATTACCAATGGCACGCCGACCAACGGGCTGATGCTCAAGGCCGATTATCATATTGCGCCACAGTTTCTGCGTCAGATCGTGCGCTATCAGACACGCGAGCATAGCGGCACGATCGTCGTCGATACGCGGGCGCATTTTCTCTATTTCGTGCTCGGCGGTGGCCGGGCCCTGCGCTATGGCATCGGGGTCGCCAAGGCGGGATTTGAGTGGGGTGGCACCCATCAGATCACACGCAAGGCAGAATGGCCCGGCTGGACACCGCCGCCTGAAATGCTGCAACGGCGACCCGATCTGCCCCGGCATATGGAGGGTGGTCCGGACAATCCGCTAGGCGCACGCGCGCTCTATATCGGTTCAACACTATATCGCATTCACGGCACTACAGAACCATGGAGCATTGGCCTTGATGTTTCTTCGGGCTGTATTCGCATGACTAACATGGATGTGATCGACTTATACAAGCGTGTAAAACTTAACTCCAAAGTGGTTGTTCTTTGATAACGAATTTGGCGCATTATTTTGCGGCCTGCGTGACGCAGACCGACAGGGACATGTATGCCAAATGACTGCACTGTTTAACCTCATCAACAGGTTCCGTTCCGATGAACGGGGTGTATTTGCCGTTATCTTCGGCTTGTCTGCTGTCGTTTTGATTGCGCTTTCAGGTGCGGTGGTCGATTTCGTATCGATGGAGCAAACGCGCAACCGGGCGCAGGTGGCACTGGATGCTGCGACTCTGGCGCTGCAAAAACAGATATTTGTCGCGCCGCTCGACGAAAACGGCATCAGGGCGAAAGCCCAGGCGCTGATGCTGGACCGGATCAATGATGCAAACGTCACCGCCACGGTGGACGGCATAACGGTCAATATTGCGGATGGTTCGCTGACGCTCACCGCCGAAATGAGCATGCCGACGCTCTTCGTTCGATTGGTCGGGGTCGACACGATGCGGGCGCGCATCCTTTCCGAGGCAACTCGCAAAAAGGTGAAGCTGGAAGTCGCCATGGTGCTCGACAATTCCGGCTCGATGGGCAGCTCAAGCCGCCTGACCTATCTCAAACAGGCCGCCAACTGCGCCACCAACATCATTTTCTACGACAACAATGTCGATAACACATCATCATGTAGCCCGGTCACGGGCGCGACCAAATCAACCCAAGTCAAAATTGGCGTGGTGCCCTTTACTTCAACGGTCAATGTGGGCACAGCCAACAGTTCGGCGAGTTGGATCGACTCGGCAGGCATTTCTCCCATTGCCAATGATAATTTTGACAATGACGACAATGAAAACACGCCCTTTACCGGCAATGTCGATCGGCTTGCGCTTTACAGTTCAATCACCAATGAAAGCTGGAAAGGCTGCGTGGAAACCCGCCCGCACATTGCCACCGGCGGAGCGACTGGGTTTCTCGATACCGATGATACACCGGCAACAACGAGCTTGCCCGCCTCAATGTTCGTGCCCTATTTTGCACCCGACATCTCGGAGTCCACAAGCGGATTGGGCGGCGCTAACAATTATACCCAGGATTCGCCGCCGTCATGCGACCGGCCTTCGGCGGGCGGCGCCAGTTGCACCAAGATCGAGGTTTATGACCGATGCAACTCAAGCCACAGCAACAATAATTGCAGGGTGGACAGCTCAAGCTACATCTTCACGGGGCCGCAGAATACCACCGCAGGCGGAAAATATGTCGGTTCCTACCCGCCATCCTGCGATTGCCGTTCGTGGGGACCAAGTGTGTGGGCTTATGTATCGGGTAGCGGCAGCAGACGTACCTTCACCAAGACCCAGGTGTGTCTCAACGGTTACATACCAACGGGCCTGAGCGCTCGTGAATATCAGGAGCGGATATGTAAATATGATGGCGCCATCAGCTATTCGAGTGGCAGCATGGGACCAAATTCCTATTGTAGCACGGCCCCGATTCTGCCGCTGACGGACAGTCCGAGACTCGGTACATTCATCGATCAACGCCATGGTGGCCTTTGGGGCAACCAATATCCACGAAGGCACGGCATGGGGGTTCCGCGCGCTGTCGCCGGGTGAACCGTTTACCCAGGGCGCGGCCTACGCGGAGGCTGTTTCCAAAGTCATGATCGTGATGACCGACGGCGAGAACACCCATTACAAGTCGGGCGACCTGAACGGATCGTCGATCTATATGTCCTATGGCTATCCATACAACTCCAACAATAGCGACAGGCTCCTACGGCAGCGATATTGATCGCCTGGGTGCCATCAATTGGTCCGATGGCCAGCTGGAAACCGAAATGAACACGCGAACCTCGCAGACCTGCGCCAATGCCAAGGCCGCGGGGATCAATGTCTATGTCATCGGGCTGGCGACCGACAATACCAGCAACCCAACGGCCGTCCGGGCGATGCTGACTGGTTGCGCCAGCGATCCGGGACAGGCCTATTTCCCCAGCGCTCCATCAGAACTCAACAGCGTGTTCAGGACCATCGCCCAGCAATTGGCGGCCCTGCGGCTGGCCCAGTAGCGCCAGACAATTTCGGGGTAGTGCGACCTAGTAGGTGGCGCGCCCCCCGACAGGTCAAAGACCGCGCCGGTGGTAAAGGAATTATCTGCCGATGCCATCCACAGGATCATGTTGGCGATTTCCTCGACGGTAACGAAACGACCGCGAGGAATTTTGGACAGCATATAGTCGATAAATTCCTGGCTGACCTGATCCAGAATACGGGTTTTGGCGGTCGCCGGAGTGACGCAATTGACCGCGATGTCGTGCCCTGCCAACTCCTTGCCCAACGACTTGGTCAGTGCAATGACCCCGGCCTTGGAGGCCGAATAGGCGGACGCATTGGGGTTGCCCTCCTTGCCGGCAATGGAGGCAACATTGACGATACGCCCGTAATTGCGTGCGGTCATGGCAGGGGTAACAACCTTGCAGCAGTGAAAGGTACCATCCAGATTGACCGCCTGCACCTTGCGCCAGTCGTTCGTGGGATATTCGGCCAAGCTATGTGTTGGTCCGGCAATACCGGCGCTATTGATCAAAATGTCGACGCCACCAAGGGCGGCTTCGGTTTGGGAAAATGCCGACTCAACGCTCGACAGGTCGCTGACATCGACCTGTATCGCTTCATAACTGGCACGATCCATGGCGCTGATCTTGGCCTCTAACGCAGAAACATCCATGTCCCAAATCGCGACCCTGGCACCCGAGTCAACGAGGCGCGCACACACTTCGGCGCCGATGCCGTTTGCGCCGCCGGTCACGACGGCACGCCGACCCTTGAAATCATAGCTATTCATGGTGTTATCCTTGTTTCTTGTTGGCCCACCAAGTGCGGGCAAGTGGTGCCCCGGCAACAAAGGCATTGGCGGGCAGTGCGTCGGCGATCCGCAGACATTCGTTCCATTTGGCCATGCGCTCGCCGCGGGTAAAAGAGCCAACCTTGAGTTGGCCTGCACCCAAGCCTACCGCCAAATGGCTGATTGAAACATCCTCGGTTTCGCCGGAGCGCGCCGAAACGATCGTGCCATAATTACTAGATTGGGCGGCGCGGAAACAGTCAATACTTTCCGAAACCGTGCCGGCCTGATTGACCTTGATCAGAACAGCATTGCACGCCCCTGCCCCGGCGGCCTGTTTAACAAGGCCGGCGTTGGTAACCAAATAATCATCGCCAATGATCTGGACGCGATCCCCATAGGCGGCGGTAAAGGCTGCGACGCCTTCGGGATCGTCTTCGGCCAATGGATCTTCGATAGAGGCGATGGGATAGGTGTCGAGCCAGCGGCCCAAGAGAGCGATCATTTGATCGCTGTCAAGTTCGCGATCTTCCAGGGCAAGGCGATATCGACCCTTGCTACCAAATTCTGAAGCGGCGATATCGAGCGAGATTATGACCCGGTCCCCGGGGGTTTCGCCGGCCATTTCGATGGCCTTGACCAACGTTTCCAGGGCCTCTTCATTACTGGCAAAAACCGGCCACCAGCCACCTTCGTCGGCGACACCGGCGAGCGTTCCCTTGGCCTGCATGATCTTGCCGGCGGCATGATAGATTTCGGCGGTGGTCTCCATCACCTCGTCAAAGTCTTTTGCGCCGGGCACCATCACCATGAAATCCTGCACGTCGACGCGACGACCGGCATGGGCGCCGCCGCCAAATATCTGGATCTCGGGCAGTGGCAGGCTGGGCGTCCGTCCCGAAATTTGCGCAATATAAGCCCAGAGGGGGACTGAATTTGCGGCAGCGGCAGCGTGTAGCACTGCCAGCGAGGTCGCGACCATGGCATTGCCACCAAGCTCGGATTTCAACCTGGTGCCATCAATATCCACAAGGGCGGCGTCAACGCCGAACTGATCACTGGCATCCATGCCGCGTAGGAGCGGCGCGATGCGGGTAGTGACATTGTTTACGGCGGCAGAAACGTTCATGCCCTTAAGGGCTGTACCACCGTCACGAAGGTCCACCGCCTCTCGGGTACCGCGCGATGCTCCAGCTGGCGCGATGGCGCGCCCCACCGCGCCATTGGCCAGAGTTACTTCGACCTCGACAGTTGGATTGCCGCGACTGTCCCAAACTCGGCGGGCGCTGGTTTGGATAATGGAAAAATCAGTCATTGGGACAGTCCTGTTGCGATGGCGGCAAAGAGTTGCTCCAGCGTGGGCAGCGGCTCGGCGATCAGCGGCACCGCCAGCGTCCGAACGGCGTCGCGCCCTGGCGTCGACAGATATTCGACTGGGGATTTGCCGTCGACGCGCGCCAACATCAGCGCGGGCAAGAGAGCGGCAACGCGTGCATCCAGATCGGCTGGCTGCTCCCACGAAATGCGCGTGGCATAGGTCTGCCAGAATTGGGCAGCGGCAGCCAGCATGGACTGGCGCGAGGCTGGAAGATGGACAGATTTGAGCACCAGATGATTAAGACAGAAAGCCACATCAAAGGCCGGGTCACCCATGGTGGCGCATTCGGCATCGAGAATAATCGGCTTGCCATGTCGCAAAAGGATATTTTTGGGACTGACGTCACCATGGACCAACCCTTTTTGGCTAGCGTAAAGACCATCGGCCAGGCCAATCAGCCTATCGGCAATATCGGGATGACGGGTGGCGGTAAAACGCAAATAGGGATCGAGACGCAAGGCATTGAAGTCGTCGGCGTTTTGAAAGGCTGAACGATCGAAATCCGGCGCGGTGGATGCGGCGTGAATGGTTGCCAGAACAGTAGCGACCGCAACCGCTTCGTCGCGGAACGGCGCCTCGGCCAGCAAGGCTGCTTTCCATAAATAGACGTCATCGCCGTCAATAAACTCCATGGCAAACCCATTGTCGCGGTCAGACCAGCCGAACAGTTTTGGCGTTGCCTCGGGTGTTGTAGCTGCTGCGAATTGCAGCCAGGCATATTCGGCACGGCCGCGATGCACCGGGGCATACCAATCCTCGGCGACATTGAGTTTTGCCAAGGCAAATTTTACGCAAACCTGTTTGTCCGCGAAGCTGACAACGCCGATATCGGATGCAACGCCACCAGTTAGCCGTCGCACGCCCGCTATGGCTTGCGGATTGCAGAGGCCGAGCGACACCACAAGGTCGCGACAATCCTGTTCGAAGGTTGAACTCACCTTGACTTCCTCCAGTTCGGACTTGATGTTCACGTGAACAATTAGTAACTCAGGGGTATGACTGTCAAGCCGCGCAGCAACAGCGGCATGAGTTTGGCACGCATACAGGATTATAGATTGGTAATTTCGATCAAATCCATCGCCCGTGATTTGGGGATTTCGCATATGACTGTGTCGCGGGCACTGTCAGGGCACCCCAATGTCAATGCCGAGACACGGCGGCGCATCGTGGCCCGAGCGGCCGCACTGGGCTATGTAAAAAGTTCGGCGGCAAGCGTTATGCGCGGGGCACCGACAGCAATCGTGGGCCTGTTGCTGCCCAATATCGTCAATGAATTTTATGCGCGCTTTGCTAATGCGCTGGCGGTCTTGTGCGCCGATTTGGGGTTCGATCTGGTCATTAATCTGACCAATGACAGCGCCGCCCGGCAGGCTGATGCCATAAGACGGCTGCGGGCGCTGCAAGCCCGGACAGCAATCATGGTGCCGGCACCGGGCCAACTGGCGGGCGATCGCGCGTTGCACGAGGGCATGCGGATCATCCATCTCATTCGCGCCAGCGACAGCGGCCAGACCGATACACTGCTGTTTGACGAGAGGACAGCCATTATGTCGGCAGTCGTGCACTTGCTCGACAATGGACACAGGCGGATCGGCTATATCGGCGGGAGTGACAATCTCTCGTCGGGTCGTGAGCGCCTGTCGGCGTTCACGGCGGCGCTTGCCTCGCGCGGCCTTCGTCCGGACGGCGAACTGATCCGAACCGGCGACCCATTGTTTGAGACGGGTAGTCGCTGCATTGCCGAACTTATCGCGGAGACCAAGATCGAGGCGGTTGTATGCGGGGGCTTTGAAATTTCGCGCGGTGCGCTGGAGGCGTGTCTCAATACCGGCGTCAAATTTCCCGACGATCTGGGGTTTATCGGTTTTGGCGATCTTGGTGCCTATCGATGGATTGGCGGCGGCATTACCGCGATCGACCTGCCGGCCGACGCGTTGGCCGAGCGGGCGGTCGCAATGCTGAACGATGACCAGTGGCAAAATGAACCGCAAGAGGCGCTGCCGTGCCGTCTTCTCATTCGGGGGTCGACCCGGATGAGAATGCCGCATTAAGTGCGACGGCACGCGGCAAGGCCAATGCGGACGGTCACGCAGGGACAATTGATGACCCACCGGGGCTTTAACGGATGTTCGCGCCTGGATTTTAGATGGTACCACCTCTCGGGATCGAACCGAGGACCTCTAGATCCACAATCTAGCGCTCTAACCAACTGAGCTAAGGCGGCAATAGCCTGTGCGGGGCGCAAAGCACCCGAAAGCGCGCGGAACATAGGTCGAGATTGGCGCGATGACAAGACCCGATTTTCACACAATTTGAATGCCGGGATTTGTTGCTGGTGACGGTTCGTAAGGCTTTGACGTTTTAACCATGCTTGCGGTTTGTGCCGCCGGATTCGGCCTGTTTCTATGGACCGGTCGGCATGTGCACTATATTGAAGAAAGCTTAAGGTTTCCGCCAATTTGTCCCAAAGTGGGACGGGCGCAGACCGCTGGACCGGACAGAACCTGTTAATGAACGCCGACTGGATGACATCGCCGACCGGACGCCGCGTTTTGCAGCATAGTAGCGATGCGCGCCCCGCCTGGCTTTGGTCCCATGATGGGCAGGAGCTGTTGTGGTCCAATGCGGCGGCACGCTATTTTCTGGCCAAGAACAAGAAGCATGGCATCAAGCTGGCCGCACCCGCCATACCGATAAAGGGCCAGGTCGCGCGCATCGTCCGGCTGGGCTCCGTCGGTCGCTCGAGTCTGTCACGGGTTCAATTTTTGGCCGGAGACAAGCCTGCGTCCCATACGTGCGCCTGCACGCCGCTCAAATGGAACGACGAGCAGACCGCGGTATTGATTGTCGGCGTTGACCCGATTGCACAATTGTTTCTGGACGATCTTGCGGCACAAGGTGACGCTGGGCCCGAGAGCGCCACTGAGGCGCTGCCCTCTCAATCCGGAACCGACAATAGTGATCACACGCCGGTCGAGGACAGTACGCCATTGCCAACGCGCGGCGGTTTGGGGGCGCTTGTGGATCGGCTGGCAGCGCGCGACAGGGTCTCGAGCCCGCCAATTAACGATGAGAACGTGACTGCGCCGGAGACTATCGAGGAAACGCAGGCCAAAACGCCGACATTGTTTCGGGTTACGGGCCGTGGATTGCGGGTGCCAGTGAAAGCGTCGAGCGCTGCGCTCGGACCAAACGCGGACCAAAGGGCACTTGCCCGGCTGGACAATGAGGGCGGGGTGTTGCCCGAAATCGTCGAGGCAACAGCACCAGAATTTGCCGAGCAGGCTGACAAAGTCCGCGCGGACGCCGCCGCACCCGTCGACGCGCGCCAGAAGGACCCTAAAGCCGATCCGGTGGCGCTGGCACGGCTCGACAATGAGGGCGGGCTATTGCCCGAAATTGCTGAAGCTGAAGCTGAAGCGTCCGAATTTGCTGACCAGGCCGCAGACCTCGAGGCCGCTGATCTGGATAGCCAATATCCAAATGAAGAAACCGATGCGGAGCGGGATCTTGAAGACCTTGTTCGCCTCGATGGTACAGACGAGGCGCCTCCCGAACAAGAAGACGACGCTGTCGCGGCCGCAACGCCGTCGGCTGACGCCGATGGCGACGTGTCGGACGCTGTTGACCGCGTATCGCGTTATAATTTCGATGAATTGTCGCGCATTCTCAATGACCGCGTCGGCGAGACGGCGCCGTCGACCGCGCAGATACCCGCACCAAGCAGTGCTGATATAACACCGGCGACGACAGGTACCGGGGCGCTGATCAATCTGGGCGGCGAAACGCTGGTGCTCAATCGGCTGCCGCTGGGCATATTGGTGTTTCGCGATCAGCAGGTGCTGTTTGCTAATCGGGCCATCACCGATATGACCGGCTATGGCTCGGTCGAAAGCTTGCGCGCGGCAGGGCTGGCCGCGATCTTTCCAGCGGCGGGACCTGACGGACAGAGCGCGGGACCGGTCAACCATCTGGTGCAGCGGGATGGCTCCTTGGTACCGGTTACGGCACGGTTGCAATCCATATCCTGGCAGGGGCGACCGGCGCTGATGCTGTCTGCCAGCGCCACCGAGGTCAGAACTGGCCACGAGGCGGCTGTACGCGCCTTCGCCGAAGCGTTTGCCGAAGCACGCAGCGACGGTTATTTCGAGACCAATCGCGCCGGCACCGTATCGAGCGTCAATGCCAAGGCCAGTGCGCTTTTTGGCAAGTCGGCAGAGGATCTGGTGGGGCGGACTCTGATCAGCCTGATGGCACCAGGCGAAATCGCTGAGTTCCAGGCATTTCTGGAGCGTCCGGCCCGCTTTGCGGAAACAGCGCGACCCTGCGTGGCAATCGGCGGCGAGACGCCGGGGGTTGACCTGTTGGTTTTTGCGCAGGGTCAGGCGGGCGTTGTCAGCGGCTATTTCGGATTTGTGCATCGCAGCGACGAGCAACGCGCCCTGCCCGCACCGGCAACAAGCGGCGAACCCGAACCGGCGCTTTTATCGCGGATCAGCCGTGGCGTCCGGCGGCCACTCAACACGATTATCGGCTTTTCCGATCTGATCCGCTCCGAAGTTTTTGGCGCGCTGCAGAACGACCGATATGAAGACTATGCCGCCGACATCCGGGTCGCGGGCCTTGAAATCGCAGCGCTGGTTGATGAGTTAGACGATTATGTGCGCCTCAAGGATGGGCGGTATTTGCCTCAGCGCGCCAGTATCGATTTGTTGGCGTTGCTGGAAAGCTGCGTGCAACGGGTACGCCAGCAGGCGGGCGCTGCCCGGGTTATCGTGCGCAGCGCCATTTCGGAAAAATTGCCACGCATTACTGCTGATCGTGCCTCGCTGGCTCAGGCGGTGCTCAACCTTTTGGCCAGCGCCATCGACCAGACGCCACTCGGCGGCGCGGTCGTGATATCGGCAAAGATCGAAGACGATGGCGCGGTAGCCATACATGTGCGCGACAGTTCGAGCGCCTCAGCGGACATGAGCGAGCGGTTCGTGGTGTTCCGCGATGGCGTCGGCCGCGACGGCGAGGCGCTGGCGCCGGTGCGATCCAGCGTTGGGCTAGCGCTGACCCGGTCCTTGTTAGCGGTCAATGCCTTTTCGCTCAAGGTGGACCCCGCTGGCGCGCAAGGCATGTTGTTTTCGTTGCTCATCCCAGCCGATCTGGTGGATTATCCAGCCCAACTCTGATTGGGGCGGTTTGCCGCAGGCAGAAAAGGCGACAAACACAATCAGCTAAACAACTGATACTACTTTGAATTAGTCTAGGTTCTTCGAACCATTCTAATCTGTAACACATTGTTTTTGCTTAATTTATTGACATTCTACCCCTCCTGACGCACAACCTCGTTCAAAGCCGGAGTTCGGCACGATTGAGACGCGGAGACTGAAATGCATAAGAACTTGGGCATGGCAATTATGGTGACGAGTGCCATGGTGGCTGCCACGCTGTGCTCACCGGCCCTGGCGCAGAATGGCGAGGTCAACATCTACAGTTTTCGCCAGCAAAGCCTGCTGCAGCCGCTGCTCGACAAGTTTACCGCCGAAACCGGTATCAAACCCAATGTACTCTATGCCAGCGACGGGCTGTTGGAACGGGTACGAGCCGAGGGCGAGCTGTCGCCCGCGGACGTGGTGGTGACAGTCGACATCGGCAATCTGGTTGGTGCCAAGGAAATGGGCATTACCCAGCCGATCGCCGCACCAGCGCTGACTGAAAAGATACCGGCGGCTTATCGCGATGTTGACGGCGACTGGACAGCCCTATCGCTGCGGGCACGCGTATTTTATGTATCCAAGGATCGTGTGGATGCCACCGCGCTAACCTATGACGACATTGCAAAGCCCGAATGGAAGGGGCGCCTGTGCACGCGCCCGGGCGAGCACGCCTACAATATCGGATTGATCGCGCAGCGTATTGCCGCCATCGGACTGGATGCAACGCGCGAGTGGTTGACCAAGGTGCGTGATAATCTTGCCTATCCACCCAATGGGGCCGACCGTGAGCAGGTCAAGAACATTCTCGATGGCACCTGCGACCTGGCGATTGCCAACACCTATTACATGGGCGTGATGCTCAACAACACCGCCGAACCGGAGCAGAAGACCTGGGCCAACTCGGCGCGGATCATTTATCCCGATGTCGATAGCGATGGCACGCAGGTCAATGTTGCAGGGGCGTTCATCGCCAAATATTCACCGAATGTTGACAATGCCAATAAGCTGATCGAGTTCCTGCTGTCCGATGAGGCGCAGGCAATTTACGCCGACACCAATTATGAATATCCCGTGGTACCAGGGGTGGAACCAGCGCCATTGGTCAAGTCCTGGGGGACGCTCAATCCATCGCCGATATCGCTGGTGGAAATAGCATCGCACCGGGCCGAGGCAGCATCATTGGTGGATGAGCCTAAAGTTCAACCAAGGGGCGCAGAACTAGCGTCGTGAAGACGGGATCACGACAATAACGGCACTAATTGGCATGGCAAAATCGAAGGCAACCGGCAGGGGATTTTCCCTGCCGGTTGCGCCGCTATTGCTGCTTGGACTGATGGGCCTACCCATATTGTGGCTGTTGTATGGGGCGGCCGGCGCGACATTGAGCGGCCGCAACGGGTTGGCCGCAACCATGTTGCCGCTGGCACTGAGCGAAACCGTTACGCTGATGGTGGGGGTGGGGATTGTAACCGGAATCACGGGCCTGATCGCTGCGTGGCTGGTGACGCACTACGAGTTCCCGTTGCGGCGGCTATTTGACTGGGCGCTGATCCTGCCGCTGGCAGTGCCCACCTATCTGGCTGCCTATACTTATGTGGAGATTTTCGGCTTTGTCGGACCGGTGCAACAATTGGTGCGCATGATAACAGGTGCCAGTTCGCTCAAGGACTATTGGTTTCCCGATATCCGCAGCAATTGGGGCGCGGTGATCGTATTGTCGGCGGTACTGTATCCCTATGTTTACGCGGCGTGCCGGGCATTTTTCTGATGCAGTCGGGCTCGCTCAACATTGCCGCGCGGACGCTGGGCGCCAGCGGCTGGCGTACCTTCATGAGTGTCACCCTGCCGCTGTCGCGTCCACCGATCGTGGTGGGCATGACGCTGGCAATGATGGAGGTGGTCAACGACCTGGGTGCCGTGCAGTATTTCGGGGTCAATTCGATCACAGCCATCATCTATTCAACCTGGATCAATCGCTCCGATTTTGGTGGGGCGGCGCAATTGGCGGTGACGGTGGTACTGGTGATCGGACTGTTGATTGTGGCCGAGCAACATGCGCGACGACATCGCGTCTATCTGGCCAATCGCGACAGTCGGGTGCCGCCGGTGCGGACGCGGCTGCGCGGGGGGCGGGCTCTGGTGGCACTCCTTTATTGCAGCGTGTTGCTGGGCTTAGGTTTTGTTCTGCCGGTGGGTGACCTACTCTATCTGGCGCTTCGGCGGCTGACACCAGACAGCTTTGTTCTGACCTTTACGGCGCTGGTACCAACAGTAACACTGGCCTTTTTTGGCGCCCTGGTCACGGTAGTGATCGGTTTTTTTGCAGCGCGACAGACCAGTGGGCGGGCGAGCGGGGCGTCCAAGGGCGCCATTAGGTTAGCGACGCTGGGCTATGCGATACCCGGCACCGTGTTGGCGCTAGGACTATTGCAACCGCTGGGCCAGGCAGATTTGTGGTTCAACCGGCTGACAATGGCGCTGGCGGGTTGGCGACCGGGACTGATCCTTTCGGGCTCAATGGCCGCTTTGGTCTATGTTTACGCGATCCGGTTTCTGGCGGTCAGCCATTCAACGCTGGATGCAGCAATGCGCAAGCGCGGCAATTCCATGCTTGACGCGGGGCGTGTACTGGGCGCGCGCGGTTTGGGACTGCTGCTTCGGGTCGATCTGCCCACCCTGACACCGGCAATCCTGACTGCGGCGACACTGGTGTTTGTCGAGATCGTCAAGGAGTTGCCTGCAACGCTATTGTTGCGCCCGTTGGGTGTCGATACGCTGGCGACAGTGGTCTACTCCAGTGCCAGCGTCAGTCTTTTTGCCGAAGCGGCGATGCCCGCGTTATTTATTGTTCTGGCGGGGTTGATCCCGGTTATTCTTGCTACCCAGATCGGCAATCGTAGGAAAGTATAACCCGCATACCTGCTGCCATGTTAGTAAGGGTGTCGTATAGATTGGATTGGGAGTCGACGCCACATGCGTCGACATATTTTTGGTGGCAAGGCCGCTGAAATTGGAGACGATTTATGGGCAAGACGAAGCAAGCCGCAGGGCTCGCCATGGCGTTGGTGCTGAGTGTAGCAGGTGCGGCGCTGGCAGCACCGAGCGAAATTCGCATCGGTGTGGCGCTCGAACCGCCAGTGCTTGATCCAACGGCTGGTGCCGCTGAAGCCATCGATATCGTGGTCTACCAGAACGTGTTCGAGGGCCTTACCCAGATTGACCAGAATGGCACGGTGCAGCCCGATCTTGCCTCGTCCTGGACGATTTCGCCAGATGGGCTGACCTATACGTTTACATTGCAGCCCGACGTGACATTTCATGACGGCACCAGTTTTGACGCCGATGACGTCAAATACAGCTTTGACCGTATCAAGGCGCCCGACAGCCTGAATGCACACAAGGAGTTTTTCGCCGATATCGAGGCGGTCACGGTCGTCGACCCGCTGACGGTGGAGATCACCCTGAGTAAGCCCAGTGGGCAGTTTCTGTTCGATATCGGGCGCGGCGACGCCGTGATCGTGGCGCCTGAAAGCGCCGCCAATAATGCGACCGACCCGATTGGCACCGGCCCGTTCAGCTTTGTGCGCTGGGACAAGGGCAGCCGAGTGGTGCTCGAACGCTATGAACCCTATTGGGGCAAGCGTGCGCAATTGAGCGAGGCGAGCTATGTATTTATCAGCGATACAGCAGCAATGACCAATGCGCTGCTGGCCGGTGATATCGATGGGACCAACAATTTTGCCGCTGAAGCGCTCGATGTGTTCAAGGGCGATCCGCGATTCAAAATTTTGGTGGGTACCACCGAGGGCGAAACGCTTTTGTCGACCAATAATAAAAAAGCGCCATTCGACAATCTCAAGGTTCGCCAGGCCATGGCCCATGCCATCGACCGCAAGGCGTTGATCGACGGGGTGACCTATGGTTATGGGGTGCCGATCGGTAGCCATTTCGCCCCGCATAACCCCTACTATGTCGATCTGACCAACACTTATCCGTACGATCCCGAGCCTATCGAAGGCGCTACTGGCCGAGGCCGGCTATCCAGACGGATTTAGTGCAACGCTGAAATTGCCGCCTGTCGCCTATGCGCGGACCGGCGGGCAAATCATTGCCAGCCAGTTTGCGGCGATCGGGATAAAGCTCGAACTGATCAACGTGGAATGGGCGCAATGGCTCGAGGATGTCTATGCCAACCACGATTTTGACCTGACCATTGTCAGCCATGTCGAACCGTTCGACATTGGAAATTATGCCAATCCCGATTATTACTTTGGTTATGACAACCCGAAATTTCAGGCGCTGATGGAAACCTTGAATGGTACGACCGACGATGCCAAACGCAAGGTTCTGGCTATCGAGGCCCAGACCATTCTGGCGCAGGATGCGGTCAATGGCTATTTGTTCGAGTTACCGCAGATCGGCGTATGGAATGCCAAGATCGAGGGGCAATGGCAGAATGCACCAATCGAAGGCGTCGTCCTCAAAGACGTGCATTGGGTGGACTGAGATAGCCGGATATAGGTTTAGGCCAACCGTTTCAGCTGTGGCGGCGCGTGCTGCGGGCGGCAAGGCCAGTGCGACCAAATGTCGGCGTCGCGGATGATTATATTTGTCCTGCGGCGCCTTGCCGGGTTCGCCGTGACACTGCTGGTGGCGGCGGTTGTCGTGTTCTTTCTGCTCGACCTTTTGCCGGGTGATCCGGCCCAGTTCATTCTGGGCATCAATGCCAATCCAGAAAGCCTGAGCCAATTGCGGGCACAGATGGGCCTCGATGCGCCTGCCTGGCAGCGACTGTTCATCTGGATATGGGACATGCTGCATGGTGATTTTGGCCAGTCCTATACGCAAAATGCACCCGTGGCCGAACTGATCGGTGAACGCCTTTGGGTCACCCTACCGCTTTCAATATTGGCGATGATCATTGCGACGGCCGTTGGTTTGCCCCTCGGCATTCTGGCAGCGCGGCGGCGTGGAAAATTTCTCGATACCGGCATTATGGTGCTGGCCCAAACCGGCATAGCGATCCCCAATTTCTGGTTCGGCATGTTGCTGGTCTTATTGTTTGCGGTCACCTTGCGCTGGTTACCACCGGGTGGATTTATTTCCTGGGGCGAGGATCCGGTGGCGGCGGCGCGGGCGCTAGTGCTGCCAAGCCTGGCGCTGGCACTGCCACAAGCCTCAATTCTGGCGCGCGTGATGCGCACTGCACTGGTGGACGTGCAGGGACAGGATTTCATTCGCACGGCGCGCGCCAAGGGCATGACCATGGGTGAGGCGGTGTGGCGCCACGGCGTGCGCAATGCATTGCTGCCGGTACTGACCTTGTTGGGCCTGCAATTTGCGTTTCTGGTAGCCGGTACGATCATCGTCGAAAATGTATTTTACCTGCCGGGCCTGGGACGATTGATATTTACAGCGATTTCGCAGCGTGACCTGATTTTGGTGCGCGGGGCAACGATTGTGCTGATATTGGCGGTGACGGCGACGATGCTGGCGATTGACCTGCTCTATGCACTGGTTGACCCACGCCTGCTTAGTGGAGCACGGCAATGAGGCGGGCGTTTCGACACCCCAGCCTGATACTTGGCCTTGCGGCCTCTGGCCTGTTCGCGCTGCTGGCACTGGTGTCCCTGGTATGGACCCCCTACCCGATTGCCGAGATTGATATTGGCCGACGCTTTTTGGCACCGAGCCTGGCGCATTGGTTGGGCACGGACAATCTGGGGCGTGACCTGGCCTCGCTTGTCATGGCGGGCACCTTGACCAGTTTTGTCGTCGCCGCGCTGGCGGTAACCATTGGTGCCGGACTTGGCGTCCCGCTGGGACTGGCCGCAGCGGCATGGGGTGGGGCTGTGGAGTGGGCGGTGCTACGCCTGTCCGACTTTGTCTTTGCCTTTCCCGCCGTCATCGTTGCTATTTTAATTACGACATTGTTCGGGCCGAGCGCCGTCAATGCGATCCTGGCGATTGGCATTTTCAATATCCCGGTATTTGCGCGGGTGGCACGCGGTGGTGCCCTGAGCATCAAGACACTGGATTTCGTGGCGGCGGCTCGGCTGGCGGGACTCGGCAACTGGGCCATCGCCTTTCGACACCTGCTGCCAAATATCGCCAGCCTGATCATCGTACAGGGCACCATCCAGCTATCACTGGGCATTTTGGCCGAAGCCGGACTGTCCTATATCGGGCTGGGCACGCAACCGCCAGCAACGAGCCTGGGACTAATCCTGCGCGATGCACAAAGCCTGTTCCTTTTGCACCCGTCCTTGAGCCTGGTGCCGGGGCTGGCCATCGTGATCATTGTGGTGGCGCTCAATCTGGCCGGGGACGGATTGCGTGATGTGATTGACCCGCGGCTCAAGCATCAAGGGGGGACTGGTGTCACTCCTTAGCGTCGAAAACCTTGCCGTGCATTTTGGCACCCATGCCGCCGTTGCCGACATCAGCCTGTCGCTGGAGCGGGGCGAGAGATTTGGCATTATCGGGGAAAGTGGATCGGGCAAGACGTTGACCGCGCTGGCTATAACCGGGCTGTTGCCCGAGGGTGCGATCATGGCCGGCAGCATCTGCATTGACGACCAGCCAGTGCCAACCAATGAGCGCGCCATGGCACGCCTGCGTGGCAAGCGCATCGGCATGGTATTTCAGGAGCCGATGACGGCACTCAACCCGCTGATGCCGATTGGCGACCAGATTGGCGAAGCCATTCGATTGGGGGACACCGGCGGGGTCGAGCACATCGAGTTGCCGATGCTGCTCAAGGAAGTGGGGCTGGAAAATCGCCATGGCCAGCGCTACGCCCACCAATTGTCGGGCGGACAGCGGCAAAGAGCAATGATCGCGATGGCACTGGCCAGCCAGCCCGATATTCTGATTGCCGATGAACCCACCTCGGCGCTTGACCTGATCACCCAACGTCTGGTGCTCGATCTGATCAGTGAATTGTGCACGCGACGGCAAATGGCTTTGCTGTTCATCAGTCACGACCTCAAATCAGTGGGGGCGCTGTGTTCACGGGTTGCGGTGGTGCATAATGGTCGGTTCGTGGAAGTGGGTGGCACCGGCAAGGTGTTTGGCGCCCCGCAACAGGACTATACGCGCCGATTGGTGGCCGCCGCTGAATTCAAGATGAAACCGGTCACACGACCGCCAATTGGGGAGACCTTGCTCGAGGTGCGCGGCCTGACCCGCGACTACCGCCAGGGGGGCTGATATTTGGACGCAAAAAACCGCTCCGCGCAGTCGATGACGTCAGTTTTGCCATCGGGCAAGCTGAGTCCGTGGCGCTGGTGGGTCCGTCCGGGTGTGGCAAGAGCACGCTGGCGCGGATGATTGTGGGACTGGACAATGCCAGCAAGGGCGACATGGTGCTGGCCGGGCGGGCCTATAATGGCGCGAATCTGCCCAATGCGTTGCGGCGCGACGTTTCACTGGTGTTCCAGGACCCGTTCGGTAGTTTTGATCCGCATCTGACTATCGAACAATCGCTGGGCGAACCGTTGCGATTGGAAAAGCTGGTAAGCCCGGCTCAGCGCAGTGCCCGATTGCATCAAGCGGTGGATGCGGTCGGGCTTGACCCACAAATGTTGCAACGGCATCCGCATGAATTTTCTGGTGGGCAGCGCCAGCGGTTGGCCATTGCGCGCGCGCTGGTCACGCGGCCACGGCTGGTTGTTCTCGATGAGCCTGTGTCCGCCCTGGACATGTCCGTTCGAGCCGATGTGTTGGCGCTGCTGGCACAGTTGCAGGCAGATTTTGGACTCACCTACCTGATCATCAGCCATGATCTTGACATGGTGCGCGCAATTGCCGACCGCGTCCTGGTAATGGAGGCTGGACAAATTGTGGAGATTGGCGAGCCGAACCAATTATTCGCGTCGCCCCTTCACGAGTTGACCCGCAAGCTGGTCGAAGCGCGGTTGCCTGATCTTGTCTAAGCAAAAGGCATGACCTCAGCCGATCCGGCCAACATAGCATTGTAGTGGCGCCAGAGCGATCTGGCCGTTGATCGGTTCGGCGGTGACGCCGGGGGCCTCAACGCTGGACAGGGTCATATTGGCCGGTATGGCAAAGCTGGCCTGTGTCGCCTCCATGTTGAAGATGCAGAGCAAGGTTTCATCGCCGTGCTGGCGGGTGAAGGCCAAAATTGTTTCGGGCGCGTCAAGAAGGGCGATAGTGCCTTTGGCCAAGGCCGGGTGTGCCTTTCGGAAGGCCAGATTGGCGCGATAAAAGGCAAGAACGCTGTCATTAACCAATTCCTGCTGATCCACGGCGCGGGTCATATGGTCGGCGGGCACCGGCAACCAGGAACGCGTGGCGGTCGAAAAGCCGGCGAGGTGGGCATGGGCCTGCCATACCATAGGGGTTCGGGCGCCATCGCGGCCCTTGAATTCTGGCCAGAACTCGATGCCGTAGGGATCAACCAAATCTTCAAATGCCAATTGAGCCTCAGTCAGTCCAAGGCTCTTCGCCCTGATAAAGACAGACCGAACCGCGCATTGTCAGCAATAGGGTGGCGGCGAGGCGGGTGAAGGCGGCCTCCTGACCGTGGACTGCCCAACGGCTGACATGACGCACCACGTCGTGATTGGAAAAGGCCAGACAAATCCAGCCGTTGGGTGCCTTGGTTTCCGTGGACGCGATGGAGGCACGAAAGTGCTCGGCGGAAAACTCGCCACCGAGATAATCGAATGTATAGGCCATGTGCAGGTGATCATCGCCCGACGTGTATTGCGCCATGATCTCCAGTTGGTGTTGGCTATCGCCGATCTCGCCGACGGTTGTGGTGCCCGGATATTGGTCCATCAGCGCGCGGACACGTTCAAGGAACTTCAAATTTTCCGGACGTGATTTGTCGTAAATATGCTCCTGGAAATTATAGGGGTTCACCGCCGGCGCGGTTGAGGCATTGAAGTCTTCGGGTTTGACGACGGGATTGTTTTCAAGCCCCTCGGAGCAAAAATAAAAATTGACCGTATCGAGCCGGAAGCCATCGACCCCTCGCTCCAGCCAAAAGCGCATTTCGCCCAGCACAGCCTCCTGAACGTCCGGATTGTGGAAGTTCAGATCGGGCTGTGAGACCAGAAAATTGTGCATGTAATATTGCATGCGGCGGCTGTCCCAGGCCCAGGCGGAACCACCAAATATCGACAGCCAATTGTTGGGTGGCGTGCCGTCGGGCTTTGGGTCGGCCCACATATACCAGTCTGCCCGCGCATTGGTGCGGGACTGGCGACTTTCGGCAAACCAAGCATGTTTATCCGAGGAATGGGAAATCACCTGATCAATAATAACCTTCAAGCCGAGGCTGTGGGCCTTGTGCACGAGGTGGTCGAAATCCTCAAGCGTGCCGAAGCTGGGGTCGATATCTCGATAATTGGATACGTCGTAGCCAAAATCCTTCATCGGCGAGGTAAAGACCGGTGACAGCCAAATGGCATCGACACCAAGATCAGCAACATATTCCAGACGACCGGTAATACCGGCCAGATCACCGATGCCATCGCCATTTTGATCCTGAAACGAGCGCGGATATATCTGATAGATCACCGCGCCACGCCACCAATCCGCATCAAGTTCGGGCTTTGGGGCGGTGCGCTCTTCGGTCATATTGGTCAATGCGGTCATGGACAGGCTCCGAGGATCAACGCCAGATCGCAATCTGGCCCGCTGTGGGCGACATCAACAGCGGCACTGCGGCAACGCATCTTGGAGAAGAGCATATCATTTGAGGCCACGGCGCAAGCCCCTACAAGACAGCAGCGGCGGCGATGGGTGCGTCGGGTACAGCAACCATGGCTTTTATGGACGCAGTTTCGGCGTATCGGCGAGGATTTTTGTGGCGATGGCCCGGAACGCCTCGGCCTCTGGGCCAGTAGGATTGGATATCATGACTGGCTGGCCGGTATCAGAGGTCTCCCGAATGGACATGACCAGTGGCACGGCGCCCAGAAAGGCCATTTTTTGAGTTGATGCGGCGGTTTCGGCACCGCCATGGCCAAAAATATCGTAGCGATTGCCGGTATCGGGGGCGATGAAATAGCTCATGTTCTCGACAAGGCCGAGCAGCGGCACACTGAGGCGGCGTAGCATGTCGATGGCTTTTTTGGCATCGATCAGCGCCAGATCCTGTGGGGTGGAGACGATGATGACGCCGTCGACCACCGCCTGCTGGAACAGCGAAATGTGGATGTCGCCGGTGCCGGGCGGCAGATCGACAACCAATATGTCCAGATCGCCCCAATCAGTTTCGCGCAGCAATTGGCGCAGGGCCGATGTGGCCATGGGGCCACGCCAGACCACCGCCTGATCCTGGGTAAGCATGGAACCGATGGAAATTGCCTTGAGACCATAGGCGTCGTGGGGGAAAAATTCCGTCCTCGCGCACTGCGGGCTTGCCTTCCAATCCCAGAAGCTTGGGCAGGGAAGGTCCGTATAGATCGGCGTCCAGAATGCCAACGCGCAAGCCTTCAGCTTGGAGCGCCAGCGCGACATTAACGGCGGTGGTGGACTTGCCGACACCGCCCTTGCCGGATCCGACCGCAATGATTTTTTTGACTCCCGGCACCGGCGATTTGGGTGCAGGACCGGGGCGGCCCTGAGCAGCGGCCTGCCCGGTGGCCGGTGGTTTGGACGAGGTCAGCGACACCATGACCTTGTGATCAGACGCCACGGCTTCTGCCGCGCTCTGGGCGGCAATTCTGGCCGGACCGAACGCTGCCTCCATGCCCGGCGCCACGGCAATAGCAAAAGCCACGGCACTCGTGGTGACGATAATTTCGGACAATCCGGCGTAACCGGACAGTGTCCCACCCCCTGGCACTTCAACGCTCGACAGCGCAGATTTAATGGCGTTGGCAAGTTCGGTATCGGCCATTCAGGTGCTCACTTTTGGCGCGGGGGTTGGAAAGGCCCCTCCCCGGCCTCGCCATAACGAAGAGGTGCGCATTTGGCGGACGCAACACGATCTTGTGCGATCACCAACACCTCTGCATCAATCGGTCAATCAAAAATCCTAGAGGATTGACTGACCTGTGGCTTTCCAGTCCTTGAGGAACCCTTCGATACCGGCGTTGGTCAAAGGATGATCAGCCAGTTTGCGAATAACAGCTGGCGGAATGGTGGCAACGTCAGCGCCAGCCAAAGCGACCTGGGTGACATGGTTGGGTGAACGTATCGAAGCGGCCAGAATTTCGGTTTCGAAATTATAATTGTCGTAAATCTGGCGGATGTTTTCGATCAGTTCGACACCCTCGATATTGATGTCATCCAGACGACCGATAAAGGGCGAAATATAGGTCGCGCCGACCTTGGCGGCGAGCAATGCCTGATTGGCGGCAAAACACAGGGTAACGTTGGTCTTGATATTCTTGCCGGAAAAATATTTGGTTGCCTTCAGACCGTTCAATGTCAGGGGCAGCTTGATGACGACATTATCGGCAATCTTGGCCAGAGTTTCGCCTTCGGCCACCATGCCGTCATATTCGAGCGAGGCTACCTCGGCCGACACCGGCCCCGGGATGATGCCGCAGATTTCCTTGATGACTTCCTTGAAGTCACGACCGGATTTGGCGATCAGCGATGGGTTGGTGGTCACGCCGTCGAGCAGACCGGTCTCGTGCAGTTCCTTGATATCCTTGATTTCAGCCGTGTCGACGAAGAACTTCATCGCTTCCTCCAATATAAATCGTTGCCGTATACGCAGTTAACTCCTGTGTATCACGGTGGGGTCGTGTCGCAATCAGCGATCAGGCCATTGCGGCAATCAGCGCATCTGCAAGATCGCCGGCCCGATCTTCGGGGATGCCGGCGACATTGATGCGGCTATCACCAATCATATAGATGCCATTGGCGGTTTTTAAATGATCAACCGTCGCTTTTGGCAGTCCGAGTAGGGAAAACATGCCACGGTGGGTGGCGATGAAATCGAAATCCTTGGAATTTGAGCGGTTGCGGATGGCGTCGCTCAATGTCTCGCGCAAGGTGATCATGCGATTGCGCATGGCCTCGGGCTCGGTTTCCCACTCGGCGCGCAACGCCGGGTCTTCGAGGATAGTGCGGATGATTTCGGCACCATGATCGGGAGGCTGGGAATAGCTGGAGCGGATGATATTGAGCAGTTGGGACTGGGCAATATCGGCCTGCTTCTCGTCGCGGGCAATCAGGATGGCCGCGCCGATGCGCTCGCGGTAGAGGCCGAAATTTTTGAGCCGGAGAAGGCGATCAATGCTTCGGGCACAGCAGCAACCACCTTGCGGGTGCCATAGGCGTCGGCCTCCAGACCATCGCCAAAACCGAGATAGGCAAGATCTCATGAAGGGTAAAGCTCCGGTGCGGGCCAGACTGGCCGCCACCTGGTCCCATTGGGCGTTGGTCAGGTTGGCCCCGGTCGGGTTATGGCAGCAGCCATGCAGCAGGACGACGTCGTCCTTGCCCAACTTATCGAGCACTGCGAGCATCTGCTCAAACTTCACCCCACGGGTTTCTGCATCAAAATAGGGGTATTTTTCGACCTTGAGCCCGGCATTTTGGGCAATGGGCATGTGATTTGGCCAAGTGGGGTCCGACACGTGGATGGTGGCGCCGGGGCGGGCGCGATTGACCAGTTGCATCAAGACCCAAAGCGAGCCGGTGCCCCCGGGCGCCTGGGCGATCCGCACGCGATCCGATGGAACGTCATCTGCCAAAGTGAGCCTTGAGAACCGCGGCACCAAATGCCTTGTTGCCCGCAATGCCGAGATAGGTCTTGGTCTTGCCATCGGCCAGAATGCGCGCCTCGGCCTTTTTGACCGACGACATGATGGGTGTGACGCCGGTTTCGTCCTTATAGACGCCGACGCCCAGATCAATCTTGTCGGTGCGGGAATCGGCAGCATATTCGCCCATAAGGGCCAATATCTTGTCGCCAGCGGCCTTGGTCAGCGTCTCAAACATGCGTTTTTGTTCCGATTGGAAAGGCGTGATCTTTATAGAAGGCGGTAGAAATATTGCAATTGGTCTGCCATCGAAATCGGGAAGATTGGCTAAGGTTTGATCCCGCGTTGCGCAAGTTCTTCGATCAATGAGGGGATGGCTTCGAACAGGTCTGCGATCAGGACGATATCGGCCAGCTTGACCAAGGGCGCTTCTGGATCGCTATTGATGGCGATGATTTTTTTGGCACCCTGAATGCCGGCCAGATGCTGGAGCGCGCCCGAAATGCCGACGGCGATATAAAGGTCGGGCGCTATTATCTTGCCAGTCTGGCCGACCTGCCAGTCATTGGGTGCATAACCGGCGTCGACCGCTGCGCGTGTGGCCCCGACTCCCGCGCCTATGACCGCGGCAAATTGTTCGACGAGTTTGAAGCCTTCGGCAGAACCGACTGACACGCCACCCCCCACCACTATCCGGGCTGTCGCCAGATCCGGCGTGTCGGCTTGGGTGCGATGGGCGGCGATCATTTTGGCAACGGTGCGGACTGGATCAGTTGGCAGCGGCATGATCATGGCATTGCCGCCATCCCCCATGGGCGAAAAGGCACTGGCGCGTATGGTCAATATCTGGCGCGGTTGGGCCGAGGCGACGGTCTGGATAGCGTTACCGGCATAGATAGGGCGATCAAAACGCCCAGGACCATGGATTGCGATAATATCGGTGATGGGTTGAATATCGAGCTTGGCAGCAAGACGCGGCGCGAGGTCGCGGCCAACGGCGCCCGCCGAAGCAACGATGTGGGAATAATCGGACGCCAATCGGGCGATCACGGGGACAAGCGCCTCGGCAGACTGGGTCACAAAGCCTTGATCCTGACCGACGAGGATGCGGGCAACGCCGCTTAATCGCGCCGCCTCGGCAACAATCTGGTCGACCCCCTCGCCCAGGACCAGCAAATCGACGTCACCAAGGGACGAGACGGCGGCGACGACCCGTGCCGTGGCCGGAGACAATGTGCCTAGATCATGATCGGCAAGAACCAGAACAGTCATCAGTGCGCCTCCGTGCCACTATGCAGGGCGGCGATTTCGTCGGCCAGCGCACCGACATTGTCGACGGTACGGCCGGTGGCGCGCGCGGGCGGCGGAGTGGTTTTTTCAATCGTCACACGGGGCGACAGGTCAACACCGAACTCGTCGGCGCGCCGGACATCCAGCTTTTTCTGACGGGCTTTCATGACCATTGGCAACGCGGCGTTGCGCGGAGTATTCAGGCGCAGATCCGCGGTAACAACAGCAGGCAATGGCATGGCAATGGTGACGCGACCAAAATCGACCTCGCGGCTCACGCTGAGCCTGGCCATCCTCAAGGCGGAGTTCAGAGGCGAACGTTGCCTGCGGCCAATCGAGTAGACCGGCGAGCATTTGTCCGACGTGATTGCTATCATCATCGACCGCCTGTTTGCCCAAAAGTACAAGGTCGGGCTGTTCCTCAGACACGATTGCTGCGAGTAGTTTGGCAATCGACAGCGTTTCAAGATCAGCCTCGGTTTCAACCAATATGCCGCGATGCGCGCCCATGGCGAGCGCCGTCAAGATAACGTCGGTGGCCGGTTTTGGGCCAATTGAGACAACGGTAATCTCGTCGGTTTGTCCCGCTTCGCCAAGTTGGACTGCCGCTTCCACCGCGTGCTTACAGAACGGGTTCATCGACATGCGCACGCCGCTGGTTTCAACGCCCGAGCCATCTGGACGAACACGAATGCGCACATTGTGGTCTACCACGCGCTTGACAGCGACAAGGATTTTCATGGGCCAGCCATCTCCGAAATGAATGGCTGTGTCTTTACAAATCCCCGACTAGAGGACAAGGCGCGGAAGAAAAAATTCGCCCATGAGAATGGGGCTTTGTTAGAAAACCCTGCCGCTGCGTAGTTGACGAGAGCAGCTGGTACAGCGACATTGGCATACCATTTGTCGATCCCCGGAACTTGTATGCCCGTTTTGAACCGTATTGCAGATTTTCACGCCGAAATCGCTGGCTGGCGCCAGGATTTCCATGCGCACCCTGAATTGCTGTTTGACGTGCATCGCACCGCCGGTCGGGTCGAGCAATTGTTGAAATCCTTCGGCTGTGACGAGGTGATAACCGGATTGGGGCGAACCGGGGTTGTCGGCATCATCAATGGCCGGCAAAGCAATAGTGGGCGCACTATCGGGCTGCGCGCCGACATGGATGCGCTGCCGATATTGGAAAAGACAGGCAAGGCCTACGCAAGCACGTCGGCGGGTAAAATGCATGCCTGCGGGCATGACGGGCACACAGCCATGTTGCTGGGCGCCACCAAATATCTGGCGGAAACGCGCAATTTTGACGGTCGAGATCGCGGTGATCTTCCAACCGGCAGAAGAAGGCGGCGGCGGCGGACGGGAGATGGTACAGGACGGGCTGATGGAAAAGTTCGACATTTCCGAAGTATTCGGCATGCACAACATGCCGGGTATTCCGCTTGGCCAGTTCGCGATTCGTGAGGGCGGCATCATGGCGGCGACCGACGAGTTCTTGATCGACATTACCGGGGTTGGCGGGCATGCGGCCCGACCGCACGCCACCATTGATCCAATTGTCGTTGCGGCCCATTTGATCGTTGCGCTGCAAACCTTTGTATCGCGCAATATTGACCCGATGCGTCAGGCGGTGCTGTCGGTGACCGTCATGGAGGCGGGCGGGGCTTATAATGTCATTCCTCGCGAGGCGCGCCTGAAAGGCACGATCCGTACGCTTGATCCACAGGTGCGCAAGTTCATGGAAGAGCGGCTCAGGGCCTTTGTGCCCGAATTTGTCGCCAGTTTTGGCGCCACGGCGAGCGTTGGATACCGGCATGGCTATCCAGTGACGGTCAATGCGCCGGCCCAGACCGAGTTCGCCGCGCGCGTTGCGGTCGATGTGGTCGGTGAGGATCGGGTCGAGAACAATGTGGATGCGTCGATGGGTGGCGAGGATTTTGCCTATATGCTCGAAGCGCGGCCAGGTGCCTATATTTTCATCGGCAATGGTGCTTCGGCTGAATTGCATACCGACGATTATGATTTTAACGATGAGAGCCTGACGGTCGGCGCCAGTTATTGGGTGCGCCTGGCGGAGAAAGCGCTGCCCGCGACATGAGCGCCCTGCCCGCGCGCTGGCGTGCAATCGCGTGGATTTTTGCGACATTTCTGATTTCTGCTGCGGGCGGTTTTATTGCCAGCGCGCTAGGAATTCCTGCGGGCTGGCTGATGGGCGGCGCCGTCAGCGTCAGCGTCGCGGCAATGATGGGCGTGCCGGTGCAACTGCCAAAATGGCTGCGGGACGTTGCCTTTGTACTGGTGGGGCTGTCGATGGGCGCCACGGTGCCATCGGACACGCTATCATTGATTTCTCACTGGCCCATAACACTTGCAGCGCTTGCGATTGAACTGGTCTTGATCATCACGATTACCGGCTGGATTTTGGCACGCTTTTTCAAAGCTCGATACAGGCACCGCCTATCTGAGTTCGTTTCCCGGACATTTGTCCTTCATCATGGGCATTGCCTCGGCCGGGGTCGGTGATTCTCGCCAAATTGCCATTATACAGGTCATCCGGATCCTGATTTTGACCATTTGCGTGCCGATCGGGGCCCTGTTTCTGCCACCGGTGACAAAATTTGCGTCGGCGGGACCAGCTGATATTGTGCCCGTGAGCACCTTGCTGGCACTCGCCGTCGTCTGCGCATTGGTGGGGTTCGGCTTTGTGCGCCTCAGAGTTCCGGCTGGGTTCGTGCTGGGATCGATGGCGGTCTCGACCAGCGCCAAACTTGCAGGCTGGTTTGAGGGTGCGCTGCCCTCCCCGCTGGTAATTTTCACGCTTATCATGGTGGGCACGCTGATCGGCTCGCGCTTTGCCGGGATTTCGCGCGCCGAGATCGTCCGTGCAGCCTTTGGCGGGATCGTGGCGACAATGGCGACTGTGGGCATTGTCACTGTCGTGGCATTCACCGCCAGCCTCATTGTGGATATGCCGTTTGCGCAGATATGGCTTGGCCTGTCTCCGGGCGCGCTGGAGGGCATGGGCGCACTCGGCGTGGCGCTGGGCTATGACACAGCGTTTATTGGCGCTCACCATGTCATTCGCCTATTATTGCTGAGCTTTGTCATTCCGGCTGTGGTGCTGTTGATCCGGCAGCGCGAGAGCCGTCGGCGCTCTCAAGCCTAAGTCCGCCACAATCATTGGCAATATGATGGCAGATTGGAGATTCAAGATGATAGTCAAACCATTGATGCCAGCCCTTCTGGTGCTGGCAATGTTTAGTGTTCCTGCGATGGCCACGCCATTTTGCACCGATGATCGCGGCGGCGTCAGCATTACATTTGGCGTCGGCGGGCCGCGCTCCTCAAGCGAGTTCGACCAGAACCAGCTTGATCTTATGCAACTGCGGCGCATGGGGGTCGATGCCACCAGCGTTGAGCGCTGGAACGGCTGCCTGCGTGCCTTTGTCAGAAACCCCGGCGGCGGTGAGACCATGGAATATTATGATCCCAATACGTTTCGCCAAGTGTTTTAGCGGGAACCTGCACCCCGACCAAATTGCTACGCGAGCCGATTGGTTCGCGTAGCTACGATTTCTGCCAGGTCCAGTGATCAGGCGAATTGCACCGAAATCGTTTCTGCAGCGGGGGTTTCGATAAAGCCAAAACCGTTGGCGCCCAGCGTCAATATTTGATCCTTGAGGGTCGCGCGTCGGGAAACCGGATCAGGTTCGATGGCGTTATCCAGGCCACCAAGCGTAAGGTCCAGACTTTGGGCGGACAGGTTGAACAGGCAGATTATTGCGGTGTCGCCAATGGTGCGGCGAAAGGCCAGCACGGGCTCGGCGGTATCAAAAAATTCGATGTCACCGGTCACCAAAGCGGGTTGCCGTCGCCGCCAGGCGAGAATCTGGCGATAGAAGTTGAGCATCGATGCCGGGTCCTGGCTCTGTGCCGCGACGCTTAACAGGGCGTGGTTTGCCTTGACTGGCAGCCAGGGCTTGCCGGTGGTAAAGCCATTTGGTGCGTCGCCTTTTTCCCAGGGCATTGGCGTGCGGCAGCCATCCCGTCCCTTGTATTCGGGCCAGAAACGAATACCCGGCGGGTCGGTCAATTCCTCGAAATTTATGTCTGCCTCGGGCAGGCCAAGCTCCTCACCCTGGTAGAGGCACACCGAGCCCTTGAGCGACATCAACAGGGCCGCGGCCTGCTGACCCAATTCAACAGGATGTTGGCTGAACGGCGCCCAGCGGGTGATGTGGCGGCGGACATCGTGATTGGAAAAACTCCAGCAGGGCCAACCATCGCCGCTGGCATTGAAAAATGATTCAATGCGCGTGCGGAAATGGCTGGCAGTATATTCCTCGCCTAAAAATTCGAACGAATAGCACATGTGCAGCTTGTCGCCGCCCGAGGTATATTCGGCCATCAATTCGACCGCCTGGTGGCTGTCACCAACTTCGCCCACCGACGTGGTGCCGGGAAACTCGTCGAGCAAGGCGCGGACGCGGGTCAGGAACACGACATTTTCGGGGCGGCTCTTGGAATAGACATGCTCCTGCATGTCGTAAGGATTTACTGCATAGGGCAAATGTTCAGGACGGCGCGCCGGCGGGTTGGAGCGCAGCATTTCGTCGTGGAAGAAATAATTGACCGTATCAAAGCGGAAGCCGTCAATGCCGCGCTCCAACCAGAAACGCATGACGTCGAGCACGGCGTCCTGAACAGCGGGATTGTGAAAATTCAAGTCCGGCTGGGCGGCAAGAAAGTTGTGCATGTAATATTGGCGACGAGTCGAATTCCATTCCCAGGCGCGACCCCCGAACACTGATGGCCAGTTGTTGGGCGGTGAACCATCTTCAAGGGGATCGGCCCAAATGTACCAGTCGGCACGCGCATTCGTGCGACTAAGCTTGCTCTCGGTAAACCAGGGATGGTGGTCAGAGGAGTGGCTGAGCACCTGATCAACGATGACCTTGAGGCCCAGCGAATGGGCGCGGGCGATCAGGGAGTCAAAATCTTCAATAGAGCCAAAAAGCCTGTCGATATCGGTATAATTGGAGACATCGTAGCCCATGTCTGCCTGAGGACTTTCAAAGATCGGGGAGAGCCATAGGCAGTCAACGCCAAGGCTGGCGATGTGATCCAGGCGGCTCATGATACCGGGCAGATCGCCAACGCCGTCGCCATCGCTATCCTGGAACGAGCGGGGATAGACCTGATAGATTACCCCGCCCCGCCACCATTCCTGCATCTTGTCGCTCCAATTGTTTGGGGTTGTCCGTGCAGCCAGCTAGCGCGAAATAGCGCGCGTTTCCAGCCTCACCCCCGGATGGGTGTCATGCACCTGTGCCATGGCGGGGCTGAAAATTTCCGCTAGCCGAGGGCGCTCGCCGAAAATGCCTCGGTAGCGTTGGCGCGGGCCGATAGAGCCGCAAGTCGGCAATAGCTGGTCTTCATATCGATGGTTTTTATGGTGCCAGCGAAATCATGGATGGTGACTGCAGCAATATCGGCGCCATTGGGCTTATCGCCACCAAACCAGCCGTCAGTAGGGGTTTTGGCCTCGAGCGCCGCGAGACCACCTAGAACCTGGCGTTCCATGCGATCGCGCCACTCAGGCCATTGCAATTGAGCGGGCCTTCGTTCTGTTTCGTAGACATAGGCGACGGCTTTTTCGCCCGTAGCACCGGCCAATGCCATTAGCTGCTGGCATTGGAGGCGTGGTCCCGCGGCAGCCGGGATCAATCGGTTTTCGGGCGCGGCGGTGTCCTCGAGATAATCGATTATGGCACCGGATTCGATCAAATGGTCGCCATTTTCGAGCGTCAGCGCCGGGACGCGCCCCAATGGGTTGATCGTCTTGAAGGATTCAAAATCCGCGCCGAACACGCCGACTTCACGGCGTTCGAATGCGCGGCCCTGCAGCGCCAACCAAAGGGCGATCCGGCGAACGAACGGCGAGCGGCGACCGCCATAGAGGACTAGAGCGCTCATATGACAGCACTCAGCAGCGGCTCACCGGCGAAGTGAGCATCGAGATTGGCAACGACCATTGCGCCCATCGCGTCGCGGGTCTGGTGGGTGGCGCTGCCCTGATGCGGCGACAACACAACATTGTCCAGCCCATATAATTGCTCGGGTACATTGGGTTCATCCTCAAACACATCGAGCGCGGCGCCTGCCAGCTGGCCATTGGCCAGCATTTCAACCATGGCCGCTTCATCGATCAAGGTGCCGCGGGCAACATTGACCAAATAGGCTTTTGGCCCGAGCGCCTCGAGCACCTGACGCGACACAATGCCCCTGGTGCCCTTGCCACCGGGGGCGATGACAACGAGCCAATCGCAGTCCCGCGCCATATCGGTGAGATTATCGTAGTAGACGTAGGGCTCGTTTTCCTGATGGGTGCGACCAAAGTAAACCACACGCATTTTCATGGCCTGTGCGCGCACGGCGATTTCCTTGCCGATGCGACCAAGACCGAGAATGCCAACCGTCTTGCCGGTCAGTTCGCTGAACAGACCGAAATTGGCCTGCGGCCATTTGCCTGCCCGCACATATTGGTCGGCCTGTGGCAGGCGGCGTGCCAGCGCGATCATCAGGCCGATGGTCATTTCAGCCATGGCATCATTGAGCACATTGGGCGTGTTGGTGACGCGGATATTGCGCGCTTTGGCGGCAACCGCATCGATTGTGTCGTAACCAACGCCAAAATTGGCGATGAGTTCAAGCTTGGGCAACTTGTCCATCAGGGTGGCGCTGACACTGCCCCCGGCGATGGCCCGCAGCGACGGCGCCAAGCGGGTCAGCAGCGCCTCGGGATCGGCGGCTTCGTGCAATTTGTGCACTTGATAGCGTTCGGCGAGCGCCGTCTCGCAACCAGCGTGCAAAGGATGGGTCTGCAAGATTTCGGTGGGCATGGCGGTCTCGTTGATATGAATCAGGCGGTGGGGTGAACGATTGATAGCTGCCCATTGCCGCCAAGTCGACACACTCCGACCCGTTGGTGTGACAAATTCGGTTTCGAGCCGCTGGACGCGGGCGCGCAAATGTGTAGCAATGGCAGGGTGATGGGACGAGCCGTAACACCAGTGGAGCACAATGGGCGACACAACGCCGTTCGATGAAATGTATAATGCGGATGGATCGGTCCGCGAGCCCTATAGCGCCCTGGCCCAATGGCTGGATGAGCAGCCTGACAAGGGCTTGAGCCTTATGTCCGCCGACGCGGAGGCAATTTTTCGACGTCTGGGGATTACCTTTGCGGTTTATGGCTCGGACGAAGGCAACGAGAAACTTATTCCGTTCGACGTCATCCCGCGCATAATTTCAGCAATGGAGTGGCGGCGGCTGTCGCGGGGTATCGAGCAACGGGTTCGGGCGCTCAACGCGTTTCTTTATGACATTTATCACCGTCAGGAGATTTTGCGGGCGGGCCGCATTCCCGAAAAACTGATCCTGCAAAATTCCGCTTTCTGCCCTGAAATGATGGGACTTGAGCCCGCCAAGGGAGTTTATGCGCATATTATCGGTGTCGATATTGTTCGCACCGGCCCCGACGAGTTCTACGTTCTTGAAGACAATTTGCGCACGCCCTCGGGCGTCTCCTACATGCTCGAGGATCGTGAAGCGATGATGCAATTGGCGCCGGATCTATTCCAGCGCTGCAAAGTTGCGCCAGTTGAAACCTATCCTGAAAATTTGCGTCGGACGCTGGAAAGCGTCGCACCGCATAACACCAGTGGCGCGCCAACGATCGCGGTTTTGACTCCGGGCATCTACAATTCGGCCTATTTCGAACATTCGTTTCTGGCCGATCAGATGGGCGCGCAACTCTGCGAGGGGCCGGACCTGTTTGTCGATGGCGGGCGGGTCTATATGCGCACCACGACCGGACCCGAGCGGGTCGATGTAATCTATCGCCGGATCGACGACGATTATCTGGACCCGCTGACTTTTCGTTCCGATTCCATGCTGGGGGTCCCGGGCCTGTTTGATGCCTATCGATCTGGCAATGTGACGCTGGTCAATGCTCCGGGCACCGGTATTGCCGATGATAAGGCAGTCTACACCTATGTGCCAGAAATCGTTGAATTTTATCTGGGCGAGAAGACATTGCTCAACAATGTGCCGACGCACAATTGCGTCGATAGTGACGAGCGGGCATGGGTGTTTGACAATTTGCAGGATCTGGTGGTCAAGGAGGTGCATGGCTCAGGCGGCTACGGCATGCTGATTGGTCCCACTTCGAGCAAGGCGTTGCGCGAGGAATTCAAGAAACGGATCGAGGCGCGGCCGGACAATTATATCGTGCAACCAACCTTGGCACTGTCGACCTGCCCGACATTTGTGCGTTCGGGGATTGCGCCTCGCCATGTTGATCTGCGGCCCTATGTATTGATTGGCGACGAGGTGCGGATAACACCTGGTGGTCTGACACGGGTTGCCCTCAAGAAAGGCTCGCTGGTGGTCAATTCCAGCCAGGGCGGCGGCACCAAAGATACCTGGGTGCTAGAGGAATGAGAATGTTGGGGCGGACGGCACAGCATCTGTTCTGGCTCAGCCGCTATGTCGAGCGCGCCGAAAACATGGCCAGATTGCTCGATGTCGGCTACCGCATGAGCCTGACAGCACGCCGTGAAGGCGGTGCCAGCGAGCACATGCTCTCGATGATGCAGGCGGCCGAAGTCGACGAGGCCTTTGCGGAGAAATATGAGCAGGCCGATCTCGATAGCGTTGTTTATTTCATGATGTTTGAGCCGGACAATCCGTCCTCGGTTCATTCGTGCCTATTGGCGGCACGCACCAATGCGCGTTCGGTCAGAACAGCGATTACGCTCGACATGTGGGAAAGCCTAAATAGTGCGTGGCTGACCTTTTCGCAGATCAAGCCGCGCGATGTGAAGGGGGCCAAATTGCTCGGCGTGCTGCAATGGGTCAAGCAATTGAGCCACGAGTTCCGCGGCGCACTGTTGGGCACGAAACTGCGCGACGATGGCTATTGCTTCAGCCAGGTTGGCAATTTCATCGAGCGGGCTGACAATACAGCGCGCATTCTGGACATGAAATATTATGTGCTACTGCCGCGTGCCAAGATGATCGGCGGTGAGCCTCGATATTCAGCAATGGACGCTGATCTTGCGGGCGGCTTCGGCCCATCGCAGTTATCGTCACGTTTATCATGATCGCTACAAGGCCCATAATATTGCTGATTTTCTGATCCTGCGGCCGGAAATGCCGCGCTCGCTGAGCCTATTGCGCCCAGATGATCGAGGAGACACTGGCTGGACTAACCAAGATGTACGGGGTCAAACAGGAATGCCATGAGGCGGCGGCGCGATTGTCAGCAATGGTGGCGGGCAACACTATGGACAAGATTTTTGCCGACGGTCTGCACGATTTCCTGACGGAATTTCTGGCGCGTAACTATCGGGTGACCGAGACGCTGTCCGACAGCTATAATTTTTACTAGGGCCAGGACAAAGACACAGAGCCATGCGAATTGCCATCCGCCACGAGCCTGTCAATTACCCCGCCTGAGGGGTCGACCAATGCGGTGATGCATTTGCTGCTGACACCGCAAAGCGGACCAACACAAACCGTTGAAAGCTGGAGTGTTTCGACCACAGGCATCGGCAATGCCGCCCGGTTTTCCGACGCATTTGGCAACACCGTGCATCTGGTAAACCAGGCGCGACCCGAGGGTGACTGGGTGGTTAGCGTTACCGGAGTGGTCAACACTATCGACCGCCATGGCGTGCTGGGTCGGCCCAGCGGCGAGCCGGTGCCGGCAATTTACAAACGCAGTACGGGGCTGACCAAGTCGCCGGTTACAATGTGGTCCAAATTTCGCGGATCAGGCGAGAGCCGGTTGGACATATTGCACGGACTGATGGCGCGCGTCGGCGAAGTGCTGGGCGATGGCAATGGGGGACAGGCCCAAAGCCAAGGCGTTGACGGGCAGAGCCAATCTCAGGTCAGTGAGGCGGTCGCCGCCAGTGCCCATGATTTGACACACAGTTTTATAGGCGCGGCGCGGGCGCTCGACATCCCGGCTCGGTTTGTCACCGGCTATGTAGCGGCATCGGATGACAATGAAGCCGATTTTCATGCTTGGGCCGAAGCCTATGACGATGATTTGGGCTGGATTGGCTTTGACTGCCTGCTGCAAATGTGTCCGTCAGAACGCCATGTGCGGTTGGCGGCGGGGCTCGATGCGATTTCAACCCAACCCTTGCGGGGTGCGCCTGACGGCGACAGCATGACACTGCGCAAGGTCAGCGTCGAGATGGTGCCTTAGGGTGAACCGGGCGGTCTGCTATTGCAGCCAGGCGGCAAACGGGCCACCGGCGATCATTGCCCAGTAGAGGCCGTAGCGGCTTTTTGTGCCATTGTTGACACGGGCAACAGCCAAACCAAATTCAACAAATTTCGGACTGAGCAGGGTTGAGCGATGCCCGTTCGAGCCCATCCAGCCATCGATGGCCTGTTCGAGATTTTTTTGCCCCCCGCCAGATTTTCGCCGACGGCACCATAATAGCCGGCGTTTGTTACGCGTTGGCGCAGGGTCACGCCCAGATCGTGGCTGAGCTTGTCTTTGGCCGCCATCAGATTGGCCTGCGCGCGGGCGGCTGCTTCAAGCTGGGGGTTATAAGACCAAGCGGGTCGACCATTGGCCTTTCGCACCGCATTGATGGCGGCCAGTATCTGCTTGCGAGTCAGGGATTCTGGGCGATTATCGCCTGCCGGAATGGTTTTGGGGATTACACCCGCACAGGCGCTTAGCGTCCCGGCACTGGCAAGCACGATGAAGGCACGGCGCGACAAAACAAGCATAGAGCAATCCAATAGAAACAAGCCGGATTGCCCGGCGATCATGTTCAATTCGGGCTGACACCAACCAATGACCAGCATAAGGCCACCGCGAATTATTTGAAATCGCAATTCGGCGCCGTAGGCGATATCTTGCCGTCCTGGGGATGAGGCATCAAGCACTTTGTCCTGGACTATACCGGCGCCGTGACGATTTTCATGGCGAGGAGCAAAATGGACACCGCAGCATGAGAGCAGTTTTCAATAGTTGGCAGTTTTGGGCGTTGCTTTCGGCAGGGTTTGCAGCGCTTACGGCGATATTTGCCAAAATCGGCATCACCAATATCAATTCCGATTTTGCCACGCTGATCCGAACGGTGGTGATCCTTTTAGTGCTGGCCGCCATCGTTGGCACAACCGGGCAGTTTCAGCCGCTCGACAGCATCGCCAGCAAGACCTGGCTGTTTCTGGTGCTGTCAGGGCTTGCAACCGGCGCGTCCTGGCTTGCCTATTTCCGGGCACTCAAAATCGGGCAAGCGGCCCAGGTGGCGCCGGTCGACAAGCTGAGCGTGGTGTTGGTTGCCGTGTTTGGCGTCATGTTTCTGGGCGAAAAACTCAGCCTGCCGAACTGGCTGGGGGTCGCCTTGATCATGAGTGGCGCGGTTCTGGTGGCTTGGCGCTAGGCGGGTTCAGGCTTGATCATAGGCGCTAAGCAAATGCGGCAATACTGCCAAGTCCATGGTGATTGGCTTGTCCGCCGCCATATTCCAACACGCAGAAAGCGCCGAGTGGGCGGCCGCGAATCCCAACACCCGCTTGCGATTGAACCCGAGACGGGCAGAAAACGCATCAGCAAGGTCGGCAACGCGGCGCGGGTCGGCGGCAAGTTTTTGCATGTCGGCTGGATTTCGGAACATGTTGGCCACTTCGTAGGCCGGATCGCCCAGGAGACCCTTGGGGTCTATTGCAAGCCAACCACGCGAAGAGGAAAGAACATTGTCATGGTGCAAATCGCCATGCAGCGGCACCTGGGCAGCCGGTTTATCAAAGAGTTTTAGCGCAACGCCGGTAGCACGCGCATAAAGGTCACGCGCCGTATGGGGCCAATCGCGTGCTTCCGCCTCAAAAAGAGCGGTAAAACGTTGGCGCAACGGGATGAGTTCGGGGGGCGGCGTATCACGGGCTCGGTGTAGTTGGGCGATTATGGTGCACAGGGCAACCGTGCTTTCTGCGTCCCGCCCTGCCCGCACCGGCTCGGCCAGCGTGTCGCCATCGAGCCATTCCATGAAACTGGTGTCGCCGTGGGTATCAAAAATGGCAGCGGCGCCGTTGCCACCATACCAATTCATCAACGCCGCGCCACGTCGTTCATCATCACCGATGCCGGGCTTGAGGATTTTGAGCGCGGCGAAATTGCGGCCGTTTTGTTCAACCTTGAATATCCAGCTGGTTGCCGTTTCGGCAACCGGGGTCGAGCGGGTCAGTGACCAGCGGATCATGGCGCGACTCAGGGCGGTCTCGGCGGGTGATTGGTTCATCATTCAGACATTAAAGCAGAAACGGGGGTTTGGTTCGATATGGCAGCGGCAAATGCGGTGACTGGTTCAGCATGACGGTGGAAAGTTACTGGCGGGTAACTATTGGTTAGCCTTAACGCTTGGCGAAGGGCTAACCGTGTTGTTTGCCAATCTTGTCGCACGAACGCTTCGTAAACAATCGCCATGGCACCCTTAGGGCGACGCAAAGACAGCGCCCGACATCTGGAGGGACTGACAATGGCCGATATAGACGCCCAAACCGAAACGCACGGTGGTACACCAGACGACGCCGCAGCCAACGCGCGGCGGGTGCCGATTCTATCGCAACTTTTCAACGGCGTGGCCGGGCTTTTGACCCTATTGATCGGCGGCATCGTTGTGCTGATCGTCGTGTTATGGAAAGCACCCTAGGCTAGCCGATACGATAGGCATCCTTGGCCGCCTGGTAGCTCAAATGCACAGCGACGTCGCGCGCAGCACTTGCCGACAGGCGGTGCTCGGCGATCCATCGGGCAAGAAAACCACACACTTCGCGCCGCCATACATCGTGGCGAGCGGGTATCGAGAGCAAAGCGCGGGTATCGTCATTAAAACCGGCCAGATTGTAAAATCCGGCCGTTTCAACAACCTGATCGAGATAGCGTCGAATGCCTTGCGGGCTGTCGTGGAACCACCATGGCGGTCCAATCATCAATGAGGGCCAATAACCGGCCATAGGCGCCAGTTCGCGGGCATAAGTAGTTTCGTCCAAAACGAACATGAGCAGGCGCAGGTTAGGTTCATTACCACACCGGCCTAACAGTGCGCGTAGTCCATTGCCATAATCGGTCGGGGTCGGAATGTCGGCGCCGAGATCCGGCCCGCGTTCGGCAAAAAGCAGCGGATCGGTGTTGCGGGACGAGCCGGCGTGAATTTGCATGACCATACCGTCTTCAACCGAGAGAAGCGCCATTTCGGTCAACATCTGGGCGCGGAACAATTGGGCGTCGGTTGCGTCATGCTTGCCTGACAAAATCTTGTCGAGCAGGGCCTGTTTTTCGACCAGCGCCAAGTCGGCGGTCATGGCATTGGGTACGCCATGGTCGGTTGCGATGGCGCCAAAACGCCGGAACGTCTCACGACGCTGGCGGTGGGCGTTGATCAATCCCGGCCAGGAACTGACATTTTCGCCGGTCAGCGCCGAGAATTGTTGGAGATTTTCGACAATGGCGGGACGGCTGGGATCGGTGACATCGTCGGGTCGATAGGTGGTGCGTATCCGGCCAATCAACCCCTGCTCCAACATGGACTGGTGGTGATGCAGCGGATCGAGGGCAAATTCGGTAGTGGCGATCACCTCGACATTGGCGCGGTCCAGAATGGCCAGCGGCAGAAGATCGGGCTCACCCAGTCGGGTGGCGATCTGGTTGTAAATGTCGTCGGCGGTCTGTGGAGATAGCGGGGTCTCAATGCCAAAGGCAAATTTTAGCGAATGATCAATCCAGAGGCGCGAGGGGGTGCCAGCAAACAAATGGTAATTGGCCGCCAAGACACGCCAGGCGCTTTGTGGATCGGCAACCTTTTTCCATCCCGGCGCGGCACACCAAGCTCATCATAGCTCAATCCCCGGCTGCGCAGCAGGCGCAGCACATAGTGATCGGGCGTCAGGAACAAGGCGCTGGGGTCAGAAAATCTCTGGTTCCGGGCAAACCAGGCCGGGTCGGTATGTCCATGGGGGCTGACGATGGGGAGCGCCTTGACGCTCTCATAAAGATCGCGCGCCAGCGAACGCATTGGCTCGGCGGCGGGAAACAATCGGTCTGGGTGCAAATGCTGGTTCATGGCGCCATTCATGGCAGAGGTTCGGGAGGTGGTCAATTGCTTCCATACAAGATGGAACGCATGGTTGTTTAGTCAATATTGACTCTAATTGGCGCCGATCGGCCACTGCCGCGAAAGTCGCGCTAAGGCTCGATTTGACGCTGAGGCGGGAGGGTCGGAATTTTCTCCCTGGAGCGGCGTTGGCAGGCATCGGTTGGAGGATCTGATGGCCCACATTTTTTTGATTGCCGACAAGCAGTGGCGCCGTGCCAACTATCGCTGGGTGATGATGGGGGCATCGGCTATCGCTGCGGCCGGCATTATTCTTGCAGCGGCGACTATCATGGTGATGTTGGGCTGATCAATGCAGCGTCGGGGGCTTGAGCAGGCTCCTCGGCGTCAAGCGTGCCCGGCTTGGAGGCGGACGCCCAGAAAACGATATAGAGCACCTCAACGCCTTTATCGTCGACAATTTCAATACACCGCGCCGCATTTGGCTTTTCGCCTTTTTCCAATGCCCGCGACAGCATGGTTCGGCCAATCTCGGCAGCCTGCTCGTGGGCTGCATCAATATCGGGCAGATCCTGTCCGATTTCGTCGACCACAAAATCATCGTCGGTCCGATAGTGAAAGAAAAACTTCGGCACTGATAGCACTCCATTACCTGTTCACAACAAACCCGGCGAAGCCGCTATTGGTTGCGTAGAACAACGCCATAGGACTGAACAGAAACCGATTGTGACCGGTGGGGAAAGATTTGGCCAGTGCCGACCGATAATATTGCTGGCGGGGCCAGAGCTTGATCAATTCCGGCCCCAGTGCACTCAGTCGGACTTGCCCAGGCGAATTACCCGTTTTCCGAATGCCTCGCCGTTCAACAGGCCAATAAAGGCGCCGGGCGCCTGTTCCAGACCGTCTATGATTTCTTCACGATACTGAATTTGTCCGGCCTCGATCCAAGCACCCATTTCCTTGGCGAACTCGGGATAGAGGTGACCAAAATCTTCAAAGATGATGAAGCCACGTATGGTCATGCGTTTGCGCAAGATCAGCCCCATCAACCAGTTGAGTCGATCCGGACCATCAGGCAATCCGGTGGCATTGTACTGGGAAACCAGACCGCATACGGGAATTCTTGCATTGGTATTGATCTGGCCGAGAACGGCGTCCAAAACCTTGCCACCAATATTTTCGAAATAGATATCGATGCCATCGGTGGTGGCAGCAGCCAATTGATCGGCAAAGTCGGCGGCCTTGTAATCGACACAAGCGTCAAAGCCCAGCGTATTGACGGCATGGCCACATTTTTCGGTGCCACCGGCGATGCCGACCACATTACAGCCCAACAGCTTGCCGATCTGGCCGACCGTTGCCCCGACCGGACCGGTAGCGCCGCCCACAACAATGGTTTCGCCGGCCTTGGGTTGACCAATCTGTTTCAACCCGGCCCAAGCGGTAAAGCCTGGCATGCCCAGGACACCCAGAGCCCAAGAGGGATGCAAAGGATTACGCCCCAGATTGGCGACGCCTTTGCCGTCCGAGAGGGCATAGTCCTGCCAACCGTTGAAGCTGAGCACCCAGTCGTCGGGCGCGAAGCCCTCAATAGATGAGGAAACAACGCGGGACACCGTACCACCGACCATCACCTCACCGATGCCGACGGGGGGTGCGTAGGACGGCGCATCACTCATGCGGCCACGCATATAGGGATCAAGTGAGAGATATTCCGTGCGCAGAAGCATTTGTCCTGCCTTTGGCTCGGGTACTGGCACAGTATCCAGGCGCAGCGTTGCATCTGTCGGTTCGCCCTTGGGGCGCTCGGCGAGTACAAAGCGGCGGTTGGCTGTGTCTGATTGGGGCATGTAATTTCCGATTTCTGGTTGGGCGAGGCTCACCTACTGGTCTAGTTATGGAAAAACTCCTGGTAGAGCCAGCAGATTTGGTGTCGTGGCATTAGCGACAGTAGACTGGCCGTTCCTGATCACGGACGCACGTTGCCAACAGGCTGGCCTCAAGCGAACCAATTGAACCGTCATTTTTCCGGTCAGTGCGCTACCGTCGGGAGGCTGTAATCGCTGGGACACCCAGTTCTGTGATTTCACAACTTTATGACGAGAGGAAGAACAGAATTAACCGCCCCCGAGACTGTCGGGGGCGGTTTGGCCTGGAAAACGCGGGGTAATTCGAACCGAAGCGGTTCACACGACCAGGGAGCTACAATTTATGGTCCCGCCGGACCCTGAGCGTTTTGATTTCGAACGGGGCCAGAGTGACCGAAATGCGTTCGTCGTGACACTCAACCGCGGCTCCCTTCGTCTCCCTCAGATCAGACTGCCACGCACTTTGCGCACCCAACAGGTATAAGTTGGCCTGCGTTTGTTTCCCGCTTGCTTCATAAACGCGAACAATCATTTCGTCGGCGGCACCATCTTCGGGCGATTTGATTCCGGACAGCACGACGTTGGTGGGCGCAAGTGTAAGATAAGGCCCTTCCTGAACAAGCGGGCCCGTTGGCACGACGTGGCACCGAACCGGTGTATTCAGTTCCTGCCCCATTTCGATGGCTTGCCCATCCGTCCAACTCCCTCGGTAGGGCAACAAGCAGAAATCAAAAGTGTGCTGGCCATGCTGTGAGGAGGATTCATCGGTGACCATGCCGGCATATTCGACTGTTGGCGCTCGAAGCAGCGTTGTCCATATGGCGCCGCCGGCGATTTCAGCACCCACAAGGCCGCTATTTGCCAAAGCCACGCCGCTATTGCCCTCTTCGACCGCAACCCAGCGATGAACCGGCCATTCGCCCCGCGCGGTGCGCCGCGAATGGTAGGGCATCCGACGCACGGCTCCGAAGGGGATTTCAAAAATCCCGGTGGAACTCTCAAAGCCGGTCGTTACCTTTAGCCGGACACGGCTGGTCTCGCCGCTCCAGTTAATTCGAACGGCCAGATCGAGCCCTGGTTTTCCGGACTGAAGGGAACATTCCATCTCCCATTCAAGCGGATTTGGCGCATTCGTCCACAGGCTCGGAAATCGACCGCGAATGATCAGGCGCTGCCGTAGCAACGATATAAAAGGTCCCTCAAGCTCGGGAATACCGGCATGCGATGAGACCTCGGCTCCGCCCAAATCTTCAATCTGGAAGCTTCCCAAATCCTTCTGCAGAACAATCTCGGCGCCAATGACTCGGCTCGCTTCCCCGTTCGCGCCAGCCATTTTTATCTGCAGGCCATTTTTTGCGCTGGCCGTCACAGTCAGGTGTTCGTTGGAAATACTCGCCTGTTTCGGCGGCTCGTTGGGGCTGGCTGGCGCCGTCGGTGCGGGTTTCACCTTCGCCTTAGAGTCTGCGCAGTCGATTACGATACGCTTGGCCTCCGCACCAGAAAACATTGTTCTGAACATCAGCACATCGCCATCGATTTCAAACGGCAGTTCGTTATCCTTGTCGCGCACACCGATGACGCTGGCGGCGTCGACCTTTGTTGGCAGCACAACTTTGACCAACGCATCGCGCGACCACGGCAGTCCGTTCATGGCTATGCAGGTAAGCTTACCAGTGCCATCGTCGCCGGCAAGACGCTCGGCACACCGTTGCAACAGATCGGCCGCACCAACTTCAACTTCGCCCAACTGCGCGATAGTGTCGTCGTAAACCGAGGTCGGGTGCGATCCAGAATAGACATCGTGGCTCTCGGCGAATGCCATCTTCCACCAGGATTCAACTGCCGTCTCCCGCCAGCCCGTCACGCCGAGCAATGTTGCCCATTTCTCGGCCTCCAGTAGTGATGACTCGGCCTTTCTGTGGTGGCAGCGAATAGCCACTCGCTGTCCGAAGGTACCGGTGAATTCGGGATTCAAATCGCTATCATATTCAGGCCATTCGGCATCGTGTGCCGCAAGCGCATCAAAGAAATCGGTAATCGTGGCGAACGCCCAGTTGCCGTCAGAGCGCGACGCATTTCGGTCGTTGACGAGAGTGGCTATGTGAGTGCTCGCGATACCGTCATACTCGGTGTAGGGCATTACCAGTACCGGACCGTCGACCCCTTTGGTTGCCGCCTGTTCAAAGAGCGCGTCGATCTGCCTGTACCTTTCCGTCATGCCGAAGAAAACGCGCTCGGGCACCACGTAGGGCGAATTGGCGTCTCGGCCAGCGACCAGAATGCGGCTGCCGTCCAAACCGCGCGCAATGAATACATCGCGATGCAGGGTCCCTCCGAAGCGATTGGCCAAAAGGTTGTTCTGTCCAAACTGCCGTAGAATTTGTGGTACCTGAGCGTTCACACCGAACGTATCAATCAGGTACCCGGTATTTGCAGTCACCCCGAACAGTTCTTGAACGCAGCGAAGGCCCAAAAGTTGATTTCTGACAAAACTCTCGCCGGACGGTCCGTTGGTTTCCAAGGTTGAGGCCAGCCCCCCGGCAAACTCGATACGACCTTGCTGCACATAATCACGCAGGCGCGCGATCAGGTCGGGCCGCCGTTGGGACAAGATCCGAAAATGCGCTGCCTGCTCGAGCAGATAGGTATAGGCAGGATGGGTGTCCAAAACATCGAGTAGCCGCACCATTGCGGCCTCCAATATTTCGCAATGCTCGTCCCGGTTCATCTTCCAGGCCAGATCGATATGGGTCAATCCAACGACATAGTATTTAGCTGCGGTCTTACTCATGGCGATCCTGCCGTCTTATGTTTGATACCAGGTGGATGAAATGATGCATCGGCTACTTCAATCCGGCCGAGGTCATTGCATTGACGAACTGCCGCTGGAACAGCGCAAAAACGATAATTATGGGAATGACGGAGATGGTCGCGGCAGGCAGCATGTACTGGAGCAGAGGGCTATGGACTGTCGCAAGTCCGGCGATGCCCATGGGGAGCGTCCGCATGTCGGGCGAGCTGGTTACAACAAGTGGCCACAGCAGGGAGTTCCAGGATTCAATGAACGACAGAATTGCCAGCGCAGCGATTGGTGGCTTGCACAGCGGCAAAATGATCTGCGTAAAAATCCCAAATTCACCCATACCATCAACGCGCGCCGCATCAATGTAATCGAGCGGAATTCCATGCATATACTGGCGCATCATGAATATGCCGAACACAGTAATGCCCTGGGGAATAATAAGAGCCCAATATGTGTCGGTCCAACCCAACCAGCTTACGAGAATGTATCTTGGAATTAGCATCACCGTGCCAGGCATCATCATGCTGGTCAGGATCGCTATGAAAATTATGTTCTTCCAGCGAAATTCGAATTTGGCGAAGATGTAGCCTGCCAGCGCGGACGTGAACACCGCCAGAATAGTGCTCGCCACGGCTACGATGGTGCTGTTTAGGAAATATCGACCAAAGGGCATCTCGTTGAAAATGTAGATATAGCCCGAAAGTGTCGCGTCTTCAGGCCAAAACGTTGGGATCGCCCGTGACAGTTCCACGCTGGTTTTGAATGATGACAGCACCATCCATACCAACGGAAATGACACAAGGAGGGCAATAATTGCCATAAGGAGCCACTTTGACGCCCGAGGCAAACTAACAGCTTTGCCCAAGTATGAATTCCGCGCCACAGTTATGTCCTTTTCTTCAAATCACAAATTGATCGTAGACGGTCGCATTGAGATAATCTTTGCTTGCTGGTCGCGAGGTAGAACACCGAACAGGCGCTAATACTCCCATTTCGTCCGTCCAATTCGAAGCTGTACGATCGAGATGACGCCGACAATCAGGAACAGGAGTACCGACAGGGCGGCGGCGTAGCCGACACGCCCCGCAGAAAATGCAGCTTCCCAAATCTTGTAAACAACGGTTCGCGTTGACCCCAACGGACCCCCTTGGGTCAGCACATAGATCGGCTCAAATACCTGGATCGTCCAAATCGAGATTATGACGACAAGGAACAGTATTGTCGGCGCAACCAGCGGTATGGTCACGAACCATGTTGTCTGCCAGGGCGAGGCGCCGTCGATGCTGGTTGCGTCATATAGCGAGCGCGGAATGTTCTGGAGAGCCGCCATGAAGATGAGAACGTCGAACCCCACATTCTTGAATGCATCCATCAGCGCAAGTGATGGCAGTGCCTCATCGACGCTGCGAATGAAAGGTTGAGCGGGAAGACCAAGCGCCTGCAGGACCACGTTGAATAGTCCCAAGTTGCTGAACATGTACAAAAATATGGCCGAGTATGCGACCATGCTCGTAATGTAGGGGGCGAAAAATCCGAAAATCATAAAACCGCGACCAACCAAAATCCTGTTTAGTGCAAGCGCGATGAAAAACCCCGGTATGATGGTTGCCGGGATGCGGATTGCCGCATAAATCAGTGTATTCTTGAGCGCCTCGGGGACGGCGCTATCCTCAAAAATGGCCTCTTTATAGTTGGCCAAGCCGACGAATTCGTCCCAAAAGAAGTCCCATAAGCTGTAATAAACTGACGTCGCGAACGGGTAGAAAACGAACGTCACCAGATAAATCAGGATCGGTGTTAGTGACATCCACACAAAGCGTGATTGCGCCCGGTTCAGTTTTGACTGTGCCATCGTTTCGGTCCTCAACGAATTGGGCGACAATATTCAGCCGGAGACGCATGGATAGCCCCGCGACACCAGCGTGCCGCAGGGTTTGTGGCTGATTAACGTTCCATGCGCGCGGTCAGTCGATTGATTTCGACTTCCGCATTGGTAAGGGCATCGTCGACGGTAGCCTGACCTCGACCAACGCTCTCAAGCATCTTGTCCATCTCCTTGAGTACGTCCGAACTCAGATACTCGGTGAGGTTGTCGGTAACAGCATATTTTAGGGCGTCCACATAAGGCGCGATGTAAACGGTGTCGGTAACCTCGGGCAAGGCAAGGGCCTTGCTAACTGTCGGCATCTCTCCGGAAAAGGCCGACCAGCGCGCTGCTATTTCAGGGCGCAGCAGGAATTCGAGGAAACGCCAGGTGCCGTCTTTTTTAGCCCCGTCAGCACTAACCAAATGGGCCCATACTTCCTTGATTGCCCAGTAGTCCGGCTGATCAGCGCTTACGCCGGGAAGCGGGGGCTGCGCCACGTGACCGACATGGATATCGGGATGATCCTTGGCGAGGATTGAGTCATACCAAGGACCAACCATGGTGGCGGCAATTTGGCCCTGATTGAACCCGGTGATGGTGTCACTGAATTCATAATCATCGACCTTCCACTTCTGGAAGATATCGGCGTATTGCTGGAGCGCCGCCTTACCCGCATCATCATTAAAGGCAACTTTTCCGTTTTCATCAAACGCGGTGCCGCCCATTTGCAGGAGCCAGGCCAAGAATATGGTGTGCTGCTCCTGCTGGGCAGAAAAGCCCGCCTGCGTCATCTTTCCGCTGGCATCGTGCTTGGTAACGCCCTGGGCCAGTTGCATGAATTCTTCCCAGGTTTTCGCCTGGGAGGGGTCGATGCCGGCGTCAGTCCATAGCTGTTCATTGTACATTATCACCCCGGACGAGGGATAGTAATTGTACGGAACCGCGTAGACCTTGCCATCCCGACTTACTGGTCCAAGTGAAGCGGGATACAGATCCTCCTTCAGCTTGGCGGTAAAATCGTCCGGAACTGGCGTCAGTCGCCCGCTAGCCAGAAAGGGCACGAATGCCGCGCTCGAAATGAACGTGATATCATCGAGATTGCCTGCCTGCAGTAGCGGCAAGAACTGATTGAACAATTGCGGTGTGAAGTTTGCGACAATATCGACATCAGGGTTCTCAGCTTCGAACTCGGTGATGAACTCTTCGAGCGCGCCTCGAAAATTCACCACGTCGAACGCCATGAATGTCACTTTCTCCTGGGCCTGGGCGAATGCGCTGCCCCCCAAACCAAACAACAACACCGCGGCTGCGCTGAGTGTCCGAAATTTCATAACTGACCTCCTCCTTGGAGTTTAACATTCTGTTGGTGGTGCATCATCGGACCATGGGTGGTTGCAGGAGCCTGAGCCCCGAAACATCCGGGATCAGTTATCCAGCCGAGCGGCGACGCTTAAACGCCCACGGTAAACCGAAGACTCTCGGCCTTGATTTCCGCTCAACCATGATATTCCGAACATACACGACGTTCGAATGAACAAGACATCGTTTACGGCATTCTGTCAATACGCACCGTGATGAAGCATCTTTCAGAATACGATTTGGTGTGCGATAGTCCCTTGTCAGGCGTCAATCGCACATCAAATATGTTGACTTTTAATGTGCGGTGCGTTTTACGACGACAATTGATTTGTGAGTTGGACGCATGATTGAGAATGACAGCAACGCCTACATCACCGATATGCTGCTCCAGCCGGAATGCCTGCGCCGCTTGCGGATGGAGGATGTGGTCGACGCGGTCGAACCAATCGGCAACACAATTGGCGCCTACAAGCGGGTCATATTGACGGGGATGGGCTCGTCGCACGCGGCGTTACGACCTTTGTGGCTCTGCCTTTTAGAGAATGGCACGCCGGTTTGGCTAGTCGATGCAGCCGAATGCCTTGGCCATTGCATGCAATTGATTGACGAGACGACATTGGTGATCGTTGCCTCACAATCGGGCCGAAGCGCCGAGATTGTCGCTCTGGCGGATGCAGTCCAGTCGCGCGATGGCAAGCTTCTCGCCATAACAAATGATGTGAGCAGCCATCTGGCTCGATCGGCGGATGCTGTGATCGATATTTGTGTTGGGGTCGAGCATGCGGTGAGCACCAAAACCTACCTGAACACCCTCGGTGTTGGCGTTGTGCTTGGCAGAATATTTCTGGACCGCAAACTCGATGATGCACTGCAACGCACCGCAGATGCGCTCGAACACTATCTTGAGAACTGGCGGCAGCGAACTGAACGCCTCAAGGAAACGGTTGGTCTTCCGACGCGCACATATTTTCTCGCACGCGGCCCCTCGCTTGCTGCCGCCGAGTATGGTGCACTTATCGCCAAGGAGGCGGCCCGCTGGCCAATAGAGGCGCAAAGTGTGCCCCAGTTCAGGCACGGTCCGCTCGAACTGGCCGACGAACGCTTGACCGTGGTTATTCTTGCCGGACGGGACAAAATCGCCCACGCCTACAATCGGGCACTTCACGACGACCTCACGGGATTTGGCGCCCGTTCATTCTGGCTCGACGTCGCGCCGGTAGACGGTCCCCTGACGATCCCTGTCGTTGAGCCGGACACAAGCTGGATAGTTGAAGCGGTGCCGCTGCAGCTGTTAAGCGTGGCCATCGCCGAACAATCGGGCATAATTCCGGGCTCGTTTCGTCATCTGCAAAAGGTCACAACGGTATTATGAGTGTGTGCGGCGTCGATATCGGGGGCACTAATGTGCGTCTGGTGGTTCTGGATGAAGGGGGCGGCACTCTTGCCCATCGGCGCCTTGGGACATCACCCGAGCGCGGCGCCGAGCAAACGATAGACGCGATCATCGTGGCCATCGAGAATTTGGTTGCGCACGCAGGCGCAACCCCGCTCCAGGCTATTGGCGTTGGCATTACCGGCCCCGTCGATGTTGTGACCGGGGTGGTTTCCAATCCTTTCACGCTGGAGGGCTGGCCGCCAACCGACCTGCGCGAACCATTCGCAAGTGCCTTCGGCGTACCTGTAACCATCGATAATGACGCCAATGTCGCGGCCGTGGGAGAATGGTGGCGTGGCGCTGGCATGGGTGCCCGGCGAATGACGATGGTGACGATTGGCACTGGTATAGGCGTTGCAACGCTGATCGATGGGTATGTGCAGCGGACAAGCAGTGGACGACACGGGGAAGCGGGCCATATGGCCCTGAACCCGGCCGGGCCCGAATGCTATTGCGGCGCAAGAGGATGCTGGGAAGTGCTCGGCTCCGGCACGGCGCTCGGGCGACATGCCAGGGCCTTGGCCAAGCACGAGGATGGCACATTGCGGGCGATGGCGAACGGCGATCCTGAGCAAGCAACCAGCGCGCTATTGTTCGCGGCGGCGGCGGCAGGAGATAACGCTGCGCGGGCGGTGATTGACAACGTCGCCAACTGGCTGGGACTGGGCCTCGTCAACCTTGCCTCAACAGTCATGCCCGATGTATTCGTGCTTTCGGGAGGTGTGATGGAGCATTTTGAGACCATTCACCCCAGGATTGAACAAGTCTTGCGGCAACATTCGGTAATGATTCCGACAGCAATACCAGTGGTGGTAGCGGCGCTTGACGATGAAGCGGGTGCCGTGGGGGCGGCGAAGATGGCGCTTGACTTGATAGGGCAGTCCGCGCGCTGAATTCAGAGCACCATTGCGGTGGACTTGAAATACAAAGGACTTGCATGTCGACCATCAATTCGCGCCAGACCCACGTGCTGCAACTTCTCGAGACCGAGGAGCGCGTATCCGTCGCCGACCTGGCGCGGCAGTTTGGTGTCTCGGACATGACCGTTCGGCGTGATCTTGAGGCATTGGAGAATAACGGTGCCATCAATCGCGTGCACGGTGGCGCGGTTCGCGCGCAAAGCCGCAGCTACGAACCACCCTTTTCAGCGCGCATCGCGCGTCGAACCGATGCCAAGCGCCGCATAGCGAACGCCGCAGTTTCGTTACTGAGCAAGGGCGAGACGGTAATTCTAGATGCGGGCACGACAACGCTCGAGATTGCCCGAATTCTACCGGGCCATCATGAGCCTGCGGGTATTGGCGATGAGCCTGCATATCGCCAATCTACTCATCGACCAGCCGCAAATTACCCTGATGATGTGCGGGGGTGTCGCTCGGCCTGGCGAACTCTCGATGACCGGCGCGCTCGCCGAGCGGGCGTTTTTGGATTTCTCCTTCGACACCTATTTCCTGAGTGCGGGCGGGATCGACTTTGACATGGGTGTTACCGAGTATAATCCCGAGGACGCAGCGGTAAAGCGTGCAGCTTTTGCCAACGCACGCCGGCGCATTGCCGTGGCCGACGGCAGCAAGATCGGCACTACGGCTTTTGCGCGCGTTTGTGCCGTCGACAGTCTGGACATGATCATTACCGACAATTCCGCTGCCGAGGGCAAGGTTCAGGAATTTCGCGAGGCGGGGATTGAGGTCGTCGTCACCTGAGCACCAACCGCCAACAATCAGATCACTTTGTCACTTTGCGCGTCGAACAGGTGAATATTAGCCGCGTCAATACGAAGGCCGACGATATCGCCGGTGCGGGCGTTGCTACGACCGGTTTCGACGATGGAAATCTCTGGATCGGTATCGGTGCTCAGATAGGCCATCGAGCCGGTAGACTCAATAAAGGCAATCGGCAAATTCAGCGCCGCAGCATCAGTGCTGACAATTGCCAGATGTTCGGGACGCATGCCAACAGTCACGCGGCGGTCTGCGTCGATCTTTCGACCCAACTCCATAATTGGCGCGTCAGGGAGGTCGAGCGAGACTTCATGGCCGCTGGGCGCGATGGTGCCGGGCACGAAGTTCATGGCGGGAGAGCCGATGAAGCCGGCGACGAACTTGCTTACTGGGCGGTCATATAGTTCGAGCGGACGCCCTTGCTGCTCGATTACACCGGCGCGCATCACCACAACGATATCGGCCATGGTCATCGCCTCAACCTGATCATGGGTAACATAGACCGAGGTGGCGCCGAGCCGATCGTGCAAGGCGCGGATTTCCTTGCGCATCTGCACACGCAGGGCGGCGTCGAGGTTGGATAGCGGTTCATCGAACAGAAATGCTTTTGGGTGCCGGATAATTGCGCGCCCCATGGCCACTCGCTGGCGCTGTCCACCGGACAGTTCCCGTGGATAACGATCGAGCAGGCCGACCAGGCCGGTGGTCGCCGCGACCTCCTCGGCAGCCTTGCGTGCCTCCGCCCTGGCCACGCCCTTGAGGCGTAGGGAATAGGTCAGGTTTTCTGCCACACGCATATGGGGATATAGTGCATAGGTCTGAAACACCATCGCGACGTCGCGTTCGCGCGGCGGAATGCCTTCCATGGACCGACCATCAATTTCCATATGTCCACCTGATATTGCCTCGAGTCCGGCGAGGGAGCGCAACAGGGTGGACTTACCACAGCCTGATGGACCGACGAGCGCGACGAAGCTTCCCTTGGCAATGCTCAGATTAATATCCTTGAGGGCATGAAAATCGCCGTAGTGCTTATCGATGCCACGTAACTCGATCTGGATATCCTGACTCATTTGGCAACTCCTGCAGGGATGGCGGCACGGCAAAAAGGGATTGAATTTGGTGTCATTTGATGGCTCCGACGACAACACCACGGGTCAATGTGCGCTGGAAGATCAAAAAGAATATCAGCGTTGGCGCTATCCCCAACAGTGCCGCCGCAGCGGTGGTGGTTGGGGTCGATACATATTGCCCGTTGAGCACGCCCATCGACACTGAGACGGTCTGGTTGTTGTTTGAGGCCAGCAACACGAGTGGCAACAGGAACTCATTCCAGGTCCAGATGAAAAAGAAAGTGGCCAGCACCGATAGCGTCGGACGGAGAACCGGCACGACGATGGTCCACAATATTTGCCAATTCGTCGCGCCATCCATTTCCGCGGCCTCAATGATCTCGCGCGGAAATGTGGTCATGACCGAGGCGAGCAGGTAAGTACCGAAGGCGCTTTGCAACACAGAAAAAACGATGATCACGGCCCAAAGACTATCGAACAGACCGACCGACTTGGAGAGGTAGTAGATTGGATAGACCAGAGACTCCTGCGGAATCATGATGCCGATCAGCAGGAGGATCAGTATTTTACTGCCCCCCTTGATGCGACCAATGCCGATGGCGTAGGCGTTGAGCAGGCTGAGCAATACGGCGAACACCGCCGTAGCCGCGCTGATGATCGTGCTATTGATTAACTTTCGAGTGAAATCAACATTGGTCCAAAACGCAGTCAGCGCGCTTAGATCAAAGCTTTGCGGAATAGCCAGTGGACCATGAGCGGCATAGTCGTCCGGCGTTTTTATGGCGTTGAAGAAGGCCAGAACGAACGGTGCCAGAAACAGCAGCAGACCAATGGTTACGGCGGCGAGTACCCACCAACGTCCGGCGCCGTGCATGGTGCCCGGATTAGCAGTACGGGTCTTGAGTGTTGCGACGCCGCGCAGGGGCGCAGAAGCTTCGTCCATAATTACGCCCCGTTCTCGGTTTGGTGGGCCTGCACCCGCAGAAAGATGATGCCCAGAACGATGGTCATCAGCATTTGGGCGGTCGTGATTGCAGCGCCATAGCCGACGCGATTGGTCGCAAAGAAATGGTAGTATGAGAAATAGGATGGAACGAGCGTCGAATTGTCCGGGCCGCCAGAGGTGAGCACATAAATCGGCGCGAACACCTTGAGCGCGGCAATGGTCGTGGTGAGCCCGACGACAAATATTTCGGGTTTCAATAGTGGCACGGTGATGGTCCAGAACCGTTGCAGCCACGTGGCCCCATCCAGTTCCGCAGCTTCGTTGAGGGAGGGGTCAACTCGTGCCAAACCGGCCATGAAAACCACAAGGCAGTAGCCGAGTTGCAGCCAGACCATGACCACCATGACAGCACCGATGGCCAACCGGGGATCGCCTAGCCAGTTCTGTGCCAGGTCATGCAGACCCACGCCTTCAAGAATGGAGTTGAGGACACCGAAAGGATTAAGGATCCAGCCCCAAAGAATACCAGCGGCCGATATCGGCAGTATCTGCGGCAGATAAAAGCCGGCCCGAAAAAAGCTCGATAATCCTTCTCCGAAACGGGCGCTGATATAGTCAAACAGAATGGCAGCGAGGAACACTCCAAGTATGGTCGGGATGACCGCCATGGCGACCACAAATGCTACTGTGTGTTCCAGCGAGGCCCAGAACGCGGCGTCATTGATCAGCTTTATGTAATTGTTCAGACCAACGAATTTGGGCAGACCGATACCTTTCCACCGGGAAAAGCTCAGACCGGTGTTCATGATGAAAGGCAGGAAAATTATGAGGACAAAGCCGATGGCCCCAGGGATCAGATAGAGCCAATATCCGGCCTGTCCGCGTGCTCGTTCGATGCTGTTGGCCATCGCTGTGTCACCTCAAGGTTCGTCTATCCGGCCTGCCAGTACTGATATTTGGTTGGCATGAGTGACCGGTTTAGCATTGCATCAGTAAGCGTTACGCTTAGTGCGATGCCCGAGGGCGCAGGGCGCACGCACGCCCTGCCCCAATCTTATGCTCTGTCAGACCTACTGTTATTGGTCTGACTGAACATCGTCATATGGTTTTTGCATCCGCTCGGCGAATTGCTCGGGGGTCACGGTGCCTGAAATCACCGCCTGTGTTGCCTGGAGCACAACGTCGTAGTAGCCCGGCACCGGCCAGTCAGGATAGAAGCCAAGTCCGTTTTGGGCCACCAATTGGTTGAACAATGTCACCTCTTCGTGCCCCACGGGATCGGTCACCATGGCGGGATCGGCGGCAATGGGCAGACCGCCTGAATTGCCGAACAGGGCCTGGTTTTCCTTGCTCAGAGTGATGTCGATGAAATCGTAGGCCAGATCCTTGTTCTCGGCGTTTTTAGGGACGACCCAGATATTACCGGTGGAGGCGGGGGAAATCACATTGCCGGGGAACAGGAACTGGCCGACATTGTCGCCCATCGCGGCCGCAAACGGTGCACCATACCAGGTGCCGGTGACCACCATCGGGGACTTGCCCGAGGTGAACTGACTGGCCATGTCTGCTGCCTTGAAACCGGTAGAGTCCTTGGAAATATAGCCTTTTTCCACCCATTCCTGCAGCTTTTGACCCGCATATAGAAATGGCGCTGTATCCAGCGGGGCCTTGAGGCCCTGGAAATCGCTGACCCAACCGGCGTCGGCCTGTGACAAGGCCAGTTCGTACATCAAATGCTGGGCCGGATAGTCGTTGGCAGCTTCGGCAATTGGGGTGATGCCCTTCTTGACGAAAATGTCCATGTCTGCCTCAAGTTCGGCCAAACTTGTGGGCACACTGATGTTCTCGGCGGCAAACATTTCCTTATTGTAGTAGACCGAAACATATTCACCGTAATTGGCAACGCCGATCAGCGGGCCTGAGCCGTATATGCCGTTTTCGTCATATCTGCTCAGCTGGTTACTGGCGTCGGTCAAAACCTTGTCCCAGCCGCGCTCCTTGGCAACATCGTCGAGCACCGTAAACAGGCCTTGTGAAGCCGCCAAACCGGCGACAGAATTGCCCTTGTTGTATTCCATCAGATCCGGCGCCTCGCTGGAATTGAGGATCAGCGTGCCGGCCTTAGTGATTTGATCGAACGTCTTGAGTTCAAATTGTACGTCGATATCAGGATGGTCGGCCTTGAAAGTATCAAGCGCCTGGGTCCAGGTGATGCCCGCTGCGCTGTCGGCCGCTTCGTACCACCAGATCCTGAATGTCTTGTTGTCGGCGTGTACTACACCGGTTGCCAGTGCCATGGCGCCAATCGCCAAGGCCATTTTTGATAGAACGCGCATTTAGTCCTCCCATGTGCGGATCGGGCCGCGGTTGATTAGGTTCGTCGACCATGACCTCGTTTAGGTCACCGCCGAAGTTCAGGCTGGGTTGGCGACAAAGCCGTCTCCCCGGCAATTTTTCAAATAATTGAGGGCATGGACCTGCCCGGTCATTTCCAACTCATCGCGATAGACCGGGTCGTGCCAACCTTCGATATCGATGGCGCCGGCATAGCCAGCCAAACGAAGTTCGGAGATCACATCGACCCAATTGCTGTCTCCGAAGCCGGGTGTGCGCATGAAGACAAATTTTTCCTTGCCGAACACGCCATGCTCACGAATGACCTCCCACCGGACCGTGGCGTCCTTGCCGTGGACGTGGAAGAACTTGTGGGCCCATTTTCGGATCTGGGGCAGCGGATCAATCAGATAGACCAATTGATGGCATGGCTCCCACTCCAACCCGACATTGTCGTCGGGCGTTTCATTGAAAATCATCTCCCATGAGTCGGGATTGTGCGCGATGTTCCAATCGCCCGTCGCCCAATTGCCCTCCATGGCGCAGTTTTCGAAGGCAATCTTTACGCCCTTATCGGCGGCGCGCCGGGACAATTCAGAAAATATCTGCCGGTAGCGCGGCAGGCTATCGGTCAGTGGTTTGTTGCGGATTCGACCCGTGAAACCAGCGATGCAGGTGGCGCCAAAGTGGTGGGCATTGTCGATACAATCCTTCCAACCCTGTAACGTCTCCAGATCGAGGGATTGTTCTTCGAGCGGATTGCCGAACATGCCAAGCGTCGAGATAGTGATGTCACGGCCACCGATTGCGTCACGACAACGCTTGCCCAGTTCAGCCAGATCCTGGCCATTGGTGGTCTGCCAGAAAAATGGCTCAAAACTTTCAAAACCGTGGTCGGCAATATTGGCGATATTTTGCGCCGCCTGCCCCTGGGTGGCCTGGATCATGGTGCCGATGCGGATGGATTTGGCGGCGTTGCTCACTATTGTGTCCTTATGCGCAGATTTTGACGCGGCGCTGGGTATTGGCGCTTTCGATCGCGGCAAACACCATGGCCAGGCTCTTGATATTGTCGCTGCCGTCCGTTTCAGGCGTCCGACCGGTAGCAATGGCCGAGATGAATTCGGCCAACACACTGGCGTGGCCATGGGTCTGGTCAGGATCGGGTGCGGTGGGCACTGGCACTGGTCGCAACTCGCGTAGGAAGCCACCGTCATTGGCCGTTACCCGCGCCTCGAAGCTATCGGCCCCGTCCCAAATCAAGCTGCCCCTAGTGCCGATGATCCGCCAGGCGCCTTCCCAACTGGTCGGCGCGCCTTCAGCGCACCATGACCCGCGATAGTTGAACACAACACCGTCGGACATTTCGAAAATGGCATTAGCCGCAGCGCCTTGCGCGTACCATGAGCCACGCGGATTGGTTTCAAGGCAATAGACGGATTGCGGGACCTTGTTACCCATAAAGCGCGCAGCATCGAGCGTGTGGATGGCCATATCGAGCAGTAGCGGACTGTGCATCTGGTCTCGAAAGCCACCAAAGTGTGCGCCGATGAAAAAATCGCCATGCAGGGCGGTGAGATCGCCCAGAACGCCGCTATCGAGCATGGAGCGAATCCGCCGAACACCAGAAATGAAGCGCCGGTTTTGAACGATCGCGTGGGTGCGGCCGGTTTCGGCCGCCAGCGCCACCAACGCCTGAGCGTCCGCGAGCGAGGATGCCATCGGCTTTTCACTCAGGACATGGCAATTGTGGCGCAGGCCGGTTTCCACCACGGCGCGCCTAGCGTCCGGGATGACGACGTCAAACATCAGGTCCGGCTGGGTTTGAGAAAGGATTTCGCCCAAGTCATGGCCAATGACTGCGTCATGCAACCCGAACTCGGCGGCGCGCGCTGCTGCCGTCGCTGGGTCGAGATCAACAAGGCCGACAATTCTGATCCGCCCCTTGAGCAGGTCGCTGCTGGTTATCGCCTCAAGCCATCCCTTGGACATGGAACCACATCCGACGAGCACAGCGCGAAATATCATGATTTCCTCCCGACGGACCACCTATTGCCTTGCCGTCTGTGCAGCACTGGTGCAAAATTGTTCCGTAAACGTTTACGAAAACTATTGCAGGTGAATATTGCTGTCAATGGGCGTCGCCGCAATTTTCTCCAATGTTGAGCGTGCGTCGGCGCATCGACCCCGCCATCGGCCTCCTCTAGGCGGCAGGGTCCATCCATGCGAAGAGCACTGAGGCGCCAATGAATGAGGACAAGAGCAGACACATGAAAGGCATCCGGCGGCTCGCCAAGCATCTGAACATTTCCATCGGCACGGTATCGCGGGCGCTTAACGGCAAACCGGACGTGAACGAGGAAACGCGCAAACGCGTGCTGGCTGCTGCTGTCGAACTTGGATATGAGCCCAATCAGGCAGGGCGCTCGCTTCGAAAGGGGTCCACTGGCGCTGTCGGTTTGATGATTGAATCCAGCCCTGAAACCGCTGCCAACAGCGACAATTTCTTTCTCGGCCTGATCGATGGCCTGCAGTCGGTGTTGTCACGCCAAAGCCTTGACCTGTTGGTCCTGCCCTGCCCCAGCGAGGAAGATCCAAATGACTATTTGCAGCGCATGGTGGCGCGACAACTGGTCGACGCGATGATTCTGTCGGCAACGCAGCACAGGGATCCGCGCATCGCGCTTTTGTCGGGCGCCGACATCCCATTTGTCACCATGGGGCGCGCGGGATTTGGCGATAGCCACGCCTGGATCGACCTCGACTTCGAAGGTGTCGCAAATCGGGCAATCGACCGGCTGGTGGGCCAGTCACATCGGCGCATAGCTGTGGCGGTACCGCCGACTGACGTCAATTTGGGCTCAATCTTTCTGGACGGTTACAAGACGGCACTGCGTCGGCACGGGCTACCGTTCGATCCTGATTTGGTGATTTATGCGAAAACCACAGAACAGGGCGGGTATGTTGCGGGCGATCAGTTGCTGGGCCTGTCCGAGCGGCCAACGGCGATACTGCTAGTTTACGAATTAATGGCAATTGGGCTCTATCGGCGGTTGAGCGAGGCGCAACTGCGGGTGGGCAAAGATATGGCGGTAATCGGCTTCAGAGAGTCGCCACGCTCGCGTTTCCTGTCGCCACGGCTTACTTGCTTTCGAATGTCACTGCATGAACTTGGCGGATCGCTGGCAGAATCGCTGCTGGCGGTTATGCCCCAGTTTCAGGCGCAATATCCGCTCGGCGCCGTGCACATGATCTGGCCGATGGAACTGGTCGAGGGGGAAAGCGACGGACCGCCGGGCGGGTAGGTTCGCATGACCACCATCGCGGGGTTTAGCGAACAGAGAAATGGTGCGCCTTTCCGGCGACCAGTCAAACCAAATCTTCACCGAACTTGCTCAGTGGGAGCAGATTTTAAAGGACACTTCGTTGGCCAAGCCAACGCCGCCCTCTTTGTGAGGTGCGGGTCATGTCCAAGCTCACACCAAAATTCAACGCCGCGCGCAACGTGGTGGCAGACGCCCTCGCATCTCAAGCTGCGATAACTCCCGCCGTCGTGCCACCTGAGGCAATCGAAAAGCCCAAACGTCCGGCGCCATTTTCCATACGCCTGAGCGATGCTGACCGCGCCCGCTTAGCTGTTGAGGCTGCGGGCGCTCCGCTGGGGCAATACATCAAAGCCAAACTTCTCGGCTCGGTGGTCGTGGAGCGCAAGCGCCGGAAGGGCCTATCCATACAGGACAGGGAGGCGCTTGCGCAGGCACTGGCGCTGCTGGGTCGCTCTCACCTTTCCAGCAATCTGGCCCAGATTGCCCATGCCGTGAATATCGGCGTGTTGCCGATCACCCCTGAAACCGAAGCCGAACTGCTCGCCGCCCTCCAGGATGTGCGCCTGATGCGCCGCCTGCTGTTCAGCGCGCTCGGATACCGCTCGGAGGATCAGCCATGATCCTCAAAGCCTCACAGCGCGGCGGCGGCCAGGACCTGGCCGTCCACCTCATGCGCATGGATGACAATGAGCACGTAAAGCTGCACGAGCTGCGGGGCTTTGCGTCCGACAATCTCAAAGGTGCGTTCAAGGAAGCCGAAGCCATCAGCCAAGGCACAAAGTGCCAGCAATATCTCTTCTCGCTCTCCCTAAGTCCGCCTGAAGACGCCCGTGTATCCGTCGAAGAGTTCGAGAACACGATTGGCCGCATCGAAGATCGGCTGGGCCTCAAGGATCAGCCGCGCGCCATCGTCTTCCACGAAAAAGAAGGCCGCCGCCATGCGCATTGCGTGTGGAGCCGCATCGATGCGGAGACCATGACCGCCAAGCAAATGAGCTTTTACAAAACAAAGCTCATGAGCGTATCACGCGATCTCTATCTTGAGCACGGCTGGAAAATGCCGCGCGGCCTGGAGAATGCAGCCGAGCGCAATCCTACCAACTTCACACTCGCTGAATGGCAGCAAGCCAAACGCCAGGGCATGGAGCCGCGCTGGCTTAAGAGCGCCTTGCAGGATTGCTGGAAGCGCTCTGACAATCAGGCGTCTTTCGAGGGCGCTTTGCAGGATCGCGGCTTCTTTCTCGCCAAGGGTGACAAGCGCGGCTTTGTTATCCTCGACCATCAGGGCGAAGTCTATTCGCTCCCCAAGATGCTCGACCTCAAAACCAAAGAGGTTCGGGATCGCCTCGGCGATGGCGACAAGCTCAAGTCCGTGGATGAAACCAAGGCTGTCATTGGCGAGCGCATGACGCCTGCCATACGGCGGCATGTCGATGAATCGCGGCAAGAGTTCCAGCGCCGTGCGACCCTGCTTGCCCAGAAGAAAGCCGAAATGACGGACGCGCACCGCAAGGCGCGCGCCGATGCCGAAGGCAGGCAAGCCGTCCAGTGGGAAGCCGAAACTAAAGAGCGCGCCGCGCGCCTGCCAACGGGCTTGCGCGGTCTCTGGCACCGCATCACCGGACAATATCAGGAGGTGCGACGCTCCAACGAGCCTGGAAGCCAAAGACACGGCGCTCCGGCACAGCCAGGAACGCCAGCAGCTCATCGATGCCCAGCGCGACGAGCGCGCCGTCCTGCAATCCGACTTCAAGCAACTCCGTAGCGCTCAAGCAAAGCAGCTCTTGGAGCCTGCGCGAAGATGTCGGGCGCTACCTCAAATTCACGCGAGTCAAAGACCAGTCGCAGGGTCTAGCGCGTGATGTGTCCCTCGGCCTGCGGCTCGAACGATAATCCCTTCCATTTCGGAGATACGATCATGTCGTCCAACAACAATGATACGTCCACTGCTGGCGCTGGCCTTGCCATCATCGTGGCGGGCTTTGCCTTCTTTGCTCTCTTCCTGTTTGCCGTCGCCGCGTTCATCACCTTCGTTCTGTCGCTCCTTTGTGTGGTCGCCTGCTTCAAACCACTGCGGATCGGTAAGTGGGAGTTGACCACCGAGGAAGCCAGTTGGTTTCTTCTGCGCGGCACAATCGGCATGTGGCTGGTGCCTGCATTCATCTACTTCTGTGATGTGGCCTTCAGCCTCGGCGTCGTCTGGTCCTACCTGCCGCACATGTTCCTGTTTGGATATGTGGCTGGGTCTTTAGGCTGGGAAGTGCTTACAGCGGATTCCAAGGCCGAGCAGGCAGAGGCGGAAGTCCTACCTCCTGCTCAGCAGATCACTCATCAAGCCAGCCGCTCCCAAGTCTCGCCCTGGCAAAGCCAGGAGCCGGAAACCTTCGGCTATGCAAGCTGGGACGATGAAGAGGAATTCCGCAAATGAGCCTTCGGCAAGCTCATGGAGATGTATCAGTTCTTCTGGATGTTCGAATCCCATGCGCAGCAGCGCCTGTCATGGCAGGACGCAGAAGAAATGCGCATCGCCAGGATACGGGCGGAGGCGCAAGCCTCTGCCCAGCTCCACGCCATGCTGGACGCCAACCCCAGCGGATCGCTGGGGTCTTCGCGTCTCAATGACGAAGACATTCTCATTCGCTCGGGGCTGCTATGAACGCGCTCACCACGACCTATCGGCATATCCGGCGCGGCATTGAACTGGGTTTTTATCGCGGCCAACCGCTTATCTATGACGGGACCGAACCCGTCGCGATCGATGCCCAGGCAGGCAAAGGAAAATTCACGCGCTTTCTCGGCGTCAATATTATCTCGCCGCGAACCGCGCACCTGACAAAAATCCTGACCGACCCGAAAGATGCGGAGCCTGGCCTGGTCAACCTGGAAGACGCTGGAGCGCCAAGGCTACCGCGTTCTGTTCATCAATCCTGGCCGTCTGTACGGCTACCCTTCCGAAACCTACAACTTCAACACGCGGCTCTTAGAAGTGACGGCGAGGCCTGAGCCTGCGCACGGTTGTCGGTGAAGCCGCCTATGACGCGGCAAGCTACTTGGTGCCTGTTGATCCGAACCCCGCTCATCGCTGGATCGGCCAAGGCACGCGCACGGCCTTCGCTCTCTACAATGAGATTACCGCGCTGTTTCCTTCTGAGCGCTGGTCTTGCTCGCCTGGTGGCTTGTGGGATTTTTTCGGGCGAAGCCGTGAAGAAATCTATGATGACCTGATGGTCTGGGCCAGTGATAGGCGGATGCAGAACCAGTCCGGCATGTGCAGGCAGATTGCCAGCCTCACGGAATCCCGCGACCAGTGGAATGCTTATGGCTCGGTGATCGTGGAACGGCTGCGGGGTTTTCAGCCTGGATCAGCAGCAAGGGAAGCAACGGACCGCAATTCGTTCGATCCGGCTGACATGAAGCATGAGCGCACGGCGCTCTTCATTATTGGCTCGGCGCGAAGCGAAACCAGCCGCGCCTTTGTCGGTGCAATGACGGCGGCTGTCATTGAGCGCTTCGCCGATGCGCATGGGCCTTTGCGCGCCCTTGTCGTCGGCGAAGAATGGGGACAGCTCTATGTCTCGAACTTCCATGAAATCCTGACCCTGTACCGCCAGGGCGGGATCAACTTTCTGGGCGTGTTCCAGAACGCTGCCGCTCAGATTGAAAGCCGGTATGGCAAGGAAACCGCACGCATCTGGAAGAAGGCAGTGGCTCACACGCTTTATCGGGGATTGCCAGATACCGACACGCTCAAAGACATCGAGCATCGGTCTGGCAAAACCTCGGTCATGGTGCGCGGCTTCAACGTCAACATGAACCAGGTCAACGGCTCAGGTGACAATCTCTCGGAGCAATCAAGGCCGTTGCTTCAAGTGGAGGACATTCGCGCAGCTACGGGCGGAGAGTCCGCCCTGCTAGAGTCACGTGACCACGGGTTTTTCACGGTGGATGTGCCGAACTTTTGGGATCGTCTAGAGCTTTCGGGCATGCTGCGTGATGTGAGAAGGATGCCAGAAAGACATGCCGCAATAAGTCATGGCCCAAAACAGTTTCCGGAAGGAAGTAATAGACAACTCCCCCGTCAAACGCGTTAATTCCCCAAAAACATCAATCAAGAGCATATATTTACTTTGAAAGGCTGTGCCAAGAATCGCTCGGACATCAATAGTGCTGGAAATTTCTAGTTCGGTGTAATATTAATGTGGCTATGAAAAATGCAAGGGCCGCAGAGGGCCTCGAGTTAACACGCTTCATTTTAGTATGGTCGAGCCTTAGCCCGGTTTTCGTTCTATGGGCTATTCGCGGCGTCGATGCAATCGAGGACGCGTATTGGATACCGATCTGCGTGTTACTTTTCCTGCTGCCGACCTTGATCCTATGGTTTATATTGCGCCAAGCGCGCAAGGCAGAAAACACAAAGACAATCCATATTTCGTCGGCAAAAGATCAGCGGGAACACTTGCTTACGTACTTGTTTGCAATGCTCATTCCGTTGTTTGATGCGAACACGGATGATATGCGCGATCTGACTGCGGTTTCACTGGCCTTCATCTTCGTCATGTTCCTCTTCTGGCACATGCGACTGCACTACATGAACCTCTTCTTCGCGATGTGGGGATATAGAATATTCACGGTAGAGGCGAAGATCGGGACAATTGAGAAGGACCGGACCCGCGACCGTTTCGTCACGTACGCGGTGATCTCCCGCAGGCACTTCATTCCAGACGACGATGCTCTCACCGGGTACCGACTCGGTGGACGTGTCCTATTCGATAAGGCCACAGATGATTGAGAACGACGTTGATATCGGCAACATAGCATCCGTTAATTTCGGCATTGCCCTGCGGAGCAACGGCAACCTTTATTTCGTGCCGACTGACGCGGGGCTAAAAGACGCCTTGAAAGAAATGATCGCTGGCACCGTCGCCGCGCTCAATGCTGCCCAAGGCGATTGGCAGGCCTATGACATATCAGAAGATTATGGGCGGCGGCGTCGCGTCTACTGCAGTCGTGACAACGAGTATATGGCCGTCTTTTCGACCCTATTTGATGCAGGCTCACTCGACGATCTGACGAACCTGCCGGATCACGTGCATGATATAGAGTATTACTTCACCGAAATCACCGACAATCAGAACCGCAGAATGGTTGGCGTGAGAAAGGCGACACAGTTCAAGGGAACCGTGAAGGCGAAAAACCGACTGGTGCGCATGACGAATGACACGCTGTCGATCATCGAAGATACCGTCTTCAAGCTCGATAACGAATTCGATGTGCTCGTCACGGACGCAAACGTTTACATTTTAAACGATACTCAAATGCAGCAGGCTCGCGGATATTACATCTCGTGTGGCGGCAACAGCCACAGATAAGATTCAGGCTATCGAAAACACGATCACCTTCCTCGATCTATCGCGGATAAAAGAGAAGATCGAGAAGCATCCAAGGGTCGCGCGATATGCGGCCTCGATCGCGCAAAACCCATTGATCGGGAACTTCCAACGAGCGAAAATAGAACAGGCTCGCAGGGCAGCATGGGATTGTCTTCAAGGAGCTTGAAACTGGCAAGCTTCAATGCCGCGTTCAGGACGAGGCGAAGCTCATGGAACTGCTGGACGCGCGGCGCTATCATTTGGACCTGGCAGATAATGGCGGCGATCCATATCGGGCGACAGGCAGACAGAAGGTCTAGCTAGCCGCATCGTTCTACCCAATCGGATGAAGAGCATTACCCACGAGCCTGTGACAGTTCGGTTGAGTGCTGAATCGAACCTGCGTTAGAATTGAATCTCAAGTTCCGACCACCGGCCTTTTCCAGTGTCGTCGGGGATGTGATGGGCAATGTCAGCAACTGTCAAAATCGTTAGCTTTTCGGACGGCAACTGCCAAAGGTGGAAGATGTAGGCCTCGCCATATTTCACCGCTGAATCCCACTCGCCGCGCGTCAGGATCATTCGAGGTGGTGATCGCTGAGACGATTTAACTTCAATGAGTCTCATTTTTCGGACCGTACTCGGCAATATCGTAGGACTGGATGTCGTAACCAGCAGAATTATCGTCCAGGGCAACCCATTTGGGTTCTTCAGATATCCCTAATTCGGCAAGTCGAACGCGCTCGTAGTCAAGCGACAGCCGCTCACCGTGGCGGCCTTGCTTGTTCTTCTGTTCATCATCGGCCGTGCGCATCATGGACGCGAAGGCGTCCCACCATTCTACGACCTCTGCAGACGGATCGTGGACGAAAAGGCCTGCGGAACGGAATGTTTGCAGCTCGTCTTGCGTGAGAGCGGTTGCTAATCGCTGGCGACCGTAGGGAAAGAAGCGGCACCACCAAGGTCGGTTGGTCTCGATCAAGATTCCAAGACCTTCTCTCAACCCCGCTATTGGATCTGCGAAATCTACGTGGTCCACCAATTGTTCGTGAAGGCGCAGTGCACTAACGAAATCGGCTGCTGCGAGATCCGCGTCGGACCTTTGCAGCGAGATGGCTGCCTCTTCCACCGGAGTATCGGGATAGTCATTTAGATAACGGCGCAAACCAATGAGAGCGACAAAGGCACTCATTCGAAGTTCTGGGATGACGCTAGGCGTGGAACTCACTCAGTGTCCTCGTCTGAGAAATCGACTCGTCCTTCCAGAACTTCGATCAGATCGCGCACGTCATCTGGGCTGATGTCCCACGCGATAGGGTCTTCCGAGTTCTCCTCGTCATACGCGATCTCGTGCAGGTCGGGATCGTCGAGCAATATTTGGAGAGCGCGAAGCTTCTGTCGCAGACGATGGCTGACGGAGTGGTCGATGCAGCCCAGCCCCAGCGGAGCCAAGGTCCGATAGATATAGATATTCGTCTCTACGCCTGGCGCGAGGCCGAGCCGATGGATGCGGTCGATTGACTGGAGATAATGGGTCGTGACGTAGCTGCGGTCGAGGTAGAGCGCGTCGTGACATATCTTGTGAAGGCTGATCCCTTCACCGGCTGCTGCCGGGTTCGCGATCATGACCATACAGGAGGGGTCTTCGTGGAAGCGGCGAATACGCCCCTCCCTCGTTGTCGGATCGGTGGGCTCGCCGCTTGGAATTGCGCCATACAGACTGACCGGATTTAGGTCGGCGAGCATCAGCTCCATCTGCGTGATCGTATCGGTGAAGATCGTCCAGATGACAGACTTGCGGCCCTCTTTCGCAAGGCTCGCGCGCGTGATCCGCGACGGCCCGCATCTTTGTGGACGGCCCCTCGGCGATGACCTGCTCTAAGACGCCGGAGTCTAATCTCAAGGCGTCGTCGGCAATTGATCGAAGAGCCAGCACGGGGTTTGCCGATAGCTGGAGAAGCCTCATGACCGACCGACGGGCGGCCGGAGCGTCGAACCGCCCGTCGAGTCCAAGCGTACTGACCTGTCTCAGGAATTCGTTTTTCACGATTCCATAAAGAGCCATCTGGCCGTCTGCCATTGGCACTGACCGGAAGTGACGATGTGGTTTAGGGAGACCGAGGTCTTGCTTGGTCGTGCGAACATAAAGTTCGCCAAGAACCTGTCTTGGGGGATCGCCACGGCTGATCTGCAAGCCGAGGCCTGCGCCAGGCCATAGGAAGTCGAGCCTGTGACTGGATATCCGAAGGCTGTTGGGGCATCGGCGTCCCCGTCAGTATATCGCGACGGATAGGAAGCGGCGCGATGTTGAGGAGAAGCGAACCGCGCTGCGAGCCAAAGCCCGCCTTCATGCGGTGAGCCTTCGTCAAGAACCAGGTGAACCTTATTTTGAGACGCGAAAGTCGTCAGGATATCGGCGTTTTGAATCATCAGATCGTAGCTGATGACGAACCGCGTACCGCCTGATGTTAGCGCTTTCTGCAACGCATCACCGGAGGTCGTTAGAATGGTGAACGGCTCGGCGTTGCCATCGGGTGCGTTGGAATTGACGCACTCCGTGACAACTTCCCGCCAGGCTGGGAAAGACGCCTTTGGCCCGATCACCAGCAAAATCTGTCCGGGCTTTTTCGTCAGAATGTTTAGCGCCAGCGTGACGGTCGTTTTGCCCGCACCCGGAACCGAGAAATTGGCCCCGTTTTCCAGGGACAGAAGACGTTGAAGGTCGCGGAGCCTGAAACGGCTTTAGCTTCCGCTCGAAACCGACCGCTTCCAAACGCTGCTCGATCTCTTCGATAGAGACCGAGAGTTTGAGCGAGCCCTTAGACTGCTGGACCTGCTTAAACTGCTGAACAAACGCGGCGATGCGCTCTTTCGCTTCGTCGTCTCGCGGGCTGAACCGGAAGTCTAACACCTTCTGCTGGCTCGCGAACTGTCCGATCACAGTCAGCACCCCGGCCCAGGTCAGGCTCTATCGTGCCGGGCCCGAACTGGTAGTCGAGGCCGAGGTTGAGGACGGTCTGTTGAAGACGCTCCCATATAGACGTGGAGGGAGTGCCCTCCAGCGCGAAACGGCCCGAGAAGCGCGCCGGAATGTATGTCACGCCGATTGCGACGGGTGGCGCTGTCACAGTCAGCTTCCAATCGACGGCTTGCTTTTACCGTCCTTGATTTCCTGAAGCTTGCTCTTCAGGGCCGTGGCGCGATGGACGATCTCGTCGAGTTGTTTTTCGATTCCGACGTGGGTGTTGGTGTCTGCGGTGCTTAGGTCGATTTCTGTCAGACGCGTGTTGGCGTCTTGCGCAGCTCGCAGAGCAGCCTTTCCAACTTTGCTTTGAGCCCCCGAATCCAAAACCGTCTGGCAGACGGCTTTGAGTTCATCGAAAACCTCGTCGCGGCGCTGCGGATTGTCGAACAGGGCGAGAAGTGGAGCGTAGTCGTTTGCGACCTGCTCACCTCCGAGATCGATTTCCATCTCGTCGTCTGCAACGCCTTCGACTTCTTCGACCTGCTCTTCTTCGATATCCAAACGCTCTGCGAGTTGCGCGAGGACGTGTTCGGCCTTCTCGCCAAGAACCTTGTTGAAGTTGTAAATTCGGCCGCCAAGGCTATCCCGATTGTCGAAGAGGAGCCACGCCATGCGCAGATTGGCTTCCAGTAGCGGCCCCTCTTTGCCTTTGAGGCGGGGTACAAGATCGCTGAAAAATTGCTCTCCGCCCTTCTCGACGAGGCGGTAATCGTTGGGAGCTCCGCACCAGTCGCGAAGATAAATCTCCGCGTAGTTTAGGGCGCTTAGCGACTTCCTGATGTCGCCAACGGACTTGCGCCGCATGTCCGCGATATCGGTTTCCTTCTTGGACTTCTTTTCAAGCTGGCGTCGGATTTTCAGCGTCTCGTTAATCCAGCTATAGGGCAGCTTGGTCTCGGGCCGCTCTTGGAGACGCGTTTCAATGTCGTCGATCTGCTCCTCAGTCAGAGGCGGCAGAACCATGCATTCCACTTCGGCAAAGGTCGGAAACTCCGCTTTGCGTTCGCCATAGAGCTCGCGCATTGCAGTGAGGCGGCGGTTACCGTTCACGACAACGCCCGATTGCGTAATCATGATCGGCTCAGTTTGTTTGGTGCGTTCAAGGCTCTTCGATAATGGGCTTAACGGATCCAGCGGTGGCATTCGCAAAACCACGAAGGATGTTGTGCTGCGCCTGTTGAGCCTCTTCGTTGTCCTGACCAGCCTCAAAATAATTCGCCGGACATTTCGTCTCGGCGATGTGCGCGAGTTGCTCGGTCTGAGTGCGCGCGTTCGCCATACGATAGACGGGCAAATCGATAGGAAGGCGGATCACGGGCAGCATAGTCCGCTGTCCTTCGTAAACATCGAAAGTCGGCTGCTCTCCGCACACCGGCTTTGATGAGAGCGAGGCGATCAGGTCTTTTCGTTCGTGAACGGGTTTCACATTAACTTGGTATGGCACTCTTCCCCCTTTTATTCAAAGCCAACGACGAGAAGAGGGAGAGTGATAATCCGGTCGAACAATTGGACCTCGTTCCACACCCTTTCCACGCTCGCGACGTTTGATGCGATCAGAAGACCGGCCGCCTTGGTAGGCACTGCAAGTGCCGCCGCGCCGATCTTCCTTTGTTGAAATAGATACTGGAGTTTCATCAGATCGTAGATGGCCCTGCTGATGTTTCCAGTCTGAATCTGGAAAGCGAGGTCTCGATGACGACCGGTGACGGTAAGGTCGAAATTGGGATCTATCCTAACTTGATTAGACCAGCCCCCAGAGGACAATTCGTTTGAAATATGCGCCCGGATTTTGCCCGTGCAGCCAGCACCTATAGTGATGCTAGGGGCTTCGAAGAGGTCCGTGAGCCAATCGCTGAGTTCGCGCCTTTCCCACTCTGCCTGGCCGTTATGTAGCGAGTAAGCACCTGCGAATTTCATTCTTCGTCCTTGAAGGGTGGCTCATAAATTGGTTTGTTCATCGGACGCACGCGTAGGCTCGCCATTGCGATAGTCTTCGATCCGCTCTTCAGCAATATCGATATAATCCTGAACTACGTCACAACCGTACGCATGACGGCCATTTTTGATCGCTGCAATAGCGGACGAGCCGACGCCTAAATAGGGGTCGAGAACGGAGTCGCCTTTGTTAGTAAGCGACAGCACGAGTCTCTCAACCAAACCCACTGGGAACTGGCAGGGGTGGTCTAGCTTCTCGACATGGTTAGATTTTACGTTGGGGATATCCCAAACGTCCGATGGGTTCTTACCCAATGGGTTGCCTGATATCTTTCCCTTATTTGGTCCCTTGAAATGTTTCTTGTCGGGGTACTTTGATGGGACGCGGATCGGGTCGAGATTGAACGTGTAGTCGTCTGACTTTGTGAACCAAAGAATTGTTTCATGCCGCCCGGACAGCCGTTTCTGGCAATGCAGTCCATGACCGAAGGTCCATACGATGCGGTTGCGCAACTTGAGACCGTGATTTTTGAAAAGAGGGTACAGCAAGATGTCGAGGGGGAAGATTTCTCCATCATCAATGCCATTTCCGACCTGCCAGCAGATTGACCCGCTCGGGCTCAACAAACGCACCGCCTCTGCAATGGTCGCCGCCTGCTGCTCAATGTAAATGTCGTTCGACGTTCTTTTCTCGTATTCCTTACCAATATTGTAAGGTGGAGAAGTAACAATCAAGTTCATGCTGCCGCTTTTCAGCTTGCGCATGAAGGAAAGATTATCTTCGCACTCAATCATAGCCTGGGGCTCACCGCGACGCGGAAACTGGATAACCTTTGATTGTGCGCTTTGCTTATGTATGGTCATGATTACTTATACTAAATAAGAGGTGCCTTAGTAAACGAGTATATAGCTTTACGGCACAAAGATCCAGCCCGGCCATTATTTTCCATAGGTGTAGGCCTGTCGTGCTCGCCAGCCAGCACAAACGACCACGTCATCCCACGCGACTCAGACTTGAAAGCTAGCAGAGCCTTAGTGGCGCGATTGGCAGGCACAAGGTCTAAGCAAGCAGTTTGAGCTAGTCCGGCCGCACCCTCGAATAGCAGGGTGCAGGGAGGGCGAAGTCTCCCGCGAGTGTCAATCGGCGATACGATTGAATGGATTCAGAATGGGCTCAATGCCCTGGAGAATCCACGGCCTGGGGGATGCAACGGGGGTGCGCAGCGGCCCCCTTGCCAAGATTGCGGTACTACACCGCACATCTTGCACTCTCTCTAACTGCCTATTTTTTACGATCTATCGACGTTCGCCTGAACCGCTCCATCTCAGCGGCGCAAACTCACGCTAATAGTGCCATCGCTTTCCAGAATGAGGAATTCCACATCCTCAACACTCTTGCCACCGTTCGACCTAATAGCGCTGATTGCCTCGTCCCTGGTGATCCGTTCTCGGTGCATGGCTTGGTCCAAAAGTTGACCATCCTTTGCCAGAAGAGCCTGGCTCAGACCTCACCAGCCCCGCAAAAGGTTTTGACCTGACAGAGATGAATGTAACCGCAAATTGCGCCGCGATCAGCAAGGCCAGGGCGACCGCGCCTTCGGCCAAGGCGACAGATTCCTGCAAAATGATCGCGGATAAGGTCGAGCCCAAGGCAACAGTCACGACAAGGTCGAAGGCGTTCAGTTTGGCGAGGGTTCGCTTGCCGGATATTCGCAGGAACAGGATGAGCGTCACATAAGCCAGAACGCCCACTATGAGCGTGCGGACAATCCCCTCCCAGTCCTGAAAAAACATCTCGCTCCAATCCATAATCACACCTACTGCTCGGCGCGCTCAGGTGCGGGCGTGCCGTTTTCCAGATCAGCGATGAGCGCTTTCATCTCAGCAATCTCTCGCACCTGCGCGGCGAGTATCTCATCTGCGAGTTCGCGGACGCGCGGGTCGCTGATATTTGCGCGCTCGCTGGTCATGATGGCGATGGAGTGGTGAGGTATCATGGCCTTCATATAGGCCACGTCATCAACCGTGGCCTGGCTGCGCACGAGCCAAAGGGACAACGCAAATACAAGGACGCTGCCGACCAGGATGGCAACATTCGCTGCTCTGTTCTTGTACATTTTGAGCATGAACAAAAGCATGATTGCGGCCATGGTGGCTCCCATGACGAGTGCCATCCACATGCGGGTCTGACTGAAAAACACATGATCGAGCGCGTATGTATTCAGATACATCAGCCCGAACATGACGAGGGTGGAAGTGGCGATCATCGCGCCAAAACGCATATAGCTCATCGATCTCTCCTTCTACTGCTTCGCTAGACCAACAGGTGGATGCTTGGCGAGTTCCGCTCCAAGCGCCAAAGCAAAAAAGGAGTGATTGGTCACGGAGCATGCCCTCATCTATTTTAAGGGCGTCATTCTGGCGAAGCAGGCACAAGACATGGATCACGAAGCAGAAGCGTTGCGGCTGGTTTTCATGGAGAAAATGTTGGAAACCGCCGTATCAAAAGCGGAAGTGCTACGCCGCTTAGAAAATGCCCCGCCTCATCATCTGGACCGCATCTATACGGCCCTGCATCAGGTGAGAAAGGTGCGGCGCAAACTCATCGCGTTCTACAGGAGGATGGAACCGCCCAAGGGGGAAGGCGATGAATTCGAGCCAGTCTCCTGAGCGTATTCGGTATTACCTGTAATACCTATTTAGCGTCGATACTTCTTTCTTATCGGCCAAGGTGGGCGCGGGTCTGGCTTGGAACGGCCCCTAGAGAAATCTCTGTCCGCTAGATTCAGAATTCGCCCCAATCCTTCCATTGCAAGCGACAAAGTGCGCTCGCCTCTGTACCAGAAGGCGCGGTCTCGGGCATCTTCCGTGAGTGGTCGATTGAGCGGACCACTGAGCTTGATTAATTGAACGATGTCGGCATGGTGCCTAGCATTGTGTTGCTCGGCGGTAAGGTGCGCTGGCTTGGCAAAGCGGAAGATCAGTTCTGCAATATGTTCGTGTTTGGTCGCGGGCGTCACGCCGCGCCGCAAACTCAAACCTCTCTTTACATAGCGATCATAGTTTGAGCGGTCCCAGTATGGTCCGTCATCCCTCTCGCCTTCTTCCATAAACGCTTCGTACCGCTCGCGGCTCTGATAGAGGCCAAGTTCGATCATTCGACGGCGGATAAGCGCATAGATATTCCGGACCGAAACGTAGCTGACGCTCATAGATTTGGCCGCATGTGCTGCGGGAACGTCATAGGCGTAAGCCTTGATGATCAGGCGCAGATGGTAGTCCGACAATTTGCCGGACGCGATTATCGGCGCTGCAGCGCGTTTTTTCTTTGGGGGTAGCAACCACTCCGGTAAATCCCTGAACCTACTGAGGGATTTGTAAGCGCAGGAGGTAAACGCTCGGTTTTCCTTTCCATATGACCATTGCGATTTTTCGTAAAAATGCGTGCCATCACCTCTGCCAGGGCTGAACAAGCAAGAATATGTCCGTAGGAATAAATTCTTGTATTTAGGATTTTGTTCTGGTATTGTTCTCATCTGCAATTTTGCAGGATTGAGAGCAATGGAGGCCAAAAGACCAGAAAGGACGGTGTGGCATGGATCGCTTAAACGCCAGTATGGAAGACGTTGCTGCGACGGAATGGATGGCAGGATATTTGAGCCACATCGCTCACCTCGACGTGCCGCTGTCCGCCAAGATTGAGATGATTGCCGCGATGCGCCAGATCATGGCCAGCTTCATAGACAGCGCCCACGGCGATGATCCGATCCAGCATGTGCATGAAATGCACGCGAGAGATGAAAAGCGGATTCCAGCCGTGGTATCTTCGGGCAACACACCCCCAGACATTAAAGCCAGCCTCTCCAGCGCGTTCGCTTCGCCTGCCAGTGGCAAGCGAAGGAAGGAGCGCCCATGACACATCTCAAACCCAACAAGGCGGTTATCTACTGCCGCGTATCGAGCGTGAAGCAGACGAAGGAAGGCGATGGTCTCGCCAGCCAGGAAACGCGCTGCCGTGAGTTTGCAGGCTATCGCGGCTACGACGTTGCGGAAGTCTTCCGTGACGACGTATCGGGCAGCTTGAAAGAGCGCCCTGGTATGCGCCTGATGCTCGCCTTCCTTAAAAAACAAAAGAAGGAGCCGCATATCGTCATCATCGACGACATATCGCGCCTTGCCAGAGGCGTCGAAGCGCATATCGAATTGCGCGCCGCCATCACACTGGCGGGCGGCATCCTGGAATCGCCATCCGTCGAATTCGGCGAAGACGCAGACAGCGAGCCTTCGCGAATATCTTTTAGCGACTGTCGCGCAGCACCAGCGCCGCAAGAATGCGGAGCAAACAAAGAACCGCATGCGCGCTCGCGCCATGAACGGATATTGGGTGGCGCGCCCCCCATCGGCTACCGCATGGAGCGGAAGCCTGGCCACGGAAAATTCCTTGTGCGGGATGAGCCGTTCGCGACCATCGTGGCCGATGCCTTGCAAGGCTATGCCTCTGGGCGCTTCGAGACCATCGTTGAAGTAAAGCGCTTCTTGGAAGCGCAGCCCGCGTGGCCGAAGGACAAGCACGGTGAAATCCATCAGGAGCGTATCAACGAGTTGTTTGCGCGCCCTGTGTACGCGGCGCACATGACACATGAGCAATGGGGTCTGCATCTCATTCCCGCGAAGCATGAGCCTCTGGTCTCGCTAGAGACCTGGATTGCCGTGCAAGAGCGTCATACAGGAATGGCGAAAGCTCCAGTGCGCAAAGATTTCCGCGAGGACTTCCCATTGCGCGGTTTTGTCACCTGCGGCGATTGCGGAGAGCCGCTGACAGCGTGTTGGTCGAAGGGGCGCAGTGCGTCCTATCGGTACTACCTTTGCGACACGCGCGGCTGCGCCATGGCGCGCAAGTCGGTCCGTGGTGAAGTGATTGAAGGCGACTTTGAAAAGCTGCTGGGCGCTCTTCGCCCAACGGAAGGCATGTTCAATCTGGCGTCTGTGATGTTCCAAGACCTATGGGACGCAAAGACCAAGGGCATGGAGGGGCAAACGGCTCACCTTCGCCAAGAGATTGTCGAGGTTGACCGCAAGGCTCGACCAACTGCTTGACCGTATCGCCGATGCAACCAGCGATTCCATGGTCCGCGCTTACGAGCGCAAGATCATCGAACTGGAAGCGCGGAAGGCGATGCTCGACGACAAAATGAGGAATTCCGGCAAGCCTGTCAGAGGTTTCCAGGAAACTTATCGAACCGCCTTCGATTTCCTCTCAAACCCCCAGAAACTATGGCATTCGCCCCGCATCGAAGATCGCCGGGCGGTGCTGAAACTGGTGTTTGCGGAGAAGCTCCCATACGTGCGCGGCGAGGGTTATCGAACCGCCAAAATATCCACACCATTCAAGATGTTAGGAGACCTAAATATGGCTGAAAAAGTAATGGTGCCCGGGACCGGAATCGAACCAGTGACACGCGGATTTTCAATCCGCTGCTCTACCAACTGAGCCTACCCGGGCGTGGGCGGGAAGAACCGGCCCTGCGAAACGCTTGGGCCTTATAGGAGATCGAATTTGTTGGTGCAAGCGGGAATGCGCAGTGTGGACAAGCAGATTACCGCAATAATTTCGATGGAGGATATTTTGAGGGCTTAGATGTTGTCGTCCTCATTGTAGCCAAGCGCGCCGTCCTCATCATCCTGGGTCGCTTCGTCGTCGCGGGCGGGGATAACATAGGCGCCGGTCAGCCAGCGATTGAGATCGACATCGGCGCAACGGGCCGAACAGAAGGGGTGAAACTCTGCAACGGACGGCTTCTTGCAGATCGGGCAGGGTTTGCTTTTTCCAAGACCTATGCTCACCGGCTAAACCCCTGTCAGGCTCGACTGATTGAGCCAGTTGAAATGGACCGGATAGCCATCGCCTGCCAGCAAGGCGGCAGTTTCGTGCAGGGGAAGACCAACAACGGCGCTATAGGAGCCAGTCATCTTGACGACAAAGGCGCCAGCAATGCCCTGAATGGCATATCCGCCTGCCTTGTCACGCCATTCGGCGCTGGCCAAATAGGCTTCCATCTCACGCGTCGATAAGCGCTTGAAACGGATCCGGGTTTCCACCAGCCGATGACGCTTCTGACCCGAGGGGGTAATGAGGGTCAGACCGGTGAAGACACGATGAGCACGACCCGACAACAGGTTGAGGCAACTGGATGCTTCTTCCATGGTTTCTGCCTTGGGCAGGATCCGCCGCCCGACGGCAACGACCGTATCGGCCGCCAGGACCAGCGCATTGGTGCCAAACCCGGCTTGCCGGGCCTTGTGCTGGGCGGTCCGCGCCTTGAGATCGGCCAAACGGGCGGCCAGCTTGCGTGGCAGTTCACCCTTTTCAGCTGTCTCATCAACATGTGCCGGCAACAAATGCTCGGGGTCGATGCCGATCTGGTTCAACAGGGCGAGGCGGCGAGGGGATGCTGAAGCCAGAATCAGTTCGGGGCGGCTAGCCATTAAATGCGCTCTCTGGTTGCAGGCGAAAATCTGGTTCTGAATAAATCATGCAGGCCCGTGTCACAAAGACTTTCTGACTTTTTGCCAATGGGAAGACCAGTCTATGGGCAAATGATGTCGCGGGCATAAGGTGGCCGTCCATTCGATCAGGTCGTCGAGGAGGATATGGCGACCAAGGCTTCCAGCCGCGCCCTTACGCGCTGCCTCAAATCATCACGCAGATGTCGATAGGCATCGAGCACAGTGGCGCGATTGCCTTCGACCAGCGAGGGGTCTTCAATATTCCAATGTTCGATGGCGCCGGTTTCAAGACCGCGTCGTTGCACCGCGTCGGGTGCATCGGGTGACAGGGTAATGACCAGATCAAAATGGTTGGCCACCAGTTCGGCCATGGTGTGGGGGGTGTGCACCGACATGTCGATACCGATTTCTTCCATGACTTCATGGACAAACCGGTCGGCCTTGCCGCCATTGACGCCGACCGAACGGGCAATGATGCGACCGGGAAACAATTGGCGTGCCAGGGCCGCCGCGATGGGCGAGCGCACCGAATTCATCGAGCAGACGAACAATACTGTGGGCAGTTCGCTTTTGCTTTCATCGATGCGCGCGGCATAGGGTTGGACGGCACAGATCAGGGTGAAGAGACGCCGGGCGGTATTGAGATCGATATGAAGCTTGTTGGTCAGGCGCGTGCGCAGCAGTTCGGCGGCGTCATTGTGCAGACCGCGCCGCGCCATATCGACGGTTTCAATCTGATAGGGCTGGGCGGATCGAATGGCTTCGTAATAGCTGTCGCGAATGCGGAAATAGTCCCTGATCAGGCGGCGGAACGGGGTCAGCGACAGATAGTGCGCGGCGATGGGGCGGAAATCGTGCGGATCGCGCACATCGAGCACGATGTAATTGCCAATGATCGAAAGATGCAGCGCATAGGGGCCGGTGGCTTCGACGCGGGCTGGCGCGAATTTATTGTCTTCGAGCAGATCGTAAATGGCGATGCGCCATTCATGCACCACATCGGGATCGATGGAGGTGATCGTGGACGGATCAAGCGTTACCGTGATCAGGCGGTCGGTTTCGGGCTGGAATATCGCCTCCCCCATACCCGATTACCGGTTAAGCCGGATCGAAATGGAGCGACCATGCCCGTCGAGTTGTTCGGCCTCGGCGATGGTCACCGCCGCGTCGGCAAGCGCCGCCAAGGAACCCGGATCGCAGCCCAACACAGAGGTGCGCTTGACGAAGTCGAGGACGCCGAGGCCTGAAGCAAAGCGGGCCGACCTCGCCGTGGGCAACACGTGATTGGAGCCCCCAACATAATCGCCAATGGCCTCGGGCGTGTGGTGCCCGAGAAAGATCGCGCCGGCATGGCGAATATCGCCCATCAGCGCCTTGGGATTTTCGACAGCAAGTTCGACATGTTCCGAGGCAATGCGATTGGCCAATTGCACCGCGACACCCAACGTTGGCACGGTGAGGATGGCGCCAAAATCTTCCCAGCCTTCGCGGGCAATTGACTGGCGCGGCAACAGGGCAATCTGGCGACCCATTTCGGCCATCACCGCGTCGGCCAGCGGTGGGTGAGTGGTAACCAGAATAGACTGAGCGCCGCCCCCATGCTCGGCCTGGGCGATGAGATCGGCGGCAACCCAGGCGGGATTGGCGGTGTGATCGGCAATGACCAGCACTTCGGAGGGACCGGCGATCATGTCGATACCGACAGTACCGAAAACCTGGCGCTTGGCCGCCGCGACAAAAGCGTTGCCGGGTCCAACAATCTTGTCAACGCGGGCGATGCAATTGGTGCCGAACGCAAGGGCGGCGATCGCCTGAGCCCCGCCAATGCGATAAATTTCACTGACCCCGGCTATCTGGGCGGCCGCCAGAATGGCAGGACTGATCTCGCCATTGGGCGTCGGCACTGCCATGGCAATGCGTTCGACCCCGGCTACTTTGGCAGGTATCGCATTCATCAGGACCGAGGATGGGTAAGAGGCAAGCCCGCCGGGCACATAGATGCCGACGGCCTCGATGGCGCTCCAGCGCGTGCCCAGAGTAACGCCCAGATCATCCTGATAGATATGATCGACCGGCTTTTGCTTTTCGTGGTGGGCGCGGATGCGGTCATGGGCAAACTGAAGTGCGTCGCGCACCTTCGGATCGGTCCTGGCAGCGGCCGTTTCTATTTGCTCGGGGGTGAAGCGGAGCGTATCGGGGCTGACACCGGCTGCATCGAACTTGTTGGTCAGTTCGGCCACCGCCTGATCACCGCGCGATTTAACATCGGCAATGATGGTTGTGACAATGTCGCCCACCTCCTGTGAGCTTTCGCGCTTGGACCCCAGAAGGGCAACAAACTGCTGCTCGAAATCAGGCTGGGTTGCGTTTAGGCGAATGGGCATGAAGTACCTTGATCAATCAAGCGCGTGGGCTGGCTTGGCCGCAGCCGCCCAAGTGGCACCCAAATCGGACAGGCGCGCCTCAAGACATTCGACGCCCAGCCGGACCGAGCCGCCGCCAGCAAAATTGAGTTCGATAATGCCAGCGGGCCCATCAATGGCTTCGAACTGGATCGAGAGCAGCTCAAGCACGCCATCATGGGCATTTGTGTCAATACCAGCGGTGGCAACGGACTGGACACCATCGAAATGCAACGCGGCGCGCTTGCGTTGGCCCTTGTCGCGCCCGGTCCCGCTTTCCCAATCAAATCGGTTCATCAGCATGGCAAAGCGCCGATCCTTGCGGGCATAGCCCATGTCGCCGACACGAACCACCGCGTCCTGCGCATGCGCCGAGATTACTTCGAGATCTTCGCTATCGAGCGCCAATAGCTTGAGGTCGGTCATGGTCACTGTCCTTACCGTTCGGGTAGAACCCTATCTGGTCATGCCCTTGTCGATCTACAAGTTTGTCGGGATGGGGGCAATGCGTTTGGACATAATGGCCGCAGGCAAACCCCGCCCGGCCAAAACCTGCGGTTACAAAATGATTGCGACATGCGGCGAGAACCGGCCTCATGTGATTTTTATAGTGCGAGACTGGTCTCGCCGCATGCGATGGGCTTTCAGGACTATGGAGCCTGCGTTCCGGCCTGGCCGGAACTACGTGTCACACGGACCCAGGAGCGCGCGACCGCCTCCCACCCATCTGCTCTCCCACGGACCGTTCGTCGCGACCCCGCAATCGCGTGGGGAGTGAGGCCATGTTCGCACAAGGTTTTGGGGGTGGGGATAAGTTTTGCGAGGGGGCGAGGTGTGTCTGCGCGGGGGAGGTATCGGCGCAGGTGTGGTTTTGGTGTGTTGTCGACCTTCCGCCCGCACCATGTCATTCCGGCGGAGGCCGGAATCCGTCGTAAGGTCTGGACAAGCTGTGGGTGCGGACACATCTCATGATGGAACCCGGGTCAAGCCCGGGGTGACACCGCGAGGGGAAAAACCGGTGCCCATGAACAGAAGGGCGTCCCCTAGGGGTTTTGAGGGCGGTGGATTTGATCAGCCGGCGAGGCGTTCGATTTCGGCGCCGCAGCGGCTGAGTTTTTCTTCGAGACGTTCAAAACCACGATCGAGATGGTAGATCTCGATTGACGATGGTTTCGCCCTGAGCGGCAAGCCCCGCGATAACCAACGACACAGAGGCGCGCAAATCGGTGGCCATGACCTGAGCACCCTTGAGCGCGTGCTTGCCACTGATGGTGGCCAACTGCCCGTCAACGCGAATGTCGGCACCAAAGCGGGCCAGTTCGGCCACATGCATATAGCGATTCTCAAAAATGGTTTCGCGAATGTTGGAAACCCCATCGGCCATGGTCATCAGCGCCATGAACTGGGCCTGAAGATCGGTGGGGAAATTGGGGAATGGCGCGGTATCGACATCGACCGAGTGAATACCATTGCCATTGCGCTGGACCCTCAGTCCTCCCTCTTCCTGGCTGATTTCGGTGCCGGTTTGGGCCAAAATGTCGAGCGCCGCCTGCAGGTGCATGGGCTGGGCGCCGCGCAACAGCACGTCGCCGCCCGTCATGGCTGTGGCCATGGCAAAGGTACCGGTCTCGATACGATCAGGAATGACTTCAACGGTGGCGCCGTGGAGCTTTTCCACGCCCTCGATGGTCAAGGTGCGTGTGCCAATACCCGAAATTTTCGCGCCCATGGCCACAAGGCACTCGGCAACATTGGTGACTTCGGGTTCCTGGGCGGCATTTTCGATGATGGTGGTGCCGCGCGCCAGCGTTGCGGCCATCAATATTGTATGAGTCGCGCCGACCGACACTTTGGGGAAAACAATATGGGCGCCGATCAGACCGCCCTCGGGAGCCTTGGCAACGACATAGCCTTCATCGATGTCAATTTCCGCGCCCAGCGCCTTGAGACCGAAGAGGAACAAATCGACAGGCCGCGTACCAATAGCGCAGCCGCCGGGCAGCGAAACACGGGCATTGTGCTCGCGCGCCAGCAAGGGGCCAATGACCCAAAAGCTGGCCCGCATTTTCGACACCAGTTCATAAGGAGCCGTTGTATCGACGATGTCGGCGGCGTGGAAGGTCATGCGCTGGCCAACGCCTTCAGCCTCGCCGCGCCGACGCCCGTGAACGGCAATATCAACGCCATGGTTTTCCATGATGCGCTCGAGCCTGCTTGACGTCGGCGAGGCGGGGCACATTTTCCAGCACCAGCGGCTCGTCGGTCAGCAATGAGGCGATCATCAGCGGCAGGGCGGCGTTCTTGGCGCCGGAGATGACGATCTCGCCGCGCAACTCGTTACCACCCACCAGGCGAATGCGATCCATGTCGTTTCCTAAGCTTGCGGGCGCACAAGCCCGGCACGCGGCAGGCTGCCGCAAAAGAGATTGGGTCAATAGCTGTTTCGGCCCGCCGCTTCAAGGCATAGGCCCGGCCAGCTTGGGGCTAAAATGGTTTACGATTGCTTGCCGGGCGGCGTTTCCGGCTCCAGCGGGGCGGCGGCATCTGCATCGGCACGGGCCTTTGTCTGATTCTTGCGACGACGCAGGTTTTCACGCAGCTTTGCGGCCAATTTTTGCTCGCGGGCCTTGGCTTGCTCGGATTTGGTCATGATGTTTCGGGGGTTGGACGGGCGCAGGAGGCAGATTGGTGTGCGCTGGTCGCATTTTTGCGGCGCGCGCGACAGTAGGCGAGTTGAGTTTATGCGCTTTTTGGCCTTGCGTCGAGGTTTACCCTATGGCAGTAGAGCCGCGGTGCCGAGCGTGGGTCTCCCCTTGCGCCAACAATGCTGCCGTAGCTCAGTGGTAGAGCACCCCCTTGGTAAGGGGGAGGCCGACAGTTCAATCCTGTCCGGCAGCACCATGCTAATCCTTTGATATCATTCAGACTCTTGATTTTTCAACGGTTATACCCATTTTGTCTACCACATTCTTGCTACAAAATGGGTGTGCCGGATGGCTGGTAAAATCAGATATTTATTGGAACGCGATGGGCGATATTATGCTCGCAAGGTCGTTCCGGCAGAGCCTTCGAGAGTTTGTCCAAGCGCGCGAACTTACCAAGGCCCTTGGTGCTGACCGACGGGCGGCAACGTCTATGCTTCCTGCAGCACTCTGTACAATTAACGCCAGACTGGATCATGCCAGAAGCCAACTGTTCACAAAAACCGAGCGTGAGGCCGCGTCCGCCGCAATACGTTCGGCGCCATTGAGCCCTACCGACCTGGCGAGGTTGCATTACGGTGAAGGGCTGGCCCGCGACGAGTATATGCGGAATGTGGAACCAATGTGGGCGACGGTTGGCATAAACGATACCTATGTAGCAGACCTTCGTGCTGCCATTGCGGGAACCCTAAGTAACGATCAGCTTGAAGAACTACTTGGGGATTTTTTAAGACAATATCGCCTTCGCGGAAATATCAATGCGGTATCAGGCTCACCCGAGTGGCGTCAGATCGCGCGCAGCATCGCGGAAGCCGAACTGGAGGTTCTCGCCCAGATGTATGAGCGAGATGAGGGTGTGCCTGCGTACCAACTAACTCACCCAGCCCACTTGGCTCCTGAAATCGTGGAGGTCGAAGTTGCGCCCTTCGTTGAACCACTCTCGCTTCAACAACTGCTTGAACAGCACCTCCAACGGCTTGAAGATCAGGGCGGTGGTGTCTCGGCGCGGAAGGGATGGACCCCGGTTTTCAATGATCTATTCCAGTTTCTGAAAGAGACCCGCGAGTTGAAAGGGTCGTCGATCCAGCAATCCGACGACGCCCGCCGGTTGACCGCAGAGGAAGTCATCGCCTGGCGAGACTTGAAGCTTGAGACACTCAGCGCCAAAACGGTCAGAGACGTATGGTTGGCGTCTTTAAAAGCAGTTCTATCTGATGCAGTTGCTGACCGCAAACTACCGGAAAACGTCGCGAAAGGCGTTCGCGTTCACGTGTATGCCAAACCCATTTCGCGTGAAAAAGGATTCACAGATTCGGAAGCCCTGACAATTCTTAAATTCTGCTTGGCGTACCAACCCCCAGCACGCGACAACCCGGCGAATCGGGAATCACCTCATACTACCGCTGCCAGGCGCTGGGGTCCTTGGTTGTGCGCATTCACTGGCGCCCGGGTCGGCGAAATCCTTCAGCTCCGGCGGTCCGACATCCGCACCGAAGACGGCATTTGTTATCTGCACATAACGCCCGAGGCCGGCAACGTTAAAGGGAAACACTACCGAAACGTACCGATACATCAACAACTCAAGGATATTGGCTTCCTGGAGTTTGTCGAAGCGCAACCCGAAGGACCTCTTTTTCATTCCCCCACCGGTTCCCCAGACAAGCGTCCAGCTCAGGCCGTATCCGCTAGTGTGGGAAAGTGGCTACAAGCCAAGGGGCTCAGTCCCGCCGGCGTCCAGCCCAGTCATGGCTGGCGCCACCGCTTCAAGACGCTGTCGCGCGAAGCTGGACTGGACCCCTACATTGTGGACAGCATTCAAGGACATGCGGGCCGCACGGCATCAGACGGTTACGGCGACGCGACTCTTCGAGCCAAGAATTTGGCGATCGAAAAGCTCGCTTTTTATAGTATATCTAGCTGACAGAAAACGGCAGCGAATTTGGACTTCAAATTCTCGTCCCCCAGGCAGTCTCGTTCGCTCCTGCGATTGCTGCTCGGACCGGTCGGGGGACACGGCCTTGACCCATTTGTACAGACTGTGGGCCGACACGCCCAAGCGCGCCGCCGCATCCGGAACGCGATCGCCCCGCTCAACCACCGGCCTGACGGCTTCTTCCTTAAATTCTGGGGTAAATCTCTGTGTGCTCACAAGCTGCCTCCTATGCTCAAAGGATAGGCGGGACCTGTCTACCGGGCTAGGGGCAGTCCACATCGCATTGATGTGAGGTGACTTGCCTAGCGTTACGGCGCATGTCGAAGATCATTAATAGCGCCCAAAGGGCAGTCTAACTCGGATCGGGAGCGACAACGCAATCCCGTTCATCAGCGGGATATAAGTCAAGAGAAACAGATATTCGCTTGCTGATCGGAGCGACAAGCCTTCAATAAACCGTACGCAAATACTTGCCACACGCACCTCCCTGAAGAACGCATCCGCGAACTGTCGCCCGCCAAATCGCAAGTTGAATTCGTTAGCAAAGCAGGGTTCAACAAAATCAACATCCTCTTGATGATTAGTACCGGCTTTATGTGTCGCTCTCCGCCTCAATAAGGAATTGACTCCCCATTGACGATGATAGCCTGTAATTACAAATTATGGAAGGACGCATCTCAATGCCAGCCGTTTACACGCCGACAGACACCCCAGAAGTCCGTATTTGGCAACCATTTGAGATTTGTTTTGAAGCCGCGGAAAGCTATCAGAATGCCTATGTCGAAGAGGAAATTTGGATTGACCTAAAAGGTCCTGACTTTAGCAAGCGAGTCTTTGGTTTCTGGAACGGTAGCCAGCAATTTTGCGTTCGCGTTGCGGCTTCAGCACCAGGAAAGTGGACGTGGACAAGTGGGTCCAAGTCTGGTGATTTGGGGCTTAGCAACAAGTCTGGCGCTTTCACTGCAGCAGGCTGGAGTGTGGATGAAATCGAGGCGAACCCAAACCGACGCGGCATGGTTGGCATTGGCAAGAATGGACGCGGACTGCAATATGCTGATGGAACGCCATTCTTCTTGGTCGGCGATACCTGGTGGTCAGTTCCTTCGTTCCGCTTTCCATTGCCGAACGGCGATATCAACACCGACCTTGGTCCTAATTCTTCAATTGCGGACTATTTGCAATTCCGCAAAGAGCAAGGTTTCAATTCTGTTGCGCTCATCACAGTGCAACCGTGTTGGGACGACGACGGGCAACCCGCCAACCTGTCCGATGACGAGGGACTGTGCATTAGAAGTGCATGGCCGGTAAAAAATGGATCGGCTATGCCTATGCACAATGAGGGTGGTCGGCCTTTTGAATTTCCTGGGAAGGTACCTGAGTTCGAAAATATTGTGCCAGACTATGACAAGGTCAATCCAGAATACTTTAAAATTCTCGACAAGAAAATGGACATAATATTCGAGATGGGCTTTGTTCCATTTGTTGAGGTGGCGCGGCGCGATACCGGTCTAATGTGGAAAAAATATCACGATTGGCCGGAAAGCTACGCACGGTTCGTGCAATTTATCTTTGCACGTTATCAGGCGCACAATGCGATCTTAAGTCCAATTCACTTCGATTCCTATAAGGGTACAATTCCAAGCCGGGAATACAACGAACCCTGCAACCTTGTGGTGGACCGCTGGGGTAAACCACCATTTGGCACTATGCTCTCGGCAAATCCCGGCCCGTCAACCCTGGTCAACTTCGGAGGTCCGGAGGAGTGCCGCTGGCTCGATATTCATCAAATCGGAAATGCGCGCGAACATTATGCGTATTGGTATCTTACGGAACAGTTCAATGCAGACCCAGTGCACCCAGCTTTAAATGGTGAACCCTATTATTCGGGCTCCACGTTAGGATTGATACCTCAAAACTGCAAAAAAGGAGACACGCTCGAGGACGATATGTACGTGCGATCCGGCATGTACGGCAGCTTACTGTCCGGAGGATTTGCCGGCTATATTTACGGGTGTGACGGCATCTGGCAATCGTCAATCGAGGAAAACTCACGAAGCATCATGTGGGACTCATTTAAATGGAGTTCTGGTCGGACCGTGCAGCATTTGACAAAGTTTGCACATGTCAAAGGTGACGCTCTTTATGACCTTGTTCCCAATTCTGAACATCTAATTCCCAACCGCAACGGAACGGTCAGGGGCTATGAAGGCTGGTGCTACGCAGCGGGTAATAAAGACAAGACCTGGTTTATGATCTATTTTGAGGCCAATTGTGCCGAGTCCATCGAGATGCGTGGAACCAAACAGCAGTGTCAGCGATACAAAGCGACATGGTTTGATCCTCGCACCGGGCATTGGCTGCCCCAGACCGTCCAAGTCCAGACCCCTATGAGCATGCTTCTGCCGTTGCCGACGCGTCCGGATAATACCACCGACTGGGGCCTGATGCTTGAAGCGATTGATTGAGAGTAAACTGTTACAGCAGGCGGCAGAATACGGATCAGTCCACCGCTTGCCCATCGTCGATGCTTATCTTCGCTGATAGCGACTGGCGGTGGCCACTTGTATTCTCGGCTTGAGCAGCAGCCCGTGATTGCATTCCGATACGGCGATCATGCAAGTGTTGGTTACGATTGTCGCGTGATGTGAACGAGTGTAGTCAAGCGTCGCAGCGCCATTTCCAAAACCAGATGTGTTGAAGGTTTAGGCGAAATGACCCAATGTTGCCGCAGCGCGTGGTCGGAAATGAACGCACTATTCAGCGGAAAGGCGTAAGCGCTGTGCCGTTTACCGAGACGAATGCGAGGTCGGCACACTAGCGTTGTTCGTATTCCAATTTGACAAAATCTCGCACGCGCATCCAACCCCTGTCCATATGGGCTGTCAGGAGACTGGTTAGATGCTCGACGTTGCGATTTTTGAGAGCCGACAACATTTCCTCATGTTCTTCCAGCGCGCTTTTCCAACCGTCCGCGTCATTAGTGCAGGCAAATCGAATTCGGCGCATACGCATGAGCAGCTTTTCATGAAGGTCGCTGAGAACTTCGCTACCGGCAGCGGCGACGATGAGCATGTGAATATTTTGGTTCATCGCAAAATATCAAGCGCGCTCGCCTCGCTCAAATCTATTGACCATCTTAGCATGAATCGCGGAGATACGGTCCAGCTCATTCGCACTTGCCCTGTCTACCGCGAAACGCGCCGCGGCCGCCTCGATTGCTCCGGCCGTTTCGAAAAGTTGCTCAACTTCTTTCGGCCTGAGGACCTTGATACTGGCGCCAACTCTGGGCCTCACCACCAAAAGCCCTTCCGCAGCCAGGATATTTACCGCCTCGCGAACCGGGGTACGCGATACGCCTAACTCTTCACTCAACTGAAGCTCAGGAAGTTTTTCCCCAACACTCCAACGTCCCTCAACAACCATCATCCTTAGCTGTGGCACAATTTCTTCATGCAGCGATCTACGTTTTATCTTTCGAGCCTGCAATCAAAAATTTGGCCTCAATACACAACAAATACTTTGTAGCGTCGTTCAAATGGACATTTCGACTAGGAAGCAGATTTCGTTTGATTGTCGGTGGGGGAGCAACTTAGAAAATGCGACTGCCATGAAATCGCAGAACTACGCTGTTCGCGCGGGCAGATGATGAACGCTAATCCCCCCGGATTGCCAGACCGGTTTCGGAGTCAAAAAAGTGAAGACGTTCACAATCAACGCTGACCTTGACAGTCTCGCCTGCTTTAGCTTGGGATTTTGCGTCAAAGCGCGCGACGCAAATCCCTGCATTTTCGCCATCAAGTGACTTTGAAATGTCAGACAACGTGTCGGGGTCGATTACTTCGGCCATTTTGGCATCGAAGTCCAGATGAATGATAATGTCGGACCCTAATGCTTCGGCGAGCACTATCCGGGCCGAAATAGTTTCGTTATCGGGGTGAGAATTCGTAAGTGCGGCATCATCCATATCTTCGGGTCGAATGCCAGCAATCACATCGCGATTGAAATATTCCTTCAATTCGGAACGCACCTCAAACACCTTTTGAGGGATATGCAGTTGATGCGACCCAAGCCTTAAGGAAGCTCCGTCGGCCAACGGATCGCCAATATTTGCGTGAAACAGGTTCATTGCCGGCGATCCGATGAACGACGCTACAAAAGTATTTGCCGGCCGCCCGTAAATGTTGCTTGGTGTATCAACTTGCTGCAACATTCCGTCCTTCATTAGTGCTACCCTGTCGCCCATGGTCATAGCTTCGATTTGATCATGGGTGACGTAAATTGTAGTAACTTGGAGCCTATCCTGGATCCGGGCAATTTCCGACCTCATCTGTACCCGCAGTTTTGCATCGAGGTTCGAAAGTGGCTCATCCATGAGAAAAACCGACGGTTGACGCACGATAGCCCGTCCCATGGCCACGCGCTGGCGTTGTCCGCCTGACAGTTGACCCGGGCGGCGTTTCAGGAACGGCTCCAGCTGCAAAATTGCGGCGACTTCATGGACTTTCTTTTTGATTTCTTCAGATGGAAACTTTGCGATCTGCAGCGCAAATGCCATGTTGTCATATACTGACATGTGTGGGTACAGCGCATAATTTTGAAATACCATAGCTATGTCGCGGTCTTTCGCATGTACGTCATTTACGACATTGTCGTTGATTGAAACTTCCCCACTTGTGATCTCCTCCAGTCCCGCAATCATACGCAATGCGGTTGACTTTCCGCACCCCGACGGGCCAACAAGCACAAGAAATTCACCATCCTCGATGCTCAGGTTGAGGCTGCTAACCGCTGTTAGCGCGCCCCCTCCATATCGTTTGGTCAAATCTTTCAAGATGACATTCGCCATGGTGTTTCCTTTACTTAAAGCCCTGGGTGGCCACGCCTTCGACGAGGTACCGTTGGGTGGCAATGAAGAATCCCAACATGGGCCCGATAGCTAGTGTGGCCATGGCAAACATGCTGCCGAAATACGAGTCACCTCCCCCGCGTCGATAAACAAACGAAGAGCCAAAGAAACCGTCATGTTGTCTAAACCTGATAAGTATATCAACTGGCTCAAAAAATCATTATACGTATTTATGAATGTAAATATGGATGTTGTTACAATCGCGGGGACGCACAGGGGAAGTATAATTCGTGTGAATCTTTGCCAGTACGATGCCCCGTCAATCATCGCGGCCTGCTCCAGTTCACGCGGCAAAGTCCTCATGAATTGGACCATTAGGAAGATAAAAAACGAATCGGTAGCCAAAAATTTTGGAACAACCAGAGGCAGGAAAGTATTGACCCAACCAATTTTAACGAAAAGTATATACTGAGGGATCAACTGTGCATGAAAAGGCAGCATCATCGAACCGATCATTATCGCAAACCACAAAGATTGCCACTTGAACTTCAGTCTAGCGAAAGCATATCCGCAAAGACACGCAGCCATGACGTTACCAACAATAGCCAATCCACTTATGATGAACGAATTTACAAAGAACGTTGCAAACGTGGTGTCACCAAAGAAATTCCAGCCGTTTATATAGTTTTCCAGGGTCCAGTTGTTAGGAACTAAACTCTTGTCCAAAAATATTTCAGCTTGCGGTCGCAATGACGCCAATACCATCCAAATGACCGGATAGAGCATTATCAAAGCTAATATGATCAAACCAATGTGCGCTAGGGCAGCCATAGGTGGTGAGATTTTACCTAGGCCTTTCTTGAACATATAGAATTTTCTTGGGGGACTGATACTATTCACCATAAAATACCCAGTATTTTGCCGACCAAAATATCAGCCCTGTAAATGATGCAATCGACAGGAGTAGTATCCATGCCATGGCCGACCCATATCCCATGTCCAGTTGCACAAATGCCCGTTGATAGAGGTACAAAGAGTAGAGTAGTGTGCTATCCGCCGGCCCCCCAGTTCCGCCAGATACAATGTATGACTGGGTGAAAGACTGGAACGATTGAATTGTCAGCAATACCGCGTTAAAAAACACGATGGGCGTTAACATCGGAATGGTTATTCGACGAAATCGCGTCCAAGCCGACGCACCATCAATCGAGGCGGCCTCATACAAAGAAGCAGGAATTTGTCTTAGCGCAGCCAAGAATATTACCATTGATGCGCCGAACGTCCACACGTTGAGTGTTACGAGTATCCATGGTGCGGTTTCCGGTATCGCAATCCAGCTTCGACCAGCCATACCAAATATAGCAAGTGCGTCGTTGAACACGCCTTGCGCTCCAAAAACTTCGCGCCACAACAATCCGATCCCCACGCTGCCCCCCATAAGCGATGGAATGTAGAAGATGGATCGATAGATTGGTAGCAACGCCAGTCCGCGGTTGAGCACAGTCGCCACAGCCAATGACATGATGAGAACCAAGGGCACAGACCATCCGACATAGAAGAAAGTGACTTTGACAGATGTCCAGAACTGGCGATCCATAAAGAGTATATTGTAATAATTTTCGAATCCTATCCAACGTGGCGGACGAAGGATGTTATAGCGGGTAAACGATAAGTATAAAGATGCGAGAACGGGTCCGATGGTAATAAAAATTAACCCTAAAAACCAAGGCGTGAGAAACAAATAGGCCGTTCTATTTTCTAGTTGCTGTGGTGTCAACTTTCTCTTAGGCCGATTTTTCATGGATTTGCTCTGAGGGTGTGTGATTTCTAGTCCACCTGTCGACGTAGGCTGAGACATATCTGTACTCCTGCGCTCACAGCAGAAAGGACGGGCAACGCAAAGATTGTTGCCCGTCCAGCGTTATCAGTCTTGGACAGTCTGCTCGACTTGCGAAATGAGCCTATCTGCGGCTTCGGATGTGGATATCTGACCAAATGCAACAGCTTCATAGTTGCTCATAAGAGCGCTGCTAAGCGCGGTGCGACCGCCTGCAGGAAAGAGTTCCGTTTTGGCGTGCGGGCTGACGTCGCCGAGTATAGTCATCGATTGGCGCTGCCCAGGTGTAGTATTTGGGATCCGCCATCTGGGCCTCGCGGAGGCTGGCTACCGTAACGGCCCCGTTGTCTGAAGCATACACTTGGGCCGCTTCCGGGTCCTGGGTGAAATAGTTGATCCAGGCCACCGTGGCGTCGAGATCCGATCCCTTGCAGTTTGCACCGATCGCCAAACCGTTGGTTCCGATGACATCGCCGAACCCGGCGGGACCAACCGGGTTTGTCAACAAAACGAGCCTGATCACCTGGGACCGCAACGTCTAAAACGCGCTGAATGGCGTCCAGTTGATTGGCAGCTTTTGTGTCGATCAGAACTTTGCCCTGCGCAATGAGCGAGGTTTCGAGAGTCGTGCCAACTTCGGCCATCTGGTCAGCTGGTTCTGTGATGCCATCTTGGCGCAAACGCTCCCAAAGGTCGAAATAGTCGACAAGAGTTTCCTTGCTGAATCCAATCGAACCGTCCGCGTTGAACAACTTTTCGCCCCTACCGTACACCCACGCCGAAAACAATGCGATGTCCCTGCCATTGTTAGCAACCGCCAAAGTCCCACCGTCCAAATGCGTTGACAATTCTCGGGTATATTCATCGAAATCGACCCAATTCCAGTCGGCGGTTGGGAGTGTCATTCCTGTCGCTTCGATTGCGGTCTTGTTCGCGATAATTGTGTTATAGAAGATGCCGTGCGGAATGAAGTATAGATTGCCATCGGCACCACGGCCGCCATCGAGGATAGCTTGGTCGATCCCGCTGACATCAAGATCACCCGACGCAACGAGATCGTCCAAGGGTAGTAGTAGGGCGGGATCTGAATATTGTGGTGCCAATCGAGACTGCATAGTAATTGCACAAGGTTGGTTGCCGCTTGCGCTTCTGACTGTCAATTTATCCCAGTAGCTGCCAAAATCTCCGGGCTCACCGCTAATTGAAACATTTGGGTTTTCCGCCTCAAACATTTTTACGATTTTCTCAATTTTGTCGTTTCTGCTCGTAGAACCCCACCACGAGAAGCTAATATTTCCGCTCAATTCGTTACCTAGCGCGGGGGCGACTGCCGTGCTGCACGTCAAGACACTAACAATTAACGCCACGCTCATTCTGTTTAGCCGGTTTGTGGTTCGTTTAGTCATAAGCCTATCCTCCCTTGTAGTTAGTTCGCTCTCGGTGTTGATACGGCGTCGTATCCGACCAATAGCAAGTTTACGGTGTATTCGTATCTCGGTACGTCATTGTTGTTATTAATTCTTTTGTGACAATGCGGTTATTTGCAATTATGCATTACAAATCTATTGGTACGAGTTCATCCAGATATTTTACGAAGTCAGACGACAATTGCATGCTGCCTAACTTCCTAGTCTGGCGTGATTTCGCCGATGGCAGCAATGATGGATTGCGTGACCCGCGAGCACGGCCATCAAACAATCCCGGAGACATTTAGAGTGTATATTTGACGACTTCCGCCATGGGCTGAATCTATACTGATAGCCTTCCCATCCCGGCTCCACCGAGGGTGAAGATCACATCGCAATTCATTTTTGAGATCCGGCGGAGAATAAAACCTGCCAATGTCGATGCGACGACCGGTCGCCATGTCATACAATATCAGCGTGCGGTCATGATTGGCATCTGGGTAGGTGTCCGTGAGCATCCACTTGCGGTCGGGAGAAAAGGAACAATGGCCGTCGGATGAGAAGACGTCCTGGCCAATGACCGTGAACTTGTCTTCAAGGAGGTCGTAAAGCGCATATTCATTGGTCTCTGTGCCAGGGGTGCGCGCATAAGCGATGATGGTGCGTTCGTCACGATAGTCGAAATGGGAGAAATAGGTGTTGTCGTGCACAAGCCGGATGTCATTGCCGTCGGCCGAGGCGCAATAGAAGCGGTCATTGAAGCGCTTTGCAGGATCAAACTGGCAGCGGTTGAGAAAGACAAAGTTGCTGCCTCCGGGCGAAATCGTCAAATGATTTACCCAGTGCGGTCCCAAATGCATTCGCGGGATCGTATTGGTTTCGAACAGTCGTTGAAGCGTGATGATCAGTTCGCTATCGCCGGTCTTGAGGTCAATGCGGTAAACCCCGTCGTCATCGGGATGATCAGCCGACAAGCTACTGTCCGCGCCATCGGCGTAGCCGTAGCCGGGCCGTGTATGGTGCAGGCGGGCGAAGTTGAGGCCGAGCGCATAGCCCTCGCCAACCGCATAGAAAGAGCGTGATAATCTGCGCTTCTCGCCGGTTTCCAGATTATGGGTGACGCCATAGAACTGATCGCTGTCACGGATGTTGTATATGATGGTGTGCTCAGGCTCGGTCGGCAGCCATTGCAGCATTGTACCCTGCTGCCAGCTCCAGGCGCTGGTTTCGGCGACTGGCGTCCAGACATTGCCGTTGTGGGTATCAATCGTCCCGATGACGGCGACATCGTTGCGGGTTGGTTGACGGTTGAGAAAACTCGTTTCCAATGCAAGATGATAGCGCCCGCTGCTATTCCATGGCGTTTTATCATAATAGCCGAAAAAGTGATGCTGCCCTGCGGTGATTTGTTGGACGGGGACGTCGTGCTGCTCAATCTTGTCTGACACGAGTGCTTTCGGTCCGGTTCCGCTCTGGGGCGTCGGGGTGCGGTCCAGGTGAGGTGACAGGTGGCGTTCGATATTGATCATGGCGCAATACGCGGCGAGAGGTGAGGCAGCCACAACAGACGGCAGGTGGTCCGAATTGCGTTCATTTCATTGCTCCTCCCGCGTTTCGGATAGTGCTCTGCAAGCGGCATCCGATTTTTCCTACTGGCATATACAACCGTCTTGACGAGGTTATTAAGTGCGCGATCAACCTACGTAGCGTGGGCCAGTTTGTCGTTCAACTTTCTGACCGGAGAATTTCATACAACGCTGGCTGATACATCTCATCAGCCAGCATGATTTCAACCAGCTGCCCGCACGGCACCTGACCCGCCAAACCAGTGCTGCGGAATGATGTCCCGCTCGGCGTCAAGCAATTCATCAATCAGAGCCTCCGTGTCGCTGATCGAATTGGTCAACGGATCGACCAACAGGGCCCTCCGCAACAGCGCACGATCGCCATTGGCTACAGCCTCTGCCGTCAATTCATGGGTATCGAGCACAATTTCCTGCATTGCTCTTATGCCGCGTGGCATCTCGCCGACTGCACGAGGACGCGGCCCATCCATATCTATATCACACAGCAGTTCGAGATAGGCATCGTCCGCCATGTTGGTAACGGCGCCATCATTGCGGGTGTTGATGTAGAAGGGTTTGTTCAGCCCACCAACCATGGCTTCGATGATGTCGGTAGCATGGTCGGGGCCGAAGGTTTTCATATAATCGGCGATCGGGGTCGCGCCGGAGATGAAATTGTCGATCTGCTCCCACATTTCGCGATGGCGCGCATAGCGGGCTTCGGTCTCCCAGATCGCGAGTTGGGGAATATTGCCTTCAGTTATCCCATGCCCCTGCCAATAGCGCACATATTCCTTGGTGTGGGCAACGCAGGCAGGCACCTTGTCGAACATCTGGAACAATTGATAGCCGATGGCGTCATTGTTGATCGCCTTGGCGCCCTTGTCGCCTCCGTCCGTTTCTGTCGCGGCGCGGCGGCCGATGGCTTCCCCAATCTCGCTTATGACGTCCTTGCCGTCATATTCAGCCTTGAGCACCCATGTGAAGTGATTGACCCCCGCGATCCGCAGATCGAAACGTTGATCCTGCTCGGGTGTCAGATTTTCATCGGCCCCGATAATGCCGGCGCGCTCGGCATAGGCGCGCTTGACGTGCGGCATGTGCAAACTGTCACATAAGCCAAAGCTCTTGAGACTCGGCGCAAAACGCTTGAGCGCCATGCCATTGACGGCGGAGGGATTGATATAATTGATCACCCATGCGTCGGGGCAAAGCTCCTCGATATCACGGGCACAATCGAGAATATGGGGCAGTTCTCGCATGGCGCGGAAGACTCCGCCGGGCCCGATAGTATCGCCCGAACACATGCGAATGCCGTATTTTTCTGAAATTGTAGTGTCCAACCCGCGATAATGCACCGTATCCTTGGCAAAGCTCAGTACGACAAAATCGGAACCGCCCAACACCTCCCGGCGATCGGTGTTGGTTTCGATTCTGAGCGATACGCCCTCATTGGCTACAACCATTTTGGCCAACCGCTCCAGCTTGCGCAGTCGATCGATATCGGTATCCACCAGCGCCAGCGTTCCAGTATTTAGGTGGGGCGAATGCACCATCTGCCAAATCGCCTGACGGCCGAAAAACAAGCTCCCTGCGCCAATTACCGTAATCTTCGGACCAGTCGTGACCATGATATTCTCCTCAAACCAAATTGGGTCGAAGGCAATGTTGCCCAGCTGATCGGGAAACCCACTTGTTGAACCTAATTTAACGAGGCACAGTGTTGGTGTCTTTCAATTTTGCAGGCTGAGAAAATTGAACACCGAGACGTTAGAGATGTATCGCCGACCTGACTCAATAGTCCTCCCCGAATTGGTGAGTCTCGGCTATTTCGTCACCTCGGAATCCCGACTCGGCGGCGTTCGGCAGGATGGCACCGGTGGGTTGGAAATTGGCTATCTCGAACAGGGAAGCGTCGAGTGGTGGGACGGTAAGGAACTGCACGAGGCAGGCCCTAACAGCGTCCTCATCGATCACCCCGGCGACTGGCAAGGTGGCGTCAGTGCAATTGTCCATCCCTGCACCCGCTATTGGCTGCGCTTTGACTTTCCTCACGACGAAAGTCTGCCTGGGCTCGCCGCCTCCACCACGATGTTACTGCGCGACGCCTACAATTCTATGGGACGCCGTCATTTCCCGGGCAGACCCGCGCTGCGGGAATTGTTTAACGAGTTGCTGGTCCAGCAACGCGATCCTGGGGCGTTTGCCGAGGACCTTAGCCGCGCCTTGTTTCACCAAATCATGATTGGGGTGCTGGGAGATTACGAACGTCAACAAGCACGGAAAAATTCACCCGTCGTTGTCAATGCGCTATCATACATGAAAGCCAATCTCGCTAGCGACATTCGTGTCGACGCCGTCTCGAACCACGTATCCCTCAGTACCGGCTATTTCCATGACATTTTCTTACGCGAAACAGGCTTCACACCGGCACGCTACCATATGTACTTGCGGATTATCGCCGCCAAACACGCACTTATAGATACCCAACGCTCGATCACTGACATTGGCTTCGAGCTCGGTTTTTCCTCAAGCCAGTATTTCGCCACGTCCTTCAAGAAACTCGTCGGCCTCACCCCCAATGGCTATCGGCAACTGCGTCGCGCGGACCTTTGATGAGATATTCCGCACCGTTATTGCCTCGAACGAGGTTTGTAGGTGCTGTTGGTACTCACCGACACTGGGTTCGGTTGGTTGATTGTGTTCGTCATTTGTGTCGGCAACGTGCCATTGCCGACGACCGAACTGGCGCAGCCCTGGCCGCCTAGTAGTCGAACAGGCTGATTTCATCAGTCAACAGTCCGGCGCCCTCGGCTAGCGTAGTCACGCTTTGGCCTACCCTCTGAATCTAGGATACGAGATCATCGGTCTCGTGAACCGATCCTTGAGAGAATTGCCGAAGGAACAGCACGCAACGAGGTGGTCTCAAGTTTCGAGGAAGACTTGGCGCTAAAGCCTGATCTCGTCTCGATCAACACCCACACCGACACTCACGCCCGCTTCGCAATCGCCGCCATGAAGGCGGCGTGCATGTCTTCGTGGAAACCGTTGGTGGCCGACGTTGAGGATGCCAAACAGGTTGTCGAGGTTGCTCAGCGTCTCCAGTGCAAGCTCGTGGGCGGTTGCGGTTCAACGTCAATTGAATCGCCCCGAGTTTGTCGGAGACATCAACTTAAGTAAGGATGGTGGTTATGACGAAAAGCAAAATGGCAAATCGCTACTCGCCCGAGGTCCGCGCACGAGCGGTCAGGATGGTGTTTGAGCATCAAGGCTCATACGAAACGCAGGCGGGCGCGATTGCGGCCATTGCACCGAAGATCGGCTGTATTCCCCAGACCCTGCGCGAATGGGTCAAGCAGGCCGAGAAAGACAGCGGTATGCGCGACGGTGTCACGACCGAGGAACGGGATCGGATCAAGGCCCTGGAACGTGAGGTCCGCGAGTTGCGCCAGGCGAATGAGATCCTGCGCAAGGCGTCAGCTTATTTTGCGCAGGCGGAACTCGACCGCCCACTGAAGCGATGATCGCCTTCATTGAAGATCAGCGCGCTGTTTACGGCGTCGAGTCGATCTGCAGAGTCCTGCCGATCGCGCCGTCAACATATTATCATCGTCTGGCGTGCGAAGCCGATCCCTCCAAAGCCTCCGCACGGCATCGGCGTGACATGGAGTTGCGTCCGGAGGTCAAACGGATCTGGGATGAAAACTATCAGGTCTATGGGGTCCGGCGTGGCATCAGCTAAAGCGGGAAGGCTATACGCTGGCGCGCTGCACGGTGGAGCGCTTGATGAAACAGATCGGCATCCGTGGTGCCGTGCGTGGAAAGGTGGTCAAGACGACGGTCCCTGACACGTCAGCGCCCTGTCCGCGTGACAAGGTAAACCGCGTGTTCCGGGCGCCTGCACCGAACCTGCTCTGGGTCAGCGATTTTACCTATGTGTCCACGTGGCAAGGCTTCATCTATGTGGCCTTTGTCATCGACACATTCGCTGATCGCATCGTCGGATGGCGGGTCTCACGATCGGCCAAAACTGACTTTGTTCTCGATGCTCTCGAGCAGGCCCTGCATGATCGACGGCCGGTCCAAAAGAGCGGATTGGTTCACCACTCGGATCGCGGCGGGCAATATTTGTCCATTCGATACACCGAGCGTTTGGCCGAAGCAGGCATCGAACCATCGGTCGGCAGCGTCGGGGACTCGTATGATAACGCCCTCGCTGAGACGATTAACGGTCTCTACAAAACCGAGCCTGGTCCACCGCCAGGGTCCATGGCGCAACATGCAAGATCTGGAAATGGCCACCCTCGGATGGGTCGATTGGTTCAACCACAGACGCCTGCTTGGCCCCATCGGAACCATCCCGCCAGCAGAGGCTGAAGAGAACTTCTATGCACAGCGCGACGTGCTCGATATGGTCGCGTGAAATGAAGCTAAAGGTCTCCGGTGAAACCGGGACGATTCAAATCGGCCGATGAGATCTGGCCAAACGAGCCCGCCAAGGCGGCACAGAAGGATACCGACGCGCGCTGGACGCTCAAGATCGGCGGCAAGGTGCGCTACCGGCAGGACGGCACGCCGCTGCCCATGATCGCCATCCCGGTATTCGGCTACAAAAGCCACATCAGCATCGACCGGCGCTACGGCTTCATCAGAGCCGCGGCGGTGACCTCCGCTTCCCATCCTGATGGTCGGATGCTGCGCCAGGTCATCGACCGGGAGAATACGGGCAGCGAGGTCTGGGCCGACAGCGCCTATCGCTCACAGAGCAACGAGGCCTGGCTCGCCGATCGCATGCTGACCAGCCGCATTCATCGGCGCAAACCAAAGGGCAAGTCGATGCCGATCGCAACCGCGCGGGCCAATGCGGTCAAATCGTCGATCCGTGCCAGGATCGAGCATGTGTTTGCCCATCAGAAAAACCGGTTCGGCCTGTTCATCCGCACCATCGGCATCACTCGGGCCGAAGCGAAACTGACTCTGGCCAATCTGGCCTACAATTTCGACCGCCTCGTCTTCCACGAAAAGCGTACCGTCATGGCATGAGTCTGCCCGGATGACCGGAAAATGTCCGCGTCGGGCACCGGAGATCGTCAAATGCCAGCCTAAATCCGCCAAAACACTGAAACTGGCCGGCTGTCACGGCGACGGCAGGCTCAGTCACCCAGTTTTTGCGGGTGTCCAGCTTGAACTCCCGGCTGAACTTGCGTCTTTCCATCAAAACTCTCCAGTTCCAAAAAACACCTTAACTCGGTGTCCTCAAAACCGACAGCAGCACATCCAACAATGTGCACCCCCAGAAGCCATTCCAATCCTACAACATCCGCGTCGAAAGGCGCACAGCGCAGTCAATAATCGACGACCTAGAGTGTCTTGGACCAAACGGTTCGGTTGATATAGTCGATGTTGCTCAGCACAACTCGTAGGATCTGCTCGGAGACCTTGGGTGCGTCGTAGTCGGGTACCCTGCGAACCGGTCCTCCAGTTCCTGACGTGACGACGCAGACGGCGTCCATAACTCGTTCCAATTCGCCACTGGACATGATCAACACTCCCGAATCCATACCCTCTGGGCGTTCATGGGCGGGGCGTATCGTAACGGCCGGAAAGCCAAGCAATGCACTTTCTTCAGTTATCGTGCCGCTATCTGATATAGTGCAAAACGCGTCAAGCTGCAGCCGCACATACTCGGTGAAGCCAAACGGTTTCAGGTACCGGATGCGACTATCCACGTGCTGATCTGCAAGCGCGTCGATTCTCTTCCTGGTTCTAGGATGAACCGACATGATCACAGGCATGTCGTATTTGGCCGCGAGCACATTGAGCGTCTGGATCACCTCGGCCAGCTTAGTCGGACTGTCGACGTTTTCCTCGCGATGCATGCTGACCACGACGTAGTTCTTGGGCGACAGATTCAGGCGTGCAACGACGTCAGATGCTTCGATGCGCTCTTTGTAAAATTCCAGGACCTCATGCATATGCGATCCGGTCTTAATGATTGTTTCGGGTCGGACGCCCTCTGCCAGCAGATGGCGCCGCGCATGCTCGGTCAGGACCATGTTAATGTCGCTTAGATGGTCCAGTATTTTGCGATTCAGTTCCTCTGGCACACGCTGATCAAAGCAACGGTTTCCCGCCTCCATATGAAACACCGGGATTTTGCGTCGCTTGGCCGAAATCACGGACAGGCAGGAATTGGTATCACCATAGAGCAGCACGGCATCGGGCTCCTTCTCCTCCATCAGTGCGTCAGAGCGTTCGATGACACGCGCGATTGTGCCTGCGGCGGTATCACCACCTGCGTTCAGAAAGTGATCAGGGCGACGAATGCAAAGATCATCGAAAAAGATTTGGTTGGTTCTCATAGTCAAAATTCTGACCAGTATGAACGAGCGTGTGATGGGTGTGCCGGTCAAAGGCGTCGATGACGCGGGACATCTTGATCAGTTCGGGCCGCGTCCCGACAATTGTCATAACTTTACGCATCAAGTTTATCTTTAATGTAGTCCAGTGAATTGAGCATTTCTATCACGCCCGGAACGTCCAAGCGGGTCGTATTGTGCGAGGTGTAGTCATCGAAGGCCGACACCCTGGTTTCCCCATCGACGAAATACTTGTTGTAGTTCAAGTCTCGCGCGTCTGCCGGCACCCGGAAATATTGCCCCATATCCTCGGCCCTGGCCATTTCTTCGCGAGACAGGAGCGACTCGAACAGTTTTTCGCCGTGGCGGGTGCCTATTACCTTTATCTTGGTCTGGCCGCCGAAAATCTCGCGCAGTGCTTCGGCTAGATCCCCGACAGTAGATGCAGGGGCCTTCTGGACGAAAATGTCCCCTTGATTGCCATGTTGGAAGGCATGCAGTACCAGATCAACAGAGTTTTCGAGTGACATCAGGAAGCGGGTCATCGTCGGATCGGTCAGCGTGAGCGGCTTTCCAGCCTTCATTTGTTCGACAAACAGAGGAATGACCGACCCGCGCGATGCCATGACATTGCCGTATCGCGTAGCGCTCAGCACCGTCTTGCCACTGTCGAGCATGCGGGACTTGGCGACCATAAGCTTTTCCATCATGGCCTTGGAGATTCCCATGGCGTTGATAGGATAGACCGCCTTGTCGGTACTCAGAACTATAAGGCGCTGGACGTCGCACTCAATGGCGGCGTTTAGGACGTTTTCTGCCCCCAGAACATTGGTCCGCACAGCTTCCATGGGGTAGAATTCGCACGACGGCACCTGCTTGAGGGCTGCCGCGTGAAAAACGAAGTCGACGCCACGCATCGCCTGCTTGACGCTATCATAGTCGCGTACATCGCCGATGTAGAAGCGTAGTTTGGGATGATTCAGGGCGAGCCGCATGTCTTCCTGCTTCTTCTCATCGCGACTGAAGACACGGATCTCCCTAACCTCAGTGTTCAGGAAACGCTTCAGGACGGCGTTTCCGAAGGAACCGGTACCGCCGGTAATCATCAGTATTCCGTTGGAGAACATGCGTTTCCCTTTACTTGAACGAATGCATCATGGCCACCAACTCCGGCCAGGATGGTGGGGCATAGCCAACCGCATTGTTGAATCGCGTTGCATCCAGTGAGCGGTCGATGGCCAGATCGGCATTTGGTTCCAGATGGATCCCCTTGTCATACTGTCGGTTGACTAGCATCCAGAAGGGCAAATTTCGCGATGGGCGCCGCGGCAACGTGATATACGCCGTGAAGGTCCGGGTGATTCAGAACGTGGTCTCTCACAACTCTGGACAATTCGCAGGTCGGCAGTCCTGAAAAAATCGCGTTCGTATAGCCGCGCACGCTGCCCGATTGCGACAGGAACCATTCAACAAGCCCGTGGCTGCTGTTTAGTTCTCGACCCACGATCGAGGTGCGCAGAGTGATGGCGTTCGGGTAATCGACCTCGCCAAACAGCTTAGAGCGTCCATAGACGTCTTGTGCATCGGGTTCATCGGCCTCCGAATAGAGGCCCTTGCGGCCAGAAAAAACGCAGTCCGTGCTGACATGGATAAAGCGGGCATTAGCCAGCGCGGCGAGCCGTGCCAAACGATGCGGCAACAGTGCGTTAACGGGAAACGCAACTAGCGGGTCGTCCGCGTGTGCCAGTTGCTTGACTAGGCCAATGCAATTGACCACCACTTCCGGTCGCACACTGGAAAAGACCCTCACAAGGGCATCCTGATCCTCGGCGTCAACTCCCGAGATTAACCGTTTCTGGTGGTAATCCTGAAAAAATCGACGCGCTCCATCCGAACGAATTGTGCCGAATACGGTGTGGTCAGTCGCCCTGGAGAGCATATGCAACATCGCGTGGCCCAACATGCCCGAGGCGCCAAGAATAAGAATTTTCATTTTCTGGAATCCACTTCGTGGGTCAACTGTGCGAAATGCCCGACCAGCGTATTGGTGAGCCTTCATAGCCGAAAAATGCTGGTCAAAATATGCGCGCCCGCGGACGCCCATGGCATTTCGCTCGGCATCCGTCAGGCCAGCGAGTTTCACGATTGCGGCAGCTAGTGCCGCTGCGTCTTCTGCTGGCGCAGCAACGCCGGCACCGGCTTCATCCACTAGGCGGGCACCTTCACCATTCATCGAGGCGATGATCGGCCGCCCGGCGGCCAGATAGGCCTGCAACTTGCTGGGCACTGTCAGGGCAAAAATTGGTGCGTCCACCAAACTAACCAGAAGGCACCCTGCTGCACCCAAGATTGTATCCATGTCCTTACTATCAAAGCGGCCGCAAAGAGTTATATTGGGAAGCATGCCCGACTTCCCCTGATCGCGAAGGTAGGTTTCGCGGCTGCCGCTCCCCACCACGAAAAAACGTATCTCGGGGCGGTCCGCGAGCAGCCTGGCCGCGTCAACGATGGTGTCCAGCGCCTGAGCCTGTGCCCAGATTCCCGGCAAACACGACGGAAAACTGTTGACCTATGTCAGATGCCAGACGGGCCACCTTTTCGCTGACCTGCGTCGAGCGCTTCTCCAAATATGGATTGGGATAATAATGGATCTTTTCAACTTCGGCATATTTTGCCACCGGCTCGATAAACGCCCGTGATTGCACTAGTATCCGATCGCTCGAACGGTAGATCAGCCGCACAAGAGCAGAGACAACGCGCAAGATCATCCGGTTGCGCACATGTCCGGTGGCCGTCAGGCTGTCCGGCCAGAGATCCTGGACCCACACGACCAACGGGATGCGTCGCAACTTTGCCAATAGCACGGCCGGCAGCGCCTGCAGCAGTGGCGAGATGCCATAGACGAAAACAATATCGACCTTTTGTCCGCGTAGAGCCCACGGCCCTAACAATGACGCCGACAGGATGAAGGATAGGTAATTGAGGGCCAGACCAATCCTGGAGTAACCACGGGCCATCATCGGAATCCGGACAACGAGAACGTCGCCGAGATGTTCGCGTGAAATGCCCCCGCCATGATATCCGTCATAAAATGTGCCTTGGGGGTAGTTCGGCTTTCCGGTTAACACCGTGACGTCGTGGCCCATGCCGGAAAGCAGGACCGCCAGATCATTTATGACAAAGTTTTCTGGCCAGAAGTACTGGGTGGTGATCAGGATCTCGCATGTTAGCGGGCCGCCAATATCTGATCAAGGAACGCGGCGGGCTCGGGGACCTGTATCGGTGGTTCGGCGTGACCCTGATGCCGCATGACGGCCTGGGCTATCGAACGGGCAGATTCCGGATCAAAGGTAACGACAGGGACTACGACGTCGCGAACATAGTCGCGTTCCGATGCGACAATAGGCAGTCCCGCCTGGGACGCCTCGACAAGTGGCAGACCGAACGACTCGAACATGGATGGAAAAATCAGAGCCCGACTGCGGGCCAATAGCCCCGCAATGGCAACGGGATCCGACACATCCTCCACTCGAATTGAAAGTCCGGCACCCTGCGCACGCGCATTGGTCCAGGCCAACAGTTCCCCATCCCGCTCCTTGTTAAGCGTCAAGCACAGCGTTGGATTCAAGCCATGTACACCCAGAATCTCCCATGCTTCTACCAAGCGGCGGTGGTTTTTATGGGCTTCACCGGATGCTACGTAGACATAATCGTAAGTATGTTTGTCGTTATCGGCAGTGATCTGATTCAGGAGAGGTGAGAAGGGCATAACGCGGGCTGGGCGGTCCATGATTTCTTGAACCTTCCTCGCCATAGTCGGTGTCTGGACGACAATGTCCGCACTACGCAGGAATGCCCTGAGCCAGACGCGCTCGATGACAAGTCTCAGACGCAACTTCATCGGCAGGGCCTGCGTCGACACCCCTCCGATCACGTAGCGGCTTTGAACGTAGACCAGCACCTTAGCCCTACTGGAAAAAACGGTAGGCAGGTTGCCAAAACATAGGACTGTGTCACCGGCAGTCGCCCGCATGTGAAGTTCCCACTCCGCTTTGAACCGTCCCCACAGGCTGGGATTAACGAAAACGACTCTCACGTCTTCGTGCAACGCTGGCAGGTCCCCTATGCGACTATCGACATATACCGTGCAGGGTCGCTTAATTGCTCCCAGCAGTGGCAAGAGCAGGGATTTACCACCACCTGAATGCACATTCGACGCTTGGATGTAGAGTATCAAATATCACCTAATGGGCGAGCAATGACCATCAGTGTTTCTCCGCCCAGCATCCTGACGCCGAAATCCTTATTCAGCGCACAGAGAAGCCGACGGAGCCATCCGAACATCCGGGTTCTTAACGCCAGCTGGGGAGCATCCAGAGACGCGTTGGTGTATCTCGCTTCCAACACTTCGTAGCCTGACTCTTCTAGCAGCAACACGGCCAGTTGCTTTGTGAAATAATGAAGGTGCCCAACCTTGTCACGGACGTGAAGCAGCGGCGTTTCGCGCACCACGCTCGAAGCGGAAAGGTCGAGCGGTATATGGCAGACGATCAGCTTGGAGCGACTGCGCAAACGGGACAAAAAGTCCCACGGATTGCCAAGATGCTCCAGAACATCGACGACAAGAACGACGTCCGGCACCGGGGTATCCATTTCCAAATAATCGCCCAGACCGAAGTGAATTCCGAGGTGGCTGGGTTCGCCCCAGAAACGCTGTGCATCGGGGGCAATATCGTACCCCTCCATACGGGCATTGGGCAGCATCTTCTGCAATCCTACCAGTACCGCACCCGATCCGCATCCGACCTCTACGACGCTTTGGGGAACGACAGCATGGTCCGCCAGGATTTGCGCAATCTTTCCAGCTTTCCATGGAGCATCTGCTGAGTCCCAGTCAGGATTTTTTTCGGCGTAGTCGCCGTTGAGGTAGCGATCAAGTGTGGGATCAGGACTGTTCACAGTACTACTTTCGCGATGGATATTTAGATGACCTGGCCAATGCCTTGAGAGCGTTATCACAAAGAGTGTGCATCGCCTTGCCGTCTCCAAAACGTGACAAAAAAAGAAATTGGCGACCGGTCACACATCAAAGATGAAGCGAACAGCTCAAGTGGCAGGACTTGTAACAAAATTGCAGCGACTTGTCCTACTAGTGTTGGAGACATCAACATATTCAATTGCTCCGTCGCAGCTGATGTCACGCTCAGTCAGCGGCACCCATCATGGCGAGATATTGCCGAGTGATATATTCGGGGGAATGTGTCAGACGGATATTTTCGACATATTCGGCCGTGATGGGCGGCGGATTTGCCAGAAAATCGGCGATTTTTGCTGTGCTCTGACCATCTCGAACACTAGATTGACTCGAAAGCGTGACGCAGGATGGATGGGTCAAAAGCATGTGGCCTGAGGCGTCGCCCTTCATGCTTACGATATTGATGATCGGACGCGCCACCGCGACATATTCAATGACCTTGCTTCCAAGTTGTGTAGTTGAATGATTGCCAATATTGAGCAAAGCATCCGCATCCGCCATTGATTTCGCTGCGACCTCCCGAGGCACTAGGCCATGCACAATAACCAGATGGGGAAGTCGCGCCACATACTCGGCCAGAATATCTCCGCAATCGTTCACGGCACCATAGAAGTGCAATTCATAATGTCGGTCCGGATAGGCCTTGGCCAGGGCCTCAAAATGTTGCAGCGCCGCCGTCGGATTGCGAAGATCGCGGTATAGTGTCCCCACGAACACCACCCGCGTCGGAGGGCCGGTTCGAGTTGGCACAATCGGTGTGGCAGGTAGGGATAATAGAGGGCCGATAACACCAATGCTGCCCCGTACCGACTGAAAGTTATAGCGATAGAGCTCTGCTGTCGTTTCGGTAGTCACGCTGACGCGAGTGGCGCGCCGCAACACTCTACTTTCAGCCCAGGCGCTCAACCAACCATAGAGATACCGATTGTAGGGTGCGGGCTCTGCCATGAGGGAATAAGGATCGCCAATATCGACGAGCCAGTCCACATCCTTTTTGTCATTTCCCGCGAGCAGCCATACAAGATGTCCCGAGAATGGATGCGACGTAGTTATGATGTGGTCGAAGTTATACCGCGTTTGCAACTCCCGTGCCCTGGCCGCCGCGGGTATAACCCAGCCGCAGGCATAGTCCGGCCAATATAGGCCACGCCATAGACGGCGAATGAGTTTCTTGGCCCAACTGCGAATGTGCGTTGCACTGCGGTCTGTTGCGATGTCCATGGGCGTCCCACGCGTAGCTGATGCTCGTGTTCGCTGAATTCGATCCGCAACACGATGAACAACGAAATCGCCACCATCAGGCACGCTCGACTGTGCGGCACAAAGAATGTGTACTTTGTGACCAAGCTTGGCCAGTTGATCTGCAATTGCAGCCCATCGGAAAGCGCGTGGCGTCAAATCTGGTGAGAACGAATGTGAAATAACCAGTATTTTCATCTTGGTCCCGTGCCGTCGGCGAAGCCATAGCCCGACGAAAAATCGATCTTATCTGGTTGCGGATCGGAGATATGATGACCATCTGGACTGAAGTCTACTATGCTTACCCGATCATTGCACACGCGCACAATCCGGTAGACGTCAAAGCCGTAACCGCGGTGGCGACCGACAAATCCTTCGTCCCCAAAAAATAAGCATTCCCCTACGGCGCTTTCCCTCAAGTCAAAGACGCCCAACAATAAGTCTGCAGGTTCGTGATGTAGGTGACGGGGTGCATGATGAACCATAACCGAACGATATCGATTTCGAACCTCGGGGAGGGGCGTGTAAATGTAGCTTCCCGGATCTCGTGCTAGCGACTTGCCATCCATCAACAGCTCAATCGCTAATTGGTCGCAATGGGCATGCGCGCCCAGGCCGTGAATACCGATTTCGCCGCACCGAATCGCTAGATACAAGGTCGGGCTTCGGAATACGAAACAACCCATGCCGTTGAACTTCTGCCGTTCCAATTTGTCTAGGATGCCCGGTCGGGAACAAAAATCGGTACGCCAAGCGCTCACCTGTTCCACCGTATCGCTCAAAGCAAGGAGTTCGTTCCAAATGTCTATGTTTCCGACGGAAGCGTCAGGGCACTTGGCTGCCGTTGGCCGTGTGTTGGCGAGGCTCCCTCGGCCCGCAAACGCAGCTATTATTGCGGAGGCAGCATCCTCACATCCATAACCAAGAAAAGCGTCTATCCCGGAAACCACTGACCGGTGATCAAGCGACCAGGCAGGGTGTCCCGGATTGCCCCTTGCAGCGTGCACTTCACTGGCGCCGAAATTTAGGAAGCGTCCGCTGTCGTTATCACCAAACTGTACGATTAGGCCGTCGGGCCGCGTTAGCGCTTTCGTAAAGCCAGCCATCTTATGCAGCCGCTCCCTGCACCATGGCGGGATTGGGCCTAAGCGAGACGTTCCAGGAACCGTGTGAAGCGCCAGTGGCCCGGATTTTCGACGAGGCGGCGTTGGCTCGGACCAATCAATTGCCTGCGCAAACGAAGCATGTTTTTCGACTGGTAAATTGTCGAGCAAAGCGAATGACCACAATACAATTTCTGACGACAACCTATGGTAACAGACGCTGGCCTCAAAGGTGCTGCCGTCGGGGTGGAACTGGTACTCAAGTTCCGTGATCAACTCTGCGGTTCCAAACGAGAGCCAAATTTCTGTCTCCCTGCTGCGCGATAGATGAACCGCGGCAAACAGGAGACCGGCAATATTGGCAAGGTAGTGATTACCTCTAAATATCGGTGACCATTCCATATTGCGCGCAATATGCCGACCATGAGCAAGGACACTATTCGAAAAAATTGATTGGAAGTCCTCTCCAAGGTCGACGCCGGTAGCGGCCATCATGTCAAAGGTCACAACCATGTTGGCGACGCGTATTCCAACATCCATGGCGCAGGCCCAGTTGACGCCAAAGCCGGGTGGGTTGGTGGCGATGAAATCCAGCATCTGGTTTTTTGCCTCACGCACATAATCATATGAGGTGCGTTCGGCAAGAAGGCCCGCTCTTGCATAATGCGCTGCCAGCGCGAGCGCTGGGAGGTGCTGCATTCGCGCCAACTCCCAGGGCACTTTTACGTCAACGCCACGCAGGTGCCCGAAGCGTATTCGGCCGTACCAGGTCTTCTCGCTCCACCGATATCCAGACTTAAAATCCAATTGCCAGTCGATTGGGGTGTAGCCGCCCTCGATGCATCGCCATATCCGGCGCGACTCCGCGACGTTGCTACGATTAACTAACTTATCAAGCCAGCGACCATCCGCGTCAACGTCGGGTGCCATCACGGGATCAAAGGAGATTCCCGCCAGACCAGCGCATTTTATTCCATGTGCAACAACGACCGGCCCAGACCCCAGCAGATCAAAGCGATGACCTATGGCATCGTCCGCGAGACGTGAAATTACTCCAGGATGCCATGGCGACAAAGCCGCCAGTCGAACCATGAAATCGTGATCAAGGAAACCGAACCGTTCATTCTGCGACTGAGCGCCAGCCGTTGCGGCATAGGTTGGTGTCGATAGTGCCCGCATTTGGTCTAGCGACCGACGCAAAACACGCCCCGCGCGCGCAGCAATTCTTTCCTGCAGGGCCCACAACTTCATGATCGCGTACCTTTATCAGCGGTTGCGACAATTGACAGCTTCGCTATCTCACTTGCGATCACTCTATAAACCAACGATGCGGTAACCAATGCTACGACAATCTGAGCCGTCGCAGCACCCCATACCCCCGCCCAAAGAACGAATGGATAGCCGACCAAAAAAGCAACGGCTGTCGTAATCGCGGCAATTATAGTCCCCTGTTTTATGGCACCAATGCCGACCATTGCTGCTCCTCCAACGGCATAGGTGCACCAGACCCAGAAACGAAGCATCAAAATCGCCACCATCAGGCTGAGACCATTGTAGTCTGGCCCTAGAAATAGATCTTCCACCAAGTAGGCAAGTGTTGTGGCGCCAAGCGCTGTGACCGCACCTGCCACCGTCAGCCCAAATGTCCATCGCCGAAGACTAAGCTGGAATGCGATTCGATCTCGCATCAGGCCGGTAAAGTGCGGCGTTGCAACACTTTGTACTGCACCTGCCAGCGCGCTGGCGGCGAAAAAGAATATCGTTGCAAGCGAATAGACTCCGATGAGGCCGCGGTCCTCGACAACCCAATCCAGCAACATCAGGTCGGCGTATTGTCCGACAGTACTAATCAACATCCCGACGAGGCTATACTTGGCGAGAGCAGAAAAATCCCTTGGAAGTGGCAAAGTTGGGTGGCCAAATGTCGGGCGTGCTGCCATGAGTAGGGGAACCACGCCACTTAGGACTGCGACTAACGTCGCCAGTAGGAGCCCCGGCAATCCGAATAGCCAGGTGCCAAGGATCGTCAGACACAACGACAGGCTCCGTATGGCAATCTGAGAATAGGCGAGGAACCTGAAACGCTGCACGGCCTGCAGGTAAACCAGCAGCAAGCTGGTCCCCGCGAGAGCCTGGAATTTGCAAGGAATATGCGATCAAGACAAGGGCCTCATCACCCGTGCGGCCCGACAACGCAACAAGAATCGCGCAGGCGACGGTGGTAGCGCTAGCGATCAGCAGTAGCCAGACCAACGCCCTACCGAGAAGCGCGCGTCTTTGTCCCTCGTCCAGCATCGTATCGGCGCAGTATCGCAAAATTGGCGCTGTTAGCCCGCCAGCGCCCAAAATTGTCGCTACAGCTGCATAGGCTATGGCGATGCGAACCAAAGCAAACTGTTCAGCCGGCAGCAAACGGGCAATCATGATCACGCCAAAGAAGGCGAGCGCCTGTTGGGCGATGTTTGCAGTCATTACGTGTGAAAGTCCAGGCGGCAATTTTGCCGGAATAGATGCAATCTCAGCGCATATCCGCTTAATCAATTGCCGCTGTGCCAGATCATCCTTCAACTTTGAGCGTCACCCTCTGGCCGGACATATCGTCGAATAATTCCGGCTAATAGTTTCTTCTGAGGCAGATGTACTAATTTTACAGGAGCATCAGGTTTCTGACTTGGCGAGCCCAATTGCTTTGTAAACTTCCAGCATTGCATGTGCTACGACCTTATCATCATGGTACTTCCGCACATATGATTGACTAAGCTCGGAAATATTGGCTCGTCTGACGTCGTCAACTATTAGGCCGCGCAGAACGTCCGTAATTGTGTCAGGATTTGCGTTCACAAGCGGCAGGTCTGAGGGGTATTTTTCGACCAGATCGGGCCGGAGGTAGGTGATTGCGGGTTTGCCGTACGCCATTGCTTCTACGGCGGTCACCCCGTACGAGCCACACCTCAACTCATCGACGTAAATGTCGCAACTCGAGAGTTCTCTGTAGAATTCCTTCTGCGCCAACTGACGCACCAATTTGAACTCGAACTGAAGCCCTTCGGCCTTTAGCCTTTCCACCGCTGCAACAATCTGCTCCGTTCCTTTGACATGAGTATCGGTAGGAACGTGGAGCACAACAGGCGAGCGACGCTGAGGCGAAACCGAGATCTGGAATCGCGATAGATTGAGCGGTTGTCGGAACGTGAACACACGCTCGAAATAAGGTGCGACATATTCAATCATTTCGCAGTCCGTAGCAACGTTTTGTACGTATTTAGAAATTGCGCGAAGGTACGTTCTCGTCCGCTCGTCTTGTTCAGGATCGGCATCGCGATAGAAGTACGGGTTGTTGCGCCGTGCCAACTCGATTATCCGTGCGTCACTACCGCCAAAACTAACGATCATCGGTACGCTGCGCAACGAAAGGTACGGCCCTTCCAACAGATGATGCATGGTTCCGCGCAGCAGGTGGCTACCATGATAATGGATCAGGGAATATCGCGATGGTATTTGGGCCAGAAAAGAAGCGCGCCTCAGGAATTTTCTGGCTCGCGACTCAGACTTTGAGGCAACGGCCGAATGATGTGGCAGCCGGCGATTAAGGTCGGCGAAGTCGGAGTCTTCGGGGATGACGTTTTCAGACGGAGCGCCAATAGAGGTCAACCCCTCGGCGAGCCAATAAGGCCAGCCCGCCAAACTTCCATACTGTAATATTGGTTTACTTGTTTCCATATATATTAAGATTTTTCTGTGTATTTCATATAGAAACTCTTGGGAATAAGATCTGCCTTATACATGGCCCAAAAGAATGGACGCATTTTTTCAAATGTCTTTTTATATGTGACGAAATCCTTGTAGGTTTTTTTGGCAAATTCATAATCTGACTAAATTCAGAATCCGAGTATCCAAGTCGTTTCTTAACGAAGTCCACCAAGTCCGATTCGATGTGCGGCGGCTCGCGCATCAAGGCTAACGCCTCCTCTCGAGGCATCCAGTTATTCCTGCAATAGGCCGAATATCCCGCGATTCTAAAGTCAGTGTCCCACCGCGTGGGGAAGAAATAGCTATGAACAAAGGCCGTAAACCTGTTTTCAAGATGATGACCGCCGTACCACTGCCAACCGTATTTTTCGGCCAGCAACTTTTTTGCGGCCTCTTTGTCGTAGTCCATATAGTAGAGCGGCCGAACCTTTTTTATGCCGCTGAACAGCATCCAGCGAAGCTGATCTTTCATCCATAAATTGGGAAAAGTTTTCATCGGACGCGTTCCGTATTTTTCGTGCACGGACTGGATGTACTTTCCATCCATGTAGACCCAGCCCAAGGGCGCTATGCCCTCCGTTCGGAACGAATGCCCTTCAATCATGTATTTGACGCCAAATTTCTCCGCCGCCTTATATAGCGTAGTCGCAAGGGCGATGTCGGTCGGGCAATCAATATCCTTCACCCCAGCGCTTAAGAACGAGCGATAGATATCGTCGTATTCCTTGTTATCGACCACAATTGTGAATAGGTCGACACCAAGCTTTTCGAGCACACTGTGTATGTTCTCGGTAGCAATGGTTGAGTTCCACGTATTGTCAAAGTGCGCCGCCAACAAACGGAGACCGTACACCTCTTTCATCTGGTGCACGAGGTAAGATGAATCGCACCCGCCGCTGACGCCTATAATGGCATCGTATTTTTTGCCTTTGCCGGCGGCTCGCATTTCATCAACCATCTTATCGAGGCGCGCAAGGCCCTCGGCACCAGTCGGATACTCAGCTTCCATAGCCTCAATCTGACGGCAGTAGCTGCAGACGCCGTCTACCGGATCAAATGAGATGTTGGGGACGGTTTCGTCATAAATGCAGCGAGAGCAAACGAGCATGCTAGAATCTTCCTATTCAAACGCCGCCTCTTGGTCAGGTCGCGACGGAAACTTGATCAACACGCCCAAATCTTTCCCTTGAAAAACGGCAAGGCTACCGATGGCCACTGCGGATACACCGGCCTCCTTGACTGCCAAGGTCGCATCCAGAAGCGAACCGGCACCGCCAGTTGCAATTACGGGCACACCCACTGAACTGCTAACCTCTGTCAGAAGTTTAAGGTCAAATCCAGACCAAGTTCCATCTCCATCGATTGAGTAAAGCAAAATTTCGCCCGCCCCTTCCGAAATTATATACCGTGCAGCGTCAACGGGTTTTCGCTTGATATCGATTTTCCCGTTTCTGATACGAGTGGAATAACCCCCGAGAAGATTTCGCTTAACATCCAGCGAGACAACGAGGGCCTGCGATCCGAATTCATCCGCGGCGCGCCGGACTAACCCAGGTTCTTCAAATGCTGCAGGCTCCAAGGGCAATTTTCTCTATTCCCATAGCAAAAAGGCGTCGCATATCATTGACGTTGCGAACGCCGCCGCCGTAACAAATCGGCATGAAGCACTCTGAGGTCAACTTACCCAGTGTGTCGAAATCAATGCCGGCGTTCCTCGTCGTGGCATGAATATCGAGCAGTACGAGTTCGTCGACTTCCTTTTCATTGAATATCCGCACGGCGTTCACCGGATCACCGATGTAAGCCAACTCCGTAAACCGCACCGTTTTCACCAGCGCTCCCCGCTCATAAGCAGGCAGGGCATTAGTCGAGTTTGAAGCATGGTCAGAGCTCGATGAAGTTTTTTAAAAGTTGCATGCCAAAGCGGTGACTTTTTTCAGGGTGAAACTGCACACCCATGACGTTGCCACGATGCACGCCAGAGGCGAACCGCTGCCCATACTCAGTGTAAAAAAGCGCGTCGGCGGGGTTCTGGGTATCGTAAAAGTACGAGTGCACAAAATAAAAGCGCGCATCACTTTCTAGGCCCCGGCATAGTAGGTGTTCCTTTGCAGGGGTCACCCCGTTCCAACCCATGTGAGGCACCTTCAACCCGATAGATTCGCCGTCAAAATCGAAGCGGCGGACCTCACCAGGAATAAGGCCAAGGCCTTCTAGTCCGCCCTCCTCGCTTGCGTCAGATAACAGCTGCATGCCTAGGCAAATCCCGAAAAGTGGCCGTCCTGCGCGGGCATGGTCCTTTAGCGGCTCAACAAACCTCAACGCCGATAGCCGACTCATGGCGTTGTCGAAGCTGCCAACCCCAGGTAGAATAATTTTGCTTGAAGCAGCTAAATCTTCGGATCGACTGGCAGCGAACCCCCGCCCACCAGCTTTGCGGATCATGTTCAAAACTGAGCCTATATTGCCCGCACCATAGTCAACAACTGCTATCGCCTCAGAATCCTCCATATTAGACTAACGTTTCTTTTAGGCCGCGCAGTACCGTACCAAATCGGTAAGGGGGCGTATCGGAGATATCCTCTCCGAGAACGTGCTTACGTATGAGAAGGTCGGGCTCGTTGAACCCGAGCATGGCCCTTATCGACGACGTGCCCGAGAATCTTGGATTGATCTCAAAGATCATGACTTTGCCGTCCGCAACGCGACATTGCACATTTATAGCATACTTGGCACCCAACGCGGCTCCAACTTTCTCGCAGTGGTGCCGAACCATATCGTAAGCCTCAACCCGCCCTTGAGAAACCCCACTGCTAACCGCTAAAACGTCACCCAAATCCGCGCGGCCAGTATTGTTGGGAACCCGAATCCTGTTACTAAGACTGGTTAGTATGAACCTGTTCAATGCAATAGAGTTGATGAGATTGCCATTTCCATCAAATAGTACTCCTACCGTATATTCTTGATCTACACGTCCAACATACTCCTGAAGCAGCACGGCGTCATAATACCGAAGGAGGAAACCGACGATCATCCGCAATTCATCGTCATTCTGGATGAGATAAACATTCTGTGACCCACCACCAACGGTCGGCTTAACTATCAGCGGGAACAAATTTACTTCATCTAGGTCTACAAGCGCCTCAATAAGCCAACTCTGTGGGCAATCGAATCCGTTCGCCACCAAAAAACGTGTTGTCTCGAATTTGTCCGAACAGGTGGCAATCACGTTCGCATCGTTCACGGCCACCATAGTGACATTAGCGCGGATTTCATCTGCGCTGGCGGCCATTGCCCGCAGTTCAGGTTCGGACCCCGGCAACACAACATCGACGCGCTCCTGCCTGCACACACCCAACAATTTCTCAACGTAGGCGGGATCGCTCGCACGCGGCAAGGAATGACAACCATCTGCTCCACTATGTTTGGCTACGTCAACATCCAGATCCGTACCAATTACACGCATCGGCAGCGTCGACATGCCGAGCGCTTTGATCAACTGCTCCCCAACACCGCCGCCTCCTACACCGGTTACAAGAACGTTAATCATTTGCTGCGCTCTGCGGATCTATATCTGCCAAATCCGAGATCAGCATGATCTCAATTCCAACTGGTAGAACATCCAACAAAACCTTCTTCAGCGCGCCGCCAAAGGTTCGAGACATTATTATCAACGTATCAACGGGGTCCTCTATCAACGACGACCTGCTCTCTATTGCGATGGGAATTCCAGGATAGAAAGTTCCGACTAAACTTGGGTCATCATCAAAGAAGCGTACGCCATTAAATGGTATTCCAATTATCCGCATGGAATTCACAAATCTGGCTGGTACATAGACGCCCAATTTTCTGTTGTCTGCAAGCGCCCGTTGGCAGAAATCGCGCAGAAGATCGCAACTCGCCTGTCCGTTCTCAATATAACGAGTTGCGGTCGCAATGGCCGAGGCGACCGACTGTTTCGAAAGCGTCGTCTTTTCTGTGGCTGGCGAAAGTTCAGCGTAGACAGACCCACCAAATGCGGCTGCCTCACAACGCTTAGCATCCAGACCGCCAAGTACCATCGTATTGAGCAATGTGTCTTGGTCGAAATAGGCTCCAATGCTCGTGAAAAAGCGTAGAGACATCAAAATTTCTGATGTATGGGCCCTCGTCTGGAACCGACACGAAAATCCGGCCGCCAGGCTCGAGATAGTCGCCAAGCATAGCGGCCAAGGCGACAGGATCGTCAACATGCTCAAACACAGACATTAAAACAATCGCCGAAAATTTGAGCCCGTGAAGCTGGGGCGATGGAAAGAAATCCTTGATAACCTCTATTCCGTAGCGCTCGGCGCCGGACTGGCCTTGAGGCCCCGGTTCAATTCCAATAACTGAAGTAAACGACCCCCTAAGGCGATCAAGCATGTATCCATTGCCACACCCGATCTCCAGTAGGCTCTGCCGCGAGCATTCCGGGGTCTTTTGAACCCATTCGGAAATGAACTCCAGAAAGTCGTCGGCATATTGCCGACCAGCGCCAATCTCATCAACATTGCTGCCAAGGATTGAACCCAATTCGTAGACATTTGCCAGACAGTCGGCGACAACTGAGCTGGGCGTTTGAATTACGCGCCCGGTCATCTTATCATAAGATAAAACAAAAGGCAGCTCGTTGGGAACGCCATTGCCATTATTCGGCGTGCTTTGGGCACCCCAAATGAAAGGTAGCGCCTCAATCGCCCAACGAGCCGTCGTCGCCATTTTTTTCTTTCCATTACTTAAACCCCTCAACAAGGTTTCCGACAAACTCACTCGCACGTCGATCAAGGCACTTCAGCACGTCCTGATGCGGAGAAGCTACTCGTGCGAGCAGCTTTGGGGTGTCGACGCGCACTCGATGAACGCTGCACTCGCCCGTGTCGCTGTCAAAGCTTGCGCAACTTGCGACATTGCCTATGTCGCGCGGAAGGCCGCACGATCCAACGTTTAGAAGTGTCGTGCCCCCTACCTTGGCAACAAATGGCCGGTGAGTATGTCCCATCGCTATCACATCCGCATCCACATCAGCGAAGACTGTGTGATCCGACCAAGGGTATACGTAACCGTTGGTTGGGTCCAAAGCGCTCCCATGCACTAGCAGCAGTTTGTACCCGTCGCACAATACCTCACGTTGACGCGGCCACGCACGCATCCAGTCCAAATAGTCGCCTATCTCTTCTAAATATTCGGCTTTCAGCTGATAAGAGCCTAGAATCTGAGTCATCCACTTTTCCCGCTAAGATCATGTCGTCGTGGTTTCCCAAGACAGCGTCCACCTCGTTGTCATGGAGCAGTCGAAGTACGTCTCTCCACCCAGAAAAATAGCCGACGGCGTCGCCTAGAAAGTATATCTTATCGACCGCGATCCGATGGAGTGCCGATAGGCAGCGCTCAAGACCCTCCGGGTTGCCATGTGCATCAGACAACAAGCCAATCTTCATTGCAGCCTCTCATTCGACGTGCCAATTGTGCAATACCAAGGCTCAATTGGAACGCTGGGCTTCCAATTTAAATTGGCCATTGCCCGCTCCCGTGACAGTTGGGCGCGGTAGAAATTTGCTGGCCCGTGGTCATCGGAGTAAACAATTCGCCCCGCGCCACATATATTGACGATTTTTTCCGCCAGCAAGCGCATGGAAATGGGCGAGCCGTTTACTATGTTATAGATATCCGAAAAACGTGACGCGTCGTGGCCTACCATGCGAATCACTGCAAGACGCACAGCGCTTCCAATATCTTGAGCGTGGATGAAGTCTTGCGTTCGGTCACCTGTTCCAACGACGACCAAATCTTGCCCAGCAACAGCCTGCCTAACAAAGTTGTACAGAACTCCTTGGCGACCTTGGTGGGTAGCGCTGTAGGGGGAACTGATCCTCATTATGTAATTGGCGGCATCGAGGCGCTGAATTTTCTTTTCTGTGGCGTATTTTGACGCTGGGTACGCGGGAAGCGGTCCAATTTCCGAGGCCTCCGTCCATGGCAGCGCCGAGTTCGCGTATACGCTCACGCTTGAAACAAAAATTACACGCGCGTCACATGCTATAGCTAGTTCCAATATGTTGGAGTCGATTTGGGTATTTGCCGCCGCGGCATGCTCGTCATCCAGCGAGTTGGGCAGTACAGCGGCAGCGTGGACGATAACTGAAGGAGAAAGACTTGCAAGTTCCTCGCACTCATTGCCAACCGTCAGATCAACGACCACCTGCTCCCCATTGACCAAGTCGGACAGCGGCCTGCGAACTACGCCTATCGGCCTGATTGTCGACATTTGGGCTAGGCTATGCATTATGTGGGCCCCCACTAGCCCGCCTGCGCCCGTCACAATTACCAATGGCCGCACAGTCAGTTGGCCAAAACTGACGCTACCGCGTCAACGACCACCGAAACATCCAGCCCCAGATAACAGGGCAGTGTAATCGTGTTCGCTTCCAGCCAAGTCGAGTTTGGCCGCGGCTCGCCGTATTTCCCGGCGAAGTATGTGCAATTGCTCATTGCGTAAGTGCCAATTGTGGTCTCGATACCAAGGTTCTTGAGCCTTGCCGATCAGACCATCTCTACTGCAGCCGGTCGGCACCTTGAACACCATTGACTGAACATTATAGCGAACGTCTGAACCCACCGATTGTGCCACAAAACCAAGTGGTGCCATCACGTCGATATAGCGGTCGCGGATGCGATTGCGCTCGTCTATGATGTTGTCCAGTTTGGCCAGTTGCTTTCGTCCCATCACCGACTGTAACTCAGGGAGCCGAAAATTGTATCCGTAATTGACGAAGTCGAGCGCAACGCCTTTCATCCCCCGGGCGCCGTGGGCCAATTTGACATCTAGCCAGTCAGCCCAGTCCGCCCGATTTGTCGTTATGGCGCCACCCTCGCCGGTACACAACAGTTTCCGGGGGTGAAAGCTGAAGCATGTTGCGTCAGAGATGGTGCCGCAGCGCGCGCCCGCTTCGGCGCTGCCGATCGCACAAGCGGCGTCCTCTATCAGCGGCAACCCGAGGCGTCGGCATAGATCGCGGATAGCTGTAACCCCTGTCGGATTGCCGAGTGCATCTACAAATATTACGGCCCGGGTTGCCGGGGTGACTGCAGCTTCAAGGGCAGACGGCGTCATATTGAAGGTGCTAAGCGATACATCAGCAAATACTGGGCGTGCTCCAAGATCTTCGACAACGTTGGCGGTCGCGGGGAATGAAAAATCAGAAACGATCACCTCGTCGCCGGCCTTGATTTTCAGAAGCTTCAAGCAAACCCACAGAGCCGTTGTTGCTGATGTGACGAGATGAGCATGACTTGCTCCCGTGTACCGGACAATATCATGGCGAAAGGCCTCGCAGTGGTGCCCGCGCGTAAACATGCCGCCTTCAAATACCTCCCGAAAATCTGCCTCGACCTCATCAAAGGAGATATTGGGCCTCATAAGTCGGATAGATTTCACTGGGTACCTTCCTTGGAGCGCAGAGTGTACCAATCCAACGTCGCCTTCAGACCCGCGTCGAAATCGGTCAACGAATATTCGATGAGGGAATGTACTTTTACGTTGCTGGCGCTGTGGCTCAGCACGTCAGCATGCCGGGCCTGCTTGCGAACGATTTCACCTGCGTAGGCTCATCTGACTGCAGATGCGCTCTATAAGCGCCGCGATGGTGATCTGATTGTCGGTAGCAATGTTGACCGCCTCGCCCGCCGGCAACACACCGAACAATTTCACAACAGCATCCACCGTGTCATGAACATATATGAAATCGCGGCTCTGGTTACCCTCGCCGTGGAGTTCGGGTTTGTCACCGTGCAAAATGCGCCAAGCGGTGATGGGGATCACACCTGCCATCATGCCCTCGTGGTTTTGTCGGGGGCCATAATTATTGAACGGACGGACAATGAAACTGTCCAGCCCAAACATGTGGACATAGCTTTCCACCGCCAAATCCGCCGCGGCCTTGCCTGCTGCATATGTGGTGGTGGGATTGCGAGGGTGCTTTTCGTCCATCGGTTCATAGACAGCGGAACCATATACCTCTGAAGTAGAGAAATGGCACAGCGTGCGAAAAGCGCCGCGCCGCTGCAACTCCAACAGATTGAGCGCAACGGCCACATTCGTGGCGAACGCATTTGCTGGGTTAAGAAACGAGTAGTTCAGTGCCTTGGTCGCGCAGTTGAAAACAACCGAGATCGCATGCCGTGAGAAAATATACTCGAGACTAGTCATGACCTCCGCGTCATCGCGATAAAACGCAAGCTTGCCGCTTGCGACCGCTTGGGACAAGTTATCCTCCGAGCCAAGAAACAGATTGTCGATGACCACAACTTCAGCGGCACCCTCGGAAAGCAACTTATCAACAAGATGGCTGCCGATAAAACCAGCGCCGCCTGTTACGAGTACAACCTCATCCTTGAAGCTTCGAATTGCCGTCATACCGTCACCGCCCGCTGAATCTGATCACAAATGCGCATTGCTTGTAGTCCGGCTTCCACACCAGGTAAATCCGCGGACGCTTCGCCGCGGCAACTGGCAACGAAGGCTTGCAACTCAGTCAGCAATGCTTCCTGCGGACGAACCTCCACGGCCTCCTGTATCGCCGTTATCGTGTACGGCTGTCCTTCCGCCTGCCGTATCTCTGACTGCCGATTGATGATGATCTCCTTTCGTAGCAGCTCGCAATCAACGAACTTATCGATGCAAGTCGCCTCGATAAGTCGCTTCTTCTTGTCTGTTATGCGGCTGGCTTGGATACGTGAAAATCGCCCATTGTCGTGAGTTATCAAGGCGGATGCAAAATCAATCATACTGTCTCGGGCAAAACCATGCGCAACCACTTCTTTAGCTGGACCATTCAGATAAAGGGCCAGATCAATATCGTGGATCATTAGGTCTGTTACGACATCGACATCGGTAATGCGTGAGCCTGAGTTTGTTAGTGCGTGTGAAGTCGATGCTGACCACTCGTTCCGCGCGATCCAGAATCGACTTGAGCCTCTTGCACCGCGGGGTTGAAACGCTCAATGAATCCCACTTGGATGTTCAGGCCATTCTCGGCAGAAAATGCAGCGATTTCCTCAGCTTCCGCCAAAGTGCCGGCAAGCGGCTTTTCGACAAAGATATTTCTGACCGTTGTCGAGGAGAGTCGGACAAAATTCGCGTGGGTAACCGTTGGTGTGCATATGATGATTGCATCTGCCGGCCCCGTGGCCTGCGATAGGTCCTCTAACGCCGGAATACCGTAACTTGCGCCAAGCCGCTCGGCCAAGGACAAATCAGAGTCTGCGAGAAATGCCAATTCCACGCCCCGGAGCATTGAAAGGACACGCAAATGATTCTGGCCCATTTTTCCCAGACCGACGAGTCCCACTCGCAAAGGTAGGTCGGACATGGCCTAGACCTCCTTCACGCGATTGCCGCTTTTGTCGATCTTGGCGACGGGCCTCGCGGGATTACCTACTACAAGCGTAAATGACTCGACGTCCCTGGTAACCACGCTTCCAGCTGCTACCATCGCGAACTCACCAACGGTAACACCGCAGATAATGGTTGAGTTTGCGCCAAGGCTTGCTCCATTCTCGATCATTGTTCGCGTAATTTTCCAGTCAGAATTAAATGCCCTTGGCACCTTGTCATTGGTAAAGGAGACATTGGGGCCGACAAAGACGTCGTCTGCGATCTCAACACCATTGTAGATCGACACGCTGTTCTGGATCTTACACCGGCGGCCGATCTTGACTCCGTGATCAACATAAACATCCTTCGAGATGATGCAGTGTTCGCCGATCACAACGTCCTCGCGGATTTGCACATTGATCCAAACCTTGGTGCCCGGACCAATCCGTGCTTTTTCGGACACGTGGGCGGAACTGTGAACAAATACGTCCTGATTCATGTTCGACGACTTGATCATACGGTTCGAACCGCCTCATCCACGACATTCACGACTCGTTCAAGTTCGGTCATTCTCATGTAAGGAAAAAGTGGTAAATTCAACACCGAAGCGCAAAGCTGGCGACCCGCACGCCCCCCACGTGCGTGCACATATAACTGCGCGCGCCCTGCTGATCTGAAATCACTCCAGGATAAATGTTTCCAAAGCCAATTTCTGCGTGCCTCAACGCTGACTCCACAGCCGTCTTTTTCTGAGGGTCGTCAAACATACACACATTGCAATAACCATTTTCTACGTAGGCGTCCGGCGGCATCATTATCCTAATTCCCAAGCTGGGTAACACGTCCTGATAATAAGCTGCGGCGCGACGACGCGAAGCCAGCCTCGCGTCCAAGTGGTCCAAACTCAAGTTGAGAAAGGCGGCCTGAAGGCTATCCAGACGCGAATTCCAACCAACATCCGCATAGCCGTAGTGCGCTGTTCGTCCATGATTCGCTAAACGGCGCGTGCGCGATGCTAGTTCTAGGTCGTCGGTCATTATAGCGCCGCCGTCACCGGCTGCACCCAGGACCTTCGCGGGATAGAATGATGCAGTGGAGATCAGGGCACCTTTATAGATCGGCTGACCTTGATAGGCTGCCCCTAGGCATTGAGCACCATCCTCGATCAATAACACTCCTTCGTCACGGCAGATCGTCCTGATTTCGGCAAGTCGCCCGCTGCCCCACCCGTAGAGATGCGCAATTATGGCGGCCTTCGGTTTTAGGTCGTGAATAGCACGCCGAAGCGCCGCAACAGAAATTCCCCCATCACTTAACTCAACGTCAAGTGTAGCTGGCATAGCGCCGACGTTTACCACGGCCTCAAAGGTCGCCCAGAATGTGACATCGGGCACCAAAACTGTATCGTCAGGCCCGACATTCAACGCCCGTAGTGCCAGTTGCAAGGCGTCGGTGCCATTGGCACAGGTGACGACCGATTTTACGTCCAACAATTCTCCTAAGCGCGCCTCAAGTCGCTGCACTTCGGCGCCGCCCATGAACTGCGCGTCGGCCAACATAGCTGCAAACTTTGCGCTTACAGCATCAAGGAAGCCATCTTCATAGCGCTTGATATCTATGAACGGTACTTTCAAGGTATTCTCTTCAGTCTTCATGCTTCGAATGGGAGAGGCGGTTTCCATAGCCTATGATGGACCAGAACAATGCACCCGTAGCAGGTTCGTAGATGATAGGATAGACGAACATCCAACATGATAGGACCGTCATGCATACCAGCGCGCACTGCTCCTCGGCGCGCCGGGATCTAAGGACATCAGATACAATACGCCGGAACGCATTTGCCATCAAAATAACCATGACCCCAAGCATGACGATGCCACCCGTTAAGTACATCTCCATATAGGAGTTGTGAGGCAGAACGACATTGACGCCCGAGCCAAGGATTTCTTGGGCGGCGCTCCCCGCAATTCCGAAGGATAAGCCAAACAAAACCCCTATCGCATCGCGCCAGTGGTAAGAAGAGGCCTCCACGCCGGCAACAGGAACCTCGGATAATCCACCACCGAGTTGTCTGTTGGCTAAGTCGCCTATGACGGAGGGTTCGCCGGGAATATTCCCTAGGACTGATTGAAACGCGGTAATAAGGTAATTATTGGCGCCTAAACAAAACAAGACTGTCAATCCCAGAAGACCTGAAATAGTGGACCTGGAAATTATCCTGGACCTATCCTTCGTTGGCATAAAAATTAACATCCCCACGGCCAAGGCTAACCCCACGAGGGCAGCCTTTGATAGCGTCATGACAACAAACGCAACGGACACACCCGCAATAATAACGGATGCGATCATTCGCTTTGGGATTGTTACGCCAACGATAAAGCCGAGCACTGCGACCATTCCGCCAACATTCGGTTCCCCAACGACGGTCATGTAACGCACGAGGTCGGCGCGAATAGCAATGTAACTTCCGACAATGGCCTCCAGTGTGCCGCCATAATACTGGTAGATCATCGACAGAAATGCCACAGTAAGTACCAGCACATAAACAGCGAACACCTGCCCAATGTGCTTTTGGTCGGTGAACAATACCGAGGCGAGTGGTGCAACGATCATAACGTTTGCGAACCTGGCAGTGGCCGCCAACGCCAGTTGTGGACCAAAGAGAAGATATGTATTAACGCCCGCCCAAGCGACAGTGGCCGCCAAACACCAGATGAGCGTGGGTATTGACGTAATCAACCGAGGGCGGGCGTAAGAAACCAATACCAACACACCAACGAAAAGCGCAAACCTTCCTGTTGCTGCGAACGGAAACAGAGAGTAGCGCTGTAGCTGGTAGAGCGCCGAAGCCGCTATTGCCACGAGAAGTAACGCCCGGGAAATTTCTAGGATGCGGAGCGCTAATACATCATTGGATTTCCATTCAAGAACGTTCATTTTACTTGACCTACACTTTTATGTCAGTTCAGGCATGCTTGAGTTGAATTCCGACAGTGAACTAAGGATGGAAAATATTGAAAAAATCAAAAAAATATCCGGTGGCGCATTGCGAAGACCCGAAGCAAAACGGTGGGTGTACCTGTCGTTTGTTTCATACCGATCAAGCTTTCATTGCCTCGTCCACGCTAAGCGCGATCTTAGTGGCCTGAACCTGCTGCCAAAGTGGAATTGGCCAGGCGCCGCCGCTCTTAATGGCGTTGGCGAAAGCCTTGAGTTGCTGCTTTTGCCCCTTATCCGCCTTGCGGAGCCTCTATATTTTCACCTCGCGCTCCGACCAGTTTTAATGATCGATATTCATCAAGACTGAAGATGTTGCCGTCCACATAGATTTCCATTGCCTCTTTGGGAAATTCCGTTGAACCAGACGCCGTATAGGTCAATGTCGCAACCGTCCCGTCTCGGAATTGCATCGTAGCTACAAAATTGTCCGAAGCGGAATAGAACTCCGTCGCTGGGACAATCGATTTCGCGTCGACCGACAAGACTTCAGATTGAGTCACGAACGTGCACAAGTCATAAATATGGCACGCTTCACCGCGATTGCGCCCCCCTCCTTCCGGCCCATGAACCCAGTGATCGAGCGGTATGTATCCCGCATTCATCCGATAGTTGATGATCATTGGATTGGATCGTCCTGCCACACCAGCCGAAATTCTCTCGAGAAAGGGCGAAAAACGACGATTGAACCCGGTCAGCAGCAGCGGTTTGGGCTGGGCACCTCCCGAATAGAAGGCTTCGATCTCCGCAATCTCCGTCTGTTCAAGCGCCAGGGGCTTTTCAACCAGCACGTGCTTGCCGGCGCGCAGCGCATCCAGCGCCAAGGATGCATGTGTGTTGTGTCGCGTGGCAATAATTACCGCATCTATGTCCGGGTCGTGGAGTACCTCCCAATGGTCGGTCGTGCAATAGCTAGCGCCGAAACGCTTCGCTGTGGAGGCTGCATTGTGTCCGGTCTTGCTGGCGACGCCCCTAAGGCTCGAAAGTGTCTGCCATCTCGACCATATTGGGCAGGTGCATGCCCTTGGCAAAGCCGCCGGCACCGATCAGCCCGACACGAATGCGTCCAGCATGTTTCCTCGCCGCGACCCCAGGGATGTCCAACCGCCGCCGTGGTTGGACATCGTGGCCAAGTTCATAGGACAGCAAAACGAGCAGGGGTTTCTGAGGTCCGTTTTTCAGCGCCCCATAGGCATCCGCCGCTTTAGCAAGCGGATGAATTTCCGTGGCAAGGTTTGAAAGATCAACTAACCCGTCGGCAAGCAACCGAAAATACTCAGCCATGTTGCGACCTTCGGTCCAGCGCACATAGCCAATAGGGTAGTCCAACCCGCCTTGTTCATAGTGCTCATCGTATCGACCGGGGCCATATGACGACGAAATGAGAAAATCCAGTTCCTTGGCGTAAAAATCAGCACGGCTCAGGTCGAGTCCGACGTCGCCCACAAGGACAACACGGGCCTTCTTCCGACACATCTTAAAAGCCGCGGACACAATCTCGTCGGACTGGCTTGCAGCCGTAATGATCACACCATCTGCGCCCGTACCACCGGTGAGGCGGGCGACCTGAGTAATCTGGTCAAAATCGTCCGGGTGAATTCCCCAGTCAAGACCCATTGACTGCGCCATTGCAATGCGCCCGCCATCGACATCCACACCGATTACACGGCAACCGTTGGATCGGAGCATCTGTGCCGTCAGTTGGCCAATGAAGCCTAGCCCAACTACAACGAAGATTTCCCCAAGCGTTGGTGCCGCCCGCCGCACCCCTTGAAGAGCCTATCGCCCCCAGAGCCACCGTGGACGCGTCGGGAAATCCGACCGTATCAGGAATCTTGATTGCCAGATTAGTTGGAATACAGACAAATTCGGCATGGAACGCACATTGCGCTCCAGCGCAAGCAGCCCGGTCGCCAATCTTGAAATCGGCAACACCCTTACCTACCTCGACCACTGTTCCTGCGCCCGAGTAACCTGTCGGCAGTTCCACCGCCAAACGTTCTCGCACGAGGCGCACTGCATTGGATAGCCCATCCGTGCGAACTAGGTCAGCGACCTTCTGGACGTGCTTGGGCTGGTCAAGCACGCGTCGCACGAGCGAGCGACCAGTCGCCGTTACCCCCGACATCTCGGTTCCAACCGACACGCAGGAGTGGTTCATTTTAATAACGATAAAGCCGGGCTGCACCATTGGGGCAGGAACGTCCTCAAGCCTGACGTCGCCTTCACTGATGATCACCTGTTTCATAGCCAACTACCACGCGTGTCAATGACGGTTTTGCCCGCCAGCAACAATTGATCAACAGCCTTGAATTGCAGGTGGTCGACGAGCAGAACGACTACATCGGCCTGCGCCAACGCCTCCTCCAACCCCATCAGTTGGACGTGACCCTCAAGTGAGGCGGGCAGGCATTCGATGAATGGCTCGACCACCAAGAGGCGCTGGGACACGTCCTGTCGGGTGAGCATCTCAACAATCTCTAGCGCGGGACTTTCACGAAAATCATCGACATTTGCTTTAAAGGCCAGTCCCAGGCAGACAACTGTCACCTCTGCGCAGCGATCTGCCGCTTCCTTGACTGCCGAACTTACCTTATCCACCACCCAATTTGGCTTGTTATCGTTCACCTCCCGAGCCTGTTCGAATCAGCCGCGCCTCGTCGGGCGCCGCGTGGACGATGAACCAGGGATCTACAGCTATGCAGTGCCCCCCAACTCCAGGCCCCGGGTTAAGTATATTAACCCGGGGATGCCGGTTAGCCAGACCGATAAGCTCCCAGACATTAATGCCCAATTTGTCGCAGATCAGGGACAGCTCATTGGCAAAGCCAATATTAACATCCCTGAACGCATTCTCGGTCAGCTTGGTCATCTCTGCGGCGCGTGAGCCTCGTCACGATACACTCACCGCGTACGAATGTTTCGTAAAATCGCTTTGCCCTTGCTGAACAGATGGACGACACCCCGCCAATAACGCGGTCATTTTTCACAAGCTCGGCGATTATGCTGCCAGGTAACACCCGCTCCGGGCAGTAGGCAATGTTCACGTCCGGTTCCGATTCCGCGCTCGTTGGAAAGGTCAAGTCAGGTCGCGTGGACGACAACCATTCGACTAGTTTTTCGGTGGCTCCCACCGGTGATGTTGACTCAAGAATAATAAGGGCACCGGGCCCCAACACACCAGCAATGGAGTGTGCCGCTTGCTGGATATAGCTTAAATCAGGCTCATGCCCGTCCTTGAACGGCGTTGGCACCGCGATGATATAGACGTCCGCAGACTCGGCGCGCAATGTGGCACGTAGGCTTTCAGCCGCCACCGCCTTTTGGACCAACCCATCGAGGTCCTTTTCAACAATGTGGATTTCCCCAAGATTGATCATGTCTACGACCTTGGGATTCACATCCAGACCGACGACGTCGTGGCCGACATTCGCCAAAACGGCCGCGGTCGGCAGCCCGATATAGCCAAGGCCAACGACTGAGACCTTTAATTTATCAAAATTCATGGACGTCCAAAGTTCCTTCAATAATCCGAGCAATGCGATCAGCCGCATGCCCGTCGCCGTAGGGATTATGGGCTGCGCTCATAGCTGCATAGTAAGAAGCGTCTGCCAATAGACGTGATGCTTCGTCGAAAATGCGGTTTTCATCCACACCAACAAGCAGCACCGTGCCAGCCGATACCGCCTCGGGCCGCTCGGTGGTATCCCGCATAACTAGCACAGGCTTGCCCAATGACGGCGCCTCTTCTTGGACACCACCGGAATCGGTTATAATAATGTGGGACTTACTCATCAGGTCCACGAAAGATTGGTAGTCCATCGGATCAATGAGATGGACGTTCTTAACGCCATCAAGGAGCCGATGCACCGGTTTCATCACATTAGGATTTGGGTGGACTGGATACACGATGCTGACCTGTTTATTTTCCGCAAGCCGTTTTAACGCTCGACACACAGCCTCAATTCCATCCCCGAAATTTTCTCTTCTATGTCCCGTGACAAGGACGATTCTGGCGTCTTTTTGGAGCCCCGCGATGCTGGGTATCACACCGCCAACGCGCCCATCCCTACTCGATCGTTCCAAAACAACCGAAAGGGCATCGATAACAGTATTTCCCGTGACCCAGATTTTATTCGCAGCAACGCCCTCCGCAAGCAAATTGTCGCGCGCCGCAGCGGTTGGGGCAAAGTGAAGACTGGCGATCTGGCCTACATATCGCCTATTCATTTCCTCTGGCCAAGGGGAATGTATATCACCGGATCGGAGGCCAGCTTCGACATGACCGACAGCAATTTTTTTATAGAAGGCAGCAAGTGTTGCAGCGAATGCCGTGGTGGTGTCACCATGCACCAACACCAAATCAGGCCGCACCTTATCAATAACTAGAGAAATTTTCTGGATTATAGCACAAGTAATCGATTCAAGTGTTTGACTTGGCTTCATGAGGTCAAGATCAAAATCCGGTTGTATTTCGAACAAATTAAGAACTTGATCCAACATATTTCTATGTTGCGCCGAAACGCATACAATTACTTCGAGAAATTTTGATCCGTTCAATTCTTTAATAACGGGAGCCATTTTTATGGCTTCGGGTCGCGTACCAAAAACCACCATTATACGTCGGAAAATCATATACCGTCCTTGATTTGGCTAGAGCGCACGACCGAATTCGTGGCACGAATTCAAACTTCGATCAGAGGCGCAGCAGCCGCTCCCCGGTCTCCAGATGGTAAATAGATTTTTCGAAGGCTCTCAGTCTAGACGGCGCGCTTGGCCGAGTAAACGGTCATCACTTCCCCTTCAGTCAACCTGCACCTGTGTTCACCATATTGAGCAAGGCCTTCCGAAATTGTGTATGACGGTCCTCAGCCTAAAAATTCTCTGGCCTTGGCACTGTTAACGTGGACTGTTCCGAGGAAAACGGCATCCCGGCTCTCAATCAGTTCTCCATGGACATTTCACATCCAAACGTCTCATTTAGCGTCCGGATCAATCTGAATGGAAGTCTACGACACCCGGCGACAAGACTGATAAACACTTATCCATTTTCGATAGCTGATTGCTCTTTGATATCCCTCAACGGAAACGCTACATTTTCACTCCCACTACACTGCTACAAAACGCCATACAAGGCATTGAATTCATTGAGTTTCATATAATTCAATCCTGTCCGGCAGCACCAGTTTTCCCATTTGCATACCATGATCGGAAGGCGCGCGGTTGGGGCTGGGTGCGCGGTAAATTTGAGAGTTGTGTCAACTATCCAATTTTTATGGTGGCCGACAGCATGGCGTAATGTGGGGTCTGGCAGGTTGATTTTGCGGGCGGAAACTGGGCCGAACCTCCCCGGCTTTGACAGTTTTAGCGGCGCGGAAAAATGGAAAATGATCATGACCAAGAATTCATACTCTCGCAAGATTGCCCATGGTGCGGCGGCTTTGGCACTGTTGGTGGCTGGTGGATTTGCCTTTACCACACCGGCAAGCGCCAGCACTCAAAACTGCATGATGCTGGAAAACCCGCCAGTGTCGTTGACACAGGAACTGAGCACTGATGAGCAGTCTGCCATCAATGCGCGCATCACCCAGTGTCAGGAGGCCCAGGCCAAGACCCAGCAGGTCGACCAGCACTTTGCCAAGTCGACAGACAGGGACATGACGAGCACGCCGGCTTCTACAGTTCTGTACTAGCCAGTTCGAGCATTGATATGAGCCTTCGGGGCGCTGGAACATAATGTTCGGCGTCCCTTTTTTGGGCTGCATCCGGCGCTAGCGCCGCTAATACGTAGCGCGACCGCCGGAGAGATCGAAGGTTGAGGCGGTGGTGAAGGAATTTTCCTTGGTGGCGAGCCAGCAGATCATCGAGGCGGCTTCGGACAATTCGAGCATTCGCCCGCGCGGTATCTTGGAGAGGATCATCTTGAGGAAGTCGGGATCCTGGCTCATGGCCATGGTGGTTTTGGCGACGGCTGGGGTGACTGCATTGACCGCGATGTCGTATCCGGCCAGTTCCTTGCCCAACGATTTGGTCAGCGCCAGAACGCCAGCCTTGGTTGATGAGTAGGCGGGGGCATTGGGATTGCCCTCCTTGCCCGCGACGGAACTGACATTGACGATGCGACCATAATTTTGGGCGATCAGATGCGGCACGACGGCGTGGCAGACATTGAATGTGCCGATGAGGCCGATCTGGACCACATCATTGAAAGCTTCTGGCGGATATTTCCAGGTGGGAGCGTTGGGGCCGACGATGGCGGCATTGTTGATCAGTACATCGATCTTGCCGAATTTTTCCAGTACGGCGGTGACGCCTTCCCTGACCGCTGACAGGTCGGCAATATTGACATTGAGCCCCAAAAGACGATCCGGGCCGACACCAAGATTTTCCGCCAGCTTGTCGAGAAGCGCTGTGTCTATGTCCCAGACGGCAACCTTGCCGCCGCTGGCCAGAATGCGCTGGGCGACGGTAAAGCCAATGCCCTGCCCGCCCCCGGTGACGATGGCAACGCGGTCGTTGAAGTCATAGGTGTTCATGATGATGTTCCAAACGGGTAGGACCGACAAAGGCGCCGACACCAATGTGCCGGCGCCCAAGACAAATCAGAAGTCGAAATCGTCGATATTGTCGGCGTTAAAGGTCGTGAGTTCGGCCTGGGTGTTCATCACATTGTTTTCGCCAATAGTGATGGTGCCCAGTTCTGGAACCTCAAAGGTTGCGCCAACCTCGTTGTTGATGGTGCCATTCTTGACGCCAACAGCGAAGTAGGCCGCGAGCAGGCCTTCATTATAGGGGCTCCAGAGCCTGAACGGCTTCAACAGTACCGTCCTTGATGAAGGGCCGCATCTGGTTGGGGGTGCCCAAACCGGTCAGCTTGACTTCATCGGCCTTGCCGGCGGACTGGATGACCTGAGCCGCAGCGGCGACACCAACGGTGGTCGGCGAAATGATGCCCTTGAGGTCAGGATAGGTTTGAAGCAGGGCTTCGGCCTCGGTGGTCGACTTTTGTGGTTCGTCATCACCATAGACGGTGGCGACAAGATTCATGTCCTTGTATTTTGGATTGGTCTTGAGGCTATCGACCATCGCGGCAATCCATGTGTTCTGATCGGGCGCATCAGTGGTGGCCGAAAGAACCGCGATATCGCCCTTGTAGCCGATCATCGAGCCGACAAGTTCAATCTGTCCTGGCCCAGTCTTGGTGAAATCGACCGGCAGGATGGCCGCGTCGCGGTGCTCGTAATTGTCAACCAGATCGCCATTGACGGCCAAGACCAGAATTCCGCGCGAACGGGCACGATCAAGCACCTGGTTCATGGCGTCGGGGCTGTTGGGTGAAATGGCAATGACATCAACACCGCGCTGGGTCTGGGCGGTGATGAACGGGATTTGCGAAGTGGCTTCAGCGGTCGCCGGGGCGGCCATGGTGAATTCGCAATTGAGCTCCTTGCAGGCATCTTCGAAGCCAGCAACCAAGGAGTCGAAGTAGGGATTGCCAGTGTTTTTGGGAATATAGACGATGGACACCGGGTCCTGCGCCAGCGCGGCGCCAGAGATCAGCGCGACGCTGAGTGAAATTCCGAGAAGCAGCGATTTCTTGAACATTTGAGTCCTCCTGAAGTTGAAACGTCGTGCGGCTTTGGCCCTTACCTTTGGGTGCGGGCATAAATCGCGTTGGTCGCGATTATTGAAATGATGAGCAATGCGCCCATCACGATTAGCTGGGCGGTGATGGCGATATTGGCGACGGTCATGCCGGTGGCGATGATCACCAGAAGCCAGGATGCCAGAAAAGTGCCGAGGATCGAACCACGGCCACCGAAAATATAGGTGCCGCCGAGCATGACCATCAGCACCATTTGCAGTTCGCCGCCGGTGGCCATGTCGTAGCGCACCGAGGCCAGTCGCGAGGCGGTCAAGAGGCCACCGATGGAACTGGCAACGCCCATGGCCACGAACAGGCCAAGCTTGATGCGGCGCACGCGGATGCCGGCATGGATCGAGGCTATTTCGCTGGTGCCGACCTGATAGATCTGACGACCGACAACGGTGGTGCCCAGGATTGCGGCGAGCACGATGGATATAATCACAAACACAATGACCGGCACGGGCACATCAAGGATCAGACGATAATCGATGCCGTTGAACCATTGCGGGAATTTACCAATCGACCGATCACCTGCCAGAACCTGAGCCAGTCCACGATACAGGGTCAACGTGCCGATGGTGACGATGATCGAGGGGAGTTTGAACACAACCACCAAGATGCCGTTGAACAGGCCCATCAACACCCCGGTTGCCAGCGACGCGATCATGGCAAGGCCAATGGGCAGGCCTGCCTGATAAAGCGCGGCAAAGACGCAGGCGGAGAGCGCCATCATGGCGGCAGGCGACAGGTCGATTTCACCTGAAATAATGACCAGCGTCAGCACCAGCGCGATGATGGAATATTCCACATAGTAGGTTGAACTTTCCAGAATGAACTGTGCGTCGGAAAAGAACGGCGAGAGGTTGCTGGCAATGATGAATGCACCAACCAGCAGGGCGAAGGTCATGACTTCGGGACGGACCAGCACCACCTGCCACATCGGGCGCGCGTCGGCTGAATCGCGGGTGTGTTTTACAGTCTCGGTACGGGTGGTCATGCGGCACTCCTGGCTGCGGCCAATGCCCTGGCGCTGCGATCACGCACCGATTTGTCGATCAGCAGCGCGATGACGATGACCGCTCCGTAGATAACGTCCTGCCAGAAGGCGGAGACGCCCAGCAACGGCAGGGCAACGTTGACCATGCCCAGGAGAATGACCCCCAGAACCGTGCCCAGGACCGTACCGACGCCGCCATTGATCGAGACGCCGCCAATAACGACGGCTGCAATGACGGTGAACTCGAAACCGACGCCGGTGATGCCAGGATTCACGTAGCCAAAACGGGAGGCGTAGATGATGCCGGTGAGGCCCGCCAGAGCGCCAGACATGGTGAATACCAGAATGGTCAGGGGCACCACCTTGATGCCGCGCAGGGGTGCCGCTACCGGGTTGGAGCCCAGCGCATAAATCTGGCGGCCGAGCCGGACGTGATCGAGGAAGAAATACGTCAGGAGCGCAATGACAAAGGCGAGGATGACAATCCAGGGAATGCCAAATATCGGTGAGGTCTGGGACATTTCGATCAGCGATCTGGGGATATATTGCGGATCGACCTGACGAGCGCCGGACACGAGAAATACCAGACCCCGATAAAGGCTGAGCGTGCCCAAAGTCACAATGATCGAGGGCAGTTTGAACAGGGTGACGATGACGCCATTGACAAAGCCGAGCGCAGCCCCGCAGGCGATGGCGGCAATAATCGAGATGATGATCGGCACCTCGGGCAGATCCCGGAACATGATGCCGGCAATGATTGAGGAAAAGGCCAGGATCGAGCCGATTGACAGGTCGACATGGCGAGCAACCAGCACCATCATCTGGCCCATCGCGGCGATCAGGATCAGCGGAATGGCGAGCGCGATGATGCGCAGAGTTTCGAGCGTCAGGAATCGCGGCTGGATGGCGCCAACCACCAGCGCCAGCAAGACGATCATGACAGCGATTCCAGCCTCGCGCCGATGCAGCAATGTACTGAGGAATTTGGTGATCAGGCTCAAGCGGCGTTCTCCTGTGCGTGGTTGCCGGTCTTGGGCACGGCGGCGTGCATGATGGTTTCCTGCGTTGCGTCGGCGCGCACAAGATCAGCGGTCAGTTCGCCCTCGGCCATCACCAATATTCGGTCGCAAAGCGCCAGCAATTCGGGCAGTTCCGAGGAGATCAAGAGAATGGCGCGACCGTCGGCGGCGAGCTTGCCGATCATGTCGTAGAACTCGGCCTTGACGCCGATATCGATGCCGCGCGTCGGCTCGTCGAGAATGAGGATTTGCGGATCGGTATGCAGCCAGCGCGCCAGAATGGCCTTTTGCTGATTGCCGCCCGACAATTCGCCGATGGGCTGGCGAACCGAGGCCAGGCGGATACGCAATTGCTTGACCGATTCAGCGGTCAGCGCCTTTTCGATACTGCGGCTGATAAAGCCGCGCGGGGCGATCTTGCCCGGCACGGTGGCGGTGATGTTGTGTTCAACTGACAGCGTCTTGAAAATGCCGGCGACGGCGCGATCTTCGGGCACGAAAGCCAGGCCCAGATCAATGGCGTCGGATGGCTCGGCAATACTGACTTGTGCGCCATTGACGCTGATGGTGCCCGACTGGGCGGGGGCGACGCCGAAAATGGCGCGCGCCACGTCGGTACGGCCAGCGCCGACAAGACCGGCGAGCCCGACGATTTCGCCCTTGCGCACCGAAAAACTGATGTTCTTGAACGTGCCCGGCTGGGTCAGCCCGCTGACCTCAAGCGCCACCTCGCCGATCTCGCTGCCGGTCTTGTGGATGAGTTCGCGCAAGGGACGGCCGATCATCAGCTTGATGATATCTTCATCGGTGACATCGGCCACTTCAACCGTATCGACCAGCGCGCCATCGCGAAAAATCGTGGCGCGATCACACAGCGCTTGAACTTCTTCAAGACGGTGGGAAATGAAGACGATGGTCCGGCCCTCGTCGCGCAAGCGGCGGGCGATTTTGAACAGGGTATCAACTTCCTTGGGCGTCAAGGGCGCGGTGGGCTCGTCCATGATGATGAGACGGCTGTCGCTGGCGAGCGCGCGGGCAATTTCGACCATTTGCTGATCGGCTATGGACAGACCGCGCATGGGTTTTGTCACATCGATCCGGACGCCAAGCTGAGTCATCAAGTCTTTGGCGCCCTGCTCCATTTCGGCCCACGGCACCCGCCCCAACAGGGCGTTGTCGGAGCGACCGAGCACAAGATTTTCGGCCACCGACATGTCGGGAAAAGATATGGGTTCCTGATGGATCAGGGTAATGCCCAGCCGCTGGGCTACAATGGGATTATTGACCTCGACGGGCTGACCGTTAAGGGCAAGCGTGCCGCGTGTGGGACGGTGAACGCCGGCGAGAATTTTGGCGAAGGTGGATTTGCCGGCGCCATTTTCGCCGAGCAGCGCGTGAATTTCACCGGCCACAAGGTCCAGATCGACATCGCTAAGGACTTCAACGCCAGCAAATTGCTTGGAGATTCCACGCGCAGCAATCAGGGGAGCGTCGGCCATCAGTTTGATCCCGAAGGGGTTGGTGCCGCAGGATCGATCAAGGATTTTGCCTTGAGGTCTGACCAGAACGCAGCCGGAATATCGGATTGCAGCGAAGCAATATTCTGCGTGACTTCCTCGGGGCGCGCTGCGCCCGGGATGACAGCGGCAACGGCAGGATGAGCGAGGACAAATTGCAGCGCCGCAGCCGGTAAACCCACGGCATGATCAGCGCAAACGGCCTCGATATTGCGCACTTTTTCCTGAATGGCGGCGGGGGCGTTGTCGTAGCCATACTTTGTATCGGCGCCCGAACCGGTCACCAGAATGCCCGAGGCGAAGGGCGCGCCGATGATGACGCTGGTCTTGTTGTCGATACAGGTCTTGAGCCCGGCATGCAGGCTCGATTGATTGAGCAACGTATAGGGCATGGCCACGAGGGCAAAATCGAGTTGGACCTGGGAGGCTACTGTCTCCAGCGCTTCGCTGGTATTGATGCCCATGCCGTAGGCCTTGATGTCGCCCGCAGCTTTAAGCTCTTCAAGCGCCTTCATGCCGGTGGCGACCAGATCGCGCTGATGAGCGGCGAAGGCGTCGGGGGCATGATAGGCAGCATCCAGATCATGGATGACCAGCGCGTCGATAGTGTCGATAGCCAGTCGCTGCATCGCCTGTTGGTAGGAGCGCATGATGCCGTCATAGGAATAGTCGAACACGACCTCAAAATTGAGCCCGCCCACCCAGGGCGAACGGTCAAAATGGGCCGGATCGGCAGGCCGCTTGAGGGTGCGACCGACCTTGGTGGTGAGACAGAACTGGTCACGCGGCTGGTTGCGTAAAAAGCTGCCGACGCGATGTTCTGACAGGCCACGACCATACCAGGGGGCGGTGTCGAAATAGCGTACACCAGCGTCCCATGCCGCCTGCAAAGTTGCCTGTGAGCGCGCCTCGTCGACCTTGGCATAGAGTTCACCCAGATGGGCGGCGCCAAACCCGAAGACCGGTAATTCAAGCGCGGTTTCGCCAACTTTCCGGCGATCTGAGAGACTTGGCGCCATTGTACCCTCCAACGTCAATTCGCGTCGGTTCAATCCGTCGCATTCGTCTGGAATGCAATTTGTCAGACAAAAATTAGTTTGACAAGTGCCATCTGTCGCGCCAATCCTGAGGCCGGAAAACACGAACACGCTCGCCTGAACCGATGAGGAGATATCTCGCCATGGATATCAGCGGGACCTACCCGATGCTTTTTGCCTTTTTTGACGCCGCGAATAGCTTGCGCCGCGACGCCATTAGTCGGCAGATCAGCGCCGCGATCGCAGCGGGATCATCAGGCGTCGCCGTGTTGGGGCTGGGGACCGAAGTATCCAAGCTGAGCCGCGGCGAGCGCGAACAATTGATAGACTGGACCATCGAGGATGTTGCTGGCCGGGTTCCCGTGGCGGTAACCATCAGCGAAAGCAATGTGCTCGATATGATATCGGCGGCGAAAGCCGCGCGCGCTGCTGGCGCGGCGTGGTTGATCCTGCAGCCGCCGCGCCCACCGATATCGGGCGCTCAACTCGTCGCGTTTTTCGGCGAGGTGGCCGATGCTGTCGACGGCCCGATTGGCATCCAGAACGCACCCGAATTTCTGGGGGTCGGTCTGACGGCATCGGAACTCGTCGACCTCAACAAGCAACATCCGAACGTGGTGGTGGCCAAAGCCGAAAGCATGGCTCTGCATGTCGGTGACTTGATCGACCAGTTGGCAGGATGCATGCGGGTCTTTAACGGGCGAGCCGGGTTTGAACTAACCGACAATTACCGCGCCGGTGTGGACGGTATGATTCCAGGTATCGAAACCATCGACCTACAAGTCGGGGTCGAAAAAGCCATGCGGGCCGGGGATGAGGCTGAAGCCGAAAGGCTTTATCGACAGATGCTGCCTGCGGTCGGCTTTGCCATGCAAGGGCTCGGCCAGTTTGTGCTCTACGGCAAGCTGATCGCGGCGCTTCGATTGGGCATCGAGCCGAGCACCGATCGCCGACCCAGCAATATTGCCAGCCCTCGCGGTCTAGCCTGGGCAAAACGCTATGCGACCGAACTTGGTCCACTACCTGTCTGAATGGAGAGTTGAATGCCTCGTATTACTGACGTTCGTACCACAATCTGGGAGTGGATCGGTCCAGTAGCGCCGATGCCACCGCATTTTTGCACGACGGCGGGCGATATTGTGTCCGATGTGACCGGTTCGATTGAAGGTTTTCGCTTTCTGGGCTGGCTAGTGGTCGAAATCGAATGCGACGACGGAACCGTCGGGATCGGCAATGCGGCCTTGGCGCCGCACGCGACCAAGGCCGCCATCGACACCTATCTCAAGCCGCTATTGATCGGCACCGACCCGATGGACAGCGAATATCTCTGGCAATCCATGTATCGGCGTACCCTGCCCTTTGGACGCAAGGGGATCGGGATGACCGCCATCAGTGCGGTCGATCTGGCGATCTGGGATGCCAAGGGCAAGATTCTCAACCAACCCGTGTTCAAGCTATTGGGCGGCCGGACCAAGTCCAAAATTCAGGTTTATGCCAGCCGACTTTACAGCCAGCCACTCGACACACTTTTCCAGGAAGCCAAGGCCTATGCCGATCAGGGTTTTACGGCAGTCAAGCTGCGCTTTGGCTGGGGGCCCAAAGATGGGCTGGCCGGGATCAACAAGAATCTCGAACTGGTCAAGACGGCGCGTGAAGCGGTCGGCCCTGATGTCGACCTGATGGCCGACTGTTATATGGGCTGGAACGTCGAATATGGCAAACGCATGTTGCGGCTGCTCGAGCCGCACAATTTGCGGTGGGTGGAAGAACCGGTCATCGCCGACGATCTGGCGGGCTATGCCGAACTCAAGGCGATGAATCTGGTGGGAATTTCGGGCGGCGAGCACGAATATAGTTTGCACGGTTTCCGACAGGCCATGGATTTGCGCTCATTCGACATTGCCCAGTTCGATGTCAATCGGGTTGGTGGCATCACGGCGGCGAAAAAGATTGCCGATCTATGTGAAGCCTATGATGTGGCCGTCATCCCCCATGCGGGGCAGATGCACAATTATCACATCTCGATGTCGTCTTATGGCGCGCCGATTTCGGAATATTTCCCCAAGGTGCCGGTGGAAGTGGGCAATGAATTGTTCTGGTATATTTTTGATGGCGAGCCGGTGGCCGAGAACGGCTATATCAATCTGGCCGACGACAAACCCGGCTTCGGGCTGACGCTCAAGACCCCTGATCCCGCCGAATTCAAACTGACCCGCTAGGAGCAGACGGATGCCCGATTTTCCGATCATCGACACCCATTTGCACATCTGGGATTTCGACCGGCTGAACTATGCCGCGTTCAAGGGGCACCCGCTTTTCGGCAAGTCCTACCAGATCGAGGACTATCAGCGCGACTGCGGCGACCTCGATGTCGAAGCCATGGTTTTTCTGGAGTGCTATGCAGATTTTGACGAAAAGTCCGGCCAGTATATCGAGGAGATCGAGTTCGTCGAAGATTCGGCCAAGCGCGATCCGCGAATCAAGGGCATTGTACCGATGGCGCCGCTAGAATGGGGCGGTCGGGTCGAGCCAATGCTGGCGCAAATGAAAGCCGAACATCCAAGTGTCAAAGGCATTCGCCGCATTGTCGAGTTCGACGATAATCCAAGGGCGTTGACGCTGTCCGATAATTTCATCGAGGGCGTCAAGCTATTGGAAAAGTTCGACTATCATTTCGAGATCAACGTCAATCATACACAGATGGACATTGTGCGCGAGTTCGTCGAACGCGTTCCCAATGTCCGGTTGATCCTTGACCATTGCGGCAAGCCGGGGATTGCGGAAGGCGCCATTGATCAATATCGCGACGATCTCAAGGCGCTCAGCGCACACGAAAACCTCGTGATTAAATTGTCCGATCTACCGGTGGAAGCCGATCACCATCACTGGACCGAAGCCGATTTTGCCCCCTATATCGACGCCACGGTTGAACATTTCGGCTTTGATCGCATGATCTATGCCGGCGACTATCCGATTTGCCTGCAAGCCACCACACTGCCGCAATGGGTGGAGGTTTTGGACCAGGCATTTTCGGGCGTCGGGGAAGGGGACCTGCGAAAATTCTACCGCGACAATGCCAATGATTTTTATCGCCTGGGGCTGTGAGTGGCAGGCAATGACAACCAGCCAGATTGAATGGGACCATGACCGACGTTGACGATGATTTTGCCGTGTTGGTGAAGGCCAGCAATTCTCCAGCCGGTGCACCCAAGGATTTTGGTGGTGGCGCTCTGGAGCGACAGTCGATTTCGGAGCAGGTCGCCAACCGAATCATGGCGATGATCAAGTCGGGCAATTTGAAATCGGGAGATCGCCTACCGACCGAAGCCCAGATGGGCATTGCGTTCGCCATCTCGCGCCCACCACTGCGCGAGGCCCTCAAGGCGCTGGTATTGATGGGCGTGCTGGAGAGTCGTCAGGGTGGCCGTTACACGGTTACCGACCTGTCGCCGAGGCGGTTAATTGCGCCGTTCAACGTCATGCTGTCGGTTGCCGATTACGACGTCGACGAGCATTTCGAGGCGCGCGCCGTTGTCGATCTGGAACTGGTACGTTTTTGTGTCGAGCGCGCCACGCCAGACATACGGAACCGGATTTTGCGGCTGGCGCGCGACGGGCGTGCCTTTCATCATGACCCGGTGGCGTTTCGACTTATGGATATCGAGTTTCATCAAAGCATCAATGCCGGTGCCAACAATGCATTGCTGAGCGCGCTGGCTCAGGGACTTTATGATGTGGCTCTGGATGTGCGGCGTGAGGCGAGTACGGTGCCCGGCGTGATCGAAAAATCAGTCGGACAACACTGTGCCGTTGCCGATGCAATCGTTGCAGGCGACGCCAAGGCCGCAGTTGAGGCCTATCGGGCTCATCTGGAGCATGTTCGCGACACGACCAAACAATCCATGGGCCAGAATTACGAGGGATCCGCCAATGTCTGAACGCATCGCCTTTCGCATGAATCTCAATCCCGGCCAGGCCGCAGAATATGAAAAGCGCCACGATGAGATATTTCCTGAACTGGCCAAGGCACTCAAAGACGCAGGGGTTTCAGACTATACGATCTGGCATGATCCGGAGACCAACCATCTGTTCGCGATATTGACACGCACGGACGACCACACCATGGACGCGTTGCCGGACACGGAAATCTGCCAACGCTGGTGGAAATTCATGGCCGACGTCATGGAAACGGACGCCAACAATGTCCCGACCCAGATCCCGCTCAAGCGCGTCTTCCTGCTGCCATGAGCGGGGCGTTCCGCATCAAGGACCTGCGGGTTTTTCTCGTCGACAAGTCCCGAACGGGCGGAGATTATTTCAATCAAGGCACTGCCGAGCACTGGCTGGTCGATAGTCTTATTGCCAATCCTATGTCTGGATATGAGCACTATCGCGAACGCCGCTCCTCATGGGGTATCGGCGTCCTGGGGTCGCTGGTGGTTGAAATCGAGACTGACGAGGGTGTTGTGGGGGTAGCAACCGGCACAGGTGGCGCGCCCGCCGCGTGGCTGATCAAACATCATTTTGCCCGGTTCCTCGTGGGGCAGGACGCCCGCAATATCAATCAGATCTGGGATCAACTATATCGCGCCTCGCTGCCCTATGGTCGAAAGGGCCTGCCGATCATGGCGATCAGTGCTGTTGATCTGGCGCTGTGGGATCTCAACGGTAAGGTGCGCGGAGAGCCGGTCTATAATCTCGTCGGCGGCTTGAGTCGGCCAGAGATATCATTTTATTGCACCGGGCCGGCGCCCGATGCGGTCAAGGCGTTGGGGTTCTGGGGCGCCAAGGTACCGCTGCCCCACAGCCATTTCGACGGCATGGGTGGACTTGAAAAAAACGTGACGTTCCTGGCAGCCCACCGCGACCGGGTCGGCCCGGATTTTCCGCTGATGGTTGATTGCTATATGTCGCTAACGGTGCCCTATGCAATCCAGTTGGCCCAAGCGTGCAGACACCTCAATATCCACTGGTGGGAGGAGGTGTTGTCGCCCGAGGATGTCGAAGGGTTCCGGCAGATCAAGCAGGCGCATCCGACGCTGAAATGGACGACCGGAGAGCATGAATATACGCGGTTCGGGTTTCGGCGGTTAATCGAGGAGCGCAGCATCGACATCTTGCAGCCCGATGTCATGTGGGTTGGGGGCCTGACCGAGTTGTTGCGGATCGCGGCGCACGCATCGGCGTACGAAATCCCGGTCATTCCGCATGGCAGCGGTCCCTATTCTTACCATTTTATCGCCAGCCAGACCGACCTGGCCTTTTGTGAATATGTAGCAGCAAGCCCCGATGGCAGGTCGATCCGACCGGTATTCGGCGACCTGTTCGTGGGCGAACAAGTGCCGGTCAATGGCAAATTGACGCTGGGCGACGCCCCGGGATTCGGCATGAATCTGGCCGATCGCAGCGCTCTGGTAGAAGCGGCCTAGAGCGCCGCTTATTCTCATCCGATTGATAGCGGTCATCCACCTGCGGCGCCTTGCCTGCAAACCGACGCATTGGATGCCCCTTTCCTAAATATCATGACATCTGATACACAAAGAATATTGATCGAAACCGACAGTCACAATCAGTCTGTCGCCAGCAGCGAAATTATTTGACCATGAGCCGAAATTTTCTTGTCGTTGATCCTGAAACCGACATGGAGGTGCTCAAGGGGCTGGCCTCGCCGGTCCGGATCAGGATTCTGAAGCTATTACATGTCAACGGGCCGCTGAACGGTAATGAAATCGCGGCACGACTGGATCTGCCGCAGTCGACCATATCGACCAATTTGAGCATTCTTGAAACGGCGGGGCTGATCGGCACCGAATTGCAAAAAGCTCGCAAGGGCAACCAGAAAGTGTGTCATTCGACCTTCGATGAGGTGCTGGTGATGTTCAAGGATGACATCGCCCCGCTGCAGGACAACACCATCGAGGTGGCCATGCCGCTGGGCCTTTATACCAGTTGCGATGTGTCGGCGCCCTGTGGGCTGTGCTCGACCGAGGGGATTGTCGGCCTGCTCGATGTGCCCGATACATTCCTTGATCCGGACCGGATGAAGGCAGGGCTCATCTGGTTTACCCGCGGCTATATCGAATATCAGTTTCCCAACAATGCCAAGCTGGCGCAGAACAAGATCGAGGTGATGGAATTTCTGATGGAACTGTCATCGGAAGTACCGGGCACCTCGGCGGACTGGCCGTCCGACATCACGCTATCGGTCAATGGCGCGGAAATCGGCACATGGACCTCACCGGGCGATTTTGGCGACAAGCGCGGCGTCTACACACCGGATTGGTGGAAGCTCAAGGGCAGCCAATATGGCAAACTCAAGAGCCTGGCGGGTGACGACGGACGGCACCTTTGTTGATGGGATCAAGATTTCACCAATCACCCTGATTGATCTGGACCTGGCCAACCACCATTCGATCCGTCTCCGCGTTGCTGTCAAATCCGAGGCGAAACACCCGGGGGGCATCAATATTTTCGGCCGGGGTTTTGGCAATTATGACCAGGACATCATCATGCGGCTACAAACCGAACGCTAGATTCAATTCGCACACGCCTCTTGCGCAATCCCCTCATACCCGTTTACAACTGATTATCTGATACAAATCAGACAAACGGGATTTCAGGAGGGTAACGTGAAGGCGTCAGTCGTCGCAAATAAGGATTTCACGGTCGGCAAGATCGATAATCGTGTTTACGGGGCGTTCCTCGAGCATCTCGGACGCGCCATTTATGAAGGCATTTACGAACCCGATCACGCAAGTGCCGACCAAAATGGCATGCGGGGCGACGTTGCCAAACTGGTCAAGGACCTCAATGTACCCGTCGTACGCTATCCCGGGGGTAACTTTGTTTCCGCCTATAATTGGGAAGACGGGGTAGGTCCACGAGAAGAGCGCCCTACCCGGCTCGACCTGGCCTGGCACACGTCGGACAGCAATGCGGTGGGTGTCCACGAGTTCGCCGACTGGTGCGACAGTGTCGGCACCGAGATGATGCTGGCGGTAAACCTTGGGTCACGCGGGGTCGACGATGCCCGTAACTTCTTGGAATATGTCAATCATCCGGGCGGCAGCTATTGGAGCGATTTACGTATCAAGAATGGCCGCAAAGAGCCGTTCAACGTAAAAATGTGGTGCCTGGGCAATGAGATGGATGGCCCCTGGCAGGTCGGGCACAAGGATGCTGATGAGTATGGCAAGCTAGCGGCCAACACCGCCCGGGCAATGCGTATGTTCGACAGCGAACTTGAATTGATCGTGTGTGGCTCCTCCAATGCGGACATGGCGAGCCTATCCCGATTGGGAACGCATTGTGCTCGAACATACCTACGAGCATGTTGATCATATTTCGCTGCATATGTACTTTGCAAATCGCGACAAGGATACCCCTAACTATCTGGCGTTAAATCATAAACTTGAACGCTACATCGAAACCGTTGCGGCGACGATCAAGCAGGTGAAGAGCAAGAAACGCTCAAGGCACGATGTCTATATCTCGTTTGATGAATGGAACGTCTGGTATCACTCCAACAAGCAGGACCGCGAGATTCTTGATGGTGGCAATGGCTGGCCGCATGCGCCGGGGCTGCTGGAAGACATCTACAATTTTGAGGACGTGCTGCAGGTTGGTCTGGTTCTCAACAGCTTCATTCGCCATTCCGATGTGGTCAAGATCGCCTGTATCGCCCAATTGGTGAATGTGATCGCACCGATCATGACCGAAAAGGGCGGGCCGGCCTGGAAACAGACGATCTATTATCCCTATTATTTCGCGTCTGTGTACGGTCGCGGTACTGCATTGAATTTGCTCGTCAATTCTCCGGGATACGAGAGCAATCATGAGGACAATACGCCCTTTGTGGATCTGTCGAGTGTGCACAATGAAGATGATGGCACGCTTAGCTTCTTCCTGGTCAACCGACATGGGACGGAATCAATTGAGGTCGATATCGGTTTGCAGGGTTTTGCCGGGGGTGACGTGATCGATCACCAGGTGATGACCCATAGCCGTCTCGACGCCGTCAATACCGCCAAAAATCAGAGCGAAGTGGCTCCGCGCAAGGGTGAAGGCGCCAAGGTGGCGGACGGCTCGCTGCGCCTGACGCTGCCGCCTTACTCCTACCAGATGGTGCGGGTAAAGCTTTAGCACCAAGCCAACATATCGCTTGGCCGACAACTCACTTCTACTAGCAGACCGTTAGCGTTGAGCGTGACGGATCAAGGCAATAGGGCACACCGGGGACGATGTGCCCCATTCATTTGTATATCATGATATTAGATTTACATCATGATATCTGTTGACAAGCAAAATCAACTGATCAAATATGAATCCAAGTTGCTGGAGAGCGCTCGCGAACAGAGTGCGGATGGCATCCCACAGGGAGGAGCGAGAGATGGATAGACGCAGTTTTATGGTAGGCACTGCCGTTGGTGCGCTGATGCTCGGCGCCAAGGGACTGGCTTTTGCGCAGGATGCTGAAGGCTCGGCACCGCCGCTGAACGATTTTGTCCGGAACGAAACGGTTATCGTGCACAACCCCGAAGGGGTCATCCGCAATCCGGGCTGGTTCAATATCTGGGTCAATGGCGGCGGCGGAACGAGCAATGGCCTGCACCAACTAACGATGGACACGCTCTGGTACATCGACCCCGATGGCGGTGTGCCGGGCAAGAGCGAGAACGCGATCTACAACGCGCTCGCGGCGGAGCCATGGCAATATAATGATGACTTCACCGAAATGACGGTGAAGCTGCGCCAGGGCATCCTGTGGAGCGATGGGGTCGAGTTTACAGCCGATGACGTCGTTTACACTGTGACCAAACAGATGGAGACACCCGGCATGCAGTGGAGCGGTGCATTCTCCACGCAGGTAGCCGAGGTTACCGCGCCCGATCCGTATACAGTTCATTTCACACTTCAGGCGCCAAACTCACGCTTTCACGCCATTTTCTCGGTACGCTGGAATGCGGCCTGGATCATGCCCAAGCATGTGTTTGAAAAGGTCGATGACGTCCTGACCTTTGACTATAACCCCCCACTCAGCCTTGGCGCCTATACACTCAATTCGTTCGATCCGAACGGCACATGGTATATTTGGGACAAGCGCGAGGACTGGGACAAGACGACGCTGGGCCTGGTGGGCCAACCCACGCCCAAGCACATTATCTATCGCAACAATATCTCAACCGACAATCGCCTGATCGAGATGCGTAACGGCAATCTGGACATGATCCATGATCTGTCGCCTGAAGGCACATTCTCGATCGTCAAGGAAGACCCGAACGTGCATGGCTGGTTCACCGGCTTCCCCTATGCCCATCCCGATCCGACGCTGCCAATGGCCATCTTCAACCACCAAAAGCCAATGTTCCAGGACAAGCGTGTCCGCTGGGCGCTGGCTCTGATGCTTGACGCGCGCGCCATGTCGATGGCGTCCTATCGTGGTGCAGCGACCCTGTCGGCCATCTCGATACCGCCAACGGGAACACATCCACGCGATTATCACGGACCGCTCCAGCAATTCATGATCGACTATGAGATCGACACGGGCACTTCCAAGGTCAAACCCTATGACCCCACTATCGGCCAGCAAATCGCCGACATGGTGCGCCCACAGTTTGGCGACGACGTGCCGACCGATCCCGAGGCAATAAACAAAAGCTTCGGTTTTGGCTGGTGGAAACAGAATCTGCAGGCAGCCGAGGAGTTGCTGACGGCAGCAGGGTTCACCAAAAACGGCAATCAATGGATGACCGATACTGGCGAACCGTTCGCCTTTAGTGTGCAGATTCCCCAAGAAGGCGTCATCAACCGCCTCGGCACGATCATTGCTCAACTCTGGTCACAAGCCGGGGTGCAGGCAAGCGCGGAAGTGGCGCCCGATATATGGGACCGCGTGGGCGCGGGCGACTATGAAGTCAATATTGGCTGGGCGGTCGAGACTTGGGGCGGTCACCCCGATCTCAGCTTCTTTCTCGACAGTTATCACTCCGAATATGTTGTTGAGCCGGGTCAAATCCAGCCGGCCCGTAACTGGATGCGCTGGACCAACCCTAAACTGGACGAGATCATCGAGAAAATCCGTGGGGTCGACTTCAACGATCCCAAGGGGCTGGAATACGGCATCGAGTTCGTCAAGTTGCATCTCGAAGAAATGCCGAACATTCCGATCATGTCCTACAATGTGTTCTCGGTGCAATCGAACAAATACTGGACCGGCTGGCCCAATATCGAGAATAATTATGCCAATCCGGTCACCAACTGGTCGAACGGGAAGTATATCTTCACGCAGATCAAACCGACCAGCGCCTGAGTTCTCCCCGGCAGCCCGGTATTGTCCGGGCTGCCCAGAGGGACACGGCTGGCGCCCTGCCCCTCAATCGCACCTTTTCTGACCCGCAAATCCTTGCTCGTCGGAACAAATAACGGTGGCGCCCGCCGGTAGCGCGGCGATGCGCAACGTTTTCGGCGCCCCGTAAATGGACTTGACCGTCATTGGTCCGGTTTCGGTTGCAGTTCAGAAGACCTGTGACCGCCGAGGTTGAGGAGCCCAAATGCAAGGCTATTTCTGGTTTGCCGCCAAGCGCGCAGCGCAGTTGTTTGCTGTCGTATTTTGCGGCATTTCCGCGACGTTTATGGTGACGCACCTGTCGCCGATCAGTCCGGTGGAATCCGCACTGGGACGGATGACCGCCCGCTCCAATTTCGCACCAGAGGCCGTGGAGTCGATGCGCGCGGCGTTGACCGAAATGTATGGGGTGAACGAACCCCTGATCAATCAATATTTCAATTTCTGGGCGCGTCTGGTGCATGGTGACCTTGGACCATCGCTGATTGCATTTCCGACCCCGGCCATGGAATTGGTGATGCGCGCCTTGCCCTGGACCGTATGCCTGCTGCTGACGTCGATCCTGATTACCTTTGTTGTCGGCAATGTGATGGGCGCCCTGGCAGGCTACAATCAAAACAACCGATTCCTGAAAGCCTTCGGCGTCGTGGCCATGGGCATTCAGCCGATCCCCTACTATATCGTTGCCTTCATCCTGCTGGTGGTTTTCGGCTTTATCTGGCCGGTGCTGCCCATTTCCGGCGGCTTTGCGATGAATGTGACGCCGGGCTGGAACCTGGCTTATATAGGGTCGGTGCTGCAGCACGCCATCCTGCCAGCCTCGTCGCTGGTGCTCGTGGGTTTCGGCAGCTGGTTCCTGGGGATGCGGGCGCTGGTCTCCAACATTGTGACCGAAGACTATGTGACGTACGCGGAACTGGCGGGCGTCAAGCGCCGGACCATTGTGGGCAGCTATGTGATCCGCAACGCAGCCGTGCCGCAACTGACGGCGCTGGCAATGACACTGGGCGGGGTATTTTCGGGCACGGTGATCACCGAACAAGTGTTCAATTATCCGGGCCTCGGGTCGCTACTGGTCGACGCGGTCAATGGCGGCGATTTTTCGCTGGTACTGGCGGTGTCCACGGTGTCGGTGGCAGCGGTGGCGACGGCCATTTTCATCGTTGACCTGCTCCATCCCCTGCTCGATCCACGCGTAAGGACGGATTAGCCGCCATGTTTGCTGTTTTCCGCGACCTTGTTCGCTACAATATCGAATTTGCCATCGGCGTAACGCTGGTGGGGTTCATCCTGATCTTTGCCGCGGCAAGCTATTTTGCGCCGACAGACCCGAACCTGATCTATGTGGTCATTCCCGACCAACCGCCATCGGCGCAATATTGGTTTGGCACCAATTCGCGCGGGCAGGACCTGTTCTGGCAGCTGTCAACGGCCTTTCGAAATTCGGTCATCTTTGGGGTAACAGTCGCGGTGCTCTCGCGCATCATCTCGCTGGCGGTGGGGCTGACCAGCGGCTATGTCGGGGGATGGGTGGATCGCGGGCTGATGCTCGTCAACGATATTTTCGTGGCGGTGCCGATCTTTCCGGTGCTGGTGTTGTTTTACTTCGTGTTGCGCAGCGATCTCAATTCATGGACGCTGGCGCTGATCATGGCCTGTTTTGGCTGGCCGTTCGATGCGCGGCTGATCCGGTCGGTGGCACTGGGGCTGCGACATCGCGAGTTTACCCGCCATGCGGTGTTCGCTGGGATGAGCACGCCCAAGATATTGCTGCAGGAGCACCTGCCCTATGTGATGCCAATCGTGTTCTCGACTTTCATGGCCAACATGTTGTGGTCGATCGGGCTGGAAGTCACGCTGGCGGTGCTGGGCTTCACCAATATCAACCAGGCCACTATCGGTACGGTGCTGTATTGGGCCAATAGCCATTCGGCGATGGTGGTGGGTGTATGGTGGTGGATTCTCATCCCGGTGATTTTTATCGTCATCCTGTTCGTTGGCCTGTTCCTGCTTGCCGTCTCGCTCAATGAATATATCGATCCGCGCAGCCGGCTGCGGCGCATGGGAGCCTGATCATGACCGCCGAAACAAGCCATGAAGACATCCTCAACGTCAGCGGGCTCAAGGCCTACTACCAGATGAACTATTTCGGCATCGAACGCGAGGTGCGGGCGGTGGACGACATTACAATGACCATACGCAAGAATGAGGTCTATGGCATTGCGGGGGAAAGCTCATCGGGCAAGACCAGTTTCATCAAGGTTCTGGCCGCTGCCATTCGACCACCACTGCGGGTGATCGCGGGCAGCGCAACCTATAATTTTGGTGGTCGAAGCGTTGATGTGACCAATGCCGATTCCCAGGCCATCGAGGCCATCCGCTGGCGGCACTTGAGCCTATGTCATGCAAGGCTCGATGAGCGTTCTCAACCCGGTGCGCCGCATCGGCAGGAGCCTTGAAGATTTTGCCGCCCGCCCGCTGGGTCTGTCGGGCAAAGCCTTTCGCGACCGGGTGGTGGACCACCTTGGCAAACTCAAGCTGGGGCCCGAAGTCCTGCAGGCCTATCCGCACGAATTATCGGGCGGCATGCGCCAGCGGGTCACTATCGGGCTGGCAACAGTGTGTCATCCCGAATTCATCATCGCAGATGAGCCGACGACGGCACTCGACGTGGTGGTGCAAAAAGAGGTGCTGTCGCTCATTCGTGACATTCAGCAGGACATGGGCAGTTCGGTGGTGCTGGTGACACACGATATGGGCGTTCATGCCAATATGACGGACCGCGTGGGGATCATCTATGCGGGGCGGTTGGTCGAGGAGGGGCCGACGCGCGATATGTTCTTTGCGCCCAAACACCCCTATACCGCGCATCTGGTGGCGAGTTTGCCGCGTATTGGCGATACCAGCCAGCGCACGGCGCTCGAGGGACGTCCGCCAAGCCTTGCAAACCCGCCGGGCGGCTGCCGTTTTCATCCGCGTTGCCCGTTGGCGATTGACAAGTGCAAGAGCGAGGTGCCGCCGCTTCAAACCGTTGGACCGAGCCATCGTACTGCCTGCTGGCGCTGGAAGGACGTAGCGCCCCTGACGGCACCGCACCAAGCCAATGTCGGGGCCCAAACATGAGCACACTGTTGGCAGTCAACGATGTCTCCAAGCATTTCTCCATGGGTGGACTATTGTCGCGGCGCAGCGTGGCGGCGGTGCAGGATGCCCGTTTTTCCATCGAGGCGGACAAGGCAGAGATTTTTACAATTATCGGGGAGAGCGGTTCGGGCAAAACCACCCTGGCGCGCATGATCCTCGGGTTGGAACGCCCGAGCAGTGGCACCATTCAGTTTCGCGGCCAGACCGTTAACGCCAAGGCGGACCGGGCAGCCCGACTGGCGTTCATGGCGGCGGTTCAACCGGTCTTTCAGAACCCGTTCGAAGCATTCAATCCGCTCAAGCGGATCGACCGCTATCTGGAATCGACAGCGCGACGATTCCTTAAACTTTCCGATCAGACCGAAATCGACAAGGCCATGGACGGGGCGCTCCAAAAGGTCGGCTTGTCACTGGCCGAGGTCAAGGGCCGGTTTCCTCATGAAATGAGCGGCGGACAGTTGCAGCGCGCCGCCATTGCACGTGCCCTGATCCCCAATCCACCGCTGCTGATCGCCGATGAGCCGGTGTCGATGGTGGATGCATCGCTACGCATGTCGATTGTCAATCTGCTCAAATCATTGCGCGACGATCTGGGCGTTTCGGTCATCTATATTACCCATGATCTGGCGACCGCCTATTACATCTCCAACCGGCTGATTATCATGCAGCGCGGACGGATCGTTGAAATGGGCGATGCGCGTGCGGTGCTGGAAAATCCGGAACATCCCTATTCGCGCCTGCTCAAGGCCTCGGTGCTGTCAACCGAGGATGCCGGGGCCGGAAAACTTGGTACTGACCCCGAAATGGTCGCCAAGGCAAGTCGGCTGGTCGATGCCCCGCCTGGCGAACTGGTGGAGCAACCGGACGGGCGATTGGTGCGCGTCTACTAGCCCGCAACGGCGCGCCGACAAGTCTTCCCTCAATTTTCGGGTCTTGGCTCGCGCGCGCCAATATTGTCACTTCGGCGAGTTGCGGCAGGCGCGCTGAATTGCAGCGCAGCGCAGGCGTTTATTCAACGGTAACTGGCATTTGCTATCCGATATCTGATAAACTGGTTCGGCATATATATTGCCCCCATATATTTTGTGATCGATCAGGCTCATAGACCGCCCGGAGATCAAAATGTCCAAGACCAAACTCCACATACCTGATCTGGATGGCAAGGCCGTGCTGATTACTGGCGCGTCAACCGGCATCGGGGCTGCATTGGCCAAGGCCTTTGGTGCCCAGGGTGCGCTGGTGGGCCTGCACTATAATGCCAGTGTTTCCGCGGCAGAAGCGGTTGCGGACACCATCCGGGCCGATGGTGGCACCGTGGCGCTGATACAGGCGGACGCCTCAAAAGCCGGGGAGATGGCGCGGGCGGTCGAGGAGACGGCGAAAATTTTTGGTCGCCTTGACGGGCTGATCAACAATGCGGGCGGCATGGTAGCGCGGCAACCCTACGCGGAATGGACCGACGAAATCTATGACGCGATCATGGATTTGAATGCACGCTCGGTGCTCTCGGCCAGTCGCGCGGCTATTGCCCATCTCAAGGCCAATGGCGGCTTCATCATCAACACAACATCGATTGCGGGACGGAACGGGGCCAGCGGCGGCGCCGGGCTTTATGGCTCCTCCAAGGCGTTTATCGGCAATGTGACGCGCGGCATGGCCAAGGAACTGATCCCGTTCGGTATTCGCGTCAATGCGGTGGCGCCGGGTGTCATTGATACCCCGTTCCAGGAGCGATATTCGACCCGAGCCCAATTGGACACGTTGCTCTCTACCATTCCGCAGGGACGGTTGGGCGTTGCCGAGGACTGTGTCGGTGCCTACCTCTTTCTCGCCTCGGGGGTGCTGTCCGGCTACATGATCGGGCAGACAATCGAGGTCAATGGCGGTCAATTGATGCCGTAGGGCCATTTTCGCCCATCGACTACATCGAATGGGGAACCAGTTCGTTATTGCCGCGGTTGGTCATCAGGCGCACGATGGTGTGTGCACAGAAACCTTGCAACAAGGAGACTTCTGATGGCCGAAACACCCGGCGTGGCGCCGCCGTCAAAGCCAAAACCGACACAGAAAATGGCCGATCAGGTGATCGCGGAGTCAGAACCGGTCGCGCGCGCGAATACGCCTACCAACTGGTGGCGGGCGGGTCTGATTGGATTGGCTATTGTCATTGCCGTGCTATTGGCGCTGCAATTGCTGATGGGTGCGCCGGGCACAGATGTTCAACCCGGCACGCCAACGGCCGAACCGGTGGTTGAAACCCCCGCGTCCAGCCCATAAAAAAGCGCGGCCCGTGAGCCGCGCTTGATGGCGTTGTCTGGCAGCTATCAGCCCTGGATCGGGGACAGTCGGATTTCGACGCGACGGTTCTGAGCGCGGCCTGATTCGGTAGCGTTGGACGCGATCGGGGCCGATTCGCCCTTGCCCTGAATGAAGAACCGCTGCTGGTTGATGCCCTGATTGGCCAGGATGGTGGCAACAGATACTGCGCGCCGCTGCGACAGATCCAGATTGTACTGGTCATTGCCAGTCGAATCAGTGTGGCCATAGACATCGACGATGGTCTTGTCGAATTTCTTGAGCACCAGCGCCACCGAAACCAAGGTCTGGTTGAACTGCGGCTGCACCGATGCCTGGTCGGTGGCGAAGGTAATGTTGGACGGCATGTTGAGGACAATCTGTTCGCCAACACGGGTTACCGAAACGCCGGTACCCTGAAGCTGGGCGCGCAGGCTCGGCCTCCTGCTGATCCATATAATTGCCGATGGCAGCGCCGGTCAGCCCGCCAACTCCGGCACCAATCAAGGCGCCGATTCGGGGATCGCCGCCAACTGCGGCGCCGATCAAGGCTCCACCCAGGGCACCGCCGCCCGCCCCGATCAAAGCACCACCACTGGTTTTGCTGATCTCGGATTGGCCGGTATAGGGATTTGTGGTGGTACAGGCGCTCAGGGCCAATACAGCGAAGCTGGCGACGATAATCTTCGACTTCATGCGAGAATTCCTAAAGGTCTGGTTTTGGCAGTTGTCATTCGGGATTGCGGCAGCACGGTGGCCCGGCCGCAGGCACGGCCACATTGTCTGATTTTGAGTAAAATTTCTAGGCGTGTGCCCAACCCCCATCAACTAAAAAATCCTGTGCTGAAATCATGGCACTGTCGTCGGCCGCCAGAAACAGCACCATGCGGGCAACATCGTCGGGCAGCACACGGCCGGCCAGCGTCTGACTTTCCTCGAGCCACTTCTCACTGGTCGCATCGAGCCAGCGTGCAATCTGGCGCTCTGTCATGATCCAGCCGGGCGCCAGGGTGTTGACCCGGACACCGCTCTTGCCCAGTTCGCGCGCCATCGACCGGGTCAGCCCATGGGCGGCAGCCTTGGCGGTTTCATAGATCGGGATGCGGGGTGACATGATCATCCAGCTGATCGAACCCATATTGATGATCGAGCCCTTTTTGGCGGCAACCATGGCGGGCGCTACCGCCTGAATTGCAAAAAAGGCGTGCTTGAGATTGACCGCTATACGCTCGTCCCAAAGCTCGGGGGTCACTTCGGTCCAATCGTGACGCTCGTCAAAGGCAGCATTATTGACCAGTACCTGGGCATCGCCATGGGCACTGGCAAAACCATTGATCGCTGACTGATAGGCGCTGGTATCAGTGACATCGCAGCGGGTGAAACGCACTGTATGCCCCTGCCCGTTCAATTCGGTGGCGAGTTGCTGACCTGCCTCGTCGGCAATATCGACAAAACCGACCATGGCACCTTGCGCGGCAAAATTGCGCACCAGGGCCTCGCCAATACCCGTGGCGCCACCCGAAATGACGACCGGTGCATCGCGCAGGCTTGGATAAGAAGCAAATTCTGGCATGGGGTCCCCCGTAACGCATTTATTGCCATGGTGGTATTGCATCATGCCGGTCAGAGGCAAGTGCTGGTCAGGTGCGAATGAATGGCTGACAGGTCCCATGTTGGAATTTCGGCCAATTCGCTTTAGACTGGTGAGGCGATGCCGTACCGCAGACAAAACTGGCGTACTGCGCAAAACGCGCGTCGAATTGACCTATGTCAACGACGCGCCCGGGCGAATAGGTTTGGATCGTCAGGCCAAACCAGGGCAAGGCGCGAATAAAAGGGTCGGTATGATGGACTATCGCAGCATGTTCGAGGACGCAGTTGATACATTGCGCCAGGAAAAGCGATACCGCGTATTCGCCGATCTGGAACGTATTGCCGGCTCGTTTCCACGGGCGCGTTATCGCGACGATTCGGACAATGCGCGCGACATCACCATCTGGTGTTCCAACGATTATCTGGGCATGGGGCAGCACGAAAAAGTCGTGGCCTCAATGCAGGAAGCCGCCGGACGTCTTGGCGTTGGCGCGGGCGGGACGCGCAATATTTCGGGCACCAACCGGCCATTGGTCGAACTGGAGCGGTCGCTGGCCGATCTGCACCGCAAGGAAGGGGCGCTGGTCTTTACATCGGGCTTTGTGTCCAACGAAGCGGCTATTTCAACCATTGCGCGGCTCCTGCCCGACTGCGTGATCTATTCTGACCAACTCAACCACGCCTCCATGATCCAGGGCGTGCGCCAGTCGGGGATGCAGCGCCATATCTTCCGTCACAATGACATGGCTCATTTGCGTGAATTGCTGGCGGCCACCGATCGCAAGCGGCCCAAGTTGATCTGTTTTGAATCGGTTTATTCGATGGATGGGGACATCGCGCCGATCAAAGAAATTTGCGATCTGGCCGAAGAGTTTGGTGCCCTGACCTATATTGACGAAGTACACGCGGTCGGTCTTTACGGGCCGCGCGGCGGCGGCATTGCCGAACGCGAAGGCCTGACGGACCGGATCGATATCATCGAGGGCACACTGGCCAAGGGGTTTGGCGTCATGGGCGGCTATATTACCGCCAACAAATCGATCGTGGACGCCGTGCGATCCTATGCGCCCGAATTCATCTTCACCACAGCCTTGCCGCCAGCGCTTTGCGCGGCAGCGCGCACCTCGATCGAGCATTTGAAGACCTCGAACGCCGAGCGCACGCAGCATAAGCGCCAGGCGCAACTGACCAAGGACATTTTGCGCGATGCCGGGCTACCGGTCATGACCAATGAGACCCATATCGTGCCGCTGCTGGTGGGTGATGCGCGCCAGTGCAAGGCGGCCAGCGATATGCTGCTGGAAAAGCACAATATATACATTCAGCCGATCAACTATCCGACTGTGCCCAAAGGGACTGAGCGCCTGCGAATTACGCCGACACCATTGCATAGCGATGAAATGATTTTCGAGTTGCGTCATGCGCTGATCAGCGTCTGGGCCAGCCTTGAATTGCCGCGCGAGCGGGCCAGCGAAACAATTACCGCGAGCAAACTGACGTCAGGCGATTTGACCCTGCCGACCGTCGGCGGATAATCAGACGCTCAGTTTTTTGGTGAGGTCGTTGGACGAGAGCATGCGAGCCAGATCCGGTTCATAGACGGCCGCGGCAGCATCGGGCAGCGTGAACCAGCGACGTTCGCGCTGAGTTGCTTCGGGCCACTCATCAAGCAGCTTGTTCGCTTTGAGGGCGAAGCAGTCGACCGTGCACGGCACAGCCTGACCATCCTTCATCAGCTTGTCATAATAGTATTTCCCGACCGGCTTGGAATGCATCTTGCCGCGCACGCCCGCTTCTTCCAGCGCTTCCTGGGCTGCTGCCTCAACAAGTGACTTACCGGTCATCGGCCAGCCCTTTGGCAGCAACCAGTGCTGACTGATTCGGGACGTCACCATTAAAATCTCGATTTTTCCGCTCTTGGTCTTGCGCCAAGGCAGTGCTGCCAATTGCTGGGCATAGTCAATGTCCGGGGACCAGCTGCCCCGATCAAGCTTATTCAATTCGTCACCTTTCAGGCGGGTTCCCTTTGCCTCAAATAATCCAGACACAACCTAACAAAACGCATGTTGGGCCGAAATGGTTCCAAATGCGCTAAAATATCGAACACGCACCCAGTATTGATGCCGGGGCGCTAAACTGATCTGGTGTTGGCTGGCGCTGGAAGAAAGAGAAGCAAATGACATTCAAGGCACTGGTTACCGACAAGTCGGCGGACGGAAAACTGTCATCGCAGGTGCAAGCGCTTGAGGATGAGCAGCTGCCCGAGGGCGAGGTTCTCGTCGACATTGACTGGGCCGGGTTCAATTACAAGGATGGCCTCTGCCTCAAGGGTGCGGGCGGGTTGGTGCGGAATTTTCCACATGTGGCCGGGATCGATTTTGCCGGGCGAGTGCGTGCCAGCGATGATGAACGCTATAATCCGGGCCAGGAGGTGGTGCTGACCGGGTGGCGCGTTGGCGAGCACCATTGGGGCGGATTTTCGCAACGGGCACGGGTCAAGGCCGGCTGGCTGGTGCCACTTCCCAAGGGTCTGAGCGGACGCGAGGCGATGATTGTGGGTACGGCGGGATTAACCGCGATGCTGGCGATTGACCGGCTGGAACGGGCTGGATTGACACCAACTAGTGGCGAAATTCTGGTGACTGGCGCGGGCGGTGGTGTTGGCTCGATTGCCGTGGCGATGCTGGCAAAGCTGGGTTATTCGGTAACGGCGCTATCGGGCCGCGCTGAACTGAGCGAGGCGCTCAGAGCCTTTGGGGCGAACGCCATTCTGGATCGCGCGGCCTTTATGGAGGAGGCGGACAAGCCGCTTGAAGCGGCGCGCTGGGCCGGGGTGGTCGACGCGGTGGGCGGTGCGGTTCTGGGCAAGCTGTTGCGTCAGGTCAAATATGGTGGGGCCGTCGCGGCGATTGGCAATGCGGCCGGGATCGAGTCTCAACACCAATGTGTTGCCCTTCATCCTGCGGGGGGTGGCACTATTGGGCATAGACAGCGTCATGCAACCCTATGAGGCGCGCGTTGCGGCGTGGGCGCGGTTGGCGGCGCTGTTTGACATCAAGGCCTATGGTGGCTTTGTCGAAGAGATCGGGCTGGCCGACTTGCCCGAGGCTGCCGACAGGATATTGGCCGGCTCGGTCAAAGGTCGGCTGATCGTCAGGCCCTAGCGATAGCCGCGGGCCTGTAGTTCAAACAGTTCGGCATAGCGGCCGGCCAGCGCCAAAAGTTGCTCGTGGCTGCCGGCTTCGAGAATTTTGCCGTCTTCGAGCACCAGAATGCGGTCCGCCATCCGCACCGTCGAGAAGCGGTGGGAAATCAATACGGCGGTCTTGCCCACGGTCAGGGTCTTGAAGCGTTCAAAGACCTGGGCTTCTGATTTGGCGTCGAGCGCGGAGGTCGGCTCATCGAGAATGACCAGTTCGGCGTCGCGCATATAGGCACGCGCAATGGCCACTTTCTGCCATTCGCCGCCCGACAGGTCGCGTCCCTTGTTGAAGAGCCGCCCGAGCGGTTGTTCGTAATTGAGCGGCAATTTGTTGATCACCGCGTCGGCGAGGCTGTTGGCGGCGGCACCCTCAATGCGGGGGCGGTCGTCATTATTGGCAACGCTACCAACGCCAATGTTGTCGGCGGCGGTGAAGCTATAGCGCATGAAATCCTGAAAAATAACACCGATATGGGCGTGGATTTCGTCGACCGCCATGTCGCGCAAATCGACGCCATCAACGGTGATCTGGCCCTCATCGGGATCGTAGAGACGGGTCAGGAGCTTGACGATGGTGGTTTTGCCCGCCCCGTTCTCGCCAACCAGCGCCAGCGTTTCACCAGCGTTGAGGGTGAAGCTCAAATCGCGGACGGCCCAGATATCGGTTTCTGGATAGCGAAAGCCGACCTTGTCGAAAACAATGCCGTGCGCAATGGGATCGGGGAACGGTTTTGGATTTTCCGGCGGCGCGATGGCGGGCTTGATTTCAAAGAATGAAAACAGGTCATCGAGAAACAGCGACTGCCCGGCAATCTGGGTAAAACCCAGGAGGATTTTCTGGAACAGGCCATTCAGATTAAGGAATGAGCCGGACAAAAAGGCCAGATCCCCGATGGTGAAGGCACCGGTCACGGTGCGCCAGACAATATAGGCATAGGCACCATAATAGGTCAGCGTGGCAATGGAGGAGAACAGTGCGCCCCAGAGCGCGCGGTCGGTGGAGAGCCGGCGGTTTTCGAGATAGATGGTGTGGGCCAGGGTGCGGAAACGGTCGACCAGATAATTGCCAAGACCAAAAAGCTTGATCTCCTTGGCTGTTTCAGCGTTGGCACCGATGTGGCGGATATATTCGAGCTGTCGCCGCTCCGGGGTGCGACCGCGACTGACAAAATAGGACAGCGTGTTGAAGCGGGTTTCACCCCAGATCGAGGGGACGAACGACAGCGGCAGCAGCAGGATGAGCCAAGGCGCATAGACGAACAGACCTGCGGCAAGGGTCACCACGGTGATCATGTCCTGGGCCTGACCAAACATTTGGGACAGAAGCGCATTGCGGCCTGCCGCCTGCCGCCGGGCCCGTTCGAGCCGGTCCTGATAATCAGGGGATTCGAAGTGACGCAGATCAAGCCTTGCGGCGTGCAGCATCAGTTCCATGCTGACGGTGTTGGAATGGAGTTCACCCAGAATGGTATCGACAAGGCTGGTGGCGCGATTGAGCAGGTCTCCTGCGACCACCAGAACAAACTCGGTGAGCAGCAGCAGGGCAATGACATTGAGCCGACCGCTCTGCCACCAACCGGCAAAATCATCACCGATGGCATTGCCGGACAGGCGCACGACCTCGTCGATGATCAGTTTGCCGACAAACAGCATGATAATGGGTTGAACGGCGCGGACCAGACGCAGACCAATGCTGGCGGCAGTCAAGGCGCGGCTGGTGCGCCAGATCTGGGCGACCAGTCGCCCCAATAAACGCAGATTGGCGAAGCGCTCAGCCAGCGTTGGTTTGGGCTGATTAGGCGTATTTGGGCGAAATGGCGAGGAATATGAACTCATGACCGCTCAATGGACCGCCTCGGGCGGTCGTGAAGGCTGGCCGCGAAGGGGTCGCGGCCAGCACCAGAATCAGAAGCGATGCGGGGCCGCGGGCTTGTTGCCCATGATGGTGTCGATTGTCTCCATCACATCGGGGGTCAGCTTATCCTTGGACTTGAGAGAGGCAAGGTTGTCCTCCAACTGCGATTTTTTCGATGCGCCCAATATCACGGTCGAGACGTGTGGATTGGCCAAGCACCACAAAAGGGCGATGTGGTGAATGGGCATGCCCACATCGTCGGCGAGCCTTGGCCAATTGTTTGACCTTGGCGAGCTTGGCCTTGCCCGCTTCGCTTTCCCAACTGGCCTTTAGCCATTCATAACCGGGCAGGTTCAAGCGGCTGTCCTTGGGGATGCCATCATTATACTTGCCGGTGAGAACGCCGGACGCCAGCGGCGACCAGATCGTCGTGCCCAGGCCCATGAGATCATAGAGCGGGGCATAGTCGCCTTCGACCTTTTGACGTTCGAACAGATTATATTGTGGCTGTTCCATGGTTGGCGGGGTGATGCGCAAATCTTTGGCCACGGCCCAGGCCTCAGTCAATTGCTGGGCATTCCATTCCGAGGTGCCCCAGTACAATATTTTGCCCTGCTGGATGAGATCATGCATGGCCCGCACGGTCTCCTCTATCGGGGTATCGATATCGGGACGATGACAGAAATAAAGATCGAGATAGTCCACCTGTAGCCGCTTAAGCGCGGCATGACAGGCATCAAAAACGTGCTTGCGGCTGAGCCCGCGCTGGGTGGGCTTGGAACCGCCCCAGAACACTTTGGAGGAAACCGCAAAACTATCGCGTCCCCAGCCCAGTTTGCTGAGCGCCTGTCCCATCAAGGCCTCGGATGCGCCGGCTTCATAACCCTCGGCATTGTCGAAAAAATTGATGCCTTCATCATAGGCAAGGGTCATCAGGCCAAGGGCTTCCTTTTCATCGACCTGCTTGCCGAAGGTTACCCATGAGCCGAGCGAAACTTCACTGACCTGCAGGCCCGATTTTCCAAGGCGTCTATATTCCATGGTATTATCCTTTGATTTGGCGGCCGATTGGTCGCGTGGTAATTTGGGTCGGTTGGGCCGTGTCATCGCCACTTATGTGCGGTGCGGCAGGAACGCTGGGGGCTTTCCCCAGGAAAGGGTTCGTCATGCTCAAAGACAAGGATTCTGCGGCAATAGTGGCGGTGACCGATATGAACCGGGCACGGCAATTTTATGAAACAACGTTGGGATTGCCACTGGTTAGCGGCGATGAGAACGTCATGCAATTTGAGACCGGATCAACGGCTCTGGTAGTATATAGGTCGGACTACGCGGGCAGCAATAAGGCGAATGCTGTTGTTTGGGGTGTCGGCGCGGAAATCGAGACTATTGTCGCTGATCTCAAGGCCAAGGGCGTCGTGTTCGAGCATTACAAGGACATGGATTTGCAAGGGGACGTGCATATTGCCGGTGACTTCAAGATGGTCTGGTTCAAAGACCCGGACGGCAATATCCTGCACCTCAACAATATGTAGGTTTGCTGCCAAGTTTGGGTGTTGAGCAATGCTGCTTGACACCTCTGAGCAGCGAGGAATAAATATTGTCCTGTTGAAAATGTTTCATCTTTTTGTCCACGGTGTGGAGGCAACAGGAGATGATATTATGCGACGCCGTATTTCATAGTTTTTCGTTATCCTGCCGCCGATGCCTGCTCTGGGCATGCAGCGCCGGCCTTGCGGTAGCTTTGCGTGCAATACTACCCGGCATGGTGTCCACATTTTTGCTGATTTGGGCGCCGGGTGCGGTAGCGGCCGAAGCAATTGTCGGCACCAATGATCTTGCGGGCCTGTCGCCGCAGGCGCCATTTGGCGTAAAGATCGGGATGCGGGGGCGCGAGGCGGTGACCCTGCTTGAGGTTGCCGGGTTGGCAGCGGTCCCTGGCTCCGCACCCCACTATGCGCGAATGGTCAGTGGCGCGGATATCGACGTAATTTTGGGTATGGGGAGATTTCAGGCGGGCAGCCTTGACGAACCCGTTAGCCAGATCGACTACAGATGGAGCGGGCCGCTCGTCGATCTGTCCGCCCCGGCAATCGTTGAAGATTTGGCAATGCAGTTCGGCGTCGAGTCGAAGTGCGACCTCAGCGGACCAGACGTCGCTTACTGCCAATGGCGGGCCCCGCCGAACGCGCCACTTGTGCACGCCATCACCCTGACCATCTCTAGCAACAGCACCGAGAGCAACGTCACCTTGAACCTTATGGCCGTGACCGACCTCGAGGAGCGTCTGGCATCGTCAAGTAGTGGTTTCAGCGTAGATAGCGGTCAGTTCGATCCGATTGCGCCCGAGGGCGCGATGATCGGGCAACGGTTCGCCGAGTTGCGGGCGATTCTGAATGATGCCGGTTATGTTTCGGGCAGCGATTGCGAGGGGTTTTACAAGGACAGCCAGACGCGTTGGTTCAGTCTCGAATTGGGTGGTTGTGCGGACGATACCATACTCGGTGGCATTACCTTCCATGTACAGCACACCCAAATAGATGGGTCTATACGCGGTCTGGTCGAGCGCATTACTGCGGCCAGTGGGGCGACGCCTGATTGCGAGACTGCCAATGACGATGCAGCCGCGTGTTTGTGGACGCGACCATCAAGCCTGCCCCAGCTATCGCAAATCTATCTGGCGGTAAGCAGAAGCGGGCTTGATCTCCATATTGAGGCCACTCCCAACTTCATGGACCATCTCGCCGTGATGTCTGAGACGCCCAAAGAATCACACTGGTGGGAGGCGGAACTGGCCGCCGCCGCTGCCGACGTCAATACTTCGTTGCTCGCCGTGGCCTCAGCTGCGGCAAATTCTGACATTCGCGATCAGGCCTTTGCCGAGGGCCGCTATGCCTACCAATATTGTCAGGATCGGGGGATTTATGCCGAGTCTCAACGACTGTCGGTGCGAGGCCTCAAAGCTCATAGAGTCACGAATTGCGGACCTCGCTGCGGGCGCGGCGCCGCTTTCGGTTCATGATAGTTCAGACCAGTATCAGATTGCCAACGATGCACAAACGCTTGCGGAAAATATCTGCCCCAATCGTGCTGGCGCGGCCCTCTATGCCTATGCGACCTGCAAGACGGACTATCTCCATACCGAGGATATGTGCAACTGTCTGGCCGACAGCTTTTCCGCCGCCTTCGTCAAACAGCCAACCCCAAGTTTCAACGGGTTGGTGCCGCTGCAGGTTTCTGCTCTTCAGCAATGCCAAGCCAAGGGACTCAAATAGGCCGCGGGTGAAAATCAAGACACGCGGCCTCAAATCATCACGGTAGATTGGCCAGGAAATGGGCCAGATTGTCGGTGATGTGGTGAACGTGCGGCCCTGAGCTTCGCCCCAACTCCCAGGCTTCGACCTGATCGTGGACGAAGGCCTCGTCGGCAACAACCTGAACAGTGCTCATGCCGATGTCATGGGGGACGGTGAGGTTTTTTTCCAGATCATCGAACATGACCGCGCGTGTGGGGTCAATCGCGTGCAGAGCCAGAATGCCATCATAGGCCGACTTGTGCGGCTTTGGAACATAGGTCATGGCGCGGATATCGTGGATGTGCTCGAACAGGTCAGCGCCCCCCAGACGGGTTAGCACCGCGCGCGCATGACCGACATCGCCATTGGTTAGGATAAATTTGCGGCCCGGCAGACCCCGAATAGCGGCGACCAGTTCAGGATGCGGCGCAACAGGGGCATAGTCGATGGCATGAACCGTATCGAGAAAATGATCCGGGTCCACTTTATGCTTGAGCATCAAGCCATTGAGAGTAGTGCCGTGGTCGCGATAATAGCCTTTTTGCAGGGCGCGGGCGGCGTCGAAATCGAGTTGGGCGATTTCCATGACATAGTGGGTGATGCGCACATCTATCTGGGCGAACAGATTGCAGGTGCGCGGATAGAGCGTGTTGTCCAGATCGAACACCCAATCGGTGACGTGGGACAGGCTGCGAGCAGTGGATGGGGTTATGGCGTTCATTCCAGCAACTCTAGCAAGAAATGCTGAACACTTCATATAAACTTGGCGTTAGTGGCGGGGCAAAAAATATCGCCCCGCCGAAGGGTTTATTTGGCTGGCTCGTTGGCTGTCGCGCTCAAGCCCAGCAACGGTATCAGGCCGGCGGGATTGGCGGCGGCGCCCATGGCCATCATGCCATTTACCGGCGAGGGGGGATTGAGCGAAACCTCGAGGCTCTTTGGATCGTCAAGGAAGGTATTGACGGCGGGCACCAGAATGTCATTGAGCGCTGGAATGCCGACCTGATTGATCATGGCGGGCACCATTTGCTTGAAACCGGCGACCAGTTGGGCCGGTTCGATACCTTCCTGCTTGGCGAAGAAATTGATCAGTTTCATCGACATGGACGCATCGTCAAAACGCAGCGAAGCACCATTGATGCTGACCAGTGACATGACCTGCATGCCCATCATCATATTGGCCTGATCAACTTCCTCGCTGGTCTTGGAGCCATCGTCAGCGGCAATCGAGGAATAGATTGTATCCATCAGTGCGGGGGTAAAACCGGTCAGATCAGCATTGAACCGCACGGCACCCTGATCATCGAGATTGACCAGAAGCTGGTCGATGACCATGTGCCCATCGGCCATCGACCAGGTCATGGATTCATTGATATTACCGCTTACCCGGGTCAAGCCAAGCGCCTCGATCGCTGCACCAGCCTCGACATTTTCTTCAGCAACGGTGCTCAAGTCGGCGGAGAAACCGGTGAGCCTCAAAACTGGATTTGACGTCGACCAGATCGGCGCTGCCCTGCTGGGGGTTGAACGTGTTGTCATTTGCAATCTTGTCAATCGTGATGACTTCGAGGCCCTTGCGGGTGACGCTGAGCGGCCCGGCACTTGCCGAGGCGTAGCCCTGCAATGAGGCGATGAAATTCACCTTGTCACCGGCGGGTACATAGATGCCATTGACGACAATATTCTTGAGCGAGACGTGACCTGGCGTTTTTTCGGTAATGTCATACTCGAAATCGGGCATGGTCAGGGATTGGGCCGTATAGCTGCCGTCGGCATTTTCAATGACGCCGGTAAAGGTCAGGTCGGCGGCGAAATTGGTTGGCGCTTCTCCTGAAACCGCCACAGTGACGCCTTTAACAACCACCGTTGAGCCGTCAGCCTCGACGGCGCCGGGTTCGATATCGTAGCCCATGGCGCCATAAACGGCAGCGACACGATCAACAAATGCCTGTGCATCGAGCGCCATGACGGGCTGGACCATGGCGGCGGTGCCAATCGTGGCCAGCAACGCCAAACGGACTTTGGTAGTGAGTTTCATATTGGTCTCCGACAGATTTTTCGTGTTAGAACAAAGTGATGGATGGGTAGGCGGCACGTGCATGGTCTAGCGGGGAAATGGCGTGTGCCCGATCCGAATGCAACAGGGAAGAGTGTAACCTGTCGCGAAATGCGTCCTCAGTTCGAATAAACAGTTAATTGCGCTCGTTGACCAGACCCTTTCCCCACGCAAGCGCCGCTTCGAGGCCATCGCAATATTGCGAGAGCCGATGAACCTTGCATGAATTGCATGGGCGCCATGCCCAATATTGACAATCAATCACTTGATTGAGACGCGGTGCCGGGATACCCAAGGCACCCACATCGAAACCGAAATCAGCGATGACGTTAACCACCGCCCCGACCAGACGCGAGAGCACCGACGAGCGCCGATTGGCAATCGCCCAGGCGGCGCGCGCGCTGATCGTGGAAAAAGGCTTTGAGGGACTGCGCACCCGCGATATTGCCGAGCGTGTGGGGATCAACATCGCCACCCTGCACTATCACGTTCCCACCAAGAAGGCGCTGGTTCAACTGGTGGCCCACACGATCGAGCAGGATTTCAGGGCGCAGGAGAAACGGCGCCCGCGCGCGCGCCGATCGCCACGGGACCGGCTGCGCTTCGAGTTTGAAGATCAGCGCGATACCATGACCAATAATCCCGACCTGGTGATCGTGATGAGCGAGTTGGCGCAGCGGGCGCGCCGCGATCCCGCAGTTGCCCAGGTCATGCAGCCGCTTTATAATTTCTGGATCCGGCAATTGGTCGAGATCGTAACCGCCGGGCGCGACGATGGCAGTTTCCGGCCCGATGTCGACCCCATGGCCGCCGCCCAGATCATTGCCGGGGCCCTGGGCAATCTCTGGCGTCAGCTCGATGACAGCCCCCGCATATTTGACAGCATTACGCGAGAACTGGAGCGGTCGCTTCTGCGCCCGGCCATCGCCAATAAGGACACGGCACCATGAATGCCCCCAATTTTCACGTCCCCCAAACGGTCGAAGAAGCAGATCCAAGGCGCTGGATCGCGCTGGTCATCCTGTTGATGGCCAACTTCATGAATCTGATCGATATCACCATTGTCAATGTCGCCATTCCAACGATGGAAACCGGCCTTGGCGCCTCTGACAGCCAGATTGAATGGGTGGTGGCGGGCTATGTTCTGGCCTTCGCGCTGGGCCTGTTACCGTTCGGTCGACTCGGCGACATTATCGGGCGCAAATGGATGTTCCTGATCGGGGTCAGCGGTTTTACCTTCGGGTCCGCGCTATGCGGCTTGTCGCCGACTATTGAATGGCTGGTGGCGGCGCGCATCCTGCAGGGTTTCGCCGCGGCGGTGATGACACCGCAGGTGATGGCCATCGTGCAGGTAACATTCCCGCCACAGGAAAAGGGCCTGGCGTTTTCGTTTTTTGGTCTGACCGCAGGCATGGCTTCGGTGGCCGGGCCGCTGGTGGGTGGGCTGTTGATCAATGCCGATCTGTGGGGTCTCGACTGGCGGCCGATCTTTTTGATCAATATCCCGCTCGGGGTGCTGGCAATTGTGGCTGGTTCCTTTCTTATTCCGCATACGCCACGGCATCCCACACTCAAGAATGACTATGTAGGCATTGGCCTGTTCAGCGTCGCCATCCTGTTGCTGATCTATCCCCTGATCGAGGGGCGTACCTTTGGCTGGCCATTGTGGATTTTCGGCATGATGGTGCTGTCTTTTGTCGGGATGGTGGCGTTCTATTTTTGGCAAAAGCGGCGCGATGCGCGTGGACAGGCCCAGTTGCTGCCGGTCTCGCTGCTGGAGAACCGGAATTTTGTGCTCGGCGCGTTCATGGTCATGGTGTTTTTCTCCGGTATGCCGGGTCTGTTTCTGGTGCTGGCGATATTTCTGCAAACCGGGTTCGGGTTCTCGCCACTGGAGTCGGGATTGACCACCGTGCCGTTCCCGATCGGGGTATTAATGGCATCGTTGCTGGCTGGCCGATTGGGCAGTAACTACCTCAAGCAGCGGCTCGCCGGCGGCGCCGCGACATTGGTGATTGGCATGTTTTCGTTGCGCTGGGTATTGAGCGGGATTGATTCCAGCATCGATCACTGGTGGTTTGCGGCACCGCTATTCATCGCCGGAGTGGGGCTGGGAACAGCGGTTTCCTCGCTGTTCCAGACGGTGCTGGCCGGTATTCCCTCCCAGGATGCGGGATCGGGGGCGGGCACGCTCCAAGCCTTCCAGCAGGTTGGTGGCTCGTTCGGCGTGGCGCTGGTGGGCCAGATATTTTTTACCTGGCTGGCGCACGCAGAGGCGTGGGGGGCGACCTCGAAAGGCACAGCCTTCAGCAATGCCGCCTCAAACGCCATGATATATGTCGTGGGGGCGTTCCTGCTGGTGGGCCTGTTGGTGCCGTTCCTCAAGGTCAACGATCAGGCCGGACATCGCGGCAAACGGCCCGATGAACCCCTTTTGGTCGAGGTATAGTACGGAGACGCCAAGGGGGCCAGATGGCCCCCTAAAGTCCAGTGCGAGGCTAGCGCACGATCAATGTGCCGGCACCATATTCGGTAAACAATTCGACCAGCACGACATGGGGCGTCTTGCCATTGAGGATAACCACGCCCTCAACGCCATTTTCCAAGGCTTCGAGGCAGGTTTCGACTTTTGGTATCATGCCGCCTGAAATGGTGCCCTCGGCGATCAGTGCCTTGGCTTCGCGCACTGTCAGTTCAGGCATCAACTGGCCGTTCTTGTCGAGCACGCCGGGCACATCGGTCAAAAACAACAGGCGCTTGGCGCCGAGCGATCCGGCGATGGCGCCAGCAAATGTATCGGCGTTGATATTGTAGGTGGCGCCATCCCGACCTGGCGCCACCGGGGCAATCACCGGGATCATTTCGGAGCGGGCGAGAAGATCCAGCAGCGTGCGATCGATTTCGACCGGTTCGCCGACAAAACCCAGATCGAGGACACGCTCGATGTTTGATGTCGGGTCCAGAACCTTTTTTTCGGCTTTTTTGGCAAAGACCATGTTGCCATCCTTGCCACACAGGCCAATGGCCCATTCGCCTTCAGCATTGATCAGCGCGACGATTTCCTTGTTGATCGAGCCGGCCAACACCATTTCAACGATTTCCATGGTGCGTCCGTCCGTGACGCGCAAGCCGCCTTCAAACTTGGATTCGATTCCAAGGCTCTTGAGCATCTGGGCAATTTGTGGGCCGCCACCATGCACGACAATTGGATTGACCTTGGACTGCTTGAGCAGCGCAATATCGCGCGCAAACGCCTGCCCAAGTGCCGGATCGCCCATGGCATGGCCACCATATTTGACCACGACGGTCTTGCCCTCATAACGCTGCATGAAGGGGAGCGCCTGCGCCAGAATACCGGCATCATGGGAGAAATTATGTTCCTGGGCGGCGGATGGCGGTGTGGGCACCTGAGTCATGGGTCTGCGGTTTCCCTTCCAAGGCGGCGTCTATCGGATCGGGCACTGATCTAGTCGATTTCATCACGAAGCGATACCGCCAGGCCGTTAATTATTGTGGGACATGATCCATTCGCTTGGCAATTGCGTTTTATGTAGGGGCATAAAAAAACCATGAGGGAGCGCGCGGATAGGCATTTAGCCAATAGCGCGATATGATGTGGTCATGCAGACACCGTCCCAAGACATCGCCGACCTTATCTCGCGCTGCGCCTTGCGCGACCGCGCTGCCTTTCGTTTGCTCTATGAACGCACCAGCGCGAAACTATTTGGCGTAACGCTGCGTATCTTGAAAGACCGATCCGAAGCCGAGGAGGCTATTCAGGAAGTGTACGTCAAGATCTGGCAGCGTTCCGACCGCTATGTGGCGGGGCGCTATAGTCCCATCAGCTGGCTGGTCGCGGTTGCGCGTAACCATTCGCTCGACATCTTGCGAGCGCGCCGACCGGTCTCAGACGACATTGATGTCGCGCTGGAAATCCCCGATGCGGGACCATCGCCCGAACGGGCGACCGAAAACAGCGAAGAACGCGCCCAGATCGAATCATGCCTGGGTAAACTTGATCAGGACAAGGCAGAAGCTGTGCGCGGCGCCTATCTTGACGGGTATAGTTACGACGAGTTGGCGCAGCGCCATGAGGTGCCGCTCAATACAATGCGAACATGGTTGCGCCGCAGCCTGATAAAACTGAAAGAGTGTTTGAGCGCATGAGTACAAGTGATGACATCGGCGATCCAGTAGGCGGCAATGCCCTCGTCGCCGAGTTTGTCCTTGGGCTTCTTGATAGTGCCGAGCATGAGCGCGTGCGGCTATTGATCCGGGATAATCCCCAGCTTCAGGCAGAGCAACGTTTCTGGGTGAGCCGGTTTGCCGAACTCAATGCCGAGTTTGAAGAAGTGGCGGTGCCAGCCCATTTGATCAATGCCATCGAGGCGCGTGCGTTTGGTGAAGCCGTTAGCCAGCATAAATCGAGTTGGTGGGACAGCCTGATCCTGTGGCGCGGACTCGCTGCCGGGGCTCTCGCCATTGCGGTGGTCGCGATCGGCATGAACGCGGGCAATTATAACAGCAGCAGTGATGCGGCGAGCCTGGCAACGCAATTGGTAGCAGCGCTCGAACTGGACGGCAGCAGCGTCAAATTTGTTGCGCTCTACGACAGCGCCACAGGCGCGGTGCGACTGACATCCCTGTCAGGCGAGCCGGTGCCAGACAAGGATTTTGAACTCTGGGCCATTCAGGGCGGTAACAACCCGATCTCAATGGGTGTGGTGCCGGTCAATCAACGCACGCAAGTTACGCTTTCCCCTGACGTGATGGCGGGTTGGGGCGCAGGGTCGGTTCTGGCGATTACGCTTGAACCCAAGGGCGGCTCGCCCACCGGCGATCCAACGGGGCCGATCGTGGCCAAGGGTGCGGTGACCCAGATTTAGGCCATGGACTCCAATGTCTTTTCGTCCTGCCGGACTTCATCCGGCAGGATTTTTTCAGTCTTGAAGGTGAACGAGGCCAACGTGAACCGGCGTTTTCAAGAAAATAAAAAAATCTGAAACTATCCCGAAAAGCCTTCGTTGCTTCGCCTGTCCCCGAAACAAAGGGGAAAAAAACACAGGAAGGAACGTCCCCATGAAACTCTCGATCCGCAGCCTTGCCCTCACCACCATCTTGACCGTCTCGTCGCTTTCGGGCGCCGCAGCTTTTGCCCAGGACAACCCAATGGTTGGTGGCGCAGCCATGTATGCAGACAAGAACATCATCGAAAATGCTGTCAATTCAGCTGACCACACCACTTTAGTTGCTGCCGTAAAGGCTGCCGGGCTGGTGGATACGCTTTCGGGCGAAGGTCCATTTACGGTTCTGGCACCCACCAACGAAGCATTTGACGCCCTGCCCGCCGGTACGGTTGAGACGCTGCTGAAGCCAGAAAACAAGGAAATGCTCTCCACGATCCTGGCGTGTCACGTGATTGCAGCCAAGGCGCTGTCGACCGACATCGTCGGCATGGTCAAGGATGATGGTGGCGAGCACGTCGTGGACACTGTTGGTGGCTGCAAGTTGACCCTCAAGACAACTGCTGATGGTGGCGTGACCGTTACCGACGAAAATGGCACCACTGCCAATGTCACCATTGCCGACGTCATGCAGAGCAATGGCGTGATCCATGTGATCGATGCTGTTCTGACGCCTAAGTCGTCGATGTAACCTAACGTTGCGAGCCAACGAATAGTTCTGTGGCGGCCCGGTCGTTTATGGATTGACCGGGCTCTCACACAATCTTGACGTGCATCCGCCCCGCCCAAGCAAATACAGTGCACGTCACAGGGTCCGCGATGCTGCTGCCATCCCTCCGGTAGCTTTGGGGCGCGGACCCGCCTCTTTTAAGGGAGTTGGACCATGAAATTAGATCGACGCAATTTTGTCTGGAGTGGTGCGACATTGCTCGGGCTTGGTGGCCTGGGTTATCTTATGCGCGGCACCGCCCCGGCCCTGGCCAGCGATGGCAATTATGCGGTCACCATGACTGACGAGGAATGGCGCGCCAAACTGGGCGATGCCGCCTATGACGTCTTACGCCATGAAGGCACGGAACGCGCTTTTACCTCGCCGCTGCTTGAAGAACACCGCGTCGGCGTATTTGCCTGTGCCGGTTGCGATTTGCCGCTCTATAAGTCCGATACCAAATTTGAGAGCGGCACCGGCTGGCCCAGCTTTTACACCTATATTGATGGCGCCCTCGGCACCAAGGTGGACAACTCGCTGTTCGGTCAGCGTACGGAAGTCCATTGCAGCCGCTGCGGCGGGCATCAGGGGCATGTATTTGAGGATGGCCCGCAGCCAACGGGTCTGCGGTATTGCATCAACGGGCTGGCGATAAAGTTCATCGCCGCCTGATCGCACCAGTTCTTCATTGAAATTTCATGCCCTTTGCAGCTATTGCGGAGGGCATGATTTGTTGAGGACCATCGTGCAGATTACCATTATCCAGACCGGGAAGGTGCCCCCTGCCCTCGCCGACCGTTTTGCGCCCTATCCCAAAATGTTCGAAAAAATGCTCGACGCTACCCAGCGCCGGTTTCGCTATGAAACCGTACCTTTGTTTGAGGGCGCGGCCCTGCCCGACCCTGTTGGGCTGCAAGCCATTTTGATCACCGGCTCGTCAGCGGGCGTCTATGATGATTATGCGTGGATGGCGCCGCTGCGACAGTTCATCCGTTCCGCCTATGCCGCCAGCACGAAAATGGTGGGCATTTGCTTTGGTCACCAGATTATGGCGGACGCACTGGGCGGCGATGTGGGGCTGTCCGAAAGGGGCTGGGGGTTAGGTCGACATACATATTCAATCACTAATCGACCGGATTTCATGGCCGACGCGCCGGAACAAGTCGCTATTGCCTGCTCGCATCAGGATCAGGTCAAGGTGCCGCCAAAACAGGCCGAGATTATCCTGGCGTCGGCGTTTACGCCGAATGCCGGGCTGATGTACGAGAATGGCGCGGCGCTGAGTTTTCAGGCACATCCCGAGTTTGACGACGATTTCATGCTGGCGTTGGCAGCGCTACGGCGGGGACAGGTGCCTGATCAATTGGTTGCGGACGCCGAGGCATCGGTCACGATTCCATCCGACAGCGGGGCGCTGGCCGACTATATCGCGACGTTTCTGACCCGATAAAGCCGTGACGAACGGGCGCAACTAGCTGGCTTTTTCAAATCGTTCGTCAAATGCATAGCCCGCGCCGCGAACGGTGCGGATGGGATCGGGCGCGCGGCCGCGATTAATCGCCTTGCGCAAACGACCGACATGCACGTCGACGGTGCGTTCATCGACGTAAACATCATTGCCCCAGACCCCGTCGAGCAATTGCTCGCGCGAATAGACGCGGCCGGGGTGGCGCATCAGATATTCAAGCAAGCGATATTCGGTGGGGCCGAGATGCACCTCCCGGCCCGAGCGGCTGACGCGATGGCTGGTGCGGTCCAGTTCCAGATCCCCCGCCTTTAGTACGGTGGTGATCAATTGGGGGCTGGAACGGCGCAATAGGGCATTGATGCGCGCCAGCAGTTCGGGCACGGAAAACGGTTTGACGACATAATCATCGGCCCCGGTTGCCAGCCCCCGCACCCGCTCTTCTTCTTCACCGCGGGCGGTAATCATGATGATTGGGATGCGCGCGGTTTCCTCGCGGGTCCGCCAGCGACGGCAGAGTTCAATGCCGGAAGGGCCGGGCAGCATCCAATCGAGCAGGATCAGATCCGGCGTAATTTCCTGCATGGCCTCAACGGCTTCATCACCGCTTTCAGCGGTCAGCACACGAAAACCCTCGGCTTCGAGATTGTAGCGCATGAGGACGGACAGGTCCGCCTCGTCCTCAACCACCAGAATTGTTGCAGCCATCAGTTTTTCAGACCTTGATCTGGGTGCGATGCAGATCCTGCACATCGCTGGTCAATTGCTTGCCGGTCTGCAGATAATAGGCGCGCTCGGCAATGTTGGTGGCATGATCGCCGATGCGCTCAAGGTTCTTGGCGCAGAACAGCAGATGGGTGCAGGGCGTGATATTGCGCGGGTCTTCCATCATGTAGGTCAAAAGCTCGCGAAACAGCGATGTGTACATGGCGTCAACCTCGTCGTCATTATTGCACACAGCAATGGCGGCGTCGGCGTCGCGGCTGGCATAGGCATCGAGCGCCAGCTTGATCTGGCGCAGCACCAGATTGGTCATGTTCTTGACGCCGTTGTAAAAGGTTGGCTGCAGGCTGATGCCCTCCAGCTTGAGCGAGCGGCGCGACAATTGCTTGGCCATGTCGCCGACGCGCTCCAGATCGGAGGCAACGTGAATAGCGGTGACAATCGAGCGCAGGTCCGAGGCCATGGGCTGGCGGCGGGCGATCATCGACACGGCCATGTCGTCGATCTTGCGCTGCATATCATCAATGCGCTGGTCGGCGACGATGGTGAGATCGGCCAGTTCGCGATCAAGCTTGAGCAGCGAACGGGTGCCGTTTTCAATGGCGACCTCGACCTGTCCGCCCATTTCGGCGATCAATTGCGCGAGCGCCGTCAACTCGTCGGTATAGGAGGAAACGATGTGGTCCTGGGTAGAATTGGGCATGGCAAAATCCTCAATTGTCCGCGAAGCGGATCAGCCGATACGGCCCATGATGTAATCCTGGGTCTGCTTGTTTATGGGATTGGTGAAGATATCTTCAGTCACGCCCTCCTCGATCAGATTGCCCAGGTGAAAGAATGCGGTTTTTTGGCTGACACGGGCCGCCTGCTGCATCGAGTGGGTGACGATGACGATGGTGTAGTTTTCGCGCAATTCATCAATCAGTTCTTCGATGATGGCGGTCGCAATGGGATCGAGTGCCGAACATGGCTCGTCCATCAAGATAACCTCGGGCCCAACCGCCATGGCGCGGGCAATGCACAGACGCTGCTGCTGACCGCCCGAGAGGCCGGTGCCCGGTTCGTTGAGGCGATCCTTGACCTCTTCAAACAGCCCCGCCTTGCGCAGAGAGGAGACAACGACTTCGTCGAGATCGGCCTTGGAACTGGTAAGTCCGTGAATCCTGGGACCGTAAGCGACGTTATCGTAGATTGACTTGGGAAACGGATTTGGACGCTGGAAGACCATGCCGATGCGGGCCCGTAGTTCAACGACATCCAACTGGGGATCGTAGATGTCCTCGCCGTCGAGTTTGATCGTGCCGCCGACTTTTGCGCCCTCGATAGTATCGTTCATGCGGTTGATACAGCGCAGAAATGTTGACTTGCCGCAGCCCGATGGGCCGATGAATGAGGTTACCGCTCGTTCGGGAATATCGATAGAGATGCCATGCAGCGCCTGCTTGGCGCCGTAGTGCACAGTGACATCGCGCGTCTGAACACGAATGGTCCGCTCAATGGCGTCTGATGGGTTCATGGCTCTATCAACTGTCTGTTGGGTCATTTTCACGTTACCGTCCTGCATGTCCATAGGTGCGGTCTCCATGTTATCAGGCCCGACGCTGCAAGCGTGTGCGCAAGTATATTGCGAGGCCGTTCATGATGAAAAGGAATGCAAGCAAGACGAGAATGCCAGCAGATGTACGCGCAACGAAGCCCCGTTCCGGACTATCGGCCCAAATATAAATCTGAGTTGGCAGAGCGGTGGAGGCATCCATAAGGCCAGCCGGGGGCTGGTAATGAACGCATTCATGCCGATCAGCAACAACGGCGCCGTTTCACCCAGCGCCTGCGCCAATGCCAGAATTGTACCTGTCATAATGCCCGGCAAGGCCTGCGGCAGGACATGGTGCATCACGACCTGCTGGGGTGATGCACCCATGCCGTATCCTGCCTCGCGGATTGAAGGGGGAACGGCCTTGAGCGCATTTCGCGTGACAATGATGATGGTTGGCAGGGACATGAGCGCGAGCACGAGACCGCCAACCAGGGGAGCAGACCTGGGCAGACCGAAGGTTTGAATGAAAACGGCAAGACCAAGCAGCCCGAACACGATGGACGGTACTGCCGCAAGGTTGTTGATGTTGACCTCGACAATATCGGTCCATCGGTTCTTGGGCGCAAATTCCTCCAGATAGACCGCTGCTGCAATGCCGGTTGGAAAGGCAACCAGGAAGCACACAAGGATGGCATAGAACGACCCGACGATTGCGCCTGACAACCCGGCAATCTCGGGAAAACGACTATCGGCATTGAAAATGAGGCCCCAGTTGAACGGGGTGGAAACCGCGCCCTTGGCTTGCAACTCGTCAAACCAGGCAATCTCCTGATCAGATACCCGGCGGTTCTCTTCCAGAGTTTCGCGGCTTATGGTGCCTTTGTTCAACTGATCATAAATATCGGCTGCCGGGACTTCAAGCGTCAGTGTCCCGCCGATAACGGAGAGATCCCTGACCACGGCATCGCGGACAAAGAACTGCGTGTTATTGGTCAGTATCTTCGCAATTGCGCGCGTCTCCGCGGGGGTACTGACATCGGGCAGAAGAGCGCTCATTGCCTGCCTGACGACGGCGCGATAATTGCCATCTGCCGGATCGCCTGGATCGACGTTGTCGGCGCTGATGGGGAAATCAACGCGTATATGCGTTTGAACGAATGCCTGGTAGCCGCCCAAAAACAGCGTTGTCAAAAGGATTACGAGCAAACCTATCGCGGCGGTTATGGCGGCGATGCCGTAAATCCGGAGGCGAAGGTCGGCTGCATTGCGACGGCGCCGAAGCGCGTCGCCTATCTTGGTGGCCTTGCGGGGCGGGGTCATGGTCGAGTCGGTCATGTTGGGGCCCCACTACTCGTATTGTTCGCGGAAGCGGCGGACGATGTTGAGTGCGATGACGTTGAGAGCCAGCGTCACCAGAAACAGCACCAGGCCAAGCGCAAAGGCCGCAAGTGTTTTCGGGTTATCGAAGGAGGTGTCGCCGATAAGAAGAGACACAATCTGAACGGTCACGGTTGTGACCGAGTCCAGTGGATTGATGTTGAGCGTGGCGATCAATCCCGCAGCCATGACGACGATCATTGTTTCGCCGATGGCGCGGCTCAGCGCGAGCAGTACGCCACCCATAATCCCCGGCAACGCTGCAGGAAGCAGAACCTTGGTCATCGTTTCTGCACGTGTTGCCCCCATTGCCATCGAACCGTCACGCATTGAGCGCGGTACAGCGACAAGTGCGTCATCGGACAGCGAGGAAATGAAGGGGATGATCATGATTCCCATGACAGCACCAGCGGCAAGCGCGCTATTTGGAGAGGTGGCAATGCCAAGCAAATTACCAGCGTTTCTCACGGCAGGTGCTACCGTCAGTACCGCGAAGAAGCCGTAAACGACGGTCGGCACGCCAGCGAGAATTTCGAGCACAGGCTTGACGATGTTGCGCAGGCGATCATCGGCATATTCGACCAGATAGATTGCGGTGAAAATTCCGATTGGTACAGCGACCAGCATGGCGATGAACGAAATGACCAGCGTGCCCAGGAATACCGGAACGGCGCCGAAGGCACCATTGCCTGCCACCTGATCAGCCCGGATCGCTATCTGTGGTTCCCAGCGGAGACCAAAAAGGAACTCATGAACGGGCACCATCTTGAAGAATTCAAGGGATTCGAAGACCAAAGAACCGATAATGCCGATGGTGACAAACACTGCGATGACCGCGCAGGTGATCATCATCCACCCAACGATCTGTTCAACGCCGTTGCGCGCCCGAAAGCGGGGCGCCAGGCGTGTGCGTGCAAAAAACATCGCCAGAAGCATGATGGAAATAGCAGCGACGACCATGGCCCAGCGGGCAATGTCCTGCCAACGAAGATATGAATCTGCTGCGGCACGAATTTCGTCTGTCGGAACGGAGAATTCCCTACCAGCCGCAACATTTTTTATTTCGGACAGGATGAGATTGATCTGTGCCGACGAAGCGCCCTCTGTCAGCGCAGACGGCAGACTCGAGGTCAGCAGGCCGTCGATCACCGACCCCTGCAGTGCGATCCAAAGAATGCTCAGGATCAGGGCGGGAATGCCGACCCAGATAGCGACATAGGCGCCATGATACATTGGCAGGGAGTGGATTGCGGCACCATTGACGGCAACAAATTTTTTGCCGGTTGCCTGCCCGACAAAGTAAGCGACGATGGAGAAGGCCAGAATGGCCAGCAGCAGATAACCGAACACTTTTCGCCCCCGTCCGTGAAATGATAGGTGAGGCCGGGGTTGGACCCGGCCTCGTGTTGTTTACTTCGCTGGAGCGGCCATCGGCACGCTGTCAGCGATCACTTTGCGAGTTGCTTCACGGTCAGCCTCTGGCAGCACGATCAGGCCGCGCTCCGACAGGTAACCGTCTTCGCCGAAGGACTCTTCGGAAACATACTCTTTCACGAATTCATCGAGGCCCGGAATCACGCCCTTGTGGGCGTTCTTAACGTAGAAAAAGAGAGGACGCGAAACAGGGTAACTGCCGTCGGCGATGGTCTCTGGGTCAGCTTCAACACCGTCAACAGCAACGTCCTTGAGGGTATCGCTGTTCTCGAACAGGAACGAGTAGCCGAAGATACCCAGGGCAGTGCTGTCGGCCTTCAGGCGTTGAACGATAAGGTTGTCGTTTTCGCCCGCTTCGATGAAGGGGCCGTCCTGACGCATGCGGGAGCAGGTTTGGCTCTTGGCATCGCCTTCGAGAGCGGCAATGGCCGGGTAGTCTTCACAGCCAGCTTCCATAACCAGGCTCAACAAATGCGTCGCGGGTGCCTGAGGTCGGAGGAGGACCAAAAACAGTAATGGTCATGTCTGGCAGCGAGGAGTCAATCTGCGACCAGTTGGTGTATGGGTTGTCAACGATCTTGCCATCGACTTCGACCTGGGCAGCAAGTGCCTGGAATATCTGAGCCTTGGTCAGGGACATATCTGCAGCCGACTGCGCGTGGGCGATCGACAGGCCGTCATAGCCGATCAGAACTTCCGATACGTTATCGACGCCGTTCTGGCCGCAAAGCTCATATTCGGAAAGCTTCATGGCGCGGGATGCGCCGGTGATGTCGGGGAAGTCCGGGCCAACGCCGCCGCAGAATATCTGCATGCCACCGCCGGTGCCGGTGGATTCGACGACCGGAGCCGGGTTGCCGGTCGAGGCGCCATACTGCTCTGCAACTGCCTGAGTGTACGGAAAAACGGTCGAGGAACCGACGATGCGGATCTGGTCACGGAACTGGGCCTGCGCGCCGGTGGTGCCTAGCGCCACAAGGGCGACGACGGCGGCACTCGTGAGAAATGCGGTTTTCATTGTTAAATCCTTCCGGAATTCGTTTCTAGTCTTTGGCTAGCTGAACCGAAAAGCTGCTCGGCCGTGCCCTGAACGAGCGGGACCATATGGCGTCTAGATGACAGTTCTATAACGCCGGCATGATAGTAATGTGACAGTGTAACATGTTGATTCTAATATCACATTTCCGCAACAACGGAATTGTTCGAGATGTCATCAAGCCGCCGTTCACTTGAAATATCGGTTGCGATCCGGCGTTTGCTATTTGACAATACCCGTCCTTGATATTGAACAATCGTCAAAGGACGATCCGGAATCGGTGCCTTTGGGGTCAGGGCAATGACACATCGACCCGCATGCCGTGACCGGGCCTTGAGCGGATGGTAAGCTGGCCGCGATGGCGGTTAACCGTGTGCTTGGCGATAGCAAGGCCCAATCCGGTGCCTTTTTTGCGCCGACTGGCGTCGGCATCGATGCGATAAAAGCGCTCGGTAAGGCGCGGCACATGTTCGGGATCAACCCCTGGTCCATGGTCGACAACGCTGATCAGATGGGCAAAACCGGGCAAGGCGGCGACCGCCAGTTCTATTTCAACGGTCTTGCCGGCCCCACCATATTTGATGGCGTTTTCGACAAGATTTTCAAACACTTCATAGAGTTCGTCGCGATCCCCGGTTGCGTTGGCAGCGTCGGCGGGCACTGACAGACGAAGCTCGACGTCGGCGGCCTCGGCCTGGGATTGCAGGCCCTGGCGCACCTCGCGCAGCAGCGCGACCAGATCAACCGATCCAGTCGGGCGCACATGCTGATGCATTTCGATACGCGAGAGGGACAGCAGGTCTTCGATCAGTTTGGCCATGCGTTCGGCCTGGGCGCGCATGATCAGAAGGAATTTCTCCCGCGCGGCGGTGTCACGCGCCGCCGGGCCCAGCATGGTGTCGATAAAGCCAAGCAACGAGGTCAGGGGCGTGCGCAGTTCATGGCTCGCGTTGGCGATGAAATCGGAGCGCATGGCGTCAACCCGTTTGAGCTCGGTCAGGCTGTGAAAGGTGATCAGCAGCAGGGGTGCGGATGTGCCGTCTGCTGCATCGCTCGAACCGTGTAGCCGGGATATGGCCACCTTCTCCCAGGTTTCGCTGGGAACAGTTTCGTGCAGTTCCAACAAACTGGTCTCACCGCTCTGCCATACCGTCTCGATTGCCCTGACCAGTTCAGGATTGCGCAGCGCAAAGGTTATGGGATTGCCGACCGCGATGTTGGGGAAGCGATGTTGGGCCGCCGCGTTGCGATGGCGTACAATCGCGCGGCGATCCAGTACAAGGCATGGATCGAGCAAGACATCGACGAAGCGATCCACTGTCATGGTGGTCATGCTGCCTGTCGTGGTTACAGGCAACGGATTGTCGCGCTTACTCGCCGTAACCGGCAGCCACAGTGCGGCAATGGTCACGATCAGTAGTGCCAGCGCCGCTTCGGGCCAGTGCAATCCGGCGCCAATGACAAGGGCGACCAGCACCAGTGCCATGCAGACAAGAAGTGTCAGGCGAGTGCGCAGTCGATCAAGCATTTGTGGCAAGTGCTTTACGGCGCGGACATCACTTTGGGAACGATCAACCATTTTCACTCTTTGACACAAAGTTGGCGTGGCGGGCCTTGCGTGCGCGCGGGCTTCATAGCACGTTGATTACAACAACGGAGAGACAGTGTGAACGACGCGATAAAGAGCCTTCGACATCAACGACCCGCATCTGCCCAAGGCGATCAAGAAGAGGGCGTTGGAATCGGGCGGCTATCCTTATGAACACAAGCTTGATCGTAAAATCTATGATGCAGAACTGCACGATCTGCAGGTGCAACTGGTGCAGTTGCAGGCGCATCTGGCCAAGACCGGTGAACGAGTCATACTGCTGTTTGAGGGGCGCGATGCCGCTGGAAAAGGCGGCACGATCAAGAATTACCTGGCTAATCTGAACGCTCGCTACAATCTGATCGCGGCGCTGCCCAAGCCCAATGATCGTGAACGTACGCAATGGTATTTCCAGCGCTATGTGGACTGGTTTCCCGCCGGCAGCGAAACGGTGCTTTTCGACCGGTCATGGTACAACCGGGCCGGAGTCGAACCGGTCATGGGGTTTTGTACGCCGCAACAGACCGAGCACTTTCTCGAGGAGGTGCCGCACTTTGAAAAGCGCATTACCAATGATGGCATTCATCTGTTCAAATTCTGGCTGTCGATCGGGCGCGAAATGCAGGCTCAAGCGGTTTCACGATCGCCGACACGATCCCCTTAAAATATGGAAATTGTCGCCGGTTGATCTCGAAGCCTTGAGCCGCTGGGCCGATTATTCCAGGGCCCGCGACGTGATGCTGGAGCGATCCGACAGCGCCCACGCCCCATGGACCATTGCGCGCTTTAACGACAAGCGGCGCGGGCGACTCAATGTCATTCGAACCGTGCTCGACAAACTGACCTATGAGAACAAGGACCCTAACGCGATTGGCGATATTGACCGCAAGATCATCATGAGTGCGTCAGAATTTCTGGCGCTCAAGGAAGTAGACGCGGCCTGAGCGTGCCGGGATGATGCAAGCCACACGCGAATGGCGTTTGACAGGGCCATCAAAACAGACTCATCTAGCACCGATCGGCGTCGATGACTGTCCAGATGGCAGGCTTGGATGCAGCCGCGCAGAGTGACGACGAACGGGGCGAGCATGGTTGACGAGGTTGCAGATCGCCGACTGGCGGCGCGGCAAGTGCCACCGGTATTGGTCGTGAACAAGGACGGGGTCAGCCCGCTGGTGCTGGTGTGTGACCACGCGTCAAATCGCATTCCCGAACGCTATGGCGATCTTGGCCTCAGCCAGACGCAAAGACTGTCTCATATTGCTTGGGATCCGGGGGCACTGGCAGTCAGTCATCAACTGGTCGAGCTGCTAGATGCGCCGCTGATTCACTCAACCATCTCAAGACTGGTGGTCGACGCCAATCGCGGCATTGATTCTCCTGAACTGATCCGCACGCTGTCGGAAGCGACGGAAATCGGCGCCAATGAAAATCTGTCCCCCGAGGAACGGCAAGCCAGAATTGACCAGTTTCATACCCCGTTTCATGATGCAATCGGTGCGCTGCTCAACCGGCGGGCGGCGGCGGGTTTGAAGACCTTGTTGGTGTGCATGCACTCGTTTACGCCATCGTTTCTGGGCATTGAGCGTCCCTGGCCCATCGGACTTATCCATGGCCAAGATCCCAAATATACCAAGGCGCTGTGCGATGCACTCAAGGCCGAGGCGCCGGGGTTGAATGTGGGGTGGAACGAACCCTATGCGGCCCAGAACGGGGTGACGTTCACCCTTGAGGAGCATGGGGACCGACGCGGCATCGATGCAACAATGATCGAGTTGCGCAATGACGAGATTGCCGAGCCGGAGGGCGTCTTGTTCTGGGCAACGCGCTTGGCGCGTTGCCTTGAGGCGGCAAGGCAGACCGTCGCGTCCTAATGGTGCTAGGGCAGCACAAGATCAGGGGTCTGGACGACCAGATCGGCAACGGTTTGGGAAGCACCATGCTCGAAGAGATTTTCGAGGTGGCCAACCACAACTGATTTGAACACCTGCTGATCGATCAGGTCCGAGCCGAAAATTTCGGGCAGCGCCACAAGGCCATCGAACAGAGCCTCAGGGCTCTGTCCGGCCTCAGCGGCAATGGCCATTAAACGCATGGACATCGGGTCCTTGACCTCGATGGATTTGCCATTCTCGTCGATGCCCATGACATAGCGCATCCATGCGGCCACGCCGAGCGCCAACCGGTCGATGGAGTTGCCTGATGCCAAACGGTCGCGAATGGTGCCCAAAAGGCGTTGCGGCAGTTTCTGGCTGCCATCCATGGCAATCTGCCATGTGCGATGCTTGAGGGCCGGATTGGCGAAACGCGCCAGCAATTGATCGCGATAGGTTGGCAGGTCGGTGCCGGGCATATCGAGTGTCGGCATGATCTCGTCGGTCTGCATCTGGTGGACCAGCTTGACAAAATTTTCGTCTTCCATGGCATCAGAGACATGCTCGTATCCCGCCAGATAGCCCAGATAGGAAAGGGTGGAGTGCGAGCCATTGAGCATGCGCAGTTTCATCAATTCGAACGGCTCGACGCTTTCTACCAGCTGCGCACCGACGGTTTCAAACGGCGGGCGGCCTCCAGGAAAATTGTCTTCGATAACCCATTGGGTATAGGGCTCGGTCATGATCGGCCAAGCGTCATCAGCGCCGATCATTTTACTGACCGCTTCGCGGTCCGCATCGGTCGTTGCGGGTACGATACGATCAACCATGGTGCCTGGAAAAGCGACATTATCGGCAACCCACCGGCCCAGATCGGCATCAATGAGACTGGCAAAGCGGGAAACAATACGCTGGCAGGTTACGCCGTTGGAGGGCAAATTATCGCAACTCATCACGGTGAAGGGCGCAACGTCTGCAGCGCGGCGGCGCGCAAGTGCGGCAACAATCAGGCCGGGGGCACTGCGGGCATTTTCGGGATTGGCCAGATCGTGGACAATGTCTGGATGTTTGGCATCCAGTTCGCCAGTGGCGGGATCGTGGCAATACCCCTTTTCGGTAATGGTCAGGGAGACGATGCGAATGTTGGGCGATGCCATCGTCTCGAGCAGTCTTTCGCGTTCGACATTGGCGTCAATAATATCAACGATCGAGCCAATGACGCGCGGTTTGGTGCCTGAGGCATCGCGCACGGCAACAGTATAGAGGCAATCTTGCGGACCCAGCGCCTGTTTGGTGTCGGGTCGACGAAGACTGGCGCCGATAATGGCCCAATCGGCATTATCCTTGAGCAAATCATCAAGATACACCGCCATATGGGCGCGGTGAAATGCACCTATGCCCAAATGAACGATTCCGGCGGTCAGTCCGGTCCGATCATAGGCTGGTAGGACTACACTGGCGGGTGCATTGGAAAGTGAATTGGTTGAAAGTCGGGTCATAGCGGCATCCATTGGTCGATGCGGTTCTTGTATGGTAGAATTTGGAAAAGCGCCACCTCCCGATTGCAGGCTATGGCTAGGTAGGCGATAAGCAAGGCTAATTCGGCGCCGGGGGATAGGATTTGACGCAAAAACGCTTCGTGAGTATTGGCGAGTGCATGATCGAAATGTCGGGGGGTGAGGAGCGCCAATATCGGCTTGGATATGCCGGCGATACGCTCAACACGGCATGGTACATGCGCGCGCTCCTGGGGCCGGACTGGCAGGTCGACTATGTGACCGCGCTCGGCGACGACCGGTATTCGGGCGATATTCGGGGATTTCTGGACAGCCACAAGATCGGCACCGGCCATATTGCCACTGTCGCCAACAAGCGGCCCGGCCTTTACATGATCCATCAGGACAAGGGCGACCGGCACTTTACCTATTGGCGGGAAAATTCTGCGGCACGGCAATTGGCCGACGACAAGGAGGCCCTGGCGCGTGCCGTCGAGGGCGCCGATATTATCTATTTTTCGGGCATTACGCTGGCGATCTTGCAGCCGCGCGCGCGCGGTCGGTTGTTGGGTGCCATTGTCACCGCGCGGGACGCAGGCGCGCGCGTGGTCTTCGATCCCAATTTGCGACCCGCACTTTGGAGTTCACCACGAGTGATGGCCTCGATGCTGACGGCAGCCGCGAGCCTGTGTGACGTTGTATTGCCTACCCACAGCGACGAGGCGCCCCTGTTTGGTGACAAGAACGTCGAAGATACCGCCAATCGTTATCTCGAACTGGGTGTCGAGGAAGTGGCGGTCAAGGATGGCGCCAATCGCGCCGTTATTGCTTCTCGCGCCGAACAGGTCAGCGTCTCGCCGCCAAAAGCAGACAATGTGGTTGATGCGACCGGCGCCGGCGACTCTTTTAATGGGGCCTATCTTTGTGCGCGAATTGCGGGGCGCGGGTTGGATGAAGCCGCGACCGCGGCGCATCGCGTGGCGGGTATCGTCATTGGCCAAAAAGGCGCACTTGTCGATCCGGCCTTGCTGAGGTCCTAAAAGCGCGGTCGCCAATCTCTTTGAGATAGGCGATCTCTTCCGGTGTCGAAATGCGGCCCAGTGCTTTGTTGCGCTTGGGAAAGCGGCCAAAGCGGGCGATAACATCGCGATGCTTTTGCTGGAATTCAAACCAGTTCTCTGTATCAGGCTGGCTGAACAAGGCCATGCCGATTTCCTGGATCACCAGTGATTCCGAATGCATATAGGGCATGAAGACAAATGATTTTTCCGCGCCGGTCAGCGACTTGTCCAGACCTTCGCCCACGATATACTGCGCCAAGGTCAGTGCCATCAAATCCTGCGCGAACGCTTTGGGTGAGCCGCGATTGAGCCTGGCGGGAGAGCCTGGTCCAGCAGGATGATTTCGGCGCGGCGACCATCAAGGCTGTCGCGCCAATGGTAAAGTTCGCCGCGTGAGGCTTGCTCATGGGCAGACCCCAGCCGCGTCGCGCAGGCCCGATCAAATTCCTCGCCGCCGGAAAACCACTGTTCTGGCCCGTGCTCGACAAACCAAAAGTCGATGACGTCGCTCGGTTGGGTCATATTAGTCCTGCTATCCTCTGGATTATTGTGGCTAGGGCGGTCTCAACTATCGGCGAGAATGCGCACGCGATTGCCGGAAGGATCGCGGGTTTCGATCCCCGACGCAAGAGTCTCAACAATTGCACCGGCATTTTCAAGTCGGGTTGCGACCCCGGCCAAACTCGCTTCGTCGGGCACCCGAATGGTGAACCAACGCAAACCGGCGCTATTGGTTGGCGCCAGTTTGGCGCCGGGACCGGCCCAGACATTGAAGGCGATGGTGTGTGGCATGTAGTTCAAGCCCACATCGCCCATGCCGAACGAGCGGATCAGCAGAAAACCGGCAAAACCGATAATGTCACGATAAAAGCGCATGGCGTCGTCCAAATCGTTGACGTGGACATGAACATGGCCGATGCGTGTGCCTTCGGGCATGGTTGCTGGCAGTTGCGGCTGGTCGCCCACCTCGGCAAGCAGCGCCTCGAGATCGATGGGTTCGCGGCCAGAATGCGGTTTGCCCTCGGTCGTTACGGCGTAGTGCCCGTTTTCTGGATCACTCAAAGTACCACGCCAAGGTGTTTCGAAGGTGATTTCAATGCCATTGCCATCAAAGTCCCAGAGATAGATGGCCTCGGAAACCAGATGATCTGTCGGCGAAATGCGGACCTGATGCCGGATGGCGCGCAGGGCCATCGCTGCAAGGTCGGCGCGGGTCGGCACATGGATGGCCACATGGTATAGCCCGATTGAGCGTGGCACGGCAGGTTGGCTGGCGTTGGTCTCGAGCACGATCAGTGGCTGCGCGCCGATCCCGAGTTCGAGCCGATCGGGCAGGTCTGCGACAACGTCCAGTCCGACGACATCACGCCAGATGGATAATGCCCGTGTCCTATCGGTTACGGCAAGATGGACAGGACCAAGCCGGGTGCTCAGAGGCAGCAATGGGGCCGATCGCACGTCTGTCTGCGCTGTTGCGTCGATCATCATTATTCCTCGCTGGCTGAATTTGAAACGTCGCAAGACGACAACTGGCTCTTAATATAGGCCGGACAACGCAGCCTGCTACTGCCCATGGTTGAATGCACTGTTCGCCTGGTGCGCGCAAATGAATGCATCTTCACAGATGGCCCGTTCCGTGGTGAATTTCGTCTAGATTTTTGGAGGAGGCAGACATGGGTATCAAATTATGCGCAATGGCAATTGCCTTGCTGGCCAGTACCAGCGCCGCGTGGGCAAACTGCTATGAAGATCTTGGGTGCGACAATGGGCGCTACTTTACGCGCAGCGAGGTGCGCCATCTTTCGTGCCAGGTGCTTTGGGAATTGCGCAATTCGATGTATCACCAGAACGGCTATTGTTTCAAAACCCAGCGCGCCATCAATAGTTTCGGCAATGATGGATGCTATATCGCCGATCAGGCAGCCGTTAGCCTCAATACCTATGAGCGCGCCAATATCGGCCTGATCGTATCGACTGAAAGAGCCAATGGCTGCCGCTGAAATTGCAACGAGTGCCCTATTGCGCCGTTGTGCCTGACAAGGAGAAATTGAATGAAAATCATGTATACAGCCAAAGCCACAAGCACCGGGGGCCGTCAGGGACATGGCGCAACTGATGATGGGGTGCTCGATGTCACCCTGACCACGCCCAAGGAAATGGGCGGCGACGGCGCGCGCGGCACCAATCCAGAACAATTGTTTGCGGTCGGCTACTCGGCCTGTTTCCTGGGCGCGATCAGGGGCGCGGCGGGCAAGACCAAGACGCCAATAGCGGACGATTCAACGGTTACCGCCGAAGTCAGCTTCCGGGACCGCGAGGATGGCGAAGGGTTCTGGATTCAGGCGGCGCTCAAGGTGCATCTGCCGGGCCTGGACAAGGAAACGGCCGAGGACGTAGTGCGGCGGGCGCATATCATTTGCCCCTATAGCGAAGTGTCGCGCAACGGTTTTGACGTTACGCTTGACGTCGTATAATCGGGCCAGAACGGTTACGAACAACAGATCCGGGGCGCGAGCGCGTCCCGGATTTTTATTGTCAGGCGATCATCAGGCCCTTGGTCAACTCGAGCGCCTGACGTTCGAACAGGCGTCGATAGATGCCGCCCGAAAGCTGGATGAGCCTGCTCGTGCCGACCCTCTTCAACAATTCGTCCCTTGTCGAACACCAACAGGCGATCAAGGGCGCGAACCGTGGACAGGCGGTGGGCAATAACGAGCGTTGTGCGCCCCACCATCAAGCGTTCCATGGCTTCCTGGATCAGCACTTCGCTTTCACTATCTAGGCTCGATGTTGCTTCATCCATAATCAGAATCGGCGCGTCGGCCAGAAATGCCCGCGCGATTGCAACACGCTGACGTTCGCCGCCTGACAGTTTGACGCCACGCTCACCGACCATGGTTTCATAGGCCTTGGGCAGGCCAACAATGAAATCATGAGCGCTAGCCAGACGGGCGGCCCTTTCCACCTCGGCTCGGCTGGCGCCGGGACGGGCATAGGCGATATTGTCGGCCAACGAGCGGTGAAACAGGATTGGCTCCTGCTGCACGATTGCGATCTGGCCGCGCAGGGACGACTGCTGAACCCCAGCAATATCCTGGCCATCAATGCGGATGTCACCCGAGTTGATGTCATAGAGCCGCTGGATCAGCTTGACGAAGGTGGTCTTGCCCGATCCGGAATGTCCCACCAATCCGACGCGCTCGCCGGGCGCGACCGACACGGAAAAATCGCGATAAAGCGGGGTCTGGTGCGAACCATACTGGAAGGTGACGTTGTCAAAGACAATTGCCCCCTCGCCAATGGCAATGGGGCCGGCGTCGGGATTATCCTCCACGCCCAGCGGCTGCTCGTAAAGTTGGACCAGGCTCTTCCATGTCATTGACCGAGCGCTGCAGATTGCGAATATGCTGGCCGACGTCACGGAGGTGACCCGACAGGACGAAGAACATGGTCAGGACGAAGGTGATGTCGCCCGGACTTGCCAGCCCCTGCTGCCACAGCAACAGTGCGGTGCCCAATATGGCGCTTTGCATAATCACCATCATCAGGCCCTGCGCGCCCCCATTGAGCGTGCCGCGCTGCCAGACCCTGCGGGTGCGATGACGCCATTTGTCGACAACGCGCTGCAGCCGCGTTTCTTCGCGGGTTTCGGCGCCGAAGGCCTTGACCACTGTGTTGCAACTGACGGCATCGGCCAGCGCACCGCCCATCTTCGTGTCCCAGGCGTTAGCCAAAGCGCCAGCGGGCGCCACGAAGCCGACCGAGAGCACGACCGTTACACCGACATAGATCAATGAACCGACGCCAACGACCAGGCCCATGACCGGCCACGCTGCGCCAAGGATAAATGTCGCACCGACGAGCATGACCAGCGAGGGGAACAGGGCGATGAGCAGCGTATCATTGAGCAGATCGAGCGCCCCCATGCCACGCGTGATCTTGCGCACGGTGGACCCGGCAAAGCTGTTGGCGTGCCAATCGGTGGAGAACCGCTGGACGCGATGGAAGGCGCTGGTGGTGACTTCACTCATGATGCGCAGGGTGAAGGTGATGAGGCTGAAAAACACCAATTGGCGCAACAGCACGGAGGCCAGATAAAGCGCAGCCATGACCCAGAATGCCGTTGCAGCGGCATCCCAGAACTGCGCGGCCTGACCACTTCCCGAAGCCACCGCATCGACCAGTTTACCGGCAAACAGAGGGCTAAATGCTTCGGCAAGCGTCGCGCCCAAAACCAAGGCTGCAGTGAAAACGGCGCGGATCGGTTGCTGCTTCCAGAAGCCAAAGGTGAAGCCAAGCACCTTGCGGAATGCATCGCCACGAATATTGAGTTTGAAACGAGCCATGAAACGTTCCGGCGCCACCATTACGGCGGACCGGTCCCCTGAACTAAAACGAAAACAGCGCGAGGCAATGCCTTTAAGATCACGCTGTCAGGAAGTGAGAAATTGAGCGCCAACGCTCGGGGCAGAACGGACCTTTAAGGTCGGAACATGCCGATGGGAGTAATCGCAAATGATGCTGTCAACGAACGCCTCCCATATCAGGGGTTTGAAAGCCCATCTATAGATCAAGTTTTTCAATTCGCCAATATGGCTGATCACGGCCTTTTGAGTGATGTTGCCCAAGCGCAACATGTCTTGAGTCCCGGTCCGGAGAAATTTGGCGACTGCCCTCGCAATGTGGGTCAAAGCGCATTAGCTTGAGGCTGTCCTATCTCGATATATTCATTCGGAATTTTCTCATGAGCGCAACGACCCCGATCGATCCCGTCAAACTGGATAAACTCGCCCAAGTGGCCATCAAGGTTGGCCTGCAATTGGCTGAAGGGCAGGATCTGGTGATGACAGCCCCGATGACCGCCGCGCCGCTGGTACGCCGGATCACCGAGCACGCCTATAAAGCCGGCGCGGGTCTGGTTACGACGTTTTATTCAGACGAGGAAGCAACGCTGGCCCGGTACAAGCATGCCAATGACGCCAGTTTCGACAAGGCGGCAGGCTGGCTTTACAAAGGCATGGCCGAAGCCTTTTCCAACAATGCGGCGCGGTTGGCGATTGCCGGCGACAATCCGATGATGCTGGCCGGGCAGGACACCGACAAAGTGTCACGCGCCAACCGCGCCAATTCGGCGGCTTACAAGCCGGCGCTGCAAAAGATCACCGGCTTTGATATCAACTGGAACATTGTCTCCTACCCCAGCCAGGCATGGGCGAAACTGGTGTTTCCCAATGATTCCGAGGACGTTGCCGTGGGCAAGCTGGCGGACGCTATTTTTGCGGCCAGCCGGGTGGATCAGGACGACCCGATCGCGGCGTGGAAGACCCACAATGCCAATCTGAAGCAGCGCTGGACATGGCTCAATGAGATGAATTTTGCCTCGCTGCACTATACTGGTCCCGGCACTGACCTGACGATTGGACTGGCCGATGGGCATCAGTGGAAGGGCGGCGCGTCGGAAGCCAAAAACGGGATTACCTGCAATCCCAATATTCCGACCGAGGAAGTGTTCACCACCCCGCACAAAATGCGCGTCGATGGTCATGTTGCCGCCACCAAGCCGCTGTCGCACAATGGCTCGCTGATTGAGAAGATGCAGGCGCGCTTTGAGGGTGGTCGCCTGGTCGAACTCAAGGCCAGCAAGGGTCAGGATGTGTTCAACAAGGTTTTGGACACCGATGAGGGCGGGCGCCGTCTGGGCGAGGTGGCACTGGTGCCGCACTCATCGCCGATATCGGCATCGGGCCTTTTGTTCTTTAATACGCTTTACGACGAAAACGCGGCCTGCCACATCGCCATGGGCCAGTGCTACGCCGACTGCTTTGTCGGTGGCAAGTCCCTTACCCCCGAGCAGATCGCGGCGAAGGGCGGCAATACCAGCAATATTCACATCGACTGGATGATCGGCTCTGACAAGATCGACATTGATGGGATCAAAGCCGATGGGTCCATCGTGCCGGTTTTCCGCAAGGGCGAATGGGCCTGATTGGCGCATAAAAAACCCTCCCCGACTGGGGAGGGTGAGTGCCAACTGAAGTTGGACAGGAAGTCAACCGGTCCAGCCACCATCAATGACGTGAACCTGACCCGTAGTGTAGCCGGCCCCGGCAAGATAGACCGCAAGGTCGGCGATTTCCTCTGGCCGACCGATGCGACCGATTGGCTGGCGCGCAATAAAGGCGGCCTTGGCTTTCTCGAAATCGCCGGTGTCTTCCCAGCGTTGATGCAGCGACGGGCTATCGACGGTGCCGGGCGCAATGGCGTTACAGCGGATGCCCTTGTCGACATAGTCGGCGGCAACTGACTTGGTCAGCCCGACCACGGCAGCCTTGGTAGCAGTGTAGACAAACCGGTTCGGAATGCCTTTTACCGATGAGGCGACCGAGGCCATGTTGATAATATTACCATCACTGCGCTCGAGCATCTGGGGAAGAATCGCCTTGATAGTGCGCACCTGGGCCCGCACGTTCAGATCAAAAGCAAAATCTAGGTCCTTGTCGGAACTTTCCATTATGCCGCCGCTGTGAACCACGCCGGCGCAATTGAACAGCACATCGATGCGGCCAATCTCGGCGACCGCCTTGTTGACCGCCTCGGTCGAGAGTACATCGAGAACCATGGTCGTCAGATTTGGCGTACCATCCAGTTCGGCCAGCTTTTGTGCATTGATATCGGTGGCGAAGACTTTGGCGCCGGCCTTGAGGAAAGCGTGAACCGAGGCGAGCCCAATGCCTTGGGCCGCAGCCGTGATGAGAACAATTTTGCCGGTTAGATGAGACATTACAAGCCTTTAACGATATGAGTGCCATCAGGAGGGAGCGCATTTGCGATCTGGGATGCTAACATGTTAGCAGTTACGGGACCGGAGTCTACACTCAAAAAGACGTATGGCGCTCCCGGCCATGATTTTTAGCATTGGTGGATTGGTGTGAGCGACCTACCATCCAACCAAATTCCTGATTCAGCGGAGGCCGCCGACATGCGCATTCTCGATACCCACCTGCATCTGGTCTATCCAGATCGTGTTAGCTACCCTTGGCTGGCCAACGCGCCGAAGGCTCAACAAGCCCTGGAGCGTGGACAGTTATTTTGCCGAAGCCTTGCCGCTGGGCATCGAGGCGGCGCTGCACATGGAAGTCGATGTCGCGGAAAGCGATCAGCTGGCCGAAACCGAATTTGTCCTCGGCCTGCCCCGGATTGCCGGGGCCATTGCGGGTTGCCGTCCCGAGAATATGGGTTTTGTCGACCAGATCGAGCAGTTGAGCGAACATGCGCACATCAAGGGCGTGCGGCGCGTGCTGCACGTTGCACCAGATGAGATGTCGCAGTCTGATCTGTTCATCGAAAATATCCGTCACCTGCCCGATTATGATCTGAGCTTTGATCTTTGCCTGCGGGCGGACCAGCTGCCGCTGGGCACCGAACTGATCCAGAAGGCGCCCGACGTGCATTTCATTCTTGATCATTGTGGTGTGCCAGATGTTGCCGCCCAGCAGTTGGACCCCTGGCGGGGTTACATCACCGAGATGGCGCGCATGCCCAATGTTGCCGCCAAGATTTCGGGCGTTGTGGCCTATGCCAAGCCCGATTGGGTGGTGGATGATCTGCGGCCGTTTGTTGAGCATGTCATCGACAGTTTTGGGTGGGATCGCGTTGTGTGGGGCTCGGATCACCCCGTGTGCACGCAGACCGCCAATCTGACGCGGTGGGTCGAGGCCACTCATGCGCTGATCAAGGGCGCCAGTGACGACGAAAAAGCCAAGCTTTTGCATCGGAACGCTGAGCGCATCTATAAGGTTTAAGGACGGGGGTTCAATTTTGGATTCCGAAGGGGTAAGCGATTTTGTCGCCTTGAACAGCGGCGCAGGTCGTTGCAATCTCGCCTCGAACAACAGCAGGAACATATGAGCATGACCACCGCAAACCCGGCCGACCGGATCGCTATTTCAACCTGGTCGCTGCATCGGATGATGGGCACGACCTATCCCCACGATCTGGACACGCTCACTATCCCGGCGGCGCATGAAACCTATGGTGAGGTCAACGAATCCCTGCTGGATATTCCCTCCGCCGTTGCCAATCATGGCATTCACCGCTTGGAAATCTGCTCGTTCCACCTGCCCAGCCGTGACCCGGTCTATCTCGGCGAGTTGCGCGACGCACTGTCGCGTGTCGATGTGCAATTGCAGACATTGCTGATTGAGGCGGGCGACATATCAGACCCCACCACCAGCCAGCGCGACACGGACTGGATTGCCCAGTGGGTGGAAACCGCCAATGCGCTCGGGGCCAAACATGCCCGCGTCATTGCCGGCAAACAACCGCCCAGTAGCGACACGCTTGACCTGTCGGCCCGGGCATTGGCGAGCCTGGCCGAACGCAATGCGGGCTGCTCGACCCGGTTGGTGGTTGAAAACTGGTTCGATCTTCTGGCCGAGCCGGGCCACGTCAATTACCTGCTTGATCGACTCGATGGTCGCGTGGGGTTGAATGCCGATTTTGGCAATTGGAGCGGCCCCAACAAATATGCGGATCTGCGGGCAATTTTCGGGCGTGCCGAACTGTGCCACGCCAAGGCCAGTTTCAATAATGGACAGATGGACGAAGCCGACTACGCCCAATGTTTGTCGGCGGCGGACGAAGCCGGCTATAGCGGCCCCTACACGCTGATTTTTGATGCAGAAACGCCGAGCGAATGGGACGGCATCGCGATTGAAAAGACCTTTGTCGAGGAGCAACTCGCGCTGGCAGCTACTCCAGCGGCTTGAGCGTGCCCAGCAGGGTCGGGATCAATTCACTGACGGTTGGGTGAATATGGACGGCGTGCTGCATGACGGTACAGGGCAATTTGCCAGCCATCAGTTGCAGCAGGCCGTGGATGACCTCATCGCCCTCGATGCCTAGAAAGGCGCCCCCCAACACCTGCTTGGTCTCCGCATCTACCAGCACTTTGAGAACCCCCTGGGTTTCGCTGCGTTCGCGGGCACGGGCGACCTTGGTCATAGGCATGGTGGCGATCAGGGCAGGTTTGCCACTCTTGCGCACTTCGGCTTCGCTCATGCCGACTCGGCCCAGTGGCGGGTCGATGAACAGGCCATAGATCGGGATGCGCGCCCCAATGTTACGATTGCCATCGCCAAGAAGGTTATTGGCGACGATTTCAAAGTCGTTATATGAGGTATGGGTAAAGGCGCCACGACCATTAACGTCGCCCATCGCCCAAATGCCGGGCACATTGGTGCGCAAATGGTCGTCAACATCGATGAAACCGCGCTTGTTGGTGGCGACACCCGCCGCTGTCAAATTGAGCGCCTCGGTATTCGGTAGCCGACCGGTAGCGATCAGCAAGTGCGAGCCGCTCAGGGTTTTGGACTTGCCGTCGGCCTTGAGGGCAATCTCGACGCCGTTTTCTGATTTCGACAATTTTACGTCGCTGGTGTTGAACAGGAATTGGATGCCCTCGGCCTCAAGTATTTCGCGCACCGCCTCGGATATATCGTCGTCCTCGCGCGCAATCGGACGGTCGCCGTTGGTGAAGACGGTGACCCTAGCGCCGAAACGGGCATACATCTGGGCAAACTCGAGCCCGACATAGCTGGCGCCGGCGATGACCAGATGGTCGGGCACGACGTCCAGGTCCATCATCGAGGTGTTGTCGAGGTAGGGGATATCAGACAGGCCGGGCCAGTCGGGGATGCTGGCGCGTCCACCGGTGTTAATGAATATTTTCGGTGCCGTCAGGGCCTGGCCGTTGACGCTAACCTGGTTGGCGGACAAAAAACCGGCTTCCCCCCAAAAGAGCGTCAGATTGTCGAGATTGCCGAGCCAGTCGGTCAGGCTGGAAATGGAGGCGCCGACGATTGTGTCCTTGCGCGCCTTTACCGCCTTCATGTCGACGGTGACATTGCCCGCGTTCACGCCAAAATCGGCGGCACGGCGGGCCATGTGGGCGGCGCGGGCGCTGGCAACCAGTGATTTTGTGGGCGTGCAGCCATCATTGACGCAGGTGCCGCCGAGATGCTCGCGCTCGATCAGTGCGACCTTTGAACCTACCTCAGCCATTTTGGCGGCGAGGAAAGGGCCCGACTGGCCTGCCCCGATTATGATGGCGTCAAATTGCTGGCTCATAAAGTACCTCGGCTATCGTTTGAGTGACTGATGTCCGGTTTGGTATTAACGTTTGATCGAGCCATTTAGTCGGCTTTGAGTGTAATTTGTTTCACCAACCAAGAGAGCGCAAATGACCTGGTTGCCATCCAATGATCCGATATTGGGCGATGCGCAGTCGTGCGAGGCGCTGGAACTGGTCGTTGTGCCGCGAACACGCGACATCGGCAATTTTCCGGTGCGCCGCGCCCTGCCCCATGGCAAACGCCAGATGGTGGGCCCGTTCATTTTCTTTGATCATTTCGGCCCGGTGCAGTTTATCGCCGGTCAGGGCATGGACATCAAACCGCACCCTCATATCGGGCTGTCGACCGTCACCTATCTGTTCGATGGCAAGATTACCCATCGCGACAGCGAGGGCAATGTGCAGGAAATCCAACCGGGCGCGATGAATTTGATGACCGCAGGGCGAGGCATCACCCACTCTGAACGGACGCCCGATGTCGAGCGCCGGGTGGGGCAAAAGATGCTTGGCCTGCAAAGTTGGATCGCCCTGCCCGAAGGGCGCGAAGAGATCGATCCCTCGTTCCAGCATTTTGGCGCAGAGGCGCTGCCGCTGGTGTCCGACGCTGGGCTAAGTGCCCGGGTCATTGCGGGCACCGCCTTTGGCAAGACAGCTAAAGTGGGCATGGTGTCAGACTGGTTTTATGTCGAGGTAACGCTGGCTGCGGGAACAAGTGCGCCGCTAGACGCGGATCATGAGGAGCGTGCCATCTATCTGGTGGACGGCGAGATCGATATTGCCGGGGATCGGTTCGAAGGGCCGCGCCTTTTGGTGTTTCGGCCGGGCGATCCGATAAAGGTCACCGCTGTGCGCGCCACCCGCATGATGTTTCTGGGCGGCACGGCCCTGGGAGGCCCGCGCTACATCTGGTGGAACTTTGTCTCCTCGAGCAAGGAGCGGATTGAACAGGCCAAAGAGGACTGGAAAAACGCCCGGTTCGGCGCGGTGCCGGACGAATCCGAGTTCATCCCCTTGCCCGACAAATCATACTAGACGCTGCTAGTCGGCCTGCCACCCTGGCGCGTTGCCGACATCGGGCAGGTCATAGAATTTACGCACGACATTCCAGCCTTCTTCGGCGCTATCAACGATGGTGAACAGGTCGGGATCGGTCGGCGCGATCGTCCCGGCTGCGGCGAGGGCGTCAAAATTGATGACTTTGCCCCAAAATTCGGCGCCGAACAGCAGCAGTGGCACCGCATCCATGCGGCCCGTCTGGATGAGAGTCAGGGTTTCGAAAAACTCGTCCATGGTGCCAAAGCCGCCGGGGAACACCGCGACCGCCTTGGCCCGCAGCAGGAAATGGATCTTTCGGGTGGCGAAATAGTGGAAATTGAAGCTCAGTTCGGGCGTTACAAAGTGATTGGGCGCCTGCTCATGGGGCAATACGATGTTGAGCCCAATCGACTGAGCGCCAACATCGACAGCGCCGCGATTGCCCGCTTCCATGACGCCGGGGCCGCCCCCGGTAACGACCACGAATTCGCTGCTGTCCTGGGCAAGGGAGGTCAGTGACGCATATTGGGCAAAGCGCCGGGCCACGTCATAATAGATCGAGGCCTTTTCCAGATTGGCCTTCTGGGTATCATTGCGCGCGGCCCATGCCGGTTTGCCGGGTTCAGGAATGCGCGCCCCGCCAAACAGCACGATGGTGGAATTGATCCCATGTTCACTCAGGCGCATTTCGGTCTTGGTATATTCAAGCTGAAAGCGAATGCCGCGCGTTTCCTCGGCAGTCATGAACTCTTCGTCGGAAAAGGCCAGGCGATAAGCCGCCGATTCGGTCTGGGGCGTCTGGGGGGTGCGCTTGGCGGCATCGACGTCCTGCGCGGACGTCCGCAGGGGCGTGTGGCGGCGTTTGGCCATGTCTGGCTCTCCTTGGATTTGGCACCATGGTGTCATCAAGACAGTTAAGGATGAGTTTGGGCGTGCTTCTAGTGATTGACACCGCAAAGCGCCTCGCTATGGTCCCGGCCAAACTGTGTTTGCCCAAGGATTACCCTGCATGTCTCACGCTGATCTCGCCAATACAATTGATACAGCCTTTGAAAACCGCAATGAGATCGACTTTTCCACCACGGGAGCGGTACGCGAGGCGGTCAATGACGCACTGGCATTGCTTGATAGCGGCAAGGCGCGGGTGGCCGAAAAAGTCGATGGGCAATGGCAGGTCAACCAATGGCTGAAAAAGGCGGTGCTGCTGTCGTTCCGGCTCAATGACAACCGACTAATCGAAGGGGCGCCAGGCGGTTCGTCCTTTTGGGACAAGGTGCCGACCAAATTTGAAGGCTGGAGCGAAGCGGATTTCCGCGCTGGCGGATTCCGGGCTGTGCCGGGTGCGGTGGTGCGCCATTCGGCCCATATCAGCAAGGGCGTGGTGTTGATGCCCAGCTTTGTCAATCTTGGCGCTTATGTCGGTGAAGGCACCATGGTGGATACCTGGGTGACCGTTGGCTCCTGCGCGCAGATCGGCAAGAATGTGCATATTTCTGGCGGGGTCGGCATTGGCGGGGTGCTGGAACCCTTGCAGGCCGGTCCGGTGATCATTGAGGACAATTGCTTTATCGGGGCGCGTTCGGAAGTGGTTGAAGGCGTGGTCGTGGGCGAAGGCGCGGTTATTTCGATGGGCGTTTTCATCGGTGCTTCAACCAAGATCATCGACCGGGCGACCGGGGAAGTTCACATTGGCAAAGTGCCGCCCTATTCGGTGGTTGTTTCAGGCACCCTTCCGGGCAAACCACTACCCGGCCAAAACTGGGGACCCTCATTGTATTGCGCGGTAATCGTCAAAACCGTTGACGCGCAGACGCGAAGCAAAACCGGCATCAATGAACTGTTGCGCGATTAACAGCTCCTTGGCCAAGAATTGAAACGCCGTCTAGCCGGGCGTCGCCTGCCGCACTAAACTTTGAGTCGGGCACAACGCCGTTGGAGGGACAAATGGATTTCAATCAGGACTGGAAGTATCTTTTTACGAGTTTTGAGGGACGCATCAATCGAGCGCCTTTCTGGGCCGGTGTCGTCGTACTGTTTTTGGTGAGTCTGGTCGTGACCTTCGTGCTCGGGCTGTTGCACCTTAGTTGGTTAGGCAATTTGTTCGCTCTGGTGATGGTTTATCCCGGGGTTGCGCTTTATGCCAAGCGTTGGCACGACCGCTCAAAATCGGGCTGGTGGTCGCTGGTAATGCTCGTTCCGCTGCTGGGCCTGCTTTATGCGATCTATGAGATCGGCATTCAGGAAGGGGTTCCTGAAGACAATCAATATGGGTCCAACCCATTGGCGCGCGCCTAACTTTGGGCAGGAAACGGACGGGACATGGTTGCCGGTATCGGGGATGATCCCGTCCAATTGCTATCTGACTTGATTGCCTGCGCTTCGGTTACACCCGAGGAAGCGGGCGCGCTTGGTGTGCTGGAAGCAGCCTTGCAGCCGCTGGGTTTTGTCGTCAATCGGCTCCGCTTCGAGGGCGATGGCTCCTACCCTGTCGACAATCTGTTCGCGACGCGGGGCACAGGCGGCAAGCGTCTGCTGTTTGCCGGACATACCGATGTCGTGCCGCCAGGCGATCTGGCTGACTGGACTAGCGATCCGTTCGTGCCCCGGCTTGCCGATGGCAAGATTTTTGGTCGCGGCGCCGCCGACATGAAAAGCGGCATTGCCGCCTTTATCGGGGCGCTTGCCAATATTCCCGCCGAGGCCGGTACCATAGCGCTGGCGATTACCAATGATGAAGAAGCCGATGCGGTCAATGGCACCGCCAAGCTGATGGCATGGGCGCGTGACAATGGCCACGAATTCGATTTCGCCATTGTCGGTGAACCGGGCTCGACAGCCCAATTGGGTGACAGCATCAAGATCGGGCGGCGCGGCTCATTCTCGGGGCGGATAATCGTACACGGTGTTCAGGGCCATGTGGCCTATCCAGACAAGGCCAACAATCCCCTGCCGGTATTGGCCGCCATTGTTACCGCACTTGATCAGCAGCAGATTGACAGTGGCACACCACACTTTCCCGCCAGCAATCTCGAATTTATCAGCATTGACGTTGGCAATCCCACCAGCAACGTCATCCCCGCGACCGGGACGGCGCGGTTCAATATTCGCTATAATGACCTTTGGACGCCCGAGACCCTAACCAATTGGGCGAACGAGCAGATCGCCAGCATTGCGAACTGCGGCTGCGCCATTCAGTTTGAGGTGGCGGCAACGCCATCGCGCGCGTTCCTGTCGCCAATTGGCGCAGAGGTGGAAAGCCTGCGTGAAGCCATTTTGAGTGTGACCGGGCGTCGTCCAGACCTTTCGACCGGCGGTGGCACGTCCGACGCGCGCTTTATCGCAAATTACTGTCCGGTTGTGGAGTGCGGTCTGGTCGGCACGTCGATGCACAAAAGCGACGAACATGTTGCTGTTGCGGACGTTACGGGCCTTAGTGCCATCTATGGCGCCTTTATGGGGCGCTATTTTGGTCTTTAAGCCATGAAAATCTGGCAGGCACTGAGGGGTGCGTTTCGGGGTTGGGCGGGCATTTTGCGGGATGGGGATGAATGGCGATCCAATTTTCGCCTGTCCGCCGCCGGGCTGATCACCGCCCTGGTTATATTTGTCCTCGTTGCGCTGGTCGCCACGCTGGTGAGCACGATGGGCCAATCGATGCCGCAAGACACTATCGCGGGTGCCGTGTTTGCTGAGTGTCTGGGGCTGGTTGCCATCGTTGTGGCAATATTGCTGCTGTGCCTGCTGACGCGGCATGGATCGATGGCGCTTTTGATGATCGTTCCGGCAATTTACGCGCTTGCCGCCTATGTTGTTGCCCGTTCCGCACTGGCGGCGATCAGCGGGTCGCTGGCGGGACTGGCACTGCTAGGACTGGGATATCTGCTCTATCGGCTGGTCCGAACCGCGACCAAATTGAACCCCATCGGGGCGCTGGTATTTGCAATTTTAGCGCTGGCACTGCTTGTGGCAATGCCCGCAAGCCTTTACATGCTCACTATCCCTGCCACTTCGTCTCTCTGATCGGTTTACCCAGTGTCCCAATCGCCAGCCACTTTTCTTGAAGAAGCCCAGGATGCCGCACGCGGTGTTTATGCGCTACTGACCGGCAATCGGGGAGCGTCCCGGTATTTCGAACTGTCGCTAAGCGGGTTGGTAGGCAGTTTCGCCATGGTTCTGGTCGCGGTCACGCTGGCCAGTTTCGCACCATTGCCGTTCGACCCCGAAACCGCGGCACCCCCAACGCCGACGCTCGACATTATCTTGAGCCTTCTGGCCTATGGTATTCAGGCCGGTGCCGCCTACGGGTTCTTTAATCTGATCGGGCGACTGGATGGCTTTATTCCCTATCTGGTCGCCAGCAATTGGGTGACCTTTTTCAGCGCCATCGCGCTACAGATCGCCTTCGCCATCGTCGGCATGGGATTGGCTATACCAGGCCTCATGCTGCTGCTCGCCATCCTGATTGGCAGCCTGATCCTGTTTATCAATGTGGGGCGCTTCATTGCCACGCTGAAGCCATCGCAGATTTTCTTGCTGCTGGTCGTTGATGGCATCGCGCTGTTTATCGGGTTGGCACTGCTGTCGGTATTTATGCCCGCCCCGGTCGCCAGCTAATAGACGACGTGGGTGAGATAGAGCCCGTCGGGCGGCGCCAATGCACCGCAGCGGCTGCGTTGGGCCGCGTCGAGCGCCGCGCGGAAATCCTGCGGCGTCCATTTTCCCTGACCGACCAGCTTGAGTGATCCGACCATTGAACGGACCTGATGGTGCAGGAAACTGCGGGCCCTGGCGGTGATCACAATGTGATCCAGGCTCGCGTCGCACCGACAAATAATCGAGCGATTTAAGCGGTGATTTGGACTGGCAGGCCGCAGCGCGGAAAGTGGTAAAATCGTGTGTGCCTAAAATCAATTGTGCGGCTTCGTGCATTTTATCGGCATCAAGCGGCACGGGCACGTGCCACACATGGTGACGTTCCAATGCCGCCGGTGCGCGCCGATTGAGAATGCGATATTCATAGTGGCGCGCCAGGGCCGAAAAACGCGACTCGAAGGTCTCGGGCACAGCTTCAGCCAGCAGAATGGTGACGGGGTGGCGTCGCAGATGGTGGTTGATTGCTTCGCGGATGCGGAATGGATCCCACTCGCGGCTCAGATCAAAATGGGCCACCTGCCCCAGAGCATGCACGCCAGTGTCGGTGCGCCCAGCCGCCTGGGTGTTGACGGTTTCGCCTGAAAACGCGGTAATTGCGGTTTCCAGTTCCTGCTGCACGGAGGGCTGCTCGACCTGACGTTGCCAACCGCAAAAGGGGGTGCCGTCATATTCGATGGTAAGTTTATAACGGGGCATCTCAGAGCACGGTCGCGGGCAATTGCCCGGCGACGCCACGAAGGAAGGTGGCGGCATCCATCGGGGTCTTTCCCTCGCGCTGCACCTGTATGAGGCGCACGGCGCCAGAGCCGCAGGCAATGATCAGTTCACCCGGCAGCAATGTTCCTGGCGCTCCATTACCAGCGGCCAAAGTCGAGCGCAGCGCCTTGATGCGCACGCGCTTGCCCGCAAGCTCGATTTCAAACCAGGCGCCGGGAAAGGGCGACAAGCCACGAATGTGGTTATGGATATCTTGGGCTGGGCGCGACCAGTCGATACGCGCTTCTGCCTTTTCGATTTTTTTGGCATAGAGCGCGCCTGTTTCGGGCTGCGGGGTAAATTCAAGACTGCCGCGCTCAAGCGCTGCCAGTGCCCGCCCCATCAAATCGGCGCCGGTGCGCATCATGATGTCGTGCAATTCACCCGCCGTCAGGTCGGGTCCGATGGCCATTTCGTCAGCAAGCCCGATGGCGCCGGTGTCCAGCCCCTCATCCATTTGCATGACCATGACGCCGGTGCGAGTATCGCCCTGCATGATGGCGCGCTGGATGGGGGCGGCACCGCGCCAACGCGGCAGAAGCGAGCCGTGAAGATTGAGGCAACCATGGACAGGCACCTCGAGCACCGGCTTTGGCAATAACAGGCCATAGGCGACGACGACGGCCACATCAGCATTGTGGCTGGCAAATTCAGCCTGCTCGTCGGCACCCTTGAGCGATTTTGGCGTATGGACCGGGATGGCGAAATTTTCAGCGGCGAGATGGATGGGCGATTTCCGCTCAACCTGCCCGCGTCCGGCGGGCTTGGGCGCGCGGGTATAGACCGCGACCACTTCATGCCCGGCGGCAACAATTTCGGTCAGCGTCGGTACGGAAAAATCGGGCGTACCCATGAAGATGACGCGCATGGCGGTTGGCTCCTGCTATGCCCGTCGCAAAGGCATCAATATGGCGGGCAAATTAGCTTAGCCGGCGGCGCGTTTGGCGGCCTTGTCAAACTTCTTGATCACCCGGTCGCGCTTGAGGCGGGATAGATAGTCAATATAGAGAACGCCATCGAGGTGATCGAGTTCATGCTGCACGCATATGGCGAGGCGGTCCGAGGCATCCAGATCAACGGCTTCGCCATTAAGATCGGTATAGCGCACGGTAACGGCGGCGGGACGTTCGACGTCATAATAGAGTTCGGGGATCGACAAGCAGCCTTCTTCGGTGATGACCGTCTCATCGGAAAGTTTGAGAATTTCGGGATTGATCATCACCAGTGGGGCGGCGGGCTCATCTTCCTTGGCAAGGTCCATGACGACGACGCGGCGCAAAACCCCGATCTGGGGAGCCGCCAAGCCAATGCCAGGCGCATCGTACATGGTTTCGAGCATGTCCTTGACCAGCGCCTTGATATCATCGTCCACCGCGACAACGGGATCAGCGACGGCGCGCAACCGGGCATCGGGAATGACGAGAATGGGGCGAATGGCCATGGAAAACTTGTCCTTTGCAAAACCTGCCTTTCGATATGGTATTTTCAGCGTCGCGGTCAACCATCTGGAACATTCTAGGAACGCGCGAATCGGTTAGAGTGCGGCGATGGACATAATCGTTTTTTCGCTCGGACAGTACCCGATCAGCCTTTTGACGCTGGCCGTTTGCGGCTTTGGCCTCATCACAATCCTGTTGCTGGGGCTGTTGATCAGCGCCTGGCGCACGAGCAGGGATCGCGCTGCGGAGGTTGCAGCAGCAACCCAGCGGGGTGCTGAGACCGAGAAACATCTGGCCGATCTCATGCGTATTCAGTCCGAAATGACCGGTCGCATGCAGACGATGTCGGAAATTTTTGGCTCGCGCACATCGGATCTGGCGCGGTTGGTCAATGAGCGGCTCGACAATACCAGCCAGCGCGTTGGGCAGGCATTGCAGGAAACGCGCACCAAGACCGATGAAGGGCTGAACAAGCTGCATGAGCGATTGGCAGTGATCGACCGGGCGCAGTCGACCATGACGTCGCTGTCGGGCGAAATCGTCTCGCTACAATCAATATTGGCCAACAAGCAGACGCGTGGCGCTTTTGGGCAGGGGCGGATGGAGGCGATCATTGCTGATGGGCTGGCGCCTAACGCCTATTCGTTTCAGGCAACGCTTTCCAACGGCAAGCGACCGGACTGTCTGGTGCTGATGCCCAATGAGGGTCCGTCGCTGGTGATCGATGCGAAATTTCCGCTCGAAAGCTGGCAACGCATCAATGAAGCGGTTTCTCCTGATGAGATTCGGCAGGCCAGCAGTCAGTTCAAGGCCGATATTGATGTGCATGTGCGCGCCATTGCGGAAAAATATCTGATCAATGGCGAGACGCAGGACACGGCGTTCATGTTCGTGCCCTCGGAATCGATATTTGCCGATATCCATGAAAAATTCGAGGATGTGGTGCAAAAGGCCGTGCGGCAGCGGGTGGTGATTGTGTCCCCTGCCTTACTGATGCTGTCCATTCAGGTCATACAGGCCTTGTTGCGCGATGTTCGGATGCGCGAGCAGGCGCATCTCATTCAAAAGGAAGTGCGCGAACTCTTGGCCGATGTGGGGCGGCTCGACGAGCGGGTCAATAAATTGCAGACCCATTTCACCCAGGCCAACAAGGATATTGGCGATATTCTGATTTCGACCAGCAAGGTCACCAAGCGCAGCGAGCGCATCGATCTGATGGATTTTGAAGAAGAACGCGCGCGGCTGGCGGGGGAGTGATGGGGCGCTGGAGGCACGCTGTGCGGTTATAGAGGGCCAATGCGCGCAATTTCGCTGACCGGACTGTTGCGTCGTTTTGTCACCATAATTGACAGGTCCGCGACATGGCGCATGGAACTTGATTTGTACATCAAAGGTCCATCACGCAGTATGAACCAGAGCCTGTATTCGTGAGCGGGAGTTGAAATGGTCATCATCTCAGGAACAATTGCCTTGCATCCTGGCCAACGCGAGGCCTTCTTAACGGCTTCTCGTACAGCTATCGAAGCGGCGCGCCAAGCTGAGGGATGTAACTGGTTTGTCGTGTCTGCCGATCCTATAGAACCTGACATCGCGAATGTTTATGAGGAATGGGCCTCCGAAGCGGCCCTGCAGTCGTTTCGCAATGAAGGTCCATCCGAGGACATGCAACGCATGGTTGCCACTGCAAATGTTCAACGCCATTTCGTGGCAAAAAGCGCCCCCGCCTGAGGAGAATCTGGACGAAAAAATTTGAGTTTTGCGTTTGCTATCTCCTGTTTGTCCGTTAGCGCGGCGGTGTTGTAATTGTCGTGGCACAAAGGTAGCGGGAAGGCGCGATGAAGGGGATCGAATTATCACGGGGTTTCTATACCGAAATCGTCAGACCCTGGCTAAGCCAGGTTGCGCCCGAGCTCAGCTATTCCGCTGCATTGATCGGCTATGGATCGGAACTAATTGGCTTTGACGACGAGACCTCCAAAGACCACAATTGGGGACCGCGCGTCCACATATACGTATCTCAGGATAGCTTCCGCAACGATGCGCGGTGGCTTGTAGCTGAATTTTCAAAGTCCGCACCAGCTAGCTATCTTGGAGAGCCTATTGGCTGGCGCAGCCGACCGCACCCGCCAGCGAACGGCGTCGAAGCAGCGGGATCCCCTGGACACGGGCTAGAATTTCACACGCTCGAGGCGCGCTTAGAAGAGCATTTCGCCCTTCGTTCGACGGCAAGCCTCAATGCACGTCAATGGCTCGGCTTTGCCGAGCAGAAGCTACTTGCCTTTACATCGGGTGCTGTGTTCCGTGATGACGATGACCGCCTGGGTCAAGCCCGACATCGTTTGGAATACTTTCCGGATGATGTGTGGCTATACAAAATTGCATGTCAGTGGCGGCGCATCGCTGAAGAGCAGGCATTTGTCGGTCGTGCAGGACAAGTTGGAGACGATCTCGGTTCACGTGTTATTGCCGCGCGGCTCGTGCGAGACGTGATGAGAATGGGGTTCCTTCTCGAGCGACGCTACGCCCCTTATTCAAAGTGGCTCGGTAGCAGCTTTGCCGAGTCTCCCGATCGCAAAATCCCTCTCGCCTCACCTTCGGCGTGCCATGCTTTCGAATATGTGGATGGAGCGCGGTGACGCACTCGCTTGTGCTTATCTAGAACTGGCAAATAAGCAGAATTCGATTGGCGTCGCTGACTTTGAGTCAATTGTGGGTGCATACCACGACCGTCCTTTCACCACCATCAACGCTGACGCAGCGGTAGCGGCCGCGCATTCGGCGATAACGGATGCGTGGATAAAAGGACTGCCGATTGTCGGTTCTTTGGATCAAGTCAGCGACCTTACACCCCTGCTTGAAGATGCCAGGCTCTCCCAAAAGATGATGAGTCAGTTGGGTCAATGATCATCTTCGGGTCGCAGCCGCCCCTTATGTGAACCTGTCACGAGTTGGCGCGTTGGTGGAGTTGAACGCCAATTACAAGGACGATCAGATGAGCCAGCAGCACCACAATCCCGGCACGTTGATGTCAGAGGAAACCAGTTTCGACGAGGGCGACGAGCCGGGCATTGCCCAGCCCATCAGCCAGAGTGAAATCGAGGAACTGCTTTATGGTGATGATCGGCCTGCCGAGCAGCGGCTGGAGAGGTTGCACGAAATTCGGCACGAACTTGCGGCGCGGGAATCGGCGGATTTTGGTGGCGAGGACCCGGCAGCATTGTTGGGCGAGGTAGACCGCGCAATAGCAAGCCTTGGCACCGATGCTGACAACGCTGATGAATCCGATGACTATGCGTCGCTTTCTGCACCCGATAGCCGCGACCCATCTGATCACCTTGATTCCCTTTCGCCCGACGATGTCGAAGCCATTGAAGACATTGAGGGGGCTGGAGAGGTCGTGGAAGATGATGTGATCTGGGACGACGGACGCAACGAGCGCTGACGCTGGTCAGCTAAATCTGCGTCCTGGCCCGTAGCGCCTGACTGAGGGTGCCCTCGTCAAGATAATCCAACTCGCCGCCAACCGGTACGCCGTGCGCGAGGCGGGTAATTTTGGTATCGGACTCGGTCAGGCGGTCGGTAATATAGTGGGCGGTTGTTTGCCCTTCCACTGTAGCATTGACCGCCAGCACCACTTCCTTGAAGGTTGGGGCGCGCTCGACCAGTGAGGCGATTGAAATATCGTCGGGGCCGACGCCGTCGAGCGGTGACAATACGCCACCGAGTACGTGGTAGCGCACAGCACCAACGCCAGCGCGTTCCAGCGCCCACAGGTCTGACACATCTTCCACTACGATGAGCATGCCCGATTCAGTGCGCCTGGGGTCGGCGCAGATACCGCACGGGCTGGTCGTGTCGACATTGCCGCACACTTCGCAGGTTTTAACCGCCAGCACTGCGCGATCAAGGGCCGCCGAAAGCGGAATCATCAGCGATTCCTTTTTCTTGATCAGGTGCAGAACGGCGCGCCTGGCCGAGCGCGGGCCGAGCCCGGGCAGGCGCGCCAGCAGTTGGATCAATTGCTCAATTTCTGGTCCGCCGGACGCCAATTTTTTGCCTCAGGGTGCGGGGTGAATGACGCTAAAACGGCAACTTCATGCCCGGAGGGATGGGCAGCCCGGCGGTTACATCGGCCATGCGGTTCTGGGTTTCGGCTTCTACCTTGGTCTTGGCGTCGGCGTGGGCTGCAACGATCAGGTCTTCAAGGATTTCTACATCGTCTTCCTTGAACATGGATGGATCAATCTTGACGCCGCGCAGGTCGCCCTTGCCGTTCAGGGTGATTTTGACCATGCCACCACCAGACTTGCCCTCGACCAAAAGATTGGCAAGCTCGGCCTGCATGGCCTCCATCTTGTCTTTCATTTCGCCGGCAGCCTTCATCATGCCCATGATATCTTTCATAATTCGTCGTCCTCTGGTTCGGGGGGCGCTTCGGTCGCGGCGTCAAATTCAGGGGTGAGCGCATCTTCGCGCACCCGTACATTGACCACCTTGGCACCGGGAAAAGTTTCTATAATTGCCTGGACCAGTGGATCATCATGCGCCTCGTCGGTGGCGGCTTTCTGACGCTGTTCCTTGATCTGGCGCAGTGTCGATCCGGCAGGCGCCTTGTTCGACACCGTCACCAGCCAACGCTGCCCGGTCCATTGCTGCAGACGCGCCGACAGCGTGGCGATAATGCCCGGATCCGCCCCATCACTCAACGCCACCTCGATGCGCCCTTCAGAGAAGGCGACGGGGCGCATATCGGATTCGAGGGCGATTTTTACGATGATATCGCGCTTGTCGTTAGCCAGCGCAATCAGTTCGGCATAGTTGCGTGGCCCAGCAGTAGGTCTGGGCCGAGGCTGGCTTTGTGGGACGGTTTGCTGGGCGCGCGGCGCTTCAACCCGAATGGCTTGATGACCGCCACCATCGGGCCGGTTGAAAGTTTGTGGGGGCATCGGGTTGGCGGGGGCGGGCTGGCTGGCCAGCTTGGCCAGCAATTCGTCGGGACTGGGCAAATCAGCGGCATAGGCCAACCGGACCAGCACCATTTCAGCCGCCTGCAGGCCATTGCCAGCGCGCGAGACTTCGTCATAGCCCTTGAACAATATCTGCCAGCAGCGCGTCAGCGCCCGCATCGGCAGCTTTATTGCCAGTTCGGCGCCGCGTGCGCGCTCATCAGGGGTCAGGGAAACATCATCGGCAGCAGCTGGCACCACCTTGATGCGGGTAACAAGATGGGTGAAATCGGCGAGATCGGCAATCATGGTCTGGGGGTCGGCGCCTGCATCATAAAGCTCACGCATGAGGTTAAGCGCTTTGTCAACCTGCCCGCTCATCAAATGCTCGAACAAATCTATGGTGCGCGCCCGATCCCCAAGTCCCAGCATGGCCTTGACGGTGGCAGCACTGACATGACCGTTACCGTGGGAAATCGCCTGATCCAGCAATGATAGGTTATCGCGCGCCGATCCTTCGCCCGCCCGCACGATCATGGCGATGGCCTCGGCTTCGAAGGCGATATTTTCCTGATCGAGAATATTTTCAAGATAGGCCGTCATTGTCTCGGGGGTGATGCGGCGCAAATCGAAGCGTTGGCACCGCGACAGAATGGTGACCGGCACCTTGCGGATTTCGGTGGTCGCAAAGATAAATTTGACATAGGGCGGCGGCTCTTCGAGCGTTTTGAGCAGGCCATTGAAGGCCTGAGTCGAGAGCATGTGCACTTCGTCGATGATGTAGACTTTATAGGGCGCGGACACCGGCCCGTATTTAACGGAATCGATGATTTCGCGGATATTGTCGATGCCTGTGTTGGAGGCGGCATCCATTTCGATAACATCAATATGGCGACCCTCGATAATGGCGCGGCAGTGCTCGCCCTCGACATCGAGGTCAAGGGTTGGATGCTTGCCCGAGGCGTCTTCATAATTAAAGGCTCGCGCCAAAATGCGGGCAGTCGTGGTTTTGCCAACGCCGCGCACACCGGTCAGCATGAAGGCATGATGGATGCGGTTTTGCTTGAAGGCATTGCCCAGGGTCTGGACCATGGCGTCCTGACCGATGAGCGTTGAAAAACTCACCGGGCGATATTTGCGCGCCAGCACCAGATAGGGGGACGAAGCTGTATCAGGCGATGCCATACTGCCCTTTGTCACCATTGCTTGAGGAGAATCTGCCGTGGGTCATGGCCCCATCACAAGCAGATGTAGGAGGCTGGCAACGACCCGTGAAGGTCTCGTTGGGGCTGCTTCCTTCCGGACCTGACCCGGTTGGCGAGGAACACGTCCGCGCCAACCTCCCGGCTGTCTATATGGCCAAGGTTGGCCGCGATGGCAAGGGGGCAGCAACTATCAACCCGCTTCAGCGGCTTTATAGACACCAAGGACGCGGAAATAGTCGGTGTAAAAGCCAAGTTCCTCGAAAGCGTGCTGCACGCCAATATCATCGGGATGCCCTTCGATATCGGCATAAAACTGGGTGGCGGTAAAATTGCCGTCGACCATATAACTTTCGAGCTTGGTCATATTGACCCCGTTGGTGGCGAAACCACCCATGGCCTTGTAAAGCGCGGCGGGCACGTTTCGCACGCGAAACACGAAGGTGGTCTTGACCCTGCCAACGCTTGCCGGTGCCTCGTCCCTGTCGCGGGCCAGCACCAGAAACCGGGTGGTATTATGGGCCGCGTCCTCGATATTTTCGGCCAGCACCTTGAGACCATAGATTTCGCCGGCAAAACGCGAGGCGATGGCGGCCACGGTTTTGTCGGCCTTGTCCGCAATTTCGCGTGCTGAGCCGGCAGTGTCGACAGCGTTGATGGTTCGGAACTGGTGGGACTGGATGAACTTTCGGCATTGCCCGAGAGCCACGGAGAGCGATTGGACCGCCTTGACGTCAGCCAGAGTAGCGTCGGGAACGCCCAGAAGCGTCATTTCAACGCGCAGAAATGTTTCCCCGGTAATGAACAGGCCGCTTTCCGGCAGCAGGTGGTGAATATCGGTGATGCGGCCATAAAGCGAGTTTTCGACCGGCACCACGCCGAAGGCAGCGCGGCGATTCTGCACGGCGGCAATGGTTTCCTCAAAGGTCACGCAGCCCAGTGGCTCCCCTTGAGGAAACAGGCGATTGGCGGCAGCGTGACTAAAAGCGCCTGGCTCACCCTGGAAAGCGATCTTTTGCGACATTTTACGGTCCCCAACAGAAGTGGCAGCGTTTTGAACCGGGGCGCGTGGGGAGTCAATTGCTGCGGCAAGTGCTCCTCAGGTGACAAAACAAGTGGGGAATTGTCGCACCAAGCAATGGGCGGTTGCGCCATTGATAGCTAACTACTATCGTCCGCGCGCGCTCGGAACCTGTCGCTCAGGGGATTTTCCATTGAGAATCACCTAAAAGTGTCACGGTGCCTTGAGGGGCGCGGGGGTTGACTGGCAGAGAGACCAAATGGATTCGTTCGAGCTAAACAAGATCATTGGCGCCGTTCTCGGCACCCTGTTGTTCGTCATGGGTGTCGGTATTGTGGCCGAGTCCATTTACCATCCCATTGAGGACCGGGGGCCCGGTTATGCCTTGCCTGAAGCCGAGTCCGCTGCAGATGCTGGGCCGGCGGTCGAAGTGGTGGAAACGCCACTACCCGTGCTGCTGGCAAGCGCCGACGTCAAACGGGGGCAGGCAGCGGTTCGCAAATGCCAGTCGTGCCACAATTTTGGCGAGGGCGAGCCCAACAAGCAGGGGCCTTTGCTCTATGATGTGGTCGATCGGCTCGAAGGCAGCCATGAAGGCTTCAGCTATTCCGATGAAATGCTGAAGCACAAGGAGGAGGGCGCCCATTGGACCTATGAAAACCTCAACGCCTTCCTGACCAAGCCCAAGGATTATGTCCCCGGCACCAAAATGAGCCTTCCCCGGCATCAGCAAACCTGAGGAACGCGCCGACGTCCTAGCCTATTTGCAGACCCTGTCGGCGTCGCCCAAGCCCTTCCCCGAACCAGAAGCCGCACCGGCACCAGAGGCCCCAGCCGCTGATGCTACAGTACCGGCGGACGGCGCGGCGCCAGCTGACGGCGCGGGCGCACCCGCAACAGATAGCGCAGCACCTGCTGCCAGCGAACCAGCCCCAGCGGCGACGGAACCTGCGGCGACACCGGCGCCCGCAGCTAGCGAACCTGCTGCGGATCAAACTGACGCACCTGCGGCCGATAGTGGCACTGCAGCGCCGGTCGAAACGCCAACAACGACCCAAACTGAAACGCCCGTCGAGGGCACGCCGACGACTACAACCGGCCAGTAGGCCGGTGGTCGCCATATGACAAGATTGCAAGCCGCGCCCATTGGCGCGGCTTTTGTTTGAGCGAGAGGGAATTCATCATGCTGCTGCTGCACCTATCCGATGTCGACGAAGCCGGTTGGGCAGAAAAGCTGCGAGCGGTGCTGGCGCCCTACCCTGTGGTTGTGCGCACCGACAAGTTTGATCCGGCGGACATTCGCTATATTTTCGTCTGGAAGCCGACCGCCGATGCCTTTGACGGTCTGAGCAATCTAAAGGCGGTGCTGTCGATGGGGGCAGGCGTTGACGCCCTGCTGCGTCATCCCAAGCTACCCGACGCGCCGATCGTGCGCTTCGTCGATGATGATCTGAGCCAGCGCATGAGCGACTATGTGGTTGCCCATGTCGCCATGCATCAACGGCTCTATTCGCGCTTTCATGCTGACCAGCAGGCGCGCCGCTGGACGCAATTATATCCGCCTGCCGCCACCACAGTAACGGTTGGCATCATGGGTATGGGTATTCTGGGGCAGGATGCGGTCAAACGATTGTTGCCGCTGGGTTATGATTTGCGTGGCTGGAGCCGCTCGCCAAAGTATATCGAGGGTGTTGCGGGATTTTCCGGCCCGGAGCAGTTTGACGCGTTTCTGTCCGGCACCGACATCTTGGTGAACCTGTTGCCGCTAACGCCCGACACTGCCGGCATTCTTAACCGCGACACTTTTTCCAAATTGCGGCGCAACGGTCTGACCGATGGACCGGTCATTATCAATGTAGCGCGCGGCGGCCATCAAAAGGAAGCCGACATTGCGGCGGCGCTCAAGGATGGCACGCTGGCGGCGGCGAGTCTTGATGTGTTTGAGGTTGAGCCGCTGCCCGACGACAGTCCCCTGTGGGCTATCGAGAACTGCTACATCACCCCTCATATCGCGGCCATATCGTCGCAGAGTACCGGCATCGATTATTTTTCCAACATCATAATCGAGCATGAAGCGGGCAAGCCGCTGACCAATGTGGTGGATCGATCACGCGGCTATTAGGGCGCCGTGATCAGGCTGGATGTCGCTGTTTGAGCACCCCATAGACGGCACGGATGCCCTGGTCGGTGCCGCCATGGCTGCGGCCGGGGCGGGCCTCGGGCGCCCAGCCATAAATGTCGAGATGCACCCAGGCCGCGGCGCGCTCCACAAAGCGTCTAAGGAACATTGCGGCGGTGATCGAGCCGGCAAATCCGCCGGTACCGGCATTGTTAACGTCGGCAATCCGTGAATTCATCATCGCGTCATACGGCCCCCAGAGCGGCATCTGCCACAATGGGTCGTCGCTGGCGAGGCCCGCGTCCATCAGGGCGCGGGCCAGCGCATCATCGGTGCTGAATAGCGGCGGCAATTCGGGGCCGAGGGCAACGCGGGCCGCGCCGGTCAGCGTGGCCATATCGAGCAGCAAATCCGGCGCTTCCTCGTCAGCTAATGTCAGCGCATCGGCAAGGATCAGGCGGCCCTCGGCATCGGTATTGCCAATTTCCACGCTCAGGCCACGGCGCGAGGGCAGGACGTCACCGGGGCGGAAGGATGCACCGGCAATGGCGTTCTCCACCACCGGGATCAGCACACGGAGCCGCACTTTCAAGCCGGCATCGACGATAGCGTGAGCCAGGCCCAGTACATTGGCAGCGCCACCCATGTCCTTTTTCATCAGCAACATGCCGGCAGCCGGTTTGATATCGAGACCGCCTGTATCGAAGGTCACCCCCTTGCCCACAAGCGTCACCTTGGGCGCGTTGAGGTCGCCCCAACTCAGGTCGAGCAGTCGCGGAGCCTCGGTGCTGGCCCGCCCAACGGCGTGAATCAGTGGCAGTTTGGCGTTGAGCAGATCGTCGCCGACGATGGATCGTAATTCCATCTTGTGCCGGGTGGCAAAGGCGGTAATTTCGCGCTCGAACGCGTCCGGTCCGAGATCATTGGCGGGGGTATTGATCAGATCACGCGCCAGATAGGCGGCGTCAACCAGCCGGGCCACATCCCCCATATCGGCACCTGCTGGCAACGCCAAGACCGGCGCGACGGCACCAGCCTTATAGCGGTCGAATCTATAGGCGCCCAGATTGAAGGCAATGGCGGCCAGCGTTGGGTCACCGATGGCGCCTTCTATGCGATAATGCCCTTCCGGCAGGCTGGTAGCCGCCAGTGCCGCCATCATGGGTGGGCGTCCGGCCGCCTGGCCGGTGCCGAACACATAGGCCGAGAGATTGCCCTCGGCATCGGGTATCGAGAGCAAACGGCCGCGCTGACCGACAAATCCATTGCCTTGTGCCCATCGGCGACCAAAGGCGTCCAGAGCAGCGGCGCCAAGATCGCCCTCTTCGACAAAGATCACGGGCACAGTTGGAGAATCGGACATGTCAGCCTGCATGGTTTTTTGTGTTGGTCCTGTTTAACCGCTCGCCCGGCAAGGAGCAATTGTCCAGCGGCCCGCTTTAACGGGCTGTTAGGGTTAATGATTTATTGCTTGACGTTGAGATGCTGTCGCATCGCCGAGGAGTTGCTGTCGTGCTGCAGGTATCGCGGATAACCCGTTCATTTCGCGCCATCATGCTGGTAAGCGTTGCCGCTGTGGCGCTTTCCGCCTGCGCCTCCAACCGCTCCAGCATGCGGTCTCCCGATTTTGCCGGCATATCCCATGACGCAAGCCAGGCCAATCTGGCCGAGCCTGAGCGCCCGCTACAAGGCCAATCCCAAGGACAAGGGATTGATCATCTATTTTGCCGCCGCGTTACGGGGACAAGGCCAGAGCAAGCAGGCAGTCTCTGTCCTTGAGGCAGGCATGAAATATTACAAGAACGACATCGATATCAGCGTTGCCTATGCCAAGGCGCTTGCCGCCGATGGGCGTTTCGAACAGGGCCTCAATGTCATCGACGATGCTATCCGTCCTGACGCACCGGACTGGAACGCGCTTTCAGTCAAGGGCGCGATCCTGGACCAGATAGGGCGGAACGGTGAAGCCCGCCAACTCTATCAGCAGGCTCAGGCATTTGCGCCGGGCGAAGCCTCCATTGAGGCCAATCTGGGCCTCTCCTACGCGATGACCAAGGATTTGGGGCTGGCCGAGCAGCATTTGCGTCGCGCGGTCTCGATGCCGGGCGCCACAACCCAGATCCGGCAAAACCTGGCGTTGGTCTTCGGGCTCCAGGGTAAATTCGATGCCGCCCGCGCCATCTACGCCGCCGAACTGCCACCCGAGCAAGTCGCGGCCAATATGGCCTATGTCAAGGCGTTGCTGACCCAGCAGAACCGCTGGGATACGGTCGCCAAGGCCAATTAGGCCAATCATTATCCACTAGTTTTCTCGGCTGCCCGACAAGGGTAATGTCGGTGGCTCACAGGCCCCGGCACAAAATGTCGCCGTCACCTTCGCGATTGCCGGGCAACTTTACAGCGAGGTTTTGATCGTCTGTGAGAAGGCGGTGATGATAGCGGGCGTCATGATAACGATGAACAGCACCGGCAGAAAGAACAGGATCAGCGGCACCGTCATTTTTGGTGGCAGGGACGCCGCCTTTTTCTCGGCTTCCATCAGTCGGGATTCCCGGCCTTCCTCGGCCATCACGCGCAGCGCTTGCCCCACCGATGTACCGTAACGGTCGGCCTGGATAAGCGCGGTCATAACCGATTTTACATTGTCGAGACCGGTGCGACGGCCGAGATTGTCATAGGCGCGGCTCCGATCATCAAGGAACGACAATTCGGCAGTCGTCAGGGTGATTTCTTCCGCCAGAGCGGCGCTTTGCTGACCGATTTCCTTGGCCACCCGCTTCATGGCGTGTTCGATAGACATACCCGCCTCGACGCATAATAGCATCAGATCGAGGCAGTCTGGCCACGCCCTGCGAATCTCTTTTTGGCGTTTTACCGTCGCGTTCTTGAGCAGAATATTGGGCAGGAACGAAGCGATAATGCCCGCACCAATGGCATAGACCAGATTGAGGAACAGCGGCTTGTCGGGATACATGAGAAAGATCAGATAGGCAGCAACGAGGGCAAATACGCCCAGCGGCGTTGCAAAGCGCATGAACAGGAACGAGGTCAGGTGCCCCTGCCCGCGATAACCGGCCATAGCCAGCTTGTTGACGGTATTGTCGTCCTTGAACGCCTTTTCCAGGCTCAGGCGCTCGACCATGTTTTTCATCATGGACCCGTTTGACGTTTCCGTCCGCCGCATGCTGCCCCGCCCGTCGCTGGCTACCGGCCCGCGCAGGCGAGACATTTCCTCGGCCCGCATCTTCTCGCGTTCCAGGGCAACGCGCCGAATGCGGTGTTTCATCTCGGATTTTACGACGAATGAGGAGCCAAAGGTAAAGACCACAGCGCCCGCGCAAATGGCGGCCAGGACGGCTATGACAAAATCGCGTTGCGCCAGCAGTTCGAGAATATTCATCTCATGCCTCTAGAAATCAAACTGGATCATGCGATTCATGACAAATACGCCCATTGACAGCATCAACACCGCGACCCCGGCCCATATCTGACCGAGAAACGTCGTCCACAGAGGTGCCAGGTAGCCGGGCGTCACCAGGGAAACGAGCCCGGCCACAACAAAGGGCAGTGAACCGATGATGATGGCGGAGGCCTTGGCTTCTGCCGACATGGCGGCCACCTTTTGCTTCATCTTTTTGCGATTGCGCAACACGCGTGCCAAATTGGTCAGCGCTTCGCTCAAATTACCACCCGATTGTTGCTGGACTGTGATGACCACGACGAAGAAATTGATTTCGGACAGGGGCACACGATCAAGCATCACCGAAACCGCCTCCGTCATCGACATGCCGACCGATTGCTGGTCGAGAACGCGGGCAAATTCGGATCTTACCGGTTCCTTGGCATCCTTGGCCACCACCCGCATGCTGTCGTTGAGTGGCAGGCCGGTCTTGACGCCGCGCACGATGGCTTCCACGGCATTGGGCAGTTCGTCGAGAAACTTGCTCTGATAGCGCTTGCGGCGCCGCGCAACGTACCAGCGCGGCATGAGGTAGGCGATACCGACGGCAAATACCGGTGCAAACACAATTGGCACCTGTACCAGAAACAGGACGATAAAGGCGACAACGCCCAAAATGACGCTGTTACGGATAAAGCCTGCTGGCTTGATGGTCATGCCCGCCTGAAACAACTGCCCCTTTAGCGGTACGCGGCGTTTTTTGCTCTGAAGTGCGTCTGCCTGGGCCTTGAGCGCCTGCTGCACCGACTTGCGGCGCTGGTCGCGGTTCTTGAGTGCGGCGTTTTCCTGCCGAACAACACGAATATCGCCTTGATAGGCCTTGATGCGCTTTTCGGCGCGACCGTTGCCAAGCATCGAGGGTATCAGGGCAAAGCCCACGGCACCGACGCAGATCATGGCGAGAAGGGCAAGAATGAATGGGGTCATGGCGTCAAGAATCCAGCAGTTCGCGGTGCTCGGTATTGGAGTTTTCCAAGGCCTCGACCAGATTGGCTTCCTCGTTGAAATATTTGGCGCGCTCGGTGAATTGCGGTTTGGTGATGCCGGTGGAGCGATGGCGACCCAGCAGGGTGCCGTTCTGGTCCTCACCGGTAATGTCGTAAAGGAAGATATCCTGGGTGACGATGACATCGCCTTCCATGCCCAGGATTTCAGAGATATGGGTGATGCGACGCGACCCATCGCGCAGGCGGGCTGCCTGTACCACCACGTCAATTGATGACGTGATCATTTCGCGAATGGTGCGGCTGGGCAGTGAATAGCCGCCCATGGTGATCATGGATTCAAGACGACTCAGGGCCTCGCGCGGTGAGTTGGCGTGCAGCGTACCCATCGAGCCGTCGTGGCCGGTGTTCATGGCCTGGAGCAGATCGAAACTTTCGGGACCACGCACCTCGCCCACGATAATGCGTTCAGGGCGCATACGCAGGCAGTTCTTGATCAGGTCGCGCATGGTAATCTCGCCTTCGCCCTCAAGGTTGGGCGGACGGGTTTCCAGTCGCACGACATGGGGCTGCTGAAGTTGGAGTTCAGCAGAGTCTTCGCAGGTGATGACGCGCTCATCTTTTTCGATGAAGGCGGTCAGGCAGTTGAGCAGCGTCGTCTTGCCCGAACCGGTACCACCCGAGATCAGGATATTGGCGCGTACCCTGCCCAGGATGCGCAGCACTTCGGCGCCTTCGGGAGAGATCGATCCGTATTTGACCAATTGCTGAAGTGTCAGCTTGTCTTTCTTGAACTTACGAATGGTAAGAGCGGCGCCGTCAATGGCCAGCGGCGGGGCGATGACATTGACACGAGAGCCGTCTGGAAGACGCGCATCGCATATTGGCGAACTTTCATCGACGCGGCGTCCGACCTGGCTCACGATACGCTGGCACACATTCATCAGGTGGGAATCATCGCGGAACCGGACATTGGTCAGCTTCACCTTGCCGGCGACTTCGATGTAGCAACGCTGGGAGCCGTTGACCATGATGTCAGCGATGTCGTCGCGCGCCAGCAGCGGCTCGAGCGGACCATATCCCAGAACGTCGTTACAGATATCGTCGAGCAAGTCTTCCTGCTCGGAAATCGACATGATGATGGATTTGAGCGCAATAATTTCAGCGACGATGTCGCGAATTTCCTCGCGCGCCGCGTCGATCTCCATGGTCGCGAGCCTGGCTTAGGTCGATCGAGTCGATCAAGGCGTTGAAAATGGCGGATTTAGTCTGGAAGTATTCCTTGTCGCGCTGGGCGTCTGCCGGCGCGCGGACATCCACTACCTCCTCGCTGCCACGCAGGCGCTGGGCAGCCTGGCTCGAGTCGGACGCCGCTCGGGCGGGCTCTGGTTTTTCGGCCGGCGCGGCGGCGGGACGTGGCTTCACCGCCTCGTTCACGCCGGGGGTGTTGCCACCAAATGATGTACGCTTGCCAAACATGGACTTCCTACCGTTTCAGTCTGGTTCCGGCCCGATCTTGTTGCCGGGCGGCCCCAGGGATTGGATCAGGCACGCTTTTTCATAAATCCGGGCAGCTTCATCAGACTACCCACCTTGCCAGTGGTTGCCGGCGCCTGACGACCCGTGACATGCATACCGATATTGCGATAAATTTCGTTGATCTTGTTGTTGGCGGCGACCTCGGCGATCATCTGTCCATTGTTGGCCGCGGTACCGAACAGGGCCGCATCAAAGGGAATTTGGCCCAGGAGGTGGCACTCAACAGAACTGGCGAACTCGGCAGCGGCAATTTCTGGACGCCGCGGCATACTCAGCTTGTTGATCACCAACAGGGGCGCGGTTTCGCTGGGGCGCAGCGCCTTGATGGTATCGGCCATGGTCTTGGCATTGCGCAAATTGGCCAGATCGGGCTCGGCCACGATCACCACCTCATCAATGGTGGCAAGGGTTTGGCGCACCCAGGCATTCCAGGCGTGCGGAATATCGAGAACCACGACCGGCATGCTCGCCTGACTCATTTCGATGATCTGCTCGAACTGGCGTTCCTCGAAATCATAGGTTTGATCGAGCGTGATCGGCGCGGTCAACAAGTTGATGTGGTTTGCGGCTTTTGACATCAACCGGTCCAGCATCACCTGATCGACCTTTTGATTGGCCAGAACGGCATCGGCGATCCCGTGGGGTGGATCCTGATTGAAATTCAGTCCCGCGGTGCCGAATGCCAGATCCATATCCAGAATAAGGGCGTCCTGGCGCAAGGACTGGGCAACCGCCCAGGCGACATTGTGCGCAACTGTGGAGGAACCTGCGCCGCCCTTGGCAGAAATGAAGCCGACAGTGCGCCCGATGGGCGCCGAGTTTGAAGAGGCAAAGATTTCGGTGATCGCTGACACAATGGACTGAGCGCTGGTGGGCAGAACAATATATTCGGAGACACCGAATTTGATCAGCTCGCGGTAAAGCACGACGTCGTTGACATGGCCGAGGACGATCAATTTTGTGGTGGCGTCGCACACTTCGGCCAATTGCCCCAACGCCTCGGGAATCTCGGCCGGCGGCAACGTTGTTTCCACCATTATCAGGTTGGGCGTGGGGTTGGACTTATAGGTCTCGACGGCCCCGTCCAGCCCGCCATTATGCGTGGTCAGGGCAACCTTGGACATCCGGCGATCGTGGATGGCACTCTCGACCAATTGGGCGGTTTGAGAATTCTCGCAGAAGGCCTGGATGGTTATGCGCGGGATCAACCGGGCGCCGCCAGCGATATCGGCTGCTGGATCTTCTGCCTTACCGGGCTCAGGGGTCAAAAAGCTCATCGAACCAAGTCTCCAAATTGCCGCCGGAGCGACGCGAACTCACTCAAATTTCGGGGCAGCGCGCCGCCCCGACTACAATCAATCAAGCACAAAACCGACGGAGCCCTTGAAGCCACCGCGCATACCGCCGCTGTGACCAACGCCATACATGGTTTCCATATTGCCCAGGAAGATGGCCTCGGCATCGCCCGCCACCACACTACGATCGGTGGGCAGTGGCACCGCCACGGAGCCTGGGTTGAGCCAGATAGGGGGTGACCAGAATGACCAATTCGGTCTGGTCGTCATTATACTCACGAGAGCGGAACAGTGCGCCAAGGATCGGGATGTTGCCCAGACCGGGCAATTGCTTGATCTGCTGGCCGACATTGCTTTGCAGCAGACCGCCGATCGCCAGCGTATCGCCGGGACGGATCTCGACCGAGGTCTTGGTGTTGCGGCTGGTCAGGGTGAAGCTGCCGGCCTGCAGTTCGGACACACCGGTGTCGATCACCAGCCCGATTGTGCCATTGGAGCGAACCGTGGGGGTAAAGTTGAGTTTGACGCCATAGTCCTTGTATTGGACCGTGGTGCCGCCGTTGCCATCCGACACGGGGATCGGGAACTCGCCGCCAGCCTTGAACTCGGCAGGCTGGCCGGAAATGGCCGTGAGCGTCGGCTTCGCCAGCACCCGCAGCGCATTGCGGTCTTCAAGCGCGGTAATGGCGGCATTGATCTGCAAACCACCGCCAGTAAAGGCGCCGCTGACCATATTGTTGGTCGAGGCAGACATGGTGTTGTTGAAGCCAAAATTGGCGGAGCCGATCGAGAGCGAGCCGGACAGATTGACGCCCAGCTGCTTGGCCACCGTCCGTTTCACTTCGGACACGGTGACCTGCAGCATCACCTGCTGCGGGCCGTTGACGTCGAGAATGTTGGCGACATTTTTAGAATCACCCGCAAACTGTACAGCAACGGCGTCGGCGCGATCGCGATCTTCGGCGGAACGTACCGAGCCAGTGAGCACGACGCGATTTGTGTTGTCGCCGAGGGTGACCGACTCAACGGTGATGTTGGAATTGGGAATAATACGCGCCAACGCTGCTTCCAGCGCTGCGCCTACCTGGGATCGCTCCTTGATAACCTTGAGTTCGAGCACCGAGATGGTACGCCCGGAGGCATCGAGAAACAGGATATTGGTCTCGCCGCCGCCAACGCCCTGAATGATAGCGCGGCGCGAGGTGCGCATAATGGCCCCGGCAACGCCTGGTTGGGAAACAACCACTTCGCTGACATTACCGGGCAGATCGACAATCATCGACTTGTTGAGCGTCAGATCAACGTTCTGGGTTATGCCATACTGGTTGGACGAAATGGTTAGTTGAGACTGGGCCAGAACGGGCGACGCGACCATCGGCGCCAGGGCAAGCGTTGCGCCCAGGAGCATTGCGGTAATGACTGAGCGGGCAGGCACTGGTGTAAAACGGGCTGACTTGGACATGGCGTTCTCCTCACTCATCACTGCACCACGATTTCGGGCAGGACAGGTGCCGCTGAGGTCACTGGTGGCACGCCGATATCTGGCGGCGTCGGGTTGATTGTTGGGGGCTGGACGAGGTCGGACGGCGCTGCGCTGGCCGACATCACGCTTGACTGCCTGCCATAGCGAACCATCCGCACAGCCTGCGAGGAATTGGTTCGAACCGCACTATTGTCATTGAAGTCGGCGATCGAGCGCAATGTCAGCGACAGGGAACCCTGCGATTTGGCGTTCATCAGGGTTTCGGCCTGCGAGGGATCGAGTTCGAGCGTCGCAATGGTCTTGTCATCAAAGACCTGCGCCTGGGGTCCACCGTCGGGGGTTGTTTCTGCCTCGCCGGCTGTAGCGCCCACCTCGCCTAAACGCTTACCGATCGCGAGGATTCGTACATTGGTCAAAACAGCTTCGGAGGTCTGACCGCCCGAGGTCAGGCGAGTCAACAAAACATCGACATGATCATTGGGGACGATAAACCCGCCGGCGCTTGAGGCGGCGTCTACCGGCACCGAAACGCCGCGCATGCCCTTGCTCAACACCGCCGACAGATACCCCTGATCGGTGCGTACCAGTTTGGCCTCGCGAATGGGCTCACCAGGAAAGAATTCAAAGCGTGCAACCGTGTCGGTGAGTTGATCGGGCGCGTCGGGTGTTGTTTCATTTGTTACATATTCGGGACGAACGGCCCCTGCGGGCCAATCCTGCCAGGTGACCGATTGCCTGGTCAGGCGCTCGCCAACGCCAATCGTATCCCTTGCCACCAGCACCTGCACCTTGGCTTCCTGCCGTGTCACTTCGGTTACCACCGTCTGCGGTGCCGGTGCGCCACCGCGCATCAATAAGAAAAATGCCAAACCGCCAGTCAGAACTGCGACGGACAATAATATGATCTGCGCCGGTTTCATCACTCAACTCCACTGCGTCACAATGCCAGTACCGGGCACCCGAACCGCGAACTGGGCAGCTGTTCGGGACCTTGTTCGGTCCTGACGCGCCAGTTCCATTGTTCAAACTATGATGGAAAAGGGTCAAAGTTTGGTTAACCGGAGATTTGCAAAGTCGGTTAACGAGCTGTGTAACGATTTGGAAATGAAAATCGCGCCTGACTTGGCCGTCGACAAAAAGAATATATGAGCACAATTTGATTGGCGTCAAATTGTTGCGCGATTCGGATCTAACGATTTACCGGTTATTTCAGGCCGTCAATTGCTGAAAAATTGGCGAGGCCGAATATGTGACCATGCCCGCAATCGCCAGGGCAATGCCATATGGAATGCCGCTCTTGCGATCATGGAGCCGTTCGAGCCAGACAAAACGCGCCAGTAGCGGGCTTAACGGCAGGGTACGAAGTGCCAGAATCAGCAATGTCAGACCGCCGCCGAGTAAGCCAGCGTAGACAAGATAGGGTAAGGTGAGTCCAAAGCCGAGCCACAAGGTCGTGGCCGCAGCCAGTTTGGCATCGCCTCCCCCGATCCAGCGCAGAGCAAACATGCAAAACGCCACGACCAGAACAATAGTGGCACACGCAATGTGCATGGCGACCTGTTGAAGCGGTATATTGGTCACCCATGCCAACGTGAAGGACCTAAAATCTCCGCCAGTACCGTTCAATGCTGTACTCAAAGGAATGATAATCAGCGCCGACACGAAGAATCCGGCAACCAGCGCCAGCACCAGCTTGTTGGATATCTTCATGGTCAGCAGGTCCGAGGATGCGGCCAGCGCCATGGCAAATGGAAAAAACAACATGGCTATCGTGGACACAATATCCCCCTTGAACCCGGCAACAATGCAATTCGCGCCGGTCCAATCTGGACGAAAGCGGTTAACAATATGCAAAACAAAGGGGAGAGCGCGGTGCTCCCCCTCGGTCATAGATTTGACTGATCGCTTAAGGCGTGGTTGTCGTGGTCCCTGATGGAACGCTAACACCACCCAGACGGTTCGAAATACCGTTAAACAGATTGCCCAGGTTTCCACCGAGCGCGGATGCTGCAGCGATGATGCCGACAGCGATCAGAGCGGCGATCAGGCCATATTCGATTGCGGTAGCGCCGGATTCGTCCTGCGCAAAGCTTGCAATAATCTTCATTCCCATACTCCTTGCTCACGTCATTAAGTGACGCCATCGTTCGACACGTCACACATCGAACTTGGCGCTGAAGTTATCGGGCAGTTCTTGAAATTGCGTTAATTGAGTTCGCTTCCGGACGTTGATTCAAAATGAAATAAAATATGAATATCAATATCTTAATCAAAAAAGTGGCATTTTATCGACTGTGCAATAGCTAGGGGATCGCCCATAGAAGGCTCCTCAATATTATAGAAACACCCAACAATTACCGCGTTGACAGCATATCCTCCGGTCTGCCCCCGATTTGCTTTAACAATGACTTGGCGAGACTATTTTGATCATGTTTGCCAATTGTTCACCATTATCAGTGAAAGTCATTGGTGCCCATTCAGTTCGTCGAGGCCCAATCATGTCGCGTTTCATAGCTATAGCCGCTGCCACCATTATGATGAGTCTGGTCAATCCCGTGGCCACCATGGCAGAACAGGGCGCCCCGATCAGCGTCAATGCCAATATGGCGCGGGTGTTGCGGATCAATGCACCGGCTGCGACTGTCATCGTTGGCAATCCTGCTGTCGCAGACGTTACCATACAGGATCCGCAAACACTGATCCTGACAGGCAAGAGTTATGGGCAGACCAATCTGATCGTACTTGACAGCATCGGCAATCCGATTGCGGACACCTTGATTGAGGTGGTTCAAAAGCAGGCTGGCACCATGACCGTTTATCAAGGCTTGCAGCGTTCTAGCTTGTCGTGTGCGCCTGTATGCCAGCCTACGATCATGCTTGGCGATGACCCCGCCTATCTGGCCAATAGCATCTCCGGCTCCAACATGGTCAGCAGCGCCGCAAACTAGTTGCTGCGTTAAGCCCCTGTTTACCACAATTGCGAATGCATTGTGGCGGGGGCATTTCATAAGATTTACTTAGCCATGTCCGACTAGATTTGCCTGATGAATTGGGCGAGGTCCATGGTCAAGTCACTGTCATCAGCGCGGCGAGGCGTGTTTGCGAGACTGGTTCGCCGCTCCTTTGTGCGCGACACGCGCGGCGCGGCGGCAATCGAGTTCGGTATTCTCGCATTGCCGTTTTTCGCCATCATGGGCGCCATCCTCGAGACATCGCTGGTATTTCTGTCCGGCCAGATGCTTGATAGCGCGGTCAGCGATGCCAGCCGTCAGATCCGGACTGGCCAAGCGGTCAACGCAACGTTCAATGTTGCGGATTTTCGCAATCTGATCTGCAGCGAGCCTTTATGGCCTTTTCGATTGCAGCCAGGCTCAATATCAGGGTCAGCACCATCAGCGACTTTTCCTCGGCTGTGGTTACACCGCCGGTCAATACCGCCTGCACCTCCAACTGCACATGGACGACACCCGACTCCTATGTGCCCGGCGCAGGCTCGAGCACGATCATGGTGCAGGTCTATTACAAATGGCCGATTATACTCGATTTTGGCGGCGGTCTGAGCCTTGCCGACCTGCCCGACCGTACGCGGCTGCTGGCAACGGTGCGGGTGTTTAGAAATGAGCCGTTCTGATGGCTAGTATTCGCACCAGGTTTCAAACAGCAATTCGCAACTTCCGCGAGGCCAGCGAAGCAGTGGCTGCGGTCGAGTTTGCATTGATCCTGCCGGTGATGCTGCTGGTTTATATCGGTGGCGTCGAGGCCAGTTCACTGATTACCACTGACCGACGCGTGCAGACGATTACCGGCACGCTGGGCGATCTGGTGGCCCGTTCCAATGAAAAAATTCCGGTTGCCAGCCTCACCAATTACTTTGAGGCAGCCGAAGGGATCATGGTGCCGTTCTCAACGGTGAGTCTTGTGCAGGTTGTAACCTCGGTTCGGGTCAATAATGATGGCACGACAAAAGTGTTGTGGAGCCGTCAATACCAGAACAGCACGATGTCATCGGGCGGTCGCGCACATACCGTCAATCAGCCCTATGACCTGCCCAGCGCGATTACCGATATTTCGCTGGGGGAATCGGTGATCGTGTCCGAAACCTTCTATAGTTTCGTGCCCTCGTTCAACATCGTCTATAATGGTACAATTCCGCTCTATCGCGAGAATTTCTATCTGCCACGGTTTGAAACCGACATTGACCTTGTGCCCTAGGGTCGGCACGCTTGCGCCCTGAGAATGGCTGTGCCATAGCCGGGTCAGTCCAACGGTGGTGCACCCATGAGCGAATCCCTGATCCCAGTCTTTGACATCGGCAATGTTTTTGTCGACTGGAACCCTCTGTATCTGTTTCGAAAACTGTTCGAAACCGAAGAGGAAGCGCGCTGGTTTGCCGACAATGTCTGTACCCCCGACTGGAACCTGGAATTTGATGCGGGTGAAATCTATGCAGAGGGCGTGGCCAAGCTGATCTCTCGATTTCCACGTTACTGGCGCGAAATACAGGCCTATGATCTGCGCTGGAAGGAGACGTTCAGCGGCCTGATCCAGGGCACTGTCGACATACATGACGAACTGATCGAACAGGAAGTCCCCACATTCGCCATCACCAATTTTTCCTGGGAAAAATGGGTGTCATGCCTCGGCGAATGGCCGTTTCTCGAAAAGTTCGATGGCGTGATCGTTTCTGGCCTCGAAGGGCTGGTCAAGCCTGACACCCGGCTTTACCGCGTCTTTTGCGAGCGCTACGGCTTGGCCCCGGAAAGCTGCGTATTTATTGACGACAGCGAGCCCAATGTGATTGCTGCGCGCAAATATGGCATGAACGCCATTCACTTCACCTCGCCGGAGCAGGCGCGCAAGGAGCTTATCGGCTTCGGTTTGCCGCTTACCAGTAAATAGCAGCCTCTAGCGTATGACGATTGTTTAGCGTTATTTGGTGCCATACATCCGGTCACCAGCATCGCCGAGCCCGGGCATGATATAGCCGAGCTCATTGAGATGGCTATCGATCGAGGCGGTAAAAACCGGGACGTCCGGATGCGCCTCGGTGAACCGTGCCACCCCTTCAGGTGCCGCCAACAAGCACAGAAAGCGGATATTGTTGGCACCGCGCTCCTTGAGCTTGTCGATGGCGGCGGTCGCCGAATTGGCCGTTGCCAGCATCGGATCGACTACAATGATCAACCGGTCCTGCAGGTTGGACGGGGCCTTGAAATAATATTCAACCGGCTCCAGCGTCGCGTGGTCGCGATACATGCCGATATGGGCAACGCGGGCGGCAGGCACCAGATCGAGCATGCCCTCGAGCAGCCCGTTGCCGGCGCGCAGGATCGAGGCAAAGACCAGTTTCTTGCCCTTGATGGCTGGCGCCATCATTTCGGACATCGGCGTTTCAATCGGGATCATTTCCAATTCGAGGTCGCGTGTCACCTCATAACAAAGCAGATGGGCGATCTCGCGCAGCAGGCGGCGGAACCCGGCGATCGAGGTTTCCTTGTTGCGCATGATGGTCAGCTTGTGCTGGATCAGCGGGTGATCGACGACCGTAACATTGTTCATTGGATCATCTTCATTCTAGAGAAAACTCTTGCCATGCGCGCCCGGCGGCAAGCCAAGCCAATGGGCGATACTTTCTCCAATATCGGCGAAGGTTGAGCGAATGCCAATCTCGCCAGGCGTCACGCCTGGGGAAAACATCAGAATTGGTATCTGTTCGCGGGTGTGATCGCTCCCGGGCCAGGTTGGATCATTGCCGTGGTCGGCGGTCAGCACCAGCAAATCGTCGGGCTGCATGGCCACGATCAGTTCCGGCAGCCTGGCGTCGAACTGTTCGAGCGCATGAGCATAACCCGGCACGTCGCGGCGATGGCCATATTCAGAGTCGAAATCGACAAAATTGGTCATGATGAAAGCGCCGTCGGGCGCCATTTCCAGGGCCTCGAGTGTCTTGTCAAACAGCGCCATGTTGCCAGTTGCCTTGAGCTTGTGGGTCACGCCCATGGTGGCATAAATGTCGGAAATCTTACCGATGGCAAATACCTGGCGCCCGGCGGCCTTGGCACGGTCAAGCAATGTTGGTTCGGGCGGGGCAATGGCAAAGTCGCGCCGGTTGCCGGTGCGCTTGAAATTTTCGGGATCGTCGCCAACAAACGGCCGGGCAATGACGCGGCCAATCATCAAGGGCTTGGTCAGTTTAAAGGCGCTCTGACACACCTCATAGAGCCGGTCGAGACCAAAATGGGTTTCATGGGCGGCAATCTGGAAAACACTGTCAATCGAGGTGTAGCAGATAGGCTTGCCGGTGCGGATGGATTCCTGGCCCAGTTCGGCAATAATAGTGGTGCCTGAGGCGTGCTTGTTGCCCAAAATGCCGGGCAATCCGGCTTCGCGCACCAGCGTGTCGATGAGTTTTGGTGGAAAGGCTGGCTCGGTCTGGGGGAAATAGCCCCAGTCAAACGGCACCGGTACCCCGGCAATCTCCCAATGGCCCGATGGTGTATCCTTGCCCTTGGATATTTCGCGGCCCACGCCAAACCGTCCGCCCTTCGGCTTGTCTGAAAACCCTTCTGGCACGGTACCGCTCGACAGGCCCAGAGCGGCGCCCAGGCCGATGGCATCCATATTGGGCAGATATAGTGGCCCACCGCGCAGGCCAGCGCGATCAGCCTTGCCGGCGGCGGCATACTCAGCAATATGGCCCAATGTATTGGCGCCCTCGTCGCCATAGCTTGCCGCATCCGGCGCACCGCCAATGCCCACGCTATCGAGAACGCACAAGATGGCCCGAGGCATGGCTATTCCTTTTGATCGTTGGCGTTGGGTGCGACAGTCGCGGGGATCAGCGGTTGCCGCTCGGTAAAATCGGCCAGCCCATAGGCTGCCAGCAACCGGTTTTCGGCGTCAGCCGCGCTGGTCTCATCATTGGCATGCAGACGCGCAATCGGGACATTGGCATCGAGTTTGGTACCCAGCCCGACCAGACGGTCGAACCCGACACCATAATCAATGGCATCGTCGGGGGTAGTGCGCCCGCCGCCCAGAGCCACGACGGCCATGCCCACGGCGCGAGTGTCGATTGTCGCGACCGTTCCCGCCTGGCGCGCATACACGTCCCGAATGATATTGGCTTTGGGCAAATGGGCATCCATTTGGTCAATGAAATCAGCCGGACCGCCCAACGCTGCCACCATTTTGGCAAACCGTTCGGCGGCGCTACCATTATCCAGTGCGTTCTGCACCATGTCCCGGGCAGCTTCGGCGCTGGTCGCAATACCGGTCATTGCCGCCACGGTGGCGCAGAGCGATAAAGTCACTTTCAGCAGGCGCTCGTCGCGATGAGCACCGGTCAGGAAATCAACGGCGTTGCGCACTTCAAGTCCGTTGCCAGCGGCGCTGGCAAGCGGTTCGTTCATGTCGGTTATCAAGGCCGCGGTGTTGAGGCCAGCGCCATTGGCAACGTCGACAAGACTTTGGGCGAGCGCTTTTGATTTTTCCAGTGTTGGCATGAATGCACCCGAGCCGGTTTTGACATCAAGCACCAGCGCGTCCAGTCCCGCCGCCAGCTTTTTGGCAAGGATCGAGGCGGTGATCAGGGGAATTGACTCAACAGTCGCGGTGACGTCGCGAATGGCATAGAGCCGTTTGTCGGCGGGGGCGAGATCGACCGTTTGCCCGATGATTGCACAGCCGGCGCCCGCAACAACCTGTCGAAACAGCGCATTGTCGGGGCTGGTTGTATAGCCCGGAATGGCATCGAACTTGTCCAGCGTGCCGCCAGTGTGGCCCAGCCCGCGTCCGGAAATCATTGGCACATAGACCCCGATGGCCGCCAGCATCGGGGCGAGCATCAACGATACATTATCGCCCACGCCACCAGTGGAATGTTTATCGGCGACCGGCCCATCAAGATCACGCCAATCGAGCACGGTGCCGCTATCGCGCATGGCCAGTGTCAGCGCAATGCGCTCCTCCATCTCCATGTCGTTGAAATAGACCGCCATGGCAAAAGCGGCGGCCTGGGTATCGGCAACACTGCCATCTGCAAAGCCGGCGATGAACGCCGCGATCTCGTCATTTGTCAGGGCATGGCCGTCGCGCTTGCGAGCGATGACTTCCTGGGGCAGAAATACCATTCAATTTCCTGACGTCACGCGATAGAGCCGAACCGGGGATGGCGTGCGGGCAATTGTCTTCTTTGCTTCGAGATCAAGTTGCACGCTCTTGACCCACCAGCCCGCCGTCTCGCCGCCGGGGAACAGGTCTTGCGGCAAATCTGGTTTGACCGCCGCAATGATATCCGCCACAGCCATCCCCGGTGGCTCGCTGGGCAGCACTTTGAGAACGGCGGCGCGCATGGCGGTAAATTTGGCCGCGTCGACCTGGTAGGTCTTGCCGGGCTGGCCAACATTTTCAACGGTAATCTTTTCGCTCATGATGCTCCCTCAAGCGCCATATGGCACCCACACATTCTTGATCTGGGTGGCGCGAGGCTAGCAGATAATTGCCCTCGAACAGCTGCCTGTCAGCCAGATCATAGGCCAACCCACGACTGGTCCATGTCTGCTTGAGATTGCCGATCGAGGCTTTTTCCACCATGGCTGAGTCCTCGGCCGACCCCATGAACCACAGGACGTCGACGCCATCATGTTCAGCCAGCGTTTTTGCCAGCGTCACGCTGTCGCCGGTAACGATATTGATCACGCCCTTGGGCACGTCAGAGGTTTCTATAACCTGATAGAAATCGGTCATCGACAAAGGCGCCGTGGCACTGGGCACCAGCACCACCGGATTGCCCATTGCTAGGGCCGGGGCGAGTAGCGCAACAGCGCCGAGCAGCGGCGTGTCGTCTGGTGCCACAATGCCCATCACACCGATGGGTTCAACCATGGCCGCAGCAATCGTGCGCTGGGGCGGATTATGGATTGCTCCATCATATTTATCGGCCCAGCCAGCAAAGGCAAACAGGCGTTCAACGGCGGCGGCGACCTCTTTTGCGCCATCCTTGCCGGTTTGCGCCTTGAGTCGGTCGGCGAATTCCTCACGACGATAATCGAGGTTTTCAGCAAGAAAATACAAGATTTGAGCGCGGGTGTGGGCGGGGGTCGTTGTCCAGCTCAGGGCACCGCGCGCCGCTTCCACCGCATTACGAATATCCTTGCGATTGCCTTGACCAACCTCGCCGATCAATTGGCCAGAGGCGTTCAGCACCTGCCGGTCATAACCGCTATCTGGCCGTGCCTGCTTGCCGCCAATATACATTTTGGCGGTCTGGTCGAGATGGCCAGCGTCAAGCGGGTTTGTCGGCCTGGCGGACATGGCTTTGGGCTTTGGCGTGGCCTTCAGCGCCTTTTCCCAAGCAGGTTTCAAATAGGCGGCAAGCCCTTCCCTGCCCCCTTCGCGGCCAAAGCCGCTTTCCTTGTAGCCGCCAAAACCGACCGCCGCGTCGAAATTATTGGTGCCGTTGATCCAGACGACACCGGCCTTGATCTTTGGGGCGATATCGAGCGCCAGATTGATATTTTCACTCCAGATGGTCGCAGCCAGACCATATTTGGTATTGTTAGCCAAGGCCACCGCTTCCTCGGGCGTGCGGAAGGCTCATGGCGACCAGCACCGGCCCGAAAATTTCCTCGCTTACAAGCGAATTGGCGGGCGACACATTGGTTACGAGCGTTGGTTTGAGAAAACACCCCTGCCCAGGCACGTCCATGTCCGGCTCATAAATTACCGCGCCTTCGCTGGCACCGGCCTTGAGCAAATCCTTGACCCGCGTCACCTGAATTTGGGCCACAAGCGCGCCAATATCGACGGATTTATCGAGCGGATCGCCGACCCGCAGATTGGCCATACGCTTTTTCAACTTGTCGATAAAACGCTCTTCGATGCTTTCCTGCACCAGGAGGCGCGATCCAGCGCAACAGACCTGCCCCTGATTGAACCAGATGGCGTCGACCAGCCCTTCGATTGCGCTATCGATATCGGCATCTTCAAACACCAGATAGGGCGATTTCCCCCCAGTTCGAGCGACAGGCCCTTGCCTGTACCGGCGGTTGCGGCGCGAATGGCCTTGCCGACCTCGGTCGAACCGGTAAAGGCGATCTTATCGATCCCCTCATGCTCAACAATAGCCTGACCGGTTTCGCCCTCGCCGGTGACGATATTGACGACGCCCTTGGGCAAGCCGATCCGGTCGCAGATCTCGGCAAACAGCAGCGCGGTCAACGAGGTAAATTCTGCGGGTTTGAGGATGACTGTATTGCCCGCGGCCAGCGCCGGGGCAATTTTCCAGGCCAGCATCAGAAGCGGGAAGTTCCACGGGATGATCTGCCCGCACACCCCATAGGGCACATGATCGGGGAACGTCCGGTTCAGGTGCTGAGCCCACCCGGCATGATGGTAGAAGTGGCGCGCCACCAATGGAATGTCGATGTCGCGGCTTTCCCGGATCGGCTTGCCATTATCAAGGCTTTCGAGGACGGCGAACAGGCGCGAATGTTTCTGGACCGCGCGCGCGATGGCATAAAGATATTTGCTGCGCTCGTAGCCCGATAGTCCGCTCCACCCTTTGAACGCGGCGCGCGCAGCCTTTACAGCGGCGTCGACATCGGCCGGTGTACCCTTGCTGACCTTGGCCAATACTTTGCCGTTGGCCGGATTTTCCGAGGCGAAGGTTTCGCCCGGCTTGGTCCATTTGCCATCGATATAATGGCCAAAGGACTTGGTGTGGCTATCGAGCCAGTCGAGTGCCGGTTGCGGTGCCTCGGGCGCCGGGCCGTAGTCGAGACTGTCAAATATTTGGGTAATCTTGTTCATGCCTGGCCTCCTTCAGAGTGCCGCTTGTCTTGCCGATACCGCATAGGCCTCCAACCCCGCAATGGGGCGGCGGCCTAAACCATCGGTTGGCGATAGTCCGCCGAATAGCGCCCGGTCAGCCCGTGTTCGAGTTGCCGCTCGATATCGGTCAGCAGCGATGACGCGCCGAAGCGGAACAGGTGTGGTTGCAGCCAATGGACACCCAGTTCCTCTTTCATCAACGCCATATAATTGAGCGCATCCTTGGCGTGGGAAATGCCGCCCGCGGGCTTATAGCCGATCTCGATACCGGTCTCTTCGTGGAACCAGCGGATCATGCGGATCATGGCAAGTGAGGTGGGCAGATTGGCGTTGACCTTTTCCTTGCCGGTCGAGGTCTTAATAAAGTCGGCGCCGGCCAGCATGCACACCAGCGACGCCTTGGCGACATTGGTCAGGGTTGCCAGTTCGCCGGTGCCCAGAATGGTTTTCATATGCGCATCGCCGCAGGCCTTTCGGAAGGCCCTGACCTGATCATACAGCGCCTGCCAGTCGCCGCGCAGCACCATGCCGCGCTCGATGACAATATCAATCTCGCTGGCCCCATCGGCGACTGAGCTTTCGATTTCCTTGAGCTTGGTTTCCACGGGCGCCAGGCCATGTGGAAAGGCGGTCGAAACTGCGGCGACAGGAATGTTGGAGCCTTGGAGTGCCGCAACAGCGGTCGCGACAAAACTATGATAGATGCAGACCGCACCTGGCTTGATATCGAGCTTGGCAATACCCAGCGCCTCGACGATATCGGAGCGCAGCGGGTGGCGCGCCTTGGCGCAGAGCCGCTCGACACGTCCGGCGGTATCGTCGGCGTTGAGCGTGGTCAGGTCGATCATGGTGATCGCCTTGAGGAGCCACGCCAATTGATAGTCTTTCTTGACGGTGCGGCGCGCGCCGATGGTGGCAGCACGCCGTTCCAGCGCCGAGCGGTTCATGCGAACGCGCCCGACCCAATCAAGATCAAGCGGAAAACCGGGATTGCGCTTGTGCCCCGTTTCTGTGGGGCTGTGATCGACGACTCGTAAGGCTCATTTGGGCTCAAAGGCTCCTCCACGAGGGCGGGAATGAGTTTGCTCAATTTTTCCGCGCCCTGCACAGCCATGGTCTTGGTGTGCGCGTGGCTAATGTTTTCACTCGACAGACCCGCGCCCATATTGGTGATAGACGAACAGGCCCAGACTTTCATGCCCAGAAACCGCCCGATAATCACCTCGGGGACAGTGGACATGCCGACGGCATTGGCACCCAGCCTGATCGCCATCTGAATTTCGGCGGGTGTTTCAAAACTGGGACCGGCGTACCAAAAATAGACGCCCTCGCGCAGGCCGATCCCCAATCTGTCGGCAATCAGCCCGGCCTTGGTGCGCAGGTCGGGAGCATAGCAATCGACCATGTTCACAAAACGGCGGTCGGTGGCCTCGCCAATCAATGGATTCATGCCCGCGTAATTGATGTGGTCGGCAATCATCATCAGCTGGCCGGGTGGATTTTCGGTCTCCAGAGAACCAGCAGAATTGGTCAATAGCAGGGTTTGCGCGCCGAGGTCCGCCATGGCCGAGAGGGCTGGTCGCATCGCGGCGGCATTGCCATGTTCGTAATAATGCTCGCGTCCGGTCAGCACCGCCACGCGCTTGCCGCCCATAGCGCCGATCAGCAGATCGCGTCCGTGCCCCGATACGCCACCGCCGGGAAATCCCTTGAGTTCGGAAAAGGGAATGGTAACGGTTTCGGCCATCAGATCGCCGACAGCTGACAGACCCGACCCCAAAACCAATGCCGCCGAAATCGGCTCTTGTCCGGCAATCTTGTGGATGGTTTTGACGGCCTTGCTCATTTGTCCAGAAATTCCGGGCCAAAGGAATGGGGCAGCAATTGTTCAAGCGTGCTGGTCAGCGGTTTGCCCTCAACGCCATGGGAAATGACCACCGAATCGAGATCGGCAAATTCGCGGATGCGCTGGCGACATCCACCGCAGGGCGTCACCGGGGTCGCGCCGGGCCCGGTAACATAAATCGCCTTGATGCGCTTGGCACCACCCGCGATCATCGCGGCAATAGCCGAGGCCTCGGCGCAATTGCCTTGTGGGTATGCTGCGTTTTCGATGTTGCAACCCGCGTAGATCTGCCCGTCGTCGGCCAGAATTGCCGCGCCCACCGAAAACCCCGAATAGGGTGCATATGCCTTGGCACGAATGGCTTCGGCCGCCGCAAATAACGCCTCGCCCAATTTAGGCTCCGCCATTTTAGCGCTCCTTGGTGTAGGGTTGACCGGCAGCTTTGGGGGCGACGGCGCGCCCGATAAAGCCTGCGAGCAACACTACGGTCAGGATATAGGGCAGCACCTGAATGGCCTGCACCGGTACTTCGCCAATAATAGGAAACTGGATGCCCTGCAAACGGAACTGCAGCGCATCAAGAAAGCCGAACAGCAGGCAGGTGGCCAGGGCCGGCCACGGCTTCCATTTGGCAAAAATCAGTGCCGCCAGCGCGATATAGCCACGTCCCGCCGACATATTGTTATTAAATCCGGCTGACTGGGCAATGGACAGATAGGTGCCGCCAATACCCACCAGCACGGCGGTAATGATCAATGCCTGATAGCGCAGCAGCGTAACCGACATGCCGGCGGTGTCGAGCGCCTTGGGATTTTCGCCCACGGCGCGCAATCGCAAGCCGAACCGGGTTGAAAACAGCACCCAGGCGGTAACGGGAACCGCAATGAACGCCACATAGGCCAAAATATTATGACCAGAGATCAATTCAGAATAGAGCCCGCCCAGAATGGGCACATCCTTGACCTGATCGGCGAAGGGCAAGGTGATCGGGCCAAAACGCTGGCTTTGGCTCAATTGCGGGGTAAAGCCGCCGCGATGGAACCAGGCTCTGCCCCAGAAATGTAGTCAACCCGGCTGCCAGAAAATTCAGCGCGACGCCGGAAATGATCTGATTGCCCTTAAGATTGATCGAGGCCAATCCGTGAATGCCCGACATGCCCAACGCCACGCCAACACCAGCAAGCAAGCCCAGCCAGGGGGAGCCGGTGACCGCCGACATTGCCGCTGCACCAAAGGCGGCGCCGAGCAGCTTGCCTTCCAATCCGATATCGACAATACCGGCGCGCTCCGAATAGAGCCCGGCCAGACAGGCCAGAATCAATGGAATGGCGAGGCGAACCGTGGAATCAAGAATGAGGATGAGATCTGTGTAAAAATGCATCAGCCGCCCTCCGCCGATGAAGGGTTGGGCGGTTTGAAAAACACCCGTTCCAATGGGGGGCGCAACATGTCGCCCATGGCGCCTGTAAACAGGATGACCAGTGCCTGGATGGTCACGATCATTTCACGGGTAATGCCGGGCATGGAAAAGGCCAGTTCCTGCCCGCCCTGATAGAGCGCGCCAAACAATAGCGCCGACAGGGCCACACCGAACGGATGCCCCTTGCCCATGAAGGCAACGGCAACACCAACAAAGCCGGCGCCGCTAACGAAATTGAGGATCAATCGTCCCTGCACGCCGCCAACATTATTAACCGCAACCATGCCCGCCAACGCGCCCGCCAGCGCCATGGTGATCATGATCATGCGTGAATTGGAAATACCGGCATAGCGCGCCGCTGTCGGATTTTGCCCCAGCACGCGCATGGCAAAGCCGAATTTGGTCCGCCAGACCAGCCAATAGACGCCGACCAAGGCCAGAAGCGCCAGAATGAAGCTGATATTGACCGGGGAATGTTTGAACAGATCCCAAAAGACATTGAGTTGCGGCACGCGGCTGACGGCGTCGATGGGCGCGGATTCGTCAGAATTGACCCCAACTGGTTTCAAGTGCTTGGAGATGATGTAGCCCATCATCGAGACGGCAATGAAGTTGAACAGGATGGTGGTGATAACGATGTGACTGCCACGCTTGGCCTGAAGATAGCCGGGAATAAAGGCCCAGGCCGCACCAAACAGGCCACCGGCGACAATCATGGCGGGTACGGTGATCAGCCAGGGCAGGCCATTGAGCGCCAGTGCCACGAGTATGACACCGAGTCCGGCGACATAGGCTTGTCCCTCGGGGCCGATATTGAACAATCCGGCCTGGTAGGCCACCGACACTGCAAGTCCGGCGAAAATGAAATCGGTGGTGTAATAGAGTGTGTAGCCAAAGCCGCTGCCGTAGCCGAAGGCGCCGTATATCATGATGCCCACGGCATCGAGCGGATTTTGCCCGACCAGCATCACAACAATACCGCCGATCAGGAAAGCCAGCATAACGTTGAGCACCGGCAGCAGTGCGACATCAACCCAGCGGGGCAACGGTACGCGCGTGCTCATTGAGAATTGTCCTTTTCCACGCGCGGGCTCATTTCCGTCAGTGTTTTTTCGATCGGGGTGACATGCTCGGGCAGTCGGGCCTCGGTTTCGGCTTCGTTTTTCGGGGTGGTGCTCTCGTGAACGCCCGCCATGAGCAGGCCCAAGGTGCCTTCATCGGCTGTTGCTGGATCGGCCTCGCCGACAATTTCGCCATCGAACAGCACCAGGATGCGGTCTGACAGTGATCGGATTTCATCGAGTTCCACCGAGACCAGCAAGATCGCCTTGCCGGCATCGCGCATGGCGATAATCTGCTTGTGGATGAACTCGATGGCGCCGATATCGACGCCGCGCGTTGGCTGCCCTACGATCAATACGTCCGGGTTGCGTTCCATCTCGCGCGCCAGCACGATTTTCTGCTGATTGCCGCCAGAAAAATTGGCGGTCTTGAGCGCGGTATTGGCGGGACGAATATCAAATTTTTCTATGCGCTCAGCGGCTTCGGCCTTGGCTTTGCCAACATCGAGACCCAAGCCAGTGCCGTAAGAATTATGATAGCCGAGGATCGAATTTTCCCATTCCAGCAGGGTGGTAACCAGCCCTTCGCGCAGCCGGTCCTCGGGCACATGGGCAAGGCCCGCATCGCGCAGCCGCGCGGCGCCGTCATCGCCGAAGGCCGATATTGACTCGCCATTGACCTTGACGCTGCCAAGGGTCTGGTCGCGCATGCCTGAAATTGCCTCCAGCAACTCCGACTGGCCGTTGCCGGCAACGCCGGCGACGCCAACAATCTCGCCGGCGCGCACCTGAAAACTGATATTCTTGACCCTGGGAATGCCAAAATCGTCGGTCACCACAAGATTTTCGACCTCGAGCATGACCTTGCCGGGCGAGGCCGGCTTTTTGTCGACTTCGAGCAGCACACGCCGCCCCACCATGAGTTCAGCCAACTCTTCTGGCGAAGTTTCGGCGGTTTGCAGGGTCTTGACCATGGTCCCCTGCCGCATCACCGAAACCTCGTCGGTGATGGCCATGATTTCACGCAATTTATGCGTGATGAGAATGATGGTCTTGCCCTCGTCGCGCAGGGTTTTGAGAATACGGAACAGATGGTCGGCCTCGGCCGGGGTCAGAACGCCGGTCGGCTCGTCAAGAATAAGAATATCAGCGCCACGATATAGCGCTTTCAATATTTCAACGCGCTGTTGCTGACCAACCGACAGATCTTCGATCAGGGCGTCTGGATCGACCTCGAGACCATAGTCCTTGGCCAACTGCTTGAGCTGTTCACGCGCCTTGCTCAAGGTCGGCCCGAGCAGCGCACTATCCTCAGCGCCCAGCACGACATTTTCAATGACGGAGAAATTGTCGACCAGCATGAAGTGCTGGTGCACCATGCCGATACCCAGCGCCAAAGCGTGACGGCTGTCGGTTATCGAAACCTGTTTGCCGCTAACATGAATGGTGCCGCTATCGGCGGTATAAAAACCATAAAGGATCGACATCAATGTCGATTTTCCAGCGCCATTCTCGCCGACGATGCCGTGGACAGTGCCACGTTGAACCGACAGATCAATGTCGCGGTTGGCCCGAACCGGACCAAAGCTCTTGTTAATGCCAACAAGGCTCAATGGCCGGGGGCAATGCAGCGGCTGTTTCCAGCCGCTGCGTCGAAGAGGTTGTATTTTTTGCCATCAGGCGGTTCCCGTCTTCAATCAGACGGGGCACGCCTTATCTTCACGGTAGTCGTGAACAACGATATCGCCTGAAATGATCTTGGCGGTCGCATCATCGACAGCAGCCTTCATTTCCGGCGTGATCAGATCGGCGTTATTATCGTCGAATGCCGCACCAACGCCTTCTTCAGCCAAGCCAAGGACGACCGTACCAGCCGACCAGGTGCCATTCAATTCGTCCATCATGGCATTATAGGCGGCGACGTCGACGCGCTTGACCATCGAGGTCAGGACATGGCCGGGGTGCAGATAGTTCTGATTGCTATCAACACCGATGCCGTACTTGCCAGCGTCGGATGCCGCTTGCAGCACACCGGCACCGGCACCGCCAGCAACCTGGAACACAACGTCAACGCCCTGATCGAGCTGGCTCTTGGTCACCTCGGTTGCCTTGCCGGGATCGTTGAAGGCTTCAAAGCCCGCGCCGACATAGGTTTCAAGCACATCGATATCTGGATTGACCGACTTGGCGCCTTCCTTGTAACCGCAGGCGAAGGCTTCGAGCAGGTCGAAATTGAATGCCGGTACGACGCCGATCTTGCCCGATTCGGACTTCATGGCGGCGAGGATGCCAACGAGGTAGGAGCCTTCCTGTTCCTTGAAGACGACCGAGCGCACATTTGGCAGATCAACAACACTGTCGATGATGACGAAATGTGTGTCGGGGAAGTCGGGCGCGACGGTGGTCAGCGCGGTAGCCCAGGAAAAGCCAGGAATGATGATGGGCGAAAAGCCCTTGGTGGCGAACTGGCGGATGGCCTGCTCGCGCTGCGCATCACCGGTAATTTCAAGATCGGAGTAGGAGTTGCCGGTTTCCTTCTTGTACATTTCGGCGCCATTATAGGCGCTTTCATTGAAGGATTTGTCAAACTTGCCGCCGCCGTCATAGATCAGCGCGGGATCGGCAAATGCGGAACCGGCGAGGATGGCGCCAAGCGCTACGCCACCGGCGATAGCGGATGTAAACTTAGTCAGTGTCATTGATAGTCTCCCTGTCTCGCACCTTTTTCGCGGCCCTAGTGGGTAGGCTCCGAACGATCGTCGTGCGTTGACCAAGGATAAAATCGTGCAAATGCTTTGCCTGCAAGAGGGAAAACCGAATTTTTTTCCGATTGGTAAAATTTAGGAACCGGGTATTTGCCCGAAGAACGCCAGTGGCGGGCGTCGATACGCCCGAGCGCCGTCAAGTCTGCCCAACTATATTGACGCGATCTTGAACCAAAATCTGCCGTTCAAGCGCTGATTGGTGCCTGCTATTGCCTTGCCGTCATTGCGCCGGGATCAGGAGGCAGCACGTCTATCTTAACGCCCATGGCGTCGGCAAAGCGCTTGAAAAACCCATCAATGACCTTTTGGGCCGAACTGCCGATGACGGCCTTGCCGACTCGCATGATCTGACCCGAGGCGCCGCCGCTGGCGACAAATGTCAATTCGGTGCCCTCCCCGGCGTCAGTGAGAATTATGTCGGCAGCACCTTCCGCCAGGCCGAAAAGCCCGCCGCGTCCCTTGCCCGATAACGTATAGCTGGCCGCCGGCACGATGTCGGACAGCACCAAGTCGCCCTTCAAGACGGGATGGGCGACGCCGAGATTGACCTTGATCTCAAGTTCCAGCGCCTCGGTGTCGACCCAGTCGATACGCTGGCAACCTGGTATTGCCGCCTTGAGCATGGCGGTGTCGTTAAGGCCGGCCCACACTGCCACCCTTGGGGCATCAAGCCGATATTTTCCGCCGAACTGCATCAGGCGAATATCCATTTGCATGCGAAGAAAATATCGAGTGGGGAAATCGGATTGCTCATTATTGTTGGCCCTGGTCTTAACGTGCGGCTTTTTCGCACCAATATGGTCAAAATAGTTGTCTGGCCGAGCAGTTTCAATTGTCATGCCGCCTCTCAGAGGCAATCTATGGCACGCAGGCATTTCACGCGGGAGCTTTTATATGTCCGACGACGCCAATACTACCACCAAAACCGTCAGCAACGATGTTGCCCTTACCGAGAAGCCGCTGCAATATCTGGATAAAGCCGTCACCGCCATTCGTAACCTCGGTGTATGGCCCGAACAGACCGGCGAGCAGCCGATTACCGGGCTCTTGGCGCAGATTACCGAGCTGGACGAAACCCGCGTTATCCTGATTGGCCGGACCTTGAGCCAGGCCAGCGCCTTCAACGAGGTTGTGCGCGAGCAGATTGCCGCCATGCAGATCGGGGAGCGGTACGAGGACATCACCAAGGGCTTCGATTCGATTCGCGATGATGCCAAGGGCATGGTCGACCAGCTTTCGGACAACAAGATTGACCTGCGTGAACGGGTGGCAAATGTGTGGATGAAGGTTTCGCGCGGCGACATCGCCACACGCTTCAACCGTATTCGTGACACCTATCTCGCTGTTTCCGCCGACACCAAGGACCAGATTGATCGTGAACACACTATTCTCGAGGCCTACCGCGATTTCCGTGGAGCGCTCAAGCAATCCGAGGTGATGGCGCTTGAAGTTCTGGATACCGCCGCCAAGCGTCTGGCTGAGAAAAAGGACATTTTGCACAAGGCCGCCGACACGCTTGCCGCCTTCAGCGGTGACGCTCCTGCCGATCGGGCGCGGCTTGAGATGGATCGCGACGAGAAGTTGCGCGGCATGCAGAACGAGGAAGGCCGATATCAGATCGCCAAGGATCTGTCGGACAATCTGACCATTTCCTACAACACCTCCGAGGTGGTGATGGCCCGCCTGATGCAAACGACCAATGCCAAAGAGCGGGTCTATCAGCAGTCAATTTCGTTCTTTTCGACCAATGAAACCGTACTGACGGCGCTATCGGCCTCGTTCACCGGTATGTTCGGCCTGCATGAAGCGACCGAAACGCTCAATGCCATGAAAGAGGGGATGAGCAAGAGTCTCGAAACGCTCTCGGAAATTGGCGACAAGGTGCAGGAAGAGGCACTCAAGGCCGGCTATGGCCCCACAATCCGCGCCGACGCCGTCAAGAAGCTGGTCGACAGCGTTGTCAATTTCCAGGAAAAATCGCGTGGCATCATCAACGATATGCGGGTCGCTTCCACCAAGAACTCGGCGGAAATTCGCGATGCGGTCGAAGATGGCAAGAAGCGGCTGGCCCAGTTGGCGGCGGATGGCAATGCGTTGTTGCTGGACGACAAGAACTGAGGTCCGTCGGCGATCGATGAGCCCAAAATATGAGTGACATGAGCGCCACAACCTCCGCTCCGCTGGACGAGGTCATGCTGGCCATGGATGTCGTGGACACGCTCCGGCATCGCCAGGATTTGGCGACGCGTGAGCTGGACGGGGCAGCGCGCGAGAGCCAATTGATCGAAAAGCTGCGCGAAATCTATCGCCAGCAGGGGATTGATGTACCCGATCATATCCTCAAGGAAGGCGTTGCCGCGCTGGCCGAGAGCCGGTTTGTCTATAGCCCGCCACCATCGGGCTTTGGCACGACGCTGGCGCGCCTCTATGTTCACCGTGGTCGCTGGCTGCCCAAGGCGATTGGCGCGATCGCCATCCTGCTATTGGTGTTGGGCGGCTATTTTCTGGGCTATCAACCCTATCAGGCACATCAGCGCGAGGTGGCACACCTCGAACTGACCGAAGAATTGCCGGCGCGGCTCGATGAGTTGTACCAGACCATTTTCAACGAAACCAAGGTGCAGCAGGCCGAGGTCGAGGCTGAGGATTTGCGCAAGCGGGGCAAGGCTTATGCTGCCGAGGGCAATCGCACCCAGGCCGAGGAAATGGCCAACCGCATGGTGGCATTGCGCGACCAGTTACGCCAGGAATATACGCTCAAGGTGGTCAATCGCCCCGATACATTGTCGGTGTTCTGGCGTTTTCCTGAAAACAACTCGGCCGCGACCAATTATTACATCGTGGTCGAGGCATTGGACCCCAACGGCAAGGCGCTGTCCTTCCCCATAACCAACGAGGAAAATGGCGCAACCGAAACGGTCAACATGTGGGGCCTGCGGGTGCCCGAGAGCGTTTATCGCTCGGTCGCTGATGACAAGACCGATAATGGCATTATCGAGCGCGACACGGTCGGGCTCAAGTCGGATGGCTTTCTGGATGTCGAATATACAGTGCCTGTTTTGGGCGGGACGGTAACGCAGTGGTAGTACGATGAGCCTGCGCGGCCCCCAAGCCATGGCGTCTCTGGACGAGGCGATGCGCGATATCAGGCGCGAGGAAGATGATATCTCCAAACGGCTTGCCCGTTCCGGCGAGCGCATCAGCAAGATTCGCGAAAGCGAGGCCGAGCTGGTGCGAGAACTGGCCAAGATGCGACTCGACCCGGCGATACAGAGTGAATTGCAGGGTCATATATCAAGCGCTGAGAGCAAAGCCCGCGATATGCTCAAGGCGCACGCGCGTGAGTTGAGCGCTGCCGAAAAGGCGTTGACCGAGACAGACGCCAAGCTGGAAAAACTGACAGGCGCGCGCGCCAAAGCGTTGACTGCGCAAGCCGACCGGCAAGGCGAACTTGACGCGCTGGCCGCGAGTATCGAGGCCGACATGGCCAAAAATGATGCCTATGTCAAACAACGCGACGATGCCGCGCAACTGCTGAGACAAAGCCAACCAATCAATGGCCAAGACCGAGCAGGCCGAGGCGGATCGCGAGGACAAGGGGCGCCCCTACCGTGACGATCCGCTGTTCATGTATTTGTGGGAAAATGGCTATGGCACCAAAAACTATCGCGCCAACAATCTGATCCGCTATCTTGATGGGTTGGTGGCGAAGCGGATCAGTTTTTCCAAGGCCCGACCAAATTTTGCCATGCTCAACGAAATCCCACTGCGATTGCGCGAACATGCGGAAAATCAGATTGCGGCGGCGCAGGCGGCTCAGGGCGCGGTAGAGGATATAGAGACTGCGGCCGTCGATGCGGCCGGCGGCAAACCTATCCGCGAGCGGATCGCGGCGGCACAACGCGACATTGACGCTATCGACGAGCAGATTACGGCGACCGAGGACGAACGCGACACGACCGCTAAGCGCTTGAGTGATTTGGCACAAGGTGCTGATCCGGCATTCGAACAAGCGCTCTCGACGCTATCACAAAGCCTTATGCGCGAAGATATTCAGACTTTATTGGCCGAGGCGCGGCGCACGGCGACGGGGCGCGACGATACGCTGGTGTCACAGATCGATGATGCACGCGTCCGGGTCAGGGACGAGGACAACGAGACCCGCGAACAACGCCAACGTCTCAAGACGCTGGCGGCGCGGCGGCGTGAGCTGGAAGATATCCAATGGGAGTTCAAGAAGTCGCGGTTCGACGACCCTCGCTCGAGTTTTGGCGAAGAGGCATTGGTGGGCGATCTGCTCAATGACTTCCTGCGCGGTGGTATCAGCGCCGCCAGCTATTGGGATCACTGGCGGCGTAGCCAGAATTTTAATCAGGACAGCCCTTGGGCGGGCGGCTCCATGGGAGGCAACAACAGTCCGTGGGGCGAGCGCGGCGGTAGCACCATCAATTGGCCCGGCGGCAGTTTTGGCGGCGGACGCGCTCCAGGCAATATCGGCATGGGCAGCGGCCGTAGAGGTGGTGGCGGCATGGGCGGTGGTTTCTCACGGCCTCGTTCGGGGTCGTCCGGCGGTTTCAAGACCGGCGGCGGGGTCGGCAAGTCGGGCGGCTTCAAGACCGGCGGCGGGGTCTAGCACCACCGCCCTTTAGTGTGTAGCGGTCGGCGCCAACACTTCCCACAAATTGCCTTCGGTATCAGAGAAATAAGCCGAATAGCCCCATTCTGATTGTTCGGCGTGGGTGGTAATTGTGCCGCCGGCGACCAACACCCGCTCGAGTATGGCGTCAACGTCGTGCTTGGTGCTGGCGGTATGGCTAAGGATAAATTGTGGCGTGCCACCGGTAGCCGTCGCCGCCCCAGTCGTGTTGGCGATCTGGTCGCGGCCAAACAGCACGAAGGACAGATCGGCGTCGAGAAAGAACGCCACATGCTCGTCCCCCGCCCCGATCTGTTGGTCGCTCAGATCGAACAACGCCCGATAAAAAGCAAAGGCGCGTTCAAGATCGTCGACGCCAATGGTGATGATATTGATCCGGGGTTTCATGGTGGTCTCCCAAGCATGTTGCCTGTCTAGCCCAAACCCGCTCACACAGCCATCCCCGTGCCGGGTCTGGCGGATGTTTGGTGCGCGGCCACCATCGTCTGCTGGTGGCAGCACGCCAAACCTACTTGTCGAGCAACCGCTTCAGTTTTTCCAGAGCGGGCTTGGTGTCCTCGCCGTAGGCGATGGTGCCCTCAAATTGGCCCTGAGAATTGAGCAGAAAGACGCTGGCGGTGTGGTCCATTGAATAATCGCCGTCATCAAGGGGAATTTTCTTGCTATAAATACCCCACGCCGTGACGATATTGGCAATTTGGTCGGGCGTGCCGGTCAGGCCAGTGACCTTGCCGCCCACCCAACTGACATAGTCCTTCATGACTTCGGGTGTGTCCCTTTCGGGGTCCACGGTGACGAAATAGCCGTGAAGATTTTTGCCTCATCCCCCAGGCTCTCGAACCAGTTGGCCATTTCAGACAAGGTGGTGGGACAGACGTCGGGGCAATGGGTGTACCCAAAGAACAGGATAGAAGGGTGGCCGTCAAAGATGGTCTGGTCGACCGGCTGGTCGTCTTGATCCACCAATTTGTAGGTGCCACCGCCAAAGCCCGTGCTGGCGGTTGCGGTCTGGTTATTGGCCCGTAGCAACAGATAGCCGGCGCCGGCAAACAGGCCCAGCGCCACGACAGCAATCCACAGCCAAAGCCGCATGGTCTTGAGTTGAGCCATCATGTCCTCGATCAGTGTTGTGCGGCGTTCATGGCGTCACCTGATGCCATGGGTTGGTGTGACGTGTCGGCGGATCCGGTTGCCGCAACTGAGAGAACCGGCAGCACCAGATCAATGCTGCCTGCCGTGGCAAAGGTCAGGGTCACGGGCACCGTTTCGCCTTCGACAAAGGGCTGCGCCAACCCTATGAACATCAAGTGCAGCCCACCGGGGGTCAATGTAACTGTCTCACCGGCGGGAATGGGAAGGCCATCGCTCAAATGGCGCATCTTCATGACATCGCCTTCCATTTTCATCTCGTGAACCTGGACGGTTTTACCGACGGTTGAGGTTGCCGAAACCAGAGTGTCGGCGTCGGCACCATGGTTGGTGATGGTCAAAAAGCCACCGCCGACGGGCGCGTTTGGCAAGGTGGCACGGGCAAACATGCCTGATATGTCTAGGTCGCCAACGTGCGTTTTGCCGTCATGGGCAAATGCGGCAGGGGCAAAGGCAAGGGTTACCGCAAGTGCGGCGGCAAAAAATGAACGGATCATCTGGATTTCCAATAATTTCTAACTGAGACCGGCCATTGCGGCCGTGGCTGTTCAGGTGAAATCGGGTGGGCCACGCGCCGGTGCATCATGATCCGAAATTGCTGGCCGAATTAGACCCGGAACGGGCGGGTAGACAACAGGCAACGCTGCTACATTCAGGCCCACAGTCAGAACCGGCACGACCGGCGCGGCGATGGATTGTTTGGCGACCCCGGCAATCGGGCATCGGGTCAGGTGGGTGTCGGTGCCACCCTTTGTATCGGGCGCACCACACAGCGCCCAACCCGGTGCCAATGTCGCATAACCTAGCGCATCAAGTTCGAGCTGGCTGGCGCGGGACAGATGCATGGGCACCAACACCGTCAGCAGGTAAATGGCCAGCACGGCCAGCGCCGTACCCATTTCCCTAACAATGCGATGTGCTGGTGTGTTCATCCTGGCTCCTGTGCCAGTCCTAGCCCGCAGGTCTGGTGGCCTCAAGCGCCGTAATGTCGCAAGGTCACGGACTGGGCGCATAGGTTTGGGCGCAAAGCGCCAGAAACATCTTCATCGCCGCAGACAGCGGACTGTTGCGGCGTTGGGCCACGAGTAGTTGCCGCCGTGCCCAGGGTTCGCCCAAGGGCGCGGCCAACAGATCAGTTCCCGCGACCAGATGCAGACTGGTGCTACGCAAAAAGCCGATGCCAAAGCCCGCCTCCACCATGCGCACCAGCGCCGGAAAACTCTCCACCCGCACCCGTTCGCCCAAAGTGCGCCCGGCCTTGCGCGCTGCCTCGGCCAGCAGGCGATCCAGCGCCCCTGTTTGATGGATGCCGACCATTTCATGGCACAATAATTGATCAAATCCGATCTGGCGTTGCCCTGCCATTACAGGGGCCAATGGATGATCGGGGGACACGACCACCCAGACGTGATCATCTTCGAAGGGTTTGATTTCAAAGCGGGAAAAATCGTAATTGTCCGAAACGATAGCCAGGTCGCAGCGTCCATCGTCGAGCGCTGAAAGACCTTTTGAGGCGCTTGCTTCCTGAATTTCAAGCGCAATCGTGGGGTTGTTACGGGCGTAGACGGCGAGCAGTTCGGGCAGGCGCCCCGACAGCGCAGAACTGGTGCAGGCCAGGCGCAGGCTGCCGCGCTGACCAGTGGCGAAGTCCGCCATGACGGCGTCGAGGTCGGCGATTTCACGCAGCACCCCGCGACAGCGCTCCGCGTAAATCTGCCCGGCTGCCGTCAGGCGAACGCCTTGGGCCGAACGATCGAACAGCACCACGCCCAAACGACTTTCGAGATCGCTGACGCGACGGCTGACAGCGGAGGATGCGATGCTCTCGCGCTCGGCGGCGCGACCGATCGAGCCGGTTTCGGCCAGGACCAAAATCAATCTGGCGGTAACACTATCGAATTGCTGCATGCCCTGCCCCTTGGGGGCAACATAGCCAAGCCATGTGCCTACAGCAAAACCAATGTTGCGCGCGCGAGATAGAAAAGCCCGATTGCGGTCACGACATAACGGGTCCAGGTGCGAAAATTGGCATCGCTTAGCCGCTCGAGCAGAAATTTTCCGGCACTGGTGCCCAAAATGGCAATGGGTGCCGCCATCAATATTGCAAGTAATTCAGACTGGCTCAGGCTTGCCGCCGCACTCCAATAGAAGGCAATCTTGAACGCGTGGGACAAAACCTGGATGGCGGCCTTGGTGGCGATCACCTTGCGACGGTCCATCATGGTGCGGATGAAAAACATATCCACTGTTGGTCCCGACGCGCCAGCACCCAAATTGAGCACGCCCGAAATGATGCCTGCGGACAACGCGTGGCCCGGCTTTGTCGCATCGAGCGCCAACCAGTGCTTGGGGATCCAGACCAATATGGGTAACAGGCCGATGGTGATCGAGGCGATTATCAGATCTGGTTTGTAGTTAACCGCCACCAGCGCAGCCGCCGCCACTACCAAGCCACAGGTTGTGATGGCCAGGATTTTCCAGTCAATATAGTGCCGCGAAAACCAGGCGCGTGAGCCGTTGGCAACAATCTGGATGATGCCTTGCACCGCAATAGCGGTACTCACCGGCAAGAGCAGGAACAGCAACCACAAAAGGATCAGCCCGCCCGCCATACCGAATATGCCCGACAGCATGGAGGTAAAGAATACCGCCACCAGCATTGCCGCCGCTATCGCCAAGTTCATGGGCGGTCCCGATCTGCCTGTTTGTCGGCAGATTGGTACCGCCGTTAATTACCCCGGAACAGTCACAAGGCGGCATGGACCCATGCCGATTGTGTCAGGTCGAGGCTGCCTGTGGCCCGGCGGCGGCAACCAAATCGTCGGGAATGTCATCGAATGAGGAGTAATTCATGTTGTAGAGCCGCGAATAGAGCCCGCCTTCAGCCATGAGTTCATCGTGGTTGCCACTTTCAATCATTTCACCGTTTTGCAGCACGATGATGCGATCGGCGCCCCGTATGGTGGCCAGACGGTGAGCAATCACCATGCCAGTCCGCCCTTCGAGCAGTTTGATCAGCGCTTTCTGGATCTGCATCTCGGTATAGCTATCGATATTGGCGGTGGCCTCGTCCAGCACCAAAATCTTGGCGTCGGCGACCAATGCGCGGGCGAAGCTGATCAGTTGGCGCTGACCCAATGACAGATTGCCGCCGCGCTGCTGCAAGTCGGCGTCGTAGCCACCGGGCATGCGCATGATAAATTCGTGCGCGCCCACCGCTGTTGCCGCCTCAATCACCGCCTCACGGGTTGCGTCGGTCTTGTGATAGCGGATGTTTTCCAAAATAGTGCCGGTAAACAGGAATGGCTCCTGCAATACCATCGCCACCTGCTGGCCCAGCGATTCCTGGGTAATGTCGCGCACATCGTGCCCGCCGACCAAAACCGCGCCGCCATTGACTTCGTAGAACCGGTGTACCAGCGCCATGGCGCTGGTCTTGCCCGAGCCGGTAGGGCCGACAAGGGCAACGGTTTCGCCGGGATTGACCTTGAAGCTGACATTCTTGAGCACCGGCTGATTGGTGCGGTAGGCGAAGTCGACATTGCGGAATTCGACCGAACCATCCATGTCGGGACCGAGCGTAATAGCGCCGGGGCGATCGCTGACATCGACATTGACGTCCATGACCTCACAGATGCGCGCGCCCGAGGACATGGCCCGCTGCATCACCGAATATTGCATGGTCAGTGAGCGGATCGGATCAAAGAAACGCTGGATATAAAACAGGAACGCCACGATCACGCCAATATCGAGTTCGCGATTGAGCACCATGGCGCCACCGACAACGATTACCACCGACATGGCAATGCCGGTCAGCGTATCGACGATGGGCACCATGACCTGCGCAAATTTCGATGCCCTCAACTGGGTCATCAAATTGAGGTGGGCCTTGTCGTCATAAAGGTCAAAATTGACCTTCTGGCGATCCAGGTTCTGCACGGTGCGCACGCCATTGATACCCTCGGCGAGCGCGCCATTGGCGGTCGAGTTGGTGATATGGGCGTTCATGAAGGCGTTGCGGGCCGGTTCGAGCCAGAACAGACGTACAATGAACAATACCGGCATCACCGAAAGCGTCAGCAAGCCAAGGCGAAAATCGAGCGAGAGCAGCACAATGACGATGCCGAACAGCAGAACGATATCACCCACCGACAGGACGGAGGTTTCGAGAAATTCCTGCATGGAATTGACGTCACCCTGCAGGCGGCTCATCAGCCGCCCCACTTCGGTACGATCCATGAAGGACAGTGAGACTTCCTGCAAATGGGAGAACATGGCGCGCCGCATGTCGAACAGGACATTTTCGGCCGCCTTGCCCACAACAGTTTCCTGCACATAGCTGGCGCCGAAATTGATCACCACCATGGCGGCAAATGCTACGACGGCCCACGCCAGGCTTGCCCGACCGGCGCCGCCCACGACCATGCCTGTATCGATGGCATAGCCAATGATCAGCGGAATGGCCAACTGGGTCAGGGTGAAGGTCAGAACGGCGGCAACCGCAATAAAGATCAGCTTGCGATAGGGCGACACAAAGGCCCATATGCGTTGCACGATGCGCGGGTCATAGGCCTTGCCGAAGATTTCTTCTTCGTCGCGGTGCGAGCCAACCACGGCGCGTGGCGGGCGCTTGTGGCGATCTTCGCTTTCATTGTCATCGGCCATGGTGTTCATGAGTTGGCCTCCGCTGGTGTTGGCGCAACGTCTTCGCCGGGGCGGACCTGCAAATCATAAAGAGCGCGATATCGCCCATTGAGCGCCAGCAACTCTTCATGGCTGCCGCGTTCGACAATCTTTCCTTCTTCCATGAACAGGATGAAGTCGGCATGCATGAGCGAACTCAACCGGTGCGCGATCACGATGGTGATGCGATCCTTGGCAAAGCGCTTTAAGGCGCTGCGAATGCGATGCTCGGTGCCCGCATCGATGGCGGCGGTTGAATCGTCGAAAACCATGACGGCGGGTTTGAGTACCAGTGTGCGCGCAATCGACAGACGCTGGCGCTGCCCACCCGACAGCGAGACGCCACGCTCACCAACGACAGTGTCGTAGCCGCTGGGCAGGCCCATGACGTAATTGTGCAATTGGGCGCTTTCAGCGGCGCGCTCGATTTTAGGCTCCTTGGCCCAGGGGTCGCCATAGGCAATGTTGTTCTCGATGGTCGTGGTAAACAGGAACGAGTCCTGCTGGACCACCGCGACCGACTGGCGCAGCGAGCGCAGCGTGACCTTGGAAATGTCCTGACCATCAAGGGTGATGGCGCCGCCATCAATATCGTAGAAGCGCGGTATCAGGTGCGCCAGCGTAGTCTTGCCGCTGCCGGGTGCACCGACAATGCCGACTGTCTGGCCGGCGTGGGCTTCAAAGCTCACGCCCGAGAGCGCCTTGTGCCCGCCCGAGTCCGGAAAGGTGAAATCGACATTGTCAAATTTGAGCGTGCCCTCGGTTACCACCAGGCTCCTTGGCGTCGGGCGCATCGTCGATCCCCAAATCCATGTCGAGCAGCGCGAACAGGCGCGAGCCGCAGGTGGAGGCGCGCGCATATGAATTGACCATCATCCCCAGTTGGCGCACCGGCATCTGCAAAATCGTCATGAAGGTCAGGAACGAAGTGAGCGTGCCCACCGTCATGGTACCATCGATCACCATATTGCCGCCGAACCAGAGCACCAGCCCCATCGAAAAGAAAAAGGAAAAGGTCATGGCGCTGGTATTGCGGACGCGGATGGCGACGCGCTCATGGCTCACACTCAGCGCTGCCTGGGAAGCAGCATCGAATTTGTCCATCTCATGCTGTTGACCGGCAAAGGCACGCACAACGCGGATACCGCCAAGATTTTCTTCCATCACCCGGCTGAGCGCCGAGAGCTTGTCTTGCAGGATCAGCCAGGTGCCGCGCAGCTTGAGTTGCGCCATTGAGGAGCGCCAAGCCACAAAGGGCACGAAGCTGAGGCTCAACAGGCCAAGCACGAGGTCGGTCGAAATCAGCAGATAGGCCCCCACACCGATCAATACGCTCAATAGCACGGTGCGCACGAGGCCGGTCGAAAAGAACATGCGCACGCCATCAAGATCGAGCATGCCCACGGTGATCAGGTCGCCCGAATGAACCTTGTCATGAAAGGAAAAGCTCAGGCGTTGAATTTTCTCGTAGCATGCCAAGCGCAATTCATAGCCGATCGTGTGGCCAACCGTTTCACTGAAATAGTTCTGCGTGAGGGTAAACAGCCCGCGCAGCATCGAGACCGCCAAAAGGGTGATGGCGCTGACCCACAGGGCGTACTGCGCCTCCTGACCACCACCGACTATGCCTTGGGCACGATCCACCGCCTGGCCGAGAAGCCGGGGTATGGCGAGTTGCAAACCCGATGCAATCATGGTCGCAATTATGGCGATTGCCACCTGCACGGGGTGGCGAAGTGCCATTCGGGTTATACGCAACAATGTACCGAGGCCCTGCCCCCATTGGGCAGATGCCAAGTGGCCGGGGGCCTTAACGCGCGCACGGGCGCGTCCAACCGTATCGGAATTCAAGGAACTATCCAGACGTCAATAAGTGCGCCCGCGCCAAAGGTGCTGTCAGGTCAGATTCGGTTTGGGCAAATCAACTAGACTTACATACAAGGCCATTTCTTATGTAGTTTCAAGCGCAAGTGACGCAAAAAGTCACGCAAAATGCATCTGGATGCGCGCGGAAGCGCCGCGCCGTTCCTATTTTGGCGCGATTGGGAAAATCAGCGCAGAACAAGCTTGGGTAATCGTGTTCAACGCGGTTTGCTCGGAAGGACTCGGATTGCCGCTATTGACCCCCTCCCAAAGATCATTGTCGATGACCCCGGTCAAACCACATTGGCAATAGGTGGTGCATTGATCAGCCCCGGTGCCACCGGCAAGACAGGTGGCCTGGCACTGACTCAAAAACTGCTGCTGCTGGATCTCGGCGCCGGGGCGCACGACCAGTGACAACGGATAGAGCACGCCTAACAGCAATGGCTGATGCAACAGGTAGATCAGCAGCGTCCAGCGCCCCAGCGTCGCCAATAGCTGTTTGAACCGAGTATTGGCCTCGATGGCACCCAGTGCGGCCATCTGTCCCGAGGCGATCAACCAGCGTGTCAGGACTATGGCGCCCAACACAACACCAAACCAGGGGAATATCGGCACCAGATCGTTAGTCAAGGGCGGCACGGTCCAAAAGCCAAGCCATGAGACTGGCCGCGCATTGTAAAATGGATCAGCATATCCCCAACCAAGCGCCATGATGATCAGCGCAATCAGCGCCACCAGCCACAGTGGTGCCCGCAAGAACGGCAGCGACAAAAGGCTGAACAAGGAAATGGCGTGCAGGATGCCGAAATAGACAAAGGCGTCGGGAAAGACCAGCAGTGTGGCAATGGTGATCAGGGCGGCAGCGCCAACCAGAATACCCAATCGTTTCCAGAAAATTGGCCAGCGGATCACGTTGCCATGGCCGAGCACCAATCCGACCCCCACCAGAATCAGGAAGCTGGCGAGAATGGTGCGCGCAAAAAAACCCAGCCACGGTCGGCGCTGACATCGACGGGGAAAAAGCGCAGGTAACTCAAGTCCCAGAAGGTGTGATAGATCACCATCGCGACCAGCGCCACGCCGCGCGCCATGTCGATGATTGCGTAACGTGGGCGCCGAATGGCGGTTTCAACCATGATTGGGTCTCAATTGCGATTCGGTGCAGCTTGACAAGAGCATTGCCAGAAACCGCGGCGGCGCAATAGCCATACTTGCACCAAGCAAACTCACCCCTCCTTGACGGCTTCCATCACCACAAAGGTCGAGGTGTGGGCGACATGGGGCAAAGCAGAGATGGTTTCGCCCAGTATGCGGCGATAGGCGACGATATCGGTAGAGCGGACCTTGAGCAGATAATCGAAATTAGCTGCCATCATGTGACATTCCTCGATCTGGGCGACCTTGGCAATTGCGCGGTTAAAATCGATCAACGCCGCCGAGCGGCTGTCGGACAGTGTCACCTGCACAAAAGCGACATGGCCTTCGCCCAGCCGCAACCGGTCGATAACTGCACTATAACCCTTGATCAACCCCAGCGCCTCAAGCCGCCTCACACGCGCCTGTACAGGGGTCTTGGACAGGCCGACCTGTTCTGCCAGCGCCGCCATCGACAAGCGGCCATCCAGATGAAGGGCCCTTATGATATTTCGATCAATTCGATCCAAATCGTCTACTGTTGGCATTACCGTAGTCCACTTGTCGCGATAATTGGCCATATAATAGACCAAAATTACCAAAATCGCGACATCAATAGTTCAACCATTTTGCCACATTCTGCGGTATCATGGTGAGCCTCAATTGGAGATCGCCATGTCAGACCGTCTCAGCACCGTCCGCGCCAGGATGCGCGCCCACACCATCGTGGATCGGGAACAAGCGATCCAGCGCCTGCTGGATATGGCGGCTCTGGACGAGACGACACGCGAGGCCATCTCGGCAGCGGCCGCTGCGCTGGTGCGAGACGTGCGTGGATCCTCAAGGCCGGCGCTGATGGAAACCATGCTGGCCGAATACAGCCTGTCGACCGACGAGGGTATTGCCCTTATGTGTCTGGCCGAAGCGCTATTGCGCGTGCCCGATGCCGATACGATGGACGAATTGATCGCCGACAAGATTGTCGATCACGACTGGGGCTCGCACGTCGATCACTCGGGGCCCCTGCTGCTTAATGCCTCGGCCTGGGCGCTGATGTTGACCGGGCGGGTGTTGAGCGACGGGCAGTTGCAGATCGGGCGCACGCTGCAATCCATGGTCCGGCGCATGGGCGAGCCGGCCATTCGTGGCGCTGTATCAGCCGCCATGCGTCGCATGGGTAGCCAGTTCGTTCTGGGCCAGACAATCAAGGAAGCGCTCAAGAATGGCGCGGACAATACAGCTGACGGTTATCTCTATTCCTTTGACATGTTGGGCGAGGCTGCACGCACGGATGCTGATGCCCTGCGCTATCACCGCGCCTATGCCGATGCCATCGCGGCATTGGGCAAGGTTGCCAAACAGGACGATGTGCTGGCCAATCATGGCATTTCGGTAAAATTGTCGGCGCTGCATCCCCGCTACGAGGTGAGCCAGCGACCGATCATGCTGCCGGTACTGTGCGAGCGTTTGCTAGCACTGTGCGTAGCCGCCAAGTCGGCTCGTATCGCCCTTAATATCGATGCCGAAGAGGCCGACCGACTCGATCTCAGCCTGGATGTGATTGAAACGGTATTGTCCGACCCAACTTTGGCCGACTGGCATGGTTTTGGCGTGGTGGTGCAGGCCTATGGCGGTCGAGCGCCTGATGTTATCGAGTGGCTTGACGTACTGACCCAAAAGGCTCCACCGGCGCATTTCGGTTCGTCTGGTCAAGGGCGCCTATTGGGACACCGAGATCAAGCGCGCTCAGGTGCTTGGCCTGCCCGGCTTTCCGGTTTATACCGCCAAGGCGGAAACCGATCTTTCCTATATGGCCTGCGCCCGGCAGGCTCTTGGCCATTGGCCCCCGAATTTTTCCGCAATTTGCCACCCACAACGCCCATACCATGGCAGCCATACTCGCCATGGCACCGGACCGTGCGCGCTTTGAGTTCCAACGTCTGCACGGCATGGGGGAAACCCTGCACGAGATCGTACACGACGCCGAAAACAGTCGCTGCCGCATCTATGCACCGGTCGGCGCACATGAGGATCTTCTGGCCTATCTGGTGCGGCGCCTGCTCGAAAATGGCGCCAACTCGTCCTTCGTCAACCAGATCGTTGACGAGGCCATTGCACCCGAAGCCATCGTGCAGGACCCGATTGCCCGCATCATGCGCCCCTCCCGGCGTCCACCCCTGGCGCTGCCCAAGGACATATTCGGTTCTCGCCAGAATTCACGCGGTTACGATCTGACCGATCCGTTGGTGCTGGAGCAGATCGATGAAGCGCGCGCGCCATTCGCGGCCCCGCACCAATGGGATTTTGGGTCTGGCGATCAAGCCGTAATCAATCCCGCCGACTTTGCTGACACTGTGGGACGCGTACGCTACCACAATGCTAACGAAATCGATGATTGTGTTAGCCGGGCGCTAACAGCGCAGGCAGCATGGGAAAATCGAAGCCGCTACGAGCGTGCGGGCATCTTGAACGCGATTGCCGATAGCTACGAGGCCAACGCCCCCGAGTTCTACGCGCTGTGCGCCCGGGAGGCGGGAAAATGCCTTGCCGATGCCGTTGGTGAAGTGCGCGAAGCTGTTGATTTTCTTCGCTACTACGCAGGCGAAGCCATCGCTGACACGCCCCGACGAGCCCGCGGCGTAATTGTTTGCATTTCGCCGTGGAATTTTCCCCTGGCCATCTTCACCGGCCAGATCGCGGCGGCTTTGGTGAGTGGCAATTGCGTTATTGCCAAGCCCGCCGAGCAGACCAACTTAATCGCCAGTCGCGCCGTGGCGCTGATGCACGCCGCAGGTGTTCCCGACGACGTTCTGACGCTGCTCCTTGGGCCGGGCGAGACCGTTGGTGCGGCTTTGGTGGCCGATCCACGGATCAACGGCGTCTGCTTTACCGGCTCGACCATTGTGGCCAACTCCATCGCCGCGCAACTGGCAAAAACCGCTGCGCCAGATACCATGCTGATCGCGGAAACCGGTGGTCTTAATGCGATGTTGGTGGATTCGACCGCCCTGCCCGAACAAGCGGTTCGCGACATTGTCGCCTCTGCCTTCCAGAGCGCCGGACAACGCTGTTCGGCGCTGCGGTTGCTCTATGTGCAGGAGGATGTGGCCAACAAGGTGCTCGACATGCTCAAGGGCGCAATGGCAACGCTTTCCATTGGCAATAGCTGGGCCTTGCAGACCGATGTCGGGCCGGTGATCGATGCCGAGGCGCAACAGGGCATCGCCAACTATTGCGACAAACAGGGCGAGGCCGGGCGCCTGATCGAGACGATGAATGTGCCCGACAATGGTTTTTTCGTTGCCCCTTGCATCGTGCGGGTTGATGGCATCGACGACCTGGAACGCGAGATATTTGGACCAGTGCTGCATGTGGCAACCTTCAAGGCCGAAAAAATCGATGCAATCGTTGATGACATCAATAATCGCGGCTATGGCCTGACTTTTGCACTGCATACAAGAATCGACGACCGGGTTCAGCAGGTGGTAGATCGCCTGCATGTAGGCAATTTTTATGTGAACCGGAACCAGATCGGGGCAATTGTAGGATCACAACCCTTTGGCGGTGAGGGGCTTTCCGGTACCGGACCAAAGGCTGGCGGGCCGCTATATCTCCCACGATTTGGCCATGCACCAAAATTGGCGCAGGGCACGATAGACGCCAGTTCCACAGAGACGAGCGTGACTGAAATCAATGTTCCCAGCGCACAATCGTGGTCGGAACGACCGGACCGCATTGCGAGGCTCCGAGCGCTGTTGCGAGGCAAAGGGGAACGCGCCATGGCGGCCAGCGCGGCGCTCGACATGGGGCCAATTGATTTGCCCGGTCCGACCGGGGAGGCCAACAGTTTGCGACTGGTTGGGCGTGGCACAGTATTGTGCCTCGGCCCCCACCCGGACGCGTTGCGCGCGCAAGTGGTGATGGCGCTGGCGACCGGAAATGGCGTGGTGGCAGTTGCACCCTTGGCGAGTGAAGTACTGCGTGGGCTTAAGGCCACCGACGTGCCACTTGTTGTTGTTGATGGGGTGATCGAGCCGCAGCTTTTGGCGACGGCGGCAATAGCGGCGGTGGCGACGGAAGCCGACGATGAAACGCTACGAGCGTTGCGAACAGCGCTGACGGCCCGTACGGGTGCGATAGTCCCGATCATTTCGGGCCTCGACCCCGCCGCCTATGTGCATGAACGCGCCTTGAGCGTTGATACCACGGCAGCGGGCGGCAACGCCTCGCTACTTGCCAGTATGGATGGCGCGACCTGACCCAAAGCGATTGAACTATAATTGTGCCCTCAGGTAACGCTGGCGCGCCGAAATTCAATCTGCGACGGGCTGTTCCGCCAGCACGGCCAGAAAGGCATTGCCATAGCGCTCGAGCTTGGCCTGACCGATGCCGGGGATGGACAGGAGCTCATCCCGGGTTTGAGGGCGCGATTGAGCCAGAGCGCGCAGCGTCGCATCCTGAAACACCACATAGGGTGGCACACCCTGTTGGCGCGCGATACGCAATCGCTCGGCGCGCAAAGCATTAAATATTGACATGATAGGCTCGGGCAGTTCGACCGCCCCGGCGAGTTGACGCCGCACTTCGGCGGCTTTTCGCGGCCGGTCCTTGCGCAGGATGACTGGCTGCTCACGCTTGAATACAGCGCGAGCGCCCTCGCCAAGGGTCAGCGCCCCATGAGCGTTATGATCAACTTGCAGCAAACCAAGCGCGGCCAACTGGCGATAGACCGACTGCCAGCTTCGCACATCCATATCCTTGCCCGCGCCGAAAACGGCCTGTTGGTCATGACTGAAGCGTGTGACTTTTTCGGTTGGCTTGCCCATCAACACATCGATGAGGTGGCCGGCGCCGAAGCGTTGGCCGGTACGATAAGCGCAGGCCAGCGCTTTGATTGCCGCCTCGGTGCCGTCCCAACTGGCGACGGGCGAGCGGCAGGTATCGCAATTGCCACAGTTTGAGGGATAGATTTCGCCAAAGTGGGCCAATATCGCCTTGCGGCGACATTGGGTGGTTTCGCAAACGCCCAACAGGGCCGTCAGCTTGGCCTGTTCGACCTGCTTAATCGCGTCGGGGGCGTTGCCTTCCGCAATCATTCTGCGGCGCTGGACCACGTCTGCCATGCCATAGGCTCATCCAGGCGTTGGCGGGCTGGCCGTCACGACCGGCGCGGCCTGTTTCCTGATAGTAGGCTTCAATCGAGGCCGGTAAATCCATGTGGACGACATAGCGCACGTCCGGCTTGTCAATGCCCATGCCAAAGGCCACGGTGGCAACCAGACAAAGATTTTCCTCGCGCAGAAACGCATCCTGATTGGCGGATCGGACGCTGGCGTCCATGCCTGCATGATAGGGGAGCGCCCGGATACCCTGCTGATTCAACCAATCGGCAATATCCTCGACCTTGGCGCGCGACAGGCAATAAACGATACCGCTATCGCCCTTGTGACGTTCGAGAAATCGCCGCAATTGCTGGCGCGCATTGTCACGCTCGATAATCTCATATGAAATATTGGGCCGGTCAAAGCTGGTGGCAAAGACCCGGGCGTCGGCCAGGCCGAGCCGCTCGATAATATCGTCGCGCGTCACCGGATCGGCGGTCGCGGTCAGTGCGATGCGGGGCACGCCGGGGAATAGTTCGGTCAGTTGCGCCAGATCACGATATTCGGGGCGAAAGTCATGACCCCATTGGCTGACACAATGTGCCTCATCAATGGCGAATAGTGCGATCTGTAGGCCCTCCAGCATTTGTCGAAAGCCGGGTGCGGCAACGCGTTCAGGCGCGACATAGAGCAGGTCGAGTTCACCGCGCCGCAATTGCTGGCGTACAATGGCCACTTCCTCGCTGGAGAGCGAGGAATTGAGCGCCGCGGCGCGGACACCGGCCTGACGCAAGGCCTCGACCTGATCGCGCATCAGGGCAATGAGCGGAGAAATCACGATGCCGACGCCATCGCGGCAGATGGCGGGAATCTGATAGCAGGCCGATTTTCCAGCGCCAGTGGGAAACAGAACAACGGCGTCGCCACCATCGGTGAGAAGACGCACCACTTCTTCCTGCTCACCCCGAAAGGCGGCATGGCCAAAAACGTTGCGCAAAACCTCGGCAGGGTCGTTGGACGCAAGTGCCGGCGCGGAGATGCCGGAAAAATTCATGGTGTGGTCCCAGCGCGGGGCGCGACTCAGTACGCCCAAATCAATGATCTCTTGGACCATGATTGGGGGCAAGTACGCAAGCGTGCCAGAGGCGACTTTGCCGCCTGCTCAGCTTTGCAGTAGCAGGGCGATTTCGGTGCGCAGATCGCTCAAGCCGTCACCCTTGTGGCTTGATGTAATGATAATGTGGGGATGGGCGGCGGTGCGCTTTGCCACCAGGGCCCTGGTTATGGCAACGACTTTTTCCAGATCGGCAGCCAGAAGTTTGTCGGCCTTGGTCAAGACGATCTGATAGCTGACGGCGGCGCTATCCAACTCGTTCATGACAGTCATATCGTTGGCTTTGGGGCCGTGCCGGGCATCGACCAGCACATAGACCCGGCGCAGAATGGCACGACCGGTCAAATAACGGTGAATCAGCTTCGTCCAGGCGCGGACCTTGTCCTCGGGCGCTTTGGCGTAGCCATAGCCGGGCATATCGACGATACGCAGCGGCTCACTCTCGCTTTCGAAAATATTGAGTTCCTGAGTTCGTCCTGGCGTGTTGGAAGTCCGGGCCAGGGAAGAGGTGCCCGTCAAGGCGTTGATCAGCGATGATTTTCCGACATTGGAGCGTCCGGCAAAGGCGATTTCGACGCGATCCGGCTCCGGCAGGTCGGCAATGGACACACACCCCTTGATAAAAATGAAAGGTCGGGCAAACAGCAGCCGGCCCGCTTCCAGCGCTTCGGGACTATAGTCAATATCGTTCATATCGGGACGGCTCATGGCTCTGGATCGCTCAAATTTGGATGGTGCCGAACGTCGTGGATCAGAAAAACACTGCCCGCTGGAGCGCTCCAGCGGGCAGTAGCATAATTGACCTGAATTGGCGATCAGGGCTTGGGTTCGGCCGGTTTTGGTTTGCGTTTGAAACTGTCGACGATGTTGCCAAACAAATTAACCTCTGCCCCGTGACGCTTCATGATAAACCATTGCTGGGTGACCGAGAGCGTGTTGTTCCAGGCCCAATAGATCACCAATCCTGCAGGGAACGTACCCAGCATGAAGGTGAAGATGATCGGCATGAACGCGAAAATCATGGCCTGAGTCGGATCGGGTGGCGGCGGGTTCAGTTTCATCTGAACCCACATGGTGATGCCCATGATCACTGGCCAGATACCCAGATGCAGGAAGTGACCAAACACCGGCAGAACCGTGGGGTCCCATGCGATCAGGCCGAAAAGGGTGAAGATGTTGGTGGGATCGGGTGCGGCCAAATCCTGAATCCAGCCAAAGAACGGCGCATGGCGCATTTCAAGGCTGATAAAAATCACCGTATAGAGCGAATAAAATACCGGGATGCTGGATCAGCATGGGCCAACAACCCGATAGCGGGTTGATCTTTTCGCGCTTGTAAGGCTCCATCATTGCCTGTTGTTGGGCCGGGCGATCATCCTTGAACCGTTCCTGCAGCGACTTCATTTCCGGCTGTACGCGACGCATCGCTGCCATGGAAGCATAGGAGCGGTTGGCAAGCGGGAAGAACAGCGCCTTGACCAGAACGGTCACGCACATCACCGCGACACCGAAATTGCCAATGATCGAATAGAGGAAGGTCAAGACCTTGAACATCGGCCAGGTCAGGAAATGCAACCAGCCCCAGTCGATCAGGAGGTCAATGCGGTCAAAGCCGTATTGATCCTTGTAGGCTGAAAGAACTGCTTCTTCCTTGGCGCCCGCAAACACGTAGCTTTCGTCCGTCGCCGTTGCACCGGGCGCCACGATGACGGGCGTCGTTTCAACATAGCTTGACTGGTATATGTCTTTGGTGCCGCTGGGATTGGACCAGGAGAAGCGAGCATTGATCGGCGCGCCCGGCTTGGCAAGCACTGCCGTTGCCCAATATTTATCAGTAAAGCCCAACCAACCCGTTGTATTGTCCAGGTCGACCTGGCGATCCTTTTGCATGTCGGAATATTTCTTGGCCACCAGATTATTGGAACCAAGAACGCCGGAAGGGCCCTCATGCTGGATGAAAAAGTTCTGTACATGGGGCGTGTCATGGCGTGCGACGCGTGCGTAGGGGTAGAGCGAAACCGCATTGGAGCCGTAGTTCTCAACGGTCTGGGTGACGGTAAAGAGATAGTAGGCATCAACGGCGAAGGTGCGGCGGAAAATCAGGCCTGCGCCATTGTCATATTTGAGCGATACCGGGGTTGTTTCGGTCAATGTGGCGTTGTCGCCTTCAACCTGCCATTGCGTGGTATTTGTGGGCACCGCGATAGTGTCGCCATTGGTGGGTACCCACCCCTGTTCGACAAAATAGGCATTCGGCACACCGGCGGGAGTTAATAGCGTGATGATCGGCGATGTCGGATCGACCGTTTCAGTATATTGCTTCAACTCCAGATCATCGAGGCGTGCGCCCAATAGATTGATCGAGCCCTTCAAGTCCGCTGTGCTAATAGCGACGCGCTGGGTCGCGGCGATTGCTGTGGCGCGGTCAGGATAGGTTTCGCTCCCGGTGGGGGCCACCACTGCGCCTGGCTCGCCCGTTGCGGCGGCGGCTGCAGCCGCTGTCTCCGGCACCGACAGGGCCGCATCAGCCGAGGCCTGCTGTTCAGCTGCTATTCTTGCCTGTTGTTGGGCTCGTTCCAATTGCGGTCCGGCGACCAGAAACTGCCAGCCAAACAGCACCGCGATGCTGAGGACTATGGCCAGAATTACATTTTTATTATTTGTCATGATCTGTTGTTCCGCTCGCCTTTGGCACGCGTCGCGCCAGGTCTGGCTGAATTGGGTTTGGCCGTGTGCACGCGGGCAATCGCCTGCGAAATATCGCTGACCAGACGGGAGAAAGGCTCATGTAGCGCCTCCCGGCGCCCGACCAGCACATAATTGTAGCCAGGAACGAAGTCACTGGCACACATCGTCACGGCGGCGCGCAGACGGCGCCTGATCCGGTTTCGCTCGGGCGAATTGCCGATTTTCTTGGTGACGGTAAAACCCACGCCGGGCGCCTCATCCTCCACCTTGACCGACTGCATGCCAAACGCAGGACGCCCGGCGCGATTGCCCCGGGCAGCCTTTACAAACTGAGATCGCTGCTTCAACCGGCGTAAACCGCCCGTGGCTGGTGCCAAGGCCGCCATCCGGCCGGGAAGCCTTAAGCCGACAGCTTCTTGCGACCGTCGCGACGACGACGATTCAAAATGGCACGGCCGTCTTTGGTGGCCATACGCGCACGGAAACCGTGACGGCGGGCACGCACGAGCTGGCTGGGCTGATATGTACGTTTCATGACATCAAACCGCGCGCGGCACGGTTCCTCTTTTTGCTCTGCTTGCGCAAGAAAATCGCTTGCATGCGTCGAGAAAACTCGGGCGCATTGCGGGTTGGCCGGTGTATATGAAAAAGCACATGGCAAGTCAACGCTTGGTGTGCACCGTTTGGTGATGCGAACCAAATTGTTGGGCGTTTTAGCGCGCCAGCGTTGTCTTATTTGCCCGACGGCCTCATAACAAGCGGATCACGTTCCTCCCCAGACTTACGGCAATGCCTGAATATCTCAAACCCGACATTTGTATTATTGGTGCCGGAGCGGGCGGATTAGCGGCAGCGAAAACCGCCTGTGGGCTCGGCGCTTCCGTCGTTCTGGTCGAAAGCGGCTCGATTGGCGGCGACATCAATCTGGGGAGCGTTCCTGCCCATGCCCTGATTGCCGCAGGATATCGCGCCCATCTAATACGAACGTCCGGCGAGTTCGGCATCGCCGATAGCGAACCCAAGGTGAATTTTCGCGGTATTCAGAGCTACGTGCAATCGGTTGTAAAGGCCGTCAGTCGCCACGAAGGCACCGAGCAACTCGCCAGCCGCGATATAGAAGTGATCGCAGCGACCGGCAAATTTGTCGACAAGCGTACGTTGCAAGCGGGCGAAACCCTGATCCGTGCCCGCAGGTTCATCATCGCCACCGGCTCGGCGCCCGCCGTGCCCGACATTGCCGGGCTCGCGGACATCGATTATTTCACTACTGATACGATCTTTGAGAATTTTCGAAAGCTGACACATCTTGTCATTGTTGGCGGTGGACCCGCCGGCATCGAGATGGCGCAGGCGTATTGCCGACTTGGTTGCGCGGTCAGTCTGGTCGACAAGGGCGAGGTGCTTGGGCGGCATGATCGCGAACTGGTCGAGATCACCCTACGGCGACTGCGCGAGGAAGGCGTCGATATTCGCGAACAAAGCGTGGTCAGTCAGATTGAGGCCCGTAGCCAGGGCATTGGTGTCAGGATCAAGAATGGCGCGGGTGAGGAAGATGTGCTCGATGCCTCCCATGTACTGATTGCCACTGGCAGGCAGGCCAATATCGGGGATCTTGAATTGGGGACGGCACGCGTCGCTACGGTGGGCGGGAAATCCGGGCGACTGCGGCTGAATAAATTCGGGCGCACGAGCAATTTTCGGATATATGCAATCGGGAGTGCAGCGGGCGGGCATGCTCAATTGCCCGAGATCGAGCATCAAGCGACAATTTCCGTGCGTCGCGCGCTGTTGGGCTTTGCGGCAAATCGCGAGCCTGATGGCGTCGCGATCGGTCTATAGCGATCCCGAAATTGCAGAAACCGGCATGACCGAAACCGAGGCCAAGAAGCGTTTTGGCAAGCGGTATCGCGTGGTGCGATGCGCCTTTACCGACAACCGTCGGGCACAGGCTATTGGTCAAAGCTATGGCACCGCAAAAATGATCTGCCTCCCGAGTGGAGCCATAGTGGGCGCTGGGGTTGTTGGGCCAAGTGCCGGCGAGACAATCGCCCTGTTGTCGCTGGCAATCGCCAAGCGATTGAAGGCCATAGACCTGCAGTCAATGACTAGCGCCAACCCAACATTGTCAGAAATCGTGCAACAGCTTGGGACGGAATATGGTCGTGATGCGATCACGCCGCGTTGGGTTAGGCCGATTATGGCTATCAAACGAGTACTGCCATGAGGATCAGGGCTACGCAAGGGCCAATATCCTGCCTATAATGGCTTGAAATGACAATGAAACCACGCCCCATGCCTCGATTTCTTTCCGGGCTCTCCATCAAGCTGATGGCCACGATCATCGTGGTGATCCTGGCTGTTGAAGTCGTGATATTTTTACCCTCGATCGCGAATTATCGTGCCAGTTGGCTGGAGGACAAATTGCGCGTCGGCGTGGTTGCTGCGCGCGTTCTTGATGCCGTTCCCGACGTGATGGCGCTGCCCAGCGCCCTGACCGATCGCCTGCTGCTGTCGGCGGGGGCCAATGCAATTGTCTATCGCCGCGAGGGCCAGAGCCAGATGATCGAGCGCGAAGGGGCCAAAACGCCGGATAATGTCGTGGCCGCCGATATGCGCGAACGCGGATTTCCCACCCTGATGCTGGGCGCCATTGATACGCTGCTGAGCGATGGCAACCGAACGCTTCGCATTGTCGGCAGTGGCGATCTCAACGAAAGCCTGGTCGAACTGCTGATGCCCGAAAGGCCGCTGCACCGCGATTTGCTGGAGTATTCGCTCAACTTTTTTATCATCACCTTTGTCATCGCCGCGATCACGGCGATTGTGCTTTACGTCTTTGTTAGCATCCTGTTAATCGGCCCGATCAGGCGGGTCACTCAAAACCTGATCGGTTTTCGTCAGGCGCCAGAAAATGCCACCTTGATCCTTGCGCCTTCGACCCGCCGCGACGAACTTGGCATTGCCGAGCGTGAACTCGCCGCCATGGAAACCGATCTGTTCTCGATGCTGCGGCAACGTCGACATTTGGCCGATTTGGGGTTGGCGGTTGCCAAGATCAATCATGATCTGCGCAACACATTGACTTCTGCCCAACTTCTCTCGGATCAGGTGGCAACGCTGGACGATCCCAAGGTGCAACGACTGGCACCCCGGTTGGTGACCACTTTGGACAAGGCCATCGGATTTGCCCAATCGGTGCTTGATTATGGCCGAGAAAGCGCCATTCCGCCCAACCCGGCACCGACCAATCTCCGATCCCTGCTCGATGATGCAGCATTTGATGCCGGCCTTATTGGGCATCCCGTCGTCGACTTCTCCAACCAAACCCCAGCGGCGTTGGTACTCAATGTCGATGCTGCTCAGTTTGGGCGAATTTTTACTAATCTACTCAAAAACGCCCGCGAAGCACTTGAAGCTAGCGCGGGCAAGACAACGGCACCTATTGTTATGGCCAAACTCAGAAGCGACAAGAGCGGCCTGTTCCTCACTATTTCGGACAATGGCCCCGGGTTACCGCCGCGGGCGCGGGACAATCTGTTTGTTGCCTTTGAGGGATCGGCGCGCTCGGGTGGCACCGGCCTTGGGCTGGCGATTGCACGCGAGCCTTACTCAGGCCCACGGCGGCACATTGAGCTATATTGACGAGGCACAGGGCACAAAATTTGAGATTTTCCTGCCGGTCGCGCTCAAGCTGTCATAAGAAGTCCTCCAATCCGATTTTAACGCAGCTGGGCGCTTGCAATGGCGGCACCGCCCATGTATGGGTTGCCCCGCTTCACGCAATGAACGCCAACACATTGGCGTCACCCGTGAATGGCTTGGGTCACCCAGCCACGCGCGCCCTTAGGCTCAGCTGGATAGAGCACCAGACTACGAATCTGGGGGTCAGGAGTTCGAATCTCTTAGGGCGCGCCAATTATTTCAATGACTTATGATGAGATTCCGCCGCGCGTCTTTTGATGCGCTGCGCCGGGGGTAGCGTTTGGGCAAACATGAGTGCGTTTTGAAGCCATTTGAATTGCATGCGCGTCGCGTCGCAGTAGCCATAAATCCACAACGGCAGATTGCCACCGCGGCAGAAGTCAACGGGTCTGGTTGGCGTCGGAGGTTCGACTGACCCCAAAATTTGAAGACCCGGGCGGATCCTCGTTGATTTGGCGATCCGCCCCAACATGTCAGCCCGCTACCGATTAGCCATCCCGTGCTATTTGAGTTTGATCAGATCCGCCTTCCGGACATTGAGGTCGACACGGCCAGTTGCAACTGCAGCGATCTGGTCTGGTAAAAGGTATCGATCTGATGCGAATAACCCGTCAGCATCAATTCTGATAAACCCTTGGCTCAAGAGGCGCTCACGCAGTTCCTCAGGAACAGAGTCCGTCGTAAATGCGTGGGCGATCCAATTGATGGGATCGTTTTGGTCCGCGCCAGACAGATCTGTCGTTCCTGCTTGTGCCAAGGTTTCGCCCCCAGCCTGAACCCGCTCCACTTCACCTATTTCATCACCCTCAACGTCAAAAACCTTCATGCCTGAGGAGACTTTGTCCAGTAGGTTATTCATCTTGCATACCTTTCTGATCAATGCGCCCAACAAAAAGCGACCTTCGTTGCCACGTCGGCGCTCGGTGTAGGGACGGCGCGACCCGATTGTCTTGCCGCCTATTTATTGACGATACTCGTCACAACCGCGCTGATCGTCATTCAATGGTGTCCTGTTGCTGCGGGCGTTGCTTGGCGGCGCGCGGCAGCGGTTCCAGACCGTTCGACGCTAGGGATTGAACGGGTTCGCCCAAGCTTAGGTTCCCCACGGGGTTCGATTCCCAAAGTCGCGAGACGTCCTAGGTGCCCTGCGTGTCGACGTTGGTGCATTTCTGCGGTCGGTGGTTGGCGTTTCCCCCGTCCGAAGTCTGGACGCTTCGGGCGATGTTTGGAACCTACTCGCGGCCAGCCACATTGACCTTGGCACATGCAAGGAGTGAGCCATGACTGATCGTCTCGCAATGCAAGATCCACGCGAACAGTATCCCAAGCCACCGTTTCCAAAGCAGCAGCACCAACCGGCGCCCGGTCTCGCTCGTCGGCTGGATCCGCTTCCGGACCACGGCGAGGACAGCTACAAGGGTTGCGGGCGGTTAAAGGGACGGAAGGCACTCATTACTAGCGGGGACTCAGGTATCGGTCGGGCTACGGCGATCGCCTACGCGCGCGAGGGTGCCGATGTTGCCATCGCCTATTTGCCCAGCGAACAGAGCGACGCCGATGAGGTCATCAAGTTGATCGAGGCAGAAGGTCGGTCAGCACTGGGTTTGCCCGGTGACATCAAGGACGAGACCTAGTGCCGCACCATGGTTCAGCGCACACTCGATACATTCGACGGTCTGGATATACTGGTGATAAATGCGGCCCGGCAGCAATTTCGGGAGTCGGTTACAGAGGTGACCACTGCTGACTTCGACCAGACGTTGAAAACAAACCTTTATGCGTTGCACTGGATTGCGCAAGCCCCCGCTCCTCATTTGCCGCCGGGTTCGGCCGTGATCACTACCGCCTCAACCCAGGCTTATGATCCCTCGCCGATACTATTGGATTACGCGACGACCAAGGCTGGCATTGTTGCCTATACCAAAGCGCTATCGCAGCAGCTGATCAAACGGGGCGTTCGTGCCAATGTCGTGGCTCCTGGTCCGTTCTGGACAGTGCTGCGGCCCAGTGGCGGGCAGCCGGACGACAAGGTGCAGAAGTTCGGCGAGCACACCGATTTCGGGCGGCCGGGTCAGCCGGTCGAGTTGGCGCCGATCTATGTCCTGCTGGCAAGTCAGGAGGGAGCTATCTGAATGGTGAGGTCTATGGCGCCGTCGGCGGCGGCGGAATCGGATAGCCACGGCGCCTACACCGGGCCGCCTTGCGGTGACCATGGACCGCACCGCCTGGAACGAAGGCGACGAGCCGTCGTTAAACTGGAAATAGTTTGAGGTCAGTATGCCATGCCCGCGTCTCGCCCGATCTGGAAAGGCCAGCTTCGTCTTTCCCTCGTCTCCATAGCCGTCGAGCTTTACACGGCGACTAAAGCCAATGCCAAACCGAGCTTCCGCCAAATTCATGAACCGAGCGGCAAACCCGTGCATTACCAGAAGGTTGTGGATGGCATCGGTCCTGTCGATAAGGACGAGATCATGAAGGGCTTCGAATACGAAAAAGGTGATTATGTTCTGCTCACGGACGAGGAGATCGACGCCGTCAAGGCTCGAGACCCGCAAAACGCTTGAACTCACCCAATTTGTCGGCAGCAACGAAATCGACCCGCTCTATTTTGACAAGCCATATTATATCGTGCCCTCGGATGACCTGGCCGATGACGCCTTCGTTGTCATCCGTGACGCGTTGCGGCAAACCGACAAGATCGGGCTGGGGCAGTTAACGCTGCGTGGCAAGGAATATCTCGTGGCGCTCAAGCCCGCAGGCCGGGGATTGCTGCTGGAAACGCTTCACTACGAAGCCGAACTTCGAAACGCAGATCCCTACTTCTCTGATATTCCAGTCAAGAAAGCCGACCCCGAGCTTCTCGAGGTCGCCACGGCGCTGATCGACAAGAAGTCCGGCAAGTTCGATGCCGGCGTCTTCAAGGATCATTATCAGGTCGCGCTGCGTGAGTTGATTGCGCGCAAACTCAAGAGCAAGGGGCGCAAGATCACCGCGCCGGACGACGCGACCGAGAAAAAGCAAACAGGGTCCAACGTCGTGGACTTGATGGCGGCGCTGAAATCGAGCCTGGAAAGCGGCAAGAAAGCGTCAGGCAAAAAAACGCCGGCCAAGAAAGTATCGCCCCGCAAGAAAACGGGTTAGGCTATGGCCAGCAAGAGCAAAAAACTGCTGAGCGAATATCAGGCAAAACGCGACTTCACCAAGACCCAGGAACCTTCGGGTGCCCGGCACGGTCACAAACAGGGGTCGACTCTTCGCTTCGTGGTGCAAAAACATGACGCCACTCGCCTGCACTATGATTTCCGCATCGAGCCTGGACGGCGTGCTCAAAAGCTGGGCTGTAACCAAGGGGCCATCCGATAATCCCGACGACAAGCGACTTGCTGTGCGAGTGGAAGACCATCCGCTCGACTATGGCAGTTTCGAGGGCACCATTCCTCGAGGTGAATATGGCGGTGGCACTGTCATGCTGTGGGATGAAGGCTCATGGGAGCCGATAGGTGATCCCCATGCGGGGTTGAATGATGGTGACCTCAAGATGCGATTGCAGGGCCATCGCATGAAAGGCGAATGGGTGCTGGTCCACATGAAAGGCCGCGACAGTAAGCGCAAATCGGGTCCTCCCCGAGAGAACTGGCTCCTCATCAAACATCGTGACGATTATGCAAGGGACGAGGAAACACTGGTCGCCCGGTTTACCAAGTCGGTATCAACCGGTCGGGATATGGACGGGATCGCCAAAGGACTGAAGTCAAAAAAGCCCACAAAGGTAGCGGCCGATGCCGTCTGGCATTCCGATGCGGTACAAGTGGACAAACCGGCTCGGCACAAATCGCGCCGAACTAAATCGGCGCCGCTGCCATCCTTTAGAGCGCCGCAACTGGCGACGCTCGTCACGGCGGTTCCCGAAAGCAGCGGCTGGGTGTTCGAGATGAAATATGACGGATATCGTTGCCTGGCGGCGATTTCGGGCGACCAGGTTCGGCTTTACACCCGCACTGGCAAGGACTGGACCACACAGTTCGCCGAGATCGTGGCCCCATTGACGAAAATCACCAAGGGGACCGCGCTGATTGATGGAGAGCTATGCGCCTTTGATGCCAAGGGACGCACCGATTTTTCGACGTTAAAGGATCATCTTTCAAATGGGGGACCGCTGACCTATTTCGCCTTCGATCTGCTTGAAGTGGACGGCAACGATATCACCCGGCTCGGGCTGACCCAACGCAAGGGAAAGGCTCGAAAAACTGCTCGGCAAAGTCGAGTCCTCGTCGCTGGTACAATTTTCTGCCCATGTCACTGGCAATGGCCAGAAGGTGTTCGACGCCGTTGCCCGCGAGGGCCATGAAGGCATCATCGCCAAACGGGCCGAAGCCCCCTATCATGGCGCGCGCACCAAGGACTGGCTCAAGATAAAGGCGAGCAGGCGTCAGGAGTTTATTATCGCAGGCTGGTCGCCCTCGACCCGAAAGAAGGGCTTCGCCTCGCTGCTGGTAGGCGCATGGGAGGGCAAGAGACTGGTCTATCGTGGCCGCGTTGGCACCGGCTTTACCGTCAAGAGTGCGGAAAATCTCCAGCAACGGCTAGACGCGCTCGCGCGCAAGACCAGTCCGTTTGTAGAGGTTCCTGCCGCGATCGCCAGGAATGCCCGATGGGTTTCGCCAAAACTTGTGGCCGAGGTCGGCTACACCGAATTTACGCCGGACGGCATTCTGCGCCATCCTTCGTTTTTGGCGTTGCGCGAGGACAAGCCCGCGAAAAGTGTTGTTATGGAGCGTCCCGCCGCGGTCCCCGAGGCGACGTTGAGTGGCGCATCAGGCCTGCAAGCCGCCGAGGCAGCCGGCATCAAGCTGACCAGCCCCGACCGCGTGGTCTATCCAGGGCAGGGCGTGACCAAGGCAGATCTTGTGGCCTATTACGCGGCCGTGGCCGAGCGTATGTTGCCCTATATCGAGAGACGGCCGCTCAGCCTGCTGCGTTGCCCCCAAGGGCGGGCCAAGCACTGCTTTTTCCAAAAACACGATACTGGCGGTTTCCCCGAGGCCTTAAAGTCGATGCTGATCGCGGAAAAGGATGGTGGGAAGGAAGTCTATTTTTATATCGAAAGCCTTGCTGGACTGATCGGCGGCACGCAGATGAATGTACTGGAATGGCATTTGTGGGGCGCACCTATCAAGGACGTTGAAAAGCCCGAGCGCATAATTTTCGACATTGACCCCGACGAAGAGCAGGGGTTCGAACATGTGCGCAGCGCCGCTCGGGACGTGCGGCAGGCGCTGGAGGATGTCGGGCTTGAGAGCCTATCCCTTGGTCAGCGGCGGCAAGGGCGTGCATGTGATCGCCCCTTTGCGACCGCGCGCCGAGTGGCCCGAGATCAAGGCCTTTTGCAAGCAAGTGGCGCAAAACCTGGCCGACGCTCAACCGGATCGCTTCGTCGCCACGATGAGCAAGGCAAAGCGCAAGGGCAAAATGTTCATCGACTATCTTCGCAATGAGCGGGGCGCCACAGCCATTGCACCGTGGTCCAGCCGGTCACGCCCCGGTGCTCCCGTAGCGGTGCCCGTGAGCTGGCAAGATTTGCAAGACGTGAAGGCCGCCAATCAATTCGGCCTCGCCGAAGCTGCAGAGCGGGCACGCGAACCGGATCCGTGGAAGGGATATTTTACCACATCCCAATCCCTCACGGCCAAAATCGCGGCGGCCGTTCGACAAAAATAGGCGCTGGCTGGTGCCTATTGCAGCATGCGCGCTCTGGCGATCCACCCATGGAATGCTAAACGTCAACGAAGAGTACCCTCGAGATTGCCCAAGCAGTGCCCACTAGATATGGAATACCGCCGCCCACAGCCATCAACACGCCTCCCAGATGTTGATCTGACAATCGGTCAAGTCCGAAGGCGCCTCGGCATAGATCGGGATCGTACAGCAAGTTTGGCGCGAGGGTCAGCATCAGGCCAAACATCGTCATATGGGTGAAGGTCAGAAATAGAATGATTGCAGCACTAGCAATGGCTCCCCGGTTGCTCGCACTAAAGCCCACACCCCATACGGCAAGCCCACCCAGCAAAAACGATGCCTGTTCCAAAATGAATAGCGATGCACTGTGACCGGCCGCATCATGCAGCAGGGGAATGTGCCACCCCCAGACCGCGATCATTTCGAACAGGCCAGCTAGAAGACCCCAGTTCAACGCATTGCCGAAACCGGTAATGGGCGGTAGACGGCTCGCCGCTCCAAACGCCAACAAGGGAGCGGCCACCACAACGATACCGAGATGAAGCAGCATGTGGGCGGAAAAGGCCACGCGAGCCAGCTGCGCCAGGGGGCTGAACCACAACGTGGCCAACGCGAGACCGCCGAGCGCAAGGCTGATATTAACCCTCCGCCGCCCAGCAGCTGGTTCTGCCGTAACTGATCTCATTGCAGCGTTGCCAAATATGCCGCGATCTGGTGCGCGTCATCATCAGAGATGCCAAGATCGGGCATGGCATTACCCGGCACGACCTTTTGCGGGTAGCGCAACCAGTTCACCATGTTCTCGGGCGTATTGCGCAGCATACCCGCAATATATTGTCGGCGCGCCATGTGCTCGAGCGGCGGCCCGACCATGCCATAGGCATTTAGTATTCCCGGAATAACGTGACAGGAACCGCAGCCCAGCTTTTCGATCAACGCCTTTCCCATGGCAGGATCGCCTATGCTCGCGGGATCACCAGCCAGTCCCGCACCCTGCGGTTTGGAACAGCCCGCGCCGACGCCGATCATAAAAAGGGCCACGAAAACCCGCGCCAAATCAGTCCGAAAAACCTTCATGTCTTGCATAATGGCACCAGGAAAAGTGAGAATGAATTGGCAAATGTCGCAGCGAAAAAAGCCAGTGAAACGAAAATACCCCAGTTCGCCAGAAACCGGGTTGTTCCCGACTGCTCAAGAGTGGTTCGTTTGACTATGGCTGCCGAAAGGATCGCCCCGGCAACGGCCAGTGCCAGCCCCAGGAGATTGAGCGCGACAAGAACGGGCATGAGCCAAGCCGGCACCACCCCATTTGGTGTTGCGACACAAACATAGCTGGTTGAGGCGAACGCAAAAAGCAATTGGACCATCCACCCTGTCGGCGCGGCTGCAATGGCAATTCCCAACAAGACAGGACTGATCCGATGCCGCATCGCCGCTGGGTGGCCAACTTCCAGATTATGGTTCGCGTCCTCTTTCACCTTGGCTATCCCAGATGTGGAGAAACATAAATGGTGAAGAACACAGCGATCCAGACTGCATCAACGAAGTGCCAGTAGATCGCGCCAATGACGACAGGAGCGTGCCGCTGGCGGTCGAAATAGCCCAACAACGACCAGACAAGCAAAGCCAGCAATATGAGCATACCAACGACGACATGAACCATATGAAAGCCGGTGATAATGAAGTAGAGCGAGCTATAACTGCTAGTGTTGAGTTGATAGGGCTTATCCGCCCATTCCATGATTTGAACACCGACGAAAATTGTGCCAAGAACGATTCCGGCGAGAAGACCCAGCGACAGTTGAGTGTGACTGCCCTTGCGCGCGCCCTTTTCGCCCCACCAAACCACGACGCTGCTCAAGAGCAATATCGCCGTGTCCGGTGCTGACAGATTGAATTTGGGCAGTTCGCTGGGCAAGAAACTGCCTCCGGACCATATGGCGAAATAGAAATAGCTGAATAGCAGATAGACAAATAGTGACGCCTCGGTTGTTATCAGCATCATCATGCCATACCAGCCCGAAGATTTACGGCCCGGACTGCCGATCGGTAGCGCCCGAGACGGGAATGGTTCCTCACCTGTTCGCAGTCGCGCGTCATCCATGATCGGCACTCGCGATTTGCACCATGGACCGTTTTGGCCATAGCCAAAAGCCGAGACATACTAGAATGGCTAGTCCCGCCATCCCGGTTCCCCACCATGATTGTATCAGCATGGCGGTGAAGCCCGCGCTCATGGCCAGCGTCAGAATAAATGGCCAGGGCGTATCCTCCGGCATCTTCAATATTACATCCGGCTCAGCATCAAGAATGGTCGTTGCCAGAGCTTCTTTACCGTGATCCAGCACGAAACCACGATCGAGCACCGAATGACTTACGCCCGCGTGCAACTGCTCTTCCCAAAGCGGATGTCGACTGGCCACCGCTGGGATCAGCGCGAAGTTATAGGGAGGTGGGGGCGATGAGGTGACCCATTCAAGCGTCGGTGCACCCCAAGGATTATCGGGTGCTTGCGTGTTGTTTCGCAGGCTGATCCAGATGTTGATCATGAAGAGCAAAATGCCGATGGCGAGCAAAAACGAACCAACGGTAGTGATCATGTTCACCAGTCCCAGACCGAAATCGTTTGGATAGGTATAGATACGACGCGGCATACCCATGAGCCCAGTGAGGTGCATAGGCAGAAATGCAATGTTGAAACCGATAAAGGTAATCCAGAAATTCCAGCGTCCCAGTCGCTCATCGAGCAGGCGGCCGAACAGTTTGGGGAACCAGAAATAGAAGGCGCCCAGCACCCCGAACAAATTGATGCCAATCAACACATAATGGATATGCGCGACGACAAAATAGGTGTCGGTCAATTGCAGGTCCGCCGGCACCGCGGCCGTTACCACGCCAGAGACGCCACCGATGACGAACATTACAATGAAGCCCGCGAAATAGAGAAAGGCGGTGGTGAATACTGGACGACCGGTCCAGATCGTGGCCACCCAGGCGAAGGTCGCTACGGCGCTGGGGATGGTGATAATGAATGACGCCCCAGAGAAAAACGACGATGCCACCATGGGCAAGCCGGTGGCAAACATGTGATGCACCCATACGCCAAACCCCAGCACCATCGTCAAAATAGTAGCCAGCACCACCAGCGCATATCCCACGATCGGCCGACGACACAGGATGGGCAAAGCGTCCGATACAAGCCCCATGGCCGGCAATACGATGATGTAGACCCAGGGATGGGCGAAAATCCAGAACAGGTGCTGCCACAGCATAGGCTGGCCCGATGACCGCGCGTCGAAAAAATGGGTGCCGAACGAGCGATCCAGCCAGAGCATGAAGAAGGCCAGGCTCACCGCTGGTACGGAGAATAATATTCCGGCTGAAACAGTGGTGGTACCCCATACTAGTATCGGCAAGCGGGCGATCGACATGCCCGGCGCGCGCATGCGCATCACCGTGACCACGAAATTGGCGGCGCCAACCGTGGTAGAAATACCGAGGAAAATCATGCCCAATGCGTAAAAATCCATATTGGGGCCCGGGCTGAACGTCCTGAGCGAGTTGGGTGCATAGTTGAACCAACCGTCATCGGGCGCGGCGCCGACCAAAAAACTCGCATACATGAACAAGCCAGATGCCAGATATACCCAATAAGAAAACGCATTCAGGCGTGGAAATGCCATGTCGCGTGCGCCTAGCACCAGCGGGAAAAGAAAATTAGAAAATCCCGACAGCACCGGCAGCGCATAAAGAAAAATCATGGTGATGCCATGCATGGAAAATAGTTGGTTATATTGCTCCGGCGTCAACAAATGCTCGCCGGGCTGGGCTAACTGAATGCGCATTACCAGCGCTTCCAACCCACCCAGCAACAGGAAAATGAACGAGGTAACGAGATAGCGGATACCTATCGATTTATGGTCGACCGAGGCAATCCAGCCATAAAACCCCGGCACAGTTTCCCATAACACTCGAAGGCGATCTGGCAGGCTCCGGGTCATCCTTGAGGCTCTTGATCTCCGGGACGCGCTCATATTCGGCAACGCTCATGTTAGGCGTCCTTCACTTGAGGGTTTTGAGATAGGAAAGGATCGACTGCAGTTCGGGTCCAGAAAGGGCGATATCTGGCATTAACGCATCCGGCTTGATGCCTTGGGGATGGGCAATCCAGCCTGAAAGATTGCCGATATTATTGTCCAACATTCCCGCGGCAATGGTTGATCTGCTCATCAAATGAGTGAGGTCGGGGCCCTTATCTCCCTGCGCCATCGTGCCGCGAACGTTATGACATTTGCCGCAATGGACGTTGAACTGAACGAAGCCCTCGTCGGGGGCTGTTGGCGTTAGGGCGCGTGCTTGCTGGGCTGCACGCCAAGCATCGAAATCCGCTCTCGGTTCGGCAATCACATAAAGACCCATCTGGGCGTGCTCGCTCCCGCAATACTCCGAGCACTGGCCCCGATAAACGCCGGGCTTGTCGGCCATTAGCCACATCTGATTGACGCGGCCGGGAACAACATCGGTCTTGCCGCCAAGTGCTGGCACCCAAAAACTGTGGATGACGTCTGGCGAGGTCAGATTGAAGTGCACCGGCACCCCGACAGGAATGTGAAGGCTCATTGGCCGTTGTGAACGCCTTGCCAGGATCGTCGTCCGGGTAATGAAAGCCCCACCACCATTGGTGTGCCGATACGTCCACTGTGAACGCCGGAGCGCTAGGCGGCTCGGCAATCCGGGCGATCGTTGCAATCGTCCAGCCGGTAAAAGCAATCAGGACAAATGTCGAGACGCCAACGCCGCCGTAGATCCACCAGAGGCCGTGCCCAGAATGTTCGGACACCACCAGCCTGGGATCATGTTTGCCCCGCTCCCTCACGATACTACCAAGGACCACCGCCACGGCAATCATGATGACGACGAAAACCGAAAGCCAAATCAGCCCCCAAAGCAGTGGCGAGATTGCAGTCGAACCTGCACCATTTGGAGAAAAAAGGCCGAGCGGTAGCGTCGCTGTTTCCGTCATGGCGTTCCACCCCCGGCGTGAGTTGGGAGTGTCGCGTAATAGTCGGCGGCGGCCACGATCTGGGCGTCGGTCAGTGAGGCGGCAACAGGTTGCATAAAGCCGCTTTTTTCGCCCCCGTCCCGATACGCCCTTAGCGCCTGAACGATCTTTGAAGCGCTGACGCCAGCAATATCTGGCGACACGCCATTTCGTCCCTTACCGTCTGCTCCATGGCAGCGGGCGCAAGCAAGAGGATTGAAGTCTCCCCCCGGCAAGGTGGCCGGAACGTTCGAGAGGAAGTCCGCACCGCCTGACCAGCCGCTCAACTCGGCATAGGCCTCGGTATTATAATCCGGCAGATGCTTGAGAAAGGCGACCATTGCCCAAATTTCGTCTTGGCGTTGCTGCGCTGGCCAGGCCGGCATTGGGGTCATCTTGACGCCGTGCTTGACGATCCAGAACAATTGGCTGGGGGTAAAATCACGTCCGGCCGAATAGAGCCCCGGCGGCGTGGGCGTCATCTGTTGGGCGATAGGCGAGGCCAATTGCCCCGGTGCGCCGTGACAGGACGCGCAGCCGCTCGCGTAATGCGTAGCGCCCCGAACGATCAACGTAGGATTGTCAAGGTCGGGTGCCTTGAGTTCTGGCGCGTGTAGGAAAACCGAGCGTTCCATCGCGTAATGGAGCACCACCGCGACTGGCCAAGGATGCTTGCTTGTCGCCGCCACGTCAAACAGTCCCGACCAGATGAACAGCGCACCGAGAACACCTGTAGCAAACCCAGTTCCCACCAGCACGATGGCACCAAATTTTACCCGTCGCCAAAACCACGGATAGTGCGCCATTACCCTCATTCCCTGCCCCTTCATCAACTTTTCCCAAGTGCAGCGGAGATTCATCCTTAGTTCTACACACTGAACGCCATAGGCTCGCTCGCACACGGTCGCGGGATGGCATTGCCATTAACGACAATTACGCCATATTGCCCGTCTTTTAAGGTCAAGTAGCCGCACTCGACTGCCCTCCGAGACCAGGCAGATACAGCCTCAATTCGTGTTGAGCGGCCTGACTGCTCCCAGAGACTCGCCCTGTTGCTGTGTCGACCTGATATGCGCTGGATCAACCTTGACTTTGCGGTAGCGCATACACCTCCAGATAGTCGCCTATCTCGGTCTCCATGAAATGATGGCCGCCCGCCATGACACCGACCATTTCCTGGCCGTTTGCCTTAAAAACGAACGGATTTGCCTGACCACCCGCTGGCAGTTCAATTGACCAAACTGTTTTTCCGGTCTTTAGATCAATGGCCCGGAACAGATTGTCTGTGGCAGCGGCGATGAATGCCAAGCCTCCCCCCGTTACCACCGAGCCGCCATTATTGGGCGTGCCAATGGTCATTGGCAGCATTGAAGGAATGCCAAACGGACCGTTTTTTCTGGCGGTTCCAAACGGGCGATCCCAGATGGTCTTGCCGGTTTTCATGTCTATTGCGCGAATGCCGCCATATGGAGGCTGCTTGCACATCAAACCAGTCCAACTTTGCCGCCAACCCGCATTGACTTCAATTGCATAAGGCGATCCTGCCTGGGCGCCTTCATGAGATCCCTGAGGGTTAGTGATGGGAGTTAGACCACGCTTTTCGGCTTCGTCGCGACTAAGCAGGCGATTATAATTGGGCATGTCATTGTAGTTGGCGATAAGGACGTTGTTCTTAATATCTATCGCGATGCTTCCCCAATCCGACCCGCCGTTATAACCGGGATACTCAATATAAGGCTTGTCCAAGGTCGGCGCGGTATATTCACCATCATATTGGGCAAGATGAAATTGGATGCGGCACCACAATTGGTCCAACGGGCTCATGCCCCACATGTCTTTTTCCTGCAAAGGCGCTTTTGCCAGCGTGTGATAGGTGGAAAAAGGTTGGGTGGGCGACAGGTTTTCAGCTTCAACCCCGCCGCTGGGCACTGGACGTTCCTCGACCGGAAACAAGGACTTACCGGTGCGCCGATCTAGCACATAGATTTCGCCCTGTTTGCTCGTCAAGATTACCGCAGGGACATTGTCTTTATCGGTCGGAAAATCGACGAGTGATGGCTGCGATCCTAAATCATAGTCCCAGAGGTCGTAATGTACAGTCTGGAAATGCCAGACTTCCTTGCCCGTGGTTACGTCAATGGCCACCAGGGAACTACTGTATTCGTTCTCAAAATTCTTGCGGTTGCCGCCGTAATAGTCGACGGCGGAATTGCCTAACGGCACATAGACATAGCCCAACTTTTCGTCGCCGGCGGCGCTAGTCCACATGTTGGGTGTGCCGCGCGAATATACTTCTCCTTTGGCGGGTTTGCCCTGCAGGTCTGGCTTGCCCATATCCCAGGCCCACGCCAGCTTGCCGGTAACGGCATCATAGCCGCGAATAACGCCTGATGGCGCGTCCTCGGCCTGGCCGTCCCGCACTTGCGCACCCATGACCACAATGCCGCGTACGATCGTTGGCGCGGCAACATTTCCAAACCAGCCAGGCACCGTCCGACCGATGCCCTCGCGCATGTTGACTTCGCCATTAACGCCAAAGTCACTGCACAACTGGCCTGTTTCCGCATCAACAGCAATGAGCCGCGCGTCCAAAGTTCCTTCGATAATACGATTGGCACAAGGCGAGTCGACCGGGGCATCGACGTTTGCGTAATAATTGACGCCGCGGCAGGTCGCACCGTAGGGAATAGCGTCATCAGGTACCTGAGGGTCGAAGGCTCCAGCGCTCCAGACCTGTGGCCGCGTCGAGCGCGATCAACTCATTGGTAGCCGAACACATATAGATCGTGTTACCGATTTTTATCGGCGTGGTTTCAGGTGAGTATTTACCCTTGGTTTTTTCATTGGGCATATCGCCGGTTCGGAACTCCCACCGCTTTTCCAGCTTGCCGACATTCTCGACGTTGATCTGGTCCAACGGAGAATATCTGTCGGCCAGTGTACTGCCACCGTATGCGGGCCAATCGTCACCAGCCATGGCGATCGTTTCGGCCGGACGCGCCGGGGACGCGCTGATCGCTGCTTGTTTTGAATTTTCAGATAGCGTTGGCTTGGCCGCAGCGCCGTCTGGAAACGTCTCGGGCGCTGCCTGCGGTTTGCCCAAGGCAGCATCTGGCTGTGTCGCGGCCGCAGGATTGTCCTGAGCCTGGGCGCGCATGGTGCCGTCAAAAGGAAGACCGGCGACCGTCAGACCAACGACGATTATCGCAACCGCGGCCTGACGTCCTTGCGCCAAGACATCGTCGCGGGAGCGGTGGGAGGTGGGGTAAGAACGACGCCGCAGAGCCGGAATGCAGGCCAGAGCGAGTGCGAGCAACAGGGTCGGCGCAACCAGGCGCGGCACCTGTGCCCACCAATCAAGCCCCACCTCCCAAACCGCCCATATGCAGGTGAGAAGGTAGGTTATGCCATAAATATAAAGTCCTAACATGCGACCGGCCACGAATAGTGCACCGGCGAGGAGTAAACCGATCCCCGCAAATAGATAATACCAGGAGCCACCTAGGCTGGCGAGCCAAATGCCGCCACCGACGAGCACTATGCCGATGGTAATCAAAACAGCACCAACTATGGCAGTCGTCCAAAATGCGATGGGGTGCTTTTGGCGGGAACTGCTGTCGCTCATATCATCCTCCGGGCGCAACTGATTGCATGCGAACAAATATGAAACGATTGGCCGATGCTTAGGTTCCAGCCACGCTTGTCAGCGGGAAGCTAAAATCCCCGAACAGTTTGCACAAAATGTCAGGCAGGGTGACAAGTTCAACAGAACGGCGCAGGAAGCGCGAAACTGTTGCATCATCAAGACTTGGGCATCGGCATCCCTAGCAAGCCATGCCACTACATCTGTCCCAGAACGAGTTTTGCAAATCCGCAAATAACAATTAACTCGACACCCAGGCCAACCCTCAGCGGCTGATACTCGAATTGACCGAAAGCGTATTGGTGACCGAAATGGAGTTGGTCATCGCCAAACTCAATTCGTTGCGCGATTTAGGCATTACCATCGCCCTCGACGATTTCGGTACTGGCTTTTCCTCGCTGGGTTATTTGCGTCGTTTACCCATCCAACAGATCAAGATCGACCGAAGTTTCGTGCAGGATGCGGTGAACGAGCTCGCGTAGCGCCTCGCTCGTCAAGAATGTCGTTCATATCGGCCGCGACCTCGGTTACACCGTACTGGCCGAAGGGGTGGAAACGATTGAACAGCACGACCTGCTGGCTCAGGTCGGCAGCACGTTGTTTCAAGGCTATCTCTATGGCAAGCCAATGGCATTGGCAGATTTTGGGCAGCGCATCGAGGTTGAGGCAAAAATGCTTGGTCCCAACACCATCGCGCGGGGGCGACCAGGTTAATATGCGGTAACACTATGCTGCTACCGTGAACGGAGTAGCTTCGGAACAGTCACCACGGAAAAATCAGGATCAATATGACGCAGGACAGCTTCTTCAACTTCGTCGCTCGCGATCCTGACGAGGCTCACCGCCCCTCGACGCCGCTGGAACTGATGTTCGATCTGGCGTCGGTCATTGCCATTGCCGCCGCTGCTCACGGACTCGCTCACTCGGTGGAAGAGGCCCATCTATTACAAGGGGTGATCGGGTTCATATGCAGCTTCTTCATGATCTGGTGGGCCTGGATGAATTACACTTGGTTCGCATCCGCCTATGACGACAACTCCTCGGTCTTTCGCATCATCACCATGGTCATAATGTTTGGCGCGCTGATGCTGGCAGCGGGCATTGGGGCGGTTTTCGAGCATGAGCGAATATGGCTGGCACTTATGGGTTTCGTTGTCATGCGGCTCGGGATGGCGGCGTTTTGGCTGGGCGCGGCGAGAGGTGACCCGGAGCATCGACCAACAGCGTTGCGCTACGCCGGCGGCATCACCGTGATGCAAATATATTGGATCACCTTCGTCGTGCTCGTACCACCAAGTGCGATGATTTATCTGCCGCTGTTTGTTGTCGGGGCCGTGGGCGAACTGGCAGTTCCGGCCCTAGCGGAGCGTTACGGGGTCACCACATGGCATCGGCATCACATGGTCGAACGCTACGGCCTGCTGAACATCATCGTTTTGGGTGAAGCATTCATTGCGATTACCGCAATGATTCAACTCGGAAATGGCGCAGCGTTTCCTGATCCAAAATTTCTTTGGCTTGCAATCTTGTCGGCAATCATCGCCTTCTCGCTATGGGGCGTTTATTTTACCGACGACGACCAACTTGAGAGTGACGAGCTTAGACATGCGCTGCTCTGGGGCTATGGTCATTTCATGCTCTTCTCGGCCGGCGCGGCAACTGGGGCCGGCATGATTGTCATGCTGAGCATTCTCGACGATTCCGCCCATGTTGCGCCGCAGGTTGGTGTTCTGGCAACTGCGATCCCCATCGCGATCTATCTGGGCACCCTTTGGGTCATCCGCGATCGGATCTGCCTTGATGGTGTAGGGCGCTGGTTGCTGCTGGCGGTCGCCATTTTGATCCTGCTGGTTGGATTAGCAGCACCATTTGCGCTGGAACTCATAGTCGCGCTTCTGGTGGCAACCGCATTACTCCGGCGAGCGATGGACCGCAGGAAAACCGCGAGAGCATCATGAGCGCTTTAAGTGCTACATCGGGATCCCGCTTGAGGGCAGTTTACGCTCGTACATTCTGGATGAGATTCATGACCTATGCGATCCTAAATTCATGAATCGTCCTGGCGGGCCCGACTGGCGATGCTTCGGGCGCGCGCGACAATGGGGGCATCCACCATGCGGCCATCCAGTGAAAATGAGCCTTGTTGATGGTCGGCCTTGGCCAAGACCCGTGTAGCCCAATCGAGTTGCTCAGAACTAGGTAGAAAACCGGCGTTGAGGTGCGGCACGACGCCAGGATGGACGCAAGTTGCGCCATCAAACCCGTGCTCCTGCGCTTCTTGCACCGCCATCTTGATGGCATCGAGATCGGCGTAATCTGCCACCGACCGAAGCAGACCGAATGACAACAGTCCCTGGGCCTTGGCGGCATAATGCACCAGTAGTTTGGGTAGGTGCAGTACGGCGGGCGTTGGCTGCGCACCAAGCGTCAATGCCAGATCCTCGCCGCCCAGGGCGAGTCCGAGCAATCGTGGTGCTCGCGCTATGGCGGCGGCATTTAGCACGGCACCGGGACTTTCGAGCAGGGCCACAAACTGCATGGCAGGACGGGCGCATTCATTTTCGACCGGCTCCAGCAGGGTTGCCAGATCGACCAATGTTTCGGGCCGCTGGACCTTGGGCAATAATAGTCCGTCCGCGCGGGCACGACACGCTGCCCGAGCATCGTCGTCGGAACCGGGGTTTATTCGAACAAATACCTTGGCCCCACCGCTTCGAGCCAATACAACGCTCGCGGCCAAACCGTCACGCGCCGCTGATTTGTGCTCCGGCGGCACGGAATCTTCCAGATCAAGTATGATGGCATCGGCGCCCCGTTGATGCGCCTTGGCGAGAAAACGTTCAGAATGGGCCGGCACGTAGAGAAGCGAACGGATCATGGCATGATTTTCGCGATGGCAGCGTCATCAATACCGGCTTCGCACAGCACCTCAGCGGTGTGTTGGCCAAGGGCAGGCGCTGGCCGCCGCCACACGCCGGGCGTGGCCGACAGCCGCGGAACGATATTGTGCATGGGCAGGGTGCCAAAGGTCTCGTCCTCAACATCAACGATGATTTCGCGGACATCAAAATGGATGTCGGCCATGGCATCGGCGATATTGTAGATCGGGCCGACTGTAGCGCCCGCCTCGCGCAGGATCTCCAGGGCCTCGGCGCTATCACGGTCCGCAAACCACGCCCCCACTGCCTCGTCGACCAGCGTCCGGTGCTGTACCCGATCAGAATTGGATGAAAAGCGCGGATCCTGGTTCATATCGGACCTTCCGATAATCTCGAAAATGCGTCGCGCGAGGGCTGGCGTCGAACCGGACAGGGCCAGATATTTGCCATCAGCGCAACGATAGACATTGCGTGGTGAGGCAGTATTGGAGGCGCTACCGACTCGCTGCTTGATCTTGCCGGTCACAGTGTGAATTGCCGCTTCGGGGCCAAGAACAGAGAACATCGGCTCGAGGAGCGACAGGTCGATCACCTGTCCTTCGGCCTTGCCTGACTGGCGGGCAAAGAGTGCCATCGCTGTTGCCGAAGCGCCGTAGATACCGGCGATCATATCGGCCAGCGCCAGTGGTGGCAGCACCGGTTCACGGTCGGCAAAGCCTGTGCGATCGGCAAAACCGCTCATGGCCTCGATGATGGTGCCAAAGCCCGGATATTGCGCATAGGGACCGGTTTGCCCGAAACCGGAAATGCGCACGACGATGAGGTTTGGATTTCGTGCCAGAAGCTGCTCGGGGCCAAGTCCCATAGCTTCGAGCGTGCCGGGCCGATAGTTCTCGATGAACACATCAGCACTGTCGATCATTGTCCAGAGCGCCTGCATGGCGTCGGCCTGCCGCAAGTTGAGGACCACCGAACGCTTGTTGCGACCATAGGTCTTCCAGAACAGAGAATGGTCATCGTCTTTCCACGCGCGCAACGGATCACCTGCGGGCGGTTCGATCTTTATTACATCGGCGCCAAAATCGGCCAACTGCAAGCTGAGCATGTTGCCAGCCATAAGCCGCGACAGATCGAGAACCCGGACGCCGTCCAGCGGGCCTGTTGCAGCGGGATCAAAATGACGAGTCGGATTTCGCATCAGCGCAGCCGCAGGCCGGTGGACTTGTCGAAGATGAACAGTCGATCCGGATCTATAACCAGATGAACCGTGTCATCGGGCTTAAGCAGTGCATGGTCACGCACGACCACTGAGATGTCTTCATTGCCGACTCGCGCCAATACTTCCTGGGCATCACCAGTTGGCTCCACCACCAAAACAGTCGCTGGCACCCCGACCGCGCCAAGTGTGATGTGCTGCGGTCGGACGCCATAGACGATCTCGGTGCCCACCGCGATATCGAGCGATGTGGGCAACGGCATCGGCTGTCCGCCGTTAATCTTGATATCCCTACCACCCTCATAGCGCGTTTCGAACAGATTGATTTCGGGCGAGCCGATAAAACCGGCGACGAACAAGTTGGTTGGATCATTATATAGTTCCAGCGGCGCCCCCGACTGCTCAATGCGACCACCATTGAGGACAACAATCTTGTCAGCCATGGTCATGGCTTCGGTCTGGTCGTGAGTCACATAGACCATGGTTTTGCCTAGTCGCTGGTGCAATCGCTTTATCTCGCCACGCATCTTGACGCGCAGTTTGGCATCCAGGTTTGATAGTGGCTCATCAAACAGAAAGGCACGCGGATTTCGAACAATGGCGCGCCCCATGGCGACGCGTTGGCGCTGGCCACCAGAGAGTTCACGCGGCAGGCGATCAAGCAGGTCATCGAGTCCCAGTATCTCGGCGGCGTCCGCCACACGCTGCTTGATTTCGGTCTTGGATTTCCTCGCCAATCGCAGCGAGAAACTCATATTGTCGGCGACCTTCATGTGTGGATAGAGCGCGTAAGACTGGAACACCATGGCGATATCGCGCTCCTTGGCTGGCATGTTGTTGACGACCTTGCCGCCGATAGTGATCTGGCCGGAGGTAATATCCTCAAGGCCAGCAATCATCCGCAAAAGCGTTGACTTGCCACAGCCGGAGGGCCCGACCAGTACCACGAATTCGCCATCGCCCATTTCGAGCGAAATGTCGTTGAGCACGATAACCTGGCCATACTTCTTGCCGACATGCTTGAGTTCAATTTCTGACATGTTGGTCCTCCTTGCGGCTTATACCGTCTCGACGATCTCGATACGCCCAACACTCATGCGACCGGCCGAAGCCAGCCGTAGCCCCGCCATGCCATGGGCGTAAGCAGTGTCGGTTGCGGTGAGCAATTCCTCGCCATCGATCGCAAAACTTAGCGTGTCGCCTTTCACGATGAACGCGAACAGATAGGCTCTTTCCAGTCTCGACTTTAAACGGCGCACGGGCCAGTATTGTTGTGCCAAAATCCTCTTTGAGGATGACAATTTCATCCCCCGCAATCCCCGCAGCATAGAACCTCCCGGTCCCTTGCACCCGCGCCGTCAGCAGTTGCGAAGTGCCCGACAGGCGTTGAATATCGGCGCTGACCTCCATGTTTTTTGCATAATAATGCCCGGTCCACATGTCGGCGTCGCCTGCGGTGTGACCATGGATACGGCCGCCCTGCTTGGTCCAGTGACCACGATTGAAGGTGAAGCGCGTGATAGCACCCCATTCCTGTGTTTCAGTCTCGGGCTCGATTATTGTGCGCCCGGCACCCTCAACCTTGAAATCGGCAAGGAACAGTCGCCCGAGAAATTTTAGCCGGCCGAAATATTCGATCGAGATACCGATTTCGTCGATGGCTTCATCGCCCTTGGGTATAACGAAGCAATAGTCCTGCCAGCCCTCCACCGAGGGCACGGCCCAGGCGCCAGTTTCCTCAATTGTCTGGCTCATGGTTCGCCTTACATAGGGCGCCACCCGCAGGTTGCCGTCACCGTTCCACGGATCAAGCCAGAGCTTGAAGCTGACGGTTTGCCCTGCATCCACAACGGGCGTGAACATCGGACGATAGCGCTCATCGTCAAAATCGCTGCGTCGATAAAAAGGCTTCCAGAACACTCGGCCGCCCTGCCCGCGCTCCAACCGGTCGAGCTGAATTTCGAGCGCGCCTCGAGAACCTTCCACGTGCCGTTCCCCCGACCCTTTCAGGCTGATCTGATTGAATCCCTCGGTGCGGAATCCATGGGTCGAGCCCGGCAGGTCAAAATCAAAGCGCAAACCGCGCCGCGTCATGTCCTCGAGCCACAAATCGGGTACATCGCGCCCTGCCAGTTGGAGCGCCAGAACCGTCAATTCACGCGCAAGGCTCGGGATGTCGACAATATTGATCGAACCCACGATGCCTGAGGCAACCAGAAAATCATTGATTGGTTGGCGATATTTGTCCCAGTCCGCGTGCAGGCCCTGGAAGGTGGCGACGATGGCGGCGGCGTTGCCCGCATTGCAGTCCGTGTCCCAGCCCGACATCGTTGCGATCTCGGCGGTGCGCGGCAGATCGCCCTTGCCATAAAGGATAGCCATGATGGTCACGCCGGCGTTCGGAATAATGTGGCAAACGCCGGGATAGCGGTCGTAGCCCCAGTCGGCGGTCAACATCTCGCGGCAGGCGCGCCAGTCCTCAGGGTGTGCCTTGAAGAATTCGATCACGGCGCTGCAAACAAGCGCATAGGTCGAACCGGAATCGATGGTCGACATTGCGGTCTCGACAATTTCCTCAATGCTAGTCGCCTCGAAAGCAGCGGCGATCGCCGCGGCGCAGAAACGGGCGCCATTGAGACCCTCGCCGTCATGGGCGACGCTGGCCGCCATGGCCGACATTTCGGCGGCACGTTGCGGATTTCCGGGATTGACCCAGCCCCAACTGTCGATAAAAATTTGCCCGCCGATCTGCTCGGCCACCGTGGTGCCATTCTGGGCGATTGATCCAGACTGCGGTGCCGGGATCCCGGCGCGCAGGTTGCGGTACGCGGTATGTTCGGTGGATATGCCAAAACCACCCCACCAATACATGCCATGCTCTTCAGCGGCATAGTTGAGCCAAGTCTTGCCAACGTCCTCAGCGGTTGCATTCAACCCGTAGTCGCGCAGGGCGCGGATGAAATAAACGGGGCCGTTAGTGTCATCGTCTGCAGCGAAATTCTTGAAATCGCGCAAGTATCGGGTGACCTCGCCATAGGTTTTCTGGACACGCTCATAGGCTCCATATTGTGGGTTCAACCGGAGCACCCAAGCGCACACCGATAGCTTTGCCGATGAAACCGGCGTAGATTTTTTCAAGTATTTGCGTTTCGGAGAGCATCAGGCATCTTTCGTAGTAGAGATCAGGAAACCATAATTGGCGTCATCAGGGCGGCGCGCGCCGCGTCACGATCAGCTGCAGCGATGCGATCGGCGGTGAGTATATTGCCGGCAGCTACGGCGAAAGCGTCGGCGGCAAGGGTGAGATCAAGGCGATTGGCGGCGTCGATCTGGGCAAGGTCGCTTGGCTTGATGACATCCTCGCCATGAAGCGCGCCCAAGATGGCGCCAGCCATGACGCCAATGGAATCGGTATCGCGACCTGAGTTGATGCCGTCCTCGATCGAGCGGTGAAAGTCACCATCGTTCAGCAAGCAAAAGCCTAGCGCCAGCGGCAATTCCTCAATGGCCTGCAGCCGCGACGGCCGATAGGCGTCAGTGAGCCGTCCAACCTTTTCGGGCATATGGTTCAAGTCATCGCCCATCACCGAATAGCGGGCGATCCTGACATGGAAGGCATCGCAGGCGGCCGAGTGGTCGGCGCCGGCGCGGCGCAGTTCTCGCGCTGTTTCAGCAATATCGGCAATAGCAGCCCTCGTACCATCCTTGGTAAGGTCCAACACCGTATTGACAATCGCTTCGATGTTGCCGTCCGGCAGGAGAGCCGCAGCAACCGCTGCTGCCATCGCACCCGCGGCTTCCAGTCCGTAGCTTTCCTGGTGACCCGAGGCGAAGGCAATTGCCTCGTCATAGGCAGCCTTTGGATCGGCCGCGTTCACCACACCGACAGGGGCGATATACATGGCGGCGCCGCAGTTGACCATGTTGCCGATACCACCCTGTCGCGGATCGCAATTTGCCAACTGGTGCCGCTGAAATATCCATTTCTCGGGGTAGAACAGGCGATCGATCAGCATTGCCTCGCGCTGTAATTCAGGCACCCAGCGCGGCGTCCATGCGATCTGGCGCACCATGCTGTCTGCCATGTCCCAAGCATCGAGATGCCGTCCGACATCGGCGTAGATGTCCATCAATGCCAGCGTCATCAGCGTGTCATCGGTGATGATGCCGTCACCACGCACCCTATGGTTTCGCTGTTCAGGGGGCAGGTCCATCTTGTGCCAACGTGTCATCAGCGATGTCACCCGGCCATAGCGTTCCTTTATCTGGGCCGCGGAGAGTTTTTCTACCGGCGCGCCCAAGGAATCGCCAAGCGCCACGCCATGCAGGAGACCGCGGACGCGGCCGCGTAAGTTTTTCGGCATCTTCAACCTGTCCGTTTGATTTCAGCGTGGGGTTTCTGCCATGGCAGAAACCCCGGATTCGAATCTATTGGTCCAACACGGTCGCTGCATATTCAGCCATCCGGGCACCTCCGGCGGCGTTATATTCTGCAACAAACTCGTCCCATTGCGCCAGGTCGGCCTGGCCGGTGATGAACTTGGCAACCCAAGCACGATATACTTGTTCGGTTGCGTCGACATCAGCGGCATAGTCCGCTGGCCAGACAAAGGCATTGTCCGGTGTGAAGTCGGCCTTGACGGTATCGAGCGCGGCCTGTGCGGTAGGGCTCAGCAGCGGCGTGGGTGGCGTCCAATTGGCAGCGTTGAAGAAGCGGGCGTACCAGGTCGAAATCTGGTCAGTGAAGGTTACCGCACCGCTCGCGTCCTTGGTGTACTGTTCACCCTCAAATCCCATGCGATCGATATCCTGACCCTGCTTGGATGCCATGAAGTCAAGAACCTTGAAAGCCTCGTCCTTATGCTCGGAAATTGACGAGATCGCCCATCCGCGCGATTCCTTGGACACGTCGACTGCTGCCAGCCCCTTCCCACCAGGGCCCGAGGGGACCGGCAGCAGGGTCAGGGTAATGTCCTCGCCCGGATGGGCCTGGCGCATCTTGCCTGAGTAGATGTCGATCACTTCGGGCGACGAACCAAAGATGACACCGGCCTTACCGGTATAAAATTTATCTTCCTTCACGTCATAGGTGTTGGTGACATATTCCTTGTCAAACAAACCCTTGCTGGCGAGATTGGTATAAAATGCAAGTTTGGACTTTTCGGCATCGGTGACGCGCGAATTGACCCATGAGCCAGAGCCGTCCTTCATCCAGGTCCCGGTTACACCAAATGCCTGATTGAAAATCGAATCCAACTCGTTGGTGTTGCCATAGCCCGACAGGCCCAAAGTGTTGCCCGGGGTCCCGTCGCCATCGAGATCGGCGTCATGAATGGCCTGGAACAGAGCCTCATACTCCTCGACCGTAGTCGGTGGCTCCATGCCCAACTTATCGAGCCAGTCCTGGCGGATGACAGGTTGGGGCGCGCGTGGCGGGTAGACATAGAGAAGGTAAGGATAGTTGCTGAGACGGTCGACATTGTGCGGCCAGAGCGCGTCCTTGATGTACTCAGATTTTTCAATCCAGGGGTTAAGTTCTTCGAGGATTCCCTGTTCGGCCATCTTCTGGTCGCCACCCTGAAAATACATGATGTCTGGAATGTCACCAGACAGCAGCATCACGCCCAGCGCGTCGGCATAACCCGCCCCCGGCATGTCGATGATCTGGATATCAACATCAGTGCCTGCAGCCTTGAGTGCCGCCTCAATGGCGTCTATTTCCTTGACGTCATCGGGGTTGGTTGTCAGCAAGTCCTTGCTGACAAGCCGCAGCGTTGTCTGGGCCAATACCGGGGCGGCAAGCGCCCCGAGCAAGACCATGGTGGCGGTTGTTGTAAGCAGTGTTCTACGAAGCATGGATTGTCTCCTCCCTTGTGCATTCGTGTTTCGGTCGAGCCGTCATCCCTTCAGCGCCCCGGACATCGTGCCCTTGGTGAAGAATTTCAGGATGAGCGGATAGATGGCCAGGATCGGCAGGATCGTGATGAGGATCATGCCGGCCTTGAGCGCCCTGATATTGATCTGGGCGAGGCCGATATTGTTGTTGGCATTGTTGGCGCCGACGATGGCCACCTTGTCGCCTTCGATGACGAACTGACGCAGCACCACCTGTAGCGGCCATTTGCTCTGGTCGTTGAGGTAGATCATCGCCCGGAAAAACTCGTTCCAGTGCAATACCAGATAAAACAGGGCGATAGTCGCGAGCGCCGACTTGGCCAGCGGCAACACGACCATGAAAAAGGTCTGGAACGGGTTGGCGCCGTCGAGTTCAGCGGCTTCAAGCAGTTCGGTGGGAATTTCCTCGAAAAATCGGATCAGGATGATCAGGTACCAAGCGCTGATCGCCTTATACATGATAACCGACCACGGCGTATTGAGCAGGCCCATGCGTTTCATCAGGAAATAGTCGGGAATGATGCCCGGCTCAAAGACAATGGTCACCAGCACCAACAGGAAGATGATGCGTCGGCCCGGCAGGCCCGGCCGTGACATGCCCCACGCCATGAGAGCAGTGCCCATCACGCCGATAGCGACGCTCGTCGCCGTCATCCATACCGAGTTGAAGATGCCGCGCTGCACATTGGGATGCTGCAATAACAACAGCCAGACATCGGGTGAGAAGCCATCGGGAATGATCGACAGGCCCGAGAACCCGGCAATCCGGCTCGGCTCGGACAGCGATAGGGCAAGCAAGTTCAAAAGCGGTTGCAGGGTGAACACCACCAGCAGCAACAGGGTCGACACAATCAAGACCTGTTCGACGCGTTCTAGTGGGGTTCGGAGCGATTGGCTTGCCATCACCATACCCCCTTGCCGGTCAGCCGTTTACTGACACCGTGCGAGATCAAGACCAACGCCATGCCAATGATCGCCTTGAACAGGCCAGCAGCCGTTGCCAGTGCATATTCGCCGGTCGACAGGCCGATGCGATAGACATAAGTATCGATGATATCGATGGTGGAGGCATTCACAGCGTTCTGCATGTTGATGATCTGGTTGAGATCGGCAGACAGGAACATGCCCATGTTGAGGATGAAAAGCGTCGCGATGGTCGGCACGATTCCGGGAATTGTCACGTTCCAAATTTTCTGCCAACGATTGGCACCATCCATTTCCGCCGCCTCATAAAGCTGGGGATCGATGGCAAAAATGGCGGCGAGGTAAAGCAGGCTGTCCCAACCCGCCGAACGCCAGATCTCGGATATTACAAGCACCCAACGTATGGTGCCGTTATTGGTCATATAGCTAATGGGTTGGAATCCCATCGACTGCGCGACCTGATTGACAGCGCCGTTGGTGGGCGAGAGCAGCGCGATAAAAACACCAGCGATGACCACCCAGGAGAGGAAGTGCGGCAGGTAGATTGCCGACTGGACAAAAACGCGCAACCTGCCGCCGCGCACCTCGTTGAGCAACAGCGCCACCATAATCGGAACGGGAAAGACAAAGAGGATTTTCATCCCCGAAATGATCAAGGTGTTGGCAACGACCTGATAGAAGATCGGCGAGGCAAACAGCACCTGGAAGTTCTTCAGTCCGACCCAGATATTGGGGGGGATGATGCGAACCTGTTCGAAGGCCATCTTGGCTTCCCAGATCGGCACATAGTGCCAGATGAAGAAAAACAGCAGGCCCGGCGCCATCATGGCGTAATAGGGCCACCAATGGCGCGCTCCAGCGGCAAATCTCTCCGCGCGCGTGCCAGCGTTGTCCGTGTCATTAACAGCCGAGTCATCATACACTGCGAACTTAACGGGAACGTTCCCATTTCCGCCAGAACCAACAGCGCCTTCCGTCCTCTGAGGCATATAAGTTCCTCCTATCCGGCAGCCCGGCGCTGCGGGGCCTGCTCGGTCAGTTTAGTGATTGAACCCCGTTCCACCAGCCGGCACGGCATATATATCCGACGGTGTTCGGGTCGATGCTCTATCTCGTCGAAAAGCCCCTCGACTGCCCGCTCACCAATTTCCCGGCCAGGCTTGGCAATTGTGGTGAGGCCAGGCCAGGCGAATTCACCGGAGGGAATACCATCAAATCCCATGATTGAGACATCGCCGGGGCAGCTCAAACCAACCTCACGAGCCTGCCATCATGGCCCCAAGCGCCATCATGTCATTGGCGGCAAAAACGGCCACATGCCCCAAATGCGGCCTTTCCAGAAGCCGCCGCATCGCATGGCGCCCGCCTTCGACGGTATACTCGCCGTCCTCAAGTGCAAGGATGGCTGGATCGACATCGCGTTCGACGCAGTGTTCGTGCACCGTGCGCAGGAACCGCGCCCGTGCCAGCCGTGACTTAGGACCGAGAATGAGGCTCGGCGCCTCGTGGCCGTTACTTACCAGATGATCCAACCCCAGCCGCACCGCTTGCCCGATATCCGATCCGACGCTTGAAACATCGGGGAAACGTTCGGCGCTTGAGCCGATAAAGACGAATGGCAGACCGAACCGGTCCAGATCATCGAAATTGTCCGCCACCGGATTGATGATGGCGCCATCAACCCGCGCCCGGCGCAAGGCCCGAAGATGCGCGGACTCCGCGGCGGGATCCCAATCGGAGGAGAAGATCAACAACGACGCACCACTTCGAACGGCGCGATCCTGCGCCCCGCGCGCCACGTCGGCCCAGAAAGGATTGGTGATATCGGGAATTACCAGACCCAGCATGCCGCTGCGCCCTGACCGCATGCCCACGGCCAGGTGATTACGCTCGTAACCTACGGCCATGGCCGCCTTAACCACACGCTCACGGGTTTGCTCGGTAATATTGGACGAACCAGTCAAGGCCCGCGCCGCCGTGCTCTTGGACACACCAGCGCGCTTTGCGACGTCGATGATTGTCGGACGACGACTACGGCTCTGATTCATGATCCATCCCTTGATGCCACTGGCATCCAAGTCACGTCCCTTTTCATCGTGGGAACGTTACCGCGAATCTCACTATTGTCAACTCCTTTGATACTGGAATCGCGGTATCCCTCGTGATCGAGCCGGCAACTCCGAGAACGGCAATAGAACTCGCGTCAGGTATTGCCATAACCATAATTGGCCTCAACCAGCGACGGACTGCGCAGGCGCCTGCAACGCTGAATGGGCGGCCGCGTGCTGGAGGGCGACTATCGTCGCACGATGACAGTGACACCATCGCAAACGTTAAAACCAACGCCCCGACAGCCAACCGGAGACTTGGGCACAATATTGGCGTGCCGGCGGGACCGGCCGGTTATGGTCGGTCTTGCGTCAGAATCCAGTTCTTGCCCCAACTCTGTCTCGCAGCGAAACATGGTGAAACGGCCACAGACCGCCTCAGTTTCCAGCCTGTCGATCAGTGCGGCACACCGTGCTTTCTGTGATAACTCCGCTGCATAAAGCCGCGTCGCCCAATCCAGCATATCCCAATAGCAGACGGCCCCCAACTTACTCCTCAAGATGCGAGACTCGGCATGGATCGCGTCTTCATTCCCGCTTTTTGCATGAAAGGCAATTGATATGGCACGTAATAGGGTAGCACGGGTCAGTGTGGACACTTCCAGTACTGGCAAAATCAAATCGGTAGCGATCACGACGGAAGATGGTTTGATCTTTGAGCTGACTGGCACCGGGAACCGAAACAAAGGATTCAAAGTAGACACTGACGACGCCCACTATTCCGGGGCGGTCTCGTTGATAATGATGGCCCATTCACGTGATGAGGTCGTACATGTGCGTCATTCTGGTGTGGGTCATCTGATTTTTGGAGGCGCCGCCGCAGCTGCCAGCCGACAGAAAACCTATATGGCCAAGGCGGTTGGCCTGGGAGCGAATCCTGAGACTCGGCGGGACAACGTAGAATTTATCGAGTCCAGTGCGTGTCACACGTGACGTTCCTCGCTATTGATGATTATCGATCTAACTCGACTGCGGGCCAGCTTTTGTGACTGAGGCAAACGATGAGGTTTGATCTCGATACGATCAGGACTGATCGACCATGAGCAAGAAGCGATTAAGCACCAATCGCTGGCCGAGCAGGAGGTGGACGTCATTTGCAGCAAGCTTTGGGGCCTGCCCGTGAAATTACCGCCAACTTCTGTCCGGCGCTATGAAGGCTCTGTCGGTTGTTTTGGCCCGGGTGAGCGATGAGGTTGGCGCGGCGCTTATCATTGAGCGGCGCGACCCATAGACTCCGGCCGATGAGACGAGCGTTACCAGGTGCATCGGCACTGGCATAGCCCGATCAGGCTGGTGCAACTGTACCGTCGACAGCACACGCCAAGCAAATCAAAACAATTGGTCGTCGGACTTAATCGAGTCCAGATGGCACTGGACTGTAGCTGAATTGTCAAGATTGGCGACTTTGTTGAATATCTGGCACTGATGCACGCGCGTACTATCCCAAAACGCAATATTGGGTCACACGCCCATAGCGGCAGACGACTGATCTAAAGCGACGCCTTGTAGATCTCCAAAATTGCCTCTTTCGACATTTCGCGAGGATTGTAATCGAGGAGGCGACGAATCTTGAATGCTTCGTCAGCCATCGGCTCCAGGTCCGATGGCGACACACCAAGCTCAGCCATTCTCATCCCTATCCCGAGGTCAGAGCAAAACTGATAAGCCCCGGCGAATGTGTCGCCGTCTGCAAATCCCAAACTGTGTGCAATCTCCCGCGTTTTGCCTGGCGTAGAGTGCTGGTTAAACGCCAGCGTATGTGGAAATATCACAGCGTTGGCTAAGCCATGGGCAACGTTATGTCTTGTACCAAGCGGGTATGAGATCGCGTGCCCAGCCGTGGTGTTGACGGGTCCAAGGCAGTACCCTCCAATACACGAGGCAAAGCTTAGGCCCGCCCTTGCCTCCAAGTCAGCACCATCACGGACAGCTCGGCCAAGAAACCTGCCGACCAACTCAATACCCTGACGTGCATACATATCAATCAGCGGATGCGCACGCGTGCTCGTGAAGGCCTCAACGCAATGCGCCAATGCGTCTATGCCGGTCGTCGCGGTAATCGCGGATGGCAAACTGACCGTCAGCGCTGGATCAATAATGGCCACATCGGCCAGCATATGGGTACTTTCCACCGAGATTTTTTGTTGTGTCCCGGGGTCTGTTACAAGTGCACGTGATCCAACCTCGCTGCCGGTCCCCGATGTTGTCGGGACTTGCATCAGAAATACGCTGCGTTGCGGCGCGTTGCCAACGCCTGCAATATCCTGAATCGACTGCCGCGCCGACACCAAGACCGAAACCAGTTTCGCGCAGTCCATAACACTGCCGCCTCCAAATCCGATGATGAGGTCCGCAGATACCTCACGAGCGACCGATAAAGCCTTGTTTACGGAGACCAAATCGGGCTCAGATACGAGATCGCCATGCACGAAAACCTTTCCAGGCAGATCCAATTGATCCACACGGTTCGCGTTATACTGATCTGAAAGAACGAGTGTCCGCTTTGCGCCCTTGTCTGTTGCCCACTGTCTGGCGCTGGATATCTTGCCGATGCCAAACTCGATGCGAGTGGGGCGTTCAATCCTGAGCGGCGCACCGTATGTCGCCTGACCCAACTTCTTACTGCCAAGCGTAGCTGCGCACATTAACCGTCCCCTTTGAATTCCCGATGCAAGCCTCAAACTGCGAACACATGCCCAGCCACTGAACGCCCCATTTAAACAATTCATCGCACCAGCATGCCACAGAATTACAAGTTGTCAACTCCATGGAAATCACCCGATCCGCCAGTCGACACAAGGATCATCTACATTATTGATAAAACTATATTATTTCTTCCTATTCCGTTGCCGTATCGGCACCGTAAAAGTTGTCAGGAAACGCTGCCAGCGCGACGCATTTTGGCCAATGACGGCAGGCATCGGTGCTCACCCACGTCGCGGTTTCCCTTCGTGGTCGCTGCGGCGGATGTCTCAATCTTGTTGAGGTCTACGTACGCGCCGCAACTGACGGCGGATTGAGAACCGGGCAAGCGGCCAAATGACCATCGCCGGCGTCCACCAACTGCGGAACGTCTCGGCGACAAGACTCCATGGCGTGTTTGCACCGACCATGGAAGCTGCATCCGGAGGGTGGATCAATTGGGTTTGGGATCTCCCCGTAAGGATTTCGCGCTTGCTTTTTCGCTTTGGGTTGGGGACTGGCGCGGCCGAAATGAGTGCGCGCGTATAAGGGTGCCGCGGATTTCTGAACAGGCTCCTGATTGGTCGCCACTTCGACGATCTTGCCCAGATACATCACCGCAACGCGGTCGCTCATGTGGCGCACCACGCTCAGGTCATGTGCGATAAAGATGTAGGAAAGCTCGGGCTCACGTTTGAGGCCCTGTAACAGGTTCACCACCTGCGCCTGAACCGACACGTCCAGGGCCGAGACTGCTTCGTCGGCCACTATTAGCTTGGGACTAAGTGCCAGCGCCCGTGCAATGCCGATGCGCTGCCGCTGTCCGCCGCTGAATTCGTGGGGATAGCGATCGGCGAGATCGCGATGTAGTCCCACCTTTTCCAACAGCACGCCGACTCGGTCAGGTATTTCGCTTGCCGGCACCACATTGTGAACCAAGAGCGGTTCGCCGACAATTTTTTCGACTGTCATCCGCGGATTGAGCGACGCATAGGGGTCTTGAAATATGATCTGCATGTCCCTTCGCACTCGCAGCATCTGCCTGCGCGACAGGTCGGTAATATCCGTGCCTTCAAAAAAGATTTCACCTGCCGTGGGTGCAAGCAGTTTCAGGATCAACCGGCCGAGCGTGCTTTTGCCGGAACCGCTTTCACCGACCACACCGAGGGTTTCGCCACGGTTCAGGTGCAGCGTCACGTCATCTACAGCCTTGACCGATTTCTTTTCAGATTGAAACATGCCAGTTCGCACCGGAAAGTGCTTCTTAAGCCCTCGAACTTCGAGCAGTGGCTCCATCACTATGGCCTCCGTTGGCACTTACCTTGGTCAGCGGTCGATCGGCGACACAGGGACTGTGTCCTGTGTACGATGTTGCCAGTCTCTGATTTTCGCGACCAGAGAATTTACAAATTCTATATTTGTCCTACCGTAGATATTGTCGGTCTCGCCCGGGTCCACGGTTAGCTGGAAGAGCTCATGTTCCCCGAGTTGGCTAAAGTTGAACTTCCATCCGTCCTGGGTATAGACAGTGCGGACAGGATCGGACATCGCCGCAACGATCTCGCCTTGCTTGTAAAACTCATGCATCCAGTCACGGGTAGAAACCTCACCTACAACGTCGCCTAGTCCGTTGTTGCCACCGCTCCATTCCATGAAGACATCGCTGTCGGGCACCGCCTCGCTTTTGGCTTCGATCCAGCGCCTAAGGCTGTTTCCTTGCAAGCCGTCCGGCCCAGTTGCACCGAGATAGTCAAGGATGGTTGGAACCACGTCAATCTGACTGAATGCGCCGGATATCAACTTGCCTTGGGTCTGGCCAGGTAATTTGACTAGGAATGGCACCCGCGCCGCCTCTTCGTACATGAAGCACTTGGTCAGCAACCGGTGGGCGCCCATCATGTCCCCATGGTCAGAAGTGAACACAATCATAGTGCTATCATCGAGCCCACAAGCTTCGAGCGTGTCCAGAATGCTGCCAATATGCGTATCGACAAGGCTGCACAATCCCCAGTAGTGGGCAATCATGCGCTTCCAATCATCCTCAGTCTCCAACGCCATACCGCTGTGCCCGTGACGTCGAAACTGTTCCTTCATGATGCGGGTCTTGAGCGGGCTGTCATTGGCCAACTCGTGGTCAAAGTTATCGGGTAACGGGATGCTTTCCAATGGATATTGATCATCGCGCGGACTGAAAAAGGGCATATGAGGTTCGAAGAAGTTCACATAGAGCACAAACGGCATGTCGATGTGGGTGCGCAGGAAATCGTTTGCCATCTCGGCAACATAGGCTGGTTTGCCCAGTTCTTCGGGAAGCCGGGCTGCTTCACCTCGACTGAAATAATCACCGTTCTTCGGCGTCAGACCTTGGGCGATGAGATGGTCGTGGTAGGATGATCGGGCGGCTTTGTCTCGTCCCTCGCTGAAATATTTCTGATACTGGTCCTCGACGCTCGCCCAATGCTGAAACCCATGCTGGGCAAACACCTCGTCGCCGAGATGCCACTTGCCGAAATGGGCGGTCACGTAGTCGCCATCCACCATTTCCGGCAGACATTTGGTGGTTTGCGCCAATGGCACATTGTTCTCGGAGCAGCCGTTGGTATGTGGATAAAGCCCCGTCAACAGACTGGACCGAGATGGCGTACACACGGGTTGGGTAACGTACATGCGCTCAAACACATGGCTGCGGTCGGCCAGACGATTCAGATTCGGCATGTCGATCTGATCGTTGCCGTAAGCTTTTAACGTATTGAATGCCTGCTCATCGGTATAGATAAACAACAAGTTTGGCTTGTTCATGTAGGTTGCCCCCCTGCCAGCTACTTCGAATGCGCTCCACATTGCTTATCGGTTGTGAAACATGAGGTGCTAGCGGCATTTTGCCCAACAAATTCGACTAAAGTCACATCGCCCAGCTTGGAAGTTACACATTTACAAGATGCGATTGCAACCTGCGTCTCAGCAAAAATTTCGTCCTTTGGGTCTCACGCTCCAAATGCGTTTCGCATTTCCGCCGCAAGCATGAATTTTCGAGTACTGTATATTATTGATTTTATTGATATAATTTTGTCACAAGGAACACCATCAAAATATTACAGACACATTCGTACTGTGCTCTCAGTCACTTCATCGGCAAGCGATCGGCACTTGCGGCCATGGGATTTACCCTCACTTGGTCACATTTAATATTGTCAACTGGACAAATTTAGGTATCCTCTGGACTTCGCAACGAGGGAGGATGGACTATTGCAACGATTTGACAACGCAGCCAACACCAATGTGGATTGGGGTGCGCGCAACCGGAAATTGGGGCTCTGCATTGTTGCGGCGGCTTCCCTCGCTTTGGCGTTCGCCGCCCCTGCCAACGCGCAGGACGACAATGTCTTGCGTATCGCAACCGCGGCCCAGGGAGAGGCAAGCTTTTCGTTCCAACCCACGGTGTGCGGTTCGGACCAACAGAATTGGGAGACACTGCTCTACGTGCCGCCAATGTACTTCGATGAAGACTCCAAGCTACAGCCGGGGATTTTCAAGTCCTGGTCCTCAAATGATGACAGAACCGTATGGACCTTCGAAATTGATCCGCGTGCCAAATTCTCCGATGGCTCTCCTGTCACGGCAGAAGACGCCAAGGGCACCTGGGAGATTATGGCCAATCCGCAATATTGCGGACGCGCCGCGCAGTACCTTGGAAACATTGTCGGATTCCAGGATACCGCAGATGCGAACGATATCAACGCGACGATGACAGGGCTCAAAGTTGTTGACGATCACACGCTGGAAGTCACCCTGGCGGAGTCCGACCCGGTGTTCATGTACCGGATCGCAACAACCCATCTGAACATTATCAATCCTGCAGATGCGCGCGAACTTGGCGAAGCCGATTTCTGGTTGCCGGAAAACAACCCCAAGTTCACTGGCCCCTATGTGCTGTCGGACTACAGTCCTGATTTGGGCGAGGCGACCATGACGCCGAACGAGAATTGGTGGATGGACGTCGGACCGTATCTTGACGCCGTGAAGTTTCAGTTCGTGCCGGACGCACAGACGGCCGGCGTTATGGTGGTCAATAATCAGATCGATGCATCCCAGGCAGATATTCCGACGGTCTTCAAAGACCAGGCGCCGGGCTATTTCGATCACATAAAAAGCATTGGCTATCACACATTCTTTCTCCGCCCCAACGCCGCACCGACGGACGACCCACTTGTTCGCAAGGCGCTTGCCCTTTCTGTGAATTGGAATGCGGTAGCGAAGGCGACATTCGCCGACGTAGACTATCTGCCAACCCCACAGCCGCTCGACCCCGAAATGATCCAGGATCCGGACAATAAGGGCTATCCATACGATCCGGAAGCGGCTCGGCAGGCACTTGCAGACTCGAGCCTATGGCGGGCCGGAAAACTTGCCCAAGTTGCGTGTGTCTCCGCGCGGAAATCGCCTCTCCAACAACCGTGCCCTGCAGGCTGTAATGGGGTACTGGAAGGAAAATCTCGGTATCGAAAATGTTGAGTTCCAGGAGCGTCCTGCTGGCTTCGGCAAGGACTGGGTGGACACTATCAACCTGACACGCGACGACGTCGTCATTCGTTATCCCGATGCCGCCAGCTACATGAATGCGGCGGCCAACTCCACCAGTGTAACCGCAACCGACACGATGAACGGATATTCCAATCCGGAAATCGACAAGGTGTTGGCACTGGCCCTGAAGGCTCGATCCGTCGGATCCAGAGCGGGATCAGTTGGCATTCAAGGCCCAGAAGATGTTCATGGATGATTATGTCATGGTCGGTTTTGGCAAGGCGATTCGGAACATCAACGCGCGCAACTACGTCACTGGCTATTTCAAGGGCCCTGATGTGGGCCTGATTGCCCCGTGGCGCATCAAGGCTCGAAAAGGAATAGTCGAGCGCCTCACACAGCGACCAACACGACGCATGCCACACAAGTCGAACTGGTGTGGCATGCGTGCACAAGGTGAGAACGAAATTTATGGCTTCATACCTGCTTGTCAGACTGGTTCGATGGATCACGGGGTTATTGATGGTGATGTTTTTGACATTCACCATGATGCATTTCAGCGGTAGCAACCCAGTGGACATAATGGTTAGCCAAGGCAGTTCCGCCGATTGGCCACAGCAGCGGATTGAAGCCCTCAAGGAGAAGTTCGGCTTTGACAAGCCGTTCTTCGAACAGTTGGTCGACTATACAAACAACCTTCTGCATGGCGAATTTGGTCGTTCGATAAAATTCAATCGTGACGTAGCACCCATCCTCGAGACCAAGGTGCCAATCTCGGTGCAACTCGGCCTGGCGGCAACATTTCTTGTGATTGTGTTTGGCGTACCATTGGGTGTGTTGGCCGCAGCAGCGCACAATCGGTGGCCCGACACCGTGATCCTGGGCACGACCATGACGTTGCAGGCTATTCCAGAATTTGTGCTGGGTCCTGTCCTGACCGTGATATTCGTTCTGTGGCTAAAGATCCTTGCTGTACCAGTCGGCTGGAATGGCCTGTTTACCCAGCAGTCTATCCTGCCACTCGCAGTGCTCACTATCGCGAACGTACCGATCATTATTCGCCAAACGCGCGCATCCATGCTGGAAATGGCGGGGAGCGACTACATCAGGACGGCGCGCACCAAGGGACTGTCAGAACGAAAAATACTAATGAAGCACATGCTTCGCCCCGCATTGATTCCTGTCAGCACGACTGCCGGCATGTTGATGACGAGCCTAGTGAACGGCGCAATTTTTGTCGAAGCAGTGTTCAACATTCCGGGCCTTGGAAACCTGACTCGCGACGCGACGCTGTCACTGGATTATCCACTGGTTATGGGCGTGGTGATCATCATTACCGTTCTCGTCATGATGGGAAACCTGATTGTCGATCTAAGCTATCCTCTTATCGATCCGCGAATCCGAAACCGGTGAAGTGGCCTTGAAAACTGCGTCGACTGAATTAGCAAGGTTTGTTGATAAGCCATGACCGCAACAGCACACGCCACAGGAATCAAACGAGCCAAGTCGCGCAATCTGTGGCGTGATGCGGCGCGGCGCTTTGTCCGCAACAAGTTGGCAATTGTCGGCATGGTCGTGGTTGTAGTGTTTCTTGTACTCGCGATACTGGGCTCGGCGATCACGCCATATGATCCGTTCGACCAAGATTTGATCGCAGCATTACAGGGGCCCAGTCCAGCACACTGGCTGGGTACCGACGATCTGGGCCGGGACGTACTCAGTCGGTTGATAATTGGCGCGCGCACGGCGCTGTTCGTGGCGATTGTGACCATCTCAATCAGCCTAGTCATTGGTATCGTGCTCGGAACGATGGCGGGCTATTTGGGGCCATGGGCAGATACGCTGATCATGTGGTTCAGCGATGTGGTTCAGTCGATCCCCCCTTATTGCTGGCTATGATTGTGACAGTGACACTACGTCAGCCTGCGACATACTGGGCGGACCAGGTCTATTCGGCGACCCACTGGTCGATACTCGCCAATACAAACCGATGGTGGATAGACTTTGTTATTGTCTTTGGCGCCCTGTCGCTTGCCTCATGGCCATATTATGCGCGCCTGATCCGTGGCACGGTCCTGAGCCTATCCAGCGAGGACTATGTGCTGGCGGCGCGTGCCATCGGTGTGCCCGATATTAGGATCATGACACACCATATTCTGCCCAATGCGATCGGCCCTATCATCGTTCTTTCCACATATCAGTTTGGTGCCGCGATTGTTGCTGAGGCAGGTCTCAGTTTCCTGGGCGTGGGCGTGCAACCGCCGAATACGAGTTGGGGCAGCATGTTGTCCAGGGGCTGGCAATTGTGGACCATCGCGCCCCACGTGATGTTCGCGCCGGCGATTGCAGTGGCGCTCATCCGTATCACGTTCAACTTCCTTGGTGACGGACTGAACGACGCGCTTAATCCCAAATATTCGAAAGGAGGCAAGTAGACAGATGCCGCGCACCGCCTCCCTCACACAGACCGCCGATCGAGTTAAAGCGACCACCGCTGGGGACAGCGACGTCCTGCTCGACATTGCCGACCTTAAAACCTATTTCTTCACCGAGAACGGCGTTTCGAAAGCCGTGGATGGTGTAGATTTTCAAGTCCATAAGGGGGAGACGCTCGCTATTGTGGGCGAGTCAGGTTGCGGAAAGAGCGTTACCGCAATGTCCATCCTGCAAATCCTTGACAAGGCCGTAGGCAGAATAGTCGGTGGCAGAATATTGCTGGAAGGCACCAACCTGCTCGAGTTGTCCAACCGCGAAATTCGGCGGGTCCGTGGCAAGGAGATATCGATGATTTTCCAGGAGCCCATGACCTCGCTAAATCCTGTATTCACTGTTGGCGATCAGATCAGCGAGGCCATACTCGTGCATCAACAAATCGCGAAATCGGCTGCCTGGGACGAAGCGCAGCGACTGCTGTCGCTGGTTGGGATCCCGTCTCCCGGACGGACGATGCGCGACTACCCTCATCAGCTGAGTGGCGGCATGCGCCAGCGGGCAATGATTGCCATGGCACTCAGTTGCAATCCGAAGTTGCTGATTGCCGACGAACCAACCACGGCACTCGATGTAACTATTCAGGCGCAGGTCATGGAACTGATCGACTCGGTCAAGACCCAGTTTGGCATGTCGGTGTTGCTCATCACGCATGATCTTGGAGTCGTGGCAGAGTCGGCAGATCGTGTCGTGGTGATGTACGCTGGCAAAGTCGTCGAGCAAGGCGAGGTTGGCGCCATATTCGAAAACGCGCTACACCCTTACACACAGGGCCTTCTTCAATCCATGCCGCGACTTGACGACGATCAACCCATAGGTGATCTGCCAGAAATTGCGGGCATGGTTCCGATGGCAAATGATCGCCCTGAAGGATGTTACTTTCATCCGCGCTGTCCCAAGGCCATGGACATTTGCCGACAGCAAATGCCAGAGCTCACAACGCACGGCGAGACACAGGATGTCAGATGCTGGCTTTACACACCAGAAGTCTCAAACGAGCATTAGGGTATTTGGGGCGCAATATACTGGCTTGCTATTGCGGATACCATCGACCATCTGGACATAGCTGAGTAACCGGTGCCTGACGGCATTTGCATCTGTCTTGCCGGACGTGCGGACCCGGCAAGATCAGGTTGGTGCCGCCTTAGTCAGGACGACGATTCTACGGAATTGCCAGAGGATACCCATTTGCGTGGGAACCGCACAAATTTGATGGCGCGGCGGAAAAAGGTGAACGCTACATTTATCGTTCCCTCCGGTCCCTCCGTAACAGTGGGGTAGGACAATTCGCGACCGTGCCGCTCCGCTTTGGAATCGGGGTCTTTGAGCGGTGCGCTATCGCCAACTTGAATGTCGCGCTGCTCCGGCCAAGTCACTCCATCATCGTAGGACAGGGCAATGCTCAGTGGGGTGCGTGGCACGCCCCATACTGCCCGTCGAATCTGTGCGGCTTGCCCCCGTCCGTACGAAGGTTTTCTCTTGCGTAGCGCCGGTCAGTAAACGCGGCTGCATTCACCGAATTGAATACCAATGCCAATGCGCCATCTGATAGTGCCCGCACCTGGATTGACGAATTGTTGTTGGGTTGATCGGTTGCCGATGGCGCGGTCCAGCTTTTCCCAAAGTCCGTTGAAACACTTCGCAGAATGTGGTCTGCGTATCGGCTTCGGTAGAATGCCAACAGCCGCCCGTTACCTCTGTCCACCACGTTCATATGGACGGCGCCCAGGCTGTTTGGAACCTCATATTCTTTCCAGGACTTGCCGCGATCGGAAGAGAGTTTTACGGCGCTGACGTCATTATGCCCGTGCCAGCGTTCTCCCGGGACCGGCCGACAATGGAACACCGGCAACAACCAGGTCCCATTGCCCAGTACGACCATCGGTTGCCTGATAAAAATTCCGGGCTCATCGAACAACAGGCTCGACGGGGTCCCATGTGGTGCCCTGATCGCGCGAGACGCGACGACGGACAATGGATGTATCCTGCCCGTTGTAGAGTTGGGCGGTGTAGAGGAGCCACAATTCGCCATCTGGTGTTTCAAAAAGTACCGGATTCTGTTCGGAGCGTTCCGGATCATCAGATAATTTGACCTCCCCTTCCCATCGATCCGCCCCCTTGGGCAATCGCGAAAAATATATCGAAACATCGGGCTTTCCCTCCTCTGATCCGGCGAACCATGCGCAGACGAGATCCCCATTATTCAAAGTCAGCAGAAACGAGGCATGGGTCTCCTTGTCCTTGGACGGCAGGTAGGCAGCGACCAGCGCCGGATCGTCCTCACAGTCGCGTAGCAGGCCATCAGGCTTAATCTGTTCCACCGTGCCCATTTTACTCATCAAATTTCTCCTGCCTGTACAATTTTGCGGATGGTTTCCACGCAGATCGTGGTTGCGTATATGGTTGGCGGCGTGCCCATTGTGTTCAGCCACCCGTCATAGCGACAAGGCGGCTGAGCGTGTCGGGGTCGCCAAACCCCCCGGACTTGGTAAAAATCGTCGTGGGCAGTCCGCTGATAGTGGCGTGAGATCGGCTGACGCCGGGGAATATCTCACCCGCAACCTCCAGCGACTTGACACCTAACGCCGCGAGAACCGACGCCGCGGTTTCGCCACCGCTCATCAACAGCGTGGCCGGCTTATTTTGCACAACGGTCTGTGCGACCCCTCTCGCAAATCGCCGTCCGACGACTTCGGGTGTTTCCAACTCGTCAGTTGCTGTGGCAACAAGCAGACAAGTCTGCGAATTCATTTTTCCGACAGGGACAAGGCCATTTGGCGCGAAAATCAGCTGGATGGTCCTGCTGCTCCTCAGATGCGCGATCTGCCTTTGTGTTACCTCGTCTCGTGAGCCGATCACCAACAATATTGGCCGCGCAACTGAAGTCTCCATCCGACGCCGTTTCACAACGGGCTTGATGCCGGCCTTCAGGAGCTGCTGCGCCAGCGCAACTGCCAATCCTCTGGCGCCGACAGCTACGCACTCGGTCGGCCGCGTCATGACGGTCTCCGCCGCTATAGTTAGCCCATCCCTATCAACAGCGTCGCAGACGGTGACGTCACTGTGCGGTCCGAACAACGACCTGACGTCAATCGGCGTGTCCAAACCATGTCCAGACAGGTAACCATCCACGATGGTGCGCCCCATATCCGGAATGGCGGGAGCTACGATCATATGCTGCCGATTGAATACTGTCATAACGGCGCGCGACTCTGCTGCCGCCGACCCCTTCAGACGTGAATCGATTTTCTTGAAGACCAGCGTCGGTTGCAGGTGCCGAAGGGCGCGTGCAATTTCTTCGACACGTGCCACAGCTGCTGGTTTGCCCAGTTCACGCGTCGAGGTACTGACGCACGCAATTTGAGGCACCTCCAACGTCGGGTCGATCAACGCGTCCCATTGCGGCACCATCAGTGTCCGGAAGCCGAGATCAGAAAACGGCGCGCCCGCATCGAGGGCTCCGGTCAAGTCGTCGGCAATCAATAGCACCTGCAGCTTGGCCATTGCATGTTTGTTCCTAGTAGCGGCAATCTGCGAGCGGCCGTCGGCGCGCTCCGTAGCGACCAAAGTAGCAACGCTCATGGCTGCACTATTCTGATAATATGTTTACATGTCAAATATAATGCAGCCAACCGTCATTGTATTTTTCAAACAATTATCTCAATGCATTGATTTATATGAACGATAACCACTACCAACAGCATACCAAACCTGTCTCATGTTGTCAGTTTTCTATTTGTAGGCAGGCGTTCGCTCTGCCACCAGGGCGTTTATTGATTCCACAATCCTCACCCCGCGATACAGCCCCATTTACAATGAACCGCACTATTCCCGGTCGACTGTCACGACCCTCGGTTGGCGAATGGACGCCCCCCGCGCTCGCCAACATCGCGGCAAACAGCGACGCGGTCGCAATCGAGGTCTGAGTGAGACGGAGGAGACGAAAGGGGGTTACAATGAAAGATCCAAGGCGCGGCCTTCGAACAATCGGTCACGCGAACTTTTTAGATGCTGATGCATTGCATCGCGCGCGTCCTGGGCCCTCTCTTCGGATATGGCCTCGTAAATGAGACCGTGTTCACGGAAGACCATCTCCAACTGCTGTTTGGGTCCCATAAGTGACAATCCGTGCAGATGCATCCCAACCGCAACATGCTCCCGAAGCGCCTCCATTGAGGAGCTGTAATAATGGTTGTTGGCGGCATCAGCCACGGCCTTGTGGAACAAAAAGTCAGCGTCTGATCTGTGCATATGGTGCCTAGTGGCATCGCTCAATTGACCTAGCGCCTCTTCGATCTTCGCAAGCGAGGATTCGTCGCGTCGGATCGCTGCGTAGTATGCGGCGTCGGGCTCGATCGTCAGCCGGAATTCATAAAAACGCTGAACGTCGGCAATCGTTTCGACGGGCGTGTATGTCAGTCCCGTTGAAACGATTGCCGACGACCGCACAAAGCTTCCCGATCCCTGACGAGAATATATGACGCCTGCATCACGTAACCGCCCAAGGGCACCTCGTACGATCGGGCGTGAAACCCCAAACATGGCCGCAAGCTCGTGCTCACCCGGGAGTTTGCCGTCAGGCGGGAACTCGCCACGGGTAATTCGCTGCGACAATTGCTGATAAACGCCGTCTACCAGTGTAGTTTCCTTGCCGCGTCTGGACTTAGCTGATCCTGCCGATTGAACCTCCGCGCCGCCGCCGCGGGTACCCGTTTCGCTCAATTGTAAAATTCCTGTTTCAAATCAGAGCAAAGAAAGGTGATTTCTGCCATACCAACGTCTCTGAACCCTGATGCCAGACCTACCATTTTCCGTCCCAGTTGTGACCGTCGCAACTTCCGTGTTTCAAGGCATTGTCGCTCAATTTCCGCATATTCGAGCCGATAGAAAATTCTCGGAATCGTTGCCAATTGTAAACCCATACCGTTTAATAGCCTATACACTTTTTCGATCTCTAATTGCAACTTGACATGTTGTTCATGATTGTTCAGCATCCGATGAGCGTATCCGCAAATTTCATTGTGACGCGGGTATCAGGTTGTCCAACAACTTCCAACTACACCAGAGCAAGCGCCCGTCAACTAATGGCCAACTCATTGAATAACATTGGTATTACTATGGGAGACCCCGCAGGGGTCGGCCCCGAAATAATCTGCAAGGCTGTCGCCGAAATGAGTGTCAATGACCGCAAGAACATTGTCATTGTCGGCAACAAACCAGTCATGGAAAATGCCGCACAAATTACAGGTGTGACCCTTTCGTACCACCATGTCGACTCCGCGGCTGTTGGTGACAGCGTGGCGCTTGTCGATATTGCGATCGAGGGTGGACCAATTGCATTGGGTCGTATGGATGCACGCGCCGGCGACGCAGCGTACCGCTGCATCGCGCGGGCGGTTGAGATGGCAATAGCGGGGGATATCGATTGTATGGTTACTGCCCCAATCAACAAGGAAGCGCTGAATGCCGCAGGCCACCATTACGATGGCCACACTGGTATGCTGGCGGCCATGACAGGGTCCACAGCGTCGTTCATGTTGCTGGCGTCCGAACGGCTCTCGGCGATCCATGTTTCGACCCATGTGTCTCTAAGGGCAGCCATCGACAGGGCGACACAGGACCGCGTACTCGCCACGATCCGCGCGGGCCACACGCACCTGAGGCGACTTGGCATCGACACGCCCCGAATTGCTGTTGCGGGCATTAACCCGCACTGTGGTGAAAACGGGCTGTTCGGCACCGAGGATGACAAGCAGATTGCCCCTGCGGTCGAACGTGCCCGGTCCGAAGGGATAAATGCCGTCGGCCCCATTCCCCCCGATACTGTCTATCATCGGGCGCACACCGGCGCCTTCGATCTGGTGGTCGCTCAATATCATGACCAGGGGCACATCCCGATGAAGCTTGTAGCGTTCGACACAACAGTGAATGTATCGCTAGGCCTGCCAATAGATCGGACCTCGGTCGATCACGGCACTGCATTTGATATCGCGGGCACCGGCGAAGCAAACCATATCAACATGAATGCCGCGATCGCGTATGCGCGCAAGCTGGCGGCCACACCAAGACAACTGGCAGGACCAGCACAATGAGCGTAAAGGCGGAAGTCAGCGGCGTCTATTGTGCGGCCGTGACGCCCGTACGCGAGGACCGTTCTCCCGATCTGCCACTGTTCGCAACCCATTGTGAGCGCCTCATTGAGCATGGCTGCAACGGCGTTGCTTTGCTGGGTACGACAGGCGAGGCCAACTCATTTGGCATAATCGAGCGCCAGGAGATTCTCGAGTACGTCGTCAATTCGGGCATCGCACCGGAAAAACTCATGCCCGGAACCGGCACATGCGCCATAGCGGATACGGTGGCACTGACCCGGCATGCACTGTCTCTTGGTGTCAGTCGCGTGGTGATGTTGCCACCATTTTACTACAAGAAACCAACGGACGACGGCTTGTTCTCTGCTTATTCGGAGGTGATCGAGCGCATTGGCAATGATCGGTTGAAAATCGTACTCTATCATATCCCCCAAATGTCTTCGGTGCCGATTACTGCAAGCCTTGTGGAACGACTGATCAAAGCCTATCCCCAAACTGTTGTAGGCATAAAGGACTCTGCGGGAGACCTAGAAAACATGAAATCCATGGTCGATGCGTTTCCGGGGTTCTCGGTTCTTGCCGGTGCCGATCCTTTGCTGCTGCCGCTCATGGAACATGGCGGTGCCGGCTGTATCACGGCGACGTCAAACCTTGTCTCAAACGAACTGGCCGCCGTCTTTCGCGGTGCCCGCGATGTCGGACAGCGGGCAATTGTTGCGGCGGCGCAGGAGAAAATAGTTGCCTATCGAACCCTGTCCAACAGTCTCGGCGCCCAGATACCCACGATCAAGGCTATGCTCGGATTCTCAACAGGCGAAACGGGCTGGAAATATACGCGCCCACCGCTGATCGGCCTCACCGACCATCAACGCTCTGTCCTGGGTGACGCCATGGCACCACTGCAGACTGGCGAGGAGTGAGTGTGAGGAACAGGTAAATCGTCCACCACTCAACCTTGTTCTGCCTTGAATCTACCGATGGATTCATATCCGCCACCCCTCAAGTTCGCGACGGTTCAACCCGCACGGGACCAAAGTCGGCAGCGGCGCGGTAAGGTCGCTCGACCAACGCCACCTCAGAGGCCGGTCCGGGTTGCTATTGCGCAAGGAAACCGCCGTCCACGGGCAGAATGTGGCCTGTCACCATTCTGGAGGCCCCCGACGCCAGATAGAGGACGGCATTTGCGATATCGTCGGGCGTGGCGAAATCCCCAAGCGGTGTCATCGCTTCAATTCGCGCAACCAGTTCGGGTTGAGCCAACAGGGGTGCGATGAACGGCGTTCTTACGTAGGTAGGCGCAACGGCATTGACGCGAATGCGATGTGCCGCCCATTCAATCGCGAGCGCTCTCGTCATATTGACAACGGCCCCCTTGGTTGTCTGGTAGGACACGTTGGGATATATGCCACCGCCTGAAAGGCCCATGATCGATGCGATATTGACGATGCTGCCGTTTCGGTCGGCAGCGATCATCTGGCGTGCCGCGGCCCGTGCACATAAGAAAGTGCCGGTCATATTGACCGCGGCAACCTGTTCCCAATCGTCCAGGGGATGGTCCACGGCGGCATGCCGTTTTGCAATACCGGCGCTGTTGACCAGTATTCCGACGTCAGGGTGTTCAGCGAACAACGCCTCCACCTGGTCTGAACTTGTTACATCCACCTGAGCTGACGTTGCGTTCCGAATTTGATTGGCTGCCTCGGTTGCCAGCGCCCTCTGACGGTCGGCAATAACCACCTTGGCGCCACATGCTGCGAGCAATTTGGCCGACGCAAGACCAATTCCGCTCGCCCCACCTGTAACAATGGCACAAATGCCATCAAGTCGCATCGGGTGCTGCCAGTGCGTTACATCTCTGTCCGCCGAAACTGTCATTTACTGTGTCCATGCCTCGGGCGCATCCATCAACCACGCCAAATAACCGCCGCCGACAAATCCGTATCCAATACCGCGCACCGCATTGTCTGTAAAAATTATTGAATATGATAGGGCCGACGATGGGACGATCATTGTGAAGGGGTAACGCCTTTGTATTACTTCACCTCAACTCGGCACGCTGATATCTGGCAGGCGGCGCCAACGTCGCAAACCCAAATTTGTGCATTGATGACTTGTATAGGGAATTCAAAATGACACGGCCGCTGGGACCGGGCCTCGGACACGTTACTGTTTGCCGCGCGCTACTGCGTTTATTTGTTCCAAACTGACCTCGAGTTTGGCATGGCGGCAATGCCCTGCCAGCGCCTCTATGCCGAAACTGGTCGGCCGCGTGTTCCCTTCGCGCCAGTGGCAATCGATCCCCAATCGCGCGCAGAGCAACAACTTCCCGTAAGTCAGTAGCGTGTCCAAGCCCTGCATGACAAATGTCGCGAGGGGCAGGACGCGGGCATAACCGGCATAGGCGTCATCGGTCTTGCCTGCAGCGGCCAAGTGCCAGATGTCGGTTAGACGGTCCGCATATTCGGGTGCGGGAATGTGGCCATGAATACCGGCCCGCAATCCGTCGACAAGGCTCGAGCCCCCCGCGTCCCGAGAATATGCTCAACCGGTCGCCTAGCATGTCGCGCAGAGCGGCGGTATCCACGGCTGAAACCTCTTGCTTGACGCCAACAAGATTGGGGTGACGCCGGGCCAGTTCCGCCAGTTGCACTGGATCAAGCCCGACACCGACAAAAGCTGGTGCGTTCTGAATGGCAACTGGCAGCGCTGCATGGTCAATAAGCTTGGAGAACAGGCGCATAAGATCGTCAGAATCCCGAGCCTCGGTAGGCGGTTGTATTATCGCCCAATCGGCACCTGCGGCAGCTGCGGCACTCAAATCGTCCCGCTGCTGATCCGCGGTCGGTGCGAAAATCGTTACAGCGAGAGGCACCCGGCCAGCGATGTCCTCAAGGTTCCACTCAAGCACGGTCCGGCGCTCCGTGGCACTCAGGTTCCGAACTTCTGTTGCAAGGCCAAGCGTTGCGATCCCGGCGACCTTCATCTCGAGGCAATAGGCCATTTGACGGCGCATGCCCTCGCGCCAAAGCTGCCCGTTTGCGTTGAACAGGGCATAGAGGATCGGATATACGCCATGGGTAAGTGTCGCCGCGCTCGTCATGATCGGCCTTCCTTTACGACATTGAGGAACGCTTGGGTGGTGCCTATCCGTCGCACATTTTCCAAGATATCGGCCCAACGACGGGCGACGGTGCCCTGGGTCCAGCCGGCGATATGGGGTGTCGGCATGACGTTGTCGCGTTCAAGAAACGGATGACGCGCGGGCGGCGTGCGATCGGCAGCACCCGATGGATATTGATACCAGACATCGAGAATTGCACCACCGAGTTGCCCGCTCGAGAGTTGCTGCCAAAGCGAATTCTGGTTGACAATCCCACCGCGCGCCACATTGACCAACACGCCATCGGGTCCGAGCGCAGCGAGGTCGACCGCGCCGATGAGATGGTGCGTCTCTGGCGCCAAGCCCACACACAGCACGCCGAAATCACAACGAGCAAACATCTCCTCCAGCTGATCGAGCCGATAAACGCCATCGAGTCCTCTTGGGTCCACAGGACTGCGATTGGCGGCGAGCACCGTCACCCCGAAGGCTCTTAATCGATCAGCGACGGCCCGGCCGATACCGCCATAGCCGACAATGCCGACCACCGATCCGCTGAGTTCCTTGTGGGGCGTGGCACCGAACCGACTGGAGCGGGCCCACGAACCGGCCCGAAACTCTGTCGAGGCGCTGTCTGCCCGGTGGCACCATTGCAGCATTTGCAGGACAACAAATTCGGCCACGGCAGCGTCATGACCATGCACATTGCAAAGGGTGGTGTTGTCGGCCAGTAGGCTCAGATCGACCTCGTCGCATCCGGCGCCCGGCACCTGAACCAATGTTAGTTTCTTGGCGTCGGGCAGGTCGAAACGCACACCGATCAGCGCAGATGCGCCCGCCATCATTTTGGCCTTGTCTGCAACCGGCGCGTCATATGACAGCGTTTCGACTGCAAATCCGGGTCCAAGTTGATCGGCCAGCCAGTCGCGCCTGTTGGCTACCGGACTGCCGTAGAGCACAACCTTCATGAGAGCGCTCTTTCTTCGCTGAGTTCACCAATGGCATGGGCTATGGTGACCGTTGCGTCGAGCAGATTGTCTAGCGCGCGCTCGCTTGCTGCCTGATCACCATCGGCGATGGCGCGCATCATGTGTGCATGTTCCTTGCCGGTGTAGGAAAGTCCCTTGCCTTCATCTCCAGCATAAAGATAACCCAGTCGGCGATTGACACAGTGCAGCGGCGCAACCGTGCGCGCTGCCACATCGTGACGCGCCGCCTTGCCAACGAGCCGGTTCAATTCGTCGTCGGCACGCATGAAGCCAATAATATCAGCCTTGTTGGCCGTTTCTTCAATGCGGTCGGCCATGGCATAAAATCGGCGCCGTTCGAAGTCATCGGCGTAGCGGGTGGCTCGCTGTACGAGCAACCGTTCAACGGAGCGGCGTACGTCAACGGTCATCAAGGCGTATTCGACTTCTATCGGACGGATGTAGACGCCCCGCCGATTCATGATGGTGACCAGGAACCCACCGGCAAGCCTCAGCAATGCTTCACGCACGGGTGTGCGCCCGAGGCCCAGATGTTCGCACATGCGTTGCTCTGTCGTCATCGCCCCCGGGGCCAATCTGAGCATGACGATTTCTTCTTCGATCAGACGGTAGGCGGATTCGGCAAGACTTTCGGTGCCGGTCGCTGACATTGCACTTCCCTTGATCAACGTGACACCTCGCGCCTGCGTCCCCACCAGCGCAGCAGTGCCAGCGCAAGTGGGACAAGCCAAAGACAAATCGTCAACGTCGCAAGTCCAGCCGCCACGGGTCGCTCCAAAAAGGCAATATAGTTACCGCGCCCGCGCTCCAGCGACTGCAGGAAGGTCGATTCGAGCATGGGGCCAATGACCAGACCGAGAATGGCCGGGGCCAGCGGATAGCCGCGTTCTTCAAAGATGTAGGCAAAAACCCCCATTCCCAGCATTGTGCCTACTGCGAACATTGTATTCTCAACAGCAAAAGCGCCCACCATGCAAAAGGCGAGAATGCAGGGCATAAGGATAGCCCGCTGAATACGCAGGACGTATTGGAAGGAATAGATGGCGGCAAAGCCGAACGGTACAATCATGATGTTGGCGATGAGAAATGCCAAAAATACAGCGGTAATCAATTCGGGATGAACCAGAAACACCGTTGGTCCGGGATTGAGGCCCTTGAGGAAGAGCACGCCGATGATGACCGCTGTCAGGCTGTCGCCGGGAATGCCGAAGACTGTGGCCGGTACGAGCGCACCACCGATTGAGGCATTGTTCGATGCTGAGGCAGTCGCGATCCCGTCGGGAATGCCCGTGCCGAACTTGTCGCGGTTCTTCGAAATCCTGCGCGATATCGCATATGAAACATAGGCTGCGATGTCCGCACCAGCGCCGGGAATCGCACCTACTATTGTTCCGATAACGGCACCGCGCCCGATCCCCCATTTTAAGCGCATCAGTTCGCGGCCGACCCCGGAGAACAGGTCTGCAACTCTTGATTTGGCTACCGGAGGCGCCGGGGAGTCACCAGCCGCATAGCGAATGAGGCTCAGGCACCGCAAAGAAGCCGATAAGCACCGGCACAAAGCTGAAGCCACCTGACAGGGAGGGAATGCCAAAGGTAAAACGGAGCTGCCCCGAAACCGGGTCAAGCCCGATCTGGGCCACCGCCAGTCCGAACAACAGCGACAATGCGCCCTTGGACCATCGTCCCTGGCTGACGGCTACGGCAGCGGTCAGGCCCAGGCACGCGAGCCAGAATTTCTCGTAGCTGGAAAACTGAAGCGCTATACGGGCCATGGACGGGGCCGCGAACAACAATACGAGCGACCCGACAACGCCGCCAAATGCCGAACAAATCAACCCGATGCCAAGCGCCCGTGCCCCTTCACCCTTCTTGGTCATCTTGAACGCCTCATCGGCGTAGGCGGCCGAGGCAGGGGTACCGGGAATGCGCAAGAGGGCACCCGGAATATCACCGGCGAAAATCGCCATTGCAGACAGACTCATGACGATGGCAAGAGCCGGCACCGGATCGAGAAAAAACGTAATAGGAATGACGAGCGCGACAGCCATAGTGGCGGACAGACCGGGTACCGATCCGACAAAGAGTCCGTAAATGGCGGCGGCCATCATACCCAAGATGACTGTCGGATCAGCAAGGAGACCCAGCGCCTTGATTATTACATCCATGTCAGCACCCCTGACCATGGCTCCAGTAGCCCCCAAGGCAGGGGCACCCGCATGACCTCCTGAAACATGGTTTGCAACAGCAAGGTTACAATGATCGCGACGATGAACGAGGACACCCATCGCCCGCGCAACAGACCAATTAGCGTCCCCATAATGAGCGGCATGGCGATAAGAAATCCAAGAAACGGAACCAGCATAACGAAGGCGACCGGGGTCAGCACGAACGCGGCAATCGCGAGACGTGGCCCCGCGCGCTCCTTTCGAGGGATAACCTCATCCCGAATAACTACGCCGCCTGCGTCGTCCGCTGATCCGTGTCTACTCTGCCAAGCGACCAGAAGGCCAATTGAAATCATAAGTGCGCCAACGATGGCCGGGAAGAAGCCCGGTCCATAAGGCACATGCGCGGGCGGGCGCATGGGGAGGGCAAATGCGATCAGAAACAGTCCGAGCGCAACAAAAAAGCCGCCGGTAAACAGGTCGGAACGATGGGTCAAAAGAGCCCTCCCCAAAAACGCCCGGCCGACAAAAACGCCGACCGGGTACATTTATGCCAAGAGCGACCTAGAGGCCGAGATCCTTGACGAGGGGGCGAACGCTGACTTCCTCGGACTGCATGAAATCGCCAAAGTCTGCGGCATTTCTCCAGCGCAAACCAAAACCACGATTGACCATGGCTTCCTGGAAGCTGTCGCTTTCGTAAACCGTTTTCACGGCGGCTTCCAGTTTCTGGGCGATGTCGTCAGGAAGTCCAGCGGGAGCTACGACGCCTCTCCAGGCACCGAGTTCGAGGTTCATGCCGGTTTCTTCAGCAAGGGTTGGAATGTCAGGGAAGGCCTTGAGCCGCTCGCCGCCGAACACGGCGAGGCTGCGCACAAGACCAGCCTCGATGAGCGAGCCAGCCTCGGGCACTGAACAGGGTACGACGTCAAAGCCGCCAGCCACCATTTCCTGCAGCGCCGCTGCGGCACCGGTGCCTGAAATCATATGCACCGCCGAGAGATCAACGCCCTTTTCCTTTAGCAGCGTCGCCAGGGCAATCGGCCACGAACCGCCGCATCCGCCACCGCACGCAATGTTGTATTTGCCCGGATCGGCCTTGATGTCGTCAAGCGCGGCCGAAATGTTCGTCCATGGCGAATCCGTTGGTACCTGGAAGCCAGCCGGATCAAAATTCACCTGGGCAATGGGCGTTAAATCCGCCGCGTTGAAGTCGCCGAGTTCAAGGGGCTGGTAGTGCGCGAAATTGTATATCAACCCGAGTGTGTAGCCGTCAGGATCGGCGCCGGTGATGGTCGTAAACCCGACGACGCCGCCACCCTGGCCCTGATTGACCACATTAACGGGTTGCCCGAGTTCCTCCTGAAGGCCATTAGCGAGTAGGCGCGCGACGGCGTCGGTGCCACCGCCGGCGCCAGCGGGTGCGATGATGGTGATGGGTCGCTGGGGCCAGCCATCCTGGGCATGGGCGGGTGCCGTGGCGGCAAGGCCGGCCACAGTCAGCAGGGCAATAGCAAGTTTCCTCATAAAATATCTCCCTTGGTGATATGGTGTAATATATTACAAAATATCAGTGAGTCAAACTGTCAACATCACCATCGCGGCGAGACAGCCGCCTCACCGTGCCGGTGGCCAAGATTTCGATGCTGGACAATATTGAACCCGACGCGCGACTGATTCACGTGTGCTGGGATATCTCAACCCACACTATTGCGCCCGCTGCCAACCTGGTCGTTGGACGCAAGAGAAAATGCTGCAACGGCTCCGGTTTGGGGTTGCCAAGAAAACTACGATTTGGAACCGGTCCCAGGTCCCACATCTTCAAAGCCTTCCTTCAGCCAGGCTGTCATCTGCTCATCCACCGTTTCGCCCGGTTCCAACGTGAAACGGTTGGTGACCACCTTCTTGGTCGTGGGGAACGAGGCCTTGAGATGTTTGTGCTCGATCGCGTGCAGCAGATCCACGGTGCATTCCAGGTATTTTCCTTTCACATAGGCTGTCGCAAATGTGCGTTTGCCCTTCCATGCAACCATGGTTTTGGAGACTTTCTCTTCCACCTCTGTACCGGCGGCAAGCGCAGCGTCGCGAAATTCGTTGAACAGTGATATTGCCCCGTCGTTCTTGTCCTTGAGATAGGCACTGACTAGGCTCGTTATTCCTGCTCATTGCACAAAGTCCTCCTTCCGGCATCAGAACATTGCAATCATCATCACATCCAATGTGACCACATAACAGCTGCGGCGTTGGGGCCGCCACTGTCCCGTGTGAGCCAAACAATAGGGAACGGAACAGGCATTTTTCTGACCGGCGGCAAATTTCACTTGCCAAGTCAATGGCGTTCATAATAGTTTTATTTATCACACAAATAGGATAAATATTACCAGACTGACACAATTGTTGTTGAACATGATCGAGAACATCAATGCGTGGCTTCACTGGGACCCATGACGAGGGGAGCGCAATGAGGGGCGAGTCTGGCTCAACCCGTATGGCGGGGGTCGATGATGCTGAACACACACTATGAAAGTCTGAAAGATGTCGCAGTTGTCATTTCCGGTGGATCAACCGGCATCGGGGCGGCACTGGTTCGCGGCTTTTGCGCCCAAAAAGCGCGGGTTGGATTTGTCGATATCGACGCCCAACGGGGTTCGGCGTTGGCCGCTGAGCTGGCGGCCAACGGCGCCAAGGCAGAGTTTCAAGCGTGCGATATAACGGACTTTGCAGCTTACCATGACGCGATCATGCATTTCGCGCGCGCTCATGGACCCTGCCAGATATTGCTAAACAATGCCGCCAACGATCAGCGCATGCGATTGGACGAGTTGACGCAACAAACTTACGAACGCGCCATCGCGGTCAACCTTGGCCACGCAATGTTCGCGGCCCAAGCGGTGGCGCCGAGCATGATCGAAATGGGTGGCGGGTCAATTGTAAATTTCGGGTCAGTCAGTTGGATGATGGCGTCGGGGAACCTGCCGATTTACGCAGCCTGCAAGGCGGGGTTGCACGGATTGACCCGAACATTGGCACGGGACCTGGGCAAGCATGGCATCCGGGTTAATACGCTGGTGCCTGGATGGGTGATGACCGAGCGGCAAAAAACGCTATGGGTCGATGCTGAAGCAGAGCAACTGATTGACAAAAGCCAATGTCTGGTCGGCCACGTTTTGCCCGAGGACATTGCCGCCATGGCATTGTTCCTCGCATCTGATGAGGCGAAAATGTGCTCGGCCCAGAATTTTATCGTTGATGGCGGATGGGTGTAGGCGCATTGAGTTTTTCAAAAGCAAATTGGCCGCGCAGGCTGCGCTCACAAGATTGGTTTGAGAAAGGTGACAAGCACACCTACATCCACCGGTCATGGGCCAAAAACCAAGGTTTGCCAGATGACGCTCTGGACGGTCGACCGATTATCGGCATCTGCAATACCTGGTCCGAGTTTACCCCGTGCAACGGCCATTTGCGCGATATCGCCGAACGGGTAAAGCGAGGCGTTTATGAGGCAGGTGGAGTGCCGTTCGAGTTTCCGGTTTTTTCGACCGGCGAAAGCATGCTGCGTCCGACTGCCATGCTGTTTCGAAATCTGGTTTCAATGGATGTGGAGGAAGCCATTCGAGGCAATCCCATGGACGGGGTTGTGCTCCTCGCGGGCTGTGACAAGACAACTCCTGCCCTGCTCATGGGTGCGGCGAGCGTTGATATTCCCACGATAATGGTCACCGGCGGACCAATGTTGAATGGCAAGTTCAGAGGCGAGGATCTGGCTTCGGGCAGCGATGTCTGGCGTTTTTCGGAAATGGTGCGGTCCGGAGAAATGTCGCTGGATGACTTTATCGAAACCGAGCAAGGCCACGCACGCTCGCCGGGGCATTGCAACACAATGGGCACGGCAAGTTCGATGGCCAGCATGGCCGAAACACTTGGCATGACGCTTAGTGGCAATGCCGCAATTCCAGCAGTCGACGCCCGACGCAGGGTCATGGCCCAGATAACCGGACGCCGTATTGTCGACATGGTCAAGGATGATCTCAAACCGTCCCATATTTTGACACGCCGAGCGTTCGAAAATGCCATCAAGACCAACGCTGCAATTGGTGGGAGTACGAATGCGGTGATCCACCTGCTGGCGCTGGCGGGTAGAATTGGCGTCGAGCTGACCCTTGACGATTGGGACAAGGTCGGCAACGGCGTTCCGACCATTGTGAACCTTCGGCCAAGCGGCAAGTATCTGATGGAAGAGTTCTTTTACGCTGGCGGTCTGCCTGTTGTTCTCAAGCAATTGGCCGACATTGGCCACCTATACAGCGACGCGATCACGGTCTCGGGGCGAAGTATCGGCGAGGATATTTCGACAGCTAGAAACTGGAACGACGATGTCATCCTGTCGCCCGCCAGGGCCCTGACCCAGAATGGCGGCATCGCGGTGTTGAAGGGCAATTTGGCGCCGGGCGGCGTGATCATCAAACCGTCTGCGGCGACCCCGGCACTGATGCAACATCGGGGTCGGGCAGTAACTTTTGAGACGATCGAGGACTATAGAAATCGCATCGATGATGAAGCGCTCGATGTCGACGAGAACTGCATATTGGTGTTGAAAAATTGTGGCCCCAAGGGGTACCCCGGCATGGCCGAGGTTGGGAATATGGGACTGCCACCAAAAATATTGCGCAAAGGTGTAACCGATATGGTCAGGATTTCCGACGCGCGCATGTCCGGCACTGCCTATGGAACGGTTTTGTTGCATGCCTCTCCGGAAGCCGCCATGCTTGGTCCCTTGGCAATTGTGCGCGATGACGACATGATTGAAGTGGATGTCGCAAACCGGCGCATACATCTAGACGTCTCTGACGCGGAGGTTGAAGAGCGATTGCGACGTCATGTGCCGCAGCCGCCGCAGGCAGCAAGCGGCTACGCCAAGGCTCTATATTGATCATGTCGGTGGCGCCGACACCGGTGCAGACCTTGATTTCCTCAAGGGCCGTCGAGGGGCACGCGTAACCCGTCATAGCCATTAGACCGCCAACTGTTATGGTATAGGTGCCTGGCCCATAAGTCAGAACGCAATATGTCAGGTGGCCAAACATCCTGATTTTAGCAGGCAGTGATCATTTTCGGCGGCGTTCCCGCGAGGGGTTTTTACCCACCCCGCCTGCCAACGAGACAACACAAATTGACCAGCAGATATACTCCGACTTTTCTATTGACCTATTTATCCCATTAATGCAAGTTAAGGAATTGGAAATTTTGGGAGGGAAGGCGAAATGTCCAGCGATAGGCTACGAATTGCGATTGTAGGCTTGATGTGTGGCGTGTGCACCAGTGCGCTCGCGCAAACCGTGCCGGCACCTACTACACCACCAGATCCACCCCGCTTCGACGCACAGGCCTTTCCAAATTTTCTGGGTGCCAAAGACCTGTACGACTATGAAGCCTTGCCTGAGTACCATGAACCGGATTTTGTCGCCGCGATGGTCGCCAAGGGTGAGTTACCACCAGTCAAGGACCGGTTACCCAATGAGCCCCTAGTATTCAAAACCGCTGCCATGCCAGACGGCATTGGCGTCTATGGCGATGTCATGCGGCATGTTGTGGGCGCGCGCCCGGAGGGATGGAACTTTCAGGCTGGCCAGTCGCAAGGCTGGGGCGGCATCGACATCGGCATGTTCGAATGTCTGACTCGTACGGGCCCGCTGTTTCAGGTGCGTGCCGAGGAACTTGAGCCACTGCCCAATCTGGCACAAAGCTGGGAGTGGTCCGACGACGGACTGCAACTCACAATGCACTTGATTGAAGGCGCCAAATGGTCCGACGGCGCACCATTCAATGCCGACGACGTCATGTTTTACTGGGAAGACAATATTCTTGATCCCAACCTGACGCCCGTAACTGGTACGACCCAGGAAACTTTTGGCGCTGGCACTACCCTGGAAAAAGTTGACGACAACACGGTGCTTTGGACGTTCAAGACACCGTTTCCCAAGCAAGTGCTGTATCAGATGGCCTATGGCGACTTTTGTCCGGGTCCGGCCCATCTGCTGAAGCCGGAGCATCCGAAATATAACCCGGACAACACCTATGAGGACTTCAAGAACGCCTTTCCACCCGAATATATGAACTACCCGGTAATGGGCGCATGGGTGCCGGTCGAATATCGGCCCGACGATATCATCGTCATGCGGCGCAATCCCTATTATTGGAAGGTAGACGAGGCCGGCAATCAACTGCCCTACTTCTCGGAAATTCACTACAAGCTATCGACATGGGCGGATCGTGACGTGCAGGCCATCGCAGGCACTGCCGATATTTCCAATCTCGAGCAGCCTGAAAACTTCGTTGAAGTTCTCAAACGCGCCGCCGAACCGGATGCGCCGGCGACCGTCACATTTGGTGCGCGAACCATTGGTTATTCGCTTTATCCGAACCTATCGGCAAATGGCTGGGGACAGCCCGATGATCGCGCTCAGGCGGTTCGTGAATTGAACCGGAACATTGATTTCCGCAAAGCGATTTCATACGGGCTCAACCGCGAAGCCATTGGCGACTCATTGGTGAAAGGGCCGTTCACGGCCATTTATCCTGGCGGTCTCTATGCTGGAACAACCTATTATGATGCCGCTTCAACGGTTTACTATCCATATTCTGCTGAAGGTGCCAAAACGCTCCTTGAGCAAGCCGGGCTAATTGATACGGATGGCAACGGGTTTGTAAACTTCCCTGCCGACGCCGAAGGCGTGGGTGGACAGGACGTCCAGATCACCTTGCTCGCCAACACCGACTTTGCAACAGATCGCAGCCTCGCCGACGCGGTGATTGCTCAGATGGAGCAGATTGGCATTAAGATCATTGGCCGCTATATGGCCGACAATCAATTGCAGGCGGCAAGGAACGCCGGTGACTTTGACTGGGTGATCAACCGCAATGGCTCATCTCTGGTGTCGGTTGTGCAAAATACTGCCGAACTTGCCCCAACAGGCCCAAGGGTTGCCCTGCAACACAGGGTTGGCACAGACGATGAGCTTGACCTTTTGCCATTCGAGCAGGAATTGGCGGATGTGGTGGACGGCTTCATCGCGACCAATGATCCAATCGAGCGGATCGCTCTGATGAAGACATATCAGCAGCTCTATACCGAAAACCTCTATGCAATCGGCCTTACCCAATATTCGGGTGGCCACATCCTGAACAAGAGGTTTTCCAACGTGGCTGCGGGCCTGCCAATCTTCCTGTTCAACTGGGACGTGGACAGCATTTTCCGCGAGCGGATGTATGTGGCTGCGGACAAGCAGCAGGACTACGAGTTGTTCCCCGACACCCTGCCGGGCGCGCCGGGATCGGATGGACCGGTCGGACTATAACAGTTACTCCCAAGAGGCGGGCGGGTGGCGATTGCCATCCGCCCAACCAGCTTACTAAGGCTCGGGCAAAAATGCTGCAAATTCTGAAATTTTTGATCCTGAGAACCGCGTCGTCAATCCCCGTTCTGTTGGCGCTCAGCTTTGTCACCTTCGCTATCATAGAAGCCCCACCGGGAGACTACGCAGACTATATACAGGCTACGCTTATCAATCAGGGTGGGGCGTCAGTCGAGCAGGCAGCGCATCAGGCTGAGGTATATCGAGAAACCCATGGGCTAAACCAGCCGCTTCCCGTTCGGTATCTGTTTTGGATTACCGGGATCGTGACGCGGTTTGACTTCGGCCATTCGCTTTACTTTAACCGGCCGGTGGCCGACCTGATTTCGAGCCGATTGCCGCCCACCATCGCCATAGCATTGGTTTCGCACCTGCTCGCAAGTGCAATCGGTATCGGGCTTGGTATCCTCGCGGCCACCCGACCCTATTCATGGGTCGATACGGTTGCGAGTGCCATCGCATTTATCGGCATGACCGTACCCCGGTTCCTTTTGGCGCTGGTTGTTGTTTATCTGCTAGCGTTTCATTTCCATTCCCAGGAAATCGGCAGCTTCTTTTCGCCCCGATATGGCGGCGCGCCCTGGAGTTGGGACAAGTTCGTTGATTTGGTCAAGCACATCTGGCCGATCGTCATGATCGCCACGTTTGGCGGTCTTGCCTACAATATGCGAGTAATGCGGGGAAACCTGCTCGATGTGCTCAATTCGCAATATGTCGAGACGGCGCGCGCCAAGGGCCTTTCTGAAGGCGCCGTGGTGATGCGGCACGCTGTGCCGAACGCCCTTCATCCACTGGTCGCCTACCAGGGGATCGTTCTACCCTACATGCTTACCGGCGAAATCGAAGCCGCCATCATTTTTGGTCTTGCCACTGTAGGGCCGGCAATCGTCGGCTCCATGTCGGTTGGCGATGTGTATGTGACCGCGAGTTTCATGCTGGTTCTGGCGGCAACGCTGATGGTCGGCAACATTATTTCCGACTTGTTGCTGGTGGCACTCGACCCAAGGATTCGTTTGGGGGGCGGTGCGTCATGACAGACAAATTGGACGCTACGCCTCACGAGCGAGACGACGACATACGAGAGCCAGATGCGCCTGAATCAGCACAAGACACACGCTCCGGTGCGCGCAACGACGAGACCTATGCCAAGCTGGTCTGGCGGCGCTTTCGCCGATCACCGATGGGCATGGCGGGATTGATACTGGTCTCACTGCTTTTGATCGTTTCGGTGTTTGCAGATTTCTTCGCAATCGTAGACCCGAAGGCGACCAATCTGCCGTTCGCCCCTCCCGACACAATAAGTCTTGAAAACCCACAAGGCCAAGTCGGCATTATTCCCTATGTCTATCCCATCGGAGAAACCGGTGAATTCGACAGTGTTACGTTCCAACCGCTGACGGGCCCGATCAAGGACAACCCCACCCCTACCGGATTGTTTGTCCAAGGATATTCCTACACCTTGTTCTGGGTGGTGTCTGGAAATGTGCACTTGTTCGGTTCAACCGACGGCCGACCGTTGCATCTGCTGGGCACTGACAAATTTGGCCGGGATATTCTGTCGCGTGGCATATTGGGGTCACGAACGAGTTTGATGATCGCGCTGATTGTAGTGAGTTTGACGACAATTGTGGGCACCCTGGTCGGGATAACGTCGGGTTATATTGGTGGTCCGGTTGATAGCTGGCTGCAGCGACTTGTGGACTTTGTCCTGGCATTTCCACAGTTGCCGCTCTATTTGGCGCTGACCAGCCTGATTCCGGTTACCGCGCCGTCCAACATATTTCTGGCCTTTGTTATCGGCGTGATGGCGGTATTGGGATGGGCGCAACTGAGCCGGGAAGTGCGCTCCAAAACGCTGGCACTGGCTCGCATCGAATATGTGCGTGCAGCGGTTGCAGTCGGCTCATCCGATGGTCGTATCATTGTTAAACACATTTTGCCAAACGTGCTGAGTCACGTGATTGTATCGGTAACGTTGGCAGTCCCCACCGTGGTATTGCTGGAGAGGCTTTCTCGGCTTTCTTGGATTTGCCGTGAAACCACCCATGATTTCATGGGGCCTCATGCTCCAGGACACCCGAACATTCTCGGTCATCGGGTCGTATCCGTGGATATTGTCGCCGGTGCTGTTTGTGCTGATAACCGTTTTTGCGTTCAACGCGCTGGGCGATGGATTGCGCGACGCCATTGACCCTTACTAAGTTCTGGCCCTCACCCACATAGCCCCACTTCGCCGGCGTTGTTCATCAGGCCGGCCAGGGGTTCAGACAGCTGAATATTGCTGCTCTTCGACCACCGCCTTGCGGGATAGTGCTGCCATGACGTGCGAACTGGTGATGGAAATCAGCTTTTCCATCGATTCCCTCGCCACATCGGGCTGCTTGTCCGATATTGCCTCGAGTATTTTGCGATGAATGTCGATAGTGTCCACGGCGCTGTTGTCGATGGCCAACGTAACCCTGCGGCTGGCAATAAGCGCCGCATCAAGCGCCGATCCCAATTGAAGCAGCAATTCGTTTCCGGCCGCCTCGAGTATGGTTGCATGAAATTCCATATCAGCCGAGGTGTAGCTATTGGCGCTTTTCGCAATCGCCATGCGCTCCAGGGCATCGGACATGCGTACCAACTGCTCGGGAACAGCAAATTTCGCGGCGCGCGCTGCCGCGGCAGGCTCGATAATCATTCGCACGTCACATAGACTTAATATGAAGGAGACGTCCTGGTCGACCGCCAGTCGCCATTTTACAACTTCAGGATCCAACAAGGCTCCAAGCTGCACGTGGGCTTACCTTTGAACCGCGCTTGGTGCGCGTTTCTAGCAGGCCTTTGGAGCCCAGTACTTTTATCGCTTCGCGTATTGTGTTGCGGCCGACCCCCAGCTTGATGCTCAGTTCCGCTTCGGTCGGTAATATTGCGTCCGGCTGCATCTCACCTGACAAGATCCATCCGGCGATCGTTTCGGTAACTCTTGAACGCAATCCCGATGAGTTGTTCACCGTTCACCTCTTGACCTATTTATCCCATAAATGCTAATTTAGCACACCTGATGCGGTTTTATCCAGCGGGAGACGTCGGTGTCGAGCACAAATAACCTGTCCATTGCAATTGTTGGCAGTGGAAGCAGATTCGCACTTAGTCTTGTCCGGGCCGTTTTTCAGTCGTCCAACGCCGAAAATATCCATTTCAGGCTGATGGATATTGATAGCGCCGCATCGACGCGGCTCGAGGAACTGATTGTAGCACTCAACAAGCGGTGTGGGAAAAACCACTCTGTCTCGATACATTCGATGGCACGAGAGGCGGTTCAGGGTGCCGACCATGTTCTGTGCGCCTTTGCGGTAGATTTTCCCGCATCGTTCCTGAGAACATGCTGGGTGCTCAAGGATCATGGGATCGACTTTGTCGAAGGCGAAACAGCAACGCCTGGAGCGCTTATGGCGTTGATGCGCCATTTACCGCCATTGTTGGATATTGCGAGGGCTGCCCAGGACAGCAACTCCGAGGTCTGGGTTCACGTCATCAACAATCCCATGCCGCGCCTTGTGATGGCACTGGATTCTGCGCTCAATTTCCGGCGTGTCGTCGGTCACTGCCATGGCACCCTCCATCTCAAGGACAGCATGGCCGGCCTGCTGAAATTACCGACGGCGGAACTGGATATTCATGTGGCCGGCATCAATCATTTTCACATTGTGCAAAAACTGCTGCACAAGCCCACCAACACTGACCTGCTCAACCATATCAAGACAAACATTTCCGATTCGGAAAGGGAAGAGTGGAGTAGCACCGACTTCACCCAGTACAAAATGTTTGAAGAGCTGGGCGAAGTGATCGGTCACGGCATCTGGCACAATTATGACTATTTGCCTTATGCCAACGGTCGAATGTGGAAGCACAGCCATTTCAACACCTGGCCACGGGACGCCACCGGCGTACTCGCGGTGCGCCAGGCCAGCGCGGGCAAACCGACGCCGGCGACTGATCCGGCCCACTTTATTGCAGACGAGGAACAAGAACAGATTTTTGATATTATTCTGGCACTCAGCGGCAAATCCGAGCCGTACCATTATCTGTCCGGGAACACGCGAAACGAAGGTCGGTTGCCGTTCCTGCCTGACGACGCCATTGTCGAATTACCCGCGTGGGTCTCGGATAAGGGCATTGCGCTAACCTCGCCGATTGCCGAGGTGCCGTTGTTTTTTCAACAATGGTTGTCGACGCAGGTGGCCATCCACAAGCTTAGCGTTGAGGGGGCATTGGGCAGTCGGCGAGCAGCCATTGAATCTATTGCCCTGGATCCTTCATTCAGAAGCTCAAACTGCTCGCCTGGCACTTTGCTGGACGACATGATTGAGGTGAATGCCGGGCTGGTGCCTGCTTTATAGCGCATTGCAGTGGTTAATGGCCCTGATGTCCCTTTAACGACAATCCGACTTCCATACTGAAACTCATGTCTCGTGGTTCAACGAAAACCATGCGGTCAGTTCGGCGCTGTTGCGTACGCCGATCGTCCGGATGAGCCGGGCGCGGTGCGCTTCGATGGTGCGCCGCGACAGATCCAGTTCGGTGGCGATGGCAGCATTGGTCTTGCCTTGGGCAACCAAGGTCAGTATCTGACGCTGGCGGCCGGTCAGGGTCATGCTGGCGGCACTGACCGGCCGGGTCATCGGTTCAAAGCAGTAGAGTGCTTCAGCAAATGGATCAGCAAGATTTTGGCTGCGGCCGTTGACGCGACACCAGAAGCGCTGCCCCCCGGCACCACTCATGATGCGTTCGTCATAATATACCTGCCCACCCGGTAAATGGTGACGCCACATCTCACCAGTACGTACGAAGTCGGCGATCTCGGGGTAAAGTCGGGAAAAACTCTGATCCAGCAGATCCTGACGCTCAAGACCGAACAAGGATGCAAACTCGATATTGCAGTCTCGAATAATGCGGTGGGTCGCATAGACCATTGGGACAGGAATGTCTGCCAGGGCAAACTGGTACTGGGAGGCCGGTCGCGGAATGGGGCTGTGTGCGAGTATAGATTGAGCCATAGGGTATAAATACTACTAACTTCCTAGATCAAACAAGGCATAGCGTGGACAAAACTGCCGCTGAATGCGGACTGAATTTGCGCGTGGCTGGCGATGCCAGGGAGGTCAGACTTTGCAAAAGATATATACGAGCGCCGAAGAGGCGCTAGCTGGATTGCTGTCAGATGGCATGGTGGTAATGTCGGGCGGCTTTGGCCTGTGTGGCATTCCCGAAGCCCTGATCGAGGCCATCAAAAGCTCGGGCGCCAAGAATTTGACTGTCATTTCCAATAATGCCGGGGTCGATGGTGTCGGGCTCGGACGGCTGTTGGAAACGCGGCAGATCAAAAAAATGATCTCGTCCTATGTTGGCGAGAACAAGCTGTTTGCCGAACAATATCTGTCTGGCGATCTGGAACTGGAATTCAATCCACAGGGCACACTGGCCGAACGCATCCGCGCTGGCGGCGCTGGCATACCGGCGTTTTTTACCAAGACAGGAGTGGGCACGTTGATTGCCGAGGGCAAGGAAGTGCGCGAGTTCGATGGTGAGAAATTTGTCATGGAACGGGGCCTGGTGGCCGACGTGGCGCTGGTTCATGCCTGGAAGGGTGACCATGAAGGCAATCTCGTCTATCGCAAGACGGCACGCAATTTTAACCCGATGATGGCCACCGCTGGCACCGTAACAATCGCCGAAGTCGAGCATCTGGTGCCAACCGGCACGCTGGAGCCGGATCAGATCCACACGCCTGGCATTTTTGTTTCGCGCATTGTTGAAATTGCCAATCCAACCAAACATATCGAGCAGCGCACCGTGCGGGCGCGGCAATCGGCGGAGGCGAAATAATGACCTGGACACGCGAACAGATGGCGGCCCGCGCCGCCCAGGAACTGCAGGACGGCTTTTACGTCAATCTGGGCATCGGCATTCCAACGCTTGTGGCCAATTTCATCCCTGATGGCATGGACGTGCGGTTGCAAAGCGAGAACGGCATGATGGGAATGGGGCCGTTCCCGTTTGAGGGGGAAGAAGATGCGGACCTGATCAATGCTGGCAAGCAGACGGTCACGGAGTTGGACATGACCAGCTTTTTTTCCAGCGCCGACAGCTTTGGCATGATCCGGGGCGGACATATCGACCTGTCGATCCTCGGGGCGATGCAAGTGGCGGAAAATGGCGATTTGGCCAACTGGATGATTCCAGGCAAAATGGTCAAGGGCATGGGTGGCGCCATGGATCTTGTGGCTGGGGTAAAGCGCGTCGTTGTGGTGATGGAGCATGAGGCCAAAGGCGCGCCCAAACTTCTCAAGACCTGCACCCTGCCCCTGACCGGACAGCGCGTTGCCGATCTGGTGATTACCGATCTTGGCGTTTTCACGGTGGAACGTCGCGAGGCACCAAAAATGGTTTTGATCGAGTGTGCCGAAGGGGTTGGCGTAGACGAAATCACCGCCAAGACCGAGGCGCATTTTGAGATTGCTCTGGACCGGGAAAAGCCATGAGCGACATTGTCATTGTCAGTGCGGCGCGGACGCCCGTCGGTTCGTTCATGGGCAGCCTATCTACCATTTCGGCCGTATCGCTGGGCAGCACCGCCATCCGGGTGGCAATGGAACGCGCCGGGGTAAATGGCACCGAAATCGACGAAACCATCATGGGCCAAGTGTTAGCGGCAGGCCTGGGACAGAACCCGGCACGGCAGGCCGCCATTGGCGCGGGTATCGATCAAGCTGCAACCGCCTGGGGCGTCAATCAGGTCTGTGGCTCGGGTTTGCGAGCGGTGGCGCTGGGGATGCAACAAATTGCCATGGGTGACGCAAAGATCATTGTTGCAGGCGGCCAGGAATCCATGTCGCTGGCACCGCACTGTCAGCAGTTGCGGGCACCGGTAAAAATGGGGCCGGTTACTCTGGTCGACACGATGATGGTCGACGGACTGGTCGATGCCTTTGGTGGTTACCATATGGGCATCACCGCCGAAAACGTCGCCCGTCAGTTCGGCATTGATCGTGACACGCAGGACAGTTTTGCGCTGGCGTCCCAGCAAAAGGCTGCGGCAGCGCAACAGGCCGGTCATTTCAATCGGGAAATCACCCCTGTCACGGTCAAAACTCGCAAGGGCGATCTGGTCGTGGACAAGGACGAATATATCCGAGCCGATGCGACGCTCGAGGCGTTGGAGCGCCTGCGCCCGGCGTTCGACAAGGATGGTACCGTAACCGCAGGCAATGCGTCGGGCATTAATGACGGGGCGGCGGCGCTGGTTTTGATGCATGCCGAGGAGGCGGCGCGGCGTAATCTGACACCGATGGCGCGCATTGCCTCATGGGCTACGGCGGGCGTTGACCCTTCGATCATGGGAACCGGACCGATCCCCGCCTCAACCAAGGCTTTGGCAAAGGCGGGATGGCGCGCCGACGATCTCGATTTGATCGAGGCCAACGAGGCTTTCGCAGCGCAGGCCTGTGCGGTCAATCAGGCAATGGACTGGGATATGGACAAGGTCAATGTCAATGGGGGGGCCATCGCAATCGGCCATCCGATTGGCGCGTCGGGCGCGCGGGTGTTGGTAACTTTGCTGCATGAAATGGCGCGACGTGATGCCGCCAAGGGTCTGGCGACGCTATGCATTGGCGGCGGCATGGGCGTTGCGCTCTGCGTTGAGCGGGGATGAAGCGAGCGGGGCCAGTTGGCCCCGCGCGGTGCAAGCATTGGAAACTCTAGAAACCGAACACCGTAGTGAGGCTGGTCTGGTTGTCGCCGGTCTGGGCGCACTGGGCATTGGTATTTTCACCAAACTGAAACAAGCCGCAGCTGTTGTTGTTGCCATTCTGGTTGATGGTGCCGGTGTGACCGTCACCTTCCTGCATGATCAAGCCATGATTGCCCGAACCATTTTGGGCAACGCCGGCGGCATTGTTGTTGCCATTCTGGCTGACATCGGCGCCCTGGCCGGAAAGGCCTTTGACGATCGAAAACATCTGCAGGCCCATGCCAAGCGCTTGTGCCTGCTCGGGGTCGCTGGGTATGAAGCTGACTGAGACCTGGCCCCCGGCTGTGGCGGGTACCGTGGTGGCGAGACCGGTCACACCGATTGTGAGGGCGACGGCGGCGGCGGTGACAATTTTCTTGATCATGATGTTTCTCCTGTTGGTCGCTTGGGTGCTGGGTTATCCAGCCGATGACAGGAGAATGCGCCTATTAGAGTGAACCCATCCGGAGCGGCATATTCATCTTTGGTTCAGCCAATTTCACAATCCGCCCGACAACGAAAAAGGGCCCCGAGATGGAGCCCTGTTCAGTGGTGTAGGCAGCGTTTTTCAGCGCAGTTGATTGGCGCTGTCGGTGCAATCAATTGTTGCCCCATTGGCCGAAACCTCGAAGTCGACATTGCTCTTGGCATTGGAGTTGAGACTGACGCGACCGAGGACGACGTCTTCGTTGGCACGGGCGGAAAAGCCACCGCCCTGATTGATATTGGAACGTCCAGATGGGCCCGAACTGATGATGCTGAGACGATAGGTTCCAGACAGATCAGTCGGCGACACCAACCGGGCTTCGAGCGCAACCGTTCCGTTGCTGGTTGTGGTTTCAAGTCCACAGCGCAGCTGGTCTGCGTTGGCGGTATCGGCCTGGCCGCTGGTGACGGCGAAGCCGAGGATGGCCAGTCCGGCAAGAGCCGGCAAGGCGAGGCGAATATTGAGTTTGGTCATTATACTATCTCCTGACTTGGATGGTCGGGCGATGAGCCGAGAGGCAAAGCCTCCCGGCCTACGATATTCACTGCAAATCCGGATCAAGGGCAAGCCTGAACAAAGGCGGAGACGTTGCCGACACCGTGCTGCTGAACATCGGCGCTACACCCGTTACCAACCTGTACGCCGGCAGCGACGTTGCCATTCCCGTCCTGGCTCAGGACCGAGGTGTGGTTGTCACCAAACTGGCCGACGCCGGCCTGGTTGAAACTACCATTCTGGTTGGTTTCGCCGTAATTGTTGAAACCGTCCTGGCCGATAGCACCAGTATTGTGATTGCCATTCTGCTGGCCAACGGCCTGGTTGAAGGCGCCGTTCTGGAAGATACCGAGTTGGTTGTCTACACCAATCTGGGCGCCGCCAGCGGCATTGCCGAAGCCGGACTGATTGAGGAATACGCTGTTAGCCATGGCCGGGGCGGCGCTGATGGCCAAGATGGCGGCGAGGGCGGTGGTGATGATGATATTGCGGGTCATTTTTCTCTCCTGATTGCGGCGGGTCCCTGTGACCTTTGTTGCCGATGTCAGGAGGAATAGCGCAGCTGGTTCGAACCGGGCCTGAACCCGAAATTCAGAATCCGTTCACCAAGCCGAATAGTGCAGGGTTGGGCAAATTGTCACGCCGGGACATGTTGATGATGGCGGCACTGGCCGTGGTCCGCCAAAATTTCGATCACCCGGCAATCTTCCACGCGACCGTGCGAACAGCCCAACACCATGCGTTCGAGTTCGGCCTTGAGCGCGCCAAGACTGGCGATACGCTGTTCGACGTCAATCAACCGGGCCTTGGCGATACTATCGGCCTGTTGGCAGGATCGCTGGGGCTGATCCTGCAAAGCCAGCAAGGTACGGATGGCGTCGACGTCGAAACCCAGTTCGCGCGCGTGGCGAATGAAGGTGAGGCGGTTGAGATCGTTGAGATCATAGACCCTGCGATTATTGGCAGTCCGCGTCGGGCGCGGCAACAGGCCGATCTGTTCGTAATATCGAATGGTGGGCACCTTGACCCCAGTGTGGCGCGCCACCTCACCAATGGCAAAATCGTTCGGCATTTCTGGCTTGCTCCTATAGTGGCTAGAGGATGTAGCGTTTGAGACAGAAATTCAAGGAGTCCGGACGATGACAGCATCACTCACCACGCGTTTTCGCATCGAAGGCATGGATTGCGCCGGTTGCGCGACCAAGGTCGATCGGGCAACGCGCCGGATTTCCGGCGTCTCCGAGGTCAGTGTTTCGGTGGTCGCGGGTATGATGACGGTCGATCACGACTTGGATACCGCGCCAGATGACATTGCAGGCAAGGTAAAAAGCCTCGGCTACACGGCAACAATAATTGGTGAGGATTCAGCGCCTCGCGAATCGGCCAGTCATCAGGAACACACGAGAGACGGGTCGACCGACGAACTCGCAGGCATGCACCGGCATGATCATGGGTCCGAGGATGGGTCATGGTGGCGAAGCGACAAGGCCCGATTGGCGGCATTGAGCGCGGTGGCCGTTGTCATTGCCTTCGTCATCGCGCAGTTGCTGCCCCAGTTTGGGCAGTGGGCATATGTTGCGGCCATGCTGGTTGGGCTGGTCCCGATCGTGCGGCGTGCCTATGGCGGCGCGATCAACGGCAGCCCGTTTTCCATTGAAACACTGATGAGCATCGCCGCGATTGGTGCGGTCTTCATCAATGCGGCGCAAGAAGCTGCAATTGTCGTGCTGTTGTTCCTGATCGGGGAGTTACTCGAAGGCGTCGCGACCGGACGCGCGCGCGCCAGCATCAAGGCGTTGGCAACATTGGTGCCCAAAGTTGCGTTACGTGAACGCGATGGCCAAACCCGCGACGTGTCAGCCGAGGCGCTGGCGCTGGATGACATCATTCTGGTTCGGCCCGGCGACCGGATTGCTGCCGACGGCGTCATCCTGTCAGGCCAAAGTGCGATCGATGAGGCCCCGGTAACCGGTGAATCTGTGCCCCGGCAAAAACAGGTGGGTGACAAGGTATTTGCCGGCACCATCAATCACGACGCTGCGCTGCGTGTGCGCGTCACAGCCGCAGCCGCCGACAACACGATTGCCCGGATCGTTGCGCTGGTTGAGCATGCCCAGGAATCCAAAGCGCCGACGGAGCGGTTCATTGATCGGTTCTCGCGCTACTACACGCCGGGCGTGATGATTGTGGCGGCGCTTATCGCCACTGTGCCGCCGCTGGTGACGGGCGCTGGATGGGACGAGTGGATTTACAAAGGCCTGGCAATCCTTCTGATCGGCTGTCCTTGCGCGCTGGTAATTTCAACACCGGCTGCCGTCGCTGCGGCACTATCGGCGGGGGCGCGACAGGGTTTGCTAATGAAAGGAGGCGCGGTGCTCGAGCAAGTGGGTTCGATTACCATGGTGGCGCTGGACAAAACCGGCACACTGACCGCCGGCAAGCCGAAAGTCACCGACATTGTCGCGGGCTCACGAAGCGCCGAGGACGTGCTGGGTCTGGCAGCGGCACTGGAAACGGGGTCAAGTCATCCGTTGGCCAAAGCCATTCTGGCTGAAGCATCCGCAAGGGGCGTTGCGCCTGCCCCAGCCTCCAATGCGCGAGCAATTGGCGGCAAGGGCGTTGTCGGCACCGTAGATGGGATCGACCTGTTCCTGGGGTCGCCCCGAGCAGCGCGAGAGAGAGTCCAACTGTCCGCTGGTCTGGACCAACAAATCAGCCAGTTCAACGACGCCGGAAAATCCGTTTCGGTACTAGTGGAAAATGACGTGGTGACCGGAATCATCGCCATGCGCGACGAACCGCGCTCCGATGCTGCCGAGGGCCTTGCCGCCATCGGTGGGTTAGGCGCAAAAACGGTCATGCTGACCGGCGACAACGCACAAACCGCCCGTGCCATCGGCGCTCAATTAGGCATCAAGGTGCGCGCCGAACTATTGCCTGAGGACAAGCAGACCATTGTCGGCGAACTTCGGGCCAGCGGCGAAATGGTTGCCAAGGTTGGCGACGGGATCAATGATGCACCAGCGCTGGCCGCCGCTGACGTTGGCATTGCGATGGGGGGCGGCACCGATGTCGCGCTTGAAACCGCCGACGCGGCGGTGCTGCACGGGCGGGTACTGGATATCGCCAACATGATGCTGCTGTCGCGGGCCACCATGGCCAATATCAAGCAGAACATTACCGTGGCGCTGGGGCTGAAGGCACTGTTTCTGGTAACGACGATTGTAGGGATTACCGGGCTATGGCCAGCCATACTGGCTGATACCGGCGCCACGGTGCTGGTAACGGCCAACGCCATGCGGCTTTTGGGCTGGCGCGGGCGCGACGCCGGGCAGTAGTTCGGGCGCCGAAGCGGTGATTATCCCAACGCCAGGAAGTCATATATCAACTTGATGTTGAGCACGGCGATGATAATGGCGATGGCAAGCGAGAAGGCAATCAGCCATTTTGGCGCGACCATTGCGCCCATCTTTTTCTTGTCAGCGGTAAACATGACCAGCGGGAACACCGCGAAGGACAGTTGCAGGCTCAGTACGACCTGGCTCAAAATCAGCAATTGAGCCGTCCCGGACTGACCGTACCAGATGGTAACCCCGGCTGCGGGCACGATTGCGATGGCCCGAGTGATCAGGCGCCGAAGCCACGGCGCGAGTTTGATGTCGAGAAACCCTTCCATGACGATCTGCCCGGCCAGGGTTGCCGTGACCGTCGAGTTGATGCCGCACGCCAACAACGCTACGCCAAAGAGCGTGGGCGCAATCGCCAACCCAAGGGCCGGGGCCAGCAGGGAATGGACCTGCTCAAGCTCAGCAATGTCGGTTTGTCCCGCAACGTGGAATGTTGCCGCCGCAAGGATCAAGATCGAGGCATTGATGCATAGGGCCAACATCAGCGCCACCGTTGAATCGATGGTGGCAAATTTCAAGGCTTCGCGTTTTTCGGGCAAGCTGTTGCCATAGTCGCGGGTCTGCACAATGCCCGAATGCAGATAAAGATTGTGTGGCATGACGGTGGCACCAAGAATACCGAGCGCCAGATAGAGCATTTCGGGATTACTGACGATTTCCGTGGTCGGTGCAAAGCCGCGGATTACATCACCCCAGTTGGGGTCAGCCAACGCAATCTGGACGAAAAAACAGGCTGCAGTGACGCCCAGCAATCCGACAACCAGCGCCTCGACCCAGCGGAAACCCAGTTTTTGCAGGTAGAGGATCAGGAAGACATCGAGCGCGGTGATCAATACACCAATTTCAAGCGGTATGCCAAAAAGCAGGTTAAGGCCGATGGCGGTGCCAATCACCTCGGCAATATCGGTGGCGATGATGGCGATTTCAGCAAGAAACCACAGCACATAGGCTACCGGCTTGGGAAAGGCGTCACGACAGGCCTGGGCCAGATCACGACCCGAAGCGATGGCAAGGCGCGCGCAAAGCGCCTGCAATACGATGGCCATGATATTGGAGATCAGTGCAACGGTCAGCAGCGTATAGCCGAATTTGGAGCCACCGGCGAGCGATGTCGCCCAATTGCCGGGGTCCATATAGCCAACGGCGACAAGATAGCCCGGCCCGATAAAGGCCACGGCGCGGCGCCATTTGGATGCCATGCCCTTGACCGGGATCGACCGGTTGACATCTGAGAGCGACGACTCGCCGCCGCCGCGGCTCCAGCCGGTGAATGTTTTTGGCGCCCGTTCGTCCATTCGAATAGTGTCCTTACTCTGCATTTGCAAATCATTTGCAACTAAACGCGATGGCTGTCAAGTCGTCGCTAAGGCTTGGCGTCCATTAGCGCCGGCCATTAGGACTAAAACGCACTGATACGGCCGATCCGTGTGATCTTGATTTGGGGTCAATGCCGGAACTAATGTTGCACTGACAAAGCGACGCGTGCCAAATGGCCATGGTTTCGCGGATGGCTCAAGAGCGTATGTGTGAGCCATACAGCAGACCAACCCGCGTTATGCGTGAAGGAAAATGAACATGTTCATGGGAATGAGCGCCGAAATTCTGGCGCGTCTTCAGTTCGCTTTCACCATTTCATTTCACTTCATCTTTCCGGCATTTTCTATCGGCACCGCCGCTTATCTGGCATTCCTCAATTTCCTGTACTTATGGAAAAAGGACGGGGCCTATCTGCGCTTGTTCGACTATTGGAAGACCATATTTGCCGTGACATTCGGCATGGGCGTGGTGTCGGGCATTGTCATGAGCCTACCAGTTCGGCACGAACTGGGCGACGTTCTCGGATAAGGCTGGAGCGATCATCGGCCCCCTGATGGGTTATGAGGTGCTCACGGCATTTTTCCTCGAAGCGGGATTTTTGGGGATCATGCTGTTCGGGCGCAAGCGCGTCGGTGACAAGCTGCATTTTTTTGCGACGCTGATGGTGGCACTGGGCACGCTGGTTTCAGCGACATGGATCATTTCGGCCAATAGCTGGATGCAGACACCGGCAGGCTACTCCATTGCCGAGAATGGCCAATATGTGCCCGAAGACTGGTGGGCGATCATATTCAATCCGTCATTTCCCTATCGGCTGGTCCATACCGTACTTGCCGCCTTTCTGACTACCGCCTTCGCGGTGGGCGCCGTCGGCGCAAACCATTTGCTTGCCGACAGGACCAACCGGCAGGCACGGATCATGTTTTCCATGGCCATGTGGATGGCAGCGCTTGTCACCCCACTACAGATCGTTGCGGGCGATGCACATGGCCTCAATACACTTGAGCACCAACCGGCCAAGATCGCGGCCATGGAAGGCCATTACGAGACACAGAAAGGCGCACCGCTTATTCTGTTCGGTATCCCCAATGATCAGACCGATACGACAGATTATGCGATCGAGATTCCCAAGCTCGGGTCGCTGATCCTGACCCATGACCCCGACGGCGAAATCAAGGGGCTCAAGGAGTGGGCCAAGGAAGATCGCCCGCCGGCCCTTATTCCCTTCATCACCTTCCGCGTCATGGTCGGGCTTGGATTTTTGATGCTCGGCCTCGGATTGTGGTCACTGTGGCTGCGCTGGCGCGGGCGTCTTTACGACAATGTATGGCTGCATCGCGCCGCCATCTTGATGGGTCCTTCCGGATTCGTCGCGGTTCTGGCTGGTTGGTACACAACCGAAGTGGGGCGACAACCCTACACAATCTATGGTTTGCTACGCACTTCGGATAGTCTCTCCAATGTCGATGCTCCTGCGGTTGGCGCATCGCTCATCGCCTTCATCATAGTCTATTTTGTCGTCTTCGGCGCTGGGGTTTTCTATCTGCTGCGCCTGATGCGGCGAACACCCCAAACCGACGATCACGAGTTGGAAAAGGCGCCAAACCGGGCTGCGGGCATTACGCCCGGTCCGGCGCAATCGTCAAAGGTGGAGCCAAACAATGGCCATTGACCTTGCATTTATCTGGGCAGCCATCATTGCCTTTTCGGTACTGGCCTATGTTGTGCTGGACGGTTTTGATCTAGGCATTGGCATCCTGTTTCCGCTGTTTCCTGAAAAACACGACCGGGACGTGATGACCAATTCGGTCGCTCCGGTCTGGGACGGCAACGAGACCTGGCTGGTACTGGGCGGCGGCGGCTTGATGGCGGTATTTCCACTTGCCTACGCTACGATCATGCCAGCGCTCTACATGCCGATCACCCTCATGCTGCTGGGTCTGATCTTTCGCGGTGTGGCGTTCGAATTCCGTTGGCGTACCGAGCGCTGGCGACCTGTATGGGACGCGGGATTTGCTCTCGGCTCGACGATTGCCGCCTTTACCCAGGGCATTGCCCTGGGTGCGCTGGTGCAGGGCATTGAGGTTACGGACAGGCACTATAGCGGCGGCTGGTGGGACTGGTTGACCCCATTCAGCGTTTTGACCGGGATTGCCGTGGTATTCGGCTATACATTATTGGGCGCCTGCTGGCTCAACCTCAAGACCAGCGGCGAACTGCAAGCAAAGGCCCGGCGGTACGCCATGATTGCCGGCGTGGCCACGCTGATCATGATCGGCGTCGTCAGCATCTGGACCCCGTTCATCCGCGACATCTATTTTTCGCGCTGGTTTGGTTTCCCGACCGCCTTTTTTTCCGCCTTTGTACCGCTATTGCTGGCAGTTTGCGCATTCGCGCTTTGGCATGGGTTGACCACCGACAAGCATCTGCAGCCGTTTCTGGCGGCGCTGGGGCTGTTTGTCCTCTGCTTTACCGGGATCGGCATCAGCTTCTATCCCTATATCGTACCGGGCGCACTGACGATCAACGAGGCCGCGGCACCAGATAGCCTCGCTAGGCTTTCTGCTGGTCGGCGCAGTAGTCCTGGTGCCGATCATTCTCGCCTATACCGGCTATGCCTATTGGGTGTTCCGGGGCAAAATAGACCCTGAAGAGGGGTATCATTAATGGCCGAGGCCCCGCTTTATCGGCGCCTTGGCTGGTTCGCCCTATTATGGCTCGCCGGGGTTGCGTGCGTAGCAATAGTAGGGTTGATCATCAAGACCATGTTGGGTGCCTAGGCAAGCGGCCAGACGAGCAGGAGCATGGGTACGCCGACCAGCACCACAATGATCGACAGAGGCAGGCCAAGCCGCCAGTAGTCACCAAATCGATAACCGCCCGGCCCCATGACCATGGTGTTGCACTGGTGCCCGATTGGGGTGAGGAAGTCACAGCCGGCGCCAATCGCTACTGCCATGAGAAAGGCTTCGGGGCGGAAACCGAGGCTGGTCGCGAAGGTCGCGGCAATCGGGGCCATGACCAGCACCGTCGCGGCGTTGTTGAGAAATGGCGTTACAGCCATTGCCGCCACCATGATCAATGCCAGGGCGCCATAAGGCGGCAAGGTACTGGCCATGCCCGACAGCCAGTCGGCAATCAGGCTCAGTGCCGCCGGTAGTGCGCAGGCTATCCGACACCGGAATCAGGGCCGCCAGCATGATCAGAATGGGCGCATCGAGATGAGTATAGGCTTCGCGCAATGGCAGCGAGCGAGTCAGGACCATCAACATGGCCGCACCGAAAAAGGCCACAGCAACAGGTACAATACCGAATGCGGTCAGACCCATCGCGACGGCCAGAATGGCAACCGGCACCAACCCATTGCGAACACTACCCAATTGCAGCTTGCGTTCTGCCAACGGCAGGCAATCCCACTGGCGCAGGAGGTTGGGCAGATAATTCATATTGCCCCGTAGCAGTAGCACGTCGCCGTTTTGCAACTTGATTTCGCCGAGACGCTTGGTGAAGCGGATATCGCGGCGGCTGATGGCCAGGATATTGACCCCGGTACGGTCGAAAAGCGTTAAATCCTGGGCACTTAGCCCGATCAATGCCGACGACTTTCCGACGATGGCTTCGACGGTGCCGATATCGTCGGCAGGGGTCACCATGTCGACCTTGCGATCAGACAGGCTGAGGCCACCCTGCCCCACGAGTTTGTCGAGCGCTTCGGGTTCGCCCTCAAGCATCAGAATGTCGCCGTCGCGCAGCACGGCGTCGGGCAAAGGTGTGCGGCGGCGGCCGTTTTCACCCAGGATTGCTGTGACCATGGCCTGACCGTCACCGAGCTTTTGCAGCTCGCCGATGGTCTTGTCGAGTACTGCGGATTCCGCCACGACCTGCGCTTCGGTCGTGTAGTTCTTGATCTTTATGGCTTCGTCAATCGAGGAGTCTTCGCGTTGACGTTCGGGTAGCAATTTGTAGCAAACTGCTAACGCTGACACGCCCACAATGGCCAACACGCCACCCACCGGCGTAAAATCAAACATGGAAAAGGATTCACCGGTCAATTCGAAACGCACGCGCGAGACGATAATGTTGGGTGAGGTGCCCACCTGGGTCATCAAGCCGCCAAGAAGCGAGCCGAATGACATCGGCATCAGGAACAGCGAGGGCGAGACTTTTGACTTGCGCGCCATCTGGAAGGCGATGGGGATCATGATGGCAAGAGCGCCGATGTTCTTGACGAAGGCCGACAAGATGGTGACGACCAGAACCAGGGCAATCAGTTGGATCCGCGGGTGTGTCAGATTGGGGGCGAAGCGTTGGATGATCACTTCCATGATGCCAGAGCGCGACACCGCCGCGCTTACCAGCAGGGCGCTACCGACGATGATGACGATATCGTCGGAAAAACCCGAAAAGGCGTCTTCGGGCTTAACGATGCCAACGGCAATCGCCACGAGCAAGGCGCCCGCCGCCACGATGTCGTAACGCAGCCTGCCCCAGATAAAGACGAGCATCATGCCGATTATGACGGAGAAAGACAGCAACTGCTCGGTGGTCATAAAGGGTCTCCGGCAAATTACAGACGCTAGTGTAACGGTTCAGAGCGGAAAACGTCCAAATTAGAATTTTCGACGACGGCCAAACGGCGCGGTCAGCCTGAACCGGGCAAGGCGCGACGGATTGCTGGTCCCCGACAATGGCACGGTGCTGCCGCGTTGGGCCGGGGCGACACGGTGGGTTGTCTTGGCCCAATAAAAAGGACGATCCAGCAGTTCGTATAGTGCACGCACCGTGGCAAGCGACACAAGGACCCAATAGGCAGGCAACCAGAGCCTGCCGGGCGAGCAGGCGATATTGACCGAGACGCGCCAAGCCGAGGCAGGTCTGGACAAGCGGCACGAGATAGCCAAATGCGAAAATGCAGGCGTAGGCCAAATGCCAGGGCGCGTCCAAACCGCCCAGAACCGACCACCCGAGCACCAGGCTCAATATCACTATTGTGGCAAAGGCGCTGTGCAGGAGCGGCGCTACAATCATGCTGCCCACAATCAGCTCGAAGGCCCAGAAATTGCGCCAGCCCAATTCTCGCAGCAACAGATGCGGCCGACGATTGTGAACGACAAAGGTTTGCATCCAACCCTTCATCCAGCGGGTTCGCTGGGCCAGCCATGAGCGTAAATGAGTGGGGGCTTCCTCCAGCGTGCCAATGGCTAGCGTATCAACGCGATGCCCGGCACGGGCCAAACGCATGCCAAGGTCAGCATCCTCGGTAACATTGTAGGGATCCCAGCCACCCAGTTCGCGTAGCGTTGCGACGCGAAAATGATTGGAGGTGCCGCCTAGCGGCATGGGCAGGCCCCAGCGCGCCAACGCCGGCAGTTGAACGCCAAACAGACCGGAATATTCACCCGCGAACAGGCTGGTGAGCCAGGATTCGGCGGCATTGTCGATGACCAGTTCGGCTTGGATACATTGCACGGCGGGATGATCGCGAAAATGGCGCACCGCACGCCATAGCTGGTCGGGGGCGGGGGTATCTTCGGCATCGAACACCACGACATATTCCCCACGCGCCAGCGGCAAGGCGTAATCAAGGGCTTTTGGCTTGGTCAGCGGAACCGCTTCGGGCACTACCACGAGCGAAAACTGCGGTTGATCCAGCACGGGTTCAACGGCTTCCAGTGTGGTGTGACAGTCGGCTTCGACCACAAACTTGATATCAAGACGTTCAGCGGGGTAGTCGAGCGCGGCCATGGCAGCGACCAGTTGCGGCACCATATGCGCTTCGTCACGCAAGGGAATCAACACTGAATAGGCTGGCAGGCTCTTCATTATCGGGGCGATGAGTAATCGGCGCCAGTACCGGTGTCCTGTAGGTACACACACTGGCCAATCGTACGGCAGCGGGCAGTGCGAGCAACATGACGACGAGGGGAAACAGGCCGGGCGATTGCAGGATGGACGAGGTCAACACCAAGGCAATAAGACCGAACAGGGCGGCAACAAAGCCAATGCGAACCGGCATTGTCAGGCTCAAGATGGGCGCTGGCCAATGGCCAATTTCGCGCCAACTCCTGACGGGCGTGGTCCAGCAAATGCCCGGCCGAGGCCTGGACCAGATAGCGGCGCAGGGCATTGGCCGGCACAAGACACAGCCGTCGCGCCAGTGGAGGTTGGTTCAACACCTCGCGCCGCAACCGGATAAGGCTCAAAAAACTGTGGCGCGCAAAACAGCACGTCGCGGTCCAGCAACTTGACCTTGAAAGCCCGGACATCGGCCAACGCCTCAAGGCGCGCCGGCTGATGATTGCCCTGCATCTGTCGCGGGACAACATTGAAATGAGCAAGTCCGGCCCAGCGGGCGCTGCGTTCAAGAGTTTTGGCCTGCCCTACCCCCAGCGTCATGGCGCAATAGTCGAGGGGATCAACTTCGAGCAATAATGCGGCTTGCAACACAGTCAGTGCCGCGTCGTGCGAGCGGCACTGATCCTGCAAAATGGCACGGATCAGTTCAGTTTGCTGCGACATGCAGCGGCCCAGATGATGGTTTTCCGGTGTCAACGCGCAAAAAAATCCTGCGCGCTGAATAGCAGATAAACGTCACTGGCCGCCCCCGACAGTCTCATGCTGCCAAGCTATGCACCCTTGAAACTCAATCGGCAATCCGGATTATTCGGATATTTTGGATCAGCGAAAGCATTGTCTTAATTGAATTTTTACCGCCGTGCCAAAGGGGGCACCCGATCAATGCTTGATGGAGAAATGATGCGGGCTGAAGTGATAGGCGGTCGAGCAAAATTCGCACACCACTTCAATCTCACCGTCGACCGCCATGTCCTCGCGATCTGCGTCGGTAAAGCTGGTGGCCAGCATGTCTTCGATCCGATCGGCCGAACAGGTACAACGCTCAACCATGGGCAGGGGGGAAACACCCGCACGCCTGTTTCATGATAGAGGCGGAACAATAGCCGCTCCGGCGACAGGTCGGGATCAGCCAGTTCCACGTCTTCAAGGGTTGCCAATAGCGCCTTGGCCTGGGTCCAGCTGTCCTCCTCCTCAATATCGGAATTGTCCATGTCGCCGTCGCCCGGCAGGTCGCGAACCACCGACTCACCGTGATCAGGCAGGTGTTGGATCAATACGCCACCGGCGCGCCAATGGGGTCGCTCGTCCCCTTTCCGGGTGAACTCGGCCACGGTCAGCCGCACCATGGTGGGGATTTGTTCGGACTGGACAAAATAGGTGTGAGCCACCTCCTCAAGAGAATTACCTTCAAGCGCAACGATGCCCTGATAACGCTCGGTGTGTTCGCCCTGATCAATGGTCATGGCCAAATGGCCACTGCCCAGCAGTTCGCCGGGGCTGGTCTTGCCTGCCTCAGTGGCGGCTACAAGCGCGTCCTGATCGAAACGGGCATAGCCACGCAGGCCGTCGGGCGCGTCAAAATCCACCACGATAAGATTGACCGGACCGTCGGTCTGGGTCTGGAGAATGAAGCGGCCCTCAAATTTGAGCGACGAGCCGATAAGCGCTGCCAAGGCCACCGCTTCCCCCAACAAGCGCGCCACGGGGGCGGGATAGTTGTGGCGATTCAAAATGGCATCGAGCGCACTGCCGAACCGGACGGCGCGACCGCGCGTGTCAAGTTGCTCGAGTGTGAAGGGGACAACGGCGTCATCACCGGTTTCGGGTCTATCGAGGCCCAGGGCAGTCATCATATTGTCAGTCATGGCACAGCGGTCCGGCGTAGTGATCAATCGGGATATGGGCAAACAAATGTAACATACTGCCCAGCGATTTTCGCGTTAGCGAAACCGATAGGCAATAAGCGGCAGGCGATCCGTCAGCAGAGTAGCCTAGTTGACCTCTGCCCCGAAAGCCCAGCACAGGATGGCTTTTTGGGCGTGGAGGCGGTTTTCGGCCTCATCCCACACGACCGATTGAGGACCGTCGATCACCTCGTCGGTTACCTCGTCACCGCGATGGGCGGGCAGGTCGTGCATGAATAGCGCGTTCTTGTCTGCCAAGGCCATCAAGCTGGTGTTGACCTGATAGGGTTTCAAGACCCGGCGGCGTTCGGCAATGTCCACATCGCCCATCGATACCCAGGTGTCGGTGATGACGAGATCAGCGCCTTCGACTGCTTCACGTGGGTCCTGGATCAGCCGCACCATGTCGCCAGCGCGGCGGATGTCGTCCATCAGGTCTTTTTCCGGGCTATATTCCTCGGGCGTCGCGATGGTCAACTGGCACTCGAAGACTTCGGCGGCGTTGACCCAGGAATGCAGCACATTATTGCTGTCGCCGACCCAGGCCACCTTCGCGCCCTTGATCGGGCCCCGATGCTCCTCGAAAGTCAAAAGGTCGGCCATGATCTGGCAGGGATGGGCGCGGCGCGTCAGCCCATTGATCACCGGGACGCTGGCCGCGTCGGACAGTTCGATCAGATCCGCGTGTGAGAGGATGCGGGTCATGATCGCATCGACATAACGGCTGAGCACCTTGGCGGTGTCCGACAAGGTCTCCTCACGGCTGAGTTGCATTTCCTGACCGGACAGCATGATGGTCTCGCCGCCCAACTGTCGCATGCCGACATCAAAACTGACGCGGGTGCGGGTCGACTGGCGTTCAAAGATCATCGCCAGGACTTTGTCGACCAATGGCCTGGGGCGGTCGCCCTGCTTGAGGCGGGATTTTAGCGAACTTGCGGCCGTGAGCATGGCGCGTAGTTCGGCATAGTCGAAATCGTCAATCGAGAGAAAATGTCTAGGCTGGCCGGTCATTGGCTTGGGTCCGGTTCTGGTTATCTAGGTGATGAAAGCAAAAGTCAGTCGACAGCGGGCGCGGCAATAGCCTCGGCTTCAATAGCCTCAAATGCGGCGGCCAGTTTTTCCATGGCCTCGACAATCTCGGCTTCGGTGACGATCAAGGGGGGCAGAAGGCGCAGGACATTGTCACCTGCCCCTATTGCCAGCAGTTGATGATCGTCCCGCAAGCGCGCCACGAAATCGCGCACAGGCGGCGTTATCTTGATGCCGGCGAGCAGGCCCCTGCCACGCGTCTCGGTGACAAATTGTGGGTAGCTTTGCATCAATTGCTGCATGTGCCAGGCCAATGTCTGGCCCATCTGATTGACGTGGTCGAGAAATCCGGGTGCCAGGATGCGATCAAGAACCGCATTGGCGACCGCCGTGCCCAATGGATTGCCACCATAGGTGGAGCCATGAGTGCCCGGCACCATCGAGGCAGCGATATCGCCTTTGGCAAGGCACGCCCCGATGGGGAAACCTCCGCCCAGCGCCTTGGCAATGGCCATGATGTCGGGCTCGATATCACTCCATTCATAGGCAAAGAAGCGTCCGGTCCGGCCATAACCGCACTGCACTTCATCAAGGATCAGCAGCATGTCGTTTTCATCGCATAGCGTGCGAAGGCCCTGCATATAGTCGGCCGGCAGCGCCAGGACACCGCCCTCGCCCTGTACCGGCTCGATCAGGATGGCGCAGGTGTGGGGCGTGATCCGGGCTTTAACGGCTTCAAGATCGCCGGGGGGGACGTGGACGAAGCCAGGCGCCACTGGACCAAAGCCCTCGGTATAGCTGGCATTGCCGCCCGCCGCGATGGTGCCAAGCGTGCGACCATGGAAGGAGCCGGTAAAGGCGATGATTTCAAATTTTTCCGGCTGGCCCTTGGCGAAGAAATAATGCCGGGCGGTCTTGATGGCGCATTCAAGCGCCTCGGCACCCGAATTTGTGAAAAACACCTTGTCGGCAAAGGTGGCATCGACAAGACGCTGGCCCAGCCGTTCCTGCTCGGGAATGGTGAAGACATTGGAGGTGTGCCAGACCTTGTCGGCTGCTGCATGGAGCGCGGCAGTCAGATGCGGGTCATTATAGCCCAGCGCATTGACGGCGATGCCGGAATGAAAATCGAGATAAGCGGTGCCATCCTGGGAGAACAGGCGCATGCCTTCGCCCCGCTCAAAAGCGAGTTCAGACCGGGCATATGTGCCATAAAGCGCCGACATGGAGTGCATCCTCGTAATTAGTGTTGCAAATTAATCGCAATGGGCAGTCGAATGGCCTCCGTACCACCCAAAAAATCAAAAACGCGCTACTTTTCGCGGCGCGTTCGGCCTGACAATTAGGTCAAATTGGGCTGACAAGTCAATGTAATCCGAGCAAGTGGCTGATTTGACTCATCTTCTGTTAATGGAAAATTAACCGCAGGTTTTCCGGGGGATATTTCGGGGGGACTCTTGATCCCGATTCCACCGATAGCGTAAGATCATTGGTGTTGGGGACACGATATCTCGTGCGGCGGACCCGCTCAACATACGATCCGTAGCGATTACTTTAACTGCCACAGACATGTTGGCAGAAGGATGAAGGACTCTGTTTTGGCGATGGTAGCGGAAGCACAATCTTCGGGCTGGACTGACGAGCGCGTCGAAATCTTGAAAAAACTCTGGATGGACGGTTTGAGCGCCAGCCAGATTGCCGGCGAACTGGGCCAGGGCGTGACGCGCAATGCGGTGATTGGCAAGGTGCATCGGCTAAAACTGTCAGCACGAGCCAAGCCGACAAATTCCACGCCGCGGTCGCGACCGTCGGCACGAACGGGGGCACGGCGTGTTGCCAGTCCGGGCGGCTCGAGACTCGATGGGCTCCAGCGCCAGCAAGCAGCGCACCGTTTCAAGCATGCGCACCCAAAGCGTGGGGGCGACAGCGCTGGCGGCGGAAGCCGAATATGAAACCGAGCGTTATGTAGCCCCGGCGATCCAGGAAATTTTCATTCCCGAGGATAAACGCCTCAACCTGTTACAGCTGAGTGAATCGACCTGCAAATGGCCAATTGGCGATCCGTTGACCAAGGACTTCTATTTTTGTGGGCAACATTCTGACGATGGCAAACCCTATTGCGAGTTTCACTCGCGGCGCGCCTATCATCAGGTCGACAAGAAACGTCGATAGGCTGATCCGACTCCCTCCTGAACTGGCGCCCCACGGGGCGCCTGTTTTTTTGGGCGGATTGTTTGTGGGTTTCCCTGTTTAGCCGCAGGCGGCCGCATCATAAACTTGACTTCGGGGGTTATAGGGCGGGTTGTCTGGGACTAATGTGGCGTGAAGCGGCGCGGCCGCAATACCAGACAGGCAGGTTCCCATGCGATATGAGATCATTCCCAATCTGCGCTACGCCGACGCGCCCAAGGCAATCGAATTTTTGTGTGACGCGTTCGGATTTGAGCGACACGCCGTCTATCTGAACGAGGTCGATCCAAAAATTGTCGAGCACGCACAACTGGTGTGGGGGGACCGCATGGTGATGGTCGCCAGCATCAATGACAGCGAATTTGCGCGAGCCGCTCGCATGACGACGCCAACCGTCGCCGGAGGCCCAACCATGGGCCTCTATTTGATGGTCGAGGATGTGGATTCTCATGCCGCCCGAGCGCGCGCTGCAGGCGCGACCATCATTTTAGGACCCAGCGATCAAGGCTATGGCGGGCGCGGCTATTCCGCGCTTGATCCCGAAGGCAACGTCTGGAGCTTTGGCAATTATGACCCATGGGCGCCGCCGCCAAACGAATAGAATTTCAGCGATTGCGGTTGTTGGTTCCTGGGCTGTCGGCAAAATCGAACACCGGCTGATCCAGATATTGCAAGGAGGCAGCGGGTTCACCATTGATCTGGCGGAGTAGCAGGCGGCCAAGACGCTCGCCTGCGCCGATAAAATCCTCGAATACGGTTTCGGCATCGGGGCGGAACTGGGTGAATAGCGGCGAGGATTGCTTGGTCACCACAAAACAGTTGCCGCCAACCACAAGGCCGCTATCGGCGAGGCCGGCCAGCACCGCCAGCGCCGGCACTTCAGCGCAGCAGACAAAACCATCGGGTGCGTCGGGACGACGGCGGCGCTTGATGACATAGTCGCGGATGGCGTCGGCGGAACTGTCCAGGTTCACGTCGGTGGCAATTTCGGCGGCGACTCCTACCTCGGTGGCGGCCTGTTCGAAGCCTTTGCGCAAATGATGACTATAGGTGAGCGAGGCTATCGGGCAGGATGATGGAGACCTTGGTCGCGCCCCGTCGTGCCAGACGCATGACGGCGCCCCGGGCATATGCCTCATTGTCGAAATCTACGTAGGCGTGAGCCTCGGACCATTGGGTTCGGCCATGAGAAACAAAGGGGAAATTGCTTTCCTGCAGGAATTGGACCCGCTCGTCGAACGGCTCGGTCTTGGAAAAGACCACCCCATCGGCGAGGCGATTGTGCACGATATGGCGAATGGGATCGATGGGTGGCACATTGCGGAAATGGGGGGTTACGACCAGATGATAGGTCGTATCGCGCATGGCGAGCGAAAGCCCATTGACCAGCGATGAGCCAAAGCCAAAAATTTCTTCGTCCGGGGCCAGCACCAGGCTGAGCACATTAGTGCGGCCGGTCTTGAGCCGGAGCGCTGTGCGATCAGGCACATAGCCAATTTCAGCCGCGATCTTTTGCACGCGGTCACGGGTTTCCTGGGCGAGTTCCGGCGCATTGTTGAGCGCTCTGGAAATAGTTGTCGTGGCGAGCCCGGCAATCTGGGCAATGGTTTTCAGCGTTGGCCGCCCCGAGGGTTTTGCCCCGCGTCTGGCGCGCGCCACCGTGCGTACCTCTTTTTCAGTCACGCGCCACGCACTCCCCTATCGCCAAGCATCCCGGTTGTATCGTTTCCATTGGCTATCAACAGCAGAAATCGGCCTGATGTTCAACTGCGAGAATGGACAAGCGCGTCGCCAAAGCGTGATGTCAAATCGCTGAATGCGACCAAAGTTGGGTACCAAATGTCAATATATTCGCCTTATTGAGAACCTGTGTGCTGGTAATCAGGCCCGATCTCGCTTAAGTTGGGAGCGTGTCGAGAATCAGTATCGATATATTTCGTTCAACCCGAAGGAGAGGACTGAAGATGACATCATCGAATAACTTCACTATCCGAACCGGGTGCCAGAACGTACGCGTAGCGGACCTGCTTATTGCCAGCAAATGGCTAGGGATTTGTCGCTCGAAACGAATGTGACCCCTGTCACTCGTTTGTCTCACAAGACCGATAAAAGCCCCGCGTTGACCGGAACTGCCATGACAAATGTCGGCATTATTCCCTTGATCCAGCGCACAAGTGGAGTCTCCACCAATGCAAGAACGTACTTTTGACAGGACCAAGGTCCAGAAGCCCATAGTGATAGAAGTCGGCGGCGAACCGCTCGGGGTCGTCGTTGCTGACGAGGCGGGATACAGATTTCTCGCTGTTAAACTGCCGGCCTTCGCCATAGATGGCCAAACTTACAATAGTGTCGAAAAGGCCCGCACGGCCGCCAGCGAATTGATGCGGCAACGTGAGGTGGATGCGGCGTGAACAGGCGGGCGCGCAAGCCCGCCTCCATTTTTCAACATGATTGACTTATATTGAGCGTGGGCATTTTTACGCGCGACCGTGGTGCAGCGCGGACAATGGTCGGGCTGACTCCAATTAGGATCAGCTCAATCGTCGTTGGTGGCGTTGAGTTCGCCGGGATGTTTGCCCTCTGCCAAAGGCCCGGCTCGACCCAGTTTTTCGGGGAGGCCGGCGGCGATAGCCCTTGCCAAGCGCGCCACGTCCACTGATCCCGCCGGGCACCCCTGGCGTGTCAGGCTCCTGATTGATAATCGCCGCGAGCCTGGTTGAACACGTCCCTGTCTCTGTGCTGGCTATCCGTTGCCATTGATGGAAATTCCCTGTTCATCGACCCGCACCTCGACGCCGGGCCGGGTCTGCTGCTGATAGGTATAGATGGCAAAGCCGATGACGACCACTATCAGCAGGGTAATCAGCAGATAAAGACTGTTTCGATTCATGGGGTTTCCTGACGCTATTGGTTGACAATATCAACGCGCCAGCGCCCAAACGGTTCACCGCGGGGGGTCAGTCGATATGACTATCGGCAATCTGGCGCAGGGCCAACACAAGGCGGGCAATTCCGGCAGTGGGTGTGCCTGAATTGTCGATGACGACTGAGGCGATGTCGGCGGGCAATGGTCGTGTTTCACGGGCCAGCCGAGCCTGCCACCTGATCCTGATCCTCGCGGCCGCGAGCGGCCAGACGCCTTGCCCGGAGCGAAATTTCAGCGGCGATCACCATGACCACACAGCAGGGAAAGGCTTTGATCGCCTGGGGCAACGTCTGACGCGAGCCATTGGCGATGACGACTTTTCCAAGCGCCAGATCGGTATTGACGCTTAGCGGCAGGCCATAATGGAGGCCATGGGCCTGCCAGGAAAGAGCCAGCCGCCCGGCTTTTTCAAGTGCCAAAAAACCGGCTTCATCAATGCTCACATGATCTTCAAGCGTGTGATCGGCGGGCCGTGTGACCAAACGTCGGGCAAAGGCAAAGCGTGGGTCGGCGGCGAGGGCGGTGCGGGCGCCATTGATCAGGGTATCCTTGCCGACACCCGACGCACCAACAACCAGCACAAGGGTGCCCAGGCACTGCGCCATTCTAGCTGACCCGCCTGCCCTGCCGCCAGACTCCGCGCACCACAGGCATGTCGCCGATGACTCGCACGCGCACCAGATCGGCACGCCTGCCAGGGGCAATCTCGCCGCGATCGGTCAAACCCACCGCTCGGGCCGGATTGGCCGTGACCATGGCCAGCGCTCGCGGCAGGCTGATCCCATCGACCCGGTCCGGCAACAGGAAGGCGGCCTGCAATAGCGCAAACGGCACATAGTCGGAACTCAGCACGTCAAGCAAGCCGGCGCGGACCAGATCGGTGGCCGAGACATTGCCGGAATGAGAGCCGCCGCGCACTACGTTGGGGGCACCCATCAAAATAGCCAGACCTGCGTCGTCGGCAGCGGCAGCGGCCTCAAGCGTCGTGGGAAATTCGGCGATGGCGATACCATCACTGACCGCCTGTTCGATGTGAGCCAGATTGGCATCGTCGTGGCTTGCCAGCGCCAAGCCTTTCTCGGCGGCATGGCGGACAATGGCGGCGCGGTTGGCGGCCGAATAGCGCTCGTGCTCTATCTGACGGGCATCGAGATAGTCATTCATTTCCGCCTCGGTGCGGCCCATCTTGTCCTTGTAAAAGCGCCGATAGGCGTCAAGGGACTGAAACTGGCGCTGGCCGGGTGTGTGGTCCATGACTGAGGCCAACCGCGTCAGATCATGATCGACAAAGGCTTCAAACTGTTCGAGCACATCGTGGCTTGGCAATTCGCAGCGCAGGTGAATGAAATGATCGACGCGCAGGCGATCCTGATCGCGACCGGTGCGAATGGCGTCAATCAAGCGGGCAACATGAATGCCCATGTCGGGTACGTCCGCGTCAGAGCCGACACGGACAGCATCGAAAACCGTAGTGATGCCTGAGGCGGCAATCTGGCCGTCATGGGCCTGCAGTGCCGCCATGGGGTCCCAAAAGACGCCGGGGCGCGGGCGATAGTGGTTTTCCAGATGGTCGGTATGCAGTTCGACAAGACCGGCAATGAGAAAGTCGCCTTCGAGATCGACCCCGTCGGCGCCAATTTTTTCGCCAATCGCATCAATGTTGCCATTCTCGACGCACAGGCCACCCTCGATCACCGCGTCGGCGGTGACAATCCGCGCGTTACGGAAAGAAGTATCAATTGCCATTATCTGGTGCCTTGAAGTGGAAAATCGGCGATACGGGTAAACAGGCTGCCGCTATCGGCTTCGTGATAAAGAGCCAGCCGATCCAGTTGCAGCGGCGCCTCAAGATCGGGGGCAAACCAGGTGTTGGCGGCGGCACGAATTTCTGACTGCTCGTCGGGCTTGAGCCTGATCGGTCAGGGTCATGTGGAACTGGAACTGATCAAAAGTGTAGGGGTAGCCATAGGCATCGAGGAGCTCTTCCTGACGCGGCGTCAGTCCATTGGCAAGCATTGCCGCGCGCCTTTTGACGGTAAGCGGCGCCCGGAATATTTCAAACTTTTCGACAATTGTCGCGGCAAAATCCCTGACAGCATGGTCGGGGCCCGAGGGCACCAACGCCAGAAAACCGCCCAATTGGCCGATTTCAAGCCGCCCCAGATCAACCGGCGCATGGGTGCTGGCAAATTTGCCAAGAGCGGTTTCCAGATCCTTGCGGGTGGCGCCTGACGCCAGTGCCATCGGCGCCTTGATGGTGGCATGAAAGCCGTAACGGCTGGCCGACTGGGTCAGATTCAGCAGCCTGTTACGATCCAGCCCGGCGACGGGCCCATCGTGGCGTTCCCGGCTTGCGGGGTCACGCCCCAACCAACTCGCCGCGCGGTCCCACAGCGGATGACTGGTGGCTGGTGCATAGTAAATTGCAAAACGTTCCGGCATAGATACCCCCACGAGCGCAGCCCTAGCCTGCGCTGATGTCAGATTTTTGACGACTGGACAGCCACCAACGGCTTAGCCAAAGTGGCACCAAAATACGAGAGCACTAAGAAAATTCATGGATCGCCCCCTACTTGAAGAGCCTGTTTGGTCACGCCGTTGCCATGGCGCAACCGAGCCTTGCGGTCAAAGAAAATTTGCCCGCCAAACCCAAGGGCAAGACCATTGTCATTGGCGCTGGCAAGGCTTCAGCCCAGATGGCACGGGCGTTTGAAAGGGCCTGGGACGGTCCGATCAGCGGGCTGGTGGTGACACGCTATGGCTATGCCGAAGCCTGCGAGTGCATCGAAATTGTCGAGGCGGCGCACCCGGTGCCCGACGAAGCCGGTTATCTGGCCGCACGCCGAATCATGGAGCAGGTTTCGGGCCTTGGCCGTGATGATCTGGTGGTGGCGCTAATTTCGGGCGGCGGTTCGTCACTGCTGCCAGCGCCCGCAGCAGGGATGAGTCTGGCCGACGAACAGGCGATCAATCAGGCATTGCTGGCCTCCGGCGCCCCGATTTCGGTGATGAACCTGGTGCGTAACCAGTTTTCAACGATCAAGGGTGGCAGATTGGCCATCCAGGCCGCGCCAGCGACGGTGGCGACCCTGGTGGTATCGGATGTGCCCGGCGACGATCCAGCGGTGGTGGCGTCGGGCCCAACCCTTGCTCAGAGTGGCGATCGGGCGCTGGCGCGCAAATATGTCGATCTCTATAAATTGAAGCTGCCAGCGGCGGCGGCACACCTTCTGGCGGGTGAGGACAATTTGGCGCCTCGTTCGGATGATCCACGATTTGCCAATAATAGCGTGCGCACCATTGCCTCGGCGGCGCTGTCGCTGTCAACGGCGGCAGCATTGGTACGCCAACGCGGCATCGAAGCGGCGATCCTTTCGGACTCCATTGAAGGGGAGGCGCGCGACGTGGCACAGGTGCATGCGGCGATGGCGCGCGAAGTGAGTATGCGCAACCAGCCGTTCGCCAAACCGGTGGTATTACTATCGGGCGGTGAAACCACGGTAACACTGCGCGGCAAAGGGCGTGGCGGGCGCAATGGCGAGTTCCTGCTGGCGCTTGCCATTGGACTGGATGGCACCAGCGGCATTACAGCATTGGCGGCCGACACTGACGGGATTGACGGGTCGGAGGATAATGCGGGTGCATTTGTGGATGGCACCAGCGCCAACCGTATGCGGGCGGTGGGGATTGATCCGCTGGCCGCATTGGCCAATAATGATGCCTATTCAGCATTTGCCGCGATTGGCGACCTGCTGATCACCGGGCCAACCGGGACCAATGTCAATGATTTCCGAGCGATCATCATTCGATAGGAGGCGTGCATGGCCAAGGCAGTGGGCATCGGTGGCGTGTTTTTTCGCGCTGCTGACAAGGACGGGCTGTCGACCTGGTACGAACAGCATCTGGGCGTGACCGGGCTCTGGCAGACAGAGGCGGGCTATACAGTGTTTTCGCCCTTTGCCGCCGACACCGACTATTTTCCGTCGGCCAAGCAGTGGATGATCAATTTTCGTGTCGATGATCTGGACGGGTTGATCAGCCAACTCAAGGCCGCCGATATTGCAGTGGAAACCCGGCCAGATGAATGGGACACGGTCGAGACCGGGCGGTTTGCCCGCATTCATGATCCTGAAGGCAATCCAATCGAGCTTTGGCAACCGCCAGCGGGCCCGGTGGCCTGATTTGGCCTAAAGCGGCTTCACAATCTGGCGCTGATCTGTTCTAAAACCCGCAAGTTTCGGGGTGTTGGATATGGCCAAGAAGAAGATTGCAGTTATCGGCGTAGGCAAGATCGCACAGGATCAGCATTTGCCGGTGATTGACCAGAGCGACGATTTTGAAGTCGCCGCGACGGTATCGGGGCGTGGGGTCGCGCATGGCGACAAGCCGGTGTTCCGGACGGCGGCCGAGCTTTATACGGGAATGCCCGAGGTCAAGCTGGTATCCATCTGCACGCCGCCAGGCGTCCGCCACGCTCTGGTGCGTGAGGCGTTGGACGCGGGCATGGACGTGATGATGGAAAAGCCGCCCACGACCACCATTTCCGAACTGGATGATCTGGTGGCCTATGCCAGAGCCAAGGAGCGGGTGCTGTTTCAAACCTGGCACTCGCAATATAATGCCGCTGTTGACAAGGCGCGCGACATGCTGGCCGCCGACGGAGTCAAATCGGTGCGAATTGACTGGCGCGAGAACGTGCGCAAATGGCATCCGGGGCAGGACTGGGTGTGGGAGCCGGGTGGCTTTGGGGTGTGCGACCCCGGCATTAATGCCTTGTCGATCTTTACCAAAATCATGCCGTTCCCGGTGTTTGTACAAAGCGCTGAGCTTAGTTTTCCGGCCAATCGACAGACACCGGTTGATGCACAGATCGTATTCAAGTCGGGGCAAATTCATCAGCCGCAGATGAGTGCCGGGTTCAACTGGCTTGAGGAAGACGGCGAAGTGTGGACGATCAAGGTCGAGACCGTTCGCGGCGACAGGCTCTCACTCGAAAAGGGTGGGCGGGTGCTCAAGGTCAATGGTGACGTCGCGGTTGAGGCGCCATCGGAAGAATATGAGCGGATATATGATCGTTTCGCCGTGCTGCTCGAGAACCGGGAAAGCGAGGTGCTGGATGCGCCGCTGCGCCTGACCGCCGACGCGTTTTTACTGGGCGCGCGCAACAATGCAGCGCCATTCGAATGGTAGGCTGAGGACCTTTGGGAGGCTCGGCTGGAGCCCCCGAAATATTATTTCCCCGCGTCGGTGAGGCGCGTCAACTCGGCGTCATCCAGTTCCAGACGAACACCCTTGGCCAAGCTCTCGACCTGAGCCTACCGAGGTTGCCGAGGCGATGGGGGCGGTCACGCCGGGTTGGGCCACGAGCCATGCCAGGGACACTTCGGCGGACGTGGCATCGTGGGCTTTGGCGATATCATCCAGCGCCTTGAGAATGGCAAAGCCCTTGGGGTTTAGATATTTTTCCATGCGCGCGCCACGCGGGCTTTTGTCGAAATCATTGTCCGACCGGTATTTTCCCGTCAGAAATCCCGCGGCCAGGCTGAAATAGGTAATGATGCCAACTTCCTGGTCGATGGCGAGCTGTTGGAGCGGCCCCTCGAATTTTTCGCGGTCGTAAAGATTATATTCGGGCTGTTCGGTCTCATAGCGCGGCAGCGATTTGATGACGGAGGTCTCATGGGCCTTTTCGATCATCTCGGCAGTAAAATTGGACGAACCGATCACCCGCACCTTGCCGGACCGGATCAAGACATCAAAGGCCTCGAGCGTCTCTTCGTGAGGGGTGTCAGGATCGGGCTTATGGCTTTGATAAAGGTCGATATAATCGGTCTGCAAGCGCTTGAGCGAGTCCTCGACCGCCTGTTTGACATAATCAGCCTTGAGGCCCGACTTGTCAGGTGCCATCTCGCCGCCAAGTTTTGTGAAAATATGCAGGCTTTCGCGATTTCCGCGCGCCTTCAACCATTCCCCAATCATGGTTTCGGACTTGCCCTTGCCATAGACATCGGCGGTGTCGATGGCGGTAAAGCCCTGATCGACATAGGCATCAAGCACGTCAAACCCGGTGCTCTGATCCACAGTCCAGCCAAAAACATTGCCGCCCAATACCAGCGGTTCGATAACAAGCTCTGATCGGCCGAGAGGGCGACGTGACATAATAACTCTCCTTGGAAATTGACGCTTGTCAGAGGAACGTCAGTCTTGGCGCTTAGGTTCAATAAGATCCCATTTGTTAGCGTAAAGATCCTCAAATACCGCAACCGTGCCATAGGGTTCGTTGCGCGGCTGTTCAATAAAACGCACACCCTTGGCGCACATGCAGGCGTGTTCGGCGGCAAAGTCGTCGGTTTCAAGAAAGAATGCTACCCGACCGCCGGCCTGATTGCCAATAGCGGCTTTTTGGGCGGAATTGTCGGCCCGTGCCAGCAGCAATTGTGCGCCCGGCCCGTTGGGCGCCACGACAACCCAGCGCTTGCCATCACCCTGATCGTCGTCACTGCGTAGGGTAAAGCCCAGTATTTCACAATAAAAGGCAATCGCCTCATCATAGTCGGCAACAATGAGCGCGACGGTGGCAATGGCTTGGGTCATCGGCCATTTCGAGCACTCTGGTGCAGATGGGTCAAGTCCGCACAGGGGGGCGCGACGGTCAACAGATTGACCAATTGGTCAAAAGCCCATTGCGCTGCCCGCAAAAAAGCGCTTTGCTGGGGGCCAAGCCACGGAGCAATACCGTGGCACACATTCGTTTGGGAGACACAATCATGACATTTATGAAAAGCCTGCTGGCGGCGACCGCCGTGCTGGCATTGAGCGTGGGCGCTGCGCAGGCCAAGCAACTGGTCTATTGTTCAGAAGCATCACCAGCCCATTTCGATCCGGGGCCAACCACTGGCGGCAATGATTTCGACGCCTCCTCGCGTACCATGTACAACCGTCTGGTTGAATTCAAACATGGTGGCACATCGATCGAACCCGCTCTGGCTGAAAGCTGGGAAGTGTCCGATGATGGGCTGGAATATACTTTCCACCTGCGTCCGGGCGTTAAATTTCATACCACGTCCTATTTCACCCCGACGCGTGACTTCAACGCCGACGATGTGATCTTCTCGTTTGAGCGGCAGTGGAAGGAAGACAACGCCTATTACAATTATCTCGATGGCATCAGCTGGGACTATTTCCAGGGCATGGACATGCCCAAATATCTCAAATCCATCGAAAAGGTCGATGATCTGACGGTCAAGTTCACGCTGACCGAACCCAATGCGCCGATGTTGGCCAATCTGGGCATGGATTTCGCCTCGATCATGTCCAAGGAATATGCTGACCAGCTTGAGGCTGCAGGCACCGAGGAACTGCTGGCCAGCCAGCCGATCGGTACGGGTCCATTCGAGTTTGTCGACTACCAGACCGACGCGGTTATCCGCTACAAGGCCTTCCCCGACTATTGGGCCGGCAAGGTTGCCATTGACGATCTGATCTTTGCCATCACTACCGATCCGGCAGTGCGGGTTCAAAAGCTGAAAGCTGGCGAATGCGATATCATGCCCTATCCAAATCCGGCCGATATTGCTGATCTGCAGTCCGATCCCAATCTGAATGTGATGTCGCAGGAAGGCCTGAATATCGGCTACATGTCCTACAACACCACGGTTGCACCGATGGACAATGTTGACGTGCGCAAGGCGCTCAACATGGCCATCAACAAGGATGCGATCATTGATGCGGTCTATCAGGGCGCCGGGCAGCCGGCCGTCAATCTGATCCCCCCACGATGTGGTCCTACAATACCGCAGTCAAGGACGACGCCTATGATCCAGATGCCGCCAAAGCGCTGCTGGAAAAAGCTGGCGTCAAAGATCTGACGCTTGATCTCTGGGCCATGCCAGTCAGCCGTCCGTACAATCCGAATGCGCAGCGTGTTGCTGAACTCATCCAGTCCGATTGGGCTGCAGTTGGGGTCAAAGCCAATATCGTTTCGTATGAATGGACCGAATATCGCGAACGCGGCAAGCAGAAGGATCGCCCAGGTGCCTTCCAGATCGGTTGGACTGGTGACAATGGTGATCCGGACAATTTCTTTGCCACCTTGTTCTCCTGTTCGGCCATCGGGGTTTCCAACTATTCAAGTTGGTGTGACCCAGACTTTGAAAAGCTGATCCAGGACGCCAAGACCACTTCGGACATTGCCGAACGCACCAAGCTCTATGAGCAGGCGCAGGTGGTATTCAAGGAACAGGCGCCTGCCCTGACCCTTGCCCACTCCAAGGTGTTCATGCCGATGAGCAAGCGCGTAACCGGCTTTACGATGGACCCGCTGGGCATCCATCGCTTCGACAATGTCGATGTTACCGAGTAAGACTGATCGTTAGCTGACATTGGGCGGCGCCGTTTCGGCGCCGCTCTCATTTATCAGGGCAACCATGCTCCGCTACATTTTGCATAAGCTGGCACTGATCGTGCCGACCGTGATTGGCATCACCATTGCCTCGTTTGCCTTTATCCGCTTGTTGCCGGGGGACCCGATCCTGGCCATGGCGGGGCAACATGGCGTGTCGCCGGAACGCTATGAAATTCTGAGGGAGCAGTTTGGCTTCAACCAACCCATCTGGACCCAGTATTTTCAGTATGTCTGGGGCGTGCTGCACGGCGACTTCGGCATATCGCTATCGACAAAACGGCCGGTGATCGTTGATTTTCTGTCGTTATTTCCCGCGACGATTGAACTGTCGCTGTTTGCCATGATGCTGGCCATTCTGCTGGGCATACCGGCGGGGATTTTTGCAGCAGTCAAGCGCGGCTCCTGGTTTGATCAGATGACCATGGGGGTAGCGCTGACAGGCTATTCGATGCCGATCTTCTGGTGGGGGTTGCTGCTGATTATCTTCTTTTCCGGCTATCTGGGCTGGACCCCGGTCTCGGGGCGGATAGCGCTGAGCTACTTTTTCCGCCCGATAACCGGGTTCATGCTGGTCGATACGCTGCTTTATGGCAATTGGCCGGCGTTTGTTTCGGCGGTGCGGCATCTGATCCTGCCGGCCGTGGTACTTGGCACCATTCCGCTGGCTGTTATAGCGCGCCAGACGCGTTCGGCGATGCTTGAGGTATTGGGCGAGGATTATGTGCGTACGGCGCGCGCCAAGGGCCTGTCGCCGGGCCGCGTGGTCAATGTACATGCCCTGCGCAATGCTATGATTCCGGTGGTCACCACCATCGGCTTGCAGGTTGGTTTGTTAATGGCCGGCGCCATTCTGACCGAGACGATATTTTCCTGGCCGGGGATCGGCAAGTGGATGATCGAGTCGATATCCAAGCGCGACTATGTGGTGGTGCAGAGCGGGCTTTTGCTGATCGCGCTGGTGGTCATGGCGGTGAATCTTCTGGTCGATATTTTGTATGCGGTGATCAATCCGCGCATAAGGGTGCGCTAAATGAGCCAAACCACAACAGGCACGGAACCGGTCGCGCCAGAAACGCAAAAGCTCGGGCGTGGCGCGGCGCTAGCCGAATTCTGGCACTATTTTTCGATCAATCGCGGTGCGGTTATCGGCTTGGTAGTTTGCATATTGTTGGTGCTGGTGGCGATATTTGCGCCGGTATTGGCGCCTTACTCACCAGACGAGCAGTTCCGCGATGCCCTGCTGGTGCCGCCCGCCTGGGAGGATGGTGGATCGTTGAGCTTCCTTTTGGGCACGGACCCTGTGGGGCGCGACATGCTTTCGCGGCTGATCCATGGTTCGCGCTATTCCCTGTTTATTGGGCTGGTGGTGGTGACGGTCGCTCTCAGTGTCGGGGTGACGCTGGGGGTGCTTGCGGGCTATTTCGGCGGTTGGGTCGATGCCGTGATCATGCGGCTAATGGATATTATCCTCGCCTTCCCATCGCTATTATTGGCACTGGTTCTGGTGGCGATATTAGGGCCGGGGCTGTTCAATGCCATGCTGGCGATCGCGCTGGTACTACAGCCACACTTTGCCCGATTGGCCCGTGCGGCGGTGATGGCGGAAAAAAGCCGCGAATATGTCACTTCGGCCAAGGTGGCCGGGGCAGGCCACATTCGGCTGATGCTAATCACGATTTTGCCCAATTGCGTGGCGCCGCTGATCGTTCAGGCAACGCTTTCGTTTTCCAATGCGATTCTGGAAGCTGCGGCATTGGGTTTTTTGGGTATGGGGGCGCAGCCGCCGACGCCTGAATGGGGCACGATGCTGGCCACAGCGCGCGAATTCATCCTGCGTGCGCCATGGGTTGTCACCTTTCCAGGGCTAGCCATTCTGATCACCGTTTTGGCGATCAATCTGGTGGGCGACGGGTTGCGCGATGCACTCGATCCGAAACTGAAGCGGAGCTGAGGCCATGGCGATGTTGGAAATCAAGAATCTGACCGTGGCGTTCGATACGGCAGCGGGCCTGTTCAAGGCGGTTGACGGGATTGATGTGTCGGTCGACGGGCGCGAAGTGCTGGCGATTGTTGGCGAGAGCGGATCGGGCAAATCAGTGGCGATGCTGGCCGTTATGGGACTGTTGCCGGCCACGGCGACTGTCACCGCTGATGTAATGAACTTTGAGGGCAAGGACCTTCTGGCAATGCCGGCGAACCAAAAGCGCGCCATCATCGGCAAGGAAATCGCCATGATTTTCCAGGAGCCGATTGCCAGCCTCAACCCCTGTTTCACCATTGGTTTTCAGATCGAAGAGGTGTTGAACCAACATATGGGCCTGCGCGGCAACGCCGCACGGCAGCGGGCGGTCGAACTGTTGCAAATGGTCGGGATCACCGATGGGGCCGAGCGGTTGGGGGCATTCCCGCACCAGATGTCGGGCGGACAATGCCAACGCGTAATGATCGCCATGGCGATTGCGTGCGACCCAAAACTATTGATCGCGGACGAGCCGACCACGGCACTCGACGTGACCATCCAGAAGCAGATTCTGGATCTATTGGTGAGCCTGCAGGATCGCTATGGCATGGCGCTGATCATGATCACCCACGATATGGGGGTGGTTGCTGAAACGGCGGATCGGGTGATCGTGCAATATAAGGGCAACAAGATGGAGGAAGCTGACGTCCTGTCGCTGTTTGAAAATCCGCAATCCAATTATACGCGGGCATTGTTATCGGCCCTGCCTGAAAACGCGGTTGGGGATAGGCTGCCCACCGTGGCTGATTTTGAGGACACCGACGGGGGAATGTCTCGATGAGTGTGCCGGTTCTTGAAGTCAAAAACCTTCGGCGCGACTATGTGTCGAGCGGTGGGCCGTTTCGCCCGGCCAAAGTGGTTCATGCGGTCAAGGATGTCAGCTTTACCCTTGAAAAGGGCAAGACGCTGGCTGTGGTGGGGGAAAGCGGCTGTGGCAAGTCGACGCTGGCCCGGATGATTACGCTGATCGACCAGCAGACATCAGGCGAGATCATTGTCGATGGAGCGACGGTGGAGGCGCGTCATGGGGTGAGCGCAGCGCTGCGCCGCAAGGTGCAAATCGTTTTTCAAAACCCCTATGGGTCGCTCAATCCGCGCCAGAAAATCGGCTCGGTGCTGGCCGAACCCTTGTTGCTCAACACCTCGATGAGCCCGGCGGAGCGGCGCGACAAGGCGATGACCATGCTGCTCAAGGTGGGTCTGCAGGAAGAACACTTTAATCGCTATCCGCACATGTTTTCGGGTGGGCAGCGCCAGCGCATCGCCATTGCCCGGGCCCTGATGCTCAACCCATCATTTCTGGTGCTCGACGAACCGGTGTCGGCGCTCGATCTTTCGGTGCAGGCGCAGATCCTCAACCTGCTCAAGGATTTGCAGGACGAGTTCGGCCTAACCTTTGTATTTATCAGTCACGATTTGTCCGTGGTGCGCTATATCGCCGATGAGGTCATGGTGATGTATTTTGGCGAAGTGGTCGAACATGGTAGTCGCGACGCGGTATTTGAGGACCCCCAGCACGACTATACCCGCACCCTTTTTGCAGCGACGCCGCGCACCGATATCAGCAGCATCAAGGCGCGGCTGGCGCGAAAATCGGCGGCCTAAACGGCTGTGCGCCATCGCTGGGCGGTAACGAAGAGCGCCAGATCGTCGGCGCTCATCGGGCGGGCGAATATATAACCCTGCAATATGTCGCAACCCAGATCACCCAGGACGCGAGCGTGGTCCATGGTTTCAACGCCTTCGGCGACCACAGCGATATCCAGCGATTTCCCGATGTCGACGATGGACTGGACCAGGCGCCGTTGGGCTGGATCATTGACGATGGGTCTGACAAGTTGCCGGTCGATCTTGAGCCTCTTGGGGCGCAGTTTTTGCAGCGAGACGATGGAGGCGTAACCGGTGCCAAAATCATCGATCTCGATATCGATACCAAGTTCCTTGATCTGATCGATGTTCCAGCCGACCAGTTCATCCTTCTCATCGAGATAAATGGATTCGACCAGCTCGAACGAGATGCGGCCCGGCGCGATGTCCAATTCCCGCAAGCCGGAAATCAGATCCTCATCATTGAGGCGGCGTAGCGAGACATTGACTGATGCACGCGGCACGTCGACGCCGTTGCGTTCCCATTTGGCCAGATCGGCAAGGGTTTGCTCCAAAACCAGTCGATCAATCGTTGCGACCACGTTCAATTCCTCCGCAACCTGGAGGAAACGATCGGGCGTGCGCAGGCCCTCGGTGGGATGGTTCCAGCGCGCCAGCGCTTCCACGCCAATCAGGTCAAATGATTTGGCGCTGAACTGTGGCTGGTAATGGGTGATGAACTGGTTTTGCTCGATGCCACTCAGGATCTGATCGGCAACGCGTTTGGTATGGACGACCTGGGCCTGAAGGGCCTTGGTGAAGAACTCATAGCGATTGCGACCGCGCGCCTTGGCGCGATAAAGCGCAATATCAGCATCGACCAGCAGACGTTTGACATCAATCTCGCCCTCGCACTCCATGGCAATACCAATGCTGACGCCAAAGCGACATTCGTGACCCTGATAGTAAGCTGGCTGACGCATCTGGCCGACGATGGCCTGTGCCATATCGGCCAGGCGTCCCTGACCATCGGCGACGCTGGAAACAACAACAAATTCATCACCGCCGATCCTGGCCACAAAATCGCCGGGCCGGGCATGACGGCGCAGGATGGTAGCGGCGTGGATCAACATCGCGTCGCCCGCTGCATGCCCAAGGGTGTCGTTGATCTGCTTGAAACGGTCCAGATCGATATGAAGCAAGCCTATGCTGCCGGTATCGTCAAAGCCATTGGCGGCATGAGCGCGCAGGGTTTCGTCGAGATAACGCCGGTTGGGCAGGCCGGTCAGACTATCGTGCAAGGCGGTATGCTCAATGCGCACCTTGGCAATTTCAAGTTCACGGTTGCGTGCCTCAGTCAAACTGTTGGCGCGTTTGAGTTCGTCGTTGAGCGCAACATCGGTCGTTACGTCCCAATTGACCCCAACGATACGGGGCGTCTCGCCTTCGGAGGTATAAACCGTACCAATGCCGCGGATGTGACGCACGCTGGCGTCCGGCAATATGACGCGAAAGTCAGAAAAATACTCGCCAGTTTGATGTGCATGATCAAACTCTTCTACGGCACGGCCTGCATCGTCTGGGTGCAGGCGGTCAAGCCAACGGTGGATGGTGTCGGGTGCCACCTGATCGGTCCAGCCATACATTTCGTCCATCCGCTTGTCCCAAAGCAGTTCGCCGGTGACCAGATCAAGTTCCCACACGCCGATCCTTGAGGCGCCAAGCGCCAGGCTCAATCGCCTGGACACGCGCGACAGGTCGATCTCGCGGCGCCCGAGTTCGCGAATATTGTCGTGACGCTCGATCATCAAGCGCGTAACCACAAAGCCCGGGATAAAAAGCAGACCCCAGAACAGCGCAATCATGGTTCGAAAAACGATGGTGTTGTTTGGAACGGCATCCCAGCCACCCTTTGGGACGGCCGATATCTCCCAAGAGCCGGTCGGCAGACTAACCGCTGAGGTAATCGGATCATCAGATGCGCTCAGGTCGGGTCCGAAAAAACGTGCCCCGAGATGACCAGTCGCGTCCTTGCCGGCAATGGAGATGTCGATGGGCAGTTGGGGATCCAGAAGGCCGCTGTCGGCATAGAGTTGACGGACATCGAGTACGGACGAAATTATGCCCCAGAAGGCATTATTTTCGCCGTAATGTACCGGGAATCGACCCAGTAAGGCGGTACCGCCCTGCACAAGCTCAACTGGACCAGCCAAAACCATCTGCCCGGTGTTACGGGCGCGCAACACCGCATCGCGCTGGGTTGGGCTGGTGAGATAGTTCAGCCCGATGGCTTTTTCGTTGCCAGTACGAGGATAGGTCGCGGTGACGACCAGATCGGGCGCCATGGCGATCGAACGCAAAGCACTGGATTGTGAGAGCAGATTTTGCGCGAGGTGAGAAAATTCGGTCGTGCTCAAATGCGGGTGGCTGGCGATAACGCCAGCCAGACCGCGAACCAATTGAATATCGCCGTTGATATTGCCTTCGAGTTTGGCGCGCACAACCGACAAATTGTTGAGCACCATGGTGCGGGCGCGCTGATGGACGACATTGGTGTTTTGCAGATCGGCGAAAATGCCAGCAGCAATGACGATAAGGCCTGCAGCAATAACCAACGCCTGCAAACGTCGGCGACCAAGCGCCCGGGCCCATCCGGTTTCACTGTACTTTCTAGCCACTGTACCCTCAGTCGACCGGTGCGCCACAAATCATTGCATTCAAGCTAGTCAACCAAGGTTTACCAATGGCTACGCGAAGCGCCAGAGTTCCTTTGTGGTTAATGGACCTTATCGCGCTAAAGACCCCACCGTTCACGCGGTTTCAAGCAGCGTTACACCAGCATTGGCGCACAGGGCGCGAAAACGATTGGAGGGGCAGGTGTCGGTAATGAATGTGTCGATCTGATCGATGCGGGCGATCCGCACCGGCGCGGCGCGTTCGAACTTGGTGGCATCGGCGACCAGAATGACATGGCGGGCATTGGCAATGATGGCCTGGGCGACCTTGACCTCGCGAAAGTCGAAATCGAGCAAGGCGCCGTCTTCATCGAGTGCTGAAGCGCCGATGACGGCATAATCGAGTTTGAACTGTTCGATGAAATCGACCGTCGCCTCGCCAACAATGCCGCCATCCGAACCGCGCACGACACCTCCGGCAATCACCACTTCAAATTCGGGATAGATGCGCATACGATTGGCAACATTGATATTGTTGGTGATGACCATCAATCCGAGATGGTCGAGCAAGGCCCTGCTGACCGCCTCGGTTGTTGTGCCGATATTGATGAAAAGCGCGCAATGATTGGGGATCAGGGCGGCTGCAGCGCGGCCAATGGCTTCCTTTTCATGTGCCGCCATATCCCGACGGGCTTCATATTCGAGATTTTCGACCCCGGACGGTATGATGGCGCCGCCATGCACTCGTTTGAGCAGGCGTTTTTCGCATAGTTCATTGAGGTCCTTGCGGATTGTCTGAACACTAACGCCAAAATGGTGGGCCAGATCGTCAACCAGCACGCGCTCCTGTTGGCGCGCAAGGGCAATGATTTCGTCGTGTCTTGTGAGCAGGTCCATCAGGATTGCTTTCGTTTCGTACCATTTTAAGTCAAAACGAAAGTCAGTGGAAGACAGCGTATTGCTAAGGACAATCAAACTTGTTCAAGTTCGATCAGTGTGCCGTCGAAATCCTTGGGGTGGAGGAAAACTACCGGACGGCCGTGCGCCCCGATTTTGGGCGTGCCATCGCCGAGCACGCGGGCTCCGGCATCGACCAGGCGGCGCATAGCTGCGTCGAGATCGGGCACTTCGAAGCACATATGATGCATGCCACCGCCGGGGTTGCGCGCCATGAATGAAGCAATCGGGGAGGTTTGATCGAGTGCCTCGAGCAATTCAATTCGCGTATTGGCGACATCGATAAATGCCACGCGAACGCCGTGTTCAGCCAAGACCTGCACCGGACCGACCGTGGCACCCAGCCCGTCACGGTAGTGCGCGGATGCGGCCATCAGGTCCGGCACGGCGATGGCGACATGGTTGAGGCGACCGATCATTTGTTGGTCAACTTTCCTTCGATCTGGCCAAGCACCGCATAGGCGGCTTCGAGCACATTGGTGCCGGGGCCGAAGATTTCGACAACGCCGGCCTCGTGCAGGAAGTCATAATCCGCCTCGGGAATGACACCGCCAACGATGACCGCAATATGGCCCAGACCACGGGCCTGCAATGCATCGATCAAGGCGGGCACAAGCGTCTTGTGTCCCGCCGCCAGAGAGGAAACGCCAATGGCATCGACGCGCAGGTCACCGGCCTGGTCAGCGACTTCGGCAGCGGTTTCGAACAGCGCACCAATCTGTACATCGAAGCCGAGATCAGCAAAGGCCGAAGCGATGATCTTGGCGCCGCGGTCATGACCGTCCTGCCCCATCTTGGCGATGAAAATAGCCGGTGAGCGGGTACGATCTGCCTTGAACGCCGCGATGCGGCGGCTCAATTCGGCATATTGCGGGTCGTCGGCATAGCTTTGGGCATAAACCCCGGAAATGAGGCGCGTTGTAGCAGTGTAGCGGCCAAAGATATCCTCCATGGCGGCGGAAACTTCGCCCAGGGTGGCGCGAGCGCGGGCGGCATTGACTGCCGCACTCAACAGATTGCCCTCATCCATGGCGGCATATTCGCGCAGGGCGTCCAGCGCTGCGGTAACGGCGCTGTCGTCACGGGTTCGGCGGACTTCGGCAAGACGTTCAACCTGTTCGGCGCGGACGCGGGCATTGTCAATATCACGCACTTCCAACGGCGCCTCGGTATCGAGGCGATAGCGATTGACGCCGACAATCACATCCTCACCGCGATCAACGCGCGCCTGACGCACGGCGGCGGCTTTTTCGATTTCGAGTTTCGGGGTACCTTCGGCGACGGCCCGGGTCATGCCGCCAGCTACTTCAGCGTCGTCGATCAGCAGGCTGGCCTGTTCAACCAGGCTGGTTGTGAGCGCTTCCACATAATAGGAGCCGCCAAGTGGATCCACCACGTCGGTGATGCGGCTTTCGTGCTGAAGGATCAATTGGGTATTGCGGGCAATGCGGCTGGAAAATTCGGTGGGGAGCGCGATGGCTTCATCGAAGGAATTGGTGTGCAGGCTTTGCGTGCCGCCCAGCGTCGCGGCCAGCGCCTCGATGGTTGTACGCACGATATTATTGTGCGGGTCCTGTTCGGTCAGCGACACGCCCGAGGTCTGGCAGTGGGTGCGCAGCATTTTTGAGCGCGGGTCCTTGGCGCCCAGATCAGTCATAATGCGCGACCAGAGTTGGCGGGCCGCACGCAATTTGGCGACTTCGAGAAAAAAGTTCATGCCAATGCCGAAAAAGAAGCTGAGTCGGGGGGCGAAGGCGTCGATATCGAGCCCCTTGGCCATGGCGGCACGCACATATTCCATGCCATCAGCCAGCGTATAGGCCAGTTCCTGCACTGCGGTCGCCCCCGCTTCGTGCATGTGATAGCCCGAAATCGACACCGAATTGAATTTGGGGGCGTGTTGGGCGGTCCAGGCGATGATGTCCCCGACAATGCGCATCGAGGGCTCGGGGGGATAAATATAGGTGTTGCGGACCATGAACTCTTTGAGCACATCATTCTGGATGGTGCCCGAGAGTTGGTCGGGTTTGACGCCCTGCTCTTCGGCCGCGACGATAAACATCGCCAGCACCGGGATCACCGCGCCATTCATGGTCATCGACACGCTCATCTGATCGAGCGGGATCTGATCAAAGAGAATTTTCATGTCCTCGACGCTGTCGATGGCAACACCGGCCTTGCCGACATCGCCAATGACGCGGGGATGGTCGCTATCATAGCCACGATGGGTGGCCAGATCGAAGGCGACCGACAGGCCCTTTTGCCCGCCCGCCAGGGCTTGACGGTAAAAACTATTGCTTTCGCGCGCGGTGGAAAAACCGGCATATTGGCGGATCGTCCAGGGGCGATTGGCGTACATGGTAGCGCGCACGCCGCGGGTGAATGGCTCGACGCCGGGAATTTCGGCATCTGGATCGGTGCCGAGGTAAACGGGTTCGATAGCAATATTGCCATAGTCACGGTTGAGCATTTTGGGATCGGCCTTGAGTTCGCGTTCGGCCAGTTCGCGCCATTGGTCGGCGGGAGATTTTGGGCTCATGGCACAGCCTCAAATTCAATCATTACCTCGTCGACTGCCAAGACCGCACCGGGCGCGACATGGAGCTTGGCGACGCGCGCGCGCTTGGGCGCCTTGAGCACATTCTCCATTTTCATGGCTTCAACGATGGCCAATGTCTGGCCATCTTCGACGACATCGCCCTCACTGACATCGACGCGCACGACCTGACCAGGCATCGGGCAGAGCAGGAATTTGCTCATGTCGGGCGGCACTTTGACCGGCATCAGCGGCAGGAGTGCGGCGATGTGCGGGGTTAAAACCTGCACTGTCAAGTCGGCGCCGCGATAGCGAACGCGGCAGCCGGCGGTGTTTGGCGTGACTTTTAGCGTACTGATCTGACCGCCGTGCCAATGAATGGTGGCGATGGTCGCGCCGGGCCTCCAGTCAAAACGATCAACCTGCGCATTGTTATCGAGAAGGTTCAATTCCCACGTGCCGCCAGGTTCGAGCCGGTGCAGTTTTACCGGGTAGTGTTCACCCTCAACGATTATGCTCCATTCGCCGTATATTTCGGTGCCGCCGCCGAGCGCGGCACGACTGGTCTGGCCGTGGCGTTCGGCACGTTGCAACGCCATCATGGCGGCGGCGGCGATGACTTCAAACAGACGGCCATGGGGCAGCTTTGCCCCGGCAAAGCCTTCGGGGAATTCTTCGGCGATATAATTGGTGGTGAGGCGTCCGGCGCGAAAACGTTCCTGATCCATGACGGCGGAGAGGAAGGGCAAATTGTTGCCGACCCCTTCGAGCTCGAACCCGTCCAGCGCCTCGGCTATTGCCTCAATGGCATCGTGCCGGTTGGGTGCCCAGGCGCAAAGCTTTGCGATCATGGGATCATAAAAAGTCGATATTTCGCCGCCCTCGAACACGCCGGTATCGTTACGCACAACCACGGAGTCGCTGGCCCGTTCCGCAGGCGGGCGATAGCGTGTCAGCCGACCGGTGGAGGGTAGGAAATTGCGGTAGGGGTCTTCGGCATAAAGCCGGGATTCGATGGCCCAGCCATTCAATTTCACTTCGGCCTGGGTCAAGGGCAGTTTTTCGCCCGCAGCGACGCGGAGCATCAGTTCGACCAGATCAAGACCGGTGATCAGGCTCTGTGACGGGGTGTTCAACCTGCAGGCGGGTGTTCATTTCCAGAAAATAGAAATTGGCCTTGGCATCGACGATGAATTCAACCGTACCGGCGCTGAAATAGCCCACGGCCTTGCACAGCGCCACAGCCTGTTCGCCCATGGCCCTGCGGGTCCTGGCGTCCAGAAACGGGCTGGGTGCTTCCTCGATGACTTTTTGGTTGCGCCGCTGGATCGAACACTCGCGTTCGCCCAGATAGATAATGTTGCCGTGGGTGTCACCGATCACCTGAATTTCGATGTGGCGCGGCTCGGTGACAAATTTTTCAATGAAAATGCGGTCATCGCCAAAAGAGGACGCCGCTTCCGATTTTGAGCGGGCAAAACCTTCGCGGGCCTCCTCGTCATTATAGGCGACGCGCATGCCCTTGCCGCCGCCGCCCGCACTGGCCTTGATCATCACCGGATAACCGATTTCGCTGGCAATCCTCACCGCCGCGTCGGCATCGTCGATCAGGCCCATATGGCCGGGCACAGTGGAAACACCCGCCTCGGCGGCGAGTTTTTTGGAGGTGATCTTGTCGCCCATCGCCTCGATGGCTTTTACCGGCGGGCCGACGAATGTGATGTTGGCGGCGGCAAGCGCTTCGGCAAATTTTGAATTTTCGGACAGGAAACCATAGCCGGGATGGACGGCATCGGCGCCGGTCTCTTGGCAGGCGGCAATGATTTTTTCGATCTGCAGATAGCTTTGTGCCGCTGGAGACGGACCGATATGAACCGCCTCGTCAGCCATTTGCACATGCAGCGCTTCGCGGTCAGCATCCGCATAAATCGCGACGGTTTTGATGCCGAGCTTTCTGGCGGTCTTGATGATCCGACAGGCAATCTCGCCGCGATTGGCAATGAGGAGTTTTTGGATCATTGGGTACCGTTCCCCGCAAATAGATCTGAAACAAGCACCTGCAGCTCAAGTTCAGGCCACCCGACTCCACCCGGATGAATCTCGAGTTTGGCTCGCTCAGACATCGACGCGGACAGCAGCTGAGGGAACCACGCGAGCGGCGCAAGAATCTGCAGCCCGTTTTCGAACTTCACGGTCAAGTAAAGGTCGGTGCTCCAGGCACTCGTAACCACCAAGGCAGAAGTATCAACGCCAATGGTCGGGGCCTTCGCGTCGCCCTCGCCAGGCCAAGCTCGCCAATGCTCATGTACAAATACGCGCTTGTTGTCGGCAGATTCTGAAGGATTCATCCCATTCAGCGCTTCAGCAACGAACGGGTTGTCCAGTGACCTTAAAGCCCAATGGCCGTGCCCCACCTTGCGGAATACATCCCGCGGGCCGCCAGCAAAATCAGCTAATTTGTGACCTCTAATTGAGTCGCTTGAAAACGCCTCAATCGTCCCTTCTACCGTCTGGCGCCATTTGCCTCGAAATTCACGCTCGCCGCTGGCTGCAATCTCTGGCTTTAGAGCCGAGTATGGCGCACTGCCGCCGAGACGATGAAGTGCCCTGATGATGATGTGTACCCAACTGGTATGTTTCGTGTGCCTACTCACAATGGAATGTTCCCGTGCTTCTTCCTGGGCCCAACCGACTGCTTGTTCTTGAGCGTTGAGAAGGCGCGGATGACGCGGCGGCGGGTGCCGTGGGGCATGATGACGTCGTCGATAAAGCCGCGTTCGGCGGCAACGAAGGGGTTGGCAAAGCGCGCTTCATAGTCGGCGGTCCGTTTAGCGATCTTTTCCTTGTCGGTCAGTTCGGAGCGATAGAGAATTTCGGCGGCACCCCTGGCGCCCATCACGGCGATTTCGGCGGTGGGCCAGGCGTAGTTGACGTCTGCCTTGATATGTTTGGAGGCCATCACATCGTAAGCACCGCCATAGGCTTTGCGGGTAATGACGGTGACCAATGGGACAGTGGCTTCGGCATAGGCGAACAGCAGTTTCGCGCCGTGTTTGATGATGCCGCCATATTCCTGAGCGGTGCCGGGCAAAAAGCCGGGGACATCGACAAGGGTCAATATCGGGATTTCAAAACTGTCGCAAAACCGAATGAAGCGAGCGGCTTTTTTGGCAGCGTTAATATCCAGGCACCCGGCCAATACCAGCGGCTGATTGGCAACAACGCCTATCGGCTGGCCATCGAGCCGGATAAAGCCTGTCAAAATATTGCCGGCATGGTCTTTTTGCAGTTCAAGAAAATTGGCCTCGTCAGCGATTTTGACGATGACTTCGTGCATGTCATAGGGTTGGTTGGGGCTGGCCGGAATGATGGTATCAAGGCTGATTTCCGCGCGGTCGGGACTATCGCTTGAGGGCAGAACGGGCGGTTTATGACCGGCAGACAGGGGCAGGAAATCAAACAGCCGCCGCACTTCGAGAAGCGTTTCGATATCATTGTCGAACGCGGCATCGGCAACGGCAGAAATCTTGGTGTGGGTCGATGCTCCGCCCAATTCTTCGGCGGTGACGATTTCGTTGGTGACGGTTTTGACCACGTCGGGGCCAGTTACAAACATGTAGCTGGTGTCTTTGACCATATAGATGAAATCGGTCATGGCGGGCGAGTAGACCGCACCACCGGCGCAGGGCCCCATGATCACAGAAATCTGGGGAATGGCCCCCGAGGCCTGCACATTGCGCCAGAACACATCGGCATAGCCGCCAAGGCTTGCGACACCTTCCTGAATACGCGCCCCGCCACTATCATTGAGCCCGATCACCGGCGCGCCGTTTTGCAGCGCCAGATCCATGATCTTGCAGATTTTTTTGGCATGGGTTTCGCTCAGCGAACCGCCAAAGACAGTAAAGTCCTGAGAAAACACATAGGTGATACGGCCATTGATGGTGCCCCAGCCGGTTACCACACCGTCGCCCGGAATGATGGTGTCGGCCATGCCGAAATCGGTGGCGCGATGGGTGACGAACATATCGTATTCTTCAAAGCTGCCGGGGTCGAGCAGGATGTCGAGCCGTTCACGGGCGCTGAGCCTTGCCCTTGGCGTGCTGGGCATCAATGCGACGCTTACCACCGCCCTGCCGGGCCTGCTCACGCCGACTTTCCAGCGCCTTGATGATATCCGGCATGGCTCCCCCGGTCCTGATTAAGAATTGCTGCCGTTTTTTGACCGGACAGTCAAATCCCAGATTGGGCGGCGCGGGTCAAAATTGCAATCGCTGATCGGTTTTTTCGTCTCAGGTGGGATCGAAATTCAATTCATGCTTGGTCGCCGGTCGACATCCTTCGGCAAAACGCTGGGCATTCACGACATAATGGTCGGCTGACTGGGTCAGCTTGGCAATGGCATCGGCATCGAGTTCGCGCACCACCTTGCCCGGCGCACCAACGACCAGGGAATTATCGGGAATGGTTTTGCCTTCGGTGATCAAGGCCCCGGCGCCGATCAGGCAGTTGTTGCCAATGGTGGCGCCGTTCAACACCGTGGCGCCCATGCCGATCAGACTGTTGTCGCCAATGGTGCAGCCATGCAGCATCGCCTTGTGGCCGATGGTGCAGCCGGCCCCGACGGTCAGGGGAAATCCCATATCGGTGTGAAGCACGGTATTTTCCTGAATATTGGTGCGCGCACCAATGGTGATGGGTTCATTGTCGCCCCGCGCCACGACGCCAAACCAGATACCGACATCGCGGGCAATATTGATCTTGCCGACGAGAATGGCGGTCGGGGCGATCCAGGCGACATCGGGATCAATATTCGGGCTGACGCCATCAAGTGCGTATTGGGTCATGGGGTCCTCCTTAGGGTTTGATGCCATAGGCGTCGCGCATTTGGGCAATTTCGGCAAGAGTTGATGTCAGGACCGACCAATCGTCGTGTTGGGCAATGGGCGTCCAGATCGCCTCGACCTCGTCGATCAGCATGGTGCGGGGGCGTGATCGCGCAAAATAGGGGTGATTGAGATTGGCGGACGTGTCGGGCACAAAATCATCAAGAAGGTCGGCGACCAGGCGAAAATCGGCGCTGGCGTAAAACTGGGCGGCCGGGCTTTTGGCGGCGCGTTCGGCACTTTGGGCGCCGCCGCGCCAATCGAAAAAGACCTGCTCATAGGGTGCCTTTGATGCACCCAAAAACCGAATAGCGCGGTAACGAATTGGTTGCCCTGCTCATCGGTGCCCGGTGTGAGCGCCAAACGCGCCAGCATGGTATTGGACAATTCGGTGCGAAAGATTGGCCAGAACCGGTTGAGGACGGGTTCAAGCGCCTCGGCCGAGGAAATCGGTAGCAAGGATTCGGCCAGGCGGGTGAGATTCCAGGCCAGCGTGTCGGGCTGGCGGCCAAAGCTATAGAGCCCGGTATTGTCGAAATAGGCGGCGGTGAATTCGGGATCATAAACGGGTACGAACCGCCATGGACCATAATCGAAACTTTCCCCGGTTATGTTGATATTGTCGGTGTTAAGGACGCCGTGAACAAATCCCGCAGCGATCCACTGCGCGCCCAACCGTGCGACGCGGGCGACGACTGCATCGAGAAAAGCCGTCGGGTGGTCGGCGGCGTCGGTCAAGTTGGGGTAATAATTTGCGATGGCATAATCGAGCAATTGGCGGATGGCGGCGCTATCATCAAGATAGGCTAATCGCTGAAAGGTGCCGATGCGAATGTGGGAGTGGCTGAGGCGCACCAGTACCGCGGAACGGGTGGGTGAGGGTTCGTCACCGCGATCAAGGTCCTCGCCGGTTTCGACCAATGAGAAGGTTTTGGAGGTATAAACGCCCAACGCCTCGAGCATTTCGGTGGCGAGAATTTCGCGCACGCCACCCTTCAGCGTCAACCGGCCATCGCCGTCGCGTGACCAGGGGGTTCTGCCCGATCCTTTGGTGGCAAAATCAAGCAGGCGACTATCGACAGGGTCATAGGCTTGCGCGAACAAAAAGCCCCTTCCATCGCCAAGATCAGCATTATAGCTGCGGAACTGATGGCCATGGTAGCGCAGGGCTAATGGTTCGGGCAGCGAACCGGCAAACGACTCGAACCGGGCGAAGTGAGCCAACCACCGGGCCTCATCCATATCCCCCAACCCCATGCGATCAGCCCAACGCTGGTCGCGATGCCGCAGGATGGTTTTGGGGAAATCGGCGGCGGCGACGCGATCAAAAAAGGCATCGCCCAATGTTTCGTGATTTCTAGCGGGTATAAATTTGCTCATGCCCAAGGCTTAAACCGCTTGCCCCGATCCGTCTACTCACCGGAAAATTCGGCGCTGGGGACAAGAAAAGGCGGTGTTTGGGCGCCGGGGGACTTGATCGGATAGCCCAAGCCCATAATGGTGCGGCAAAGCCGGAGACAGATATGACCAAAACCCTTGCCGATCTCGAAACCCCTTGCGTTGTCATCGATATTGATCGGGTGGAGGCTAATCTCAAACGTGGGCAGGCGCAGGCGGACGCGTTAGGCGTGGCGCTGCGTCCCCATATCAAGACGCACAAGATACCCCGCTTTGCACTGCGACAGGTCGAGCTTGGGGCGGTGGGGATCACCGTGCAGAAGCTGGGCGAAGCCGAAACCATGGCCGATGCCGGTCTGAGCGATCTGTTCCTGCCCTACAATATCGTCGGCGCCAAAAAGCTTGACCGTTTGGCGGCGTTGAACGAGCGGATCAACCTCAGGGTGACCGCCGACAGTCCCGATACAGTTTCGGGCTATGCGCAGCGGTTTGCCAATTCGGCCAAGCCGCTGGTGGTATTGGTGGAATGCGACACCGGCCTTGGCCGGTGTGGTGTGCAGAGCAATGTGCAAGCGTTGGCGCTGGCACGGCATATCGCCTTGTCGCCGGGACTGGAGTTTGGTGGATTGATGACTTATCCGGCGGCGGGAAAGGTTGCTCAGTCTGATCAATGGCTGGCGGATGCGGTGGCGCTGTTGACCGAGGCCGGGTTTGCCTGCCCGGTAATTTCAGGTGGCAATACGCCAGACATGTTCCGACTGGAAAAATCGGTTGTCACCGAGATCCGGCCGGGCACCTATATCTATTTTGACCGTGGGCAGGTGTCACTGGGCGCTGCCAGTTTCGAAGAATGCGCGCTCAGCGTGCTGACCACCATCGTGTCGCGGCCTACACCAAACCGCATTGTCATCGATGCTGGGTCGAAATCGCTGACCAGCGATCTGTTCGGGCTTACGGGGTTCGGTGTGGTCATGGGCAATATTGGGGTCAGCGTCACGTCGTTATCCGAAGAACATGGTGTGATCGAGTTGGCCGAGCCATCCGATGCGCCACGCGTCGGCGAGCGCATTCGCATTATCCCCAATCACGCCTGTCCAGTGTCTAACCTGCATGATCGGGTGCATTTGATTTCGGGCGACGAATGGGTGGAAACAATCGATGTCGCGGCACGCGGTCGGACGGATTAAGCCGACTGGAATTAAATTCCCACGGTGAACCATATTCACGACACTTGCGTTAGCGATGTGTGAACTCAGGTCGCATATGCCAATGCGTGGGGGCTCCGATCAGGAGCCTGGGAATTGCCGTATAGTTTGATTGATATTGGCGTTGTGCAGCGCAATGCACACAAATCGTTGCCCAATCGGGTCGTCGGCACGGTTCGCGCCGTCCTCAAGGAAATTCAGGATGATCGAGAGCAGGATCATGAGCTTGCGGTTTCGGTGTGGGCGCAAACCGATCCCGACATGAGTGAGCAGGACATTGAAATGGCGCTGTTGCTCAAGGCCGCTGATATTGTGGGTCGGGTCAAGACCAGTCTTGAACGCAGCGATCGGCCGGTAGGACCACCCTGAAGCGGCTGGAGATTGAGCGTTGCGCCTATCGCTTGGGCGCAGCCATGTCCAGATCGTCCGTCGACAGGGCAGGAATGCGGGTTTTTGGGTCGGCCAGCGGCGTCAGCCGGGCTATTGCCATCCGGTTTGCCGATGGACGGGCAAAGATACGGGCTGCGGCGTCGAGTTCAGCGGCGCGGCGCGCGCGGCGAGCGCGCTCATCCCTGACGAACCAGAAGATTACCAAGGCGACAACCGCCCATATTGCCAGTATCTGCAAGATCATGACGACACCCGTTTGCATTCACACGAGCGTCATAGCTAACAAAGGCTTAACTGGCTAAGGGAAGTCGATATTAGGCTTAACCGCGGGCATTTTATGGATTTTTGCGAACAGGTAGAATTGAATGCTACCGATCGCGGCCATCAGGCTTGTTCTGGAGCGGCACCGCGTACAGGCTCAAGCCGGTGATCGACAAGCTTATAGCCGAGCTTGCGGGCGATGACTTCCTGGATGGCCTCGATTTCCTCGTTGCGAAATTCGATGACCTTGCCGGTGCGGATATCGATGAGATGGTCATGATGCTCATCAGGGATCAACTCGAAACGGGCGCGACCGTCCTTAAAGTCATGTTTGGTGACCAATCCGGCTTCTTCAAAAAGGTTCATGGTGCGATAGACTGTGGACAATGAAATGCGGGCATCAACAGCCGAGGCGCGCCGATAGAGTTCCTCGACGTCGGGATGGTCGCCACTTTGCTCGATGACCTGGGCGATGACCCGGCGTTGCTCGGTCATGCGCATGCCGCGCTGGGCGCAGGCCTCTTCTAGCGTCAGATCAGTCTCGACTTTGCTCACGCTCATCCTCCTGCCACCAATAGAATACGGCGTTACCCAAGATTGCGGGACATGACAAGGGCGGTAGCGGCGCTGCCATCGGCCTTGGGGTAGTAACCCTTTCGGGAACCTACTTTTTCAAAACCCTCGCGCCGGTACAGCGCCAGCGCCGGTTCATTGAGTTCATCAACCTCAAGAAACATGGTTTTAACCGGACTCATCATCAGATCGGTAAAGGCGGCATGCAACAGGGCGGTGGCTACTTTCTTGCCGCGCCATTTTGGATCGACAGCAATGGTCAAAAGTTCGGCCTCGTCGCCGGACAAACGGAACATGGCGAAGCCCGCGATGCGGCGCTTGGCGTCGCAGGCAACATAGGTGGGGGTGGTGGCCTCGGCCAGAAAACCGGCAAACTCGTCGCTGGACCAACCACGATAAAAGCCCTGTTTGTGCAATTTGGCGAGATCGGCCGCGTCGCGGGTTTGGCCGGGTTCAATATGCAGGCCGGCCGGGGCCATCCACAATTTCATCATGAGCCTTACTCGGGCAATGCGGGCGGCATTTTGCGGCTTGGCGTCGGCGTGGCGAACATAGCTGGCGACCGGTGCAAAAGCAGCTGGGTCGGCCTTGGCGCCAAATTGCGCCAGACGCACAATATCGACGAAGGGACTTTCAATGATTATAGCCCCGTTTGGCAGATTGGCTCGCGCTATCTCCATGGGGCAGAGGCGCGCCGCGTCGGCAGGGTGGCCCGGTGCGTCAAAATTTTGCACATAGGCTTCGCCACGGCGCGCATCTAGCAAGACGCTGACCGGTGAATTTTTTGGGGCGGCAAGCGAAATGGCCAACAGACTGGGCACGCCGATGACAGGAATCTGGCGCGCCAAAGCAATGCCGCGCGCCGCCGACAGGCCAATACGCAGCCCCGTAAAGGAGCCGGGACCAGTGGTGACCACAATGCGGTCGAGATCGGCGTAGACGAGATCATTGCGTGCCAGCAACGCCGCGATGCGGGCGAAAATCAGTTCCGCATGACCCGTGGTGATGTCATCAACACTTTGGTCGGTGCGACCATCGGCGTGCAGCAACGCCAATTGCAGACGTGGAGCAGCGGTATCAATGGCCAGCGCGATGTTCATAAATAGGGTCTAGCGATGCGGGCGTAGCTAGTCCAGCGGCTTGACGCTATGGATTGGGACGGCGACCTTGCCCGGATGCACACTGATTCGTTGCGAGTTGCAGTTTTATGACCTGGTTGGCGGAAACAGCCATGTTGAGCCATGGCTGGCGGCGGTTTTTATTGCTGGTAATGGCCGGGGCCATTGCCGCGCTTTCTATTGCGCCGCTTTTTGTGCTGCCGGCGCTGTTCGTGAGCTTTCCCGTGTGGATCTGGTGTCTTGATGGCGCCGAACGACGCGGCGGCTGGCAAACTATATTCGGCCCGGCCTTTAGAATCGGATTTGCCTTTGGGCTGGGTTATTTCACCGTATCGTTTCACTGGCTGGGCGCAGCGTTTTTTGTCGATGGCGGGATCATGCTGGCGATCATGCCGTTTGCCATTGTGGCGCTCGCGGCACTGATTGCGCTGTTCTGGGGGTTGGCCAGCGCGTTGGCCCATTTATTCTGGTCTGGAGGCGCTTGGCGAGTGGTGACCCTGGCGACTTTTTTGAGCATGGCGGAGTGGGCGCGTGGCCATGTGCTGAGCGGCTTCCCATTCGATCTGCTGGGTTATGCGCTGACGCCGACGACGGAAATGATGCAATTGGCATCGGTGATCGGGATTTACGGGCTGACGCTGCTGGCGGCGCTTTTGGCCATGACGCCAGCGCTGATATGGCCGGCCGATCAGCGCACGGTGACCCGGCGTCTGGCGCCGTTCTTTCTGGGCCTTCTGGTGCTGGTGGGTCAGATGGGCTTTGGCTACAACCGACTTTCGGACACGCCAGTTACGCCGATGAAAGATATCCGCATACGGCTGGTGCAACCGCTGATCTATGATCATGCCGACTGGAGCAAAGTCGATCCCGCGGCAACGATTGATCGGCTACTGACGCTGTCGCAAATGCAGGTCAATCCGGACGACAAGGGCTTGGCGGCTGTCACTCAGTTGGTGTGGCCGGAATCGGCGCTGCCGTTTTTCCTATCGCAATATCCTGAAGCGCTGGCACGAATCGCCCGGATGTTGCCCGACAATGTGGTGCTGCTGACCGGCGCGCCGCGACAGGACTACCGACCAGGCGACGCGCCCTCGACCGAACCGCCCTATAACGCCCTATTGGCGATAAATAGCGATGGCGAGGTATTTGACAGCTACGATAAATCGCACCTAGTGCCGTTTGGCGAATTCCTGCCATTTCAGGGCTTTTTTGCGCAATTGGGTATCAAGCAGTTTGTGCCGGGCGCCGACGGCTGGGCCCATGGGGACGCGCGGCGGCGCTTGATGAGACTGCCCAACACGCCGCCATTTCTGGCGCTAATCTGCTATGAGATACTGTTCTCGGGCGATCTGGGCGACACGGCGCAAGCACAATATCTGTTCAATATCACCAATGATGCGTGGTTCGATGGCTCGATCGGCCCGGCCCAGCATGCCCAACATGCCCGGGTGCGGGCGGTCGAGGAAGGCATGAGCCTGATCCGCGCCGCCAATTCCGGCGTAACCATGGCTGTTGATCCGCTGGGGCGGGTGACGGGGGGGTTACCCGTGCAACAGATGGACGTGCTGGACGTGGTCCCTGATGAGCGCCTGAGCACAACTATTTTTGCGAAATATCGCTATTGGCCACTGCTGATTGCCCTGCTTTTGGGCTTGGGTATCAGTGTGTTGGCAAGTCGAAGGCGAAAGCGGGGATCCTAGCGCGACAAATTTGTTCGCGAACAGTCATCTCAACATATCAAGATTTCTTTATATCTACCTTGACCGTGCAGCCACGCAGTGGCAGAAACTGCCCCCAATTGCTCATTTCTGAGCCTTTTGCGCATTTGGAGGCCTATCTTGGCACGCTCAACCTACCTGTTCACCTCTGAATCTGTCTCTGAAGGCCATCCCGACAAAGTCTGTGACCGGATATCGGACGAAATTGTTGATCTGGTCTTTCGCGAGGCGAAAAAGGCTGGCATGGACCCGGCCCAGGTGCGCATCGCCTGCGAGGCACTGGCAACGACCAACCGGCTGATTCTTGCCGGCGAAGTGCGCGTGCCTGAATCGCTGCTCAAGAAGGATAAGGACGGCACCATCATGCTGGACGCCGCGGGCAATCCGCGGGTCAACCCCTCAAAATTCAAGTCGGCAGCGCGCAAGGCGATCAAGGCCATCGGGTACGAGCAGTCCGGCTTTCACTGGAAGACGGTCAAGATTGATGTGCTATTGCACGGGCAATCGGCCGATATTGCCCAGGGTGTGGACGAGAGCGGCAACAAGGATGTTGGCGCAGGTGATCAGGGGATCATGTTTGGCTATGCCAGCCGCGAAACACCCGAATTGCTGCCAGCACCAATCTATTATGCCCACAAAATTCTCAATGATCTGACCAGTGCCCGCAAGGCAAGCACTGGCCCGGCCCGCGCGCTCGGGCCTGATGCCAAGAGTCAGGTCACTGTGCGTTATGAAAACGGCCAGCCGGTCGCGGTGACCCAGATCGTGCTGTCGACCCAGCATCTGGACGCATCGCTCAACTCAAGCGATGTGCGCCAGATTGTCGAGCCAATCATTCGGGCCGCCCTCCCCGAAGGCTGGGTTTCAGAGGAAACTGTCTGGCACGTCAATCCGACCGGCAAATTCGTCGTGGGTGGCCCCGATGGTGACGCAGGCCTGACGGGCCGCAAAATCATCGTTGACACCTATGGCGGCGCGGCGCCCCATGGTGGCGGCGCGTTTTCGGGCAAGGATCCGACCAAGGTTGACCGCTCGGCGGCATATGCCGCGCGTTACCTGGCCAAGAATGTGGTCGCCGCGGGCCTTGCCGATCGGGCGACAATTCAATTGTCCTATGCCATCGGCGTGTCGCAACCGCTGTCGATCTATGTCGATCTGCATGGCACCGGAAAAGTGGACGAGGCTCGGCTGGAGCTGGCGCTGGCACAGGTCATGGACCTGACGCCACGCGGCATCCGCACCCATCTTGACCTAAATAAGCCGATCTACTCAAAAACCGCAGCCTATGGGCATTTTGGCCGCAAGGCGGGTCGTGACGGCAGCTTTTCCTGGGAAAAGACCGATCTGGTCAGCGCGCTCAAGGCCGCCGTAAAGTAGTCGCTAGCCAATATCTGCCACCCGGCGTTCCGATCAGGCGGCACCAGGGCGAGACTTGACGACATGCCCCTTGTCTCGGCATGGGTGGGCATCATTTTGACTGTCGAGAATTATTGCCAATGGTCCACGAACTCCCCAAGACTCGCGATGGCGCCCCGCGCGCTTTTTCGGTCGCCGGTCTGGCAAGCGCCTGCACGAGGGACAGCAGGCCGTCTATGATGACACACTGCCCGATCTCGAGATCACGCTGGATGAGGACGTTCTGGACCCGGCGACGCTGTTTCCTGCCGCCGATAAACTGAGCCTTGAAATCGGTTATGGCGGCGGTGAGCATCTGGCACTTGAGGCCAGCCGCCATCCCGAAACCGGCTATATTGGTTCGGAAGTATTTACCGGCGGCATCGGCAAGATCGTTCAAACCATAAGTGAGCAACAGGCTCAAGAATATCAGGCTTTACACCGACGACGCCTATAAGCTGTTGTGCAAGCTGCCCGACGCGTCCCTAGACGAAATTTTCCTGCTCTATCCCGACCCATGGCCAAAGACGCGGCACCACAAGCGCCGGTTTGTTTCGCCAACAACACTCAAGGAACTGGCACGGGTGCTCAAGCCAGGCTGCCCGTTCTTTTTTGCGACCGATATTGAAGATTACGCCAATTGGACATTGGCCCATATTCTGGAGACGCCCGAATTTGTGTTCGCGCCGAGCCATCCGGGGGCCTGGCATGAACCCTATCAGGGCTGGCAAGCAACGCGATATGAGAAAAAGGCCCGCCGCGAGGGGCGGATGCTGAGCTATTATTTCACTTTTCGGCGGGCATAGGCGCCGGACGCACCGAGGTGCTTAAACCTATGTCCAAAGTTTAATGGGGCGATGGGGTGCAATTGGTCGCGATCGGACCCATATGTGGCTTGAATTTGCCTAGGGACTAGCATGTCTGCGTCACAGAACCCCGCCGATCATGAAAAATTGCTCGTGGTCAAACCCGGTAAATGGACCCTTGTGGTCATCACCCAGTTGCGGGCCGAGCGGCATCGCTTCAATGAATTGCGGCGTGGAATCGGGTCGGTATCCCAGAAAACCCTGACCTCGACGCTGCGCGAGTTGGAGCGTGATGGATTTGTGTCACGCACTATCTACCCCAGCATCCCGCCGCGGGTGGAATATGAGCTGACCGATTTGGGGCGCGCGTTTCTCGAGCTTGCGGATGGCTGGCGACGGTTCGCGACCAAACATCACGATAGCATCAAGGCGGCGCGGGTGCGTTTTGATACCGCACTTGAGGATGACGGCCCTTATTCGCGCAGTGCCAGCTAGCGTTTTGGGCACCGCCAGATTGTCCGGCGGTGCCAGTTTTTCACCGCTTAAAGCGCGACAGGACGCAGAGTGTCGGGGGTGAAATAACGCATTTCAGAGTGGCCATCGTCGGTCTTGACCCAGGCGCGGACCAGATCACCCCATTCCTCAACAGAAGTCGCTGGCACTCCCTGTTCATTTAGGCGGGTCAGCATGGTTTCGGCAACAAAGGCGCGAGCATCGTCAGTGCCGTCGCCAAAAGGCGATGTGCTGGCGAACGCTGGGACGGCGACACCAGCAAGGCTGGCCACGGTCACAAGTGCAATGATTGTATTCTTCATTTTGATAGTTCCTTGTGTCTTGGACGTCGGGAGGACATCGCTTCGAACACACTGGAAATGTGCCTTGATGATGTGCTTCGCAAGATGAGATTTTCCGCTCAAAGACCCTTGAAACACGCCCGGCGATGACCAGAGTTTTCACAAGGATATCAAGGAACTAGTTGGAAATTCAGTTTCCTGTGGGTAACCGGGTTTCGCACGCGATACGAACGGCACTTATTGGGGTTTTGCACGATCCGGCGCCGCTCAGAAGCTTATCGGGCCGATTGGCAGGCGTTCGCGAGCGCAATAATTGTCGAAAATTCACCGATGTCGCCCAACCAAAAAATAAATTCACAACAGGCGATTTTTTTCGCCGACACTGCATCTTGCTTGATGAAGGCGAGGATCGAGCCTGCCGGATTGATCCAAACATTATGGGAACCATTCGGTATTGCCTGCGTCAGTTTAAAAAAGGAGATCGTCATGCCCACCAGCGTCAAAATTCTCAAGACCGAAAAGATCACCCACAATGTGCGCCAATACCAACTCGAAAAACCCAAGGGGTTTTCGTTTGGTCCCGGGCAGGCCACCGAGTTGTCGATCGACAAGGAGGGTTGGCGCGACAAAAAACGCCCCTTTACCTTTACATCGCTCAATGACTGGGACGATCTGGAATTTACCATCAAAAGCTATACCGACCATCCGGGCGTCACCGCCGAGTTGTGGGGACTGGAAGCGGGCGAACGGCTTTTGCTGCGCGATGTGTGGGGCACGATCCAGTATAAAGGCCCCGGAACCTTTATCGCCGGTGGGGCGGGGGTAACACCCTTTATTGCCATCTTGCGCCAGGCTCAATGCCAGGGGCGGGCTCGCGGGCAACCGGTTGATTGTTTCGAACCGGACCGAGGGCGATATCATTTTGCGCGATGAGTTTGAGGGCATGGGTGGGCTCGAAACCCTGTGGACAGTCACCAATGACGCAAAGTCGGGTCTTTATCACGAGCGGATCGACAACACCTTCCTCAAACAGCATATCAGTGACTTTTCGCAGCAATTTTACCTGTGTGGCCCTGATGACATGGTCAAGGATTTGCGCGCGGCGCTAGAGGAACTTGGTGCCAATGTGGATGCGTTGGTGTGGGAAAAATAGCCGGTGGCGCTAAAGCGCCAGCCAGCTTAGCAGTGCTTGATTAAAAGCCGTCTTTTGCTCACGCAGGGCAAAGTGCCCAGCCTGCTTGATGAGGACCAGTTCCGACATAGGAATCAAACCATGCATGCGGGCCGATAGCGATGGCGGGGTGACCTGGTCGTCATCGCCCACAATAATGCTGGTCGGGCAGGAGATGGATGGCAACAAATCGTAGGCTTCGGACCGCGCCATGATGGCAGCCTGTTGGCGGGCGTAGATTTGCGGGCCGGTGTCCAGCGCCATTTGCAGATGGAGAGCCCGCAATTCGGCATCATTGACATGATCGGGATGAACATTATTGGCGAAATTGGCGCCGGCAATGGCTGAAAATTTTCCCGCCCGCGCCAAGTCAATCTGGCGCTGCCGGTTTTCGCGCTGTTCAATGGTATCGCTACCAGCGCCGGTACTGAGCAAGGCAAGGCGACCGATCCGGTTCGGGGCCTGGCGCAGAATTTCAAGCGCGATGTAACCGCCCATCGAAAAACCCAATAGCGCAAAATGAGCCGGCGCTTCCGCCAATATTGCACCAGCAATTTCGGCGATGGTCGCGCCACGGCGATGATCGGCGATCATGACTGATCCTCGAGCCCACAGCGTTGGCAGGAAGGGTGAGAAGACGGCATCGGTGCAATTGAGCCCGGGCACGAGCAGGATGGGCGCATCGGTCATAACAGCACTTTACACAATTTGGGCGCTCTTGCCCTCGCGGTTTAAGGGGAGTATAGAGCAAGCAACATCTCTGGCGGTTTGCAGAGTGGGAGCCGCCCGGCCCCCGCTCTTTTTTATTCCCAATCGCCAGCAAATTGACAAGTCGTACTGGAATGGGCGCAGCGCATCGACATGAGCTTTGATCTGAAAGAAAAGCGATACATCAAGGAGACGGGCGTCGAATCGCGTATTGCCGCGATTGTCGAGCCGGTGGCCAATGATCTGGGCTATGCGCTGGTGCGCATCAAACTGACGCAGGAGAACGGCTGCACATTGCAGATCATGGCCGAAGACGCCAACGGCAATTTCAACATCACCGACTGTGAGAAGTTGTCGAAAGATTTGTCGCCGGTGCTGGATGTGGAAGACCCGATCGATCGCGAGTATCATCTTGAGGTGTCGTCGCCCGGCATTGACCGGCCGCTGGTGCGCGCACGCGACTTTGCCGCCTTCATCGGTTTCGAGGCCAAGATCGAGGCTCAATGAAATGATCGAGGGGCGGCGGCGATTTCGCGGCTTTATCCTCGAGGTCGACGATGAGGCGGTGACCATTCGCCTGCCCGATGCGCCCGCGGGGGCTGATCCCAACCATCGCCTGCCATTGGCGATGCTGGCGGATGCAAAGCTTGTCATGAGCGATACGCTGATGGATATGGCGCGCAAGGCGCAGGAAGAAAACAATCCGCTCGATGACGACGATATCGAGACCGAAACTGATGAAATGCCCGACGATTTCGATGATGAGGATCAGCCGGGCACCGATGACGACGACAAAAGCTCCAAGGAGATACATTGATGGCTGTTAGCGCGAACCGACTGGAGCCTGCTGCAAATCGCAGACGCCGTTGCCCGCGAAAAATCGATCGACCGTATGGTGGTGATCGAGGCCATGCAGGACGCCATCGAAAAAGCGGCCAAGGCGCGCTATGGCGCCGAAACCGAAATCAAGGCCGAGATCAATCCGCGCTCGGGCGAGTTGCGCTTGTGGCGCCTGCTCGAGATCGTTGACGAGGTCGAAGAATCCTCGCGCCAGGTCGCGCTCAAGGATGCACTGCCCAAGAACCCGACTGCCAAGGTTGGCGATTTTTTGACGGAACCCCTGCCCCCAATCGAATTTGGTCGCATCGCCGCCCAGTCGGCCAAGCAGGTGATCGTGCAAAAGGTTCGCGATGCCGAGCGCGAGCGCATGTATGATGAATATTTCAATCGCATCGGGGAAGTGGTCAACGGTTCGGTCAAGCGCGTCGAATATGGCAATGTGATTGTTGATCTTGGGCGCGGTGAAGCGATCATCCGTCGCGATGAATTGATCCCGCGTGAAATGTTCCGTTATGGCGACCGTGTACGGGCCTATGTCTATGATGTCCGCCGCGAGCAGCGCGGACCGCAGATTTTCCTGTCGCGCACCCATCCGCAGTTCATGGCAAAACTGTTCATGCAGGAAGTGCCCGAAATTTACGATGGAATCATCACCATCCGCTCGATTGCGCGCGATCCGGGTAGTCGCGCCAAGATTGCGGTGACCTCGTCGGACAGCCTCGATCGATCCAGTCGGTGCGTGCGTGGGTATGCGCGGCAGCCGCGTGCAGGCTGTTGTCGGGGAGTTGCAGGGCGAAAAGATCGATATCATTCCCTGGACCGACAATATTGCCGATCTAGTGGTGTCCGCACTTCAGCCAGCCGACGTCGCCAAGGTGGTTCTGGACGAGCAGGCCGAGCGTATCGAAGTTGTGGTGCCTGACGAGCAATTGAGTCTCGCCATCGGGCGTCGTGGGCAGAATGTACGGTTGGCCAGCCAGCTTATTGGCTGGGATATTGATATTCTGACCGAGCAGGAAGAGAGCGAGCGGCGCCAGAAGGAATTCTCCGAACGGTCGGCTTTGTTCATCGAGGCCCTTGACGTTGACGAGATGGTTGCCCAACTGTTGGCTTCGGAAGGCTTTTCCACGGTTGAGGAACTGGCCTATATCGAACTCAACGAAATCGCCACGATTGAAGGGTTCGACGAGGAAACCGCAACGGAAATCCAGAATCGCGCCATTGAATATCTGGCCGCAATCGACCGGGCCCATGATGACGAGCGCAAGAAACTTGGCGTCAAGGATGAACTTTTTGATATTACCGGGCTCAATGCTGCCATGCTGGTGGCGTTAGGTAAGGAAGACATCAAGACGGTTGAAGACTTTGCGGGTTGCGCTGCAGACGATCTGGTTGGATGGTCGGAGCGCAAGGATGGGGAAACCAAACGGTTTGACGGCACGTTCAAGGATTTCCCGATCAGTCGCGAGGAAGCCGAGGACATGATCATGCAGGCGCGCCTGCAAGTGGGCTGGATAACCGCTGAAGAACTGGCCGGCGAGGAGGGCGAGGCCTCGCAGGAGGAAGCGGTTTAGGCGTTTCGGCGGGGTTGGTTATGGCCCGTAGTGAAGCAACCACGCGCCTTTGCGCGCTGACGCGTGAGGAAAAACCGGTTACGCAGCTTATTCGCTTCGTACTAGGGCCTGATGGGGTGATGGTGCCCGATACCGATGCCAAGGCAGAGGGACGTGGCGTCTGGATCAGCCTTGACAGGGACGCGGTGGCACAGGCGGTCAAGAAAAAGGTCTTTGGCCGGAGCCTCAAATGTGAGGTAAAGGTGCCTGACGACCTGCCAGCGCTAACCCAGCGGCGGTTGGAGCAGAGATTTTTGTCGGCCTTGGGCATGTGTCGCAAGGCCGGGCAGATCGTGACAGGAGCAACAAAGGTTCGAGCCTTGCTGGCCAGCGGCGAGCTGATTGCGCTACTGACCGCGACCGATGCTTCGCCCGATGGGCGCAGTAAAATGGTGGGGCCGCTCAAGGCCTTGCACTACGGGGCCGAGGAAGAAGGCATTGTGGGGTTTGACGTGCCCCATATCGAATTGCTGAGTTCAGAACAAATGGGTTTGGCACTTGGCCTCGAAAATGTGATACATGCTGCGCTCATGAACGGGGCCGCAGCCCGCTCAGCACTGGAAAAGGCCCGCAGACTGGCCCTATACAGCGCTAAACATGGTCAAAGTGACAGCGACCGCGATGCGGTTGGCGCTGACATTTTGTCGAATGGCATGGAGTAGAATCGAAATGGCGATGTAACTGCCCGATCGATTTTTCGACACACAGAGACAAGAGACGCGATTTACATGGCTGATAACGACGACAAGCGCACCGACGATAATTCTGGCGCTGGCGGCAAGAAAACACTGACATTGAAGGGTGGGCCGGGCATCGGCAATCGCCCCGGAGTGGCGCGCTCGTCTCGCACCGTGGTTGTAGAGAAGCGCACGCGGCGTGTTGCTACGCCGGGCGCTTCCAATAGCGGGCCCAACGCCACGCCGCGCCCTGCCGATCCGCAGCGCCCCCAAGGCCAACGGCCAGCTGGCGGGCAACGCCCCCCTAGCGGTCAACGCCCGCAGGGTGCGCGGCCAACGCCACAGCAGCGCACGCCTGCTGCCGGTTTGTCGGCAGCTGAGGCCGAAGCGCGCCGCGCCGTGCTGCGCGAAGCAGGTGCCCGGCAGGAAGAAGAAAGCAGGCGCTTTGCCGCCGAGGAAGCACGCCGCATCGAGGAAGATGCGCGTCGTCGCCAAGTGCGTGAAGACGCCGAGCGTCAGGACGAGGAGCGCCGCCAAGCGGCTGGGGAAGAGGCCGCACCAGCAGCCGATTCCGATGCACCACGCGCGGCACCCGAAGCCGAAAAACAGGCTGAGGCGGCACCCCAGACCGCCGAGGAATTCGTTCCCCAGTCTCAGCGTCAGGCTGGACCGAAGAGCGTTCGCGTGGTTGCAGGTCGTCCCGGCCAGCCGCCCCGGCCACAGCGTGCAGCTGGTGAGCGCCCCAATCCCAACGCTCGTCCCGCAAGTGAACGCGGTGCGGGCGCTGCATTGCGCGCGCCGGCAGGCGCCCGACCCGGTGCCGAACGCCTTACAACTGGCGCAGGCATGGCCCCGATTGGCAATGTGCCGCCCGCTGAACCGAGCGAAGCAGACGGGCGCAGGGTGCGCACCGGAGCCCCCTCCAACCGCCCCATCGTAAATGCCGCCGAGCTTGAAAACGCCCGACGCGCCTCGCGTGCTGCTCCTGAGCGCCCAACACGGCGTTCAGGACAGGACGGCAATGGCCGCGGTCGCCTGACCGTTACCAATGCCGGTGTTGAAGGTGATCGTGACAAAGGGCCATCGCTGGCCGCCATGCGTCGCCGCCGCGACAAGAAAATGGGCCGCAACCAGACGGTCGCGCCAAAACTCAGCCGCGAAGTCACCATTCCCGAAGCCATCACGGTGCAGGAACTGGCAAACCGCATGGCCGAACGCTCAGTGGTGGTGATCAAATATCTGATGGCTCAAGGCCAGATGGCCACTATCAATGATGTGGTCGATGCCGATACCGCCGAACTGATCGCCATCGAACTTGGTCACACGGTCAAGCGCGTTTCGGACGCTGACGTTGAAGAAGGGCTGTTCGATCTGCCCGCCGATGACAAGGCCGAGGATTTGACCGACCGTGCACCGGTCGTGACCATCATGGGCCATGTCGACCACGGCAAGACCTCGTTGCTGGATGCGATCCGGGAAGCCAATGTGGTGTCTGGTGAAGCCGGTGGCATTACCCAGCATATCGGCGCCTATCAGGTGGAAAAGAACGGTGCCAAGATCACCTTTCTCGATACGCCGGGCCATGAGGCCTTTACCGCCATGCGGGCGCGCGGCGCTCAGGCCACCGACATTGCCATTCTGGTGGTGGCAGCCGACGACGGCGTAATGCCGCAGACCATTGAATCGATCAAGCACGCCAAGGCGGCCGAAGTGCCGATCATCGTGGCGATCAACAAGATGGACAAGCCCGGCGCCGATCCGCAACGGGTCCGCACAGAGTTGCTACAGCACGAAGTGTTTGTGGAATCCATGGGTGGCGATGTGCTGGACGTCGAAGTCTCAGCGATCAACAAGACCGGTCTCGACAAGCTGCTCGAAACCATTCTGTTGCAGGCCGAAGTGCTTGAACTCAAGGTGGCCCGTGACGGGCGCGCCGAGGGTCTGGTGGTTGAAGCCAAGCTGGATCGCGGCCGTGGCGCAGTGGCAACGGTTCTAGTGCAGCGCGGTACCCTGGCGATCGGCGACATTCTGGTTGCCGGCATTGAATTTGCCCGTGTGCGGGCGCTGATCAATGACAAGGGTGAGCAAGTCAAGGAAGCGGGTCCGTCCACACCTGTGGAAGTTCTGGGCTTTACCGGCGTTCCAAGTGCCGGTGATCGCTTCTCGGTGGTTGAGACCGAGGCGCGGGCGCGTGAGGTGACCGAATATCGCCAGCGTGCCATCCGTGAAAAAACCGCTGGTGGCGGCGCAACCAGCCTTGAGCAGATGATGAATCAACTCAAGGATTCGGGCATTGCCAAGTTCCCACTGATCATCAAGGGCGACGTGCAGGGTTCTGTCGAGGCGATTACCGCGTCGCTTAACAAGCTGTCGACCGAAGAAGTGTCGGCGCAGATCCTGATGTCCGGTGTGGGCGGTATTACCGAGAGCGATGTGACATTGGCGACGGCATCGAACGCCATCATCATAGGGTTCAATGTGCGTGCGAACAAGCAGGCGACGGATCTGGCAACCCGCGACGGTATCGAAATCCGCTATTACAACATCATCTATGATCTGGTTGATGACGTTAAGGCGGCAATGTCTGGCCTGTTGAAACCGGAACGGCGCGAGACCTTCATCGGCAATGCTTCGATCCTGGAAGTGTTCAACATTTCCAAGGTTGGCAAGGTTGCTGGGTGCCGGGTTACCGAGGGCATGGTGGAGCGCGGCGCAGGCGTGCGCCTGATCCGCGACAATGTCGTTGTGCACGAAGGCAAGCTATCGACGCTCAAGCGCTTCAAGGATGAAGTCAAGGAAGTCCAGACCGGTCAGGAATGCGGTATGGCGTTCGAGAAATATGAGGACATGCGTGTGGACGATGTCATCGAATGTTTCCGGGTCGAGACCATCCAGCGTTCTCTGTAGACCGAGCACAGATCAGATCAAAAGGGGCGCCCGGCGAGGCGCCCCATTTTTTGCGGCATACCGATTGGCTCACACCGGGGCGGGCTCGTCGGTCTCCTGAACCACCAGATCGCTGAGTTGTACCGCGCCCTCGTCGCCAACAACAGACACCGCGCCGCTGGTACCCAGATCGAACGAATGTTTTTCGTCGTCGGGCAGGCCTTCGCGACGCGACAGGCGCACCATGACAAAGCCAATCAACGCCACCTGGATGACGCTATTGGTGATGAAAAGGCCGGTTGGGCCGAACAGTTCGATATTGAGCGAGGCAATCAAGGGGCCGATGGTCGACCCCAGTCCATTGAGTAGCAAAAGGCCGGCGGAAATTTCCACATAGTCGGCGCGGTCGGCAAAGTCGAAAACATGGGCTGCGGCAATAGCATAGGCAGGCAGCAAACCTGCCCCGAATACAAGTCCCATCAACAGCCATATATTGGTGATCTGGGGCACGAGCATGATGGCGATGCCCATGATGACGCTGGCGACCGCCAGTCCGATCAGGACCAATCGTCGATCCACGGAGTCGGAAAGCTTGCCGGTCGGCCACTGTGCCAGGGCGCCACCAAGAACCGCGGCACTCATGAACAGGGCGGCATCAGTTACGCTGCCACTGGCTGCACTGGCATAAGATGGCCCCAACGACCAGAAGGCGCCCGTTGCCAAACCTACGAGAAAAATCGCCACGGTGCCGGTGGGCGATAGTCTGAACATGCGAATCGGGCGAAACCGCACAAGGGTGATCGGTGGTGGCTGCGCGGTCTGGGTCAAAACGATGGGCACCGCAGCGAGCGAGACCAGCACCGAGGCGATCGAGAACAGTATAAAGGATGAGGGCTGAAACAGGGTGACCATCATCTGACCCAGTGTGATGACGGTGAAATTGACCGTCACATAGGTCGAGATCAAAGTGCCGCGCGTTTCATTGGTGGCCTGATCATTGAGCCAGCTTTCGACCACCAGATAGAGTCCGGCCAGACAGAAGCCAGTGACGAGACGCAGACCGATCCAGATCAGGGCATCGACGGCGACTGGATAACCAAGCGCGGCAGCCGAGGCGATCGAAACGAGCGCCGCAAACGTGCGGATATGGCCGACGCGCACAATCAGGCGCGGGGTAAAGGCGCACCCCAGCACAAAGCCGAAAAAATATGCTGACCCCAAGAGGCCGATCTCCACCGAGGAAAATCCCTCGATGCCGCCGCGAATAGGTAGCAGCATGAGTTGGAGGCCATTGCCCATGATCAGGAAGGCAACGCTCAATAGAATGGCACCTACCGCTATGAGTGGTGCTGTGGGGCGGGGTGGGCTCGTCACATGGTTTCCTTGGTCGCAATGGGCCAGATGCGGCACTGATTTATGGCTGGCTAGGTCAAACTCGCGTCGGGGTCACCGCGTCTTTATTGCCCGGTTCGGCCCGCGCCGCCACAACAAAGAAAACTATGATTTATCGGGCTCATCCTCGATAAATATCCGTACCTTGGTGACCCGGTGTTTTTGCCGCGCCATCACCAGGAATCTATAAGTCCCCAATCGGGTTTCCTCACCGCGCAGTGGAATGCGTTTGGCCTGATTGATGACGATCCCGGCAACAGTATTGGCATCATCGTCGGGCAGTTCCCAGCCGAGAGCGCGATTGACATCGCGAATGGCAATGCTGGCGTCCATGACGTAGCTGCCGTCGGCATGTTTGCGAATGCCGGCGATGGCCTCTTCCTCTGGCGTGTCCTGTTCGTCCGAAATGTCGCCGATGATCTCTTCGATAATGTCTTCAAGTGTCACCAGGCCCTCGACCGCACCATATTCATCGAGCACCAACGCCATGTGGGAATGGCGCTTCTGAAAATCGGTCAATTGCGCCTGCAGGCTGGTGTTTTCGGGCACATACCAGGGCTCGACCATGATATTGGTAATATTGACGCCACTGGCATCGCCCTTGGCCGCCAACATGGCGCGCAATACGTCCTTGACGTGAACGACGCCCACAATATTGTCGCGATCCCCATCATAGATCGGAATGCGAGTGTAGGAGCTGTCCAGCACCGCCGCCAGCAGGGCTTCAGCGGGTTGATTGGCATCGAGCGCCACCATATTGGTGCGGTGCACCATGACGTCGCTGACGCTGAGGTCGCGCAGGTCGAGAATGCCGCCCAGCATATCGCGATCACTCTTGACCATACCGCCTTCGGAATGGAGCAGATCGACAGTGCCGCGAACCTCTTCATGTCCCGATACCGACATGTTGGCATCCAGCTGCAGCCCGAAGAGCCGTAGAATGGCGTTGACGATGGCCTGCACCGCCAGGGTTACCGGCGCAAACAGCAGCACAACCAGCCTGATCGCCGGCGCCACCACCAATGCAAAGCCGTCCGGCCTTAACAGTGCCAATGTCTTGGGAAGAACTTCAGAAAAGATCACCACGGCGGCCGTCATCGCGACGGTGGCGTAAAATATGCCCGCTTCGCCGAAAATCTGAATGAGCACGCTGGCTGCAAGGGTCGAGGCCAGGATATTGACGATGTTGTTGCCCAAAAGGATGGCCCCGATCAGCCGTTCCTTTTCGCTGGTGAGTTGTTCAACGAGACCGGCCCGCCGGTCACCGGACCTGGCCAATTGATGCATCCGGGCGCGCGATGCCGCCGTCAGCGCCGTTTCGGATCCCGAAAAAAGAAACTCACCGCCAGCAGGGCAACAATGCCCCCGCTGGTAAGCCAAAGCATTGCGGTCATGAAAGGTTCGTCGTCCTCATCGCTGTCACACCCAGCGCGCCGGTTGTATCCAAAAAAGCGCGCGGCTCCATGCTAAGCCATGATGCGGCAAACCCCAATGCCGTCAGTGCCCTCATTTGTGGATGCAGGGCGTTACGCCAGGGTCAAACGTCGAGATTGCTCACACTCAGGGCATTGTCCTGAATGAATTCGCGACGCGGTTCGACCAGATCACCCATCAGAGCGGTAAAAATTGAATCGGCGTCATCGCTTTCGCGGATTTCCACCTTCAGCAGGGTGCGCACATTTGGATCCAGCGTTGTTTCCCACAATTGGCTGGGGTTCATTTCGCCCAAACCCTTGTAGCGCTGCAGGGAAATGCCCTTGCGACCGGCCGCAGTCACGGCCTTGAACAGGGAGGATGGTCCGTGGATCGGCGTGGTTTCGCCCTTGCGCTGCAGTGTCGCGACGCCGCCGAACAATTCATCCAGTCGCCCGGCGATCAGGCGAAGCTTGCGGGCATCGGCGCTGTTGAGCAGCGCTGGGTCAATCCCATGGGTTTCCGACACACCGCGCACGACACGGGTAAAGGCCAACCCGTCATCGTCGGTTATTTCGCCAGTCCAGCCGCGTTCCAACTCATCAGAAATACGATCCAGCCGATTGGCGATCCGGTCCAATGTTACCTGGGCCTTGTCGGGGTCGGACAGGCCCTCGGGGTCCAGTGCCCCCACAATTGCGGCCTGTTCGACCAGGCTGCGATCATAACGGGTGTTAAGGTTTTCAATAGCGTTCACGATATCGCGCGACTGCTGCAGGATCGACAAGAGATCGGCCCCGGCATGGGTCAACCCATCACGAGTTGTAAACACCGCATCTTCGGTCCCAGTAGACAGCAGGTAATCCTCAAGTGCCCGCTCGTCCTTAAGATATTGCTCGGACTGGCCGCGCTTGATCTTGTAGAGCGGTGGCTGGGCAATATAGATGTGGCCGCGTTCGATCAATTCGGGTGTCTGGCGATAAAAGAAGGTCAGCAGCAGGGTGCGAATATGGGCGCCGTCGACATCAGCGTCAGTCATGATGATGATCTTGTGGTAGCGCAGCTTGTCGGCATTGAACTCTTCACGCCCAATGCCGGTGCCGAGTGCCGTGATCAACGTGCCGACCTGATCCGAGCCGATCATGCGATCAAACCGCGCGCGCTCGACATTGAGGATTTTGCCGCGCAGCGGCAGCACAGCCTGGGTAGCGCGGTCGCGTCCCTGCTTGGCCGAGCCACCAGCGGAATCACCCTCAACGATAAAGATTTCGGATTTCGCCGGATCGCGTTCCTGACAATCGGCCAACTTGCCGGGCAGTGATGATATTTCCAGTGCTCCCTTGCGTCGGGTCAGTTCGCGGGCCTTGCGCGCGGCCTCGCGGGCGGCGGCGGCTTCGGCGACCTTGCTGGCAATAGTGCGCGCTTCGGTGGGGTGCTCCTCAAACCACTGCCCGAGCTTTTCATTGACGACATTCTCGACAACTGGCCGCACTTCGGAGGACACCAGCTTGTCCTTGGTCTGGCTCGAAAATTTCGGGTCCGGCACTTTTACAGACAAAACGCAAGTCAACCCCTCGCGGGTGTCGTCACCGGTCATCGAGACCTTTTCTTTTTTGGTGATACCCGAATTTTCGGCATAGCCTCGTCACCTGCCGGGTCAAGGCACCACGCAAACCGGCCAGATGGGTGCCGCCGTCGCGCTGGGGAATATTGTTGGTAAAGCACAGCACATTCTCATGGTAACTATCGTTCCACTGCAGCGCCACTTCGACGGTAATGCCGTCTTTTTCATGCAAGATGGTGATTGGCTTATCGATAACCGGGCTCTTGGACTTGTCGAGATAATTGACGAAGGCTTCCAGCCCACCCTCATAGTAGAGCTCGACATCGACCGGCTCGGGATGGCGACGGTCTGAGAGCAGAATGCGTACGCCCGAATTCAGGAACGCCAGTTCGCGCAGGCGATGCTCCAACGTCTTGAAATCGAACTCGACCATGGTGAAGGTGTCGGTGGAGGGCATGAAACTGACCTCGGTCCCGTTCCGGCCCTCATTGACCCCGATGACCTCAAGCGGACCATCGGCTTCCCCGTGGGTGAAGGCTCATTTTATGGATCTTGCCGTTACGGCGGATGGTCAAATGCAGCCACACCGACAGCGCGTTGACCACCGATACACCCACACCGTGCAAGCCGCCCGAAACCTTATAGGAATTCTGGTCGAATTTTCCCCCGGCATGTAGCTGAGTCATGATCACTTCAGCTGCCGATACCCCCTCTTCCTTGTGGATGTCGGTGGGAATGCCGCGACCGTTGTCGGTTACGGTCACCGAACCATCGGGATTGAGCGTCACGGTCACGCGGTCTGCATGACCCGCCAGCGCCTCGTCAATGGCGTTATCGACCACCTCATAAACCATGTGATGCAGACCCGAACCGTCATCGGTGTCACCGATATACATGCCTGGACGCTTTCGTACGGCATCGAGCCCCTTGAGCACGCGAATGCTGTCGGCGCCATATTCAGCTGGATCAGGCATAATATCGTCGGTCATGAGGGTCCGAATCAGGCTCGTTAGAATAGATTAGTTGTAGTCGATCGGGGCCATATACCCAAGCAAAATGGCCTTTTTGGAGCAGGTTTGCGGGGCAAAAACGCAAGGATTAGTGACCAGGGTGGAGCCGCCCGCCGCGCACCAGGATCGGCTGGCTCCGATCTGCCAGCGCTTCAAACAGCATCGGGTCGGTGCCGGTGAGAAAACACTGTCCCCCAAGGCCGTCCAGCGCCGCAAACAGCGCTCGCCGTCGATCAGGATCAAGATGGGCGGCAATTTCGTCGAGCAGCAGAAAAGGCGTTATTCCGGCGCGCTGTTTAACCAGCCGGGCATGGGCCAAAACCAGCCCGATCAGCAATGCCTTTTGCTCGCCGGTTGATCCCAGCGCCGCCGGCATGGCTTTTTGGGCATGGACGACGTCCAGATCCACCCGGTGCGGCCCCACCGTCGTCCGCCCGGCGGCCCGGTCCAGGCCCCGCGACCGTCGCCAGATTTCTGACAGTTCCGCTTCCAGATCCGTCGATGAGATCGGTTCGTTCCGGTCCTCGAACAGGGGGGCCAAGGCCAAATGTGCCGCCGGAAAACTGTCGTCGCTCAGACTTTGGGATGTCAAGGCCTGCAAGTGGGTCAAACTGTCGGTGCGGGCCAGATGAATCGCCGCTGCCGTTTCGGCCATCTGCGTTTCGATAGCATTGAGCCAGTGCGCATCGCCGTTTTCCTCGAGCAGGCGATTGCGCTGTCGCATGATTTTGTCAAAATCATTGACCGTGGCCGAATGGCCGGGAATGAGGGTGGTGACGAGCCGGTCAAGGAAACGGCGGCGGTCTGCCGCCGGACCCGAAAACAGGCCATCCATGGCTGGAGTCAACCACAATACGCGCAGATAATCGCTCATTGCTTCGACCGAACGCGCATTGGCGCCATTGATACGCACACGGCGGGCGCCGCCGTCATTGCCGCTGGCACCGCTTCCGATATCGACAGGCCCCTGGCTGGTTTCAATCGTGGCGGCCACGGCCCAGGGGCTTTCGGCGCCCTGCGCCTGGACCATTTCGAAGCTGGCGCGCCGCAGGCCGCGTCCTGGCGACAACAAGGATATGGCTTCAAGCAAATTGGTCTTGCCCGCCCCGTTGGGGCCGGTCAGGACGACGTGGCGCGCGTCGAGATCAAGCGCCGCCGCCGTATAATTGCGGAAGGCACTCAGGCGCAGCCTGGATATTGAACGATTGGCGGAGTTGCTCAGGTTCGGCCCTAAACGCGCATCGGCATCAGCACATAGAGCGCCCGGGCGTCCCCATCTTCGCGCACCAGCGTGGGTGAACCGGCATCGTTGAACTGAAAAATTGCGCTCTCGGAACGGATCTGGCCAACGATGTCGAGCAGATAGCGCGCATTGAACCCGATCTCGAAACCATCGGTCTCGAATTCGACCGCCAGGCTCTTCGCTCGCTGTGCCGTGATCGGGATTGGTCACCGACAATTCCAGCTGTCCATCAGTTGCCGATAGCTTGACGGCCTTGCCACCGCGTTCCGAGGCAATGGTTGAGACACGGTCGACTGCCGTCGCGAAGGTGGCGCGATCAACCCGCATCGTCTTGTCGTTGTTCTTGGGTGTTACCCGATCATAGTCGGGAAAAGTGCCTTCGATCAGTTTGGACAACAAGACAACGCTGCCCAGCGAGAAGCGAATCTTGGTGTCCGACACCTCCACCGCCACATCGCCCTCGGCGCCATCCAGAAGCTTTTGCACCTCGCTGACGGTCTTTTTCGGCACTATGATGCCGGTCATGCCTGCTGATCCACTTGGCGCCTCTGTATCGGCCCGCGCCATGCGGTGGCCATCGGTAGCGACAGCACGCAGCACCGGCTCGCCCTTCGAAACCTCGATGGTGTGCAGATAGATCCCGTTGAGATAATAGCGCGTCTCTTCATTGGAGATGGCAAATTGGGTGCGCTCGATCAATTCGCGCATCGAAGGGGCGGGTACCGCAAAATCGTGGGTAAAACTGCCCGATTTGAGATCGGGAAAACTGTCCGGCGACAGGCATTGCAGATGAAAACGCGAGCGGCCCGACGTCAACACCATCTGCTCGCCGCCATCGGTTTCTAGTTTTACCTCGGCACCGTCGGCCAGCTTGCGGACGATCTCATACAATGTGTGAGCGGGAACCGTCGTGGTGCCGGGGGTCGACACCATGGCGGGAACACTTTCGGTAACTTCTATGTCGAGGTCGGTTGCCCGCAATTCAACTTTGTCGTCACTGGCCTTGAACAGCACATTGGCCAGAATGGGATAGGTATTGCGCCGTTCCACGACCCGATGCACATGCCCCAGGGATTTCAGCAAATGGTTGCGTTCGAGCGTAACTTTCATCGGTCCGGCATCCTCAATTCACGCACTGCCCTGTGGGCAACAAAATCCCCGGCGAGCCGGGGCGCAGACCATGGCAATTTGGCTATGAAAACGCAAGGGCGTGTTCGGGTTTGCCCAGAGCATTTGGTCGCAACCAAGCGAAGCGACCGAAATTGCCGACGTTCGGCGGCAATTGGGTACGACCAGCCGCGTTTGACACTGTGATAGACGCCGGGTTCGGTGACCCGGCGCGGGCGCAATACTATTCTTCGATCATACGCTTAAGCAGTTCGATTTCCTGGCACAGTTCGCCATCGTCCTTCATCATCTGCTCGACCTTGCGCACCGAATGGAGCACGGTGGTGTGATCGCGCCCGCCAAAGCGGCGGCCGATTTCAGGGAGCGAACGTGAGGTCAGGGCCTTCGCCAGGAACATGGCGATCTGGCGCGGGCGTACAACATCGCGCGAGCGACGCGCCGACAACAATTCGTTGCGCGGCACTTTATAATGGCGCGACACGATGCGTAAAATATCCTCGATCCGTACCCGGCGTGCTTCCTGACTGCGAATGAGATCGCCCAGGGTCTTTTCGGCCAACGGCACGGTGATCATTTCGCCGGTCAATTGATTGGCGGCAACAAGGCGATTTACCGCCCCATCGAGATCGCGACCATGGCTGACCACCACCCGAGCAATATAATCGACAACGGCGGTGGGGAAATGCATGCCAAAACGAGTACTGGACTGGTCAGCCCGGCGCTGGACGATGGCGCGGCGCAGTTCGACGTCAAAAGTTGTAATCGGCACCACCAGCCCACCTGACAGGCGGGAGCGGACCCGCTCATCAAGCATTTCAAGGTCACGCGGGGGCGCATCACCGGCGACTACAACCTGTTTAGCGCCGGTCAGAAGGGTTCCCAGGGTATGGCCGAACTCGGTTGCCGACTTGCCCTGCAGGAACTGCATGTCGTCGATCAGCAACAGATCAACCTTGCGCAACCATTCCTTGAACGCCAACGCCGATTGGCGCTGCACGGCGGTGATGAAATGATACATGAAATGATCAGCGGTCAGATATACAATGTTCTTGCTGGCGTCGGCTGCCGCTGTCTCATGGGCAATGGCATTGAGCAAATGCGATTTGCCCAGACCAACGGTTGCATGGATATAGACCGGATTGAAACTGACCGTATTATTGACCGTGGCCTGCGCAATCTGGCGCGCCACCCCAAATGCCATTTCGTTGGGACCGCCGGCAACAAAACTGTCAAAGGTCATACGCTGATCAATGGCACTCCCCGAGAGCGCGTCACCCTTCTGGGCGGTATTGTCGCGTACCAGGCGCGGCATTGCCGGTGCCGAGGGCGCAGACGGGGCTTCGCGCAGCGGCGTCTCAGTCTGGGCGGCGATGCGAGGGCGTGCCTGCCCATTAACCCGCAGCGTCACCTGGAGGCGAGCCAGATCTGGAGCGTCCTTCTTCAACGCTTCCAATATCCGGTCCGCGTAGTTTGATTGAACCCAGGAACACAAAAACCGCGTCGGGGCCGACAAATGGCACAGATCATCGACAATTTCTTCAAGGTCCAGCCGGGCAAACCAGCTGGTAAAAACATCCTCGCCAACCGCCACTTTCAACCGCGCCCGCGCACGGGTCCAGAGATCGCGTTCGGCTTCTGACGGCGTTGAGATGGAAGTCATTGCAGACGTGTCGCCCCTTGTTGTTGTCATTGTCAAAAGTTGATTGGATTTGTGCCAATCACCCTGTCCGGCGGTCGCCTGTAACTTCATCGTCTGTGCCCCATGTTTCTTCAGCCCTGTTACGCAACGGCCAAGCCTGTCCTTGTTATTCATCGACAACGGATCCGACCCTGCCGGAAATTTGACCCGTTGCTCCGCCCCGCGCCCGAATTTCGGGCGCGTTTCATCGTGCCGCGGCAACGCCATCGGCTGTCGTTTTGAATTGTTTTCTGAACCCGACCAGACCTGGCCGAAAACTCTAATCTACGCCCAAACTTACCAAGCACCACAAAGTGACGCCGAACTCAAAATGTTCAAGTGACATTGGTTGCCAAACCAAGAAAGCGCTGCGCTTTCTGCCCTATTCTATTTGCCCCAAAATTGTACCTGAAAACTTGAGAAGTCCGATCTTGTTGCCGTCTTTTCTCAAGGCTCGCCAAACTATATTAGAGGGGTCCTTTTGCCCTCGCAACATGTGAATCGCTGAAATAGGGGCTTGACTCTGCGAAGCTGAAAAAAGGTGTCCGGACGCCGAACGACAGCTTGCTGCAAACGCTTGTGACTCAATGGAGAATCAATTTTACCACACGCGACTCGCTAAAAAAAATTGTTCGCCCAAGCCCACTTTTCCGGGTCCAGGCACGCGACATTCCGTCCCATTTTTCCATTGCAATTTCGGATAAGCGGTTGTCAGGCTGTAATTTTTCGGGTGCGGCGCGACTGTGACGAAAATGTCGCATTTATTAGGTGATGCTCGCGCTCCGGATTTGAGGCGCCGGGCGCCGCGCACAAAAAAGGCTCCCTGCGGGAGCCTGAATTATCGTGACCATAGTGGTCGTGAATATTGGTCGACGCTTAAGCCGACAAAGCCTTGACCCGGCCATTAAGGCGGGAGACCTTGCGGGATGCCATATTGGCATGAAGAATACCCTTGCTGGCGGCGCGGTGGATTTCAGGCTCGGCAGCGCGGAGCGCTTCCATGGCGACCTTGTGATCGCCAGCGACGATGGCTTCCTCAACCCGGCGGATAAAGGTGCGAATGCGCGAACGGCGAGCCTTGTTGACGGCGGTGCGCGCTTCAATCTTGCGGGTAGCCTTTTTGGCTGAACTGGTATTGGCCATGATAGTCCTCTTGGCACGTGCATCGGGCAATTCGCGCGCGGTTGCGTCGCAAGTGTCCGGGATCAAAATGGAAGCGGCGGCCTATCAATCAGCCGCCAAGTTGGCCGGTCTATACTAGTGCGGCCCGCTGTCGTCAACATGATTCAGGGTTTAGGCCGGTATGCGACCCCCTCATGGCTGCTTTTGACATAGCGGGCAGAAAAAGCTCGATCGGCCCGACTGAACGATCCTGCCAATATTGCCGCGGCAGTCTGAGGTTGGGCAAGGCTCACCTTCCCGGTCATATACGGCAAAATTGTGCTGGAAATAGCCAGATCCTCCCTCGGCATTGCGAAAATCCTTGAGGGTGGAACCGCCGACAGCGATCGCTTCGGACAATACCGCCACCACCGCCTGCGCCAAATCGTCAAGTGCCGGTTTGGGTCGCCCGTCTTTACCCACCAGCGTTTGCGCGGCAGCTGTTGGCAGAATATGCGCACGAAAGAGTGCCTCTGACACATATATATTGCCCAGCCCGGCGACCACGCGCTGATCCAGCAATGCCGCCTTGATCGGTGCCTTTTTGCTGGCAAAGGCATGGGCCAACATGTGGGCGTTAAACTGGTTGCCCAACGGTTCTGGCCCCAATACGTTCAGATAAGGGCTGTCTTCGAGCCGGTCCAGCAGATCGATAAAGCCGAACCGGCGCGGATCGGCATAGATAAGAGCCATAGGTCCATGATCAGGATGCTCGATTGCCCAGACCATGTGATCATGTTTCGGTGCCGGATCGGGTTCATGATAGCGCGACGGCGTATCGAGATGGCGCTGGGCAAAGCGATAGGACCCGGTCATACCAAGGTGGCTCAGAACCGTTCGGCCATTGGCAAGCCGGATCAGGAGGTATTTGGCCCGCCGCTCCACCGCGATAATGACCTGTCCCTCGAGCGCAGCGACGAGGTCAGCGGGAAAGTCGAACCGCAGATTTTTCCGGTTTAGGGTGACGGTGCCAATCCTGGCATTGACCAGATAAGGCTCCAGACCACGGCGAACCGTTTCCACTTCGGGCAATTCAGGCATGGTTTACCTCCGCAAGCCTGCGCCGCTTTGCGCCATGGCAAACCGGTGCGCTCTCCGCTATGATAATGCCGAGACAACATGATTGAGATACAGCCATGACGCAGTCCCGGCAAACCACCCATTTCGGCGAGCAAGAGGTTGCGCTAGAGGACAAGCAGGCCCTTGTCAACGCGGTGTTTCACGGGGTGGCCGACCGGTACGACCTGATGAATGATTTGATGAGCGGGGGCATACATCGTGTCTGGAAAGACGCCATGATTGCCGATCTTGCTCCGCCCAAACAAGGCACCCGCCCCTATCGCGTTCTCGATATGGCGGGGGGGACCGGCGACATAGCCGAGCGCATTATCAACGCGTCAGTGGGCTATGCCGAAGTTGTAGTCGCCGATATCAATTCGGACATGTTGCGGGTGGGGGCGGAGCGCGCCAAATCCTGGCGGTTCCCGACGCAGGCCAGTTTTATAGAGGCCAATGCTGAAAAACTGCCATTCGAGGACAAGTCGTTTGACGCCTATACAATTGCCTTTGGCATTCGCAATGTACCCCGGATCGAATTGGCGCTGGGGGAAGCCCATCGCGTGCTCAAACGCGGCGGTCGCCTGATAGTGCTCGAATTCTCTCAAGTCGATGTCCCCGGTCTTGATGAGCCTGTACCGCGCATTTTCCGATAATCTGATCCCGCCGATGGGGCGTTTGGTCACCGGCGATGCGCAACCCTATCAATATCTGGTTGAATCGATCCGCAAATTTCCGGCGCCAGTGGCCTTTTCGGGCATGATTGGCGCCGCAGGTTTCAAACGCGTCACCCACACGCCCTATTCGGGCAATATCGCGGCGTTGTTCAGCGCCTGGAAGATTTAAGGTTTTTTGCATTGGGCCTATCTGCCTATTTTCGCCTGGTCCGCGCTGGCTATGTTCTGGCGCGCGAAGGAGCATTTTCCATCATCGATACCCATGAGCCTACCGCCGGGCCTGCGTTTTGGGGTTGCTACGGCGCGGCTGATCGAACGTCGCGCGGTGCGCCGCACCGGTCGGGTCGAACGATTGACCCGCGCGCTCAATCGGTTGGGGCCAACCTATGTCAAATTCGGCCAGACCCTGGCGACCAGACCCGACATTGTCGGAGCGGACATTGCCGAGGACTTGTCGACCCTGCAGGACCGTATGGACCCCTTTGACTCCGCGCTGGTGCCGGCCATCCTCAACGAGGCGCTGGGGGTCAAGGCGGCGCGATTGACTGAGCCTTTCCGCGCCGATTGCCGCCGCCTCGATCGCCCAGGTTCATCAGGCCCAATTGACAAGTTCTGCCGGGCCAACCCACAAGGTGGCGGTAAAATTGCTGCGACCGGGCGTCGCGCACCGCTTCATGGCCGATATCGAAAGCTATTATGCGGGCGCGCGTCTGGCTGAAAAAGTCGTACGCTCGACCCGCCGCCTAAAGCCTACCGAAATTGTTGCGACGCTTGACCATTCGGCCCGGCTCGAACTGGATTTGCGCCTCGAGGCGGCATCGATCTCGGAGTTCGCGGAAAACATCCAGAATGATGAGGGATTTGTTATTCCCGAGATTCATTGGGAGCACACGGCTCAGAATGTACTCACCACGAGTTGGATCGAGGGCATTCCCATTCGCGACCTGTCAGCGCTTGACGCGGCCGGGCTGGATCGAAAGGCGCTGGCGACCAACCTTTTGCAAAGCTTTTTGAAGCACGCCATCCGCGACGGGTTTTTTCATGCCGACATGCATCCGGGCAATCTGTTTGTTGATCCCAAAACCGCCGCTATCGTTGCCGTCGACTTTGGCATAATGGGTCGCATCAACAAGGCCGAACGCCGGTTTCTAGCCGATATTCTCTATGGCTTCATTTCGCGCGACTATCACATGGTGGCGCGGCGCCATTTTGACATTGGCTATGTGCCGGCAGACCAGTCGATAGATGATTTTGCGCTGGCCATCCGCTCCATCGGGGAGCCGCTGCACGGACGCAAGGCCAGCGAAATTTCAATGGCCAAAGTGCTCGGCCAGCTATTTTCCATTACCGACCTGTTCGACATGCAGACCCGCCCGGAACTGGTATTGTTGCAAAAATCGATGGTGCTGGTCGAGGGAGTAGCGCGTGCGCTCGATCCGGACCTCAACATCTGGACCACGGCCGAGCCGGTTGTGGGCGACTGGTTGCGCCGCGAGGAAGGGCCGATTGGCAAGATCGAGGATTTGCAGCGCACTCTTGAGATCGTTACCGATACTGCGCGCCGCGTGCCGGACCTGGTTCGCCAGGCCGAAACGGTCATGCGCGATTATCACAGGCAAAAACGGGTCACGCCGGCGCTGGCGCCATGGATGGGCACAACCCTGTTCTGGGGGCTCATGGTGTTGCTTGTTGCATTGATCTGGCGCGTTGTCACGGTTTAGTGTGCGGCGCGCCGTGGCCACAGGGGTTAATTTGGCCGCACATTGCCTGCATCAAGGTGTGGGATATGTCGTTGACAGGGGCCGCAGGAATGAAATTGACACTGCTTGCGAAGTTAATTGCGACCGCCGGATCGCTGTTGGCGCTTGCCGGTTGCGTTGATGCCACGGTTGATATTGATGTGATCAGCCCGACCACGGCCAAGGCCAGCATGACCCAGATCATGGGCGCCGAATTTTTTGCCATGATCAAGCCTGACCTTGCCAAGCCAGAACCAAAAACTGGCAAACCAGGCATGGAGCGGTTCTGCGCCAAGGGCGAGCTGGTCGAGAACGCCGATGGCAGCGCCACCTGTAATTTTGCCGAACGGGGAAAATTTGCCACCATCACCCTGGGCCGCGCGCAGCAGCGTGTCCGGTTTACCCCGCTTGGCGATAACCTTGTGCGGGTCGAGCTGTCATTGGCCGATATTGCCGAGGAGGTCGGCGCGCATCGCTGGGACGACGAAAAGACCCGCCAGATGAATCAATCGCTGTTCAGCGGCCACACCTGCACGCTGCGCTTTGGGGGTATGGAAGTGATTGACACCAACATGACATTGTCGCCTGACAAACGATCAGCAGAACAAGTTGTTCATTTCCTTGATCTAATCAATGGAACTACTGATCTTCCAGCCACACTATATGCAGTCGTCAGGGTAAAATAATGCCGGTTCAAACCGTCGAAATTGGACTGAGCTGGTTTGAGCACGGCCGGGGGCTTTCTGTGCCACGTACACAGAGCGCGGGAGCGGCCGGGGTCGATCTCATGGCCGCGATATCAGAAAATGAGCCAATAGTACTGCCGCCGGGTCAGCGCGCGCTCATTCCCTGTGGTTTTGCCATGGCGTTGCCTGACGGGTATGAGGCACAGGTGCGGCCGCGCTCCGGCCTGGCAATCCGACACGGCATCACCGTGTTAAACGCGCCGGGCACTATTGATGCCGACTATCGTGGCGAGGTGCAGGTTATCCTGATTAATTTTGGCCAAGATGATTTTTCCATCCGTCGGGGCGACCGCGTGGCGCAAATGGTTGTAGCGCCATTCATGTGTTCCGATTTTATATTGAGAGACAATTTGAATGATACCGAACGCGGCAAAAAGGGCTTTGGCTCAACGGGCCATAAAACTTCTTAGCATCCTGACTATTGTCGCAACGGCGTTGGGCATATCTCCGGCGCTTGCCGGAGACCGGGCGCAGTTCCATGCAATCGGCTTTTCGCCGCGCGCCAATTTCTTCGCCTTCGAGGAATTCGGCATCGCCGATGGCAGCGGGCTTGCCTATTCAACCGTCTACGTCGTCGATCTAAACCGCGACAGCTGGGTAGTGGGGACACCAATCAAGCTCGAAGCCCATAATGAGCAGACATCGCTGGCAACGATCCGCACCAAGAACCTGGCCGCCGCCAGCACCCTGATCAGTGAGTTGGACCTTAATCGTCCCATTCAGATGATTGCCTTGATTGGCGATGGCGCCACCGACACCGACGCAACCCATTTGCACTTCGGCATGCCCGGTTATGTCGAGCCGGGTGCCGTCAATGGCGACTATAGCCTGACCCTTTCGAGCTTTTCCGCCACCAGCGCGGCACCCTGCAAAAACTGGTTCGGTGATGATCCGCTCGGCTTTCAGCTCAATTATAACGACAATGGATCGACGCGGGCGCTGCATCGCGACGATTCACTTCCCATGTCGCGCGACTGCCCGATGGCCTATCGCCTCTATGGCGTGGCGTTGCCATTTGATGCCAGTGACATGGATGACGGGATTGCGATAGTTTCGATGTTTCCCCATGGATTTGAAGGGCCAGACCGTCGCTTTCTGGTGGTACCGCTGCGCAAGAAATGAGATTTTCACCTGACGAAACCCGCCGCTATGCCCGCCATCTTGTGCTCAAAGGCATGGGTGGGCGCGGTCAACAGGCGCTAAAGGGTGCCAGCGCGCTGATCGTCGGTGCGGGCGGGCTCGGCAGCCCTGCCATCGCCTATCTTGCGGCCGCTGGTATCGGGAGGTTGGGGATTGTAGACAATGACATTGTCGCCCTGTCCAACCTGCAACGTCAGATCGTGCATGGAACCGCCTCGATAGGCGCGCCCAAAGCCCAAAGCGGCATCGCCTTCGCCAATTCGCTCAATCCACATGTCCAAACCAGTGCCCACCAGTTGCGGTTGGACGCTGACAATGTCGATGCACTGCTGCTCGGCTATGATCTGGTACTCGACGGCAGCGACAATTTTTTGACCCGTGCCATGGTCGCCGGTGCAGCCGAGCGCGCTCACAAACCTTTGGTCTGCGGGGCCGTGTCGGGATTTGACGGTCAGCTAAGTGTGATCGCGCCGCATTTGATGCGTCCCGATGGACGCCCTTTTCCCACTTTTGCCGATCTTTATCCCGTAAATTCTGACGATGCCGATTTACCCTCTTGCGAGCAGAATGGCGTGCTGGGGCCGCTGACCGGCGTTATCGGTGCGCTGATGGCCATGGAGGCCATTAAGCTGATCACCGGGATCGGAAAGCCGCTTCTGGGGCGGCTTATGCTCTATGACGGGCGCGACGGACGCTTTACCGAACTAAGCTACTAACGCAACGGTTACCGGATAACACTCGGATAGCATCGTGCAACGACAACGCCGCCAGCAATCACTGGCGGCGTTATCAGAATTTCACAGGTGCCAATAATCAGGCGGCGTGGCCTTCGAGCCATTTGGACAGGCCCGCCTTGGGGGTGCCGGCGCCAACCTTCATGTCGGCGGCTTCCCCACCCTTGAACAGGATCATGGTCGGAATTGAACGTACGCCATATTTGACGGTGGTAGAGGGGTTTTCGTCGATGTTGAGCCTTGACGATCTTGACCTTGCCGGCCAATTCGGTCGAGAGCTCGTCGAGCAGCGGTGCGATCGCGCGGCATGGCCCGCACCACTCCGCCCAAAAATCTACCAAAACGGGTTCCTGAGAGTTGAGGACTTCCTCGCCGAAATTGGCATCGGAAACATGTGTGGTCATCTGACTTGCCTTTAGGGTTGAAAGCGGTGGTCTGTGTGATCCAAAAACTGGGCAGAGTCCAGTCACACTGCAAGCACAATCACCCCATGGTGAAGTCGGAGACACTGTGCTGGAGCAAGTCCTGGGGTAAATTCATCAATGATTCCATCGCTGTCCACAAGATTTGAGCATTTACGGTTTTGCCGGGGAAAAGCTGCCTTGCAACCAGCGCATAAAGCCCCAATTGCATTAGATAATGCGGTGGCACCTCGGTTGGCACGGCGGGCACATTGGCGTCTGACTTATAATCAATCACGGTAACACTATCATCGGTCACCACGATCCGATCGATGCGCCCGGCCAGTTTTACGGGCTTATCGCGCCGCGTCGCGGTCATTAGAAACGGCACCTCGGCGCGGCTATTGGCTCCGAAAATCCCCGCCAGTTCAGGCCGCGTCAGAATCGCTACCGCCTTTTGCCTGACCGAATCGGCCAGATCGGGCGCGTCGGGCAACAGGACGGGCATGGCCCTATCCAGCACAATATCCCAATCCGTGCGCGGCACCCGCCCCAAGTGCTGCAGCAATGCGTGCAACGCAATGCCTTGCTGGCGTGCTATCTCGGGATCGAGCCGTTCCAGGGTTTCCAGCATCGTATCGAGAACCCGCTCGTCGCCGCTGCCTTCAAAGGCCGAAGATGGTCGCACGAAAGGCGTGGCGCGATAGGGGGCAGGTTATCAAGCGTCAATTGCGTCAAATCGATCCTGCCGCCATCACTTTTGGCGATGGGCGGCGATGGGTCTGGGCGATCGGCAGGAAATATGATGGCACACTCCTGGCCATCTGCGCCGGTTTCTATTTGCGAGGTCGGCCGCAGCGCTGTTTCAACAGCCTCGTACCAGGAATCCTTGAGTTGGGTCTCGGGCTTTTTGCCGGGCGTCAGCGCGCCAGTAAGATAGAGTTCATCCTTGGCCCTCGTCATGCCGACATAGAGCCTTTCGCCAATATTCGGCTTTTTGATTGTCCTCATCGAGAGTTCGGAAGGGGAGGGTATGTTCGGTATGATGACCAACCGAGGAAGCGTGTATCAACATCGGACCGGGACTTTCTTCGACCAGATAAACAGGATTGCCCAGTTTTTGAGGGCTTGGCGTGCTGGTCGCGTCGGCCAGAATGACAATGGGTGCCTCGAGCCCCTTGGCGCCATGCACCGTCATTACCCGTACGCCGGCGCCGGTTTCGGCCAAGTCGCGCTTGATCGATATCTGTCGTGTCCGCATGGCGGTTACAAATCCCTGCAGCGAGGGCTGGTCGGTCTGTTCGTGCTCGAGTGCGAGTGTCAGAAATTCGGCGAATACATCATCGATCTCGCTACCGAAACGGGCATGAAAGCGCTTGAGACCATTATCGGCGTAAAGCACAGCGGCAAAGAATTCGTAGGGCCGCTCATAATCAAGCTGGCTACGCCAGCGCTGCAATCGCTCGGCGGCATCGCGTGCCGACGCCAAATTTGAGTCGGCAAGGCGCTGCCATATGGTATTGTTGCCGCGATCATGGGCCAGTGCCAACAGATCGTCTTCGCTCACATCGAACAGGGGCGAGCGCAATAGTGCGGCCAGTTGCAGATCGTCGGCCGGGTTGAGCAACACATCGCACAATGCCAGCAGGTCAAGTACGCCGATATGGCCGGTCACAGCCAATCGATCCGCACCCGGTGTCGGCAGATCGGCCTTGATCAAGGCGCGGATGATTTCGTGAAACAGCACATTTCGTGCCTGAACCAGGATCAGGACGTCATTGGCGGTCACCACCTGCCCGCGTGGTCCATGCGTGCGCCTGGTGTCGATCCAGCATTTGATCTGGCCGGCGATGCGTTCGGCCAGTTGACGTGGCGCGGTTTTTTCGGTCCCCTGCGGCTCGAGTGGCCATTCATTGTCGGCGTCAGACTCATTTGGCTGATGCACTGGCGGCCACAGCGTCACCATGCCGCCTTCGTCCGGGCGCGCCGTATTATGTTTGATGATGTCGGTTGCCAGCAGGGCCGCCTGGATATCAGGGCGCGCGGCGACGCGATCGACCGCCTCGAGCACGCCCGTCAGAGTTCTAAAGCTTGTCTCGAGCGGCAAGGGCTGAAAAGGGCGCTTGGCGTCAATGGCCCGCTTTTCGAACGCCAGACCAATGCTGCCAAACTGGGTCGGGTCGGCGCCCTGAAAAGAATAGATGGATTGCTTCTGATCACCGACGGCAAAAACGGAGCGCGACCGCTCGACGGCACTGTCACCGGTAAAGAATTCCCGCGCAATCGCCTCTATAACCCGCCATTGGCGTGGGTTGGTATCCTGACTTTCGTCGACCAGAATGTGGGTGATGCCCGCGTCGAGTTTATATTGCACCCAGGCACCCAGCGCCTTGTCGGCGAAAAGGTCTGCCAGCTTTTCGATCAGATCGTCAAAGTCGAGCAATGAGCCGGCTCGTTTGCGCTTTTCAAACCTGTCCGAAATTGCCCCCGTCACGTCGAGCAAAGCGTCGCTTCGTTCAACCAACTGGGCACTGTTGCGCTGGACCGCCAGATCGGCCAATCGCTCGGCTTCAGCCGCCACAAGCGCGGCCAGTTCGGGATCGGCATCGAAAAACGCCTTTTTGGGAAATTTGGCCGGAACCTCGCCCTTGGCTGTTAAAAACGCCTTGAGCCAGTCGCCGAGACGGGGCGCGCGGGCATCGAGCCGGGCCAGCTTTTCTTCAAATGCGGTACCAGTCCGCTTGGGCGGACAAATTTCGAGTAGTCGGGCGATATGGGTGGCGCCGATCAGCCGATCATTGAGCATTCGAATTTCAATTGCTGAGGCGTCGAGGCCATTTTCGAGGCCGACGAGCCGGCGCAAATTGGCTTTGGCCTGTGCCCTGTTGGCCAGCACCGCGCGCAATTTGCGGCCATCGGCCAGTGCCGCCATGATCGCCTTGCCAATCTGATCGTCGCTGAGAAGATCAAACAGCCGAGCCACCGCCTCGGCATGCTCACCGCCCGCCAATCCATCGGCGAGCACGGTTTCACGCGCTTCAAGAACCATCTGCGCCTGCTCGTCATCCTCGATGACGCTAAAGTCGAACGGCACCTTGGCCTCGAGGGGAAACCGATGCAGCACACTTTCGCAAAAGGCGTGAATGGTGACGATCTTGAGCCCGCCGGGGGTTTCTAGCGCGTGGGCAAACAGGGTGCGCGCCAAGGCGCGTTTCTTATCGTCCACCGGCTGGTCATCGAGCGCGCCCAGTTCCTTGTCCAATGCGTCGGGCGTCATCACCGCCCATTTCGCCAACAAAGCCGACACGCGCCGCCGCATCTCGGCGGCGGCAGCCTTGGTGTACGTCAGACAAAGGATTGATTGGGGCGCCGCGCCCGACAGCAGCAAACGCAATACGCGTTGAGTCAGCACATGGGTCTTGCCCGACCCGGCATTGGCGGCCACCCATATCGACCAATTCGGATCGGCGGCTCGTCGCTGGTTGGCAGCGGTTTTGTCGGGGATATTGAGCACCGGTTTCACGCGCTGTCCTCCCCTGCCGTCAAACTCCACTCCGCGGTGCGGGCCAGATGATCATAGGCACCGGCATAGCGCTGGTTCGACAAGGGAAACAGCCTTGGTATCATGGGGCGCTGATTGAACAGGAACTCGGCCACGTGCCGCTGCATCCTGATCGCGGCTTCATCGGCGGCGCCCATCAGGTCAAACCCGTCATCGAGCGCAAACGGTTTTTCGATGAATGCGTCAGGGCCCAAACCGATTTTTATATAGCTGAGGTTGCTGGTGTCGGCGGCGGCGATATCGGCGAAGGCGCCGACGTGTGCCATTGCGGCTTCGAGCAATAGCTGGGGTGCTTCAAACCGTTTCATCTCGCCGGGCCCGGGCGGTGTCCCTGTCTTGAAATCGATGATTTCCAGCGTGCCATCAAGCATCTCATCGATCCGGTCGGCCCGACCGGAGAGCGTAAAGGGTTGGGACAGCTGCAGATCCCACTTTCCGGATCGTTCCGCATGACGCTGGCACACCAGATGATTACGACCCCGTTCAAAGTCAAGAAACAGTTGCGCTGCCGTTGTGAACCGACGCATCCAGATGTCACGCCGCTCGCCAATCGCGTCGAGGCCAGAAAATCCGTCTTGCGCCAGTTCATTGAGTGTCGCCAAGGCATTGGCGGCCATTACATCGTTGCCCTCCTCGACAAATCGGCCAAAAATATCGTGGATGATGCTGCCTCGTTCACGCCCGCCCGCTTCCTCACCCAGCGGGTCCATCGGTTTGAGGTTGAGAACGTGCTTGGCATAAAGGTCATAGGGCGAGCGGAACAGCGTTTCGATTTCGGTGATCGACAATCGCCGAGGTCGAATGCTCGGCGGTGGATTGGGCACCGGCATCGAGGCTGCCCTGGGCGCGGCCGTTGCGTCAAGGGCGCGCGCCTCCGCGAGCCATTTTTCACCGCGCTGGCGCCAGAGCGTTCCCGTCGCCTCTCCGGCAAAGGCTTCGAGCCGTTGCACCAATCGTGAGGCAATCGCCGGACTGGTGCCCAGACGCTCGGAGAATGCCACGATAATTTCACCATTGCCCAGCGCCATGGCAAAGTCATGCGCGGCCAGACCCGCCTTGCGCTCAGGTGGCTCCAACCCTGCAGCCAGCCGCATTTGCCGGCTCAGCCATGGGCCGGGGTCAGCCGCTTCGGGCCAGATATCCTCATTGAGTGCCGCAATGATCAGGAGATCGGGATTTTGCAGGCGGGCTTCGAGTTGCCCCCAGATAGCAATATCGTCGCGCCTTGCCATGACATTGCGCACTTCAAAGCCCTGCATCAATGCCTGCAGGACACCATCAAGACCGACCGGCTCAAATGTGATGCCTTCAGCGCCCTGTGCTCTTACCTCGCGCCCCCAAAGCGCCAGCTCGGCCGCACCGCCAATGTCGGCGTTGGCAATCCTCTCGTTGGCGGCGAGCAGCGCATCAACAAAACCGCCTGCCGTGAGATGCGCCTGTGACAAGGCGGTCATCAGCGGCGCCATGGCCTGTTCGAGACGCGTCAGCAGGATTTCGATGGCAGCCGCATCAGCGCTGGTAAGCCTGCGGACGGGATATTTGGTCGTTTCGTCGACATTGGCCGTCAGCAGGGCACGGAGACCAGTAACGCCCGGATTGGGCCGCTGGCCGCGCAGCACGCCCATTTCAACCAGATCGGCGACCGGACTGATTTCGGCGCGACTCGTGCCCAGTACACAGGCACGATTCCGCAATATGGCCATCAGATCGACCGGGGCGAAATTTCGCGTTGCCAGCGCCAGTATCTGTCGGAGCAGTCGCCCCGCCGGGGCATGAAACAGCGGCGCGCCAGCCGCGTCGTCAACCCTGATATCGAAGCGCCCTAGTTCTGCGGCGATCCGCCGGGCCAGATTTTGGTCGGGCGTGACGATGCCCACGCTTTTGCCGCGCACCAGCCCGTCGCGCGCCGCCAGCGCGATGGCGCGCGCTTCCTCATCTTCGGTGCGGGCGCTCAACAAGGTGAGGCCTTTGCCCGCGGCGGTCAGTTGATTCGGTGCCAGCCGGTTTTGCGCCCAATAGGCGGTGTCGGGGCTCAGCGCCAGCGCGTGACGCACCAACACTGTGCGGGCATGATCGGCGTCGGCCAGTTCTATGACGTTACCCATGGTCTGACCCAGAGTTCGCAGCAGTTTGGCCAGGCCATATTGCGGGTGCCCATGCGAATTGCTGATGGGATCCAAAAGCGTCTCGTGCGCTGCTGCGGACAATGTTGTATCGACGCCCGGCAGCACAACGGCACCGTGCGGCAGCGCTGCAATCGCTTTGAGTAGCGCCGCTGTTGCTGGAATCGAGCCGGTTGAGCCCGCGGCGATTACCGGTTTATCGCCATAAACCAAGGGTGCGGCCATGGCCTGGCGCAAAAGACGTTCATTGCGCAACACCGATTTGTCAGCCTTTTGGCGCTCCCCCAGAATTTCTGGCCAAGCCCGGAAAACAATCTGAAGAAATTTCAGCGTTTGCTGCCAGTTGGTTGCCAGATCTGCTGGAACGATGGCGTCGAGTTGCTGAGGGGTGCAACCTTCGGCCGCCAGATCGTCAATCAAACCGCCAAGGGATTCAGCGAGTTTGAGCACTTCAGCGGCATTGGGCGGCGAGGCCAGAGCCTGCCTGCCATCGTCGGAAACAGCCCAGAGACTGACCAGTCGCGACAATACCAGACGCCGCTCCACGAGCGACACGGGCGCCGGCAAAATACTGACATCGATCGGCGGCAGGAAGGGTTCTTCCTCCTTGTCCTCGCCGCCAAAGGTGCGAATGTCGGGCAACAGGCCGACGCCGCGCTCGGCAAATATTTCGGCCAAAGTCAGGCGGGCGCGGCGGGTCGGCAGCACGATGGTGACATCGCTGAGACCAAATGGTCCGCTATTATCCCAACCGCCCAACAGCGTGCCATCAATGACCCTGTCGGCAAGCGTTGTCAGAAATTTGGCATGTGGGGCAATGGAATAGACCGGGTTCACGAGAGTGCCGCCTCCGCTGCCTCGAGCGCCGCTGCGTCGCCGACATGATACCATGGTGCGCTCAGGGCCACCCCGTGCAGCGTCTCCTTGGCGAGGGCGCGATCAAACAGGCGGGTCAGTGAAAACGCCCCGTCGGGCATGTCGTCGAACAGGGTTTTGCGCACCAGCGCCACGCCGGCGTAGATAACGGGCGCCCCGTAATCGTTGGTGATGTTGCCGTGGGGATCGAGGCAGAAATCGTGGCTGCGATCAAAGCCGCTGGCGCGGACGGGATGGGCGCACAGCAGCACGATATCGCTGGTGCTATCGGCCATTTTTTTCAGCATCCGCCCGAGCGGTGCATCGCTGCCCGTGGGCCAGAAGGCATCAGTGTTCATAATGAAGAATGGGTCGGAACCCAGCATTGGCAGGGCATTCCGGACGCCGCCACCGGTGCCGAGCAGTATTTCTTCGCGCGAAATTTTTAATGCGCCAGCGAAGTGGGCCAGCAACTGGTTGGCCAAATAATGGGCGTTGGCGACAAAGTGGCGGGCGCCCTCGGCGCGTGCATTGACCATGATGCGCTCGATCAGCGGGATACCGACAACACAGATCAGGGGCTTGGGCTGGTCTAGAGTAAGGGGGCGCATTCGGGTGCCCAGCCCCGCTGCCAGAAGCATGACATGAGGAAATGCGGGGGTCTCGGTCATGGCACTTTCCGGAGTAACATCGGCCCTCATTCGCGTGACATTTGTTAGCGTTTGGTTAGCATAATACTAACGTTTCGACCCACGCCATCGCTCGGCACTGTCAAACTGACTGTATGGGTTGCCAGTTCGAACAATTCGGGCGCCCGAGTTGCCCATTCGACCAGCACAATTGCCCTCGGATTGTCGAGCAGGCCAAGTTCGGCGATCTCGTCAGGATTGGCCACCCGATAGAGATCGGCATGCAGGATCGGCGTGGTCCCCGCCTGATAGGGTTGGACCAGCGCGAAGGTCGGGGATGGTACTTCATGGTCCGGATCGTTGACCATCGCCCGGATGATGGCCCGCGCCAGCGCCGTCTTTCCAGCACCCAGATCGCCTTCGAGCACCACCATGTCGCCAGGGGCCAATTGTGCCGCCAGACTGGCGCCGAGGCGGGCGGTGGCCGCGTCATCTGGCAGGAACAGGGTTTGCGTGTCGGTCATTATTCGGCGGCGCCGACCATGGCGCTGTCTCGCGGCAGGTTGACGGTGATGCGACTGCCGCGCGGCGCGCGTTTTTCCGCCGTGATCACGCCGCCATGCAAATTGACGAAGGTCTTGACGATGGCCAGCCCCAGCCCGGCGCCGCGCTGCCGCCCGCTGTCGGCGGGCGTATCGATACGGGTCAGGATGGCTTCCTTCATTTCATCGGTCAGGCCCGGCCCTTCATCTTCGATGACGAACAGCATGCGTTCGGCGCGCGCCGAAACCGTCAAACGGATTTCGCCGCCCGGCGGCGAGAATCGCGCCGCATTCGACAGCAGATTATATAGAATCTGCACGATGCGGGTACCGTCGGCGATGAAGGGGGGTAGTTCGTCGGCGATGTCGATCACCAGATTGATCGGCTGTTCGCCGCTGACCTCGGGGAAGGTGGCGGACAGACCGGCGCGGGCCTTTTCTACCAGATTGGTGATGTTTTGCAGTTCGGGGCGTAACTCGGCGATACCGGCATCGACCGAGGCCAGATCAAGAATATTGTCGATCAGCACACCAAGGGTCACGCTTGAGGCGCGGATATAGTCGGTATAGGCGCGCTGCTTGTCGTTGAGCGTTCCTACTTCGTCCGAGGCCAACAAATCGGCAAAGCCAATAATGTTGGTTAGCGGCGAGCGCAGTTCATAGGAGACGTTTTCAACAAAGGCGTCCTTGAGCACATCGGCGGCAACCAGCGCGTCGTTGCGCTCCTTGAGAACCCGGCTGTAACTGGCACTTTCAGTGACGTCGAGAAAGGTCATCATGGTCTGCCCATCGGGCAGCCGGGTAATGGTATAATCGAGCAGTCGGCCATCGGCACGGTTGATGCGGCCGGTGGTATCGGCGCGCGTCGGATTAAGATCAATAATGCCGCGCTTGAGATCGCGCCAGATCGAGGCGCCATCTTCGGGCATGGCGCTACCGCAGGCCTCGGCGATCTTGTCGATATGGGGATGCTGCCCCAGCGTGTTGCTGGGCAGTTTCCACAAGGCCGAGAGACGCGGATTGGACAGGGTCAACCGCCCATTGGTGCCGAAAACCGCGACCGCTTCGGCCAGCGCATTGAGCGATTCGCGTTGCACATTGGAAAAGGCCTTGTTGGTGCTTTCCAGCTTGAGCCGTTCGGTAATATCGTCAAATACATAGATCACCCCGCCGCGTGGCCCGGCGGGCGCGGAAATCACCTTGATGGAGCGGCCATCAGGCAAATGCCAAGGGGCATTTTCGCGCGGCACCTTCTGGGCGTAGGAGGTCAGGTGCTGGGCGCGCCATGTCTGATAATTGACCTCGGCAGGCAACATGTTTTCGGTGCGCAACCTGTCAAGGATCGCGCGTTCATCAAGACCGGGCACCAGAAATTTCGAGTCGAGATTCCAAAGCGTTGCATAGGCCCGATTGAACTGGACCAGTTCACGGTTGGCATTGAAAATGGCGATGGGCGTGGTCAGGGCATCGATGATGCCGCTAATATGGGCGAGGCTGATCTCGCGTTGATCTGTGGCCGGCTCCTCAAGCGCCCGATAATAGCCCGCCGCGCCGCCGGGGATGGCAAATTCGACCAATTCAAAGTCAGGCTGGTCGGGCCAGGTGATCTGCAGTTTGACCGGCGTCGTCTCTGCCTCGCAGTGTTGCAAATGCTTGTTGAGCCTGATCCGCCCCGAGCAGTTCGGCAGGGCGCGAGGCGTCGCCCGATTTGCCCAATGCCCGCGCCAAAGTCAGATAAGCGGGGTTGGCATAAACCAGCTTACCGCTCTGATCGCGCAGGAAGGCGGGTTTACCCCACATGGCCAGCACGGCGCGCGCGCCGCTGATGTCTGGAATTGACGGCGCATCGGCGGGCGCGGATGGCGCGTCGGTCTGTGAGAACGCCGGACGCAACCGCATGGCAGCAGCGTCGCCCAAAACCCAGCCATTGGCGCGAATGAGCCGACCGTCACGAGCCTGCAGGCTGATGGCGAATCCGTGACCATTGACCCGCAACTGGCTCACATGATTGGCCAGTGCCTCGGCGCTGGTGCCGGTTAGCCAGCTGTCAAAATTCATCAGGCTTTCGGGCTTGCGCCCCACCGGCAGAATGGCTGATATCTGCCCGAGAAACCGTGGTGCCTCGGTATTTTCTGCCCACAGAACAGTGACTTCCTGGGTGCCTGACATCAGGGCTTCATAAATATCAAGCAAGGCTCGCAGGCTGGAAATCTGGTCGCTGGCGCGTTCACGATCGATTTTTGACTGCGCCTTGAGCGAACGCACGATCAGCATGGCCAGGAGGGCAAAACCACCGGCGCCGACCGCGATGGCGATGGGAGCGCTTCCGGCCATGGCACTGGCGCTAACGCCCTGTGCAAGCGCCGGTACGGCAGAAAGCAAGGTTAGCGGGGCTGCAGCCACGCCTGCGAATCCCCAACGTTTCCGGAATTTTTCCGGCGCCATGCCCTGCCTCGTCTTCATTGTGCCGCCAACGGATGCCTGACAGATTTACAGGCCAATACGCAAATACTTGCAAAAGCGCCGCGACCAAACTGCATGCATGCGCCTCGCGGCAAAAACACCGCCGCCGAATCACTCCAACATAGCGGGGTGTGGAATCGGCTAAAAGAGTCTTAATGACTGTGCTTAGCGGGCATAAAGTGGATAAGTTGGCTTGACCTGAGAACGAAACAGCAACAAACGCGGCGATTGTGCAAGAAAAAGGGCCCGTCCATTTCTGGACAGGCCCAAGATTAACTTACCGTCGCATTAGAGGCGCGGGCGATTAGTAGCGATATTCGCTCGATTTGAAGGGACCGTGCTGGGGCACACCGATATAATCGGCCTGGGTTTTTGTCAGCGTGGTCAACGCGGCACCAAGTTTGGGCAGATGCAGAGCGGCTACTTTTTCGTCGAGATGCTTGGGCAGGACGTGGACCCTGGTCTCAAGATTTTTGCCATTGGTCCACAATTCGATCTGGGCAAGCGTCTGGTTGGCAAATGAGGCGCTCATCACAAAGCTCGGGTGCCCGGTGGCGTTGCCCAGATTGACCAGACGGCCTTCGGACAGAAGGATCATGCGGTTGCCATTGGACTGCTCGATCATGTCGACCTGTGGCTTGACGTTGGTCCATTTGAAATTGCGCAGACCGGCCACATCAATTTCATTGTCGAAATGGCCAATATTGCAGACGATCGCCATGTCCTTGAGCTTGCGCATGTCATCGACCATCAGCACATCGCGATTGCCGGTCGCGGTGACAACCACATCGGCGCGATGGATGGCATCTTCGAGTGTTACCACTTCAAATCCCTCCATGGCCGCCTGCAAGGCGCAGATCGGGTCGACCTCGGTGACCAGAACGCGAGCGCCGGCGCCGCGCAGAGATTCCGCTGAACCCTTGCCCACATCGCCATAACCGCAAACGATGGCGACCTTGCCAGCCAGCATCACATCAGTGCCGCGCCGAATGGCATCGACCAGCGATTCACGCGTACCATACTTGTTGTCAAACTTGGACTTGGTGACCGAGTCATTGACGTTGATGGCGGGGAATGGCAGTTCGCCCTTGGCGTGAAGCTGATAAAGGCGCATGACGCCAGTGGTGGTTTCTTCAGAAACGCCACGAATGCTGTCACGGATCTTTGAGAAGAAGCCGGGGCTCGAGGCAAGGCGCTTCTTGATGGTGGCGAAGAAAATTTCTTCTTCTTCGTTGCCGGGTTTTTCAAGAAATGCGGGGTCGGTTTCTGCCTTGGCACCGTTGAGCACATACATGGTGGCATCGCCACCATCATCAAGGATCATGTTTGGCGCTTCGCCGTTGCCCCAATCCATCATGCGGTCGGTAAAGGCCCAGTATTCTTGCAGCGTTTCACCCTTATGGGCAAAAACCGGCACGCCAGAGGCAGCGATGGCAGCGGCGGCGTGGTCCTGAGTCGAAAAGATATTGCACGAAACCCAACGAACTTCGGCACCCAAGGCGACCAAGGTTTCGATCAGCACCGCTGTCTGGATGGTCATGTGAAGCGAACCGGCGATGCGCGCGCCCTTGAGCGGTTGGGCGGCGGCATATTCCTCCCGAATTGCCATCAGGCCGGGCATTTCGATTTCGGCGATCTGGATTTCCTTGCGGCCATAATCGGCCAGGGAAATATCTTTGACCGCATAGTCGGTTGGGGTCTTGCTCATGCTTGTCGCTCCGGGCGCTATTCTTAAGTGTGGCCCGCCTTATAGCGGCAGGCGCGGCCCGGATCAACATGGCATATAAAGATAAGTTTATATCTTAGTATCGCGTGGGTCGAATGCGATGGCGCCGCCGCAGCGGCAGGCCCAACAGACCCAGCAAGCCGGAGAACAGACCATAACCAGCGACCAGTCCGCCGCCGGCATAGGCAAAGCCTTCGAGCGTAACCGGCACCGCAGGCTTGAATGCTTCGAGTGTGCGAGCGCCGATGTCGCTATCCATGAAATCAGGCAGATATTGCAGCCGTTCGAGCGCGCTGGCACCCTCGATGCGCGTCAAGGTCTGGCTGAGTTGGTTGTAGCGCGACAGCGTTGTAGCCATGGCGTCACCACGCCCCGCGAGAAAACTGTCGCTGGATTGTTCAAAGCGCTGGAGCGCCTGGGTCCGGTCCAGACCGCCCTCGGCAGCGGCGCGGTCAAATTCGGCGACGATCCCGGCCAGTTCATCTACCGCCCCGCCGAGCCGCTGGGTATATTGCTGGGCATATTCGGGAAACTGGCTCAAGGCGACGGCCAGGCCAATGCCGCCGATACTGGCAATCATTTTGCGCATGAAGCGTACTCCTTGCCAGACTTTGCCGGTCGCGGCTCAACCGGTCAATGGCGGGATTTACTCATGACGGCGAGGTGACGCGGCGCGGCGGGCCGCCCAGCGCCAGCACGACCATATCAACAAAATCAGTCTTGTTTCTCGTATAGGCTTCGCGATCATCGTGATACCTGATGGCCAATTCCTGCTTGAGCCTCAAATAGGCATCACGCACCTCGGGATGGTCGCGCAGATGATCCCGAAACAGCAAATGCCGTTGCACCTCGTCTTCATCATCATGAATGTGCAGATGATGCGTGCGGTGTGGTGACGGGGGCAGGCCCTTGACCAGATAGAGCCGGGTGGTATCGGGATTGTCAGCCCAAAAAGCATAACCTTGTGCCTCGAGGGCGGGAATGGCGGCGCGGGCGTCTGCGAGATCCTTAACCAGCACAATGATGTCGATTACCGGCTTGGCGGCAAGACCCGGCACCGCGGTCGATCCCATATGTTCAATGCGTTGCAGCCTGTCCATGAGGCAGGAGCGCACAAGCAGGGCTTCGGCGCGGTAGCGTTCAGGCCAGGTCGGATCATAGGGCACGAGATGGATCTGCTCCATTTCATTAGCCCGCCGCGCCATCGCTATCTTCGTCAAAACCGTTATTGACCAGTTCCACCAGCGCTTCGAGCGCTTCGCGGGCCTGCTTGCCGCTGGCCTGGACCAGAATGGTCGAGCCAGGGCCAGCCCCCAGCATCATCAGGCCCATGATCGAATTGCCATCGACGGACGTGCCGTCCTTGACGACATGGATAGTGGCGTCAAAACATTCCGCCGTGCGCACGAAACGGGCTGAGGCGCGGGCGTGCAGCCCCTTGCGATTGACGATGGTCAGTTGTTGGGCAACGGCCCGGCCGGCACTGGCTGCCCCTTCCATCGCCATCAACTCCCGCCCAGGATCGAGTTGGCGACATTGATATATTTTCGACCCGCTTCCTGGGCCATGTCGACTGCTTCCTTGATCGGCTTCTCGGCCCTGATGCGCGCCAGCTTGACCAGCATGGGCAAATTAACCCCGGCAATGACTTCGACCATGCCGTTTTGCATGACCGAGATGGCCAGATTGGAGGGCGTGCCACCAAACATGTCGGTCAGGATGATGACGCCCTGCCCGTTGTCGGCGCGTTCAAGCGCGGCGAGAATGTCCTCACGCCGATTGTCCATATTGTCTTCTGGACCAATGCAAATGGTTTCGCAGAATTCCTGCGGCCCCACGACGTGCTCCAGGGCTGACTTGAACTCGATGGCGAGCGCGCCATGCGTCACCAGAACCATACCGATCATGCACTTTCCCCACAGGGCGAAATACGCCCGCAAAGTTCCGGCCGCCGCGCCTTACTATATCGAGCGGGGCCGTCGCGTCCACAGCTTGAACATGCCATTCCACCGCCAAGGCGGGTTGCAGCCAGCTAGGCCGGTAATAGACCGCGTCCGGCCATGATGTTTCAAGTCATAAATTGTCACAGTTTGGCCGGTCTCGGCGCCAAGGCGCGGATGGCTTCGACCACCAGCAGGGTTTGATGGCTCAACTCGATCACGCCGGCACGTGGCACCGGCGCTCGCGCGACCCCGACGCCCAGCAATTCAACCGCAAATGCCTCCTCTGGGGGCATGCGGTCGAGCGTTTCGACCAGATCAATAACCAGATGCAGCGGCGCGTCGCTGAGGGCGGGCCGGGCAACGATGCCGCGCCCACGCAGTTCAATGCTGCCCGCAATTGTTTCGGGTGCGTGCATTTGCAGATGTCCGTGCGCGGCACTGAGCAGAACCTGATCGTCGCTGACAAGGAGCGCTGTCTTGCCCATCATCTCCCAGCGCTCCAGCAGCGCCAACGCCAACACCGATTTACCAGTGCCAGATGGACCTCGCAGCAGAATGCCGGTCTGTCCCAGCATCAGGCCAGTGCCGTGCACATTGTTGGGCGTGTTCATGAGCCCAGTCTATTTGCGGGCGCGTGGCAAGACAACGGTGAACATGGCACCGGTGCGATCATCGCGATTTTGCGCCCGGATTGTGCCTTTGTGGGCGATCACGATCTGGCGCGAAATCGACAGGCCAAGCCCGGAATGATCGCCAAAGCCGTCGCTATCTGGACGATCCGTGTAAAAGCGCTGGAAAATGCGGCTGGCATCGCCGGTAATGCCGATGCCTTCGTCCGCGACCGCAATGGTTAGCGTCTCCGCATCGGTCACCAGCGAAACGCTAACAGTGCCGCCGGGCGGCGAAAAGGAGATGGCATTGTCGATCAGATTGGCAAACACCTGTGCCAGGCGGCTTTCATGGCCGATGGCAATGGCGGGGTTGCGGCCCTGACGCTTGCTCATTACCACCTTGACCTTGTGCTCGGCAGCAAGTTCGGCCTGCATCTCGACCATGGCCTGGGCCAGTTTTTCAACATCGACACGATCGGCGACTTCACGGGCCAATTCAGCATCGAGCCGACTGGCGTTGGATATGTCGGAAATCAGGCGGTCGAGCCGCCGCACATCATGCTGGATGATGGCATTAAGTCGCGCCTGATCCTCGGGTCGCTTGGCGCGTGGCAGTGTTTCGACTGCCGAGCGCAACGAGGTGAGTGGATTTTTCAGCTCGTGGGCGACATCAGCGGCGAACCGCTCGATGGCTTCGATGCGATTATAGAGCGCATCGGTCATTTGCCGCAGGGCACCGGACAAGTGGCCTATTTCGTCCGGGCGATCGGTAAAATCAGGAATTTCGGTACGCGCATTGCCCGCCGTCTGGACCCGTTCGGCTGCTGCCGACAGGCGCCGCATCGGCCCCGCAATAGTGCCAGCGAGCAGCAGTGACAGTGAAATGGTCACCGCCGCCGCGATAAGCGCGATGCGCAGGATGCTCCAGCGCTCGGTCGCGACGATGGAGTCAATATCGCCCGGTGCAGTCGAGAGCAGCAATACCCCGACAATGGCGCGCAACCGTTGCACGGGCACGGCCACCGAGACGACCAGTTGGTGCTTGGCGTCAACGCGCACAAAATCGGCAGGCGCACCGGAGAGCGCCGATGTGACTTCGGGATAGCGCCGCCCCTCATCCTCATCATAATCCTGGTAGAGCGGGAAATTTTCGCCGGGCACCCAGTTGAGAACGGTGTTCCACCAATCCTGCAGGAACGAAATCGGCTGGTCGTCCGCCTGATTGATCTGGCGCATCACCTCGCCGCGACTATAGATATTGTCGCTATCCAGGATCATCAGCCCGCCCTGATCATAGATGCGGGCGCGGGTTTTGGTTGGCGTGACGAGATTGCGCAACAATGGCGCCACTCGCTCGGGGCTTATGGGAAATTCCAGCGTGGGATCAAAATAGGACAAGGGGGACAGTGTGCTGTCGTTCTTGAGATCGAGCAGGCGGTCGGGGTTGATCGAAATGACGTCACTATCAACCGTGGCCGAAGCCGCAATGGCGGCGGCGATAATTTCGCCCTGTACCCGCAGCGATTGCACGCGCGCGTCAATCAGGCCGGCGCGCCACTGATTGAGATAGAGAATGCCGACCACCAGCACCAGCAGGCCCGCCATATTGAGCACGATGATGCGCCGCGTCAGGCTGGAGAAAATTGTGAAATCCAGGAACCGCTGAATATTGTGGCCAAGCCGGTAGGTCGGGGCGACAACCAGACGATGCCAAGCACCATCGCGACGCCCGCGTGGGGTCTGGGTTGTCTTTGGCTTGACCAATTTGTCCATATTCGGATCGAGGATCGCCACCCGCCTTTATTGCTCCTTGAAACGATAGCCGACGCCGTAGAGCGTTTCGATCATTTCAAAGTCGTCATCGGTCGCCTTGAACTTCTTGCGCAGCCGCTTGATGTGGCTATCGATGGTGCGATCATCGACATAGACCTGATCATCATAGGCGGCGTCCATGAGGGCGTTGCGTGATTTGACAACGCCGGGGCGCAAGGCCAGCGCCTGAAGGATCAAGAACTCGGTGACTGTCAATGTCACCCGCTGGCCCTTCCAGGTGCAGGTATGGCGTTCCTCGTCCATGACCAGTGAGCCGCGCTCGATCAGCGCGCCGCCAACCCCATTGTCGCCCGAGGAACCGGCTGGCGCCGAGGGGTCGCGCGGGGCGGACCGACGCAGGATGGCCTTGACCCGCTCGACCAGCAGGCGTTGGGAAAACGGCTTGGTAATAAAGTCGTCCGCTCCCATCTTGAGGCCGAACAATTCGTCGATCTCTTCGTCCTTGGAGGTCAGGAAGATAACCGGCACGTCCGACTTCTGGCGCAGGCGGCGCAACAGTTCCATGCCGTCCATGCGCGGCATCTTGATATCGAGGATAGCCAGGTCCGGCTTGTCGGTGGTCAATCCTTCAAGCCCCGAGGCACCGTCGGTATAGGTGGCGACCTGATAGCCTTCTGCTTCCAGGGTCAGCGACACCGAGGTCAGAATATTACGGTCATCATCAACTAGAGCGATCTTTGGCATGAAGTGCCTTTCTTGTTCGTTGTAACGCTGCATAAGTAAAACCCACCAAAATCAGGTTCGAATGCCCGTTAGCACTTGATAATTACGCGTTAAATAAGGCGCGGCCAAGGGCGATAACAGTGAGGCCATCTGTCACGCCGATCTCAGACTTCCGTCGTACGACCGATTTCGGGATGGTTGGCGGGCTCATCATCGCGCACAATTGGCCCACAGCGTCGACAAAACCTGTCCCATGGCGCCACCCGGAGTTGTCTTCATGCGTAATTTCAGCCATCCAGCCCTTCGCACCAGCATCGAGGCGCGTGCTGCCTATTGCAGTCCCAACGATGTCGCGCCGGTTCTGGTTGCCAAAGCATTGGCGGCTGGCGGGGCAGAACTGACAGCTGATGGTGCGCTATCGGTGCGCACCGGCGCGTTTACCGGGCGTTCGCCCAAGGACAAGTTCATCGTTGAGGATGATCTGACACGCGACCGGGTCTGGTGGGACAATAGCGCCAGGATGACCCCTCAGGACTTCGAACGCCTGCTGGCGGACGCCAGTGCCTCGATGACGGACGCCGAGATATTTCGTCAGGACCTGTTGGCGGGCGCCGATCCGCGCCACCAATATGCCGTGACGGTGCTGACCCCGTCGGCATGGCATGCTTTGTTCATCGCCAATCTGCTGATCCGGCCCGGCGATGGCACATGCGGCGAGACGCCGAGCGAGGTCACCATTGTGCATGCTCCCAATTTCAAGGCTGACCCGACGCGTCATGGCAGCCGCGGCGAAACGGTGATCGCGCTGGACATGAGCCGTAATATCGTGGTGATCGCGGGTACGCTCTATGCCGGTGAGATCAAGAAAAGTGTGTTCTCGCTATTCAATTTTCATGCCCCGCTCAATGATGTGTTGCCGATGCATTGTTCGGCCAATCTTAATGACCAGGGTGAAACGGCGTTATTTTTTGGCCTGTCGGGCACTGGCAAGACAACGCTGAGCAATGATCCGGCCCGGCCGCTGATTGGTGACGATGAGCACGGCTGGAGTTCGGATGGGGTCTTTAATCTTGAAGGCGGGTGCTATGCCAAGACCGTCAAGCTCAGTGCGGCGGCGGAACCCGAGATTTTTGCTGCTACCCGGAAATTCGGCACAGTGCTGGAAAATGTCGTGCTCGATCCGGTAACTCGTGTGCCCGATTTCAATGATACCAGCCTGACCGAAAATACCCGCGCCGCCTACCCGATAAACATATTGCCCAGCATCGCCAACGGCAGCGTTGGTGGGGTACCCAACATTGTGGTGTTTTTGACCGCAGACGCATTTGGTGTGCTGCCTCCAATTGCACGGCTGACGCCGGAGCAGGCAGTTTATCATTTCCTTTCCGGCTACACGGCAAAGGTTGCAGGCACCGAGCGCGGCGTCACCGAGCCGCAGGCGACGTTTTCTGCCTGCTTCGGCGCGCCCTTCATGCCGCTACATCCCAGCGTTTATGGACGGATGCTGGCGGAACGCCTGCGTCAAAGCGGCGCGCACGCGTGGCTGATCAATACCGGGTGGACCGGTGGCGGTTACGGGGTGGGCAACCGTATTGCGCTGGCATCAACCCGGCGCCTGCTCAATGCAGCGCTTAATGGCGAGCCTGGATGGGGTTGATATGCGCGAAGACGAGTTGTTTGGTTTTGCCGTACCCACAGCGGTTGAGGGTGTCGACCGGCAACTGCTCGATCCGCGCCAGACCTGGGCGGATAGCAATGCCTATGATCGGCAGGCCGCGCATCTGGCGGCACTGTTTCAGCAGAACTTTGCCAAATTCGGTCCCGATGCCAGCGGCACCGCCGGACCCAAACTGGCGCATGCTGCCGAATAGTGCCTCCGAGGCCAATGATAGCCGCTTTCAAATCAGCAAACAGGTGCTATTGAGAGCGGCATGATCGCTCGTTTTATCAAAATTCTTGTCCTTGCCGCTGGTATCGGGATCGCGGTTGTAAGCCAGCGTCCACATAGCGGCGAAATGTCCAACATTGCCCGGTTGCTCACCGATTTTGGTGTCGACCTGCCGGGCCTGCACATGCCTGCCGCCGACAATTGGGTGGGCGGCGGGGCACTGCTGGTCCTGTCGGCCCTCGTGTTCTGGTGGACATTTTGGCCGCGGGTGCAACCTCATTCGGTACATTCACCAGCGCGACCGCAGGCACAAAAGTCCGATGCGCCTGCCCCGACTTCGCCGCCACCGACAATGCCGGCCACGCCGCTATCCGAAGGCGCATCGACCCCCGCGCAGGTCGCGACGCCGACCCGAGTCACGCCGGTCAATCTGGGTCAACCCGACATGAGCATCAGGGAGTTGTTCCTGCTGCTCGATCCTGACCTGGGGTCATCAGCAGGGTCCAAGGCGAAAGCGCAAAAGGTTGGGGTGCACATTGCACGTGCCCTGGCGGATGGCAGCCTGCGGGCCTGGGGCAAGGCCGATGCCGGGGGACGCGTGCTGCATTCCATAGAGTCAGGGTTCTGGGCAAAAGCGGAATGGACATTCTGGTTTCTACCAGCGGATCCGCGCAACCGTGACCTGATCCATGTCGCCTCCCCCGATGGGCAGCAACAATATCGCAATGTGCATGTCAATCGACAGGCGGCGCTCGGTCTGCTGGTTTGAAAACGCGGCGCTAGTTGGGCGCGTAAAAAAGGTGCGAGCCGATCTGGGCGACCTTTGTATAGACGTTTGACCAGGACGGGTTGACCGCTGTGGTGTGATAGTAAAGTGCGCTGCGCGGCAGCGTCGGCACCTTTATCCCACGGGCAAATTCTGCATAGACCTTGGCAGCAATGCCTGATGAACGACGCCAGGCCGACCGTTCACCCGGCGCGTCGGACTTGCCATCGCAGGCAAAGGTAAACTGGCACTTGTAGCGGCCCTTGTTGGCGTTCTGGTAAATGACGCCGCACAGGGTCGATGGGAACCTTTTGGAGAGAGCGCGGTTTACAATGACGTTGGCCACTGCCCACTGGCCTTCGAGGCTTTCCCCGCGTGCCTCATGATAGATTGCCTGCGTCAGGCAATCTCGTTCCTTGTTGGCCTGGGTAATGCGCTTGGCCGTCGGCTGGAACCGATCCTGAACATAATTGGCCAGGATATCGGGGTTAAGCGCGGCGGTTGATTCACTTGATGCGCCAGCGATGGCGTTCAAGGCCCGGTTACTTTCATTGGTGCTGGAAATATAGCCAAGGACCAGATTGGTACTCAGGGGAGACGGATCGGCCTCGTCAAAAGCGCTAAAGGCACGCAGTGCGGCCTGACGGGCGATATAATTTTTTAGCAAGGCGGAGGACAGGGGCTGTTCACCAGGCGCCAGTGGCACGTTGGTGGCACCCAATGCAGGCTGGGTGCGAAGGGCAGCAATATTTTCAGGCACGGGTAGTGGAGTGACGAAACTGGGCTGGCCGGTGTCGGCCTGAGCGGCTATCACACCAAACCCAAGCACCAAGGCAAAAGCCCCGGAAACCAGCATATTCGCAAGCGCGCGCGCAGCCGTGGTGAGCCTGTGTTGGCGTCAAAATGGCGTCCCTTCCCCTGGATCCCGTGGCCTCGCCAACCGGATCCGATTCCGTCACGTCAGGCTGCCTCTGCATCAGCAGCCTTGCCCGGGCGGCACACTATCCGAGCCAGTCGAGACTGAAAACCCAAAATTTACCGCTGATTAACTATGCCGCTTAGCATCTTAAAACAGGGTTAACTCACCGGGGCTGATCTGAAAACCCATGAATTTCAATGGTTTGGATTAAGGAAAACAGGGCGTTATGCCGAAATACGCAATTTTACGCGACTTGTTAACGATGTTCGTTAACTTTTGATTGTGGCTTTCGGGAAACGCTTTTTCGGTCAGCGGGTCGGAAAAGCGGCCTGATGAACATGGACGAGGCTCTCGACAATGACGATACCGAGGGCGCGGATCTCATCGCTGGGATGCACCAGGTCCGGCACCATGATGGTTTGCATGCCTGCGCCATGGGCGGCGCGGACGCCCGAATGGCTGTCCTCAAAGGCCAGGCACAATCGTGGCGCCACGCCGAGGCGCTCGGCTGCGGTAAGGTAGGGTTCGGGGTTCGGCTTGGGATTGATCACATCGTCACGCGTGACGATGGTATCGAACATGTCGATCAGCCCGGCGACTTCCAGATGCAGGTGCGCATGGGCACGACGCGACGAGGTCGCGATGGCGGTCGGGATATTGCGGGCACGCAGTTCGAGCAGGATCTCGCGCGCTCCGGGTTTAACCGGCACGCCCGCTACCAACTGGTCACGCATCGAGGTGCGGCACATGTCATCAAACTGGCTATAGGGGAAGGCCACCCCATAGGCTTCAACCAGCAATTGGTTGGTGGTTTCATGGCTGGAACCAACCATCGCGTGGTGCACGGTATCGGTCATTTCAAAGCCGAGATCGGCGCACACGTCAAAGACGATGTTGCGGAATACCGTTTCGGTATCGAGGATGGTGCCATCCATATCGAAGATTGCCGCCTCGAATGGACGCAACGTCAAAGCGTTTATATCGTTATGCATGGGGTGCATATAGGCTGGGCGTGGTTGATTTGCCAGACCAAATGCGTCGGGACTGCATTGCGTGCAGCGTGACCGTCGGGGTCGAGTGCCCGCCAACAAGGATTTACTCATGGCGTTTCGCCCCGGCTCGTTCCTGTCCTATCTGCATGCTGAACTGCTGATGATCACAGGCGTTCTGGCGGCCATTATCGGGTTTGCTCTGGAGCACAGCTTGATCGAGGCCGGACGGATACCGGCGCTTATGGCAACGGTGGTGCTGATCGGGGTGATCGCCGGGGTGTCGATGCGGGTGGCCCATCATGCCGAGGTGCTGGCCCACAAGGTCGGCGAGCCTTATGGCACCATGATCCTGACCTTGTCGGCGGTGCTGGTCGAAGTGTTGATCCTGGCGATACTGATGGCCAACGGGGCCGGGCCAACACTGGTGCGTGACACGATTTATGCAGCGGTGATGATCGATATTAACGGGATTTTAGGGCTGGCGGCGCTGGTGGGCGGGCTCAAGCACGGTGAGCAACCCTATAATGACGATAGCGGCCGCACCTATCTGGTGATGATCGCCACGGCGATGAGCATTTCGATGATCGTGCCAGAATTCGTCCCTGACGATCGCTGGCACGCCTATTCCGCCTTTACCATTGGCGCCATGATCGTGCTCTATGCGCTGTTCCTGCGGCGGCAGGTGGGCGAGCACTCCTATTTTTTCTCCTATAGCTATCCCAAGGCCAAAGCAGAGGGAAGCGACGGCCATGCAGCCACACAAGCACTGCCTGACGCGCCGAAACTCGATGGGGACTCAGAATCGGTAACGGCGTCAATTGTGCTCATGGTGGTTGGCGTTGTCCTGATCGGGGCGATTGCCGAGGTGATGTCGCAATATCTCAATGCCGGGATCGAGGGCCTTGGCGCGCCAATCATGCTGGTTGCGATTGTCGTCGCCGCGCTCTCGGCGGCACCCGAAATTCTCACCGCCCTGCGCGCGGCGCTGCGAAACCGCATGCAGAATGTCATCAATATCGCGCTTGGCGCTTCGCTATCGACTGTCATTTTGACGGTGCCGGTAATGGAGGCGATCGCGTTATTCACCGGCCAGCCGTTTGTCATGGCGATGACACCGGTGCAAACGGTCATGGTGGCGGTGACATTGTTCGTGGCCGCGATCAATCTGATTGACGGGGAAACCAATGCCATTGAAGGCATGACCCATTTCGTCCTGTTCGCGACCTTCCTGATGCTGAGTATGATCGGGCTTTAGCCCAGAACGAGCCCGGCGAGGATGCTGGCCAAAAGCACAATGAAGACAACGAGCGTCGGGGGCACTTTCCACAGCACCAGTAGGGTAAAACCGCCAAGGGCGACCGCCACATCGATAGGGCCAACGACGGCGCTGGTCCAGACCGGATTGTAGAAGGCTGCGCCCAGAATGCCGACGACCGCGGCATTGGCACCGGCCATGATGGCGCGGCCTTTTGGCAGTGTGCGGAACTGCTCCCAGAACGGCATGGCGCCAACCACCAGCAACAGGCCGGGCAGGAAGATACCGACAAGGCAAATCGCGGCGGCGACGGGGCCAATGGTGGTGGTGCCAATAACAGCGCCAAGATAGGCGGCGAAGGTAAAGAGCGGACCCGGTACGGCCTGAGCCGCCCCATATCCAGCCAGGAATGCATCAGCGCCGATGAAATGGGGCACCACCTGTTCCTGCAACAGTGGCAGGACGACGTGGCCGCCACCAAAAACCAGAGCGCCTGAGCGGTAAAACCCGTCAAACAGGGCCAGACCAACACCACCGCTGCCGATGCTGGCCAATAGGGGTAGACCGAACAGCAGAACGGCAAATAGTCCAAGCGCAACCATGCCGACGCGGCGCGAGATCGGAAAGGCGAGATGGCCGGCTTCAGGTGATTTCAGGTTAGACAGCAGCGCCAGTCCCGCAGCGCCGCCCAACGCAATCGCGGCAATCTGGCCGACTGCCCCGCCAACCATCAGGACCAATATTGCCGCCAATATACCGATGGTGCCGCGGGTGCGATCCGGGCACAGGGACTTTGCCATGCCCCAAACGGCCTGAGCCACGACGGCAACCGCCACGAGTTTCAGACCATGCAGGATCGCCGCGCCGACCGGGCCGTCGAACAAGGAAGCGGCATAGGCAAAGGCAATCAGGGCAATGGCCGATGGCAGGGTAAAACCAGTCCATGCTGCCAGACCGCCCCAGCCGCCAGCGCGGCGCAAGCCAAGGGCAAAGCCGACCTGGGAGCTGGCGGGGCCGGGCAGGAATTGACAAAGAGCCACGATATCGGCGTAGCCCGATTCATCAATCCAGCGACGCTTGACGACAAATTCCTGCCTAAAATATCCCAGATGCGCCACTGGGCCGCCAAAGGAGGTCAATCCCAGCCGGAAAAATGCCAGCAGGACTTCCCATGCCGAGCCTTTGATTGGCTCAGCGGTTTCGGAACTGTCGATGGCGCTCAATTGAGTTGCTTTCATTATTGAGTGAACGCGGAATGCCTATCATGAATAGTGCTGAAGAACCTGTTCGAGCATGGGTTTTATGCGGGAAAGCTCGTCAAGATGAGCGCCCGAGAGGGCCTCGAGGTGATTTTCGGCTGTGCGGGTTAACTTCAAGAGTACACGGCGCTGATCCGAGGCGTCATGGCTACGATCGACAAGTCCGGCTTCGGTGAGGCGGTTGGCGAGTTCCACGGCGGTATTGTGCCGGACCATCAGTCGGTCGGCCAGATCGCCGATGGTGATTGGCTGGCCGTGCCGAAACCCCTTGATGACGAGCAGAGCCTGATGCTGGCGCGGGGTAAGCCCGGCGCGCTTGGCCTCGTTCTCGCTAAATTCGAGAAAGGATCGGAGCAGATAGCGAAACTCGGCGAGGGCGGTGTAATCCTGCTGAGTCAGTTTGGGTCGTGGCAATGTCGGCGCTCCTGAGGATGGATATCTCTCCCTCTACACCGCTTTGGCGCAGGCGTTTAGAGAAGGACTTGACTTTTTTATATCGTACTACGATATATCTTGCCATTAATCTGACCCGCCCCTCGCACACTATTCAAGGAATTGCCGATGGCCGTTCGCCGCCATGAAAAGCGCCATCTCGGCGACTTTACCACCAGTCCACGCGTACTGGTCATCGCGGCCATTGCCGTTGTCGTCGCCATCGCGGGTGTGGTGGCCGGCATTTTGCTGCTCGATCTTATTCGCCTTGTCACCAATATCGCCTATTTCGGCCGATTCGCGCTTGCCGAACCCGATCTGACCAAGGCCCATCTCGGGCTGGGCAGCATATTCATTCCCATTGCCGGTGCCTTGCTTGTTGGCCTGATCGCCCGATTTGGTAGCGAGAAAATCCGTGGTCACGGTATCCCCGAGGCGATCGAGGCGATATTGCTGGGACGCTCGCGGCTTGATGCCAAAGTAGCGATCCTCAAGCCGCTGTCGTCGGCAATCGCCATTGGCACGGGCGGTCCTTTTGGCGCGGAGGGCCCCATCATCATGACAGGCGGCGCCATTGGGTCGCTGATTGCCCAGGCGCTACCGGTCAGTGACAGCGAACGCAAGACACTGCTGGTCGCAGGAGCGGCGGCAGGCATGACCACAGTGTTCGGCACGCCAATCGCCGCGATCATGCTGGCGGTGGAATTGCTGCTGTTCGAATGGTCGCCGAGAAGTTTCATACCGGTGGCGGTGGCGGCGATCGTGGCCGAAGTCGGACGCACGCTTTTGCACATGTCGTCCCCGCTGTTCCCCTTCGATGGCATGATGGATATTTCGGTCCTTGGGCTTGTCGGCTGGATCGGGATCGGCGTTGCCGCTGGTCTATTGTCCAGTGTGTTGACCCAGCTTGTTTATGCCTGCGAGGACGGTTTTCTAAAACTGCCCCTGCACTGGATGTGGTGGCCGATGATCGGTGGCGTGGTCATTGGTGTCGGCGGCTTGATCGAGCCTCGCGCGCTCGGTGTGGGTTATGCCAATATCGCTGCCATGCTCGATGGCCAGACGCTGGCGACGGTAGCAGTGGTCCTATTGTTGACCAAGGCCGTGATCTGGGCGGTAGCACTCGGATCGGGAACATCGGGCGGCGTGCTGGCGCCATTGCTGATCATGGGCGGCGCCATGGGGGCGGCATTGTCGGGCATATTACCGCCCGCGACGCCGGGTTTTTGGCCATTGCTGGCCATGGCCGCTACCATGGGCGGCACGATGCGTGCGCCGCTGACTGCGACATTTTTTGCCGTCGAACTGACCGGCAATACACATGTACTGGTACCACTGATCACCGCCTGTGCCGCCGCGCACCTGTTGACGGTTCTGGTGATGAAGCGCTCGATCCTGACCGAAAAGATTGCCCGGCGCGGCCATCACATTGTGCGTGAATATCGCATTGATCCGTTCGCCTTGACGCGCGTTGGCGACGTGATGACCCAACAGGTGGAAACCGTCCCCGCCACCATGACTTTGCATGAGGCGGCCCGGTTCCTGACCGATCCGGAACGCCGTCACCCAAGTTTTCCGGTGGTCGATAACGGTGCCATGGTTATCGGCATCATCGACCCGCCAGCGGTCATCGGCTGGCGGCGATCCGGCAAGCACCGGAACACGCCGCTGGTCGAGCCTGTTGTCGCCCAACCAGCTTCGGGTCGCTTATGCCGATGAATATCTGGACAGTGTTGCTGATCGGTTGTCGGAAGCCAACATCGCCCACCTCCCGGTCGTATCCCCCGACGACCATACGCTGGTTGGCTATCTTGGCTGGAAGGATCTGATGCGCGCCAACACAAGGCTGAATGAGGAGGAAAGCAACCGGATTAGTTTTCTGCCGGGCAAGGATGCCAAACCCGGCCGCGCCGGTGGCTGATGCTGCTTGCCGGTCAAGCGGCCAGATCCGGGGCAAATCTGGTGACATCGATAATGCGGTCGGCTACTTGCTGGCGCACTTCCTCATCGTGGAAAATACCCAGCAATGCTGTGCCCTGCGCTTTCTTGGCGGCGATAAGCGCCACCACTACGGCACGATTTTTGGCGTCGAGTGACGCCGTTGGTTCGTCGAGCAGCAATATTTTATGGTCGGTAATAAAGCCGCGGGCAATATTGACTCGCTGTTGTTCGCCGCCCGAAAAGGTTGCTGGTGGCAGGCTCCAGAGACGTTCGGGCAGATTGAGTCGGGCCAGCAACTGGCGGGCGCGATCCTGTGCTTTTGCCTTTTCGGTCCCGCCGGTCACCAGCGGTTCGGCCACCACATCGATGGCGGACACGCGCGGTACTGTGCGCAGAAATTGCGACACATAGGCAATGGTTGTGGCCCGCATCTGCAATATCTGGCGCGGATCGGCGCTGGCGAGATCGGCCATTTGACCATTGTGGATCAACATGATTTTCCCGGCATCGACGCCATAATTGCCATAGACCATCTTGAGAATTGAACTTTTGCCGACGCCCGATGGGCCACCCAGCACCACGCATTCGCCCGCCGCAACTGCAAAACTAACCTTGGCAATAATGGGAAGCACCAGGCCGCCGCGAAGATGCATGGTAAAATTCTTGGCAACGTTTTCTACCTGCAACATATCCATCTCAAACCTGCAAAATCGAGGAAACCAGCAATTGGGTGTAGGGCTCGCGCGGGTCATCAAGCACCCGGTCGGTAAGCCCCGATTCGATGACGCGCCCGTCTTTCATCACCACCATGCGGTGTGACAGCAACCGCGCCACGGCCAAATCGTGGGTGACGACTATGGCCGACAATCCCAGTTCACCAACCAGCCCCCGCAGCAAATCGAGCAGGCGCGCCTGCACCGATACATCCAGCCCGCCGGTCGGCTCGTCCATGAACACAAGGCGCGGACCGGTCACCAGATTGCGCGCGATCTGCAACCGTTGGCGCATGCCCCCCGAAAAGGAGCGCGGTTGATCATCGATCCGGTCAGCGCTGATTTCTACCCGCCCGAGCCAGTCCGTGGCGGTGGCGCGGATCTGGCCATAATGGCGCCCGCCCACGGCCATCAGCCGTTCCCCGACATTGGCACCAGCCGAAACGCTCATGCGCAAACCGTCGGCGGGGTTTTGATGTACGAAGCCCCAGTCGGTGCGCATCAACAAGCGCCGTTCGGCTTCGCTCAAATCGTAAAGGTCGCGCCATTGCCCATCGCGCATCCGGTAATGGGCTTGTCCAGCACTTGGTTCGAGCCTGGGTCGACAGGCAATTGAGCAGGGTCGATTTGCCCGAGCCGCTTTCGCCAACGACGGCCAACACTTCGCCGGGCCATAACGCGAAACTGACATCGATACAGCCCAGCCGCTGGCCATAATATTTGGTCAAACCCGCGACCTCGAACAATGGTTCATGGTTCATCTGCCCGCCTCCAGCCGGTGACCGGCCAGCGCGCCACGATGGCCTTGCGCGCGGCGTTCTTCGCAATTGTCGGTGTCCGAACAGACAAACATATGCCCGCCCTGATCATCGAGAATGACCTCGTCCAGATAAACCCCGGTCGCGGCACAAAGCGCACAGGGCTGGTCAAAATGCTGAATTTCAAATGGATGATCTTCAAAATCGAGGCTGACCACTTCGGTAAAGGGCGGCAGCGCGTAAATGCGCATTTCGCGCCCCGCGCCAAACAATTGCAGCGCCGGTGACATATGCATTTTGGGATTGTCGAATTTCGGGGTCGGCGATGGGTCCATCACATAACGCCCCTCGATCTTTACCGGATAGGCAAAGGTGGTGGCGATATGACCGTGGCGGGCGATGTCCTCATAGAGTTTGACATGCATCAACCCATACTCTTCGAGCGCATGCATTTTGCGGGTTTCGGTTTCGCGCGGTTCAAGGAATCGCAGCGGTTCAGGGATCGGCACCTGATAGACCAGCACCTGCCCGGCATGGAGGGGTTTCTCGGGGATGCGGTGCCGGGTCTGGATAATGCTGGCAGCATGGGTGTGGGTGGTGGTTTGAACCCTGGCGACCTTGGCAAAAAATGCCCGGATCGAGACGGCATTGGTGGTGTCGTCGGCGCCTTGATCGATGACCTTGAGCACATCGTTGGCCCCGATAATAGCGGCGGTGACCTGCACCCCTCCGGTGCCCCAGCCATAAGGCATGGGCATTTCACGGCTGGCAAACGGCACCTGATAGCCGGGAATGGCGATGGCCTTGAGAATAGCGCGTCGGATCATCCGCTTGGTCTGTTCGTCAAGGTAGGCGAAATTATAGCTTGGGGCGGCACTCATTCTGCCGCCTCCTGCTGCTCGGCGCGCATCTTGCGCACCAGGTCCAATTCGGCTTGAAAATCGACATAGTGGGGGAGTTTCAGGTGTTCGACAAAGCCGGTGGCCTGCACATTGTCGAGATGGGAGATGACAAATTCCTCGTCCTGGGCCGGGGCGCTGATATCCTCACCCAGTTCGCGTGCGCGCAGGGCACGGTCGCACAGCGACATCGACATTGCCTTGCGCTCTGACTGACCAAATACCAGTCCATAGCCACGGGTAAACTGGGGCGGCACTTTTGCCGAGCCCTTGAACTGGTTGACCATTTGACATTCGGTGACGCGGATGCGGCCAAGACTGACGGCAAAACCGAGTTCGGGCACATCGAATTCGACCTCGACCTCGCCAATGCGGATTTCCCCGACAAAGGGGTGTGAACGGGCATAGCCACGCTGGGTGGAATAGCCGAGGGCCAGTAAAAAACCTTCGTCGCCCCGCGCCAGCGCCTGCAGGCGCAGATCGCGATCAAGCGGATATTGCAGCGGCTCGCGGGTGAGGTCGCCGACTGTGTCCTCAGCGTTGTCCAGCGGGTTGTCCGGCTCGATCAATCCCTCGTGGGCCAAAAGATCGGTCACGCGGGGGGCATTTTCGGGCACCGTGTCTCGTGTTGCAGGGGCAGGTACATCGTCGCCACTAGCGATTTCTGGGTCGAGCAGGCGATGGGTGTAATCAAATGTGGGGCCGAGCACCTGGCCGCCCGGCAAATCCTTGAAGGTCGCCGAAACCCGACGCTCGATCAGCATCCTGCCCGTGTCGATGGGCCGGGAATAACCAAAGCGGGGCAGCGTGGTGCGAAAGGCGCGCACCAGAAAAATCGCCTCGATCAGATCGCCCCGCGCCTGTATTATGGCGAGCGCTGCCAATTCACGATCATAGAGCGAGCCTTCGGCCATGGCCCGGTCTACGGCCAGGCCCAATTGCTCGATTATTTGGCCTATGCCCAAAGCTGGCAGTGAGCGGTCGCCCCGGCGGCGGTCGGCGAGGAGAGCGTGGGCATTGGCGATGGCGGCTTCCCCGCCCTTCACGGCAACATACATATCAGGCGCCTTTCGCTTCAATTCTGGTGGTTCGCGGCAGCCCGATCACCTGATTTTCCGCGACCAGAAGCAGATCGATACCGCGCGGAAAACGAGCGTTGTTGTGTGACCATTGATCGAGAAAGTCGGCTGACAGATCCATCGGCGTGATGGTGATTTCGGTCTGGATACCCGGTCCCTTGAGGCACAGGACCGCGCCACCGCTCAGGGCGGGCACGGCGAGTACAATGGTGGTTGAACGATCTGGATATAGATCATCGCCCTGCGTGAAGTCGGCAAAGGCGAGAGATGATGCGGTGCTGACCAATGCAAAGGCGGCTTTTGAACGGTCCGAGATAATCGGCGCGCCGGTATGAAAGCGCAACCAGGCGAGGACAGCGGCATTTTCAAAAGCCGGGTCCAACCATATCGGACTTTCCGGGTCGCATAGGGTCAGTGCGACAGCAGCGCATTCGGCAGGCAGTGGTGCCGGAGGCGTGAGCCCGAGGTCCAATGTGTGCAGCGTGCCTGGATTTGCCAGCGCGTCCATGATGGCGCGAAAGCCACGCTGGGCGTCCATCACCGGATCGTCAAAGCCACCTTCAAGGGATTGACCGTCCATCATACGTCGCCGCGAACCATGGTAAAAAAGTCGACTTTTGTGGCGGCGGTCTCGTTGCGACGCTGCTGGTCGTGCGCGGCGCCCTTGGCACGTACGGGTGCCAGAACCCGGGTTTTGACCGCGACGGGATCGCGTTGGAACAGAGCGTCGAACACCGCGATCACACGCGCCTTTTCCAGATCACGCCCGAGGCAATAGCCATGGCCGATCTCGCCGCTTTCGAGTTTGATCGTGGCGCGGCTGACCGAGGCTTCGCCCAGATTGAACGGGGCGCCACCACCACCGGCGCGACCGCGCACCATGACAAGACCGGTTTCAGGACCGCGCACCGCCTCGAAGGCTGGCGGTGTTGGCCACGCCGCCCAGATCGCGGCCATTTGCGTGGCGTCGGCGCCGGCCATCACATTGAGAGCCACTTGCCGCTCATTGACGGTTTGATCTGCTTGCCTCGTCATCGCCCTTGCCTTTATTTGTCTATTAGATTAGACAACTAATATCCTTATTTCCTTGGTACGCTTCTGGCGTGACTTTGCAATGAAAAAATCATCGCCCGGGTCTGAAAGCCACCTTAGCGGCGTCGCCTTGTGGCGGCGGATTGCCGATGCGATCCGGCTCGATATCATTGGCGGCAAGCTGGCAAGCGGCACGGCGCTTGATACCGAGGCGCGGCTGGCGAAACGGTTTGGTGCCAATCGTCACACGGTACGGCGGGCGCTGTCGGTGCTGCAGACTGAAGGGGTCATTCGCACAGAGCAGGGACGCGGCAGCTTTGTCGATCGTGCCCGCCGCCTGCGCTATCCCATCGGCAAGCGCACGCGCTTTTCTGAAGGGCTGGCGGGTCAAGCCAATCGGCTGCGTACCCAGTTGCTATCGAGTTCCCACGAGGCCGGGGCCATTGCGCAAACGCGCGCGTTGGACCTGCATCCCGGCGCTCGATTGGTGCGGCTCGAAACCGTTTCCTGGGCAGATGACCGCCCGGTATCGCGCGCCACGGCGTGGTTGAGCCTACAAGCACTTTACCGATTTTGCCGAGCGGTTTGCGACAATGGAATCGATAACCGCGACGCTGGTCTGCTATGGCCATGCCGACTACGCCCGCGCCAGCACCGCCATATCGGCCCGCCATGCCGACGCCGAGGAAACGGCGGCGCTCAAGCTGGCACCAGGCGCCATTGTTCTGGTTTCCGAAGCTATTGACGCCACGCCCGGCGGCACGCCATTGCTCTTCGGGCTATCGCGCTTTCCCGCAGATCTGATGGAGTTGCTGATCTAGCCTGAAGCACCCAACGCCTTTAGCAAATATTGTTGGACGGTCCGGGTTGGGATAGGCTTTATGTGACTTGAAACAATGACTGATCCGATCATGGCGCAATTGCGCAATAATATCTTGTGTCAACGGCTTGGCTGCGAGTGGCCAATAGTACTGGCGGGAATGGGCGGGGTTTCCCGTTCTGAACTGGTGGCGGCAGTAAGCGCCGCTGGCGGCTTCGGTTTTTTGGGGATGGTGCGGGAACCGGTTAGACTGATCGAGCTGGAAATTACCAATCTACGTCGGGGCGGCCTCAACAATTTCGGGGTCAATCTGATCCCGGCGGCGACTGAACCGGCCCTGCTCGGGGCGCAAATCGAGTTGTGCATCACACAGGGCGTGCCGGTTGTCGGGCTGTTCTGGGATATCGACAAGGATGTGATCGCGCGTCTCAAACAGGCCGACATCACGGTGGTCTATCAGACGGGATCGGTCTCCGAGGCCATCGCCGCCGAACAGGCGGGTGCCGATATTATCATTGCCCAAGGCCGCGAGGCGGGAGGGCATGTACGCGGCACGCAGCACCTGCATAAATTGTTGCCTGCGGTCGTGCAGGCAGTCGGCGTGCCTGTCGTTGCGGCCGGCGGGCTGTCGACCGGCGACGATCTGATCACCGCCATGGCGCTTGGCGCACAAGGCATGGTGATGGGCACGGCGCTGATGGCGACCCGCGAGTCCTTTGCCCATGATTTTCACAAGCAGGCGCTGATTGGCGCCACGGCCGGGGACACGCAACTGACCACGCAATTTCACATCAACTGGCCTGCCCATGCCGCAGTGCGGGTGTTGAAATCGGCGCTTGAATCAGCAGCGCTAGGCGATCGAGAGGCTTCGGGCAACAATGTTATCGGCGCCGAAGGCGACCGAGCGATCTATCGCTTCAGCACCGATTCGCCGCTACGCAACATGTCAGGACACTTTGGCGAGATGGCGCTCTATGCGGGCACCGGGGTCGGGGCAATCGGCGATATTCCAACCGCACAGGAACGCGTTGACCGATGTCTTGCGCGGGCGCAGGACCTGATGGTCTCGGTGGCCGATGAAACTGAAATGAGCCTCGCCTGCCTGCTATGCCGACGCCATGGTTGGCGCCTATATGGGACACGCGGACGCCGACGAAATTGCCGAGACGCTGGCGGCGTTGTCGGCACTCCTGCACCAACTATTGGGTATTGTTCTTGCGGCCAGATCAGATGGGCCGAACGATAGCGCGCCGTTTGTTGATCAGGGTTATCAATATGCCCGCTGGGTGTTGCAGGTGGACCGGCTGGTCGGCAGCGCCGACGCTCATAATGGTCATCACCAGCGTTCAACGCCGGACGAGGCAGAACTGACTGATGAGAACATCGCCGACATTGCCAGTCGAATTATTGCTTGCCTCGGCGCGCTGATGCCCCGCCTGCCCGACAACGCGCTGCGGCGTGAGTTGACCCCGCTGGCCGGATTTGTCGAGACCATGCATCCGCCGCGACCGGTCTAGTGGTGCGGGGGCGTATCAATTATGTTGCATCTTTCGCTGGCTGTTGACGTTTATGGTCGTGGCGCCGATTCTGGCGCCCTTGGTTTGCGCCGATATTGAACTGGACCTGATTGCCCTATGCTCGAGCCTACTTAAGTTTCGCCCCCTGCTGTTGTTGATTGCACTGACGGGGGTATTGGCGCTGAGCGCGCCAAATCAGGTGAAAGCCCAAATCATTCCTGGCCTGCCCAGCACGAGTTCAAGCGAAACAGCAGCTGATCCAAGTTCGATAAAACTGCTGATCGACGTGCTCAAGGACGACACGGCGCGTCAAAAGCTCATCGAGGAACTGGAGGCCAATGCCGACGGCACAGCAACCGGTAGTGCTGAGGCTGCCACCAGTAAGCCGAGCGTAGGCCTTGGTACCCAGATCGCCGAATTCACCCAGTCTACCGCTGAATCGGCAGCCCAATCGGCGCGGAGTCTTTGGGAGGAAATTGCCAAGGCACCGCAATTTTTCGGGTCACTTGCAGGCGGCGACTATCTGGGGCTCGGTGCGCAACTATTGCAGGTCGGCGTGCTGATCATATTGACCTATGCGCTGTTTTTCCTGCTGCGCTATCTGACCAACGGGTTTCGCGCCATGCTGGGCCGGCGGGCGGCGGCAGGCGGCTGGATTGCCAAAATCGTCGCCGTGGTGACGCTGCTGGTTACCAACATCGTTCTTGTGGTTCTCGCCTGGGGCGCCGGCACGGTTATGGCGATCAGCGTATTGGGGCAATCGGGGCAAGTGGTATTTGCCCACTCGCTGTTTCTGAACGCCTTTTTGGTGGTCGAAGTTTTTCAGGCTGTGGTTCGGGCGATCCTGGCACCGCGCCAACCCGGCCTGCGGACCCTGTCGCTCAGCGACGTCCAGGCACGCATGTTGACCAAATGGCTGCGGGTCACGGTTTCGATCGTGGTATTTTGCCAGTTGTTGCTGGTGCCAATCTTTAACCGCCAGGTATCAAACGTTGCCGGACAGGCCGTTTCCGCACTCGGATATCTGATCGTTCTGGCCCTGTTGTTCAATCTGGTCCTGCGGGTACGCGAACCGGTCTCGGACTGGATGACGCGTCACACCAAGGCGCTCGACAGCGACTTCCAACGCCTGATGGTGCGCAGTTGGCATGTACCGGTGCTGACCTATCTGATCATCCTGTTCGCGGTGGTGATGCTGTGGCCGGCCGATGTCATGATGGCCATGCTGTTGGCGACGGCAAAAATCATCGTCGCGGTAGTCTTGGGATTGATCGTGGCCAGCCTGCTCAACCGCATGATCCTGAACGGGGTGAAATTACCAGCCAATCTGTCCGACCGGGTGCCGCTGCTTGAAAAGCGGCTCAATGCCTTTGTGCCGCGCGCCCTGACCTTCCTGCGGCTATTGGTGTTGGCCGCGGTTACAGCAGCAACGCTGGACGCGATTGGTCTGTTCAGCCTTGGCGCCTGGTTTGAGTCGGATGTCGGCGCCGGTTTTGCCAGTTCGCTGGCAACCGTTATTGTCATGGCGCTGATTGCCTTTGGCGCCTGGTTGATTATCAGCTCCTGGGTCGACTATCGGCTACAGGATGGCCCGAACTCCAAGGTCAAGGCGCGCGAGCGGACCTTGCTGGTGCTGCTGCGCAACGCGCTGTCGATCACCATTGCGGTCATGTCGTCAATGTTCATCCTGTCCGAGATCGGCATTGATATTGCGCCGTTGCTGGCCTCGGCCGGCGTCATTGGCCTGGCGATTGGCTTTGGCGCGCAAAAGCTGGTGCAGGACATTATCACCGGCATTTTCATACAGCTCGAAGGCGCTATCGACGTGGGCGACGTGGTCAGTATTGCCGGGATTTCGGGCAGCGTCGAACGCTTGACCATCCGGTCGGCCAGCCTGCGCGATGTCGAGGGGGTCTATCATATCGTGCCGTTCTCCTCGGTCGATACGGTCTCCAACTTCATGCGCGGTTTCGCCTATGCGCTTTGCGACATGGGCGTCGCCTATCGCGAGGATATGAGCGAAGTCAAAAAGGCGATGTTTGATGCCTTTGAAGAACTCAAGACCAATCCCGAGGTTGCACCCAATCTGGCGTCGCCAGAACTGGAATGGATGGGCATCAATGAATTTGGCGACAATGCAGTTGTCGCGCGGACCCGCATCATGACGCTGCCGGGCAAGCAATGGGCGACACGGCGCGCTTACAACGACATTCTCAAGACGGTGTTTGATGCGCGCGGTATCGAAATTCCGTTTCCGCACCAGACTATCTATTTTGGTGAGGACAAGAAGGGCAAGGCACCGCCGATGCGCATTGTTGCCGAAGCGGAAACGGACGATGAGTCGCAGGTGGTCATTGCCAAACCCAAGCGGAAAAGGCGCACGACCACAGCCAAGAAACCGGCGGATCGGGGACCGGATGTCCCCGATGGCGACGATTTCGACAATCCCGGCAGTTAGGCGGTCAACCTGGGTTTCAGGAGGCCAGCATCACGTGACGTACCTGGGTGTAATCAAGCAGCGACTGCATTGACAGGTCCGATCCGTAACCGGAATTTTTCATGCCGCCATGGGGCATTTCGGTGGCCATATTGCCGTGGGTGTTGACCCAGCTAACACCATATTCAAGACTGTTTGCCAACTGAATGGCGCGTTGACTATCGGCCGACCAGACCGATGATCCAAGCCCGTATTCGGAACTATTGGCCCAGCCCAGAGCGGTTTCCGGCGTGTCAAACGGGGTGATCGAAACCACCGGCCCGAAGACTTCCTTTTGAACGATTTCGGCGTCGAAGGGCGCCGCCACCAATGTCGGGGCGAAGAAATAGCCGTCGCCATCTGTCGCCGTACCCTGTATGACGTCGCCGCCAGCGCTGCGGGCGCGATCAACAAAGCCCGACACGCGTTCGAGCCTGTCGGTCACTGATCAGAGGTCCAAATTCGACATCGTCGCGTTCAGGCGCGCCGTAAACCAAGCTTTTGACCATGGTCTCGAGCCTTGTCGATCAGTTTCTGGGCAATGGTCTTGTCGGCAAAAATCCGGCACGCCGCCGTACAATCCTGCCCGGCATTATAAAAACTGGCTTCCCGCAAGGTTGCCACCAGCTTGTCGAGGTCGGCGTCGGCGCAGACGATGACCGGTGCCTTGCCGCCCAGTTCGAGATGGGTGCGCTTGATCATTGGCCCGGCGGCGGCGGCCAGCACCGCGCGCCCGGTGCGCACATCGCCGGTCAGCGAAATCATGCGTACCAGATCGTGGCTGATCAAAGGCTGACCAACATCAAGGCCACTGCCGCACACGACATTGACGACGCCGGGCGGCAATATTTCGGCAAATATTCGCGCCAGCGCCAACAGGCTGAGCGGGGTATATTCGGAGGGTTTGATCACCACCGCGTTGCCTGCCGCAATTGCCGGCGCAATTTTCCACGCGGCCATCAATAGCGGATAATTCCAGGGCGCGATCTGGGCGACAACGCCAATGCCGTCGCGCCGCATCATGCTGGTCAAACCGGCACGATAATTTCCCGAAGCCGTGGCGGGCATGTTGCGCACGGCGGTGGCGTAAAAACGGAAGACGTCGGCAACATTGACCAATTCGCCGGCTTTGACAAAACGCAACGGCTTGCCGGCATTGCGCGATTCAACGGCGGCCAGCGTGTCGGCATTGGCTTCAATCGCGGCGGCAATGGCCAGGAGTGCCGCTGACCGTTCGCGGGGTGTGGTGCGCGACCAGCTTTGGTAGGCGCGTTGGGCCGCACTGACCGCCTGTTCGATCTGCTCAGGGCTGGCGGAAGCAAGCTCGGCCAGAACCGTGCCGCGCGCAGGCTCGAAGGCCTTTTCAATGCCGCCCTGACCGTCGACAAATTTGTTGTCGATGAACAGTTGCGTCTCAAATTCACTCATTGCCGAAGTCCTGACCAGATTTCTTGAAAACTATGCCCGTGCGGGCGCGTGGTGACGGGTCGTCTCGCCGACATAGCGCCACAATGCCAGATCGTGGGCACGCTCGGCGGGCCGCCATTCGGGGTGCCATTGTACGGCAAATACCGGCGCTCTTGTGTTGATCCCCGAAATTGCCTCGATCACCCCATCGGGGCTCGTCGCATTGACCTTCAGATTGTCGCCAAGCCGATCGATAGCTTGAAAATGCACGCTATTGACGGTGAGGCTATCGGCGCCGGTGACCGCAAATAGAGGAGTATCGCGGTGTAGGGATATTTCATGGGCATGGCCGAACATTTCATCGATGCTGACGCCGTCGGGCGCGTGGTGGCGCGCGGCATTGCCACCGGCGGCCCGTAGGTCCGTCAGTGTTCCACCCATGGCAACATTGATTTCCTGCAGGCCCCGGCAAATGCCGAACACGGGTTTGCCAGCGGCCATCGCCGCCTGAACCAGCGCAATCGAATAAAGATCGCGCTCCTTGTCGATGGGCGCCTGGCCGGGTTCGGGGCTGCCGTAATGGGTTGGATCGATATTGGAATTCGAACCGGTCAGCAGGACCGCATCAAGTCGCTCAACGATGCTGGGTGCATTTTCCCGAGGCTGATTGCTGGCAATAAGGACCGGGATCGCATCGGCATGGCGAGAAACCCCTTCGAGATAGCGCAGCTTGACCGTCTGGGCCGCCTCCCCCTCGATGGAGCGCGTGCAGGCGATTACGCCGATGATTGGCTTATTGATGTGCATGGTCTAGATTCTGCCAATATGAGGAAACGGCCGCACTGTGCACTGATCCGCCTGAAAACGCATGATATATTTATCGCCTTTTACCGCTGATTTTAGCTATGTATCCCGCCTCGGCCAAACAAGAGCAATCGAGAATTTCCCTGATGAGTGCAGACGAGAACCCGAACGATAATTTTGTCAGTTGGTTGGCCGAACGGCCCGAGATCGAGGTCATGCATGTTGCTGTATGTGATCTCAATGGCATCATGCGCGGCAAGCGTATTCCCATCGAACAAGCTCTCCGCATCGCTGATGGGGGCATCCGCATGCCGCTGTCGATCGTCGGGGTGGATGTGTGGGGCGAGGATATTGTGGGCAATCCGCTGGTTTTTGTCGGTGGCGACAGCGATGGCATTTGCACGCCTACCGGGCGCGGCGCACTGCCGATCAACTGGACCTCGCGCCCCAGCGCCATGATCCCGCTGTGGCTGTTCCAGGAAACCGGCGAACCGTTTTATGGCGATCCACGCCAGTCATTGGCATTGATCGGGCGGCGTTATGCCGAACTGGGCCTGACCCCGGTGGTGGCAACGGAGCCTGGAATTTTATCTGGTCGATCCGAACGCCGATTCCGCTGTACCGCCGATTTCTCCTTATACTGGCAAGCGGCTTGATTCAGACGCCATCCTGTCGCTCGACGAGCCTTGAGGATTTTGGCGAGTTCTTTCGAGACGTCTATGCAGAATGCGAGGCCCAGAATGTGCCCGCCGATACTGCTGTGGCGGAAAACGGTATCGGGCAGTTTGAAATCAACATGCTGCACACCGCCGATCTGCTCAAGGCGGCCGATGACGCGGTGCTGTTCAAACGGATCGTCAAGGGCGTGGCGCGCAAGCACAAGCTGGTGGCCACCTTCATGGCCAAGCCCTATGGTACGCGCTCGGGGAACGGCTTTCATGTCCATTTCAGCGTCAATGACGCGGCCGGAAACAATGTATTCAATGATGGCACCGACACCGGCTCGCCAGTGATGCATCATGCCGTGGCGGGCCTTTTGGGCGGCATGGCGGAATCAACATTGTTGTTTGCGCCCCATTTCAATTCCTATCGCCGCCTTCGTCCCGACACGCACGCCCCAAGCGCCATCTCCTGGGGCTATGAAAATCGGACCACCGCCGTGCGCATTCCCGGTGGCAATCCTGCCGCGCGGCGTATTGAGCATCGGGTTTCGGGCGCCGACGCCAATCCCTATCTTGTCCTTGCCGGAATATTGGGCGCGGCGCTGGTGGGCATACAGGATGAAATGAAGCCACCAAAACCCTTTGCCGGGCGCGCCTATTCGGAGCGGCTGCCCAAGCTTCCCGCGGACTGGGCCTCGGCGGTCAATGCCTTTGAAGACGGTGAGATGATCCCGCGGATTTTCGAGCCAACCTTGCAGTCAATGTTCGTGGCGTGCAAACGGCAGGAGATCGCTGGTTTTGCCTCACAGGTCACAGATCTGGAATTTAGTGCCTATCTGGAAATCGTCTGATGGCAAACTCCCAAAGCTATGCTGGCAACGGTGCCTACCCGCCAAGTTATTATGCCGCCTCGAAAACCATCGATCGAAAGCCGGTCAAACTGGAGGGCGATGTTGAAGCCGACATCTGCGTCGTTGGAGCCGGATATTCGGGCCTGTCGTCGGCCCTGCATCTGGCCGAGCACGGCTATAAGGTGGTCGTGGTCGAAGGGGCCGCTGTCGGTTGGGGCGCCTCGGGCCGCAATGGCGGGCAGGTGGTCAATGGCCTCAATGCCAGCCTTGGCACCATCGAAAGCCGCTATGGCGCCGATACCGCAAAATTTGTCGGCTCATTGGTGCAGGAAGGCGCCGGAATCATCAATGATTGGGTCGAGCGCTACAAGATCGATTGTGATCTGCGCCGTGGCAATATTTATGCCGCCTATACGCCCAAACATGTAAGCGAGCTTGAAGCCAAGCAGGCGCTGTGGCGGCGCTATGGCATGGACGATCATGAAATGCTCGATGCCAAATCGATCCGCAGCCATATCGGTAGCGACGTCTATTGTGGTGGCATGATCGACCATTCGGGCGGCCATATGCATCCGCTCAATCTTGCCTTGGGCGAAGCGGCAGCGCTTGAGGGGTTGGGTGGTGTTATTTTTGAGCATTCACCGGTCACCAAAGTCAATCAAACCGCCAGCGGGGCTGAGGTCTTGACTGCGAATGGCAAGGTTTCGGCCAAGGCGGTGCTGGTGTGCGGCAATGCCTATCTCGGCAATGTCGTGCCCGAACTGACAGCGCGGGTAATGCCGGTTTCAACCCAGATGATGGCGACGGAGCCGTTGGGCGCCGACCGTGCCCAGCAATTACTGCCGACCGGCATGTGTGTTGAGGATGTACGCTATATTCTCGATTATTTCCGCCTGAGCGGCGACAACAGGCTGATTTTTGGCGGCGGGGTAGTTTATGGCGGCACCGATCCAGCCGACGTCATCGCCAAGCTGCGACCCAATATGGACAAGGTGTTTCCACAACTCGGCGATATCAAAATCGACTATGCCTGGAGTGGCAATTTTGCCCTGTCATTCTCGCGGGTGCCACAGTTGGGGCGGCTGGGCGACAATGTCTATTTCGCCCATGGCTATTCGGGTCACGGCATAACAGGCTCGCACCTGTTTGGCCGTATTTTAGCCGAGGCGGTCAATGGCGATCTAACCCGGTTCGACACTTTTGCCAGCCTGCCCTGGATACCATTTCCGGGCGGGCGCAGGTTCCGGGCGCAATATTCAACGCTTGGGTCTTGGTGGTATGCCTTCAAGGATCGGATGGGGCTTTAGCGGGGTCGGGTTCGAGCAGCGGCAGGGTGATGGCAAAACAGGCGCCCTGCCCCTTATGATCGACAAGATCGAGCGTGCCGTTCATGCTGGCGATGATTTCGCGACTGATCGGCAGACCAAGCCCGGCACCGGCCTCCCGTGGTCGGGCGCTGCGGCCTCCACGATAGAATTTGTGGAATATCCGGGCGCGGTCTTTTTCGGCAATGCCGGGCCCATTGTCGCTCACCTCAATGATATAATCAGTACCGGCAATGCGGGAACTCACCCCGATTTCGGGATGTTCGGCATCATTGTATTTGATGGCGTTCGAAATGAGATTGATGAGCACCTGAGACAACCGGTGCGGTTCGCCGGCAACAATGGCGCCTGGGGCACGGGCACCAACCGCGATGGCGATACCGCGCTGCCGCGCCAGCGCATCGCAGACCCGCACCGCGCGATCCAGCGCAATCTCGGCATCGACCGGGCGATTAACCCAGTCGCGTTTGCCGCTTTCGAGCGCCGACAGATCAAGGATTTCATCGAGCAGATCGGTTAAACGCAGGCTTTCCTCATGAATGGTGGCGACGAAGCGCTGATGGTCGAGCCTTGTCTAGTTTTTCGCCGTCGAGCAGGATTTCGGCGAAGGAGCGAATGGCGGTCATCGGGGTGCGCACTTCATGGCTGACCTGGCTCAGGAAATCATCCTTTTGCTGGTCGACCTCGCGCAGTTGCAGATTGGCGATTTCGAGTTGATCGGCCGTCGAGCGCAGCGCTGCCGACGTACGTTCAAGCTGTTGGGAATATTCGATGACCTGTTGGGTTTCGTCGGCCATCTGCATGACTTCTTCGAGTGAAATAGCTTCGCCCGATACCACTTTGGACAGCATGACATGGGCGGACGCGGCACCAATGGAGCCCGCCAGTTCACGTTCCAGTCGGGCGATGAATTCGGGACTGGTATCGCCCCCGGCGCGCGGCAGACCGGCAAATAGAATTGTCGCCCGTTCAGCACCCAGAACACGCTGTGCTACGAAAAACAGATCGTTGGAGGTAGCCGAGCCGCGCATGAAATGGGGGTCGCTGCGGCCTTGGCGCCGAAACGCATCGACGAACAAAGTTGCCTGCAATCGTTCGAGTGCTGATTGGCTGGTGAGCAGTGATACCAGCACCAGCGTTGCGGTATTGAGAAACAGGCTCCAGAACACCGAATGAACCAGCGGGTCGAGCCCCGACAGGCCGAACAGGGCCTGTGGACGCAACCAGTCAATGCCCCAGGGACCCTCTGCCATCAATTGGGCGACAATCGGCGAGGATGTTTCAAAACTGGGCACGAACATCGACCAGGCCCAGATGACAAAGCCGACGCTTACCGCCCAGATGGCGCCCTTGACCGTCGCTTCGCGCCAGAACAGGGCGGCAACGATGGCGGGCAGGAACTGGGCGACACCGGCAAACGAGATCAGCCCGATCGGTGCCAACGCATCGCTGTCACGCGTGAGGTAGAAATAGAAGAACCCCAGAAACAGGATCAGGCCGATCGACAGGCGCCGCGAATTGAGCAGCAGGCGACTGACGCCCTGCCCATCGGTGGCGCCGAGGCCGCTGGTGGTGCGCAAGACGATGGGCATGACGATGTGGTTGGAGACCATGATCGAAAGCGCGATGGCCTCGACGATGATCATCGATGTTGCCGAGGAAAAGCCGCCAACAAATGCCAAAAGCGCCAGCCCCTGCTGTCCGGCCGCAAGTGGCAGGGTCAACACGAACATGTCGGGGTTCGATCCGGCGGGCAGCGAGGTCATGCCAAACAGCGCGATGGGTAGGGTGAACAGGCTCATCAACAGCAGGTAGCCGGGAAAGGCCCAACTGGCGGTGCGCAGATGGTTTTCGTCGGAATTTTCAACAACGGTGATCTGGAACTGGCGTGGCAGGCAAATGATGGCGGCGACTGACAGTACATTCATGGCGATCCAGCGATTGCCAAAAATTTCGTGCGAATAGATGTCGATATTTTGCGCTTCGGCGCGGGCGAAAATCGCCTCAAACCCGCCGCCGGCATAGATGACAAAGGCGCCGATCGCGATCAAGGCGCAAAGTTTGACGACCGCCTCAAATGCAATGGCGGCGACTACACCATGGTGCTGCTCCTTGGCATCGACATTGCGGGTGCCAAATAGGATGGTGAACAGGGCCATTGCCGCCGCCACGCCCAGCGCCAGCCCAACGTCATCGACACCGGCAAAGCTGCCGCGTCCAGCGCTTGACGAGACGGCGATAGCCTGGATCGAGGAGGTGACGGCCTTGAGTTGGAGCGCGATATAGGGGGCAATGCCGATGACGGCGATTAAGGTTACAAGCACAGCCAGGCGGCTGGATTTGCCAAAGCGCGAGGAGAGCAGATCTGCCACCGAGGTGATGCGCTGATCATGGGCAATGCGGACAAGTTTGCGCAGGACGAACCACCAGCCAACGAACACCAGTGTGGGACCGAGATAGATAGCCAGATATTCGAGCCCGTTGCGGGCGGCGGAGCCGACAGCACCGTAAAAGGTCCAGCTGGTGCAATAGACCGAGATCGACAAGGTATAGATCAGCGGCGAGCGCAGAAGGCCGCCGGGGTTGGCGCGCGCCCGCCTGTCCCCGACATAGGCAATGAGGAACAATAGTCCCACATAGCCGACGGCGGTGGCGATGACGAAATCCGCCGAGAGCATCAGTTGTCTGGCCCCGAGGGCGGCGACTGGGTGCCCGACGCGGGCAGGCGACGGGCAAACCATGCCGTCGCGATCACAAGCCCGAGCCAAACCACAAAGAGATAGATGACTTCAGCGGGAATGCCGAACAGGCGCTGGCGCAAATTGAATAGCAACACCAGCGGCGGCATGAACAGCATGGCGCCGAAAAGCGTCAGAAACAATGCCGCGCTCTGCAGCTTGCGCCCGCTCATCATTGCCGGATCTCGTCTCCCAACAGCGTGCGCACCGCGTCGACAACATCGGCATTGGCATATGGCTTGGTGACAAATCCGGACGCGCCGAGTTCGGCGGCGGTGCGCCGATCCTGCTGCTGGCCCTTGGCGGTCAGAATCAGCACCGGCAGATCACGGGTTGCCTGTTCGGCGCGCAACTGCTTGAGCACTTCAAATCCCGAGCGCTTGGGCAACATGACATCGAGCACCAAAAGGCGCGGGCGCGACGCATGAACCGCTGCCAGAGCCGCGACCCCGTCGGTGACCGAACCGGTCGACCAACCGGCGCGGCTCAAGATGAAATCGAGCGATTCCAAAATGCTCGGCTCATCCTCTGCAATGAGTATATCGAGTGCCAATTTCCCCCCTTGCTCCCGCTCTCCCACCAGGAACGCCAGCACTAAATCTTAATTCCGGTCGCCGGTCAAAAGCTTCGCGGTAGGAACGGGGCGCGGACGGCCGCCTGCCCGCCACCGGGCGCCAGCGTCTCCTCTTGCCGATCGGGGCAGTCGCGCCGAGTACAGAGTCGGCATGACGGCCCAACCGGCAGATCGGCGGCTTCGTCCGCCAGGTCAAGCCCCGCCGCATAGACGGTCCGGTCGGCATGGAGCACATCACAGGCCAGCATGGTCGAGGTATGGATGGCGCGGTCGCGAAAACTGGCGGCGCGCCGGGCGGCGGTTTTGGCCAGAAACAGATAGCGCGAACCATCGGTGAACCGAACGATCTGGCGCACGGCATGGTCGGGGGCGCGGAACGCTGCATAGATCGCCCACAAAGGGCAAGCGTGACCGGTGTTTGGCAGCAAGAGGCCGGGCAGCGGGAAATGCTTGGTCAGGCGGCCCGCTGGATCAGCCCGCAAAAAGCCGAACGGCACACCGGCCGCACCCGGGCGCCGCAATGTGGTGAGGCGATGGGCCACCTGCTCAAAACTGGCGGTATAGATCTGGCGCAGGGCCTCAATGTCGTAATGGGTGGCCTCGGCGTCAGCCAGAAACCGCTCATAGGGAAATACAACCGCTCCGGCCAGATAGGATGTCAGCGCCCGATAGCCGAGGCGTCGCGCCGTTTGCGAATGCAGGATGGGGTTGGCGATTTCGGTTTCGATCAAATCTGTTGCACTCAGTTCGACCAGCAGGCGGGTGAGCTGGAACTGTCGGGTGGACGCCATGGAACTGGTCTGAAACCACATGATCCGCTGTTCGGCGTTGAAGTGATATTGGCCGGGAAATCCCAATGCATCAGTTTTACGGCCAGCACTGCGGGTAACGCTGACGCCGTGTTTGCGAGCGAGGACATCGAGCAAAGCCGCCTCCCCAAACGCCCCCCGTTCATCGATGTCGGCACGAAGATCACTTGCCGCTGCCTCGAGCGTGGGAAAATGGTTGTCGCTCTGGTAGATCAGATCATCGAGTTCGCGCACCGGCGATGACGACCGATTAGTCCTCGCCTCGCGGTCAAAATGACCGATCAGAGTATGGGCGACTTCGCTAAGGCTTCGCGCCTCGCGACCGATCGAGGTGCGAAACCGCTTTCGCTCATGCTCGCCCAGATCCGGCATGTCCTCAAGAATTTCAGCGCTGGAGCGCACAGCGGTGATACTGGACAATATCTGGTGCAGGAGCTGGCTGAACAGGGGATCACTGCGCAGGCGATCAGCATAATTGTCAGCATTGGCTGTCGCTTCGACATAGGCGCGATGCAGGCGCGCAATGGCCTCGGCAGCGACCGGCTGTTCGGCCACCAACTGACGGCTGTCGGGCGCTGTGCCGCCAAGTTGTTGCAGCGCCGGATCGGCGAAGGCTTCCTCGACATCGGCCATGAGGCGCTGTTCGCTCTCGCCGGTCAAGCTGTCGATTTCGACATCAAGAGCACCGGCAATGCGCAACAGCAGAGCGCCGCCAACGTCGCGCTTGTTGCGCTCGATCAGGTTGAGATAGCTGGGAGAAATCTCGACGCGACGCGCCAATTCGGCCTGCGAAATGGCTTTTGCCTTGCGGCGCGTGGTGATCCTGATGCCTATGGGTGCACGCATTCTCTCTCCCGATTTGTCAATCTATTAACAGTTTTTGGTGAAATCAAGTGCAATAATTTACAAAATATTACAGCGATTTCAGCTGTCTATTGAAAACATTACAAAGGGCGCAAATACTGCCCCGGCGGCAGATGCGTCGGCAATGCACCGACCTCCCGCGACAATGGAGGAGCTTATGACGAAGTCCCTGAAGGGGTTTAATCGCCGCGCCGTGGTCAAGACCGGGCTTGCCAGCATTCTGGCAACCGGCGTTGCGCCGCTTGTGCTGAGCCGTGGTGCCTATGCCCAGGAATATTGCAATGCCCCCACCGGTGACTCGGTCACCCTGGGGTTCAACGTGCCGCTGACCGGCCCTTATGCTGATGAAGGCGCCGACGAACAGCGCGCATTCGAATTGGCCGTGGAACATCTCAACGGCGATGGCGATGGCGGCATGCTGCCGACCTACACGCCGAGCGTTTTGACCGGCCAGGGTGTTTTGGGCAAAAAGGTTGCCTTCGTGACCGGTGATACCCAGACCAAGGCCGACGCCGCGCGCGACTCGGCCCGCCGCATGATTGAACGCGACGGCGCCGTCATGATTTCGGGCGGTTCGTCCTCGGGCGTCGCCATTGCCGTACAAGGCCTGTGCCAGGAAATGGGCGTCATCTTCATGGCGGCGTTGACCCACTCCAACGATACGACCGGCAAGGACAAGAAGCGCTACGGTTTCCGCCACTTCTTCAATGCCTATCAAACCGGTGTGGCGATCGCGCCCTCGTTGGCCAAGGCCTATGGCAATGATCGTGTCGCCTATCATCTGACCGCCGATTATACTTGGGGCTGGACTACCGAGGAATCGATGATTGCCTCCACCGAAAAACTCGGCTGGAAGACAATTACCCCGGTCCGAACCCCGGTTGGTGCAGGCGATTTCAGCCAGTACATCACGCCGGTGTTGAATTCGGGCGCCGACGTCCTGATTCTCAACCATTATGGCTTTGACATGGTCAATTCGCTGACCCAGGCGGTTCAGTTCGGCCTCAAAGACAAGATGGTCAATGGCAAGCAGTTCGAGATTGTGACACCGCTGGTGTCCGATCTGATGGCCAAGGGTGCCGGCGCTGCCATGAAGGGCATTTACGGCACGTCCAACTGGGACTGGCAGTTGCCAGACGCAGGCTCGCAGGCCTTCACCAAATCCTTTGGTGCAAAATACGGCCAGCCACCGAGCCAGGCCGCGCACACGGCCTATGTACAGACCCTGCTCTATGCCGATGCCTGCGAACGCGCCGGAACCTTCTATCCGCCCGAAGTCATCAAGCAGCTTGAAGGCTTCGAGTTCGATGGGTTGGGTAATGGTCCGACACTTTATCGCGCCGCCGACCATCAGTGCTTCAAGGATGTGCTGGTGGTGCAGGGCAAGGAAACGCCGGCGAACCCATTCGATCTGCTCGAGCACGTCGATACGGCCTCGCGCGAAAGCGTCACCTACGACCCCGCCATTTTTGGTGGCGAACTCGGTCCCGATACTGCGGCCATGTGCTAGCAGCGTTACCCGGTTCCGGCCCTTGATCGGGCCGGAACCCATATTTTCGGTGACTCCAGCGGTGGTGGACGAATGAACGCAATTCTCGCCCAACTTTTGAATGGTCTGGACAAGGGCGGCGCCTATGCGCTGATTGCCTTGGGGTTGACGCTGGTGTTTGGCACGCTGGGCGTCGTCAATTTCGCCCATGGCGCCCTGTTCATGCTGGGCGCTTTTTGCGCGGTGGCCTTTCGCCAGTTGATCACGCTGGAAACAGTAACCCTTGATCCAGAAAAGCTGTCGCCCTGGGGCGCACCGCTCGAAATACGAACGCCACTGGCCCAGAGCTGGTTTGGCGATTTTGGTGGTGTGCTGATCGAATATTCGGTGCCACTGTCGATCCTTTTGGCCATTCCGGTGATGGCCATTATCGGCATTGCCATGGAACGCGGCATCATCAAGCATTTCTACAAGCGCAGCCACGCCGAGCAGATATTGGTGACCTTTGGCCTGGCCATTGTGTTGCAGGAACTGGTCAAGGCGATATTCGGCGCCAATCCGATTTCCCAGCCGATGCCATCAGTATTGCGCGGGGCGGCGGATGTGGGTGTGTGGCTGGGGATGGGCCCCAATGTCCTGACTTATCCATGGTGGCGGCTAACCTATTTTCTTTTTGCCACGGCCATCATTGGCGCCGTGTTTGCATTCTTGCGCTTTACCACCTTCGGGTTGGTGGTGCGGGCAGGTATGGCCGATCGCGAAACCGTGGGATTGCTCGGCATCAATATTGCGCGCCGATTTACCATCATGTTCGGTCTGGCAGCGGTGGTCGCGGGGTTGGCCGGGGTGATGTATACGCCCTTGGTGCCGCCGAATTATCATCTGGGGATGGACTTTCTCGTGCTCAGTTTCGTCGTTGTCGTGGTGGGCGGCATGGGGTCGCTGCCGGGGGCGGTGGCGGCGGGCTTTTTGCTCGGTATTTTGCAGAGTTTTGCCTCGATGACCGAGATCAAGTCGATCCTGCCGGGCATTGACCAGATCATTGTCTATCTGACTGCCGTTATCGTGTTGCTCGTGCGACCACGCGGGCTGTTTGGGCGGCGCGGCGTGATGGAGAGCTAGGCCATGACAATGACTGCCAAAACGCTCTTTGCCATGTCCCGCCGCGATCTGATCACTCTGGTGATTTTCACGCTGGTGGTCCTGGCCATGCCTATGTGGCTCAGCCCGTTGGGCGCGGCCTATCCCGGCCTGATGCAAAAATTTGCCATCTACGCGATCTTCGCCCTGGGCTTTAATATCCTTTTTGGCCTGACCGGCTATCTCAGCTTTGGCCACGCCGCCTTTTTGGGAGTGGGTTCCTATACTGCGGTATGGTCATTCAAGCTGTTGAGCATGGATGTCATTCCCGCCATTATATTTGCCGTCATACTGTCGGGGATATTTGCGCTGGCAATTGGCTATTTGAGCCTGCGGCGCACCGGTATTTATTTTTCCATCCTGACGCTGGCCTTTGCGCAGATGAGCTACAATCTGGCCTATTCGGTGCTGACCCCGATCACCAACGGAGAAACCTCGCTGCAACTGAATCTGCGTGATCCGCGGGTGCTCGACCTGGCCTTTGCTCCCCGGGCGCCGGGCCTGCCGAGCGCCAGTCTTTTTGGGCACACATTTTCGGGGCTGGAAGCGTTCTATTTTTGCGCCGTGGTGCTGCTGATCGCCTTTTTTATCGCCCAGAAGATCTTTTCATCGCCATTCGGGATGATGCTGCGAGCGATTAAATCGAACCAGACGCGGATGAATTATGCCGGGTTCAATACCCGCTCCTACGCCATGACGGCGTTTGTGATTTCGGGCATGTATGCCGGCCTTGCCGGGTCACTGCTGGCCATAACCGATCCGCTGGCGGGGGCGGAGCGGATGCAGTGGACGGCCTCGGGTGAAGTGGTGCTGATGACCATTCTGGGCGGCGTCGGCACGCTGATCGGACCGGTAATCGGGGCGTGGCTGATCAAATATTTCGAGAATATTTTCTCGGCCTTCAATGATTCGGCGCTCCACCATTTCTTTGGCTTCGTGCCCGATGGACTGCGCGAAGTGGTAGTGGCGATCAGGCTCCAAATTTGTTGGCGAAGGCTGGCAATTGACCCTAGGCCTGCTGTTCGTGCTTGTCGTCGTGTTCCTGCCCGGCGGGATCATGGAAGGGGTTCGGCGTATTCGCGGCCTGTTCGGCAGTGGCCCGACCCCGCAACAGGGCACTGTTTCGCGCCCGCAGGCGGCGGAGTAACGCCATGAGCCAGTCCGATGCCAACATCGTTTTGCACGTGGCCGATGTGCACAAGAATTTTGGTGGCCTGCATGCGCTGGCCGACATTGATCTACAGATCGAAGAGGGCAAGACCCACGCCATTATCGGGCCGAACGGGGCCGGCAAATCGACGCTTTTGAACGTGATCATCGGGCGGCTGGCGCCATCGCGCGGGGCCGTGGTTTTTGACGGGAAGGTTCTGACCGGCAAAAAACCCCATGAGATCAACCAGATGGGGGTGGTCCGGGTATTTCAGACACCTGAAATTTTCCCCGAACTGTCGGTGTTGCAAAATGTGATGGCGCCGGCGTTTGCAAAACGCGATGGCGCGTTCAGGGCCAATATTTTCATGCCGCTGGACGCTGAAAAAACCATCCGCGACGAGGCGGAAGACATTTTGAACAATGTCGGCCTGTTCGAGCGCCGCCAGTCCCATGCCGGATCACTGAGCCGGGGCGATAAACGGCGAATGGAACTGGCCATGTGCCTGATCCAGCACCCAAAACTATTGCTTTTGGATGAACCAACCGCGGGCATGTCGCGCCACGATACCAATACAACCATCGCCCTCCTTCAAAAGATCAAAGCCAGTGGCATGACCAAGGTGATTATCGAACACGACATGCATGTGGTGTTCTCGCTTGCCGACAGAATATCAGTTCTGGCGGGGGGCGGATAATTGCCGAAGGGCAGCCCGACGCGGTGCGGGGCGACCCAAAGGTGCAAGAGGCCTATCTCGGCGGCTCCTACGAGCCAGAGGAGGCGCACTGATGAGCACGCTGGCCATGGATAATCCCGCCGCGCCGACAGGGCAGAGTGCGGAACAGCCGTTTTTCATCTGCCGCGATATTCACGCATTTTATGGCGAAAGCTATGTGGTGCAGGGGGTGAGTTTTGATGTGCGGCACGGGGAAGTGCTGGCACTGCTGGGGCGCAACGGGGCCGGCAAGACCTCGACGCTGCGCACGATTGCCCGGCTTGAGAATCCGGCGTTGCAGCGCGGTGACATCTGGCTGGATGGGCAGCCGGTTCATGCGATGAAATCCTTTGAGGCGGCGCGGGCCGGTATTCAGCTGGTGCCCGAGGATCGGCGGATTATTCAGGGGCTGACGGTTGAGGAAAATCTGACACTGGCACAGGTGGCGCCGGGCACCGGCTGGGACCTTGACCGGGTATTGAGCCATTTTCCGCGGCTGGCCGAACGGCGCCGGCAGGAGGGCACGACGCTTTCAGGGGGCGAACAGCAGATGCTGGCAATTGCCCGGGCGCTGATGCGCAATATCAAGCTGCTGTTGCTCGACGAGCCTTATGAGGGACTGGCCCCGGTGATCGTGCACGAAATCGAGACCATCGTGAACGAGATCAAGGCGCTGGGGATTACCACGATCATTGTTGAACAAAACGCCGTCGCCGCACTCCGACTGGCCGACCGGGCGGTCATACTCGATACCGGCGAAGTGGCCTTTACCGGCACCGCCAACGAGGTGCTCGACAACGCCGAACTGCGCCAGCAATATCTGGCCATCTAGCCGCGCCAAAGCCCCGGTTGGCCAAAAGCTCGGCCGCCGGTTGATCCCCAAATTTTTGCCGCGTTGAGCGGCCAGGGCGAGATCTTGTCTCGTCGCGGGTCTTCCGCATTTTTTTGAGTGAGACCAGGTCTCGCCCCAGCGGCCGGATTTTTTATTCCATAGAGGCGCTTGGCGGGTAACGGCCATGATCCCGCGTTGTCGCTGCACCTGTCTTGGCGCTGCAGCGCTCAACGTTATCCCGGCGAGGGAAGATAACAGGGCACCAAAATAGAACCTGGGCCCAAACGACTTCGGACCCCCGACCACCCCGCACTCATCACTCGTCATGATCGCGCTCTGGCGCAAGGCTGGGATGAATTATGGGGGAGTGCTAAGGGGGCGGGGATATCTTTTTTGGTTTTGTTTTTGATGCTGACGCCATAGCGGAGGCATTTTCGCCGGGGCCATGCCGAACTCTGAATGTCATCCCCGCGAAGGCGGGGATCCATTGTGAGAACACGGGATAGTGGGTCGATAGGCGATCTGGCGGGCGGAAAAACTTCACGATGGGCCCCGGGTCAAGCCCGGGGTGACAGTCGGTGAGGGGGTGTGTAACGCGTGGTGACAGAATCGGTGGCGCGTGATTGCATCGAGGAATGGGCAATACGTACTTCGTTTACATGATGGCCAGTCACCATACCGGCACGGTTTATGTCGGCGTTACCAACGACTTGGTCCGTCGCACCCATGAGCATCGCGAAGCGCTGTCGGCGGGATTTGCCAAACGGCATGGCCTGAAAAAGCTTGTCTGGTTTGAAGTGCATGAGGACATCGAGCAAGCCATCCTGCGCGAAAAACGTATCAAGAAATGGCGGCGTGACTGGAAGGTCGAATTAATCGAGGAGAACAATCCCGATTGGCGCGATTTGTGGTGGGAGATTACAGGACAGGGTTAGAGGGACTAATGTTCGCAGGGCAATTCAGCCGATAACACCGCGTGTCATCCCCGCGAAAGCGGGGATCCATTGTGAGAAGAGGGGATCGCGGGTCGACAGGCGGTGTGGGGAAATCTCACGATGGGCCCTGGGTCAAGCCCGGGGTGACAGCCGGTGGGTGGGGATGTAGAAGTGGATAATGCGGACACTGCCCCGCCCTGCGCGCATAGCGCTTCGGGCTTGATCAACTAAAATCGCTCCACCGGAGCGATTTTGCCTTTGGCACATCGATCAGTGCGCCTCATCCCAATTCCCTGCTGCATGCGCATCCACGGCGATGGGGACGGAGAGGCGGACGGCGGGTTCGGTGGCGGATTCCATGATGTGTTTGATGGCGGGGATCGCCAATTCTTCGGTGCCGGTGGGGATTTCGAAGATCAGTTCGTCATGGACCTGCAACAGCATGTCGGCTTCGATGTTTTGCGCTTTTAGCGCTGGCTCCATGCGAATCATGGCGCGGCGGATGATATCGGCGGCAGAACCCTGAATGGGGGCGTTGATCGAGGCGCGTTCGACAAAGCTGCGTTCGGCGGGGTTTTTGGAATTGGCGTTGGGGAACTGGATCTTGCGACCGAAAATGGTGGTGACAAAGCCCTCGGCTTTGACGCGGCGGCGCTGCTCTTCCATATAATCCTTGATGCCGGGAAAACGATCAAAATAGGTTTTGATATAATCGCCGGCCTCGGCGCGGCCGATGCCCAATTGATTGGCCAGGCCAAAGGCGGAAATGCCATAAATAATGCCGAAATTGACCGCCTTGGCGCTGCGGCGAATATCGGACGGCATGTCCTTTACCGGCACGTTGAACATTTCTGACGCGGTCATGGCGTGAATATCCAGCCCTTCTTCAAAGGCGGTTTTCAAGGCACCGATATCGGCGATATGGGCGAGCACGCGCAATTCGATCTGGGAATAATCGGCGGAGACAAGTAGCTTGCCGGGAGCGGCGACAAAGGCAGTGCGGATTTTGCGGCCATCGGCAGTACGCACCGGAATATTTTGCAGGTTCGGATCGTTGGAGGAGAGGCGCCCGGTCAGAACCGAGGCCTGTGAATAGGAGGTATGGACGCGCCTGGTGCGCGCATTGATATAGGTGGGCAGGGCATCGGTATAGGTGCCCTTGAGTTTGGTCAGTTGGCGCCAATCAACAATGGTGCGGGCCAGCGGCACGCCCTTGAGGGCCAGCCCTTCCAACAGGCCCGCGCCGGTCGCCCAAGCGCCGGTCTTGGTTTTGGTGCCGCCTTCAAGGCCCATTTTTTCAAAGAGGATTTCGCCCAATTGCTTGGGGGAACCAAGATTGAAACTTTCGCCAGCCAATTCGTGCGCCTCGGCCTCAAAAGCGGCGGCGCGCTGGGCGAAATCGCCCGACAGGTGCGACAGGATCGAGCGATCCACCGAAATGCCGCGTGCTTCCATGCGTGCCAGAACCGGGGCCAGCGGACGTTCCAGCGTTTCATAAAGCGTTGTGGCGCTTTCGGCGACCAGACGCGGTTTGAGCACATGCCAGAGGCGCAGGGTAATATCGGCGTCTTCGGCGGCATAGCGGGCGGCGGGCGCGATTTCGAGCCTGGTCGAAGGTTTTTTGCGCCTTGCCCGTCCCTGCCAGCTCGGCAAAGGCGATGGTTTTGTGATCAAGCCAGGCGTCGGCCAACACATCCATGCCATTATAGCGGGCGCCATCGAGCGCATAGGAAATCAGCATAGTGTCATCAATGGGCGCCAGCGTAATGCCGAAGCGGAACAGCACGCCCATATCGAATTTGAGATTTTGGCCAATCTTGAGGACGCCCGGATTTTCGAGCACTGGCTTGAGAACCGCCAGCACGTCGCGAATGGGCAATTGGCCTTCCATCAACCCACCTTGGTCAAGCAGGCTGGCGGCCCCATTGGAGTGGCCAAGCGGAATATAGGCGCCATTGCCGGGTTCAGTGGACAGCGAAATGCCGACCAGATCGGCGGCCTGATTGTCGAGGCCCGAGGTTTCGGTATCGACCGCGACATGGCCCTTGGCCACGATCATTTCGACCCAACGGGCCAATTGATCCATCTCGGTAATGGTTTCATAAGCGTCATAATCGACGGGGATGGCCTTGATTTTTTCATGCACCTGCCGGGCATGGAGCGCGGCGCTACCGCCGGGCGTATTGGAATCGGCAAGCTTGGCCTTGGCGACCGATAGCGAGGTGGATTTTATGCCCTCAAGCCCGCCAGCGCGCAGTTCGGGATCGGCCTCAAAGGCGTCGGGATCAAAATCCTCGAGCCCGGCAATGCGCTTGATGATGGTGTTGAATTCCATCGCCTTGAGGAACGGCACCAGCTTGGCGCCGCTGATCGGCTCGCGCAGCAAGGCATCAAGGGGCAATTCGACCGGCACTTGTTGCTCGAGCGTCACCAGGCGCTTGGAAATGCGGGCATTTTCGGCGTTCTCGATCAGTTTCTCGCGGCGCTTGTTCTGCTTGATCTCATGGGCATGAGCCAAAAGATTTTCGAGATCGCCATAGGTGGTGATCAGTTCGGCGGCGGTCTTGTAGCCAATGCCGGGAACCCCCGGAACATTGTCGACACTGTCGCCGGCCAGCGATTGCACCTCGATCACCTTGTCGGGGCCGACGCCGAATTTTTCGATGACCTCATCCACCCCGATCCAGCGGTTCTTGAGGGTATCGAGCATTTTTATCGAGCCATCGGGTTCGACCAGTTGCATCAGGTCCTTGTCGGTCGAGACGATGGTGACCTTGCCGCCCGCCGCTTTCATCTGACAGGCATAGGTGGCGATGATGTCGTCGGCCTCCCAGCCTTCCTGCTCGATGCAGGCAATCGAAAACGCCTTGGTGGCCGCCCGCGTCAGGGGAAACTGGGGCACCAGATCCTCCGGCGCCGGCGGGCGCTGCGCCTTATAGGCGGGAAAAAGATCGTCGCGGAAGGTCTTGCCCTTATGATCAAAGATCACCGCCATATGGGTGGGCGCATCATCGCCCTTCATATCTTCGGTCAGCTTGAACAGCATGTTGCAAAAGCCCGAAACGCAGCCCACAGGCAGCCCGTCCGACTTGCGCGTCAGCGGCGGCAACGCGTGGTAGGCGCGGAAAATATAGGTCGAACCATCGACGAGCAGCAAATGCATGAAGGCGAATCCCCGTGGGTAGTGGGGCCAGTTTAGTGCATGCGCGCGGCGTTGCCTATTTGTGGGGCTGAAATAGTCGATGTAAAATATTATTGACATGATGTTGGCTTTGCCTTACATCGGCGTTGTCAAACAAACTTTACATCGGAGCCGGAAATGTCGTGGGAAGAAAAAAGCACCTGGATCATGGGGGTTGTCTCGGTCGTGGGCTATGCCGTCTATCTGGGGCTGCTGCTGCCAGCGGTGCCGAGCGCAGGTGGTCTGGCTGAAGCGCCCTATGTCGCCAGCATGCTCTGGACCATTGGTGGGGCCATCATTGCCTCGATCATTCTGCATATTCTGGCAGCGGTGATTTCGCCCCAGGACGCCAACACCAAGGATCAGCGCGACCGCGAAATCTATCGGGCCGGTGAATATATCGGGCAATCGTTCGTGGTTATCGGGGCGCTGTCGGCGATGATCCTGGCCATGCTCGACATCGACCAGTTCTGGATCGCCAATGCGGTCTATCTCTGCTTTGTGCTCTCGGGAATCCTGAGCACTATTGCCAAAATCGCCATGTATCGGGGATTTCATCCATGGTGAAACCCACAAGGCTGACCAACGAAATTCGCACCTTGCGCTTTAACGCCGACGAAATGACCCAGGCCGAACTGGCCCGCCGGGTTGGCGTGACGCGCCAGACCATCATCGCCATCGAGCAGGGGCGCTATTCGCCCACCCTCGAAATGGCCTTCCAGATCGCTCGCATCTTTGCGGTGCCGCTTGAAGATGTTTTTCAATATCCAGAAGACGCAGGAGAAATTTTATGAAAGCCGCAGTTCATCACAAATATGGTGCCCCCGAAGTCATCGAGATCGTGGACATGGAGCGCCCCGAACCCAAGGCGGGTGAGGTGCTGGTCAAGATCCACGCGGCAACCGTCAGCAGCGGCGATGCGCGGTTGCGCGCCTTTGACATTCCCAAGCCCTATCGGCTGATCGGTCGCCTGATCTTTGGCATCACCAAGCCGCGCAAGCCGGTTCTTGGATATGATTTTGCCGGAACCGTTGCGGCGCTCGGTGCGGGGGTCACCCGGTTCAAAGTGGGCGACGCGGTTTTTGGCAGTCACGGCTTTGGCAGTCACGCCGAATATAAATGCGTGCCCGAAAAAAGGCGATCACCCACATGCCAGAGGGGATGCGGTTTGAAGAAGCGGCGGCGATCCCGTTTGGCGGACTGACCGCCCGCTGTTTCTGGCGTCAGGGCAAATTGGCAGCCGGACACAAGGTTTTGGTGATTGGCGCGTCTGGCGCGGTGGGGTCGGCGGCGGTGCAGCTGGCACACATTGCCGGTGCCCACGTTACTGCCGTGTGCAGCGCCGCCAATGCGGATCTGGTGAGCCGTCTCGGCGCCGATGAGGTGATTGACTATAATAGCGAGGACTTTACCAAGGGAAGCGAACGCTACGACATCATCTTTGATACGGTGGGATCAGTCTCCTTTGCAGAAGGCCGCAAAGCGTTGACGCCGGAAGGGGTGTTCATGGCCGCCATCGCCCGAAAAGGCGATATGGGTGCGGGCTTCAAGGCAAAGTTCAATTCAAAACAGCGCCTGATCGCCGGGAGCCTATCCCGAAACAATTGAAGATATCGAAGCACTGCGCGACATGGCGGCGGCGGGTGACTATGTGGCGGTCATCGACCACGAATATCGGTTCGATCAGATCGTTGAGGCGCATCGCCGGGTCGACAGCAAGCGCAAGCGGGGCAATGTGGTTGTGTCAATGGTTCCGAAACTGGCCATTGCGGCCTAGCGCAAGCCGGTTTCCTTGAGCAGGCCCTTGCGCTTGGCGTCATAATAATAGCCACGCGCATAAAAACGCACTGCCTGATCCTCGTTGCCGTCAGCCGTGATATAGGCGCCGCGCAGGTATTTGACTGCATAGCGCAGATTGTTGTCGGCGTTGAGCAGGCCGGTGGCGGTGCCCGAATAGCCCATGCCCTGGGCGGTATCGTGCCGGATCTGCATCAGCCCCCAATAGGGACCATTGCGGGCGCCGGGATTGTAATTGCTTTCGCGCACAATGACCCGGCGGATCAGGCGCTCGGGCACCTGATATTCGTCGGCATATTTGAGGATCAAATGATCAAGTTCGGCGGGAGCGCCGGGCGGTGGGGCAAAGGCCGAGAGCGCGGCCACGGCTTTGGGTGAAGCGCCAGCGCTGGCTGTCTTGGTGCTCGAACAGCCTGCCAAAAGTGCTGCCGTCAACAGCGCGGCGCCCACCAGAACTGCTTTTTGTTGCCAAACTGCCAAAATCACACGCTCCACCAAGGGCCGACCCCATACGGCACCATTTGCGCCAATAGGCCCGAAAAGGGGCAGCTTCGTGGCAAAGTTACGGCTTAGCGTTCCAGCCCGTCCGAAAGCGTCAGTCCATTTGCGCCCAATCGGGCCGATATGATGCCGCGCGCCGGGATCGGCAGGCTCGACCCAGCATGACTGATGGCGTCGGCAATCCCATCAAGCTCGACGGCGCGGATGATCGCATCGTCGCCATCCTCGGCCATCTTGAGTGTGCCGATGGCGCTGGTGTCTGTGGTAATATCAAGCCACTGGCCAGCATGGGGCGCGGTGCCATCGCGCGAGACATGCGGCGTGGTGACCACCGGCTTGTTGAGTGCATCGGCAGCGGTTGCAACCTGTTTGCGTGTTAGCGCAGGTGCGCCGAACAGGTGCAGAGTAAAGGTCTGTTCGCCTTGATCCATATAGCGATAATGCGCGCCCGGCTCGAGGGCAATCGGGTCATGGTGGGCAAAGACCGGGGAGCGGACAGCGGTGATGAAAAGCGTGCCGTCGAGCGCGGCATAAGAATATTTGGCGTCATTGACCAGCCCGACAACATGGGTCGGCGTTGTAGCGCGGACCCAGCGCTGGCCCGGCACTTCGCGCCCATTGTCGGGGCGCGCGTCCCAACCGCCCGCCACTTCATATTCAAAACGCTCGGCCCCCAGCGGATAGGCAAGACGCAGCAGATGGCGACGTTCGTGCCAATCGAGATGAACCCGCAGTTCAACCGGCAAATTACCATCCTCGGGCAGCACGATCATCGTGGTCATGCTCGAAGAACCGTGCGCACTGACCAGCTTGATGGTGGTGCGGACCGGGCCCGCGTCAATGGTGCTGGTCGAGATCAGTTGCATCGGTACGCCGACAAAGCCAAAGCGATCCGTGCCATGGCTCCAGGTGTCGCTATTGTCCTCAACCACAATGGCCTGATGTCCAGCACCGGCAAGCAGTTCAATCCCGGTCAGCCTGTTGGTGAGGCTGGCAATGGCACCGGTTTCGGGATCGATGGTCAGGGCATACCCTGCCGTGGCAAAATTGAGCGCATCGCTGGGCGCGCCGAACCCGACGCCGGGGGCCGTGATGCCACGCGCCGCATCAACAGCAAAACGCAAGACGCGATAGCCATAGGCGGGGACATCGAGGTTAAAGCCGATCCGTTGCAGCCCGGTGGTCTTGCCATGAGGATCGATATATTGGAACGGGATCGAATGGCCCGCTTCATCCAGGAGCACCCGACGCGACACGTTGTCCTTGTCGACCCATGGCTCGGCCTCGACCAATCCATTGGCGGAGGTACCGTTGAAATTCATCACAACGAACGTTGCGTCCGTCGGGTCCAGCGGGCGGGCGATGGTGCGGTCAAGCTGACGCACCGCATCGTTGAGCAGATCCTCGGCGCCGACGATTACCATACTGAGGTCGCGCTCTGAATCGAGGCAGGCACTTTCAAGGCTGGTGCCGCCAAGCGTGTCGTGGAACTGATTGAACAGCAATTTGCGCCACAGGGTTTCAAATTGCTGGCGCGGATAGGGCAGCCCCAACTGGCGATGCACAATGGTGGCGCCAGCTTCGGCCTGTTCGAGCAGGCTTTCGGCCTTTCGATTGAGGGTTTTCAGTGCAGAAGCGACGGCATAGCAGCCGATGGCGTGAAACTGCAATTCGCCCTCGACCCGTGGCAGATCGGTCTTATCGACCCCGTTGAAAAGGCTCTCGGGATCGGAGAATTTGAGGTTCTCGCCCTTTGCCAGCCGCGCCTCGATCTCGGTAATATTTTCGATTGTCGGGGCGCCGCCATGATTGCCAACGCCATAAAAACACATGAAGGCATGACCGCTTTCGGCGATCTTTTGCTGATGCCGGTCGATCTTTTCGGGCAGCGGCAGTTCGCGCTTGGAGGTGTTGTAGGCCCCCTGAATGCGAAAGGCGGTTACAACTGATCCATCCGGTGACGCCCAGGTGAACAATTCGGCGGGCAGGTCCATTTCGTGCGGGCCGGGGCGCATGAAAGTGTAGCTGGTGGAGCCGGTGTGCTGAAGCAGCATCGGGAAGGTGCCGGGATGGCCAAAACTATCGACATTGTAGCCGGTGGGGACCTCGACGCCGAATTTCTGGGCGAAATAGCGTTTGCCATAAAGCGCCTGACGAATGACGCTTTCGCCGGAAGGCACGTTGCAATCGGGCTGTATCCACCAACCATTGACGACGACCCAGCGGCCTTGCGCAATGTAGTGCCTGATGCGTGCAAAAAGCGTTGGTTCGAGCCGTTCGATCCAATCATATATGTGGGCCTCGCCCTTGGTGAAAATGAAGCCTTCGCCTTCATCGAGCCGATCAATGGCGGCCCAGCAGGTGCCAATGGCTTCGGCGCACCCTTCCTGCCAGCGCCACAACCACACCGGGTCAAGATGGGCGTTGCCGATCAGATGCAGGGTTGGCGCGTTGTGTGATGGCGGCGTATTCATGGGCGCGGTCTCGTAGATGGTCGCGGATTATCAATTGAACGGGAACGCTGGCTAAAGCGCCATGGCCCGTTCGCGGGCGTTGCGAATATGGGCTTCGATCGCTTCGGCGGCGCGCAGGCGGTCGCGCGACAGGATGGCGTCGATCACCGCCAGATGATCGCCAAAGGCGGCGGGCAACGTGGTTTCGCTCAACTTGATGCGGTCCAGCTTGATCAGCCGGATGCGGATCGAATTGGCATTGTAGGCCTGGATCAGCAATTCATTGTCGGTGGCGGTGACCAGAACATCGTGGAAGTTTGTATCGACGTCCTGCCCCTCGGCCAGCAATTGCGCGCTGGGATTGGCACCGAGCCGTTCGATGATGTCGGTGTGCAGGCGGCGCTGCTCCAACAATATCTCGTCGGGCATGGATTTGACCGCCGCCAGCACAACCTCACGCTCCAGCGCCATGCGCATCTGGAAGGCGTCGCGGATCATGGGCAGGTCAATGACGGTAATCTGGATGCCGCGCTGGGGCATGACATGCAATAGCCCCTCGGCTTCCAGCCGGGGCAGCAATTCGCGCAGGGCGCCAATCGACAGGTTCAGCAGGACCACCAGATCCTTTTGCGACAGCACCTGGCCGGGACGCAAATTGCCGTCGAGCAGGGCCTGCTGGAACTTGTCATAGGCCAGCTTTTTGACCGAGGTGAACGAGCGGCGTGCGCCGCCGCTGGTGTCGCCCGGATTGGCATGGGCCATATGACAACTCCCGTTTCAGATCGTTTCGCCCAATAGTTCAGGCGGCGTTACCGGGCACAAATCCGGTTTTGGCGAAGGCTGCAAGCACGGCGGTGGCTTGTGCACTGTTCAACCCCTGCAATGGTGGGACCGCCCGCAGCCACGCTGCGTCATCATAGATCGCCGCCAGCGCCGCCTTGAGCGCCAGCATGCCGCCATTGCTGTCAACGGTGCCAATGCGCTGGGCGGCATACTCGCGCAGCGTTGCGGTTTCGGGGGACGTTGGAGCGGCGTAGATTTTGGCGAGATCGGCGCAAAACACATTGGGCATGCCCCCGATCATACCGGCACCGCCCGCCGTAACCAGACCGGGCATGACCCGGTCGTCGCCGGTAAAGATCGAGAGGTTTGGATAGCGTTCCGCCAGCATGACGGCGTTGGCGGCAACCCCGGTTGAGTCCTTGAGCCCGACAATGGCAGCGCCGAATTTGGCGATCAGTTTGTCGATCAGTTCAGGGGTATAGGTGATACGGCTAAAGCGCGGGATGTTGTAGAGCAGGATGTCGATGTCGGGGCGGCCCGCGCGGGTCATGGCATCATCGATGAAGGCAACGATGCCCTCGTCGGTTGGCGCATCGTAATAAAAAGGTGGCAGCACCAGCACACCGCGACAGCCCAAAGCGGCGGCGGCGGCGATCATCCGACCAGCCTCGTCGGCGCTCGGGGTCATGACCGAGGGAATGTGGCGCGCGAGGTCAGCGCCCTCGGCCTTGAGTTGCTCCAGCGCTGCGACCTTGTGCTGGCTCGAGAGTGAGGCGCCCTCCCCGGTGGTGCCAAAGGTCGAAACAAAACTGCAACCGGTGCTCAACAACCGCTCGCAATGGCGCGCCAGACGTGCCGCATCGATGTCAAAACTCTTGGTAACCGGGGTCGTTACGGCGCTTATAACACCGCACAGATCGGAATTTGGCACATTTTCCTCCGAGATTTCAATATGTTATAAAACTGATACAATCAGTTATGCAATCAACTATCACATCAGTGTTTACATCAGTCCAATGATGTTGCAAAGTCCGTTTGTCAAATTGAGCCTGTCTCGGCCCGGTCGCTCCAAACCTCGATCACTCTGGGCAGGGCAGACGAATAACCCCGGAAAGGGAGGAATATGAAAACTCTAATGCGCAGTGCGCTTGTCGCACTTTCAGCTGTGTCCTTTGCCGCCATGGCAATCGGCGCGGCTCAGGCACAGGATCCGATCGAGCTGAAATTCACCACCGTTTCCGTGCCAACCGATCTGCACACCCAGGCGATGAAGGTGTTTGCCGACAAGCTGAACGAACTCGAACCCAATCTGTTCGATATCCAGCTTTATGATTCCGGCTCGCTGTTCTCGCAGAATGGCGATCTTGATGCGTTGCAGCGCGGCAATGCGGAAATGGCCTATGTGTCGTTCCAGCTGATTGCCGACGCCATTCCAAAATTCGGCCTGTTTACCGCCGGCTACCTTTTCCAGAACGCTGACCATTATCGCAAGGTGATGGATTCCGATCTTGGTGCCGAATTCAAGCAGACGGTGTCGGACGAGATGGGCATCCAACTGCTCGACGTGTGCTATCTCGGCACGCGTGAATTGAACCTGCGCCGCGAGCGTGATGTGCAGACGCCGGCTGATCTCGATGGCATCAAACTGCGCATGCCCGGTTCTGACGCGTGGCTGTTCCTCGGCGAGGCGCTTGGTGCAAACCCGACACCATTGCCATTCTCGGAAGTTTATCTAGGCCTGCAGACCGGCACGATCGACGCGCAGGACAATCCCCTGCCAACTGTTGATGCGGCCAAATTCTATGAAGTCACCCAGCAGATCGTTCTGACTGACCACCTGGTCGACGGGCTGCCGATGGCCGTCAATAACCAGACCTGGGATCAACTCGATGAGACCCAGCAGGCTCATATGGTTGAAGCGGCGCACGTGGCCTGCGATTTCAACAATGAAAAGCGCTATGCCGAAGAAGCGCGGCTGGTCAAATTCTTTGAAGAAAAGGGTCTTAAGGTCACGACCCCTGACGTTGCTGCGTTCCGCAGCCATGTGCAGGAGTTTTACCTGACCTCGGACCGCGCCAAGCAGTGGCCTGAAGGCTGGGTTGATCGTATCAACGCCCTGGCTGACTGACACTGAATGTCGCCTGCTACCGCCCATAGGGTCCATACGGGCCTGCTCTGGCTGAAACGGGGCGCCGACGCTGTCGGCGTCCTGTTGTTCATGACCGCCTTTAGCGGTTTTATCGTGCAGATATTCTTCCGCTATGTGCTCAACCAGCCGCTGGCGTGGACCGAAGAAGCCACGATGATCGCCTTCATCTGGACCGTCTTCTGGGCTGCCGCCTTTATGGTGCCGGTGCGCGAGCACGTCACTTTTGACGTGGTCTATGATCTGGCGCCTGAACATGTAAGGCGAATTTTTTCGCTCTGCACCATGGTGCTGCTGGTCGTCGCCTTTGTCATTCTCGTGCCCTATACCCTCGACTATCTGCAGTTCCTGATGCGCAAGAAATCCAATGTGTTGCGCTTCCAGATGACCTGGATTTATGGGTGCTATCTATTGTTCATCGTCGCCTTTGCCATTCAGGGCGTCTGGCGCATCTATAATCTGTTGCGGCCGAACTGGCGCGACCAGATCTGATCCGGAGTGTTTGAATGTTAGTGGCTCTCGCACTGCCGGTGATGCTGATCCTGCTCATTGCCTCAACAGTGGCTGGCATGCCCATGGGCATCGCCATGATCGTTTCCTCGATCTTTTACCTGCTGCTGGCCGGGCGCGATGTCGGGCTGGCCGCCGAACAGGTGCTCAATGGCGTCTTCGGCAATTTCGTTGCCTTGGCGGTGCCGCTTTTCATCTTCGCCGCCAATGTGATGAATGCCGGGCAGATTTCGGACCGATTGCTCAAGTTCGCGCTGGCCATGGTCGGACGGTTGCCGGGCGGGCTGGCGCAGGTCAATATTCTGACCAGCCTGATCTTTTCGGGCATGAGCGGCAGCGCCGTGTCGGATGTGGCAGGCGTTGGCAAGGTTTTGACCAACATGATGATCAAGGACAATCGTTATCCGCGCGGCTTTGCCGGCGCGATCACGGCGACGTCTTCGGTGGTCGGGCCGATTTTCCCGCCCTCAATTCCGATGGTGTTTTACGCGCTGATCTCCTCAACCTCGGTCGGCGCGCTGTTTCTGGGCGGTATCGTGCCGGCGCTGCTGATCGTTGTGGTGCTCGGCATTGTGGTCATGATCATGGCCAAACTACGCGGCTTCCCGGTCGAAGAGGCCATTCCTTTCCGTGCTTTTCCAATGATCATCCTGCAGGCGCTGCCGCCGCTGATGATGCCAATCATCCTGCTGGGCGGGATCTATTCGGGTGCCTTTACGCCCACCGAAGCGGCGGCGGTATCGGCGTTTTATGCGCTGTTACTCGCCATCTTTGCCTATCGGGCGCTGAGCCTGCGCCAGTTCTGGGATGTCGTGGTGTCGACGGTCAAGACCACCGCCGTGGTCACGCTGGTTTTGTGCGGTGCTTTCATCTTCAATTATGTGGTGACGATCGAGCGCATCCCGCAGGAAGTGTTCCTGTTCTTTGACCAGTTCGAGATGAATGCGGCGATGTTTTTCCTCGTCATCAACATTCTCTATCTGGTGCTGGGCTGTTTTCTGGACGTCTCCACCATCATGCTGGTGATTACGCCGCTGTTTATCCCAACGGCAGCGGCGCTGGGCATTGATCTGCACCATTTCGGCATCGTGGTGGTGTTTAACATGATGATCGGGCTGATCACCCCGCCCTATGGCATATTGCTGTTCATCATCAAGGCGTTGAACGGCATACCATTGGGCGAGATGATCCGGGAGATCTGGCTGTTTGTCGGGGTCTTGATTGCCCTGTTGATGGTCATCACCTATTGGCCAGATCTCAGCCTGTGGCTGCCGCGCTATGCGGGGCTATTGGGGTAAGTACCCGCCTGTCTGGCGACACAGGCTGGCTCAGTTGAGCTTGCCCGGCAGGCTCAGATCGCCCGAGGCAATGTCGAACACATCAGTAACGCACAATAGCGGCGCGTGAATGTTGGCATTGACCTGCAGGGCGGCGGTGACCCCGTCATAGGCAGCATCGGCGAGGATGCTCTGGTCGGCAAAGGCCACATTGACGGTGATCTCGGGGCCGTCGAATAGCGGGGTAAATCCGGGGCTGTCGATGAATATCGGCAGGCCGGGCCACGTCGCTGGCATCCGTGGCGTTGTACCCTCTTCGATGTCGCGAACGCCAAGAGCCCCTTCCCCGCACGCGGGCGTTGGCGTCAGTACCACCCAATGACTATGCCATTTGGTGCCGTCATTGGCCGGGTCGCCATCGCCATCCTCGTCAAACAATGGGGTATCGTCAAAATCGGGATGGCTGGTCGCGGCCAGAGCCAATATGCCGGTCTCGCCCTCAAAGCCGACGCTGGACGGATCAAGCGAGGTTGGCCACACATAGGACAGAACCGGTGCGCCTGCCAGATCGCCAACCGGGGTGGGCGTTTCCGATCCAGCGGTGCCATTTGTTGTCATATGGAACGTCACGCGGCGACCGTCGCGATGGGCGTGGGCGGCCAGAATGTCAAAAGCGGCAACCTTGGCAGTGTCGGCGGACGAAATGACCGCGCCCTCCTGGTTGACCGCATGGTTTTCATCGGCGGTTGCAGCGCCCGCCATCAGCAGCAGGCTGGTCGGCACAATTAGAATGGATCTCATCGCGGTTCTCCGGGTTCATCATCGAGGACTCCCTTATAGTAGCGAGTCGCTATTATTGCAATGATAATGTCGACTCGCTATATATTGCGCATGAACCAGTCCCATTATCTGCGCACCCTGATCAATCGCCTGTCGCGCCTCGATGCTGCGCAAGGCTGGGTCGACGATCTCAATCCCACACAGTTGGCGGCGCTGACCTATCTGGCCCATGCCAATCGGTTTTCGCGCTCACCCTCCCATGTGGCCGATTATCTGGGCACCACCCGAGGCACCATGTCGCAAACGCTCAAGGCGCTGGAACGCAAGGGCCATGTCGAGGAGCAACGATCTGAAAGTGACAAGCGCTCGATCTCCTATGGGCTGACGGCGAGTGGGCAAGAGGCCACCGCGGCACCGAGCCTGATGGAAGCGGGACTTGAGGGGCTAAGCCGCGACGCGCGTGACGCGCTGGCGCAATTGCTGACCCGGTTGCTCAAACTATCTCTGGCCGAGAATCAGGGCCGGGCATTCGGCGTGTGCAAGAGCCTGCCGCTATTATAGCCCGGTTGGCGACAAGGCGCGTTGCGCCTTGCTGCAGGTCCCGCTGACGCCCCAAGATAGCCAAATGATCTGCCACGAGCATGTTCCGGCTGAAACCTGATTAAACCATGGTTGAGACATGGGCGGCAGCTGTTGGCCAACGTCGCCCCCGGTCCCAAATCATGCTAAGGCAGCGGCTCGGACTGATCCCCAAATTATTTGCAACGAGGTGAACCGGCAATGAGCAACCAAGTGCAGGCGCTGGCCTGGGATCATGGCGTTGTGAGCGTGCAAAGCCTGGGCGGTATGTTGGGGGCAACTTTGTTTGTACTGCCAGATGGCCGCCAGATCGCGCCCTTCCAGATTGCACCATGGGCCAATGAGGCGGGCCATGAGCAATTGCCCGGGATATTGCGCCGCTTGCGGGGGAATGGCCGTGCGTGCCGTTTGGTTCGGATGAGGATCGCCCCGCCCATGATGGTTGGCCCGGCTCCAGTGTCGCCGGTCGGGTTGATGTGTCGGCGCATGGATTTGGTGCCAATCACGACTGGGTATTCGCCAAGGGCGAGCCAGACCAAATTACCCTCTCGATCACCTATCCCGACACCCACCCCATCGCCTCGCTGGATCGGATCGTTCGCCCCGACGCCAACGGCGCAGCCGTCGATTTTGAACTGGGGATCAATGTTCGCGCCGACTGCGCATTGCCCATCGGGTTGCATCCCTGCTTTCGGCTGCCCGAGGCGCCAGGCGCCATGCGTGTCGAGTTTGGCGATAATATTGCCGGAGCAACCTACCCGATTGATGTCGATGATTCCTCGATATTTGCCACCGGACAAATGCTGCCCCGTTGGAACGAGGTGCCGTTGCGCGCCGGTGGCAAGATCGACGCCGGCCGCTTGCCGCTGGACCGGAACACCGAAGAACTTCTGCAATTGTTCGACGTACCCGGACAGGCGGCACTATGGAACAGTGCAGAGGGCTACCGGGTGCGCCTTGGCTGGGACCAAAGCCATTTCCCCAGCGCGCTGATGTGGATCAGCAATCGCGGTCGTCAGGCGGCACCATGGAACGGACGCCATCTGGGCTTAGGGCTGGAGCCGATCTGCGGCGCCTTTGATCTCGGACCGCAAATTTCTGCGGCGGACAATCCCATTGCGCGGCGCGGCACGCCGACGGTGCGCCAGTTCAAGGCGGGCGAGCGGTTTGTTACCCGCTATCGCATCGCGGTGGAGCCTGCGGCAGTGGTTTGACCGCCGCAGGCTGATCGTCAGGAAGCAAACCGCACCAGGATGGTGCGGATTTCGCGTGGTTTTAGCGTCACGCTCAGTGCCTTGCCATCGAGCGGCAGAGGATCGCCTGGATGCTCGAGCGGATCGGCGGCGCGCGCGCCTGCCGGTCGCTGTGCAAAAGTCAGGGTTGGCGACGCTGGTTTTGACGACAGGTTTTGCAACCGCATGGCGACCCAACCATTGTCCTCGCCCGGCTTGGTGGTGACCAGCACCGGGGATTTGAGATCGACGGCAAAAAAACTGTCCGAGGTTTTGCCGGTCGGGGCAATGTCGCGCACCGTGACCGGGGGGACCGCCATTTCGGCGGCAAAGCGGGCCGCGACCGCCGCGTCGGCGGGACCATCGTGGGTTACCAGACGATAGCGCAGCGGGATTGGTCCACTTTGCGATGATTTGAAATTGACCAGCCAATGGTTGTTGAGTGCCCAGTCTCATGATCGTTGGCCCCTCGGGATGCAGGGTGCGATCCCACTTGCCGGTGGTGATGCCACCAAGATGGGCGAGCGGGGTATCGAGCGGCACCAGGGTGACGCCACGGCGCTTGTCGCTGACATTGATCCAGCGGCCGGTCGGGTACCAGTCCTTGGCGGCGCCATCGAGTTGATCATCGTTGGGGGTGGCGGCAATGCCGTTGAGATCCAGCTCGAAATTGGCGGCATCGAGATTAAAGGGAAAGGCGATGAACACCGCCTCAGCCTTGGGGTGGTCGAGCTTGTCGATCAACCAATCCACCATGACGCATTTGGTATCGGCATCAAGGGCATAAACGACGCTGGCGCTGGAGACGCCGGGGGCCTCGATGGTAACAGTGATCGAAGCGCGGCCTTCAAATATTTCGGCCTTTTTGAGCGTGACCTTTGTTGCGGTCTGGCGACGCCACGGGGTGTCCTTGTGGCCGGTAAAAAACTCTGGCTTGTCAAAGCTGATGTCGGCAATGGCCAGGCGATCATCGGGGGAATCGACGGTTTCATAGATATATTCACCCGGTCCCCAGCCCTGATATTTGGCAGCAAAATCATGGCTTTGCGCCTTGTCGAACAGCTCGGCGATGGCACCGGTCTTGGGGTCGATCTTGAGGCGATAATGCTTGTTTTCGATAGTGTCGCCATCGGCCTTGAGATCGCTGGCCGGCACGCCTTGCGTGAGATCTAGAAAGGCATATCCCATGGGCGGCACGGTGCCGGCAACGCGGCGAATTTCGGGGTAAGGGCGCGGACCACCCCAGGTGCTGCGCCGATTGAAGAAGGTGTCGAGCACCCCGACCGGGGCGGCACCACCGCGTGGTTCAGGCTCTTCGACAATCACCTTGCGCTCCCAAGGCAGGGTATTGAACACCAGCAATTGCTCAATGCCCGAAGCCTTGAAGGCTTCGCTGGGATCAAGATTGCCGAGGTTGAAAATGCCCTCCGGCCCCTTGGTGCCGAGCGGTGCTGCCAGTGCATTGGCGGCGTTGGCAACGCTGGAGTGCCCTTCCATGGCGGCGCGATAGGCAAAGCCGGCCTTATGATTCCACTGGGCCTGGCTGAACAGCGAATGGGGCGCTTCGACCGAAGAGTAGGCACCCCAGGTGTGTTCATCAAACAGGGTCATCGATTCATAGATATCGGCAGCCTTGTCAGCGTCCCAGGCGCTTTGCCCCTTGCTTCGGCGCCAGGCTTCAAGCGCTTCGCCGATGCCGACGATTTCGTGGGCGGCACGATTGACGCCAACCTCGAAGGCCGACGAGCCGACACCATCGGCCCAATGGTCGGTCCAGTCGCCTCGTTGGGTGGCAATGGATTTGGCGTATTTTTCTTCCAGCAGCCGACCAAAATCTGTGACGGTGATGAATTCCATCTTGTAGGGGCGGCCATCCTCATTCCAGCGCTTGACGAATTCGGGCATGCGCGCGTCCGGTGGGCCATTATCGACGCGCACCGGGTGGGTGGATTCGCAATAAAGGAAATCGAAGGGATAGGATTTGTCGTTTTCAAGTTCGTCGATCCAGCGCGGCAACAGCCGGTCGACCAGATCCCAATTGCCCAGCCCCGCCTGACTGCGACCGAACAGATAATGATAGCCATTCCAGGCCAGAATTTTGTTGCCGCTCGGGCCTTCCCAGCGGAAGGCACCGGGAAATGGCTTTGGCCGTGCGCCCCGGATCGGGTTGATGGCGGCGGTATAGAATTTGATGCCCAGCTCAGCCAAAAGATCGGCATAGAGCCAGGAGACGCCATTGACGTCATCCTGCATCGCCGCTTCGACATGAAAGCCGAATTCGTCCCGCAGCGCCCGCAATGGATAGAGACTGCGGTGCATCTGCTCAACATTGAGTAGCGGCGTCATGTTGTATTGCATGCCGGCAATATCGATGCGGCCCTGCTCATGCCAATGGCGGAACCGCGCGATTTCGGCCTTGCTGGCGCTACGCAGATATTTGAGGAACGGCCCGGTGGTTTCGATTGTCCAGCGATATTGCGCCTCGGCTGGAAATCCATCGGTGGCCTCTATCAGGTCAAGAGCCTGACCAACAAACTCGCCATGCTGGCGCAAGGCGACTGGTTGATAGTCGGTAAAGCCGATATCGGTGTGGGCGTGGTTGCAGATATAGATGGTCTTGATCTTGCTCATCGGGGTCTCCTTTGGGCTAATGGGTCGCTAGTCTGATGCGGGTCCAGGCACGGGGGCCGACAGTGAAGCGGGCCGTACCCTCCGAACAGGAAAGAGTTTCGAGCGTCTCGCCGGCAAGCGAGGTTCTGGCGGCGCTGGCAAGTTTGAGAAGGCCAGAGCCGATTTTAGCCTCGATGGTTTCATCGCCGGGATTAAGCAGGCTCATCGCAACGCCTGCCCCATCGGTTTCGAGCCGGGTCAGTACCAATGGCCCGAGATCGGTGGTCAGAAGCGATGCTGCCGCCTGCTTGACCGCGCCGCGTTCGGCATAGACGTGGGTTGCCAGCGGACGGGTATGAGCCAGTGCACCTTGTATCGACGCACCAAGTGCCTGTTTTGGCGCCGGCAACAGCGTAAAGCGGAAGCGGAGTTTGCCGCTCTGGTCGGCCTGGAAATTGGTGCTCCAGTAATTGTTGGTAAGCCATGCCAGAAGTGCCGGGTGCTGGCGTTCAACGCGGCCATCAGGCTCGCCGAACCGGCCATAGGTAAACCCGCCGATCTGCCAAAGCGGCGCATCAGGACAGGCCACCATCAGTTCGTGTTTGGCATCGGCAACACGAATGAATCGCTGGGTGGTGATGTAATGACGGCTGGCATAGGGCAACTGCTCGTCGTCGAGCGCGACGGTGGCGCCTCCGGTTTCATAATCGGTCGACCAATCGGGACCGAGCGCTGCCATCATCGGCAAATAGAGCGATTCGGCGTCGGCGCGTGGCAATTTGCTGACCACCGCTTCGATCTGAACGCTGGGATCGTCGGGCAGGAGCCGGTAGATCATTTCGACCTGCTCGCCATTGGACAAGGCAAAGATCTGGGTCAGTTGGGCACTGCCACGAGCGGATACGGTTTTGGTGTCGACCAGTTTGGTCGGCATATGGCGCCGGGCTTTCCAGTCAGTATGCCAGGCCTTGTGCCAATCGGGGGATTCCAGCGCCACCTTATCGAACATGTCGGTGCGAACGCCGCTTTCGATCTGCTCCAGCACCGGGACGCCGAATATTAGATTTCCGGCGGCGGGGGCGGCATATTCGACGCCATTGCGTTCAAGCGAGGTCACGCCGCCAGCCTGCTGGTCGAAGGTCAAGGTAACCTGACCGTTTGACAGGGTGCTGTCGGTGCAACTCATGGTGCTGGTATCGGCGGGACGCACCGCCTCGGCGGCAAACGTCTGGTAGGAAAGCGGCGGCACCGAAATCGGGGCGCTCCAGAAAGCGCGCTCATCGGTGAGGTCCGAACTTACGACGTCCTGGCGTTGGATGCGATGCGAGGACGGGCCGGTTGGCACGATATCCTCAAGTCCGAACCCCTGTTTGGGATCCGGCGCCCCAGCCAAGGGCGGCAGGTACGGCAGCCGCACCGACTGACGCACCGCAAAAGGATGGGGATTAAAGACCAGAACACGCGGTTCGTCGCCGCCCGCTTCGATGGCCAAACGTTCAAGCCCGTCCCGGCGCAACATGCGTGCAACGCTTGCCCCTTCGGCAACAGTCGCCAGCTTGAGCAGTTGCTGGGTACGCGTTTCGGGTGAATGCGGATGGCTGATCGAGCGGTCTGCGCCCCAGGTGTGTTCGGCATAAAGTGCCAGTCCGGCGCGGGCGCTATTGTGTAGCATGGCACGGCGCGGGGTCGCGTCGCGATGCCAGGTTTCGAGCGCCAGCGCATCATCAAGGTCGCGCTGGCCGCGCAGGACCTGGGCGGTTTCATGGGCCGTGCTGCCGGCGCCAAAATTCCACCAGTCAGTCCAGTCGCCGCGCAGGGTCGGCAAGGTTTCCGCCGGTTCGGCGCGCAGCCGGTCAAAAAACTCCGAGAGGGTGCCAAAACGCAGTTTTACGCCCTGGTTGGCAGCGTTGCCATCATTGAAACGACGAATGAAATCGGGCAGGGCGGCTTGGGGCGCACCATTATCGTGGTAACGAATATTGGTGATCTGCATCATCAGGAACGGGTGGGGATAGCCGGTGGCCTCCCAGCGTTGTGCCCATTGCGGCACGCGGGTGCGCGCTTCGTCCATATCGAGCGGGATGCGCAGGCTCCGGTCCGAGGTGACGCCATAGATGAAGCCATTATAGGCGGTGATAGTGCGCCCGCCCGGTGCCTCCCAGTTGAAAGCGCGCGGCCAGGGTTTGAGCGCGTGGCCATAATGTTCGTTGATCGCCATCGAAATGCCGGTGATGCCATGATCAAGCAGAGCATCAATGACGCCCCATGGCAGGCCATTGACGTCCGTATTCATCGCCGAGCGCACGGGAATGCCCAGATCGCGGAAGAACTGGACCGATTTGAGAACATCGATCACCATGGAATGATCCATCAGCGGGGTCATGTGCCACCCCATGCCGGCGACTTCGAACTGGCCGCGCTTGACCGCCGCCAAGAAGCGATCGCGGTCGGTGTTGGAGGCGTTCTTCCACCAATCCATGGTGATGCCGGTGACTTCGCAGGTCCAGCGGAAGCGACTGTCGTCGGGATAGTCGGCAGTGCGCTCGGCAATATCGAGCGCCTCGTCAATGAAGCGGCGATGCAGGCTCCATCACCACCGGTTGGGGGTGGGTATAGCCAATATCGGTGTGGCTGTGATGGACGAACAGAATTTCCTTGATCATGGTGTGCTCGATTTGGAGAGAGTGATTGGTTGTGAGCGGTACACCGCCTAGACGGTGGCAAAGGCGACAGCCATCGGACTGCCCGTGGGTTGGTTGTGAACAAGCGCACCGAGTTCGCCGCTTTGCGGGTCAAAGGTGAATACGGTGACACTATCGGAATCCTGATTGGCAACGACGACATGGCGACCCGACGGCGCAAAAGCCAGCGCGCGCGGTGTATTGCCGCCACAGGACCAACGGCCGGTCTCAACCAGTGCGCCGCTATCGGCATCAATGGCAAAGCCCAAAATCTCGTTGGATACGCGTAGGGAGACCAGCAGGTGCCGATTGTCGGGCGACAATATGATGCCCGCGGGCTGCGTGATCGGCGCGTCGCCCGGCGGGATCGCCATGGTCTGCTCGGCGTGAAGTGCACCACTGACCTTGTCTATGCTGAAGCGCATGACGACAGGGGTCAACTCGCTTACCATGAACAAGAGCCTGGCCATCGGGATGAAAAACAATGTGGCGCGGGCCGACACCGGCAGGCACGGTAAAATCACGGTCGGGTGCAGCGCTCAACTGGCCGTCTTGGCCAAGCGCATAGGCAAACAATCGGTCGGCGCCGAGATCGGCGACGTAGACATGTTTGCCGTCCGGGGTTGGCATAATGCAATGGGCATGGGCACGCGTCTGGCGTTCGGCGTTGGGACCACTGCCGGTATGGGCGATGCTGCAGACGGCCGGCAACAAATTGCCGTCCTGTGCAAGCGGAAACACCGAAATGGATTTGTCCGGCCATCCCGTCGGGGTGGCGCCATTATAGTTGGCCACCAGAAGAAATCGTCCATCAGGGGTTATTGATGCATGGCACACTTCGCCGCCAAGGCTTGGCTGTGAGCCAAGGTGAGACAGGTGCCCGGTTTTAGCGTCAATCGCAAAGGCGGTTACGGCGCCCTGATCAGAACCGGTGACTTCGCAGGTCGCATAAAGCCGGTCCCCGGCCCCATTGACCACCAGCCAGGAGCCTGTCTTCGATGGCGCCTTCGACCGATTTGACGGTAAGTTTTCCGCTTGTCGGGTCCAGTTCGAACTGGGTAATCCCCTCGCCGTTTGCAGCGCCATATTGCGGCAATTGCCGCGTCAGGCTGCCCGCGAACGCAAAAATCCGCATGATTGTTTCCTCCGCAAACCAAGGTCGCGCTACTGGCATTGGCTGGGTTTTGCCAAACGCCGCATCGTCAGCACAAGTCAATTGACACGACTAGTATGGTAGCTCTACATTGGTTTGGCAAGAGGAGGAAATACGCTGTGAATGAGGCAGGCAAAACGGTTTTGGTCACGGGTGCTGCCATGGGAATTGGCCGTGCTGTCGCGGAGGTGCTGGCGGCTGAAGGCAAAAATCTCGTGCTGTTTGACCGGGATGCAGCTGCGCTCAAAACCACAGCCGCCGAGATCGGGGGCGCTGTGGCGACCCATGTCGGATCGGTCAGCAGTCTGGCCGATTGCGAGGCCGCCGTTAGCCTCGCGAAAGACCGGTTTGGTGGCCTGGCCGGGGTTTCCCACAATGCCGGTATCCAGCGCTATGGCGACGTGCTGGAAACCAGCGAGGCGCTATGGGCCGAAGTGCTCGATGTCAATCTGACCGGCGCATTTCTGGTCGCCAAGGCGGCAATGCCTGAATTGCGCCGCCAGCGCGGCGCCATCATTTTGACAGCATCGGTGCAGGGCATGGCGGCACAAAAAGGCGCATTGGCCTATGTGGTTTCCAAGCATGCGCTGGTTGGCCTTGTCACCGCCATGGCCGTGGATGAAGCGGGCAATGGCGTGCGTGTCGTTGGCGTTGCGCCCGGCTCGGTCGATACACCTTTATTGCGCGCCGCCATTGCGCTTGATCCTGATCCCGAAGCGCTGAGCGCTGTAGTAGATGCCATGCATCCGCTGGGCCGCCGCGCCGAAGCCTCCGAAATTGCCGATGTCATTGCCTTCTTGCTCTCGGACAAGGCCTCCTTCATCACCGGCGAAACCATCCGGGTTGATGGCGGGCTGCTGGCCCAGATCGGTGGCGCCCCCAAGGACGCGGGGAAATAGCAGATGAAGATCGTCGATATCAAGGCGACCACAATTGCGCTGCCCCTTGAAGCACCGCTTCGGCACGCGGCGGGGGCGCATTGGGGCCGATTTATCCGCACCATTGTGGAAGTCGTGACCGATGAGGGACTGTCGGGCTGGGGCGAATTGGGCGGCGGGGGCGAGGCGGCGGAAAATTCGGTTCGCAGCCTTTTGCCCTATCTCAAGGGCCATGATCCGCTGCAACTGGAACAGTTGCGCTGGAAAATCATGAATCCGGTGGCCAGCCTTTATAATTCGCGCATGCAGGTCCATGCGGCTATAGAGATGGCCTGCATGGATGTCGCTGGCAAGGCGCTGGGCGTGCGTGCCTGCGATCTGATCGGGGGCGCGTTGCGCGAATCCATCCCCTTTGCCAGCTATCTTTTTTATCGCTACGCCAATGCCGAAAACGGGTTTGGGGACGAATTTTCCGCCGACGAGATTGTTGCCGAGGCCAAGCGACAGAAAACGCTCAACGGCTTCAAGACTCACAAACTCAAGGGCGGCGTGTTCAAGCCCGACCATGATGTTGACGTCTATTCGGCGCTGGCCGATGCGTTTCCCGGGGACAGTTTCCGGTTAGACCCCAATAGCGTCTGGACGGTTGAGGATTCGATCCGTGTTGCCGGGCAGATCACCCATATCCGCAACGATTATTATGAAGACCCCTGTTTTGGTCTGGAAGGCATGCGGCGGTTGCGCGACCGCATTTCCATTCCCACTGCCACCAATACGGTGGTGGTCAATTTTGAACAGGCTCGCCACCTGCGTGCGACTCGAAGCGGTCGATGTCATCCTGCTCGATACCACCTTCTGGGGCGGGCTGAGACAGGCCTACCGCGCCGGGCAGGTGCTGGAAACCTTCCAGATGGGCACCAGCGTGCATTCCTCGGGGGAAGCGGGTATCCAACTGGCTTCGATGCTGCATCTGGGCGCAGCGCTGCCCAATATGAGTTTTGCGGCGGACGCACATTATCATCATCTGCTCGACGACATCATTGTCGGGGGCAAGATGAAATATGTCGATGGCGAAATTGCCCTGCCCAAGGGGCCGGGGCTCGGTGTCGAGGTCGACCGCGACAAGGCTCGCCCATTACGCCGGCCATTTTGCCGATGTCGGCGGCTACACCTATGACCGCGATCCGCAACGGCCTGGCTGGTACTCGATCCAGCCAGAGAGCCGCTATGCCGATCCGGCACAACGCTAGGAGGACTGCGGGTGGCGACTGTTACCTTGCGCAATATTATCAAGATCTATGGCGAGTTCGTCGCCATCAAGGGCGTCGACATCGATGTCGAGGATGGCAGTTTTGTGGTGCTGGTGGGGCCATCGGGCTGTGGCAAATCGACGTTGCTGCGCATGATCGCCGGGCTTGAAACCATTTCCCATGGCGAACTCAGGATCGACGACAAGCTGGTCAATGACCTGCCCTCGCGTGATCGCGGCATTGCCATGGTGTTTCAGTCCTATGCGCTTTATCCCCACATGAGCGTGTCGGACAATCTGGGATTTGGACTCAAGATCAGCGGCGCCAAACCCGACGAAATTGCCCGACGGCGCAATGAAGCCGCCACGATGCTCGGGCTGGACCCCTATATGGATCGCCGACCTTCCCAGCTTTCGGGTGGACAGCGGCAACGCGTCGCCATTGGCCGGGCCATGGTGCGCGATCCGGAAGTTTTCCTGTTTGACGAGCCGCTGAGCAATCTGGATGCCAAGCTGCGTAACCAGACCCGCATCGAGATCAAGCGGTTGCAGCGCGAGACTCAAGGCGACGGTGGTTTTTGTTACCCATGACCAGGTCGAGGCAATGACGCTGGCCGACAAGATCGTGGTGTTGCATGATGGTCTCGTCGCCCAGGTCGGCACGCCGCTGGACGTGTTCGAGCGGCCGCGCAACCAGTTTGTCGCCGGTTTCATTGGCGCACCATCGATGAATTTTCTCGATGCCGTCGTGGACGCCGATGCCAATGGTCCGGTGATCAAGGTGGGGGGCTTGATGTTGCCGTTCCCGCCGATCGATTTGATCTGCCGGCCAAGGGCGCACCGGTGGTTTTGGGAGTGCGTCCCGAGGACATCATTCCAGAGGGGCACGGCTCGCGACCCGAAGTGGGGGTCGATTTTACCGCCAAAGTCAATTTTGCCGAAATGCTCGGCAATGAAAGCCTGCTGTTCGCCCATCTCGGGGATACCGAGATTGTGTCGCGCATGCAGCACCCACGAGTTGTCGATCCCGACGAAACGCTGAAATTTCGCATTGATGGATCGCGGGTGCACGTTTTTGACAAGCAAACGCAGGACTCGGTGCTCCGGTGAGCACCGATCAACAAACTGTCAAAGGGAGAGAAGAACCATGTCACTGACAAAAACACTAACCGGACTGGCACTGACGACGCTGCTGGCGGCGGGCGGGGTCCAGGCCCAGGAGCTCAAACTCTATTCGGACAAGGCCGAATGGCATCCGGGCATTGAAGCGGTAACCGATGCTGCCGGTGAGGCTGCCGGGGTGACCATCAATGTGCAGGATTTGACGCCGACCGACAAATATCAGGCTTTCATGCAAACCTCGATTGCCAGCAACAATGTGCCGGCCTTCTTTACCTGGTGGAACGGCAACCAACTCAGTGACCTTGTCGCCACCGGCGTGGCTGCTGATCTGAGCCCCTATTGGGACCAGGCGATTGCCGACGGCGACTATTCGGCAGCGCAACGCGAACTGGTCAGCGTTGACGGCAAGCCCTATGGAGTGCTGCTCAATGTCGCCAACTGGGTGGTGTTCTACAATACCAAAGCATTTGCGGATGCCGGGATCGACGCACCGCCGACAACCTGGGAAGAATTCATCGCCGCTTGCGACAAGCTCAAGGCTGCTGGATATACCCCGATCAATGCGCCTACGTCGGGCGGCTGGATGCCGTTCATCTGGTTCAGCCAGTTGGTGCTGGGCACCAATCCTGATGATTTTGTCGGGTTGACCGATGGCTCGGTGCCGTATGACGGCCCAACTGTACAGAACGCCTTCAAGGTTTGGGGCGAGATGTATGACAAGGGATACTTTACCGATCCGCGCGAGCAGGACGACCAGAAATTCTTCGTCGACAAGTCCGCCGCCATGTTCCTGATCGGCGACTGGCATTCGGGGACTTTCGCGGCGGCTGGCATGGAGCCGGGCGTCGATTTCAAGACTTTTCTGATGCCTCCTGTTTCGCCCGATGCGGAGCAATCGGTGATCGTTGAAGCCTCGCCAATCGTTGTATCGGCGCAGGCCATGTCGGCCAATGCCGACCTTGGTAAGGCCGTCCAATCGATGATGGGGGAAGCTGCCTCAACTGCCTTGGGTACCGAGATCCAAGTCTATAACGGCAATCTCAAGGCGGCGGCACCCAATGCCACCATCGAGGCCAACAAGAAAATGGTTGCCGAGGCAAATCCACGGGCACTCGTGCGCTGGTGGGAAGCTGTGCCGTCTCAGATCCAGGGCGATCTGGTGGCAGCGATGGGGGCGTTCATGTTCAACCCGACCCCCGATCAGGCTCAAAAATCCATGTCTGACATGCAGGCTATCAATGCCGACTATTGGGCAAATCTTTAAGTCCTGAACCTGATCTCGGCTGCGCTCACCCGGGCGCAGCCGAGACCCAAATTTACAGGAAACCAATCATGGCCAGCAGCGCCTCTCATATGCTCAGCCCGGACGTCATCAAGGTGGCGCGCTCACGCGAGCGACGGGCCGCCTGGCAGCAGACGCGCGTGGCATGGCTGTTCATTGCCCCTGCCGTGATCATGGTGACGGTTTTTCTTCTGACGCCGGTGGTCTTCAACGTCATTCTCAGCTTTACCAAATGGCGTAAATTCACCGGCCTGGATCAGTTCGCGGGGATGGCCAACTATCAGCGCCTGTTCGCCGTGCCGTATTTCTCCGAAGCGCTGGGCAATACCGCGCTCTGGGTGGTTGGCGCGATCGTGTTTCCGCTGGCGTTCGGACTGGGGCTGGCGCTGCTTTTGCGCAATATTCCGTTTCAGGAGACGTTCAAGAGTCTCTATTTCCTGCCCAAAGTGATGGCGCCGACCGCCGTTGGTGCCATTTGGTATTATGTCTATGCCCCGCACGGCGTGATCAATTCGGCCGTATCGGGTCTTACCGGCAGCGATTTCGATTTTGGCTGGATTTTTGTGCCCGAGACAGTGACGCTCTCGATCATTTTCACCTTCGTTTGGCAAACCGTGGGCATTACCATGGTGCTGCTATTGCTGGGGCTGGCGGCGATGCCGCGCGATCCGCTGGAAGCGGCGCGGGTCGATGGAGCGTCGCAATGGCAGATTTTCCGCCACATCATCTGGCCGCTGCTGCTGCCAACGGTGCTGGTGGTGACCATTCTCAATGTCGCGGCGGGCTTTACAACGTTTGACCTGTTGTGGGTGATGGCCAGCAGTTATCCGGGCAAACGCACCTTATCGCTGGCGGTCTATATGTATTACGAATCCTTCTCCAACGGCGCCTGGGCCTATGGCTCGGCGGTGGCGGTAGTGCTGGGGGGCATGGTGATCACGGTGAGCGCGGCGCTGGCCATTATCCAGTCGCGTGTTGAAAAAAGCATCAGATAGGAGCCGGTCATGACTACCGACATCACTGACCAGAGTTTCATCAATAGTCTGATTGAAAAGGAGCGGCGCGCTCAGGCCAGCGGCGGGCGCTGGCTGATGGTGCCGATCATCGCCCTGACAATCGCCTATCTGACGCCGTTCTATTATCTGTTTGTCACCATCTTCAAGACCACCGAGGAATATGCCACCAGCGGCGTGCTGCAACTACCCCAATCGCTGGCGCCATTGGTTGACAATGTGGTGCAGGCCTGGACGCTGGCCAATCTGGGGTCGGCCGCGATCAATTCGCTGACCTATGCCGGGATCGGCTCGGCGCTGGCCGTGGCGTTTGCCGCCGCTGCCGCCTATGGCATGACGCGGCTCAACCTGTTGGGCGCCAATGGCTGGTTCATGCTGATTTTCACTGGCACTTTGTTTCCGTTCCAGATGTATCTGGTGCCACTGCTTTTTGGCTATCAGCGTCTGGGGCTGGTCAATTCGTGGCTGGGCATGTTGCTGATCTATGTGGCGATCTGCATTCCGTTTCCACTGCTGGTGCTGCGCAATTCGTTTTCGGGGATTACCCGCGAAGTCGACGAGGCGGCGCGCATTGAGGGGGCCAGCGAATGGCGGGTGTTTATCTCGATGATCATCCCCAATGCGACCGGCCCATTGATTGCATTGTTTTTGTTGCAATTCACCTTTATCTGGAACGACCTGCTGTTCTCCTCGATCCTGGCCAATGGCATCGAGGTGCGCTCGATCATGGTGGCATTGCAATCACTACAGGGAACCTATTCCACTACCGGCCCCAATGTTGTGATTACCGCCACGCTGATCTCGAGTATTCCCACTGTGCTCATGTTCGTGGTGTTGCGAAAATATTTCATGGCCGGTCTTCAGCTTGGTAACAAATGACAGACAAAGCCCAGCCCAGTATCGACCATGTCGGCAGCCAATTCGGCGGTGATGAAACATATCTGTTTAACCGCAGTAGCGGCTCGATTGCCTCGCAGGTCTATGATTATCTGATGCAACGCATTCTCGACATGAAGCTGGAACCATTTCAGGAATTGTCGGAGGCGCGGCTGGCAACCGAATTCGGGGTCAGTCGCACCCCGGTGCGTGAAGCGTTGGCGCGGCTGGCACGGCGCGGGCTGGTTGATATCCTGCCCCAACGCGGCACCAGGGTGTCGCCGCTGAGCGAAGAGCCTGATCGCCAAGTCGCGCTTTATCCGCGAGGCGCTGGAGCGACCGCTGGTGCGCATGGCAGCGGTAAAGTTGACGCCGGAAATTGCCGGGCTGATGCGGCGCGAAATTGCGCTGCAAAAGACCTATGCCAGCCTGAATGATGATCAGGGATTTCTTGATTCCGACGATCAGTTTCATGCCCTGATCGCCCGGGCCGCCGGGTTTGAATCGATCTGGGATGATGTGAGAGAGGCCAAGTTCCACATGGACCGCGTGCGCCGCCTGTCGCTATTGAGCCAGCAGCATATGCTCGACCTGGTGGCCGAGCATGAAGAAATTCTGGGCAAGCTGGTGGCCCACGATGTCGATGGCGCCGACAAGAGCATTGCCAGCCATTTGACGTCAGTCATGCACGAGCTGGATCTCATCCGCGCCCGCGCCCCACAATATTTTATCGGCGACAACGCCCAGAACCGTTGACCGGTTCAGCTTACTTTGCCCTTTGTCAGGTTTTCCGACAGCGGCGCGGGTCGGGTGACCGGCGTGGCAATCTCGACGACAGCCCCGTTACGCGATGCGGTGTCAAACGCCTCCATGACTTCGAGCACGTGCAACGCCAGATCGCCATTGGCGCGATGTGGCCGATCGGCAAGAATGGCGTGCGCCATGTCGGCCAGCCCGATAGATCGGTAATTGCCGTCGGCATAGGGCATATCGGTATCGATATTTGCCCACTCGCCACCGTTTTTCAATAGTTCGATCTGGCCACCGAAATTGTTGGGATCGGGCACGATCAGCGTGCCGTTCGTGCCATAGATTTCGAGCGGCACATGCTTGTGACCAGCCACATCAAAGCTCATCGCCATTTGCACCACGGCCCCGTTGTGAAATATCAGCGTGCCCGACACATGGGTTGGAACATGAACAGGAATGACCTCCCCTGCCCGCTCCTTGGCGGTGATGGTGCGGGTTGAACGCACCATGGTTCCAACGCCGAAGACTTTGGCGACGGGGCCCAAAAGATTGACCAGGTCGGTAATGTAATAGGGACCCATGTCGAGCATCGGCCCGCCGCCCTGTTCATAATAAAATGCCGGGTTGGGATGCCAGCGCTCGTGGCCGGGGCACATGAAATAGGCAGTGCCGCCAACAAGTTGGCCCAATGCGCCCTTGTCGACTAACTTGCGGGCGGTCTGATGGGCGCCGCCCAGGAACGTGTCGGGAGCCGAGCCGACCCGCAGCCCTTTTGCCTTGGCGGCAGCGATCAACTTTTGCGCTTCAGCAAAAACTATGCCCAGCGGCTTTTCGGAATAGACATGCTTGCCCGCTTCGATGGCGCGCAGGCCAACATCAACATGCGCTTTTGGAATGGTCAGATTGAGGATGATATCAATTGAAGGATCGGCAAAAAGTGCGTCCAGTGCCACGGCTTTGAGGCCAAACTCATCGGCCCGCGCCTTGGCTGCGTCAGGGTTCATGTCGGCAACCCCGCGAATATCGAGCACCGGAAATTGCTTGCTGGCCTTCAGGTAAGCCGCCGAAATATTGCCCAGCCCAACAATGCCGATGCCAATTTTTGCCATGAGTGTCGTCCCTGCCCCTTGATAGATTCTGACTGGCACGTGGCGGTGAGGCCCCGCACATTGCCAATAGCGCCATAGCACCGTCGCGCCGCGCCCACAACTCGATAGCAGCAGGACAAGCCAAGGCGTGGCGCGGGCGGGATGATCTTGGTCAATCGCTATCCGGCCCGGTTCTATCCGGCTTTCGATTTTGCCTGATTATAGGCAATAGCGGCACGGACGAGGTCTTGCAGGGCGCACTCGTTGATGTTGTCGCCCTGGAAAATATCAATGGAGCGCCAGACCTTGCCGCCAAAACCATTGTTGAAAATTTTCTCTGGGTCGGGCAAAGCGGCCCCGTGGGCGAAGGTGAGCTTGACCTTGTCCTTGTGGGCGTTGCCGACTACCAGATTACCAAATCGCGCCCAGACCGGGCTGCCCATCCATTTCCATTCCTCGGTAATTTCAGGATCGGCGGCAAGGATGGCCTTGCGGACGCTGGCAAGGGTTTTGCCGCGCCAGTCGTCCAGATTGTCGATATATTGGTCTATTTGTTCGGTTGCTTCCATTTGATCCGTCACCTCTGATTCCGGGCGCGCTCTAGGCGTGCCGGCTGGCCGCCATATTCCGACGGCGCCCTTTGTTGATGTAGGGTAAAAAGAACATATACAGCCCACTGAACAACATCAGAAAGAGCGGCGGCAGCGGTGAATAGACCACCCATGGCGGCGGGGTGCCAACGGCCATAAATCCAAAATTGGCGATAACGGTCGCCGTGAAAATGATCGATAGCCAGCGGTGGGCGTGCCGGATAGTCGGGCTCATTTGCTACTCCTGTTGTCCAGTGTCAAACCGGGCGTTCAGCCGATCTTTGCGACCACATCCTCCAGTTTTCCGAGGAATTGCTGCCACCCGAGTTTGGCGCCATTGTATGCTTGGTTCTGATCGGCCCTGAATCCCGCCTGTTCCATGCGCAAATGCGTGCCCGCACCAGTGGCGGTCAGCGTCCAGGTAACGGTGCTTTCAAGCCCCATCGCGTCCCAGGTGTACGCCAGCGTTTTCTGCGGTTCGACTTCGGTTACGGCACACTCAACAGATCCCCAATCTGCCGAGAATCTGAACCGATGTCCCACATCGGGCTGAAAATCATTGCTCATGAGCCATTCTGAAATCAGGTGCGGTTGGGTAAGTGCACGCCAGAGCCTTTTCTGGCGGACAAGCGATCTGGCGCTCGATGACAACAGAGCGTGTTTTGGTCGATTGGTCGGTCATTAGTCCATCCTTTGAAGCAGATCTTCGAGTTGGTCGATCCGATTTTCCCAGAAGCCGGTCATTTCTCGTGTCCAGTCATTCAGCGGGGCGAGCCTGTCAATCTGGGCGCTATAATGCGTCTGGCGACCCTGCTGCCGGAAGTGCACCAGCCCGGCGCGCTTGAGTACGCCGAGATGTTTGGAGACGGCCGGCTGGGAGACACCGGCATGGAGTGTCAGCCCCCCACTGTCTGGTCGCCATCGCGACACAGGCGCTCGAAAATGGCCCGGCGCGTCGGATCGGCGAGCGTCTTGAACAAAATATCGTGGGATTGGGGCATGATTTTCCATAACTCTTTGGTTATGGGTTTGATCAATAACCAGTGGGTTATCTAATGTCAAGTCGCCGTTGATAGCCTATGATCCGGGGAGCACGACACCAAGTGTCAGCGCGGTGCCACCGCGTAGATGTTGAGCGGTCCGGAGGTGCTGACCGGCTTTAGCCAATCGGGCAACTGGCCCTTGGGTGCCAGTTTGACAAAAGAGTCCGGCGCGGCGTCCGGCAGGCCGGCCATTTCTGGCAGCGCCGGGCAGGTCACGACCAAGCCAATGCCGCGCTTGTCAAGAATGTCGCGCACACTCCCAATGGGCTGATTGAAGAAATGGAACGCATCGAGCAGACCCTCGGTGTTGCGGTGATAGGGCGCCGCGACGACCGAATGGGCGGTGTTCAGCAAAATATGGGAACCGAGATCGATCGGGTTCATGAGCGGTTGGGCCGGCAGTTTTTTCAACGCGTCGAAGGCGTCGGGCAGCAGGCAGGCGGAGCGGTCAGGCTGGTTGGTCTGACTGGCATTGGACGGGGTGATCTGTCCACCGGTTATCAAGGTAACCAACACTACCATGATAATGCCGGAAAATGTCAGCCAACCGCCAACCAGCAAAGCGGCATCGGCAAGTTGTGCGCTATTGAGGTAGCGTTTGCGCAGGGTCACGATGAGCCATGCGGCCGCCGGAATGGCGGGCATGGTGACCAGTCGCGCGCCGCGCACCTGAAGCGCCATGACCAGCGTTGCCATGGCCAGAAATCCCAGCAACACCAGCCATTCGGCGCGATCATGCCGACTGCGGATGGCGCGCACGGCGATAATGATGAGCCCGGCAAATCCTGGCACGCTCACCGCGATTGTATAGGCGGGCAGTTCCCAGATGCTGTCCCACCAGGGTTTGGCCTCGGAGATGGCGTCGAGCCAATGGCTGACCAGCCATGGATCAACGGCAGCATAGGGCCCGCTTATACATTGCGGATCGATCATCAGGGTCAAGGCGACGCCGACAATACCCGCGACGGCCAGCCCGAGAAATTTTCGGCCGTGCGCGGTTTTGGCATTCGGCATGAAACTGAGCGCCGTAAACAGCACCCCAACCAGCACCGCGCCACCGACATAAAAAATAGAGATGGCATCGCAGGCGGGCACGAACCAGCGCCAGGGCGGCACCGCAATGGCTAGATTAACCAGGCCGGCAAGCGCAAAGCTGATGCCAAAGCCACGCAGATTTTTGCCCTGGTCGGCCCGGATGGCCCAAAGCAGAGCCATTGCGGCAATGGCGGTGATGACAGCGGGCACGGATTCGGTGCCGATGGCGAGTGCGGTTGCACACAACACACCGGCGAGTACCGCAAAGTGGTCGCGTTTGACGGCTTCGACGCAGGCCCAGGCGATTGCCAGCGTCAGGATGATCTGCACGCTATGATGATCAATCCGGCCGGGGGTGAATTCTGCGGTCACGGCGGGGCTGAGAACAGGCAATATCAGCGCCGGCAGCACGCCCTGCTGGCCGACCAGTCGCAAGGACAGTCGAGCGCTCAGCCACAGCAGCACCAGGAGCAAGAGCAATGGCCAGACATAAGCAGCAACCTGTTCGGCATGCCCAAAGGAAAAAGGTCGCGCCAGAGTGATAATGGTGGCAATGGGCAGATCGACCAGTCGCGACCAGTGTACCTCCGCGCCAAAGGGTGCGTTGAGCCGATGCTGGACGATATCAAACCAGTTCTGACCGTTGATAAGATCGCGGACCACAACCATGCGCATGGCATCGTCGGTATCGGCCAGCAGAGGGGTGTGGGCGGCGCCGACAACAGCGCGAACGACGAGCGTGACAACGGCGATGCCGAAGACGGCCAGCACCAACACCGGATTGATCCGCCCCGGTGCACTCGTTTTGTCGATCATTTGCCCGCAACCCAAACTCGCCGATACTGGAACGGCATCGGACAATTGCTAGCGCCTTGTCCTTAAGATCAGTTAAAAGGCAATCTCCCGATCCTGCCAGCCAGGCGGCAGACAGAAAACGGACGGCAGGTGGGGCGCCTGCCGTCCGGTCGTTCGGGAAGTAGCGGGCACCTATGTCAGGCGCGCGGCTGTGGCACAATGCGCAAATAGGGTTTTGGTTCCTTCCAGCCATTGGGGTATTTGGCCTTGGCCGCCTCATTGTCGACGGTGCCGGCAATGATTACATCCTCGCCGTTCTTCCAGTTGACCGGCGTTGCCACGGCATGGTTGGCAGTCAGTTGCAAACTGTCGATGACGCGAAGAACTTCATCAAAGTTGCGCCCGGTGGAGGCGGGGTATTCAATCTTGAGTTTGACCTTCTTGTCCGGCCCAATGACAAATACCGAGCGCACAGTGAGGGAATTGTCGGCATTGGGATGGATCATGTCATATTTGCGCGCAACCGCACCATCGGTGTCAGCCAGCAGTGGAAAGTTCAGGGCGGTGCCCTGGGTTTCTTCAATGTCCCTGGCCCAACCGGCGTGATCTTCAAGCTTGTCGACCGACAGGCCCAGAACCTTGACGCCGCGCTTGTCAAATTCGGGCTTCAGTTTTGCGGTATAGCCGAGTCTCGGTGGTGCAAACAGGCGTGTAATTTTTGGGATGCGAAAACAGCACAGCCCAAGAGCCATCGATATAGTCGTAAAAATGAATACGTCCTTCGGAGGATTCTGCCTCAAAATCGGGTGCCGTGTCGCCAATCAGAATAGCCATTTCTTGCTCCTTGCCTGCCCCGTTTGCGGAGCCCTCTGGTTTCGCCAATGATATCGTAGACTTATCGGTCGAATATAGCGGTATTGTGAAGAAAATTTTTGGTCAATGGCGCCAACCTGCACCATCTTGTTCCAACGCCGCTGCCAGCGGTAAAAAAACCCGCTTTCGCTACTTTGCGGATGGGGGTGTTGGCGGCCCGTTCGACCAGGTGACGTCTGCACCATTCAGCGGCACCACCGATAGCGACATCTTGCCCGAGCCCTGCTGCAATTCGCGCGCGTGAGCCAGATAGATCAGCGCATTGTTCTGCCCATCATAAATGCGCGAGACGCGCAGCGATTTCCAGATCAACGACCGGCCCTCGCGAAATATCTCCTCGCCACCCGACCCCATGGCAATGTCGCCGACGGTGATCGGGCCCATGGCCGAACAATCAAGGGCCGAATAGGAGGGATCTTCAAACCAGTTTCCCTGTTGCAGCCGGTCAATGAAACTGCGGTTGAAATAGGCCAGGTGGCAGACGACCCCCGACACTTCAGGATCGGCAACCGCATCGATGGCAATATCGTTGCCGGTCCAGTCGACGCCAACGCTGGCCACCTCGCGTTTGTCTGAACAGGCGCCAAGACTGACGGCGAGCACGAGGCCAACCAATAGGGCGGGAACAGGTTTCATGCCTTAACTCCGGTTGACGATGTTGTCGGGTCCCATGTGGTAGGTGCCCCGGTGCGACACAAGGCTAGCGCTTGTTGCGGGCCATACGTTTTTCGAGCAGGCGCACCAATAGTGATAGGGAAATGGTCATGGTCAGATAGAGAAATGCCACCACATTATAGGTTTCGAAGAACTTGAAATTGCTCGACGAATAGACCTTGCCCAGCTGGGTGATATCCTGCACGCCGAGCGCTGAAACCAGCGCCGAATCCTTGATCATCGAGACGAAATCATTGCCCAGCGGGGGCAGGATGGTGCGCAGGGCCTGTGGCGCGACGACATGGCGAAAGGTGCGCCATGGCGACAGGCCCAGCGCCCGCGCCGCCTCGGTCTGCCCTTCATTGACCGCCTCGATACCGGCGCGAAAAATTTCGGCGATGAAGGCGGAATAAGCAACCGTCAGTGCAAAAATTGCGCGCCAGGTGAAATCAAAGCTGCGAATGGTCAATTCTGGGAACAAGCCCATATTGACCATCGGCGCGATCAACCAGTTTGCGGCCCCAACCATCGCCGGGGCGCCGACAAAGGCGACGTAGAACAGAGCAACCAGAATGGGAATGCCGCGGACAATTTCGATATAAAAAGTTGCCAGCTGCACCAGGATGCTGGTGCCGCGAGGTGCGCGCCAATGCGACGAGCAATCCAAGCAGCATGGCCAGCGTAAACGCCACCATGGCCACCCAGAGCGTTGTGACCACGCCCCGAACCAGGACGGTGAAAATCTCGTTGTAGCCCTGATCGGCGACGATGGCCCACAAGATGAGCAGACCAATAAGTGCAATGGCCACGAGCCACCACGGAAACTGCACCGATCTGGGTTGCGGGTTAGGTTCGGACATTGCTGGGACCGTACATCATTAATGCACGGCCGATGCTTGTTTTACTGTTCAGCGCCGTATTCGAAGAACCACTTGTTGATCATCTTGTCGAGCGTGCCGTCGCCCTTCATTTGGGACAGTGCGTCATTGAAAGGATCAACAAGATCCGACTTTGGTGTCAGGATAAAACCCAGCGGTTCGGATTTGATCGGTTCGCCAACGATTTTGAAGGCGCCAGGATCGGCCCCGATATAGCCCGCCGCCGCCGCCTGATCGGCAATCACCGCGTCGACGTCGCCACTTTTGAGGGCCTGAACGGAAGCGCCAAACGTATCGAAGAGCCTTGATGCGTGGATTGGCCTCGTCGCCATCGAGCACGTCATAGACGGCTGTATAGAATGCCGAAGTGCCCGACTGGGCCCCGAAAAGCAAATCTGGATGTTCGGCAAAGCTGGCCGCATCCCTGATCCGATCCTCATCGGCGCGCACCAGGAAGGATTGGTCGACGGTAATGAAAGGTTGGGTAAAGTCGACCTGCTCGGCCCGTTCCGCATTTATGGTAATGCCGTCAGCGCCAATGTCGAACTGGCCGGTCTTGACCGCCTCGATCATGACGTCCCAAGCCGAAAGGCTCCAGTCGACCTTGGCATTTAGCCGCTTGGCCGCCTCATTGATCACATCATATTCCAGCCCGACACCGGCACCGGTCTTGTCGGCAAAGTTGAGTGGGTAATAGGCGTTCTCGGTGACCGCGTGGATGGTTCGCCCCTCAAGATTGGGCAAGGCCTGGGCTTGGGTCGGGATGGCCAATGCCAGTGCCAGCAAGGGCACGGCCAGAGTGGAAAGCAGGATTTTCATGAGGCGGCATTCTCCTGACAGCGGGGCGGAGGACAAAGTGGATCGCGGCGATCACCGGACCCCTGTTTGAGCCCAGTATAGGCAAATCTTTTCGAGCAGGTCCAAGATATTCTGATCAGCGGACGCTGGTCAGGATTCATCAACGGTGTCGGCGGCAGGTCCGTTTTTCTGAACCGAAGCGATACAATTTTTTGAGCCTGGATTTGGACTTGTAGGTTTCCGAACGCACCAAGGGTTCGCCATTGGCCGCCACGAAGCGCACAAACGTCTGGCCGTCCTTGGACGCGGCGATTTCGAAGCGGTAGCCCTTGCCTTCTTCGCCAGCGGTCTGGTCGACAATAGCGGCGCCGGGGGCATTCTTCTTTATCGATTCGATGCAGTTCTTGGCGCTGGCCTTGGATTTGTAGGTTTCGGACCAGACGAGAGTTTCGGCATTATAGACGAACTTGGCGACAAACTCGCCATTCTTGGCGGCGGTAATCTTGAATTTATGGGCCATGGCGCAGGGTGCTCCTCAAGTAATTGTTGGCGATTCTTTGGGTCGCGGGACACCAAGACTAGCAACGATCACAAAAATTGGAAGCGTTTGCTGAGGCACGGGCATCATTTGTTGTTATCGGACTGGGGTTCGACGAGCCGGGCGAGGATTTGATCGACGAGATCAAGGTCCTGACGCTTGCCGGCGGCCTGTTGTTGCAGATCGACGAGATAGGACGTTGTGTAATAGAGCCGCCGCGCCAGCATGGTGGCGATGTGCAGGGCAAATTCGGGGCGCTGGTCAAGAAAGGTCAGTGCGTCGGGGATCTGGTACGCCCGCACGTCCGAGAGTGCCTTGACGGTGGCCGAATGGGGCATGTCGAGCAAAACACTCATTTCACCAAAGAACGAGCCCGGTTCGTCCACATGGGTCACCTGGGTTTTTTCCCGGATTATTTCGATCTGGCCCTCGATCAGGATATAGAGCCTCCCCAGCCGTTCGCCCTCGGGCAGGATTATCTGCCCCGGCTTGAAATCGGTAATCTCCAGATCCTTGCAATAATCAAGAATATCGGCCATCGGCACCCTCCGCGAATGGGGCTGTTATATCGCGCATTGGCGGCGGGTCAAAGCAAAGCCGCCCGCCAGGAGCGGACGGCCTCGATCACAGGGAGTGTGATTATTTAATCCAGATGACGGTGCGGCTGGAATTTTCAACCAGGACCGGTCGGTCATTGATATAGGCGTAGCTATAGGTGCGATCGTCGGGCACCGCGGTCAGTTGCACGTCGGCGGGCACCTGATAGCCGACGACAATGTCACCATCGACATTGACCGAGCCAACAGGATTGTTGACGACGAAATCGGCGGTCGACTGCGCGACCAGATAGCCGGGCGACTGAACCAACGCGCGGCTTTGCAGGTCGACGATCCAGACACGATCATTGGCATAGACATAGCCATATTTGTCATCGCCTTCGACCGGATAGATGTTGACGTCTGCGGGCAGGGTCGCGCCAACATCGACGCCGCCATCAATATAGATGGGATCGACCGGGTGACTGCCGGCATATTCGACCGTGGTTGCGGCAACACCGGCTTCAGCACCAAGTGTAGCGCCAGCAAAACCGCCGACAACGGCACCGATCGGACCGCCGAGCACGAAGCCCAGAGCCGCGCCACCCGAACCGCCAGCGGCGGCGCCGACTGTGGCGTTGGCATCGGTCGTGGTTTGGGCAAAAGCTGGTGTCATGGCACCAAGTGAAAGGACGGCGACAGTCGCCAAAAGAATGTTCTTCATGGTTCTAGTTCCTTGTTTTGAGTGATTAATTCCCACTCGATTTTACGGAAGCGCCCAGAATGAGCAGGACGCCTTGCCACCCCGTGCCAATCAACGAGGCGCGTGGAGCCCGGTTCCTGAGAAGTGTGGCGCTGTAACCAACTGTGATAATTTGGCCACGCCAATTGCCCGACTGACCAAAAAGCCATCGGGGAACAAGCAGACGGCCCCCGAGGCGGCGGGCGCCTCTGTGGGTAGGTTAGTGTGAGGCACAAGTCGCCTCGGGGCGCCGGGCTTTCTGGACTACGGAGCGCTGCATGGGCCTGGCTGGCAGGCCGACATCCGTCACGCGGACCCAGGCGGAAAACGACTTCCGCCCTCCCGGCTGTCCTGCGCGCGGTTGGTCGTTGCAACTCCGTCCGGGCCCGCAGGATGGTTTTGAGTTTACAGCGGGTTTTGGCTAGGGGGATAAGTTTTGGCCATAAGGGTTGGCGTGCGGCCCGCCAAAATCTTTTCAATGCGCCGGGCCAGCTTGGCGCGAATGCGGGCGGTATTATCCTTTGCCGACGCGGGTGGTGGTGGCGGCAGTTGCGGCCTGAGGCGCTGCACCGGCAAAAATCCATTGTCGCCCAGGTGCCAGACGTAGCAATTATGCTGACCATCATAGCTGGTGCAGCGCGCCTCAAAAGCCACCAGCCCCGCCAGCGCCTGCCCCAACTGGGCCGCCAGCGCGCCATAGACAGGCGCGGCCACCGGCAGCGCGCGCCCAGGAGAGCGCACCAGAAACGGTCGGCAATCAAACAACAGGCCCTCGGCAACCATGCGCACCCCGTCTGGCACTTCGCCACCGGGCCGACGCGCCGCCGCCGCTTCGGCCTGTTTGGTCAGGCTGGTCAGCCGCAAAAAGATCGCCTCATGGCGCTGGGCGGTGGGGCGCGTGATTTTGGTCATTTTGTCGGGCATGGGGTTTCTCCTGCAGCAAGGTTTGTGTCAGGAGAGAGTAAAGCGCGGTGGTGAGTGCGGGGATTGGGGGGATTACGTTCCCATCCACGTGGGATGCTTGTGGCGGCACGTCACGATGGGCCTCGGGTCAAGGCCGGGGTGACGTGCGGTAGTGTGGGGTGACGTTGAGGTCAGAACGGGCGGCGTTGGGAAAGGTGCTATTCGGCGTCCTGCGCGCCAGAGGCGGCGTCATGGACCCCTTTCAACTGCACGGCCAACATGCCGCTGAGGAGATCTTCCATGGCCGACAAATCCAAATTTCCGACTTTGTATGCCGCATCGGCGGCGTCCAAGGCGTCAAAGTAGGGATTTCTATTGCTTACGATCTGTTCGGGTATCGTGGGATGTCCCGGCAACACGGCCTGCAGTCGACTGCACATCACGACATAGGAAAGCATTCTGGATGTGCGCCCATTGCCGTCTGAGAACGGATGTATCCAATTTAAGCGCCACATGACGTACGCGGCTAGATGGATCGGCGATGCCGTGTTCCAATGCTCATTTACATAGTCGCACATTTCCTCGACCAATTCAGGAACGAGGTGGGCGCCTGCGGGCTCGTGTTTGCTGCCTTCGATCGTGACGCCCGCTGGTCTAAAATTACCCGCGTATGCGCTGATACCATGTAGGGCTTCGCGCTGTAGAGCCAGTACGAGCGATACCCGCAACTTGAAGGCTTGGCGCTCAATTGCGGTTTTGACGGCGTCGATACCAAAATCATATTGCCGCAAGCCATTGAGCGCTTCCGCTTCGGCTTTCGCCAAAGGATCTGTAATCAACTCGGCTTCAAGTGCCTTGCTGTGGCGCTGGCTCGTCTCGTCGGCCATAATCGCCCTAGCGGTCACGCACTTCTGTATGCTGCACCGCAAGGCGGTCCGCCTGCTCGTCGACCATGGAACGGGTTATGTTCGAGTTCTCGAAAGCCGTGTTGCCAAAAGCGAAGCTGCGCCGCTGTTGCTCCTGCTGCTGCGGGGTCTGCTGAATTTTTTTGGTTGCCTCAATAAGCGCGTCAAGTGCGTTAGTCATCAAAACCTCCAAATCACTTTCAATCTATCTTGCACCATTGAATCACTAATGTCTTGTATCCAAAAAGTACGAAGAAATTTGTTGTAGGCCGAAACGGGTTTATGGAACCCTCATTCGTCACCCATTTTGAGGGCTTTGATGAAGGCTTCCTGGGGGATTTCGACGTTGCCGTACTGGCGCATCTTGGCTTTGCCTTTTTTCTGCTTGTCCAGGAGTTTGCGCTTTCGGGTGGCGTCGCCGCCATAGCATTTGGCGGTCACGTCCTTGCGCATGGCGCGGACGGTTTCGCGGGCGATGATCTTGCCGCCGATGGCAGCCTGGATGGGAATGACGAACAGGTGCGGCGGGATCAGTTCCTTGAGCTTTTCGCACATGATGCGGCCGCGGGTTTCGGCGACGGTGCGATGGACCAGCATGGAAAGCGCGTCGACCGGTTCGGCATTGACCAGCACGCTGAGTTTGACCAGATCGCCGGGGCGGTGGTCGATCAGGGCATAGTCAAAGCTGGCATAGCCCTTGGAAATGGATTTTAGCCGATCATAAAAGTCGAACACCACTTCATTGAGCGGCAGTTCATATTCGACCAGCGCCCGGCTGCCGACATAAGAGAGGTTTTTCTGAACGCCGCGCCGGTCCTGGCAGAGTTTCAGGATTGAACCGAGATATTCGTCGGGCGTCAAAATCGTCGCCTTGATCCAGGGTTCGCGGATTTCCTCGATCTTCATGACATCGGGCAGATCGGCGGGATTGTGCAGCGCGATGGTTTCGCCATTGGTCTGGACGACGTCATAGACCACTGACGGGGCCGTCGCGATCAACTCGAGATTGAATTCGCGGCTCAAGCGTTCCTGGATGATTTCGAGATGCAACAGGCCCAAAAAGCCGCAGCGGAAGCCAAAGCCCAAGGCGGCGCTGGTTTCCATTTCAAACGAAAAGCTTGCATCATTGAGCCGCAGCTTGCCCATGGCGGCGCGCAACTCTTCAAAGTCCGAGGCGTCGACGGGGAACAGACCGCAAAACACCACCGGCTGGGCCGGACGGAAATCGGGCAATGCCGTGGTGGTGGGCTTTTTGTCGTCGGTGATGGTGTCGCCGACATTGGTATCGGCCACTTCCTTGATCGAGGCAGTGAAAAAGCCCAACTCGCCGGGGCCAAGCTGATCAACCGCGACCAGTTTTGGCGTGAATACGCCAACGCGGTCCAGCTCATAGGTGGCCTTGGCATTCATCATGCGGATTTTCTGGCCTTTTTTCACCTTGCCATCGATGACGCGGATCAGGACCACGACGCCGAGATAGGTATCGTACCAGCTATCGACCAGAAGCGCTTTTAGCGGGGCGTTGATATCGCCCTTGGGCGCAGGCAGGCGGGTAACAATGGCCTCGAGCACACTATCAATGCCCATGCCCGATTTTGCCGAAATTTCGAGCGCGTCGGAGGCGTCAAGGCCGATGACATCCTCGATCTGCTGCTTGACGCGCGGAATATCGGCGGCGGGCAGATCAACCTTGTTGAGCACCGGCACGATTTCATGATTGGCATCGAGCGCGTGATAAACATTGGCCAGGGTCTGCGCCTCAACGCCCTGGGAGGCATCGACCACCAGCAGCGAGCCTTCAACGGCGGCCATGGAGCGCGAGACCTCGTAGGCGAAATCGACGTGTCCGGGGGTGTCGATCAGGTTGAGGATATAATCCTCGCCATCCTGAGCATGATATTTGAGGCGCACGGTCTGCGCCTTGATGGTAATGCCGCGTTCGCGCTCGATATCCATCGAATCGAGCACCTGAGCTTTCATCTCACGGATTTCCAGCCCGCCGGTCAATTGTATGAGGCGGTCGGCCAAAGTGGATTTGCCGTGGTCGATATGGGCCACGATGGAAAAATTGCGGATATTTTTAAGCGGCGTTGTCATGGCCGCGCTGATAGCAGAAGCGGGGCATGGCGCAAAGATGGTTTATGTGCCCTTAACCGTGCTATTTGCGTGATTGTGTCATTGATGGCAACGATTGGCAGAAACAAAACGTTTGGCCTGCCATGCGATGGCTCCTGATCATGAGTTTGATATTTGGTGTGGCCGGCCCGGCGGGGGCGGTCAATCTGCCCATTCCACGGCCGGACAGCGCCGCTGCGGAGACCGATGTGGCGTTGCCGCGACCGCGCCCCGTCCAATCCAAGCCAGTGGTGACACCACCAACCAGGGTGAAAACCGAAGCGCCTGCCAAGGCAGAGGCGCGGGTTTACCAGACTGCCTGTCCTGCGGTGATCCGTGGGCAGGTTGAAGCCAAGGCCTTGCCGCCAATCCGTGACGGTGTGTGCGAAGCGCGCTCGCCGCTGAGCGTGACGGGGGTTCTTGCCAATGGCCGGATGGTGGCACTATCGAGCCCGATCATTACCGATTGCGCCATGGCCAGCAGCCTGCCGGGCTGGGCGGGGGCGATTGACGGGTATCTGGGCGCGGCGCAGAACACCAATTTGGAAACCATATTGGTGGGCACGAGCTATATGTGTCGCAAGCGCAATAATGCCGCCGATGGTTTGACCTCCGAACACGGGTTTGCCGATGCGCTCGATGTGGTGGGCTTTGCCCTTGGCGATGGCACAAATGTCAAAGTGGCGGATGATTGGCTACCCGCCAGTAGCGCGGGCGGACGATTGTTGCGGCTGGCCCATGATGCGGCCTGCGCCCGGTTTACCACGGTGCTTGGACCCGAGGCCAATGCGCTGCACCGCGATCATTTGCACCTCGACCTTGGGTGCCATGGCAAGACCTGCACGGCGCGGCTGTGCGAATAGGGTTTTAGCCGCAGGGGCAATTCTGGTCCGGATGATAGGATGGCAGGTCGGCCCACAGCCGGGGCGGCAAATTATCCAGCGGTGTTGGCGGGCAGTCGCGGCGCCAAAGCGCGCGCAGCCAGCGTGTCAGAATAGTATACATAATGTACTCCTGTTATAAGAGTGCGTTGCGATATTCGACAGGATGAGCCTGCACCATCGAGAAAACAATCGACATCAGTTCGGTCAGCGATATAGATTATCTATATGCAAAATCCGTTTCCCATTCCGCTGAATGCTGTAAGGGCCATCGAGATCGTGGCGCGTCGCGGGGCGTTGGCGCCGGCGGCTGAGGAGTTGGGTGTGACCGTCGGCGCGGTCAGCCAGCATGTGCGGCGGGCTGAAGAGCGACTGGGGTTTGAACTGTTCGAACGTACGGCACATGGCCTGGTGCCACGCCCGGCGCTGGCGCAGGTGTTACCACAAATATCAGCGGGGTTTGCAGCGCTACAGGACGGGCTGGCGAATTTGAGTGGACGCGACGAGCTGGTGCTGAACCTGACCATGGGCAGCGTATTTGCCTCGCGCTGGCTGATCTGGCGGATCAATAAATTCACTGCCCTTAATCCGGGCCTTGAAGTGCGCCTGACAGTGACCGCGGCGATGCTGGATCTGGGGCGACCCGATATTGATTGTGCCATTCGCTATGGCTTGGGCGATTGGCCGGGGGTGGCGACCAGCGCGATTGGCGGCCGCGATTTCAGCCCGGTATGTGCGCCGCGGCTGGCCGAACGCCTGCCTGATCCGGCGGCATTGGCGCAGGTGCCGGTTATTCACGATCAGACCAGCATGCTGTCCTGGCCGCTATGGCAAAAGGCGGCGGGGCTGGACGCGGACATCCAGTGGCGCGGGCCGCGATTGTCAGATGCGTCGCTGGCATTTGATGCCGCCATTGCCGGGCAAGGTGTGTTGTTGGCAGCGGACATGATGAGCGCCGATGCAATCAGCGACGGGCGGTTGGTGCGCCCCTTCAAAATGTCGGCCAAGGGGCAGTGCGGCTATTGGCTGGCAACGGCCAAGGGACGGCGCGAGCCGGGCAAGGTCAAGCGTTTCCGGCAATGGCTAGCCAGTGAAGTGCCCGCATCAGCGGGCGGCTATATGCAACAGATGTCATCGGACTTGCCGATAGATTAGAATTGTTCTAAAAAATGACACCCTATCGTTGGGAATCGCCATGCTGCGCTTGTTGCCTGATAATCGTCGTGAATTTTCTTCGCTCAATGAGCGCGAAATCCTTTCGCTTGCTATTGCCGCCGAGGAAGAAGACGGGCGGATATATGGTGAGTTTGCCACCAGACTTGGCGAGCAATATCCCGGCTCGGCTGCGGTGTTTGAGGGGATGGCCGCCGAGGAAGACGAGCATCGGCGGCGGTTACTGGACCATTATCGCGAAAAGTTCGGCGAGCGGCTGGTGCCGATCCGGCGTGAACATGTGCGCGGTTTCCTGCAGCGCAAGCCGCTGTGGCTGATGCAGAACTTGACGCTCGAAGGCGTGCGCCAGCAGGTTTGGGAGATGGAAGAAGGGGCATACCGCTTCTATCTGGCGGCGGCCGAGCAGACACAGGATGTCGGGGTGCGCAAGCTCTGGGCGATCTGGCAGCGCAGGAGCGCGCCCATGCCAATGTCGCTGATCGGCTCGAAGCCAACGAACTGGGTGCCGATGCGCGATCCCAGGAGGCCAGCGAAGAGCATCGCCAGTTTGTCCTGACCTATGTGCAGCCGGGGCTGGCGGGGCTAATGGATGGGTCGGTGTCGACACTGGCGCCGGTGTTTGCCGCCGCCTTTGCCACAGGTGACACCTGGCAGACATTTCTGGTGGGGCTGGCGGCAGCGGTTGGCGCCGGTATTTCGATGGGCTTTACCGAGGCGGCGTCCGACGATGGCAAGCTGACCGGGCGCGGCTCACCACTCAAACGCGGGCTGGCCGCCGGGATCATGACCGCCATTGGCGGGCTAGGCCATGCGCTGCCTTATCTGATCCATGACTTTACCCTCGCCACAACGATTGCCGTTGTGGTGGTTTTGATCGAATTGTGGGTCATTGCCTTTGTCCAGAGCCGCTATATGTCAACGCCGTTCTGGCGCGCCGCCCTGCAGGTGGTAGTGGGTGGTGCGCTGGTGTTTGCGGCGGGTGTTTTGATCGGCAGCGCCTAGTGGGCCAGGCTTTTCTGCCGACGGGCACGGCGGGCGGGACGATAGCGGGCGATCATCATGGCGGCCAGCGCGATGGTAATGATGGTTATGCCAAAGGCCAAAAGTTCGGGTGCACTGGCCCCATCGGCGCCAAAAATGACCCGGTTCATGATTCGCGTGGGCAGGAAGGTGAAGAGGCCGGTTATCAGCAAGGCACCGACATAGGTCAGCTGCATTGTGCGCTTGTGCCGGGTGATATTGCGCTGGCGTGCATAGGATACGGCGCGCCACAAGGCATAAAGCGTGCCCAGCGACAGCAGATGGATGGGGCTGAACAGGCCGACCATGCGCAGGCTCCCAGATAAACAGCGAGCTGACACAGACCACGACCATCAAGCTGACCCAGATGCGCCCCATCATTTTGTGACGCGCATCGCCCTTGCGATTGAACAACACATAGGCGCCGGTGATCAGGGCAAGGGTGGCGGCCAGCGCGTGTAGCTGGATAATGGGGCTGGCGTGAAGGAGTGGGTCGAGGCTCATGAAAATCTCCGGCGGTTGGCGGCTCGTACGTCTTGCAAGTGCAGATGCCCGCGCTAGAGTGCAGAGGCAAATTGTGATGCGCCAAACCCCGGATTTCTACGTGAGCAACTCGCCCCTGCGTTTCACGATGCGCGAAATGCGCGCCCAGATGACCAATCGCGCCACCCAAATCGTGCTGCTGGGGCTGGCACTGGTATTCGGATTGTCGGGTCCGTTTGGCACGTTTGACGCGCTGGAGCCGTTGCCACGCCTGCTCTATTGGGCCGTGGTGGTTCTGAGCACCTATGCCATCGGTACGGCGACGGCCAATCTGGTCAAATTTGGGCTGACGCCGACCGGGATGAACCCCTGGCTATTGGCTTTGGTTGAAGGGTTTGTCGGCGGTGTGCCGGTAGCGCTTTGTGTATTGGGCATCAATCTGGTGGTTATGGGGGACTTGGGTATCAATCCCTGGCACCTGCTTGCCTATTGCATGATCATTTGCGCCGGCGCGATCATCATCACGCGCCTTGTCGAACGCGCCCGGGTTCCGGTTGCCCAAACAGCTGCCGCACCGGCGCCGCAGCCGCCCGTCATCCTGCAACGGCTACCCCTGCCCCAACGCGGAAAATTGCAGCAGATTTCGGTTGCTGACCATTATGTCGAGATCACCACCGACAAGGGGCACGGGCTGGTGCTGATGCGGTTGGGCGATGCCATTGGCGAAACTGGCGCGGTCGAGGGCCTACAAATTCACCGCTCCCATTGGGTGGCGCTGGATGCGGTGGCACGCTGCATCCGGGTCGATGGCAAGCCAATGGTGGAAATGGCCGATGGCACCCGCCTGCCAATCAGCCGTTCGTTCTTGCCGGCAGTAAAAGCTGCGGGGCTTATGCCATAGCGGGGACCGCCACTGGCCTTTAAATGGTCAGTTGTGCCCTAGAGCGTTTTTCCGCTCACTTACGGCGCTTCGGATCAAATCGACCAGCGCGGGATTGGCGCAATCGGCCATCGAGCGGATTTTGACATGCCGCATTTTGGCGCCGGTGCCCTCGAGCAAATTGTGTGGATCATCAAGCGCGACGCCATAATTGAAGCCGAGATTGACCCATCGCGCATGCGGGATGATATGGAGATAGGCTCTCGGTCATTTTTTTGGCGCCAACACCAAAGTTGGCGGCGCGGTAGCCGAGTTGAACCACAAGGCACGTTTCCGGATCGGCGGCCAGCACCAGATCGCGCAGGCGACAGACTACCGGCTGCAACGCTTCTGGTGCCAAGCTGACAATATCGTCAAAACTGACGGATTTTTCTGTGCTCATCGCCAAACCCATCCCATTGAGTGGCCCGCTGAACGGCCCGAAATCGAGCCTTAGCCAACCTTGCCACGGGCGCGCGCCCGGTTGGCTTCGGCGCGCTGTTGCTTGGCCAGCTTGCGCGCTTTGGCAGCATTATGGGAGGCATCGCCCATATGCTCAAGGCCGCGCGCATGGGCCAGTTCGATCTGGCGATGGCGCTCAGCGGCGGCGGCGTGTTTTTGCGGCTGATCGGCGCAATAGGGGCAGCAGATATCTTGCTGATAGGCCGGATCGGCGCGGTCAGCAGCGGTCAGCGGATGGCGGCAGGCCCGACACAGCGTGGCGTCGCCCTCGACCAACCCATGGCCGACGGCGACGCGCTCGTCAAAAACAAAGCACTCGCCCTGCCAGCGGCTATGCTTGGCGGGGACGGTTTCGAGATATTTCAAAATGCCGCCCTTGAGGTGGAATACTTCCTCAAAGCCTTTGCTCAAAAGGTAGGAGGAGGCCTTTTCGCAGCGGATGCCGCCGGTGCAGAACATCGCCACCTTCTTGTCGCGTTTGGGATCGAGGTGGGTGGCGACATAGTCCTTGAACTCGGTGAAATTTTTGGTCGCTGGATCAAGAGCGCGCGAAAAGGTGCCCAGGCCCACTTCATAATCATTGCGGGTATCGACCAGAACGATGTCATTGCGTTCGATCAGCGCGTTCCAGTTTTCCGGTTCGACATAGGTGCCGACCGATTGTGCGGGATTGGCCTCGGGAGCGCGCAGGGTGACGATTTCGGGCTTTAGCCGCACCTTCAAGCGCAGGAACGGCATGGTGCTGGCCGTTGAATACTTGATTTCGGCGCCCGCCAGGCGTCCGGCGAAGATTTTGCCAGTCAGCAGGAAATTTTTTAGCGCATCAATGGCCTCGGGGCGTCCGGCGACAGTGCCATTGATCCCCTCATGGGCAAGGATCAGCGTGCCAAAAATTTCATTGGCGCGGCAAAAATTCTCCAGCGCCGGCACAATCGCGGCGGCGTCGGGCAATAGGGCAAACTTGTACACAGCCATGACCGTGACGAGGGGGGTCTTGAAGGTTGGGGCGGTTTGGGTCAGGTTAGCGTTCATAGGGCAGGCCGCTGTTGGAATTTGCCCGCTTCTATCATTGCTCGCGGCGCGCTGCAAAGGGCGACGCCATGATGCATTTGCAGATATTTGGAGCTTTGACATGACCTATCGGGCCGATCCGGCACGCTATGATTCAATGCAATATCGCCGCTCGGGCAAATCGGGGCTGAAGCTGCCGGTTATCAGTCTGGGGCTTTGGCAAAATTTTGGTGGTACACGCGACTATCCCGGCGCCATGGAAATTCTGGGCCACGCCTTTGATGCAGGGATTACCCATTTTGACCTGGCCAACAATTATGGCCCTCCAGCCGGATCGTCCGAAGAATTGTTCGGCACCGTGCTGGCGCGCGACTTTCGCCCCTATCGCGATGAAATGATCGTTTCGACCAAGGCAGGCTACAATATGTGGCCGGGGCCCTATGGCGAGTTTGGCAGCCGCAAATATCTGCTGGCCAGCCTTGACCAGAGCCTTATGCGCATGGGTCTCGATTATGTCGATATTTTCTATTCACACCGCTTTGATCCCGAAACTCCGCTCGAGGAAACCATGGGCGCACTTGCCCATGCGGTGCGGTCAGGCAAGGCGCTTTATGTCGGCATTTCCAGCTATCCTGAAAAAGAAACGCGCGAGGCCTATCGGATCTTGAAGGAGATGGGCGTCGCCACCACCATCCACCAACCCTCCTATTCGATCCTCAACCGTTGGATCGAAGAGGACAAGACCATGGATGCCTGTGGTGAATTGGGCATTGGCATGATCGCTTTTTCGCCGCTGGCACAGGGCGTTTTGTCGGGCAAATACAATAAGGGCAAGACCGAGGGCACGCGGGGCGACAATCCCAATGGCTCACTGCGGGCCAGCCATATCGAGCCGCGTGTACTCTCGGCGGTCGAGGCGCTTGGGCCGATTGCCCATGCACGGGGCCAGTCCATGGTGCAGCTGGCGCTGAGCTGGGCCTTACGGCGCCCCGAAATGACCTCGGCGCTGGTGGGTGTACGGACGCTTGAGCAGGCTCAAGGACAATCTGGGTGTGCTCAATAATCTGAGCCTTGCCGATGAGGAGATCGCGGCGATCGATGCGGCGACCAAGGGCGGATTGATGGATTTGCATCCGCGCCCCAGCGGCTGGCTGCGCTAGGCGTTTTGCCAAGCGCGACGTGTTGGGCCGAGGGAAAGGGGAGCGTGCATGAATAGAGCCATGACGGGCGCGGCGGCGCTGGTGCTTTGCTGCGCGCCAGCGCTTGGTTTCGATGCGGCTACCGATGCGGCGCTGGCAAATGTCAAAATTGGCAAGGTGCTGCATCTTGACGCGCTCACCACGCTGATGAGCAGTTCGCAACGCTGGTGCTATCAACAGCAGCAAGACAGCTGCGGCTGGAGCGACATCTATCTCGACATTGGTGATAATAGAGTCAGCTATGAAGGCTCGACCCGCTGGGACGAAGCAACCGAGATCGCCGTGGTGCATGAACTGGCGCTGCGCGACGACCGGTTTGTGTGCGAAGTTGCCGAAACCGCCACGGTGACAACGCGGGCCTTTGCCGTGGGGACCGGACAACCCATTGGGGGACGCCCGCTGGCCGGGCTCAAGCGCGAGATCGGCGCGGCGGAAGCGGCGGACATTTCCTACGATTGTTTTGATTATGTGCTGATTTCGCTCGCTCAAAACCGTGAAAGCCTGGTCTTGCGCCAGCGTCAATATATCGATGGCACCACCGACGCGGCTAACGATGTATTGGTGACGCTGCACTTCGATCCGACCGTCGCCCATTCGCTGAAATTGCGGTGGTGAGGGGCAATTGACCTGACGCAGCAGGTCGTGCATTTTCCCGGCGACTCTTGAGGGACAATAATTGCCAGCCTTTCCATTGCCGTCGGCGCTGCGGACCGTAGCCCTGGTTGCGGGCCTTGTTCTGGGCTGTGTCGCCCCTGAAGCCAGCACCACCCTGACCATTGTGGCGGCAGTTGCAGGCTTTGGGGTGCTGCGCCGTCGGCATGGTGCGCTATTGGCACGACCGGCGGTGTGGATGCCACTGGCGGCGGGACTGTTGCTGGCGGCAACATATGCCATCGGATCCGGGTCTGCGGTCGGAGCGGTGGCGATCTACTTTTTTATTCCATTGTTTCTGATTGCCCCATTGCTGGCTTTACTGGACATAGAGACGAACGAAAACGACAATCTGATCATGGCGAGCCTCGCCCTGATCGGGGTTGCGGGGGCATGTGTTGTGGCTCTGAATGATCGATTGGTGCTGGGCGAGGTTCGCTCAGGATTTTCGGTCGCCAACCCAATCCATTTTGCCGACCTGGCGCTGGGCGTTGGTTTTCTGGCGCTTGTGGGATTTGTGCTGACGCAGCGCTGGTGGCGGGTGCTCTTTCTTTTCGGGCCGTTGCTAAGCCTTGTTACCATCTGGCTTTCTGGGTCGCGTGGGCCGCAGGCGGCGTTTTTGGTGATGATCGCGACAAGCATTGGGTTTCTGGTGTTTTGGGGCGGGCTCTCACGCCGACTGACACTGCTGGTCGCGTTGGGGGCAGTCGCCTTGTTGGTGGCAGTCCTGGCGATCGGTATCAACAGTCCGACGGGACCGTTGCAGGTCATTGCCGACATCTGGCAGCCGCTGATCAACGGGACAACTGACGACGCGTCTACGGGCGAGCGTCTGGTCATGTATCAAAGCGCCTGGAACGCCTTTATGGCGGCACCGATATTTGGGCATGGACTGCTCGATCTGGTGCCGATCACGGCAAACTATGTCCCTGCCGGGGAGGTATTTCCGGCCTATGAGCACCTGCATTCGGACCTCGCCGATTTTGCCGTCAGCGGTGGGATATTGGGGATTGCAGGCTATGCCATGCTCGTGTTGGCACCATTGGTTGAAGCATTGCGGGCGCCTGATGGTCCCAATCGCCGCCCCGCCATTCTCGCGGCAACCCTGTTGTCGGTCGGGTTTGTTTCTATGGGCCTGACCAACGCCATGTTCGGCATAATCCTGCTGACTGTGTTTTTTGCCTTTGCGACAGCCATGGTTAGCCGTTTGGCCCATTCGTGAGGCCGCAGTTGCGCCGCGCGACCCGTATGCTAGAAGCCCGCGTTGGAACCAATCCGGCGGGATGAGCCTTGACACAAACGATATCTGCCTCAACCGATCAGCCCATGCATATCGCGCTGACCTTTGATGACAATTTCTGGGCACCAGCATACGCGGTGATGCGCTCGATCTGTGTGCATACCAAGCGCAAGACTGATCTGGTGTTTCATCTTTGCCATCGCACCATGAGTGATGCGCACAAGGCGGACCTTGCCAAGATCGCAATCGAATTTGGCGCCAAGCTGGTCTGGTATGATCTTGATCAATCTGACCAGTTCAATCAAACGGTCGACCGCATTCCAGCAAAAAAACGGTTCGGCAAGATCGTCTATGCGCGCCTGTTGCTGGACCGGCTTATTGATCCTTCAATCGGGCGGGTTGTCTATCTCGATTGCGATGTATTGGTGCGAGCGCCCATCGAGCAGCTATACGACGTCGATCTGGGCGACTGCGCAATCGGGGCTGTTCGCGACACGATGGGCGGCTTTATCACCGGGGGACGTGACCTGGCGCACAATGGCGAGATCTTTGACATCGCCGACCCCTATTTCAATTCCGGCGTCATTGTCATCGATGTTGCCAAGTGGCGGCAAGCCGATATTGGCAGTCGGATCGATGGACTTCTGGCCGACGGCACCATGGACAAACTCTATTTTGATCAGGACATTTTGAACCTGATATTTGTCAACAAATGGCAACAACTGCCCGCGCGCTGGAATACGATTGACGCGCGCGGCGCGCACGAAGGCATGGACGTTGCCGTGTTGCATTATACCGGCCCATCAAAGCCCTGGAACCTGATATCGACCGTGGCCTATCGGCGATTTTACCGCCATGTGATGACCAATGAGCTGTTTTATCGCTTCATGCGGCATCGCTGGAAGCGCTATTGGGGCAAGAAATTTGGCGCGCTGACCGGCAGGCGCTAGGCCACCGGATCGATATTGTGACGCGCACACAATAGCGCCATGGCGCTGTTGGGAGCGGGCAATTGCATGCCGGCGCGACCGCGATTGGTGAACTGGCTGCGCCAGACATGCACACCCAGGGTTTCGGGCGTTATTGCCACTTCGATGCGGCTGCCGGGCTGCATAAGCGCGGGTACATCCTCATAGGGCACAGGGTAGAATACCGGCGGCGGTTGCACCTGATCCCAGAGACCGCGCTGGCGGGCAAAATGGGTCAGGGCAAAAGGGCCGGTGGCGCCATATTGCATGTTTTCAGGTGGCACTTTCAGGCCGACCAGCCGCTTGGTAGCGACTTCAAGACGCCGGATCGGGGGCAGGTGCGGCTCGAACAGGGGTCGGTTTTCTGCCGAAAAAACCTTTATCAGATCATCGAGCAAGGGCGCGTTGGCGGGCATTGAGAGCACCGCTACATTGATCGAGCCGGGGCGCTCAAAGCCCATCAGATAGTCTGGCAGATCGGCAAAGGGGCGGACGCAGAAAATATCGGCGTCTGACCAGATGCCCGCTTCGGCCTGCAACAGCTTTAGCCGAAAATAGTCGGAAAACACTGCCGGGGTGCCGTGGCCCTTGTAAAAAACGAGGCGATCTTCGGGCACGATCTTTGCTGCATCGTGCCAGACCGCGCCGGTTGGGATGTCGGGGACTGGGGCGTAGCTATAGAGGTGGAAGACGTGGCCCTGAGCGATGAAGGAGCGGATGCACAAATGCTCCAGCCAGCTCAAGGGTCCATGCCAGAAAGAAGCGATGACCGGCAGGCCGTTTTCCTGTGCGATCATCGCGCTTACTTCTTTCTCAAATCGGTCACGCCCGAAGCGTACCGCCGGTTGATTTGGTCACCGCGCCAATGATGGCGGCGGAGACTTTTTCGATATCCTCGTCGGTCAAGGTCTTATCCAGCGGCTGAAGCGTTACCTCGATGCCGACCGACTTCTTGCCTTCCCCGACATGGGCACCTTCAAAGACGTCAAAGATACCAACATCGCTGATCAAATTCTTGTCGGCGCCCCTCGCGGCGCGCAGAATGACCGCGGCAGTGACGGCGCGATCGACCACAAAGGCAAAGTCGCGACTGACGGGCATCAGGCCTGAGAGATTAAGCGCCGGCTTGGTTTTGGTCGGTTTTTTGCGCGGTTCGGGCAACGCGTCGAGGTCGATTTCAAAGGCAGCGACCGGCCCGTCAATATCAAGCTCGGCGGCCCAGGCGGGATGCAATTCGCCGAACCAGCCCAGAATGAGCTTTGGCCCCAGTTGAATGCGACCGCCCCGGCCCGGATGGCTCCAGGGTGCCGGGTCGGCCACCACTTGCACCTTGTCGATATCAACGCCCAAGGCATCGAGCGCGGCGCCGATATCGGCCTTTGCGTCGAAAACGCCGACGGGTTCGGCCTTGCCGGTCCAATGGCGCCCAGCGCCGGTCAGCCCGGCGGTGCCGGTACGCACACCGCTGGCAAATGTGTGTTGACCCTCGGGGGCCGATGACAGGAATATCTGGCCCACTTCAAACAGGCCCAGATCGGCAATGCCACGATTGGCGTTGCGCTTGGCGGCGGCCAGCAGGCCGGGCAGCAATGAGGGGCGCATGTCGGTCATGTCGGCGGCAATGGCATTGGCCAGTTGCAACTCGTCCTGACCACCGCCGAACTTTTCGGCCATCTCGTGATCGATAAAGCTCCAGGTGACCGCCTCATCCAGCCCGCGCGACGCCAGGGCCCTGCGGGCGATGCGGCGGCGATTCTGGATGGTCGTCAACATGGGAGGGGCGACATGGGTGAGCCGTTCAAGCGGCTCGACCGGGACATTATCGACCCCGACCATGCGCATGATTTCTTCGGTCAGATCGGCCTTGAGGCTCACATCGGGCCGCCAGCTTGGCACCTTGACAGTGAGGCTGTTGCCCGTAGCTTCAATGGCGAAGCCCAAAGCTGTCAAAATGGCCTTGATCACCATGGGTTCTACGTCGAGCCCGGTCAGGCGTTTGACTTCGCTCAAGGGGAACTGGATAGTTGTATTGGCATACTCATCCTCGCCCGAAATCACCGGCTGGCAGGGCTCGCCGCCGCAAATCTGCATGACCAGCCGGGTGGCCAGTTCGAGGCCCGGTTCAGTCAGCGCCGGATCGACGCCGCGTTCCAGCCGGTAGCGTGCATCGGAAACAATGCCGGTGGTTCGTCCGGTGCGGGCAATAAGATCAGGGTCCCAACTGGCGCATTCCATGAAGATATTGACCGTGCCCTCAGTGCAACTGGTGGGCACGCCTCCAAGGATGCCGCCGAGGCAGAGAGCGCCGCTATCGTCAGCAATGACGGTCATGGTTTCGTCGAGTTGATGGCTTTTGCCATCGAGCCCTTCAAGGGTTTCGCCGGGCTTTGCATTGCGCAGGAACGGCGCGCCGGTGAATTTATCGGCATCATAGGCGTGCAAGGGGCGCCCCCAGCCGAGTGAGACCAGATTGGTAATATCGGCCAGGGCATTAATGGGGCGGAGGCCAACGGCGCGCAGGCGTTGCTGCAGCCAGTCGGGCGATGGACCGTTTTTGACATTGCGGATCAGGCGACCGGCAAATTTGCGGATGGTTTTGGGTTCATCGGCGGCAAATCGCTGTTCGAGCGCGCCAATCGGGCTCGGCCCAACGGAAGGGACCGGCGACATGTCGGTGGGCCTTAGCGCGCCCAGCCCATAGGCGGCCAGATCGCGGGCGATGCCGAAAACGCCGGTGGCGTCGCCGCGATTGGGGGTGATGGAAATATCGAAGGTGACGCCATCCAGTTTGGCGAACTGATCGTAGGGCACGCCAACCGGCGCATCCTCTGGCAATTCAATGATGCCGTCGTGATCGCCCGACAGCTCCAGTTCGGCACCCGAGCACAACATGCCATTGCTGACCGCGCCGCGAATGTTGCCCTTGCCGATGGTCATGTCCTTGCCCGGAATATAGGTGCCGGGCGCGGCGAAGACGGTTTTCAGACCGGTGACGGCATTGGGCGCGCCGCAGACCACATCGATCAACTCGCCAGTGCCGGCATCAACCTTGCAGACGCGCAATTTGTCGGCGTTGGGATGTTTTTCGGCCGACACGACATGGGCGGTGACAAAATTCTTGAGCGCATCGCCCTCATGAATCACCTCTTCGACTTCCAGCCCGATCATGGTCAGGGTTTTGGCAATGTCGGCGACGCTGGCGTCGGTATCGAGATGCTCTTTGAGCCAATCAAGGGTGAATTTCATTGCTTTGGCACCTTATCGGAAGTCGCTGGCTGACCCGGAGATCGCGGGCAGTTGGCGGGAAATCTTGAACAGTTCGACCAGCACATTGGCAAAGCCGCGCGCATCATCAATGGCGTTATGGGTGTGGGCGATATGGCCGTAAAACTCGGCGGGCAATTTGCTCATGCCCCAATCGAGATAGGGCGCGCCGCGCAGGGTGCCAGCCATGGTGTAAAGACACACACCGCCGCCCCTGAAAATCTGCCGTGTCTTGAACGGGCCGCTTAAAACCCGCGTGCCGGCAAAAACATCCAGATAATGGTCCATCCACAGACCATCAAACATCATCGGCGCGGCGGCGAAAACCTTGGGGCCGGGCAGGCTATCGACCCAATCGGCAAAGCGCGGCATGACGATTTCCGGCGCCTCGGCATTTACGGTCGCCACCTTCCATGCCTCAGGCTGGGTTTGCCACCAAGCCATGGTGGTCGGGTCGGTGCCGCGATCGGCGCGTGGCTGTAATTGCGCTTCAAATTCACCATGGCGCGTGCCATCGGCTTCAATCGCCACCGAGGCGAAACTCAGCATCGAGTGATGCAGGGGCGTTGGGCCATTGCTTTCAATATCGGTGACAATGAAAATCGGACTGACCAATTGCGCATAGAGCGCTCTGCCGGCTGGCAAAATTTCCACCAGTTTGAAGGTCTCGCAGACAATCTCCATATCGGGGGTGAAACCGCCATTGCGGGCGAAATAGGCCTCATGGCCAGCGCGCCATTGTGCATAGTCGCCTTCCCCTTCAAGATCGGAAAACGCGGCGGTGATGGCGGCGAACGGCTTGATCTGGACCGAGTGGGTTTCGATGCGGGCCGCAGCTTCCCCGCGCCCGTTGAGCACGACATCGCGCCGTCCCACGACCGGCATCGGCTCGCCGTCGGCGCCAAAATCGCGCAGAGCGCCACAGGTCGCGGTTTTTTTGCCCGCTAATACCAGTGCGAGCAGCGAATCGGCCAGTGCCGGGCTGTCCCCGAAGCTGAACGTTACGCCGCCATCAATGGAGGGGGTCTGGCTCATCAGCTGCTCAGTCCGCCAAACAGAGTTGGCAGGTCAAGCGGGCGGAAGCCGTAATGATCGAGCCAGCGCTTGTCGGCGTCAAAGAAGGCGCGCAGATCCGGCATGCCATATTTGAGCATGGCGATGCGATCGATCCCCATACCCCAGGCAAAGCCCTGATAGATTTCGGGATCGAGGCCGACCATGGTGAGGACATTGGGGTGCACCATGCCGCAGCCGAGAATTTCGAGCCAATCGCTGCCCTGCCCGATCCTGATCTCGTTGCCCGAGCGGTCGCACTGCACGTCAACTTCCATTGACGGTTCGGTGAAGGGGAAAAAACTGGGGCGGAAGCGCAAGGTGACGTCGGGAATTTCGAAATAGGCCTTCAGAAACTCTTCGAGCACGAAACGCAGCTGGCCGATATGGCTGGACTTGTCGATCACCAGCCCCTCGATCTGATGGAACATCGGGGTGTGGGTCTGGTCGCTGTCATTGCGATAGGTGCGACCGGGAATGACGACGCGAATGGGCGGGTCCATCGGCGGAGTCATATATTTGGCTGCCGGTTTTTCATTGGCTTTCTGCATGACGCGGATCTGCACCGGCGAGGTATGGGTGCGCAGCACTTTCTTGACCCCGTCGGGGCCGGGCTTCATGAAAAATGTGTCGTGCATTTCCCGGGCCGGATGGCCTTCGGGGAAATTGAGCGCGGTGAAATTGTAATAGTCGGTTTCGATATCGGGGCCTTCGGCAATGGAAAAACCCATGTCGGAAAAAATCGCGGTGATTTCATCGAGCGTCTGGCTGACCGGATGAATGCGGCCCCGCGCGGTCGGCGCCGGCGGTAGCGGCAGGGTGATATCGACGGTTTCGGCGGCAAGACGCGCTTCGAGCGCCCTGGACCTGATCTCGACAAGGCGTTGTTCAATGAGGCCGGCGATTTCTCCCTTGAGCCCGTTAATTGCCGGTCCGGCGGTCTTGCGCTCTTCGGGGTCCATTTTGCCAAGGCCCGCCAGCAGCGCTGATACACTGCCCTTTTTTCCCAGACCCGCCACGCGCACTGCATCAAGGCTGGTCTCATCGCTGCTATCGGCAATGGCCTCTGTCAGTTCGGTGCGCAAACTGTTTATTTGTTGGTCTAGGGACATGGCTGGTTTCTCTTAAGAGCGGTGGGCAGACTGCTTGTACAAAACAAAACGCCCTGCGCCAGCCCCCAAGGGCGGCACAAGGCGCAAAATTTGCCTCAGCGATGCTGAAGATCAGGCGGCGTTGACGCGCGAGTGGGTCGTTTTTTCGACCCCTTCGAGATATGCCAATGCTGCCTTGGCCTTTTCGACCAATACGCCGAACGCTTCGGGCTGCGTGATCGCGAGATCGGACAACACCTTGCGGTCAACGGCAATCTCAGCCTTGCTGAGGCCGTCGATAAATCGACCGTATGTCAGGCCATGATCGCGCACGGCGGCGTTGATACGCTGGATCCACAGGGCGCGGAAGTTGCGCTTTTTGACGCGACGGTCGCGGTAAGCATATTGGCCAGCCTTTTCGACGGCCTGCTTGGCGATACGGATGGTTGACTTGCGGCGGCCATAATAGCCCTCCGCAGCTTTCAAAACTTTTTTGTGGCGGGCGTGGTTGGTAACGCCTCTTTTAACGCGTGACATGTGTCAGCTTCCTTTCAGCGTTCTTAGCGGTTGTAGGGCATGTACCATTTGACCAGATTCTCATCGCCCTTTTGCAGGATCTTGGTCCCACGATTGGTGCGGATGTACTTGGCATTGTGGTTGATCAAACGGTGACGCTTGCCTGCGACACCGGCTTTGACGCGGCCAGTCGCTGTGAAACTGAAACGCTTTTTGGCGCCAGACTTGGTCTTCATCTTGGGCATTTTGCGGGTCCTTGGTGTTATTAGATAGGTTTGGGCCTATCGCATTCATAGATCGCCACGGCATGCCTTTTGGCCGGGCGATCCGGAGAAGTTGGGTCTATAGGACCAATATGCGATTAAGGCAAGTCGGCTGGCCGCATTTTCAGGCTCGCCAGCGACAGGGCCGATGGGTTTTCTAGCTGATCGCGGTTTTGGCGCCCGGCGAATTGAGCGACAATGGCATCGAGCAGGGTGGCCTGCGCCTCCGTCTGGCCGATGGCGGCATTGGTCTGCTCGACCAATGCGGCATTGTTCTGGGTCATGATATCCATTTGCGCCATGGACTGGGCAATCTCGGCCACTGAGGCCGCCTGACGCTGGCACGCCCCCGAAATTGCCAGCATCTGCTCGCTGTTCTGGCCGGTGGCGCCGACAATCGCCGTCAATTTGTCGGCGGCCTCGGATACAAGGCGCGCCCCACCCCGGACCTCATCGCCCGATTGCTCGATCAGGCCCTTGATTTCCTTTGATGCCCCGGCGGCGGACTGGGCCAGTCGCCGCACTTCCTGGGCGACGACGGCGAAGCCATTGCCCGCCTCGCCCGCCCGCGCCGCCTCCACCGAGGCATTGAGCGCCAATAAATTGGTCTGGAAGGCGACATCATCGATCATGGCAATGATGGTGGCAATGCGGCCCACCGAGTTGGTGATCCGGTCCATGGCGTCTGTCGCCGCCGTCATCGCCGCCTCGCCGGCGCGCGCCACGCCCAGCGACTCCTGCATGGCCAAGGCCGCCCCGTCGGCAAGATTGGCATTATCGCTGATCGAACCATCAAGGCCTGTAATGGCCGCTGCCGTTGCCTCGATCGCGGTGGCCTGGAGATTGGTGCGCTCGGATAGATCGTTGGACCCACTCAGGATTTCGCCGGTGGCAACCTTGAGGGCGTGTGCAGAGTCCTCAAGGCGGGTCATTGTATCGGACAGAATTTCGGCCAACGCATTGGTATTGTCCTTGAGAATGGCAAAGGCGCCGGCATAGTCACCCTGCACCCGGCCACCGAGATCGGCATTGGCCAACCCCGCCAGTACCGTGCCGGTTTCCTCAAGACCCTTGGAGACCGTGTCGAGCAATCCATTAACGGATCGCGCGACGCCATTTAGATCTGGGGCGCCATAATCGCGGTCCAACCGGCCGGTGAAATCACCAACGGCAGCGGCAGCAAGGAGAAATTCGATATCTTCCTGCAACTCGTCGCGCACGGCCTGGCGGACAGCGGCCTCTTCGGCTTCTTCAATGCGCAGGCGCTGGCTTTCCATCAGGGTTCGCCCATTGGCACCAAAAACTGCTATGGCGCGCGCGATGCGGCCCAGTTCATGTTGCTGTTCGGCTCCGGTCAAGGTCACGTCCAAATCGCCGTCGGCCATCTGTTCCATGATTTCGGACATCTGCCGGATCGTTCGGGACAGCCAGCGTGCTGCAAGCAGGGCAATGGCAATAGCGATGGACAAGGTCAGAATGCCAAAACCGATGACTATGGCATGAATGCTGATCGCCTGGGTCTGACTATCCTTGTCCAGCGCTGCCTGGATACCAAAGACCGCCACCACCAACACTATGGCTGGCAGGACCGTCAGGGCGCCGAACACTGTATAAATGCGCCCCGAGATTGACAGGCGTGACAAATTCATCGGCATTACTCAACTCTATTCAGTCTTTTGCGTATAAATACGGGACAAGGGTTAAGGACCGACAAATTGCATTGTCATCGACTTGTTCCCTGGGATTTTCGGGCGGATCGCCACATCCAGACGCCCGGCACGGCACCGGGATGGTCATGGTCGCCAAACAGGGGGTGAAACTCTTTTTGCCAAGGTGCCGTTGTTTCAACCGAGCTTTAGAAAACTCGCAACCCATCAAACCCAAAGGAACATGACCATGAAAATCCTCAAAATTATCGCCGTCTCCGCGACGCTTCTTGCCGGTGCATCAGCCGCCTATGCCAGCCCCTTCAACGCCATGGGCGGGGTCGAAGGTCTCGACATGCTGAGTGATGCGACCTATGCAACCGTTTTGACCACTTCGGCAGGTGATGTGCCGTTCCTGCGTTCGCAGACCGACACACAGGCCCTGCAGCAGCGCATTTCCAACAATCCTTATCTGGCACAAACCGTGCAGGATCAGGGCTATAAGATCACCGACGTTGTCGGCCTTGATGCCAGCGGCTCAAGCATTACCCTTTACGTGCTTTAAGCGGCATGTCGGCTTCTCCCGATCGGGCGGTCCCTAACGGGGCTGCCCGTTTTTTTGAGCATCGGCTCGAGATGATCTTCGAACAATTGGCCTGTTTCGGGGGCGAATGTACGTTCGGCGGCCAGCGAAATCTCCAGAAACCTGATTATTCCACCGGGGCCATCGGTGTTTGCCAATGGATAATAGTTGGTACCAAGCCGCTCCAGCAGCGTCAGTTTCGAAGCGATCATGCCGGCCTTGGCCTTGTCGCTATTACTCATTGATCCGGCGCGCTTGATATACTCATGCAGCGGCGTGCCCAGATGATAGCTATGAGATGCGGTGCGGTAGAGCCTGGAGCAAAAATTCCAGGTCGGTCATGTTGCTCATGTCCAGATCATAGCGGCCATCAGCAACCCGCTGGTCCCAGACGAGCATGGAATCCATCGAAATACTGACCCATTTGTGGGTGCCCGGGGACAATGGCTGGTCCTTGCCCCGCGCCACAAAACGCAAATGGGCGAATTTTTCGTCCATGACATCGAGGGCAGTGGTGACAATCGGGTGATCGGCCAGCGCCGTTACTGCCAGCGCCAGTTTTTGTGGCTTGAGCCGGTCGTCGGCATCGAGAATAGCGGCATAGGGTGTGGTAATCGCATCGAGCGCCACATTGCGCGCCGCTGATGCACCACCGCCAATCCGCCCGCTCTGCATGAATTTGATCCGCTTGTCAGCAATGTCCTGGGCTTTCAGCACCGGGGCATAGTCGAGACCGTCATCGGCAATGATCACCAGTTCCCAATCGGGGCAGGTCTGGGCGATAACGCTTTTGACGCTGTAGCCGATTGTGTCGTGCGCCTTATAGGCGGGCATGATGATCGAGACGGTTGCACTCATGATATTTCTCCCCCGCGCAGGCGCTCTTGAAGCATTCTCATCACTGCCCCATATCAGTTGGGAACGCCAGATGCTGAACTAATCGGGTCTGGGTGTTGACGTTGCTTGGTTCAAGGACGCTTTGATGTCGCGCATTTCTGTATTTTCAGCCCCGTTTCTGCTCGGCTTCGACAGTTTCGAAGAGCGCGTGGATCGTATGGCCAAATCGGCCGAGGGCTATCCGCCCTATAATATCGAACGATCAATGACGCCCGAGGGCGTTGAGCGGTTTCTGGTGTCGATTGCCGTGGCTGGTTTTGCTCTTAACGAACTCGAAGTGATTGCGGAGGACAATCAGATATTGGTCCGCGGTCGGCAAAAGGACGACCCAGGCCGGGAGTTTCTGCACCGCGGCATTGCCGCCCGACAGTTCCAGCGCAGTTTCCTGCTGGCGGAAGGCATGGTGGTCAAGGATGCAACTTTAGGCCATGGTATGCTCGTTGTTACTCTTGAGAGGCCGCCTGTCGAAAAGATCGCCCGTCATATCGAAATTCGATCAGTTTAGAGAAAGGGCCGAAAAATGTACGAAAAGCGTAGTGAACAGCCCGAATCCATCGACCCCAATCATCCGCTCAAGATGCTGACGGCTGCCGAATTCGCCGCTTTGGGTGGCAATGCAGTGGCGTATGTGCGGGCCATCAGCGGCCACGAACTGGATTTTTTGATACAGGACGCAGACTTTGACGCCAACGAGCCTTTATCAGCTGGTGATGTCAGCCGATGGTACGCCATTGCTGGTTACAGACACCGAAGACGCGGTGGCGGAGTGGCTTGACGACAAGAATCTTGGCCTGGTGCTGGTGCACTAGGCGATAGCGCGGATCCAGCCGACACAAGCCGGTCCCCAGGGATCGGCTTTTTTTGACCGCAATTACTCGATCAGGCGGCAAAATGCGTGGTGATCGGGGCGGTGAGCAGTTCGAACAGGCGTTCGGGATCATCGCTGCGACGCAAATCGGCCACCAGCGCCTCGGTCCGCAGCAGGCGGGCGACGCGTGACAGTGCCTTGAGGTGATCGGCGCCCGACCCGGCCGGCGCCAAGAGCATCATGACCAGATCAACTGCCTGATCGTCGACCGAATCAAAATCGAGCGGCGGCACCAGGCGGGCAAAGACGGCGGTGACGCCATTAAGACCCACCAATTTGCCGTGTGGCACCGCCACACCGTCGCCCAGCCCGGTTGAACCCAGCGCCTCGCGATCCAGCAAAGTGTCAAGAATTTTGTCTCGATCATGCCCGCAAGTCTGCGCCGCTTGGTCGGCAAGGTGTTCAAATAACTGGTGTTTTGAATTGAGATCGGTACAAATAAGTACCGATCCCTTTGCCAGAATATCGGCCAGTTCCATTAATCTACCCTAGAATAATATCATTAGGTTATTTGGATTGACCGCGCGCTAATTCACCCCCAGCGCCGGATCGATCCAACCAATATTGCCATCGGAGCGGCGGTAGACCACATTCAGTCCACCATGTCCAGCGTGGCGAAATACCACAACGCCCGATTGGCTCAGGTCGAGTTCCATTACCGCCTCACCAACACTGAGCGAGCGCAGGTTCTTGGTGGTTTCGGCGATGACGGGGGCGTAATCCTCATCGAGTTCATCATCGTCATCACTGACGCCCAGCACTGTATATTGAGCCATGAGCCCTTCGCCCTTGGCACCCTTGCCATGGGACTTGAGCCTTGCGCTTGTAGCGGCGCAGGCGTTTTTCGATATTGAGAGTCATCACGTCATAGGCTGCAGTCGCATCGTTCCCCTGGGCGCTCGATTGCAGCATGGCCCCCGAATCGAGATGCACGATACAGTCGGCTCTAAAGCCACCGCCATCCGGGGTCAGGGTGAGATGTCCATCATATCCGCCATCAAAATATTTGGCGACGATGGCATCGAAGTTTTCTTCCGCCTTGGAGCGGAGCGCTTCACCAACGTCCATGTTTTTGCCTGAAACACGTAAGGTCATGGATCCCTCTTTTCGTTTAGTGCGTCGATATGGTTGCGACGATTATCTGGATATGGTCACGAACCACCCTGGATGCTAGCCCCAAGCCCGGCTTTGAGGCAATGAGCAACTATCCGTGCGGCGGCAAATGTCAGGGTGACATTGACGCCGAACGGGCTTAGGCTTCGCCTCGCGATTTCAGGGGTGGTCTTGCCCTATTCGCGCAGGTCGGCGCGCTTTAGCCCATGGCTGCCATCGGGCAGGACCAGATGCGGTGGCTGGTGCCCATCCATGAAGGCGCGGATGTTGACGATTACCGCTTCACCCATCTCGATTCGCGCTTCCAGCGTTGCCGACGCCATATGCGCGGTCAGCACGACCTTGTTGGCCTCGGCCAGTGCCAGAAGCCGCGGATTTATGCCGTTGCGATTCTCAAAAACATCGAGCGCCGCCCCACTCAGATGCCCGCTTTCAATGCCGGCCACCAGTGCGGCTTCATCCACCAGTTCAGGCCGGGACACATTGACCACGAAACTACCCTGCTTCATCCGCTCCAGCCGGTTCGCATCAAGGATGCGGAAGGTTTCGCGGGTGCGTGGGGTGTGCAGGCTGACAATATCGACGGCCTCGATCATGGCGTCGAGATCGGGCCAATAGACCGCCTCGAGCGGCTCTTCAACGGCGGGCGGACGGCGATTACGCGAATAATAATGAATCTTGAGACCGAAGGCCTTGGCGCGCTGGGCGACGGCGGTGCCGATGCGGCCCATGCCGACAATGCCAAGCGTCTTGCCGCGCAGGCGGTGGCCAAGCATCCAGGTCGGCGACCAACCGGCCCAGGCGCGTTCGCGCACCAGCAGTTGGGTGCCCTCGATCAATCGTCTGGGCAGGGCCAGCATCAATACCATTGCCATGTCGGCGGTATCTTCGGTCAAAACGCTGGGCGTGTTGGTCACCGACAATCCCGCCGCCAGCGCGGCGTCAATATCGATATTGTCAACGCCATTGCCGAACTGGGCAATCATGCGCACCGATGCGGGCAGGCGCGCAATCAATCTTGTGTCGATGATGTCGGTAATCGAGGATACAAGCACGTCCTTGTCGGCCAGCCCGGCCACCAGATCATCGGCATGCAGGGGCAGGTCGGCCTCGTTGACGTCGGTTTCAAACAGCGTGCCCATGCGGGCCTCGATGACCTCGGGCAGGCGGCGTGTCACCAGAATTCGAGGCTTTCGCGTGTTCATCAATATCGTAATTTCCGCACCGGTTTGGACCGTTCCAAGGCGCGGGAGAGCGGCGCCTCTGGGCAAAAACGACAGTCAAACTGCCATTTTCAAGGACCATTAAGGATCATCGTGTAGTGATAGGTCAATTCCACGACCTCTGCAAAGCCATGTTTGATTCCATGCTTCCCAAGCCATTGCTCGTTCCCCTTCGTCTGCTCGCCGCCTGGCGCGTGGGGTTGATTTGGGTTCTGGTGCTTGTCGGCACCAGCCTGCCGGTGATGGCCCAAGACAATCCCAGTGGCCTGCCGCTGCCCCGATTCGCCAGCACCCGCTCGGACCCGATCAATGTGCGGGTCGGTCCGGGCACCAAATATGATGTGGCATGGATCTATCTCAAGGCCGGCATCCCTATTGAAATCATTGCTGAATTTGATACCTGGCGCAAAGTACGCGACGTGGACGGGCAAACCGGCTGGATCCATCAGAATCTGTTGTCGGGCAACCGCGCGGCCTATGTGAAAGCGGGGGGCGCCAGCGGCGAGGTGCCGATGTTGTCATCAGCGGCGCCGGATGCCAGCCCGCGCGCCAATCTGCAGGATGGGCTGCGCGTGCAGCTCAATGAATGTGACGGCGATTATTGCCAGGTCACCGCGAGCCTATCAGCCCGAGCGCGGTCGCAGCCAAACCTACACCGGCTATGTTGAGCAGGGCGAACTCTGGGGCGCTTATCCCGACGAGACGTTCGACTAGCCCGAATGTGCTGGTCAATTATTGATGCTAGCCGCGCGCCGCCGCAATGGTGCGTGCCACCACCGCCGAATCGGTCACGGTAAGCTCATATTCGCGTTCCAGATTATCGCCGCCCATGCCGACATGAGGATTGGCAAACTCCATCGGGCTCTTGCGCGTCTTGAGCGCGGCGAAATGCATTTCGACCACACCGGTACCGGCGCGCACCGCCGCAATATTGTCAGCATCAAGTTCGCCGCAGGCCATGATCGCCAGCCGCCCGTCGGCCCGTGCCACACAATCCTTCAAGATATCGAGGCCTTCAATGGCGGTATCGCGTTGCCCGCTGGTGAGTACGCGATCAACCCCGCACCGGACCAGCGCTTCGATGGCCGCGGCATAGTCGCGGGTCATGTCGAAGGCGCGATGGCAGGTGACACTCATCGGTCCGGCGGCCTCGACCAGGGCTTTGGTACGCTCTTCGTCAATCTCGCCAGTGGCGGTGAGACAACCAATGACGACGCCCGGCACCTCAAGTTCGCGCAGGGCGGTCACATCGGCGAGCATGGCGGCAAACTCGACCTCGGAATATAAAAAATCGCCGCCGCGCGGCCGCACAATGACATGGAAGGGAATGGTGGCGAGCCGCAAGGCCTCGTGCACCACGCCAAAGCTGGGGGTCAGTCCACCTTCAATCAGGCTGGCGCACAGTTCCACCCGGTCGGCGCCGCCTTGCTGGGCGGCGATCAGCCCGTCTGTCCCCTCAACGCAAATTTCTATGGTCAGCGTATTGGCTGTCATCTCGTGCTCCCCCAAATCAGCGGCGAGTAGACATTGGGCCGGTTGGGGAGGCAAGCCCCATAGCAGGCAAACTACCTATTGTGTGGCGCGATATGGGGTGAACTGCGCATTTGCGTGGCAAGCAGAGTGCAAGCTATGCCCGCCATTGTGCTGGCATTGTAACAGATCCGGCTGGAGCCTTTATGCTGCATTGTCGCGCTTTCCTGTCCGACTGTCGGGCTGCATCGGCAGTGGAATTCGCCATTCTGGCCCCGGTTTTCATGCTGATGCTGACCGGCATGCTGGCTTACAGCATCTATTTTGGAGCGGCGCATTCGGTGCAGCAGATTGCCGCCGATGCCGCCCGCACCTCAATTGCCGGGCTCAATGCGCGCGAACGCGATGCGCTGGTTGGGGCCTACATCAACAATAATGCCGCCGACTATTTGCTGATCGAGCGCGCGCGACTGACCTATTCAATCGGGGACAAGGCCAGCGACCCCAACCAATATCAGGTCAATGTCGAATATGACGCCAGTGCGCTGCCGATCTGGAATCTTTATCCGCCGCTGCCGCTGCCCAGCAAAACCATCAGCTTTTCATCCTCGATCCGCCGGGGCGGGCTGTGAAACAGTTTTGGCGCTTTGGCCCGGCGGATGACGGGAACATGGCCATCCTGTTTGCTGTGGCACTGTCGATTTCGGCGGTGGTATCGGCTTTTGCCGTCGATGCGGCCAGCCTTTACAATGAGCGGCGGGTCATGCAGTCCAATGTCGACCTTGCAGCCCTTGCCGCCGCGCGTGATCCAGACAATGCGCTAAAAATTGCCGGTGACACGCTGGCCGAAGCAGGGTTGATCGCCGCGAACACGACTGCACCCGGCGTGCGGCTGCATGTCGATGTTGGGCATTATGAACCTGACCCTGACCGGACACCCGAACGGCGCTTTGTGGTTGGACAGACCCCGGTCAATGCCGTGCGCATTCACCTTGAGCGACCCGGCGAGCCTGTTTTTTGCCAAATCATGGAGCCCGACACCGGTGCTGGCTGTGTCAGCTACTGCCCGCATCACGCCGCAGGTGAGCCTTTTCCATCGGCTCGCGGTTGGCGCGTTTGCAGGGGGGCTGGTCAATGGGGTTCTCAATGCCCTGCTGGGCACAAATGTATCGCTCAGCCTGGTCGACTATAACAGCCTGCTGGACGTCAAAATTGACAGTTTTGCGTTTCTGGACGCACTGGCGCAGCGACTGCACATCGTTGCGGGCACCTATGATGATGTATTGGCCGCCGAGGCCGATCAGGGCGATATCGCTGCGGCCCTGGCGGCCATATTGGATGGCAACGCGCAATTGGTGGCGCACAAGCTCGCCAACAGTGTGAGTGGCGGCGGCCCGGTTGCCTTGGCCAGCCTGTTTGATCTAGGTGATCTGGGGCGGCTCGATCTCAAGTCCGGCGGACAAAACCTGTTTACCAGCGTATCCGCCTTGCAGATGCTGGTAGCCAGCGCCGGGCTGAGTGACGGGGACCATCAGATCGACCTTGATCTGGCGGCCAATGTGCCCGGACTAGCAGGGATTTCGCTCAAGCTGGCGGTGGGTGAGCCGCCTCAAGGAGGAGGCTGGTTTGCCATTGGGCCGCAAGGCACGGTGGTGCGGACCGCCCAGGTGCGACTGGCCCCGACCGCGCATCTGCTGGGCGGCGGTATTTTGGGCAATGCCGGGGTCACGCTGCCGCTCTATCTTGAACTGGCCCATGCCGAAGCCGTGGTCAGTAAGGCCACCTGCCCGACAACAGCCAGTCCGCGTGGCACCGCCACCATCGCCGCCCGCCCCGGCGTGGCGCGCCTGATTCTCGGCGAGGTCGATGCCAATAGCTTTGGCGCTTTTGCCAGCAAACCCAGGATCGGGGATGCGCAACTGATCAATGCCCTGCTGCTCAAGGTCACGGGCAGCGCCATGGTCGAGATTGCGCAGACACGTCCCCAGTCACTTGATTTTTCCGCCGCCGATATCGAGGCGGGGCGCGTCAAAAGCGTGCACACCCAAACCATTGTTTCCTCGCTGATCGGCTCGCTCCTCGGCGATCTCAAACTCAATGTGCGCACGCTCGGCCTCGGGCTGGCATCGCCCGCGCTCATCACCCAGGCGATCAAGGGGCTGGTGCGACCGCTCGCCCCGACGCTCGACCTCACCATCGAAACGCTGCTCAAAACCCTCGGGCTTAGCCTCGGCGAGGCCGATGTGCAGGTCTATGGGGTCAAATGTATCGAGCCGGTTCTGGTCGGCTAGCCCCGTAATTTTGTCGTTGGTCGCGCTGTTTGACGCGGCGGGAATTTTTGATGCTTGACATTCCGATATAGTGTGTTAGTTATCCAGCACACTATGCAGGTAATTCACATGGACGACTTTCATACTGGCCAGCCGATCTTCATGCAGATCCGACAACGCCTGATCGAGATGATCCTGCGCGGTTCGGTCGGGGAGGGTGATCCCCTGCCCTCGGTGCGCCAGATCGCCGCCGACATGGCGGTCAATCCATTAACAGTGACCAAGGCCTTTGAGGCGCTGGTCGATCTTGATGTTGTCGAAAAACGGCGGGGACTTGGCATGTATGTCAAAACTGGCGCGCGACCGGCCCTTTTGGCCCATGAGCGCGAAAAATTCCTGAGTGAAGACTGGCCGCGCATTGCCGCCCAGATCAAGGCACTCGAACTCGACCTATCCATATTACTGGCCAAGACGCGGCCGGCCACGCCCAGGGGGGACAAATCCAATGACTGAAGCTGAAGCCGCACTGGCCCCAATCGTTACGGCGCGTGGCCTGCGCAAGAAATTTGGCAGCAAGGAAATCCTGCATGGGCTGGATTTCGACATTCCTGCCGGGCGTATCTATGGGCTGATCGGCCATAATGGCGCGGGCAAGACCACCACGCTCAACGCCATTCTGGGGCTGACCAATTGCCAGGGCACCATACGGGTGCTGGGCGAAGACCCGTTTGCCCGCCGGGCTAATCTGATGGAAAATGTCGCTTTCATTTCCGATGTCGCCAGCCTGCCGCGCTTTTTGCGGGTGCGCGAATTGTTTGCCCTCCTGTCCAATATTCATCCCAATTTTTCGCAGGACAAAGCCCATAGCTTTCTTGAGGGCACCGACATTCGCCCCGAAGCCAAGATCAAGCAATTGTCCAAGGGCATGATGGCGCAATTGCATCTGGCCGTGGTCATGGCGATCGATGCCAAACTGCTGGTGCTGGACGAGCCGACGCTGGGGCTGGATATCACCTATCGCAAGCGGTTTTACCGCCGCCTGCTCGAAGATTATATGACCGAGGAGCGCACCCTGCTCATCACCACTCATCAGGTTGATGAGATCGAATTCATGCTCTCCGACATCATGTTCATTCGCGATGGCGATTTGATCCTGCACATGCAGATGGAAACCGTGAACGACAAATTCGCCCAATTGGTGGTTGGTGACGAGCAAAGCGCCGAGGCGGCGCGGACGCTCAAGCCGGTCTATGAGGAAACGCGGTTTGGCCAGACGGTGATGATTTTTGACGGGGCGGACCGTGAAACACTCGCGAGCCTCGGCAAGGTCTCGACGCCGACCATGTCGGATCTGTTTGTCGCCTTGATGCAACGGCCAACCGCCAATCCGGAGACCGCGAAATGAGGGCCTTTATCGCACTTGTTCGTCGTGAGCAGATCGAGCATCGCGGTGCGTTTCTGATCGCGCCGCTGGGCTTGGTCGCCATTCTGTTCGGCGCCACCATTCTGGCCTTTACCGTGGGGCGTGTCGATGCGCGCTTTTCGGGCGCGATGATGACGCTGGCACCATTGCGGGTGTTTGCGCTGGGCTTTTTGGGCATCGGCTTTGCCTGGGTGCTCTATCTGATCGCGACGCTGTTCTTTTATTGCGCCGACGGCTTTGCCGCCGACCGGCGCAACAATGCCATGCTGTTCTGGAAATCGATGCCGGTGTCGGATTTGCGCATCCTTCTTGCCAAACTGGTCGCGACGCTCACCATTTTTCCGGCGACGATCTATGTCGTATCATTGTTGAGCAGCGCCCTGTTGATGGCGGTTGCGGTGATCACCTCCAATATCAGCACCGGCAACGGCATGGCGCTGTTCGGCAATATTGTCGATATCTATCTGCAAGTCGCCGGCTCGACCCTTCTGGCGCTGGTTCTGGGGCTATTATGGTATGTCCCCTACATGGCGTTGGTCGGGGCAATGGCAACAGTTGTTGGACGTTGGGCCATACCCTTGTCGCTGTTACTGCCATCCCTTCTGGCGCTGCTCGAGTGGGTGACGCTGGGCGGCTTGAGCCCGATTCATACCCGTGTCTGGAACTATCTGGCCTACCGTAGCGATTTCAAGCTTGCCGATGGCTATCTCGAAAGCTGGTTTCACGCCGAGGGCACATTCAGCCTGAGTGAATTTGCCAGCGACCTGATTGCCCGCATTGACTGGGTCCAGATGGGAATCGGATGGCTGTTTGCGGTTGGGGTGATCTATCTGGCCAGCGAATATCGTCGCCGCTACAACGACAATTAAGGCGCTGCGGCGGGCGCTTGAACAGAACCTGCCGCTCTAGACCTTGACCGGGTGTTCGGCCCGGTCAAGGTTGCCGAAAATACGGATATAGCGATCGATTTCGCTCGGATCGCCGGTCGCCTTGGCCGGATTGTCCGACAGTTTGACCGCCGGGCGGCCATTGGCCTTGCTCACCTTGATGACGATGGAAATCGGGTCAAGGCCGGGATTGTGGTCGGGGGCGCAGCCTTCAAAATCATTGGTCAGATTGGTGCCCCAGCCAAAGGCCATGCGTACCTTGCCATCAAAATGCAAATAGGCCGCCTCGATCATGTCGACATCGAGCCCGTCTGAAAAGATCAGCAATTTTTCGCGCGGGTCGCGGCCGTGCTGCCTCCACCACTCAATGATCCGCTCCCCGCCGGCAATGGCGGGGGCGCTGTCGGGGCGGAAACCGGTCCAATCGGCCACCCAGTCGGGCGCGTCGCGCAAAAAGGCGGCGGTGCCGAATGCATCGGGCAAAACGATCTTGAGATTGCCGCCATAATAGCTCTCCCAATCCTGCAACACCTGATAAGGCGCGGCCTTGAGCGAGGATTCGGTGGTGGCGAGCGCTGCCAGAACCATGGGCAGTTCGTGGGCGTTGGTGCCCAACGCCTCCAGATCATTATCCATGGCCAGCTTTACGTTGGAGGTGCCGGTGAAATTTTCCCCGATCCCTTCCTTGAGGGCCTCCACGCACCAGCGCTGCCACAGGAACGAATGCCGCCGCCGCGTGCCGAAATCGGAAATTTTCAGGTCTGGCAGCTTTTGTAACCGCTCGACCTTTTCCCACATCTTGGCCTTGGCGCGGGCATAGAGCACATCGAGCGTAAACGGCCCATAACGCTTCATGGCAGCGCGTGAGCGCAGTTCATTGATGATGGCAAGCGCGGGAATTTCCCACATCGAGGTTTCCATCCACAGCCCGTAAAATTCCAGTTCAAACTGGCCATCGCGCTTTTCCAGCCGATATTCGGGCAGGCGGAAATTTTCCAGCCAGTTCAAAAAACCGGGCTCAAAGATCTGCTTGGAGCCGTAAAAACTGTTACCGGCCAGCCAGATCATTTCCTTTTTTGAAAAGCGCAGGCCGCGTGCATAATCGAGTTGGGCACGCAATTGGTCGATATCGATCTCATCTGCAAGACGCACCCTTTTGGTGCGATTGATCAGGGAAAATGTCGCCTCGACCTTGGGATAAAGTCCCCAGATCATCTGCAGCATCAATATCTTGTAGAAATCGGTATCGAGCAGGCTTCGTATGATCGGATCAAGCTTCCAGGTGTGGTTGTGCACCCGTCGCGCTATATCGGTCTTCGGCATTGGTCCCGCCCAGGCTCTTGCAAATTCACCTTGGGCTTTTATCGCGAACTGACGATGAATGCCAGTCGTTGCCCGGCCCTCAGCGTCAGGCGAATTGAAAGGCCGCGAAGCGATCAAGCGCCTCATCAAGCGCTGTTTTGGCGGTGGCGTCTGGGGAGCAACGCCAATGCAGGTTTTGCACCAGTAGCGATTTGGCTGCCCGATCCGCCTTGAGGTCGATCACCGCCGCGATTTCGTCGCCCATCAGCACCGGCAGGGCAAAATAGCCTATCTTGCGCTTTTCTGATGGCAGATAGGCCTCGAACTGATGGTCATAGCCAAAGAACTGCTTGAGGCGCGGGCGCTGGATGATCAGGGGATCGAAGGGCGAAAGGATATGCACCAGTTCAGGCGCCGGATGCGGTGATGCCGCCAAGGCCGCAGGGGTGACCCAATGTTGCGCCTCAGGGGCGTTTGCGAGATGGACCGGCACCAATTTTTTGGCCCGCACCCGCGCCGCGATCAGCGCGTTGACGGCTTTTTTGCGCGGGGCGTCGAGATGGCAGATGGATTGCAGGCTAACCATGCCCTGGGCCCGCAGCGCCCGATCCAGCACATAGGCGGTGACCTGGTGCTCGCTTGCCGGCCGGGGACGCGGTGGCCAGCCAAAGTGGCGCGCGCTCAGATCATAGGTCTTGAGCATCCCCTCGCGGGCGCTGACGGTCAGGTGGCCCTGGAAAAAAGCCATTTCGAGGACACGTTTGGAGGGTTTTCGACTGGCCCAGGGATGGGTCTTGTCGACGCGTACGTCACTATCGAAATCACGCATCGACAATGGGCCTTCGGCGCGGATGCGCCGGAGCACCGTTTTCACATCACGCGGCGCCACAGTGCCAAACCAGCGGTTCGGCGTTTCCCGAAGGCGCGCCATCGATCCCATGAAATAACGGTAGTCGGCCCTCGGCACATAGGCCAGCGCATGGGTCCAATATTCAAAGACCGATTTGTCATCGGACTGGGCCGTGCCCAGATCGGTTCGCCGATAGTCGGGAATGCGTGAATAAAGGATATGATGGTGGCAGCGCTCGATCACATTGATGGTGTCGATCTGGACATAGCCCAGATGCGCAATGGCGCGCGGCGTCGCGTCTGGTCCTGCGCCGAAGGGGGCCGACACATCGAGCCGCTGCGCCCGCAACCAGATGCGGCGTGCCTGCGATGCTGAAACGGGATGGGAGGAAACGATTGGGCCACGACTCATGGGCGCCACTATCGCCAAGACCGGGCGACATTTCCAGCGCGAAACTGGCATATCGCAACTGGCTCATTATATGATCATTGGAGTGTGACTAACGCCAAATGGATGAAGCAATGACCATGACAAGGATCGCTGGCGGCGTTGTTCATGACCTGCCGGCAGACCTGGAAAGTGCGCTGACAGCCAACCCAAAGGCCCTGGCAACATGGGAGGACATCACCCCTTTGGCGCGCAATGAGTGGATATGCTGGATAGAGTCCGCCAAAAAATCTGAAACCAGAAGCAAGCGGATCGACTGGGGCTGTTCAAACCTTGAAGAGGGCAAGCGACGCCCATGCTGCTGGCCCGGTTGTCCGCATCGCTAAAATGCGAGGCGCCATGTCCCACGGCCCGCATCGAGGCAAGTATCGTCGCCGATTGTATATGGATTATCGAGTGAAATGGTGGTGGAAGCAGTCTCGAGCGAAACAGTCTCAGGCTAAAATTCCCTGCAAACTGGAAATTTGCAGGGAATTTCGCGTGAAAATAGAATTTTTATCGATTCTGCCCGAACAACATAGCGGTATTCCAATGCGTTAGAAGACAAATTCCCTACTCATCGGAGCAGGGAATCGATTGAAACCCACGGCTAATGTCGGGGACTGGACCGATGTGGTGGGTAAAATCCTGATGGTCCGAAAAGGATCTATTTATTGTCGTTGACAATGACATAATGCCAAACAAACCTAGAGGCCGGCCACGGGGTTCATCCCCAAACAGCGAAACTGACGAATCTCTCCTAATCAGGGCGATCCGTGCCTTTTCATCTGGCAACCATTCACCCCACCGGCCGGTGCCGGTGAACACCTCAAACCGCCTCGCCCGCCAGAACGGATCTGTCCATGGCATTTACCTTTCAAGTTCTAGTCTAGGGAACGGACTAGACTTGTTACGGTTTTGCGCCGGACACTTGAGAGTTTAAAGTTCGCAACAGTAGACCGACAAGATGATCAAGTTTTCAGAAGAGTTCAAACGGGAGGCGGTGCGTATGGCACTCACCGGAGGGTTGTCACGTGAGCGAATTGCATCAGATTTGGGGATCGGCAAGTCGACACTGAATAGGTGGCTACCGCAGTGCGTCGTTCAATCTCCCGGATCGGCACTCCCTCACGAAAACGCCAGCGACGAATTACGCTCAATAACGCCATGTCGATCACTCCAATGTCCCCCAGCCAACAGCACGTAAACGTTTAAACATGGTTCAAGTCTCGGTCCATTCAACAACTGGTTTGAATTTGTCTGACGGCGCCCGCCGTCGGCTTCGGCCGATAATGTGCGTTGTTTCTTGGAGGACGAGAGCCGAGTCCTTCGACAGACCCTTTTCACTCTGCCGCTGAGGGAACGTCGGCAGCCTGACTGATGCGATGATGCGGTGCGAGGGCGCCGACTGCACATCGTTGAGTCTCTCGGTATTTGCGAGGGGAATTACCAATGCTTTTTCTGAATGCGTTGGAAAAATACTGGCTTGAGTCGAAGCCGCAGGCTCCCGAGACATCAGTTATGCTCATATCCAGATCTTGCGTAAGCAGCACTGCGGCCCTCTGAATCCTGCAAGACAGTAGGTACTCGATCGGGGACATATTTGTTAGATCTTTGCAGTGCTTGGCAAATTGGGTGCGTCCCAATGCGCAGGTATTGGCCATAAGATCAAGCGTCCAGGGCTGTTCGACACTATCTTGCAAGTCTTTGAGAAACAGCTGCACGTTTCGCTTTGTTGACGTCAGGCTCGATGTCGAGGGGCACCCATTGAGTTTCTAAAAGTTCAAGAATGTCCACGAGCAGGTTATTCACCAGCAGTTGAAGTCGCGACTGACGCGTGCTGGCGGTGGGGTTGGAAACCACCTCGGCTATTGCCTCAAAAGTCGCGCCGACCGAGTCGTTGGCAAACCAAACTGGATGTTCGTTCAATTGCAGAAGTTGTGTCAGTCGACGCACATCTTCGGAGGAAAGCACCAACCAGTCTGGCCATCTCCACACCTGGTTTGGACGGCGCACGCCCACATCAAGAATGAGCCAGTGAAGGCGGCTGGCGGCCACATTCGGGTCGCCAACACGGTGGCTTTGCCATGGCCGGGTGATAGTTAGGTGATTTTTTCCAAGATCATATTCGATCCCGTCGGCTGAAAACGGTGTCGAGCCGCCTGCAAGATAGGTAAACTCGATGCCTTCGTTGCGGTGCCAATCAAGCCCCCACGACTGTTGCCGCGGCGCGTCCCAGTAACCGATGGTCCGTACACCAGGCAGCCAAGAATTGGGCATCGTGGTACCCGGGTAATCACCCCGAGCGAGCGCAGTAAGCTCCAACTCGCCTTTTTCGACCGCCATCCGCAACGGCTCGCAGGTATCCGCCTCGTAAAGCTCTTCTCCGTACCGGAAAACCGTCGACATTGTTCAGTTCCAATAGTTGCAAAATTTACCAGCAGCATATTCTGCAAGACGCTCTCGCCTGCCATGCCTACGAATAGGCAACGCGGCCAATAAGGCCACATCGTAATGGAGAAGGCAATGGCCACCTACCGCATCGCGGCGAACATGGAATTTGTACGCAGTGCCGACATGGATTTCCGCAAGGGCGTGGCTGTCGCGGCCGAGCTAGGCTATGATTATGTAGAGCCCATGGTGCACACCGGATGGGAACTGCTTAGTGAGGTAGGCTACTTCCACTCCTTCTCGATGGAAGAAGATCCGCTGTTGATGGCTGAGATATGTGCCGCTCAAGGCGTTAAAGTGTCGAGCATCAGCGGTCATAGTCCCCTCATGAAGCCTGAGGCTGCCGTCGACCGCCTGACCCGGGCCATTGTGCTTGCCGACGCGGTCGGTGCGAGGTTCGTTAACACCGACGAGATGCTCAAGCCGGACTGGATGAACGACGAAGATGCTCACCAAGCCATGCGCTACACTTTGCGCCGAGCCGAGCAGGTGGCGACGCGCCACAAGGTGTATCTCTGTATTGAGCCTCACGGGGTCTATACCAAGACAAGTGCCGGCCTGCAACGCATCGTCGATCTGTGCCCCTCTCCTTGGATCGGTGTGAATTGGGATACAGGTAATTCGTATCTGGCCGGGGTCGAGGACCCATACGAGGGGTTAGAGCGCGTTCGGGACAAGGTGCTGCACGTTCACGCCAAGGACATCAGTTTCGATCAATCAGAAAAGGAACGCGGCAAGGTAACGGGCACTCCGGTTGGTTGTGCATGCGGTGATGGCGTCGTAGATTGGGAACGCGTGCTCAAAATTCTTGATCCACTCGATCGTGAGATAATATTCTCGGTCGAATGTGGCACAATCGATCAGGCGAGACGGAGTTTGCCGTTCTTACGTGAGGTCATCGGCGCGCGGCTGGCGCGGTAGAGGTGGAACCCGAAACGTGACAGCCACAGATACAACCAGCGCAACAGCTTGGAGGCCCTCACGACGTCGCTCGCGCGAACGGCTCCGCGAGTCATTGTATGCCGCGGTGTTTCTCGCGCCCAATGTCTTAGGCATCGGTCTCTTCGTCGTCGTACCAGTGATCGCAGGCCTGGCAATAAGTTTCACCAATTGGGACCTTCTTGGGGAGGCCTCTTGGATTGGGATCGACAACTATGTTGCACTCTGGAGCGACGCACTCTTTTGGACAAGCCTTAGAAACACGCTATTCTACACTGTTCTGGTGATCCCTGGTGGGCTAATTCTGTCGTTGCTGCTGGCTCTTGGGCTGAGCGGCAAGATGCGCGGCATTCGGTTTTATCAAGCAATTTTCTTTCTGCCCTATGTCTCTTCCACAGTTGCAATCGCGCTGGTCTGGAAGTGGATCTATAATCCTGATTACGGCGTCCTCAACGTCTTTCTGAGGGGCGTTGGCCTGCCTGCGCCCAATTGGCTGGGTGATCCCACTCTGGCTTTGGTCTCCATCGCTATCGTCAGCATCTGGCAGACCGCTGGCTACAACATGGTGCTGTTTGTGGCGGGCCTAAGGGCCATTCCCAAACATTATTATGAAGCGGCCCGCATCGATGGGGCCGGACCAATCACAATTTTCTTCAAGATCACGCTGCCGTTGCTGATGCCCACGATTTTCTTCGTTTCGGCAACATCTCTGATCGCCTCGTTCCAGGTTTTCAATCTCGTCTTCGTCATGACCAAGGGGGGCCGGGCAATTCCACCCGCGTCTATGTGCAGTACCTTTGGGAGAACGGGTTTTCGTTCTTCAAAATGGGGTACGCATCGGCAATGGCCTACGTCCTTTTCCTAATCATGCTCATCATCACCATTGCGCAGGTCCGACTTATGGGCAGGCGATCATCGCAATTTCGTTGAGGCGGGAATTCCTGTGAAAATTAGCAAGATCATCGGCGCTCTATTGCTTCACACGACACTGATTGCAGGCGCAACTATCGCGCTGGTGCCCTTTATCTGGATGGTGGCCACATCATTCAAACTTCCGTCCGATATCCTCTCAACGGCGCCTACGTGGTTGCCGCGTGAGCCTACATTCCGCAACTACGAACTGCTCTTTTCCTACATTCCGTTCTTACGTCAGTTCATCAACACCTTGTTCGTCACCATTGTCATCGTTCTGGGACAATTGCTGTTCAGTTCGATGGGCGCCTATGCGTTCGCGCGGTTGCGCTTTCCGGGACGAGACGGGCTCTTTCTTGTCTTCCTGGCAACGTTGATGGTGCCAAACGTCGTGACGTTGATTCCGGCCTTTATCGTCGTGCGCAATCTTGGCTGGGTTAACACCTACATGGCATTGATCGGGCCAGCGGTTTTGGGCAGTGCGTTCGCCACATTCCTCCTGCGTCAGTTCATGCTGACCATTCCAGCGGAACTGGAGGAGGCTGCCAAAATCGATGGCGCAGGCCACTTCACTATCTACTGGCGTATCATCCTGCCTCTTGTGAGGCCTGCCCTCGCCGTCGTGGGAATATTCGCCTTTGTCGCCTTCTGGAATGACTTCTTGTGGCCGCTCGTCGTTATCAATTCTGAAAGTCTCAAGGTGCTGACCGTTGGCATCGCGGGTTTAGCATCAGGACCTTACGGCACTGACTGGGGTGTCCTGATGGCTGGGTCAACATTGACTGTCATGCCCCTGATAGTGGTGTTTCTTGCCCTGCAGCGGCACGTGATCGAGGGGGTGGCGATTTCAGGCCTAAAATAGCCGCTCGTTGGCGGGAGTTGTAGCTGAAGAGCGAACAAAATCGAGATGCCGTGCACACCGGTAAAGTCGTGCTGCAATAAAACCAAAAGGGAGAACTACCGTGAAACTTATTGTATCTTCAGCGCTGGCGGTTGCCATGACTGTGGCAGGAATGGCCCAAGTCCATGCCCAAGAAAAACTGGTGATTGCGTCGTTCTACCCGGTCGACAAAGTTGCCGGCTGGGACGGGCTTGTGAACGCATTCAAGGCCATTCATCCAAATGTAGAGATCGAGGTGCAGGTTACCCCATTCGATCAATACCTGCAGAAGCTCACCAGCCAGATCGCAGGCGGCGACTCACCAGACGTGGCTGCTGTCGAAAACACGCCGTTCCCGCAGTTCGTTAGCCGAAATATCCTTCAGGATCTAACGCCCTATCTCGAAAATACACCAAATTTCTCGCTCAGCGATTTCTTTCCTGCGCTAATCGACCGCTACACGGTTGAAGGCAAGGTGTACGGCATTCCTTACGATGCGCAGCCACGTGCAATGCTGTTCTATAACCCGGCCATGCTCGAAGCGGCGGGCGTTGACGCACCGACAGACCAATGGGACTGGGAAGATATGCGCGCCGCTGCTCTGAAGTTGTCCGACGCTTCGGGCAGTGAGCCAGAATTCGGATTGTGCATGGCTTCAGACTTTCAAGACAGTTGGACGTATTTCCTGTACGGCGGCGGCGGTGCATTGGTGGATGATTCTAAGGCACCCAAGATGTCAATGATCGACCAGCAGCCCGCAGTTGATGCGACTAACTTCTATCTTGACCTCATGTATAAAGACAAAGTTATGCCCACAGTGCAGTCACTTGAGGCCATGGGCGATCCTGGCGATGGCTGCAAGACACTGTTCCTGAATGGCAGAGTTGCCATGATGATTGGAGGAATGTGGCTTGCGGTCGGCAGCCCGGAAGAGTTCAAGGCATTGGACATCAAGGTCGCTTTGGGGCCAGTGAAAGATACAGCCAATCGTGTTTATCCCACAGGGGGCACTGCATACACGATCCTGAAGTCGTCCGACAACCAAGATCTCGCGTGGGAGTTCATAACTCAGTTCCTGGGTCAGGCCGGCTATGAGAACGCCTACAAAGAGGCTAATCTGGGCGCCATCTATCCGCCAGCGCATATCCCCTCTTTCGACTGGTATGCCAAACAGGATATTGAATTCATCGATACGTTGAAGCCCAACGAGGAGGCGCTCGCCTCAATTCGCTTTGCGCCATTCACGCTCAATTGGGCCGAGGTGAGTAGCAAGTGCATCCAACCTGACATTGATCTGATTGTCCGCCAACAAGCGGAGGTTGAGCCGACTTTGGCCAAGATCACCGCTTGTGTGGACGCCGAACTCACCAACTAACATTAACAGTGGACGGCGCATCGTGTGCCGTCCGATTTTCTTGCGTGCCGTCGATAAAAAAATTCGTGAGGGAACGCCGATGGCGAAAGTAATGATCCGCGGGCTGCAAAAGGCGTTCGGCGCGCTCCTTGTCCTGAAGGGTATTGACCTCGACGTTTCCGACACCGAATTTGTGGCATTGGTCGGCCCTTCCGGATGCGGCAAGTCCACGCTGCTTCGGACGATTGCGGGACTGGAAGAGGCGTCGGGGGGCAGATCGTAATAGGTGGAAGGTCTGTTGAGGACGTCGCGCCAAAGGACCGCGATATCGCCATGGTATTCCAGAATTATGCGCTCTACCCGCACATGACTGTGCGCGAGAACATCGAGTTCTCGTTGAAGGCTCCGAAAGCATAGCAAGACCGAAATCGCCGAAAAGCTCAGGTCGGCCGCCGAGACACTGGGACTAACGACGCTCATGGATCGATTTCCAGCCGCCCTATCTGGTGGTCAACGGCAACGCGTTGCAATGGGGCGAGCGCTTGTTCGTGACCCGAAGGTGTTTCTCTTCGATGAACCACTCTCCAACCTTGACGCCAAGTTGCGTGTTCAGATGCGGGGTGACATCAAATCGTTACACCGCAGGCTTGGGGCCACAACAATCTACGTAACGCACGACCAAGTGGAAGCCATGACCATGGCCGACCGCATCGTGGTTATGCGCGATGGTGCCATCGAGCAAATCGGCACGCCGCTCGAACTGTACGATCATCCCGCCAATATTTTTGTTGCGGCGTTTATCGGCAGTCCGGCGATGAACTTGTTGCGAGGTGTCGTTGAAGGCAGCTATTTTCGGCTGCCCGGTGGGCCGATTTTGCCTTTGCCGACGGGCACCGACAAGCACGCAGTGTTGTATGGTGTCCGACCCGAGCACGTGCGAGTCGCAAGCGATGGCGTGTCGCTCCTAGTTGAAACTGTTGAGCCAACTGGCTCAGAAACACACGTATCTGGTGTCGTCGCCGATCAGACATTGAGTTGCTTGTTCCGCGAACGGCTGCAAGTTAGTCCCGGCGATACGCTGCGGGTGCTGCCAGCCGTCGAAACTGTCCACGTATTTTCAGAAGATGGCAATCGCCGCCAACCGGACGATTGAACCCAACAAGGCTAGCCCGGGATCGGGCGGCAACTATATAGAAGGTGTTTGAACGATGACGATTCGTTTCCAAGTCGGCGGCCCCTTGTTCCACCCCGTCGCGCAACAAGCCAATGAGGTCGCCAAGCTGTTGGGGCCGGGCTTTGACTGCCAAATAGTTGAGGGAGCGCCGGCGTTCGACAATCTCGATGACGTCGATTTACTAGTTCCCATGGGTCTTTTTTGGACCGGCATGAGTGCGGAATGGGCCGGTTCGCTGAACTATGAGCCACTGTCAGAAATCCGCAAGCAGGCTATCCGCGACTACGTCGGATCGGGCCGACCACTGCTTTGCTATCACGGCGGCATCGCCAGCTATGACGACTGGCCCGAATATGGACGTCTGCTTGGATACAAATGGCTCTGGGGGGTAACTTTGCACACTCCGGTTACAGTGCAGACCTTCCGTCCGCTCATCTCCCATCCCATCGTCGAAGGTGTCGATAGTTTCGAGGTCGAGGACGAAACATATTTCAACGTTCAAATGGCGCCGGATGTCGCGGTCAAAGTCATCGCGCACATCGAATATGAAAAGGCCAAAATGCCAATTTTGTTCGAAATCGAAGGAGGACGCATCCCAGGTGCAGGCAAGTCGGTCTATGTCGGCAACGGCCACGACATGCGAGCCTTTGAGCATGGGAACGTCCAGAAGTTAATTGTGAATTCAATTAAGTACCTGCTGAACCGTTAAGCGGCGGCCCAACAAGGAGAATATTATGTATCGAGTTGCAGTCATAGGTTGCGGCAAAGGCGGCGAAGGCGTTGGGGCACACAGCATCGGCCACGCCCACGGGCGGCATTGGTCACGATGCGATTACGCCAAGATTGTTGGCGCATGCGATCTAAATGCCGAAAACCTAGCCAGCTATGTGAAGAACTTTGAGGTCGAGTTCGCGTCCGATTCTGCTGCCGACATGCTTGCGCGGGCCAAACCTGATATCGTCAGCATATGCACATACGCCGGTTCACATGCAGACTTGGTTGAGGCTCTGCGCGAAGTCAGGGGTCAAGGGCGTCTATTGCGAAAAACCGATGGTGCTCAGCGAGTCGGAATTGGCTCGGATAGAGACTGCCTGTAAGACAAGCAAGATGAAGCTCATCGTTAACTATTGCCGTCGCCCGGGACCTCTGTACGTTAGAGTACGCAAAGCCATAGTCGACGGCGCGATCGGCGAGCGCGTACTTTATGCTGCCTCGCTTGACGGCTGGGACCAGATGGAATGGGGCGCACACTGGCACGACATGTTTAGGTTCTTCGAAGGCGAAGCCGATCCGATATGGGTCATGGGTCAGGTTCGTTGCACTGGTGCCAAACGCGGTTATGGACATGTCATCGAGGAACACTCAGTCGCTTATGGCGAGTTAACGGGTGGTGCCCGTTTTCTTCTGGAGGGAGGCAAACCACATGTCGGCAAGACAGCCATCCGCATCATTGGAACGCTTGGCTTGCTTGAGATTAACCGTGACGGGACCGTAGTTTTGACCAATAGCGATGGCAGACACGTTATATTTGAAGGATCGTTGAATCCCGGTCACGAGCCTTCCAGAGTACAAGGTTTTGAGTGATTCGCTGATCGCGTGGATCGAGGGCGCAGCCGAGCCAGCCGTTGGCTTTACCAATTCCTCAAAATCGACCGCCGTCTATCTCGCGGCCTATCGGTCGGCCGCGATCGGCGATCGCGTCGATTTCCCTGCGCCTATTGAAGAAGGATTTGCCCTAGACGTGGTGGCCAAACGGCAGGCATAGAGAGGTGTTCGCCAATGAACGAATCTTCGGCAAGAAGGCCCAGTGTTCGCTGAAACATCTACGTCGTCGAGATCGTGATCAGCCGGGTCGACCGGAGCGTCCGGCGCAGGATCGGGTTCCCAAAGTCCGCGTATGCGCAGATATGCAGGTCGGTCTCGAGATCCTCGAGTTCGGCTGGTGTCACTTCAGGACAGGCCGCAGCGATCTTCGTGAGCTTATCGCGACAGGACTGCACCCAGTCCCGGTCGAGCCTTTTCTGAGACCTGCCTCAGCGCATGTGGCTCGATCAGCGCCCACGCCTCGTAGATAGGCTCCGATCCGTTTTTCAGTTATCTGGCAGCACAGGGTGTTAAGAGGCTGCCGCTGGTGAGTACTGTTGGCAAGGTTGGGCAAGCGCTCGACTCCACCTTTGGCGCACCGAAGCCGAACGCAACCGCAATGAGCGATCTGCGCAGGTCGACGGCCCCGGCTCGACGCTCTGCCTATGATGCCGCCTACGAAACGCCGATCGACTATTCCACCGAAGCCGGCCGAGGCTTGACCGAATTGCTTGGGCGGGTCGAGCGGGCCGCGCCTGGAACTATCAAGGCTCGCCAATCGGCTCATGGCCGGCGAAGGCGTCAAGTCCGAACAGATTCTGGCCAACATCGCCGAAGACGGCAGCGTGACCAATCTGCGCATGCCTGACACACGGCAGATCGATTACATCACGCGCGCGCTTAACCACATTGTGAGTAACGGCGAAGGTGGTGGGGCGTTCGGTGGCCAGACCGACTTGGGCCGCGTCGTGAGCGGTCTCTCCAAGCAGATCAGGGGCAACTTGCACGACGCGAACTCGCTCTATGGCCAGGCGCTATCTTCAAACGATGATGTAAGGCCCTGCCGCTCTGGCCAAGTTGTTAGAATTGCGACTCGACGTAGGGCAGACCCGCCAGCATTCGATCTACCGAAGCGATAACAGGCTGATCGGGGTGAGCGCGGCAATAAGCAACCATGGCCTTCACCACGCCGATGGGCTTAAAGTTCGATACGTCATAAATTTTGCCGGTATCGACTGCGGTGGCCAAGTTAAATCCGGAAACGAACCCGCTCGCCCAATCATATGCGGCGTTCTGCCCGTTCTCGGATAGAGCATAGGGCAAGAAGTCCGCACACTTCACGGCCCCCAGCCCGACATTGTTGGCCTGTCCGAATGCCGGGGCTACACTGGGGCGCGCCGGCCAGCACGATAATATTGAAGATTCGCACTATCGCCTCTTATTTTGGTTAGTCTCAGCGTACCATAGGGTGCGAAAAAAGTTATAGCGAAGCACTACTGCGCGGTGCTTCCCCGTGCTACCCAACGCCAGTTCGGCGGGGGGAAATGCCTCAGCGTTCGACTTAAGTATTTGAAAACACATGGGTAAATTGGTGGAGCCTAGCGGGATCGAACCGCTGACCTCTTGCATGCCATGCAAGCGCTCTCCCAGCTGAGCTAAGGCCCCATTCCAAGGGATGCACGGCGGAAATTCCCGTCCGAAGCGAGGCGCAACCTATTCAAGGCTCGCCACGAGACGCAAGGGGCTAATTTGACTGTTTTGACATGATTTTCTGTGTGGCGTGGCTGTGCTGTTCGATTGGGCCATGCGCTTGGGTGTGACGTGGCGCGCCGCTCGGTATTGTTCTGTATCTCAAACCCCGTAGCCATCAATCATCGGCACTCAGCGCGTTTTTGGTCTGAAGCGGCGAAATGCGCCATTTGATCGGCATAGGCCTTGCGGAAGCCGGGGCGCGCGGTCATGCGCTTGACATAGGCCTCGCTTGCAGGCCGGTTGCCGTGGGCGCGCACGGTGGGCACGCGCAGCACATCCGCCATCAGCAGGTCGGCGACGGTAAAGCTGTTGGCGGCCAGCCATTCCCGCTGGCCTAGAACGGCCTCGAGGTGGGCGAGCCGACTGTCGGTCCAGTCGGTCAGACCATTATCGTGCTCACCCGACATTTTCAGAAACCACCAGGGAACGGTCACCATCTCCATCGAATTGAGCGCGGCGATTACCCATTGCAGCGTTTCGGCTTCCCCGATCGGATCGCGCGGCATCAGCTTTTCGCTCTTGCGCGCCAGATGCAGCAGACCGGCACCACTTTCAAAGATTTTGATGTCGCCATCGGTCAGGAACGGGACCTGCCCGAAGGGTTGGCGGTCGAGATGATTGGTAGCACGATCCTCGAACGCGATGGTGCGCACATCATAGGGCAGGCCCGCCTCTTCCGCCGCCCAACGCAGGCGCAGGTCGCGCACAAATCCGCGCGGCCCCTCGGGCAGCCAATCATAGGTCCAGATGATCAGTTTTTGGGTCACTGCCTTACAATTCCTTGCGGTTTTTGTACTTTTTGCCAATTGGTTGATGCCATGGCAACCAGCATAGCTGTCAATTTTATGACGCCACCCGATGGCGCACCGAGACCCGTCCCTGCAATCGCAACCAATATGGCTCGACCAATGCGGGTGTTGACGCTATTCATGCCAGATGAGGCCGGTTGCCCCGATTGGCAGGGGCAGACACCCAAGACGGCGCTGGTGGTGCGAACAATTGCGCTTTGATCGATACCAATGGGATGCTAACAAAATCCGATGACTGATCCTGCAGAACAACTACGCGAATTCACCCGGGACCTGGCCATCGTGTCCCGCCAATGGCGCAAACTGGCGCGCGATGCCATCGCCCGGCACGGGGTTGCCGAGGCGGGCGCTGCGCCGCTGGTGTGGGTGGGCCGGTTGGGCGGCAATGTGCGCCAGAACGTCCTGGCCGAACTTTGCGGCATGGAAAGCCCCTCGCTGGTGCGGATTATCGATGATCTGCAGGCAGCAAAGCTGGTGGTGCGGGTGCCTGATCCATCGGACCGGCGCGCCAATCTGGTCAGCCTGACGCCGGAGGGGGAGGTGCGACTGGCAGAGATCGAAACTGTTCTCAACCAATTGCGGTCGGAAACCTTTGCCGGCGTTTCACAAGACGACATCGTGGCGGCCGGCCGGATTTTTGCGGCTATTCGGGCGGCAAACGAAGAGAGCCTAAAAACAAAAACTCACCGGGAGCGCCCAGCGAGTTTGTTGCTCAAATCTGCGCGTTTCCAGGTTCAGGCGTCGTCGTCGCTGCCGACCTTGAACGCCAGATCGTCATCGTCGTCGTCTTCCTCTTCCAAAAAGACGTCCTGCTCGTCATCGGACAATTCGTCATCGACTTCAACATCGTCGGTATCTGGAATTTCCTCGTCGCCACTTTCTTCGGCGTCGGCATCTTCCAGCGAAACGATTTCGGGCCCGGAGCTGTCGGTGCTTTTTGCCTCATCGTCCTTGACGAGTTCGACCTCTTCCTCGGTGCCTTTGGCAGCGCGTCCAGTGCTGATCTTGCTGGTCGCCACTTCCTCGAAGTAGGACAGGGGATAGGATTTTCCCGTATAGGGCGACACAATCGGATTGAGATTGAGATCGTAGAATTTCTTGCCCGTATCGGGATCGGTGCGCTTGGTGCCGCGCTCGGAACTGGCCATCAAGGTCCCTCATATGAATTATGCGGTCAAAGCCCGCTTTGGTCAGTCCGGTTATGGGCAAATTTTGCCTCTGTCAAACCGAAAATGTACTCATCCACCCTATGGCAGCCATGCAGCGCCGATCAACCGGTAGTGGTCGAATGACGTGCGGATGTGATATGGGGCGCTCACAGCTTTGTTACACTTCGCGTCAGCCCCGGTCCTTATGGCTTCACAACCAGATTCTGCCCGTCCGACATCTATTGCCCGCGCTACGGCGCTCAAAGGGCAATTCACAATTATTGGAGACGCAGCGATTTCGCATCGCGCGCTGATATTGGGCGCCACGGCGCTGGGGCAGACAATCATCAAAGGGTTGCGCGAATCAGTTGATGTGCTGGCTACGGCGCAGGCGATGCGCGCCTTTGGGGCGCGCGTGGAAAAGCACGATGGCCATTGGTCGGTCGACGGGCTGGGCGTTGGCGGGCTGATGGCCCCGACTGCGCCAATCGATTTCGGTGGAAGCGCGACCAGCGCGCGGCTGACCATCGGGCTGGCCGCACCTTATAGCTTTGCCACCAGTTTTATTGGCGATGCATCGCTGTCGGCCCGCCCGATGCGCCGTATTCTCGATCCGCTGATGGCGATAGGGGTCGAGGTCATCGAGCATGCCGACTACCAATTGCCGCTGACCCTGCGCGGTCCAAAATTAGTGCGACCCCTCGACTATCGCCTGCCAATCGCCTCGAGCAAGGTCAAATCGACGCTGTTGATGGCAGGGCTGAATATTGCGGGCACCACCACCATTATCGAACCGGTTGCCACCCGCGACCACACCGAAAACCTGCTCCGCCAGTTTGGTGCCGATGTCCGCGTCACCACCCCGAAATCGGGCGATGCGATGGTTGAAATGGCTGGCTTGCCCGATCTACGGGCCCAAAATCTGGTGATCCCCGGTGATCCCTCAGCGGCGGCGTTTCCGATTGTTGCAGCACTGATTGTGCCGGGATCGGAACTGGTGATCGACAATGTGCTGATGAGCACATCGCGCACCGGGCTTATTGATACGCTGTTGGAAATGGGCGGCAATATCTCGTTTTTCAATCAACGCCAGATCGGTGGCGAGGATATTGCGGATTTAAGAGTGCGTCATTCCAATCTGCGCGGGTTGACTATACCTGCCGACCGGGTCGCGGCGATGATCGACGATTATCCGATACTGGCCATTGCCGCCGCCTTTGCCGAGGGGGAAACCACAATGTTGGGCATTGGCGATGTGCGGCCCGTTCACACCGAGCGCCTGGCCAGTGTGGTTGCAGGCCTTGCCGCCAATGGTGTTGAGGCACGTCTGGACGCCGATAGCGTGCGGATCAGTGGTGGCGCCAAAAAAACCGGGGGCGCCCGCGTCGCAACCAATGGCGATAGCCGCGTTGCCATGAGCTTTCTGGTCATGGGCATGGCCACCAGCCAGCCGGTTGCCCTTGACGATCAATCCATGACGATGGCGCGTCTGGCCGATTTCATTTCGGGTTTCAGCGCCCTGGGTGTTGAATTTGAAACCACTGAGTGAGCCTGGGGGCCAATCATGATCATTGCGGTTGATGGTCCGGCGGCATCGGGCAAGGGTACACTGTCTCAGGGCCTGGCGCGTCATTATGGCCTGGCTCATCTCGATACCGGCCTGCTCTATCGCGCGGTCGGCTGGGCAGTGCGCGAGCATCTGGAGGCGCCCGATTTCGTCGAGCGCGCCATTGCGGCCGCCCGCAATCTTGATGGCGACCATCTCGACAATGTCGAGCCTATTGACCAGCGCCCAGACCGGGGTCTTTGCCTCCAAGGTGGCGGTGATCGGCCCGGTGCGCGAAGCAATGCGGGCCTATCAGGTCAATTTTGCCAACCAACCGGGTGGGGCGGTGCTCGACGGGCGCGATATCGGGACGGTGATCTGTCCCGATGCCGACGTCAAACTGTTCATCCAGGCCGACAGCAAGGCGCGGATGGAGCGCCGGGCGCGCCAATTGGAGGCGCGGGGCGAAACGGTGGATCGTTATGCGCTTTACCATCAGATCGAAGAGCGCGACGCGCGCGACATGGCCAACCCGCACGGCGGATTTTATCGCGCCAGTGATGCGCACTTGCTTGATACGACACTTATGGGTATAGAAGCCGCACTCCGCGCAGCCGTCGCGATTATCGACGAAGTCATGGCGCGCAAGGGCAAGCACTAGCTTAATCCCCCCTTGCGATCCTGCTCTTTGATTTTCAACTGAAGCGATCCAGCCGGAACATTGCAAATTGTCATCATTGTGCGGGTGCGAACCCCTACGCCGGCTTGGTTGGTATTGTGCCAATTGAGCGGGTCTTGTTCCCATTTGATGGCTCAACCCCTAACCACCGGCGTATTTGGAGAGAAATTTGGCACAGCAAACTGTCGCTAAAGAAGATTTTGAAGCCCTGTTGATGGACTCGTTCATCGATAACGAGCCGCTTGAAGGTTCCGTCGTCAAGGGTACTGTGGTCGCGATCGAAAAGGATCTGGCGATCATCGATGTCGGTCTCAAGACCGAAGGGCGCATCGCGCTCAAGGAATTCGGCCAGGCTGGCCGTGACGGTTCGATCGAAGTTGGTTCGGTTGTCGAGGTCTATGTTGACCGGGTCGAAAATGCCGCCGGTGAGGCCGTGCTGTCGCGCGAAAAAGCCCGCCGTGAAGAAGCATGGGTCAAGCTTGAAGCCCTGCACACCGCCAATGAGCGCGTTGAAGGCATCATCTTCAATCAGGTCAAGGGTGGTTTCACCGTCGATCTTGAAGGCGCGATTGCTTTCTTGCCCCGTTCGCAGGTGGACATTCGTCCGATCCGCGATATTGCGCCATTGATGAATGTGCCGCAGCCCTTCCAGATCCTGAAGATGGACAAGCGTCGCGGCAATATCGTTGTTTCGCGTCGGGCGATCCTTGAAGAGAGCCGTGCCGAGCAGCGTTCGGAAATCGTTCAGCAGCTTGAAGAAGGCCAGGTTGTCGATGGCGTGGTCAAGAACATCACCGATTACGGTGCGTTCGTTGATCTGGGCGGCATTGACGGTCTGTTGCACGTCACCGATATCGCCTGGCGCCGGGTCAATCACCCGACCGAAGTGCTTACCATCGGTGAAACCATCAAGGTTCAGATCGTTCGCATCAACCATGATAGCCACCGCATCTCGCTGGGCATGAAGCAGCTTCAGGCTGATCCATGGGAAGGCATCGAAGCCAAATATCCAGTTGAAGCCAAGTTTACGGGCCGCGTCACCAACATCACCGACTATGGTGCCTTTGTTGAACTGGAGCCCGGCATTGAAGGCTTGATCCACGTTTCAGAAATGAGCTGGACCAAGAAGAATGTGCATCCTGGCAAGATCGTTTCGACCTCGCAGGAAGTCGAAGTTGTCGTGCTCGAAGTTGATCCGGACAAGCGTCGTATTTCGCTTGGCCTCAAGCAGACCCTGGCCAATCCATGGGAAAGCTTTGCCGAGAAGTTCCCTGTTGGGGCTGTTATCGAAGGCGAAGTCAAGAACAAGACCGAATTCGGCTTGTTCATTGGGCTGGACGGCGATGTCGACGGCATGGTTCACCTCTCCGATATCGATTGGCAGAAGGCCGGCGAAATTGCGCTGGACGACTATAATCGCGGCGACATGGTGCAGGCCAAAGTGCTTGACGTTGACGTTGAAAAAGAACGCATCTCGCTTGGTATCAAGCAGTTGTCGACCGGCGAAATCGCCGATGCCAGCGGCGATGTTGGCGGGATCAAGAAGGGTTCTGTCGTGACCGGCACCGTGACCGAGGTCAATGATGGCGGTATCGAGGTTCGGATCGCTGATAGCGAAATGACCGCGTTCATTCGCCGTGCTGATCTCAGCCGTGATCGCAACGATCAGCGTCCTGAGCGTTTCTCCAAGGGCGAAAAGGTTGATGCGCGCATCACCCAGTACGACCGCAAGACCCAGCGCATTTCTCTTTCCATCAAGGCGCTCGAAATCGCCGAGGAAAAAGAAGCTGTGGCCAATTACGGCTCGTCCACCTCAGGTGCTTCGCTCGGCGACATTCTGGGCGCAGCGCTCAAGGATCGCGACAAGGAATAGTTTTTCCTTTTCGACAAATATTGGGGCCCGCGCTTATTGGCGCGGGTCTTTTGGTTTTACGAGTAGGCCGATGATCTTGCCGTCCATCCATTGGCGCGCCGCGACCGGCGCCGACCTGTCGGCGCTCAACCGCATCGCCAACGTGGTCCACCCCGATTTTTTTGAAGAGCCTGCGGTATTGGCCGAGCGCATGGCGCTCTATCCAGCAGGCGCGCGCTTTTTGACGCTGAATGGTGTTGATTGCGGCTATGTGCTGTCCCATCCGTGGCGTTTCGGGCAATTGCCGCCGCTCAATCGCCTTTTGGGTACAATCCCCCTCGATGCCGACAGTTTTTATATTCACGATCTGGCGCTGTTGCCCGAGGCGCGCGGCAGTGGCGCGGCGGGTGCCATCGTCGCCGAGCTTGTCGCACACGCGGCGACCGAAAATTTCGCCAGCCTGAGCCTGACCGCCGTCAATGGCAGCCTCGGCTTCTGGCAGCGTCAGGGTTTTGCCGTATGCTCCCTGCCCCATCTTGCCGAAAAGCTCGCCACCTACGAGGCCTCGGCCCGCTTCATGGTCCGGATGCTGACCTGATCGACTTGCATTTGGGCCGCCGAGGCGGTAGGTCGCTTCAACGCGTTTGTTTTGAGGCCGTCCGTGACTGATCAGTCCAGTTCTGACCCGCATGCCACTCTGGCGGCCGATAAATTTCGCCGTTCCGCCGGTTTTTGGCGTCTGCTGACGTTCATGGTGCTGGCCCTGTTGATCCTGGCGCTGGTGGGGCGCTTTTTCTGGTCCAACGCCCCAACGGCCGACCATATTGCCCGGGTGGTTGTCGATGGCACGATTGCCACCAATCCCGCGCGCCTCAAGGCGCTGCGCGAACTGGGCGAGGATGACGCGGTCAAGGCGGTGATCATCGCCATCAATTCGCCCGGCGGCACAACGGCGGGCGGCGAGGAGCTCTATGAGGCACTGGGTGCCTTGCGGGCGCAAAAGCCGGTTGTTGCGGTGATCAATGAGCTTGGTGCATCGGCGGCCTATATGACCGCCATTGCAACCGACCGGATTTTTGCCCGGCGTCTGTCCATCGTTGCCTCGATCGGGGTGCTGTTCCAGCATGTCAATGCCGGAAAGCTGCTCGACACTATCGGGGTGGATCTGGACAAGATCGCCTCGGGTCCGCTCAAGGCCGAACCCGATTATGATGAAGCCATGACGCCAGAGGTGCGGCGGTCGCTGGCGGCGCTGGTCGATGACAGCTTTCAATGGTTCGTCGATATTGTGGCCGAACGGCGCAATCTTAGCCGTCCGGTGGCACTGGCGCTGGCCGATGGCCGCATCATGACGGGCCGCATGGGGGTCGAAAACAAATTGATCGATGCCATTGGCGGGGAGGCAGAGGCGATAGACTGGCTCGAAAGCGAGAAGAATATTGGCGAAAAACTGCCGGTCAGTACGGCCTTTCCGCACCCCGACCAGGGCTTTGGCTGGCTTGGTCAGTTCCTTGGGGGACAGGCGCGCGCCGCGCTGGGACTGTCGGGTTCGACTCCTATCGCGCTTGACGGGCTGGTTTCGCTTTGGCAGGTTGACGCAGCCCGCTAGAGTGCTGGCCAAACTAGCATTTTCGAAGTGACACTGCCCGGGGGGCAAAAATGATCAAATCGGAACTTGTCGAAAAGCTTGCCGAAGAAAATCCACACTTGTTTCAACGTGACATCGAAAATATCGTCAATGCCATTCTCGACGAGATCGGCGATGCGATGGCGCGTGGTGACCGGGTGGAACTGCGCGGTTTCGGGGCCTTCTCGGTCAAAAACCGCCCGGCGCGTATCGGGCGCAATCCCCGCACCGGCGAACAGGTGGATGTCAGCGAGAAATATGTGCCCCAGTTCAAGGCGGGCAAGGAAATTCGCGAACGCCTGAACCGCGACTAGTCCGGATCACCGCTTCACGGGACCCTCGATCCGGGCTAACTATGTTTGATGCAATTGCCGAGCGCAAACTGGTACCCATTGTGCGGGCAATTGCTCTATTGCTCAGGTTGGTATTAGGTACAAGCGTATGTACAGGCGGATAATTGGTTGGGTCGTTCTGGTGCCGCTGTGTGCGGTACTGGTTATTTTTGCCTTGGCGAACCGGCAACTGGTGGTCCTTAATTTCAATCCCTTCGCGTCGGTCGAACAGATTACGGCGCCCGGCTACGGGATACCGCTGTTTTTGGTACTTTATGTCGTCCTCCTGGTTGGCGTGCTGCTTGGCGGGGTTGCCACCTGGTTTACCCAAGGGCCGCACCGTCAGCGCGAACGTCATTGGCGGCGTGAGGCGGCGGCTCTCAGCTCGGAACTGGAAGCCCAGCGCAAGACGCCCGGGGCCAGCCGCAATAATGCGCTTTCGGAAGTCGATGATTTGATGGATTTGCGTTAATGACTTGCCGTGCGTTCCAATTTCATCCTATTGCCCCACATTCGCCCCACCATTGAGCACCATAGGCCCGATGACGACCCCTCTCGAAATCAAGATCTGCGGGATCAAGACCCCCGAAATTCTCAACGCAACCATTGACGCAGGCGCCGACATGGTCGGTTTCATGCATTTTGTGCGCTCGCCGCGCCATGTCGGTCTGGAGCCATTGGCTCAACTGATCTCGGAGGCGCGCGGACGGGTGCAAACCTGTGTTGTGCTGGTCAATCCCGACAATTCATGCGTCGCTGAAATCGCCGCACTCGGTCCGGACTGGATCCAGTTGCACGGTCCCGAGACCCCGCACCGCGTCGAAGCCATTCGCGCCGAGGCAGGGGTCGAGATCATCAAGGCATTGCCGATTGGCACCGCTGCCGATGTCGGCAACGTCCAAGCCTTTCTTGACGTGGCTGACCGTATCCTGCTCGATGCCAAGGCGCCGAAATCGGCGGAGCGGCCCGGCGGCCATGGCGTTGCCTTCGACTGGTCCCTGCTCAAGGCGCTTGACCCCGACCAGCCGTTCATGCTTTCGGGTGGGCTGACGCCGGACAGCGTGGCAGAAGCGATCAAGACCGTGCGCCCGTTTGGTGTTGATGTGTCCTCGGGCGTTGAAACGGCGCCCGGCGTCAAGGACATCAAGCTGATCAAAGCTTTCATAGACAATGCGCGCGCCGCCTTGTGAACGGGCAGGCGCCGCACACAGATTTCAGGTTAGGATAGTTTGTGGCGACTGACGGCATTAATTCCCTGCGCAACGGCCCTGACGAGCAAGGCCGCTTCGGCATTTTCGGTGGCCGGTTTGTCGCCGAAACGCTGATGCCGCTCATTCTCGACCTTGAAGCTGCCTATCGCGCCGCGCGTCTCGACCCGGCCTATCAAAACCAGTTGCAGGATTTGTCGGTCCATTATGCGGGTCGGCCAAGTCCCTTGTATTTTGCCGAGCGGCTGACCGCCGAGCCTTGGTGGCGCCAAAATCTGGTTCAAGCGCGAAGAGACTCAACCATACCGGCTCACACAAGATCAATAATTGCCTCGGACAAATTCTTTTGGCCAAGCGCATGGGCAAGACTCGTATCATTGCCGAAACCGGGGCGGGGCAACATGGCGTTGCCACTGCCACGGTCTGCGCCAAGTTCGATCTGCCCTGTACCATTTTCATGGGCGCCACCGACGTCGAACGGCAATGGCCCAATGTGCTGCGCATGAAAATGCTGGGCGCGGAGGTGCGCGCCGTAAGCGCGGGTGCCGGTACGCTCAAGGACGCGATGAACGAGGCGCTGCGCGACTGGGTCACCAATGTCGATACCACCTATTATTTGATCGGCACCGCCGCCGGGCCGCACCCTTACCCGGAAATGGTGCGCGATTTTCAGGCGGTGATCGGCCAGGAAATAAAAAGCCAGTTTGCCGAGGCCGAAGGGGGCCTGCCCGATGCGCTTGTCGCCTGTGTCGGCGGCGGCTCCAATGCGATTGGCACATTTCATGCCTTTCTTGATGATCCATCGGTTGCCATTTACGGCGCCGAAGCGGGCGGGCACGGCATTGAGGTCGATAATGGCCACGCCGCCTCGATGACGGGGGAAGCCCCGGCGTGTTGCATGGCAATCGCACCTATCTGCTGCAGGACAAGGACGGGCAGATTCTGGAGGGCCATTCGATTTCGGCTGGCCTCGACTATCCCGGCGTTGGTCCTGAACATTCGTTTCTGCACGATACCAAGCGCGTAACCTATGTCCCGATCACCGACGATGAGGCCATCGCGGCGTTCCAGTTGTGCACCAAGCTTGAAGGCATTATTCCAGCGCTTGAATCGGCCCATGGGCTGGCGCAAGTGATGAAGCTGGCGCCCACGATGGGCAAGGAACAGTCCATTGTGCTGTGCCTTTCGGGGCGTGGCGACAAGGATGTGGAAAGTGTCGGCAAATATCTCGGGATGAGCATGTAATGAGTACCCGCATCGCCGACCGTTTCGCCGCTTGCGCCGCGCAGAACCGCCCTGCCCTCGTCACCTTCATCATGGCTGGCGATCCGGACTTGGCCACGGGGCAGAAAATATTCGAGGCGATGCCGGCAGCGGGTGCCGATATTATCGAGTTGGGCATGCCGTTTTCTGATCCGATGGCGGATGGCGTTGCCATCCAGTTGGGGGGCAGCGCGCCTTGGCCGCCGGGCAAACCCTATTGGGCACGCTCGGCATGGTCGAGAATTTTCGCCGCAAGGACGAAACCACCCCGGTGGTGTTGATGGGGTATTACAATCCGATCCACAAATTTGGCGTCGAAAAATTTCTCGATATTGCCAAAGCCTCGGGTGTTGACGGGTTGATCATTGTCGATCTGCCGCCAGAAGAAGACGAGGAATTGTGCCTGCCCGCGCTTAAGGCCGGGCTCAATTTCATCCGCCTGACAACCCCGACCACAGATGACAAGCGGCTGCCGGCGGTACTCGCCAATACGTCGGGCTTTGTCTATTACGTCTCGATGACCGGCATTACCGGTGCGGCGATCAAATCGCGCGCGGCGGTTGGCGATGCGGTCAAGCGCATCAAGGGCCACACCGATTTGCCGGTTGCCGTGGGGTTTGGGATCAAGAGCGCTGAAGACGCCAAAACCATTGGACGGGATGCCGATGGGGTCGTGGTGGGCACGGTGCTCGTCGACGCCATCGCCCAATCACTGGACAATGGCCGCCCGACCGAGACGACCGTCGAGGCCGCCACTGTGCTGGTTGCTGCCCTGGCTGAAGGTGTCAGGTCCGCCCGGGCATAATCGCACTGGGCGCTTTGCCTGACCGGCTCGACCTGATAATAATTGCCACAATCACACGCTAGTTCCTGGACAACAGGACTAACCCACAGGGGTATGGCTCATGAACTGGATCGACAATTTCGTCCGCCCGAAAATCCGCTCGTTTCTCGGCAACAAGCGCGAGACGCCGGAAAATCTCTGGGTCAAGGATCCCGAATCCGGCGAGATGGTGTTTTATCGCGATCTGGAAGCCAATCAGTGGGTGGTGCCCAATTCGGGCTACCACATGAAAATCAAGCCCGCCGACCGCCTGGCCCACTTTTTTGACAATGGTCACTACAGCACCGTTCCGCTCGGCTCGGTACCACAGGACCCGTTGAAATTTCGCGATCAGAAACGCTATTCGGATCGTCTCAAGGAACAGCGCGCCAAGACCGGCAATGACGATGCGGTGATCGTCGCAACCGGCCAGCTTTACGAGCGCGACATCACCGTTGCGGTGCAGGATTTCGATTTCATGGGCGGCTCGCTCGGGATGGCCGCCGGGCAAGGCATCATTGCCGGGCTGGAAACCGCTGCCAATCGCAAGACGCCTTTCGTGCTGTTTGTGGCCTCGGGCGGCGCCCGGATGCAGGAGGGTATTCTGTCGCTGATGCAGATGCCACGCACCACGGTTGCGGTGTTGCGCCTGCGCGAAGCAGGCTTGCCGTTTTTCGTCGTCTTTACCGATCCGACGACGGGCGGGGTTACCGCCTCCTACGCCATGCTGGGCGATATTCACCTGGCCGAGCCGGGCGCCCGCATCGGTTTTGCCGGGGCACGGGTGATCGAGCAGACCATTCGCGAAAAATTGCCCAAGGGCTTTCAGCGCGCCGAATATCTTTATGAGCACGGCATGGTCGATATGGTTGTGCACCGCCATGATTTGCGCGCCATCATTGCCTCGCTGGCGGGAATTTTGACCAAATCGACACCGATTGCCGAACTCAATGAGAGTGCACCAGTGCCACGCGTCACCATGCGCGAGGCCGCCATTGCCGCCGAAGGTGATGGTGGCGATGAGGGTGATCTGGTGACCGCCCCCGAAGGCGCGCACGCCGAATAGCGTTCACCGCCAACATTTGGGACAGGCGACCAAAAATTGGCATTGAGCCGGGCACCGACAACGGGTAGGTCAGGATGAATCCAAAGGCCTGCCCATGTCCCGTACCGACGCCATTCTCAAGCGATTGCTGGGGTTGCACCCCAAGCTGATCGATCTGCATCTGGAGCGAATCGAGCGCCTGCTCGACCGTTTGGACCGCCCCCAAGACCGGCTGCCGCCCGTCATTCACGTCGCTGGCACCAATGGCAAAGGGTCCACCATCGCCTATCTGCGGGCTTTTCTTGAAGCGTCGGGCCGGTCGGTGCATGTCTATACATCGCCCCATCTGGTGCGGTTCAACGAGCGCATAAGGCTTGCGGGCAGGCTGGTGTCGACCCGGCGGCTCAATCAGGCCCTCGAACATGTCGAACGGGTAAATGCGGGCGAACCGATCACCTATTTCGAGATCACCACCGCCGCCGCCTTGTTCCTGTTCTCCCAGATCAAGGCAGATTATCTGCTGCTCGAAGTGGGCATGGGCGGGCGATTTGACACCACCAATGTGGTGGCGCGACCGCTCGGCACCATCATCTTGCCCGTAGACCTCGATCACCAGCATTTTCTGGGCAACACCATAGCCAAAATAGCCGCCGAAAAGGCCGGTATCCTGAAACGCGGCGCCCCCGCCGTCATTGCCCGCCAGCACGATGAGGGGATGGCGGTTATCGACAATGCGGCGCGGCGCCTTGATGTCACCCCGTTTGTTGCCGGGCAGGATTTCGACGCTTTCGCCCAGGACGGACGCCTGGTCTATCAGGACGAAGCGGGGCTGCTCGATTTGCCGCCGCCAGCCTTGATCGGCGCGCATCAGTTCGACAATGCCGGGGTTGCCATTGCCGCGGTGCGCCATTTCGGCTTGCCGGTTGACGAGGCTGCCATTGCCAGCGGCTTGCGCAAGGTTGTCTGGCCGGCCCGCCTCTCCCCGATCAAGGGACCGCTCCGGGACCTGTTGGGTGAAAGAGCAGAGCCTTGGCTCGATGGTGGCCATAATGCCCATGGCACCCGCGCACTATCGGGGGCGTTGGCGGCGATGAACAAAGCGCGCCCGGCGCCGCTGGTGCTGATCCTGGGGATGATGAACACACGCAGTCCCACCGATGTGTTGGCGCCATTCTCGGGCAAGATCGAGCGCATCCTGACCTTGACCATCCCAGGCGAGCAAAACGCCCATTCAGCCGATCATATCGCGGCCGAGGCGCGTAAAGCCGGATTTGATGCCAAAGCCTGTCGATCAATCAAAGCCGCCCTGCGCGCAGCCGCCGATGTGCCGGGAGCACGGGTGCTGATCTCTGGCTCTCTCTATCTTGCCGGCCAAGTGCTCCACGCCAACGGCACCCCCCAGACTAGGCATTTCGATGCCATGCATCCATCCGAGAAATTTGGGAACATTGCCGATCTGGCTAGAATGGCAGATCAGGTTCGGGTGCGTGTTGGAGGATAAACTTCTCCAGTCTATCAATGAGTATCGGCCAGGCTTTCTCCTGTTCCAGAACCACATGATTGCGGCTCTCAAGCATTAAAAATTCTGCCCCGGCGATCCTCGCGGCGAGTTGGCGACCCTCGTCAAGTGGTTGTACGGCGTCGTGACGGGCGTGGATAACGAGCGTCGGCGCAATGACTTTGTCCAGCGTATTGCTGACATCGAACCGATCCACCGCGGATCGTATGGCAACGGCATTTTCGGGCGACGTTGTCTGACGTTGCAAGTCAACCAGGGATTCGACCTGTTCTCGATTGCCGTCGGGAATGAACATGGCGGCAAAGGCGTTGATAAAGGCACTATCGGGTTTGCCCCAGCCGTGGCGCATCAATGTCAGAATGGCTTCGCCCTGCGCCCGCTCGCTTTCGGCCAATCGGATCAGGCGCCCTTTTTCAAAGCCACCATGAAGCACCAAATGACTGACGCGCGCCGGGTGACGGCAGGCGTAGGCGAGGGCAATCGGTGCGCCTTGCGAGGTGCCGTATAGCGCAAAGCGATCAAGACCGGCCGCATCGACGACGGCTTCCAGGTCGTCAACGAAGGCGTCTAGCGAAAACGTCGCGATGTCCCAATCAGACAGGCCGTTACCGCGTTGATCATAGCGGAGAACCCGGAACTTCTTGTTCATGGCATCGAGAAATGGCCGCCAGATCGGGCTGCGCCAGTCATGTTCGAGATGTGTAAGCCAGTGCCCCGCTTTCACCAGGGGATAACCCTGCCCGCTGGTCGCATAGGCGATGCGCGCGCCGTCGCTCGAACGGCAGAAGGCAACGCGCTGTTGTTGAGACACCGGTTGGTTGCTGACCATCGCAGCGGGGTGGGTGTTATCGGACTGCTCGACCGCGCCGACGAAGCGAAAGCCACGACGCGGCATCGTCCTGATCCATTGTTGGCTTTTTCCATTGTCGTTAATGGCCGCCCGTGCAGCACTGATGCGGGCGCTGATTGCAGCGTCGGAAACGATATTTCGGTTCCATACCGTTGCGATGAGTTCGTCTTGGGTGACAACGCGATCACGCGACTGCAACAGTTGGCACAATAGGTCGAAGACTTGCGGTTCAACAGTGCGCGGCTGTCCCAGCTCCAGTAGCTCGCGGGTTTCCTCGACCAGTTCGAACGAACCAAATCTATAGCGCATGGCAAGATGATACCACAAAGCGCCATCGACACTATCGCGGCAAAAGGAAAATCAGGAAAAGACAAGGAATCAACAAGGCACTCCTCAAGCGCGCCTATGGGAAACGGATCATGCTGCGCTGCATAGTCAGTAAACGGGAATCCAACCATGACGCAGCAACTTGACATCACCATTTGTCGGCGACCGGACGGGTCTATTGACACTGAATTTTATGGCAGGCGAGCCGCACGACTTCGGAGCAATGTTAGAAAGGCAGCCTTACAACATGTCGCTCATATCTTTGTGAAAGGCCTGCCCACCTCAGACATCGCGCTAGGGGGTTTTCAGCAATCGAGGATAAACAACGATTCGAGCCATTTTTCCGAACCGCCCACCAAACATGCTGGTGGATGCACTGCCCGGATCAACTAACGCGCGGGCCATAAATTACATTGGTCAGCACGCCCGTCCACGACGGCCGTTAAATAATACCGGCCAAGCAACTCCCAACAATGGGGCGCTTCAGCGATTACTCAGCCAGATTTGCAACCCAACACAGGCATGCTATCGGCACACCTTTAACGATTCGAACGGGTGGCCGCTGCCCGCGGAGCAGCGCAAAATTCCACGACCGCCATTTACCAAAAGCCCCGTTGCACACCGCCCCGACTTTGGTTAGGTTGCACCCCATTCAGCCGGACCGACATGGCCCGCCAAATGCACCCGTAGCTCAGCTGGATAGAGCGCTGCCCTCCGAAGGCAGAGGCCACACGTTCGAATCGTGTCGGGTGCGCCAATTATTTCAATGAGTTAAGCGATATTTCCGCCGTTGAGGGATTGTTCGCGGCAGCACTATGTCAGTGTACTCGTCTGTCTGGTCGACGAGAAATATACTAACGATTTTCTATGACTTAGTCGCCACAAGCGATGCGCGCTTTTGGCCACCGCCGCCGTTCAGAACACGTCATCGCCCGCCGTTGGCGCAATGCACTTATTGCGACCGCAAGTCCATGGCGAACTATTCCAAGACATGAAGATCAGACAGATTAATAAAACTTGTCAGGCTGGCACTAGCCTATGATCCATCCCGGCTCGAACGCACTACTGTCGCCGATCTGCTGACCCGCTTGGGTAACTGCCGGAGCAGTACCATCAACTTTTTGCGCGCCCAAGGCCACTTGCAACTTTGGTCGAGCCAAGATGTGCATCCGCCGGACGCAAATCATATATGTTGGAAAGGGCAGCCATCATTGTTGATGCATCTTCCGGAGTGCGACAAGCTATTCAATAACCTTCAGCGGCCCCGGCGTTTCTCACGCCTTGGAATTGCGATAAGGGGTTCCGGCACCGATCGGCGTGCAGCCTTTATTGTGCCGTGCGTCCGAGGTCACAAATGGTCGAAATTGTATATATGCTGATGAGCGCCTGAACGTATTTTGAACAGTACACATTGTCCAGACGGTACAGTCATGTTGCCCGAACCGTGTTTCCGGCCAACACCATCCATGTGTTGTCACCGCGCGATTTGGCGAGATCTCAAGGCAGAGAAAATCGAGATCGAGAATTGCTGATTGCGGCTCTCAATCCTTCACAGTCGCTAGCGCCTTTCCGTCGGAACCGAAAACAATGACCTTTTCGGGGGGAACCAGAAGCGCAGGACGTCGCCGGTACTGAACGCCGACTGGACATTGCGCTGAATCACCAAATGCGTTTGCTCTGACGGGTCTAGCGGAAGATCCGGGGCATCGATATGCAGCACAGTCTCGCGACCGAGCCGTTCCTCGAGAACAACCTTTCCCTCGAAACTGTCGTCGATATTCGATGTATCGTCGACCACAAAATGCTCAGGACGGAGTCCAAGCGTAACCTCAGTTCCGGGGGCGAGCGTCGCCGCAGGAATTTGCATTCGGCGCCCTGATGCGAGTTCGGCCCAACCCGCCGCCGCTATGCGTGCGGGTATGAAGTTGATCCGGGGTGCACCGAGGAACCCGGCCACGAAGCGATTGGCGGGGCGGTTGTATAGGTCAAGTGGTGTGCCCTGCTGCTCGACCAGACCAGCCCGCATTAGCACTATCCTGTCAGCCATTGTCATCGCCTCGACCTGGTCATGGGTGACGTAGATCATCGATGTGCCAAGTCGTTGGTGCAATGCCGCCAATTCAACCCGCATCTGGGCGCGAAGGGCGGCGTCTAGGTTCGAAAGCGGTTCATCGAACAGAAACACCGAGGGCTGTCGGACGATGGCACGGCCGATGGCAACTCGCTGCCGCTGGCCGCCGGACAGCTGGCGTGGCTTCTTCGTTAGCAGGTCGGTAATCTGCAACGTCTCCGCGACGCGATCGACCGCGGCGTTTATCTCGGCCTTGGGTTGACCAGCGAGCCGCAGGGCAAAGCCCAGATTCTCGGCCACGGTCAGATGCGGGTAGAGTGCATAGTTCTGGAAAACCATGGCGAAGCCGCGGTCACGCGGGGCGACATTCGTAACATCTCGCCCGTTTAGCACAATCTCGCCCGAGGTTGCGTCCTCCAGCCCGGCTATGGTGCGCAGAAGGGTCGATTTCCCACAACCAGAAGGTCCGACCATGACAACGAACTCGCCCTTTCCGATTGAGAGCCTCGATATCAATCAGCGCCTGTTGACGGCCATAATGTTTTTGCAAGCTGCGTATCTCGAGAAAGGTCATGCGGGGGTCTCCACGGCGGCGGGTGTGCTGGGCCAACGCCCGTCGGTTTGGCGAGGCAGAGTGTCCGAAGTTTCAAGATACCAGCTTAAGAGGCGCTCTTTCAGCTTTGCGATACGGCTGGCACAGGTAAGATCATCGATCCGGTTGTCCAGCTCCATAGGATCGACCGTGAGATCGTAGAATTCGTCCGCCTCTCCCAACCGTCGGATATATTTCGCATCGAGCGTCCGGATCATCACGGCGCGGTTATGCAGGTCGGGGCGTGTCACTTGAAGGTTAATACGTGGATAATAATGCCCCTGCTCTGGTTCATCACCAAACTGTAGCAATGACTCCCGTTCCGAGGCTTGCACCTCCTCAGGACGGCGCCCTCCTTCGCAATGCGCGGTGTCGCGATGTTCCAGGGCCGGGTCAGCGACAGCGGGTAGCAAGGACTTGCCGAAGTGGTCATAGCCCGGATCAATCCCGGCCAAGTCGTAGAGTGTTGCCGGCAGGTCTATCAGCTCGGCTAGAGTGCTGTCACGGATGCCCGGGCTGCATGGACGGTCTTTCGGCGGTTTCACCACTAGGGGGACGCGGGTGAGTGAGTCCTCGAAAGTGTTCTGGTTCTTTTCGACTACCTCGTAATCGCCGGTGTAATCGCCGTGGTCCGAAAACAAAAACATTGCGGTGTCGTCGTAGAAGCCCTCCTCCTTCAAGGCCTCGACTACCATGCGGAACTGCGCGTCGACGCGCGCGATCATGGCATAATAGGTCCTGCGAAGTTGGTCCCATCGTTCCTCGGACCATCCGGTTAGCCCCTGCCCTGCGCGGATGCCCGAGAGCATCCCGGCCTTGCGAGACATTTGGTCATCCGTTGCATGCCGGCGAGGAAGAAGTGGGGTGTCCGCAACCTGGGCGAGGTATTGAGTCTCGGCACCATAGGGCGGATGCGGGAATAGGATCGGCAGATAGATACAAAGGGGCCGATCCCGCGGCGCCGAGCGGATGAATTCACAGGCACCCAAAACGGCCTGCCAGTCCTTATCTAGGTAGTATTCCGCGCCTTCGGGGGTCTTTAATTCGCCGCGGAGGAAAGAATAGTAGCTGTCGGACCCTGGTTCGCCCCGCCAAGATTGGTTTCCGTTGTGCATGTCGGCGACAGGGCCAGAGCCGTGGCGGGCGAAGAACGCATCGTCTGGCTTGAAATATATGTCCGAGTACGCTTCGGGGCCCTCGTCGCCGGGAACAAGGTCGTTCTTGCCGCCCCACCATACAAAATAGCCTTCATCGCGCAGCACCTTGAACATGTTTGTCTGTCCGCGCTCGTCATGCAACATGTGATGCAATGAGCGATGGCCGTGGACATGCGGGTAAAGCCCGGTCGCGAAGGAACAACGGCTCGGCGTACAGACCGTTGCCTGAGTAAATGTCTGTGCGAAGGAAACGGCATCCGACGTGACTAAACTGTCGATAAACGGCGTCGCGCCAAGGGCGGTGCCGAGATGGCCCATCACGTCACCACGCCACTGGTCCGGGTTGAAAAGCAGAATGTGGGGTTTATTCATTGTAAGCCTTTCAACACTCAGCCCTTCACGCCGCCCGAGGCGAGGCCCTTGACGAAGAAGCGTTGCAGAAACAGAAACAGAACGAACAAGGGAAGGAAGGACAGGACCACGGCGGCGAATTTCATCGGCTGATTGCCGTCCTGCGTGGCTATGTTGTTGATGTTGGCGACCGCAACCGGGATTGTCGCCCAGTCGCTGCGAACAAAAATCGAGGCAAGCAGAAACTCGTTCCAGGTTTGGATGAAAGTTAGGATGCCAGCCGTTGCCAGCACCGGCACCGAAAGCGGCAGCAGCACAAGCCGGACGATCTGGAGGTCCGTGGCTCCGTCCATCCGCGCGGCGTGATCAAGGTCGATCGGCAGTTCCTTAAAAAAACTGCGAAGTATGAAGACAGAGAGTGGCAGGACGCCCAGTGTGTAAGGCAGTATCAGCGCTAATGGCGAGTAGAGGATTCCAGACTTCTGGAACAGCAGAAACTGCGAAATCAGCGTAAGCTGCGGCGGCATCATCATCACGACGACCAGCGCCACAAAGACCGTGTTGCGAAAGCGAAAGCGCAACCGGAACATTCCGTAGGCCGCCAGCAGCGCGATTGCCAGGCCCAGGCCGACTGCCGCCACCGTGACCGTGAGACTGTTAAAGTAGTTGTGGGCCAACCCATAGGTCACAAAGGCTTGGGTGTAATTTTCCCATTGTAAGCCGTCCATTGGCAGAAAGTTTGGAGAGAAGAACTCTGACGATGCCTTCAGGCTGGTCGCGATCACCCAAACAAATGGACCCGCAAAGGCTAGGGACAGAAGACAGAGAACAAGGTGCTTCACGACCGTGAGAGGATGATAGCGCCTCATGCTTCTTCCTTCCGAAACTCGGTCAGCCAGAGGTAGATGACCACCAACACCAATGTGACGAGCAGCAGCGCATAGCTCATCGCTGCCGAGTACCCCAGTTCACCCTTTTCGAAGGCCTGCTTGACGATGTGGGTTGCAACCACTTCTGAGGCATGCCGAGGGCCGCCGTCAGTCATCACCTTGAACAGGTCATAGGCTTTCAGGTTGTTGATGATGTTGATCACCACGACAATTGCGATGAAGCCCTTGAGATGTGGGAAGGCGACAAAGCGGAACATGCCCCACGTGCGTGCACCGTCCATCTCGGCCGCATCATAGAGTTCGCGCGGGACAGATTGTAGCCCGGCCATCAGGATAAGGGCGTTCTGGCCAAGAAACTGCCAGAATCCGACCGCAAATATAGACCAGAGGACGAGATCGCGGTCGCCTAACCACATGTGGTTGCTGCCCAGCAAGCGATTCAGAAGGCCAACATTGGGCTCGTACACAAAGGACCAGATCATCGCCGCGATGGCGGCAGAGATCAGCGAGGTGGAAAAGAAAATTGTCCGGTAGGTTACGCGCAACCACGTCAACCGAACGCTCTCAATGGCGTAGGCGAGGCAGAGGGCTGCGGCCGGTTTGAGGATCACATTGGCCAGGGTAAATATCGCGGTATTGCGGATCGCCTGCATCAATGTTTTGTCGCCCAGCATGTCGCGGTAGTTTTGCAAACCGACGAATGTCCATTTTGCCGACAATCCGTTCCAGGAATAGAAGCTCATTCCGAGCGTATACAAGGCTGGAATGATGGCAATCGCCAGCACCAGAAGGATGGCGGGCGATAAGAACCGCCAGCCCGTCCGGGTTTCGGCAGAGATACCGATGGAGATTTTGGGCATCTTAGACTCCGAGTGCCGCCCCCGCTCACGCGAGGGGGGCGGATGAAGGCGTCATCAACGGGCGTCTTCGACTTCCTGCATTGCTTCGGTGGGCGTAATCTCGTCCGACAGCACTCCTTGGATCGCGCCGCCGAGTGCCTCAAGCACATCGGCGTTCAGTAGCACTCGCGGAACCAAATTTGTCTTCTGGTTTTCGATGAAGACTTGCAATAGTGGATCGGTAGTATCGTCGTTTGGTCCAGAGTAGGGAGCGATTATCCGGTTGGCTTCCACATAGCCCTTCATGACTTCGGGACTTAGCAAATATGCTAGGAAATCCTTGGCGGCCTCGACATTGTCGCCCTTGGGGACTGCATAATTCTTGCCGACACCACCGGGAGAAGTGCCTTGCTTGACCCCGTCGAACAGTGGCGGGAAGCGCATCACCTTCAGATCGAACCCCTCGGGTGCATTGGTCGTATAGGGAACTATGTCCCAGGGACCCGACAGCACCATCGCGGCGCGACCGACATACCATGCCTGATTTTGCTCATCCGCGTTCATACCGTTGATGCCGGGCATAAAGATGCCGTCGCTGACCATGTCTTTCAGCTTTTGTGCCGCCTCCACCAGAATTGGATCGGTCCACGGCACTTCCCCAGAATCCGCCTTGCGGATGATTTCGGGATCGAGCCTGGCCGGCAATCATGTAGAAATAGTCGCGGCCGCGCTGTGGGAAACGGTTGAAGAAGGCAATCGGGTACACATCATCAGGGTTCATCGCCTCAGCCATATGCTTGAGGTCACCGTAGGATTCTGGCGGCTCGACGCCGTACTTATCCAGCATCGCTTGATTGTAGAACAACTGGAAGCTGTTCACGTCCACGGCCACCGAATAGAAGGTGCCATCAACATTCAGTTGGCGCAGCACGCTTTCGTTAAAACTCTTGTCCCAACCCTCGCGCTTATAGAGATCGTTCAGAGACTCGAGCCTGACCCGCCTCGATCAGCGGATACATGCCTACAGCACGGGCGTCGGGCTCGACACTAATGATATCAGGGATATCACCGCCGGCGAATGCGGTGCGGAGGGCCGCGTCATATGCAGTGTTCTGGAACACTTCGACATTGATTGTCACGCCGGGATTGGCCGCCTCGTATGCAGCGATGACTGTTTCGTAGTAAGGCACGTCTGTGGTGTAGAACGTGTACATCGTCAGGTCCTGCGCTGACGCCATTGTCGTCATCAATGCTCCTGCCACCAACACAAGGCCTGTTTTCAATTCGGACTTCATTCGGTTCTCCTCCCGCTGTCAGGCCATCCATAGAGACGTGCCATCTATTTTAGCAAGTAGGTTTATAAATTCTATTTCCGTAAGCTGTCAACCTCCCTCCGGCCTATTTGACAGGGCAGTGTTGGCATTTGTGCCCGGGTCAGGACCGGGATCGAAGCGCGCCGACGAGTTCGGAAAAAGCAGGGTTTGCGTGACTCGACAAGGTCATGGCTCCGGCGCCGAGCGGGATGAAATCGGCGGATCGTTCAGCCAGACTGAACCGAGGCATTAGCCGATCGGAGGCATGCTCTGGGTCCACCACGGAGACGTCGAGCGGCAAGGTCTGTGCCGCCAGCGCCTCCAGCACGGGCCGCGGTAGGAAGCCGCCAAGACGGATGCCGTCGGGCCGCATTGCATTCTCGAGAAAATTGATCACCATCCTCAACAGGCCTGCCGACTGGTACAGCCATGCGTTGAGACGCGGATCACCCTGCGCAAAAGCTTGCTCGATCAGAGGCTCATACTGACCTTGTGCCTCGCTCAGGCCAAGAAAATCGCGTAATCCCGAGGCTGACAGGATGCGGCCAAGCGGTTCACCATCATGAATTATGAACCCAAGTTCCCCGGCGCTCCGCCAAATTTGGGTGTTCAGTGACTGGCCCGTGACGAAGGAGGAACCGAGGCCGAGGCCCACCATGATGTAGAGGAAGGCTCGCCTTCGGCGGCAGCGTTAGCGCTTCTGCCATCGCCACCGATTGCGGATTGTTGAGCAGTACGGTCGGCCGCCCGGCTGCCGCATGGATGCGCGCCTGAAGCCCGGCCGGTGTGAAGGCACGCCAGAGTGCGCGGAACCAGACACTGTCTGCCCATTCGAACATGTGAGAGGGTGTCAACGTTTGATCCGACCTGGATGCTGGCAGGGGTGCGGATACCCCGACCGACCAGATGCCCTTTCGCGCGTGCCGATTGACGTAGTCGCCGATCGCCTCTGCAATCTCGTCCACGAACGCTTCGGATCCTGTGCGAGTTGGCACAATGATCTCGGTGGCGCTCTCGCGGAAGCCGAGATCGACAAGGCAAAGCTTCAACTGGTTCCACCGCAGCTGGGCGCCGACGGCATGACCACCTTCAGGAACAATTGCCAATGAGGTCGGCGGCTTGCCCTTTCCTCCGGCCTTGATCCTACTGCCTTCGGTGATGAGACCGAGTCTCAAGAAGCTCGTTGCAGACGTTCGACATCGTCTGTGGGGTGAAGGGCATTCCGTCAAGCAGCCTCGGCTCGAGACGGAGTCTTGGCTTCACGGATCGCCTCAAACACAGCAGCTAGGTTCCTGTTGCGTACAAGGTGATTGGTCACCGCACGCGAATTTTGCATGGCGTCAGTCAGAACAGGCTCCTCCACTCGCTGCAAGATTGGTCGATACCTGAATTAGGATCAAGAGGACAAGCCCGCGCTGGCAGGAAATCCGCCAGTGCATCGGCCATCTGGCGTTTTCAATGAGGCGACTAACACATCACCTAGACATTAGGCTGACCGGCGAAGGCTCACCAAACGAGTTTGAATTGCCACAGAACTCGGCAAACCGCGATGACGGCGATGATGTTTGAACGGCAGTACACAATCTAACCCCGAGGGTGTCTACAAAAGCCGGGGCTATTCAGTTCTCATTGTTGCCTAAACACAAGATAGCAAGTTGAATGTAATTCGAAGCTGAGATATATGGCTAAAAGTGATCCTACCATTGGACCAATTATGACTAACGATACACACCTCAAATCGGTTCGGCTGTACGAACAAGTTGCAGCTCAGATAAAAAAGCAGATTGTCAGCGGAGCATATTTACCGGGTTCAAAATTGCCTACCGAGAGGCAGATCGCACACACGTATGGTGTGAGCCGCAATGTTGTACGTGAGGCAATTCGCGCACTCGGAAACGATGGTTTAGTTGAAGTAAGGCAAGGCAGCGGAACATACCTAACAAATGGCACTTCCAAGGCACTAGGAGATTCCTTTAGTCTTGCCCTAGCGTTGGGAGGGGCTGCGGGAAATCTAGGCGATTTGATTGAGATTCGATCATTTGTCGAGCCGCCGATCGCAGGTTTGGCTGCAGCCAACGCCACGCCTGATGACATCGTGGCTTTAAGGCATGAACTCACCATAATGGGCGCGTCATTTGACGATGTAGATGCGTTTATTGCCGCAGATCATCGTTTCCATTTGGGGATAGCACGTGCCACGGGCAACAGCCTGATTGCGGTCATACTTGAGCCAATTGTAGACGTACTCTTTGAACAACGCAGTCAACTATTCTACGTCGACAGGAGCCCCTCTGCTGCCCAGAATTATCACCACGAACTTGTGGAACATATCGCCAACGGCGATGTGGACGCTGCAATTTCAGCTATGTCGCGCCACATGCGCCAAGTGAAAGACGATTTCCGCAAGCTCGGCGGTTGATGAAACGCGCGCTCAGGCGCGGCGTGGCAAGGCGTCGCCAGTTTGGGCATCAAAATACCGGAAATCAGCAGGATCAAGCGCCAGTAGTGTGCGCTCACCAATCCCAGGTTCAAACTTCGGATTTACCCGTGCGGTAAACCGAACTTCGCCGTTTTTCATCCCTTGATCACCACCGCGATCGATGAGTGCCGAGCCTGTGCCACTCGGGTTGGCGTCAACGCAAAAATCAATGAACGAATCCGCGCCCTGTGCCTCGATAAGGTCGGGGAAAACTTCAATTCGCGGCAAATCTGCTGGCGCTAGCGCGTCGGACTCAAAATTCTCTGGTCGAATACCCAAAATGATTTTCCCGTTTTCAGTCTTGGGCAGCAAACTAAAGTCAGAAACGCGAATTTCGTGGCTCGCAAAGCTGATTGTCTGGCCATCCAAATTTGCCTCGACCATGTTCATGGGCGGTGATCCGATGAAGGATGCGACGAATGTGTTGACTGGATTCGAATACAAGTCTTTTGGCGATCCAACTTGAAGGATTTTGCCTTCATTCATCACAGCAATCCGATCACCGAGCGTGAGCGCTTCGATCTGATCATGGGTTACGTAGATTGTCGTCACCTTTAGCCGTTGGTGCAAACGTGCCAGTTCCAAACGGGTGCTTACGCGCAGTTTAGCGTCGAGATTGGACAAAGGCTCATCGAACAAAAACACTTTTGGATCGCGCACGATAGCGCGTCCGATGGCGACGCGCTGGCGCTGTCCGCCTGAGAGTTCGCTTGGCTTTCGATCAAGCAATTGTTCGATCTGTAGCGTATTCGCGGCCTCCAAAACACGTTCTGTGACTTCAGCCTTGGGGCGTTTCGACAATTTTAGGCTGAAACCAATGTTCTCGGCGACACTCATATGCGGATAAAGCGCATAGCTTTGAAACACCATTGCGACGCCGCGCTTGGACGGCTCGCGATGGGTAATGTCATCCTCACCAATCCGAATGCTTCCGGACGTAGTGCTCTCTATTCCCGCGAGCATGCGAAGCAGCGTTGACTTTCCGCAACCGGACGGGCCGACGAGAACGGTAAACGATCCGTCGGGAACGTTCAGATCTAGCTCGGGAATAACTTCAACAGAACCGTAGCGCTTCTGAACGCGATCAAATGTGACGTCTGACATGTAATTTCCGTGTTTTTCGGTGAAGGCAAATCGGGGGTTGCATAGCTTAAATTCTTCCGCTAGAAGAATTGATAGAGTGATCCTACCAATCTGTCAACGCGAAACTCTAGGAGGAGAATATGTCAATGGAATTAGGTAGATCTGCCGTCAGCTTCATCGCTGTGGCGGCTATGATGGGGGGAGGGTTTTCCCCCGCGCTGTCGCAGGATGTCGTCAATCTAAGGCTCACCACACTTGCTGGTGGAAGCGCGGATGGGACAAACGCGGTTATTGATGCTTGGAACGCGGCTAACCCGGGTATCCAAGTAACCGTTGAGGCGCAAACCGACGAATTGAACTGGCAGGCCACCGCACCATCCACCATGTTCGCATCAGACGATGGCCCGGACATGTCTTGGTGGTGGTGCTCAAGTGCCTTCCAATACAAAAACATGATCGAAGCCGGAATGCTGGCCCCGTTGGATGAGCTTTGGGATGAAAACTATCCCGAAGGCACCGCGCGTTATTACACCGAAAACGACGGGCATAAGTATGCAATTCACGTCACACGCGTGTGGACACCCTATGTGTTCTACAACAAGGACATGTTTGCCAAACTTGGGCTGAGTGAACCCAAAACCTGGGATGAGCCTATACGCTATCGCAGATGCGGTGCGCGCCGACGGTGTTCAGCCCATGGTCACGTTATATGACTATGGCATGGTCAACCATTTACCCGATGGCATCCTGATGCGTGCATTGGGGCAGGACGAATATTACGCCCTGTTGAATAACTGGGCACCTGAATCCACAGACGAACAACGCAGTTACAAGTGGACAGACGCTAACGGTGTGCGGGTTTTTCAGGTGCTGGAAGAAATTGTCGACCGGGGATTGGCCTCGGACGGCTTCGCAGGGCTGACTGACGACACCATTGCACGGTCATTGTTCACATCTGGACGTGCCGCAATGTACCAAACTGGCTCCTGGGGTGGCAGTGGCCAGCTTGAGCAGGATAATTTTGAAGTTGGCTATTTCTACTATCCACCAATCAATGAAGAATCCTACGGCCAAGTCGGCAGCTGGTTGGCAAACTGCTTTGTGGCATTCGATCGTGGAAACCTTGAGGAAACCAAGCAGGTCTTGGCATTCATAGGCTCCCGTGAGGGTACTAAGATCTATTCCGAGGCCAATACTGCGCCTCCGGGCAGAAGCGATATCCCCACGGACGAACTTGCTGAGTTCTTGCCGGCACAAATAGTGCAGATGGTAAAAGACGCGGATAGCGCTGGTGCTCCACCATTGTTTGAATCGGCAGTTCCTCCCGACTTGCTGAACCTATTCAAACGCGTAGTGGGTGAAGTGTTGAATGATCTGGCGACGCCTGAAGAAGCTGCACAGCAGATGCAGGACGCTTGGGAAGAAGCCCGTCAGGGTTAGGTTCCTCTAGATGGTTGGTCGACCCACCGGGTCGGCCAACTTCCAACTGAATTCAACGGCGAGTTTTCAATTGTCCACCTCGAGTCAAATCGTCAGCGATGGCAAATTCTCCCAGTCTGCGACCTCAGGTGCCATGCAGAAGCGCGCAGCAGTGCGGGAGCGTGCGGTGTGGTACCTTTTCCTGGCACCGGCGATATTGCTTCTTGCCCTTTTCATGGCAGTTCCACTTTACAAGGCCCTTGAATTGTCCATGTATGAATGGAAAGGACTGCTGCCGCGCGCTTGGGTGGGGTTGGACAATTTTGTTGAACTGTTTCAGGACAAATATTTCTGGAACGCCCTAAGAAATACGATTTTCTTCGCCGTTGCAGCGACAGTTGGAACCGTCGGACTTGGTCTTTTTCTGGCACTCGCCATTTCAAGAAGAGTTCCGGGACATGGCCTTTATCGGTTCGCATTTTACCTGCCGGTCATGTTGCCGAATGTTGTCGCCGCCGCGCTTTGGACCAGAATTCTGGAACCGAATTTCGGCTTGTTGAACACATTTTTGGCGACGATTGGATTGGGGTTTCTCGCGCAACCCTGGCTCGCCAGCATCGACCTGTCGCTAGTGTCGATTATTGCTGTGGTTGTTTGGCATTATGCCGGCTTCCCCATGATCGTGCTGCTCGCGGCCATTGAAGGTATTTCAGAAGACCTGCATCACGCGGCAACATTGGATGGTGCAAGTGAGTGGAACCGTCTGCGTTATTTAATCGTCCCAATGATTTGGCCTGTGCTTGTATCAATCAGTGTTGTGCAGATTATTTTCTCGCTCAAGGTCTTCGACATCGTCTGGATCATGACAAAAGGTGGGCCTGCGGACAGTTCATCCGTGCTGGGTACATATTTGTACAAGCGTGCATTCGAGCAGCAAGAATTTGGCTACGCCTCCGCAGTCGCAGTGGCAATGTTCGCCGTAATTTTCACTGTCACCTATCTGTACTATCGGCTCACCAAGGTCAACGCGGTGGAGTATTGATCATGAAACATAGCCTAGCCAACATGCTCAGACCGTCCGGCATTCTCGGGGTGATTGCTCAAATATTGCTGCTCGTCTGGCTGTTTATGACGATGTACCCGATTGTTTATCTGTTTTTTACGTCACTAAAGACAGATTCTCGGATCCTGAATTCACCATTCTCAATCCCGCTTTCGCCGGTCATTGAAAATTATGCCGCCGTAATTTTAGGCGGGCGCACCAATCAGTCGGTCATGATTTACATGATGAACTCGTTCATTGTGACAGGCGGTGCATTGCTCGTTTTATTGGCCGCGTCATCCCTGGCCGGATACGCGCTGGCACGCGGGAAGTTTCCGGGCAATCAAGCAGCCCAGCAGCTATTTCTGCTCGCGCTGGCCGTGCCTGCGCACGTCTTGTTGATCCCAATCTACTTCTTTTTTGGAGACCTAGGTCTGCGCAATAGCCAGATCGGCATGATCCTGCTTTACGCAACACTTGGACTACCATTCACGACCATTTTGATGCGCGCTTACTTCGTCAGCTTTCCCAAAGAATTGGAAGAGGCCGCGCGTCTGGATGGTTGCTCAATGTTCGGAGTTTTTTGGCGGGTTGTGCTGCCCGTATCGCGCGGCGCTTTAGCCTCCATGGTCATCATCAATATCGGGTGGATTTGGAGCGAACTCTTCTTTGCGCTTGCGCTGCTCGACAAACTCGACGTGCGCACATTGCCCCTGGCCATCGCCGCTTATCGCCCCGACGCCATGGCCACAGAAACTGTTATTGGCGAACTGTTTGCCATCATGAGCCTCGCGGTTCTGCCCCTACTTATCTTCTACCTGGTGTTCCAGCGTCAGATTCGTAAGGGCATGACTGCAGGCGCCATCAAGTAAGAATGAGAAGAAAAATGTCACATTGGTACAACCAGAGTTTTAGAAAAGTTCACGTCCTTTACGTTTCGCCCCAGTGGGCAAAAAACCAAGGAGAGAACTTTGATGCTGTCGCACTTGCCGATGCCTATGAGCGTGCTGGCGTTGATTGCGTGCAGTTCTACTGCAAAGACCATCATGGGGTTGTCTATTACCCCTGTTCACTTGGCTTGCCTTATCCGCGGGACATTATCGGAGAGATTCAGTCGGAACTGTCGAAGCGCGGCATCCATTTCGTCGCCTATGTCAGCATATGCTTTGACAATTACGCTCTCGGACTACACCCCGAATGGCGGGCGGTGAATGACCATGGCGATCCGCACAAGGGCGGACCTTTCTGGTACGCATCCGTTTGTTCCCCGTACCGAAAATTTGTTCGCACTCAAATCGACGAACTTGCAAGCCGCTACCAGGCAGATGGCTTTTGGCTGGACATCATTCCGCTGGCCAGAGATTTGCCGCAGAAACTTTGGATGGTGGCACCACATCCCATGCCCGATTATTCGCACCATGCCCAATTGCGTTATCGCGAAGTAACTGGACGCGGTCTGCCCCACACGCCCACGCCGGAGCAAGAAGACGAAATTTTCGAATTTATGACCGGTGAGGTTGACGACTTCATAGCTGAAATGAAGTCGGTCATTAAAGGTCACCAGCCCGACGCGTTTGTTACCTATAACGCAGCGGGTGCACCAGGTGATCCTATCGACGGTGCCGACCTCATTTCCATTGAAGGACACGCACCTTTTTATACGCGTCAAAGCTTCATTGCGCGCTGGGCCAAGGGTCGTGAAAAGCCAATGGAAGCGCTTATCGCGGGCGGTGTGTCGCGCGCGCCGCGTGGCGGCGGCTGGAACGCTCTGGATCAAAAGCCCGTACCGGTTCTCAGATTGGAAGCGTCATTGCTTGTCGCGCAGGGCGGGTCGCCGGTTTTCGGACAAGCCCCGTTTGCTGATGGCGGTACAGACGCCACCCAGCTCGAGGGATTTGAGGCCGTGTTTAAGCCCATCGAGGCCGCCGAGCCCTGGCTGGTAGATGCAAAGGGTGTTGCCGAGGTTGGCGTCGTTCTCGCCGCCAAACCACGCTTAGCGTCGCGCGAGTGGCTGGATATGCAAAATGGTGCTGAGGCGTTCACTCAGGCACTGATTGATGAGCAAATTTTGTTCGACATCATTCGTCTTGATCAGGATATATCGGCTTACAAATGCGTTGTCGTGGCTGAACAAACTGCCCTGAGCGAAGAAGAAGTGCAAACGCTGCGTCATTATGCCGAAGCAGGCGGAACTTTGATTGTCACCGGTGCCAGTGGCACCCGCAATGAAGTCGGATCTTTGCGTGAAACACCAGCGCTCGACAAAATGTGCGGTTTCACCCGCTCTGGAAACTTCTCGTCAGCCTATTTCTATCTCAAACTGGATGGAGAGTTGGCCAAAGAGGTCTCACCGCAGCCACTTGCGGTCGACAGGGCCGGCGCAATCATCAGGCCCACGACTGGCAACGTTACGGCTCATGCCATGGAACCGGAATCCTTGCGTACTGATGCAACAACGGTGCTTTGGGGTGACGCAAGTCCAGACAATGACTTGAAATATCCGGCAATTGTTGAAAACGCCGTCGGCAGCGGGAAGAGCGTCTACCTTGCCTTCACGCCCGATTGCGAAGGCTTCAACAACATCTGGGTAAAACTGCTCACGCGCAAATTGGTGAGGATGAACCTTCACGCTTCAATGCTGACAACGGATGCACCGGTTGGTGTGGAGTTCACCCTTAATCGGCAAACTGGGCGCTTGGTCCTCCATCTGGTCAATCACCGTGCTGGCGACATTGAGCGCCTCAGCATCGGCGCACCTGCGCACAAGATTTGCAATGTCGCAGTGACACTTGATGCATCCGCAGCTGGTCTTGATGCCGTAAAGGCAGTGAATCTGGTGCCGGGCGTTGCTCTGCCGTTCGAACTGGCCAATGGCAAAGTATCCTTTGTGGTGCCTGAGATCGAAATTCACACCATCGTGGAGATCGCGTGAAATGAATGAGACGCGATGGGTGATTGCGCCATGAGAACGCTTGAGGTTCAAGACCTCAAGCGCTTGGCGCAGCGCCGTGTACCCAGAATGTTTTTTGACTATATCGACTCTGGTTCATGGACAGAAAGCACCTATCGCGCCAACGCTGGTGATCTGGATGCTATCCAGTTTCGCCAGCGTGTGGGCAAGCAGATCAGCAATCGTTCATTGGCCACCGAAATGGTGGGGCAGCCTGTGTCGATGCCATTGGCACTAGCGCCAACTGGTATCGCAGGCATGCAATGGCCGGATGGTGAGATCTGCGCTGCCCGAGCGGCAGAAAATGCGGGCGTACCCTTCACACTGTCGACAATGAGCATTTGTTCCATTGAGGATGTTGCGGCGGCGGTGAAGAAGCCGTTCTGGTTTCAACTCTATATGATGCGAGACAGAGGATTTGTCGCGAGTTTGCTTGAGCGCGCCAAGGAGGCCGGTTGTTCCGCTCTCATGGTAACAATGGACCTTCAGGTCGCAGGGCAAAGACACAAAGACCTCCGCAATGGGCTAACGACACCACCCACTTTGGGGTGGCGCACATTCATGCAGTTGGCATCGCGTCCGGGTTGGTGCTTACGCATGTTGGGCACGCGCAGGCACACGTTTGGCAACCTGTCTGGCTACGCGCCAGGTGCAGATAATTTGACTGAAATGACAGGTTGGGTCGCAAAGCAATTCGATCTGGATTTTAGCTGGAACGATATCGAATGGATTAGAAGCCGCTGGAACGGCAAGTTGATATTGAAGGGTATTATGGAACCCGAAGATGCGCGCCTCGCTTTCGCCAGTGGAGCGGATGCGATCGTTGTGTCCAATCACGGGGGCGGCAGCTAGACGCAGCGTCTTCAAGTATCTCCGCGCTTCCCCGAGTCCTTGATGCGGTGGGGACAGATATCGAAGTTCATTTCGACGGTGGAATTCGATCTGGCCAAGACGTTTATCGAGCCATAGCGTTGGGTGCCAAGAGCACTTACATCGGGCGTTCATACCTTTACGGGCTTGCCGCTGACGGACAACGAGGTGTCGAGCGGGCGCTTGAAATCATCGCCAAAGAACTCGACTTGACCATGGCGTTTTGCGGTGAGCGAAACATCAGCGACTCGGGCCTTCACAACGTCAATGTGCCAAACCAGAGGCAAAAGGAGAACGCAGGTGCAAAGAATGGGAATGGTTCTAGGCGTAAAAGCCAACAAAATTGACGAATATAAACGTCTTCATGCCGATGTTTGGCCTGAGATTTTAGCGTTGTTGAGCACGCATAATATCACCAATTATACCATCTTCCTTAAAGAGCCGGAAAACCTGCTATTTGGATATTGGGAGTATACAGGTGCTGATTTTGAAGTTGATTCAAAGGCGATTGCTGACGACCCCAAGAATGAGGAATGGTGGTCGGTTTGTATGCCGTGTCAGCAACCGCTCGAACACCGTAAATCGGGTGAGTGGTGGGCAATGATGGAGCCAGTTTTCCATACAGATTGATCGTTAAAGTGACCTGGTAATCCCCCCGTTTTTAACGGGGCTCTTTGGTAGAATTTACGCGGACATCAGACACGCGCCGTAGCGTTGGGCCAGAGGAGCGAGGGGGCGTGGGGAAAATTTCTCAAATTTGCTTGAACGATATTTACAACTTGATCTTGGGTCGACCGGCGCGCACGAATGATGCCATCAGGCGGTGTTGTGACCTCACAGGGCTGCTTCAGTTCACTTTGGCCTGCGGATCGCGCGCACCTTGGCGCTGGAGCCTCCGCCGCAGAAGAAGCGATCGCCGCCATCGGATTCGAGGCCCGAAACAGCGGTTCCCGCCGGCATATCCAATCGCTCCAGTACCTCCCCGCTCACAGGATCGATGTGGCGGATATCGCTTTCATTATCCTCCCAGGTTCCATGCCAGAGCTCACCGTCGACCCAGGTAACGCCGGTAACGAAGCGATCGGTTTCAATTGTGCGGCGTATCGTTCCCGTGTCGGGGTCCACTTGATGGATCTCGGCGGCCGCTATGCTGCCCGACCCAGAGCGAACCTTCCGCCCAGGCAAGGCCGGAATCATCCCTATCGCCGGGCGCCGGGATCGTGGCCAGCACCTTGCCCGTCTTGGGATCGATCTTGCGGATCACCGCCTCAGCGATCTGGAATAAATGCTCACCGTCGAACGCCGTGCCCGCTTCGGCAGCAACATTGAGCGGGGTCAGCATTTGCCCATTTTCCGGATCAAAAGCGTCCAGCCTGGTGCCTGTCGCCATCCAGACATGGCGGCCATCAAAGCTGACGCCATGGACGCAATCCACGCCAGGAAATGGCCCATATTCATGGAGGATTTCAGCGGCTGCGTGTTTCATGATGTCACCTTAGACCATGGCACTGTTGGCGGGGAGTAACAAACTCGTCGGGAAACCGGGCACGCTCGCGGCGATCCATCGGCGTGCCCGTCCATTTCCGAACCATTCCACCCTGCCGTTTTCCGCTAGAGTTTCGAGCGCCCGTTGCACGGTACGCGGGCTGACGTCGAGCGCCAGCGCCAGCGCGGAACTGGACCAGGCCTCGCCATCGGCGAGAAGCGCCAACACATCACCGTGCTCGTTCTCAACAGGCGGTGCCAGCACCACGACCGAACCGGCTTTATGGGGCTCAACAACGAATCCGCGCTCGGTGGCGCGTATCTCCGCCAAGGGTCTGACCGCCGCGCGCAAGCGCCCAATCTCGACCCGCAGCCGCGCGCGATGCGATTGATCTTCCTGCCGCGCGCCAAAGGCGCGAACGAGAAGCTCCTTTCGGGATGCGTCGTTCGGCCAGCTTTCACCAAGCAAACGCAGGAGCGCCATGAGGACCAAGCGACCGGCCAGAGAAACAATGTCTGTTTCGACGCGCACGGCGTTCCGGCATGAATCGATGATCAACGCGTCCGATGCCATCAGCGCCTCGACCTCCTCAAATCGGAGCAGTTGTTGGGTATGGCATGTGATCCGCCGCGCGGTGGGCGCTTCGAAGGCCTGCACGGCTCGATCGACCTCTGCCTTCAGTGCAGCATTGCCGACGTCCGCGGCGGCACTTTTTGCGCGGACGAACGCATCCCGGGCCGGTTTCGCGCGCATGCGGCGGATTGCAATGCCTGCGGCCACCAGTTGGTAACCCGCCCGCGATGTGATCGGCAATTCATCCGTATCAAGGTCGCCAAGGATCCGCTCCGCCTCATCCAGGCGACCAATCAACAATAGGCGCCTTGCCTGGAGATAGCGGGCATGCGCGGCATTGGCGCGGTCGCCAACGGTTTCCAGCGTTGACCGAGTGGCGTCGAGCCCATCCATAGGTCTGCCCAGGTCTCGTAAGACCAACGCAATTTCGGCGATGGCGAGGTTGCATCGCGCACGGGCGATCGGCTCGCGGGCACCGAACGCGCGCGCTGCGTTGCCTAGCAGCTCTCTTGCACGCGCCAGATCGCCGAGTTGCGCCATGGCGATACCACGCAAGGCCAGCGCTGGGGCATCGTCGCGCAGGGCGACGTGTTTGAGCGCGGCAAGCGGATCGCCCAGAGCAAGCGCCCGCGCCGCGGTGGTCATCAGAGCGTCCATTGAATTCCCGTCACATTTGTTACTCACGTGTTCGCGCCGTTTAGCCTACATCTTGGTCAGGTTCAGCGCCGACAGGTACTGACAAATCGAAATTGGACGATCAAAGATGTCGACGATCATACTAGCAGGAAAACGCTCTGTCCAAAGCCCGCACCGGCGCGATGCCGCAGGCTGGCTTGGCCTTGTGGCATCGCCAATTTTTGCGCTGATGGCCTGGCTTTCAGCGACTGACATGCAAGCCATGTCGTGTGCGTCGGCACTCGGCATACCGCCCGTCAACAGCATGGCCTTCATGTATCTGCTGATGTGCTTTTTCCACCTGTCACCCTGGCTGAAGCTCGCTGCCGCCCTGTCGCAGCAATTCATGAAACCCATACCGAAAATCCAAGAGGATTGATCATGCAACCCACTATTGTTTCACGCAAAGACTGGCTCGCGGCGCGCAAGGCGCTTCTGGCCAAGGAACTTGAAATGACCCATGCGCTCGACAATCTGCGGGCCGAGCGCCGGCAGCTGCCGTGGGTCAGGATCGAAAAAGGCTATGTATTCGAAGGTTCTGACGGCAAATGTAGCTTGCTCGACCTGTTCGGCGATCATAGCCAACTCGCCATCTATCACTTCATGCTCACGCCGGGCTCGGATCACATTTGTCCAGGCTGCTCCTATACCATGGATCACGTCGACGCGGCGCGCCAGCATTTCGAGCAAGCCGACCTCGCCTTCGCCGCGATATCGCGCGCCCCGATCAAGCGGATCGAGCAGGTCAAGGCCCGGATGGGCTGGAGCTTTCCCTGGCTCTCGTCAGGAGATGGTCCCTTCAATTATGATTTCGGCGTGTCTTTTACCGAGCCAGATCGCGCCGCCGGACGCGCGCGCTACAATTACGACAAGACCAAGATCCAGAATTCTGCGGACATGTTCGGCGTAAGCGTCTTCATCAGGGGCGGGGATGGCGATATTTTCCATACCTACTCGACCTATCATCGCGGCACCGAGCCTGCTGATGGGCGCCTTCAACTGGCTCGACCTGGCCCCCAGAGGCCGCAATGAGACTGATGGCACCATGAATTGGGTTCGTCTGCATGATGAATATCCGCAAGCAAACTAGCACCTTCGCGTCCTGAGGCGCCAGCGAAGCCACTGGAGGACATCCTGTCGACGCCCATCGACTTAGGCCGCTCGCAGGATTTTCGCCATGGCCTTGCCTCTGGCCAACTCATCGACCAGTTTGTCGAGATAGCGGATTTCCTGCATGGTCGGCTCCTTGATGTCTTCGACACGAATACCGCAAATCACACCCTTAATCAGCCGACGCGCGGGATTCATCTGCGGCGCGTCGGCGAAGAAGGTCTCAAAATCAGTCCCATCTGACAGTGCGCTTGCCAGTTGCTGCGGATTGTATCCGGTCAGCCAGCGAATGATCTCATCGACCTCACTTTTGGTCCGGCCCTTCTTCTCCGCCTTGGCGAGATAGAGCAGATAGATGCTCGCGAAGCTGGTGGTGTAAATCCTGTGCTTTGTCATCGCATTTTCCAATCGCGGGGTAGGGTCTGCGGCGATGCGGTTGATCGAGGGGTCACCTCCGCGAGGATCGTCGTTCCCTTAACCGAATGCGGTCAACCGCAAATGGGCCAGAATGCGCGCCGCTGGGCAATTGACTAACTCAATAATGAAAGTTTGACGAGACTCTAGGCAAACGGCAGGACATAACCCTATCAACAGGTTACATCGCGGCGACATGAAGCGTGTTAGGCCCACACGCCTCCCTTTATCTTGTGAGCACGATGTGCGTGGCGGCCTCGGTCGCGGCATGTTCGGTGACGGAAAAACCGAGGGCGGGCAAGTCAAGTCCTGCAAACATTGCCTCGCCCTGACCAAGCGCCACAGGCGATATCGCGAAATGTATTTCGTCGACCAACCCGGCCAGCAGATATTGGCGGACCGTAGAAACACCGCCGCCGATCTTTACATTCTTGTCCGCCGCCGCCGTTTTGGCTTGCTCAAGCGCAGCTTCGATCCCGTCGGTGATGAAATGAAAGACCGTACCGCCCTCCATCTCGATGGGCTCGCGCGCGTAGTGCGTGAGCACAAAGGTCGGTGCATGATAGGGCGGGTTGTCGCCCCACCAGCCCTTCCATGTCTCGTCCGGCCAGTCCCCCCGGATCGGACCGAACATGTTGCGTCCAAGAATGAAGGCGCCGAAGCCGGTCATCGACCGGGTGGAGAAATCGTTGTCGATACCTTCAGTTCCCCCTTCCTTGCCGAACATCCGATGGAAGTGCCGGCTGCCGGTATGCCAGGAGAACATCTCGCCCCCACGCTTGCCGAGCGGATTTTCCAGACTCTGATCGGGCCCCGCGCCAAAACCGTCTATCGAGAGGCAAAAACCTGAAACGATCACCTTGCCCATGACTGCGTCCTTTCCGTATGCACTTTGCAAGCAGTTGCGGTGTAGCAAAACCGAACCTATGTTGCAAGCAGTTTACGGAGACCCCGCATGGACAAGCCTATCCGGTCCGGTTGCCCGATCAATCTGACGCTCGAAACGCTCGGCGACCGCTGGAGCCTGATCATTATCCGCGACATCATGTTCGGAAACCGTCGGCACTATCGTGACCTGCTCAACCATTCGGAGGAAGGCATCGCTTCAAATATTCTGGCGGACCGGCTCAAAAAACTGACCAGTAAGGGGCTACTGTCGGCGCGCAGCGATCCTTCACACAAGCAGAAGACAATCTACAGCCTGACCGAGCCAGCGATCCAACTGGTACCGCTGCTGGTCCAGATGGGCGCATGGGGTCGGCGCTATACGCCAGTGACACGTGAACTCTCCATCCGCGCCCAGCTTCTAGAAGAGGGTGGCCCGGCTATGTGGGAAGCGTTCATGGCGGAGTTGCGCAGCCTGCATCTCGGCGCGGCGGCACCGGCACGCTCGGTGATCGAGGAACTGACATCGGCCTATCGGGCGGCGCTGGGCGGATAATGTTCGCAAGCGCCGAAATTGATGTTGGCAACGGTCAATTTTCACGCTGCGCATGCACGCACGGGCAATGGGCGCATACCATCAATGTCATGCCGTTGGGAACCCTCTGGGCCTGCCGGGGTTTCTGACAGATTTGCATTACATTGACATCAACTATCTTGTCGGCACCCGCGACTTAGGCGGCACTCAATGCTTGGGGCACCAAAACTGGAAGGGAATGAACCATGGTAGAACTGAAGCCCGCCAAGGAACTGGCGAAAACCAACTCGACGCGCTTTCCCAATGAAAGCGACGCCTATCGTGCGGCGCGCGACGCGCTGCTTGCCGAGGAGATTGAACTGCGCCGACATCTCTGGCGGGTTGCCGAGCAGCGCCGGGCGCTGCCACCGGGTGGCGAGGTGACGAAGGACTATCAATTTGAGGGGCCGAAGGGCGCAATTGGACTCGCAGGCCTGTTCGGAGATCATGACACGCTTGTGGTTTATTCCATGATGTATGGTCCGCAGCGCGCGCAAGGCTGCCCGATGTGCACCGCGCAGGCTCAGCGCCTGGGACGGCGAAGTTCCTCATATCGAGCAGCGGGTAGCGCTGGCCGTGGTTGCTCGCTCTCCTTACGAGCGGATCGCGAAATATGGAACAAGCCGTGGCTGGAAACATTTGAAACTCTATTCCGACACCAACGGTGATTTCACTGAAGATTATGTCGGCGAAAAAGATGCCGATATGCCGGCCTACACTGTCTTCCGGCGCGATGGCGACGTGATCCGGCATTTCTACAGCGCGGAGGGCAATATGGAGATGGCCGATCCTGGGCAGGATCCGCACAACGCCCCCGACATGAACCCGCTCTGGATCATCCTCGATACAACACCCGAAGGGCGCGGCACCGACTGGTATCCGAAGCTGAACGATGGTCAGGGGTGAATGATCCCGACGCGACGAGGACATCACCGAGGGTGATTTTGCAACCCTGCTTGAGTTGATTGACCCCAGTGGCAACACCATAATTCTGGCGGAAGCCAATGGTGACAAATGAACATCGTTTCTTTGGCCGACGCCTCAGCCCAGCAGCGGCCAAAGCGTGCCCGTGAACATTGCGGCGCCGTTCATCAGCCAATGCGCCGTGACAAGAGGCAGGAGGCGTTTCAGCCGAAGGAAGGCGAAGATCATGAACAGCGAGTTCGGGATCGACGCCAGAAACCGGTGCAGCATGTATTGGCCATCGAACGTCACAGGCATCACCGCGTGTTGTGCCGCCCACACTGTCGCAACCAGCACGACTGCCACGATTGAACCACCGAGCGCCCGCAGGCGCGGCACCAGATAGCCGTTATAGGTCATCTGTTCCGTGACACCCCACACCAGTGGCCAGATCAAAACCGCGTACAGGGCGGCCCCCATCGGCAGTCTGTCGCCAAGCTGCGGTATGCCGACTTCGCCGAAAACAAGGAGACTGCTAAGGGCTACTCCGCCGAATATGAAGCACAGGCAAACCGGAACAAGGCCGACACCGAGCTGTAGCTCCCGCACCAATTGGCCGCGCCGAAATCCGATCAGGTCAATCAGGCCGATTCCTTCGCGCCGCGTCAATCGCCAAAGCAAAAACAGGCAGCCGAGGTCGGTCAAGGTGCCGTAGACAGGCAACCACGTCCCGGCATCGCGCCAGGGCGCCGCTGATCCGTTGGCGATATAGATGAGGACGACCAGGCCCTGGGACAGAACAGCAAGTACCGGACGGGCGGCGAGCATGATTATCGAGTCCCTAAGCGCGGCGCCCTCCCATCGCTGAGCGGATTTTATATCGGCAATTTCGGTCATGGCGGATTACTCGGGATTCTTGCGGCGCTGGGTACCGGTGCGGTGGGTGATTGCCATCAACACAGACGGCGCCAGTAACCGCAGGCGGTGCCAGAGTCCTGATGCAACCACATAACCTGTACCCGGTGTCAGGGTGACGCTATGCGTGCCGTTGGCACAATCCAGATCGATCACGAGTCGGCCGGACCAGAGGTAAAGAAATTCGTCGCCCTCGGAATGCATCTCCCAGTGGTCGGGATGCACATCCTCGGGATGTTCGGCGTCGAAGATGGCGAGCGTCCTGCCCTCGGCCAGATGCGCACTTGCTGGCGCTGACGGCTGGATCGGGCGCATTTTTGCACCATTTTCCAATAGCACCTGCCACCGGGTCAGGTCGATTGCGGAGATCGTCTTGGTCATTTGCATTTCTCCTTTGTGCTGCGTGAGACCGGTAACGCGGACAAAATGGGGTCAGCACGGACAGCGCCATGTCGGACGCGACAATCAGTTTCGTGCGTGTCTCGCGGCCTCACTTGCGTTGAGACCGCAAATATGTGACGAATCTCTCAGTTTTTGTATTCGCTTTCGCGACACGCGACCCCAGGGCAGCGCAAATGGATGTAACCCAACGCAAAATTCCCCGTCAGAGCCGTGCGCGTGCCACGGTTCAGGCGATTATCGAGGCGACCGCTCAGATTTTGATTCTGCAACGGGTTCGAAGGCACGACCACAGCGATCGTGGCGGAGCGGGCAGGTGTCAGCGTCGGTTCTCTTTACCAATATTTTCCCAACAAGCAGGCGCTGGCGGCCGCCGTCGTCGATTACTATGGCGCGGCCTTTATTGAACGGTTTGCCGAGGCGATTGCCGCGATGCCGGGCGATAGCCTCGCAGAGGTGGTCGACAAACTGGTCGACATGGCGTTTGACGATCACCCTCAGGAACCGCAACTGCACAGGATATTGATCGGGATTGCGCCGCGTGTGGGACGGGCCGAGCATCGGCGCGCGCTCAGTGTGCAGGTTGCCGGGCTCATAGAAGATGTGCTGAGACAGCACCGCGCCGCCCTGGCGGCCGACCTCGATCCCAAAGACGCCGCCGGGATGCTGGAGGCGGTGCTTGAAACCGCGGCACACCGGGCGCTAGAGGACCATCCGGCAAGCATCGCACCGGGCAGGCTGGCGGCCCAGTGCAAAAGGCTGATCTGGTCCTATCTGACACAGGCCGAAACGCACTCACCGAGCGCATCAGTCTGGTGAATCACGACAAGTGGCAATTCGAAATGTTCGACCAGAACTAAGAGGCGTGGTCATTGCGTGTTGGAGATCGACAGCCTCTCCCGCACGATGAGTTCGGGCATGAATTGGGTCACGGAACTGGTTGGCTTGGATTTACTCAGGATTTGCTGAAAAAGCTGATCGATCGCGGATTGGGCCATTTCGGTCACGGGTGCGGCAACGACGGTGGGCGGCGGGTTCATGATATCGGCATAGTCGAAGTCGTCGATGCTGATGACCGAGACATCTGTTGGCACCGACAGCTTCAATTCGCGCAAGGCATTGAGTACGCCCAGGGTCATCATGTTGGACAGGGAAAAAATGGCCGTCGGGGGCTCGGGCGCGCGCATCAGTGCTAGCGTGCTATCATGCGCCACCGTCTGCAGGAAGCGACCGGCGATCTGGAGACGCGGCTGAACCGCGACGCCGCGCGCGGCATGTGCTTCGAAATAACCCCGAAGACGATCTTCGCCGGTAATGATGTTGTCGCGACCGCCCGTCACCGCAATGCGAGAATGACCAAGATCGAGTAGGTATTCGGTGGCCAGACGTCCGGCGCACACATTGTCGAGCCTTGACCACGTCATAGGGTAGGCCGTTGACAAAGGAGTCGAGGAGAATCGTCGGCACGTGGATTTGCTCAGCCAGCCGCTCGCCGTGCTCGATATCGGAGCGCGTCGGGATAATGATGAGGCCGGCAACGCGTTGGGCCCGCATCATTCTGAGTATCTGCCGTTCGCGATCGAAATCTTCATTGGTTGAATAGACGGCGGCCATGTAGCCGGTTTTCAGGCAGGCCGATTCCACAATCTTTGCCACATTGGAAAAGTGCGGATTGGTGATGTCGGGCAATATCAGGCCGATCAGGCGGGACTGACCGATGCGCAGGCTTTGGGCGGCGCCATGGGGCACATAGCCAATATCGCGCACAGCCTTTTCAACCCTGTCTATCACGTCCTGACTAACCGGGGCGGAACGGTTGATCGCCGCCGACGCGGTGGAGATGGCGACGCCTGCTCGTCGTGCGACGTCCTTGATGGTGGCCAATTCATTCTCTCCGTAAGGCATGCCCCCTTGTCACAAGAGCCGTTAAGTGCATTATACGAAACGTTTCGTGTAAGCAAATTCGGTGCGATAGGAAGAGGACAGATCAAACTGTCGGCGTATCAGGCACTTCACACGAAACGTTTCGACCGGGGAACGAGTGAACAATTGGGCGTCGGGAGCGGCGCATAGGGAGGATTTTATGAATAAGATTTCACGACGCAGTTTGCTGCTATCGTCAGCGGCTTTTGCCGCCGGTGTAAATTTGGGGGTAGCACCGGCTTTTGCGCAATCGGACGAACGGGCGACTTTGAAACTCCAGGCTTTTGGTGGCGACGCCGAGTTGGGCGCCATAACCAACGCCATAGCGCGATTCAACATCAAATATCCTAATGTCACTGTCGAGCTTTGAAATCGACGCCATCTCCGGTGGCTGGGGTGACTATGTGACCAAAGTGCTGGGCCAGTTCAATGCAGGCGCGGCAGCGGACGTCTATGGCACTGCCATCGAAACCTTCCAGGCCTTTTCATCGCGTAACTTGTGGATGCCGCTCGATGATTTCGTCGCGGCCAATAGCGGATTCTCCGACTTTGCGCCGAGCCTGTTTGAACAGGGTTCCTACAATGGGGCAATCAATTACGTCCCCATCAGCTGGAACAACATCATGATCAACTACAACCGCGATCTGTTCGACGCGGCCGGCGTTGCTTATCCCGTGGATGGCAAATGGACTTGGGACGAATTCCGCGATGTCGCCAAGAAGCTGACGATCAAGGACGCATCGGGCACCGTGACGCAGTTCGGCTATGAAGTGCCCAATCAGAACTTCTTCATACAGCCCTGGTTCTTCTCGAATGGCACCAGTATTCTTAGTGACGACTGGTCGGCATCAAATATGCTCGACCCCAAGGTCGCCGAGAGCCTGCAGTTCCTTTATGACCTGATCCATGTCGATGGCGTCTCGCCCATTCCAAGCAGCGGCGCCACGATGGACAGCCAGTTCATGGCCGGTCAGGTCGCGATGATCAGCCGCGGGCACTGGATCGTGCAAAGCGCCAAATCAAACGATCTCAACATGGACGTTGCCATTCCTCCATCAAAGGAGAGCGACACAACGGTCATCGGCTTTGGCGGCTATGCCATTAACAAGACCACCGCCAACCCCGACCTCGCCAAGGCACTCATCCTTGAGTTAACCAATGAAGAAACGCAGAAGGAAGAAGGCGAGAAGGGTGGCGGCGTACCTGGTCGCCTGTCGGCAGCCTCGACCGAGGCCTTCCTGAGCCTATCCTCCCTCAGCGGCACTTTATTACCAGACATTGCCGCACACAAAGGCGGTTCCCTCGCCGGCCAATTTCCAGGAAGTCGAGAAGATTTTCATTCGCTATTATACCGCGATGATGGCTGGCGAAGTGTCAATCGCCGATGGTGTCAAGCAGGCCGACGACGAGCCTGAACGAGTCGTTCGCGCGCCTCAAACAGCAGATGGGCGGCTGACCGAACCTCTCCCCCAACCCGTCCGGACCCCCAGCCTCGGCTGCGGCGCCCGGACGGGCCTCCACAATAACAACATTGCTTGCCGCGTCGGTTGAGGCGGGAGGCTGAGACAGCGTTTTGTGCGGACCCCGGATCATGACAGCCATCGACGTTTCAAGAAACCGCCGCTCGGAATTGAGCCGAGCGCAGGCCCGCACGGGATATCTCTTCGTGCTGCCAACTGCAGTGCTCTATCTGACCTTCGTGCTGGCGCCCGTGGTCGTCACATGCATTCTCGCCTTTGCCTATTTCGATCCCATGTTGGGCTCGCACTGGGTGGGATTCGACAATTTTGTGCGGTTTTTTTCAGATCGACGGTCGCTGCAGATCCTGTCGAACACGCTGCGCTTCACCTTCTTTGCGGTAACATTCAACGTTTCCATCGGGCTCGTCCTGGCGATTGCACTGAACCGAATGATGCCAGGCTGGCTGCTCTATTTCTTTCGATTGTCATTTTTCTTGCCGGTCATCATCGCGGCGGCATTCGTCTCGATCGTCTGGAGTTATCTCTATGGCGACGATCTGGGTGTCATAAACTATTATCTGCGGCTGATCGGCCTGCCAGGCGTGCGTTGGCTGACTGATGCCAATCAGGCGATGACCTCGATCATCATCATGGATGTCTGGAAAAATACCGGCTTCTTCATGATCATCTTTATCGCCGCCTTGCAGGGGGTGCCGAAGGCGATTATCGAAGCGGCGGTGATGGACGGGACGCCTGCATGGCGGCAATTCATGCGCATCACCCTGCCCTATATATCGCCGGTCGTGTTTTTCTGCATTGTCTATGCCTCGATCGGCGCGCTGCAGGTCTATGAATCGATTGTCATTCTGACCCAGGGCGGGCCTGGTGACACGACGCGGTCGCTGTCGATCCTGATCGTCGAGGAGGGTTTCGGCAGCTTCCAGATCGGTTACGCCGCCGCAATCTCGGTGGTCATGACCGCGATCATCCTGGTCATCACCGCAATCCAACAGCTCCTCTCCCGTCGGTGGGTTCAACAATGAACACAATGATGCAGACGCGCTCCGCCAAGCGCATAATAGACTGGGCCATCATCGCATGCATGATGTTGCTGGCCATCGGCATGTTGCTGCCATTTCTGTGGCTGTTCTCGATGTCATTTCGCTCGGTTTCGGATGCCTACAAGATGCCGCCGAGTTTCCTGCCGCCCAGTCTTGACCTTACCAATTACTGGGCGGTGCTGAATTCCAAGGTGCCCTTCATCAGGATTTATGCCAATTCGGTAATGATCGCCGTGGTTGTGACTATTGGCCAGTTGATCACGTGCTCGCTCGCCGCGTTCGCATTCTCCCGGCTCAAGTTTCGCGGGCGCGACGCGCTGTTCTTCATTTTGCTGGTCGGATTGATGTTTCCCGCGCAGGTCACCATCCTGCCGATCTATCTTGGCTATGCGCGCACCGGTCTGGTCAACCAGCCTATGGGGTTGGCGCTGATGTATTTGACCTCGAGTTTTGGCGTGTTCCTGATGCGACAGTTCATGGTCAGTCAGCCCAAGGCGCTGGAGGAAGCGGCGCTGATGGATGGCGCCGGTTATATCAAGATCTTCTGGCGAATTTCGCTCCCCCAGTTGCGGCCAGCATTGTCTGCGCTTGGCATCATCACCTTTACCCAGACCTGGAACTACTATTTCCAGGCCAAGGTATTGCTCGGCAAGCAGGACCAGATGACCCTGCCGCTGGCGATGGACGTGCTGCGCGGCTATCTGGGCGCGGGCAATCTTTCGGTGGTGATGGCCGCCATGAGCCTGTCGATCCTGCCGGTTGTTCTGCTTTTCCTCATCGCCCAGAAATTCGTGATCGAAGGCATCACAATGAGTGGCATCAAAAATTGAACTTTAAGGATATTTGACTCATGTGGGATGATCTACGCGCCGTTGATGACACGTTTCACTATTCGGGCGAACGCACCCAATATCTGGCCTTTCCTCTCGGCGGTATTGGTTCAGGGGGATTTTCGATCTCGGGCAGCGGCAGGCTGATCGACTGGTCCATCCGCAACCGGCCGGCTTTGCAGGGTTATAATGGCTATTCGCACTTCGCCATTAAGGCCGAAAAGAACGGTGAACTTGTCGACGCCCGGGTGCTCAATGGTCCCTATGATCTCAACCCGACGGGCGCGCCAGGCATGCGCAAGATGTTCGATGGTTTTGGCCATGGCGCAAACCGACAGACGCTGGCAGGGGTACCCCATTTCGACAAGGTCGATTTTTACGGCCGCTTTCCCACCGCCGACCTGGTATTTTCAGATAACCAGTTTCCAGGCGGGGTACGAATGACGGCATTGTCGCCGTTTATTCCGCACAATGACCGGGATTCGTCCATGCCAGTTGGCATGTTCCAGTTCGAGGTGGTCAACGACACCGCCGACGAGCCTTACCTATACGCTGGCGGGAACGTTGGGCAATGACGGCTCCAATAGCGGGCGCCATAGGTTCCGGCAGGAGGGCAGCATCAGTTCACTGCATCTCACCTCGACCGATAATGATCTGCCCGAAACGCAGCGTGGCGACCTTACCATTGCCACCGACGCGGATGACGTCGACCATATCGACCATCATTTCCGCGGCCAGTGGTTCGACGATCTGGCGGTGTTCTGGAAAGAATTCGCGCGCGCTGGCAGGTTGCCACAACGGCACTATGACCAGCCACGCGCCAGCAAGCATATGAGTAAGCAACCCGAACACGCCACGCTTGGCGCGCGCATCACCGTGCCGGCTGGTGGGCGAAAGACGGTGCGCTTTGTCATCTCCTGGAGCTTTCCCAAGGGTGATATTTACTGGGCGTTCCGGCCCAAGCCCGATGGCGAAATCCCCGATCAGGCGACGCCGAGCCTGGACCAATTATTATTCCACGCAATGGTCGGACTCGCTGGTCTGTGCCACCGATGCGTTAACCCGCTGGGACACGCTGACTGGGGCCACCCTTGCGTTCCGCGACAGCTTTTTTGGCACCACCCTGCCTGCCGAAATCAAGTATGCGGCCAGCGCAACGCTCGCCCTGCTTAGGACCGCAACGGTTATCCGGCTCGAACAGGGTCAATTATGGGCTTGGGAGGGACAGCATACACATGACGGGTCATGCGAGGGGTCGTGTACCCATGTCTGGAACTACCAGCAGGCCCTGCCGCATCTTTTCCCCGCGATAGAGCGGACTTTGCGCGAGACCGAGACTCACCTATAATATGCTGCCCAGTGGCGGGCTGACGTTCCGACAGAAATTACCGCTTGGCTCCGGATTCGACGTCATCGGTCCCTGCGCCGACGGACATTTCGGTGCCATCATCAAGACCTATCGCGACTGGAAACTCTCGGGGGACAACGCCTGGCTCGGCCGCTACTGGCCACAACTCAAGCGCGCCATCGAATATGCCTGGAGCCCGGAGAACCAGGATCGCTGGGACCCCGATCAGACCGGCATTCTCTCCGGCCGCCAGCATCAGACGCTCGACATGGAGCTTTTCGAGCCCAATTCATGGCTCAATTCGATGTATGTGGCTGCCTTGCTGGCCACCGCGGAGATGGCCAGGGCAATGGGTGACGATGCGCTGGCCGAGCAGACCGACCGCATGGGCAAGGCCGGTGCCGACTTTATCAATAGTGAACTGTTCAATGGACGCTGGTTCATCCAGAAGATCGACCTGTCCGACAGATCTGTGCTGACCCCATTCGATGTGGGCCGCAACGCCGGGGTTCTGGCCGACGGCATCATGGAGACCTATTGGTCGGATGAATTTTCCGGGCTCAAATATCAGATGGGCGAGGGCTGCATATCAGACCAGATTCTGGGACAATGGCATGCCGAAGTTGCCGGACTTGGCGGGTTTCTTGATGCCAGCAAGGTAAAGACCGCACTCAAATCTGTTCATGGCAACAATTTCCGAACGACACTGACCAGTCATTTCAACCCCTGCCGCAATTATGCCTATGAAGGCGAAGGTGGTCTATTGATCGCCACCTATCCAGCAGGCATCCGTCAGCCGATGGTGGCCGCCCCCTATGCAGAAGAGGTCTGGACGGGTGTCGAATATATGTCGGCTTCGCACATGATCATGCACGGTCTTGTCGATGAGGGACTGGATATCGTCCGTGCCGCGCGCGACCGTTATGATGGCGCCCGCCGCAACCCTTGGAACAATATCGAATGCGGCTCCTACTATGCCCGCTCAATGTCCGCTTGGCAGTTGGTGAATGCGTATTCGGGACTTTCGGCAGACTTCGTGGCGGGCCGCTTGAGCTTTGCACCCAAGGCGGACGGCGACTACAGCCTGTTCTGGTCAGCAGGCACGGGATTTGGCACATTGACCAGGGTTGGCGACGCCATCAATTTGTCGGTCGATGGCGGCGCTCTTGCTGCCAATGAGATCATCGTCGACGGCCGAAGCCATGCCGATGTCATTGCTCTCAAGGCCGGTGACAGCATCGCGCTCGAGGTGTCCTGATGGCCGAAATCGAACTCAAGTCGGTCACCAAGAGCCTTCCAGGGCCTGGAGGTGATCCATGGCATCAATCTCGCCATTCATGAGGGCTCGTTCACCGTCTTTGTCGGTCCCTCCGGCTGTGGAAAATCTACGCTGTTGCGCATGATGGCGGGGCTTGAAGAGGTAAGCGGAGGCGAGGTACACATTGACGGCCAGCGCTGCGACCATTTATTGCCTTCGGCGCGCGGTATGGCCATGGTTTTTCAATCCTATGCGCTCTACCCGCATATGAGCGTGGCCGAAAATTTGCGGTTTGGTCTGGAGAACCAGCGATTGCCCAAGGATGAGATCGCGGCACGGGTGGCCAAGGCCGCCAATATTCTCCAGATCGAACATTTGTTGGCACGACGAACAAACCAACTTTCCGGTGGGCAGAGCCAGCGCGTCGCCATCGGTCGGGCAATCGTCAAGGAGCCCAGGGCTTTCCTGTTCGACGAGCCGCTGAGCAATCTCGATGCGGAACTCCGGGTCACGATGCGCGGCGAACTCATCAGTCTGCACAAGCGGCTCGGATCGACGATGATCTATGTGACACACGATCAAGTGGAGGCCATGACCATGGCCGATACGATTGTGGTGCTCAGCGAGGGACAAGTCGAGCAGGTCGGGTCGCCCGTCGAACTCTATGCCACGCCGCGGAATGCCTTCGTCGCCAAATTTCTTGGCGCGCCGCCGATGAACATGCTGAACGGCACAGTCCAGCGGGTTGATAACAGGCTCGCCGTGACGCTTGCCGACGGGACCAAGATTCCACTGCCGGGGCGTCAGATCGCGCTGGCGGATGGCAGTCCGGTTACGCTGGGGATCCGGCCTGAGCATAGCCATGCCGGCGATGGACCGTTGGAGGCTCAGGTCGAGACTACCGAGGTGCTGGGGTCGCAGACCATCATCCACGCGGCGCTAAAATCTGGAGAACCCTTCACCGCAGCCCTGACCGGCATTCGCGGTACGCAATCGGGTGATACGCTGAGTATAGGCTTCCATGAGGATTTTGTGCATCTGTTCGACGCGACCGGCCTGGCAATCGGCGCCTCGGAAAACTGGCGCGAAGCCTATCTGAAATAGGGAGGAAATCTGGCTTTCCAGACCCCGGCAGCAGACTCTGTCGGCATTGGAGGCGGGGTGTCGAGGGCTATTACCAGTTGATATTGTTGAAATTGGAACATCCAGTGATGTCCAGGATGTCCGCGACCGGGGTTTTCACTGCGCCCAAAAAGACAATCCGGTGTCGGGCCACGCCCGTCCTCATCGTTTCACCATCATGAAGACGAACCGCCCCGCGATGGCGATTTCTTGGGGGCTTGCCCGGTAAGTTTGACCGGCAACTCGCCCGAGCGGATGTGAAGATCGCGTTGCGGAAACGGAATTTCGATGCCGTGACTGGCGAGCGCGGTTTCCAGCGCCCAATTGTAGTCGGCATGCACCTTGGCGGGGCGCTTTACCGATTCTGGTTTGATCCAGACGACGAGTTCGAAGTCGAGACTGCTTTCACCGAAATTGACCAGCCAGACTTCGGGTGGCTTGGCACCTCGGCCCTTCAACATATGCGGTACTGTCTCGGCCGCTTCCAGCGCCGCCTTTTTGACCAGTTCCTTGTCGGTACCATAGGCAACGCCGAACGGTATGCGGGTTCGCTTGTAATTGTCCCGAAATGTCCAATTGGTGACGCGATTATTGATGAATTCGGAATTGGGCACCAGAATATCAACATTGTCGCTGGTGGTGATGCGCGCCGAGCGGATATTGATTTCGCGCACTTCCCCCGTCAGTCCCGATTCCAGTTCCACAAAATCACCAACCTTGATGCTGCGCTCGACCAGAAGGATGATGCCCGAAACCAGATTGCTGAAAATGGCCTGCAACCCGAAGCCGATGCCGACACCAACGGCGCCGGAAAATACTGCAAGAGCCGTCAGATCGATGCCGATTACATTCATTGCCAGCATGATGGCGGCAAACAGGAAAACGATCCGGACCGCCTGACTGACGAGCCCCTTGACCGAAGCGGGCAGATTATCCTGCCGGTCGACGCGCGACTGGACAAACCGGCTGATAATGGATGCAAGCCAGACCAGCGCCGTCAGCGCCACCACGCCCTTGATGACCATGAAGACAGATATCCGGTCGGCGCCAACGCTGACTGACATGCTGTCGAGCAACGCGATGGTAGGATTGAGCAGGCGCAGAATATTCAACGCGGCGATGAACCAGGCCACCGAGGCAAAGGCGCGTGACCAGAATGGATCACGCACAAAGGTCGAAAACAAGCGAATGAGGACCCAGGCTTGCAACAGGCTTGCCACGGTGCGGATGAGATCGTTACCGGTGTTGAGCGAACTGAAGGCGGCCGTTGCCATCCACAGCGCCAGCACGAACAGCACCGGAAAGGCGAGCCGTAACACCACCATCCTTGTCAGCCTGACAAAAGCGGTTTCTCCCTCTGCTACTGGCCAGACATGGGCAAGAAACGGGCGAAAGCGGCCGGCAACCAGCCAGGATACAACAAAGGCGCCGAGGATCGTTCCAACCTGGAACAGACCTTCATAGGACAAGAACTGGTGGCCTAGCGCCTCGGCAGTGTCGGTAACAAAGCGCATGATCGGGGCAACGCCAGATGACACGTCCTCGATAATGGTTTCGGCCGTCTCTGGTTGTGCGGCTGGCGTCATCTGCACCTGCGCCAGAATTATCGGGGCATCCATCGCAACCTCCACCATCGCTCCCTCGTGCCGCACTCTAGCGCCCAACTGGCCCAGCGCCTAATAGCCCGACGCCAAATGATCGCCCCGATAGCGTTTGCGGGGGGCAATGTCTCAATGCGCCCCAACGGGTTGGGGGTGGCGGAGCGGGCTTGAGTTTGTTCTTATCCAGAAAGACGGGCGCGATTCAAAAGGACCAATCGTTGCCACCGGCAATGATTCCGGCACGATATTGGAGAAGAATATGGATGGCGTCGCTACAAGCGTCAGTGAAGAGGAGGGGCTCCTTTTTGCCTGCAGGCTGGATGGCAGCGGCTCGGCGACCCTGATTGGCTGGGACGCGGTCGAAAGCTGGCAACCCGACCATGGACCGCTTTGGGTTCATCTCGACCGGGACTCGCCTCGCGTTCAGGACTGGCTGATCAATCATAGCGGCCTGACGGCGCCAACCAGCGATGCGCTGATCGCGGAGGAAACCCGACCCCGCGTATTCCATGGCAAACAGGGCTTTGTCGCCATTTTGCGCGGCGTCAACACCAACGTCGGCGCGGACGCTGCCGACATGGTTGCCATGCGCATGTGGTCAGACGGGCAACGCGTCATTACCATTCGCCAGGAACGGCTGATGACCCCTCGCGATGTACTGGCGCAATTGCTGGAGCTTGGCACCGGGCCAATAAATGCTGCCAGCCTGTTTGAACGACTGATCCACCGCATCAATGAGCGCATGGCGGACGCCATTGATTCACTGGACGAGCAGCTTGAAGCGATTGAAGTGTCGCTTGACCTTGCACGCGCTGCCGAGCAACGAAAACAGCTCTCCGAAATCCGGCTGCACGCGGCGATCTACCGACGTTATATTTCACCGCAAAAAGACGCGTTGACAGCGCTCTTGATCGAGCCACCGGCATGGTTTGGCGACGACTGCATGCCGCATCTGCGCGAGTCTATAGATCGGCTGCTGCGTTATCTCGAAGACATCGACACCGCGCGGGAGCGAGCAACGGTGATCAAGGACGACATTTCCAATCAGGCTCGCCGAATCGAGCAACAAAACCCTTTATGTACTGGCAATCATCTCGGCGATATTCCTGCCGCTTGCCTTTCTGACCGGCCTTTTGGGCGTCAATGTCGGCGGCATGCCGGGCGTCGACAACCAGAACGCCTTTTGGATTTTTTGCGGCATCATGGTGGCGTTACTTGGGCTTGAACTCTTCATATTCAGATTACTGAAATGGCTGTGACGCGCTGCCATCTATTCAACGGCATTTTCTACTTGGCTATATTGATAGGCTCTGAGTCCAGGATAGTGTTGTGTTAAGTATGTAGGCGCAACGTAATATTTACCCGCGCACTCTATGTCAGTAACAGAGCATGGTGTGCGGTTGGACGGGTGGTTATCGTATTGGGTTCAATTTTCGCGCACAGTAAAGAGTTCTTTTCTGTGCCCAGCGCAGATAAGAACCCGGAATTGCTAAAGGCCCAGTACGAGGTCTTCTCGCGGCAAATTCCTGTCATGTATTCCATTTTGCTCATCAGCACATGGTCCGTTGCCAGCACCTTTCTGGATGCAGCACCCCAATGGCTTGTTGTCCATATTCCCATTGTATTCTCACTCGTCTGCGGCGTCCGTGTTTTCGGATGGTGGCGGTCCAGACGGCGCACGCCGTCCGCTGAAATTGCCCGCAAGGCATTGCTTCGTACCAACAGGTTCGCGCTTATAATGGCTATTGTCATTTCGGTCTGGTCGCTATCGCTGGCGCCTTATGGCAGCCACGACATGCAAAGCAGTGTCGCATTTTTCATGGCGATTACCGGCATTTGCGTCGTCGTTTGCCTCCTGCATTTGCGGTCTGCGGCCTTTATCGTCGCGATTGTTATCGCTGTTTTCTTTTCAGTACATTTTGGCTTTTCCGGCGTCCCGTCCTTTGTTGCCATGACGACCAATCTTGGGCTGGCCACTATCGCTTTACTGATGGTGGTCTTTGTACAATCGGGTCACTTCGCATCGTCCATTGATACGCGCACGTCGCTCGAGGCCGCCAACCGGGAAAACTTTCGCATGGCCAACCTCGACAGTTTGACCGGGCTTGCCAATCGTCGGCAATTCTTTTCAAAACTCGATGAGGTGTTTGCTGTCGCCGGATCGCAGGGGACACGCGTTGCCGTTGGCATTGTCGATCTTGACGGGTTCAAGCCGATAAATGATTTGTATGGGCATGTGATTGGCGACCAACTTCTGGTTGCTGTGGGGCAACGCCTGTTGACCATCGCCGACAAAAATACCTTCGTTTCCAGACTGGGTGGCGATGAATTTGCATTATTGGCAAGTGGCGGGCTTGATGACGCGGACCTGCTGGAATTTGGAGATCGCGTTTGCGCGGCCCTGCGCGAACCCTTCATATTGAGCGGCGCCACCGTGCAGATTTCAGGATCCATGGGTTTGGCGGTTTTTCCCGAACTGGCCGATAGTCCCGGCAAGCTTTATGAACGCGCCGATTATGCACTTTACAATGGCAAGCGTGTGAAGCGCGGTCACGCGGTGCTGTTCTCCGAGACACAAATCACCGAAATCGAAAAGAACGCGCGGATCGAGCAAACCCTGCGCGCCGCGGACCTTGATGTTGAACTGGAAGTCCATTTCCAGCCTATCGTGGATGCCCTCAGCCAGAAAACTGTTGCTTTGGAAGCCCTGGCGCGTTGGCACAGCCCGGTACTGGGGGATGTGCCGCCGAAATCCTTCATCCCGGTTGCTGAACGGGCAGGCCTAGTCAGCGGTTTGACGCGGGTCCTGCTGCAAAAGGCACTCGCCGCCGCGTCGCGCTGGCCCGATCCCATGCGGCTTTCGTTCAACCTTTCAACCCATGACATAAGCTCTGACGAAGGGGTGGCCCGCATCATGGGTATCATCCACAAGAGTGGCTTCGATCCAAAACGCATCGATCTGGAGATTACCGAGACCGCGATGATGTATGATTTTGCCCAGGCAAAGTCGGCCATCGAAACACTCAAACTGTTTGGTTGCGGCATTGCCCTGGATGATTTTGGCACGGGATTCTCCAGCCTCAGTCAACTCCACTCGCTCCCCCTGACAAAGATCAAAATTGACAGAAGTTTTGTCTCCTCGTTGGACACAAACCCCGCGAGCCTATAAAATCGTCAAATCGCTCCTTGCGCTCAGCCGGGACATGGGCCTGAGTTGCGTCGTGGAGGGCGTTGAGACCCATGAAGAGTTGACCGTTGTTGCCAAACTGGGCGGGCAGTATATTCAGGGCTATCTTTATTCAGCGCCGGTTCGCGAAGCCGAAGTTGCCGGTTTTATCGCTGAGCTACCTCAGGCTCTGGCTGAATAGAACCATGATATTGGTTGTTCAAGGTCGGGTTTTGGCGAAAGCGATTGCCATTTCGCTATTGTAGGGGAATGCTGGTGCCGGGCCCGGCACGCTGCAGTGCACCATGCTGGCGCTGATGATGCCCGGTTGTAGCGGCCACAGTCTGGACCATGCATGTTGAACGGCAAAAATTATCGTCCATTGATCCAGTCAGCAGTAGCGTTCGGTTCGGCGACACTTGCCACGCTGATTTTTCACGAATTTGCCCACGGCGTAACCGCGCTTGCCCTTGGATATCATCCAGTGGTCTACGCGGTGCACGAAACCGATACCGCGACCCTGGCACGCGATGTCGCCACCATTGAGCTATCCGGCCCAGTCGCCAGCCTGCTTGTTGGTGCCATAATGCTCTTGATCCATGCTCAAATGCGCGGCCAGGGCTTCGCCCGCTATCTGACGCTCTGGCTTGGCGTCATGGGCATGGCGATGTCTATGGGGTATCTGATTGTTACCCCGTTCTATGCCGAGGGCGACATCGCGACGGCGCTGACGGCTTTGGGTGCTGGTGCGGGCCTGCTGGCATGGCTGGCACTGGCGGCTGGTATTGTTGGCCTGATCTTCGTCGCACGTCTATCAGCGCCCTGTTTCCTGAACCTCACCAATCGCGATGAACCGCTTCGTCCCCAAATATACAGGCTCGGCCTTCTGGCGTGGCTGCTGGGCGGTTGTGCGGTGTTGCTGCTGACAATTCCCGCCTATCCATTAGCGATTCTGGCTGTCGGTTTCGTGGCGCCGCTGACCGGCATGTTTGCGATCAGACTCAACAGGGACCGCAACGATTACGGCGAATCCGGCGCCGTGCCGCAGATTTCATATATTGGCATCGGCCTGCTGATCGTGCTCGCCATTGCCTTGCAAATGCTGTTTCGCACCGGCCTGCAATTATAGCGAAAGAGCGAACGCGCACCAGGCCACAAGCCCGGCCACCTCATGAGCATGTTGTGACCTGATTGGCGCAGCTTTGGTTGGTCCAGCCGCGTAGCCGCTTGCTTGAGGCGGTACCATCCACTTCGATCCAGTCGTCTTCGCATTGATGCAGATTGTCGACACGAAAAATGTCGGCGGCGCTGCCGCTATCGTCCAGGGTGAAGGCAATCGGGGCGTCGGCAGACGGCCCGGTTCGCAGCTGCGCTGATTGCACCCATAGTCGGAGGACATTGCCCGGCAACCAGCCTTCACCAGCAAAATTGGTGATCGGGTCAGTGTCCAGGCCACCATAGAGATCGGTGACAATCTTGGTAATTTGGAACCAGCCGTCGCGAGAGCCGGTGATCGTCACTTCGGGAAAATAGATCTCGGCGCCATCAGTATAGGGGCCGGGCACGGTAGCAACCACCGGGTAGCCAGGGCCAGGCCCGGTACGCAGGGCGAGATCGACCGGCGCTTCCTCCATGATCCATGCTGCCAGATTGCACAGTTTGGTCCCCGATGGCGGCACGCTGGCGCTATTGCCGACACAGGTCTGAATCAACGACGTCGCGGCTTCCCGCGCGCCGCCGAGTGGAAATTCCTCGGCGCCATCCTCGACAAAGACACTGAGCGTGCCGCCCGCGGTGAGCAGGTCGGTAAGTTTGGCATCAAGCGCTATGCGGCCTTCGAGGATGAAGCTGTCGTCCATTTCTATCCGCGTGCCGGTTGTGGCAATCGGCACGGCGAGATCGCCAGCCTCAAGCAGGACTTCGACCTCGACACCGTTGAGCGCGTTGATGGGCGCGAATGCGAGTGCAAAGGTAAGGCTCGTTACTGCCTTGCGCGCAGGAGAACGATAAAGGGGCGTGATCTGTCTGCGGGATACCGTAGAACAGGGATGCGCCATTGGCCGCTTTCTGGCCGTGCCATCCAAGATTGTCCTCGGCCTGGGCGCTCATGGCCGTGAGGCAGACGAGCGCCGTAACGCGTAACAATGTGGTCAATCGGTCCAGAGCCATTGTTATTGCCGCCTTTCCCGGAAATTGCGTGCGCCATCCATATGGTAGCGCGGATGGCCAGGTGGATGGGCGGCAAGGTGTCGCTCAGATTGTCCGCCCTGGTGTCGAAAGATATATTCCCTCGACTTTATGCTCAAGCGGTAACCCGGAACGAGATCGGGCTGGACAGGCCATGCTCAATGGCCTCAACACACAAAATTTGTGTCGCTCACCGTTCCCCAACTGTTGGAGCCCTATCCGGCATCGGTTCGCACCATCGCGGGACATTTGGGGTCAAACTGCCAACCCTCGATGAGGTAGCGCATGGCCGTGGCATCATCGCGGTCACCTTGCGGGAGGGAGTGGTAGAGGGCGTTGGCGCGTTCAAGGGCAGCCCGGTCAAGCTCGATGCCAAGTCCGGGGCGCTCAGACAGTGTGACTTTGCCACCGGCGATGCGCAACGGATCGCGGGTCAGGGGTTGGTCATCCTGCCATATCCAATGGGTGTCGAGCGCCGTGATGCGCCCAGGCGCCGCCGCGCCCACTTGCGCAAACATCGCAAGCGAAATGTCGAAATGATTATTGGAGTGCGACCCCCATGTCAGTCCCCACCGATCGCAGAGCCTGAGCCACGTCGATCGATCCCTGCATGGTCCAGAAATGCGGGTCGGCCAATGGAATATCGATGCTTTGCGCTTGCAGCGCGTGTCCTAGCTGGCGCCAATCCGTGGCGATCATGTTGGTGGCTGTAGGGAGACCGGTGGCACGACGAAATTCGGCCATGGTTTCGCGTCCTGAATAACCGGGTTCCTGGCCGCATGGGTCTTCGGCGTAGGCGAGCACAGGCTTGAGCGCCTTGCCGTAGCCAATGGCGGCATCTAGGGGCCAGGCGCCGTTCGGATCCAGAGTGATCCGCGCGTCCGGAAAATGTTTGGCCAAAGCGGTAACGATCTCGACCTCGTCCTCGCCCGACAGCACCCCCCTTTCAGCTTGAAATCGTGAAAGCCATAGTGCGATTGTGCAGCTTCAGCCAGTTCTATCACCGCCGCAGCATCGAGCGCTGGTTCGTTGCGCAGGCGCGTCCAGTCATCGGCGCGGCCCGTTACCTGTCTGTACGGTAACCCCGTTTTCTGCTGGTCACCGATGAAAAACAGGTAGCCAAGCATCTCGACGTCCCGGCGAACCGGACCATCGGCGAGCAACGATGCCACCGGCAGGTCAAGGAATTGGCCGAACAGATCGAGCAGCGCACACTCGATTGCGGTGACTGCATGTACCGCAACGCGCTGATCAAAGGTTTGCAGTCCCCGGCCCGTTTCGTCCTGGCCGTCAAACACGTTCCGAATGGTTCGGAGCACGGCGCGATAGTCCCCCAATTGCCTGCCGATAACCAGCGGGATAGCGTCCCGAAGTGTCGCACGGATTGCCTCTCCGCCGGGGACCTCCCCGAGCCCGGTGTGGCCAAGATTATCGCGCACAATGACGATATTTCGTGTGAAAAACGGTGCATGTGCACCGCTAAGGTTCAAAAGCATGCTGTCGCGCCCGGCTACCGGAACAACCTCCATTGCGACGATTTTGGGTGCGGCGGAAACGCCGTGTGTGGGCATCGGAGAACTCTGGACCATTTGCCCCTCCCGGCGGCTGTAATTTTATGACAGCATGTTAGAGATCGAACAAGGTTTCGCCACCTCGTCAGGCGTTTGGAAACCGGGGCATGCCCCGTCCATCGACCATCATCGGTCACGATTTAACCCGACGACCCGCCGGCTCCGCAGGACAGGATGTTTGCCGCCGGGCTCGATATCATCATCCAGGGCACTGCCAGGCACCTGGCCTGACGGCGGTGCCAATATCAGAGCAAACAGATCATGATCGATACATTGCTATTGCAGGGTGTGTGGATAATGGCGATCATCGCCGGGTCTTTTCAGAGCCGCGACCGGGCCAGGCGCCTGCCGCTCCTGACGCTGTTAGTGAGCGCGTTCCTTGCCGCCTGCCTTGCGCTTCAGTTTGCCGACCCTGAAATTCTTCTCGTGATGCAAAGGAGCGCGTCGGCGATCCTTGCCGGTCAATGGTGGCGCATGGGCACAGCGCTGTTTTTCCAGGACGGATGGCTTGCTGGCGGGCTCTCCAATATTGCCGCCTTGCTGGTCATTGGCGGGTTGGCCGAGCAGGTTCTGACACGCTGGACGTGGATTGGCATCTACGCTCTGGGCGGGCTTGCCGCCGAAACCATTGCATTGGCGTGGCAGCCCATCGGGGCCGGCAATTCAATCGCCATCTGCGCGCTGGCCGGTGTCCTGCTGGTCGCCCCCTCGCTTGATCGGCGGCGTTGGCCGCCTGATTTTCGGCACGCGCTGTCGGGCAGCGGCGCCATGCGTGTTCTGGCAGCGAGCGCCGTGCTGATATTGCTTGTGCGCCAAGACATCCACGGCGCCGGCGCACTGGCCGGGGCGCTGCTGGCGATCATGGTCGCCTGAGCGCAGACGCGGCTGCAGCGATGGTCATGCCAATTGCAACCGTAGGCTCTCCGATGCGGCGTCGAGTCCGCCAGTCAGCCCGCGGGGGTAAAACCGACGCCGTAGCGATGCACTGCCACATCCCTGCCCCATCGAGTTGCATGCTCACAGGCTCGATCTCGCCAGCCTTGGAGTGCATAATGAAACCCATCATCATCGGATTGGCATCGGCGGCGCTGATGGCCACCGCTACCCTCGCGCAACAGCCCGCTATGCCCACAAACGCGCAAATTACCCAAATCCTCACCGACCGTATTGATCGCGATCAGGCCAATGTCGGCATTGCTGTCGCGGTGATCGAGGCGGGCGTCCCCCGTTTTGTCTCGTACGGCACGCTTGACACCGGCGACAGCACACCGGTCGACGAGCACACGCTGTTCGAAGCCGGTTCAATCACCAAGGTCATGACAAATGTGCTGCTGGCGCAACAGGTGGTGGCCGGGCGCATCGATCTCGATGCCCCACTGACCGACTACCTGCCCGCCGGAACGATTTTGCCCGAACGCGACGGCAAGGCGATTACCGCCTTCGATCTGGCAACCCATAGCGCCGGCTTTTCCGGCCTTCCGAGGGCCATCATGGCCAAAGGTCCGGCCAACCCCTATTCGGGCTACGACGCCAAGGCGCTGATGACGTGGATTTCAGAATATCAACTGCCGCGCCCCATTGGCGCAAAGTTTGAATATTCCAATGTCGGTATCGCCCTGCTGGCGCAGGCCGTCATTCATGTCAGCGGCATGTCCTATGCCGACTTGTTGCAGCAGGAAATTCTTGATCCACTTGCAATGACCGAGACATTTCTGGCTACAACCGGCGAGCCCATCGCCGGGATGGCGTCGGGTCACGATGCCGCAGGCGATGAGGTTCCGCATTGGGACATGGACGCCTTTGCCCCGGTGGGTGGGCTGGTTACCAGTGCGGCGGACCTCGCCAAATTCATCGCTGCGGCCAGCGGCCAGGTACAGAGCCCACTGGCGCCGGCCTTCGCGATCATGCTGGACCGCACAAGACCGGCGGGCAGCCCCGACCAAACCGTCGGTCTGGGCTGGTTCAACCTGATGGAGGGCGGTCGCGACATCGCCTGGCACAACGGTATCACTGGTGGTTTCCGCAGCTTTGCCGGTTTTGATCGCGACAGCGGCAATGGTGTGGTGGTCCTGTCCAATATGGTCACCGACAGCGGTATCGAAGATATCGGCCTGCACCTGCTCGATAGCACACTGCCGTTGCAACCTCAGCCAACGCGGCGGGAGGCCGTGACCGTCGACCCGGCTATCCTTGCTACTCATGTGGGTACCTACGAACTGGCACCTGGGGTCACGATCACCATTGCCCAGGAGGAGAACCGCCTGTTTGCCCAACTGACCGGCCAGCAGCGCCTGGCGATTTTTCCCGAAAGCGATAATCGCTTTTTCTTCCGGGCCGTTGATGCCCAAATCACTTTTGGCACCGACGACAAGGGTGTGGCGACCCTGACCCTGCACCAGAATGGTCTGGATCAGGTCGCCACCCGTGTTGAATAGGGGTGCAACGCGCGTTAGGCCAATCGCCTAATGTCGACTGGCGACTGGTTGCCCGCCGGTGTTAGGTCCGCTTCACAATTGCCAGAACCGATGCCAGCAGGGCGCAGCCCACGACGACGGCGTTGACTGCATGGCCATATTCCCAATTCCGGCGCAGGGCCTCCCAGTTCTCGGACTGGGTCGTCCAGTTGGCAGTCGCCTGATTGGCCGGGAATATCCATGCGAAAAAGATTCCCAGACTGATCACGGTTAGCGATGCCGCGATCAGTGCCCAATGCGCGGTTGCGGGATGGCGTCGCCGTTCCATGAAATAGAGTCCGATATTCACCAGGATCGCCGCAAAGATCGGCACCGCAAACAACGACCATCCCGCATAGATGTTTTGCACGATAAAATAGCTGTCGCGGTCGAGGCCGATCTTGCCGGGCAGTTCGAACAGATGCGCACCGCTGGGGATCAGGATGAGCGCCATGAGGGCCAGCGCGATGATTCTGAGAACTATCATATCTGTTATCCTCATTCTTCGTTCACTAAAGATGGGCCTGCGTCGTCCCGCCCGCCAAACGCTTCATCAGCCAGGGTTCCAACGCAGCATCGGTGGTCACGCAATAAACCGCCGATGATTCAGCAAGCGGGGCGCCGGGAGCGTTAGCCCTCACAGCGACCTGAAGTGCCACGGGATCGCTGAACCAGAGATTGTGCAATTGATCGTCGTGGCCGACCCAGGCATTGACCATCGCGCAATCAAAGAACGCGGGGTCCAGCAGGTAGGCGCCTGCCAATAGATCGTAGGGATGGAACCCCGGAAGCCCGATATCGGTCTGCCAGAAGTCGAGCCATCCGCGCGCGCCCGAGGCCACCCAATCGCCGACCGGACCGGCATGGGAGATGGTATCAAGATTGGCGCTGGTCAGGCTGACACCACGCGCAACATCATAGGGGATCAGCGATAGCGGCAGTCCCATGGCGACAATTTTGACGGCAGCGTCGCGGTCCAGGTCGAAATTGAGATCGCGAAAGACCGGGCCGTGCCCGAACAGCATGCCGTGCCCCACCCCCTCGGAAGGATGAAAAATATGGCCGGGTCGTCGACCCATGACGGCCACGATCCGCACAACATTGGTTTGCAGCGCAGCGCGACCTTGGAGCGCGGCCGCAATATTGGTCAACGGTCCAAGGGCGAGAATGGTCAGCGGGCCTTGGGCAAGGGCTTGCTGAAGCGCGGCCTCTGCCGGTGTTGACGGGGTGCCCGGTGCAGCGGCTCCGCGCATGATTTGCGGCACTTTTGCCCCTTCGGCGCGAAGCTTATCCGCCAGCGTTCGTACGGTTCGATCCGTGTCCTTGAGCGCGGCGTTCCCGAACACACTTGAAACGCCAGCAATCTCGATATTGGGCGCGCGTGCCAAAAGCATCAGCGTCAGGCAATCGTCGGGGTCGGACCGACGCGACAGACCGCAGGCGGCGTCGGTATCGATCCAGACGCGATGAGACAGTTCGATTTGGGGTCCGCTCTCGATAACTGGCAGCGGCGGTTCGGGGAGGCGGCCGGTCCGCCAGACGGGAACAGGCAGGGCCAATAGCAGCGCGACCACGCCGATGAGAACGGCGATGGCAAGACCTGTTCTGGTGGCTATCCTGCCAAGCCTTGGCATCCTCGCCTCTCCTGCTGATATTACTGGTTTTGGTTGTAGTATTTCGGGCCGGATTTTCGCTCCTGTTGCCCCACATCTGAACGGTGTTGGTCGCTGCAGGGTTCGTAATTGATCACCTCGGTTTTCGCATAGGTCCCGAAGGTGCCAACTGACGGGGGCGTTTTGAGATGTCGCAGCTTTTTGGGATTTCTAACGATCCATATGGCGCGGATGACCCCCTCGGCAATATCGATGGCCGTGGTCTGAAGCACGCCGCCGGGCTCCAGCGAAACAAATCCGGGCGCGCCATTGATGGTGCAGAGTTCAGGACAGGGCGGTAACAGATATTTGCTCCGGCGCGCCAGTCCGACGAACAAACCGATAGCGCGTCTTTTGCCGCGAAGAATATTGATAGCGGCAACGACTTCGCCACCGCCGTCGGTGTGAAGCTCGATATCTTCGGCAAACAGGTCACGCAGCGCCTGCATGTCCCCCGTGCGGCTTGCCTGCCAAAAGGCCGTCATCAAGGGGCGGGCCTCCTCGAGCGGCTTTTGCACCGGTGGCTCGGCGCCAGCAAAGCCTGCGGCGGGCGCGGGACACCAATTGGCGGCATGCCGTTGGCGACCGTCCGACAATCGCCGATATCTCATCGAATGAGTGATCGAAGGCATCGCGCAGAATGAAGGCGGCGCGCATTTCGGGCGACAGGGTCTGCAGTGTCAGCATGAGCGCCATCGTCACATCCTCGGCAACCATCCATTGATCTTCCGGGCTTGGGGCGCGCTCCTGCACCAGCGGCTCGGGCAGCCAGGCCCCGACATAGGTCTCCCGCCGCGCCCTGGCTGATGTCAAATGATCGAGACAAAGCCGCATGACCACCGATCGCAACCAGGCGGCGACATTGTCAATCACCGTAATGTCCTGGCCGGCAAATCTGATCCAGGCCTGCTGAAGCATGTCCTCGGTATCGGCAACCGATCCGGTCATCCGATAGGCCAGCGCCGCCAACCGGCGACGCTCGGCCTCGAATGCGGCGAATTTATCGTCAGTGATCATGCGCCTCGGCCCGCCCCGGGTGAACGGATCGGAACCCCACGGCCAAGCGGTTCCAGCCGTTTATGGTATTGACCACCAGCGTCAGTTCAGCGCGCTCGCGCTCATCAAACACCGCTGCCAGTTCATCATAATCCGCGTCGGGAACGCCCGTGGCCTCGATCTCGCGTCAGTGATTCGGCCCAGCGCAGTGCCGCCCGTTCGCGCGCGTCAAAGGCCGGGCTTTCGCGCCACGCCGCCAGAACATCGAGCTTTTCCTGCGAAACCCCGGACTTGCGGGCGTCCGGAGCATGCATATGCAGGCAATAGGCGCAGCCATTGATTTGTGAGACACGCATTTTGACCAGTTCGCGCAATTGCGGTGAAATGGTCATTTTATGCGTCGCTTCCTCAAGTGCCAGCATGGCCTGCATCACCTCGGACGCGCTTGCGCCATAGTTCATTCGTGGTTTCATTTTCGGTCTCCAATTCAAGGCTACACACATGACGATGTGCACGCTCGATTTGTGACAGGGCCTTGGCTCTTACCGCACCAGTTCGAAGCATGGCGGCGACGCGCACGCTATGATCTGCGCGTCGATAAAGAGCCTGGAGGCGGCGACCGATTTTATCCCGCGAACCGAGCCTACCCACCCGTTTCCGGTCGGGCCGCAGACTTGGTAACACCAATGGTCACGCCCATTGTTTACCCTTTGGTGTGGTCGCCTGCCGGTTCGGCACGTGGTTATCGTAATCGGGCAATTCAAGATCATCGCGAAAGGCGCTGGCGAGCATCCATTTAGCCAGGATCGGCACCGAGGCGATGTTCGACATCAGGTCACGCGCGACCAGACCTATCCATGATTTCGGCGCGAAGTAGCTGCTAAAGCGCAGAGCCGCATCCTGCTTCTTAACCAGGAAGGTTTTGAGCTGGCTTTCATAGCAATCAAACGCGGCGGCCACGTCGCCGCCAGAGCGGGCCAACTCACCGGCGAGCACGCGCGCCTCGGTCATGGACAGGCTGGTGCCCTCGCCCGCCAGAAGCGAGGGACAGGCCGCCGCATCCCCGATCAGTGCGACGCGCCCCTTGCTCCAATGCGGCATGCGGATCTGGCTGGCACGGTCGAAGTATAGATCGTCGGCCTCATCCATCCGCGCCAGGATCGCCTCGCTTTCCCAGCCGGTATCTTTGAAAATGTTTTTGAGTCTCATTGCGAATCGCATCGGCGTCCTGAGACATTTTGCGCAGATATTCGTCGGCGACGACCATCAGCACCAGGGTCCGGTCGTCGCGCAGCGTTACCCGAGACAAGAAGCGCCCCGGCACTGTATGGGACACGACGGTCAATTCGTCGCGTGGCTGATAGCCGTTCATGGTAAAGGCGGCGACGTGAAACCCCAGGCGTTGTTCAAATTGCTCTTGCGGTCCGAACACCAGAGCGCGAATTTTGGAATGCAGCCCATCGGCGCCGACAACAAGGTCGAAATTTTCGCTGGTGCCATCGGACAGACCGACAATGACCTGATCGCCGCGATCATCGATCTGCGTGACTTCGGTACCGAAGCGGGTCTCGATGCCCTCGCAGGCCTGAAAAATTCCTGCCGACAGGGCGCTGCGGGCAATACTGAAATAGCGGCCCTCGGCGAGCGTGTCGAAGACCGTAGCGTTTATCGATGATGTCGTCCGCCCGCCTGCGGTTACGGTGAGCAGGTGCTCCATATTGTAGCCCCGCGTCTTCAGGGCGGGCAAAAGTCCCATCTGTTCGGCGACATCATAGCCGGTGCCCCAGAAATCGATAATGTAGCCGCCTTCCCGCACCTGTTTTGCGCGTTCCAGCAATACCGGCTCATGGCCGTCGCGCCGCAACCACCACGCCAGCGTCGGACCGGCAATACCGCAGCCATTAATTGCTATTTTCATGTCCATACTCCTTGGCTAGAAGCCGTGCCATCGGGCGCCATAAGGCCAACTGGGCCTGTGCATCACCGGTCAGTGCGGCGTTGATCATCAAGCCATCCATGGTGACAAGGCACAGCCGCGACAGTTCGCTTGCCATGGCGGCATTTCGGGTTTTTTCGGCCAGCGCTGCGGCCAGGCGAGCCACCGCCGCATCCATTTCAGCGACAAGTTTCACCTTGAGGCGCTGCTCGAACATGGCCTTGGTCACAAAGCCGCAATAGGCCTGCACAAGGCCGCTTTGCTTGGCGCTCAGATCCAGACTGGTCGCGCCCAAAGCGACAAGAATATCCTCGAGATCAGCTGATTCATCAGGATCGTGGGGAACCATCATCTCGGTGAACAGGTCGAGCGCGGCAATCGGCACTTCGTCAAGCGTGGGGAAATGGTGGAACACGGTGGCCTTGCTGACGCCGACCTGGCGCGCCAGCGCCGAGGCGGTTACCCCGTCCATGCCGTTCTGGCCCATCAAAAGGATCGCGGCGTGCAGAATGGATTGTCGTGTGTCAGCTGGTGGCATGGTGCGAAACTACGCCTGACCGATCGGTCGGTCAATATACTTGTGGTGAAATTTTTCACCCGCCGCGGCCCAGCGGTTTACGCGCGCAAAATTATCGCGGTTGTCATTGAAGCTGCCAGCGCGCCGCAACCGGCGCGACGCACGAGGATGGTTGGCAAAACGTCAGGCAGATCAGGCGTCGGGATGCTTGAATACCAGCGTCGCATTGGTGCCGCCAAAGCCAAAGGAGTTGGACAGCGCCACGCCAATATTGGCATTGTCGCGCCGCGCCCGCAGGATTGGCATGTCGGCAAAGGCTTCATCGAGATTTTCGATATTGGCGCTCTCGCACAGGAATTTTTCGCGCATCATCAGGATGCAATAGATCGATTCCTGCACCCCTGTTGCGCCCAGTGAATGGCCGGTCAGCGACTTGGTTGCCGAGATTGGCGGGCATTTTTCGCCAGAGCCGAAAACAGCACGAATGGCGTCCATTTCGCGCGCATCGCCGACCGGGGTCGAGGTGGCATGAGGGTTGATATAGTCAACCGGCATGTCGATCCCTTCCAGCGCCAGCCGCATGCAGCGCTCGGCGCCCTCGCCCGAGGGAGCCACCATGTCGTAGCCGTCGGACGTTGCGCCATAGCCGATGATTTCGGCCAGAATATTGGCGCCGCGTGCCTTGGCGTGCTCAAGTTCTTCCAGCACCAGCACCCCGGCGCCGCCGGCAATGACGAAGCCATCGCGGTCGCGGTCATAGGCGCGCGATGCCTTTTGCGGATTGTGGTTGAAGTTGGACGACATGGCGCCCATGGCATCAAACAAATTGCTCAGCGACCAGTCCAGATCCTCATGGCCGCCCGCAAAGACAATGTCCTGCTTGCCCATCTGGATCTGCTCATAGCCATTGCCGATGCAATGTTTGGAAGTGGCGCAGGCCGAGGATATAGAATAATTGATGCCCTTGATACCAAACGGCGTCGCCAGCGTTGCCGAGGCCGTCGAACTCATGGCCTTGGGCACGGCCAACGGTCCGATGCGCTTAGGACCCTTGTCGCGGGTTATGTCGGCGGCTTCCACCACCGTGCGGGTCGAGGGGCCGCCAGAGCCCATGACAATGCCGGTGCGCGGATTCTTGACGTCCTTGTCGTCAAGTCCGGCGTCTTCGATGGCCTGCTGCATGGCCAGGTAGTTCCAGGCCGCGCCCTTGCCCATGAACCGCGTTGTACGCCGGTCCAGAATTTCAAACGGGTCGATGCTGGGCGCGCCATGCACATGGCAGCGGAAGTTGAGATCGGCGTAGTCCTGGGCAAAGCTGATTCCGGGTTTGGCGGCATGCAGGCTGGCCAGCACCTCGGCGCGATTGTTGCCGATTGATGAAATGATCCCAATACCGGTAACAACTACTCGTCTCATCTTAGCCTCTTGATAGTGTGTGCACTCAATGATGTCGCGACGTTCAGGTGCCGCCGATCAGGCCAACGCGGAGGTTTTCTGCAACATAAATGGTTTGACCATCGGCTTTGACTTGACCCTGCGCAATACCAAAAGGCAAGGGGGTGCGCATGTGGCGCTTGATGTCGATGCGGTATTCGAGCAGCTTGACCTCGGTGGTGGCCTGCCCGGTAAATTTGATAGTACCGCCAAGGGCTCGTCCGCGACCGGGCGAACCGCACCAGCCCAGATAAAAGCCCACCATCTGCCATAGCGCATCCAGCCCCAGGCAGCCGGGCATGACCGGGTCGCCGATGAAGTGGCATTTGAAAAACCAGAGATCGGGATGCAGGTCGAGTTCGGCGACCACTGATCCCTTGCCGAATTCGCCATCTTTTTCCCCGATATGGGTAATACGGTCGAACATCAGCATCGGCGGCGCGGGCAGTCGGGCGTCCATCTGGCCCGGCAATTCGCCCCGGCCATGGGCTAACAATTCTTCGTAACTGAATTGGTGTGCGCGTTCAGTCATGTCGGCCCCTTGGTTAACCATTCGGCGTTCTGTAGAGGGCACGAGCAGGGGGGTCAAGTGAGCCAAAGGTCAATAACAATTGTGGCGTTAGCCCTGTTTTTGTCCAGCGCTTGTGCCATTGGCCCGCTCTGGCTATAAGATAGGGCTTTATTCCGGCCCTTTGCCAATCAAGGACCCAATGCCTGATCGAACCCAGATGAGCCGAACCCACCCATCCCGCAAGCCTTGCCTTACAGCAGTCTTGCGCATGGCCGGGCTTCGCCCCACCCGCCAGCGCGTCGCCTTGGCTGAACTGCTGTTTGGCGGTCCGCATCGCCACGTCAGTGCTGAACAATTGCATTCCGAGGCCAGTGTGTCGCGCGTCAATGTTTCGCTGGCCACCATCTATAATACGCTGCATCAGTTTCATGAAGCCGGGCTTTTGCGCGAAGTCGCGGTGGATGCCTCGCGCTCCTATTTCGATACCGACACGTCTGATCATCATCATTTCTATGTCGAAGACGAACAGCGCATGATCGACATTCCGGCGACCGACGTTGCCTTTCAGGCGCTGCCCGAAGCGCCTGACGGTATGGTCGTCACTCATGTTGACGTGGTGGTACGCGTTCGCAAGGCACATAGCTGACAGCGGCAAATTCTCTTATCAAATCATGGCAAGCGCGCCGCTGGCGCGCGGCAATTCCTGTGGCCGGCGTCGCCCATGCTTATCCCCCGGCCAGGGGCGGTTTCAAGTCCAGAGGTGACAAATGCCCTGGCAGTGCCCATATTGCGGGCCGATCAAAAATTAGTGGCCAAGGTGATCGATGAGCGAAAAAGTCAACATCAAAGCCTATTTCGAGCGAATCGGCTTTGCCGGTTCCATCGCCCCCAGCCTGGCGACACTGGAGCAATTGCACGCCCTGCAGCCCGCCGCCATTCCGTTTGAAAATCTTGATCCCATCATTGGGCTGCCGGTCATGCTTGATCAGCGCAGCCTTGAGCAAAAATTGCTGCACAATAGGCGCGGCGGCTTCTGCTTTGAACTCAATACCCTGTTCATGCGGGTGTTGGCCGATCTCGATTATAGCGTAAAGCCCTATACGGCGCGCGTCCTGTGGGGTTATCCCGAAGGGGCTGAACGCCCGTTGAGCCATATGGTACTCGGCGTCGAGATCAATAATGCGCCCTATCTGGTCGATGTCGGTTTCGGCAGTTTCACCCTGACGGCGCCACTCAAAATGCGGCCCGATATCGAGCAGAAAACGCCCAACGAAACCTTCCGCCTGTTGACCGATGGCGATGGTTTCAGGCTTGAGGTCAGTCTCGACGATGACTGGAAGCCGGTATATCAATTCGATCCGGTCGAACGCACACCGCAAGAGTTGGAAGAGACTCAGCGTTGCCATGGCGGCCGATCATCATGATCACCAGCTATTGGGCGCGTCGCGGGCTGAAAAATCGGTGCGCTACAATCTGTTGCGCAACCGGTTGACCATTCACCGCGCCGATGAGGACCGCGAACGCGTGGTGCTCGAAGATGTCGAGGGGATCAAACAGGTGCTGGCGACGACATTCGAGATCAATCTGCCTCCCTCGGACGTGCTGAATCCGGCCCTGGCGCGGGTCATCGAAGCGGCCCCGGCCGAGGCCGATTAATGGCGCCGGTTATCCCGCGGCCTGATCGCATCAAGGGATTTGCCGACGCGGCGGCCTTTGAGGCCTGGCTGGCACACCACCACGACACAGAAACTGAATTGTGGCTTAAAATCTTCAAAAAGGGCAGCGATACGCCAACCATCAGCTATGCCGAAGCGCTGGATGTGGCGCTATGCTGGGGTTGGATCGATGGCATCAGGAAAAGTTTTGACGCCTCGGCCTTTCTGCAGCGGTTTTCGCCGCGACGGCCCAAAAGCATCTGGAGCCAGAAAAACCGCGATCATGTTGCCCGACTGACCGAAGCTGGCCGGATGCGCGGTGAGGGCCAGGCCCATGTCGACGCCGCGAAAAAGGATGGCCGCTGGGCGGCCGCCTATGCCTCGCCCGCCAACACGAAAATTCCCCAGGATCTGCTGGACTCCATTGCCGCCGATAAAGCCGCGCAAGCCCTGTTTGAGCAATTGGATAAGACCAATCGCTATGCGCTGGCCTTCCGGTTGGGCAATCTCAAGACTGCCGCCGGGCGCGCCCGAAAAATTCAGGGTTTTGTCGATATGCTGGCCAAGGGCGAGACCATCTATCCCCGACCCAAGAGCAAGAAATCGTGACTCGGCAAATTGCATTTCTGCGGGGGGTTAATCTGGGCAAACGCCAAGTCAAAAGCGCCGATCTGCGTGACGCCTTTACCGATATGGGATTTGACAATGTCAAAACCCTGTTGGCCAGCGGCAATGTCTTGTTTGACGCCGACGCGGTTGATCTCAAAGCCATCGAAAGCGAGCCTTGAGAAGCGGTTCGGCTTTCCCATCCCGGTGGTTGCTCGCGCGCAGACCGAATTGCAACGCCTTGTCGACTGCGACCCATTTGATGGCGCGCTTGAGGACGAGGACACCAAGCTTTACGTTACCTTCCTTGGCGATCCGGTGGCCAAAACCCTGCCGATGCCCTGTGAAGTGGCGGGCGATTTCTCCGTAGTGCATTTGAGCGACGCTGAAATCTTCATGACCGCTCATCGCCTGCCCAGTGGCCGCTTCGGCGCGGGCATGGACCAGGTCCATCAGTTCTTTGGCAAGCAGCACCTATGGACCTCGCGCAACTGGAACACGGTGCTAAAAGCCCTCAAATGAAAGTCCTTTCGTCATGATTACCGTTTTTGGCTCCACCAATCTCGATCAGGTCGGCACGGTCTCGCGCCTGCCCCAGCCGGGCGAAACCGTTGCCGGTGGCACATTTTCGATGGCGGCGGGTGGCAAGGGCGCCAATCAGGCACTGGCGGCGCGCCGCGCCGGTGCCGATGTCCGGCATTTTGGCGCGGTGGGCAATGACGCCTTTGCCGATATTGCGCTTGAAAAACTGCGCGCCGACGCGGTCGACCTGTCGGGCATGCGCACCACTGACGGGGCCAGCGGCGTCGCCATGATCTTCGTCGATAAAGAGGGTGAAAATGTCATTGCCGTGCTGCCTGGCGCCAATGGTCAATTGACACCGGCCGATGCCGAGGCGGCGCTGGCCGACATGGACAAGGGCGCCATCCTGTTGTTGCAACAGGAAATTCCGCAAGCGGCGACCGTTCGCGCGCTGGCGCTAGCCCGTGAAAAAGGCGTCATTGCCATTCTCAATACCGCGCCGTTTCTTAGCGATACGCCAGAGGTCGCGGCAAGGGCTGCCATGGTGGTGGCCAATGAGAGTGAATTTGCCCTGCTCTGCGGCGACAGGGACGGCGCGCTTGATGATCTGATGCGCGATTGGGCCCGGAACCATGATCAGACCATTATCGTGACGCTTGGTCCGGACGGCGCAAAAGCGGCCACACCGGATGATTTTATCGCCGTGTCCTCGCTCAGGATCACGCCCGTCGATACCGTTGGCGCTGGCGATACGTTTTGCGGCTATTTGGCCGCTGCGCTCGATGCTGGCCTACCACTCAAGCAGGCAATGCGCCGCGCCGCCTATGCCGGCAGCCTTGCCTGCCTCAACCAAGGTGCCCAACCCGCCATCCCCTATGCCAAGGATGTCGACGCGGCGCTCGCCAAGGGTTGACTGGCCGCATAAGAAAAAGGCGGGCATCTGGCCCGCCTTGATCACATTTATTACCTCAGGCGGCGTGGCGGGCCCATTATTTGGGCGCCAGCACCATAACCATCTGTCGGCCTTCCGAACGCGGCTGTGATTCGACCTTGGCCAATTCTTCCATCTGATCCTTGACCTTGATCAGCAGGTGCATGCCAATGTCCTGGTGGGCCATTTCGCGGCCCCGGAAGCGCATCGTCACCTTGACCCGATCACCATCCTCGAGAAAACGGGTAACCGCCTTCATCTTGGTGTCGTAATCGTGGGTGTCGATGTTGGGGCGCAGCTGGATTTCCTTGACCTCGATCACCTTCTGCTTCTTGCGTGCCTCGGCAGCTTTTTTCTGTGCGGCATATTTGAAGCGCCCCAGGTCCAGCATTTTGGCCACGGGGGTTGGGCGTTGGGAGAGATCAGTACCAGATCGAGGCCGACTTCCTGAGCCTCGGCAAGTGCGACACGGGTATTGACGATCCCGCGGTTTTCGCCTTCAGCGTCGATGAGTTGAACATCGGGGCTGGCAATATCTTCGTTGGAAAGCGGCCCATCCTTCTGGGGCGCGACGGGTCTCATGGGACGACGAATGGCAAACGTTCCTTGTGTTGATAAGCCAAATGGTGAATTCGTGCATAAAATCGTGTTAGCGCCCGCATAAGTCAACAGGCAAACATAGCCAAATTTTGACGGCTCTATCACCCCGACCCAGAGGCTGGAGCAGCGGACGTTCCGATAGCATCAGTACTGGCGCTCCATCTGTTTGTTGTCGCATCGCTGGTTTGCGGAAAACCGGTTCCCACTTGTCAGCACGATGCTCTAACCTCAATAGCATAATCGATTAAAGGACAAAGTGCGATGGTAGAAATTGTTGAGAGTAGCTTAAGTTTGGGTGAAGGGGATGCCGCCCGCACCCTTACGGTCGCTCAACGCCTTGGTGGCAGCCCCGGCATTTTCTGGCTCGGCGGTTTTCGTTCGGACATGGCTGGCTCCAAAGCCATGGCGCTGGATGCATTTGGCGCCGACAATGGTCTGGCGGTCACGCGTTTTGACTATTCGGGTCATGGCGTTTCGGGCGGCGATTTCGATCTCGGCACCATTTCGCGCTGGCTCGAGGAAACCATCGCGGTTTTCGCTTTAACCAAGGGCCCGCAGATCGTTGTCGGCTCCTCGATGGGGGGCTGGCTGGCGCTGCTATTGGCAAGGCACCTATTGACGCTCGGCACGCCGCTGCAAGGGCTGGTGCTGATCGCCCCGGCTGTCGACATGACCAGCGAACTGATGCTGCCCGGTTTTACACCCGAGGAACGCCGGTCGCTCAAAGACCATGGCTATGTCGACCAGCCCTCACAATATTCTGACACGCCCTATCGCATTACCAATGCCCTGATCGAGGATGGCGACAATCATCGCCTGTTGGGCGGGGTCATCGAAACTGGTTGCCCCATCACCATTTTGCAGGGCGGCAAGGATCCTGACGTGCCTCAGGCACACGCCATAAAGCTCAGCACGCATCTGCTGCACGATCCGGTCACGATGACGCTGGTACCCGATGGCGATCATCGCCTCAGCCGCCCCGAAGACCTTGTTCGCCTGACAGAAGCGGTTCGTCGTCTGATCGTCGCCTAATCCTTGCGCGTTGCCAGTTTCGAGCGTTGCTGACCGGCATCATCGAAATTGTCCGCGTCCAGCCAGCGATCATACTCGGCGCGCAGCGTCGGCCATTCGCTATCAATAATGGAAAACCAGGCGGTATCCCGGCTTTGTCCCTTGGCAATCCGGTCCTGGCGAAACAGGCCTTCATATTGAAAGCCGAACCGTCTGGCCGCCGCCTTGGAGGGGGCGTTGCAATTATTGCATTTCCACTCGAAGCGCCGGTAATCGAGCGTATCGAAGGCGTGCCGGGCGAACAGATAGAGGGCTTCGGTGGCCAGTCGCGAACGTGCCATCTGCGGCCCCCAATAGATGCCGCCGATTTCAATCGAGGCGTGATCGGGAAAAATGCGCAACCACCCCTGTCGGCCGACGGCGCGATCACTGGCCCTGTCAATGACCGCCACATAGCGGTCCGAGCCGCCATTGACGTTGTAAATCCAGCTTTCGATTTCTTGCTGGGAGGCGGGCGGATGTTCAAACAGCCAGCGATAGCGCTCCGGCACGCCCTCGCCGATCGAGGCGGCATAAAGATCGGCGGCGTGGTGCAGCGCCAAGGGCTCCAACCGCACATAATGGCCCTCCAGCGTGATCGGTTGCGGAGCCGATTTGGCCGGTTTCACTTCGGGTTCAGCGTGCGTCATGGATCGCTTGCAAGCCTTCTTTGTAGGCTCGGATACAAAAGCTCAATCCCGAGCGCCTGCTTGATCGCCTTGTTGGAGACCTTCTTGTTGTCGGCATAAAATGAGCGGGCCATCGGGGTCATCTCGGCCTGTTCAAAATCAATTTCGGGCGGCGGCTCCCGGCCCGCCATCGCGGCCGCCAAGGTCACAATGTCCTGCGGCGCGGCGGGTTCGTCGTCAGCCAGATTGAAGGTGCCGGCCAGTTTTTGCTGCGCCGCCAGCGCTGTTACCCGCGCGATATCGACGACGTGAATGCGATTGAACACCTGGCCCGACTTTACGATTCTCTTGGCCGTGCCCGTCAATAGCTTGTCAAAGCTCGAGCGCCCCGGCCCATAAATTCCTGCCAGTCGCAAGATCAATAGTGGCACGTTTTTGGCGGCAGCGAAATCGCGCCACGCCTGTTCAACCACAACCCGCTGCTGGGATCGATGGTTGATCGGCGCGCAAGGCGCGCTTTCATCGATCCATGCGCCATCAAAATTGCCATAGACCCCGACGGTTGAAAAATAACACAGCCATTCGAGATTGTTAGATCCGACCAATGTCGTGCCATAGTGATTCAGTACGGCGTCGCCACTGGCATCGGGTGCAATCGAATTGACCACATGGCTGGCCGCTTCGATCCGGGGCACCAGCGCGGGGTTGGGCGCATTGCCGTCAAACAGGTCGGCGACCAGTCCACGATCGCGCAGGCCGGGCAATTTATCAGCGCTGCGCACCGTGCCGCCAATGGGCGCGTTGGCATCCATTTTGCGGATCGCCGCCGCACTGGCCTGGGACGAATAGCCAAGGCCGAAAAAGAAGAAATTCATCGCCTATCCATCCAGTTCGCCATCCCACTCGGCGCGCACATCATTATCGACCTCAGCGGCCAGATAGTGTGCCCTGAGTCCGGCCGCCATCTCTGGCGCCAATCGTCGCACCGCCCAGACCGCCGCGCCGCGTATCAGCGGGTTGGCTGCATCCAGCCGCGCCCGCGCCACACCCAGCAATTGGGTATTTTCACTATTGCCGATGGCAATCAGCACATTGCGCAAAAATCGGGCGTACCCGATCCGCTTGATCGGCGAGCCGGCAAACAGGGCGCGAAACCCGGTATCGTCTAGCCGGGCCAGATCGCCCAGCTTTGGCCGTTCAAACTCGGTGCGTTCCTGCAACCGGACTTCGCGGCTGACACTGGCAAATTTGTTCCAGGGGCATACAGCCAGACAATCGTCGCACCCATAAATCCGGTTGCCCATCGGCACGCGAAATTCACGCGGAATTGGCCCTTTGTGCTCAACACTAAGATAGGCAAGGCAGCGCCGCGCATCGAGCCTGGAAGGGCGCTGGAAAGGCGTTGGTCGGGCAAATATCAAGGCATTTGGTACAGCTGCCGCAGTTTTCAGCGTGCGGGCTATCAAGCGGCAGGTCGGCGCTGGTAAAGATGGCCCCCAGAAACAGCCACGAGCCGAATTTTCTGCTGACCAACACACTGTGCTTGCCCTGCCAGCCGATCCCGGCGGCCTCGGCCAGCGGCTTTTCCATCACCGGGGCGGTATCGACGAACACCTTGACCTCGGCCCTGGTGCGCCGCGACAGCAGGCCCGCCAACTCCTTGAGCCTTGCCCTTGATGATCTCGTGATAATCGCGATTGCGGGCATAGACCGAAATGGTGCCCAGCGATTTTTCCTCGAGCAGCGCCAGCGGATCGCTGTGCGGCCCGTAATTCATGCCCAACAGGATGATCGATCGCGCCTCGGGCCACAGTGCCGTTGGTGCGGCGCGCCGTGTCTCGGTCTCGGCCATCCAGTCCATGTCGGCGTGCCAGCCTTGGGCCAGCGCCTGATTGAGTTTTTCGGGCAGGTCGGGACGCGCGGTGGCTGCCGTCACCCCAACACTATCAAAGCCGAGCGCTTTGGCGCGGGTCCGCAGCTCATCCAGGGCGCGTCGGGTCGACTGGTTCAAAATCCAGGTCCGCATAACCCTTGTGTGGCGGCATGGCGACAACGCGATCATTCAACAGGGTTCGAAATGCCGGACGCGACTTGATGCGCGCGTACCAGTCGCGGGTTTCCCCGGCTTTGCCCCAATCGATGTCACCGGTATAATCAAGGCTCGACAAATGCGCCGCCAGCGCGAAATCGGCCAGCGTCATCACCTCGCCGGCCAGCCATTCGCGCGAGGCCAACAGCCAGTTGAAATAGAGCATGTGCTCGCCAAGATTGGACTTTGCGGCGCGCAGCACCGATGGTTCGGGTGTGGCGCCACGACTATCGCGCTTGGCGATCTTTTCTTCGAGCACATAGCGGGTCACTTCATCATTGAGCCTTGGCATTGACCCATTCAAACAGCCGCCACATTTCGGCCCGGTCCCCGGCATCGGTCGGCAACAGGCCATCAACGCTGGTCGGGGCGTAAAGATCTTCGATCATGTGCAGGACCGCCAGGCACCCCACCGCCTGCCCGCCCTTGTCATCAACCAGAATCGGCAGGGTCGCGGCCGGATTGATCTCGAGAAAGTCGGGATCGCGCAGCCAGGGCTTCACCTCCTCAAGGTCGACGGGCACGCCATATTCCGCCAGCATCAACCGGGCCAGACGCGAGGAAGGATCGAGAGGGTGGTGCAGCAAGGTGGGCATGCTTTTATCTCTTTAACTTTCTAGCCATGTCCTGAGCATAGGGCTTATTGGCGCGCGACGCGAACAGCGCTATCACCTGTGCCCATGCCGGGGCTTGTCCTGATGAATTAGGGGATGAAATGAATTTCGATCAAGGTCTTTTTGTGCCTTTGGTGCTCGGATTAATTGAAGGGCTAACCGAATTCCTGCCAGTCTCCTCGACTGGCCATCTGTTGCTGGCGGGCGAATTTTTCGGCCTCACCCAGCCACCGGTATTTATCGTGCTCATTCAATTGGGCGCCATTCTGGCGATTGTCACGATTTATTTCGCCCGCCTCGCGACCCTGATTCGCGATGCATTGACCGGCAAACCCTATGCATGGGCGTTTGCCCGCAATGTCATACTGGCCTCGTTTCCGGCGGCGCTGGCGGGGGTATTGCTGCATGATTACATTCAAGGGGTGCTTTATGAGACGCCGCTGGTCATCTGCATCATGCTCTTGGTCGGCGGTATCATCTTGCTGATCGTGGACCGATTGCCGCTCAAGCCGCGCTACACCGATATTTATACCTATCCCTGGCATTTGAGCCTGATCATCGGCATTTTCCAGATGCTGGCGCTGGTGCCGGGCGTCTCGCGGTCCGGCGCCACCATTGTCGGCTCGATGCTGTTTGGCACCGACAAGCGCTCGGCGGCGGAATTCACCTTTTTCATCGCCTTGCCCATCATGATCGGCGCCTTTGGCTATGATTTTTACAAGAGCCGGGCGCTGATGGCCGCCGACCTCGGTCTGGCCATTGCCGTTGGCTTTGCCGCCTCGTTTGTTGTCGGGGCCATCGTGGTGCGCTATTTGCTCGACTTTGTCTCGCGCCACGGCTTCGCCCCCTTCGCCTGGTGGCGCATTGCGGTGGGTGGCGTTGGTCTTGTCGCCTTGCTGGTCATGCACTGACCACAAACAAAATGGCGGGTCGCCTGACCCGCCGCTTGGCACAACACGTCCGACAATATCCTGAAAACTATTCCCCAAGGCGAACCCATGCACGCCCATTTGCGCACCAGAATCATCGCTGTGTGCGATCAAAAAATCGCCGAGAAAGGCGAGACTGTCGGCCTCTCATTTTACGCGTTTTTTGCCAACAGGAACGATGACCCCGACTTGCTTATGGAAGCGGCTACCTGGTGGATCAAAACCCACCAGGCTCGATCATTTTGAAAAGGCGACAAAAATCCGCGACATGGTCCGCGGCGGGCAGTAGCCCGCGTGCAATTAAACCACGCTGTTCTGCGGCTCGTCTGGACGGTCAAACTGGCCATTGCGCCGAAAGCGCCACATATAGCTTGGCAAAATCGTTTCCATCGAGGTCGGCACGATGCCAAACGCGGCCAGCGTGCGCTTTTGGGCAATAGCCTCGGGCGAAACCACATTGTCCACCGCCAGCAACTTTATCTGGTCGGCGGTCAACAGCGGCGGAAACGGCAATAGCGAAAACTTGAAGGCGGCGATATTGGCCATCCAGTTTGGCATGGCGAACAGCGGACGCTGGCGTCCCGTTTCACGCAAGATCAGGCTCCAGCAAAGCCCTGTGGGTCAAAATTTCGGGCCCGCCCATTTCATAAATTTTTCCGGTCTTGACCTTGCCTTCGGCGGCCAAAACAAAAGCGTCAGCCACATCGCCAACATAGACAGGCTGGAATTTCGTCTCCCCGCCGACCAGTGGCATGACCGGCAGCATGCGCGCCAGCGATCCCATCAGATTGAAAAAGCCGTCGCCGCGCCCAAACAATATCGAGGGCCGGAAAATGACTGCCTGCGGAAATTCTTCCAGAACCGCCGCTTCGCCCGCCGCCTTGGAGGCGGCATAGTCGCTGACGCTGTCAATATCGGCGCCCAGTGCCGACATATGCACCATGGCCTTGGCCCCGGCCGCTTTGGCGGCACGCGCAATGGCGGCGGCGCCATCGACATGAACCGCCTGGAAGCGCTGCTTGCCGCCCTCAAAGCCGATGCCGACCAGATTGATGACAATATCGCTGCCGGCGACGGCGCGCTGGACAGATGCCTCGTTGCGCACATTGGCCTGAATGGGCTGGATCTGCCCGACCGCGCCCAGCGGCTTTACATGGCCCGCAAGGTCTGGCCGCCGCACCGCTACGCGCACCCGATAGCCCTTGCGCGCCAGCAATTGCACGATCTGCGTGCCGACAAATCCCGAGCCGCCAAAAATGGTGGCAAGTTTTTGGTGCAAATGATCCATCTGAAAGGCTCCAGCAACATCAGGCGGGGAAACAATATTTTCAAAAGGCTTCTAACGCACGCGCCGCCGCGCTGTCGAGGGTATTGAGACCATGCGGGCACGCGATCGCCACCGATTTGCCGCCAAAGCCGCAAATTGCTGTCAGACCGGATTGACATCCTCCCCCCGCCGCCCTACTAACCCCACGCTCCAACATGCGTCCTGGCCTCTGGCAGGACTTTTTGGGCCCAGATGGCGGAATTGGTAGACGCGCACGGTTCAGGTCCGTGTACCGCAAGGTGTGGAAGTTCGAGTCTTCTTCTGGGCACCATTTTATTACGGTCAGACCGGTCAGTTGAATGGCAGAGATAGATGGATTGGTTACAATCCAGCCTGTCGTGCATCTTTCCGCGCATTCGTTGAGGCACGAATAGTCCACTTAGAGCGGCGCCCCAATATCGCACTGCAATCCGGCCCGATGAAATACGCACGAACTAGCGTCACGGGTGATTGAGCATAAGGGCTTGGACGGAAACTATTGCTATTCGCGCACCGCCATAACCTACAGGATTATTCAGGCATTACGGTAGCAGGAAAGGCGCGGCGTGGAGTTTCGTCGCGTGGGTAAGGTCAACAATGTGGTGGTGTGGAGACTGGCAGAACTCGCCAGCCTCCGAATTGCTTAACTATGCTGCAATAGGTGCAGGGAGAAGCTTTGGGAGGTATTGTAAGGCAACGCCATCACGCGACTTGAAATAGTCCATGGAACGCTTGGGAAGCCACTCGTTATGAAAATGAGCCCGCCAACTTTCCAGCAGCGCATTTGGGTAGGCTTTAGCCTGAATACGCCGCCCGTCCTCGTACATGTGCCAATATTTAGGCAGGGCATCGGTATCGATTCCATGCGCGTCACGCAGCCACTTGCAGAACATCTGGCCATGAGAGATATCAGGAAGCATCCGCTCTGGGAGCGTGTAGCCCATAATTTCCAACGGAGCGATGAGAGCCATTGTCATTTCCGAAAGCATTGAGAAATGGCCGGGCGGGACGTTGGACTGATTAGCTACGTAGCGGCGCAGGTGGTACGGAACCGCATTTTCGGATGGATTTGTAGCCTTTCCGGACATCCACTCAAAAACCCATTTCGTTACCTTTACTGCAAATGCGGGTGAAAGCCATTGCGCGAGATGGATAGCAACTTGTGGATGAACCCACGTCCCTTGGAGTCGTGGGTCACCCCCTTAACTGCTTGAATTAATTCCGATATCGGCATGCCGATATCGGATGATAGCTCAGCGAAAAAGAATTTGTTGAGTGCCGCTTCATTGTAATGCCCAAACAACTTGCTCTCGGCTCGGCACATTGCCGTAGCGTTGATGTAGCCATCCTGAGGACGCTGATAGATAACACCGCCTTGGGCTTGGTGGGGGATAAGTTCAAAATGTTGCTGCATATAAAGACACCTTTATGTCTCTGTGTCTTTTGGCTTGACCTACACCAAGATTAGTTCCATGGTGATTTTGCATAATCGGCTGTCCAAAAGACGGTTCAAAAAAAGCCCGCTCCGCTCAAGTTGCGGGCTTTTTGTATGATCTGCCGATTCAAACAACGTGTCTAGTGCTCGTTTGTTCTTGTTTGTACTGGATGCGTTCCCATCTTTCTCGTAGTGGGCATATCCTACCCCACCCGCTGCCAATACCCAGCCCAATTGCGGCTAACCGGATGCGCCATTGCATTGGCCAACGCAGCGTTTGCATTTGATCCGTTATCAGCGCGACGCGACCTCCAGCCAAGCGGCGTGAACCGTTTACTGATGCAGGTGCTTTCGCGAAACGCCGTGGTGTTGGGTAATCGACGGGGATACCATCGTGATTGACAAAATTCGGGTGCGGCTTGCCGGTATCGATGCGCCCGAATTGGATCATCCATGGGGTCAGCGGTCGAAATGGGCTTTGGTCCAATTGTGCAAGGGACAGACGATTACGGCTCGGCTCAAGCCGGAATTGTCCTATGATCGTCTGGTGGCCGAGTGCTTCCTGCCCGATGGGCGCGATTTGGCGGGAGAGCTTGTTCGCATTGGTCTGGCGCTGGACTGGCCAAAGTTCTCGGGCGGCAAATATCGGCATCTTGAGCCGGAGGGCGCGCGCAATCGGCTCTGGCGCGCCTGCGCCCGCCAGCGCGGCAAGTTACCTCTGTAGATTGCAACAAAAAAGGCCCCGGATAGTGCACCCGGAGCCCCAAAAACTCATTCGGTGATCTTTGCCTTTTCCTCAGGCGTAATGAAGAAAACATGCAGGTCGTAATGGGGGATTTCGTACCCCTCATGGCCATGCGGTTCGAACCCGATATCGACATGATTGACCGAGGGCAGGTTGGTTAGTCCGGCCAGGGTCGGCCAGGATTTTCCGTCGGCAAAATCCTGCTGCGATATCATATATTCGATGCAAACCACCTTGCCGTCATGCACACAATAGATCGGCCCCAGCGGCAGCGTTTGCGGATTGGCCCAATGCTCGCCCATCAAAGGCACGGACGCACTGACCTGCACCACATCCGCAGGCAGCGTGCTTTTGTCGGGCAATGTATCGAGGCTTTGGCTGAAGGCGGTAGAGTTCAGGACCAGAAAAAATCCCGAACAAATCAGTGTTTTTACAAATTTCATTTCGATCCCTCTGGCTTTGTTTGCGCTTCGTAATATTAAATTACACACATACTTAAACCGTCGGCGACGATGGGGATCATTTTTGGACTTGTATTAATGACGCCATTCAATCGACGACAGGACCGTCTGGTTTGGCCAGAAGCCCGTTCTAAAATGCCCTATTTTATTGGGGCGGTCATGACCCAGGCGAGACAAAACGCACTATATACTTGCGTTTGGGGCCGGGCAACTCGAATCCGCTGGTTGGGGGTGGCGGGCCGCCATCCCTCAAAAACACCGCTTTGCCTTTTCAATGTCGCTTGTGTGTGGCATCACCGTTTCCAACAAAAGAGGCGAGCATGACCATCAGACTGCACCGCGGCGATTTGCCGGATCTTTCCAATTATGGGCGCGAGGTGGCTATCGACACCGAAACCATGGGCCTGCATCCGCACAGGGACCGGCTTTGCGTCGTCCAGCTCTCGCCCGGCGATGGCAGCGCCGATGTGGTGCAGATCCCTGCCGACGTCAATTCCGCACCCAATCTGGAAAAGCTGCTGGCTGATCCGGCGGTCACGAAAATTTTTCACTATGCGCGTTTTGATGTGGCGGTGCTCAAGCACCGTTTTGGCGTGGTTACCGGCCCGGTCTATTGCACCAAGATCGCCTCAAAACTGGTGCGCACCTATACCGACCGGCATGGGCTCAAGGATCTGGTGCGCGAACTTTTGGGCAATGACATGTCCAAGCAGCAGCAATCCTCGGACTGGGGCAGCGAAAAACTATCATCGGCCCAGCTCGATTATGCCGCCTCGGATGTGTTGTACCTGCATGATCTAAAACGGCATCTGGACCGCATGTTAGCGCGTGAGGGACGCACCGAAATTGCCACCGAATGCTTCAAGTTCCTCAAAACCCGCTGCGAACTGGACCTTTTGGGCTGGGATGAAACCGATATTTTCGCCCATAGCTGACGTTTTGGCGCCATGAGCGCGCCCAGCGCGGCACGCCGCACCCTTTATCGGCAACTGGCGGCGCGCAACCGCCGGGTAGCGGGTCTGCGCCTGATCGTGCCGACGGCCGGGGTGGTGATATTCGTCATCATCATTGGCCAGATTTTCATTTCGAGCCTGACCGCACGCTTTGGTATCGGCCAGATTGATCTGTCGTCTGACAGCATTACAATCCAGCAGCCGGAATATTCGGGTCGGCTGGAAGATGGGTCGCTCTACCGGGTCGACGCGCTAAGCGCCCGCGCTGCTGCCACCCAGCCCGATATCATCGAGCTGTCGAGCGCCGCGCTGGCGGTTGATCGGGCCTCCGGCACCTCGGTTTCGATCACCGCGCCAGCGGCGCAACTCGATACCACCAATCAGCTGGTGCTGGTCAAGGGGCTCGCCAAGGTCGAAGAATCCGACGGCACCATTTCCGAGCTCAACAACAGCGTTTTTGACTGGTCGGCCCAGACCCTGACCAGCGATGGTCCGGTTCGCGTCGATTATGCCGACGGAACAAGCCTTGTGGGCAAGAGTTTGTTCTATGACACCAAAACGGCGGTCTGGACATTTCACCAGGTGACCGTCACCCTGCCCTCGACCCCCGGAGCCGCGACGCAATGAGAATATTGGCCTCAATTTTCCTGCTCGGCACCCTGCTTGCGGGCCCCGCCATGGCAGCGGACAAGGTGCAGATTTCGGCGGACCTGTTTACCGTTGCCGAGGGCAATCAGCAGGCGGTGTTCACCGGCAACGTTATTGTCATCCACCCCAGCGTCAAGGTCTGGGCCGACAAGGTCGTCGCCGTCTATGGTGAGGGCGGCACGACTGACATCAAGAGTTTCATCGCCACGGGCAAGGTGGTTCACCTCAAGACCGACGAGCAGGACGCTGTGGGCGAAAAGGCGGTGTTCACCCCGAGCGACCAATTGTTGCGCCTTACCGGCAATGTGATTGTCACCAATGCCAGCGGCACGGTCAATGCCAGCGAACTTGTGGTGAATCTCGAGACCAATGTGTCAACCTTTACCGGCAGCGATGGCGGGCGGGTCACCGGGGTTTTCAACGCCGAATGAACCAGGCTCCGCCCAAACCCAAGGTCGATCAGACCGGCTGGCTGGTTGCGCATGCGCTGGCCAAGAAATTCGGCAAGCGCACCGTGGTGCGCGATGTGTCACTGGCGGTGCGGCGCGGCGAGGCGGTGGGTCTTTTGGGGCCGAACGGGGCCGGCAAGACCACGGTTTTCACCATGATCATGGGCCTGGTCAAACCCGACCATGGCGAAATTCGCCTCGATGGCTTCCCGATCACGCAATTGCCGCTGTTTCAGCGTGGGCGACTGGGTATTGGCTATCTGCCCCAGGAGCCATCGATTTTTCGTGGCCTCAGCGTTGCCAGCAACATCATGGCGGTGCTGGAAAACCATGTTCGCTCGCGCAAGGAGCGCCGGGCGCGTCTCAAGAACCTGCTGGAGGAATTTTCCATCGCCCATCTGGCAGCGTCCAATGCCATGTCGCTTTCGGGTGGCGAGCGGCGGCGGGTCGAGATTGCCCGGGCGCTGGCCGCCGATCCGATTTTCATGCTGCTCGACGAGCCGTTTGCCGGGGTCGATCCCATCGCCGTTGCCGAGGTCAAAGGGCTGGTCAGGCAATTGACCCAGCGCGGCATCGGGGTGTTGATCACCGATCATTCGGTGCGTGAAACGCTCAGCCTCGTGGACCGCGCCTATCTGGTGCACGATGGCCATGTGATGATCCAGGGGCGTCCCGAAACCATCATGGCTGATCCCGAAGCACGCCGCGTCTATCTCGGTGATATTTTCAACAGTTGAGCCTTTGTCAGCAACTGGCACGAAAATTGCTGTGGGTCTTGCCGTTGCCTCCAAAATAGGCCATTCTCGCGCTCAACAGGACCGGCTGCGGTCCTTTTGTCGTTTTCCAAGGGACTGAATTGATGGCCTTATCGCCGCGTCTGGAATTTCGTCAGGCCCAAAGCCTGACCCTGACGCCGCAATTGATGCAGTCGATTCGCCTGCTGCAGGCTCAGCCATCTGGAGTTGAGCCAATTTGTTGACGCCGAACTGTTGCGCAACCCGCTCCTGGAGCGCGAGGACGGCGCCGCCGATGAGGCGCCCGCACCACCAGACCCCGCACCCGAACCGGCCATTATTGAAGATTCTGTTACTCATGCGGAACGTATCCAGAGCGCCGATAGTATAGCCGATGGCTATGACACCTCGGTTGAAAACGTCTTTCCAGATCAAGCCAGCGCCGACCGGTTAAACCTGTCCAGCCGCATCGATGTGCATGGCACCGGTGATGGTGGCGAAGCGCCCGATATTGACCAGTTCGTTGCGGCCCGCCCCCGGCTTGCCGATCATCTTGAAGCACAGACCAATCTGATCTTGCGCACCCAGGCCGACAGGTTGATTGCCGGCTATCTGATCGACAGTCTCAATGAAGCGGGCTATCTCAGCGTTGATCCGGCCAACATTGCCGAACAATTGGGCGCCGAGTTGGCCGATGTCGAAGCGGTGCTCGAGGCGGTGCAGGGGTGCGACCCGCTGGGGGTTTTCGCCCGCAACCTGCGCGAGTGCCTCGCCATGCAGTTGGCCGAGCGCGACCGACTCGATCCGATGATGGCGGCACTGTTGGACAATCTTGAATTGCTGGCCAGTCACGACATGGTGGCGCTGAGTCGCGCAATCGGTGCTGACCGCGAGGATATTGCCGATATGCTGGCCGAGTTGCGCCAGCTCGATCCGCGCCCTGCCCGCGCCTTTGATTCCGGCCCGGTTGAAGCCGTGGTCCCCGATGTGTTTGTGCGCCAGAGCCCGGCGGGCGACTGGCAGATCGAATTGAACAGCGATGTGCTGCCCCGGGTTCTGGTCAATCGGGTCTATTATGCCAGCGTCAGCAAGAAGGCGCGCAATAGCGCCGAGAAGAATTTTCTGACCGATTGCCTGCAAACGGCGAACTGGCTGACCAAAAGTCTCGACCAACGCGCCCAGACCATGCTCAAGGTCGCCGCCGAGATCGTGCGGCAACAGGATGGTTTTTTGCTGCACGGCATTGCCCATCTCAGACCGATGACGCTCAAAATGGTCGCCGAAGCCATCGAAATGCATGAATCGACGGTCAGCCGGGTGACTGCCAACAAATATCTGTCGACCCCGCTCGGTCTATTGGAGATGAAATATTTCTTCACCACCGCGATTGCCGCGAGCGACGGGGGCGACCAGCATTCGGCCGAGGCGGTGCGTCATCGCATTCGCCAGTTGATTGATGGCGAGACGGTCAAGTCGGTGCTTTCCGATGACACGATTGCCGACATGCTCAAGCGCGAGCAGGGCATTGATGTGGCGCGCCGCACTGTCGCCAAATATCGCGAGGGCATGAATATCCCCTCATCGGTGATCCGGCGACGCCAGAAAAAAGTCTCGAACAAACCGCCTGAACGGCAGGTTTCGGTCGCCCGATTTAGGATGACGGCCGCATTTTTACCAATGGGCCAACTCGACCCCGGACCTATGGCCAGAAGAGGTCAATCGGCGTTGAGATAATTCATCAAAATGCCTGAAAAGGCCGCGTTACTGGGTGCATTGGTATCGCGCGCGATTGTGCGCATGGCGATAAGCGCCGCGCGAAATTCAACATAAAAATCCCAGCCGGGCGTCGCATGATAGGTCAATCCCAGGTCAAGTTTGCTATTGATGAGCTTGGCCGTACTTGGCTTGACGAAGACTTCGGTTTGCTGGGCATAATAGGCTGGCACGATGGTTACGAGGGTCCATTTGGCGAGTTGGTGCCGGGCGAAAACCGCGACCAATGCGACAAAACCCGTCTGCTGGTCGCCGTGCAGAAATTCGAACCAGGCTGCGGCCCAGTCCTCTGTTTCAGCCTCGGATAGTCCGGCGACGTCGGCTTTGAATTTCGGCTTTTCGAACATGGATACCAGGGCCGACCGGCTGACCAGTGTTGCGGCAGCATCAATAATGGCAGAAGGCTCGGCAAACCGGTCGGCGGCGAAGCGCTCGCGTGCGAAGTCGCCATGTTGCTCCATCTTGTACTTCTTGGCCATGGCCGCCATTTCAGGGTGGTCGAACCCACCCGGATAGCGTTCGAGAAAACGCCGTTGGGCTTCAAGCAGAACGTCCGTGTTCATGGCAGTCGCCTCCCATCAGCGGAGCATCAACAGCACACACATTGCCGTGCGATCCGGTGTACCCATAGAGGCATGGTTCGTACCGGAAAGGCAACAAACAGCGGCGCAATGGCGGACGCGCCGCAGCCGGTGTCATGACATCGAGGATATCCAGTCCTCGGAACACTCCGCGTCGCCGGTTTTAGCCCTCAAGGCTCTTCGCGCAATAATTCGAGTTCCAGCCATTGATCCTCGGCCTTGGCGCGTTTGGCGTCGACCTCGCTCAGCCGTGTGCTTTTTTTGGCAAATGCATCGGGGTCACGCGCATAAAGGCCGGGGTCGCCCAATTCCCTGGCAAGGCTGGCGCTATCGGCTTTCAGCTTTTCAATCTGGGCCGGCAATGTTTCAAGAGCGTGCTTTTCCTTGAAGGAGAGTTTGCGCTTGCCGGTGGCAGCGGTTACAGGCGCCAAGGCTGTCTTGCCGGGTTTGTGGGCCTTGGTTATGGCGGCACGCGCCGCCACGCCCTCGCCACGCTGAATAACCATATCCGAATAGCCACCCGCATATTCGGTCCAGCGACCATCGCCCTCGGACATGATCACCGAGGTTGCAACCCGGTCGAGAAAATCGCGGTCATGGCTGACGACCAGCACGGTACCGGCATAGTCGGAAACCATTTCCTCGAGCAGGTCCAGGGTTTCCAGATCCAGATCATTTGTGGGCTCGTCGAGCACCAGAAAATTGGAGGGCAGTGACAGCGCGCGTGCCAAGGCAACCCGGGCCCGTTCGCCGCCCGACAATTTGCCGATCGGGGTATTGGCCTGTTCGGGCGCAAACAGAAAATCCTTCATATAGCCAACGACGTGACGCGGCTGGCCATTGATGTGAATCGTGTCGCTACCGCCGCCCGTCAGCGCGTCCTTGAGACGGGTATCGGGCAACAGCTTGGCGCGCCCCTGATCGAGCATGGCCAGTTCCAGCGACGCGCCGCGCTTGATCTTGCCGCTATCAGGTTCCAGCAGACCGGTCAGCATGTTGATCAGCGTGGTCTTGCCCGCGCCGTTGGGGCCGACAATGCCGACCCGGTCACCCCGTAGCACCCGTGTCGAAAAATCGGTGACAATGGCGCGGGTACCATAGGTTTTATTGATGTCTTCGGCATCGACCACCAGCGCGCCTGACGAACGTCCTTCGGAAACCTGCATGTTGACGCTGCCGGTGACGCGGCGCTGGTCGCGCCGATCCTGGCGCAATCCTGCCAACCGTTCCAACCGGCCCACATTGCGCTTGCGCCGCGCGGTCACACCATAACGCAGCCAATGTTCCTCGCGCACAATCTGCCGGTCCAGCTTGTGTCGGTCGCGTTCTTCCTCTTCGAGCACCTGATCACGCCAGGCTTCAAAGGCGCCAAAACCCTTGTCCAGCCGCCGGGTGATGCCGCGATCCAGCCAGACGGTGGCGCGGGTCAGATCGCTGAGAAAGCGTCGGTCATGGCTGATCAGCACCATGGCCGAGCGCAGCGAGGCAAGTTCGGATTGCAGCCATTCGATGGCAGGCAGGTCAAGATGGTTGGTCGGCTCATCAAGCAGCAGGATGTCCGGCTTGGGTGCCAGAACGCGCGCCAGTGCGGCACGCCGCGCTTCGCCGCCGGAAAGCTTTTTCGGATCTTCAGTACCGGTCAGGCCCAGTGAATTGAGCAGATATTGGGCCCGATAGGGGTCATCGCCTGGCCCCAATCCTGCCTCGACATAATCGAGCGTTGTTGGAAAAGCGGAAAGATCGGGTTCCTGGGGCAGATAGCGCACGGTCGCACCCGGCTCGATGAAGCGGACACCGCCATCGCGAGCAACATCACCGGACGCGATCTTGAGCAGGGTGGACTTGCCCGATCCGTTGCGACCCACCAGCGCGATGCGCTGACCCGGGGAAACGATCAGTTCGGCGCTTTCGAGCAGCTGGGTGCCACCGAATGTCAGGGAAATATCTTGCAGGCTCAAAAGCGGGGCAGCAGCCATGAAACTTTAGCGATCCTTGGGTGTTTTGGGGCATAGAGCATGGCTTGGCGCCCAGATCAATCCGAGCTTTGGGCATAAGGGCCAAGTGTGCGGGGCATGGACGCCGACCGATTGCCATTTGATGGCGAAACCGACCGATGACCCTAATGGGCCGCCAGTTCGCCCTCGTCCAGATTCAATTCCAGCCCCAGCCGTTCGCGCAGCGAGCGCCGTTTGTGAGCCAGGTCGGCAATTGTATAGGTTTCGAGTACGGCGAAAAACGCGCCCAACGCCTCGCGTAGCGCCGCGTTCAACTCGCATTCGCCGATCAGGGGGCAGTCAGCGCCATCCTCGAAACATTCCGCCAGGGCGAAATTTTCTTCGGTCAGCATGACGATTTCGAGCAGGGTAATGTCGGCGGCGGGCTTGCCCAGCTTGATACCGCCCCGGCGCCCGCGCACGGTTTCAAGCAGACCCTTGGTCACCAGCGGCTTGATCAGCTTGAACAAGAACAGTTCCGAAATGGCGTAGGCCCGAGCAATGTCGGCCACGCGGCTCAGGCCGGGCTGATTGATGGCGCAATAGACCAGCGTGCGAATGGCATAGTTGGATTGGCGTGTCAGTCTCATGGTGATCCTTTTAGGAGACATAGGCCGATCCGGCCATGCCGCGACTTTGCCCTGACGTCCTGTCGGTCCGCTCAATTTATAATTGTTCTAACATATGTCAATTACATGAGCGCAAAATTCATAATTCGGTCAGGTGGTCAGATCGCCGATATTGCGGGAAAAATAGCGGCGATAGAGCGGCAATTCGGCAGCCCCGATTGACGGGGCCGTGCCGCCGAGGTGGCCTTGAAACACTTGAGGCGCCGCAAAGGGGCCTTCTTGCAGTTTCTGCAGCTCCTCCGTGACCTTGGCGACCAGCCGCTTGACCACTTTGGCGGGCATCAACCCGTCAATGATAGCCAACTTGCATTCGAGCACCATAGTGGTGTTGAAAATGACCACGGCGAGGGCGGCGCCAACGGTATCAAGCCAGTCTGACAGGACAGGCTCCAGCCTATCCCAGTCCCAATCGTCGGGTATCCCGGTGGGGGGCGCGACCGGCATCAACAAGGCGTTGCTCGAGGGCCGTGATCGAGGCAATATTTTGGGCGGGAATCGAACCATCACCCGCGTGGCCTACCAGCATCGACCCCAGATTGGCCGAGTTTCCGGTTGGCCCTTCCCATAATTGGCTCTGCCCAACAATGCCGGCGCCGACATAGCGCGACACCATAAGATAGAGGAAGTCGCCGGGCCGGGGTTTGGGAAAGGCAATCAGGCTCGGCCCAGCAGGCGGCATTGCCATCGTTGAAAATGGACACTGCCAGGCTGGTGGCGTTGCTCAACTCCCCTGCAAGGTCCTTACCCCTCCACAATGCTGCCTGCTCTGGCGGGGCGTTGACCAGGTGAATATAGCGCCAGAGATGGCTGGGCATGGCAATACCGAGGTCGAGCACCCGGAACTGCTCGCTGAATGACAGGGTGGCCATCAATTCGTCGACCATGGTGTTGATGTCGGCGACGATGGTATTGGCGTCGGGATAGGCATATTCCTTGCGTATTGTGCCGCGCGTCTGGCCGCGCAGGTCAATCAGATGGACCTGGATGTGCCGCCAACTGATTTCACAGCCGATGCAAAAGGCGCCGTCAGCATTGAGAAAAATTGGTGTCGCTGGCTGGCCACGACGACCGCGGACCACTTCGCCGCGCTCGATCAGGTGCGCCTTTTCCAGTTCGACCAGAATGGCGGATACGGTTTGCGGCGCCAGGCCAGACAGGCGCGATATTTCGGCATTGGAGACACCGGCATTGAACCCGATGATGGACATGACGGCACGTTCATTGGCCCGCCGAAGCCCTTGATGTTGCAAGCCGCGGCCGCCAGCGTCGAATACATCATGGGTCGGCTTTGGTGCCATGGTCATTACAAATGCTCCTTAGGCGCAGCGAATATTGGAGCCGCATTCAGTCGGGACTGTCGAAGCCCGGCTGACAATCTAGAAAATCGGAGTGAAAAATCATTGTCACAAAAAAATCCACGTAGTCCAAATACTGTTCTTTAACTGTAAGCAACCGTTAACGCAATGTTACCCAAATAATACACAACAACTTGCGCACCGCCGAAAGGTGGTCGCTCGTAACAATTGAGGATATGGTTGATTTAGGAGGGCATGCCCATGATGCGCTGGTATTCCAGCTCGGCCATGCCATAGGCGCCGTCGCCCAAAACGATCAGCCCCTCGCGATCACGGATGACTATTTCACCGCGATTTGCTCGCACCAGCCCTCTGCCTTCCAGTATATGCAAGGCGTCGGTGACACCGGACCGGCGCACCCCCAGCATGACCGAGAGGAATTCGTGGGTAATGGCAATCTTGTCGCTGTCGATGCGGTCCTGGACCATCACCAGCCAGCGCGCCAGACGCTCCTCAAGCCGCGAGCGGCCATTGGCCAAAGCGGTCGAGGCGATCTGAATGGCAAAGCTGCGCGCGTAGCGGTTAAAAATGATATTGAGCGAAATTGATTGAGCCAGCGCCACGCGTAAGGATTTGACGTCGAGTTTGAGGCCGCGCCCCTCGATCTGGACGAAGGTCGAAAAAGCGGCGATTTCGTCGAACTGGACCACGCCGGTGCCGCTCATGCCGTCGCGCCCGACGATGCCCACTTCGATATCGCGTCCCTCGGGCAGGTGCGCCACAACCGAGAGCAGCCCGGTTTCAGGGAAAATCACCGATTCAATTATGCTGCCCGGCTGCTCGATCTCGTCCTTTTGCACATATGACACCGGCTCGAGATGTTCGGCCAGAAAAGCCTGATCTTCAGGCTTGAGGATGGCCAACAGCTTGTTATGATGAGCATAATCTTTGTCGATCACCAGGCTCACTTCCCCGACGCAGGCACGTTATTGCCCCATTGATCTGGTCGCGTCGACCAGATCCTATTGTTAACACGAATTGTTCAGGCAGTCTTGACCTTGCACAATGCGGCCGCAACCACCTGGGACATCTGCTCAAACGAAAACGGTTTGGACAAAAGCGGGAACGCGCGCATTTCGGCGGGAAGATCCTCGGCAGTATAGCCGCTGGAAATGATCACGGCGATGCCGCGTCCCCGACAGGCCTCGACCAGTTTCATGGTGTCGTCGTTGCCCAGATTGAAATCCATGACCGCCAGACACGGCGCATGCTGTTCCAGCGACGCCCAAGCGCTGTCCTGATTATGGGCAACATGAATCTGGTCACCGCCCATATCCCTGAGCATGTCTTCAATCATGAGCGCCACCAGCGGCTCGTCCTCGACAACGAGTACACCGCAATTCTCAGGAATCATTGTTTCCGCCTTTATGCCCCGGTCGCACCCTAAACGAAGTGCGGCACGTCACAAGCCGGTGTCCGGTACCGTACAAAGAATTTCTCTTGCCGATCCGCTAGTTAGCCGATGTCGCCCAATTCATCGATCCGCACGCTCTTGCCGGTTCTTGAACTTTGCAACGCGGCGAGGCCGGTCATGACGCTCATGGCACCTGCACGCGACCCCGCCCGTTGCCCCAAACTGTCCTCGCCACCGGCAAAGATCATGTTGCGCATCCGGTCGTCGCCACCAAAATGGCCACCGGCCGAATGAGGCACCTTTATGCGCTCAACGCCCCCGCCAAAGCTCTTGATCAAAAGGATTTCGTCGTGGTCGGGACGCTCCCAGGGCTGCTTTTCATATTGACGCAGTTCGATCCGTCCCTTGGTGCCATTAAAGGCAATATGGTGCCCTTCGATCGGCATGAAGGTGTTGAGCGAATAGGAGACGACCACATCATTGGCGTAGCGGATGTTGGCGGTCATGGTGTCGGGAATGTCGATATCCGCGCGATAAACGCAGGCATCGCGTACATAGCCATCCAGATCGGAAGGGTCTTCATATAGCGCCTCCAGAAACGGGTCGGCACTCAGATCAAGGTAAAAATCGCAATAGCTGGCGTGTTCGCACCCCTTGCAGCGGGTGCCGCGATAAGGGCCCTTGGCGCCATAATTGCGCAATTCGCCAAAAGCGGTAACGGTTTGCGGATCAGCATCGATATACCAATTGAGCAGGTCGAAATGATGGGTGGCCTTATGCACGAACAGCGAGCCTGAATTTTCGACATAAGCGTGCCAGCGGCGGAAATAATCGGCGCCGTGATCGGTATCGAGATACCAGTGAAAATCGACCGACGTCAGCGTACCGATGGCCCCTGCGCTCAACAATTCCTTGAGTTTTCCGGCAGTGGGGGCAAAGCGGTAGTTGAACGACACATCGACCCGTTTGCCGCTGCGTTTTTCGGCTTCGCGAATGCGGCGGATCTTGTCGACCGAGGTGGTCATCGGCTTTTCGGTGATGACATTGCATCCCGCTTCCAGCGCGGCGACGATGATATCGTCATGATTGCTGTCGCGGGTGCACACGATCACCAGATCGGGTTTGGTCTGGCTAAGCGTCGTCTCAATATCGGTAAAGATCGGTGCATTGGAGCCGATCATGGTGCGGGCGCGTTCGGCGCGCAGTTCGTTGGTGTCGCAGATCGCCACCAGTTCGACGCTGTCACGCCAGCCTTCCAGCAGGTTCTGGCCCCACATGGTAGTGCCCCGATTACCCGTTCCGATCAGGGCAAAACGCTGTCTTTGATCCGTCATTTTCGTATTCCTTCACGGCGCCGGCCGGCCGCCGCATCTGTCAGACCCAGTCCACCCCGGCGATTCCGGGGTGAGAGCCTGTTCACTCAACACACACTGTTGAAGCGTTCGAGGCAAGTTTCCAGCACCTCGTCGCCGTCTTTCTTCCACCAATTTTCGCTGGAAAAAATCTCCACTTCCTGCGGGCCATTATAGCCCGCAGCCTCAATCATGGCACGAATGGATTTGAGGTCAATGATGCCGTCACCCATCATGCCGCGGTCGAGCAGCATGTCGCGCGTCGGTACCAGCCAATCGCAGATATGGTGAGCAAAAATCCTGTTCATCCGGCCAGCGCGCGCAATGGCTGCCGCAAGATTGGGGTCCCACCAGACGTGATAGACATCGATGGCGACCCCGACGGTTTCGCCCAAGTCCTCGCAGATATCGAGCGCCTGATCGATGGTGTTGACGCAGGCCCGATCCGCCGCATACATCGGGTGTAGCGGCTCGACGGCCAGTTTGACGCCGCTGGCATTGGCGTGCGGCAGCATGGCGGCAATACCGTCATGAACCATGGCCCGCGCCCCGGCAATGTCCTTGCTGGAGCCGGGCAGGCCGCCCACCACCAGCACCAGGCAGTCGGCATTGAGCGCCGCCGCCTCATCAATGGCGTGCAGATTATCGTCAATCGCGGCCTGACGTCCCGCTGCGGTGTCGGCTGGAAACATGCCGCCCCGGCAAACCCCGGTCACCCGCAGCTTGTTGTCGCGCACGATTCCGGCCGCTTCACTCGGGCCGATTTTTGCAATTTGATCGCGCCAGGGTGAAATGGCGGTGACCCCATGGCGCAGGCAGCCATCGACCGCTTCGGCAAAACCCCATTGCTGGCGGGTGGTCGCCAGATTGAGGGACAGGATATTGTCGCTCATGCCGCCACTCCATTCACCCTCAATATCGCCTGCATCCGCTTGACCGCCAGGTCTGGATCGCTCAGCGCCCGCGCTTTGTCTGCCAGTCGGAACAGTTCGGCCAGATGCTGTAATGAGCGGGTACTTTGTTGCCCGCCAACCATCGAAAAATGCTCCTGCAACCCATTGAGATAGGCCAGAAACACCACCCCGGTTTTATAAAAGCGGGTCGGGGCCGCAAAAATGTGCCGTGACAGCGGCACGGTCGGCTCCAGCAGTTCAAAAAACGCCTTGGAGTTGGATTGCCCCAATTGGGCCAGCGCCGCCGACGCCACCGGGGCGATAGCGTCAAAAATGCCCAACAATGCATCGGAATAGCCCTCCTGATCCCCGGCAATCAGTTCGGCATAGTTGAAATCGTCGCCGGTATACATACGCACAGTACCGGGCAGGCGGCGGCGCATGGAAATTTCCTTTTCCTTGCTCAGCAACGAAATCTTGATCCCGTCGATTTTTTCGGCATGGGCTGCCATGACGTCAAGGCAAACATCCATCGCCTTTTCAAGGTCGGCATGGCCCCAATAGCCAGTCAACGCCGGATCGAACATGTCGCCCAGCCAGTGTATGATCACCGGCTGTTTTACCTGGCGCAGAATATGGGCATAAACCCTCGCATAGTCGTCCGGCCCCTTGGCCGCTGCCGCCAGTGCGCGGCTGGCCATCAGGATAACGCGCCCCCCTGCCCTTCGACAAAGCCGACCTGCTCTTCATAGGCCTTGATGATATCGTCGATGCTCACATCGGGGCCGGGGGCCAGATGGTCGGTCCCCGCACCATAGGCAATCAGCGCATCGTCGCGCGTTCCGGCTTCCGCCTGCGATCGCTTGATCAGGCTCCTGCGCCTCGGCCCAGCCAAGTCCCATGCCGCGCTGCGCCGTGTCCATCGCCTCGGCCACGCCCAGTCCCAGATCCCACAGCCGATGCCGAAAGGCCAGCGTCCGCTCCCAGTCAATCGCCGGGGTCAACCATGGATCAACCGCCGCCAGCGGATCGGCCACCACATGGGCCGCTCCATAGGCAATGCGTGAAAACTCGGCCGCCTTGTGTTTGATAAAGGGCAATGGCTCGCCGGTGAGGGTGTAGCTGGTGATCGAGCGGTCGGAATTGGGTAGATTGATCCTGGTCATTTTGGCCTCCTAAGCCTCAACAAACTTGGGTCACCCCGGCAATGGCCAGGGTCAGTCCGTCGCTGTCAGAATTCCAGTTTCGGCACGTCGAGCCAGCGCCGTTCTTCCCAGCTCTTAAGGCCCAGTTCGGCCAGTTGCACGCCCTTGGCACCCGCCTCAAGCCCATAAGGCCACGGACCGTCTTCAGCGACATGGCGCAGGAACATTTCCCATTGCGCCTTGAAGCCGTTTTCGGCCGGCCAATTGTCGGGCACTTCTTCCCAATCGTTGAAAAAATTCATCGTTTGCGGCTGGTCCGGGTTCCACACCGGCTTTGGCGTATTGACCCGGTGCTGGCTCCAGCATTTGTGCAGGCCCGCAACCGCTGAGCCATGGGTGCCATCGACATGAAAGGTCACCAGATCATCGCGCCGAACCCGCGTTGTCCAACTCGAATTGATCTGCGCAATCACCCCGTCTTCAAGTTCAAACGTGGCATAGGCCGCATCATCAGTATCGGCCTTGTAAGGCTTGCCATTTTCATCGACGCGCTCTGGAATGTGCGTTGCGCCAAGGCAGGAGACGGCCTTGACCTCGCCGAACAGATTATCGAGCACATAGCGCCAGTGGCACAGCATATCGAGGATGATGCCGCCGCCATCGGCCTTGCGATAATTCCAGGCTCGGGCGTTGGGCCGGCTGCCAGTCACCTTCAAACACCCAATAGCCAAACTCGCCCCGCACCGAGAGAATTTTGCCAAAAAAGCCACTGTCGCGTAGAATTTTGAGTTTCATCAGGCCCGGCAGGAACAGCTTGTCCTGCACCACGCCATGCTTGAGACCCGAGGCGCGCGCCGTCTTGGCCAGATTGAGCGCCACCTCAAGATTGTCCGATGTGGGCTTTTCGCAATAAACATGTTTTCCGGCGGTCAGCGCCTTTTCGATCAGTCCGGCCCGCATCAATGTCGTGCCAGCGTCAAAAAACACGCTGTCGTCGGGGTTGGCCAATGCCGCATCAAGATTGCTGCCATAGCGCTCGATATTGTGCTTTTTGGCAAGGCGCTCGATCTTGTCGGCGTCCCGCCCGACAATGATCGGATCCACCACCAGCCGGTCGCCATTCTTGAGCGCAATGCCACCCTGATCGCGAATGGCCAGGATCGAGCGCACCAGGTGCTGATTATAACCCATGCGCCCGGTGACGCCATGCATGATCACGCCCAGCCGTTGTTCCGCCATTTGTCGCCCCTCAATATCATTGACATTTGTAACTGCTTGGTTACTTGTTACATCAGGCCGGTTTTCCGTCAAGTGGTTTGTCAAGGCGAGCCATGCACGAAATGCAGGACTCGATGCGCCCAAAACCACCTTTTGCCAGCGCTCAGCGTGAGCGCAATGTTAGCCGTTGAGGGGTGCGGAGGGGATCGGCGTCAACGCTAGTGCCTTTACCCGCTCCGTCGCCGCTGCTATCGCCTAGGCGTCGTTGCAAACCCGATTGGTGCCCTTTTCCGTGACCCTGACCGCCCCGCCCGCCCGGCGTCCCCGCAATTCGGCCAAGACGAAAGCTGCCATTCTGACGGCGGCGCGGGGCGAGTTTTCCGAGCGTGGATTCGAGGGCGCGCGGGTTGATGCCATTGCTGATCGCGCTGGCGCCAACAAGCGCCTGCTTTATCATTACTGGGGCAACAAGGAGGCGCTCTATCTGGCGGTTCTGCACGATGCCTATCTCGAAATCCGTAGCGGCGAACGCGAGCTTTCGCTCAGCAAACTCGATCCGGTCGAGGCGGTGGACCGCATTGTGCGTTTCACCTTTCGCCACTATCTGGCCAACCCCTGGTTCCCGCGTCTGCTGGCCGTTGAAAACCTGCATAATGCCCGCTTTCTCAAACAGATCGCTGACATTCCCGCCCTGCATTCGCCCTTGGTCGCCGAACTCCGGGCCATTGTCAGCAAGGGGAGTGACGCTGGTATTTTTCGCGGCGATGTCGATCCGGTGCAGCTTTATATTTCCATTGCGGGCCTTGGCTATTTCTATGTCTCCAACATGAAGACGCTCTCGGTTATTTTCGAGCGTGACCTGTCCGAGATCACTATGGTCCAGGAGCGCGAAGCCCAGGCGGTGCAGATGGTGCTGGACTATTTGCAGACCAGGCCGGACAGGTAGAACGGCAAGCAAAACCTCGGCGGGCTTGCTAGGCTGGCGGACCCAGCCTGGCGTGCGCCATCTGCTTGATCCGCGCGATCAGATCCGCGACCCGTTCGTCATTAATCCGTTCAGCGAGCACATAAATGCCAACGGTTTCGGGGGTTGGCGGCGTGCTCAACGCAATCTGGTGAATGTCGCGCTTGCCAAATTCGTCGGCCATGACGCTGGTATGGCTCAGCACTGCGTCCGTGGCGCTGATAAAATCAAGGCACGCGGCCAGCGAGTTGGACCCGAAGGCGAAGCGGGTGCGATCAAACAGAGTCGAGGACCGGTCCTGCCGATGGGCAGCGTCAAAAAAACGCTGGTGCCGGGTTTCGGGTGGCGTGCTCGTGACGCTGGGATAAGCCTCGATCTCGTGGCGGTCGCGCGGTCGCCCCAGCAACGGGTGGCGAGCGCGGACATAATAGGCGCCATGAACGCTGGTTAGCGGCAAAAACTCTGTGCTTGTGGCTGCGTTCAGACCGACAATTTCATGCCCGATAAACAGCGATATATCGCCGGACAACAATTGATCCATGCAGCGCAACTGGTTGCCCAGACTCGCCTGGATCGGCGCATTGGGATATTGCTGGGCATATTGAACCACCATGTCGCGTACCAGCAACGACCACCAGGAATAGCCGCAGCCGATGCTCAGGCCGCGTTCGGTGCGCAGCCGCTGGTTTTCGAGCGCATTGAGCGTGTTGTCGTAGAGCCGCCGCATCAGCCGGGCGTTTTCGTAAAGCGTTTCGCCATAGGCGGTCAGTCGCATGCCCTGGGAGGAGCGCACGAACAATTGCACGCCCAGGCTCTCCTCGAGTTTGCGCATATTGAAGGTCAGGGTGGGCTGGGTCACATATAGCGCCGCCGTCGCCCCACTGATGCTGCCAGCCTCGGCGATGGCCAGAAATTGCTGCAATAGTTTGTCCATGACCGATTCCTCCGCTGGGCCGGGCTATAGATAGCATCTATATTATCCCGGTGATTTCGTATTTTTCCCCGCACCCTCTCTATGGCTCTATAATGCCCAAACCGGCGCCTCGGCATGGCGATGGCAAACAATCGAGACGATAAATGACGAAAGTCTCGCGCGCCATCTTCCATACAAGTGTCTTGACACTGCAAAAAGAGTGCGTCAAAGTTTGTAACTAATCGGTGAATTAGCGACTGGGAGGTCGCTGTTCCAATAATAGCTGGCTCTGCCGGTAAAAAGATTTCCAGGGAGGAAGTAAATGTCAATTCGTATCGATCGCCGCCAGTTTCTGGTCGGCAGCACAACCCTCATGGCTGCTGGTGCTTTAGGTATCAGCCCGGTCCTGTCGCAGGAAGCGCGCCTGCGCTTGCTGTTCTGGGGCGGACAGGCCCGCGCCGACCGCACTTATGGCGTCACCGACCTCTATGACAAGGCCAATCCGGGTCAGGTCGTGGAAGGCGAGTTTCTTGGCTGGGGCGACTATTGGCCCAAGCTGGCCACCCAGACCGCCGGTGGCAACGCCCCCGACATCATCCAGATGGACTATCGCTATATCGTTGAATATGCCGACCGTGGCGCTATTGCCCCGCTCGATGACTATGTCGGGGATGTGCTGAAACTGGACGATTTCGATCAGGATCAGGCTCGACGGCGGCAAGGTCGATGGCAAGCTTTACGGCATCAGCCTGGGGGCCAACTCGGTCGCCATGATGGTCAACAAGGCCGCCTTCGAACGCGCTGGCGTCGAGTTGCCGGGCAAGATGACCACCTACGACGATCTCAAGGCCATGGCCGAAAAGTTCAATGCCAAGGGCGAAATGAAGCTGATCGGCGACGGCTCGGGTTCCGAACCCATGTTGGAAAACTGGCTGCGCCAGAAGGGCAAAGCGCTCTATACAGCCGAAGGCAAGCTGGCCTTTGATGATGCCGATGCCACCGAATGGTTCGCCATGTGGGCCGACCTGCGTGACGCAGGCGTTTGCGTATCCGCTGAAGATCAGGCGCTTGATACCGGACCGCTTGAAACAACGATGGTCACATTGGGCAAGGCGGCGATGATCCCGTCAAACTCAAACCAGTTGGTGGCCTTCCAGGCGATCAACCAGGATGAGATCACCATCACCAACTTCCCCCGCATCGCAACGGACGCCCCTGGCGGGCACTATCGCAAGCCTTCGATGTTCTTCTCGGTGGCCGGCAAATCCAACGACAAGGAAAGGCTCGGCAAAATTCATCAGCTTCTTTGTCAATGACAAGGATGCGGCCATGGTTCTGGGCGTTGAACGCGGCATTCCCTGCTCGGCTTCAGTGCGCGATGCGCTGGCACCGACACTGGACGAGCAGAGCAAGATCGCGCTGAACTTCGTGTCCAATCTGGGTGACCTTTTGGCGGCCTTGCCACCATCGCCACCGGCGGCAGCGGGCGAAATTGACAGCCTCGCTCCTGCGCACCATTAGTCAGGAAGTCGCCTTCGGTGCCAAGTCACCCGATGACGCCGGTCCCGAACTGGTCAGTGGCGCTGCCGATATTCTGGCACGGGCGGCGAGCTAATCGATGACCGCGCACTCCTATAGCGCCGCCGATAGCGCCGCCAAGTTGGGGCGCGCGGTCACTCCCTCGTTTTGGTCACGTATGTGGACCCGCGATGCACCGGGATATTTGTTTCTGCTCCCTTGGTTCATTGGCTTTTTCGGCCTCACTTTGGGGCCAATGCTCACTTCACTCTATCTCAGCTTTACCGACTTTGATCTCCTGACCTCACCCAACTGGGTGGGGATGGACAATTACACCCGCATCTTTACCGCCGATCCGAAATTTGCCGCCTCGATGCGGGTTACCTTCTTTTTCGTGATCTTTTCGGTGCCGCTGAAACTGGCGTTCGCGCTGGCGGTTGCCCTGCTGCTCAATCGCGGCATGCGCGGCCTGCCGCTTTATCGCGCCGTGTTCTATTTGCCATCGCTGCTGGGTGCCAGCGTCGCCATTGCCGTGCTATGGCGGCAATTGTTTGCCGGGGACGGCGTGGTCAATGATTTCCTCGCCATCTTCGGCATTGAGGGACCAAGCTGGATCTCCAATCCGCGCTATTCGCTGTGGACGCTGATTGTGCTCTCGATCTGGCAGTTCGGCTCACCCATGATCATATTTTTGGCCGGCCTTCGCCAGATTCCGCAGGACATGTACGAAGCGGCCAGTCTTGATGGGGCCAGCAAATCGCGCATGTTCTGGAAGATCACCTTGCCGCTTCTGACACCAGTCGTGTTCTTTAACGCCGTCATCCAGACAATTGATGCGTTCAAAAGCTTCACCCCCGCTTTCATCATTTCGGGCGGCACTGGCAATCCGATCAATTCGACGCTGTTTTACACGCTCTATCTCTATCAGGAGGCGTTTGGCTTTTTCCGCATGGGCTATGCCTCGGCGCTGGCCTGGGTGCTGTTGGCAATCGTGGCGGCCTTTACCGGCTTCTCCTTCCTGACCTCGAAATATTGGGTGCATTATGACGAGTAGCGCTCCCCGCCTCACCGTCGTAACGGGCGCTGATGACAGCGCAGCGCGCTGGCGCAAGCGTGCCCTGTCGACGGCTTCCCACGCAGCCCTCATCATCGCCTCGATATTGATGCTTTATCCCTTGCTGTGGATGCTGTCGGCCTCGTTCCGACCGGAGAACGAGATTTTTTCATCCTCAACGCTGTGGCCATCCAGCTGGTCGCTTGATGCCTATGTGCGCGGCTGGAACGGGTTGCGGGTCTCGTTCGGCACCTTCTTCCTCAATTCTTTCATCATCGCGATTCTGGCGATTATCGGCAATCTGGCGACCTGTTCGCTGGCTGCCTTTGCCTTTGCGCGCCTTGAATTTCGCGGTCGCTCCTTCTGGTTTGCGCTGATGCTGGGCACCCTGATGCTGCCCTATCAGGTCACCCTGATCCCGCAATATGTGCTGTTTCAGGGGCTGGGCTGGATCAACACCATTCTGCCGCTTGTCGTGCCGAAATTCCTCGCCGCCGACGCGTTCTTTATCTTCCTGATGGTGCAGTTTTTCCGCGGCATTCCCAAGGAGCTTGATGAGGCGGCGCAAATGGATGGTTGTTCACCCTGGCGCATCTATTGGAAAGTGCTCTTGCCGCTGTCGACACCGGTGCTGGCCACCGCAGGCGTTTTCACCTTCATCTGGACGTGGGACGACTTTTTCGGACCGCTGATCTATCTCAGCGATATTCGCACCTACACCGTCATGCTTGGACTGCGCACTTTTGTGGACTCCACCGCACAGTCGGATTGGGGCGGGTTGTTCGCCATGTCGAGCCTGTCGCTATTGCCGATCTTCCTGTTCTTCCTGTTCTTCCAGCGCCTGCTGATCGACGGCATCGCCACGACCGGCATGAAGCGCTGATCGATTTGAACCATCTTTTGTCAGAGTTTTCCCATGACCACTAAATTCGCCGCTATCGGCATCAATCACAGCCATATTTACGGACAGGTGAATTGCCTGCTGCGTGCCGGCGCGGAACTGGTCGCCTTCCATGCCGTCGAGGACGATCTGGCCGCCGAATTCGTCGCCAAGTTTCCAAAGGCAAAGCGGGTGGAAAAGCCTGAAGTCATCCTCGAAGACGAGACCGTCGCGCTGGTCATAACGTCGGCCATTCCCGGTGATCGCGCTGATATCGCCATTGCCGCCATGCGCCACGGCAAGGACGTCATGAGCGACAAACCGGGCATGATCAGCTTTGCCCAGCTTGATGAGATCAAGACGGTACAGGCCGAAACCAAGCGGATTTTTTCGGTCTGCTACTCCGAACACTTTGAAACCCGCGCCACCGTCAAGGCTGGTGAACTGGTGCGGGCTGGCGCCATCGGCGAGGTGATCAATACGGTGGGGCTTGGGCCCCATGCGCTCAAGAATAATCCGCGCCCTGACTGGTTCTTCACGCGCGCCCGCTATGGCGGCATTCTGGCCGATATTGCCAGCCACCAGTGCGAGCAATTCCTGTTTTTTGCCGACACGCTGGATGCCGAAGTCGTATCCGCCACCGTGTCCAACCGCGCCAATGCAGACCGGCCGGGCCTACAGGACATTGGCGATATTCACCTGCGTGCGCCCAATGCCACCGGCTATATTCGCGTTGACTGGTTCACGCCAAAAGGCCTGCCGACCTGGGGCGATGGCCGCCTGACGATTTTGGGCACCGAAGGCTATATCGAACTCCGCAAATATATAGACATTGCCGGGCGCCCCGGCACCGATCATCTGTTTCTGGTCGATGGCAAAGGCACCCAGCATATCGATTGCTCGGAGGTTGATTTGCCCTATGGTCGTCAGCTGATAAGCGATATCCAGAACCGTACGGAAACGGCAATGAGCCAGGCTCACTGTTACAAGGCCATGGAACTGGCGCTTAAGGCCCAGCAACTGGCGGAAACCAATTCGGAGTGGTCGGCATGAGCGACAAGATCTTGAATGTAGCGGTGGTCGGTCTAGGAATCGGGCGCAGTCATATCGTAGAAGGCTATCTGCCCAATACCGACAAGTTCCGCATCGCGGCCATTTGTGATCTCAGTCAGGATCGGCTGGACGGTATTGGCGCGGAATTCGGTATCGAGCAGCGGTTGACTGATTTCGACGCGCTGCTGAGGATGGACGATATCGACATCATCGATGTCTGCACGCCTCCCATGGTGCACTATCCCCAGATCATGGCCGCGCTCAGGGCGGGCAAGCACGTCATCTGTGAGAAACCATTAGTCGGCTCGCTGGCGCAGGCTCGACGAGGTTGTCGAGGTCGAAAAGACCGCCAAAGGCAAGTTGATGCCGATTTTTCAGTATCGCTATGGCGATGGCATCGAGCAGGTTCGAAAAATTATCAATAGCGGCCTGGCCGGCAAACCCTATGTCGCGACCGTCGAAACCTTCTGGAAGCGCACTTCGGCCTACTATGAGGTGCCGTGGCGCGGCAAGTGGGCCACCGAACTGGGTGGGGTTCTGATGACCCATGCCATTCACATCCACGATATCCTGACCTATCTGATGGGACCGATTACCGGCCTGTTCGGTCGCGTCGCCACGCGCGTCAATGACATTGAGGTCGAAGACTGCGTTTCAGCCTCATGCGTGCTTGAAAGCGGCGCCCTGGCATCGCTGACAGCGACATTGGGCAATCAGGACGAGATCAGCCGTATTCGACTGGCCTTTGAAAATGTTGCCTTTGAAAGCGATCACGAAGCCTATTCGCCTGGTGCCAAGCCCTGGAAAATCATCCCGGCCAACGACGAGATAGCGGCCAAAATTGCCGATCTACTCAAGGGTTGGACGCATGTGCCGCCTCGCTTTGAAACTCAGGTCGCCCGTTTTCACGACGCGTTGACCAATGGCACAGCCCTGCCTGTGACCACGGCTGATGCCCGGCAGGCGCTGGAAATTGTCACGGCTTTCTATCATTCGTCCGAAACGCACACCGAAGTGAGCCTGCCGATCGGTCGCGATCACCCCAAATATCAGAGCTGGGTTCCAGCCGCTTTCCGTACTTAAGGAGCCGACAATGGCTACCAACGTCGTTTTGCAGAATGTGGTGAAAGCCTATGGCGATATCGAAGTCATTCATGGCATTGACCTGACGATCGAGCCGGGCGAGTTCGTGGTTTTCGTCGGCCCCTCAGGGTGCGGTAAATCCACCCTGCTGCGGATGATCGCGGGTCTCGAACCGATTACCGGAGGCGATCTGGTGATCGACGGGGAGCGGATGAACGATGTGCCACCGGCGCGGCGCGGCATCGCCATGGTATTCCAGTCCTACGCACTCTATCCGCATATGTCGGTCTACAAAAATCTCGCCTTTGGTCTTGAAACAGCCGGGCTGAAAAGATCCGAGATCGAACCGCGCGTGCAGCGGGCAGCCGAAATTTTGCAGATCGTGCCGCTGCTTGGCCGCAAGCCCAAGGCGCTCTCGGGCGGGCAGCGCCAACGCGTTGCCATTGGCCGCGCCATCGTGCGCGAACCGCGTCTGTTCCTGTTCGACGAGCCATTGTCCAATCTGGACGCTGAACTGCGCGTTCAGATGCGCGTCGAGATCGCCAAGCTGCACAATGATCTGGGCAACACCATGGTCTATGTGACCCACGATCAGGTCGAAGCCATGACTATGGCCGACAAGATTGTGGTGCTCAATTCTGGCAATATCGAGCAGGTCGGCACCCCGCTCGATCTCTACAACCATCCGCGCAACCTGTTCGTTGCGGGCTTTATCGGTTCGCCCAAAATGAACTTTTTAACTGCCCAGTTGAAATCGGGCGATGACAATAGTGCGCTGGTTCATACCGGCGGACACGATCTGGCGCTAAGCCGGGCGGTCGGGGCCAAGCCAGGAGATAGCCTGACCTTTGGCGTCCGGCCGGAGCATATCACCCTTAACGAGGGCTCTGGCCTCAAGGCTCGGCGATATGCGGGTCGATCTGGTCGAACATCTGGGCGGCGCGACACTGCTTTACACAACGTTGGACGATGGGCAAAGCCTGGCCATCTCGCTGGAAGGCCAGCGCCCGGTGGCGTTGGGATCGACCGCAATCGCCTATGTCGATCCTGCCCGCTGCCACCTGTTTGATGGTAGCGGCGCCGCAGCGTGATCTGATCGCTCTTGGGAGGTCAAACGCCAAGTGGCGCTGTGACGTTGTGTCCAATATAGCGCGATTGCGGTCGCATCAGCCGACCGGTTGCAATCTGTTCGCGAGCATGGGCAACCCAGCCGCCGACGCGACCGGCGGCAAATACGCAGGTAAACGCTCCGCGCGGCAAGCAGAGCGATTCCAATAGCAAGGCTGTGTAGAATTCGACATTGGTTTCAAGTGGCCGGTCCGGCTTTTTCTGCTTGAGCAATCGCAGCGCCGTGGCTTCGACGGTTTCTGCCAGGGTCAAACGTTCAGGGGGCACATAGCCTGCGGCCGCAAGCTTCGCCAATGCCGCCTTGAGCGCATCGGCGCGCGGATCGCGCACCCGATAGATGCGATGACCAAAGCCCATCAATCGCTCTCCATCACCCAAGGCACGGGTCAGCCATTTTTCTGCATTGTCGGGCTGACCGATTGCATCAAGCATATCCAGCACCGGACCCGGCGCACCGCCGTGGAGTGGCCCCTTGAGCGCGCTCAAGGCCGCGAGCACCGCCGAGGTCAGACCTGCGCGGGTCGACGCGACGACGCGGGCGGCAAAAGTCGAGGCATTCAGTCCGTGATCGACAACAGTCACCAGATAGGCCTCAAGTGCCGCTACCTGTTCAGGTGCGGGATGCCTACCGTAGGTCATTGTCAACATATCAGCGGTGTGGCCCAGCGTCTGGTCGGGCGGCACCGGGGACAGACCCTGGCGCAGTCTTGTCAGGCCAGCGGTAAAAACCGCCGGGGCGGCGATCAGGGCATGGGCCGTCTCGTCATCCTCACCGTCTGCGAGCCGCGCCATTAGCGCTCGCAGCGCTTCAACCGGCGACATATTCAATAATGCGCCGTCAACGGCACTCAGATGATCAAAAACCCGGAGCCGCGCGGCGCCAATTGCCGCCTTGAGATCAGCTGGATCACAATCGAGCAGCAATGCCAGCACCGCTTCGAATTCGACCTGACCGGCCAAAGCATCGAGCGAATGACCGGCAATGATCAAGCGGCCCTGAAGACCATCGACATCTGACAACGCCGTTTCGGCGGCGATCACGTCATCAAGACCAGAACTCATATTGCCTTCTCCTTTGCCAAGGCTCGTAAATCGGCTCTATTATCATTGACGTCAATCTTGATGTAATTGATCAATATGAGTGACCATGACATGGATTACGGCCGACGCGGCGCTGGCACGACTAAGAACCAAGCCGCAAACTCTTTATGCCAATGTCTCGCGCGGTCGCATTCAGTCGCGCCCCGACCCTGTCGATTCACGTCGATCACTTTATCGCAGTGAGGATGTAGACCGGCTTGCCCAGCGCCGACCTGGCCCCGGCCGAGCCGCGACGGTGGCAAGCCAGACCATTGCCTGGGGCGAGCCGGTGCTGCCCACGGCAATTTCGACGATCACCGATGGTCGGTTGTATTATCGTGGTCAGGACGCAGCTGAGCCTGTCGCAATCGGTGAGCCTTGAAGCAATAGCAGGCCTGTTGTGGGACTGTCCTCACCCCGTTTTTCGGGTGCCGGACGCATTTGAGGTTCCAGAAAATCGGGCCCCTTTGGAGGTATTGGCCGATCTGGCCGGAACGCAATTACCGACGCTTGGCCGCAACGGGGCCATGCTGCAGACCGACGCCACCCAAACCGTGGGGGCGCTGGCCGCAACACTGGCCGGTCCGTCGCGACCCGATCTGGCGCTGCATTTGAGATTGGCCGACCATTGGGCACGTCCGGCCAGCGCCGATATGGTGCGGCGCGTTCTGGTTCTGCTCGCGGAACATGAGTTGAACGCCTCGACATTTGCGGTTCGGGTAACCGCGTCGACCGGCGCATCATTGGCAGCGGCGGCGCTAGCCGGGTTGGCAGCGCTAAGCGGGCCGCTTCATGGTGGTGCGGCAGCGGCAATGGGCGACCTGACCGAGACAGCCAAACGCATTGGTGCCCGCAAGGCCATCGAAAGCTTTTTGCAGCAGGGTCGCCCCATTCCCTGCGTCGGACACCGACTTTACCCGCAAGGCGATGTCAGGGCCGAGGCACTGATCGAACATTTCAAGCTGCCCGCGATCCATGCCGAACTTTACGAGGCCATTGAATCGATCGTTGGCGAGCAGCCCAATATCGATTTCGCACTGGCGGCCCTCGCCAGTGCATTTGACCTGCCCGCAGAAGGCTCCCTTTGCCCTGTTCACGCTGAGCCGTTCAATCGGCTGGCTTGCCCATGCGCTTGAACAGGTTGGTTCGGGGGCACTCATCCGCCCCCGCGCCAACTATGTCGGTCCACCACTGGAAACCATTCCGCGCGGCTAAAAATGCAGATCGGTAGGTACGGGCGGCGCGTCATAGAGCACGGTAATCTTTATGCGCTCATTGGCCGCCATATAGGGATCATTGGGAAAGAACGGTTCGGTGGTGGATTTGCCGATGACGGCATTGATGTGATCGTCACCCAACCCGAATTCGCCGAGAATCGAACGCACCACATTGGCACGGTCACTGGACAGGTCCCAAGCGCCGTATCGGGCATTGTTGAACTGCTCGCCGGCGGCGGTATGGCCTGAAATCGTGATCTGGTTGGACAATTGCTGCAGGATGGGCGCGATAGCGGCAATAGCCCGGCGGGTAATTTCAAGCGGATATTTCGAGCCTTCGGGGAACATCGGACGCCCCTTCTGGTCGACGATCTCGATATTCAGCCCATCCTTGGTTTCCTCGATCAGCAGATTATCGGCGATCTGGGCGATGTCGGGCATGGCCTGCCAGGCCTGCCGAATACTGGCAGCGGCGGCATGAAAATTGGGATCGTAGCTAGAGCGCGGATCGGCCCGGGTCGAGGCTCGAGGCATCGAGCTGGGTGCTGTCCTTGCCGTCTCTGCCGCCAAGCACGGCGCGCTGTGAACCGTCCTTGCCGCCCTCGGGGGTCAGCGAGACATCCATGGTTGCGTTCGGGGCCGCGCCCGCCATCTGGGCACCGGCCTGATCAATTGCCGTGCCACCCAAAATGCCGCCTGCGCCGCTATTGGAGGGGCTGACATTGGGTGGCGCAAAGTAATTGGCCAGGCCCTCCTTTTGCTCGGGCGTGGTCATGCTGATCAACCAGAGCAAAAGGAAAAATGCCATCATCGCGGTCACAAAGTCCGCATAGGCAATCTTCCAGGCCCCGCCATGATGGGCATGCGCACTCTTCTTGATCTTTTTGATGATGATCGGTTGGTCGTGGGTGGCCATGAGGCCCTCTTTGATGGTGTTCCAGCGTTACGTTATGGCCGCCAAGCCGGCGGTCGATTCATCAATCTCGGAAAATGTCGGGCGGTCCTCAGACATCAGCAGCTTTCGCGCAAATTCAATTGCCAGAACCGGAGGTTGGCCCGAAATGTGTGCCAGCAGCCCCACTTTCATCGACAGCAAATATTTGTTCTCTGCCTCGTAAATGTTGCGCAATGCCTGCGCCATGGGGCCAAAGAACCCATAGGCGACAAACACGCCAAAAAAGGTACCCACCAGCGCGCCGCCGATCATATGACCCAGAACCTCCGGCGGCTCGCTGATCGCGCCCATTGTATGGATAACCCCGAGCACGGCAGCAACGATACCCAATGCCGGTGTACCGTCTGCCAACGCCTGTATGGCAGAGACCACCCGTTCGTTTTCCTGGTGATGGGTTTCGAGCTCCTCATCCATCAACGCATCCATTTCGTGGACATTGTTGGTACCGAGCGTGACCATGCGCAGATAATCACACATGAACTCAACGGCATGATGGTTGGCCGCAAATTTCGGGAATTTGGCAAAGATCGGGGACTGACCCGGATCTTCGATATGCGGCTCCAGCGCCAGAACGCCCTTGGCCTGGACCAGCTTGAACAGGCTGAATTGCAGACCCAGAAGCTCAACATAGGCCGCCTTGTTGTAGCGCGGCCCGCGAAACAGTGTCCCCATGACGCCAATGCACTGCTTGAGAACGGCCCCCGTGTTGCCGATGACAAATGCCCCGGTCGCTGCCCCAAGAATGATCAACACTTCATAGGGCTGAAACAGCACCTCCATGTGGCCACCCTGGGCGAGATAGCCGCCGAACACGCAAGCAAAAACGATAAGAATTCCAACTAGAAGACGCATAACCCAGTTCCAAGTTAAGCCGTTTCCGGCGACAATACGCCCACCAGAACTGTCGTGATCTCACCGCCAGATGATCGACACCGATCAGACGTGCAGTTTGAGCGCGTGTGCGGTCCCTTTGACGAGGCGCGTTTGGACAGCACCAATTTGCTGCCACTGCCATTATGTGACCATTAACCTTAACAGTGAGTGTATTCTCGCGCGGGGCGGATCGAACTAGGCATGGTCATTGGGCGTGCCTAATTTGGCAAATTGCGCTTATTGGGCCGATCTTAACGTCGGGACAGGCGCATCAGGTCGTCATGCAGAGCCTTGGGGATGGACACCGTGCCGGACTGCTCGGTTCGCAAGCGCGCTGCGTATCGCCGTTGCGACGGCAGGCGCGCGCCCTGCCCGACGATGGCGTCGAACAATGCCTCGGCGCGCGCCTCACGCTGTCCATCTCCGTTGCCCGGAAATTTTTTTGGATCAAGCGCAATGAGCAGGCTCGCCATGGAACGGCGATGCGCCGACGTCACCATCGTGAGCCTGGCTGTCCAGGCTTGTCAGATCGCCAATCAGCGGGCCGGCCATAAGCTCGATCATCGCAGCGAGGGCTGACCCCTTGTGGCCTCCAAAGGTGAGCATGGCACCATCGAGCACCTCGGCGGCGTCCGTGGTTGGCTGACCGTCGCGATCAAGGCCCCATCCGGACGGTATTGCCTTGCCGGCCCGCCTATGCAGCTCGATTTCGCCGCGCGCCACGGCACTGGTGGCAAAATCGAAGACAAATGGCAATTTGCCGGTTCGTGGCCAGGAAAAGGCCAATGGGTTGGTCCCGAAAACCGGGCTGGTGCCGCCCGCTGGCGCTACCCAACTGTGACTGGGCGTCATCGCCAACCCCACCAGTCCGGCGGCGGCTATTGCCTCGACCTCGGGCCACAGGGCAGAAAAATGCACACAATTATTGATGGCGAGCGCCGCAATGCCCTGCGAACGGGCTTTTTCGGCCAGTATTGGCAATCCGCGCTTGAAGGCCAGCAGCGAATAGCCGCCTCTGGCGTCAACCTGAACAATGGCGGGCGCTGCATCGATAATCGCTGGACTGACGTCAAGAGCAACCTTGCCCGCTCTTATTGTCTGAGCGCAGACGATGAGGCGATACAGACCATGGGAATGGCAATCGTCGCGCTGCCCTGCAATGATGGTGTCGCTGACGGCATCGGCATGATCGGGCGACAGCCCCAGAGCCAGCAATATATCGATGCTCAGATGTCGCGCCTGTTCCAGGGTCAGGGTAATTGTATCGGTCAAGCTTTCCATTCTCCAAATTCCTGGTCCCCGACGCGCAAAGACATACACATGACGTCACAAACCCTGAGTGTTGCCAATCCAACCTCAACGGTCAGTCGAATCACGCGCACAAGTTCAAATTTTGTTTTACTGCAGACGCCGCAGTCTATGCTAATAGATGTGGCGCACGGGTAACAGTTGCAAGAATCAGGTCTGGTGCCCCATAAACCAGCCACATTTGACTCGGACAAGCGAATTCGCGTGTTTGCGGTCCACCGGAACAATATGCTGGTTCGGGAAGATTTTTATCGGTGCCGGACATGTCGAGGCGCCATCGGCTATGATGTTGGTGCAGGCTGAGCGGACAAAACCGCCATATCGTTGGACATAATGCATGGACTTTCGGATTTCTCCTGACGATCGTGTTGGCGCGCAACCAAAAAAGCGTGCGCGCAAACCGGCGGCCAAAGCCAAAAAGACCGGCTGGGGCAAGGGACGAGATCGGGTAGAACCCAGCATGGGCCAGTCTGTCGGCGGGTTCGTGGATGACGAGCGCTCCGGCGGCCCCAGCGCACCACCACCAAAGAAACGGCCGCAGAAACGCGGCACCGCGCGCACAGCCAAGCCGGTCAAGAAGAAGAAGCGGCGCAGCGGCGCAGGCGGCTTTTTGGTATTTGTCCTGCACTGGGGTTTTGTTGCCTGCCTTTGGGCGGGAATCGCAGTTGCCGGTATCATTGTCTATTATGGAGCGCAGTTGCCGGCATCCAATACATGGGCCGTGCCGGATCGCCCGCCCAATATCCGTATTCTGGCAGCAGACGGACAGCTTATCTCCAACCGTGGCAAGACCGGGGGCGAGGCGACGTCGCTGCGGGAACTGCCAGCCTATGTTCCCGCTGCCGTTCTGGCCATCGAGGACCGACGGTTTTACGAGCATTTCGGGATTGATCCGATCGGTATCGCCCGGGCGCTTGTCAATAATGTCAGCGAGGGTCGGATCACCGGCGGCGGATCGACAATTACCCAGCAATTGGCGAAAAATCTCTTTTTGACACGTGACCAGAATTTGGGCCGCAAGGTGCAGGAAGCGCTGTTGGCGATCTGGCTCGAGCACAATTACACCAAGGATCAGATCCTTGAGATGTATTTGAACCGAATGTTTTTCGGCAATAATTCGTTCGGCATCGAAGCGGCGGCACAGACCTATTTTGGCAAGTCGGCGCGCAATCTGACATTGGGCGAAGCAGCGATGCTGGCGGGTTCGCTTCAGGCTCCGTCGCGCCTCAATCCCAAATCCAATCCGCAGGCGTTAGCGCAACGCCAGAGTGTGGTGCTGCAGGCCATGGCCGATGAGGGCTATATAAGCGAGGCCGAGGCCAAAGCGGCAACGATTGATCCTAGCCAGAAAGTGCGCACCAAGATTGCGGGGGGCGAATCCTATGTGGCTGACTGGGTTGAAAGTCTCATGCAGGCCTATCTGGGCGATGTGAACGAGGACGTTATCGTTTCGACCACAATCAACTGGGACTTGCAGAAGGAAGCCGAATTCGTTCTCAAGGAAGCGGTGGCGCGCGATGGCGAGAAGCGCGGCTTTAACCAGGGCGCATTGGTATCAATGGATACCGAGGGCAATGTCCGCGCCATGGTGGGTGGGGTGGATTATCAGGCCAGCCAATATAACCGCGCGGTCACGGCGCGGCGTCAACCGGGTTCCACATTCAAGCCGTTCGTCTATCTGGCGGCGATGGAAAAGGGATATACCCCGGACACTGTCGCTGAAGATGCCCAGTTCGACTACAAGGGCTGGAGCCCGCGCAATTCAAACAATAAATATGCGGGGCCGGTGACGTTGCGACAGGCCCTGACCTATTCGATCAATACGGTTGCGGCGCGACTGGCTATCGATGTGACCCCACAGGTGGTGATCGACACAGCCATGCGGCTGGGCATTTCCTCGCCCATGCTCGCAGTGCCCTCCATTGCACTGGGGACCCAGGAAGTGTCGCTGCTGGAATTGACTGGTGCCTATGCGCCATTTGCCAACGGTGGCATCGGTGTGATCCCCAGCGTCATAACCAAGATCGAAACCGCCGAGGGCAAGGTGTTATATGAGGCATCGACCGCTGGTCCGGGCCGCGTTATTGCCCCCAATATTGTGTCTGAAATGGATGATATGCTGTCCGGGGTCGTCGAAGTCGGATCGGGCAAGGGCGCCAATCTGAGCGGCTGGAATTTTGGTGGCAAGACCGGTACCTCGCAAAACTCGAAAGATGCGCTGTTTATCGGCTTCACCTCGCGCTATGTGACCGGGGTATGGCTGGGCAATGACAATGCCACCAAGACCACGCTTTATGGCGGCACCGTACCGGCGGCGATCTGGTCGGAATTCATGGCAAAGGCCCATGCGGGTCTGACACCACAAAACCTGCCAAGCGGCTATGATGCCAGCAACACGCCGGTGGCCCAGCAATTGGTTGATCCCAATACGGGCGCCGCAATCATCGACCCCAATACGGGTCAGCCGATGGTGCAATATGTTGACCCGATCACCGGGCAGCCGGTGGAGGTTCAGATCGACCCGACTACTGGACAGCCCCTGGTGCCATCCGGGCAAGCCTTTGACGAGAGCCAGTTCGGCCCGAGCGATGGCCAGATCATTGGCGGCGATCAGGCATTGGATGGATCGCAGCCCCTGACGCCGGACCAGCCATTGACGCCGAGCCAACCTCTACAGGCGTTCGATCCCAACGGCACTGATCCAACGCCGCAGCAAAGCCAGAAGAGTCAGCGCACACTAATGGATCTGCTATTCGGCAACTAGACGCCGTAAGCCATGAGCTGGCGGCCATGGGCCTTGAGCCAGGCGCGGCCGCGTTCCATGTCCGGTAGGGTTTTGCTGACAGTCGCCCAGAATGCCGCAGAATGGTTCATTTCGACCAGATGGGCGACCTCGTGAGCGGCCACATAATCGAGCACATAATCGGGCGCCAGGATCAGGCGCCAATTGAAGTTGAGATTACCGACGCTGGAGCAGGAGCCCCAGCGGGTTGACTGGGAGCGCAGGCGCAACGCGCGCACCGTGACACCCAACCGTTCAGCATGGACCATGGTCTGACGTTTGAGGTCCAACTCTGCCTGTTGCTTTAGCCAATCGGTCAGCCGCCGCGCCTGATGCTCGGGGGCGCCGGGCACGATGAGCGTCATGACGTCGCCATCCTCAATAATCTCGACCCGGCCGCGCGTCCTGCCGCTCGCAACAATTAGATGATCCTGTCCGCGCAACGGCACGATGGCGCCGGGCGCAAAGACGACTGGGGCAGCAGCGCGCGGCAGTCGGGCGGCCAGCCAATTGCGCTGGCGCTGTAAAAAAGCTTCGGCGTCGATCCAACGTCCGTGAGGCGGTAGCGACAGGACTGGTCCACCACTATGAGGAATTGAGAGGCGATAGTTTCTCGCACGCGCATTTGTGCGCACGAGAACGAGCACCGGGTGCCCGTCAATATCGAGCGTGGTCGTGGCGGGAATTTTTTGTCGGGCGAACAGTTTCATGCTGGCGCGATAGAAGCGCGATTCGCGGCCGTTGCCTATCACCATGCCACACAAAAAAAGCGCCCCAACAGGGGCGCCACAGGTTTAATCGCCAATAGCAGGCGACTGCTCAGGAGGACTATTGGTGGGGTCAGCGGTTATCCTGACCCCAGCCGCTATTGTTGTCGCCATTGTTGGGACCGTTATCGTCGTTGCCACCATTGCCACCATTGTTGTTGTCATCGGTGTAGCCTTGGCGACTTCCACGGCGTTCGTTCATGAAGCGGTCAAATTCCTCGCGATCCTTGGCCTTGTTGAGGTTGGCCATATAATCGTGGAATTCATTGATCTCTTCATCAAGACGCGCCCGCTCTTCTTCGAGGCGACGAAGCTGCTCGGTACGATATTCGTCAAATGCGGCGTTGCCACTGGAGGTCGAGGCGTAGTGATTGTGGTGATGTCCATGACGACGACCACTATTTGAGGTGCACCAGGACTTGCCCTTGTTCCAGTAAGATTGTGCCTTTTCAGCTGACCCGCCGAACTTTTCACCCCAGATAATGTAACCCAGGATGGCTAGTCCAAGCGGCCAGAAGACGATAAACCCAAGTACCATCAAGGCGATGGTAATGGGCGAAAATTGTGGTTTGATGATTGCAGTGTGCATTTCGCTACCTTTCCCAGTCACGAATAGAGGAAATGTGGCAATTACCGCGGCGGTATCAAGAATGTGCCCGCAATTTTTTCGATCTTGAAATTGGCCCAGCTATTTCCCATGCGACCCAAAAAACGAGTGTGAATCCATGAACGATCAGCCTGCCGATGGGCTCGCCATGCCGTCAAGCTGGCGCCCCTTGCGCCTTGAAACGCTGGTGTTGCTTCGCTGGTTGGCGATTGGGGGGCAGGCAATCGGGGTGTTGTTTGTGGCACTGGGGCTGGGCTTTCGGGTGCCACTGGCCGAATGTTTTGCCCTGATCGGGCTATCGGTGCTGTTCAACATCGTGATGATCGTGCGGTTTGGCGTGGCGCATCGCCCTTCAACGCTGTTTGCCGCCATCCAGATTGGTTATGACTGCCTGCAGTTGGGCGGTTTGCTGGCGCTAACGGGGGGTTTGCACAACCCGTTTTCGCTGTTGTTATTGGCCCCCGTTTCTGTTTCGGCAAGCACCCTGCCCCAGCGCGCTACCTTTTGCATGGCATTGCTGGTTGCCGCGATCGCTTCACTGCTGGCGATCTGGCATCTGCCGCTGCCGTGGGATCCGCAGGAAACCATCATCTTCAATCGTATCTATGTCATCGGCATCTGGGTGTCGCTGATCTGCGGGGTGGTGTTTATTGCCGCCTATACCAACCGTGTCGCCCATGATGCGCGTCAGATTGCCGACGCGCTGGCAGCGACAGAACTGGCGCTGTCACACAAGGAACAGTTGAGCGCGCTCGACGGGCTGGCCGCGGCGGCGGCGCACGAATTGGGCACGCCGCTTTCCACCATCGCGCTGGCCGCCAAAGAGATGCGCCCGGATACCGAGCCGGGCAGCCAGTTGGCCGACGATGTGGAATTGATCATTGAGCAGGCGGCGCGATGCCGGGCCATTCTGGCCAAGTTACGCAATCTTGGCTCGGATGGCGCCGATCCTTTTGCGGCGGTGCCACTTACGGACCTGCTGGAAGAAGTCGCCAGACCGCATGAAGGGCGCGGCACTGTCATCCTGTTCGATCACAAAAATGCCGTGGGTGCGCCGCCAGTGTTTCGGCGTAGTGTCGGGTTGCTCTACGGACTGGGCAATTTGATTGAGAATGCCAGCGATTTTGCCAAACAGCAGGTGCATGTGGAGGCGGGCTGGGACAAGGATATGATCACCGTTGCCATTACCGACGATGGGCCCGGATTTCCGCCGGAGTTGATCGCGCGACTGGGGGAGCCATATCTGACGACTCGCGCCCGCGATCCTCAAGGGCCTGACGCCGACAAACCCGGCGGGTTGGGGTTGGGTATTTTTATCGCCAGAACCCTGTTGGAGCGCACCGGAGCGCGGCTGGCGTTTCAAAATATTGCCACTTATGGCCATGCGCAGGTCCGGATCCGGTGGCGGCGCCCAGCGCAAGATATCGAGATCGAACAAAGCAGCTTTGACGTTTAAGGCGTGAGCGCCTATCTAGGAGCGATGAGCACGATAGAAGAATTGTTGCAGCACGATGCAAGCCTGCTGCTGGTTGATGACGACGCGGCCTTTTTGACCCGCCTCGAGCGCGCTATGACGCGACGGGGTTTTGAGGTGCGCATTGCGGGCAGCGTCGCGGCGGGCCTTGCAGCGGTAACCGAGCGACCACCAGCCTATGCTGTTGTCGATATGCGCCTTGATGATGGCAACGGCCTGGCGGTTGTATCGGCACTGCACCAGAAACGTGCCGATGCGCGGGCGGTCATCCTGACGGGCTACGGCAACATTGCCACCGCGGTTACGGCGGTCAAACTCGGGGCGGTGGACTATTTGTCCAAACCGGCCGATGCTGACGATGTGATCAACGCCCTGTTGGCAACGGGCGAGGACAAGCCGGAGCCGCCAGAAAATCCGATGTCGGCGGATCGGGTACGCTGGGAGCATATCCAGCGGGTGTATGAATTGTGCGACCGCAATGTGTCGGAAACGGCACGGCGGCTCAATATGCACAGGCGGACATTGCAACGTATTCTGGCAAAGCGCGCGCCGCGCTAAGCCCGATCATTTTCAGGAGTATCCATGACCGTCACCTTGCAATTTCATGGGGCGGCGGGGACCGTCACCGGGTCGTGCTATCGCGTTACCCATCCCGGCGGGCAGTTTCTGGTTGATTGCGGCCTGTTTCAAGGCAACAAATCAGTCCGGGCGCTCAATCTCAAGCCAACGCCATTCAATCCGGGTGCCATCGACTTTTTGTTGCTGACCCACGCCCATATTGACCATGCGGGGCTATTGCCCAAACTCTATAAAGAGGGTTTCAAGGGTGAGATGTGGATGACGGGACCGACCGCGGGGCTACTGGAATATCTGCTCCCCGATAGCGCCGGCATTCAGGAAAGTGAAGCGGAGCGCGAATCGCGCAAGCGGGGGCGCCGTGGCAATGAACCGGCTCAGCCGCTCTATACCATGATCGATGCCGAAGAGGCGCTCAAACACCGACAAACCACGCAATACTACGAATGGATCGAACCTGGACCCGGGGTGCGGGCACGATTCTGGAACGCGGGCCATATTATCGGGTCCGCTTCAATCGAAGTGCAGGTCAAGGATGGCGAGGGCAAGACCATTTCGATCATGTTTTCGGGCGATGTGGGGCCGGACGAAAAGGTCTTTTACAAGGAGCCGGAAGGGCCGGCGGGCTTTGACTATATTCTGTCCGAATCCACCTATGGCGGCCGTGAGCGCGAAGACTACTCACTGGAAAAGCGTCGGACCGATCTCAAACGCGAGATCAATGGCGCGCTGGAGCGCGGCGGCAATCTGGTCATTCCCACATTTGCGGTCGAGCGCAGCCAGGAGCTGCTGCACGATATCGGCTATCTGATCAAGTCGGGTGAAATCGACCCACAGCTGGTGTTTCTCGATAGTCCACTGGCCAGCAAGGTGACCAGCGTCTACCGCAAATACGCAAAAATGTTTGACGATGTGCAGTTGGGTGCCGAAGAGCCTGTTCAATGATTCGCGTTTTCGCATTATCGAGGCGGTCGAGGACAGCAAGGCGATCAACACCATTCGGGGCGGTGCCATCATCATGTCGGCGTCGGGCATGTGTGACGCCGGACGTATCAAGCACCATTTGCGCAATAATCTGATCCGAAGCAACGCCACCGTGCTGTTTGTGGGTTATCAAGCCCCTGGCACACTTGGGCACGTCATTCAGTCGGGCGCGCGCGAAGTCCGCATACATGGATCGCTCGTGCCTGTTCGGGCGCAAATCCATTCACTCGGCAACTATTCTGCCCATGCCGACCATAGCGAGTTGATGGCGTGGATCGGCGAACGCTTGCCCGCGCATGGGGCCCTGTTCCTGACCCATGGGGATGATGAAGAACGGGACGCGTTGCGAGCCGCGCTGATCGAAACAGGATTGGCTGGTGACCAGGTTATACTGCCGTTGCTCGACGACAGTTTCGAGTTGCTGCCGCACGGCGTGGGGGCCATCACGCGACCAGCCGAGCAGCGCATCGATCATGCCCAGATCGCGTCGGACTGGCACAATGCATTTTCCGAGTTCACCATTCGGCTCAGCCAGGAACTGGGGGCGACAGCCAATGATGCGGACAAGCTCAAACTGATGCAATCGCTGCAAAGCACGCTGGGTGAATTGACCGGTGCCGAAATACGGGACGATGCACGCTAAGCAATGCCTTAGCTGGGCCCGGGGTCCATCAGGGCGTGGATTCGATCCGCGCCCAGCCGAGCCAGCTTGAGCATCAGCGCCTTACGCCGTGCAGCCGCGATGGGCGTATGAGGACCCTCGCGCAGGATGGCACCGTCGTGGCCATCGGCAACGATCAATCCTTCACTGGCGGGAAAGATTTCAGCATCCAGTTCGGGCGGTTTGGCAAAGAAGAACCTGTCAGAATAGTCGCGATATTCAGGCCATTTGCGATCAACCTGAAAATCAATGAGGCTGGATTTGATTTCAACGATCCAGATATCACCCTTAGGGCCGACCGCCAGAACGTCGGCGCGCCGGCCGCTGTTGAGCGACACCTCGGCGTAGCAGCACATGTCGTAGGTTTGACGTAGCAGGCGCATAACCCCGCGTTGCACTCGCAGGGCAGTCGCGGACTGGCGAAGGTCAACAATGGGCGGCAGATCAGGGGTGGCAGGCTCAGGCATGGTTCAGACAATCATTGAGGGCCGGGGCGAAAGCGCGCCGGCCGCCCAAAAACTCACGACCACCAGCGGAATGCCAACACCAAATGCCCATTGAATGCCAATATGCTGGGCGACGAAACCCAGTAGCGGCGGTCCAAGCAGGAAGGCGACAAACGATATCTGAGCCAATGCCGCCACATTGACCGCCGCGGGGCGATCGGTGCGCTGCGCAGCGGCGGACATGGCCAGGGGAAATATGGCACTCGTGCCAACGCCCATGAGGGCAAAACCGGCCAAGGCCACAACGGCGTTTGGCGCCAGAAAAACGGCGGTAGCGCCGATACCAAGCACTGTTAGCAAGACACGCGCTACCAACACCGGATTATAGCGCTCGACAAACCTGTCGGCGAATATACGAGTTAGAGCCTGGGCGCCCGCCCCGATAGCCACGGCAAAGCCGGCAAGAAACGGCTCCACGGCAAACATGTCGCGCATATAGATCGCGGACCAATCGCCACCCGCCCCTTCGAGCACCATGGCGGAGAGGGTGACGGCCACCAGCACCATAATGGCAAGCGAGGGGCGCGCCAGTCGCGGACCGGCATCGGCGCTACCGCCGGTGCGATGGGCGGCCGGCTGGAAGCGGCCAAGAATAAGTATCACGCCAACCAGGACAATGGGCACCATCAGGGCCAAATGAACCTGGGCGCTCAGACCGGTCTGAGCGATAAACGCACCAATCAGGCCGGAGGTGAAAAAGCCGATACTCCAGAAGCCATGCGAGCGGTTCATGATGCGACGCCCCAGGGCGTGTTCAGTACGGTCGGCCTCAAGATTGAGGACGATCTCGATTACACCGATCAATAGGCCCGTGGGCACCAGCAACAAAAACAGGGCGAGTGGGCCGGGCGCCAACACAGCAATTGCATAGCTGAGCGCCAGCGTCGGGATGGCGAATAGGATGACCCGACGATGGCCGATTTTTTCGATTAAACGGCCAAAAAAAGTCAATGAAATCAAAGTTCCTACGGCCGCGCCAACGAGGGCCAGTCCCAAGGCACCCTCCTCTACGCCCATGGCGTTGCGAATATCGGGGATGCGTGGGAACAAGCTTCCCATGCAGAATGAGTAAATAAAAAACCCGCCATAGACATGGAGCCTGTGGCGGTAGCTTTAGGCCGATATTCATGGATTGTACTCGTGGCAACAGACGGGCGCACGCTAAGGTAGAATCAAGAGTAGGGAAATAGGCCTTGCATCGATTTCAATGGCGCAAGCGCCTATGGGGTATCGCGGAGTTCGTCACGGACTACACTGATTCCCGAGATCAGGCTGCGCATGATTTCAAGTCTCCGATAGCGCCCGCCTTCACGCAACTCCCCTGCCGGTGTCTGCATCTGCCGGTGCCGCCGGTCCGGCCCAAAATAGGCAGAAGTCTCGTAATAGACGATGGTCTTGTTGATCTGGCGACTGATGCGTTCGGCCAGCCGATCCTGCCCAACCGGGATTGCGATGACATCGTCAAATCCCAGATTTGCGCACCGGTTTATGGTGTCGAGCGATGGGTTTGACGCAAAATAGATCAATGGTGAGAAACGAACCTTGCGACTGGGCGAGAAGCGTATTGCCTCTGCAACGTCGCGCAAGGAGCCAATATCGGGGACTGCGGCGAACAGAAAATAGCAAACAGGCGTGCGCATGGACTGCTGCTCGGCGGTACTTACTCCCGCATAGGGCAGCACCGAGGCGAAGTTAAGCCCGCGCGCCATATCCGACAATGCCGCGCCCGGCCCGTCTTGGGGGCCGACCACGAATGCTGTTGCCTGCATGGTTGGCGCACCCTCATTGTTTATCACTATTGTGACTACAATAGAGCCTTATTGCTAAGGGAGCGCTAACATCGCCATATTTGTTGATCGACCTCATTGCACGCCAGATCAACTACATTTTTTCGATACATACCGATGTTGTGCCGCGATTGCGAAAGCCCAGTTTGGTGGCAGCGGCTTTGGACAGATCGATGATACGGCCACCATGAAAGGGGCCACGATCATTGATGGTAACCTGGACATATTTGCCGGTGCGCTGGTCGACTACCTTGAGCTTGGTGCCAAAGGGCAGCGAGCGGTGCGCGGCAGTCATGGCGTTTTCGTTGAAGATCTGGCCGGAGGCGGCTTTCTTGCCGTTGAAGCCGGGGCCATACCATGAGGCACCGCCACATTGGGCAAAAGATGAAACGGTTGTTGCGAACAGCACAGTGGCAGCAATGGCGGCGGTGGTGATGAATTTCTTGGTCAAACGAGACACTCACTAAATTGTCGATGCCGCGCTGAGTAATTAGGGCAGGGGGCCAGAATATGGGCCAATTGGACAATGCCGGTCGGCCTGCAGGATGTGTTGCAGAATAGTCACGATTTTTTGGTTCACCCAATATGGGCGGGAGCCTGAATTTAGTGCCGACAGGAAAAATAATTCTTCTCTTTGGCACTTTGGCGCACCGCGTCTGGGTAGTTACTCTGCGTTTTCGGATTCAAATTTTAGAGCGTGTCCGTGGTGCAACAGTTCCACCCGGTATGCAGTCCTCGACGCCAAATGATCGGGTTGCATGGAAATTTTGGGCGATTGCGCGACTGAAAATGGTGCTTTTGGGCGAGAATGGGGCGGTTTTGGGCAACCAAACCCTCATGCAAATTCATGATATTTGACCAATTGATAAAAAATTGGAGCCTGCGTTAGCGTTGTGTAGAACGGAGCAGGGAGACTGGCATGGCACAGGGCGACGTCAAGCAGGGCATTGTATCGGGGCGACTTGCACCCAACCAATATGCGGACAATTTTTCCGATCTTCACCCGCCATTGGACCGGCACGAAGCCATAGTTGAAGCGGATCGCTGCTATTTTTGCTACGACGCGCCGTGCATGAATGCCTGCCCGACCACCATCGACATTCCGATGTTCATTCGCGAGATTGCCACCGGCAATGGCATGGGCGCCGCTGAGACAATCTTTGAGCAGAATATTCTGGGCGGCATGTGCGCCCGCGTCTGCCCCACCGAGCAATTGTGTGAGGAAGCGTGCGTCCGGGAGGAGGCCGAGGGCAAGCCGGTTCGCATCGGCCTGTTGCAGCGCTATGCCACCGACATGGCCATGGCCGACAATCGGCAGTTTTTTGAGCGGGCCGCTTCGACGGGCAAGACAATTGCCGTGGTCGGGGCAGGGCCGGCCGGGCTGGCGGCGGCGCACCGACTGGCGGTCAAAGGCCACGAGGTCACAATATATGACTCGCGTCCCAAGGCCGGGGGGCTCAATGAATACGGCATTGCGTCCTACAAATCGACCGATCAATTTGCCCAGGCCGAGGTCGACTATGTCACCGCCATCGGTGGCATCAACATTATCAACGGCAAGACGTTCGGACAGGACTTTACGCTGCAGCAATTGCAGGAGCGCTACGACGCGGTATTTCTGGGTATGGGTCTGGGCGGGGTCAATGCGCTACGGGCGGAGAACGAAGACGCCGAAGGCGTTGCCAACGCGGTCGATTTTATTGCCGAGTTGCGCCAGGCGGGCGATTTGAGCGGCCTGCCGATCGGACGCCGGGTGGTGGTGATTGGCGGCGGCATGACGGCGGTGGACGCGGCGGTGCAATCCAAACTATTGGGTGCCGAAGAGGTCAATATTGTTTACCGACGCGGCAAGGAGCAGATGAGCGCGTCCGAATTCGAGCAGGATTTGGCCGCCGCCAAGGGCGTCACGATCCGCCACTGGATGGCACCCCGACGCGTCGTGAGCGAGGGTGGGCGCGTCACCGGTGTTGAACTGGCCTATACTGCAATGGTTGACGGACAGTTGCGCGAAACCGGGGAAACCTTGGTTCTGGCCGCCGATCAGGTATTCAAGGCCATTGGCCAGACGCTCAATAGCGATGGTGGGGCGTTGGAGCTGGCGGGCGGCAAGATAGCGGTCGACGAATTCGGCCGCACGTCCGTTTCCGGCGTTTGGGCTGGCGGCGACTGTGCGACAGGCGGCGATGATCTGACCGTAACAGCCGTTGCCGAAGGGCGGGACGCCGCAGAACACATCCATGCGGCGCTATTGGCAACATAGGGGGGCCAACCGGGATGGCGGCCATGTTCAGCCATATCCATTTCCAATCCATCGGCGTGACCGACACGGCAAGGGCGCTGGCGTTTTACCGCGATACGTTGGGTTTCGCGGTCGAGCGAAACAACCCCTATGGGGAGGATCGTTGGATATTCATGCGGGTGCCAGGCGCCGCAACACTTTTGCATTTCGACAAGCGCGACAGTGTTGAAACGAGTAAAAAACCAGAGTTGGTGTTGGCGACTGGCGATGTCGACGCGACGTGCCGGACATTGGCCGAGCGTGGCGTGACCCCGGTCAGCGGACCAGACGACGCACCATGGGAGCCCGGTACGCGTTGGGCCCTGATAAACGATAGCGAGGGCAACCTCATTCTCATTCAGACGATCAAAGGGAGCCAGGACCATGGCTGATCTTCGGAATAATTTTGTTGGCATCAAATCACCCAACCCGTTCTGGCTGGCTTCGGCGCCTCCGACCGACAAAGCCTATAATGTCGAGCGAGCGTTCAAGGCCGGTTGGGGCGGGGTCGTCTGGAAAACGCTGGGTGAAGAAGGCCCCCCGGTGGTCAATGTGAACGGACCTCGATATGGCGCGATTTATGGCGCCGACCGCCGATTGCTGGGGCTTAACAATATCGAATTGATCACTGATCGCAGCCTGCAGATCAATCTGCGGGAAATGAAACAGGTCAAGATGAACTGGCCCGATCGCGCGCTGATCGCCTCAATCATGGTGCCTTGCGAAGAGGAGGCCTGGAAAGCGATATTACCGCTGGTCGAGGAAACCGGCGCCGATGGGATCGAACTCAATTTCGGCTGCCCGCACGGTATGAGTGAGCGCGGCATGGGTGCCGCAGTCGGGCAGGTGCCGGAATATATCGAAATGGTGGTGCGCTGGTGCAAGCAATATACACGCATGCCAGTAATCACCAAGCTGACCCCCAATATTACCGATGTCCGCAAACCAGCCCGCGCCGCCAAGGCCGGCGGCACCGATGCGGTGTCGCTGATCAATACGATCAACTCGATTGTTTCGGTGGATCTTGACCTTTTCGCCCCCAATCCAACGGTTGCGGGCAAGGGCACCCATGGCGGCTATTGCGGCCCGGCGGTCAAACCGATTGCACTCAACATGGTGGCCGAAATCGCGCGCGATCCCCAAACGCACGGGTTGCCGATTTCGGGCATCGGCGGGGTGACAACCTGGCGCGATGCGGCTGAGTTCCTGGCGCTGGGGGCGGGCAATGTACAGGTGTGCACTGCAGCCATGACCTATGGCTTCAAGATCGTCGAGGAGATGATTTCGGGGCTTGGCAACTGGATGGACGACAAGGGACACGCCAATCTCGAAGCAATCACCGGACGGGCCGTGCGCAATGTGACCGACTGGCAATATCTTGATCTCAACTATGTCGCCAAAGCCCGGATCAATCAGGATTTGTGCATTTCGTGCGGTCGCTGTCACATTGCCTGCGAAGACACATCGCATCAGGCGATCATGAAGGAAAAGGATGGCAAACGGCATTTTGAGGTGATGGACGACGAGTGCGTGGGCTGCAATCTGTGCGTCAATGTTTGTCCCGTCGATGATTGCATCACGCTTGAAGCAATGGCCCCCGGCACGGTTGACGAGCGGACCGGCCGCATTGTGACGGGCGAGTATGCCAATTGGACTACGCATCCAAACAACCCGGCAGCGAAAGCGGCAGAACCGGCGGAATGATCTAATCCAGATCGGATACCGCCAAGGTTCCTAACCTTTCGCACATCAATGCTCTGATATGATTGGGCACTGAACACTAGGTTTGCGATAGGTTCGACAATGAGCGGCGCCGTTGACATCCGGGACGAGGGGGCGAGCCTGCGCATTTCGCTGGGAATATTGCTTGCCGCCATTTTTGTTGCGCAGTTGGGATGGCGTCGTCTGGGTGGGCGGCGATTGCTGCGGGAAAGGCGTGACATTTCCCATTATCTGGCCGTCGCCATGCATTGGACGCTCTACGCCTTGCTGGCCGCACAGATCGGGTTCGGATTTTCGCTGCGCTGGTTTCGGGGCGGGAGCTTTACCTTCTTTGGACTGTTTTCCATGCCGCCTCTTATCGGCGCCGACCGGGGATTGGCTCGGGTCGTTGAAAACCTGCACAATATTGCCGCCTGGACCATCATCTATTTGGTGGGTCTGCACGCGCTTGCTGCGCTCGCCCACCATTATGTGCTCAGGGATGGCGTGCTCGGCCGCATGGTGCCAACAACTGTGAGAAGGCTCGCCAGAGACGACCGCACGAGTTAGGCTTGCGGTGTCGATTCTTTGAATAGAGACGTTCCTTGACCCTCGCTGCGTCGCTTCTCGTTATTGGGCGAGTTATCTTCGGTTTGTTTTTCCTGATCGCCGGTATTCGCAATTTCAGCCATTTTCCCGAGCGCAAGAATTCGAAGACCAATTATGGCTGGCCGTTGCCCACTATATTGGCAGCGCTTGGTTTTGGCGTGCAAATTGTCGGCGGATTGTTCCTGATTTTAGGGATGTGGACCGTATTGGGTGCCTTGGCGCTGATCATCTTTCTGGTGTTGGCAACCTGCCTGTTTCACAATCTGTTTCTGTTCAAGGGTGAAGAGCGCAATCCTCATCTTTACTTCACCCTCGTCAACATCACGCTTGCCGGTGGGTTGTTGATGGTGATCGCCGAGGCCCTGTGAGCACGGCAGACGAGGGCAAAAACCGCCTGCTGGCTCATTTGGCCATGCTGACATTTGCCCTGCTGATTGCGGGTTCGTTTGCCTTCGGTAGCCTGATTGCCGGTGAAATTGCGCCAGCGCCGCTAAACGCAGTTCGGTTTTTGCTTGGCACGGCAGTGATGGGGGTCGTGGCATTCGGACCGGCCGGCAACACGTTGGCAGTGCCTCAAGCTCCCTGGCGCTTTATAATTCTTGGCGCGCTGCTGGCGGTTTATTTCGTGACCATGTTCGTGGCGCTCAAGATTACCGCACCGGTGGCGACGAGCGCGATATTTACGCTGATACCGCTGCTGGTGGCAGGGTTCGGCCTGATTATCGTTGGGCAGCGCACAGGACCGGTGGGACTGGTAAGTCTGATTTTTGCCGGGATGGGCTCGCTTTGGGTGATTTTTCGTGGTGATTTTGGTGCGATGGCACGGTTTGAAATCGGGCCGGGCGAGCAGATCTTTTTTGTCGGCTGTCTATGCTACGCGATCAATACCCCGCTGCTGCGCCGATTCAGCCGGGGCGAACCGGCGATGGTACTAAGCTTTTTTTCCTTGGCAGCCACAACCGTCTGGATCGGGCTTTACGGGTTACCCGAAATGTTGGCCACCAATTGGGGTGCACTGCCGCCGATAGTCTGGTGGGTCATTCTGTATCTGGCAGTCTTTCCCACTGCGGTCAGTTTTTTCCTGTTGCAGTTCGCCAGCCTACATTTGCCGGCCGCCAAAGTGATCGCCTATGGCTATCTGACGCCAATCTTTGTCATAGTGCTTGAAGGGCTGATGGGGCACGGCTGGGCCAGTCTGTCCGTACTGATGGGTGCGCTGATCACCGTTCTTGGACTGTTGGTATTGGGGTTATCACATGAGCATCCCAAGAGCGGGAGCGCCCGTCCCAAAAAGCGGCTTCCCAGCTAATCAACCTATTGATTTTCCAGGCATAAGGCCAAAGAGAAACAGTTGCTCGAGATAGCGCGCGGCATCCTCAAAGCGCCCATCGCCGCCGCGCTTCGGGCCGAGGACCGCCCGAACCTGCACATCAAAATCGGCATAGTGCTGCGTGGTGGCCCAGATTGAAAAAATCAGGTGATAAGGATCGACGCGCGTCAGTTTGCCGTCGTCCATCCAGCCTTCAATGACCCGGGCCTTTTCATCCACAAGATTTTTGAGGTCAACCTCGATCATTTCACTGATGCGTGGCGCGCCCTGGAGCATTTCAGTGGCAAAAAGGCGGCTTTCGCGCGGGAAGTCGCGGGCCATTTCGAGTTTTCGCCGGATATAGGAACAAATTTCGGGGAACGGATCGCCCTTGGCGTCCATTTCGCGCAATGGCTCAAGCCAGGTGACAAGCAGTTCGGAAATAAGGCGGCGGTGAATCTCCTCTTTACGCGGGAAATAGTACAGGAGATTGGGCTTGCTCATGCCCGCAACCTCGGCGATCTGATCGATGGTGGCGCCGCGAAAACCGTGTAGCGAAAATACATCCAGCGCGGCTTCCAGGATAATATCCTGCTTCTCGCGCTGAATACGAGTTTTGGGCCGGTGTCCACGAGCGGATGCGGGACGCGATTTGGCGCTACTTTTGCTCACCACGACAATCTCAGCATTTTTCACCTTGATCGGCACCATCAGAGTGCTAACATTTTTCCAACTGGTCAAAAATCTTGGTAACACGGTCCCACGTCAAGTACCAATAAACATGATCGTACAAGTCATATTAACTGGGAGCGATTGCCTCGTGTCGAATTCAAGCAGTGTGACGCCGAATGATCTGAGCGCCTTCTGGATGCCCTTTACGGCAAATCGGCAGTTCAAGAAAGCGCCCCGCATGTTCGTTGGTGCCAAGGACATGCATTATACAACGGCTGAGGGCCGCCAGGTATTAGACGGCACTGCCGGGTTGTGGTGCGTCAATGCCGGCCATTGCCGTCCCAACATCGTCGAGGCAATTCAGACGCAGGCCGCCGAGCTTGACTACGCACCGGCCTTCCAGATGGGGCACCCAAAGGCATTTGAATTGGCCAACCGGCTGGTTGATATCGCCCCCAAGGGGCTCGACCATGTGCTGTTTACCAATTCAGGTTCCGAATCAGTGGAGACCGCGCTCAAGGTCGCCTTGGCCTATCACCGGGTCAAAGGCGACGGTGCCCGCAGCCGGTTGATCGGACGCGAGCGGGCCTATCACGGTGTCAATTTCGGCGGGATATCGGTCGGCGGCATTGTCAGCAATCGCAAGATGTTCGGGACATTATTGACCGGCGTCGATCACATGCCCCACACCCACAATCTGAGCAAGAACGCTTTTTCAAAGGGACCACCGGAATATGGCACCGATCTGGCAGACGAATTGGAACGGATCGTTACGCTGCACGATGCCTCGACCATCGCGGCGGTGATCGTCGAGCCCGTGGCCGGTTCAACGGGCGTATTGATACCGCCCATGGGGTATTTAAAGCGGCTGCGCGACATCACCAAGAAACACGGCATTTTGCTGATTTTTGACGAAGTGATCACCGGTTTCGGGCGGTTGGGCACACCATTTGGCGCCGACTATTTCGGGGTTACGCCTGACATTATGATTACAGCCAAGGGGCTGACCAATGGCACGATCCCGATGGGCGCAGTGCTGGTAACAGGGGAAATCCATGATGCGTTCATGAATGGCCCTGAGCATGTCATCGAATTCTTCCATGGCTATACCTATTCGGGCAATCCGATGGCGGCGGCGGCGGGTCTGGCAACACTTGAGACCTACAAGGACGAAGATCTGCTGACTCGCGGTGCCGATATGGGCGACTATTTTGGCGAGGCGCTGCATTCGCTGGCCGACTGTCCGCATGTCATCGACATTCGCAATATCGGACTGGTGGGCGCCATCGAGTTGGAATCAATCACCGGATCGCCAACCCAACGCGCCTTTTCAGCCTTTCTCAAGGCCTATGACGCTGGCGTGTTGATCCGCACGACCGGCGATATCATTGCACTGTCGCCGCCGCTGATTGTGGACAAGAGTCATGTCGATACGCTGGTTGATACATTGCGGACAGTGCTTAAATCGCTTGAATAGAATGGATCGTTCATTCTAAGAGTATTAAAGAATGTATGTTCCATTTTTTACGATCGGAAAGCCGACATGAAAACCATCCAAAACGCCATCAACGGGGCATTGGTTACCTCAAAAAGCCAGCGGCAAGCGGCGGTCTTCAACCCGGCGACCGGCGAGCAGAGTGCCAGCCTGCCACTATCAACGACGACCGAGATCGACGCTGCGGTCGCATCGGCCAAAGCGGCCCATCCGGCCTGGGCCAACACCCCGCCGATGAAGCGGGCGCGCATCATGTTCAAGTTCAAGGCATTGCTCGATCAGCATGCTGACGAGTTGGCACGCGCAATATCGCTGGAGCATGGCAAGGTGCACGATGATGCGCTGGGTGAAGTGGCGCGCGGCATTGATTGTGTGGACTATGCCTGCGGAATCCCGCAACTGCTCAAGGGCGAATTTTCGCGCAATGTCGGACCGTCGATAGATACGTATTCAGACCGGCAGGCGTTGGGCGTGGTGGCGGGTATTACCCCGTTCAACTTTCCGGCCATGGTGCCGATGTGGATGTATCCAGCCGCTATCGCCTGCGGCAACAGTTTTATCCTGAAGCCCTCGGAACGGGATCCGTCGGCGCCGATGCTGGCGTGGAACCTGTTCATGGAGGCGGGCCTGCCCGAGGGCGTCTTCAATATCGTGCATGGCGACAAGGAAGCGGTAGATCACATTCTGGATCACCCGGATATCCAGGCCGTAAGCTTTGTTGGCTCTACCCCGATTGCCGAATATGTCTATCAACGCGGCACCAAGGCCGGCAAACGGGTGCAGGCACTGGGCGGGGCGAAAAACCATATGGTGATCATGCCCGACGCGGACCTTGACCAGGCGGCCGATGCGCTGATGGGTGCCGGGTACGGCTCAGCGGGCGAACGGTGCATGGCGATTTCTGTAGCGGTGCCCGTGGGCGATAAGACCGCCGATGCGCTGGTGGCCAAACTGAAGCCACGCGTTGAAGCTCTCAAGATCGGACCGGCGACCGACAAGGATGCGGAAATGGGGCCCGTGGTCACCAGGATGCATCGCGACAAGATCCTTGGCTATATCGACAAGGGTGTCGAAGAGGGCGCCCAGCTGGTGGTCGACGGGCGCGGCTTCAGCTTGCAGGGCTATGAAGAGGGCTATTATGTCGGCGGAACATTGTTTGACAATGTCACCAAAGACATGACGATCTACAAGGACGAGATTTTCGGACCAGTGCTCTCGGTGGTACGCGCCAAGGACTATGGCGAGGCGGTGACGCTGATCAATGAGCATGAATATGGCAATGGTACCGCCATTTTCACCCGCGACGGCGATGCTGCCCGGGAATTTGCCAACAATATCGAGGTGGGTATGGTCGGGGTCAATGTGCCAATCCCGGTGCCGGTTGCCTATCACTCGTTTGGCGGCTGGAAACGCAGCCTGTTTGGCGACCATGCAATCTACGGGCCAGAGGGCGTACATTTTTACACACGGCTGAAAACCATTACAACGCGCTGGCCTGCCGGTATCAAGGGCGGTGCCGAATTCAGCTTTCCCAGCGCCAAATAATTGAAGCGAAAGGAACTATCCCATGGCAGCACCCGGTGAAAACCTCAAGATCAACGGTGACCGGCTCTGGGATAGCCTAATGGAGATGGCCAAGATTGGCCCGGGCATTGCCGGGGGCAATAATCGCCAGACCGTGACCGACGAAGACAGCGAAGGCCGGCATTTGTTCGCGCGATGGTGCGAGGAGGCCGGCCTTTCCATGTCTGTCGATGATATGGGTAACATGTTCATGCGGGCCGAAGGAACCGAACCGGATCTCGACCCGGTCTATGTTGGAAGTCACCTCGATACCCAGCCAACCGGCGGCAAATATGATGGGGTCTTAGGGGTGTTGTCAGGCCTCGAACTCATTCGCACGATGAATGATCTGGGTATAAAAACCCGTCGCCCCATTATTGTAACCAACTGGACAAATGAGGAAGGCACCCGCTTTGCCCCGGCCATGCTGGCGTCCGGGGTTTTTGCCGGCGTGCATGAACGCGACTGGGCCTATGATCGGGCCGATGCCAAAGGCAAGAAATTCGGCGATGAATTGGCGCGCATCGGCTGGAAGGGGAGGAGCCGGTCGGCCAGCGCAATATCCACGCGTTCTTCGAGTTGCACATCGAGCAGGGCCCTATTCTTGAAGCCGAGGGCAAAGATATCGGCGTGGTCACTCACGGGCAGGGCCTGTGGTGGTTGCAAATCACGCTCACCGGCAAGGAATCGCATACCGGTTCCACCCCGATGCCGATGCGTAAAAATGCCGGGCTCGGCATGGCGCGGATAACCGAGCTGGTCCACACTATTGCCATGAGTCATCAACCAATGGCGGTCGGGGCGATCGGGCATGCCGATGTATACCCCAATTCGCGCAATGTCATTCCGGGCAAGACAGTATTCACTGTCGATTTCAGGTCGCCCGACCGCGAAATTCTCGATGGCATGAAGGCGCAGCTGGAAGCCGAAGCACCTGAAATTGCCAAGGAACTGGGACTTGGCATCGAAATCGAGGTTGCGGGCCATTTTGATCCGGTGACGTTTGATGAAAAATGCGTCACGGCGGTGCGCAATGCGGCGGATCGACTGGGCTATTCACATCGCGACCTGATTTCGGGGGCGGGACATGACGCCTGCTGGATCAACCGGGTGGCGCCGACGGCCATGGTGATGTGCCCTTGCGTTGATGGGCTATCGCATAATGAGGCCGAGGACATATCCAAGGAATGGGCCACAGCTGGGGCGGATGTGCTGTTTCACGCTGTCGTCGAGACAGCGGAGATCGTGAGTTAAGCGCCGCGCCAGACTGAAAGAACCGATTATGAAAGGGCAGACCCAATGAGCAAAGTCATCAAGAACGGCACCGTCGTCACCGCCGACCTGACATACAAAGCCGATGTCAGGATTGAGGGTGACAGCATCGTCGAGATTGGGCCTAACCTTTCAGGTGATGAGGTGCTTGATGCAACCGGCTGCTATGTCATGCCGGGGGGATTGACCCGCATACCCACCTCGAAATGCCGTTCATGGGCACCTATTCGGCGGACGACTTTGAAAGCGGCACGCGGGCGGCACTAGCGGGCGGCACGACGATGGTAGTGGATTTCTGCCTGCCCAGTCCCGGTCAAAGTCTTCTGGAAGCGTTGCAGATGTGGGACAATAAATCGGGCAAGGCTTCGACCGATTATTCGTTCCATATGGCGATCACCTGGTGGGACGAGCAGGTATGGCGCGAAATGGCCGAAGTGGTGGATCGCGGCATCACCAGTTTCAAGCATTTCATGGCCTATAAAGGCTCGCTCATGGTCAATGACGACGAGCCTTTATGCCTCGTTTTCGCGCTGTGCAGACCTTGGTGCGCTGCCGCTGGTCCATGCCGAAAATGGCGATGTGGTCGCCGCGATGACGCAAAAACTGCTGGCGGCGGGCAATAATGGGCCGGAGGGACACGCCTATTCGCGGCCGCCAGAAGTTGAAGGCGAAGCGACAAATCGAGCCATCATGATTGCTGACATGGCTGGCGTGCCGCTTTATGTGGTGCATGTGAGCTGCGAGCAGTCACACGAGGCCATCCGTCGGGCCCGGCAAAAAGGCATGCGCGTATATGGCGAGCCACTGATCCAGCACTTGACGCTTGATGAAAGCGAATATTTCAATGCAGACTGGGACCATGCGGCGCGGCGCGTCATGTCGCCGCCATTCCGCAACAAACAGCATCAGGATTCACTGTGGGCGGGCCTGCAGGCTGGGTCGCTGTCGGTTGTGGCGACTGACCATTGCGCCTTCACCACCGAGCAGAAACGGAATGGAATTGATGATTTTTCCAAAATTCCCAATGGCACCGGGGGGCTTGAAGACCGCTTGGCTGTGTTATGGAGCCGCGGGGTCAATAGCGGGCGCCTGACCATGAATGAATTTGTCGCGGTGACCTCGACCAATATTGCCAAAATTCTCAATCTGTACCCGAAAAAAGGGGCGGTGCTGGTGGGCGCCGATGCCGATCTGGTGGTGTGGGATCCCAAGCGGACCAAAACCATATCTGCCAAGGCGCAGCAGTCGGTAATCGACTATAATGTGTTTGAAGGGTTCGAACTGACGGGGTTGCCGCGCTATGTGTTGAGCCGGGGCAAGGTTTCCATTATCGATAATGAGGTCAAGGCAGAGGCCGGGCACGGAAAGTTCGTGGCGCGAGAGGCCAAGAACCCGGTCAATCGGGCGCTGTCGACCTGGAAAGACATTGTGGCGCCTCGCAAGATCGAGCGTTCCGGCATTCCGGCCTCGGGGGTTTGATGAGTTCGGTCGTTACCGCAAAAGACCTCAGCCTGACTTTTGCCACCAGCGATGGTCCGGTTCATGCGTTAAGCGAAGTCAATCTGGAGATCGAAAAGGGCGAATTTGTTTCGTTTATCGGGCCATCGGGGTGCGGCAAAACCACTTTCCTGCGCACCATTGCCGATCTCGAAGACCTCACATCCGGGACGCTTGAAATCAATGGGATGAGCGCCAGGGAGGCGCGGCAGGCACGGGCCTATGGCTACGTGTTTCAGGCCGCAGCGCTCTATCCGTGGCGTACAATCGAAAAAAACATCGCGCTGCCGCTGGAAATCATGGGCTATTCAAAGCCCGAACGTGACAAGCGGATCGAACGCACGCTTGATCTGGTCAATCTGAGCGGCTTTGCCAAAAAACATCCCTGGCAATTGTCGGGCGGTATGCAGCAACGCGCCTCGATTGCCAGAGCGCTGGCCTTTGACGCCGACCTGCTGCTGATGGATGAGCCGTTTGGGGCGCTCGATGAAATTGTACGCGATCATCTTAATGAAGAACTGCTCAAGCTCTGGCGGCGCACCGAGAAAACCATCTGTTTTGTTACCCATTCAATTCCCGAGGCCGTTTATCTCTCGACCAAAATCGTGGTGATGAGCCCAAGACCGGGGCGGGTAACAGATGTCATCGCCTCGACACTGCCTGATGAACGCCCGCTGGACATTCGCGAAACGCCAGAATTTCTCGCCATTGCGGCGCGGGTGCGCGAAGGACTGCGGGCAGGGCACTCCTATGAGGAATAGAGCCTGATGACAGCCCGTGGCAGCGCAATACCGGTCCTGATCGTGCTCAGTGTGACCGTTGTGCTGTGGTATGGCGCGGCGGTGCTGATGAACTGGTCGCGACAAAGCGATTTTTACCAGCGAACTGATGTAACCGACGTCAGTTTTTCCCAGCAGTTGGGCGATGTGCTCAATCAAGACAAGCCGCTATTGCCGACCCCGCACCAAGTAGCCGGCGAGCCTTTGGCAAACAGTGGTCATGCAAAAAGTTACGTCCAAGCGCAGCCTGGTTTATCATGGCTGGATTACGCTGTCGGCGACGCTTCTGGGGTTTGTCTTCGGTACAAGCCTGGGAATCGGACTTGCCCTGTTTATCGTCTATAACAGTGCTTCTGACCGTTCGATGATGCCGTGGATCATTGCCAGTCAGACGGTGCCAATATTGGCGATTGCACCGATGATCATCGTTGTGTTGAACGCCGTCGGCATTTCGGGGCTGATCCCCAAGGCGATCATTTCGGCCTATTTGAGCTTTTTTCCGGTGGTGGTGGGCATGGTCAAGGGGTTTCGCAGTCCCGAGGCCATTCAACTCGACCTGCTCCATACCTATAACGCGTCCCCCGTCCAAACCTTTATCAAGCTACGCTGGCCGATCGCACTGCCCTATCTTTTCACCTCGATGAAGGTGGGTATCGCTGCATCGCTGGTCGGCGCCATTGTTGGTGAACTACCCGCCGGCGGCGGGTCGGGGCTGGGTGCGCGCCTGCTGGCCGGCTCCTATTATGGGCAGACCGTGCAGATCTGGTCAGCGCTGTTTGCGGCTGCTGCCCTTGCGGGCGGGCTGATCATCATTGTCAACGTTGTCGAGCGCTTGACCAGCAGACACATGGGGGTACGCCCCGCATGAGCAGGTTGCAGACCATTTTGGCGCTGTTTGCGGGCTTTGCGTGCATTGTGGCAATCGCGCTGCCATATGGTCAAATCGCTGACGGCCAGGCAATGAGTTGGCACTACTGGCCGCTGTTGCTGGTGCTATTGGCAAGTATTGCGGCGCTAGCCGTCTGGTTCCGCGGCATGCCTTTCGCGGTAGCTGGCGGATTGGCCGTCCTGGGCGGCGTCGTGCTGATGCTCTTGCTGCCCCGGATCGATCTGGCGCTAACCGGCTATTGGGCGGCGCTGGTCGCCATGTGGACGCTCGCATGGCTTTTCGCAGAACGATTATCGCTGGCAATTGCCGGGGGTGAGGTGGCCGAGCGGCCATATGGCGTGCTGATTCCGCTGATGTTCGGTGCCGCGATATTGACGGCATGGGAGGCGATAACACTAGGGGCCAACATACCCAAGATATTGCTGCCTGCGCCATCGGCAATCTGGGAAGTCCTCCTTGCCAATATTCCAGTGTTGGCGGCTGATTTTCAGCAAACCTTTATCAAGGCAGTGCTGATCGGGTACGGGCTCGGATGCGGGGTCGGGTTTGGTGTGGCCATTGCCATTGATCGATCGCCGTTTCTCAAGGCAGGACTCCTACCGTTGGGCAATTTCGTCTCGGCATTGCCCCTTGTTGGCATCGCACCGATCATGGTGATGTGGTTCGGCTTTGACTGGCCCAGCAAAGCGGCGGTCGTTGTCGTCATGACGTTTTTCCCCATGCTGGTGAACACGATCGCGGGGCTCAACGGATCAGGCGAAATGGAACGGGATCTGATGCGTACCTATGCGGCAGGCTATTGGCATACGTTGTTCAAATTGCGCTTGCCAGCGGCGGCGCCATTCATTTTCAATGCCCTCAAGATCAACTCCACACTGGCGTTGATCGGGGCAATTGTTGCAGAATTTTTCGGGACGCCCATTGTCGGCATGGGCTTCCGCATCTCCTCGGAGATCGGCAAGCTCAATGTTGAAATGGTCTGGGCTGAAATCGCCATGGCGGCAGTGGCAGGATCGGTCTTTTACTGGGTGGTGGTGCTGATCGAGCGCGCCGTCACCTTCTGGCATCCGTCGGTCCGTGGTGGACGGGCGTAACAGGGGAAAAGGGAACGCAAGCTATGAAGAAATTCGTCTTGGGAATGCTAGTCGGCGCCATGGCGCTGGGATCAGCGCCGGTATTTGCCGGTGACGCCGTCACCTTGCAGCTCAAATGGGTCACTCAGGCTCAGTTCGCGGGCTATTATGTGGCCAAGGACAAGGGCTACTATGATGACGAAAATATCGACATCACCATCAAGGCCGGTGGCCCCGATGTGGCACCTGAGCAGGTCATTGCCGGGGGCGGGGCCGATGTGATTGTCGACTGGATGGCTGGGGCGCTGGCCGCACGCGACAAGGGCGTGCCACTGGTCAATATCGCCCAGCCATACAAGAAATCGGGTCTACTTATGATTTGCCCCAAGGATGGGCCGGTGCAAACTACCGACGATTTCAAGGGTCACACACTCGGCGTCTGGTTCTTCGGCAATGAATATCCGTTCTATGCCTGGATGAACAAACTGGGCATTCCGACTGATGGCGGGCCTGACGGCGTCAATGTCTTAAAACAGTCCTTCGACGTCGAGCCTTTGATCCAGAAGCAGGCAGACTGCATTTCGGTGATGACCTACAATGAACTGGGTCAGGCGAAAGACGCTGGGTTTACCGAGGACAAGCTGGTGATCTTCAACTATACCGACCTTGGAAATGACCTGTTGGAAGACGGGCTCTATGCCATGCAGGACCGGCTGGACGACCCCGCCTTTGCCGACACGATGGTGCGTTTCGTGCGCGCCTCTATGAAGGGCTGGCAATATGCGGTTGATCATCCCGATGAAGCCGCACAAATCGTTCTCGACAATGACGAAAGTGGCGCCCAGACCATCGAGCATCAGACTTATATGATGAACGAGGTGGCCAAGCTTGTGGACCCAAGCGACCCATCGCTCAACGTTGCCGCTTACGACCGCACCGAAAAGGCGCTGATCGATCAAAAGATCATCGAGAAAAAGCCTGAGGGCGCCTATACCACGGCGATTACCGACGCGTTGAAGTAGACCTTTTCACACGCAGCATATTATTGAAGGCGGGGCAGGACCCCGCCTTTTTTGTACGGAAACGCACAGAGACTGCACATTCATTGTGCATCATCGGAACGATTTCGTTCACTGCCAGTTGTTTGACCATTGCGTCAACAACAGGGATTATCCGAAATGAACGGTATCATTTATCTCGTAGGTCTCGTCGTCGTGGTCATGGCCATCCTTTCCTTTATCGGGCTGGCGTGAGACCGGGCAGTAAGCCCCTTTCCCTCGACTGAAACCTGGAGAACATAAACATGGCTATCAATGCACCCGCCGGGGTTGCGGTCGTATCTGACGGCGCCGACGGCGAACAGTCTTCCTATGTCGATTGGCCTGCAATCATTGCCGGCATCGTGCTTGCATCAGCAATCTCGGTCATCCTTCTGGCATTTGGCTCCGCCGTAGGCCTATCATTTACGAACTTCCATGCCCGAGAGGGCGCTGCGCCAATCTGGATCGGCATTGCAGGTGGCCTGTGGCTCTTGTGGGTGCAGATCTCGAGCTTTTTGGCGGGTGGTTACATGACCGGCCGCATGCGCCGCCGATTCCATGACGCCACAGAACATGAAAGCGACGTCCGGGACGGCGCCCATGGCCTTCTGGTTTGGGCTGGCGCGGCTGTTCTGGGGACGGTGATTGCCCTTGGTGGCGTCGGCGCTGCGGCAAACGCCGTGGGCAATGTGGCGGCAACTGCAACAGTTGCGACGTCAAACGCTGCGGATGGCTCCATCGATCCAAACGCCTATTTTGTGGACACGCTGTTCCGCAGCGATCGTCCGGTCGATGCTGGTGTTGCGCGGGATGAAGCCGGGCGAATTTTTGCCAATTCAGCGCTCAATGACACTGAAGTTTCGGCTGAGGATCGCACCTATCTCGCCAATGTCGTCGCCGCCAACACCGGCCTCACCCCTGAAGAAGCCGGTGCGCGGGTTGATCAGGTTACTGCCAATGTAGAAGCCGCCCGTCAGCAGGCTGTGGATGCTGCTGAGGCCGCCCGCAAAACCAGCATCGTTGCAGCCTTTCTTCTTGCTGCGTCGCTGCTTGTGAGCGCGGTTGGTGCCTATTGGGCCGCCTCGATGGGCGGGCGCCATCGCGACGAGCAAACAGTGTTTGCTGACGTATTCCCCCGCTACTGAACCATAGAAAAAGGACATAACAATGTTTCGTGCCCTTGGACTGTTTCTGCTCGGTGTGCCTATTTGGCTGATCCTGATCATCATTTTCTTCATTCACTAGAAAAGAGGGCGGGATGTTTCCCGCCCTCTTTCAGTTGATATCGCCCCAAAAAGACCCGCTCCGGTTGGCTGGAGCGGGTTAACAACTTTGTGGTCAGTAATTGGCGGGTGGGTCGCTGGCGGGAAAGCTTTCGTCGAGTTCCTCGTCGTGCTTGGTCCAGTTCTTTTGTTTGTTGCCCATGTTTTCCTTGCCCGAGTCACGAACCTGAACCGGGGAGCCATCAGGCCCGGTTTTTTCCTCGTCCTTGAACGCGGGCGCCTTGCCGGACTTGGGTCTTTCTTTGTCGGTCATCGTAGCCTCCATCATTGGGGTGTCCCCTACAAAACCCGGCGACCGGGCGAGTGGTTGCACGCTTTTCGTCTTTGCCGCAGTCTGCTAAAGAGCGCGGATGACCCAGACGCCCCAGAACACCAAAAAACTATTCATCAAGACCTATGGCTGTCAGATGAATGTCTATGACAGCGACCGCATGGCCGATGCGCTGGCACCGCACGGATATCAACCGGTATCGGACATCGCCACGGCAGACCTCGTTTTGCTCAATACCTGCCACATTCGCGAAAAAGCGTCGGAGAAGGTCTTTTCGGAGTTGGGTCGCCTCAAGGAATTGCAGGCAGAGCGGCGCGCCGGCGGGCAGGATCTGCTGATCGGTGTGGCTGGGTGTGTGGCACAGGCCGAAGGCGAGGAAATTGCCCGGCGCGCACCCGTGGTCGATATGGTATTCGGACCGCAGGCCTATCATCGCCTGCCCGATATGGTGGCCAAGGCTGCCGGAAGCCGCCATTTGCATCCGGCGTTGCGCACGCCGGTCATCGACACTGATTTTCCCGAGGAAGACAAATTCGATTATCTCCCCGCGCCGCAGAAGGAAGTGGTGATCAAGCGGGGGCTCACGGCATTCCTGACCGTGCAGGAAGGCTGCGACAAGTTTTGCAGTTTTTGTGTGGTGCCCTATACGCGCGGCGCCGAAGTTTCGCGCCCCGTGCAGCAGGTTCTGGCCGAGGCGCGCGGGCTGGTCGCTGGCGGGGTCAGGGAAATTACCCTTCTGGGGCAGAATGTGAATGCCTATCACGGTTTGGATGAGGCAGGAAATCCGGTCGGACTGGGTCAGCTGGCCTATCTTTTGGCCGAAATCGAGGGATTGGCGCGGTTGCGCTATACGACCAGTCATCCACGCGACATGGATGATGGATTGATTGCGGCCCACCGCGACCTCGATATCCTGATGCCTTATCTGCATTTGCCGGTGCAGTCGGGTTCGGACACGATACTCAAGGCCATGAACCGGCGCCACACGCGCGACGACTATATGCGGGTGATCGACAAGATAAGGTCGGCGCGGTCAGACATGGCGCTATCGGGCGATTTCATCGTCGGCTTTCCCGGAGAAACCGACAAGGATTTTGAGGATACGCTCAGGATCATTGCCGATGTCGGCTATGCCTCGGCTTATTCGTTCAAATATTCGACCCGTCCGGGCACGCCGGGCGCAAATCTGGACGGTCAAATTGAGGAAGCGGTCAAAAATGAGCGGCTTTATCGGCTGCAGGCGCTTGTTGACGCACAGACCACGGCGTTTCACACGTCATGCGTTGGCAAGACCCTGCCGGTGCTGATCGAGCGCGAGGGGCGGATGGCCGGTCAGGTGGGCGGGCGGTCTCCCTATCTGCAGGCGGTGCATTTTGAGGGGTCGACCGATCTGATCGGGCAGATCCTGCCGCTTGAGATCATTGGGACCTCAACCAATTCGCTTGTCGGGAAATTGACACAAGCGGGGCTTAACAACAGTGATATTTCGCACGACACAACGCGCAAATCTGTTAGCGTTGACGAGTCTCGCGTGGCGTGACCTCATGCTGCGCTTCATTTCAGGAGCAGAAACAGCTTGAGCAGGCACTTGTCCCCGACATCAGATAACGCATTGGCATCCCAACTCGAACTCGCATTTGACGACAACCGGCTGGTGGCCCAACTCTATGGGGATTTCGACCAGAACCTGGCTCTTATCGAGCAGCGACTCAAGGTGACGGCGACCCCAAGGGGCAATCATGTCATGCTCAAAGGTTCTGCCGGAAGTGTTGATCAGGCGCGACGGGTGCTCGAGTCGCTCTATAGCCTACTTGAGGAAGGTCGACCCGTTGATATGAGCGATGTGGATGGGGTCATCCGCATGATCGAGACCGAAGACAGCCAGTTGACGCTGCCGACACTGGAAAAAAAGGGCAAGGTGCGCATGGCTCAGATCGCCACGCGCAAATCCACCATTGTTGCCAGAACGCCGGCGCAGGACGCTTATATGCGGGCAATGGACCGGGCCGAACTTGTGTTTGGCGTGGGGCCTGCGGGCACCGGCAAGACCTATCTGGCTGTATCGCACGCCGCCTCACTGCTGGAGCGTGGCGATATCAACCGCATCATCCTGTCGCGACCGGCGGTGGAAGCGGGCGAGCGGTTGGGTTTTTTGCCAGGCGACATGAAGGAAAAGGTCGATCCATATTTGCGCCCGCTTTACGACGCGCTCTATGACATGATGAAGCCGGAAAATGTCGAACGTTGCATTACATCGGGTATTATTGAGGTGGCACCCCTGGCATTCATGCGCGGCCGTACATTGGCCAATGCCGTGGTCATTCTTGATGAGGCGCAGAATACCACCTCCATGCAGATGAAAATGTTTTTGACCCGGCTGGGTGAAAACTCAAAAATGATCGTCACCGGCGATCCGACACAAGTGGATCTGCCGCGCGGTGAAAAATCGGGCCTGATCGAAGCCGTAGCGCTACTCGACGGCGTGGAGGGCGTGCATATTACTCGCTTTGGCGACAAGGATGTTGTCCGCCATGCGCTGGTAGGACGGATTGTGCGGGCCTATGAGGCAGACACGGCCCGCAGGCTCAAGGACAAATCCAGTGAAGGTGTTGCCCGCTGAGCCCCGCCGCGTTGCCACTCGAAATCGCCATAATCTGCAACGACGATGGCTGGCCTGAGGGGCTGGAGCCATCAGCGGAGCGTGCCATATTTGCGGTGCTGGAACAGAGTGGTTTGCGGCTGAGGGGGCCGCTGAAATCAGCATTGTGCTGACCAACGATGCTGAACAACGCGGATTGAACAGACAATGGCGCGGCAAGGATGCCAGCACCAATGTGCTCAGTTTTTCCCAGATCGAGCCATTTTCGCCGGTGGTCGGCATTTTAGGCGACATTGTGCTCGCGCGCGAAACACTCGAGCGCGAGGCCGCCGAGCAGGGTATTAGCTTTGACCATCATTTTACCCACCTGATTGTCCATGGGTTTTTGCATATACTGGGTTATGATCATATCGACGCGCAGGAGGCCCTGGAAATGGAGGGTCTTGAGACCAAAATACTGGCCAGCCTCGGAATAGGCGATCCCTATGGCGATCACACATAGAGGTGCCCAGTTGCGAAATACAGGCAAAAAAGGATAGAAAGCCGTTTGACCACGGCAAGATGAACATGAACGACAGCGAACCGAATAGTGCGCCCAAGGCGCCAGACAACAATAGCGAACCTCCTTCTAGTCCCGCCTCCGCGCCAACGCGGGGGCCTACAATCTGGGAGCGCCTCAAGGCGATGATGGCGCTGCGCAGTGTATCCCTGCGCAATGATTTGCGCGAAGCGCTCGACGAGAACGGCGGTGTCGACACCGCAGATTTCTCCGAGAGCGAGCGCACAATTCTGCAAAATGTGCTCAAACTGAGCGAAATATCGGTTGTCGACGTGATGGTTGAGCGTTCCGATATTCAGGCCGTCAATTCCGACATCAATCTGGGCGGGTTATTGGCTGAGTTCCGTCAGGCAGGACATTCCCGCCTGCCGGTTTACGAGGATGGGCTGGACAACATATTGGGCTTCGTGCACGTCAAGGATGTGCTGCATCGAATTGCCGAACCCAAACCAGCTGAGACCTCCCCAAAGGACGTTCCAGTGCGGCTGGTGTCGTCGGTGTTGCGGCAACGCGTGTCCAAACTGGATATTTTACGTACTGCCATGTTCGTGCCCACGTCGATGCCGGTGGGGGATCTATTGCAGCAGATGCGCGCCAGCCGGGTGCATATGGCAATTGTGGTGGACGAGTATGGTGGCACCGACGGGTTGGTTACCATTGAAGATTTGCTGGAGTCGGTGGTTGGCGAAATCGAGGATGAGCACGACGAGCCTGGAAGCGGTGTTGATCCGAAAGGTCGGACCGGACACCTATCTGGCGGACGCCCGCGCTGAATTGTGCGATGTGCAGGAATTGCTCGGACCCGAATTCAACCCCGGTGAATATGCTGAGGATGTCGAAACCATTGGTGGGCTGGTGTTTGACCTAGCGGGGCACGTGCCGGCCAAGGGCGAGGTGGTGTCCAAGCTTGACCATTTCGACTTTGAAGTACTGGCAGCCGACAGTCGGCGCATCAAACGCCTGCGCATCAGGCGCCGGCGTCGCGAGGGAGAGCAGGTCGATCCGACCGTTGATGCTCACCTTCATACCGCCGCTGAATAGCCGACAAAAATGGCCCGGATGTTTCCGGGCCGTTTTTACGGGACGTAAACGCGACTAGCGGTGCTAGACTTGCTGGACGTTTTCAACGCCGGGCACAAAATGGCGCAGTAGATTTTCGATGCCGTTTTTCAGCGTGGCGGTCGAGGAGGGGCAGCCCGAGCAGGCGCCCTGCATATGAAGAAAGACCGTGCCTTCCTTATAACCCTTGAAGATGATGTCGCCCCCGTCCATTGCGACTGCGGGGCGGACACGGGTTGCGAGCAACTCCTTGATGACTTCAACGGTTTCACCGTCGTCGGGCTCAAAGAACTCCTCACCGCCATGATCTTCATCCGACACTTCATTGCCCTCGGCAATTACCGGCTTGCCGGACAGAAAATGGTCCATGATGACGCCAAGAATGGCAGGCTTGATATGGGCCCAATCGGTACCGTCCTTGGTCACTGAGATAAAATCGGCACCGAGAAACACGCCGTTGACGCCGGAAATGGCGAACAGGCCCGTCGCCAAGGGCGACGCAGCCGCCGCAACCTGAGTGCGGAAATCGCGCGGCTCACCGACAAGGACGTCGCGACCGGGCAAAAATTTCAGCGTCGCCGGATTTGGTGTGGCTTCGGTCTGAATGAACATGACAGTTCCCATCGGAAACGAATTTGGAATGCTTCTAAAATAGTCATTTCCGGCCTATTTGCAAGGGCAAACGCTACCGGCTTGGCCTGGGTGGTTCTAGTCGCCAATCAGCAGATCGCAATTATTTCTTCGTCGGTCATGCGGCCGGGCACGATGGTCATGGGAATAGGCAATGCGTGGGCGCGATTGGCAAAGTGCAAGACCAACGGACCGGGACTTTCAGCCGATGTGCTGGCTGCCAGCACCAGGATGGCAATGGCACGGTCCTGATTGATCACCCGCTCGATCTGCTCAAAACCGCTGCCCTCGCACACAACTGATTCGACTTTGACGTTGCCAATTGTCTTTAATCGCTGCAGCCGCGCGTCAAGATTGCGCTCAGCCTGTTCGACCGCTTCGGCCCGCAGCACGTCCTCTACGCCCATGCCGATGAAATCGGGCGGCTCGACGACCGACATCAGCACCACAGTGCCGCCCGTACGATGGACACGGTAGGCGGCAAATGTCACGGCCCGATCGCACTCGACCGTATCGTCGATAACGACAAGAAATTTGCGCTGATATTCGGCAATGTGATCCATGGGACTATCCTTGTTCAGCGTATGAATCCGACGATCTGGCGGACCTCATTCATTGTGGCTTCGGCAAGGTCGGTGGCGCGGCCAGCGCCCTCGCGCAGATAGGCATCTATAGTGGCCGGGTCGCGGGTAAGGCGCCGCATTTCATCGGCCATTGGCGCCAGAACGGCGACGGCCAGATCGGCCAGTGCGGGCTTGAACGTGCCCCAGCCCTTGCCGCCAAATTGCGCGATCACTTCGGCTTTGGTCTTGTCGGCCAATGCCGCATAAATGCCCACCAGATTGTCCGCTTCGGCGCGTCCCGACAATCCCTCAACGGTTTCGGGCAGCGGTTCGGGGTCGGTCGTGGCGCGCTTGATCTTTTTGGCGATGGATGTGGCGTCGTCCAGCAGGGAAATTCGCGACTGATCGGAAGGATCAGATTTGCTCATTTTCCTCGAGCCATCACGCAGGCTCATGATCCTTGTGGCGGGACCGGCGATCAGCGGCTCGGTAATTGGAAAATATTCTGGTGCCAGGCCCTGATCTGCAATGGATTTTGCATAGTCATTGTTGAATTTGGCCGCGACGTCGCGGGTCAATTCAAGGTGCTGCTTCTGATCATTGCCGACAGGCACGTGCGTCGCCTTGTAAAGCAGAATATCGGCAGCCATCAGGGACGGGTAGGCCAAAAGTCCCAGCGAGACATTTTCAGAATTCTTGCCCGCCTTATCCTTGAACTGGGTCATCCTGTACATCCAGCCGATGCGCGCGATGCAATTGAACACCCAGGCCAATTCGGCGTGCTGAACAACTTGGGACTGGTTGAAAATGATGGATTTTTGCGGATCGACACCGGCGGCGATGAAGGCGGCGGCGACTTCGCGGGTGGCGCGGCGCAGATCGTCGGGGTCCTGCCAAACCGTGATGGCGTGCATGTCGACAACGCAATAAATGCATTCGTGGCTATCCTGCAGCGGCACAAAGCGGCGGATGGCGCCGAGATAATTGCCGAGATGCAGGTCGCCAGAGGGTTGAATGCCAGAAAATACGCGTTGCGCAAATGCCATGATAACTCCGCAGTCTAACTCATTCATATTCGCGATCTGACCGAACAGCACCGCGAGTTGGCTGTCAACACGGCCACATATCGCCATGGGTCAGCGTGCCCGCAACCGCCTTAGCAGCATCCCCAGCGGCTGGACACGCGAAAAATGCACCAAAACAAAATACATCACCACGCCATAGAGCATCAGCAACCCCAGCGCGGCGGCTTGCAGCAATAGAGGTTGTCCGCTTGCCAGAAGGGCCTCGCCGCGCTGCGCCAGCAGGTAGAGCGAGCCACCCATAAGGCAGGCGATTGCGATGATGGCAATATGGCGACGCCATTCATTCGGCTTTAGCGCAAAATGGCCACGGCGCGCCAGAAAAGCTGCGAGCAACAGCGCATTGAGCCAGGCCGAGACCGAGGTGGCGATAGCAATGCCGACATGGAGCAGGGTGGGGAACAGCAATAGCGACATGCCAATATTTGTGCCAGCCGAGATGGCCGCAAAAATCGTTGGCGTCACGGTATCTTCACGGGCAAAATAGCCCGGCTGCAACACGCGGATCAGCACATAGGCGGGCAAGCCGACCGCGAAGGCAACCAACGCATCCGCCGTCTGAGCGGTGGCCAACTGGTCAAAGGCACCACGTTCAAACAACAGGCGGACGATAGGTTGAGCTAGTGCCACCAGTGCTGCGGCGGCGGGCATGGACAAGAGCATGGATACGAGCAGCGCCTGATCCTGGCTCGCTCGGGCTTCGGCGACGCGATTGCCCTTGAGGTGACGTGACAATTCGGGCAGCAGCACGGTGCCGATGGCGATGCCAATGATGCCGAGCGGCAATTGATAGAGCCGGTCCGCATAATTGAGAATCGCGATGGCCCCGGCGGCGCTTGACGCAATGACGGTGCCAACAAAGAGATTTATCTGGGTGATACCACCGGTCAGGATCGCTGGTATGGCCAGGATCCAGAACCGTCGCACCTCATGATCGATACGTGGCCACGCGAAGCGCGGCACAAAGTTGGCCCTGCGGATCGACCAATAGACCAGCGCCAACTGGGCGACACCACCGAACATGGTTGCTATGGCGACCCAGATCGCGGCGTTGGCTGGTGCCTGGACAGCAAAGGTTACCAGCGGGATCATTGCGGTAATATTGACAATGTTGAGAATGACCGGAGCGAAGGCGGCCGCAAAGAAGCGTCCAAGGCTGTTGAGAATGGCGCCATAGGCAGCCATCAGCGACATACACATCAGATAGGGGAACATGATGCGGGTCAAAAGCACGGTCAGCTCGAATTTGGCCGGGTCGTCGAAACCGGGCACAAAAGGCACCATCAGTACGGGCATGAAGATTTCGGCCAAAACGGTCACCACAACCAGCGCCGCCACCAGCCAGCTCATGATGCGGGAGGCCAGCAGCCGGGCGTGATCGGGTCCGTCCTGCTCCAACGCTCCGGAAAACATCGGTACGAAGGCGGTATTGAAGGCGCCCTCGGCAAACAAGCGGCGGAAAAGATTGGGAAAACGGAAGGCGGCAAAAAAGGCGTCGGCGGCCGGGCCGGTGCCTAGTACAGCGGCCATCAGGGCATCACGGACAAAACCGGCCACTCGACTGAGCAAGGTCAGTCCACCGACCGAGAGAAAGTTGCGGTAAAGGCTCATGGATCAGCTATTGACCGCCTTGGCGCGTTCCTCGACGGGCTTGGGATTGAATACATCCAGCAAGGCTGCATGAATCTTGCGCTGACGCGGCTTGGAGGCGATTTTCTGGCCCGTCAGATCGGTGACGTAAAATACGTCGACTGCCTTTTCGCCATAGGTGCCGATATGGGCCGAGCCGATGGTGAGGTTGAGATCGGAAATTTCGCGGGTCAGTGAATGCAGCAGGCCGGTGCGATCCAGCCCCGAAACTTCGATGACGGTGAATTTTTCTGAAAGATTGTTGGATACCACGACGTCGGCAGGCAACTTAAAGGGTTTCAGGCGGCGATTGAGCCTTGCTGTCCTTGCCGGCATCGATCAGCACATAGCGTTTGCCCTGCAGCAATTGCTTGACGGTATCAATGATGCGCGTGGCGCGCACTTTTTCATCTTCGTCCGATGCAAAGCTGCGGCGTAGCCGGAATGTGTCGATAGCCTCGACCATCGCGGGTAGAGAAAATCTGCGCCCCGATAATCGAGGCTTCGGCCATGGTGCAGGCCCCCGCGATCAGCGAGAGCAATCGCGGATGGTCGGGGGTGTAAAAGGAAACCTCGGTTATGCCTTCAAACGCCTTCACCCTTGTTGAACCGGCAAATGGCTCGTCCGCCAAATCGGCAGTCTGGATCATGCGGGCGTGCGCCACCTGCAGTTCCGGCTCGGCGCGCAGCCAGTAATGGTCATAGTGGCGCGCGGCGTAGTCGGCAATCTGCTGTTCGGGCCAATCGTTAAGGGCCTCGGTTAGATCGGTGCGCGCCTGATGTATCCGGTCGGAATGAGTGACCTGCGAATGCCCTCCCGATAGCAGCGGCTCGGTGGCAAAATAGAGGGCACGGAGCAATGAGCCTTTCCAGCCGGTCCAGACACCGGGGCCGACGGCACGAATATCGCAGGCCGTCAGGATCATCAACAGCGCCAGCCGCTGCGGCGACTGGACAACGTCGGCAAAGGCCTTGGCGGTTTCGGGGTCCTGGATATCGCGGGCCTGGGCGACCTCGCTCATCAGCAGGTGATACTGGATCAGCCAGGACACGGTGTCAGTTTCGGCAGGGCTGAGACCAAAGCGCGGGCAGAGTTTGCGCGCCACACGGGCTCCGGCAATGGAATGATCTTCTGGGCGTCCCTTGGCGATGTCATGCAGGAACAGGGCGATATAGAGCAGACGGGTGTCATTGAGCCTGGGGCAACAATTCGTGGGTCAATGGCAGCTCCTTGCGCAGCCCCCCATTGGCGATTTCCGCCATGACGCCGACGGCGCGGATCAAATGCTCATCTACGGTATAGTGGTGATACATATTGAACTGCATCAAAGCGACGATCTTGCCGAACTCGGGGACAAATTTGCCCAGAACGCCGCTCTCGTTCATTTGCCGCAGCATCCGCTCAACCGACTGAGGGGCGGTCAGGATCGACAGAAAATAGTTGTTGGCCTTTGGATCGTTGCGCAGCTTGGAATCAATGAGGCGCAGACTTCGGGTGATCTGCTTGATGGCATCGGGATGGAACAGCAATTCTTCGCGTCCCGCCACCAGAAACATCTTGATCAAATTGACCGGATTTTTGGTAAATACGTCGGGCTTGGCAATATTGAGGCGTCCACTGTCGATGACGAAATCGGCATCGCCCTTGATCTTGACCTTGCCACGTCTGAACGGCGCGAAAACACGCCCGACCAGATCCATATCCTTGGCGTGATTGAATTCCAGTGACGTACAGAAGATGCGCGTCAGATCGCCGACGTCCTTGGCGACCAGAAAATAGCGTTTCATGAAACGTTCGACACCCAACATGCCGACGCGTTTAGCGTAGCCCAAGCGCTCGGCCATCTCGGGCTGCAGATCAAATGTCAGTTTTTCCTCGGCGCGACCGGTCAGGAAATGCAGATTGCAGCGGACCGCCCACAAAAACTCCTCAGCGCGCTGGAATTGACGATATTCGCGGGCGCTGAGCACGCCCTTGCCGACCAATTGCTGACTGGTCTTGAGTTGATAGAAATATTTGCCGATCCAATAGAGCGTATTGAGATCGCGCAGACCACCCTTGCCGTCCTTGATATTGGGTTCAACCACATAGCGGGTATTACCCATCATCTTATGGCGTTCGTCGCGCTCGGCCATTTTGGCCGCAATGAATTCGGGACCGGTCTTGGCCATGATCTCAGTTTCAAAACGCATCACCATCTGATCGAACAGTGTTTTGTCGCCGGTCAGGAAACGCGCCTCGAGTGTTGCTGTTCGTACGGTCATGTCGGAGCGGGCCATGCGCAGGCATTCATCGACCGACCGGACGGCATGACCCACTTTCTGGCCGAGGTCCCAAAGCATATAGAGAATATATTCGGTAACCTGTTCACCCCAGGGCGTTTGCTTATAGGGCAGGATAAACAGCAGATCGATATCGGAGCCGGGGGCAAGAGTGCCGCGGCCATAACCACCGACCGCCGAGACAGCCAACGTTTCCGCCTCCGAGGGATTGTCGACAGGATAGACCCGTTTGGTTGCAAACAAATGGATTGCCGAGATGATTTCATCTTCCGCATTGCACAGGTTTTGCGCGCAGCGAATGCCTTTGCTGGTAGCAAGTAATTCGGCTTCGGCGTCCGCGCGGGCCGCCACCAGCGTCTCGCGCATATGGGCCAGAACAATGGCCCGGGCGGCGGTAGAATTGGCTGGTTGATCTGCGACAAGCGCATCCAGCTCGCCAAACAGGGTTTTGGCGGTCTTGAGCACAAATAGCGATTTTCGCGGTTTGATTTCAGCTTCGACGAGCGACATCGCGGAGTTTCTTTAGTTCGTAGACTAGCTCGATCGCATCCTTGGGCGTCATGTCGTCAGGTTGAATGGCGTCGAGCCTTTCATAAACTGGATCAGCCGCGGCTTTTACAATGGCGGGCTGATGAGCGAACAGCGGCAAATCGTCTAGCACGGCCGCAACGCTACCGGAAGAGCCTTGTGCCAGTGGAGCGCTGTTCCAGAATGGTCAGGACCTGACGCGCGCGGTTCAGCACAGGTGTTGGCAACCCGGCAAGCTTGGCGACCTGAATGCCATAGGAGCGATCGGCGGCGCCTTGGCCGACCTCATGCAGAAACACGACCTCGCCTTCCCATTCGCGCACCTTCATGGTGACGTTGGAAACGCGGGACAGGGTTTTTTGAAGGCTGGTCAGCTCGTGAAAATGGGTGGCAAACAGCGCCCGACAGCCGGTAGTTTCGTGCAAAGCCTCAACGGCCGCCCACGCGATAGACAAGCCGTCAAAGGTCGCTGTGCCGCGTCCGATTTCATCAAGGATCACCAATGATCGACGGGTGGCGCGATTGAGGATGGCAGCCGTTTCGACCATTTCGACCATGAAGGTCGAACGTCCGTGTGCAATGTCGTCGGAGGCGCCGACGCGGGAAAACACCCGGTCAACGACCCCGATGTGGGCTGATGTCGCGGGCACGAAACTGCCCATTTGTGCCATGATGGCAATCAGGGCGTTTTGGCGCAGGAAGGTGGATTTTCCGCCCATGTTCGGGCCGGTGACCAGCCAAAGGCGTCCCCCGCCAATGGCGTCGGATCCTGATAGATCAGCATCGTTTGCAACAAAACTTTGCTGCTGAGCCACCACCATTTGCTCAACCACGGGATGGCGACCACCAACAATGGCGAAATTGAGCGAATTATCGATGGTAGGACGACAATAGTTGGCGGTGGCGGCGAGGTGGGCGAGGCCTGTGGTTACATCCAGTTCGGCCAGCGCATCAGCAATAGCGCGCAGCGCGTTGGTCGCCGTAACGATTTGGGCACATAATTGGCCAAAGATTGCCGTTTCGATCTGCATGGCGGCATCGTGGGCGCGGGCGATCCGCCCCTCCAGTTCCGCCAGTTCCTGGGTGGTAAAGCGCATGACGCTGGCCAGCGTCTGACGGTGAATGAAGATTTCGCGGAAGGGCGCTTCGAGCAACCTACCACCAGGAGACGAGGGGACTTCCACAAAATAGCCCAAAACGCCATTGTGGCGGATTTTCAGGGATTTTATCTCGGTTTGTTCGATAAGGCGGGCCTGAAGCGCGGCCACCACGGCCCGGGTTTCGGTGGCAAGAGCACGCTCAGCGTCCAGTTCGGCATGATAGTTCTTGCGCACAAAACCACCGTCTCGCGCCAATAGCGGTGGATCATCAGCCAGCGCCGCAGCCAATTCGGAAGCCAGATGCAGCGGCGCCGCCGCCAGCGTCGTGACCAGCCTTGACAATACCGGCGTTGTTTCAAGCCCGTCGAAACGCTGCGCCACGGCGATGGCCGCCGCTATCGCTTGCCCGACCGCAGCCAGATCGCGCGGGCCGCCACGCTCCAAGGCGACGCGGGTCAATGCGCGTGCCAGATCGGGCGCTGCCTTGAGATCGGCGCGGAGTCTGCCGGTCAACATTGTGTCGTTTGCCAGCGATCCAACGGCGTCAAGATTTTCGTTAATGGCCTCGGCGTCACAAAGCGGCGCTGCAAGCCGTTGGGCCAGAAGACGGGAACCGGGTGCCGTAACCGTCAAGTCAATGGCGTTCCGCAATGATCCTTTAGTAGCGCCACGCTGGGTCGCGAGTAACTCGAGGGAAGCGCGCGTGGCCAAGTCTATTGCCATGTGCTTGTCGGGCGCTACAGAAGTGGGAGCGCGAAGGGCGGGTGATTTGCCTTTTTGGCTGTCGAGCACATAGAAAACCAATGCGCCGAGTGCTGCCCGTGCAGCCCGCGACCATACCGTTGGATCAATGTCGGCCTCGGCAAAGACAGTTCGAAGTTGAATCGTAGCCACTTCGCTATCGAACTGTTCGGCACTCAATGGCGTAACCAGACTTGCCAAATTGGGCGGCAGCAGATGGGTAGCCATCAATTGTGTGCGCGTCACCTCGGTCATCAAAAGTTCGGCGGGATCTATGCGCGCCAACTCGTCCTGCACGGCATGGGCTGGTAGGTCGATTACATGGGTTTCGCCCGTCGATATATCGGCCCAGGCGAGGGCGAAATCGGTTTCCCCGTGACGCACGCTGGCCAAGGCCGCGAGGAAATTGGCGGCGCGGGCTTCCAGGTGATCATCTTCGGTGAGGGTGCCAGGTGTGATCAGGCGCACGACATCACGCTTGACGACCGACTTGGCGCCACGCTTTTTGGCTTCGACAGGGTCCTCGACCTGTTCGCACAACGCCACGCGATGGCCCAGTTTGATCAGTTTGTTCAAATAGTCGTTGGCGGCGTGAATGGGCACGCCGCACATGGCTATATCATCGCCAAGATGCTTGCCACGCTTGGTCAGGACGATGCCGAGGGCGGCACTGGCGATCTCGGCATCCTCGAAGAACAACTCGTAAAAGTCGCCCATGCGATAAAACAGCAAATAACCGGGATTGACTGCCTTGATCTCGAAATACTGCGCCATCATCGGCGTTAGCGCCGGGGCTTGCCCCGGTGCCTTGGCAGCACTGTCTTGCGCCTTGTTCATCCAACTCGTTGCCCATCAAGGAAAGCGGCGAACTTACGGGCAAGACGAGAAAATTCCAACAGTGATCAGGCGGTTTTTCCCGCCTTGGCAGCCGTTTTAGGTTTGGCGCCACGTTTGCGCCTGGTGGTGGGGCGATCTGCGTTCTCGGGTTCAATGACCTTGCGATAGAGATGCCATGTGGCATGGCCAAACACGGGGATCACAATGGCCAGCCCAACGAACAATGGCAGCGACCCCAAAGCAATACCCGCCGCGACCATCAGACCCCAGACAGCCATGGGTACCGGATTTTTAAGAACAGCCCGAAACGAGGTTTGTACCGCCACGAGGGCGCCAACGTCGCGATCAATCAACAATGGGAACGCCACGACGGTGGTGCAAAGGGTGAAAATAGCGAACCCAAACCCGATCAGATTGCCGACAATGATCAATGTCCAACCTTGCGGCGTGGTCAAAATCTGGGCCAGCAGCGCGTCCAATGCCATTGGCGGGGCAGCGCTGAATAGGGCTTCGTAAAGACTTTGCGCCGCGGTCAACCACAGTGTGAATACGGCGAACACCAGCAGCGCTACTGCACCAATCGAGGCAATGGCGGGCGACTGCAACACGCCAAAGGCGTGGCGCCATGACGTATCGAGCCCCGCTTCGCGACGCCGACTGATCTCGTATAGGCCAATCGCCGCAAAAGGACCGACCAGAGCAAAGCCGCCGAGCAAGGGGTAGAGCAGGGGCCACGTGTAAAAGCCGGACATCCAGATCGCCAAGGCAATACCGACGACAGGATAGATAATTGTCAACAGGACCAGGTGGGAAGGTTTTTCCCAAAAATCTGCCAACCCTGCTCGCAGGCTATTGGTCAGGTCGGCAATGGTGATCTTGCGGACGGTGGGATGAGCCAGCGTTTCGGTAGCACCGGCAACGACATGAAAGTTTGACATAATCTACTCCGCTCATTGGTGCAGAGATATTCGTCGATGTGGCCGGAAATGTTACATTTGACGCCGACGGTACGATTGCTGCACCCCACCAGCTTAGACAAGGTGCGTTGTTTTGTCGCGGGTTTCCTTGAGTTGTGATCGCTATTGGCGCAAGCTTGTGGCCGGGGCGGCCTTGGCCAAGCCCGGTCGCGGTTCTAGCTGTTTTGGGCCGACGTGTGTTTCACGTGAATCCGGTCGCCGTCACTAGAATGGCGGGCACAATGGAATGGTGATGTGAGCCATTCTGACGACGCTTGACGCACGCATGGGAGAGATAATGGCTCGTGCCGACAAAGACGTCGCTGAGCGGACGGGAACAACGACGAGGACACAATGGCACTCATATGTCATGGCCCTCGAAGCGAGTGCTGTGCCCATAGTCATCGCCGACCCTCATGCTCCCGATATGCCGCTGGTATTTGTAAATTCTGCCTTCCTGGCTTTGACTGGCTATGCCGAGCATGAAGTGCTGGGTCGCAATTGCCGGTTTCTGCAGGGCCCCGAAACGGCGGAAGCCGATCGTCTGGTCATCGAGCGGGGGCTCGCTGATCGTGCGGCAATTTCCCTCGAGATCCTCAATTATAAGAAGGACGGAAGCCCGTTCTGGAACGAACTTCATATGGCGCCGATGTATGATGAGGCTGGCGAGCCTGGAATTCTTCGTCGCCTCCCAGGTCGATATCACTGGGCGAAAAACGCGCCAGCAGGCACTGCAACAGGCGCTGGATCAGCACACGGAAGCCTTGCGCCTTCAGGCTGAAGAGACACGCCATCTGGCCCACGAAATGACGCATCGCGTTCGCAACTCCCTGTCACTGGTGCAAAGCATGCTTCGGCTTCAGGCCAGCCTCGCTCCATGAATCTGAGGCTCGTGACGCCATCGTGAGCGCAATGGGTCGGATCGAAGCGGTGATCGAAGTTCAGCGCGCCATAGAACGCGCCGATGTCGCGCCCGATTCCCGCATCGCCGATACACTCGAGGCACTATGCGGCAAGCTTGGCCAGCTAAGCCCCATTTCCGTGAGGACAGCGCTCGAGGATGTATCGGTTACGCGAGCGATGATGATGCCCTTGGCGCTCATTGTTTCGGAACTTGTAACCAATGCTCAAAAACATGGATTTTCGGACGGGGGTGCGGGCGAGATCACCGTGGGTCTGGCGTCCGCTGCTGATAACACAATCCAATTGTCGGTAAAGGATACTGGCACCGGTATCCCCGATGGCTTTGACATTGGAAAAGCCCAAGGTTTTGGGATAAAAATGCTGCAGGGGCAGATCGGTCAACTCAAGGGCGCGCTGCGCGTGGAAAGCACTGCGTCGGGTACGCTTTTTTGTGTGACCATCCCAGTCGAGGCGGAGACAGGCAAATCAGCTGCCCCCTAGCGCGATCTGCCTTATACCTCGTAGCGATCCGTCGGATCGGCGACCGGGCGATAGATAAAGCGGGAAAAATCCGCCGTGGTCGCAGTGCCGTTCAGATCGTGGGCTGCCATGCCGACAAAGGCACCGGTGAAACTGCCGTGTTCGGCGTGACCGCCACATTCATCGGACAATATCGAGGCATCGAGGACTGGTCCGATCGGGGTGAGTTCTCCATCGTCCAGCGCATGATAAAATTGCAGGGCGGCGCCCCGAATGGTCAGGGCGAGCCGAACTGAGCCGGTATTGGGTATGACGACAGGATCGGCGGGAAAGCGCAATTTGCCATCGGGAAAACTAGCCTCCGAACTCAAAATCAGTAGTTCCCGCTGCCCATCGGCGTCAGCGGTCACGGCGAGATAGAAAAAGTTGTAGCGGCCATAATAGGCAGCGAGCCCCGCCATGGTGCGTTCGTCGGTGGGAGCGAAGTCCAGCATGGTTTCAGCGTCGAAAGAAAAGTGCGTCTGGCGCCGAGCCACCAAGGCCTGTTCGAACCATGAACCGATCGATTCGCGCCCGAACAGGCGCAACGCGCCCGGTTTGGCCGTGAGCGAAAAAATGCGTTCGGTTTCAGGGGTGCGCAGCCATTGGAAGTCGATGGGCAGGGGGCGATCGGCGCTAAACGCATAATTCTGTTCAGTCCAGTAATCGGTGTCATCGCGCGCGCCGGGAACGTCAACCAGCAAAGATGGCACTGGCCCGTTCTTCACGTGAAGCCAGTCATCCTCACCCCAATAAGCCTGTTGGATGGCGGTTTCACGGCCCAGCACGCAGCGCCGTTTCTGGGTGGTCGGACGGCCCGTCAGATGCACCAGATAGGTTTGGCCGTCCGGTGTTTCGACCAGATCGCCGTGACCGGCACGCTGCAACGGGTTGAGGGGGTGATCCTTGGCAGTCAGAATGTGTTTTTGGGGATGGGTTTGATAGGGCCCGTCGATGTTGCGTGACCTGGCAAAGGTTATGGCGTGGTCATAGCCGGTGCCCCCTTCGGCGGTCAGCAGATAATACCAGCCATTGCGCCTATAGAGATGCGGGCCTTCGACCAGCTTGAGGTCTGTGCCCTTGTAGATATTCTTGATCGGGCCAACCAAATTGCCGGCCTTGGCGTCGAACTCCTGCAGCGCGATACCAGCGAACAACAGGGGACGCGCGCGATGGTCCCAGAGCATGTTGACGAACCATTTTCGACCGTCGTCATCATGGAACAGGGATGGATCAAAACCCGATGAATTTGTATAAATCGGATCGGACCAGGGCCCTTCGATATCTGGGGCGCTGACGATATAATTGTGGGCGTCCTTGAACGAGCCATCCTTGCGCTTGACGTCGGTATAGACGAGCCAGAATTTTTCGCCGTCATGGGTAAGACAGGGTGCCCAGACGCCGCAGCTGTCAGGATCGCCGCGCATGTCGAGCTGGCTGGCGCGATTGAGGGGGCGTGTCAGCAACTTCCAGTTGGCCAGATCGGTCGAGTGGTGGATTTGAACGCCCGGATACCATTCAAAGGTCGAGGTGGCGATATAGTAATCCTTGCCAACCCGCAGGATTGAGGGATCCGGATTAAAGCCAGGCAGAATGGGATTGGTGATTTGAGACACGGCTTACGACCCTCAGGGATAAATTGCGGGAACTGCAATTGGCTCGATAGTTTGTTTGTATGGAAGGGCAGGCTTTTCTGCCTGCCCCTAATCCCTGTCTAGACGAAACGGTTGATCAGGTTTTCGAGATATTCCTGCTGACCCGAACGGGGTTGGGGATTGATGTTTTCCTTTTCAACGCGCGCGGCAATTTGTGCCAATGTGCGCTCGCCGTTGAGCATGGCTTGGGCCTCAGGCGCATTCCAGCCAGCGTAGCGATCTTGGACGACCTTGTCGTAGGTGCCGTCTTCGATCAGGGCCACAGCGGCCTTGAGCGAGCGCGCCAACACATCGAGCCCACCAATGTGGCCGTGCAGTAAATCGGCAGGGTCGATAGACTGACGACGCAATTTGGCGTCAAAGTTAAAGCCACCTGGTCCCAATCCACCCGCCTTCAAGATTTGATAGAACGCTAAAGTCATTTCGGGAACGGAATTGGGGAACTGGTCAGTGTCCCAACCCGATTGCAGATCGTTGCGATTGGCGTCAACCGAACCCAAGATGCCCAACGAGGCGGCCAGCGCCAATTCATGCTCGAAACTATGATTGGCAAGGAAGGCATGGCCCACCTCGATGTTGCATTTGACGTGATTTTCAAGACCATATTTCTTGAGGAAACCATAGACTGTCGCCACGTCAAAGTCATATTGGTGCTTCGTTGGTTCCTGCGGTTTTGGCTCGATCAATATCTGGCCTTTAAAGCCGATTTTTTCGGCGTGCTCGACAACAAGCGTCAAGAACCGCCCCATTTGGTCCATTTCCTGCCCGATGCGGGTATTGAGCAGCGTTTCATAGCCTTCACGGCCACCCCAAAGCACATAGTTGGCACCACCCAACTCATGAGTGACTTGCATGGCGGTCTGCACCTGACCGGCGGCATAGGCAAAAACGTCCGGATCCGGGTTTGTCGAGGCGCCCGACATGAAACGGCGGTTGGAGAACATGTTGGCCGTACCCCAGAGCAGGCGGGTGCGGCTGGTTTCCATCTTGCGGGCAAAAATCTCGGCGATGGTGCGCACATTCTTGCTGCTCTCTGCCAAACTATCGCCCTCTGGGGCAATGTCGGCATCGTGGAAGCAAAAGAATGGCGCGTCGAGCAGGTCAAACAGTTCAAAGGCTACATCGGCCTTGAGTTTGGCGCCTTCCATGCCCTTGTCAAACCATGGACGGTCAAAAGTGCGCCCGCCAAACGGATCTCCACCTTCCCAAGCGAAACTGTGCCAATAGGCAACGGCGGGGCGGATATGATCCTCCATCCGCTTGCCCAGGACGATTTCGTCCTTGTTGTAGTGGCGATAGGCCAGCGCATTGGTGCTGTTTTCGCCTTCATATTTGACCGGAGCGATATTCTTGAAGAAATCAGTCACGAAATTGCCTCCTCGATGGCGGGATAGAGCGCGCGATAGCGCGCATATTGATCGGCATAGGCAGCCGACAGGGATTTGTCGGGTGCAATAATGGATTTGATGGCCGGCATGGTCATCACCGTTTGCGGGTCGGCACCGCTGGCAGCGCAGAGGCCCAGACGCGCTGCGCCCAGCGCGCCGCCAAAATCGCCGTCATCGGGCAGGGCGATTTCCATGTCGAGATTGGTAGCCAGAAGTTTCAGCCAAAGCGCTGATTTCGAGCCGCCCCCAACGGCCAGCAGGCGGTCAATGCTGGTGCCGGCGTCGGCGAGGACCCGCTGACAATCGCGCACTGCGAAGCTGACACCCTCCATCACCGCCTGCGTCAATCGTGCAGGATCGGACACATGCGAGAGGCCGGCAAAACTGCCGCGGGCACTGGCGTTATTGTGTGGGGTGCGTTCGCCTGACAGATAGGGCAGGAATATTTCTTCCCCCGGTCCGGTAAACTGCGCCTCTGCGGCGCCGGCCAGTTGGGCCGCGTTCTGCCCGGTCAATTTTGCGAGCCAATTGAGGCTGTCCGTGGCGGACAGGATAACACCCATCTGGTGCCAGGTGTTGGGAATGGCATGGCAAAATGCGTGCACAGCGCCTTCGGTATTGGGCCGGAACTTGTCGTTGGAAACGAACAGAACGCCCGACGTTCCCAGCGAAACAAAGCCTTCGCCGGGGCGAATGGCGCCAATGCCGCTGGCGGAGGCGGCATTGTCACCAGCCCCGCCAGCAATCACGACCTCACCATTCATGCCCCAACGGCTGGCCAGTTCCGGTTTAAGCTTGCCCGCGACCTCGGTGCCTTCGACCAATCGCGGCATGTGAGAGCGGTCAAGCCCGGTGACGCCCAGCAAGGCTTCGGACCAGTCGCGCTTGGCCACATCGAGCCAAAGGGTTCCGGCGGCATCGGACATGTCTTCGACATACTCACCGCACAGCAGCAGGCGGACATAGGCTTTGGGCAGCAGGACCTTGGCGATCCTGTCAAAAATTGCGGGCTCATTTTCGCGCACCCAGGCAATTTTTGGTGCGGTAAAGCCGGGCATGGCAATGTTGCCCGCCAACGCCCGCAGTTCGGGCAGCGCGGCCTCCATTTCAGCACATTGGGCGCTGGAGCGACCGTCATTCCACAAGATGGCGGGGCGGAGCACCTCATCGTTTTTATCAAGGAGCGTAGCGCCATGCATATGGCCGGACAGCCCGATTCCGCGAACAGCAGCGAGCGCTTGCGTATGCGTTTTCGAAAGCGAGTCAATCGCGGCAAGTGTGGCGCTCCACCAGTCGGCGGGATCCTGTTCCGACCAACCCGGGTGCGGGCGAACCGGCTCGCGCGCAGGTGCAGTGGCTTCGCCGATTATTGCGCCATCTTCAGTAATCAGGAGTGCCTTCACGCCGGACGTGCCGATATCGATGCCCAGAAAACTGGCTGTCATGATGTACGTACCTCAAAATTGCCTATCATCGCATTCAACTCCAGCGTGCCCTGGCGGGCGATCCCAATTGCGTGATGGCTTGCCTCTTAACCCAAATTGTCGCGCAGGAATATCCTGATTTCAATAGGCTTGACGTTTTCGACCGCACCCGAGCCCAGCGCCAGGGTGCGAACCGCCGCCAGTGCAGCGCGAATTTCCCCATCTGGATCCTGGTCGAGAACAACGTCGATCGTGCCGTCGGTGAGGCCCAAGCGGCTCGAGGCCGAGAGTTCATGCGCTATGACGCGTACCGACCCGGCGCGTCCAGTTTGGCGCAGCGCTGCCGTCAGCCCGGCTGTCCCAGCGCCCAGATTATAGATGCCGACAAGATCAGGATGCGATGCGAGTAACTGCTCCACGAGCACCTGGGTCTGGTGATGCTCATCGTGACCCTCAAGCGGCGGCAACGGGCGCAGTCCAGCAAATTCGGCGGCGACGGCGCGGAATCCTTCAAGTCGCTCGTGATGGTCATGCAGGTGCATTGACCCGGCTATCAGGGCGATCTTGCCACCATGGCTACAAAATCGTCCCATCAGCGAGGCGGCCGTGCGACCTGCGGCGACATTATCAATGCCGATAAAGTGGCGGCGGCTGGACGCGGGCAGATCCGACACCAAGGTCATGATCATGACGCCGCGGCGCGTTGCCGCTTCAACAGCGGCCAAAACCGATGGTTCTTCGGTGCCAACAATGACGGCACAATCGCAAAAATCAGTGGTCAACAGGTTGAGATTTTCGACAAGTGCCGCCGCGTCCAGCAGGGGCAGCCGGGTTACACCGATCTGCAAGCGCTCGATCAATGCCGTTTCAATGCGGCGAGTCGCGGCGTCAGCTAGACTATCCATGAACTCGTTGGAACCGGCGGGAATAAGAAAGCGCACGCGAAGATCGCGGGCGCGGGCCAGCAAGGACGCGGAAATATCGCGTTGAAAGCCGAGGCTGGCGACGGCCTCGGCGACTTTTTTGGCGGTGTTGGGTCGCACCCCGGTTCGATTGTTGAGCACACGATCAACGGTGGCCAGCGACACGCCGGCGGCACGCGCAACATCATGAACAGTGGCACGACGGGGGGCGGCAGCTGTCTCGCGCAATCGGGGTCTCCTTGTCGCTACCAAGTTGAAACGGGCGGCACAAAAAGGTCAAGGGCCGACATTGTCAGGGCAGCGGGGGAGGGCTAAAAGCTTGTGCCAACAGGGAGTTTGCCATGTCAGTATCGGTTTCGTCGTTCGGTCGTTTCAAAGACCAACCGGTTGAGCAATTCACTTTCACCAGCGAAACAGGCGTGGAAGTTGACATTATCAGCTTTGGCGTCGTCGTCAGGGACTGGCGTGTACCGGTTGATGCGCAGTTGCGTTCGGTCGTCCTCGGGTTTGATACCATTGAGGACTATGTCAAACACAGTCCGCATTTTGGTTCGCTTGCGGGTCGGGTCGCCAATCGTATCAAGGATGCCTCGTTCGAGCTTGACGGCGAATTATTCAAATTGCCGCCCAATGTCGGCGCACTGCAATTGCATGGCGGATCGGACGGTCTTGGCTTGCAGGTCTGGAAAGGCATCGTCAATCAGGAAGCCAACAGTGTCAGCTTTTCATGCTTCAGCCCCGATGGGGCGATGGGCTATCCGGGCAACGTCACTTTTACCGCCGTCTATACGCTTAAGCGCAATCGGCTCAGGCTCGATCTGAGCGCCACAGCGGACCGATCAACGCCAATAAGTCTGGTCCAGCATCAATATTTCAATCTGGGCACCGGACCCGACGTGCTTGACCATAAGGTCCAGATCAACTCGAGTGCCTATACCGAACTGGGCTCGGACCTATGCACCACCGGTGCAATCCTGCCCTCAAAGGGCACACAATATGATCTGCGTACGCCACGCACCCTGCGCGACAGCACTGGTGCTGCTGTCGACTATGACATCAATCTGGTGCTCGATAATGGCCGGGATCTGAATGAACCAATTGCGCTGGTCGAGGGACCTGACGGTGCGCTGACGCTGTCAATCTGGTCAGATCGACCCGGTGTGCAATTTTACAACGGGGTTTGGACCGATGTCTCAGTGCCAGGGCATAACCGGCCACACTATGGCAAGCATTCAGGGCTATGCCTTGAGGATCAGTGTTTTCCGGGCGCGCTGCACAATCCGCACTTTCCTTCCATAATTCACGGCCCAGAGCGACCTTATCGCCATTGGTGTGAAATCGAGATTTGCTGAGTGTGGAACGCTGCGATGGGAACTGTTCTGCGGCAAGACCGTTGCAGTATGCGTTAAACTGGCGCTAATCTGGCGTCATCGTTAGGTAGATCATTATCAGCGTCATAGCCATGTCCTCAAAAGCAAAGAATTTTATCGAATCGCAATTGCAACGTGCCGGGGTCTTGATCAACGGCAATCGCGCCTGGGACATCCAGGTGCACGATGAGCGCCTATATGATCGGGTGATGCGAGATGGCACACTTGGTTTGGGCGAAGGCTATATGGACGGGTGGTGGGATAGCCAGGCACTCGATCAATCTCTGTTCCGGATCATGAATGCTAAAATTCAGGACGCATTTCCCCGCGATATTGCGCTGGTTCTGAGTACTCTGCGCGGTCGCCTGCTCAATACCCAACGCCTGCGCGTCAAGGAAGTCGCGGAAAAGCACTATGATATCGGCAATGATCTTTATGGCGCGATGCTCGACAAGCGCATGATCTATTCGTGCGGTTACTGGAAGGACGTCGATAGTCTTGATGAGGCCCAAGAGGCCAAGCTCGACCTGATCTGCCGCAAGGTCGGGCTTGAACCGGGCATGCGCATTCTCGACATCGGCTCGGGCTGGGGCGGGTTTCTGCAGTTTGCCGCGGAACGCTATGGCGTAAGTGGCGTTGGCGTGACCGTGTCCAAAGAACAGGTGGCACTGGCCAATGAACGCACCAAAGGTTTGCCTGTCGAAACGCTGCTACAGGACTATTTGTCGCTCGAGGGCAAATATGATCGCGTCATATCAATCGGCATGTTCGAACATGTCGGCTACAAGAACTATCGCCGGTACTTTGAGAAGGCACGCTCGTTACTGAACGATGACGGACTAATGCTGTTGCACTCGATCGGCGGCAATCACAGCACTACTCATGGCGACCCGTGGAGTGAAAAATATATATTCCCCAATGGGATGCTTCCCTCGGTTGCTCAGATAGGCTCCGGGATCGAAAACCTCTTTGTCATGGAAGACTGGCACAATTTTGGGGCCTATTATGACCGTACGCTGATGGCCTGGTACGATAATTTCCAAGAGGCGTGGCCGCGGCTCAAAGATAATTACGACGAGCGGTTTTATCGCATGTGGAGCCTATTATCTGCGCATTTTCGCGGCCCTGTTCCGCTCGCGCAATATCGGCCTTTGGCAGGTCGTGCTGTCGCCCTATGGCGTGCCAGGCGGGTACACGAGCATTCGCTAGATGCGATTCACGTGAAACACTTATCCACAGCCTTATGCACAGGGCTACCTAGAACCGGGCGATGCGCGGCGGCAGAATTATCGGTGCGGCGAAGCCCGCCGCCAAATCGTCCCAGAACCGGGCGCCTATGGGCTCGGGAAAGACCGGGCCATCTGGCAGGGCATCGTGAGCAAACCAGTTGGCTTCAACAATGGATTCGTCTGTTGCCGGATTGGCCGCGATATTGAGGTTGCCCCCGATAGGATCTGCCAAAAACCAGAATTTGATCGAACTCTGGTCGGCGCGAAATAAATGCTCAATATAGGCGAGGTGCCCAACGGAGGTCCTTATGCCGGTTTCCTCAAGCGTTTCCCGCTCGGCAGCTTTTGACAGGGACTCGCCAGGCTCTAGACCGCCGCCGGGCGCGATCCAGAGATCATGGATGCCAGGCCGGTAATGGTGCACGAGAAGTATCTTGTCGTTTCGGATAACCAGCGCGCCGCAAGCAATCCTATGAACAGCTGCCATCTCAACCCGCCTGCATATTGATACGATAACTCAAGGCCTCGGCAATATGGGCCCGTGCGACTTTTTCAGCGCCGGCGAGATCGGCCAGAGTTCGCGCTACCTTGAGAACGCGATGATAGGCCCGAGCCGACAGCGAAAAGCGCTCAGCGGCTTGCAGCAACAACGCCTGACTTTCCCTGTCGGGATTGACCACCGCTTCAATTATGGTTGCGCTGGCGTGCGCATTGGTAAACGCCCCAACAACGCCCCGCTCGAGATAGCGCTGTCGCTGACGTTCTCGGGCATTTTTTACTCTGAGCGCCACCTGAGCCGAGGATTCCGCGCCCGCGGATGGGGCGATCATATCAGCGGCAGATACGGCTGGCACATCGATGCGAATATCGATGCGGTCGAGGAAGGGGCCGGAGACACGGCCCTGATAATCGGCGGCGCACGCGGCACCACGACGACAGGTGTGACCCGGCGTTCCGGCCATGCCGCATTTGCAGGGGTTCATGGCCGCGATCAATTGCACGCGTGATGGGTAGGAAATTCGGGCGTTGGCCCGGGCAATGACTGTTTCACCCGATTCGAGCGGCTGGCGCAGGCCGTCCAGAACCTGCGGTGAGAACTCGGGCAGTTCGTCGAGGAACAATACGCCATTGTGGGCCATGCTGACCTCTCCGGGGCGGACTTTCAAGCCACCCCCGACCAGGGCCGCCATCGAGGCAGAATGATGTGGTGCGCGAAAGGGCCGGCGATCCGACAGGGCACCACCGGCCAGTTCCCCGGCTATCGACTGTATCATTGAAACATCGAGCAGTTCACGCGGATTGAGCGGCGGCAGGATGGATGGCAATCGCGTGGCCAACATGGATTTTCCAGCGCCTGGCGGCCCGATCATCAGCATATTGTGCCCCCCGGCGGCGGCGACTTCGAGCGCCCGGCGCGCAACCTGTTGGCCACGAATATCCGCCAGATCGGGCAGAAGGGTGTTGGTTGGGGCCCGAATGGCGACCGGCCGCGCCGCAAGTTGGTGGCCGGTCAGATGATTGACCAGTGCCAAGAGGCTTTCGGCGGCGACGATATCAATGTCTTCTCCGGCCCAAGCGGCCTCGGGGCCACTGGGGGCAGGGCAGATCAGGCCCATATCGCGACTATGGGCAGCAATGGCAGCAGGCAAAGTTCCATTGACCGCAGCGAGGCGTCCATCTAGGCCAAGTTCGCCCAGCACCAGATAACCGTCGAGCGCGTCGGTTGGAATAGCGCCGATGGCTGCCATCAGACCCAGGGCGATGGGCAAATCATAGTGGCTGCCCTCCTTGGGCAGGTCGGCAGGGGCCAGATTGATGGTGATGCGTTTGGGCGGAAGTCCCAAACCGGAGGCCACGAGTGCCGCACGCACCCGTTCGCTGCTTTCCTTCACGGCCTTGTCGGGCAGACCGACCAACAAGAATTTTGGCAGGCCCGGCGCAATTTGCACCTGCACGTCAACGGGAACGGCCTCGATACCCTGAAAGGCAACAGTCTGTACGCGGGTTACCATTGTTGCTGTCCCCAATATTTTGGCACCAAACTATCAGGGGCTCGGCCTATAGACAAGAACGTTTACGGAACATTAACGCGTACATTAACCACGCAACCCGACATAAACGTTAGCGCAAGGTTTCATTAAGCGGGCCATGTTGAATCAAAGGTTGATCACATTCCTTTCCCAAAGTGCCCTTGCCATGTGTATTGCCCGTCCGATCGCGAGAACTGCCCTATGGCGTCGGTTGGCACGGGGCGGTGTGCTGGCCTTAGTAGTTATCGGCCTGGCCGCTTGCGCGCGCGGTGGCATCGGCAGCGCCATTCCGGGCGACAATCGACCGCATTCGGGTGTAGCGCGGGCGCGCAGCCTGCCGATACAAGGCATGGATATCGCGCGGTATCAGGGCGTCGTCGATTTCGGGGCGGCACGGCGCGCCGGTCAGCATTTCGTCTATATGAAATCGACCGAAGGCAAAGACTATATCGACCCCAATTTTTATACTAATTGGGCCAAGGCACGCGCCGCCGGCATGCCGCGCGGTGCCTATCATTTTATGACCTGGTGTTCACTGGCGTCCGAGCAAGCGGCGTGGTTCATCAAGATGGTGCCCAATGATCCTGATGCACTGCCGCCGGTACTCGATCTTGAATGGAACCACGTCAGCAGTTGCAAAAACAAGCCCAACCGCGAGGATGCGCTGGAAAAAGTACGCCTGATGCTAACGGCAATGGAAGTCCATACCGGCAAGCTGCCAATCATCTACACGGACATGACCTTTCATCGCGACGTTCTGGAAGGCGCGCATTTTCCCAATGCGTTCTGGCTTCGCTCAACCGCAGCCGAACCACACCAACGCTATCGCGGTCGTGATGGCTGGACGTTTTGGCAGTGGACCCAGACCGGTGTGGTTAACGGGGTCAAGCCAGAGGTTGATCGCAATGCCTTTTACGGTAGCCGGGACGATTGGACGAATTTTCTGCTGACCGGCTGTGATCCGCGCGCCATCGCCATTCTTGGCCCTACCGGGCGGTGCCTGATCGAGAAATAAATCCAGCTTGTGCGCATTTGGGCAAAGGCATAGCGTGTGCTGCCTACAGGTGGGCGATTGCGCCCGACGTAACAGGAGACGCAGATGGCCAAGGGTCAGATGAGAAGTAACAAGGAAGCCAAGAAGCCGAAAAAAGAGACGCCCAAGGCGGCAGTGGCGGCGACTGCAAACAGTTCGACTCTCGGTTCACACAAGAAAAAGTAGCGCTGACAGCGTTAAACATTGGCGGGCGGTGCGTCGCCGCCGGTATCAGGTCGTTGACCCGATTTGTGCGACATTGGGGGTTACCGGCCGATTGGCGGCGGCGGTCGACATGATGGCAAACATGATCAGGATGATCGCAGCAGCGACGCGCATTGTCGGACTCCGTTTTTGGCTATCTCATTGAGCCCGAGCGCACCGCACCGTCAATAACGACGTTAAATTTTGATTAATGCCGGGCATTTGAGGCAAATGCGTTCTAACTGCCCAAAAGGCCGCTGGTCTTGATTCCGTCGAAAACGAACTGGATGGCCAGCGCCGATAGCAATATGCCCATGACGCGCGACATGACCGACAGGCCGGTCAGGCCCAACAGACGCTGAATGGGAATGGCGACCAGCAAAGTCAGCCAGGCGAGGATCATGATGGCGGCCAGCGCCGCTAGCACAAGCCAGAATTCGAGGTCAGACTTGGCGCCGGTGGTCAGCAAAATCATGGCCGAAATTGCCCCTGGACCTGCCAAAAGCGGCAGCGCGAGTGGGAAGACCGATATATCGTCGCGCTTGTGGGATTCGGTTTCTTCTTCGTCGGTGGTACCGGTCCCACCAGAGTGACGGGCAAACACCATATCGATAGCAATCAGCAACAACAGCACGCCGCCTGCCGTGCGCAAGGCCGGAATGGTGATGCCAAACAGATCAAGTATCTGATTGCCCAAAAGCCCAAAGAACAACAGAATGAAGCCCGCGATCAAAACGCCGCGCGTTGCAAACAGGCGGCGTTGAGCTGGCGTATTGTCCTTGGTGAGCGCGGCAAAAATAAAGGCGATGTCAGCGACGCCAACGGTGGCGAAGAGTGTTGCGAATGCGACGAGAAATGTGTTCATGCCTGTCCCCGGTGACCGCCCTCAGCACTAAGGCATTTTATCGAGGCAGGCAAACCCGCCGCCCATAAGAGGTTCAACGTCGGCCGGTCAGCATGTCGAGCGTCCGGGTGGCATCCAGGCCGTAATTGAGTGTCAGTAGGACAACCAACCCAATGGCGAGATCCAGGCGTCCAAGGCCGACCAGGCTCGCCACGGCCAGGGCAAAATAGCCCATCTCCAGCTGTAGCCGGGCCCGGCCACCGATCTCTACGACCGGTGCGCCGCCATCATTGGCCATGCGAAAGACACCCCAACAGGTAGCCATGGCCAGTGGCAATAGCAGGCCGGTCGCGATCCGAATGAGCCCGTCGGAATTGGTGGCAAATCCCCACCAGCCGACCGCGAACAGCGCGGCCAGTTCGAGCGCAACTCTCAGGACCATATTGGGCCAATATAGATGATGCATCGATGTCGATCCCCAATTCAGTTGATCGATGTTTAGCTTTGGGGCGGACAGGTGGCGATTGCTCAACAGGCTATTTCTGGTCAACGAATATGAATGGCTACCGGACCCGCTTTTCGACGGCGTCCCAGATCAATACCGCAATATCGGGCCCACCGAAGCGCTTGATTTCGCGGATGCCGGTGGGGGAAGTGACATTGATCTCTGTAAGATAGTCGCCAATAACGTCTATGCCCACAAAAATCATGTCGCGCTCTTTGAGCGCCGGGGCGATAGTGGCGCAAATTTCGCGTTCGCGCGCTGTCAACTCCGATATTTCGGGCCGCCCGCCGACATGCATGTTGGAGCGTGCTTCGCCATCGGCGGGAATGCGATTGAGCCCGGCCACCGGCTCGCCGTCAATAATGATGATGCGCTTGTCACCCTTGCGCACATCGGGGAGATATTTCTGGATCATGAAGGGTTCGCGGTAATTCTGCTCGAACAATTCGAGCAGCGAGACCAGATTGTGATCGCCTTCCTGGATGAAAAACACACCGGCCCCGCCATTGCCGTAAAGCGGCTTGACGATAATGTTGCCGTGCTCCTTGCGAAACTCGTGAATCATGGTGCGATCGCGCGTCACAAGCGTCGGCGGCATCAACTGTGGAAAATCGGTGACAAGAATCTTTTCCGGCGCATTGCGTACCGCGGCCGGTGGATTGACCACCAGTGTCTGGGGGTGCAGCCGCTCCAGCAAATGGGTCAGGGTGATGTAATTCATGTCGAAGGGTGGATCCTGGCGCATATGGATCACGTCCTGGGTGGACAGGCTCGGTCCTGTGGGCGTCGCCAAGTTCGAAATGTTCGCCTTTGGGCAGGTCAAAAACGCTAACCGGTGCGGCCAAAGCCGTTAGCACATTGTCACGTAGTGCTAACGTTTCGGGCGTGTAATGGAGCAGTTGGTGACCGCGCGCCTGTGCTTCGAGCATCAGGGCGAAGGTTGAGTCGCCAAGCGGATTGATGGTGGCGATGTGATCCATCTGAACGGCGACTTTGAGCGACATCTACTTTTCCTAGCGAGCCTTGAAAGGCGTTTCTGACATGACGCGGCCAGTGACGCGGTGCAAGAAAAATCACGTCGAACCGCAAACTGTGTCGACCAAGTTCGGGATGAAGTGACAGATAATGTTCGGCGGCGCGACTGATCCGGGCGGTATTGACGGCTTCGAATGCACTGGTCAGATTTTCAAAGCTGTTACGCACCTTGACCTCAACGAAAATCACATGGCCCCAGCGCTGGGCGATCAAATCCACTTCGCCCACCGGGGTTTTGTAGCGGGTGGCCAGAATTGAATAGAATTGCAGTCGCAAATACCAGGCGGCCCAGCGTTCAGCGCGCTGCCCACCGCGATGGGCCTTTTGGCGGGCACTACTTTTGGGCTTTGAGGGCAAGGGCTGCATCATATACCTGTTTGCGCTTAAGACCGAAGGCGGCGCTGACCTCGTCAACAGCGGCGCGCAGGGGTTGATCGGCCAAGGCATCGACCAGTACCGCCTGCCAATCGGCAGCGGCGATGACGCTCGATTCGGGGGCGCCAGCTACGAGGATAACCGCTTCGCCTTTTGTGTCGCCCTGGGAAAATTCGACCGCCAGATCGGCAAGTGTGCCACGATGGACCCGCTCGAAGCGCTTGGTGAGTTCGAGCGCTACTACCGCCTGCCGGTCACCACCAAACGCGTCCGCCATGGCATTGAGACAGTTTTCAAGACGGCGAGGGCTTTCGTAATAGACCAGCGTTTCACGTGAATCAGCCATCGCCGAAAGTGCCTTTAGCCGCGCCTGAGTCTTGGTGGGCAGAAAACCGTGAAAGGCAAAAGCATCTGTTGGCAGGCCCGCGACAACCAGTGCCGACAGCAGCGCCGAGGCACCGGGAATGGCAAATACTGGCAGTCCAGCCTCGCCGAGGGCACGAATCAGCGGAAAGCCCGGATCGGACAAAAGCGGTGTCCCCGCGTCCGAAATCAGGGCAATAGCCTGCCCTTGCTGCAGACGGGCAATGATATCATCAATCCGAGCACGCTCATTGTGCTGATGCAGCGCCATGCGCGGGCCCTTGATACTGTAGTGATCCAGCAGACGAGCCGACAGGCGCGTATCCTCACACAGGACCAGATCGGCCGCCGAAAGGGTTTCGAGCGCCCGCAAGGTAATATCGCGCAAATTGCCGATGGGTGTGGCTACTACATACAACCCGGGTGCCAACGTCGGACCGGCAAAGCCTGTGCCAGCGATATAGTAGCTGCTGGTTTTTTGTGGATCGCTAGTCAAATCAAGCCTCGTTTCTGGCGTTCTTTTAGCAGTCACAGGCTGTTTGTATAGATTTGGTTAACCCAATCGGACCAAACTTGCCCAAAGTTTAACAAAGCCATCGCGACCGGCGGAGGGGATTGGCTTGAGCCGAAGGTGCGCGCGCGCAAAGCGGCAGAAAATATTTGGTTGGTGCCTCGGCGGGCTGGCCTTTGCGGGACTGGCTGGCTGTGCGCCGGGCGAATATGCCATTGGTTCGCGCACGTTTAATTGGCCCGGCCCCGGCCTGCCGCAGTCAAATGTTCCCGACACGATGGCAAATCAGATCATACCCGCCGGAACAACGGACACTCCAATTGGCGGTGTTGGGCAAAATTTTGGGCGCGGACCGGTCAAAGTCGCCCTACTGCTGCCACTGAGTGGCGATCCCGGCCTGTCCAGCGTTGGCACCTCGATGGCGAACGGGGCGCGGCTGGCGATGAATTATGTCGAAACCAGCTCGAATATTTCTGACAATATCACCGTGGTGCTCAAGGATAGCAGCGGCAGTGCTGGTGGCGCAGCCGAAGCAGCGAGCGCGGCGATTGCCGAAGGAGCGAGCCTCATTCTAGGGCCGCTCAAGGCGAACCAAGTTCGCGCGGCAGGATCGGTGGCACGAGCCGCCGGGGTGCCCATTATCGGGTTTTCCAATGATGCAAGTGCGGCCGGGCCCGGTGTATATTTGCTCAGCGTCTTGCCTGAAAACGAGGTCAAGCGCAGTTTGACTTTAGCCCAGGCGCAAGGGCGAAAAGGCTTTGCGGCGGTAGTTCCCAACACTGCGTTCGGGCGGGTGCAAGAGCGGGCGTTTAATCAGGCAACGCGAAGCCTGGGCATTTCACCGGCCGCGATCTATCATTTTTCCAACGAGACCGAGGCGCGATCCCTCACCGCGCAATTGGTAAACCAGATTGCCAACGGGCAAGTCGATGCTGTATTTTTGCCCGATCGCGGCACAGCCCCCAGCTTTGGCGCGATGATTGAGCAAGGTGGCATTGTTCGCTCGGCGATTGCCATTATCGGCTCGGCCGACTGGGAGGGGGATATGGCCATTGACAATACGTCCTACCTGACCGGGGCGATCTATCCCGCAGTTGATCCTGCGGGCTATAGCGCCATTGCAGCGGACTATCAGCGCATGTTCGGGAGTGCGCCTCACCCATTGACCACCATTGCCTATACCGCGACCATCCTGGCGAACGCTTCGGCGCTATCAATGGCGACGCCGCGCTATGATAGCGCAACAATGACGGCGCCAGCCGGGTTCCGGGGCCGTGACGGCATATTCAGGTTCAAGCCCAACGGGCAGGCCGACTATGCACTAGTGGTCAAGCAGGTAGTGCCGGGTGGTTCAAGCGTTATCGATGGACCGCGACTATAGGCACGACGATGACACCCTGGATCTGCGCCACCTGCTGCGTTGAATTCTCCCCGAGCCTGAACCCGCCCGCGCGCTGTCCGATTTGTGAAGACGAGCGGCAATATGTGGGCGCTGGAGGCCAGCGTTGGACCAGCATGTCCGAACTTGGACAGTCCCACACCAATCAGTGGGTTGAGATCGAACCCTGCCTGACCGGCATCGGGGTCAACCCGTCCACCGGGATCGGGCAAAGGGCGCTGCTGGTGCAGACCGACAAAGGCAATGTGTTGTGGGACTGCACGCCGCTGATCACCGCTGAGACCATTGCCCAGATCAAGTCGCTCGGCGGCGTTGTCGCCATGACCATGTCACATCCGCATTTTTATGCAGCAATGGTCAGTTGGAGCCAAGCACTGGGCGGGGTGCCGATCCTGTTACCCGAGGCCGACAAGGACCATGTAATGCGACCGGATCCGGCGATCACATACTGGCAGGGCGATGCACTTACAATCGTGCCGGGGGTGCGCGCGGTTCGCTGTGGCGGGCATTTTGCCGGCAGCACTGTTTTGCATTGGGCCGCTGGTGCGGGAGGCGATGGCATTCTATTGACCGGCGACACAATTCAGGTAGTGCCCGATGCCGGTTGGCTGAGTTTCATGCGCAGCTATCCCAACCTCATTCCCTTGCCCGGCCATGTCGTACGCCAGATTGCGGCGACGGTCGCGCCGCTCGAGTTTGACCGTCTCTATGGCGGTTGGTGGGACAAGTTCTTGTTGCAAGGGGCCCATGCGGCAGTTCAACGCTCTGCCGATCGCTACGTCAAAGCACTGGACTAGGCTGCCAGATCGGCGACCACGGCATCGAGAACTGGCCAGCCACGATCGGTCACGCGAAGATTGCCGTTGGGCAGGGTTTCAACAAAACCGTAGGATTTCAGGTCGCTGATCTGCTGGGCGGAAATCTGGCGACCGGAGATGGCTGTAAAGCGCTGAAGCGATATCCCTTCTCGCAATCGCAGACCCATGACCAGAAATTCGTCGCCCTGCTCCTCCCAGGTCAGCACATCATCGACAATCTGGCCGTGACCGGCTGCCAAAACCTTTTTTTGCCATTCGAAGGGCAGCTTTTCAGTGGCGGTGGCGTGGCGCTCATTGTTGATCAAGAGGCGGCCATGGGCGCCGGGGCCAATACCGACATATTCGCCGTAACGCCAATACAACAGGTTGTGCAGGCTTTCCTGTCCCGGGAGGGCATGATTGGAAATCTCATAGGCGGGCAACCCGGACGCGCGGGTCAGTTCCTGGGTCAATTCGTAAAAATCGGCCGACAGATCCTCGTCCGGCATGGCCAGTTTGCCGGCCTGATGCAGGTCGAAATAACGCGTGCCCTGCTCAATGGTCAGCTGGTAAAGCGAAATATGTCCCTTGGCCATCCATAGCGCTTCTTTAAGCTCATCCTCCCAATCGTCCAGCGTCTGGTGTGGGCGGGCATAGATCAGATCGAAGCTGGAGCGCTCGAATACCGATTGCGCAATACGAACGGCCGCGACCGCTTCTTCAACACTATGGCGCCGACCCAGGTCGGCTAGCGGTTTGGGCCTCAGTGATTGCACGCCCAGGGAGACACGATTAATGCCGGCGGCACGAAAACCCTTGAAACGGTCAACTTCAACGCTTGTGGGGTTGGCCTCGAGCGTTATTTCGGCGCCAGTTTCGACGTGCCAATATTTACCAATGGCCTTCAAAATCGCTTCGACGGCCCATGGGCTCATCAGCGAGGGGGTGCCGCCACCGAAAAATATCGATTGGACGGAACGCCCCGGCGTCAGGCTGGCGGCGTGGGCGATTTCGCGCTCATAGGCCGCGACATAGGCCTGCTCGTCGAACGGGCCGCGATGAACGTGCGAATTAAAATCGCAATAGGGACATTTGGCGGCGCAGAACGGCCAATGCACATAAATGCCGAACAGATCATTGGACTTTTCAAAAGGCATGATCGACTCCGAAATCCAGTTCACCGCGTCGGGGTTCATTCCCGTTCAATGGCACCCTCGACAAATCTGGCAAAGGCGCGCGCGCGATGCGACAGGCCAATCTGGCCATGCGCCCATGAATGCTTGTCGGAGGAAGGCATTTCCCCAAACGTGATATCGAATCCGGTGGGCATGAATACCGGATCAAAGCCAAAACCCAGGTCGCCACGCGGTGGCCAGACCAGCGTGCCATCGACGCGACCTTCGTAAAGCACATCGCGCCCATCGGGGTGGGCCAGGCAGAGCGTGGCATTAAAGGAGGCGTGGCGTTGGGCCGGCGTTGTAGCATTGGCGGCCTGAAGCGCATCTTCAACCCGCTTCATGCCGTGGGAAAAGTCCTTGTGGGGTCCCGCCCAATTGGCGGTATAGACGCCCGGGTCGCCGCCCAGCGCATCGACACACAAGCCCGAATCATCGCTGAGCGCCAGCATGTTGGCGGCCTTGGCGGCGGCATGCGCCTTGATGCGAGCGTTCTCGGCAAAGGTGGTGCCGGTTTCTTCGGGCTCTGGCAGGTCCAGCGCACCCGCCGAAATTATTTCTAGACCAAATGGGGCAAACAGTTCCTGAAATTCGGCCAGCTTGCCCAGGTTGTGCGAGGCCAGCACCAGCCGGTTACCCGAACGCAATTTGGCGATGGAGCTCATCGCTGGCCCCGGGCGCGATTGCGATTGGGCTGGGTGGACTGAGCCTGATTCAGGGCGCGCGACACATCATGCCAGATCGGACAGGACTGGCCGGGCGCACCGCGGTCAGTGTCGCCACGGGATGTTTCAGACTGGGTGGTGCGGCGCTTGAGCCAGTTGAAGAGATTCATTTGGCCAAAGCCGCTTCTTGCATTGCACTCAATTCGCCGATGCCTTTTTCAGCGAGCCCCATCAGCGCATCAAGTTCGTCGCGGCTAAAGGGGGCCTGTTCGGCGGTGCCTTGAATTTCAACAAATTTACCCAAACCAGTCATGACGAAATTGGCGTCGGTATGGGCTTCGACGTCCTCGAGATAATCGAGGTCGAGCACCGGGGTGCCGCGGTAAATGCCGCAGGAAACCGCGGCCACCGAATCACGCAGTACCGGACCCTTGGTCAGTTGGCGGGCCTCCATCCATTTGACCGCATCGGCGAGCGCCACATAAGCGCCGGTGATGGAGGCGGTACGGGTGCCCCCATCGGCTTCCAATACATCGCAATCGAGCGTGATCTGGGCTTCGCCCAATGCCTTGAGATCGACAATGGCGCGCAGCGACCGGCCTATCAGACGCTGGATTTCCTGGGTGCGACCGGACTGCTTGCCGGCAGTGGCTTCGCGCCGATTGCGGCTGCCCGTAGCGCGGGGCAACATGCCATATTCGGCGGTGACCCAGCCCTGTCCCTTGCCGCGCAACCAACCCGGAACGCTGGTTTCAACGCTGGCGGTGACCAGCACCTTGGTTGCCCCAAAGCTGATGAGAGCTGAGCCCTCGGCCTTGAGCGAAACACCACGTTCAATCGTCACGTCGCGCATTTGGTCGGTCTGGCGTCGGGATGGCCGCATGGGTCAAATCACCTTGGGCAAAATTCACATTAACCGCCTCTTAACCCTCATTAGCCCCACTCACAAGCCAGTGGCGCTTGGCGCGGGGCTTGTTTGCGCTTAAATAATGCAAGAGCGTTAAAGCGGACAATTTTAGCCAATCCCATGGTCAAACCACCCGAAGACTTTCTGGCTGTGCTTAATACCCGCAGCCAGGACATATTTAGAAAAATTGTCGAGCGGTATCTTGATACCGGGATGCCGGTGGGGTCACGCGACCTCAGCCGGATGCTTCAGGTGGGATTGTCACCAGCGTCGGTGCGCAATGTCATGGCCGATCTTGAGGATCTGGGCCTGATCGCGGCTCCCCATACCTCGGCCGGGCGCGCGCCGACCCAGGAAGGCCTGCGGTTCTTTGTCGATGCCATGCTCGAGGTTGGCACGGTCGACGAGCGCGAGCGCAGCCAGATATCCCAGCATTTCCAGGGCTCCACCAGCCAGGGACAGGTTGAAAATGTGCTTACCGAGGCCAGTTCACTGCTGTCCGGACTCAGCCAGGGCGCCGGGGTGGTCATCGCCGCAAAATCGGACATGGTGCTCAAGCATCTCGAATTTGTGCGGCTGGACGCGCAGCAGGCCATGGCGGTAATGGTAGGGCAGGATGGGCAGGTGGAAAACCGCATCGTGCCCCTGCCGGCTGGACTGACAGCGAGCGCTCTGCAACAGGCTGGTAATTATCTGGCCCATCATATCGTCGGGCGCACAATTGCAGAGGCGCGCAAGGCATTGGCGGCCCAACGCGCCGAACAGCGCGCCGAACTGGACGAATTGACTCAAAAACTTGTTGATGAGGGCCTGGCCACGCTGGCGCAACCCTCGGGCAGCGAGCAACCGACAATTATCGTGCGTGGCCGCGCCAATTTGATCAACGACACGATGGCGTCCGACGATCTGGCACGGATGCGGCAGTTGTTTGACGAGCTTGAAAGCAAGGATGGCCTGCTCGAACTTCTGGGTGATGCGGACAATGCGCAGGGCGTTCGGATATTTATCGGCTCGGAAAACAAACTGTTTTCGCTGTCGGGATCGTCGGTGATCCTGAGTCCCTACAAGGATGCCAATGACAAGGTTGTGGGCGTTCTGGGCGTCATTGGTCCCACCAGACTGAACTATGCCCGCATCGTGCCGGTGGTGGATTATACAGCCCATGTCATCAGTGCAATGATAGCGCGCAAATAGGCCAGTCAGACTCTAAGGCTTGAAATTGCCGCCCGGTTGGCCGATATGGCTGGCAAATCCTTTAACTTGCGGAAAATACATATGAGCGACGAGAACGCGACGCCAGAGCCAGAAACCGAAATCGAAGTGGACGCCACCCAGGCCGCGCCTGAGATCGATCCGGTTGTTGCCCTGCAGACCGAGAACGCCGAACTCAAGGATCGGCTGTTGCGCACCATTGCCGAGATGGAGAATCTGCGCAAACGCACCGAGCGCGAAATTGCCGACACGCGCAGCTATTCCATTGCCGGGTTTGCCCGCGACATGCTCAGCGCCACCGATGCGCTGAACCGGGCAATGACCGTACTGCCAGCCGACGCGCGTGAAAGCGGCGACGCGGCCACCAAATCGCTGATCGACGGCATAGAAATGACCGAGCGCGAAATGCAGCGGCTTCTGGCCAAGCATGGCGTCAAACCCATTGAAGCCGAAGGGCTCAAATTCGATCCGCACAAGCATCAGGCGATGTTTGAGGTGCCCGATGCATCCAAGCCAGAAGGAACGGTCGTGCAGGTGGTTCAGGCTGGTTTTGCCATCGGCGAACGCGTGCTGCGGCCTGCGATGGTTGGGGTGGCCAAGGGCGGTGCCAGCCAGGCAGAAGGCGATGAGGCCGTGGACAAGAGCGTTTAAGCGCGTTCTCCGGCGATCACCAACTAAGTTTGCCTCGCCCCTCGGGCGAGGCGTTACCCCAAAATTTCAGTGCTGTGGATGCGTTTGACGCCGGCTGCGTCCATGTCGGCCCAGGCGCGCGCCAGTGAGCCGTCATTATCGATGCCCCGCGTTGCGTCTTCGATCACGCTTACATCAAACCCGGCAGCGACCCCGTCAAGGGCGGTCCAGCCGACGCAATAGTCGGTCGCAAGCCCGACGACATATAGCTGACTAAGCCCGCGTTCGCGCAAATAGCTGCTCAACCCGGTCCGGGAGAGGCGGTCAGCCTCTTCAAAGCCGGAATAGCTGTCGACGGTGCGATCAAAGCCCTTGCGTATTATCAATTGCGCATGCGGAATATCGAGGTTGGCCGCCAGGCTCTGCGCCTTTGGTTTCCCAGACACAGTGATCGGGCCAAAGCACCTGCGGCCCATAGTCCAGGCTCTATGGTTTCGAACGGATTTTTGCCGGCATGGTTTGACGCGAAGGAAATATGGTCGGCAGGATGCCAGTCTTGGGTCAGGACAACATTGGCGAATTTTTTCGCGAGCTTGTTAATCAGTGGGATTACCGCGTCGCCATCGGCAACAGCCAGATTGCCGTCGGGCAAAAAATCATTCTGAACATCAACGACGATCAAAACGTCATCGGGATATATTGTTCGTGCCATCGCTCAACTCGCTTTTGACTGATCGACAAATTGGGCGGGCAGCAAACCACGAACCGAATTACCAAGATAGATCGAATCACCGCGGGTCAGGTCCGCCGGGATCAACCGCGCCTCGCTTGCCCTGCCGCTGGCCAGCAACGCCGCCCGCAACGTGCCGGGCAACAGACCAGCCGAAAGCGGCGGGGTCAGCAGCACGCCGTCGCGTTCGACAAAGATATTGGTGATCGAGCCTTCGGTCAGTTCACCCGTCTCATTGCAAAACACCACCTCATCGACACCGAATTGCGCCGCAGCTGCCTGGCGGGGTTCATCGTAAAAGGCACGATTGGTGGTTTTGTGGGCCAACCAGATGCTGCCCGATTGCAAGGGTTCAGGCGACAGGCAAAAGCGAAACACCGCTGGATTTGGTGGCAGTGGCACGGCGCTGATCGAAGGTCCGTGCACCTCATCGAGTAGCAGGCGCACGCGCACGGTGGTGCCTGCGAAGTCGCGCGCTGTTGCGGCGAGCAGTTCTTCAAGCTGTTGCCGCTGACACTCGATCCGGAAATATCGGCACGATGCCAGCAGTCGATCAAGATGACGATCGAGCAAATAATATCCCTCGTCGGCATCCCAACGCATGGTTTCAATTAGCGCGACCGGCACTGGAGGATCGGTCAGAAACTTCATTTTGAGCAGGGCCTCGTCATATTCAGCCTCAAGAATACTATCGGCAACAATGCCGCCACCAATACCGATTTCGCCGTGCCCATCCTGATCAATCATCAGCGTGCGAATGGCCACATTGAGACAAAAATCCCCGCTTGGTGCAAAGTAGCCGATGGCGCCGGTATAGAGACCACGCGGTCCCGCTTCGAGGGACGCAATGATTTCCATGGCGCGCATTTTGGGCGCACCGGTGATCGAGCCACAGGGAAACAGATTGGCCAGAATCTGACTGGTACCGAGGCCGGGCCGTAAGGTCGCGGTAATGCCAGAGGTCATGGTGTGCAGGCTGCGGTAGGTTTCTACGCTGAACAGGTCGGTAACCTCAACAGTGCCAATGTGGGCAATACGACCAAGATCATTGCGCAACAGGTCGGTGATCATCAGGTTCTCGGCGCGATTTTTCGGATCGTTTGCCAGGGCGGTCCGATCCAGTTCATCATCGTCAATTGAACGGCCACGCGGCCGGGTTCCCTTCATCGGGCGGGCCCGTAGGGTGCCAGCAGAACTGGCAATGAAAAGTTCTGGCGACCGCGAGAGGATGGTGTGAGACTTGGTTGCGATCAGCGCGCCATAGGCGACATTTTGCTGGCGCACCAGATCGCGATAGAGCGCTACTGCGTCGCCCTCAAGCTCGAACAGGGCCTTGAATGTCAGATTGATCTGATAGACATCGCCGGCGGCGATGTAGAATTTGATCGCCGCGAAGGCCTCTGCATAATCAGCGACATTTAGTGACGGTCGAATATTGATGACGCGCCCGCGAGTGTTACCATCGGTTTGCGCTTCAAGCCAGGCGAGCACTGAATCGCGGTCAAATTTTTGCGGGGCATCATAGAGGCCGAACCATAATAGTGGGGTTGGGGTGACCGCGGGTAACAGATGGGTCAGGCGTTCTTCGAACAAATAGCCCAGTTCGTAGGCAAAATAGCCCGCGGCCCATTGACCCTCAGCCTGCGCCGACTGTAGCCGCTCCAGCGCTGCACCGGCCGAATCGGCATCATAAGCACACAATATTTCTCGCGGCCGGGTGAACAACAGATTTTGTCCCAGCGGATTGAGTGTATCGTGTAAAAGGACTGTGCCGGGCGAGATCATGGCGCGTTTGTAATCAGGACCGGCGGCTTTGCAAAGCGCGACACGCGCTTATCGGGTCAATAGTGTGATCGCCATTTTACACCGAACAGTGCTTGAAGCATTCGGCGCCCCTCCTTATATAGCCCCCAAGCCCTTTGTCAGGGCATGTTCAAAGGTATAGGAACCTGGTCGTTCCGCGACCACGAGACTGCTTTTTGCGAAGGGTCTCAATCGGGTTTGCTGAAAGAGAGGCATAAATAATGGCTAAAGTAATCGGTATTGACCTCGGGACCACCAATAGCTGCGTCGCAGTTATGGATGGTACCAATCCGAAAGTTATCGAGAACGCCGAGGGCGCGCGCACGACGCCGTCAATGGTGGCATTCTCCAAAGATGGTGAGCGACTGGTGGGTCAGCCGGCCAAGCGCCAGGCAGTGACCAATCCTGAAGGCACGCTGTTTGCCGTCAAGCGCCTAATCGGGCGCCGCTATGACGACAAGGTTGTGGGCAAGGACAAGGATCTGGTCCCCTTCAAGATCGTCAAGGCCGACAATGGTGATGCCTGGGTGGAAGCCTCGGGCGAAAAGTACTCGCCGTCGCAGGTTTCGGCGATGATCCTGCAGAAGATGAAAGAAACCGCAGAAAGCTATCTGGGCGAGAACGTTACACAGGCAGTGATCACGGTTCCGGCCTATTTTAACGATAGCCAGCGTCAGGCAACCAAGGATGCCGGCAAGATCGCGGGCCTTGAGGTGCTGCGCATCATCAATGAGCCAACCGCTGCGGCGCTGGCTTATGGGCTCGACAAGAAGGCCACTGGCACCATTGCGGTATATGACCTTGGTGGCGGTACATTCGACGTCTCGGTGCTCGAGATCGGCGATGGCGTGTTTGAAGTCAAATCCACCAATGGTGATACGTTCCTAGGCGGCGAAGACTTTGATATGCGTCTGGTCGACTATTTTGCCGACGAGTTCAAGAAAGAGCAGGGCATCGACCTGCGCAATGACAAGCTGGCGCTGCAGCGGCTCAAGGAAGCCGCCGAAAAGGCCAAGATCGAACTGTCATCGTCGACGCAGACCGAAATCAACCTGCCCTTCATTACGGCAGATGCCTCGGGCCCCAAGCATTTGACCCTGAAGCTGTCGCGCTCCAAGTTCGAAACGCTGGTTGATGATCTGGTTCAGAAAACAATGGAGCCTTGCAAGCAGGCGCTCAAGGATGCTGGTGTTACCGCCGCGCAGATTGATGAAGTGGTACTGGTGGGCGGCATGAGCCGCATGCCCAAGGTTCAGGAAGTCGTCAAGCAACTGTTCGGCAAGGACCCCCACAAGGGCGTCAATCCCGACGAAGTTGTGGCACTTGGTGCGGCGATTCAGGCTGGCGTGTTGCAGGGCGACGTCAAGGACGTGTTGCTGCTCGATGTGACCCCCTTGTCGCTGGGCATCGAAACGCTGGGTGGCGTGTTCACCCGCCTGATCGATCGCAACACCACCATCCCGACCAAGAAGGGTCAGACCTTCTCGACGGCCGAAGACAACCAGTCCGCTGTGACCATCCGCGTGTTCCAGGGTGAGCGCGAAATGGCGGTCAACAACAAGCTGTTGGGCAATTTCGACCTGGCGGGCATTCCATCCGCACCACGCGGCGTGCCTCAGATCGAAGTGACCTTCGACATTGACGCGAATGGTATTGTCAATGTGTCGGCAAAGGACAAGGGCACTGGCAAGGAGCAGCAGATCCGCATCCAGGCCTCGGGCGGTCTGTCTGATGCCGATATCGAATCCATGGTCGCCGAGGCAGAACAGAACGCTGAAGCCGACAAGAAGAAGCGTGAAGCAGTCGAAGCCAAAAATCAGGGCGAAAGCCTTATTCACTCAACCGAAAAGTCACTGTCTGAGTATGGTGACAAGGTCACCGACGAGGTCAAAGGCGCGATTGAAACAGCGATTGCCGAGTCTCAAGGCCGTCATTGATGGCGATGATGGCGATGCGATCAAGGAAAAGACCAACAGTTTGGCCGAAGCCTCGATGAAGCTTGGCGAAGCCATGTACAAGGCCAGCCAGGAAGAGGCTGAAGCCAAAGCCAATGGCAGCGACGAGGACAGCGCCGACGACGATGTCGTTGATGCCGACTTCGAAGAGGTCAAGGACGATGACCAGAAATCGGCATAGGCCGACTTGAATTCAGATCGAGAGGGTCCGGCGCGAGCCGGGCCCTTTTTATTTTGGTGTGACACCACACTGGTGCCGTGCGACCAAACGCCAGAGGTTGCCTTAGTTCTAGGTAATCGGCACGAGATGGCCTATGGTGGGCTATGAACATTCCAGATCCTCAAACATTCACCGATCCCATCAAGCTGCGCAAACTCATGGCCAATGCCGTGCGTCTGGGCCACGATGATCTTGCATTCAACTGCCAATTGCGCATTGCCGAACTGGTGGGGGAGACCCATGACGCCGGTATCGAGCGCGAATTCTGGACTGCCATTGCGGCCGCCGAGGAATTCAAGACCGCTGCCGCTGGCAAGTCCTCCAAGCTGACCAAGCTGCGGGCCAAGCACAAGCGTGTGGGCGCCCAGCGCGTTCTTGCCGATCAGATTATGGAAGACGGGTTTAGCGACGGCTTCGATACACTGGTGGCCAATGGGCGCGGCGATCTGACCGGCGAGGCAGTTGTGTTGCGTCACGATGATGAATTTTCAGTCGACGAAGTCAATGCGGCGCGGAAAAAGCTGATGGAGCACGGCATTTCCAGTGCTGAACGTATGGAGCGAGAAGCCGTCGAAGACTAGGCGCCTCACGTCAACCGGCATACACGACCCGGTTCCCTGACATGATGAATTGCCAAAATCGGGGAGCGGTTTCACGTGAATCACCCAGCCCGGTCCTTGAACCGGGCCTTTTTGTTGGCATTGAATGCGCGGGCAAGCCTTGTTAAGAGCGGGGTGAATTTCCTGTTGGTCAGGCAAAACTGCCTGCTGCCCCTTGCGGGCGGCGGCGCTGATGGCCATTTAGGAAGCAGAATTTTGACCTGTGATGCGCACCGGAGAAATATCGGCTGCCGCGCTAGGAGATCGACTACTTGGCCAAACGTGATTTTTACGATGTGCTCGGCGTCCAGAAAGGCGCGGATGAGGCTGCGCTCAAGAGCGCCTACCGCAAGCTTGCCATGCAGCACCATCCTGACCGCAACCCCGGCAATACCGAGGCCGAGGCCAAATTCAAGGAAATCAGCGAAGCCTATGATACGCTAAAAGACGGCCAGAAACGGGCCGCCTACGATCGCTTTGGCCATGCCGCTTTCGAAAATGGTGGTGGCGGACGCGGGGGCGCGGGATTCGGCCCCGAATTTTCCTCGTCGATGTCGGATATTTTTGAAGATATTTTCGGCGACTTCATGGGCGGCGGTGGTGGTCAACAGCGGCGCGGCGGGGGCGGCGGATCAGCGCGCATGCGTGGCTCGGACCTGCGCTATAATCTGGAGATATCGCTCGAAGAAAGTTTTTTGGGCCGCACCGTAGAAGTCGATGTGCCAACATTGGTTGGTTGCACGACTTGCGATGGATCAGGCGCCAAACCGGGTACAGGCAAGCATAGTTGTCGGCAATGTAACGGTCACGGCAAGGTGCGCGCGGCACAAGGTTTTTTCACCATTGAGCGCACGTGTCCCGTTTGTCAGGGACGCGGTGAGATGATGGACGAGCCCTGCACCGATTGTGGCGGGCAAGGACGGCGCCAGGAAAATCGCAAATTGTCGGTCGACGTGCCCAAGGGCATCGAGGATGGCACCCGCATTCGTCTCGCCAATGAGGGTGAAGCGGGTTTGCGTGGCGGGCCGCCGGGCGATCTCTATATATTCATCTCGCTACGACCGCACGATCTGTTCCAGCGAGAGGGGGCCGATCTTTATGCGCGCGTTCCCATCGCCATGACCACGGCGGCACTCGGGGGCGAATTTGAAGTACCCACGCTTGATGGCGCCCGTGCCAAGGTCAAGGTGGCACCTGGCACGCAGCCAGGACAGCGGGTGCGGCTCAAGGGCAAGGGCATGCCGGTGCTGCGTACCAAGGACACCGGCGATCTCTATGTGCAGCTTGATATTGAAACCCCGCAGCATCTGAGTCGTCGCCAACGCGAACTTCTCGAAGAATTCCAGAACCTGACCACCGAAAAAACCAATCCGACATCTGACGGTTTTTTCGACAAGCTCAAGAAGATGTTCGAGGTCTAGCGCCTGCAGCTACGCGTTTATTGCGTCGGGGGAATTGCTGCTGGATCCATCCAGATGATTTCCCAGATATGGCCATCGAGATCGGCAAAGGCGCGTGAATACATAAAGCCCAGATCCTGGAGCGGACGTGGTTCGGTGCCGCCCGCGGCGATTGCCTTGTCGACAAACCCGTCAACCTCGGCGCGACTATCACGGTTCAGGGCAATGAGCACTTCGCTGACCTTATGAGCGTCGGCAATTGGCCGTGGGGTGAAATCGCCGAATTTCTCATGTGTCAGCAGCATGACAAAAATGGTTTCCGAAATAACCATGCACGCTGCTGTCTCATCGGTGAAATCAGGATTAAAACTCCAGCCCAACTTGCCAAAGAACGCCTTGGCCTGTTCAAGATCATGAACCGGCAAATTCACAAAAATACTGGTGGTCATTGTGCCCTCCCACTGTCGGATCAAAATAGAATAGCACCGGCGTGCCGGGGTTGCGACATCGAGCTTGCGCCAAGTCGAGCGTGCAGGCAAGGTCCAGGCAAACAAGACAGGAATTGACAATGACCACCGCCCTGACCCTTTCCGGCTCCATTCGTCGGGGATCGCATAATCGCCAATTGCAAGACCATATGGGCAAAAAGCTAGGCGAAGCCGGCGTGATGGTCACAGCACTTGATCTGGGCGATTTCGACATGCCGATCTTTAACGAAGAGCTGGAGCCGGACAATGTGCCCGAATCGGCGGGTCGATTGGCCGAGATGTTCCGGACTCACGATATCGTTTTCATTGCCAGCCCGGAATATAATGGTGGCGTGACCCCGTTGCTGGTCAACACAATCGCCTGGCTCAGTCGTCAGCGCCCAAGCCCGTTTCGCCAAGCCATATTCGGCATTGGCGGGGTAAGCTCTGGAAAGTACGGAACGATCTGGGCGTTATCGCACCTGCGCGATAGTCTGACCAAGATCGGTGGACTGGTGGTGCCAACCCTTCTGGGCATAGGGCCGGCAGAGCAGGCAATCGATGCCCATGGGGACTTCATTGAACCTGCCATCGTTCGAAAGGTCGACCAGATGGTGAGCGAACTGACACACTTCAGCCGCGGAGCCTGAAAATGTACGCGCTCTATCTGACCCATCCGCAGGTAGAGATTGATCCGGCAATAGAAGTGCCGCAATGGAAACTTTCCGGTGTTGGCCGCGAGCGTGCCCATGATCTTTCGAAGCGATTGCGGCTGCCGCCGAAAACACGGCTAATCGCCAGCACCGAACGCAAGGCGATGGACCTGGCACAAATCCTGTCCGAGGATCACGGTCTCGACATTACCAGCGCGGTGGTCTTTAACGAGAATGATCGTTCCGCAACCGGGTTTTTGCCGGGTGACGCATTCGAAATCGCGGCCAATTGTTTTTTTGGCGAACCAGAAAAATCCCATGCAGGTTGGGAGCGGGCGATTGACGCGCAGTGCCGGATCGTCGCTGCGGTCGAAGGTGCAATCGCTGCCACATCGCGACCACTGATATTTTGCGGCCATGGCGCGGTCGGCACATTGCTCAAGTGCCATATTGTCGGCACGGCGATTACGCGCGAGCAAGATCAAGGCCATGGCGGTGATCCCGGCGGCGGCAACGGATTAGTATTTGATTGGGCTGCCCAACGGTTGGTTTGCGACTGGACGCCGTTCGAGGCACTTGATCCCGACTGGCTGGTGCGCGCCATTGCCTAAGGGCGTTCACTGTGGCAATTAGGCGCAAAATCCGGGGAGATGCCATCAAATGAGCGGACAACTGATCGTTGGGCTGGACGTTGACACGCGCCAGCACGCCGAAAGCATCATCGAGTCGCTCGGCGACAGTGTCGATTTTTACAAGATCGGCTACCAATGCTTTTATGGTGCCGATGGATTTGCCCTGGGCAAGGCGCTGCTGGCGGCAGGCAAGAAGGTGTTTTTCGATCTCAAATTGCTCGATATCGACAACACTGTCGAAAAGGGTGTAGCGGCCATCGCCGCCACCGGTGCGACAATGCTCACGGTGCATGCCTATCCCCAGGCCATGCGTGCCGCGGTGCGGGGGGCGGCTGGTACAGGATTGACGGTGTTGGGGGTTTCGGTTCTGACATCAATGGACGACAAAGATGTGGCGGAAGCGGGATTTGCGCGCGATACAGCAGGGCTGGTTTCGCTGCGGGCCGACCAGGCCCGGCAGGCTGGTATCGGCGGGCTGGTGTGTGCAGCCTATGAGGCCAGCATGGTGCGCCAGATCGTGGGACCAAAGCTTGCGATAGTGACACCCGGCATCCGCCCCGCCGGGTCGGATAGCGGCGACCAGAAGCGGGTGATGACTCCGCGTCAGGCGCTCGATGCCGGGGCAACTCATCTGGTAGTGGCTCGGCCAATCGTCGAGGCGGCAGACCCTGCTGCGGCCGCCCGCGCCATTCTGGCAGAAATGGCTGGCGGCACGCGGTTGGCCTAGCCCCTTGTAACTGCTAGAGCGTTGGAGACGAGGAACAGCATATGGCCAATCTGAAAATAGTCATTGTGGGTGCAGGTGGGCGCATGGGCGCCGCCAATATTCGCGCTGTAACCGATCTGGACGGCGTTGTGTTGCATGGGGCGGTTGACCGCGCCGGGACCGATGCGATTGGCAAGGATGCTGGCAGTTTTGCCGGTATCGATCCGTTAGGCGTGTTCATCAGCGACAATATCGAGGCAGCGCTGGAAGGTGCGGACGCGGTGATCGATTTTACCATTCCTGCCGCCAGCGTTGCGTTGGCAGCACAGACCGGCGCGCGCGGGCTGGTCCATATCATTGGCACCACCGGGTGTTCACCCGAACAGGATGCCACTATTGCAGGAGCGGGCAAAGCAGGTGGTCGCATTGTCAAATCGGGCAATTTTTCCATGGGCGTTACCTTGCTGGCCAATCTGGTCCGTAAGGCGTCGGCGGCGCTTTTAACCTATGACATTGAAATTCTCGAAATGCATCACAACAAGAAAGTGGATGCGCCTTCGGGCACCGCGCTGTTGCTGGGGGAAGCGGCGGCTGAGGGACGTGACATAAAGCTTGGCGACCATGCCGTCCGGGTGCGCGATGGCCATACCGGTGCTCGCGAGCCGGGGAGCATCGGTTTTGCCACACTGCGCGGCGGCACTGTGGTGGGTGAGCACAGCGTAATTTTTGCTGGCCCATCAGAGCGCCTTGAACTGGCCCATCGTGCCGAGGATCGGGCGATATTTGCCAATGGAGCAGCGCGTGCCGCCTTGTGGGCACGCGATCAGAAGCCCGGCCTTTATGGTATGGACGATGTGTTGGGGCTGACCCATTGAAGGCCCCCTAATTCCCAAATTCTGGAGATGATAATGACCGGCACCCTGATACTCGTGCGCCACGGCCAGAGCGAATGGAACCTCAAGAACCTGTTTACCGGCTGGCGCAATCCGGGCCTCACCGAAAAAGGCATCGAGGAAGCCCGCGAGACCGGACGCGTCCTGGCCGCCAAATCCATCGTGCCCGACCTTTATTACACTTCAAGCCTCAAACGCGCCCAGCACACACTGGACCTGATGCTCGAGGAAATGGACATCGTCAATGTCACCATCGTGCGCAACACTGCGCTCAACGAGCGCGACTATGGTGATCTGGCCGGTCTCAACAAGGATGATGCGCGCGAAAAATGGGGCGACGAGCAGGTACATATCTGGCGCCGTTCCTATGACGTACCACCGCCGGGCGGGGAAAGCCTCAAGGACACGGCGGCGCGCGCGCTGCCTTATTATGAGCAAGAAATTCAACCCAAGGTTGCGGCCGGGCAGACTATTCTGGTGTCAGCCCATGGCAATTCCCTACGCGCATTGGTCATGGCAATTGAAGGGCTAACGCCCGAGGAAATCCTCAAACGCGAAATCGCAACCGGCCAACCTACCGCCTATAAACTCAAGGCCGATGGGTCGCTCGACAAGCGGATCGACATCTAGGCATGTCAATCGCAGGGCGGTCAGGAGCTGGTCAACTGGCCGCCGCGACGACCCCGGCTTCCCAGCCCAGGATGGCGCGCTTGCGCGGCACGCCCCAATGATACCCGGTGAGTGCACCGGCGCTGCCGACCACACGATGGCACGGCACGACAAACGATATCGGGTTCTTGCCCACAGCAGCACCAACAGCGCGCGATGCCGCCGGTCGGCCGATATGATTGGCAACATCGCCATAGGTGGTGGCACCACCAACCGGGATGCGCAAAAGCGTTTCCCATACCTTGACTTCAAAGTCAGTGCCGATCAGCACGATGCGGACTGGGTGGTCGGCGGACCAGTGTTGCGGCGCAAAAATTCCTGCCACCAACTGAGCGATTTGCCCGTCATTGCGAGTAAAGCGCGCATTGGGCCAGCGATTGGCCAAGTCGGCAAATGCCTGTTCGACGCTGATATCGTCATCGGCAAAGCCAAGCCCTGATATGCCGTAATCAGTTGCTGTGACCACAGCGGTGCCGAAGGGGCAGGGCGCCGCACCCCAAATCATGTCGATACCGGCCCCCTTGGCGCGAAAGACCCCCGGTGGCATGGCTTCGTAGGTGACGAAAAGATCGTGCAGGCGCGAGGCTTGACGACAAGCCAACTTCAAAGGTGGTATCGAGCACGCTGGCGCGTTGGGTCAACAACGACTTGGCATGATCGAGCGCCACGGCCTGGGCGAAAGATTTTGGACTCAGGCCACACCAGCGCCGAAACAAATCGGTCAGCTGGCGCTCGGTCAGCCCCAGTGCACGCGCAAAACGAGGCAGGTCCAGAACATCGGGACCGGTCTCGCTCAAATAGCGGATCGAGGCCCGAATGGTCTGGTAGTCGCTATCGGCGGTGGGGAGGGCATGTGTGTTCATGGCCAGACAATAGCGCTATCGCCTATTGCTTACGACCCGGTTTTTACGGCCCGGATACGCGCCTTGCGCAGCGCGGTACCAAATGCCTTGGCGAAGCTGGATTTTTCGTCGGCGCTGAGAAATTCGCCAATTTCGAGTTTGTCGCGGGCGCTGCGGATATAGAGGGCCGTGGTGCGTTCATCAAAGTCGCGGTCAATGATCAACCGGACCGCCGTCGGCTGGAATTTGCGCAACCTAGTATGTCCGCGCGGGCCGATTTGCGTAACCTCAAGTCGATCCGTCCATACCACAATGCGCTCGCGGCGTTGGCCATCCTTGTGGGTGTAATTGAGCGCCAAGGCGATTGCCAACACCGCGCCGGCAACACACAGTACGATCGGCCAGGCCCCCAGTGCCAACGATATCATGGCCGGCATTGCCCCCATGATTGCGGCACCAGCAATGATCAGCCAACGTCCCCGACGGGTCAATGCCCGGTGTGGCGTCAGCTCAGCGGAAAGCAGCGGTGTCGTCGTAATATCTTGCATTGGCTTTAAACTCGCTAAGGCAGTATAGACCCAGAAATATGGGAGAGAGAATGGCACGCGCGAAAAAAGTGAACAGTTTGCCCAAAGCCGACGTGGCGGCGATTTTTGCCCGGTTCGCGCAGATGGATCCCGAGCCCAAGGGTGAGCCTGGATTATACCAATGCCTTTACCCTGCTGGTGGCGGTGGTGCTGTCGGCGCAAGCAACCGATGTAGGGGTGAACAAGGCCACCAAACGCTTGTTTGAGCTGGCGCCAACTCCCGAAGCGATGGTGGGGCTGGGCGTCGACGGGATCGAAGATCTGGTGCGCACCATCGGCCTTTATCGCACCAAGGCGCGAAATGTTTTTGCGCTCAGCCAGCTACTGATCGAGAAACACCAGTCGCAGGTACCAAACGACAGGACGGCGCTCGAGTCCTTGCCCGGGGTTGGTCGCAAGACGGCCAATGTCGTGCTCAATATCTATTTCAGACAGCCAACGATTGCCGTCGACACGCATTTGTTCCGGGTCAGCAATCGCACCGGGCTGGCGCCCGGCAAGACACCCCTGGCGGTCGAGCAGAAATTGGTCAAGACCATACCCGAACCCTATTTGCTGCATGCGCACCATTGGCTGATCCTGCATGGGCGCTATATCTGCAAGGCGCGCAAACCTGAGTGCTATCGTTGTATCATCGCGCAATGGTGCCGGTTTGTACCAAAGACACCGCCGCCCGCCGCCAAGCGGTAACGACAAACCAGAGCAGCCGCGTGCGTGCCAAATCACGGTGAAAGCGTTGCGCCACGGCAGTCGATCGGGTACATCGAACCGAGTTATGTTATCCCGGAATCGCGCGCATGACCGATACCCGCTTTGATGTCCTGACCATCGGCAACGCCATAGTTGATGTCATTGCGCCTTTGCCGCCCGGCTTTCTGGAAGCCGAAGGCATGAGCGAAGGCATCATGCATTTGATCGATACCGATCGCGCTGCCTATCTCTACGACAAGATGCCCGCGGACAAACATCAGATTTCGGGCGGTAGTGCGGCAAATACGGCGGCTGGTGTCGCTTCGCTCGGTGGGCGGGCGGCATTTGTGGGCAAGGTGGCCAAGGACCCGCTGGGGGATGTGTTTGAAACCGATCTGCATTCGACCGGCGTGCATTATGGCACCAGCCGCCTGCTGAACGGGGCGTTGACGGCGCGCTCAATGATTTTTGTGTCGCCCGACGGCGAGCGCACCATGAACACCTATCTGGGTGCCTGTCATCAATTGACGGAAGCCGACATCAAGGAAGACGAGATCGGGGCAGCGACAGTAACCTATATGGAAGGTTTCCTGTGGGATCCGCAGGAGGCCAAGAAGGCGTTTGTGCTCGCGGCCCATTATGCGCACAAACATGAAAAGGCTGCAGCCTTTACACTGTCAGATCCATTTTGCGTCGACCGATTTCGGGATGAATTTCTTGACCTCATCCGTTCCAAGACCATCGATTATGTATTTGCCAATGTGCATGAATTGAAATCGCTCTACCAAACCGACAATCTCGGTGAGGCAGTGCGCGAAATCGCCAAGGACGCCGAACTTGCCGCCGTTACCATGGGGTCGGACGGTGCGATGGCGATCCATAATGGCGAAGTGGTTTCAGTACCGGCCTATCCGGTCAAAAAAGTCGAAGACGCCACTGGCGCCGGCGATCTGTTCGCTTCGGGATTCCTGCTGGCCATTGCGCGCGGTCAAAATCTGGAAAGCGCGCTCAAAACCGGGTGCCTGTCGGCGTCCGAGGTCATCAGCCATATCGGGGCGCGACCGGTGACGGAACTGGAAACGCTGGTCGAGGCACACGGCCTGGCCGGCTAGAACGTGTAGTCCGGGAGACAGATCAAACCCGGCGCAATTGCACTTCTTCGATTGTGTGACTGGGGCCTTTTTTGAGAATCAGGTCGGCGCGGCCGCGCGTGGGCAGCACATTGTCGACGAGATTGGGCAAGTTGATGGTTTCCCAAACCATCTTGCCCAAGGCACCCGCCTCATCCCGGCTCATTTGCGAAAAGCGATGAAAGAACGAGGTGGGGTCCTGGAACGCGGTTTCGCGCAGTCGGAAAAATCGCTCCATGAACCAGTCGCGCAGATCGCTTTCGGCGGCGTCGATATAGATTGAAAAATCCAGAAAATCGGAGGCGAACAGAATGGGCTTGCCGGTGCGCGGCAGATCGCCGGGCTGGAGAATATTAAGCCCTTCAACGATCAGAATATCAGGGCGGTCGATGGTGACAAACTCGCCCGGCACCACGTCATAGACCAGATGCGAATAGACCGGTACGGCGACGTCCGCCTTGCCTGATTTGATATCTGCCAGAAAAGCCACGAATCGGGCTCTGTCGTAGCTTTCGGGAAAGCCCTTGCGCTCCATGATGCCGCGCTCCTCGAGCACCGCGTTGGGATGCAGAAAGCCGTCCGTTGTCACCAGATCAACCTTGGGGCTGGCGGGCCATCGCTGGAGCAGGGCACGCAGGATGCGGGCGGTGGTTGATTTGCCCACGGCGACCGAACCGGCGACGCCGATGATAAAGGGCACTTTTTGGTCGGGCGTATCGAGAAACCGGGTCGAGACATTGTGCAGGCCCTGGACCGCCTCGACATAGAACGACAGCAAGCGGGTCAGCGGCAGATAGACGTCTTCGGCTTCCTCAAGCGATATCGGATCTGACAAGGTACGCAGGCGCTTGACGTCCTCCCGGCTCAAGGTCATTTTTTCATCGGCACGCAGATTGGACCATTGCGCCTTGGTGAAATGGTGATAGGGCGCGGGCGGTTTGATGCGCTTGTCCATGCTCAATCCTTGTTGCGGGCGGCTTTTTCGGCAAGGCCTGATTGGCCGGTGCGGCTTTCCAATTCGGCCATGACAGCGCTCAAGGGTACGTCGGCCGCGCGTAACAACACCAACAGGTGGTAGAGGACGTCACCGGCCTCCTTGGTCAGTTCCGGGCTGTTGTTGGTCACCCCGGCGATGACCGCTTCGGTCGCTTCCTCGCCCAATTTTTGCGCGCATTTTTCCACGCCGCGCGCCAAGAGCTTGGCTGTATAGCTGTGCTCTGGTGATGCCTTGGCGCGCTCGCCCAGTCGGGCGTCGAGTTGTTCAAGGGTAAAGCTCATAGGGGAGGCTCCTGACGCTTTAGGGGGCGGCGCGATCCATGCGCACGGCGATGCCATTGTCGTGCAGATGCTGCTTGGCCTGGGGAATGGTAAAGGTGCCAAAATGAAAGATCGAGGCGGCCAGCACCGCGCTGGCGTGCCCATCCCGAACACCCTCAACCAGATGATCGAGCGTGCCGACGCCGCCCGAGGCAACGACGGGCACGCTGACGCTATCGGTAATGGCGCGCACCAGCTTGAGATCAAAACCCGATTTGGTGCCATCGCGATCCATCGAGGTGACCAGCAGTTCGCCGGCGCCGCGTTTGACCATGTTGGCTGCGAATTCGACGGCATCCAGCCCGGTGGCGTTGCGACCGCCATGGGTGAATATTTCCCATTCCGAGCGATTGTCACCGCCCGGTGCCTGACTGAGGCGCTGCTTGGCATCGACGGAAACAACAATGCACTGATTGCCGAACTTGTCAGCAGCACGAGCGATAAAATCGGGATCGTTGACCGCCGCGGAATTGATCGCCACCTTGTCGGCACCCGACAATAACAGCTTTCTGATATCCTCGATGGTGCGAACACCGCCACCGACGGTAACCGGCATGAAACAGTGTTCTGCGGTGCGGGCAACCACGTCAAAAATAGTATCGCGGCCTTCATGGCTGGCGGTGATATCGAGAAAGCACAATTCGTCGGCACCCGCGGTATCGTAGGCAATGGCCGCCTCAACCGGGTCGCCAGCGTCGATCAGATCAACAAATTGCACCCCTTTTACGACGCGTCCGTCCTTGACATCAAGGCAGGGGATGAGCCGGGTCTTTAATGTCATTGTGCGACATCCTTGTTTTTCTGCCAGGCCAGCCGATGGATGATCAAGGAGATAAACCAGACAATGGCCGCTCCCGATCCCAGTGGCAATGTGACCAGACCAAACCAGCCCATGACACCCATGGTGTATAGCGTGCGCCCCCAATCGCTGCCCGCGATCACGCAGGCATGGACGCTGCCTTCATCGACGACACAACCGTTGGCTTCGGCCAACGCGTTGGTCACCAGCACCGAGCTGACTGGCCAAAGCGCAAATATCACTATGAACAGCAGTGCCAGACCATAGGCCCACCACGGAAATCTTGAGCTGCGAGCGGCGGCGCTCATCCAGCGCTGGCCTTGAGCCGGGCCAATGCTTCACGTGAATCAATGCGCCCGTCATAAAGCGCCCGGCCTGAAATCGCCCCTTCCAATATTCGGGTATCGGGCCGGGTCATGCGCTCGATGTCAGCCATTGACGCAAGGCCTCCTGAAGCAATCACCGGGATAGATGTCGCGTGCGCCAGGGCAATGGTGGCGTCCCAGTTGATCCCGGACAAAATACCGTCACGGTCGATATCGGTATAAATGATGGCGGCGACGCCAACCCCCTCGAAGCGTTTGGCCAGTTCAATGACGTCAAGTTCGGAGGTTTCCGCCCAGCCTTCGACGGCGACCCTGCCGCCCCGGGCATCAATGCCGACGGCAATCTGGCCGGGATAGCGTTTGGCAGCGGCCTTGACCAAGTCCGGATCGCGCACGGCCACAGTGCCGAGAATGATGCGGGCCAGCCCCTTGTCCAGCCAGGAATCTATATGGTCCAGCGTGCGAATGCCCCCGCCCAACTGAACGGGGAAATTGACGGTCTTGAGGATTTGCTCCACCGCCGCCCCATTGACGCTTTGGCCCGCAAAGGCCCCATTGAGATCAACGACGTGCAGATATTGAAATCCCTGGTCTTCAAAACTCCTGGCCTGGTCGGCGGGGCTATCGTTGAAAACCGTCACCTCGTTCATGTCGCCCAGTTTGAGGCGCACGCATTGGCCGTCCTTGAGATCGATGGCAGGGAACAGGATCATGGCGTCCAAACCAGAAAATTGGAAATCAGTGTCAGGCCAAGTGCCTGGCTTTTTTCAGGATGAAACTGGGTGCCGAAAATGTTGTCGCGACCAACTGCGGCCGTAACCGTGCCGCCATAATTGGTGGTGGCGATCAGGGTTTCGGGGCTATCTGTTTGCAAGTGGTAGGAGTGGACGAAATAGGCATGCAAGCCATTTTCGCCATCAGGCACACCGGCAAGCAACGGATGGGATTGCCTGATCTGCAGTGTGTTCCAGCCCATATGCGGAATTTTCAAACCTGGATCAACGGGGGCAAGTGGCACTACCGAACCGGGGATCCAGCCGAGACCGGAGGTTACCGTTTTTTCGCGGCCCTCTGTCGCCAGTAATTGCATGCCGACGCAGATACCAAGGAATGGCACCCCATAATTGAGGACGCGTTCCGCCAGCACGTCGACCATGCCCGCAACCTTGTCCAGCCCGGCTCGGCAATCGGCAAACGCGCCAACACCGGGCAAAACGATGCGATTGGCGCCGCGGACAATATCCGGATCGGCGGTAACGATAATCTCTGGCGGCTGATCGAGCATGGCAGCCTGCCGCTCGAACGCTTTGGCGGCCGAGCGCAGATTGCCCGAGCCATAGTCAATGATGGCCACCCGGCTCATGCGCGTTCCATCCAGGCCAGCGTTGCGGTATCGGAGCTGGCTGCAACCCGGTCGGCGCGATGGTGCCAGCCCTTTCGGCCTAGTTTTGCGCGCCGCATGGCGGGTGCGGCAAGGCCGATCCAGACGGCAAGCGCCAGATAAAGCAGCATTGCGGTGTCGCTGCCGATATATTGGCTCAACCAGATCAGGGCGACGATTTTGACCCCATAGACCAGTAGTTCGAGCCATAGACCATGGAGCACGGCAAAGACCGGCGGCAGCAAAAAGCCCAACCAGGAAAATTTTTCAGCAACCGCTACCGGCGCCTTGTTTCCAGATCCAGCTTCATAGATTGCATAGACCGTCACCAGTTACTCCCATCTCGCGCCTATTGCCCCGATATCGGGGTGCCAAATACCCGCTGGCTGTGGATTTAGTGCAATTACCACAAAAGCGAAAGGGTCAGAGCGTACCCTTGGTCGATGGAATGGTATTGGCGGTGCGAGGATCGATTTCGAGCGCATCGCGCAAAGTACGGGCCACCGCCTTGAAGCAGGTTTCGGCCAGATGGTGGTTATTGTCGAAATAGGCATTCTCGACATGCAGGGTTATGCCGGCATTGATCGCGAAGGCCTGAAAAAATTCACGGAACAATTCGGTATCCATCTCACCGACTTTTGGCGCCGAGAATGCAACCTTCCACACAAGGAACGGGCGGCCCGACACATCCAGCGCCACGCGGGTCAGCGTGCCATCCATGGCCAGATCGCTACTGGCATAGCGTCGAATGCCCTTCTTGTCGCCGAGTGCCTTTTGAATTGCCTGGCCCAATGCGATACCGACGTCTTCGACGGTGTGGTGAAAGTCAATGTGTAGATCGCCATCAGCCTTGACCACCATGTCGATCAGGGAGTGGCGGGCCAACTGATCCAGCATATGGTCAAAAAAACCGATGCCCGTCGCCATGGCCCGGGTGCCAGTGCCATCGAGATCGACCGACACCTCTATGGCAGTCTCATTGGTCTTGCGAGCAATCTTGGCGGTACGCATCTCGTCTCTCCATTGTGCGGTTGCTCTAGCATATGCAGGTGATTGGATAAAGATTGGGTTGAGACGGCGCCTCGACGATCATCACCTGCATTGCAATCGGGACGGTACCGCCTAAATAAGAGCCAACAGTTCTGGAGTTATTCCCTATGAGTGACAGTAGTTTTCCCGGTTGGCACGGCACTACCATTGTGGCCGTTCGCAAGGGCAACAAGGTTGTGGTGGCTGGTGATGGTCAGGTCTCGGTTGGCCAGACCGTGATGAAACACAATGCCAAGAAGGTCCGTCGGCTGGCTGGCGGCAAGGTCATTGGTGGCTTTGCCGGGGCAACGGCGGATGCCTTTACCCTTTTCGAGCGGCTCGAAACCAAGCTTGAGCAATATCCTGACCAATTGATGCGCGCCGCGGTCGAATTGGCCAAGGATTGGCGTACGGATCGCTATTTGCGCAAGCTTGAGGCGATGATGATCGTGGCCGACCAGACCGACACGCTGGTTTTGACCGGTACCGGTGATGTACTCAGCCCAGACCACGGCGTGATCGCCATTGGCTCGGGCGGCAATTATGCCCAGTCGGCGGCGCTGGCGCTGGCCGAAAATACCGAATTGGACGCCGAAGAGATTGCGCGCAAGGCGATGAAGATCGCTGAGCAGATCTGCGTCTATACCAACGGCAGCGTTACTGTCGAAACCATCGAAACAGATTAAACCGGGCCGGCTGGCCATTCGGCAGCCACCGCAAATGGATCGGCTCAATGAGCGATCCGGAAAGGGACAACGTGTCCGACACCAATTTTTCGCCGCGCGAGATCGTCTCCGAACTTGATCGCAATATTGTTGGCCAGAATGACGCCAAGCGTGCCGTCGCCGTGGCCCTGCGCAACCGTTGGCGCCGTCAGCAATTGCCGGAGGAGCCTGCGTCGTGAAGTCAGCCCGAAGAATATTTTGATGATCGGCCCCACCGGCGTGGGCAAGACCGAAATCGCCCGTCGGTTGGCGCGGCTGGCCCAGGCGCCGTTCATCAAGGTCGAAGCAACCAAATTCACCGAGGTGGGTTATGTTGGCCGCGATGTGGAGCAGATCGTGCGCGACCTGGTCGAATCTGGCCTGTCGCTATTGCGGGACAAGCGCCGCGCCGACGTACAAGCGCAGGCCCATCACAATGCCGAAGAACGGGTACTTGACGCGCTAGTCGGTACCTCCGCCACGCCCTCAACGCGCGACAGTTTCCGCAAGAAACTGCGGGCGAACGAATTGGACGACAGCGAGATAGAAATTGAGCTTGCGCCCTCGCCCGGCACCGGCATGTTTGAAATGCCCGGCATGCAGGGGGGAATGTGGGGATGATCAATCTGTCGGAAATGTTCGGCAAGGCGATGGGCGGGCGCGGCGTCAAACGCAAGCTCAAAGTCAAGGAGAGGCTATGACCTGCTGGTAACCGAGGAAGCCGACAAGTTGCTGGACCAGGAAGCGCTCAAGGTCGAGGCTGTTGATCTGGTTGAAAACCACGGCATCGTTTTTCTCGATGAAATCGACAAGATTGCCAGCCGCGAGGGTCGTGGTGGGGGGGATGTGAGCCGGGAAGGCGTGCAGCGCGATCTGCTGCCACTGATCGAAGGCACGACGGTTTCGACCAAATATGGTCCGGTCAAGACTGACCATATCCTGTTCATTGCCTCGGGTGCCTTTCACGTTTCAAAACCATCTGACCTGTTGCCCGAGCTACAGGGCCGCTTGCCGATCCGTGTTGAACTCAAGGCGCTGACGCGCGACGATTTCGTGCGCATCCTCAATGACACCGAAGCGAGCCTGATCAAGCAATATGTCGCCTTGATGGGGACTGAAGGTGTGACGCTGGTGTTTTCCGACAATGCCATCGAGGCCATCGCGGACGCCGCCGTCAAGGTCAATGCGACGGTAGAGAATATCGGTGCACGACGGTTGCAGACGGTGATGGAACGACTGGTCGAGGACATCTCGTTCGACGCGCCGGACAAGCACGGGGAAACCATCGATATCGACCGCGCCTTTGTTGCAGACAAGGTCGGTGTCCTGGCTGGTGATGAGGATCTTAGCCGGTTCGTGCTCTAATAACGATGGGGTGCGGCGTCAGGCTCTTGGCCTTGCCAGAGCGCCGCACCAGTTCGGTGCGCAGGAATGCCAGATCTTCAACCGACAGCCGAGAGATATCGGCGGCCAGCCGATTGGTCAGTTCGGTGGCTTCTGGCACCATGCCCCCGGTATCAATGGTAATTTTGGGATCGCTGATTTCGGCGAGCCGCTGCAATTCTTCGGCTTCGTCCCAAATGACGTTGAAAAACGCGATGATGCGATGCAGCAAAAAGCCGGTGGGCAGGCCACGCCGACCGTGTTCAAGTGCCGACAGATAAGCGCTCGACACATTGAGCGCTGCGGCCATCTGTTTAAGCGATATGCCGCGCTCTTCACGCATGGCGCGCAAACGTGCACCTAATGGGGTCATGGTCGCCGCAACCTCACATAGTAGGCGCCGTCACCACCATGATGCTGGGCGGCTGCGTTCCAGCCAGCGATCATCGGGGCAAGGCCCGGTTCGGAAAGCCACATGGGCAGCATGGCGCGCAGAATGCCGCGCTCGATAAATGTTGTGGCCAAATCGTCGGACTGGCGCAGACCCTTGCCGGTAATTACCAAAATGGTGCGGTCGCCGCGGGCCACGCGGGCGCGGACAAATCGGTTGAGCGCCTGATGGGCTTCGGTTTGGCGCATGCCGTGCAGATCAATGGTGCCGTTAATTTCGATGCGGCCGCGGGCGACCTTGCGGCGAAGGCGCGGCTCGATAGCGTGACCCGGATGGCGTTTCGGCGCGGGCGGCGCCTGATAGGCCGGCATGGTGATGGGCGCGGCGCGACGCGGCTTTTGCGGTGCGGGCGGGCTCGGATGAACAGCGGTATCGGGTATGGGAAGCGGCCCCTGGGCGATTTTATACAACCGCTTTGGCCGTAGGGGATCGACGGTTTCGGCAACCGCCGTCCATAGGTGAAAATCCGCCAGGCGCTTGGCATCGCGCTTTGCCATAGCCTGTCTCCGCAGCCAATCGAATCAGTTCAACTGGCTGGTGGAACTCACTTTCCAGTTAGGATCGCGCGATTTTGGATTGCGCGTAAAGCTCCATTCGTCGGCAATGGATTGCACCTGATCGGCATTGCCCTCCACCAGATTGCCATCCTTGTCGCGGGTGGCGGACACCACCTCGGCGTGAAAGCGCACGGTGACGGTAACGTTTTTCTTGTCGTACTCGGCCTCGGAAATTTCAACCTTGGGCAGGCCAACAAATGTAAAATCAACGCTTTGCTTGGCCGCCTCCCGCTCTGCGATGGCGCTCTGGAAGCCTTCGAACACATCTTTTTCCAAAAGATTCTTGAGCGTAGCCCGGTCGCCCGCGGCAAAACTGGTGACAATCATTTCATAGGCCTGCTTGGCCCCTTCAAGGAATGATTTTGGCATAAAGGTCTGATCGGCTTCGGCGACCGCCTTGAGGCCGGCGGCCAGTGGCGCGTTGTCGCGCGCGAACTGCTCAATCTCGGCCTCGATCTTGCGGGCACGAAATTCATCGTCAAGTTCGGGGTTGGTTACGCCGCGCGGCCGCATTGGCACAACGGTATCGTCGCTCTTGACCTCGCCCGATTTGTGTCGCTCGACCGGCGGGCGTTCGTTGCCAGTCCTGGTGCCCAATACGGACCGCAGGCGAAACAGAATGACAATGGCCAAGCCGATAACGATAAGGGTGGGGAGATCAAAAAATTCGTTCATGGGCCTGATTACCTGTTCATTGGCGCGGCGAAGATGCGGTCGCGCGCTCGCAGAGCGTCGATGTCTACCTATATATAGGCAATGCTTCACCTTGAAACCAGTTCACGTTTGGGCGAATTATCACATCAATTTGCCATGTGGCTTAACAAATTGGACCGATTACGTGGCTCGTATCCTTATCATCGGCTTTTTATTGCTCCCCATCATTGAAATTGCCCTGTTCATCAAGGTCGGTCAAACGATCGGCTTGTGGCCAACGTTAGGGCTGGTGATTCTGGGGGCCATTGGTGGTGTCATACTGTTGCGGCACCAAGGCTTGACCATCCTGCGCCAGATCCAGACCAGTCTTAACAGCGGCCAAATGCCAGGCCAACCGCTAGCCGAGGCGATGATGTTGGGCGTTGCAGCGGTATTCCTGCTATTGCCCGGCCTGTTCAGCGACGCGGTGGCACTATTATTGCTGCTACCGCCAGTGCGTGGCTGGATCTATCGCGCGTTTGCCAGCCGTGTTGTCGTGCACGCCAGCGCCAGCCAGACGCCGGGTCGCGAGCAACCCCAGGTCAAGCGCCCCGGCACAATCGATCTCGACGATGACGACTACCGCCCGAGTTAAAGGCGCACATTGCCAGCGCTTTACCAGTGTTGTCAAAGATGCTAGCCACCCCGCAAAGCTTTAATGCGAAAAGGACATGAAATGGCTGACGACAATCAGGCCGGCACAACGCCCGAGGCCGGTGCGGCTCCCGCGATGAACCTCGTTGGGCAATATATTCGCGATCTCTCATTTGAAAATCCCGATGCTCCGGCATCGATCATGCTGGGGTCGGGTCAGCCGACATTCAATGTGTCCATCAGCGTCGGCGTCAAGAAACAGAGCGATGACATCTATGCGGTCGAGTTGACGCTGAACGCCAAGGCGACCCGCGAAACCAAGGTCCTGTTCAATGTCGAGTTGGTCTATGGCGGGGTGTTCCGTTTGCAAAACATTCCCGAGGCCCAGCTCAGCCAGTTGCTGATGATCGAGTGCCCACGGCTGATTTTCCCATTCGCCCGGCAGGTATTGGCTGGCGTCACCCAGCAGGGCGGTTTCCCGCCCCTGATGATGGAACCAGTGGATTTTTCGGCGATCTATCGTCAGAATCTGGCCACGCTGGCCGCCAAGCAGCAAGCAGAAGGTGGCGCGACAACGCCCGAAGACAGCAAACCGAATTGATTGCGCTATTTGGCGCCATACTTGGCCCAGATCGATTCGGCACCAAGCGTTTCCAACAATGCTTGGTGTTTTTTTCTTCGACTGGCGTCAGGCGCGGCGGCAACGGCGTCGGGCGCCGGGCGGCCACAGCAATATTGGCGACGGCTTCGGCGGCAGACACGGTCGTTTGCGCATTCAGGGCAAACCCACCCTGCCGTCCGCCACGAAGTTCGAGATAGACCTCAGCTAGGATTTCACTGTCGAGTAACGCCCCGTGCAGGGTGCGACGTGAATTGTCTATGCCGTAAAGTTTGCACAAGGCGTCAAGGCTGACCCGGGCACCGGGGTGAACCTGGCGGGCCAGTGTCACCGTATCAACGACATCGTTGGGTAATGAGGGGCGCTTTGTACGTTCCATTTCATGGTTGAGAAAGCCCATGTCGAACGAAGCATTGTGAATGACCAGCGTGGCGTCACCGATGAATTGCAGGAATTCTTCAGCGACGGCATCAAACAGCGGCTTGTCGGCGAGAAAATCGGCCGAAAGTCCATGAACCCTAAATGCCTCCTCGGGCATGTCGCGTTGCGGGTTGCAGTATTTGTGAAATGTCTTGCCGGTCGGCAATTGGTTGATCAGTTCAACGCAGCCAATTTCCACCAACCGATCACCGTTGGCGGGTGATAGACCCGTGGTTTCGGTATCGAGGACGATTTCCCGGTTCATGGCTTTGCCTGACGTGCCCGGATCGCGGCGACCAGGGCCGCGACCATTTCCTGATTTTGCTTGATCGTGCCAGCACTATCAAACAAATAGGTGGCACGTTCTCTCTTTTGGGCCTGCGGCAGCTGACGAGCAAGGATAGCGTCGGGCTTTTCCACGGTCATACCGGGACGGGCCAACGCGCGCTGGCGCTGCGTCACCGCGTCCACTAGCGTCACCGCGATAGCATCAAAACCGTAATCGTGGCCCGATTCAAACAGCAGCGGCACTTCGACCACAGCCAAGGCTGCACCATCGCTCGCGGCCTTCTCGAAAAACTCCGCAATGCGCTCTCGCACCATCGGATGAATCAGTGCCTCCAAAGCTTCCAGCCGCTGTGGGTCTTTTGTCAGTTCGGCGCCGAGTGTTTGTCGGTCAACGATGCCGTTGATTATGGCGTCGGGAAAGAGTTTGGCGACCTCGGCAACTGCTGGTCCGGCATAGAGATCGTGAACAGCGCGGTCTGCCGAAAATACCGGCACATCCAGTGCCGCAAAAGCATCCAGAATCGTTGATTTTCCCGAAGCGATGGATCCAGTCAACCCGATGCGCCACATATCAGACCTCCAGCGTCGCGGCGATCTTGTCGCGCAAGGCGTCGTCGACCTGCGGCCGCTTGCCAAACCAGGCCTCAAAGCCGGGCACCGCTTGATGCAGCAACATGCCCAACCCATCCACTGTCGCCAGTCCCAGCCGTTGTGCGTCGGCCAGCAGGGGGGCACCAGGGGCGTATAAACAATATCGGTTACCAGCGCTGTCTTGGGCAGCCATGACAGGTCAAGCGCTTCAAAGGCGGTTCCATGCATGCCGATGGAGGTTGTGTTGACAACAAGACCGGTTTCGGGCGCCAACCGGGGAAAGGCATTGAACGGGTGGCTCTGGAATGGTCCCTTGATTTCAGCCGCCAGTTTTTGAGCGGTGGCCAAGGTACGATTAAGAATATGCACCGCCGGGATATTTCGACTGGCCAGCGCCACCAGAATAGCCCGCGCCGCGCCGCCAGCGCCGAGCACAATGGCGTGCTCTAAATGATCCGACCATCCAGGCGCTGCGGCATCAAGATTGCCCAGAAACCCCAGATAATCGGTGTTGGTGCCATGCACTTTGCCATTGTCGACAACCAGCGTGTTGACGGCGCCGATGGCGCGCGCCAACGGATCAACACTATCGCAGAGGACAAAAACCGCTTCCTTGTGCGGGATGGTTACATTGCCGCCGGCAAATTCGCCCGACCGAAGCCGTTCGAAAAAGCTATCCAGGGCGGTCGGCTCAACCTCAATTGCCTCATAGGCGCCATCGATCGAAAACGCATCCAACCAGTGGCCATGAATAATCGGCGAGCGCGAATGCCGGATTGGATGGCCAATGACAAAGGCTTTGGTGGTCACGGCGCTGGGGTTTCCAAAAGGCAATCTGGTGCAATGGCGCGCAGGGCCGCCAGAAGCGGTAGCAGGGGTAAGCCCAAAATGGTGAAATAGTCACCCGACACCGCTTCGAACAATCGTATAGAGGGCCCTTCGAGCCGATACCCGCCCACCGATTCCAACGCCGAGGCGCCCTCAAGGGTCAGGACAAAGTCGCGCTCGGCGGCAGAAAATTCCCGCATCGACAATTCCGCGGTTTCAAGGCTTGACCACAAAATGGCATCATCGCGCACAAGGGCTATGCCGGCATGCAGGCGATGGGTCTTGCCCGCGAGGCGGTCGAGCCTGGGCTATGGCATCATCACGATCGCGCGGTTTGTGAAGCAGTTCACTGCCCAGTGCCAGTGTCTGATCGGCACCAATGACCAGTGCTCCGGGATTTTGCCGGGCGACCGCGCGGGCTTTGGCGATGGCGAGCAGACTGGCAATGTCGCGCGCATCGGCGCCACTGTTCAAGGCTTCGGTTTCCAGTGCCCGCTCGTCGACAGTCGCCGGTGTGCTGGTAAAGCTCAAGCCAGCCTGACGGAGCAGCGCTTGGCGGGTTTTACTCTTTGAAGCGAGGATCAACATGGCCATAGGTTTTCCACACTGTCATCCCCAGCTCAAGCCCAGTTTGTGGTTATTGGGCGTCGATTTTGCAGTTGGACAAAGTTATTCGACCAGCTTCATAATTCGTTAACAATTCAACCTGGGGGCATCGGTGTTGACCACGTGGGAAAGGTTTGGGGATAAGCCAAAATGTGGAAAGGCAAGAGTACGCCGTTTATGCACATGCCGAGCCTGCACGATTTAGCCGCCAACAGCACCCGATTAACGCTTCGTTAACCTGTCTTAACGTTCTATTAACCCACAGCCTCGCCGGCGTTGTTAACACCCGGTTAACCATAGTGCTGTGCCCTTGTGTCGCGACAGGGTCAGATTGTTAAGAGGCGTGAATTGGGGCAAAACACATCCATGATAATAAAGATAAAGAAAGAAAGACTCTTTAATAGGATTTTGAAGGGTCGGTTTTCATGAGCGCTGCGGTCCATAAGCCGTTGCTTGCCACGGTGCTCGGCCAGCGACAGGAACGGCCACCGATCTGGATCATGCGTCAGGCGGGCCGTTATCTGCCTGAATATCGTGAAACGCGCGCCCGCTCCAAAGGGTTCCTTGATCTGTGCTATACGCCTGACCTAGCCGTTGAGGTGAGCTTTGCAGCCGCTACGGCGGTTTGATCTGGACGCCGCCATTCTGTTTTCGGACATTCTGGTTATTCCCGATGCATTGGGCCAGTCGGTACGGTTCGCCGAGGGTGAAGGACCAGTCCTTGAACCATTGGGTGTTGAAACACTGGCTCGACTGCGACCCGAACGGCTGCTCGAGCATCTAAGCCCGGTTTTTGAGACGCTTGGCCGGTTGCGCAGCACACTGGCGCCCGAAACGACCCTGATCGGCTTCTGTGGCTCTCCCTGGACTGTGGCTACCTATATGCTGGGCGGCCGCGGATCACCCGACCAGGCTATTGCGCGATTGTTTGCCCTTCAGCATCCTGACGCCTTTGCCAAACTGCTCGATATGCTGGTGAGGGTCAGCATCGATTATCTTGAAGCGCAGTTCAAAGCCGGCGCCGATGTGGTGCAATTGTTTGAGAGCCTGGGCGCTAAATCTTGATGAGCCTGGCGTTTGCGCGCCATGTCATTGAGCCAAACCGGCGCATAATCGAGGGTTTGCGCCAACGGATACCGAATGCACCAATCATTGGTTTTCCGCGCGGTGCGGGCGGGATGATCAGAGCTTATGTCGATGCCACCAAAGTCAACATAGTGGGACTTGATTACGCTACGCCGTTGGCCTTTGCCAATGCGGTGTTGCCGGGCAATTTCGGGGTTCAAGGTAATCTTGACCCGCTCAGGCTGGTTGTCGGCGGTGAGCAGATGGAGGCGCGGGCCCTCGATATTATCGAAGGCTTTTCCCAACGTCCGCACATATTCAATCTGGGTCATGGCATTGTTCCACAAACGCCGATCGAGCATGTGGCGCGGTTAGTCGAACTGGTCAAAAAAGGATAAAGCCATGGAATGGGTCAAGGCGGCGCATGTGATCTCGGTCATTGCCTGGATGGCGGGGATGCTCTATTTGCCACGACTTTTTGTCTATCACGCGGATGCAGAAATCGGCTCTGTACAGTCGGAGACCTTCAAGATCATGGAGCGGCGCCTTTTGCGCGGCATCATCAATCCGGCGATGATCGCGACGTTTATTTTCGGGCTGTGGATGATTGCTGCGGGTTTTATCGACTGGTCGCAGGGCTGGCCCTGGGTCAAGGCGTTTTTCGTCCTGGTACTTTCAGCTTTTCACGGCCATCTGGCTGGTCATTTCAAGCGATTCGCCAAGGATGCGAACCAAAAGCCGGCCAAATATTTTCGCCTGATCAATGAAGTGCCGACCGTCGCGATGATCATTATCGTCATCATGGTCATCGTGCGGCCATTTTAGGCTGTTTCACGTGAATCGGCGGCTTTTCCGGTTTCAATCTTGAATCGCGGATCGCTTCGCGTTATGGGAGTGCATCGCATCCATAGTGTTCGATCAATCCTGATCACCGTCGCGGTGCTATCCCTCCTTCAATAATTCCCGCCTCACTCTGATTTCCCTAAAGGGTCATCCTCCACATGCAGAATATGAAGCTCAGCGAGCCTTAAGGCCAAGACACCAGCCGAACTGTTGGTATTTGCCGAAGAACACGAGGTCGAGAATGCCTCGACCATGCGCAAACAGGAACTGATGTTTGCAATCCTCAAGGAGCCTTGCCGACAAGGATGTCGACATCACCGGCGAGGGTGTGGTCGAGGTCCTGCCTGATGGATTTGGCTTTCTGCGATCGCCTGATGCCAATTATCTGCCAGGGCCGGACGATATTTACGTCAGCCCCTCCCAAATCCGGCGTTTTTCGCTGCGTACTGGCGATACAGTTGAGGGGCAGATCCGATCGCCCAAGGAAGGCGAGCGATATTTTGCGCTGCTCAAGGTCAATACGATTAATTTCGAAGACCCGGAGAATGTGCGCCACAAGATCAACTTTGATAATCTGACACCGCTCTATCCTGAAGAGCGATTACAGATGGAATTGCCCGATCCGACACTCAAGGATCGTAGTGCGCGAATACTCGATCTGGTTGCACCCCTGGGCAAAGGACAGCGCGCCTTGATCGTTGCGCCTCCACGCACGGGTAAAACGGTATTGTTGCAAAATATTGCACAATCAATCGCCACCAATCATCCCGAATGCTATCTTATCGTTCTGCTAATCGATGAACGGCCCGAGGAAGTTACAGACATGCAGCGATCGGTCAAGGGCGAGGTTATCTCCTCAACCTTTGACGAACCGGCCAGTCGGCATGTTCAAGTCGCTGAAATGGTTATCGAAAAAGCCAAGCGATTGGTCGAGCACAAGCGGGACGTGGTCATTCTGCTTGACTCCATCACCCGACTGGGTCGTGCGTACAATACTGTGGTGCCCTCATCGGGCAAGGTTTTGACCGGTGGTGTTGATGCCAACGCGCTGCAGCGGCCAAAGCGATTCTTTGGTGCGGCGCGTAATATCGAGGACGGCGGATCGCTGACCATTATTTCAACGGCGCTCATTGATACTGGCAGCCGTATGGACGAAGTGATCTTTGAAGAGTTCAAAGGCACAGGTAACTCGGAAATTATTCTTGACCGCAAGGTTGCCGACAAGCGCGTGTTCCCGGCTCTGGACATCACCAAGTCTGGCACACGCAAGGAAGAGTTACTGGTAGAACCCGACATTTTGAAGAAAATGTATGTATTGCGTCGTATTCTCACGCCGATGGGTACTATTGATGCAATGGAATTTTTGATGGACAAGATTCGCCAAACTAAAACAAACTCCGACTTCTTCGATTCGATGAATACCTGACACAATAATGCGTCCTGACGATACAATTGCGGCACTATCCTCTGGTGCACTACCGTCAGGTGTCGCGGTTATTCGACTGTCGGGGCCGCGGACACACTCTCTTCTCGAAAAACTGATTGGTGAGGTGCCCAAGCCGCGCCAGATGGTGCTACGGGCGATTGGTGCTGACACTCTGTTGGATCGTGGACTGGTGGTCTATTTTCCGGGACCTCATAGTTTTACCGGTGAGGATTGCGCCGAGCTACAGGTGCATGGATCGCCAGCTGGCGTGCGCGCCATTCTGCGAAAATTGACAGCGCTTGGAGCGCGCTTTGCAGATGCCGGCGAGTTTACCCAGCGAGCATTCGAAAACGGTAAGCTGGATCTGGTGGCCGTTGAGGGGCTGGGCGATCTGCTCAATGCGGAGACGGAAAACCAACACCGCCAGGCGCTGGCGCGATTCGAAGGTGGGTTGAGCGACAAGATTGCGGCCTGGCTCAATCAAATTCTTGGCCTGCGCGCCGAAATCGAAGCCCAACTTGATTTTTCAGATGAGGGCGACGTCGGCGCTTTGCCCGACAATTTTGCAACCCAGATCATTACGTTGCGCCAGGAGTTGGAATTCGCGCTCGAGGGCGTAGCGCGCGGGCGTATCGTTAGGGAGGGATTACGCGTGGCCATGGCGGGGGCGCCAAATGCAGGAAAATCCAGCCTTCTTAATGCACTGGCGAACTCCGAGGTTGCCATAGTCACCGCCGAGGCGGGGACGACGCGCGATGTCCGTGAGGTGCCGCTCGATATTGACGGACAGTTAATAGTGCTACTGGATTTGGCAGGATTGCGAGATACCACCAGTCTAGCCGAGGCTGAAGGTGTTAGACGCGCGCGTGCAGAGATAGCTCGGGCCGACTTGACGCTGTGGCTGGTGGCACCCGATCAACATGACGCCGCAGCGCCTGCCACTGAAGGACCCATTTGGACTGTTGCCACCAAGTCTGATTTGGGTCGCGTTGAGCCTGCTATGCTCCATACGTCGGCGACAAGCGGTGATGGCATGGTCGAGCCTAAAACTGCAGCTGTCTAAATTCGCTAAAGAGGTGGCGGGTGTTGGTGAACCGGTTTTGGTAAGTCGTGAGCGAGACCGGGCGGCACTTGAGCACGGCATTGACGGTTTGACGAAGTCACTCGCTCATCTTGACGCGCCAGAACTTGCAGCCGAATCACTGCGCCTCAGTTCGCAGGCCCTTGAACGACTTATTGGCAAAATTGATGCCGAACACGTGCTGGATCGGTTGTTTTCCAGCTTTTGCATCGGGAAATGACTCACGTGAAACATTGCGTGTGACGCAAAGAAATTGATTCACGTGAAACATTGCTCTAAATAGGCGGCTCACAGGAATAATGTCATGACTGACTATGCCGTCATCGTTGTGGGTGGTGGTCACGCTGGATGCGAAGCCGCTGCGGCGTCTGCACGCCTCGGTGTACCCACAGCGCTGATCACCCACAAATTCGCAACAATAGGCGAGATGAGCCTGCAACCCGGCCATTGGCGGTCTGGGAAAAGGTCATCTGGTTCGGGAAATAGATGCCCTGGATGGCCTAATGGGTCGGATTGCCGACGCTGCCGGCATTCAGTTTCGCGTACTCAATCGTCGCAAAGGCCCGGCGGTGCGTGGTCCGCGTGCGCAGGCCGATCGAAAGCTCTACCGGCAGGCGATGCAAAAAGCTATAGCGGCGCAGCCATACCTTGACGTCATTGAAGGCGAAGTCGACGATTTGAAGGTCGACGACGGTGTTGTGTCCGGCGTGTCGTTGTTGGACGGTCGTCTACTGACTACCCATGCGGTGGTGCTGACTACTGGTACTTTTTTGCGCGGTCTGATCCATCGTGGCGAGGAAACAATCCCGGCTGGGCGCGTGGGTGAAAAACCGGTGCTGGGCCTGTCCCGCCGACTGGAGGTTCTAGGCCTTCAGTTGGGACGTTTAAAGACCGGCACACCGGCGCGACTTGATGGCACCAGTATCGATTATGCAGTGCTCGATGAACAGCGTGGTGACCAGCCGCCGGAACCGTTTTCCGCCCTCACTGATTGCATCACGAACCCGCAAGTTAGTTGCTTTGTTACCAGGACCACCGCGGAAACGCATCGGATTATCGCCGACAATATACATCGTTCTGCCATGTACTCCGGCAGAATTCAAAGTCGTGGGCCAAGATATTGTCCCTCTATTGAAGACAAGATTGTTCGCTTTGCCGATCGTGATAGCCACCAGATTTTTCTTGAACCTGAAGGACTGGACGATCCGACGATCTATCCCAATGGTCTCTCAACATCCCTGCCTGCCGACGTTCAGCCTCGCGTTCCTGCAATCAATGCCGGGGTTGGGGGTGTACGGATCGTCCGGTCCGGATACGCAATTGAGTATGATCATGTGGATCCACGTGAGCCTACGACATACGCTCGAACTAAAGCGTTTACCGGGTCTCTATCTTGCCGGACAAATCAACGGCACAACCGGTTATGAGGAGGCAGGGGCACAGGGTCTACTCGCTGGCGCCAACGCGGCATTGGCCGCCAAGGGTGAATTAGAGCTTATTCTGTCACGCACGCAAAGCTATATCGGTGTCATGGTTGACGATCTGGTGACGCGCGGCGTTTCCGAACCTTATCGCATGTTTACCTCTCGTGCCGAGTTTCGGCTGCATCTGCGGGCCGACAATGCCGACCAACGTTTGACCCAGATTGGAATCGACACCGGACTGGTCGGCGACTATCGTGGCGAGCCTATATCGCGAAAAAGCCGAGAAACTGGATGCCGGGCGGCAATTACTCAATGCGCTGAGTATTACGCCGAGCGCGGCGAGCAGGGCGGGAGTGTCGCTCAATGCTGATGGTAAGCGGCGCACGGCATTTGATCTATTGTCCTATCCCAATATTGACGTCGAGGCGGTGAAAGTTCTTTTTCCGCAAATATCTGATATTGCACCGCAATATCTTGATCAACTATTGGTGGACGCGCAGTATGCTGTCTATCTGGACCGGCAAGCGGCTGATATAGCGGCGGTGCAGCGCGACGAGGGCCGCGCCATTCCCGAGTGGGTGGACTATGAGGCTATTGGCGGGCTGTCTATTGAGATCCGCCAGAAGTTGCGACAGTTTTCTCCCGCACCATTGCTCATGCCCAAGCGATTGACGGTATGACGCCAGCGGCAATTACCTTGCTATTGGCGGTGATCCGTCGTGGTACGGCGCGAAAGTCTGCGTGATGATAGGGGCTGCCGAATCGGCTCAACTCAAGGCCCATTTAAGGGACTGCGTCCGTCCTCACGACTCTATCCTTGCGGATTTAGAATCCTATTCTGAACTCCTGAGAAAGTGGCAACGAATTCAGAATCTTGTTTCACGTGAAACACTGACTACCATTTGGTCGCGACACTTTCTCGACAGTCTACAAATACTCTCGCTGCTATTGCCGACGGATCGCCAATTTCTTGATCTGGGCAGCGGTGGCGGGTTTCCGGCGCTACCGATGGCTATCGCATTAAAAGGTACTGGGGCGACGTTTCTGCTGATCGAGCCGAACGGGCGAAAAGTCAGTTTCTTGCGAACGGTGGCGCGAGAGCTTGGGCTTGCGGTTCAAGTCGATGGTCGGCGGAGTGAGGAGATTGATTCACGTGAAACGCCAGCATTTGACGTGATTACCTCTCGGGCATTGGCCCCGCTTCCTCAGCTTTGCGGCATGATCGCGCCGTTTTTTGGCGCACACACCCGTGCAATCTTGCACAAAGGTCGGGAACATGTTGAAGAACTCGCTGAGGCGGGTGCTAAATGGCGCTTTAACGTGTTATCAACCAATAGCGACACCGCCGAAGACGGTGTGCTGCTCGCACTGAGTAATCTGGTTTCGAAATAAATGTTTGCGGCAACAGCTTTGGAGGCCGACTTGGCTCCGCGTATATTGACACTGGCCAATCAGAAGGGTGGTGTAGGGAAAACCACCACAGCGATCAATCTGGCAACTGCGTTGGCGGCGATTGGTGAGCGTGTTTTGATTGTTGATCTGGACCCGCAGGGCAATGCGTCTACGGGATTGGGGATATCACGGGTTGACCGCGAAATTTCGGCCTATGACTTGCTGTTGGGTGAAACCAGGGTCGCCGACGCGGCGGTGATGACAAGTGTTCCCAATGTTGCGATTATTCCCTCAACCATGGACTTGTTGGGCGTTGAATTGACAATTGCCAGCCAGGCGGATCGTGCATTCAAACTTCGCAATGCCTTCAAGGCCGTGGATGAATTGTCAATCAACGACAAGCCGGTCAGTTATGTGCTGATTGATTGCCCGCCCTCACTCAACTTGTTGACCGTCAACTCGTTAGTCGCTGCCGACGCCGTGCTTGTGCCGTTGCAGTGCGAGTTTTTTGCGCTGGAAGGCTTGAGTCAACTGCTGCAAACGATTGAGCAAATACGATCAACGCTCAATCCGAGGCTTTCCATTCAGGGCGTCGTCATGACCATGTTTGACAAGCGCAACAATCTCTCCGAACAGGTCTTGCAGGACGTGCGACAGGAAATGGGTGATCTGGTATATGACACGGTGATTCCGCGTAACGTGCGGCTGAGCGAGGCACCTTCTTATGGCAAGCCAGCCTTGCTTTATGACCTGAAATGCGCGGGAAGTCAGGCCTATCTGCGTCTGGCGACGGAAGTAATTCGTCGCGAGCGGCATCTGGCAGCGGCGTGAGGACATGGAAATGAATGATAAACCTTCCCGTTTGGGGCGTGGTCTGGCGGCGTTGATCGGCGATATGGCGACGATGGATGGTCAACGCATCGCCGAAAGCGGTAGTGGCGTCAAGCGACTTCCCGTTGAGTTCATTACGGCGAATCGCGCCAATCCGCGGCGCACTTTTGATAACGATCAACTCGAAGAGTTGACCAATTCCATTCGTGAAAAAGGCGTCATGCAGCCATTGCTGGTGCGGCCGAGCGACGATCCCAATATTTTTGAGATCATTGCGGGGGAGCGCCGCTGGCGTGCCGCACAGCGTGCCGGCTTGCACGATGTGCCTGTTATCGTTCGCGAGGTCGACGACAAAGAGGCGCTTGAGCTCGCAATCATCGAGAATGTACAGCGCGCCGATTTAAACCCGCTCGAAGAGGCGATGGGGTATGGGCAGCTGATCGAGCAGTTCGATTATACCCAGCAGGATCTGGCGCAGGTCATTGGTAAAAGTCGCTCGCATGTAGCCAATACGATGCGACTGCTGCGCCTACCAGAAGATGTGCGCGACATGGTCTCGAGCGGCGCGCTAACGGCGGGTCATGCACGCACCTTGATCACCGCCGATGATCCTGGGACACTGGCGCGGCAGATCGTAGGGAGTGGTTTGTCAGTGCGCGAGGCCGAGGCGCTGAGCCAACAGCGAGAATCGTCGCCCAAGAACAAGACGGTTCGCGCTGAGCGTGACGCCGATACTGTCGCGTTAGAACGGCGGCTTGCCGATGCGCTTGGTCTATCGGTTGCCCTGTCACACAGCGATTCTGGCGGCAAGGTCGAAATTCGCTACAAGACCTTGGAGCAGTTGGATGGCATCTGTGCCAAGCTAACCGGACATTAGCCCGGTTGGTTTCACGTGAAACGTTTGCTCAGCGGGTGGCAGCCATCATGCAGAGCGCGAGGAACGTCCGGCGCAGCATTGTTTCAGCAAGCGCCGGTTGACGACGGGTGTCGCGCGTAGCTAGTTGCAGTCGCTCGGTAACGGCAGCGAGGGCGGAATCATTCCAGAGTCGGAGCCTGTTGCTCGACTTGGGCGGTGCGTGAGAAATGGGGTTTTGGCCGGGCACTGCCTAAAACGTCGCGAATCGATTTGCCAGCATCTACCTGGGCGCGCCATTGACGTATCTGGGCAAAATGCAGGCTGGCCGACCGGAGCAGGCGCTGTGCGTCGACCCCGGCGGCGACGGCGCGGTTGAGTGCCAATTCCATCTTTTCGGGGTGGCCTGTACCCATCGCGTCAATAATCGCATCGGTTATGGTGGCGCCATTGTCAGCGCAGAGCATAAGCACCTGTTCGCGAGTGATTTCCTTGGTGTCGGCGGCATATAAGGTCAATTTCTCGAGTCTCACGCCGGGTTATCTCACGATCATTACCCAAATTCTCTCTTAGTAGTTGAATGACATCGGATTCAATCCTGATGCCATGTTGGGCAAATGTGTCGCGAAACAGGATGTTGAGTGCCTCGTCATTATCGGGATAGCAAGGGAGTGCGAGGCCGGCTTGGTGGCCTTCGACAAAGGCACGAAGCGCGTCCTTGGGCGTCAAATTGCCCGATTCTACGAGGATCGTCGCGTCACCAAGGTCGACGGCGACTTCCTTCAGAGTCGTTACCAACGATTTGCCATTGCCACGAATGCGAATGACCCGTTTGTCACCAAACAGCGAGATAGTCTTGGCCTCAACCGCGAGAAGCGAGGGATCGGCGTCGATCTCGCTGCCGTCAAGCGTAATGACGTTGCCATCCGGTGTGGCTTTGTCGGCAAAGTAGTTTGCCAGCGCCCGGCTGGTTTCGCGCACAAGCCCGGCGTCGGGGCCATAGACCAGGAAAATGCCGAGGTCGGTACGTGGCCGGGCAAGGAAGCGTGCGACTTCGTGTGCCTTGAGTGCCCCCATCAGCGTCGAGACAATTGGGCCAGAACTGCCATACGCAACGATTCAGCTACTGCACGCGCGGCGCGTTCGCCTGCCTCGATATTGGCTTCGGTGGCTGCAAGGACCTGGCCGCTGGAACTGAATTGGGCCGTCGCGGTCCTGGTAAAACTCAGGGGTTTGGCGTCGGTGCCATCGCGCGCCGTAATCGTTAGCGTTGCGGTGACCGAAATTTCGTAGGCACGGTTGGGATTTACCGTTTGAGACCGGGTAAGGGCCCTCACGGCACTGGTGGCGACGACTTGAGCAAGCGGCGCCGTGGCGGTGCTAGACGTGCCGAGCCGAAGCGCCAGCTCCTGGTTGACAATCTGAGCCAGGCGGTTCTGCGGCTTGGCGTACGCCATGGGGATATGGGGGGTTTGGGCCAGCGTGCCACTATAGACCGGGGCAAACGTACACGCACCGATTGCTGAGGTTGCCAGCAGTGCCGCCGCCATCAGAACCGCTCTAACCAATGGGTTAAATGACAACATTGACGATCCTGTCTGGGACGATAACCAGTTTCTTTGGAGCCTTGCCCTCAAGCATGCGAACAATTGTGTCCAATGACAAGACCTGCTTTTCAATTTCGGCGACGGGAGTACCTCGAGCGACGTTCAATTCGCCACGGCGCTTGCCATTAATCTGCACCGGGATGATGATTTCATCATCCACCAGAAGCGCTGGGTCGACCTCCGGCCAAGGTGCATCGGCGACCAATCCCTTGTGGCCAAGGGCTGCCCAACAGGTTTCGGCCAGATGCGGCATCATCGGGGCAATAGTTTGCACTAGCCGACCAACGCCGTCCTTGAGCGCGTCGAGACGCGTATCGGGCGCGGCGGCCATAATACCGGCGGCGCGGACCAATGCATTGGTCAATTCGTAGATTTGGGCGACTGCCCGGTTGAAGCGCAGTCCTTCAATGTCGTCGGCGATGGTGTGAACAGCGCGATGCGCAATTTTGCGCAGCGCCATTGCCTCTTTATCATCGTTTTTGATCACAATGTCTTTAGATTGTTCACTTAGTGCGACAATCTCGCCGACCAAGCGCCATACTCGTTGCTGGAACCGGCTGGCGCCTTCAACGCCGGCCTCGGTCCATTGCACGTCGCGCTCCGGTGGAGAGTCCGAGAGCATGAACCAGCGCGCTGTGTCGGCGCCATAGGTGGCGACGATTTCGTCGGGATCGACGACGTTCTTCTTGGATTTGCTCATCTTTTCGATGGGGCCGATGGTCAGCGGCGCGCCTGTATCCAACCGCTTGGCGCTACGGACATCGGCGGTAGTTTCGAGCAAGACCTCAGTTGGGGAAACCCATTCACCGCTTGCGGATTTATAGGTTTCATGGGTGACCATGCCCTGGGTAAACAACCCCTTGAAGGGTTCCGCCACGGCGACATGTCCGGTTTGCTGCATCGCACGGGTAAAAAAGCGCGAATAGAGCAGATGCAGGATCGCGTGTTCGACACCACCGATATATTGATCAACCGGCAACCAGGCACTTGCTGCGTCCGGGTCGGTCGGGGTCGAGGCATGCGGTGCGGTGAATCGGGCGAAATACCAGGAACTGTCGACAAATGTATCCATGGTGTCCGTTTCGCGCCGTGCTGCGCCGCCACATTGGGGACAATGTGTGTGCTTCCAGGTGGGATGATGTTCGAGTGCATTGCCAGGCTGGTCAAAGCTGACATCCGCGGGCAGGACCACCGGCAGGTCCTTCTTCGGCACCGGTAGCGTACCACACACTTCACAATGAATAATCGGAATCGGGCAACCCCAATAGCGTTGACGCGAAATGCCCCAATCACGCAGGCGATAGTTCACCTCAACAGTGCCCTGTGGTTTGCCATCGACTGTCCGCTGGGCAAAAATGCCGTCGCCGCCTGTTTGGCCGCGTCGATTGTCATGCCGTTGAGGAAGTCTGAATTGATAATGGTACCGATCTCGACATAGGCCTCGCCGGCAATGTTAAAACTGCTCGCATCTTGGTTGGGGGGCAGCACCACCGGCGTTACCGGCAGGTCGTATTTGCGGGCGAAGTCAAGATCGCGCTGATCGTGGGCCGGACAGCCGAACACGGCGCCGGTGCCATAGTCCATCAGCACGAAATTTGCGACGTAAACCGGCAATGTGGCGCCGTCGATGACCGGATGCTTGACCGTGACATTGGTCAGATAGCCGCGTTTTTCTGCTTTTTCCAAGGTTTCGGTGGCGGTGCCGAGGCGATGGCATTCGGCGACGAACTCAGTCAGTGCCGGATCATCGGCTGCCAGCTGACGAGTCAGCGGGTGATCCGGGGACAGCGCCAGGAACGACGCGCCAAAGATTGTATCGGGGCGGGTGGTGAAGACCTCAAGACTGGTTGCGCTAATCTTGCTGTTTGGCGAAATCTCGAATAGCAGGCGCAGCCCCTCGGACTTACCAATCCAGTTGCGCTGCATCAGGCGCACTTTTTCGGGCCATTGCTCGAGCTCGTCGAGACCCGAAAGCAATTCTTCGGCGAAATCACTGATCTTGAAGAACCATTGGGTCAATTCGCGCTGCTCGACGGGCGCGCCCGACCGCCAGCCCTTGCCATCGATGACTTGTTCATTGGCCAACACGGTCATATCGACCGGGTCCCAATTGACCTTGGATTTCTTGCGCGTAATCAGATCGGCAGCGAGGAAATCGATGAACAGCGCCTGCTGGTGCTGATAATAGTCAGGCTCGCAGGTGGCAATCTCCCGGCTCCAGTCCAGCGACAGGCCCATAGATTTGAGTTGATCCCGCATGGCGGCAATATTTTGCCGGGTCCATATGCCGGGATTCTGTTTGCGCTCGATTGCCGCATTTTCGGCAGGCAGGCCAAACGCGTCCCAACCCATTGGATGCAGGACATTTTTTCCGAGCGCTCGTTGATAGCGCGCCACAACATCACCCATGGCGTAGTTGCGGACATGGCCCATATGAATGCGGCCCGAGGGGTAGGGGAACATCTCGAGCACATAATAGCGTTCGCGCGTATCGTCATTGAGGGCAACAAATGACTGGTTCTCGTGCCAGACTTTTTGCCAATGGGGTTCCATCTCGCGCGGGTTGTAGCGTTCGGCGCTCACGGTGCTATCCTTGTGGTCAACTCGTTTTGGGGGCAGTTGGGCGGGTGGGCGCCGTGCTTGCTTGCCTTTTACGGGGATTTTGGTTACCGGACCATCATCAGAAAACCCCTTTGAGGTCAACAGGAACAGGGCAAAAGCGTGGATCAGGCCGAAGAACATGCCGCCGAGCGCCTCGCGGGTATCCGCCAGGCAATGTTGCGGGCCCGAAAGCGGTTCGACACCAATTTGGCGCCGTGCGAACTGATTGCTGTTTCCAAGACCGTGCCCGGGGACGCGTTGGAGCCTTTTCTGGTCGCCGGACAACGCGTATTTGGCGAAAACCGGGTGCAGGAAGCCGCGGAAAAGTGGCCGCGGTTGCGGACTCGGTTTCCTGATGTTGAATTACACCTGATCGGGCCGCTGCAAACCAACAAGGCGCGTGATGCGGTTGCCCTGTTTGATTGTATTCAAACCGTTGATCGCGACAAACTCGCGGCTACTCTTCGACGTGAGATGGATCGTGCGGGGCGATCGGTTCGCTGTTTTGTGCAGGTCAATATCGGGGACGAGACCCAAAAGCATGGTGTTGATGCGGCCGATAGTGTGGGCTTTGTTGAGCGGTGCCGCAGTCATCATGGGCTTGAGGTGGCCGGGTTGATGTGCATTCCACCTGAGGGTGTGCCGCCAGGGCCGTATTTCGCCAGTCTGGTATTGCTGGCGACACAGGCCGGGGTTACGCAGTTGTCGATGGGCATGAGTGGTGATTTTGAAACAGCGATCAGCATGGGAGCCTACCCATGTGCGGGTTGGGTCGGCCCTGTTCGGTTCCCGATCGCCGCTGCGTTGATGAACCAAATCCGTCTGACGGTTTGGTATAGTGCCAATGATATGCAACTTTCGATGCGGCTGACCCGTTGCTGATCCTATAACGTCGATGTGATGAGGTAACCCAATACGCCTCGCCATATTGTTATAGACAAATCCTGCTGCCTGCCTTTCTCGGAGAACATCATGAACAAGCGCCGTATTCTACTGGTTGATGACGACGCGGAGTTGCGCCAGACACTGGTGGAGCAATTGGCGCAGGGACATGAGTTTGAAATCAGCGAGGCAGGGACCGCCAATGAAGCATTGTCGGCGGTGCGCGAGCAGAATTTTGACCTGATGATCCTTGATGTCGGTCTGCCTGACATGGACGGTCGCGAAACCGTCAAGCTGTTGCGTCAGGCAGAGTTTCGCAGCCCCATCCTGATGTTGACTGGTCATGATAGTGAAGCAGATCAGATCCTGGGACTGGATTCAGGAGCCAATGATTATCTTACCAAGCCATTCCGGTTTCCCATTCTTCTGGCTCGAATCAATGCGGCGCTTCGTCAGCACGATCAGAGCGAAGATGTGGTTTTTACTATCGGCCAGTATGCCTTTCAGCCCGCCGCCAAGCTCCTGCAGACCAACGAAGGGAGCAAGGTGCGTCTGACCGACAAGGAAACATCGATCCTGAAATTCCTCTACCGCCAGGGTCCCAAGACGATTTCACGCGATATCCTGCTCAAGGAAGTGTGGGGCTACAACAACCGTGTCACCACCCATACGCTGGAAACACACATCTACCGACTGCGCCAGAAAATCGAGCGTGATCCCTCTCACGCGCGCCTGCTGGTCACCGAAGAAGGTGGATATCGGCTGGTACCTTAAGTTTTTGTAAAGATTTTGGTTCAGTCGATCCTAAGAAATGCCCTATAGGTTGAATGGTGCGGCAAAGGTGTGGCGCGCTCGGGTAAGTGTGGGGCGGGATGCGACTAGACGATGCGGCGGTGGTTCTGGCCAGCGCCGACTTCTTTGATATTTGCGATGACGAGCAGAAGCGTTTACTGGCGTTTTCCAGCGAACAGCGCCTCTTTGCGCCTGATGATGTCATCTATCGCGCTGGAGAAGTGCCGCTGGGCGCCCATGTGCTGATTTCGGGTACACTCAAGATCCAGCCTGAGGGTAAGGCCAAGCCCTCGGCAATCAGTGCACCCGGCAGCGTGGTATCAACGATTGCACTTATTCTGTCTAAATCGCGTCCGATCAGCATAACCGCAGTCGTTGAGTGCGAGACGCTGTTCGTGCCGCGAGCCTCGTTTCTCAAACTTTGCCGACAGTCGCCGGACCTTGCCGAGCGCGCGGCAGATCGCATTCAAAGTGATTTGTCAGCCTATCTTGGTGCGCTCGAGCCGGTTGGCGCCAAGATGAAACGCTAACCGCCTGTCAGGTCAAAACGGACGATAACGGGGACATGGTCAGAGGGTTTTTCGCTCCAGCCCCGCGCATCCCGGATTATTTCCGCCCCTTGGCTGACTTTGGCAATATTGGCCGTGGACCAGATGTGATCAAGGCGCCTGCCGCGATCCGATGCCTGCCAGTCGGCACTGCGATAGGCTCCACCAGGAATAGAGTTTTTGGTCATGGGGAATGTGCTTGCGCACGAGGTCAGTCCAGCCACAGCCGCCGACCAGCAACGCATCAAGCGTTTCGGTTTCAATTGGTGTGTGACTGACGACCTTGAGCAATTGCTTGTGGCTCCAGACATCGTTTTCATGGGGGGCAATGTTGAAATCGCCAGCGATCAGATGCTCGCCCACAAAAGCGGGATCGGCGAACCAATCGCCCAGCTCGCTTAAAAAACCCAGCTTGTGCTTGAACTTGGGATTGAGTTCGGGGTCAGGCTCGTCACCGCCCGCCGGAATATAGAAATTATGAACGGTCAGCGGCTGCGCCCCAAAATCCAGCTGGGCCGAAACATGGCGCGAATCAGGGATCTCGCAAAACATCCGGCTCGTAACATCGAGCAGCGGCAGTTTCGAAACAGTGGCAACCCCGTGATAGCTTTTTTGACCGTGAACCGCTTGGTGAGGGTAGCCCGCTTCAGCAAAGGCGGCGGCCGGGAACTGATCGTTGGTGCATTTGATTTCCTGGAGCATCAGGACGTCTGGCTTATATTGCTCGAGGAAATCAAGCACCATGGGTAGGCGCAGGCGAATGGAGTTGATGTTCCAGGTGGCAAAGGAGAGGGGCATGAAGAAACCTTGAGCGAGACTGAAGGTTCTTTATGGCCGAGGCTTGTGTGTGGGTAAACCCCGCCGGGCGGTGTTTAGCGTGGCGTCAGCGGCTCGAGGGATCAAGCGCTGTGTAGGTGGCGTCGATATAGAAATATGACTTTGGGATTTCAACGTCCTTTTGCACGTCATAGAGCGAAAAGGTCAGCTCCGACCCACCGGGTTCGACAAGGCTCCACTGGGTCAAATCCTTGGTATTTTTGTCAAAAATCAGTGATACCTGTACCGTTCCGGCCACCGTGTCGTCGGTAATGGTAATGGTCATATAGGCGTCGCTGGTGGTCACATCGATAATGTTGGATTGGGTAAAATCGATCCGGTCGCCGAGGAACTGGCGCAGCGGAATAGTGTCCTGCGGATAGGCGTAATAGGTTTTGTCGCGGCGGTTCATGACGTAAAAACCACGGCCGACCGAGACAATTTCCTCGCGGCTGGGCGGATTGTAGCGGAAGCGAATCTTGTCGGGGCGCTGCAGGTAAAAGGTGCCTTCGGTGCGCCCGCCTTGGGAGTCGATCTGCAAAAAGCGCCCGACCATGGTACGAATGGCGGAATTGTGTGTGCCAATATCGGCAATCAGTTGCTGCTCATCGGGCGTCAGGGCCCGGTCAAGCGCCCAGCTGGATGCGGCTGAGGCAAACAGGGCGGACAGACCCAGAAATAGGGCTTCGCGGCGAATCATGGCGTTTGGTCCCGAACATTGGTGATTGAAGCCTGCATAGCGAGCAATTACGGCAACAGCTGGAAATCACTACCCCAAATTGGGGTGCCGCACCTCCTGTACGACTGCAAAGTTTCGTTACTGGTCACCACCGACCAGTATTTCGCGTTTGCCGGCATGGTTGGCCTGGGAAATAACGCCTTCCTGCTCCATGCGTTCAATCAGGGTGGCGGCCTTGTTGTAGCCGATGGCAAGTCGACGCTGGATATAGCTGGTCGAAGCCTTGCGGTCCTGCAACACGATATTGACCGCCTTGTCGTACAATTCGTCACCTGAACCCGAATAATCGTCGCCAGGCGTCGGGCTATCCTCGTCTTCCTCGGTGATCGATTCGAGATAATCGGGTTGGCCTTGAGCCTTGAGGTGATTGACTACCGATTCGACTTCACTATCAGCCACGAAGGGGCCGTGCAGGCGCTTGGTGCGACCGCCGCCAGCCATATAGAGCATGTCGCCATTGCCCAGCAACTGTTCGGCGCCCTGTTCACCCAGAATGGTGCGCGAATCGATCTTGGAGGTCACCTGGAAGGACACGCGGGTGGGGAAGTTGGCCTTGATGGTGCCGGTGATAACGTCGACCGAAGGGCGCTGGGTGGCGGTGACCATATGAATACCGGCGGCACGCGCCATCTGCGCCAGACGCTGGATGGCGCCTTCGATGTCCTTGCCCGCGACCATCATCAGATCGGCCATCTCGTCAACGATGACAACGATATAGGGCAATGGTTCGAGGTCGAATTCCTCACTTTCGAAAATCGCTTCGCCGGTTTCCTTGTCAAAGCCGGTCTGGACGGTGCGGGAGATGACCTTGCCTTCCTTGGCGGCTTCCGACACGCGCTGGTTGAAACCGTCAATATTACGCACGCCGATCTTGCTCATCTTGCGATAGCGGTCTTCCATTTCGCGCACCGCCCATTTGAGCGCCACCACTGCCTTGGCGGGGTCGGTGACCACCGGGGTCAGCAGGTGGGGAATACCGTCATAGATCGACAGTTCGAGCATTTTCGGATCGATCATTATCAGACGGCATTGTTCGGGTGTCATCTGATAGAGCAGCGACAGGATCATGGTATTGATGCCAACCGATTTACCCGAACCGGTGGTGCCCGCGATCAGCAAATGCGGCATTCTGGCTAGATCGGCGATGACGGGTTCGCCGCCAATGGTCTTGCCAAGGCAGATGGGCAGCTTGCCTTTCATCTTCTCAAAATCGTTGGACGCCAGCATTTCGCGCAGATAAACGGTTTCGCGATTGTCGTTTGGCAGTTCGATGCCTATGGCATTGCGACCCGGTACCACGGCAACACGGGCGGATATTGCGCTCATCGAGCGAGCAATATCATCGGCCAGCGATATGACGCGGCTCGATTTGATGCCGGGCGCCGGCTCCAGTTCATAGAGGGTAACTACCGGACCGGGCCGCACATTGATAATGTCGCCCTTGACGCCGAAATCTTCAAGAACACCTTCGAGCCTGGCGCGCCATGGCTTCAAGATTTTCTGGAGAATGCTCGTGTGAGATACTGCGTGGCTTTGGTTCGGACAATAGCGCCAACGAGGGCAGCTCAAAACCGGCTGGCTCGTCAAGCAATGATCCCTGGGCCTCGCGCGCCATCCTGTTGCCCTGGATGGGGCGTGGCGCCGGTGCGGCTATTCGAGTGGCGCCGGATCGCGCCGCGCCGGGATTGAAACGCGAATCGCCACGTTGCTGATGGCTGGTTGGAACCGGCGACGGATCAGCGACGAACGGGGTGTCGTCATAGTCGACCTCGTCGGGGTAGTCCAATTCAGTATCGTCATAGTCAGCACGCTGGCCGGGTGCGGCAGGGGCACTGTCGGGTTGAGTGGGTGCGGAATGAATTCGGCGCGGGGCGATGGCTACGTCGGGCGCGCTCAGGCCGTCCAGATTGGGCTCGATCTCGGTGTCGCGCCATGGCGCTCCGTCCTCGGCGCGTTTTTGACGATGCTGGTTACGGGCCCGCCTGAAGGCTGTGCGAAGCGAATAGCCCAGATGCACCAGCGCACCAATGGCCACGTCAACGATGGGGTTGGTTTCAGGTTCATCGGCGTCAACTGCTTCAGTATTGGATGAGGACCGCCGCGCGGGGTTTGCTGGTTGTTCCCGAGTTTCAGTGGTCTTGCCCAGGCCCAGAGCGAGCCAGAACATCGCAAGTGTCGGAATAGCGATAATGATGGCAAACAGCGCCATGGTGATGGGTTGTGGATCGGCGCCAGCGATCATCGTTGCAAGCGTGATAAAACCCGAACCGATCAAGCCGCCAAGGCCCGTTGGCAGCGGCCAGGTTGCGGGCATGGCAGTGAAGGCCAAGGCGCCCGCCGCCAAGAGCGCCGAAGCCAGCCAGGCGAAAAGACGCAGAGCCATCGCGTTGGGCGCCACGCGGCGCAGCAATGTCCAGCCCCAAACAGCAGGTGGCACCAGCAGCACCAGACTTGCCAGGCCAAAAATCTGGAACAGCAGGTCCGCGGTTGCAGCGCCAGCAAAACCGAGCCAATTGCTGGCCGGTTTGGCAGTTGCATAGGAGAAGCTGGGGTCATCAACCGACCAGGATGCCAGCGCCACCAGGCACAATCCAACCAGCGCCAACATGATCAAACCGACCAACCGCAGCGGTATGCGGATGGCTATGGCGTGGCTGGCTGCCGGTTTTTTGGCTGCCGCTGGACGGCGGCTGCGGGCAGGGGTGGTGCGCACTTCATCAAGCACGGGTGTGGGATGTGTCGGCATGGATGGCAACAAATCTTTGGCACGGGCGTCGGGGATCGACAGCCCAATTTGGCATCATGCTAGAAGGGCGAAGTTAATCTGGTGCTAACCATCGGGCATTGGTCAACAAAAAGGCCCGCCAGTTTGCTGGCAGGCCTTGCAGATTGGTGGTGGGGTGCAGCCTCATGCCGTTTGCGAGTGGGAAGCCTCTGTGGCGGGCCAAGAGGAACACGAGCCTGCACGCGATCACCAATCGCTCGTTGGTGCCGGGGCGGCGCATCCGCCGCCGGCATTGTTGGTCAGTTGTAGGCGCGTTCACCGTGTGTTGCGAGGTCGAGACCGTCGCTCTCGGCACTTTCGGTAACCCGCAGGCCGCCGAACAGGGCTTTGACTATCAACAGGGCGACAAGGGCAACGACACCGGACCAGACCACGGCAATGGCCACGGCTGTCAACTGGATCATGAACTGGCCACCCATGGAATAACCGTCGAGTGCGTAACCACCTAGCGCTGGGCTGGCAACAATCGCGGTACCCAGTGCGCCGACGATGCCACCGATGCCGTGAATGCCGAAGACGTCGAGGCTGTCGTCATATTTCAGCATTGGCTTGAGGTTGACCACTGCCCAGAAGCACACGAGCGAGGCAACAGCACCCAAAACGATCGCCCCGAAGGTGCCGGAAAAACCAGCGGCGGGGGTGATGGCCACAAGGCCGGCCACGGCGCCAGAGACGGCACCAAGGGCCGATGCATGGCCACGGCTAAGTCTTTCTGCCAACGCCCAGGCCAGACCAGCAGCAGCGGGCGCGGTAATGGTATTCAGAAACGCTTGGGCGGTCAGGCCGTTGGCCTCAAGGTTCGAACCGGCGTTGAAACCAAACCAGCCAACCCACAACAGGCAAGCGCCGATATAGGTGAAGGTCAGATTATGGGGCGCAATCGGCTCCTTGAGGAAGCCAACGCGGGGGCCGAGCACGATGGCTGCGACCAGAGCCTGCGATACCGGAATTGATGTGCACGACGGTGCCACCGGCAAAATCATAGGCACCCAGATTGAATAGGAGACCGGGACCGCTCCAGACCATGTGGGCGATGGGGATATAGGAAAAGGTGAACCAGATGGCGAGGAAAGCCATCAGGGCGCCAAACTTCATCCGCTCGGCAATGGCACCGACGATCAGCGTGCCGGTAATGGCGGCAAAGGTCAGCTGGAAAATCACAAATACCAGTTCGGGCAATTCGAACCCGGCCGAGAAGGTCGCGGCGGTGCTGTCGGGCGTGACGCCGTTTAGGAAGAATTTGGAAAAGTCGCCAAAGAATGCGGACAGCCCGCCCTCGGTTGGACCGGCAAAGGCCAGTGAGTAACCGTAGGCGACCCAAAGCAGGGCCAGCATGGCAAAGCCCGCAAAAACCTGGGTGAGAACCGACAGAATATTCTTGGCGCGAACAAGGCCACCATAGAACAGGGCGAGCCCGGGAATGGTCATCAGAATGACCAAGGCTGTGCAAACCAGCATCCAGGCGGTGTCGCCCTTGTCGATTATCGGCACCACGGCGGCCGCGGCTTCAGCAGCTGGCGCCGCAGCCTCCTGTGCAAGTGTGGGCAGTGTCAACACCAGCGTTGCCAGCAGACCCCCACCCAATATTGTTGACGTTTTCAAGCCTGTCATTTCTTCTTCTCCGATTGGGGTGGCGCCTAAAGCGCGGCGGCGCCGGTTTCGCCGGTGCGGATGCGGGTTACGGCTTCGAGATCAACGACAAAAATCTTGCCGTCGCCAATGCGCCCGGTCTGGGCGCTTTCGCAAATGGCGGTCGTGACAGCGTCACTGACCGGATCATCAACGGCGATTTCAATTTTGAGCTTGGGCAGGAAATGCACGGCATATTCGGTGCCGCGATAGATTTCAGAATGCCCCTTCTGGCGGCCATATCCTTTGACCTCGGTCACGGTCATGCCGTGGATATCGAGGGAGTTGAGTGCCTGGCGGACCTCTTCGAGGCGTGAAGGCTTGATAATCGCTATCACCAGTTTCATGTTTGCCCCTTTGCGACTGTGCGCTGTTCACTGTAGATGGTCTTTTAGACTCAAGCGGCGTGCCAACTGCGAATTTGATCATATTGTTGTTGTAAAACAACGGTTTATAATCTGGCCTAATTTGCCAGCGCCAAAGGAGGTGCTATATTGCACATATTTTGTGCATGACCTTTTCGCAATTGGGCAAAATTCGGGCAGCCATTGACGCGCGGCGTTTGGCGCGCTTGTCTTGTGCCGTCGCGCGGGAGACAGTGGGGCAAATGGAGCTTTGTCATGGTCGCAGCTGTGGATCGATATGATGTCCTGATTGTCGGCGGTGGTCCGGTGGGCCTGTCCATGGCCCTCAGCCTGACCCGTTTCATGGCAGGTGCTCGCATTGGTCTTGTCGATCGCCGCCCGATGAGCGTGCCGCAGGATAGCCGGGCCAGTGCCATTGCGGCTGGCGTGCGGCGGGTGTTCGAGACGCTGGGCGTATGGGAGACGATGGCGGCGCAGGCCCAGCCGATCACCGCGATGAATATTACAGATTCAGGGGTCGGCGATATGGCGCGGCCGCTCTATCTGCGGTTTGAGGGGGATGTTGGGCCCGGTGAAGCCTTTGCCCATATGGTGCCCAATCGCGTTATGGCGCAGGCGCTGCTCGACGATATCACTGACATTGTCGACATCATCGCTCCAGTCGAGATCACCCATCGGGACCATGATAGTTTTGGTACGCGGCTGGTGCTCAGTAACGGGCGTCAGTTGGGTGCGGCGCTGGTGATTGCAGCCGACGGTGCACAGTCAAATCTACGCCAGGGCGCTGGTATCGGGGTGGTCGGTCATGACTATGGCCAGAACGGCATCGTTACCACGATTGAACACGAGCCTGGACCATCTTGGTGTCGCCTATGAGCATTTCCGCCCGGCAGGTCCTTTTGCCAGTCTGCCTTTGCCCGGAAATCGCTCGTCGCTGGTCTGGACCGAGACACGCGAGGCAGCGACCCATTATGTTGCCATGTCCGCACAACAATTGGCACACGAGATCGAAATGGTCATGGGATCCAGTCTTGGTACGGTAAAAATCGTTGAGAAGGTTCAGAGCTTTCCGCTGCGCATGCAGATTGCGCGCGACATGGTGGCGCCGCGCCTGGCGCTGATCGGGGACGCGGCCCATGTGGTGCATCCAATTGCCGGGCAAGGCCTTAATCTGGGCCTCAAGGACGTTGCGGCGTTGGCCGAGGTCGTCATCGAGGCGATGCGGCTGGGGATGGATCATGGGGGCGAGGATGTGCTGGCGCGCTACCAGTCCTGGAGGCGTTTGGACACCAGTGCCATGGCCATGGTCACCGACATGATGAACCGGTTGTTTTCCAACGATGTTGCCCCCGTCCGCGCCCTGCGCGATCTGGGCCTGGGGCTGGTCGACAGGGCAGGTCCGCTCAAGGAGGCAATGATTCGCAATGCGTCCGGGCTGACCAGCACCGGCCCACGCCTGTTGCTGGGACAGCCGATTTAGTCTTGTTATCGAGCGCCGGACGGATGTGGCAGGCGCTTGAGTTCGTCGGGCTCAACGCTGCGTGCCTCATCGAGGCTGAGCAATGGCACACCCTCAACGATTGGAAAGGCCAGTCGTCCCGCGATTGAAATCAGTTCTTTTTTGTCTTCCGACAGGCTCAATCGAGTCTTGGTCAGCGGGCAGACCAGCATTTCGAGGGTTTTGACATCAACGACGTGGCGCGGGTCGGTCATCAGTTCAGTGGTGCAGCCGGACCGTCACCGCCATGGGCCATTTCATACTCGGTCATGGCAATCAGGGTTTCAGCACGCGCCTCCAACGTATCGGCTTCGAGCAGGACCTGCTTTTCGGCGGCACCATAGGGTGACACCATGCAGCAAAAATTGATCAGGTCAGCCGTGCCGGTGCGCTCGATCTCATCCCAGTTCAGTTCAAAATTGGCGAATTCGGCGTAGTCGCGCATCATTTTGACAAAGCGATCGCGATCCACACCTTCCTCGCCAAAACTGCGCTCGAAATCGGGCTCGAACCCGTGTCCGGAGATCAGGCACTGGCGATAGGGGGTCATTACTGTCAGTTCAGACACCAATTTGAAACGGGTGACGCCTTCCAAAATGATGAAATAGTGCCCGTCACTATTCTCCTCGAAATGGGTCAGGCGTCCGAGGCAACCCACTTTTTGAAGTGGGCTGCGGCCTTTGGGTGATTCCTCAGAGGTGTCTTCGGGCTGGATAAGCCCAATCATCCGGTTGGTCCGCAGTGCCGCATCGACCATCTCGATATAGCGCGGTTCAAAGACGTTGAGCGGGCGGTGCGAAAAGGGCAACAACAGCGCACCGGACAGTGGAAAGACCGGCACCGATTTTGGCAACTCGGCGGGCGAGGCGGGTCTTTTGAGCATTGCGGGCTCCCTTAGGCGAAGAGGACGGCCGACATCAGCCGGCGGCCCTTGATGGTTGCTGGATCCTTGGCACCCCAGGCTTCGAACAGCTCGATCAGTTTTTTGCGGGCGCCATCATCGTTCCAGGTGCGGTCACGCTTCATCAGCGCCACCAACTGTTCGGCGGCGCCCAGCCGGTCGCCATTGGCGTTGCGTACGACCGCCAGGTCAAACCGCGCCTGATGATCGTCGGGATTGGCGGCAATCGCCGCCTCCAAAGTGTCGGCCTCGGACAGATCCTTGGCTTCCTCGAGCAGGCGAATGGCGGCCATCGCCGCGGCATAGTCGTCGCCGGTACGGGCGGCGTCGGGCAGCATTTCGAGCGTGGCCTTGGCCTGATCTGCTTCACCGGCAGCCAGATAGGTGCGTGCCAAGCCCAACGCCGCACCGGCATGGTCGGGCATATGCTGCAAAACCATGCCAAAAATTTGCGCCGAGCGGCCCAGATCACCAGCGGTCAATGCTTCATTGGCGGCTTCGATGGCTTTGGCAATCTGCTCTTCCATCGACTCGGGTTCGGGTGGGGCTTCGGGGGCGCCAGCGATCACTTTTTCGGCGAAGCGGCGCACCTCCCCTTCGGGCAGGGCGCCCATGAAGCCATCGACGGGCCGGCCGCCTGCGAAGGCGAACACTGCTGGAATGGACTGAACACCCAGTTGTCCGGCGATCTGGGGATGCTCATCAATATTGATTTTGACCAATCGGATCTTGCCGGCCTTCTCGGTTACCACTTTTTCAAGTGTCGGGGTCAGGGCGCGGCACGGGCCACACCATGGCGCCCAAAAATCCACCAATACAGGAGCCTTGTACCGACGCGTCGATCACATCAGCCTTGAAATTCTGATCACTTGATTCGGCGATCAAGGCGCCGGCGGGGGCGGCATTGTTTTTTGGGGCGGCTGCGCCGTTCAACTCAAATGTCATAACTGGGCCTTCGCGACTGAACTGTTTGCGGTTTTGGGGCTCTTTGTGCGCCTTGAGGCGCCTGTGTGACAAGCCCTTGTGTCTTGTGCGCCATCCACTTGCAGATTATTACTTGCAATCAGAGTGCGCATTGGGCATATAGGCGCGCGTCGCGTCGGTGCCAAGGCATCGCACGAAAGACACTGGAGTGCGGGTGTAGCTCAGGGGTAGAGCATAACCTTGCCAAGGTTAGGGTCGTGGGTTCGAATCCCATCGCCCGCTCCAATATCAAAGGGTGGCAAACCTTTGATGACAAAGGGTCCTTAGGGGCCTTTTTTTGTTTTTCAGACATTGTTGGAATGGTTTGGTTGGAGTGTCTGGCTCCTATCTTGTTTCCGCGCTGGCCATCATTCCCAATTAGCAGCGTTGAGAAACAAGCAGGTCGCACTTCCAAATCGCAAGCACGATGCGGTCTCAGCGATCCCTCCGGAGCGCTGGGATGTGGGACGACGCCCATGCCTATGCCGGCAGGACAATCACTTTGGTGTTGACCGGGGTCCGTGAATAAAGGTCCATCATGTCCTGAGTGAGAAGGCCGATACAGCCGCTTGAAATGCCTTTGCCGATCGTTTCCGCTACAGTTGTGCTGTAGAGCGTGTAGAGCGTATAAATGCCGTTCTGATAGAGATAGAGCGTGCGGGCGCCGAGAGGATTGTCCAGGCCCGGTGGCATGCCGCCGGCATATTTGGCGGCTTCTGGCTGTCGCAGGATCATTTCCCTTGGCGGCGTCCAGACTGGCCATTCGGCCTTGCGCCCGACATAGGCGTCACCGTTCCACAGGAACCCGGCGCGGCCGACATTGGCGCCGTAACGGGTGGCATATCCGTCGCCTTCGATGCGGTAGACATAGTAGTGGCTCGGATCGACGATAATCGTTCCAGCCACTTCCTTGGTGTCATAATGCACTGTCCGGCGATAATACTTCGGATTGATCTTGCTCACATTGACGGCCGGGATTGGGAAGCGCTCGTCAGGCAATGGTCCGTAAACCTTCTGCGCCTCTGCGAGGCTCATACCGCCGGTCGTGGCGCAACCGGCAAGCGCCAACGCGCTAAGACTGACGGCTGAGCCAACCAGAAATGATCGGCGGCTGATAGCCCCCGCCCTACGCACGGAACAAGCCGCCTCGTCCATATCGCCCGCATCGGCAATTCCATTGTCCAAGTTCATGACTTGAATATTCCCATTTCTCGTTGCCCGCCAACAATAATCGGTGGCAGGTCACACGCTGTACGTCTTGCTGCAATAAGATTGGTCTAACGCGACTCAATTGGCAAGCTTGGCTTTTTCCGGGTGGCGCTCGCGTTGTGGAGGCGGGATGAGACCGGTCAGTATTTGGTCAACCATCGCGTAGCAGACATTCAAACCTGTAGTGCCGCAGTTTTAGTCTGGTGTGAACACTATCTTTGCGGCGGGCGGACCGGCCAATACGGCATGCCAGAAAGAACGTCGAATTCGTGAGCTTCGTAGAGACCGCAGAATAGACCCCGTGGCGTTGGTTGGTGACCGGACGGTCTTGGCGTGGGACTTGGCAGAAAAATGTGTGCTAAACACAGAGCGTTTGTCGCTAATGTGGACTCGTTTGACTGTTGCCAGACCAGAAATCCGATCTTATGTCGCTCCTTGCCGCGCCGGACAAGGCAATTGCACTGCGCTCATCCGATGGCACGCAATGTACCTATGGGCAGTTGCGGAAACAACTCGCCGAATTTGGACGCTGGCTACGAGGGAGTGGATTTGCACCCGGTCATCGGGTCGCCACACTGTTGCCCGATGCCGCATCAACCGCGGTGGCACAGCTTGGCCTTTGTGCTGAATTGACGGCGATTCCGCTCAATCCAAAGCTGACTGCTAATGAGATTTCAGAAGCGCTCGCGCAGCTTGGCCCCGACGCTGTTCTGATCGACGCCAAGGACAGCGAGACGCGGGCGCTGCTCGAACGGCGCGGGATGGCGATTCTGGCGCTGCAGTCGGAACCGTCTCGCCATTATGGTGCCTTCTCGATCGGCCTTGCCTCGGGTGCTGTCCTGCCGCCGGAACGATCGAACCGCGGCGATATAGCCCTTGTCCTGCCGACCTCGGGGTCAACTGGCGGACCCAAACGGGTTCCGCTAACACGCCAAGCGCTTGTTAGGCTCGGCGCGAACAATTGCCATGACCCTCGCGCTTGGTCCTTCGGACATCGCCGTCCATATGCTGCCCATGTACCATATTGGTGCCATCGTCGATTTGCTACTTGCGCCCCTCAGCACGGGGGGCGGTGTGCATTTCGCTCATCCTATCGCCACCGAAAACCTTCGAGACGCGCTGCTCAGCGAGTCCTGCACCTGGATGCAGGGCGTGCCCACCATGCTGATCAATCTGGCTGCAGCCTGCTCGGATACCGAACTGGCGGCCATCGGACGCAAATTGCGCTTTGTGCGGTCGGTGTCGTCGGACTTATCGGCGGAACGTCAGAGCGAACTCGAAGCCCGCTTTTCGGGCATCCCGATCATTGCCATGTACGGCATGACGGAAACAGCCGGCCAAATCGCCAGTAATCCGTTGCCTCCCGCGCGTCGCCGACCCGGAAGCGTGGGGCTGGCAAATGGCGCCGAAATCCTGATCGCCGACGCGTTCGGTAATCCTGTTGAAACCGGTCTGCCCGGCGAGATTTTCGTAGCCGGTCCCACAACTACACCAGGCTACGAAGGCGTGCCACGTATCGACCATTTTGTCGGTCGCTGGCTGCGGACCGGCGACACGGGTCGGATCGACGCCGATGGATATTTATGGCTGACGGGTCGGGTCAAGGACATCATCAATCGCGGCGGTGAAAAGATCGCTCCGCAGGAGATCGACCGCGCCCTGATGGCGCATCCCGCCGTCGCAGAGGCTGCCGCATTTGGCGTGCCTCATCCCAGTCTTGGGGAGGAGGTCGCTGTCGCCGTGACGATGCGGAGGGATTGCATTGTAGAGCCGGTGGCCATGCGCGCCGCCCTCGCCGAACGCCTGGCCCCTCATAAATGCCCGCGCCGCATCGTGGTCCTCGACACGCTGCCAAAACTGGGATCCGGCAAGATCGACCGCAATGCACTCAGGCGCATGTTTGCTGATTCAGCCAATGCCGCTGTCGAGGAAGAGATAGCCACGCCGCTAGGAAAGCGGCTGTTCGCCCTATGGTGTGAGGTCCTGAAGCGGCCGCATCTGGCCCTCGACGATGACTTTTTCGATCAAGGCGGCGACAGTCTGTTGGCAACCACATTGATGCTGACTCTTGAGCAGGAATTTGGCAAATCGATACCGGCCAACCTGCTCTATGAAGCCCCCACCCTGCGCCAGTTCGAACAGCTCTTTGACCAGCTGGTCTCGCCGCCCTATGAGGGCGCGTTGCCCGCACCCGTGTTCAGCGCTGTCAAGTCCGCGATGACGGGCTGGGGTGGGCGGCGCACCCATTCCTGGTCGCTTGTGGCCGGCCATAATGGTGCCAGTGAAGGGCAACCCTTTTTCTGGTGTTCGGCTGGCGTGGAGCAGTGGCAGCATGTGGTTGACGCCAGCGCGGGTGATCGCCCCATCTATCTATTGCGATCGCTATCCGGATTGTCCGTAAAGTCTGCGGCCAATACGACCCTGCTTGCCGAGCACTATGCTGACGAAATCATGGGGCTGCATCCCCAGGGCGCCATTGCTCTTGGCGGCTTTTGTCAGGGTGCCGTGGTCACGCGGCAGATCGCCGAAAACCTGCGAGCGCGAGGACGGACGATCGCTCTGCATGTTGTGGTCGATCGTCGTTTTGACACGCCCGACCGACTGCCTACCGTCTATTTCTGGGGTAGGGACAATGTCCATTCGGGGGCCGCCGTGTTCACCTCACCGGAACTCGCCCTGCCTCGCCTGCATCCGGCGGGAGCGGTCAGTTTCAATCTCGATTACGACCATGGCGACCTGACCGCGCCCATCGCCGCCAAAACCATCATGCAGCGTGTCACGCAATTGCTGGCGTCCGGTTTGCAGGTGACGCTGGTCGAGAGTTGTGGCGAGACCCCGTCGGGGGACGACGTTATGGCCAGCATCATTGCACCAACGCCGTTCTGGGCTGCGCCGGGGCAGCCGCTGCAACTGGACGTCACGGTGCGCAATTCGGGCAACACGGCGTGGCGACGTGGCCCCCATAAAAGTTATCGCCTTGCGGCGCGTTGGTCCAATCTGGATGGCTATCCTCGAGTCCTGAATGCCGCCAGCGTTGACTTGCCGGCGGTGGTGCTGCCGGGCGAGAGTGTTGCATTGCAATTGCCGGTTGCCTTCCCTGAACGGGGCCTTCCCATGATGCTGCTGCTCGACGTGGTCGATGAGGGGGTCTTCTGGTTCCACGAAAGGACCGGACGCTCCTTTCGCCGCCTGGTATTGTGCAAGGGCCTGCCGCGCCGGGCTGCCAAAAAGTTCAGGAAGGCTGACGCCGGCGATTAGGGGCGATCCTTGCCTCGAGAAATTGTGGCCAGCGATGTCCAAAGCGCGGAACATAACGGACTTGCCCGGGTCTGGTGACAATCTCGATGTCCGCCCCAAGCAGGGCATTGACAGCCGCCGATATCTGACTTCGGGCCAGCTGCGCCCCGATACAAGAATGGCGACCGCCGCCAAAAGTCAGCATTGGCTCGAGATCTCGTTGGCAATCGAAGCGCTCCGGGTCGGCAAAGACGGTCTCGTCGTGATTGGCGCTACCAAGCAACAGGAAAACCGCCGTCTCGGCTGGTACTGCCAATCCCGCCAGCTCGGTGTCGCGCCGCACGATGCGGGAGATGATCTGCCCCGGCGCATCGCGTCGCAACGCCTCCTCTATCACGGCACCCAGCTTCATCTTGCCCTCGATCAGAGCCGCGCGTATTTCTGGGTGCTCGGTCAATGTCAGCATGACCGTACCAATCGCTGAAGCGACATTTTCCACACCATCCGCAAACAGCAAAATGCAGGCATCGACGATCTGCGTGTTGCTCAGACCGTGGCTACCATGGTCACGAAAATGCGCCAGAATACCGCTATCGGCATTGGGTAGGTGTTCGCAAACAATCGCTCTGAAGGCTGCCAGATCCTGGTTCACCTGACTGAAGGCGATGGGATCGGCAATCGGGGCGAATAGCAGGAAAAAGCTTTCGGCATATTTTTGCAGGCTCGGCGCCCGTTGCAGTTGGCAGGCCGAGAAAGTGACACATCACCTGAATAGTGAACGGCTTGGCAAATGTTTCAACCAGATCTCCACCGCCAACCGAGGCGAAGTCCTGGGCCTGGGTGCGTGCCAGCGCTTCGAGTTGGGTAGTGAAGTCGCGAAAACATGCAAAAAAGGCCGAGGTTATGGCCCTGCGCACCACAACGTGCTCGGGTTTGTCGAGGAAGGGCGGGATGTTGCTGGCAAGGTTTGCTGCTACATATTTTTCGGCATTGCGACTGTGCAGAGTGGAGAAGCGTGACGGCGCATTGCCAAGATCGGGATGGGACAGGGCCAGCTTGATATCTGCATGCCGGGTCAGGGCGAAACCTGCGGGCCGGCAGGGCAGTATTGGCCCGGCACGGCGCATCCGCCGATAGGCGGCATAGGGCGCGTTGTAGAGTTCGGCGCTGTCCAGCAGGAATTCCGCCGGGGCGGCAGTTCTTACTTTCCTGGCGAGCATGCCTTCAAACAGTTTGCCCAGTTGCACGCAGCACCTTTTCGATTTCGACGTCATTGCGGCGCAGATGGTCGGCAATGAGGGCACGATCATCTTCTGAAAGTGCCACTCCTGCGGCGAACTTTGCCAGGATCTCGGGTTGGTAGAAACGGATGGCGGCGCTGAGCACGAACACTTCGTCCATCAGGTCGGCCGTGGTGCTCGGCGAACAGATATCAGCAACATTGTCCGAGCCGAGACGGATAGGAATGCCGGCGGCGGCAAGTTGCAGAATGCGGGGGATGGAGTTGTCTGCCGGCGTGTGAAGGGGTCGTATTTGCCGCATCCCCACCGCCGCAGAGGGGCAACTGATGACGCCGACATTACACGCGAGCAGATTATCCACGAGGCGCGCGAAACGAGCGTCGTCATAGGTGGTCGGCGAAATCATGTGCACGGCCCAAACCATTGGCGTACCGTCCTGCGACACGGGTCCCGGCTCACCGTGCATCACCTCGAGAAGTCGCTCTGTTCCCCTTTCAGTCGGCTCCACGCGCTGGTCGGTATGTACGTGCAGCATCTTGTTTTCTCGCCGCGCCACATCGAGCATGCGCACGCAATGTTCCTCAAAGCCGATATTGTCGGGATAGTCGTCCCGATCATCGGCTTCAGGCAGGCAGCCGATGAAATCCGCGATTTTGGCGCCACGCTCGAAGACAGACCATCGTCCAGGCTCATCGTCGCGAAATCCAAGTGGAGAATAGGCTGCCGCTCGAATAGTGATGCGGTCCGCAACAGCTTGTGCGGCCTCGTTTAAGGTTTCAAGAGCCGAAAGCTGCACGCGATCATCGGTTACATCGACCATGGTATCGGCCAACCTCGTATTGGCCTCAAGCATGACCGCTACGCCATCCTCGACACGGGCAAGCATGTCGTCGCGACCATAGGCCGGGCCGTCGTGCACCGTATTGATCAGGGCATGTTTCTTCTGCAGCGAGATGGCCGAGCTTTCAAGTACGTGCACCCGCCCCTGATCGACATAGCCATCCTCGAGCGTGTTGATGCGGTCAAGATGAAGATGGGCATTGTGCAGACCGCCGTGTCGCGCGACGAGGACGCGCAGCCTGTCGTAAAATGGTGATTTGAGCATATTGGCGGCCCCCCAGGCGTCCAAATTCAAGAAATCGCCGCTGCGGCAAATGCCCTTCACACACGCAAGCAAAGTGCACGATGTGGATGACCAGCGACGCACCTACCAATGGAAATGTGCTGATTCGCTCCTGCCAGTCCAAGATCGCGGCGAGGGCAATGTTAATCGAAGTCGAATCCAGTTCCTGCCCATCACTAAAACTATGCAACAGGGAAGCGATGTCTACATTTTTCTTTCACGGACTATGGTCAAGTTGAAATAGGGCCCCCTGCAGAAAACATTATTTCGATCGGCGCAGTAACATTGAGAGTGTAAACGCGGCCGTTGACCTCGGTGTTATCGGGATGGCGCCTGTGTGCCAGGGCATGGTTCCTCGACCGATATGACACCCCTGGCGCTTCACGGTTCCGGTCGTTAGCGTGCGATGGGCCGGTCGAACCTCACGCACTGCAATCGTTCGGTTCTCAACGAAATTGGTAGATTTTGTGCTTTTTGGTGTGCCATTGAGCAGCCTATTAAATCAACGAATTTATTAGAACGGCCTCCCGCACCCGTTCTATGGCGCGGGCGGCGACGGGTTGAGGGTCGCCAGGAACGATTCGATGTCGGCAATTTGCTGGTCCGAAAGTTGCAGGGGTTTGAGTTCGCTTCTGCCGAAACTCGCTATGGGCGCGTTGTTGTAGTGGTCAATAACCGCGTGGAGGGTCGCGAATTGCCCGGCGTGCATATAGGGGGGACGTTGTGCCACGCCGCGCAGCGATGGCGAACGGAAGGCCCCGAAAAGATCAGGACTCGTAGTCTCCATAAAGTTGAGATCGGCACACTGGGCCGGTTTGGCATCGCTGAAGGGGCCGAGGCAATTGAACGGGTCGGACGCCAGTTGTTCGACAGCCGCACGCCGGCCACTATCGACGTCGGCTGACATCGATTGCAATCCCAGATTGTGGAAGGCGTTGTCGGTGAAAAGTGGTCCGTTATGGCAACTTGCGCAGTTTCCTTGTCCGATGAAGAGCCTTGAGGCCCCTACGTTCCGCTGCCGTGAAGGCAATATCGGCACCCTGCTGGTCGCCAGCCGCCAAAGCGGAAGCGTAGGCGTCGAATCGGGTCGGGACAGGCCCGATAGTCCGTTCGAACGCAGCAATCGATTTGCCAATATTGGCGTAAGCGAGGCCGACTGCTTTTTGCTGCCGAGGGTCGATTGCGTTCCAGGCGGCGACCATCTCGGCTGACCCGCTGGGCATGGCGTGTTGGGGCAGGCCCGAGACGTCGGGGACTTGGCCAAAGATCGCTTCATATTGCGCTTTATAGGCACTGGCCACCAACTGAACGACCATTGTTCGGTCAGCACCGTGCTCGAGTGGGTTTTCGAGGGGCCCAAGTGCCTGGGACCACTGACTGTCTTTGCGTCCGTCCCAGAACAGGAATGGGAAATAGGCTGTAGCGACGATGGGCATGGTGCGCCGTGTGCCATTGGCCATGCCATGCCCTACCGGCAGATCGTCCTGGAACTGGCGGTCGGGCCTGTGGCATGAGGCGCACGAAATGGCGCCGTTGGCGCTGAGCCGCGTGTCGAAGAACAATGCCTTGCCAAGCGCCGCCGCCGCCGGATTGGCCGACACACGGTTGGAGGGGTCTGGATGGAGCGGGGGCAGGTTTGCGAGCGACATCGATTCGATGTGCTCGATCTCCTCGGCGGTCCAATATGGATTGAACATGACCGAGCGCACCCCGAGCACCGAGGCAGCGCAGGCCAGACCAGCAAGAATGAAAAGGGTACGCGGTCGCATGATCACAGCACCAGGTTGAACGTCGCTTGATCAGCGCCATTCGGCCCGTCGATCGAGACGGTCAATGTCCACCATCCGGTCATGTTGAACTCATGCCTTCGATCAGGTGGCTTCCATTACCCAGGTCGGTCGTGACCACAGGTCTGGTCGGCAGGCCGTGGCCATGCTGGGGCATGCCGCCATCGATGGTGATCGTTGCAGCATCCACAGGCTCACCGTCCAACTGCGTGATCCTGACTGTCCAATTGTGTATTGCGCCGACGGGAATGGGTGAGTGGTCGGGCGCGAGCGAGGCTACATAATGGGCATGATCGGTGGCCTTACTGAGCGACAGGTCGAGATCTGACGGCGGCGGTGCCATCATGCGGGCAGCGAATCCGGCGCCGGCGACAATGATGAGGGTGAGTGGTGCGAGCCACAAAATCTGGCGGCGTGAAAATTTGGCGGACATTATTGGTTCCTCGAGTTGCGGTTATGCAGGGCTCGATAAACCTGTCCATTGTGCGAGAATTGAATATAGGGGCTAACCAGTCAGTTGACCCGTTGCCACCGGCCCATTCTGGCGCAGGGAGCCTCGGCGCAAACCCATACATGCGGCGTGCCGTACGCGTCAGATGCGCTGAGTCCGCAAAATTCGTTGCATGGGCGGCGTTGGTCCAGGACCCGTGAGTATAGCCAAGGTCGAGCGCCCGGTTAAGTCTCGTCCAAAGCAGGTAAGAGCGGAAGGAAATGCCTGTCTCCTGGACAAACAGGTGGCGGAAACGACCCGGAGAGAGCCCGACATGGGTAGCGACGTCCTCCAAGGTCAAAGTGTCGGCAAGTCGCCCCCAGATGAATGTCATGGCCTGTTTGATGCGCTGGTCGACCGGTTGGGGGACGATACGTTCGGCCAGAGAATAAAGTGCTTCGAGCACGATTTCTTCGATATTCTCATCGGCCTGTCCGTCGTCGAAGGCTGAGGCAAGGTGTGCAGCACGTTGACTGATCTCGGGCGCGGCAACAGCGCATATGTCCTCACCGCCAAAACGCAACCGCAATGCACGACCCAGGACCGACTCCGGTTCGCAGAACAGATGCGCGATAGTCTTGCCCGGCGCCTGAAAGGTGTGGGTGCGGTCAGGCGGGATCATCACTGCATCGTAGGATTGCCAGGCGTCTGAATTGCTGGTGCGAAACTGAACGCGACCGGAAAGGCCCACGCTGACCTGGATGGCATGATGTGCGTGGAGCCTCACTAACGCCAAGGGCCTGGCCGATCCACACGCTTCCACCCGACCAGAAGATGAAGCGTCCAATGCCGTTAAGCTGCATACGCGCATTATACCATAACGGCCATTTGTCTTGGAAGACTATCCAAAGCCGATTCTCACCTTTTACTTACGCCATGGAAAGACCGGCGGGCACATGCATTCCGATGCGCAACTGCATCGAAGTCGTGCAGCCCTTTTGTTCAATTGTCCGCCGGACTTCTCATCTAGAACCTCCCGCCATCGAAACAACGGAGGTTGTCATGTCTTTCACCCGCATCATGGCCAATTATGCCTTGCACCGCCGCCGCCGTCTGGCTGCGTTGGAGCTTTCCGATCTCAGCGAACGTCAGCTTCGCGACATCGGCCTCACCCGATACGACATCCGCGCTGCAATGCAACGCCGCTAACCTGAAAGGATTCAGAGATGACAAATGCTAAAACAGTCAGCCCACTCAATTCGCTGCGTCTTGCGAGCCTGGCTGATGCTTACGGGACAAGCCTCTTTATATCGTGGCTACCCAGTTTCACACGGGTGGCGACGCGAACAACCACCAGGCGATCTTTGCCCATTATGCTGTAGATGGCATCTGGTCGAGCGTGCATGTGGGCCAGTTCGCAGGCATGGCCATGTTGCTCGCCGGTCTTATTGGGCTCGGTTTCGTGCTGGAGCGCGATAGCGGCCGGGCGAAGTGGCTGATCCGCGGTGGCGCTGCGGCGACGGCAGCAACCCTGGCCCTCTACGGTGCCCTTCAGGCTGTGGACGGTGTAGCGCTAAAACAGGTCGTAATGGCGTGGGTCAGCGCTCCCGAAGCCGAAAAGGCGGCTCGCTTTGCGACCGCAGAGAGTATCCGCTGGCTCGAATGGGGCATGCGTAGCTACCAGGACTTCATGCTGGCCCTTGCCTTACTGCTGTTTGCCAGCGTTATTGCGACGACAAAATCAGTACCGCGAATTATAGCTTTGCTCATGGCACTGTCCGCATTCGCTTATCTTGCGCAGGGGTGGATTGCCGGGACTGAAGGGTTCTCGTCGGCACAGTCGATTGCCATCGTCGCATCCTGGGTTTTTGGCCTCTCATGGATGATCTGGCTCGCCATTGTGGCGGAGCGTCTTAATGAAGGCCAGGCCACGACGATCGCGGGTGGTCGCGCCGCTGCACTCTAGACGCACAGTACGCGACGGCTACGATAGTGGCGTGCGGTTCGAGGCATAAAGGCTACCGCCCGCCACCGCACCCTGGATTGTCATGGTGCCTATAGTGTTGCACCGAACGAGCGGTCGGTAATCTGGCCGAATTGGCCGCCACATGCGTGGTGGTGAAAACGCAATTGGGGTGGCGTCAGCCCGCAAATTGTCAGACCCTCAATGTCTCGCGTGCGCAACGCCGCTTCTAGGCCGGTACCGATGAAGGGGGCCGTTTCATGTCATTTGATAATGTCTGCGGCCCTTCAAATTTCGAAGACGCACTTGCAACGAGGTGACGTGACCGCCCCGATGGATCTCAAGCTTTAGGCGGCATTCGTAAGGGCCAAGCGGCTGCTCGACGATCACGGCTCAGCGATTTCGGCCCGCCTTGTGTTCATGGTCCTGACAAGGCAATTGGCCACGGTTCGGACCCGGCGCGAATGTGCCAGATCGGCGTGGATCGCAAGGAAGATGGGCAGTGTCATCCGCGCACCATCCGGCAGTCTGTCGGCCACAAGATTCAGCCCTTCGCGGCGAGCCAACACATGGGGAAGCACGGCAATCCCGACGCCCCGTGCAACGGCCTCGATCTGGCCCGCCAGCGTGTTGACCGAAAGTCGAGGTGCCCGATCGGCACCAAAGGCGCGCGACCAGTTGAGCAAGGTCCGCACCGCTTCCTGATCGGGCCAAGTCACGAACCGCTTGGGCATGTCGTTGCCGGCGGGACCATAAAGGCCAATACCCAGACTGCCGATTTGCCGCACCACGAGATGGCCACGCTCTGGCCGAACCAATCGCAGGGCAAGGTCGGCGTCGTGGCGGTCGAGGTTGACCGTGGCCGCACTGGACAGAATCTCGACATTCAGCCCTTGATGCTGCGCTAGGACTTGTGTCAATGCGGGCAGGATGATTGGCGCGATCAGCGTTTCAATGCTGGCAAGACGCACCAGCCCGGTGACGTCATCCTGCGATCCCGCCTCGGCGTGTAACCCCAGCATGGCCAGTTCTGCCGCCTCTGCTCGCGGCATCAGGGCCTCGCCCTGATCCGTCAGCCGATAGCCGCTTTGATGGCGCAGGAAAAGCGGAACCCCGAGCGCGCGTTCCAGCCTGTCGATTCGGCGCGCGACGGTTGCCGCACCGCCCCCAAACGCTGCGCTGCTTCCGACAAAGTGCCCGCGCGCGCAAGCGCTAGAAATATCCTCGTATCGTCCCAGTTAAGCAGATTCATCATTTTCCATTTTTGAAAAATAATCCGCCGATCCTAGCGCTACTTATATGATAACGAAAAGTGTAAATGCGCCTTTCGATCTGGAAAAACGCATATGAGGCGTAAATGTCTACTATCGACGTCACTCCCGCCAAACCCGCACTGTCGGACGGTGGAGCCCTGGCAACCAGCGCACTTGCCGCCATTTTTTGGGGCACGAATTTTGAGGCAACACGCATCGTGCTCGAACATCTCTCGCCCTGGACGGCTGCTGCGGATCGATTCGCGATTGCTGCGGTTGCCATTCTCGCTTGGTTGGGGTTAAGCCGCGGCATCGACCTTCAGGTTTTGAAACGGAACTGGCCGGCATTCGCGACGCTCGGCATTGTTGGAGTGGCCGGCTTCAATGCGGTCTTGTTTCTGGGCATGGAGACGTCGAGCCCGGTCACAGCAGCACTGATCATGGGGACGACGCCGCTGACAACAAGCTTGCTCGACGCGCTTTTGCAACGTCGTAAACCAAAGACCATTACCATAATCGGCATGGCCATCAGCCTGATCGGTGTGGCGATGACGGTCGGAGCTTTTTCGGGGACGCACTTTGCAAGTGGCGATCTTTTGATTCTGGCCGGCAGCGTCGGCTGGGCGCTTTATACCATCGGTTGCCGCAACTGGGTGCGCGGGGCCGCGGCGATCGAGACTGCCGCCTGGACGATGTTTTTTGGGGCCATCGGCCTACTGGTGATCGCCTTTCTGATCGAGTCCCCTGTGCAAGAAGTGCTGCAAACGACTTCGGTTACGCAGCTGGTCGTGGTCTACATGGCGTTGGTCGGCTCGGTACTGGCCTACATCTTCTGGCAGGTCGGTATTGCAGTCCGAGGGCCCGCGGCTACCTCGATTCTGTTCAATCTGGTTCCGGTCTCTGCCCTTGTCGTTGCTGTATTTTTTGGTCGAGTGCCTGCGCCGCCTCAACTGGCCGGTGTTGCCATCGCAATCCTGGGTGTTGTCATCGCCAGCGGGAAGGTACGCGTGCCGCGACGGCAGTAGATTGCCGCCCGCATGCTCTAAAGCGGGTCTGGAAACTGAAGTCCAATTGACGGCGCCCGATTGATTCATGCAGCGTCGTCACACTCCCGCACATTGCAGCAATCACAGCCCGCTCATAAGGCCATATAGGCTACGGGGGCGGATTTCGTCGCGCAGGGTAAAACGATAGTCGGCGGGCGGGTAGGCCCGTTGTCCGCATTCGAGGCGCGGGCAGATTCGGCAGCCCACCCCGATGGGTACCAACTGGCTCTCGCCGCTCAAATCAATGCCGTCCGAATAGATCATTTCCTTGGCGTGATGGATAGAACAACCGAGCCCGATCGACATGTATCGACGCGGTGCATTATAGCGATGGTCGCCCTTGGCGATGGTCCGGGCTATGCAAAAGTAACTCCGCCCATCCGGCATCTGCGACAGCTGGATATTGATCTGCTCGGGGCTGAGAAACGCCGAATACACATTCCAGCGCGGGCAGGCGCCCGAGTGGCGCGGAATATGAATGCCCGAGAGTGAGAACCGTTTCGAGATATTTCCGGCAATGTCAGTCCGAACCAGATGTAGCGGTATCCCTGTGGCGCCTGGTCGCTGCAAGGTCGTCATGCGGTGGCAAACCTGCTCGAAACTTGCGCCGAATCGTCGCCCGATGCGCTCGATATCATAGCGATGATCCTTACAGGCGCGCAGGAATGGCGCGTAGGGCATTGTCAATGCCGCGGCGAAATAGGCCGCCAATACGTTGCGGGCGAGGCCAGGCGCGTCACCCTCGGGCAGCCCGGCCGCGTCGATGATCGCATCGATCTCGTCGCCCGCAGCCAATTGCCCGAGCTGATGTGCGACGAGAAACAGCGCCGATTCCGTCGGCAGGATATCGGATACCAGCAGATGCTGCCGCCGTTGATCGAACTGTCGGGCAATGCCATTGGCCAGTGACGCCAGCCGCACCTCAATACCAAACACATTGAACAGATAGGTCCACAATCCATGGCCGAAATTGTCGCCCGACCTGTCGATATCGGCGCGTATGCGTTCGGCAGCCGCTTCGAGAGTCGGGAAGTGGTTGGCATGTTCCTGCAGGAAGTCCGAAATGGCGTCGGTGGCGAGATGAAATGGTTCGGCTTCACCTTGGATATTGGCAGCCGGACCCGACTTGGCCAGGAGCCTATAGCGGTCGTAGAGCTTGAGCACGGCCCGCGCTGCCTCTGGGTTCGACTGTGCGAGGTCCCGGATTTCGAGATTGGTCACGTCGCTATCGGCGAAAATGTCGTCACCGAACGCCTCCATCAAGTCACCCAGCAATCGTCCCTCGTCACTGTCCACCAAGTCGCCGGGCTCTACGCCAAAATAGCCGGCGATTGAGAACAGCAGCGGCACCGTGATCTTGCGGCGATTATGCTCAATCAGGTTGAGGTAGGCTCGCCGAAATGCCCAATGTTCGCGCCAGATCGGCTTGTGAAATCCGCTTCTGACGGCGCAGCCGCTTGATACGACCGCCGATCTGCTTGTCTTGTATTTCACTCATTTGCCCTCCGCGCAATCTTGACAGGCTTTACAGTTTTGCGTCGAAACTTGACAGTGTATTTACAGATTTACAGCCTGATTGTAGCTTATTTCTTGCATGTTCTACTCGTTTGTCAAATGTTTACACAACAACCGAGGAGAATTGCGAATGAGCCCGTCCATCAGTGAACGCGTGGAATATCTGACCATCATTGCCCACTCGGCCAGCGCCGCCATGGCCCAGTTCAAGGCGCGCCAGTTGGGCAAGCAGGGCTACACCATAGCTGGCAAGATTGGTCGCCATCAGTTTTCGCTCGTGACGGGCGACACTAGCACCGAGCCTATTGTCCGGCGACGGCATGATCGCTGCCACCTTCATCCGCAAGGTCGTCGCCTAGTCGCCACACATACCCTGACATCACCCTACCAACAATGCCGCCAAGACGGTTGGCAAACCATGTTCCGAGGAGGACACAACATGCTCGACAAGACCAGATTCCCGACGCCCGACTATGCACCCGATCGCTGGCGCAACATCACCCGCAGCTACACTCAGGTCGACGTTACGCGGCTATCAGGGTCCTTGCCAATTCACTATACATTGGCCGAGAACGGCGCGCGCCGCCTCTGGGAGTTGCTGCACAGCGAGGATTTTGTGCCCACCCTCGGCACCTTCACCGGCAATCAGGCGGTGCAGCAAGTCAAGGCCGGTCTCAAGGCCATCTATCTCTCAGGCTGGCAGGTAGCGGCCGACGCCAACTCTTCGGGCAACATGTATCCCGACCAGAGCCTTTATCCGGTTGATAGTGTCCCCAGTGTGGTCAAGCGCATAAACAAGGCACTGCAACGTGCCGACCAAATTCAGACAATGGAGCAGGCCGACGGTCTGGACACAACAGAGATCGACTTTTACGTGCCCATCATCGCGGACGCGGAAGCCGGATTTGGAGGTTCGCTCAATGTGTTTGAATTGATGAAGGCGATGATAGAGGCCGGTGCCGCCGCCGTGCATTTCGAGGATCAGCTGGCATCGGAAAAGAAATGCGGTCATCTGGGCGGCAAGGTGCTGGTGCCCACCAGCCAGTTTATCCGCACGCTCACCGCAGCTCGTCTCGCCGCAGACGTCATGGGCGTGCCGACACTGATTATGGCCCGCACCGACGCCGAGGCCGCGCGGTTGATTACATCCGATATCGATCCTTACGACGCCCCTTTTGTTACCGGTGAACGAACCTCGGAAGGATTTTATGTCCTCAAGGGCGGCATCGATGCGGCCATCGCGCGCGGAATCGCCTATGCGCCCTATGCGGACCTCATTTGGTGTGAAACCAGCAAGCCGGATCTGGCCGAGGCCAAAAAGTTTGCCGAAGCGGTACGCAAAGCCCATCCCGAACAGATGCTGGCATATAATTGTTCGCCCAGCTTCAATTGGGCCAAGCATATGGACGAGGCCGCCATGGCCAGCTTCCAGCGCGAAATTGCCGCCATGGGGTACAAATATCAATTCATCACGTTGGCCGGTTTCCACAATCTCAGTCTTACAACCTTCGAGTTGGCGCGGGCCTACAAGTCCGAAGGCATGGCAGGCTATTCACGCCTGCAACAGGCCGAGTTTGCCGCCGAGCCGCATGGCTTCTCTGCGGTTCGCCACCAGCGCGAGGTCGGAACCAGCTATTTTGACGCGGTATCGCTTGCGGTGAGTGAAGGCAAAAGCGCGACCACGGCGATGGGCGAGTCAACCGAGACAGCGCAATTTCACTAATGGGTAACCGGACGCGCAGCTGACACCGGCGTCGCTAACGGCGTGGGTGTCAGCTATTTTTCGGCAGTTGAGGACATGACCCACACACCGGCACTGTCGTCGGGATGACATGTCCAAGACCTGCCTAAAATAGTCGCGCGACCTCCAAACCGAGCGCAATGACTGAGTCGTCTCGGCACCATTGCTAACGTATGCGATTGCCGTCGGCGCCGAACAGCAAGACACTTGTCGGGTTAAACCGCGCGACGAAATCCTGGCCGGTCTTGACGGCACGGGCGTCCCGCGCGGCGACAGTGATTACCTCGCCATCATTGTGACTGGCATAAACATAGGTTTCGCCGCCGAGATGCTCGATCATTTCGATTTTGAGATCGAGTTTTGTGCTGCCGTCCGGCTCGAATTGTTCGGGACGAATGCCAACAGTGACTTTGGTGCCCGCAGCAGGCCGGACTACGCTGTCGTGCAGCGGGATGATCTGGTCACCATAGTCGAGCAGGCGCACATCCGAGCCGGATTCAGCGACCACACCCTTGAGGAAATTCATCTTCGGCGACCCGATAAAACCGGCCACGAACAAATTGTCGGGGTCATCATAGAGCGTTAACGGGCTGCCCACCTGTGCCACCGATCCATCGCGCAGCACCACAATCTTGTCGGCCAATGTCATCGCTTCGACCTGATCGTGGGTGACGTAAATGATTGTTGTCGCCAGTTCCTTGTGCAGCCGCGCAATCTCGATGCGCATGTGCACCCGCAACTCGGCATCGAGGTTGGAGAGCGGTTCGTCGAAAAGAAACACCTCTGGATGGCGCACGATGGCACGTCCGATCGCCACACGTTGGCGCTGCCCGCCCGACAACTCGCCCGGCCGGCGATGCATGAGCGGGGCCAGGCTCCAGGATACGCGCCGCTTCATCGACCTGCCGGTCGATCTCGTCCTTGGCGACGCCGGCGAACTTGAGCGCAAAACCCATGTTCTGACGCACACTCATATGCGGATAAAGCGCATAAGTCTGGAAAACCATGGCAATCCCGCGTTTGGACGGATCGACATCGTTCATGCGCGTCCCGCCGATATCCAGGCTCGCCCTCGGTAATTCCCTCAAGTCCGGCAATCATCCGCAATAATGTGGACTTGCCGCAACCGGACGGACCAACGAAAACCACGAACTCGTTCGGGTCGATATCGAGATCAATGCCCTTGATCACTTCGACGCTGCCAAAGGATTTGCGAACGCCGCGCAGTTTCAATCCACTCATGCGATTTTCCTCATTCCGCTTTGAGTTGAACAGTTGTTGTGCCCAAGCGTTCGCTTGTCACAGTAACCGAGACAGGTCCGGTCGTGCCCGTCGATTCCAGCCAGAACCCCGTCGCGCCGCCACGCAATGATACAAGTTTCGGACCATGCACAACCGCGGCGCCCTCAACAGAGATACTGACCGGCTCGAACAGAAACGGCATCTTGTTGCCCGCCTGATCCAGTGCCCGCACCATGACGCGGACGCTATCCTTGCCTTGGGCGGCCAATATCTCGCGATCCGGTGTGACTTGCAGCGTCGTGAGCACCGGATTGGCAACAAATTTGGCCGTCTTCACCGGTTTGTCGTCGACATAGCCGACGATCTTGGCGTCTTCCCATACCATCCCCCAGCGTCCGAGTTCGTCGGCGGAAAAATGCCGGCGGTCGATGATGACTGGCGGATGGGGCAGGTACGGGAAGCGCTCGACGTCCGGTTTGATCCGTTTTGGTGGATTGGCGCCGTAGGTAAACTCAACTTCGTCGCAATTGGTCAGAACGATCAATGGCAGCACGCCGCCAATATTGCGTTCGCCCCGTGCCCAGAAGGTCACTGGCGCCAACACGGGATCATTGTCGGGTTCAGCCTGGCTGGCATAGGCGTAGGCGGCAAATTTGGGCTCGCGATACATATCCATCACGCCATGATGGCAAATACGATCGCCCGAGCCGAAATCGGCATGTGTATTGTAATCGAATGCACACCAGCCGATGCACCCCGAAATGGCCGGATCGCCATAGGTTGCGTCGAGTACCTCAAGATGACGGATCACATGCTCGGCCTGCCGCTGCTCCTGATCGTAGCTTTTGGTTGGATACATGTGCCCGTTATATTCGGTCACCAGGTAGGGAACCGGCCGGTCGAGGCCAGTGGTCTCGGCCACCGGGCGCAGGGGCGTCCGTGGCCGATTGCCGCCGAGTTCCTCATTGCCGAGGATGAAGTCGTTCATCGTATAGACGTCTTCGAGCATTTCGCTCTCGGTGATGTAGCGAACGCCCCCGGTCTGCCGGGTCGTGTCGAGTTCATGGGCAACGCGGTTCGTCTCGGCATAAAAGTCGTGATCGTCCTGACTTTCGTTGATGCGCACGCCCCAGATGATGATCGAGGGGTGGTTCCAGTCTCGTTCGATCATGCGGCGGACATTTTTGACCGATTCCGTCTTCCAGTCGGTACCGCCAATATGTTGCCAGCCGGGAATTTCCTCGAAAACCAGCAAGCCGATCTCGTCGCAGCGGTCAAGGAACCAGCTTGACTGCGGATAGTGCGAGGTGCGTACCGTATTGAGTTTTAGCGCATGCTTGAGGATGTCTGCATCCCGCTCCTGTGCGGCGCGTCCCAGCCCATAACCGGCGTGGGGAAAGGACTGATGCCGGTTAAGACCGCGGATTTTGAGCGGCTGGCCATTGAGCAGGAAGCCGTCCGGCGTGAATTGAGCACTACGAAAGCCAAATTTGGTCTCGGTGGCATCGGTGCCATGCGGGGTTTCGAGCACCAGGCTCGATTGCATAGAGTTTGGGGGTGTCGATGTCCCACAATTTTATGTTTTCGAGGCCATCAAATGCGAGGGCGATATCAGTCCCGGTCACTGGCAACGACGTCGTTGCCAGTACCGTGTCGCCGTCCCGAAGTGTGGCCCGGATGGTGCCGGAAAGAGCTTTGTCCTGCGGATTGGCCAGGGCAACGGCAATTCTGACCGATCTGCGCCCTTCAAGCACATTCGGTGTCTCGATCTTCTGGTTGGCGATAAAGAGGGGTGGCGTCACCCGCAACCAGGCATCACGGTAGATGCCAGCATAGGTGAGATAGTCGATCATCGCGCCGAACGGCGGAATCTGAGGGTTTTCGCTGCCGTTGATTGTCACGGTCAAAAGGTTGTCACCATCCTTGAGCAGACCGGTCAGCCTGGCCTCGAAGGGCGTATATCCATCCTTGTGCGCGGTGATTTCATTGCCGTTGAAATAGACTTTGGCATCGGCCATTGCCGCATCGAAACGCAGCGTGACTTCCTTGTCCGCCCAGGCGGGGTCAGGGCGGATCAGTTTTTGATAGGCGAATGGTTTTTGGTAGGCCTTTTCATCGAAATAGTTGAACGGCAGTTCGAGCGCGTTATGCGGCAGCACAATTGGTTCGCCCTCCACGAACGCCGATGTCAGTGCATCGGTGGGATCGGCGTGGAACTGCCAGTCGGTATTGAATGATTGGATCGAACGCATCGTGAAAAGTGTGCCTATTTGACGGAGCCCAACATCCCCTGCACGAATTGTCGCTGCAGGACGAAGAAGATGATGAGCGTGGGAAGAGTGGCGAGCACGGTGGAAAGCAAGATCACGCCGAAATCGGGTGTGTAGGCCGACGTCAGAGACGATATCACCAGGGTGATGGTCTTTTTGTCCTCCGTCTGTAGCACGATGAGCGGCCACAAATAATTGTTCCAGGCTCGTCATGAAGACGATGATGGTCGCGGCCGCATAGGTCGAGCGCATCGAGGGCAGATACACAAAAAGGAAAATCTGCCATTCCTTTAGGCCATCAACGCGGGCGGCATCGCGCAATTCACCGGGAAAGGCCTTGGTGGCCTGCCGGAAATAGAAAATGATGAAGATCGAGGCGACGGTGGGCAGAATGACCGCGGTAAAGGTGTTGGTCAGATGGGCTCGCGAGATCATCACAAACAGCGGCACCATCAGGGCGGCAAACGGAATGGACAATAGTAGCAGCAGCACCTGGAAAATGCGCTCGCGCACGCGCGATCTGAAGATCTCGAATCCATAACCGGCCAGCGACGATACGGCGAGTGTCAGCACTGTTGCGGCTATCGCCACCACGGCTGAATTCCAGAACACTTGCGCCAGGTCGACCTGGGCCAGCAAATTCTGAAAATTCGCCACAAGGTTGGTGCCTATAGTGCTCTTGCCGGTCACGATGTCACGGGACTCGTTGGTGGCCCCTACCACCATCCAGTAGAACGGAAATATCGAAATGAACGTGGCAATGGACAGTGACAGATATACCGCCGCCCGGCGAACGATCATGAAGTTCATGCTGTCCTCCGGCGGTCGCGGGCGATCATGAACTGAGCAATGCTCAGGATCGCCACCATGATGACGATGACATAGGACACAGTTGCCGAATATCCGAAGCTGGGCATGAAGCGGAATGTCAGGTTGTAGATGTAAAGCGACAGGGTCAGCGTCGCGTCCCCGGGACCGCCTTGGGTGATGTTGTTCACTTCGTCGAACAATTGCAGTGTGCCAATGGTTGAAATGATGGTGGTGAACAGGATCACTGGCTTCAACATTGGAATGGTGATCTGGGTGAAGCGGGCCCATGCCGGAACACCATCAATGCGTGCCGCCTCGTAAATCGATTTATCGACATTTTGCAGCGCCGCCAGGTAGAAGATCATGTTGTAGCCAGTCCAGCGCCAGGTGATGGCAAGAATGATGACGATCTTGGCCCAAAACGGATCGGTAAGCCATGGAATGGGGTCGCTGACCAGATGGGTTGCCAGCAGCACATTGTTGACAACGCCGTCACCGGAAAACATTGATTTGAACAAGACAGAATAGGCGACAAGCGAGGTTACGCATGGCAGAAAGATTGCGGTGCGGAACAGGCCCCTGAAGCGCAGCGTCGAGTCGTTGAGTGCCACGGCGAACAGCAGGGCGAGGATGATCATGATGGGCACCTGCACGATGAAAAATATGCAGGTATTGGTCAGCGCGCGCAGAAAAACCGGATCATTGAGCAAGCGGTTGATATTGGCGAGACCACCGAACTGGAAATTGGTGCCGCGTCCGACCTGAAAGCTCATCCAGAGCGACCATAATATCGGATAGATCATGAAGATACCGATGAGCACCATGGCGGGCATGATGAATGCCCATCCATTTAGCTGCGCGTTTCGGTCGAAACGAGTTTGAGCCATGCCGCCCTCCAAATCACGCTCAATCGTGCCACCACGGCCATGTCAGTGCCGTATGATGGTATGCGAAGAGCGGGCCGAAGCCCGCCCCCGGAAAGGTCGTGGTTATTGAATCTGCTGACGGAGTTGGCCGTCGATGGCCTGGAGCGCATCGTCGATGCTGCCACCATTGGCGATGGTGGGCAGCTGAGCCTGGACCGCAGCACGTGCTTCGGGCGTGAAGGTGCCATAGTTGACCGAAGGCACTTTGCTGAGCCAATCGGAGAAGTTCTGCCAGACTGGCTCGCCACCAAAGAAGTCGTCGCTCGCTTTGTAAGCGTCACCGTCGCGCGCTGCCAGCAGCGAGCCAACGGCGCCCTGATTGACGAGGATGCCCTGATAGAAGTCGACATCACCGGCCCAGACGGTCTTGAGGAAGTCGACGGCTTCGTCCGTGTGCTCGGACGAGGCCAGAACGTACCAGCTTGAGCCACCATTGTTGGAGTAATGCGTTGCGCCATCGACACCGTCGAGCCTTGGGCAGGGGTGCTACACGCCAATCGCCGCTCTGATCAGGCTGCGATTTGATTGTGCCGGTGATCCAGACGCCCTGTGGCACAGCGGCAACCTCGCCCGAGGTGAAAGCACCGGTATAGTCTGTCCAGCCGGTGATCGACTTGATGAGACCGGCCTGCGCCATCTTCTGGAAAACTTCGAGGGAGGCCTTGAGGGCGGTGTTATCAATGATATTCGGCTCGCTGCCATCCTTGAGATACCACTGGCCGGTGGACTGCATCATCATGATGATCATACCGTCATCATTATAGTCCATGCTCAGCAGCTGATGGCCGGTCTTGTCCTTGACGTCGGTGCCGATTTTGATCAGCTGATCCCAGGTGATGTCGTTGAGATCGTCAGCGCCGTAGCCAGCCTGTTCAAGATAGTCGGAACGATAGAACAATCCACCAACGCCGGAATCGAACGGGAGTGAATAGGATTTGCCGTCATAGGTTGCCGCAGCAACCTTGTAGGATGCAAATTTCGTCATGTCGATGGAGTCAGACAGCGGGACGAAAGCGCCTGGAAATGACTGAAGAAAGCGCTGTGCGTTGTCGTCCTGGATCAGCACCATGTCGGGCAACCCGTCGGTGACGCCGGCCAAAAGCTGGGTTTGCAGCTTCTGGTTGATATCGTCTTGAGAGATGTTGTTGATGTTGAACGTGGTGTCCGGGTGGTCCTTGGTATAACGGGCACCGGCATCGGTCATTGCCGGAATGTTGAAGTTAGGGTCCCAGCACCAGACCGTCAGTTCACTGGCAGACACAGCGGTCGCCGTGAGCATGCCAACGCCAGCCATGGTGGTGCCGAGCACGCGGCTCCATCTCGAAGCAAACAGATTCATGAATTCCTCCCAATTCGTGGCAGGCTCTCTCCCTGCCAGACACCAATCCTTAACGGGTGTGGGTGGCGAGTGCAATAATTTAGTAAATATTTATCTCAGCCGCTTTTCATCGCCTGCACGGCGTGTGTGCTGCGCCGCCAGATGATGCGGTTTGCAATGCTGATATGGCGCGAGAGATCCCGACCGCCAAGGCGTTCGACCAGGAGATTGACGGCGGTTTTCCCGATCTCTTCGGCGGGCAGCCGGATGGTTGTCAAAGGCGGATTGAGAAATTGCGCCACCGAAATGTCGTTAAAGCTGGCGACCGCTATATCGTCGGGAATGCGCAGGCCGCGCTCGTGCAGGGCGCGATATATGCCCACTGCGATATTGTCGTTGGATGTCAAAATCGCATCGGGTAGTTCGGGTGAGGACAATAGCCGCGGTGCGAGCCGGTGCCCGAACTCTTCGGTGGTTCGATCCATGCTGTGTTCAGTAATGCAGCGGCTGGGATCAAAGGTCGCAAATTCCCGGGACCATTCGACATAGGCCCGGCAGCGGGTTTCCGAATAGGGTTCATCCGCAGACTCCGCCCATCCGACGAACCCGATCCTTTTGTACCCCATATCGTTCAAGGCATTCAGCATTTTGCGGGTGGCGGTCCGCAGGTCGCTGCCGACGCTATCGAATTCATCGCCGGGTGGCGCAAAGTCAGCGAAGACCAGGTGCCGGCAATGTTCGCGAAGCCAGTCGATTTCCGCTGTGGAATGTATCCCGATGGCAATGACGCCGTCGGCGGACTGCAGCAAGGTCGGGTCGGGCATGCTGACGGTATGATAGACCTTTATCGTTTCGATCTTGAGACTCATGACACCGGCTCTCGATGCCAAGCCGCAAGCCGACATAATAGGGGTCGGTCAGTTCCTGTTCGGGCCGCAGGAAGTGGACGAGCGCCACGCGATGCAGATCGCGCTGCCGCGTACGCTTGCGGGCGCGTGGCGTTGCGTAACTCAGCGCTTCGGCGGTTTCGATAATTGCCTGGCGCTTCTGTGGTGTGACCGACAAGGTGGTATCAAAATTGAGCACGCGGGAAACCGTCGCAGACGAGACGCCAACCTTCTTGGCAATTTCCTTGAGCGTGACCATTATTGAGATGCCTGAGAACGGTTGTATGCGACAGTGGCATGACTTAGCGCAGCGCTGCGCAATAGGCAAAGCAGTAGTTTTCGCTGGACGTCGGCGGCTCTTGCCGCCAGTGGCGTTCATGGGGGCCATTCACAACGCCACTGCCGCCCCATAATTGTACATGCTCGCATTGCAAGTTGTGCGCCATAATCGCTGTCTGCTGCGGCCAATGGTCAGACCCGCAACTCCCTTTGCCCGCCGGGTAGCCGCATCAGCAGAATGAGTGACAGCATGGTAAGCGCAAGCAACATTGTTGACAGGGCTGCAGCGGTGCCGAGTTGGCCTCGAATGACCTCGGCATAAATACCGAGCGACAACGTCTGGGTCGAGGTATTGTAGAGGAACAGCGTCGTGCTCAACTCGGTGATGATGGTGACCCAGCTCAAAATCGCCCCGGAGAGAATGCCGGGCGCCAGGGCAGGCACGATAATCCGCACCAATGTTCGGAATTTGGACGCCCCCAGACTGATGGCCGCTTCCTCAATGCTCGGGTTAAGCTGATACATGAGCGCCGTGGTCGAGCGCACGGAGTACGGCAGGCGTCGGATGGTGAGCGCGATCACCATGATGGTGAAGGTCCCGGTGAGGATCAGCGGTGCCTGGCTGAAGGCGGTGACAAGGGCGATACCAATCACCAGTCCGGGGACCACATAGGGTACCATGGTCATGGTGTCGAGCGTACCGCTAAGCATGCCCTTGCGGCGCACAGTGAGGTAGGCGACGAGCACGGCGACGATGACCAGGATGACCAGCGCGGTAATGCCAATGCCGAAGGTGTTGCCGACATAGCGCAGGATGTCGCGGTGGGAATCGAGATAGTTCTCAAAGGAATATCCATCGACGAACTGACCATATAGCGTGTTCCGGAAGGAACTGACGACGACAACGATGAGCGGTGCCAGCGCCAGGGTCAGAAAGCCATAGATATAAAGATGGACCGCAACGCCACGCCATCCGGGCAAGCGGCTGGGCTCGATGGGCCGCAGTGCTGTCATCGAGAAATTCTGGCGGCTGACAAGGTATTTTTGTACCAGGAATACGCCGAGCGTGACCGCTATGACGATCACCGATACGGCGGCGGCAAAGCTCTTGTCGACGCTCACTTCGCCCACGAAGGAGCTGTAGATGAGCACCGGTACGGTGCGAAAACCCTGGCCGATGAGCATCGGCGTTCCAAAGTCGGCAAAGGCGCGCACGAATACCAGCAAGCTGCCAGCAAGAACTGTGGGCCAGAGTAGCGGGGAAATTACCTGAACGGCACGTCGCCATCCGGTTATGCCCATGCTCTCGGCGGCCTCCAACAGGGCGACATCGATGGTGCGCCAGGCGCCCATGAGGTAGGTGAAGATCAGCGGGACCAATTGCAGGGTAAGCACTAGCACGATACCGGCAAAACCGTAAATGCTTGGCGGTTTGACGCCGATCACGCTCTCGATCAATTTGGTGATCATGCCGTTATTGCCGAGCAGCAGGATCCAGGAGTAAGCCCCGATGAATGGCGGTGACATCATCGAAGCGAGGATCAGCATCTGGACGGTCCGATTGCCCTGAATGCGGAACATGGTCATGAAATAGGCCAGCGGAAAGGCGACAACCAACGCCAGGACGGTGACGCAAACAGTAACCAGAACGCTGTTGATCAATGTCCCGTAATATAGTCGTGAGGAGAAGAACTTTTCGAATCCGGCCAGAGAAAACTCGCCGCCGCCAGCAAAGCTGTTGATCAGCACCATGATGAGTGGCCAGATCACCAACAGCAGATAACCGCCGGTGAGTGCGAGCGCCACGGAGGTCCAGCCATCGTACCGACCCCCCGAAGCCTTCACCGCTGGGCTCCGTGCATGATCGACACGCCGCTTTCGGCATCGAAATATGTCAACATGTCGGTTTTGAGCTGGAGAGACACTTTTTCGCCGCGCTCCCAGAGTGCGGCTCGACGCGAGAATTCCAGGAACTCGACGGTCTCGCCGGTACTCAATTGCGCCCGGATCTGTGAGTGCGAGCCAAGGAAGGTTTCCGCCACCACCTCGGCACTAAGGCCTTCACTCGCCGCGCTCACCGCTTCAGGTCGCACCGACACCTGAACACGTCCGGTTATGGTGGAGGGAATAGTAGAGGTGACGTCGACCGAAACCCCATCGCCCAAATCGAGCATGGTGGCGCCGTTTCGATGGTGCAGTTCGCGCTCGATCAAATTGGTCTTGCCGATGAATTCGGCGACGAAGCGGTTGGCAGGATTGCGGTAAATCTGGGCAGGCGAGCCGACCTGCTGCACCACGCCAAGATTCATTACCGCGATGCGGTCCGATACCGCCATGGCTTCTTCCTGATCGTGCGTGACATAGACTGTGGTTATGCCGGCCTCGCGTTGGGCCTCGCGAATGGTGTCGCGCATTTCGACACGAAGTTTGGCGTCAAGGTTGGAAAGTGGCTCATCCATCAGCAACATAGCGGGTCGGATAACCAAAGCGCGCGCCAGGGCAACGCGTTGCTGCTGCCCGCCCGACATCTCCCCGGGGAGACGATCTTTGAGGTGCGCCATATGGACCGATTCGAGCGCTGCCGTTACCCGCCGGGTGGTCTCGGCCTTGTCGACATTGCGGGTCTGCAAGCCGAAGGCGACGTTTTTTGCCGCCGTCATCTGGGGAAAGAGTGCGTAGCTTTGAAACACCATGCCGATGTTTCGCGCCGCCGGTGACCTGTCGTTGATCACAATATCGTCGAAAGAGATTGTGCCGGCTTCAATGGAGTTGAAACCGGCAATCATGCGCAGCAACGTCGTTTTGCCGCAACCCGATGGGCCAAGGAGCGTAAAGAACTCGCCGTTAGAAATATCCAGGTCGAGATTGGGAACCGCGACCTGGCCGTTATATTCCTTGCGCAGGGAACGCAGCGCGATACGGGTCACCGCGTTGCTCCTGCATCAGTCAAATCGAACCTCAAAACTGGGCCTCAAGGATCGAGGAATATTTGGCGACGATTTCATCGCGATGGGCCGATACATAGGCGCCATCTTCCTGGACGGTGGGGATGTCTGCAAGCGCTGGCAGGCCCGGCTTGGTAATGCCGTCACGTAGGGGACGCCCCGCGGTCTTTTCCGCGATGATGGTCTGCCCTTCTTCGGAAATCACGAAATCAATGAAGGCGTGCGCGGCCGCCGGATTGGGACCGTCCTTGATGACCTGAATCGTGGCTGGCAGGAAGGCAGCGCCTTCCTTGGGGTAGACGATTTCAACCGGCGCGCCGCTCAGTACAAAGTTTTGGGAAAGTGGTTCGTAGGTGAGCCCGACAATATATTCGCCAGCGGCGACATCCTTTGCCACCTGGCTCGACGAGCCGATGGTGATGCCGTCGAGCTGGGCAACCAATGCACTCACATAGCCCCAGGATGCATCAGACTCATAGTCCCCGCCAACGGCCTTGAGCATGTTGGTCAGCTGCGCGAATGCCGATGAGGAGGCGGTCGGATCGCCAAATGCAATCTTGCCCTTGAGTGCGGGATTGAGCAGATCGGCGTAGCTGCCGATTGTGACGCCCGCTGCGGCTGCCGCATCGGTGTTGATCAACAGGTTCGAACCGTCTGCCTGGTAGGGCGTAAAGAAACCGGTCGTGTTCTTGCCGGCCTCAACCATGGCACCATCCTCGGGCGAAACATATTCTGCCCAAAGCTCAAGGTTGGCGTTGGCCTGTGCTGCACCGCCACCGAACATGATGTCGCCCTGCGGGTTTCCGGCCTCGCTGCGAATGCGCTGGTAGAGTTCGCCGGTGCCTGCGGTGATCAACTGGACCGTGACGCCCGTATCACTTTCGAACACGGGAATGAGGCTATCCAGCATCCCTTCTTCGTTCGGCGTATAGACCACCAGCGTCGATCCCGAGATGCTCGCATCTTGGGCATAGGCGCCGACGGCGGCGGGCAGCGCGAGCGCGATGAGTGTTAGCGCGGTGGCGCCAATGACGGAAATGCGGGGCATGGAAATTCCTCTCGGTTACGCATTATGACCAAACTTTGAATGAATATTGCACTCTTTGTGAAAGGCTCGCCACCCCTGTTGCGCGGGGGTCGGCACTAGAGCCCAGACGCTGCAAAATAGATGCCGGCAACGACTGTGCAGGCACCGAGTCCGCGCAAAAACATCGCGCCCCGTGAGCTTTCGAGCAGCAATAGTCCGCCGACCAGTCCGACCACATGCAGGCCTGCGGTCGTGGTCAGGAAGCCCAGTTCATACAATAGCGGATTGTCATGGGTATGAATTTCCACGCCGTGGGCCATGCCGTGTGAAAACCCGAATATCAGTGTCGCGATGGCGGCGACCGGCCAACCGGCGGACCATGCGAACAAGACGACAGTACCCAGCAACAAGACCGAGAGCGCGATGCCAATCTCGGTTCCCGGCAGGTTCAGCCCGGCAAAACCAAGCGCGCCGCCGGCCGCCATCGACAAGAGAAAAGCCGACGGAACGGTCCACAGCGCCCGCCCGCCCATCTGAGCGCTCCAGGCACCCACGGCGATCATGGCCAGCATGTGATCAGGTCCGGTAAGAGGGTGCAGCCAGCCTGACCCGCCAAAACCGTGCGCCTGGGCGGGCACTGCCATGATCGACAGGGCGATGGTGGTCGCCAGACGCATCAAGCGGGGCCTGCGACCTTGGACTGGCGATGATCCCTGATGATCATAACCAGTGCCAGGATGGCCGGGATCATCGGAAACAGGGATGTGTACATGCCGGAGAAATATTCATAGCCGATACCGAATTTTGCCATGGCGATGACTGGGAAAACCAGAATATGCGTCGGCTCGCCCAAGATCATGCCGACGATCAGAAACCAGAAGACAAAGTTGCCAAGGGGCTGGCGCATCCACAGGCTCCAGGCAGCGAAAAACCAGACAATTGGTCCTGACAGCGTGATCAGTTGCATGAAATCGTGATTGTTCCAGTCGACGCCGGTGATAGTCGCGATCATGCCGCTGAAATTGGTCAGGGTCTCCTCGCCGACATGGACGTAGAAAAGCGCCAGCATCAATGCAAACAGAGGCAAGGCATGTGCAGGATCGGCGGGCGCGCGCGACGTTGTTTTCAACCAACCGATCATGCCGCCAATCATCGAGCCGATGATTACGATAACGGGCACTGGACCGCCCTGGCTCAACAATGTCGCGCCGTATATGACACCGATTGCCGCGAATAAAACCGCCCACAACAGGCGCCGTCGCGGGCTCATTGGTGGCGGCATGGCAATTGTTGCGGCCCGTTTGGCAAGCAGCCGCTGGGCGGTTAGCGCCGCAACAACAACCAGCGCCACCGCCAGGACACCGGCGAGCAGCCGGGCAGGGCCAAACGACCCTGATCCGCCACGCAAGAGTTCAAAACAACCATCGGCGGCGGCATATAGCACGGCCCACCATGCGAGATAGACACCGACCCGGCGCTGACGTGCCAATTGATGGGCACCAAGAAGCATTAGCACTGCGGGCGCACACACAAACAGGATAAACCAGCTGGTGTCGGTCAGTTGGAAGGACGGGTTGAAGGCGCCGGGAAGTCGGGTCAGCCACTGCTCAAGCCAACCGCTTTCATAGCGGGCGGCCTGCAGAGTGACAAAGGCTCGCCGGCAGCAGGAGATAACGCGTCAGGACGGTGTTGATCTCGCCTTTTTCCAGCCCGCCACTCCATAACCAGAGCACAAACGCGACCGCGCCGCTCACGCCAATAGCGAGTGCGGGTCCCGGGCCTGCCAGAACCTGGCAGACCACAATGATCGTGACGAGGCTGGTCAGAATTGTCAGTGCGGATACAAGTTTGGAGTCCATGTCGCCACCGAATATCAACAGGTGTTGAATAATGTAGGGGCTTGCATTTGTCAACGATCGTTGACAAATGGCAGGATACAAACCGGCATCCGAGGCGGATCATTGAGCAAAGCCGCAAAAACCCGAGAGCGCATCATCGAGACGGCTCGCGAACAGTTCAGCGATGCCGGCTATGATCGCGTGACGGTTCGTGACATCGCCGCTGGCGCTGGATGCGATCCAGCCCTGATAATCCGATATTTCGGCAGCAAAGACAGCCTGTTTGCCGAAGCGGCACAGTTTGATCTTCACTTGCCTGATCTCAGCACAGTAGCGCACCAGATACTCGGTCGGGCACTGGCAACGCATTTTTGCGCGATATGGGAGCAGGATAGCGGCGCCTCGGGTTTCCCCGTTCTCCTACGGTCGGCGGCATCCAATGAGATTGCTGCCCAAAAAATGCGCCAGATATTTGCGGCGCAGGTTCTGCCAGCACTCAAGCCGGTTGTGCGGCGTGAAAACCTCGAATTGACGGCGGCACTGATTTCAAGCCAGCTTCTTGGTATCGCGTTAGGGCGATATATTTTGAAACTACCGCCCTTGGTGGCCCTGTCGCGGCAAGAGACTCATATCCCGTGTCGAACCGGCCATTCAAGCCAGCTTCCAACCGCCCGGCGCCTAGCCGGTTGGCCAAGCGCTCATGCCACGACTTTGGGCAACCGAGTTGTTGTGGGTGTGCCGAGTACCAACCGCTGTTAGCGACGGAAGGTTGCGGCAATCTCGATATGGGTCGAGTGCACGAACTGGTCAACCGCCACCAGATTGTCGAGCTTATAGCCGCCGCCGATCAGTGTTGCGGCGTCACGGGCAAAGGTCTTGGGGTCACAGGCAATCATGACAATGGTCTTAACCTTGGACGCGGCCAGTTCGCGGACCTGGTTGGCGGCACCAGCACGAGGCGGATCCAGTACCACGGCATCAAAATCGACCAGTTCAAATCGGGTCATTTCCTCGCGGAACAGATCACGCCGCTGCGCGGTAAGCTGTTTGAGGCCACGGGTCAGCCGTCGTGCCTGGTCCAGCGCCTTGATTGCAGCGTCGTCGCTGTCGGCGGCAAAGACCTTACTCGATTGCGCCAGGCGAAACGCAAAGGGGCCAACGCCACAAAACAGATCAGCAGCGTTTTTGGCGCCTTTGAGTGCTTCAATTACATACTCGGCCAGAAAATTCTCTGCCGCTTTTGTGGCCTGCAAAAAACTGCCACTGGGCAGTTCGACGGTCGCCAGTCCCATGCGGACGGCAGGCGGTTGGGTCTGCAGCACCATTTCACCATTCAACGTTAGCCGCGCCAAACGAAACCTTGCGACCAACGGCTCAAGAGCTTTGGCGTTGGCGCGCTTTTTTCCGGTGCGCACCGCAACGTCGAGGCCGGTCAGCGTCGCGGTAAAACTGACATCGGCTTCACCAATCGCCTGGTAGACGGCGCTGGTCATGGCCGGGGCACGCGCCAGAGCCGGCACCAGTATGGGGCAATGCTCAATTGGCTCAACCTGATGGCTGCGGGCACGCATATAGCCCGATCCTTCGCGTCGGGCATGAAGCGTAGCCCGCCGCCGACCGTCGCCCCCGGCGTCAACAAAACGGCTGACCGGGGTCTGGATCCCGGCAAATTGCAACGGTGTTTCGATCAGAGAGGACTTGAATGCCTGATAGCTGCCGGTGTCCATATGCTGTGTCTGACAGCCACCACATTGTTCGAAATGCGGGCAGAATGGCGCTATCCGCGCCGGGCTGGCGTTTTCGATGGCCAACAGGTCTGCGCGGTCACCATCGTGCTCGATTTCAACCCGCTCGCCGGGCAGGGCGCGCGGTACGAAAATACGCTTGCCGTCGATCTCGGCGACGCCCTCGGCCCGTTGGCCGAGGCTTTGAATAGTGACAATGGTGCTCATGGGGCTTCCTAGCCGCTAGCATCGTGTGCCGACAAGGCTTTTCGGTGCGTGGGTCAGGGGCGGCTGACATATTCCAAAATACTGGCTAGGGCGACAAACGGAATACCAGCGTGTTCGGAAAGACCTGAGGCGCAGGTCGATACTGTCGATATCCCGATCCGGCAGTCTGGTGGAATGTCGTTCTTGGCAAAGCGCGTCGCATGCTTGTTCAACTCGGGGGTGAACAGTCCTTTGTCCCCGGCATAGCCGCAGCAGGTAACCGAAGAGAGCACGGCAATCGCGGTAGCACAGGCACGGGCAACCGCTTCGGTCGCCGGTTGTTCCTTGAGGCGCTGGGCCGAGCAATTGTGATGCACCGCCAGTGCGGGCAGCGGATTGGTTATGGTCAAGCGCGGCAGAAGCGTGTCGGCCAGGAACTGAGCGCTATCGACAATTGTGGCGGTGCCGGGCAAATCGGCGAGATGCTTGGCGCAGGTCGATGCGTCGGTCAGCACCGGCAGGGCATCCTCCCCCGACAGGTTCGACAAGGCCTTGACCAATTGATTGCCGACACGTTCGCCTTCTTGTGGAAATCCCTTGGATACAAAGGGCTGACCGCAACACCGACCGTTGAGATGATCGGGCATGACAACGTCAAATCCAGGCTCGGTCCAGCAGTGCCAGCATGGCTTGCGGGGCAGCCAGCAAATCCAAATCGGTCTTGGCGGCGCCGAACATGCGGGTTGGGCAGGCGGGAAAGTAGACGATTTTCTTGCGATCCTGCCGGGCAATCGGCACTGGAAAGCCGGTGGCGCGGGGATCCTCGCGTGAGATTTGGGTGGGTGCCTTGGGCGCGCCGGGGCCCGCATCAAGCTGGGGCGAAATACGCGGTAGCCGCCGTCCGGTGGCCTTCCGGGTGGCATCGGTAACGGTTTCCATCGCTGCCGTGCCAAGAATCGATTGGCCAAGATCGGCCAAGGCAACGCCACCCCGCATTGCCGTTTCTATCATGCCGGTATGGCCAGCGGCGAAATGGGCGACGGATTTGGCCAAGCCACCGCGCCGTTCGGCGCGTTGTCCCATGATCATGGTGCCCGTTTCGATCCCAACCGGGCAGCGAAGGGAACACAGATTACAGGCGGCGCAGGTATCAAGGCCCGGATATTGGAAATCTTCATCCAATCGCGCCAGCAGTTCGGGATCTTCGCCACTATCGCGCAGGCGGGCGCGTTCGCGGGTCACCGCGATGCGCTGGCGCGGCGACAGGGTCATTTGATGGCTGGGACAGGCCGGTTCACAAAAGCCGCATTCGATGCACAGATCGACCAGCGGATCGGCCAGCGGCATCAGCTTGAGATTCTTGATGTGGATATCGGGGTCATGGTTGAGCAGCACGCCGGGATTGAGTAGCCCTTCGGGATCAAACAGGGATTTTATCTGATGCATCAGGGCATAGGCGGTCGGTCCCCATTCAGCCTCGACGAAGGGGGCGATGGCGCGGCCGGTGCCATGCTCGGCCTTGAGCGAACCACCATATTGAATCGATACCAGGTCTGAAAGCGCCTTGGAAAACCTGTCGAACTTTGCTGCAGAACCCGGAAGCGAGAAATTGTCTCCCATCTGAAAATGCAGATTGCCCGCCAGCGCATGGCCAAAAATCACCGCGTCTTCATAATCGTGCTCATCGAGTAATTGGCGTAGATCGATAACAAAATCCGCCAGCCTGTCGATTGGCGCGGCCACATCTTCGGTCAGCATCGATGTGCCCTTGGGGCGGGCGGCGCCAGCCGAGGCGAAAAAGCCCTTGCGAATATCCCACAGAGCATGGGAGCGGGCCTCGTCGGTCGAAAAATCAATTGTTGTGGCGCCTTCACCGGCCAGGATCGTTTCGGCCTTGGCAACTTCGAGGGCCAGTGTTTCAGCGTCGGGCGCCGTTACATCGATCAACACCGCGGGGGAGTTTTCATCCAGAAACGGCACCAGTGGCTGCATGGCAGGAAGGTGAATGACCGTTTCCAGCGCGCGCCGCTCGATATATTCGGCAGCGGTGACCCCGGTGGTCACATGCACGCCGCCATTGGCAAGGGTTGATATGGCGCGGGCGCAGGAGTGCGGATCGGGGAAGGGCACAAGCGCCGTCGATTTGAACGGATGTTCGGGAACGGTGTTGTAGGTCACCTCGGAAACAAAGCCGAGCGTGCCCTCTGAACCAACGATCAGGTGAATGAGAATATCGAGCGGATCGTGAAAATCGATCAGCGCGTTGAGCGAATAGCCCACCGTGTTCTTGATGCTGTATTTTTTCTGGATCAGCGCCACCAGTTCGGCATCGTTCATGACCTGATGGTGCAGCGCGTGGAGTTGGTCGAGCAGGTCGGTGCGCTTGGCGCGAAATGCTTCACGTGAATCATTGTCGCCTGAATCGAGCAGGGTGCCGTCGGTCAGGATGATCCGCAGTCGGGCCATGGTGTGATAGGTGTTTTGGGCGACGCCACAGCACATGCCCGAGGAATTGTTATTGACCACGCCACCAATTTTGCAGGTCGCCTGACTGGCAGGATCGGGGCCGATCTTGCGATTAAACGGCTTTAGGGCGGCGTTGGCATTGGCTACGATGATGGCAGGTCCCAGAACAATCTGTTCGCCACCGTCAAGAATTTTCATCTTGCGCCAACCATCGCCGAGAACCGCCAAGACGCCGTCGGTTACCGCCTGACCCGACAGCGAGGTGCCTGCCGCACGAAAGGTCAACGGCAGGCCTTCGGCGCGTGCCGCCTGCATCACGGCGCGCACCTGATCTTCGGTATCAATGATGGCAACAACAGCAGGGATCAGCCGGTAGGAACTGGCATCGCCCGACCAGGCATAGGTCATGAGTGGGTCGGTCATCAGTTTGTTGGCCGCAACAATGTCCTTGAGTCGCGCAGCCACGCGCAAGCCTGCGGCGTGACGATCGGGCGTGATGGCGGAAATCTGGTTCAAGGCACATTCCTTTGCGACTAACATGTTAGTGCGGCTGGATGGTGTTTAAACCAAAACCCCCGCCTTGGCGAGGGGTTTTTTCTAGAGATCGATATCGCTCTTGGTTGCCTTGACGATCTTGTCAGCGGCTTTTTTCATGATGCGCGCGGCTTCACGCTGTGCCGTCTCGCCGTGGTTCACGGCTTCGGCTATGGCCACCTTGAGGGCACGGCGCGCCTCGTTGAGTTCGGGCAATACATCCTTGATATCGCGGTCGGGTCCGGGGTGCCGGGATCGGTGCGCATCGGCATCGTCCTTGCCGAATTTCCAGTCCCGGTTGGCCATGTCGCGAAACTGGTTCATACGTTCACCCGCCTTGGCCAGAAAGCCCAGGGTGGTGGCGATGGCGTCGCGATTCTCTGCCAGATGGGCGCGGCCGGGATCAGTGATGGTATAGAGTTTCTTGTTGGCTTCGCTCTGCGAGGTCACATAACCAGCTTCCTCGAGATAGGTCAGTGCCGGATAGATCATGCCGGGGCTGGGGGCATAAAAACCGTGTGAATGCTCCTCGATCGCCTTGATCAGATCATAGCCGTGGCGCGGTTGCTGTTCGATCAGATAGAGCGCCACGAGCCGCACATCGCCCGCGGCGAGCATCCGGCCCATTCGCAGATTATTGCCAAAGCCCTCCCGACTGTTGGGATCGCCCCAGCCCGTCAGCCGATCAAAACCCTTACGCGCCAAATTCTCAAAACGGCGCCACTGGGCGGCGAAATCGTCATCATCATTGCGCATTTTTTCGCTCCACAATTTATCTTTATCGAAAGTGGTGAGTGGGTGCGACCAATTCAAGATATATCTTGAGATAGTTTTGGAAATTATGGTGACAACAAAAAACCCGGCCTTGCGACCGGGTTTTCAATTCTACGATAGACTAAAAGCCTATTCGCTCTTGGACTCTTCGCCAGCGGCGGCCTGTGCCGCTGCTGCCGCCGCTGCGGCTTCGGCGTCCTTGGCGGCCTGTTCGGCGGCAAAGGCCTCAGCGGCTGCGATCTTTTCGGCTTCGCGGGCATTCTTGGCCTCGATGGCCGCAGCGCGTTCACCGGCTTCGATCTTTTTGGTGCGTGAGTTGGTCGATTCGAAAATACGGGCCGATTTACCGCGACGGTCGCGCAGGTAGTAGAGTTTGGCGCGACGGACCTTGCCGCGCTTCAAGACTTCGACGCTGTCGACATTGGGCGAATGCAGCGGGAAGACGCGCTCCACGCCTTCGCCATAGGAAATCTTGCGAACGGTGAAGCTGGCGGTAATGCCGCCGCCATTGCAGGCAATGACAACGCCTTCATAGGCCTGCAGGCGTTCTTTTTCACCTTCGCGGATTTTGACCCAGACCTTGACTGTGTCGCCATGGGTAAAGTCTGGAAGCTGGCGCTTGGCGGTAAGAGCTTCTACCTGCTCCTGCTCAAGCTGCTGGATGATATTCATAGTTGATCCGTTCTGATCTTTTCAAAGGAGCGTTAATTCGAAACCATCTGGTTCCGATCGCCCGGTCTTGGTTACACGGAGTTTGGTCGTCTTCGCGCCGGGTAATATCCCAGCAGCACTTTAGTGGCCGCGCTATAGGGCAAAAATCGCCCTGAGTCCATGGCTTTTTGCGCGATTTGTCGCGACGGCGCCCTGCGACAAGCTGGATGGTGCCCAAGCCACAGGCTTGGCGTTATAGTAGGGCCATGCAAACCCTAGACCATGACGATGCCGGCGCACAGCCGATTACCGAGGTGATGATTGAAAAGCTGGTGCGGCTTTTTTACGCGCGCGTCCGCCAGGACAACGTTCTGGGGCCGATCTTTGCCCGCCATATCGGGGAAGACTGGGAACCGCATCTGCAGATCATGTTCGGCTTCTGGTCCTCGCTGATGCTCACCAGCGGGCGCTACAAGGGTCGCCCGATGCCCAAGCACATGGCACTTCGATCCGAAGTGGTGCCAGAGGATTTCGATCGCTGGCTGGCATTGTTCGAGGCGGCGGCCATTGAAGTGTGCGGGCCCCAGACAGGTCAGCTATTCCTGTTCAAGGCGCAGCGGGTGGCGGAAAATTTCAAGCTGGCGATGTTTTTCGACCCCGCAGCCATAGCCCCACGCTAAGATTATTCGAGCAGGTCGGGTCGGCGGTCGCGTGTGATCTTTTCGCTCTGCTGGCGCCGCCATTTAGCAATTTTTCCGTGATCGCCCGAGGTCAGGATTTCCGGTATCTCCGCGCCTTCAAAGTTTTGCGGGCGGGTATATTGGGGATATTCGAGCAGGCCGTTTTCAAAACTTTCGTCGGCATGGCTCTCGGGTGCCCCCAAGACGCCCGGGATCAGCCGAACGATGGCTTCGAGCAGCACCATGGCAGCGGTTTCGCCGCCGGCGAGCACATAGTCGCCAATTGAAATTTCCTCGAGATTTCGTGCCTCGATTACGCGTTGATCAACGCCCTCAAACCGACCGCAAACAATGACGATTCCTGGACCCTGAGCCAGTGCCCGCGCTTTTGCCTGCGTCAACGGGGTGCCGCGCGGCGACATCAAAATGCGGGCGCGCCTGTCGTCTGGCGGCGCGATGGTGTCGATGGCGCTGGCCAGAATGTCGGGTTTGAGCACCATGCCAGCGCCGCCACCCGAGGGCGTATCATCAACAGTACGGTGCTTGTCATGGGCAAAATCACGCAATTGGCTGGCGCGCAACGACCATAGTCCATCGTTCAGACCCCGCCCCAGAACCGAAGCCCCCAGCGGGCCGGGGAACAGTTCGGGAAACAGGGTGATGATATCAGCTGAAAAGGCTCAATCGGGTTCTTCTTCGCCGGGTTCCGCATCGGTGGGCACGACAATGGTAACAAAGCCATCCTCGATGCGGATATGGGGCACCACGGCCTTGGTGAAGGGATAGAGATAGGTATCGCCGCTGCGGGGATCGCGAATTTCAATGAGGTCGCCGGCACCAAAATTGGGCAGGGCGATGACTTCGCCGATGACCGTGCCGTCCTCGATCCGCGCTTCCAGCCCGATCAGATCGGCGTGGTAGAAATCGTCCTCATCGCCATGGTCAGGCAACAGGGCGCGATCAAGATAGAGTTCGACGCCATTGAGCTTTTCGGCGTCCTCGCGGCTGGAAATACCCTTCAACCGCGCCACCACGACGTTTTTCTGCACCCGCAAATCGTCAATAGTAATGGTCAGGCCGGCCCGGTTGGTGCTCAGTGGTCCATAGGCGGCAATATCTTGAGGATATTGGGTAAACGGGGCAATGCGCACCTGGCCACGAATGCCATGGGCCGCGCCGATCTTGCCCATCAACAGCAGTTTTGATTTTTCAGCCATTGGCAGGCTCCGCAATGACGGGCAACGTTCCCTGTCAGCGATAGACCCGGAGCCCCAACACGCAGGTGAGGGGGCTCTGAGCAGGTTGTCTGCGCCTTATTCGGCGGCAGCTTCGTCAGCGGCTGGAGCTTCAGGTGCAGGTGCTTCAGGTGCAGGTGCGTTCTTGGCTTCTTCTGCAGCCGCCTTGCGATCAGTCTCAGCCTGCGCCTTGGCTTCGGCGCGCTCGGTTGCCTTGGCGCCTGGCTTGCCAGCTTCGGGATTGTTGCGGGGCTCGCGCTTGGCGATTCCGGCGGCGTCAAGGAAACGCAGCACCCGGTCGGTTGGCTGTGCGCCAACGTCAATCCAGTGCTTGGCGCGTTCGGCGTCAAGGATGATGCGGTTTTCGTCGTCCTTGGCCAATAGCGGATTGAACGAACCCAGCCGTTCGATGAAGCGACCGTCGCGGGGCGAACGGGCGTCAGCAATAACGATATGGTAGAATGGGCGCTTCTTGGTGCCACCGCGCGACAGACGAATCTTGAGAGCCATTTTAAGTTCCTTGTAAAAGCTGAATGGTTGATCTGGATTGGGGTTATTTCTTCTTGCCCAGGCCCGGCAGGCCTGGGAAACGGGGAGCGCCACCGAGGCCGGGCAGACCGGAGCCGGATTTCAGCAATGAGCCAACATCGCTGGGCAGTTTTTCACTCAATTGCGGCTCGTTACCCATGCCCTGCTGAAGTTGCTTGGGATCGATGCCGGCCTGACGGGCCATGGCTTCAAGCTGTTTGGGGTCCATCTTGGACATGTCGGGCATACCGCCCATCATCCCACCCATCTTGCCGCCAAACATACCGGCCAGCGAGCCCATGCCGCCCTTGGAGACTTTTTTCATCATGTCCGCCATCTGGCGGTGCTGCTTGATCAGCTTGTTGATGTCGGAAACTTCAACCCCCGCACCAGCGGCAATACGCTTGCGGCGGCTGGCATTGAGCACGTCAGGTTGAGCCCGTTCCTTCCTGGTCATCGAACCGATGATGGCGATCTGACGATCAAAGACTTTTTCATCGACATTGGCGCCAGCCATGGCTTTTTTCATCTGGCCGACACCGGGCATCATGGCCATCAGGCCGCCCATGCCGCCCATTTTTTTCATCTGCTGCAACTGGCCGCGCAGATCTTCGAGATCGAAAGAGCCCTTTTGAGCCTTCTTCGCCATTTTCTGGGCGTCTTCGGCCGAAACATTCTCGGCGGCCTTTTCGACCAGCGAAACAATGTCGCCCATGCCCAGGATACGGTCGGCAATGCGGGAGGGATGAAAATCCTCAAGCGCATCCATCTTTTCGCCGACACCAATCAGCTTGATCGGCTTGCCGGTGGCGGCGCGCATCGACAAAGCCGCACCGCCACGACCATCGCCATCAACGCGGGTCAGAACGATACCGGTAATATCAACGCGACTGTCAAACGATCGCGCCAGATTGACGGCATCCTGACCCGTCAACGCATCAACGACCAGCAGCACCTCATGGGGGCTGGCGACCGATTTGATCTCGGCAGTCTCTGCCATCAATTCTTCATCGATATGAGTGCGACCCGCCGTATCGAGAATGAGAATATCATAGCCGCCCAGCTTGCCTTCGCGGGCGGCGCGCTTGGCAATCTGGACCGGGGTTTCATCGGCAATGATCGGCAGCGTGGCCACATCGACCTGCTCGCCCAGCACCCTCAATTGCTCCATCGCAGCCGGGCGGCGGGTATCAAGCGAGGCCAGGAGAACCTTCTTGTTCTGCTTTTCCTTGAAGCGCTTGGCAATCTTGGCGGTCGTCGTGGTCTTGCCTGAGCCTTGCAGGCCGACCATCAAAATGGTTACCGGGGCAACGGCATTGAGATCAATGGGCACCGCGGCGTCGCCCAGAACGCTTTCGAGCTGGTCGTGGACGATCTTGACCACTTGCTGGCCGGGGGTAACCGAGCGGGTGACCTCGGCGCCAATAGCGCGTTCGCGCACCTGCTCCATGAAGGCGCGCACGACTTCAAGCGACACGTCGGCTTCAATCAACGCCCGGCGAATTTCGCGCAGCGCGGCATCGACATCGGCCTCGCTTAGCGCGCCCCGGCCGCGCAGACCGTCAAATATTTTTCCTAAGCGGTCGCTTAAGCTATCGAACATATCGCATCCCTTTTCTCGCTGGCTCTGCCAGGAGATATGGTGCTTGAACGCCAAACCCAAAAAGCACCCGTGGGCGCAACGCGCTGGCGGGTGGTGACCGTTTCCCTCGGAGGGAAACCAGTGGCTCGGTTGTCGGCACTCAAGTTAAGTCGTCGCGCTTATAGTGTGGGATGGATGGGGAGTCAATTATTCGCGCGCGGTTGAAAAACAGCGCCAAACTAGCTCTTGCCAAGCAATTTCATCACAACGCCTCGGGCACTGCTCGGCATGGCCATGACCATTGCCTTGGCCAGGGGGCGCAGTTTCTGGTCCCAGAGCGTCAGGATCAGGCGGCCACGTAGCGTCAAGGGCAGGGCATAGTCGGTCACATCGATCACGTCAGTGGCCCAGGTCAATTTGTAGGGCATGACGGGCACCATCAGATCGGCCCCGACGAGTCCACGTGCAGCGCACACTTCGATGATCTCTCCCAGTTGCAATTTGCCGGGACTTTCGGCATTGGCAAAATCGCGACTGGCAATGAAAGCGTAATAGCGTCGATTGTGTACAAAGCCCCATTGCTCGGCAATCGGCTCACCCTTGTGGCTCAGCGACATGGCCATCAGTTCAAGATCAGATTTGTCAGGCAGGCCCCGGCAGAAATCGAAAAAGGCACTGTCGCCAAAGGCGCGGGAGGTCAATCCCTGCTGCTTTAGTCGGTCCGCGCGCCCCTGCATGGTGCGTTCGATGATGCTGCGGGTCTGTTCCGCAGTCTTGGCAACCTGATGGGTCACCGGACCATGGCGCTCAAGTCGATTGCGGTCATTGCGCATATTCTTGCGCGTCTTGGTTTTGATGGTTGCGAAATAGCTGGCAAAGTCAGGAAAATTTTCAAGGCGCACATAGGGGGCGCCCTGTTTGGTGCCCGTAACCAGACGGTCGGCGGGCATGCCCTTGGCCATTGCGCTGTCAGCCCGCACCTTTAGCAGGGTTATTGCATCACAGGGCGCAGCTTTGGCAGCGGCCTTGAGCAGTTTGCGCATCGCCATTTGTGGGTCGATGCCGGGCGCCAGCAGCATATCGCCATATTGGGCGAAGCCATGGCCAATGCTGGTCAACACCGTCCGGCCGGTTCGGCGTACCCGCTCGAGCGGCAGGATAGCCTTGAGATCACCGCGCTCATAAAGGCAAATAATGACCGGATCAAAGTGCTTGTTGCCGCGCGCCGTTTCAAAATCAAAGATCGCCTTGGCCCAGGCGTGGCTCTGAAACATTATAGCCGATGGGTTTCCACGCTCGAGCGCTGTCCATGACGGGGCCAGGGCGTCAAACTCAAGGCGCGTCTGGACAATGCTCGCGCGCAACTGAGTGGCGGGGAGCGGTTTATCACTCACGCGCGCGACATCAAGATTGAGGCTCCTCAGGAAAAACAGCGCTCATATCGCTCATTTGCCGAAGGTATAGGCATCAATATCGCGCACACCTTCAGGCGTTTTGGGGTCTACCTGGAAGTCGACGGTGTAGACCTTCTTTTTTTGCGGGTTGAGCGGGCTGAATTTTACCATTCCGGCCAGCGCGAGGCTTGGCGTAATAGCTCAGGCCCGTAGTCTGCTGCGACAGCTTGTTGAAGCCGGTTCGTCCCCGCATGAAGCCGTTCGCATAATTGACCGCATAGTGCTTGCGCAACTCGTCGGTCCAGTGCTCGGTGGTAAAGCTGACATTGAGCATGTTTTCATTGACCACGCGGTGCGGCCCATTGAGCGGCCAGTGCAGCATCTTTCCCGCTTCGAGCATGTGCACCTCGGCGTAATCGTCATACCAGGGCTCGTAGGGCATGTCGGTTTCGCGCAACTGCCCCAGGATCAATTTTTCCAGGGCGGGTTGGGAGATGAAGGGCTTTGAGGCGGGGTAGACATAGAGCTTTTTGGTGCCGCGCACCTGCCAAAGGCTCTGGCCGGGCACGTCGGAATGATATTTGACCGACACATTGGGCGAGGAAATCAGGATGGTCAGGTTGCGCTTGTAGGCTCTTGAAACCGGGTACGCGTTCCTCAAACTCGGCATAGATGGCGTTAAGTAGGTCGGTATAGGCGCTATCGACCGTGCCGGGGGCCGTCAGATTGACCCAGATATTGCCGTTGCGTACCGTGTCGAGCACTTCAAGGCCAGACAGATTCTTGATTTCGCCTTCGCGGCGCTTCGGGGGATTGCCGGGAGTTTTTTGCGAATAGTTGACGTGATAGGCTTCGCGGGGGCTATTCTCGATCAGGCGCGCCAGCGCCTCATCGGTAAACAGGCTCGACGCCGCCAGATTATGGGCCAGCGCCAGGGAATGATTGCCGAACAGGGACGCGTGGTGGGGTTGCCAGTCGGTAAGGATCTGGTTGGTCATCAAATTCATGTTCATGAGATCGGACTCCACGCAGGTGCAATCGAGACAATTGTTCAATCTGGCTAACGTAACGCAAAACCGGGTGGAATGCGCCTCGGACCTGCGATGCTGGTTAAGGGGACATGAAGCGCGAAGTCCTTACAATCCCTTACCTATTGGCTGCAATGGCAGGCGCCATGCGGGTTGTTGGCGTGCGGTGCTCTGGCAATTTGGCGCGGGTTCGGCCATATAGGCTTTCAAAAGAGCGATGCAGCAGTTTGAGCGAGGCCAGAGTGAGCGGCATTCCGTTTGCCAAGATGAACGGTTTGGGCAACCAGATCATCGTTGCCGATATGCGCGGCCGTCCGGGTCGGGTACGTCCGGCTGCGGCGGTGGCGCTCAATGGCGACGAGGCCACCCGGTTCGACCAGATCATGGCCATTCACGATCCCAGAACACCGGGCACGGCCAATTATATCGAGATCATCAATTCTGATGGTTCCTCGGCCCAGGCCTGTGGCAATGGCATGCGGTGTGTGGTGCAGGCACTCGCAGCGCAGAGTGGCCAGACCAGCTTCCTGTTTGAAACCGTTGCGGGGATTTTGACGGCTGATGAGCATGAGGACGGACTGATTTCGGTTGATATGGGCGTGCCGCGCTTTGGGTGGCAAGACATTCCCTTGGCTGAGGAATTTGCCGACACCCGCAAGATCGAATTGCAGATCGGCCCGATCGACGCGCCGGTGCTGCATTCGCCTTCGGTGGCCTCGATGGGTAATCCGCATGCTATTTTCTGGGTCAAGGATGATGTTTGGCATTATGCGCTCGACCGGTTCGGGCCGATGCTGGAAAATCATCCGATCTTTCCCGAACGCGCCAATATTTCAATTGCCCAAGTGACTGCCAATGACGCCATGATCCTGCGGACGTGGGAGCGCGGGGCGGGGCTGACGCGGGCTTGCGGCACAGGCGCGTGCGCGGCGGCGGTCAATGGCTTCCGAACCCGCCGGACCGGCCGTCAGGTCACGGTAACGGTGCCGGGTGGCGATCTGCATATCGATTGGCGCGACAATGATCATGTGGTCATGACCGGGCCGGCCGAACTGGAATGGTCTGGCACAGTCGATCCCGCCACCGGAGAATGGTCGCGCGCGTTAGCGGATGCGACCAAATGAGTGTCGAAACGCTAACATTTGGTTGCCGTTTGAACGCCTATGAGGGCGAGGTGATGAAACTCGAAGCCGCAAAGGCCGGCCTTGAGAATGCGATCATCATCAACACCTGCGCTGTGACCGCCGAGGCCGTTCGACAGGCCAAGCAGGCGGTGCGCAAAGCCAAGCGTGACAATCCCGAGCGCCGGATCATCGTTACCGGCTGCGCCGCCCAGACCGAGGCGCGCACTTTTGGCGATATGGCCGAAGTCGATTTGGTGATTGGCAATGCCGACAAGCTGGAGGCGAAAAGCTATGCGCCGATGGTTTTCGGCACGCCGCTCAATGACAAGGTCCAGGTCAACGACATCATGAGCGTGCGTGAAACCGCCGGGCATCTGATCGAGGGCATGGACGGCAGGGCACGCGCGTTTGTGCAGGTGCAGAACGGGTGCGACCATCGCTGCACCTTCTGCATCATTCCGTTCGGTCGCGGCCCGTCGCGTTCGGTGCCGATGGGGCTGATGGTCGATCAGATCAAGAAACTCGTCGGCAACGGCTATGGCGAAGTGGTGCTGACCGGGGTCGATATTACCTCCTATGGTGGTGACCTGCCGGGAACCCCGAGCCTTGGCAAGCTGGTGCAGTCAATCCTGCGGCACGCGCCGGATCTCCGGCGGTTGCGCATCTCCTCGATTGATTCCATCGAGGCCGATCCAGCGCTTTATGAGGCGGTGGCCAGCGATCGGCGTCTGATGCCGCATCTGCATTTGTCGCTGCAGTCGGGGGATGATCTGATCCTCAAGCGGATGAAGCGGCGGCATAGCCGCGAGGATGCGCTGGGGATCGTTGCCAAATTGCGGGCGTTAAGACCCGATATGGTGTTTGGCGCCGATATCATTGCCGGTTTCCCCACCGAAACCGATGAGATGTTTGCCAACAGTTTGCAGTTTGTCAGCGAAGCTGACCTGACCTATCTGCACGTTTTCCCCTATTCGCCGCGCGAAGGCACGCCAGCGGCGCGGATGCCACCGGTGGCAAAAAGCGTGGCGCGGCAGCGGGCGGCTCAATTGCGGGCGCTGGGGGCTGAACAGTTTGCAAAACTCTGTGCGTCGCGGGTCGGTCTGGTGGAAAGCGTATTGATCGAGCGCGACGGGCTGGGCCGAACCGAACAATTTGTGCCGGTGGTCGTTCCCGGCACGCTGTCGGGCCAGATATTGCCCGTGCGAATAACGGCAGTCTCGACCGATAGTCTGGTCGGTGAGCCCATCAAGGATGCTGCATGAATCAAAGCAAGAAACCGGGATTTTTCAAACGCCTGTTCGGGACGCCTGAAGAAGCGCCCGTTCCTGAAACGCCGGAAAATTTGGTGCCCGACGCCCAAGAGGCAGCGCCCGAAACGCCTCTGGAGCCGGATCGCGGCACGGCGGGGCCACCCGAGGCTACGCCCGATTATATTGAAGATGTTGAGGCTGGCGATCCCGAGGTTCTGGCGACCGATCCGGACCCGGTTTTAGCCACCCCGCCCGAGATCTTGACGCCGGCGCCCAAGCGGGGCTGGTTTTCGCGACTGACCACCGGATTGCGGCGTTCCTCGGATCAGTTGACCGGCTCGATTACCGGGGTTTTTACCAAGAAGAAACTCGATGCGGAAACGCTTGATGATCTTGAAGATGTGTTGATTCAGGCCGATCTTGGCGTCGATACAGCGGTTGCGATTACTGAAACGCTGCGACGGGACCGGTTTGACCGGGATGTGTCGAGCGAGGACGTACGGGCCGTACTGGCTGCTGAAGTTGAAAAAGTGTTGACCCCGGTGGCTCTGCCGCTGGTGATTGATACCAGCCAAAAACCCTTTGTCATCCTGATGATCGGGGTCAATGGTTCGGGCAAGACCACAACGATTGGCAAATTGGCGCAAAAGCTCAGCGCCGACGGCAAGTCGGTGATGCTGGCGGCGGGCGACACGTTCCGGGCCGCCGCCATTGAGCAATTGCAGATCTGGGGGCAACGCACCAATGCGCCGGTTGTCAGCAAGGCGGCCGGGTCCGATGCATCCGGACTGGCCTTTGACGCGGTAACACGTGCCAGGACCGAAGGGCGCGATGTATTGATCATCGATACGGCGGGGCGGCTGCAAAATCGCGATGAATTGATGAATGAACTCGAAAAGATCATTCGCGTCATCAAGAAGGTCGATCCCAGCGCCCCGCATGCAACCCTTTTGACGCTGGATGCGACAACCGGGCAGAATGCGCTCAAGCAGGTGGAAATCTTTGGCAAGCGGGCCGGGGTCACCGGATTGGTGATGACCAAGGCTCGATGGTACGGCGCGGGGTGGCATTCTGGTGGCGATTGCGCGACAGTTCGGCCTGCCGGTGCATTTTATCGGCGTGGGCGAAGGCGTGGCAGATCTTGAACCGTTCGCGGCCGCCGATTTTGCCCAGGCGATTGCTGGTACGCCCGAACCGGGCACCTAAATTGAACCATGTTCGGCTTGTAGGAGGGCGCTGAGCGGCCTTTTGGGGGCACATGGCAAAGAGTTGGATTTTATGAGCCAAGAGAACAAAGTCGAGAATGCCGAACCAGAGGTGAATTGGAGCGAATTGCGTCCGCAGGCGATCAAGCTCATATTGGAGCTTGGCCCGCTGGTGGTGTTCTTCATCGTCAATGCGCGCTTTGAGATTTTTACTGCAACCGCCTGGTTTATGGGCGCCATGGTTGTATCGCTGGCGCTAAGCTGGATGATCCTTAAAAAGATCGCGATCATGCCGTTGGTTACCGGCGTTGTTGTGCTGGTGTTTGGCGGCCTGACGCTCTGGCTGCAGGATGATACTTTTATCAAGATCAAGCCGACGATCACCAATTGCCTGTTCGGCTCGGTGCTGTTGGGCGGCCTGATCTTCAAGCAGTCGCTACTCAAATATGTGTTTGGCGACGTCTATAAACTGATGCCGCGCGGCTGGTATATTCTGACGTTGCGCTGGGGGCTGTTCTTTTTTGTACTTGCCATCATCAATGAAATTTTGTGGCGCAATTTTTCCACTGATGTGTGGGTGGCGTTCAAGGTATGGGGCGTCATGCCCATCACCATCATCTTTTCGCTGGCCCAGCTTCGGGTGCTGAACAAATATGCGCCGCCCGCCGAGCCGACGCATGTGCCCCCGATTGTGGTCGATCCCTAGCCAAACAGACCGATCACCACGCCCTGCACTACCAGAACGCCGAGCAGATAGCCGGCATCAATAAAGGTCAGCGACCAATTGGCGCCCTGATAGCGATGGTTGAGGATCATGGCGGTGACGACAAATCCGACCCAAAGCTGGGCGCCAACCAACGCCCCGTTCGTGGGGTTGATGGCCCCGGTCAATGCCGGGATCAGGACCGCCAGAAAATAGGCCATGACCAGTTGCACCGCGACCGACCAGACATAGGGGCTGGGGTCGGCCGAATTGATGTCCTCGGGCTTTTTGCCCAGGGCCTCGAGCCATTGCCGGGACAAGGCCATATACCAGCCCATGCCCAGCGCCATGCTGGCGACTACGGCCAGAATGATAGCCAGCCAGTTCACTGAAAAATGCAAAAACATCTTTACCCCCTCGCATTGGCGTCCCCCGACGCCGACCTCACATTATGACGAAAACCCGTCCAACAAACGGTTTCAGAGCCCACCCATCTTGCAAATGATCCGCCATTCCTTTGGCGTGACCGGGGACACCGATAGCCGTGAGAGCTTGACCAGTGCCATTTCGGCAAGGCTTTCAGTATCTTTGATCGTGGCCAGCGTCACGGGTTTGGGTATGGGTTTGACCGCTTCAATATCAACGCATTCCCACACCACCTTGCCGTCCTTTAGGCTCGGCGGTGCTATCGGGATGAGCAAGCGCAGCGATACGCACGATACCCACGATCTCCTTGCCGACATTTGAGTGGTAGAAAAAGGCTTCATCGCCGATTTTCATGGCCCGCATGAAATTTCTGGCGGCGTAATTGCGCACGCCGTCCCATTCCTCGGTCTCGCCCCTGCGGGTCTTGGCCTGCATGTCCTCAAAGGAGAATACGTTGGGCTCTGACTTGAGCAACCAATAGGCCATTATTGACCTCGCCCAGTGGGGTTGTTGATGGCCCAGTTCCAGCGAATGACCTCGTACGAGTCAAAAACGCCTTCGGTTACAAAGGGATCGGCGGCTGCGAGCGCCTTGGCCGCGCCAAGATCGGCGGCTTCGATGACCACGAGACTACCGCTTGGCTGATCGGATTCATCGTAGAGCGCTCCAGCACAGACAATCTGGTCGCCAGCGGATTTCAGATGCTCGAGATGGGTTGGCCGGAGCGCCTTGCGACGGTCGACATTATTGGGTTTGTCCCGGGCGATAATGGCGTAAAGCATTATTATTCCTCGCGTTTGAGCGGTCGGGCCATGAGGCCTGCGACGATGGTGGTAATGTCGGCGTGGCCGTCGAGCAATTGGTCGACGGCAATTATCAGGGGGGCATCGACGCCCAGATCACGGGCCAGGGCTCTGGCAACTGGGGTCGTGGCGACACCTTCGGCCAGCTTTGCATCGCCCGCCAATATTGCCTGGACCTTCTGGCCGCGTCCCAATGCCATGCCGAACTGATAGTTGCGCGATTGCGGCGAGGAGCAGGACAGGGTCAAATCTCCGAGCCCGGCAAGACCGGTCAAGGTGGTTGCCGACCCGCCCATGGCGACGACCATGCGCGCCATTTCAGCATAGGCCCGTGCCAGAAGCGCGGAACGGGCCGACGCGCCCAGTTCAGCGCCCTCAACCGCACCGCACGCCAGCGCATATATATTCTTGAGCGCCCCGGCCAGTTCAACGCCGATGCGATCATCTGCGGCATAGGGACGAAAACTGGGGCCAGCCAGCGCCCCCGCCAACGCCGACGTCAAATCGGCATCATCACCCGCCAGGGTAACAGCCGTCGGGCGACCCGCGGCGACATCGGCGGCAAAACTGGGGCCCGACAGTACAAACGGAATGGCATCCGGCGCCATGTCGGCCAATATTTCGCTCTGGCGTTGCAGCGTACCGGTTTCGAGACCTTTGGCCGAGAGCATGACCGGCTTGTCCGCCAGCAGTGCCGGGGCAATCTCGCCCAGCGCCGTGCGGCTGGATTGGGCGGGCACCGCCAGAATAAAGCAGTCGGCGGCGCTGGGGCTGGGTTGGGCGGTAATTTTGGTGGACAGTGTCTGCGCGCCCAAGGCGCGGCGGTTGGTATGGTGATCGTTGATTTCGCGTGCCTGTTGGTCGGTTCGCACCACGAGGGTGACATCGCGCCCGGCCATGGCGGCGGCCTGGGCCAGGGCGGTACCCCATGCACCGGCGCCAATCACGCAGACATTGTCAAGTTTCATGGCGGATCACCTGCATGTCTGGCGCGTCCAGTGGCCATCGGGCCCTGGCGGTGAAATCCAAGCCATCGGCGGCCCCAAGGGCAAGGCGTTCAGCCCCCGCCCAGGCTACCATGGCGCCATTGTCAGTGCACAGGGCGATGGGCGGCACGATCAAGGTGGCGCCAGCCTCGTCGGCGGCTGACTGAAGTGCTGCGCCAATGGTGCGATTGGCCGCAACGCCACCAGCGACTACCAGAGTAGGATGTTGTTCGGGCAGGTCAATGGCAAACTGCCGCAGCGCGTCACGGGCCCGCGTGCCGACCACTTCGGCCACAGCGGCCTGAAAACTGGCGGCAATATCGGCAATATCTTGCTGGTTAAGCGGGGCAATGGCCTCGGCTTGCAGGCGCACGGCAGTCTTGAGCCCGGAAAACGAAAAATCGAGTCGGGCTTCGCGCAGTAGCGGGCGCGGAAAGCGAAAGCGTTTTGGATCGCCCATTTTTGCAATGGCTTCCACAGCTGGACCGCCTGGCACACCGAGACTGAGCATTTTGGCGACCTTGTCGAAGGCCTCCCCGAGCGCATCGTCAATGGTTGTGCCCCAGCGCTGATAATCGCCGACGCCGCGCACCAGAACAAATTGGCTGTGCCCGCCCGAAACCAGCAGCATAAGGTATGGAAAGGCGACATTGTCGGTCAGGCGTGCGGTTAGCGCGTGGGCTTCAAGATGATTGATGGCCAACAGGGGTTTGTCGAGCGCGGCGGCCAGCGCCTTGGCGGTGGTGAGCCCGACAAGCACGCCCCCGATCAGGCCGGGGCCGGCCGTGGCGGCAATGGCATCGACATCAGCAAGCGCCATATCGGCCTCGCGACAGGCCTGGGCAATGATGTAGTCGAGAAAACTGACATGAGCGCGTGCCGCCAGTTCAGGCACCACACCGCCAAAGGCTGCGTGTTCGTCGAACTGGCTGCGCACGACATTGGCAATGATGGTGCCCACGCCATTGTGATCGCGCACGATAATGGCGGCGGCGGTTTCGTCGCAGCTGGTCTCGATACCCAATATGGTAGCTTGCGCTTGCCCGGTCACGACGATCTGGTCTACTCCCTTTGGGGAGCCTTTGCCTACTATAGGATATGACCATATTGCAATCACTTGTCCCTCTTGTTCGAATCGGCACCCGCGGCTCACCGCTGGCCATGATGCAGGCGAGGCTCGTGGCAAAGCTGTTGCGTCAGCATCACGGGTTGAGCGAGACCGAAATTGCGGTATTGCCTATTTCGACCGGCGGCGATCGCTCGCAAAAATCCAATGCGAGCCTATCGGAAATTGGCGGCAAGGGGCTGTTCACCAAGGAAATCGACGCGGCGATGCTGGGTGGGCAGATAGATATTGCCGTGCATAGTTCCAAGGATGTGGCGACGGTTCTGCCCGAGGGCATTGTCATGCCGGTCTATCTGGAGCGTGAAGATGCGCGCGATGCCTTTATATCGTTGCGTTTCAGGACAGTGCAGGAGTTGCCCCGAGGGGCAAAATTCGGGACGTCCTCGATTCGCCGCGCGGCGCAGGTGTTGAGACTGCGACCTGATCTTGAGATCGTACCATTTCGCGGCAATGTCGATACCAGACTGCAAAAGTTGGCCGATGGGGTCGCAGATGCAACAATGCTGGCTGTTTCGGGTTTGAACAGGCTGGAAAAAATGGATCGAATCACCGCTATTCTGGATGTCGAAAATTTCATGCCAGCACCGGCGCAGGGCGCTATCGGAATCGCTACGCGACACGGTGACGCCAAGGCGCAGGATCTGATCGCGCCACTCAACCACGCGCCTACCCATAGTGCCATTATTGCTGAGCGCGCCATGCTGGCGGTGCTGGACGGTTCGTGTCGCACGCCGGTCGGGGCCTGGTCGCAGCTTGAAAATGATCAGATCGAGTTGCGTGGCGAAATATTGAGTCTGGATGGCCAGCAGCATTTCGCTGCACAAGCATCGGGGCCGGTTGACGCCGCCGAAACGCTGGGGGCAGCGCTCGGGCAGCGATTGTTGCAAAGTGCTGGCACCGCCTTTGTTGCCCAATGGGCGTCCGCGCCATGAAAATGCTGGTGACCCGACCGGAGGCCGACGGGCTGGGCACTTTGCGTCGGCTGAAAATGCTCGATATTGAAGCGGTCGCTGCGCCATTGCTGCGCAAACAGGTGCTGGATACCGACCTGCCAGGCGCGGGCCAATTTGTGGCGATGGCCGTTTCGAGCAGCAATGCCCTGCGCGCGCTTGACGAGCGCGGCGTTTTCGATCAATTCCGGCATTTGCCGGTCTATGCGGTCGGCGACCGTACGGCGCAGGTGGCCGTCGGGATGGGATGCGCCAAGGTAATCAGCGCCGCAGGAGGATTTGTCGAACTGGTTGATGCGTTGGTTGATGCAAACCTGACCGGGCCGGTGTTCTATCCCGCTGGGCAGGCATTGTCGGGTGATCTGGCCGGAATCGTGGCGGCGGTCGGGGTCGAAGTGGTTACAGTGCCGGTCTATGAGATGGTGGCGGTGGCAGCATTGCCGAACGACATTGTAAGTGAGATTGCCGACGGTACCATTGCGGCGGTATTGTTGTTTTCGCGCCGAACGGCCACCAGCTTTGTCGATGCGCTGGCGGCGGTCACCAATTCCGAGCAGCGCCGGGCGCTCTCGGTTTTATGTATATCCGATGCCGTTGCGGAACCATTGGTGCGGGCGGGTTATTCCCTTGGTGGGGTCTCAAAACGCCCCGACGAAGAATCGATGATGTCGTTGGCGTTGACTTTTGCGCGGGCGCAATACGCGTCATGATGACGATGGCGAACAGGGAGCCGCACAATGGCTGAATCCAAGGGCGGACCGGTTAAGCCACCGGTTATTGATCTGAGCGCACGCGAAGCGGGTGCCGCAGGCGGGGAAAAGGACATCAAGTCCAGCCCCGAAAAGCCCGCGTCTGCCAGCGATACCAAATCTGCGAGTGGTCCGGCAGCAAAATCGACCAGAGCGTCCGAGACCAAAACCTCCACCCTAGGTGCGGCCAGCGCAGCGCCTTCGGCTCCTGGTGCAAAGCCGCAGCCGGGCCCGCAATCCGCTTCGGAAAAAGCCAGCCAGCCCGAGCGGACGCCCGCTGCCGCTCCATCTGGTGGTGATCGCGGTGGCCTTGCTGTGGGCGCAGCGTTGGCCGGGGCCGTTCTGGGACTGGCGGCGGCCTATGGTCTGGCGTGGGCCGGTTTTTGGCCGACCCCGGTAGCTAAACCCGATCCGCGGCTGGCCCAATATGATCAGGTTTTGCCCGAACTGCGCAACGAGGCCCAGTCCGCCCAGAGCGCGGTAGCTGGACTTGTCGATCGGGTTGCAGCGCTGGAAAGCGCCGCACCCGCCCAAACGCCCGCAGGCGGACAGGCCGACAATTCGGGCGCCATCAGTGATTTGCGCGATCAGATCGAAACCCTGAAGGCCCAGATTGCGGCCCAGCCGACGAGCGGGGACGCTGCTGCTGCGCTCGATCTGTCGGGTATTCGTGACGATCTGGCCCAGTTCCGTCTGAATTTGAGCGAATTGGGCGCACGGATTGGTACAGCGGAGAGTGGGCTGGACCAACTTGATAAATCCGTTGCCGCCAATAGCGAGGCGGTATCAAAACAACCCAATGATATCAATGCCGTGCTGCAATTGCCGCTGATCCTTTCGGGGCTTGAAACCGCATTTGCCAGTGGGCGCCCCTATGAAACCGAACTCAATGCCCTGCGCGCCGGTCTGCCCGATGCGGCGGTGCCAACCGAAATTGCCAATGGTGCTATTGAGGGCCTGACCAGGGGCGATGTGATCGAAGCACGGTTTGCCGCAGTGCTGCCCAACATTTTGGCAGGGCGCCCGGCCAATCCCGATGCCAGTTGGCAGGACAATACGCTGGACTGGTTCCGTTCGGCCATTGCGCTGCGCCCGACCGAGGCGATGGAAGGGGATAATCCAGAGGCGGTTGTGTCGCGGCTCAATGCCGCCATTGGTCGGCGTGATTTTGTCGAGGCAGATACGCTCTTTGCCAAATTGCCCGCGCCCATGCTGGCAGCGGCTGGAGACGTCCCGGCCATGGTCAAGGGGCAGGCGGCCGCCAGTTCGTTCCTTGATGGTCTGCGTCAGCAGGCCTTGAGTGAGGTCGCACCATGACCCGGCTTGCCTCATGGATCATTGGCAGCCTTGTCGTTACGGCGCTGATCGCCTGGATGATTTCGCTGCCCGGCACTGTAACGCTCGAAGTGGCCAACTATCGTATGCAGCCGCGTTTGGGCACGGCCATTTTCATGTTGATGATTATTGCCGCTCTGGTCATTTTTGTCTGGGCGGTGGTGCGGCGGGTGTTAGGCACGCCAAAATATCTGGCCCGACGCAATCAGGAAAAGCGCAAGCAGCAAGGGGTTGATGCGCTTTCGGATGCCTTTATTGCGTTGCAGGCGGGTGATCTGGGGCGGGCCCGCTCGTTGGCGCGCGATGCCCAGTCGCGCCTGCCTGAAAATGCAGCCGCCCTATTGCTGGAAGCGCGCGCTGATCTGGCGCTGGGCGACATGCGCGCTGCCCGACAGCACTATCGCGCCCTGATCTCCAATGAAAAAACTGCCATGGCCGCGCTCTCGGGGCTTTACGAACAGGCCCGCACGCAAAATCGGCCGGAGGCGGCGCTGACTTTTGCCCGCAAGGCTTTGACCCTGGCGCCAACGGCGGATTGGGCCGGAGCGGCGGTCTTTGATGATCTGGTGCGACAAGGCGCCTGGGCGCAGGCGGTGGGCATGGTCAATAATGAGGTGGCCAATAACCGTGAGGAGCGGGCGCAAAAACGTCGTCGTCAGGCCGTGATTGAAACCGCGCGCGCTCGCGAGAATGAAACCAGCAATCCGCTGACCGCATTCGATCATGCCTCGACCGCGCTCAAGCTGCTGCCCGACTTTGTGCCCGCGGCCCTGATCGCGGCGCGCATCCATATCAATCGCGGGGAAACCCGCCGGGCGATGAGCCTGTTGCGCCGTATCTGGCGCGGCACCGGCCACCCCGATATTGCGGCACTTTATGCGCACGCCCAGCCCGGTGCGTCTGCAGTCGAACGGCTCAAGCGGACGCGGGAGCTGATCGCAACGCCGGTCAGCACGCGCACCGAGGCAATGGTTTTGGCGCGTGCGGCCGTTGATGCCTATGACTGGAGCCTGGCGCGTGAGGTGCTCAAGCCCTATGTCGGCGAACAGGCCAGCCAGGGCGTTGCCAGTCTGATGGCGGAAATTGAAGAAGGCCAGTCGGGCGATCAAGGCAAGGCGCGCGAATGGCTGGCCCGGGCAGTGCGGGCGCCCCGCGATCCAGCCTGGACCGCCGATGGTCTGGTGAGCGACGAATGGGAGCCGGTTTCTCCGGTGACCGGCAAGCTCGATGCGTTCGAGTGGAAAGTGCCGGTCAGCCTCACCGCGACCCGCGCCCCGGCGCCCGCGACGCCACCCGCCATTGCGCCACCTGCGGCGGTCAAGCCGGCAGCGGACAAACAGGCGTCCACCAAACAAGATTCCAACGGCGACGTCTTGGCTCTTGCACGCTCGGGCAACGCTGAGTAAAAGAACGCCCGTCAGCGCCCCGCGCCGACATTGCCGCATTAGGCTCAGTTGGTAGAGCACATCATTCGTAATGATGGGGTCAGGTGTTCGAGTCACCTATGCGGCACCATATTTTCAAGTGTGATCGTCCAGCGACGTGGCAATTATGGCTTGGTGGCCAGATTTGTGTCGTTGCCCGTGAAGCTGAAACGCCCTTTGATAGTTCAATTGAGTAATGACAGGCTCGAGGAGCGTCAATGGCGAGCCTTGGCTGCCGATGCCAGCGCATTAACAATAACAGGAGTTCTCGAATTTTATCGGGCGTTCCGATGGTAGATTGCTCTCAGGCTCAATGATGTCGGGCGCTAAGGGGGTGAACAGGCATGCAACGGGTTTTGGTAAACGACTGGACAATGGACGAGCATAAGGCTCGCCCGCCCGCCGTGCGCGAAAACCCGTAGCCATGGTGGGTTGTCCAATATCACCGTGACGACTGATCTTGCCTCGATTGAAAAGGCGTGGCGCTCCTTTGAAATGTACGCCGCATCTACGCCGTTTCAAACATTTGAATGGCTCAATGCCTGGTATTCGGTCATCGGGTCGGTGTCCAACGTGACGCCGGCAATCGTATGCGGTAGCAACGAGGATGGCAGTATGGCGTTTATCCTGCCCCTGGCCGTTGAACGCCTTTCAGGATCGCGTCGGCTGGTATTCCTCGGCCGCGACTTGAGCGACTACAATGCGCCACTGCTGGCGCCGGACTTTGACCCCGGTACATCAGCCAGGGATTGGTGGAAGCGGGTGCACGACACGGTGCAGCAGGCGTCTGGATGCCACCATGATCTGGTATTTTTGGACAAGATGCCCGAACGCGTGGGTGAACAGCCCAATCCGCTCAGCGCGCTACCGACCCGGCTTAATCCCAGCCATGCCTATGCAACCGGGTTGAACGGCGATTGGGACAGTTTTTATGCCGCCAAACGCTCCTCCCATGCCCGCCGAAATGACCGCAGAAAGTTTCGCCACCTGCAAAACGAGGGTGTTGTCAGTTTCAGGACTGCCAGTGAACATGGTGAAATCCGCGATACGCTCGATATTCTGTTCAACCAGAAGGCGCGTTCTTTTGAGCGCATGGGTGTGCCCGACCTTTTCGAAAAACCTGGCGTCGCCGAATTTTTTCGACAAATTGCCATCAAGGCACCGGATCTCATCCATGTCAGTCGGCTTGAGGTGGGATCGGCATGCGTGGCTGCCAATCTGGGTCTTGTTGCTCAGAATACCTATTATTCGGTTCTGATCAGTCATGTCGACGGCCCGCTCAGCCGACATAGCCCGGGCACTTTTCATCAACATGATCTGATGCGGCACGCGATGGCGCGCGGTTGCGATGTGTTCGACTTCACCATTGGTGATGAGCCCTTCAAGCGCGACTGGGCCGACGCGATTTACAATTTGCATGATCATCTGGCTGCCGTCACACCCTTGGGTGTCGCTGTCGCTATTGTGACGTCGGCACGATTGCAAGCCAAGCGGTTCATCAAGCAGACCCCCCGTCTCTGGCTTTGGGCATCAAGGGCAAGAGCCGGGCTTGGCTCGTTGCTTATCTATTTGAAAACCGGCAAGCCAATGCCGAAAAAGGCCTCCAAAATTGATGAATAGGGCTGAAATCGGCCTGATGTTCAAGACTGTCCTGGATAAACACTCGGTCGCAGGACTGATGTCGGGCATGATGGGCCTCTTGCGAAAAGCGCACTCGATCGCGCTGCTCGACCAGATTGTTGTGAGTGGCACCAGCTTTGTGGCAACCGTCGCAGTGGCGCGGGCGGGTAGCGCGCATGAACTGGGCGCCTATGCGATCGCCATATCGATATTGGCGGTGCTGATTTCATTTCAGGACTCGGTTGTACTTACGCCCTACACTGTACATCGCGACCATTCGAACCGTAAGTCTCGAGAGCAAGCGGGCGCGGCTTTCGGGCTGAGCGTAGGGCTTGCGGGCGTTGGCATTGCTGGCCTTTTGCTCATTGGGTTGGTGCTCGGTCTTGTTTTCGAAATGACGCAGGTGGCGCGTATTGTTTGGGCCTTGGCCTTTGCCGCCCCGTTTGTATTGTTGCGCGAATTCGGACGGCGCTATGCATTCGCGCACATGGCCCCGATGCATGCGGTTATCCAGGATGCGGTCGCGGTCGTGTTGCAGCTGGGGGCGCTCGCGCTGCTGTTTGTGACCGGTCAGATGACCGCGTCGACCGCCATATTGGCGCTCGGATTTGCCTGTCTTGTAACCGATATCGGCTGGTATTTCCGGTTCCGTCGCGACATGGTCTTTGACAGGACGGCCTTACGCAAGAGTTGGGGCGCGAGTTGGAATTTGGGGAAATGGTTGGCCGGCAGCCGATTGGGCACGAATATTCAGGGCTATGTATCCTACTGGTTGACAACGATGTTCTTCGGCGCTGCGACCACTGGTGTTTATGCGGCCAGCATGACCATCGTTTCGTTTTCCAATCCCATCATCTTCGGTCTTGGTAACGTGCTGACGCCGAGGACGGCGCTCGCCTGGAAAACCGGCGGCGCGTCGGCGCTCTGGCGTGTTGCGATTGTTGAGGCCCGGCTCCTGGCCGTTCTGGCCAGCGCCTTCGCTGTTCTCGTCATGCTGGTCGGCGACCAGATCATGTTGCTGCTCTATCACGGCTCGGAATTTGCCGGCCAGGGTCAAACGCTTATTGTCCTGTCGTTGGCGATGATCGCGCTGGCCCTGGGTCGACCCGCCGCCAGCGGGCTGGCCACGCTGGAGCGCTCGAAGGAAATTTTCAACGTCGCTGTGTTCGCGACACTCATAACGCTGGTTCTGGCTGTCGTTCTGACGTTTACCTGGGGGCTGGTTGGGGCGGCCACAGGCTATCTGGCGGGCAATCTCCTCAATACAGCGGGCCGCTGGGTTGTTTTTCACCGCGCCTTGCGGGTCTCCACATCGAGCGAGAATGACATAACGGCATCCATCAACGCCATTATTGCCGATTTTGAAGCTGACGGGGCCTCGGCAAGCACCATGGTCACGAAAATCGGTGCGGGCGATCACGCGACGGCGTTCATGGTGTCCTCGAGTGACGGGACGCCGGTATGGCAATCGCGGGACCGGATCGTGGTCAAGCTTTTCAACTCTGATGGGAACACCGGGCAGACGGAGGCACAGGTCCAGTTTACGGCGATGGCAGAACTGCACAAATCGTTTGGCCCCATGGACAATAGTGGATGGACCGTTGAGGCTGCACAGCCTTTGAAACTCTGCCAGCAGCCGCCTGCCATCGTCATGGAAAAAGTCGGGGGCGCGCATTTTGATCGATGCGATTGGCATGGCGAACCCCTCAGACAGGCTGCCGGAGCACTTGTGAATGCCCTGTCGCCGAACTGGAAATCTGGCAGGGCACACGGCGATTTCGGGCTACAGAACGTGCTTTTCGATCTTTGTGAGCAACGCATGGGCCTGATCGACCCCGGGACCTACCTAAGTTGCCCTTCGTGCCATCTCCCGACCGGCCGGCCGATGGCGGCGGCTCTGGATATGGGGCATTTGCTGGCCGATTTGGCCCGCGATCAGGTTCATCGTCGCGGAGGATCGACGGAGCGGTCGCTGCGGCAGGCATTTGTCATCAATTTCCTCAAAGCAGGAATTGCCAGCGCCGGCGCACGCCACGAGCAGGCCATATTGATGGCGGCGGTAAAAAGCAGCGCGATTGCGCATATGGAGGAGCTCGTCCGGCGTGCCAATGGCGTCAAATGGCTTTGGCTGCGCGCGGTGTTGCCGATCAAGTGCGCGCTGATATCCACGGTCCTCGCCAAGGTTTAACTGATGTGGCGTAGCGCCATTTCCAGTCGTATGCCGGAGGCATATGGGCAGGCCACAAAACCAATTCGCGCGGCGCTAGACCGGGCGTCTCCAACAATTCAATGCCACGGTATAAGGCAAAATATGCCCTCGCTCACAGCGTGCGTTGCATATGGACGATGTCGAGCCAACGGTCGAATTTCAGCCCCAGGCCCTTGTGCACACCGATATGGGCGAAGCCGAATTTTTCGTGGAGGCGGATGGAGGATTGAGTACCAGCGGTGATCACGGCGATCATTTGCCTGAAACCGAAGGTCTGGCTCCGGGCAATCAATTCCGCCAGCATGGCGCCGCCAAGACCTTTGCCAACCGCATCGGGATGCAGATAGAGCGAATCCTCGCAGGTAAAGCGATAAGCGGGGCGGGGGCGATAGGTTGAGGCATAGGCATAGCCCAATAGCGTGTTCTCTTGTTCGGCAACGATCAGCGGATGACCCAGCGCCAGCATGTCGCCGAACTTGGTCGCCATTTTGGCTTCGCCCGGTGGTTCAGTGTCAAAAGTGACGACAGAGGTCTCCACATAGTGGCGATAGATATTGGTGATTGCAGGAATGTCGCGCCAGGCAAAGGGGCGCAGGATCGCTTCAGACACGGTGCTACTCTCACAAAACAGTGCGGGCCGCGGTCCTTTTAGACCGCGGCCCGATTATCCGTCCAACCAAATCCTTGATCAATTGATCAAGTCTGGGCTCAAACTCATGTCCTAGTTGCGATTGCCGAACAGGCGCAGCATCATCAGAAAGAGGTTGATGAAGTCGAGATAAAGCCTGAGCGCGCCCATGATTGCATTCTTGGCCATGACGTCGGCGCCGTGGCTTTCCGAATAGCTTTCCTTGATCTTCTGTGTGTCATAGGCAGTCAGCCCGACAAAGATCAAAACGCCAACCACCGAGATGATGAAGCCCATCAACCCCGAGGGGAAGAACATGTTGACCACCATGGCGATGATCAGGCCGATCAGGCCCATCATCAGGAACGAGCCCATTTGGGTCAGGTCGCGCTTGGTGGTGTAGCCGTAAAGGCTCATCGCGCCAAACGTGGCGGCGGTGATGAAGAACACTTTTGCGATCGAGGCGCCGGTATAGACCAGGAAGATCGACGATAGCGACAGGCCCATGACGGCGGCAAAGGCCCAGAACACCAGTTGAGCAGTCGAAGCGCTCATCTTGTTGATGCCGAAACTGAGCACCATGACAAAAGCCAGAGGCGACAGCATGACGACAAACTGCAGCGGGCTGCCATAAAGCAGCGCCCCGAGCCTGGGTCACATAGGTGCCGTTGGCGAGTTGGCCAACGGCGTTATCAGCCGTGCCGATTGCCATCGAATTGACGAAATAGGCGACGACGCCGGTAACGATCAGCCCGATGCCCATATAATTGTAAACGCGCAACATGTAGCTGCGAAGACCCTCATCAATAGCCGCGGCCGAGGCTGGCCCGCGTATTGAGGGTCTGACGGTCATATTCAGCCATGAGTAATGTCCCTTTCCCATCAAGCTGTTGCGGGACTCATGCCCGCCGGAGGCGATGTTTGAGCGCCACTTGATAGACAATATGGATGCATGGGCGCCGCTTTACAAGTCGGATCGCCGGGCTGTGACGATATGGGGCTGGGTCAGAGGCGGGTTTGTGTTAGCGTCCGGGTATCGAATCGCGGATTTTATGAAGAGGAGGGCGCCATGCCCCGGCTCTTTACCGGTCTTGAAGTGCCGACGGATATCGGCTTCGCGCTGTCACTCAAGCGGGGTGGCCTGCAGGGCGCACGCTGGCTCGATCCGGAAAATTATCACATCACCCTGCGCTTTATCGGCGACGTCGACAATGGCACCGCCAACGAGGTGGCCGACGGTCTGGACCGGCTAACCAACTCCGCCGCTTTTTCCATCAAACTCAACCATCTGGGCGCCTTTGGCGGCGACAAGCCGCGGGCGCTTTATGCCGGAATGGAAGGCAATGAGGCGCTGTTGCGGCTGCAGGCCGCGCAGGAGCGGGTGCTGCAGCGAATTGGTCTGGCGCCGGAAGGGCGCAAATTTGTACCCCATATTGCCCTGGCCCGGTTGCGCGGGGCCACGGCTGGCGATCTGGCGCGGTTCATGGCCATGGCGGGCCGATTTGAGCCGCTCAGCTTTGCGGTGCCGCGCTTCGTGCTGTTTTCGAGCCGCGATTCGGTGGGGGGCGGCCCTTATCTGATCGAGCAGAGCTACGCCTTGAGCGAATTTGTGGCCTGAGGGCTGCTCACGCAACTGTTAGCGAAAATTTAACTCTAGGAGCGCAAACCCGAAAAACGGTCTGTGTCCCGCCAAATTGCTGTCACCTTTGACGCCCATTTGCGTGGCTATTAGTTCAAATGTGGCGGCCTTTGACTCCTTGGTAACCATGTTCTGGTCATGCTAGCGGGCGGCAAATCAGAAACTTGGGCCCACTCGAATAAAAGGATGGAATACAATGACGATTAAAAACCTTGGCCTTTTAATTGGTCTGGCAGTCGGCGGTTTCATGGCGTTGGCTCCGAATGCGTACGCTCAAAAAGCGGTTTTGTTGGGCGAGTTCACGGCATGGAATGCCTGGCAAAGCAATGATGACACAGGCATGACCTGTTATATATCGGGCGTGCCCCAATCCAGTCTGCCAGCAGGCGCCAATCGTGATCCGATCCATTTCATCATCATTAACCGCAAGGCGATGGGAATTCCGCATGAGGTGCAGACCATCATCGGGTATCCGTTCAGCACCACCAAGGCCAATGCCAGCGCCACGGTTGATGGCAAATCCTATCCGATGGTGACCGAGGGCCCGGCTGCGTGGCTGGCTTCGACAGCCGACGAAGCTCCGTTTGTTGAGGCCTTCAAAGCTGGCAGCAAGCTGGTGGTCAAGGGCACCAGCCAGAGGGGTACGACGACGACCGATACCTATTCGCTGTCCGGGGCGACTGCGGCTATGAATGCGATGGAGGATGCGTGCAAATAAGGGCACGGGTACAATTGCTCGCTGCGGCAAAACCACTTAAGCCAGTCGGGGCATTGATGATGGCCCATTTTCCGACTCCTGCAGTCAAGAAGGCAAGACCGATGAAATATTGCGCGCTTCTGGCGTTTACCTTGGCCTTGGCAGCGACTCAGGGGGCCATGGCTGAAACGGTTCGCCTTTTGGGCGACTATCGGGACTGGTCGGCCTATGCCTCAACCGACGCGAGCAATCAGGTCTGCTTTGCAATGACCAAGCCCACATCGGTGGAGCCGCAGCCCAATGGCTATACCCAGGCGCAGATCTATGTGGCGCACCGGCCAGCGGAAAATGTCACCAATGAATTCAATCTGGTTGCCGGATTTGACTTCGCTCCTGACAGCAAGGCCACCGTCAGCATTGGCGGGCAGAGCTTTGCCCTGTTCACGCAAAAGGATGCGGCCTGGCTCGATGATGCCAGCCAGAGCGCCAATCTGGCCGGGGCCATTCGTGCCGGGTCAACGCTTGTGATCGAGGGTACGTCGGCGGCCGGCATCAAGATCAAGGAAACATTTTCGCTTTCGGGGGCGACGGCTGCATCCCAGGCCATTGCCGGGGAATGTTGAACCTGCCGGCATAGCTGGTCCGCACCGGGTTCCTTTGCCTAAGCCTGCCCGATATGGTATTGGCCGCGCCAATCCCTTTATTCCGGACATTCGGCCCCATGAGCATTGTGCTTGATCTCGACCATTCGACTGCCGTGCGCCCTGCCGCGCCTGGACGTCCTTCGCTTATCGGTATGAGCAAGCCGCAATTGGCCCAAACGCTTGCGGGCATCGGCATTGCCGACAAGGAAAGCCGCATGCGCGCCAGCCAGTTGTGGAACTGGCTTTATGTCAATGGCGTCACTGACTTTGACAGGATGAGCAATATCGCCAAGCCGGTGCGCCAGCTGCTGGCCGATGAGTTCATTCTGGATCGGCCCGAAATTGTTTCCGAGCAGATTTCCTCTGATGGCACACGCAAATGGCTGTTCCGGTTCCGTGATCCGGCCAATCCGCGCCTGCCGCCCGTCGAGGTGGAAACCGTCTATATTCCCGAGGCGGATCGGGGAACGCTTTGCGTGTCCTCGCAAGTTGGCTGCACGCTGACCTGCACTTTTTGCCATACCGGCACGCAAAAGCTGGTGCGCAATCTGACCCCGGGCGAAATCCTGGGGCAGATGCTGATGGCGCGCGAGCGGCTGGGCGATTTTCCCGGCGGCAGCCGTCCGGCGGATGGTGGCCTGGTGCCTGGTGGCGATAGTCGCGCCATTACCAATGTGGTGATGATGGGCATGGGCGAGCCGCTCTACAATTACGAAAACGTCAAGCAGGCGCTGCTGATTGCATCAGCGGGGGACGGGATGAGCCTCTCCAAGCGCCGCATTACGCTGTCGACCTCGGGCGTCGTGCCCTTCATCGGGCCAACGGGCCGGGAAATCGACGTGATGCTGGCGATCTCGCTGCATGCGGTCAATGATGATCTGCGCGATGTGCTGGTGCCGATCAACAAGAAATATCCGTTGGCGGAACTGCTTGAGGCCTGCCGCAATTATCCGGGTCTGTCGAATGCGCGCCGGATCACCTTTGAATATGTGATGCTCGATGGCATCAATGACAGCGATGCGGATGCGCGCGAACTGGTGCGGCTGCTGGCCGGTATTCCGGCCAAGATCAATCTGATCCCGTTCAATCCATGGCCGGGCACCAATTATGGTTGCTCGCCGTCGTCGCGGATCGAGCGTTTTGCCGATATCGTCAACAAGGCCGGTTATGCCAGCCCGGTGCGCACCCCGCGCGGTCGCGATATATTTGCCGCCTGCGGCCAGCTCAAGTCGGAAAGCGAACGGCTGAGCAAGAAGGATCGCGACGCGCTCACCGGCTAGGACGGTCAAGCCAAACGATGCATTGGCACGAAGCGGCAATCATGGTTGCATGGCCGCGATGGTGCAAGCAGCGGAAGGGTCGACCATGCCCATTTCCTATCGACGCATCGGGGTTGGTGATGCGGCCCTGTTGAGCACAGTCGCTGATGGTGTGTTTGACGAGCCAATAGATCCCGGGCGGCTCAAAACCTATCTCGCCACCGCCGAGAATCTGATGGTCCTGGCATTTGATGGTGAGGCTCGTCGTGGGGCAATGCGTTGGTGTGCTGCATCACCATCCCGACAAGGTCACTGAACTTTTTGTCGATGAAGTGGGCACCGCCGACGCCTATTTGCGGCGGGGCATCGCCAGCGCCATGATGGCCGAATTGATGATTTGGGGGCGCGAGCATGGTTGCGAGGACGCCTGGCTCGGGACCGAGCTGGATAATGATGCGGCCAACGGACTTTACCGTTCGCTCGATGCCAAGGAAGACACCATCAAATATTACGAGTTCAAGCTTTAGCGGCGCCCCTCGGCCAAAAGGATGGTCGCGGCAAAGGCCATGAAGACGGCGGCAAAACTCCAGTTAAGGGCGCGACCGACCCATTGTTTTTCCCTAAGCGTCGTGGTCAGCCATTCAGCCGCCAGCACGATGGCGATTACCACGGGCAGCGAGACGGTGACAAACTCAACGCCTAAAAACAGCAGTTTGCCTGAAGCGTCGGGATCGTGGGCTGAAACGAACTGGGGCAGGAAGGTGATGAAGAACAGTGCCACTTTGGGGTTGGTCAGATTGATGCCGAGACCGGTCATATAGCTTTGGGCCATACGCGGCATCTTGCCGGCGCGCCGGTTGAGCGTCAGCGCCGTGCCCGAGCGGATGGCCTGAATGGCCAGCCAGATCAGATAGAGCGCGCCGATGATCTTGAGCGCCCAAAAGGCGGCGGGCGCGGCAATGATCAGCACTGAAATGCCAAAGGCGACGAGCGCTGTGTGCACGGCAATGCCCGACAGCGCCCCCAATATGGTGGCGAAGCCATGCAGGCGGCCAAAATTGATGGTGCGCGAAACAAACAATGCCATGTCGGGGCCGGGGGTGACCGCCAGCAACAGGGCGGCAAGTCCGAAGGCGAGGATCACCGGCAGGTCAGGGACAAAGGGGGGCATTCAAAATCACTCAAATCCAAGAATCTTGGCACGGACAATTGCACGCGCCCTGCGGCTTGAATAGGGTGCGCCAAAATTTGCCCGCGACGCGGGTTATCGAGCATGGGTTTGCAATGACAAAAGACATCAAAAAAGTGGTTCTGGCCTATTCGGGCGGTCTGGATACCTCGATCATTCTGAAATGGCTGCAGGAAACCTATGATTGCGAAGTGGTGACCTTTACCGCTGATCTCGGGCAGGGCGAGGAGCTGGAACCAGCGCGCAAGAAAGCCGAAATGATGGGGATCAGGGAAATCCACATCGAGGATCTGCGCGAGGAATTCGTGCGTGATTTCGTCTTCCCGATGTTCCGCGCCAATACGGTTTATGAGGGCCAATATCTGCTGGGCACCTCGATCGCGCGCCCCTTGATCGCCAAGAGACTGATCGAGATCGCCGAGGAATCGGGGGCAGACGCGATTTCTCATGGTGCCACCGGCAAGGGCAATGATCAGGTGCGGTTTGAATTGACCGCCAATGCACTCAATCCCTCGATCAGGGTGATTGCGCCATGGCGCGAGTGGGATTTGCAGAGCCGGACCAGGCTGATCGAATATGCCGAAAAGAATCGGATCCCCATTGCCAAGGACAAGCGCGGCGAAGCCCCGTTCTCGGTCGACGCCAATCTGTTGCACACGTCTTCGGAAGGCAAGTTGCTCGAGGATCCCGCAGATGTCGCACCCGAATATATTTTTCAACGCACCGCCGATCCGCTGACCGCTCCCAATGAGCCTGAAACCATCACTGTCGGCTTTGAAAAAGGCGATGCGGTTTCGGTCAATGGCGTCACGCTTTCGCCCGCCATGGTGCTGACCAAGCTTAATGAGCTGGGCGGCAAGCACGGCGTTGGTCGGCTCGATCTGGTAGAAAACCGGTTTATCGGCATGAAGTCGCGCGGCGTCTATGAAACCCCGGGCGGCACGGTGTTGCTGGCTGCCCATCGCGGCATTGAATCGATCACGCTGGATCGGGGCGCGGCGCATCTCAAGGATGAGATCATGCCCAAATATGCCGAGCTGATCTATAATGGCTTCTGGTACAGCCCGGACCGGGAAATGCTGCAGGCGCTGATCGACAAGAGCCAGGAGCCTGGTCACTGGCGAAGTGACGCTCAGGCTCTACAAGGGCTCGGTCAATGTCATCGCCCGCACCTCGCCATTCTCGCTCTATTCAGAGGATCTGGTGACCTTTGAAGAGGGGTCGGGCACCTATGATCATCATGATGCTGAAGGCTTTATAAAGCTGCAGGGTTTGCGCCTCAAGACCTATGCGGCGCGCGCCCGGCTGATAGCCCAGCGCAACTAGGACTTTGGGACGGCCCTCGGTCCGGGGCCGTCCGTTTCCGTACTAAACGATCTTAAGGCCTCATTAAGTATAAGTGCCTAAATTTTTGGCTTACAGAACGCGTTGGGGCGCCAAGGATTAAAGTGCAAGCCGAGACCGCTGGCAAAGAACAGGCTTTGGCCGACGCGCTGCTGCTCGATGCGGCGCTCGAAGCCATTCCCTTTGGCTTTTGCGTCTGGAGTCCACAGTTTCGCCTCGTCATGTGGAACAAGAAATACCGCGACTTTTACGGCTTTTCGCTGGCGCAATTATCGCGCGGCATGACGCTCGAAGAGGTCGTCGACCTGTCCATCGGCCTGGGCAATCATCCTGCCACCGATTCACAGGCATTTTACGAAAATTATACCGGAGAGCTGCTGGCCAACCGCTTCGGTGAGCAAGTCAAGAGTCAGGAAATGATGCCTGACGGTCGCTGGCTTCAAACGGCGCACAGCTATGCTGAAGGGCTCGGGTGGGTGGTGACCCACGAGGACGTTTCCGAGCAGGTTGAGCGCGAGCAGTTGCAACAAAAGCGCGAAAATGAACTGGCGCGGCAAAATCTGCGCCTTGATGCCGCTGTCAACAATATCTCCCAGGGGCTTTCCATGTGCGATTCGCAGGGACGGCTGATCGTGTGTAACGAGCCCTATGCCCGTATCTACAAACTGCCAAAGCGTCTGCTGCGACCGGGCACTGGCATCGAAGATATTCTGACCTATCTGTTCGACCATGGATTTGCCACGAGCGAGGGCCGCGAGGGCTACATGCAGTGGCGCCGCGATGTTGGCGCAAGGGCGCAATATGGCAAGCGCATTCATCAATTTGCCGGTCGCACCATCATGATGCAGCAGCATCCGATGAAAGATGGCGGCTGGGTTACCACCCATGAAGACATTACCGAGCAGCGCCAGAACGAGGAACGTATTCGCCATCTGGCACGACATGACGCGCTGACCGACCTGCCCAACCGTATCGAGTTTCTCGAGCAGATGGCGCGGACCGAGGCGGGTGCCCGCCGCGGCGAAGCGGCTGCGGTCATGTTCATTGATCTGGATCGGTTCAAGGCGGTTAACGACACGTTGGGTCATGCCGTTGGCGACGCGGTGCTCAAACAGGTTTCGGCTCGATTGTGGGGCGCAACGCGGGAAACCGATGTGCTGGCACGGTTGGGGGGCGATGAATTTTCCTTGCTGATCCGGCCGATTGAAACGCCAGAGCAAGTTGCGCGCGTGGCCGAGCGAATCATCAAGTCGATCAGGGCGCCGATCCACATCGATGGCCAGCAGATTGATATTGGCGTCAGTATCGGCATTGCGATGGCGCCCCATGATGGCGAGGAAGCCGATACGTTGATGCGCAATGCGGACCTGGCCCTTTACAAGGCCAAGAATGAGGGCCGCTCGACCTATCATTTCTTTGAAAGCGGCATGGACGCGGCCCTGCAGCAGCGTCGGGTCATCGAAGCGGGGCTGCGCCGGGCGCTGGACAATGGTGAAATGCACCTGATGTTTCAGCCAATATTCGATATCGGGCGGAACGGCATCAGTTGTGCCGAAGCCCTGCTGCGCTGGGAGCATGAGGGGCGGATCGTTTCCCCGGCTGAGTTCATTCCTATTGCCGAGGAAACCGGGCTGATCGTTTCCATTGGCGAATGGGTGTTGCGTCAGGCCTGCAAATTGGCCGCTGACTGGCCGACCAATGCACGGGTGGCAGTCAATCTGTCGCCGATTCAGTTCAAGAGCCAGGACCTTGTGGGGCTGGTGCGTTCAGCGCTTTCGGATGTCAACATGCCGGCGAGTCGGCTGGAACTGGAAATCACCGAATCGCTGCTCTTGGCGGAAAATGATCAAACGCTGGCGTGCCTGCACGCGTTGCGCGCCATGGGCGTGCGTATTTGCCTGGACGATTTTGGCACAGGCTATTCGTCGCTGAGCCTATCTGCGCAGTTTCCCCTTCGACAAGATCAAGATCGACCGCACCTTCATGCGTGGGCTGACGACGCGAAAAGACAGTCTGGCGATCATCCAGGCCATTGTCGGGCTCGGCAAAAGTCTGGGGATGACAACAACAGCTGAAGGCATCGAAACCCAGGAACAACTCGATATGGTGCGAGACCAAGGGTGCGACGAAATTCAGGGTTATCTGTTCTCGCCGCCGATTCAGGCTCAAAAAGCTGGAGCGATTGCTGGGTGCCGAACGCGAACGCGTTGAGGCGCAGGTGCAGCGGACCGGCTGATCCGCGCCCGCCAGCGTAGGCGCGAGTTTAATCTTATCATTTGGTTCCATCACATTTTACTTTAGTGATCACGATTTCTATAGTTCTTGGGCACTATAGATTTAGAATTTCGTACGATCTCAAGCAAATTTATCCATGATATTTCTGTGACCTGAAACTTTCACTCCGAAGTGGTCGTTGCTGCGCCCAAGCGTCAGATGAAACCGCCGCGGGACTATCTGCGGCAAATGGAGATTGAAAATGGATGTCACACATGACTCATCCCGTCGTCGTCTGCTCAAATGGACCGGCGCCGGGGCTGCGCTGATCGCCGTATCCGGTGCGTGGTTGCCAAATTTCGGGATTTCGACAACTCTTGCCGCCGATTTGGGCGAAGGCGATGTTGGAATATTGAATTACGCCTATGCGTTCGAGCAACTCGAAGCGGCCTTTTACACCCAAGTAATCAAAACGCCCTATGAGGGCATGTCCGAAGCAGAGACCAGCATGCTGACCGATATTCGGGATCATGAGGTTGCGCATCGCGACTTCCTCAAAAAGGCATTGGCTGAAAATGCCATTCCGGGACTGGAGGTCGATTTTTCCAGCGTGGATTTTGCCAAACGCGACAGCGTGCTGGGCACCGCCAAAATATTCGAGGATCTGGGGGTTTCGGCCTATAACGGGGCCGGCCAACTGATTGAGAATGTCGATTATCTCGCCGCGGCGGGCACGATCGTTTCGATTGAAGCGCGTCACGCCGCCGCCATTCGCGATCTTTTGAACATGAACAGCGTGGCTTTCGCCGGCGATGACGTCGTGGACAAGAATGGGCTGGACGTCGTCAACGAGCCCGCAGCGGTGCTCAAGGCGGCCGATCCGTTCATCAAGACCGACGTTACCGCGATGTCGCTGGTTTAAGGAGCAAGAACATGAGCAATCTCAATCAAAACCTGTTGGCCGATATCGATCCCGAAATCTCCGATCGACTGGTGGCCAATCGCCGCGCGTTTTTCAAGACCTCGGCGCTCAAGCTGGGCGCCATGGCGTCGGCCCCTGTCGTTTTGGCGATGAGCGCACAAAATGCCTTTGGCGCGGAATTGCCCAAGGACATTGTCGACGTCTTGGTATTTGCGCTAACGCTTGAACATATCGAGGACGCCTTTTATCGAACCGGGCTCGAAACCCATGGGCTGATCCCGGACAAATATGTTGGCATCTTCAACCAGATCGGCAAGCATGAGGCGGCCCATGTGGCTTTCCTTACCAGTGCTCTGGGCAGCGCGGCCATCAAGCGGCCACGGCTGGATCTGACCGCCGGTGGCAAGTTTGGCGATGTGTTGTCCAATTTTGACACCTATCTGACGCTGAGCCAGACTTTTGAGGACCTTGGTGTTGCAGCCTACAAAGGGCAGGCAGGCAATCTGATTGCCAATGACGGCATTCTGACCGCCGCCCTGCAAATACACTCGGTGGAAGCGCGCCACGCCGCCATTGTGCGCAAGATCGGCGGTAAAAAGCCCTGGGACGGCGCTTTTGACGAGCCCAAGACCAAGCAAGAGGTTTTGGATGCTGCCGGGCCGTTTCTGGCCTGACTTGATCTGACGCACGATAGCGCCGCGCCCAGTTTCGGGCGCGGCGTTTCGGGGGATTTGGGCGGCGGCGCAGATCAGAGTTGCACGACAAGACCTTGTCTGCGGCCGCGCCATGGGGTATGGCAGCGGCAAATGCGCTCGCCCTCAGGGTTGAGTGCTTGTTTGTATCCCGCATGGTCCTGTCGTTCTACGGTCCCCACTTTGAGTGAGTACCTTCGGTTTCCGGATCATGCCAACAATGGCTGACCAATTAATGTCCTTGCGCAATATTGCGATTATTGCCCATGTTGACCATGGCAAGACCACCATGATCGATGTCCTGCTCAAGCAGTCCGGTTCCTTCCGCGAAAATGAACGCGTTGAAGAGCGAGCCATGGATTCCAACGACATTGAGCGCGAGCGCGGTATCACCATTCTGGCCAAGGTCACGTCGCTGATGTGGAAAGACCAGCGGATCAATATCGTGGACACGCCCGGCCACGCCGACTTTGGCGGCGAAGTCGAGCGCATCCTGTCCATGGTTGATGGTGTTGTCATTCTGGTGGACGCCGCCGAAGGGCCAATGCCGCAGACAAAATTCGTCTTGGGCAAGGCGCTGGCGCAGGGCCTGCGGCCGATCGTGGCGATCAACAAGATCGACAAGTCCGATGAGCGGCATCTGGAAGTGCTCGAGGAAATTTTTGATTTGTTCATCGCGCTCGACGCGACCTCCGAACAGGCTCGATTTCCCGGTGCTCTACGGTTCGGCCAAGCAGGGCTGGATGAGTGCCGAGCCTGAGGGGCCAAAGGAAAGCCTGGCGCCGTTGCTCGACAAGGTGCTCGACTATGTGCCGGAGCCAAAGGTGGAGGCCGGACCGTTCCGCATGCTGGTCACCACTATCGAGCGTAATCCGTTCCTGGGCCGTATCCTGACGGGTCGCATTTTTTCGGGCGCAGTCAAGGCGGGTGAGCCAATCCATACGCTTAGCCGCGACGGCAAGATCATCGAAAAGGGCCGTGTCTCGAAGGTTCTTGCTTTCCGCGGCTTGGAGCGTACCCCGGTCGATCTGGGCGAGGCGGGCGATATTGTTTCGATTGCCGGGCTCGAAACCACCACCGTTGCCGATACGATCTGCGTGCCATCCGTTTCCGAACCTCTGGCTTCAAAGCCAATTGATCCGCCAACCCTGTCGGTGACCTTCCGTATCAATGATGGCCCGCTCGCCGGTCGCGAAGGCGACAAGGTGCAGTCCCGCGTCATTCGTGAACGGCTGATGCGCGAAGCCGAAGGTAATGTTGCGATCAAGGTGACGCCGGGCGACGACAATGACTCGTTTGACGTTGCCGGACGTGGCGAATTGCAACTGGCGGTGCTGATCGAAAACATGCGTCGTGAAGGCTTTGAGCTGACCATTGGTCGCCCCAAGGTGCTGATGCAGGAGCGTGATGGCGTCAAATATGAGCCCATCGAAGAAGTCATCATCGATGTTGACGACGAGTTCACCGGCTCGGTTGTCCAGAAAATGACCGAGCGGCGCGGTGAATTGGTCGAAATGCGCGCCTCGGGTGTTGGCCGCACCCGCATACGCCTCTATGTGCCGACCCGTTCACTCATTGGCTACCAGCCCGAATTGCTCAGCGACACCCGTGGCACGGCGATTTTCAACCGGCTATTTCACGAATTCGCCCCCTATAAGGGCGATCTGCCGGGTCGCCGTACCGGCGTGCTGATTTCCAATGGTACCGGCCAGTCGGTGGCCTTTGCCTTGTGGAACCTGGAAGATCGTGGTGCCATCATGATCGATGCTGGCGTCGATATTTATGAGGGCATGATCATTGGCGAGCACAGTCGCGATAACGATCTCGAGGTCAATGCGCTCAAGGGCAAGCAGGCTCACCAATATCCGTACCCAGTCCAAGGATGAGGCGGTACGCCTGACCACACCCAAGAAGCTGACGCTGGAACAGTCGCTGGGCTATATTGCCGAAGACGAATATGTCGAGGTCACGCCCAAGTCGATCCGCCTGCGCAAGATTTTTCTTGATCCCAATGATCGCAAGCGGGCCTTGCGCGCCAAGGCAAGCTGATTTGTTTGGCCTGAGGCACCCCCTCTCGACTTCCCCCGTCAGGGGGAGGTGTGATTTGAGCGCCCGGATTGTGGAGCCCCTCAAATGAGTGAATGGATCATTTCTGTTGTCACCGACTGGGGTTATGTCGGGGTGTTCCTGATGATGGTGCTGGAAAATATCTTTCCGCCTATTCCCTCGGAACTGATCATGCCATTTGCCGGTTTTGCCGCGGCAAATGGCGATCTCAATATGATCGGCGTTGTCCTGGCGGGCACGGCCGGCTCGATATTGGGCACGCTCGCCTGGTACTATGCGGCCCGCCTGCTGGGGCTCGAGCGCTTTCGGGCGCTGTGCAACTGGTTTGGCCGGTTTGCCACCGTCTCGGAGCAGGACATTGATAGCGCGGTGCATTGGTTTGATCGCTACGGGCGATGGGCTGTGTTGTTCGGGCGGCTGATACCGGCCATTCGCACGCTGATTTCGGTCCCCGCAGGGTTGGCCGCCATGTCGCTGCCGCAGTTTCTGGTGGTCTCGACCATTGGCACGGCGCTCTGGACCGCCATTCTTACTGGCGCGGGGTATGTGCTGCACGACAATTATGATCTCGTAGAGGGCTGGCTCGATCCTGTGACCACGGGGGTGATCATTCTGGTCGTGGTCATTTATGTCTACCGGTTTGTCACCTGGAAGCCGATCAGGTCGATCGGCTAGGCTGGTGTTGCAAACTGCATTTCTGTTGCATTGTGCAACGAATGGGTTTGGCAAAACGCAAAATTTATCAAATAATTAACCCTAAAATCGCCTGAAACCCGAAACTTCGCGACTGGCACGATTCCTGCAGTATTCTTGCGAGCCGGGTTCTGGTTTTGCGTACCGGTGTCAGTCATTCGAGCCCCGCCCGTTTTGCCCGGTGCGGGGCTCATTTGCCGCATAGGCTTGTCGGCATGGTCCGACCGCCTTACATAGGGGCTGCCACAATATTACCCCGCTCAGGGGTTTGTACTTAGCCTACGGGACGAATTGATGATTGCAGTGCTCCAGACCCTCTCGATGATTCTCAATCTGGTATGGTGGATATTCCTTATCATGATCATTATGAGCTGGTTGATCAGCTTTAATGTGATCAATACTCGCAACCAGTTCGTGGCCAGCCTCTGGCAGATCGTCAATGCCATTACCGACCCGATCCTGGCGCCAATTCGCCGAATCATTCCGCCCATGGGTGGGCTGGACCTGTCGCCGTTGATCGTTTTCGTGGCGATTTTCTTCCTGCAATCGTTCCTGGCCAATGATCTGCCGCGCCTGATGGGACTGTACTAGGTCCCATCCCTTGGCGCTGTGCTATCGGCGCGACGCTGATGGTCTGAGCCTTTTTGTCCGCGTTACCCCGAATGCGGGGCGCAATACCATTGATGGCATCGATGTGCGTGACGATGGCCGTGCGGTGTTGCAGGTGCGGGTCAACGCTGTTCCCGACAAGGGGCGCGCCAATCTGGCGGTCATTGCGCTTCTGGCCAAACAATTCGGCGTGCCCAAATCAAGCATTGCTGTTGCCGCTGGTGCAACAGGGCGGCTCAAGACCTTGTTCTTGAGCGTCGAGCCAGACCGAATCATCCAGCAACTGACCGCGCTATAATCACGCTCCTCATCATCTGCCCCTCGCCGCGTCATCCTTGCTTAGTGGCACCCTCCCCCTCGCGGTGTCACCCTCCCTCTCGCTCTTCACCTTCCAACTCTCGGTGTCACCCCGGGCTTGACCCGGGGTCCATCGTGAGATCTTTCCGCCCTCACGGCGGGTTGGTGCATGTCATGATGGATTCCGGCCTCCGCCGGAATGACCGTATGGCGATGGAGGGTCAGCACTCCCACGCAAAACTTATCCCCACCCGCGAAACCTCCCCCATACTAGCCTCACTCCCCACGCGATTGCGGGGTCGCGACGAACGGTCCGTGGGAGAGCAGATGGGTGGGAGGCGGTCGCGCGCTCCTGGGTCCGTGTGACGGGTTTGTCCGGCAAGGCTGGAACAAAGCGCTCCATAGTCCTGAAAGCCCATCGCATGCGGCGAGACCAGTCTCGTAACTTAAAAATCACATGAGGCCGGTTCTCGCCGCATGTCGCAATCATTTTGTAACCGCAGGCTTGGCGCTGGGCGGACATTTGTGCTGTTGGTTACAAAACATCGCAATATCCATTGCTTAAGCGGCAAATCCGAATAATCATCAGGGCAGGGAAGTCTCAGAGGGCTCAAGGCTCGGCGGTTGGAGGATCGCCGTGCCTGGGTGGGGGCTTTGCAGGATACACAATTGAGGGAAGTTCTATGACTTTGGCACTATGGCTGATCGTCGTCTGTGGCGCTCTGTCTATCGTCTATGGCGTGGTTACCACGCAAGCCCTGCTGGCTGCCGATTCGGGCAGCGCAAGAATGCAGGAAATTTCCGCTGCCGTGCGCGAAGGCGCGTCGGCCTATCTCAAACGTCAATATACCACTATTGCCATTGTCGGCGTGGTCATCCTGATCGCGGCGTTTTTCCTGTTGGGCATCTATGCAGCCATCGGCTTTCTGATCGGTGCGGTTCTGTCCGGTGCGGCTGGCTTTATCGGCATGAACGTGTCGGTGCGCGCCAATGTGCGGGTCGCACAGGCCGCGACCACTTCGCTCGGCAAGGGGTTGGACCTGGCCTTCAAATCGGGCGCCGTCACCGGCATGCTCGTGGCCGGACTGGGTCTTCTGGGTGTAACAATCTATTTCATGGTGTTGACTGGACTGGGCTTTGCGCCAACCAGTCGCACGGTTGTGGATGCCTTGGTCTCACTCTCGTTCGGCGCGTCGCTGATCTCGATTTTTGCTCGTTTGGGCGGCGGGATCTTTACCAAGGGTGCTGACGTTGGCGGCGACATGGTGGGCAAGGTCGAGGCGGGCATCCCCGAGGATGATCCGCGTAACCCCGCCACCATTGCCGATAATGTTGGCGACAATGTCGGCGATTGTGCCGGTATGGCCGCCGATCTGTTCGAAACCTATGTGGTGACCATCGTCGCCACCATGGTGTTGGCTGCCATCGTTTTGCCTGATGCGTTCAAGCTGATGGGCATGGTCTTGCCGCTCGCCATTGGCGGGGCATGCGTGGTGACCTCGATCATCGGCACCTATTTCGTCAAGCTTGGCCCGTCGGGCAGCATTATGGGGGCGCTCTATAAGGGCATCATCGCCACCGGCGTCTTGTCGTTGATCGCGCTGCTACCGGTACTGTGGCTGGTGTTTGGTGATCTCAATGTCGAGATCGCCGCCATCGGTAAAACCTTTACGCCGATGAGCCTGTTCTGGTGTGGGGCGGTTGGGCTGGTGATCACCGGGTTGATCATTGTCATTACCGAATATTACACCGGTACGGACCGTCGTCCGGTCAATTCCATTGCCGAGGCCTCGGTTACCGGGCACGGCACCAATGTCATCCAGGGTCTGGCGGTATCGCTGGAGTCAACGGCGCTACCGGCGCTGGTGATCATTGCGGGCATCATCATCACCTTCTCGCTGGCGGGCCTGTTCGGTATCGCTTTTGCGGTGGCAACCATGCTGGCACTGGCTGGTATCATTGTGGCGCTCGATGCGTTTGGACCGGTTACCGACAATGCCGGTGGCATCGCCGAAATGGCCGGGCTCGATGCTTCGGTTCGACACAATACCGATGCGCTCGATGCGGTGGGCAACACCACCAAGGCGGTGACCAAGGGCTATGCCATTGGCTCGGCTGGACTTGGCGCTCTGGTGCTGTTTGCCGCCTATACCCAGGACCTGATCTATTTCGCAGGGCTCGAAGATGCGCCCGCGATCTTCAAGGGCATGGGGACGCTGACCTTCTCGCTGGCCGATCCATATGTCGTGGTTGGTCTGCTGTTTGGCGGCCTGTTGCCGTTCCTGTTCAGCGGCATGTCGATGACAGCGGTGGGGCGTGCAGGCTCAATCGGTTGTGGTTGAAGTCCGCCGCCAGTTCAAGGAACGTCCCGGCATCATGGCGGGCACGGAAAAGCCCGATTACGCCCGAGCCGTTGACATGCTGACGCGGGCGGCGATCAAGGAAATGATCGTACCATCCCTGTTGCCGGTTCTCAGCCCGATCGTGGTGTTCTTCCTCATCAACTGGATCGCAGGCCCAGCGGCCGGCTTTTCGGCGCTCGGGGCCATGTTGATGGGTGTTATCGTCACCGGGCTGTTTGTGGCTATCTCGATGACCGCCGGTGGCGGTGCCTGGGACAATGCCAAAAAGAGCTTTGAAGATGGCTTTACCGATAGTCACGGGGTCAAGCATGAAAAAGGCTCGGACGCCCACAAGGCTTCGGTCACCGGCGATACCGTCGGCGACCCGTACAAGGACACAGCCGGCCCGGCCGTCAACCCGATGATCAAGATCACCAATATCGTGGCATTGCTGCTGTTGGCGGTGCTGGCGCATCTGGGTTAGCGATTGCGGCGTCTGCATGGCGAAAGGCCGGGCATGCCCGGCCTTTCGTTGTTTGGGGCGTGCCATTGACTAAGACCTTGCCGCAACCGGCAAAAAATGAACCGAACTTATGCCCGGCCCGTCAGACAATCTTAAGCTACAATGGGCTAAATTCTGGTTCTACGTTTGCTCAAGGACCGCCCATCATTCATGAAGACCGCCAGCAAGCGCCAAAACGGCCGATCGTGGTTTTCGCCTGACCCACCCCCGATTCTGGCGATGATGCCATCGATCGATTGCTGGTAAAGGTGCGGGATCGTCTTGGCATGGCGGCGGCCGTGGTTTGCCTTGACGAGGATGATCAACTTCACAGCCAGTGCCGTGACAGCACCATGGCGGCGTGCCTGGGGCAAGGCACATCATTTGCCAGTCTGGCGCGCATCAGCCCCAGACCGCTTATTGTGGCGGATACCGCGCTCGATCCGAGGTTTTGGCTCGATCCGCTGGTAACCCGAGCACCCCATATTCGCTTTTATGCCGGTGTGCCGCTTTTTGCCGGCGCGGACAGGCCCGTCGGCCTGTTCAGTCTTTATGACCAGCGCCCGCGCAGCGCGGACCTTGGCCAGTCATTGGGTGAGTTGGTCAGCGAAGTCATGTCCATTGCCGCTCAGCGCCGTGCCCGTCAAACGATAACGCAGCTTCAATCAAAATTGACGGGGCGCATTGGCGAACTGGATGCGCTGGCATCACAGGTGACAAGCAATCTCGAACTGTTCGAGCGCGCATCAGCAACGGCCCGGATCGGGGTCTGGCAATGCGATCTTTCTGGCGAGGTGCTGCATTGGACCGACAGTGTCTATGATATGTTCGAGCTGCCACGAGGCAGTCAGCTGAGTCGGGAACTGGCGTTGCAATGCTATACGGACGCGTCTCGCGAAGCTCTACAACGGGTGCGGACCGAGGCAATCAGGGACCGGACCGGTTTCAACCTTGATGTCGAAATCAATACCCGCAAAGGCAATCATCGCTGGATTCGGATTACGGCGACGCTGGACTGCAAGGATGGCGAACCGGTGCGCATTTTCGGTATGAAGCAGGATATCACCGAGGAAAAGATCTTGGCCGATCGCACTCGCTATCTGGCTGAGTTTGACGTGATGACAGGCCTTGCCAACCGTGGCCAGTTTCAGGCCAGGATCGACCAGAACCAGTCGGGCGCATTACTGCTGATCGACCTGGATGGGTTCAAGCAGATCAATGACCGTTTTGGGCATCATGCCGGGGATGAGTGTCTGAAAATGGCTGCGCGACGACTGAACGATGTCTGCGGTCAGGCCCAATTGGTGGCGCGCATTGGCGGCGATGAATTTGCGGTACTGCTGGCACCAACGGGTGAACAAACTTCCGCCCGGAAACTGGCCGCCGAAATTGTTCGTCACCTGGCCGACAATTTTGAATTGGGCGGCGTGGATTTGCGGCCAAGCGCTTCGGTCGGGGTCGCCTTCGCAAACGGGCAGTCGCCCGATGATTTGTTCAAGGCTCGCCGACACTGCGCTCTATGCGGCGAAGGCGGAGGGGCGAAACAGGTTTCGAATTGCGGAGACAGCCGAAGCCCATCAGGCAAAAGCTACTGGCTGAGGGCGCTAGCTGTCTGCCAATCGTTCAAAAGCTGTGGGATGAACCACTGAGCGAGCCAGCGTTTGTCCGATGATGTCGGCGCTCGCTTCCGGCGTCAGGGTGCTGGTATCAAGTTCAAGGTCATAGATGCCGGGCTGATGCACCGCGACCTGCCACCGGGCAACCGGAGGCGGTACTGTGTCACCGCTGGCGTAAAAACCGTCCTGTGGATCGCTGTTGCGACGCGCCATGATGGTATCGAGTGGGCAGTGAACGCCGATGAACAATACTGGCATGCCGACAAGACGACGCGCGCAGGCCGGCAGGATATGCAGTGAGTGCGTGTAATCATCATGATGGCCGATATCGACGACGACATTGAAGCCAAGTCGCGCGTGGGCGGCAATGGATTGATACAAAGCGTCAAACAGGTTGGGCAGCACTGGTTCGAGATCCGGCCGCTCACCGCCCGGCCGCAGACCAATGCCGGGCAGTAGCGACCGGGGCAGCGTCGCGTTGACCGCATCGACACCCAAATTGATCCAGAAGCCCGACAGTTGGTTCTGGACGGCGCGGGCGATCGAGGTTTTACCGGCGCGTGGCGCGCCGTTGAGAATGACGATCTGTCCCGACGCCACTGCCATTATTTGGACTTTGCGTGCAGCTCAACCGACTCCATGATGACCCTGCGTGCATCCGCCAGATTGCCGATCCGATCGATCTTGGCCCATTTTCCCGGCTCCAGATCCTTATAGTGGGTAAAGAAGTGCTTGACGCGCTCGACCTGAATTTCCTGCAGGTCGGCGACATCAAGAATGCTGTCATACATGCGGGTCAGTTTGGAGACGGGCACGGCAAGGATTTTTTCGTCCTGGCCGCCATCGTCCTCCATGAACAGCACGCCGACCGGACGGCAGCGCACGACGGCACCGGGCACCAGCGGGCGGGAGTTCATGACGATCACATCGAGTGGGTCGCCATCGCCACACAGGGTGTGGGGTACGAACCCGTAATTGCCCGGATACCGCATAGGCGTATAGAGAAAACGGTCGACAAACAGGGCGCCACTCGCCTTGTCTATTTCGTATTTTATCGGCTCACCGCCCATCGGCACTTCGATGATGATGTTGAGGTCGTCAGGGGGATTTTTGCCGGTAGGGATTGCATCGATGTTCATAATCGTTCAGTTCTCGTTCAGGTCGGTGGCGACAGGGTGCTCGCGTTCTGCCTAGCCAGCGCCTCAAATGCAACCCAAAAGGCGTTGGTGCAGCCATGCGCGCAACGGGATCGAGTAGCCATGAGCCATAAATTTATCCTGGCCAACGCCATGTTGACCGCATTGCTGCTGCTTTGCGGGCCGGCGCGCGCCGCCGCCTTTGACAGTGGCTACACCGATATCAACCTAGATGATTGCACAATCATGAGTGCGGACGATTTTGGCGCTCGCTGGGCGTGCCCGGGGTATCGGGGCTATCCACTCTATATCGCCGAAGGCGATCTGAGATTCATGGTCAGCTACGGTTTTGATGCGCCTAATGAATTTGCCGCGACCCAAACGCCGCCACCGTTCAACTATCTGGGTGACAAGCTGGAATGGCGTCTGTCCAACAAGGGTGGCGAGTTCAAGCCGGTCGCCACAATAGTGCGCTACTTCGTCGACGATCAGGATAGCGATACCGACAAGCAGGTACTGGCGGTTACCCAGTTGGCACCCGGCAATACGTGCCATATCGGCTATGTAGATGCCACCGAAACTGCTGATGCCAATATCGCGGCGCGCAAGATCGCGGATCGTGCTGGTTCATTTGACTGTGCAAACGACCGGCCCGAATACAGCACGCCATTCAAGGCCTGGCGGCCACCTCAATGATTGGTCTGCTTGCCGATCTGGTGCCGCAAGACCGTGCGGTCGCGCGCTGATACGCCAATCAGTTCGGCGATGCGCCAAACCATATTGTCTTCAAGGCTCGTGGTTTTTTTTGTCGGCAAATACCACCAGCCACATCATGCGTATAATCTCGATCCGTTCACTGCTGTCGAGGCGCGAAAGGGCGGAGGTGAAATTATACAGATCGACGGCCTCGGCGTCGCGGGCCATGGCCTGGCGGATCAAGGTGTCAACCGATGCCTCATCGAGACCGTACTGATCCTGCAACACGCCCTTGACAGCGATGCGCTCTTGCGGTGTCGCCTCGCCGTCGACCGCGGCCAGATGCACCAACAATGCGGCGACCGCCAGCTTGGGATCATGGTCCACCATGACCGCTTCGGGCTTGGTGAACATGCGGGTGAGAACTTCAAACATACGCTATCTCCGGACAGTGACGCCGCGATGGCGCGTATGAAATTATCTAGGCGCGCAGGCTCTCCACCTCAACAGGCTCAGACAGCCAAACACTCACTGTTGATGTCAATTGAGGTTTGCCCGCCACACCTCAAATCAGTATTTCATCAATAATTTTGGCCAATGCCATGTCCTTTTGCGTTAGCCCGCCAGCATCGTGGCTTGTCAATATTATCGTTACCTTGTTGAAGCTGTTGCTCCAGTCGGGGTGATGATTGGCGGCCTCGGCGGCTAGCGCGATCCGGGACATGAAGCCGAACGCCTCGGAGAAATCCTTGAACTTGAAGACATGGCTAATGCTGTTGGCGGATTCGTCATAGACCCAGCCATTCAGTGCAGCCAAGGCCTTGTCGCGTTGTTTGTCCGTCAGTGTCTCGGCCATGTCCGTCTCCAAATGCAGTGTTTTGCTTAGGCGCACAAAGTGACTGTTCCATGGCCACTGCCTGCCCACTGGCGCAGCGCGTTTGTCGGCCTCAATTTGGCACCGCACTTTAAACTTGCATTCACTACGGAGGCGGGTTTTTCGATGAAATGCAATACTGATAGATTGCTGAATAGAAGTTTTTAACTTCGGGCGCGTCAGTTGGAGCCATTGAAAGGAGCTTGGCTTGGTGCTGACCTCTGCACGCAATTCGATGCCGGCACTGGATTATGTGTCGATTGTACGCTCGGTCTATGGCGACCGGCGGGCGCTGTTGTTTGGTGCCTTCGCCAGCGCCCTGGCGGCGGGGCTGTCGGCCTATCGAGCGCAGTCCTTCCCGCTTTTCCTGATCGCTGTTGCCTTTGTTGTGGTCGGTTTTATCCGTTACCACAATATGCACGCATTCTGGCGGGCCGCGATTGATGGCGAAGATGACGAAGTTGCCGAATATTGGGAAATCCGTGCCACCATAGGCGGCGGCATGGTCGCGTTCGTTTATGGCATGTGGTGTCTGGTGTCGATGTTGCTGGTCAGGGACCCGTTTGCCGAGTTGGTCAGCATCAGCCTGTCGATGGCGGCGATGGTGGGGGTGTGCGCCCGCAATTTCGGTCTCGACCGGCTGGTCGCCATTCAAACGCTGTTGCTGAGTGTGCCGCTGGCGTTCGGCCTGTTATTGCGTGGCGATTTCTATCATCCGGTACTGGCGGGATTGCTGGTCATCATGCTGGTCAGTTTTCGCAAGCTGGCAACCGACATTCGGACCATCCTGCTTAGTGCGGTGCATGGGCGTATTGAAGCGACGCGGCTGGCGGGCGAGTTGGACATGGCAATGGGCACGCTTCAGCATGGATTATGCATGCTGGATGATCAGGGACAGGTTAGTGTTGCCAATGATCGCGCCGTCCGGCTGTTGGGTCTCTTCGGTATCGATAATCTGGTCGGCACCAACTTTGAGGACATCGCCCAAAAGCTCAGCCAGAGCGATATACTTTCGGAGGCGGTGATCCGCAGGCTGCGGGGGCTCGTCGCCAAACGGAGCACGGGCAAGATACTGCTATGCCTGCCGAACCAGCGTTATTGCGAGGTTACGATCAGTTCGCGCCGCGCCAATATTGTGCTGCTGTTCGAGGATATCAGCGAGCGCGTCGCCGCCGAGGAGCGGATCAATTTCATGGCGCGGCATGACGGCCTGACAGGGCTGCCCAACAGGGCCCATTTCAGCACGATCGTAACCGAGGATTTGATGGATCGGCGCGACGCCGCCAGCATTGGGGCGCCGGACCGCATTGTGGCGCTGACCATTGTCGACATCGATGATTTCAAGCACGTCAATGATTCATTGGGTCACGTGGTGGGCGACCAGGCTCCTCAAAGAGGCCGGGCGCCGCTTGCGGGATGCCTTGGGCCCGCAATGTACGCTGGCGCGGCTGGGCGGCGATGAGTTCATCATCTATCGAAATCAGATGAACGACCCCGCCGAAGCGGAACAGGACGCCGATGCCATATTGCAGGCGTTCGCCCAACCCATTGGTCTGATAGAAACGGCGTTGTCGGTTAATGTCAGCGTTGGCGTCGTCGCCAATCCGCCGGCGGCCGACGATCTGGATGCACTTATGGCCAAGGCCGATCTGGCGCTTTATGCCGCGAAGGGCGAAGGCAAGGCCAGAAGCCAAATCTTCCATGCCCAGATGGATGTCGACTATCATTATCGTCAGCGCCTGAAGGCCGATCTTGAGAAGGCTATTGCCGAGGGTGCGCTGACACTGGCGTTCCAGCCACTGATGGACATGGCGAGCGGCCAGGTGGTTTGTTGCGAGGCTCTGGCACGCTGGGATCATCCAACTCTGGGCCCGATCAGTCCGACGGTGTTTATACCGCTGGCTGAAGAAACCGGTCAGATCACCGACATTACCCGCTGGGTGTTGTGTGCTGCGGCGCGACAGTGCAGAAAATGGCCTGAACAGATCAGCGTGGCGGTCAACATATCGGCGCGCGACTTCCGTGGTGGTGATGTCGCGCAAATGGTTACTGACGCTCTGGATAGTTCGGGACTGGCGCCACACCGACTGGAAATTGAGGTGACCGAAAGCGCCTTGATCGAGGAACGGGACCTGGCGCAGGCGGTGCTGGACATGCTGGTGGAACGTGGCATTGGCATTGCGCTGGACGATTTTGGAACCGGCTATTCATCACTAAGCTATTTGCAGGCGCTGCCGTTCTCCAAGGCTCAAGATTGACCGCAGCTTTGTGGTCGACATTGCAACAAATCCAAGATCGCGGCGGCTCCTTGCCAATGTGGCGCGGCTGGGACAGGACCTGGACCTTACCGTAGTCGCTGAGGGGATCGAAACCGAAGAGCAGTTGGCCGTGTTGCAGGCTCACACCGGCGTCGACCTGGTTCAGGGCTTCCTGTTTGGTCGGCCGATGGCCGCCAGCGGCATCGGTGCGTTGATCGAGCAATTAAATGCGGCGCCCGCCGATAATATCCGCAAACACGGTTAACGCGCGTTAACCTATTCATATTCCTTGCAATTGTAAGTGCCTGATCGACGCGATTGGTTGGGGCAGCGATGGTGCGGCCAACTCGCGTGTTCATTTCGGCCCCTAGCAGGTTTATATCGCTGTCATATGGCGGCGGGGGCTTGGCTATGCGGACAGCGACCCAATTGCCAGCGGACGGGATATCCCGGTTCGCTGGGACTTTGATCGATCTGCTCGATCGGGTGGAATATAGACGTGTCAGTATCGAGAACGAATTCGATCCGGTTTATCGCTTGCGTTATGAGGCCTATCGGCGCGAAGAGTTCATCCCGTCCAATATGCAATCAATCACCCGGGATGAGTACGACCTGGCAGATAATTGCTATTGTTTCGGGGTCTATATCGATGATGAGCTGGTCAGGCTCAATCCGGTTCCATCATGTTACGCCGACCAATCCGACATCGCCGGGGCGGTCGGTATGGCCTGATGTGCTCGACCCCATACTGGATGAGGGGCATAGCTATATTGATCCTAGCCGCTTTACCGCTGATCGCGACGCTTCGCTGGCCTTTCCGGCGTTGCCCTATCTGACGCTGCGCATTGTGGCGATGGCCTGCGAACATTTTGTTGCCCGCTATTGCATATCGGCGGTGCGGCCTGAACATGCAGCGTTTTACAAGCGGATATTCGGTTCCCACCAACTCGGCACCGAACGCAATTTTGCCGAATTGCAGTTTGCCATGCGGCTATACGCCGCTGAGGTGCCGATGATCCGCAATCGGGTGGCGGATCGGTATCCGTTTTTCATGTCCACGTCGGGCGAACGCGAGCGTTTGTTTGCCGATGGCGCTACAAATATCGACCCGATCGCCCCGACGGCGCGTCTGGCGCACCGCCTGCGCCTGCTCGATCCGGACAACAACTAGGCTCCGAAAGGCTTTGACAAAGGGTATTCATCTTGGCTCAAATAGACATGACAGGCGGCGACAATCGCCGCCAGTGGAGAAATTGAATGAGTCAGACCGAATATCCTGCCTGGACTGAGAAAAATCCAGATGCATCCGTTGTCGATACGCTGGCCTATCTGGCGGGCGCGATGATTGTACTGTGGAGCGCGGCGCTCCTGTTCTTTGTGTTTGCAGCCTTTCATCAGCCGCCTGCCTTGTAGGTGGCCGGGCCGATAGGCAAGCCTTGCGCTGACGGCTACACCGGGCCTAAACTGGGCCATGATGAAATCTGGTATTGGGTTTGATCGTATCAGTCAGTTGTCGACGTGTTTGGTCGCGCTATTGCTGTGCCTGCCGGCTTTGGCGCAGTCCGTGCCAAACCAAAGCCGTACTTTTAGCCATTTGATTTCAGGACTTAACTCGACTTTTGTTGCCAAGTTCAACTATGGGCGGGGCATATTTGAACATCAGTGGACCAGTTCGCACCATCCAGACGGTACCAGAACGGGCCTGGGACCGCTCTATAACGGCACCGGTTGTGCGCAGTGTCATGTGCGTGACGGACGTGGTCAGCCGCCGGGCCCGGAGGCGCCGGAGATCTCGGGCTTTGTCATGCAGCTTGGTGTCGCTACGGTTGCCAGCGCTGCGTTGACCCCAGATCCGAACTATGGCTGGCAGCTTCAGGACCGGGCCATTGACGGGGTGCGACCAGAGGGCCGGGTGGTGGTCAATTATACGTCGGTGCCAACCCGGCTGGGCGAGGAAACAGTGCAGCTGCGCCGCCCCAGCTATGACGTTGTGGACCTGGCCTACGGGCCACTGGCATCCGGCATTCGCTTCGGTCCGCGCGTAGCGCCACCGGTTTTTGGCTTGGGCTATGTGTCAGCGATCGACCCTGCGGACATTATTGCCAACGCCGACGACAATGACTTGGATGGGGATGGGATCAGCGGTCGGCCCAATTTTGTTACAGATCCGGTTTCGGGCAAAGCGCAACTCGGGCGTTTCGGCTGGAAGGCCAGTGAACCAAGCATACGGGCACAAGCGCAACGCGCGGCGGCAATCGATATCGGTTTGAGTTCGCCAGATCATTTGAGCCCCTATGGCGACTGTATGGCGACACAAGCGATTTGCGATGCGGACAAGACCGGAAAGCCGGAGCCTTAACGACGAGTCTGTGCGGCTTATCGAATTTTATGTTTCCCATCTTGCCATTCCCACAAGCGATGCCGTGGAAAGCGCGCGCGCGATCACGGGCAGGACGATCTTTGGCACTATTGGCTGTGCTGCGTGCCATGTGCCCAGTTTTGTGACGTCGCAGCGTGACGATGCGGCCATATTTGATGGCAAACAGATCTGGCCCTATTCTGATTTTTTGTTACATGACATGGGAGCGGACCTAGCCGATGGTGTCAGCGTCGGGGCCGCCAGTGCATCGGAATGGCGTACGGCACCGCTGTGGGGGATCGGGCTTACCGAAGCCGTAAGCGGGCACAGCTATTTTCTCCATGATGGTCGCGCCCGCACCGTGAGCGAGGCCATCCTATGGCACGGCGGGGAAGCTGCTGCAGCGCGGTCAGAATTTCAGGATTTGAGCGATGAGGAGCGTCAGGCGCTGCTCGAGTTCCTCGCAACTATCTAGGCGCTATGGGCTAGCGGATCAGTGCGAGTTGAGGGTCGAGGACCCGCAGTACCAACGCCAGATCGTGGCCGCGCTTTAGAATGCGGCCCTGTTGGTTGGTAACGGAAAACTGGCCCTGACGATTGCGCAGTTTAGGTGTCTTTTCGATCAGGTATAATGGCCGTTCGGAGACACGGGCATAGATCGAGAATATGGCGCGTTCCCTCAGAAAATCCATTGCATAGTCGCGCCAGTCGCCCGAGCTGACCTTGCGACCATAAACGGACAGAATCAGTGTAAGTTCGCGTCGGTCAAATGCAACAACCGGAATGGGCTTTGCGGAGTTGACTGCGGCCGGTTGATCATTGGCATGGACCAGCGCTATGACGCCTGACTTGTCGATCTTGTTATGGCCCTCGGCCACGCGCGCTCTCCCATGACAGATGGGTCATGATTGCGGCATTCGCCTAATTTGGCAATAGGCTGGTAGGCGCCGCTGAGGCAAAATTCCTCAATTTGGTCACAGTTTGAACCCGCTTGTGCCGAATTACGGTGTCATACATCAACTATTGCCTCCAGTGATCGGCGGGCGGGCCGAATGAGCCCCCAAACCTGAAGCTTGCTTGCCGATCGCCCTATTTGGCTAAATCTGGATTGTCCCGTTCCTCCCCCAGGAACGGGATTTTTTTGTCTGGGGGTCAGTTTTCGATTGCGGCGGCGCCGATGATGGGACCGGGAAGATTATCGTGATCTTGTTGCACCAGTATGGCGACGCCGCTGCCTGGCGATTGTAACAATTCTCCCAGTGGCAGTTTGATCATGGCACCGGCCTCCGGCTCCCACATGCCAAGTACCTGCCGATTATTCACGACATTGGAGTAGATCATTGTCTGACCAGCATTTTCGCCACGCTCAATGGCGACGCTGGAGCGGGTTGAATAGCTCACGAGCCAAACAGTTGCCTTACCGACCCCGGCCTTGCCCGCAATCGCGACCTTGAGCATATCGTCGCCCAGCGTCAGCTTGACCGGCAAATCGAGTTTGGCGCCATCCAGAGCGCCGGTGACATCGTTCTGGCGCGACCCGACAACCCCGGTTGTGCCATTGACGACCATTTGCGGGGTATAGATGCGCGAGGATTCCCAGTTCTTTGCGTAGGCGCGCTGATATTCGGAGTTTTCCGCGGAGCCAAAAGTGTCGGGCCAGCCGATATAGTCCCAGTAGTCGACGTGATAGGCTAGGGTGATCACATCGTTCCTGGCACTGAGCCGGGTCAGCAATTTGTCGGCGGGCGGGCAGGACGAACAGCCCTGACTGGTAAATAATTCAACCACGGCCTTGGCCTGCAGTCGGGTTTTTTCGGCGTGCGCCGGGCCGGCGACAAGCAGGGCGGCGGCAAGACTTAAGCTGAGGGCCAGGGTGGAAAAGGATCGCATGGCGATGTTGTAAGGCGAGCCCGATGGCAGTTGCCAGTCAAATCAGGGTGAAGGCACAAAAAAGCGACGACCCGGAGGTCGTCGTTTGGTGTTTCAAGCTTGCCGGACGTCAGGCCGCAACGAGGCTGCGCAGGACATAATGCAAAATGCCGCCGTGGCGATAATAGTCCAACTCAATGGCTGTATCGATGCGACAGCGGGTGGTGATTGTGCGCTCCTTGCCATCGGCAGAAACAATCTTGACGGCGACATCGGCGCGCGGCGCGACGTCGGCGATGCCTTCAATGGTTACGGTTTCGCTACCGTCCAGACCCAGCGTCTGCCAGCTCTCACCCTCGGTGAACTGCAGTGGCAAGACGCCCATACCGACAAGGTTGGAGCGGTGGATGCGTTCAAAGCTTTGGGCGATGACGGCGCGGATGCCCAAAAGATTGGTGCCTTTGGCGGCCCAGTCACGGCTGGAGCCAGTGCCGTATTCCTTGCCGGCAAATACCACCAGTGGGATGTTCTGTGCCTGATAGGCCATTGCCGCGTCATACATCGCCATCTCTGTGCCGTCGGGGCCCTTGGTAAAGCCGCCCTCCACACCCGGCACCATCTGGTTCTTGATGCGGATATTGGCAAAGGTGCCGCGCATCATTACTTCGTGATTGCCGCGACGGGCGCCATAGGAATTGAAATCGCGCGGGGCAACCTGATGCTCTTCGAGATAGCGACCCGCCGGGGTGTTGCCCTTGAATGAACCCGCCGGCGAGATGTGGTCGGTGGTGATTGAATCAAGGAACAGACCCAAAATACGCGCCTTGTTGATGTCGGTGACGGGGGCGGGTTCCATTTTCAAATCTTCGAAATATGGCGGGTTCTGTACATACGTCGAACCCGAGTTCCAGCCATAGGTTTCGGATTCGTCCACGGCAATCCCCTGCCAGTGGGTATCGCCCTTAAAGACGTCCGAATAGCGGCCCTTGAACATTGCCTGTGTCACGTGGGTGCGTACAATTTCGGCGACTTCGTGATTGGTGGGCCAAATATCCTTGAGATAGACCGGCTGACCGTTCGAGCCGGTGCCCAGAGGTTCCGTGGTGATATCAATGTTCATCGATCCTGCCAGCGCATAGGCAACGACCAATGGGGGTGATGCCAGGAAGTTGGCCTTTACATCAGGATTGACCCGTCCCTCAAAGTTACGATTGCCCGACAGGACGGATGCCGCAACGAGATCGCCCGATTGCACGGCCTTGGAAATTTCGACCGGCAGCGGGCCGGAATTGCCTATGCAAGTTGTGCAGCCATAGCCGACCAGGTTGAAGCCAATGGCATTGAGATCTTCGGAAAGACCGGCACTATCGAGATAGTCGGTCACCACCTGCGAGCCGGGGGCCAGCGAGGTCTTGACCCATGGTTTGCTGTCAAGGCCCAGCGCACGAGCCTTGCGCGCCACGAGGCCCGCTGCAACCAGAACCGATGGGTTGGAGGTGTTGGTACATGACGTGATGGCGGCGATTACCACATCGCCATGGCCGATTGCGTAATCGGTGCCTTCGACATCGATCTTTGGATTGTCTGTTTTTGAGAACTCGGTGGGCAACGCCTTGGCGAAGGCCAACTTGGCGGCGTCGAGCGCGATACGATCCTGTGGCCGCTTTGGTCCCGAAATCGAGGGCACCACCGTCGTCAAATCCAGTTCCAAGGTTGAGGTATAAACGGCATCCGGCGAACCTGTTTCGCGGAACATGCCCTGGGCTTTTGCGTAGGCTTCAACCAAGGCCACGCGATCAGCGGCGCGTCCGGAGGTGGTCAGATATTTCAATGTATCGTTGTCGATCGGGAAAAAGCCGCAGGTGGCGCCATATTCGGGCGCCATGTTGGCAATGGTTGCCTGATCTTCAAGCGAGAGGAAATCGAGGCCGGGGCCATAAAATTCGACGAACTTGCCGACAACGCCTTTTTTGCGCAGCATTTCGGTGATGGTGAGCACCAAATCGGTGGCGGTAATGCCTTCATTGATCTTGCCGGTGACCTTGAAGCCGACAACTTCGGGAATCATCATGGTGATTGGCTGACCCAGCATCGCGGCCTCAGCTTCAATGCCGCCAACGCCCCAACCCAGAACCGACAGACCATTGACCATGGTGGTGTGGCTGTCGGTGCCTACCAGCGTATCGGGGTAGGCGACGGTTTCGCCGTTTTCATCCCGGGTCCACACGGTTTGGGCCAGATATTCCAGATTGACCTGATGGCAAATGCCGGTGCCGGGTGGCACAACGCGGAAATTGTCAAAGGCCTTCTGGCCCCAGCGCAGGAATTCGTAGCGCTCGCCATTGCGCTTGTACTCCAGTTCGACATTCTGGCTGAAGGAGCCGGGCGTGCCGAAACTGTCGACCATGACCGAGTGATCGATGACCAGGTCGACCGGGACAAGCGGATTGATCTTTTGGGGATCGGCACCAAGTCCGGTCGTGGCATCGCGCATGGCGGCCAGATCAACGACAGCGGGTACGCCGGTAAAATCCTGCATCAGCACGCGGGCCGGGCGGTAGGAAATTTCGTGTTCGGAGGTGCGCGATTTGAGCCATTCGGCCACTGCCAGAATGTCATCCCGGGTTACGGTGCGCCCGTCTTCAAAGCGCAACAGGTTTTCCAGCACCACTTTCATAGAGTGCGGGAGAGCGGAAATGCCATCCAGACCATTCTTTTCAGCCAGGGGCAGCGAAAAATAGGTGTAGGTCTTGCCGCCTACATCGAGCGTGGTCTTTGACTTGAAGCTATTGAGAGATGAGGTCACGATGCCCGCCTTTAGCTAGGTTCCAAAGGCGATGCGGCTGGGCCAAGTTGGGCAGGTTTGCCCGGTTGGCACAAGAGCGCAGCGCCTTTGCTGGAATGAGTCCAATCTAAATGCGCTTATAGCCAAACAAATTGGTGCTTGCCAGTGCACACTTGGTTTCAATACGACATGGGGTCATGACAGATCGGCAAGCCTTTGGCGAAATCACTGTGCGCGTTGCGGGGCTTAGTACGCGGCGCGGCGACAATATCCTGTTCCGCGGGCTCGATTTTGAAATCAGCGGCGGGGAGGCATTGGCACTGCGCGGTCCCAACGGGGCCGGCAAGACCACATTGCTTTTGACGCTTGCGGGTTTGATAGCGCCCGAGGCTGGTCAGATCACGTTTGACGGCGCTGATTCGGAAGGCGCGCCAGTACTGCATTTTTGCGGGCACCAGAACGCGGTCAAGGCTCGGTTGAGCGTGCATGAAAACCTCAACTTCTGGGCGGTGCTCAATGGTCGAACCGGCAGCGCCGTAGCGGCTGCGCTGGAGCGTGTGGGGTTGGGCGATATTGCTGCTATCGACGCCGGACATCTGTCCGCTGGCCAGGGCAAGCGGCTGGCGTTGGCGCGCCTGTTGGTCAGCCACCGGCCGATCTGGCTGCTCGATGAGCCAATGGCGGCTCTCGATAGCGCCGGCGACCAGTTGATCGGTGCGCTGCTCGACGAGCATCTCGAGGGGGGCGGTCTCGTGATTGCCGCGACCCATGATGATCTGCCGCTGGGCGATGCTGCATGCGGGCGGGTGTTGCGCCTGGGGAATCACTCATGAGCGCATTTGGCACCGTTCTGGGGCGCGAGTTGAAACTGGCGGCGCGAGGCGGTGGCGATGTACTGACGCTGGTGTTGTTTTTTGTGATGGTGGGCGTGATCGTGCCCTTCGCCATTGGTCCAGACAAGACGACATTATCCCGTCTGGCACCGGCGATTGTCTGGATCGCGGCGTTCCTGTCGATGCTACTGGGACTGGATCGACTGTTTCGGGCAGACCATGAGGATGGCACGCTGATTTTGCTCCGGCAGGCAGATTTGCCTTTTTCGGCGATCATTGGCGCAAAAGTGATTGCCCATTGGCTGCTGACAGCGCTGCCCCTGATCATTGCCAGTCCGCTGTTGGCCATCATGCTGGCCATGGATGTGGCGACACTGGGGCGGGCGGTGGTCTCGTTGCTGATTGGCACACCGGCGTTGGTGGCGCTGGGCGCAATCGGCGCGGCGGTTACTGTGTCGATCCGTGGTGGTGGGCTGATTGCGCCGGTACTGATCCTGCCGATGGCGATCCCGGTGCTGATCTTTGGGGTGGGGGCGATTTCGACAGGTGTTGGCGCCGATCAGTCGGGTGCCGCGCTATTGTTTCTTGCGGCAATCAGTCTCATGGCGGTGGCGCTGGCTCCCTTTGTGGCGGCGCTTGCGATAAAGTGGGGGGAAGATTAGGGGCGGCCTATGAGCATTGACAGCAAATCCAGGCAGGGTTGGTTCAGCCGCATTGCCCATCCCGGCCAGTTCGCGGCCTGGACACAACCGCTGTTGTGGCCGTTGGTGGGCATCACCACGGTGCTGTTCGGTGTCGGGCTCTATTTTGCCTTTTTCAATTCGCCCCAAGATTATCAGATGGGTGAAACGGTGCGGATCATGTATGTGCATGTTCCCAATGCATGGCTCAGCCAATTCGTCTACGTGATCATGGCGGTTTCGGCACTGGGTACACTGGTTTGGCGGCATCCTTTGGCCGATGTTTCAATGAAGGCGGCGGCGCCACTTGGAGCAGTATTTACCGCGCTGGCGCTTTACACCGGGGCGCTTTGGGGGCGACCGACCTGGGGCACCTTCTGGGAATGGGACGGGCGCATGACCTCGACGCTGGTGCTATTGCTTATCTATCTGGGCATTATCGCCCTGTGGCGGGCGTTTGATGATCAGTTGCGCGCGGCGCGGGTCATTGCGGTCTTCACGCTGGTCGGGGCGGTCAATATTCCGATCATCAAATTTTCGGTGGATTGGTGGAGCACTCTGCATCAACCTGCCAGCGTATTCCGCGCCGGTGGGCCAACCATGCCGCCTTCGATCCTGATACCATTGTTCCTGATGTTCTTTGCCTTCACTTTTTTGTTTCTCGTGCTGCATCTCAAGGCCATGCATACCGAAATTCGGCGGCGCCGGGCGATGGGGCTGGAGCGACGCGCTGCGGGGGCGTTGGCATGATGGATCTGGGACCACACGCGATTTTTATTATCTGGGCCTATGTCGGGGTTGTTGTGGCTGTTTTCGCGCTGATTTGCGCGGTACGCATCGACGCGCGACGGGTGGCAAGACGGCTCGCGGCACTTGAAGCGCAAGGCCTGCGCCGGCGCTCGGACGCACCGTGATGCGCTATGTGTTTTTTGCGCTACCATTGTTGGTGCTGGTCGGGCTCCTGGCGGTATTTGCCGCCTCGATCGATCGCGATCCGAACCTTGTGCGTTCAGTATTGATCGACAAGCCAGCACCAGAGTTCTCCATGCCCGCCGTTGCAGGGCTGGGCGTTCCCGGCTTTGATACAGAAAGCCTCAAGGGCGCGGTTACCGTGGTCAACGTCTTTGCCAGTTGGTGCGTGCCCTGCCGTGAAGAGCATCCGATACTAAGCGCGCTCAAGGACGTGTCCGGCGTCCAGCTCTTTGGCATCAATCAGGCGGACAAACCGGAAAATGCCGTGGCGTTTCTTGAGGAACTGGGCAATCCCTATGATCGGGTGGGCGCGGATGACAATCGGCGCGTCTCCATTGACTGGGGCGTTTACGGGGTGCCCGAAACCTTTATTGTCGATACGCGCGGGGTAATCACGTTCAAACATGTCGGCCCGATGAGTGGGACGGATGTAGAAAATGTAATTCTGCCCGCAATCGAGAAAGCCCGGGCAGTCAAACCCTAAAAATCACTGGTCAGGCCCTTTATTTCCCAATCGCCATATCGGGCAGGCTCCAAACCGCCGCGACCGCCGGTTTCAGGTGGCGCTTCGGCCAGTCGCCGATCCAGATCGGCGCGGCGCGCCTCGGCTTCGGCCAGGGCGCGGCGGGCTGCAGGCGTCAGTGTCTTTGTGGGTGCTGGCGGGGGCGTTTGGGTCATGGTGTGCTGACATCCAGGGCTGGCATCTTGCGCGGAAGCGTTCGGCTCCCAACATATTGGCCTTAGATTGGCAGGATGAGGCTTGATGTTCAACGCTCTTCGTACAGGTGTGTTACTGGCCGGGCTGACCGCGCTGTTCATGGCCGTTGGCTACTTCATCGGAGGTACCGGTGGTATGGTGCTGGCATTTGGCTTTGCGCTGGTGACCAATGCCATCGGCTACTGGAATTCGGACAAATTGGTGCTGCGCATGCAAAATGCGGTACCCGTGGCGCAAAGCCGGGCGCCCGAACTTTACGAAATGGTCGATGTGCTGTCACGGCGTGCGGGCATTCCAACGCCCGAAGTTTACCTGATCCAGACCGATCAACCCAATGCCTTTGCGACGGGCCGCGACCCCCAACACGCAGCGGTTGCCGTATCTTCAGGCCTGCTGCAACATCTTGAAACCCGTGAAGTCGCTGCGGTCGTCGCCCATGAGTTGGGTCATATCCGCAATCGCGACACACTGACCATGACGATTACCGCAACATTTGCCGGTGCCATCTCCATGCTGGCACAGTTCGGGCTGTTCTTTGGTGGTGGCAATCGACGCGATAATCCACTGGGCGGCATGGGTGCGCTGCTCATGGTGTTTCTGGCACCGGTAGCGGCAATGCTAGTGCAAATGGCGGTGAGCCGTACCCGCGAATATGAGGCGGACAAGGCGGGCGCCGAAATTTCAGGCGATCCGCTGGCGCTGGCTTCTGCCCTGCGCAAAATTGCCGGTTCAGCGACGCAACGGGTCAATGTGGCGGCAGAACGCAATCCGGCCATGGCGCACATGTATATCATCAATCCGTTGAGCGGGCGGCGCATGGACAATCTGTTTTCCACCCATCCCGACACGGCCAACCGGATTGCTGCACTGACAAACCTTGCGAGTGAGATGCAGGTGAACCATAAGAGCCCAACAAGTGCTTCGCGTTCGGGCATGGTGCGGGCAGCGCCTGGTCAGGGCGGAAGCTGGCGCGTGCCACAAATACGGCGTGATGATGAGGACGGCGAAAATCGCGGTCCCTGGGGATGAGTGAACGCTTTGACTGCAAAAAAGAACCGGCAGGGCTCGCCCTGCGCCTGACGGCTGCGACCCGGCTGCGCTCTGTACTGGCTGGCGACAATTTTGTTGCGCTGGACGCCAGCGATATCGCCGATAGCCGTGATCGCGCCACGGCCAATCGACTAATTACGACGGCATTGCGTCGGCACGGGCAGATTAGCTTCATCATCCATGCCTTGCTCGAAAAGGGCATGCCCGGCAAGAGCGGCAGTTTTGAAGCCGTATTGCGCCTGTCGCTGGCGCAATTGATCTTTCTGCCCGACCTTGGTGCGCATAGTGCCGTGTTCCTGGCGGTTGAGGCGCTGAAGCGCGACAAGAAGGCTCAGCACCTGAGTGGACTGATGAATGCCGTTCTGCGTCGGGCACAAGCCAATTCGGCGAAATACTGGTCGCTCGCTGATGATCTGCTGATCCCCGATACATTTGGCGACACTTGGGTTGATGCCTATGGGGAAGATGCGATTTCTTCGTTTACCGATGCATTGATTGCCGGGGCACCGCTAGATCTGACGCTTAGGGACAATGATCCCGATTTGATAGCGGCGTTGGGTGCCATGCCGCTCATGGGTGATTCGGTTCGTATCGAAACGCGCGACCGACCGGTTGAGGCATTGCCAGGCTACGCCGAGGGGCGCTGGTGGGTGCAGGACGCGGCGTCTGCGCTGCCAGCACGTCTGTTGGGGTTGGAAGCCGGCGCGCGTGTGCTCGACCTTTGCGCGGCCCCTGGCGGCAAGACGGCCCAATTGATCAAGTCTGGCTATGCAGTTACCGCGCTCGATAGCGATGCCAAGCGCATGGATCGTCTCAAGACCAATCTTGATCGGCTGGGCTATCAAGCCGAGACCGTCACTGCCGATGCGGCCACTTTCGCGCCGGACCAGGGATTTGATGGCGTGTTGCTGGACGCACCCTGTTCGGCCACCGGAACGTTCCGGCGACACCCCGAAGTCATTTGGCACCGGATGGCCAGCGACATTGCCGGGCGGGTCAGTATCCAGCGCGCGTTATTGATTAACGCGTTTCGTTGTCTCAATCGCGGTGGGGTGCTGCTATATTGCGTATGTTCGCTGGAACCCGAGGAGGGTGAGGCACAGGTTGATTGGGCGTTGGAACAATTGCCAGATCTGAAGTTGTTGCCCATCAGGCCCGACGAAATAGGCGATCTGGCGGGTGCTGTATCGACAAAAGGTCTGCTGCGCACCCATCCGGGACTGGCGCCGGGTGGACAGGAAGGCGGCATGGACGGTTTCTTTGTGGCTCGGTTTGGGCGACATTGAATGGCACCGCTGCAATGGGGTGCATCGGGCAGGTTGATATTGAGTCAGTTTGAGTTGAGTAAGGCTTTGATCGGTTGTTTGATACCAGTAGTGGCGGCCGGCGTGGTCGGGGGCGTATGATGCTGGACGCATGGCGATTTGCCGCCAAGCGGTTCGGCTGTGGTATTGCTGATCGGCTGGTGACCATGCCTTTGCTGCGCTGGACGTGGACCGGAACGGCCGAGACCGGCTATAGTGGCAATCTGCCAGAGTATCGTCCCAGCGATCGCGATGCGGTCCGCGACATGATGGCGGGACGGTATCTGCTGGCATCCAAACTGGTGGAAACCGGCGGCGTGTCGCCGTTTGGTATCGAGACGGATCACATCGACTGGCGTCATAATCTCCTGGCGTTTTCCTGGCTGCGCCATTTTCGCGATATCCGCGATAGTGGCGAGCGCGGATTTGCACGCATGCTGGTGCTTGACTGGATCGGGCGGGCGGGCGATTTCGATCGCGACAGTTGGGCGCCCAGCATCTGTGCGCAGCGCGTGATGAACTGGTTGCGTCACCTGGACTTGTTGGTCGAAGGCGCCAACCCCGAGCAAAGCCGCACCATCATGCGCTCGCTGGGCACCCAAATTCAAAGCCTCAAGGTGCGATGCAGGCTGATCAATGATCCTATTGATCGGTTACTCGCCAGTATCGGGGTTCTTGCCGCCGCGCTTTGCGACCAGGAAACGTCACACAATATCGAGGCTGCGGCGCTACGCCTAAACGACATTCTGGACACCCAGATAGATGCCGATGGCCTGCACCTGTCGCGCAGTGCGCGTGTGCAACTGCAACTGCTGGCAGAATTGGCGAGTGTGCGATCGGCGCTATCCAATTTCAACAGCGACTGGGGACATCGGCTTGGCGGTCAGGTTGAAAGGATGCACCAGGCACTTGATGCGATGACACTGGGCAGCGGGGAGCCGGTCTACGCCCATGGCACCGGGCAATTGCCCCATGATGTGCTGATCGCGGTTCAGGCCAGCGGTGTGCCACAAAAACAGGTCAGTCGGCTGCTGGGCGGCTTCGGTATTTTACGCGATGGTGAGGCGGTGGTTATCGCCGATGGCGGGCAGGTGCCACCACATGAGTTTGCCCGCGAGTCTCATGCGGGCGCCTTGTCGTTTGAGTTCAGCCACGGCACCGAACTGATCATCGGCAATTGCGGACCAGCGCCGGTGGATATGCCCGACAGCAAATTGCTGTTCCGGCGTGGGGTGGCGCATTCGGCGCCCACCATCAATGCCCAGAGCGCAACGCGCATTCGCGAAAAGGGACCTCTGGCCAATATGCCGGTACAGACGGGGGCAGCGCCGAAACTGACGCTCAACAGTGCCGATCAATTATTGAGTTTGGTGCAAGAGGGGTACGCAGGCAGGTTCGGCGTGTCGCTTGAGCGGCGGATTACCCTCTTGTCGAGTGGGACAACCCTGGTCGGGCAGGATCGCATGGTTCGATCGGGCAAGGCACCCGTTTCTGGTGTCATAACGTCACGGTTTCATCTGGCCGCCGGTGTTTTGGTGCGCCGCATTGGCAATGAAGGCATTGTGCGTCTGGTGTTGCCCAATGGCGCCGTCTGGAGTTTTCTGTGGGAGGGCGCGGAATTGCGGATCGAGGAAAGCGTGCGCCAATCGTCCTATGTCGGGTTTCATCGCACGCACCAATTGGTGCTCGAGACTGATGTCGATGCGGGCAGCGAAATCGCCTGGATCGTGACGCTGGAGCAGTCCTGAGCCGCGATCTATCGGGGGACGGACAGGCTAAATCGCGCTTGGCAGTTGCCCGCAAGCGCCGATATGGCCTATAGCGCCCCCATCATATCAAATCGGGAAATGTGTTCATGAGTCAAAGCAAGACAGTCAAGGTCGGGCGGGCCATGCTATCGGTGTTTGACAAGGCTGGCATGGTGGACTTTGCCAAGGGGCTGACGGCAGCCAGGGTCGAGCCTGGTGTCAACGGGTGGCACGCATCGCCTGATCGCTGACGCGGGGCTAAAGGTGCGCGAAATTTCGGAGCCTGACTGGCTTTCCCGAAATGATGGATGGCCGGGTCAAGTCCCTGCATCCCAAGGTGCATGGCGGGCTTTTGGCGGTGCGCGACAATGCCGAGCACAAGGCGGCAATGGATGCCCATGATATTGGCGGTATCGAGCTGGTCGCGGTCAATCTGTATCCGTTTGAGGAAACCGTCGCCAAGGGCGCCGATTATGACACCATTATCGAGAACATCGATATAGGCGGGCCTGCGATGATCCGCTCGGCGGCCAAGAACCATGCCTATGTCACGGTTGTGGTCGATCCGGCCGATTACCCGGCGATCCTTGCGGCGATTACACAAACCGGTGGCGTCCCATTTGAAATGCGCCAGAGGTTGGCGGCCAAGGCCTATGCCCGGACCGCCGCTTACGATGGGGCGATTTCGAGCTGGTTTGCCAAGGCAATCGATTATCCCGAAATTCCCTATCGCAGCTTTTCGGGGCGATTGGTTGAAGTCATGCGCTATGGCGAAAATCCGCATCAATGGGCAGGATTTTATACCACAGGCGACAAGCGGCCCGGTGTGGCCAGCGCCAAACAGGTGCAGGGCAAGACGCTTTCCTACAACAATATCAATGATACGGACGCGGCCTTCGAGCTGGTGAGTGAATTTGATCCGATCGAAACGGCGGCGGTGGCGATCATCAAGCACGCCAACCCGTGCGGTGTGGCCGTTGCCGATAATGTCATTGACGCCTATCGCATGGCGTTGCGTACCGATCCGGTCAGCGCCTTTGGCGGCATAGTGGCGATCAACCGCGAAATTGATGCGGCAACCGCCACCGAGATCGTCAAGGTGTTTACCGAGGTGATCGTGGCGCCATCGGCAACTCCCGAAGCCATCACGATCATTGCCGCCAAGAAAAATTTGAGGCTGCTATTGACGGGCGGACTTGCCGATCCAAAGGCGGATGGACTGACGGTACGTTCGGTATCGGGCGGGTTGTTGGTACAGACCCGTGACGACGCCAGTATTGATGATTGCGACCTCAAGATTGTCACCAAAAAACCGCCCAGTGCGGGCGAGTTGGCCGACATGAAACTGGCGGCAAAAGTAGCCAAGCACGTCAAATCCAACGCGATTATTTACGTCAAGGATGGCGCTACGGTAGGCATTGGCGCCGGGCAGATGAGCCGGGTCGATTCCGCCCGTGTGGCGCATCGGAAATCCATTGATGCAGCCCAGGCCGCCGGGCATGAAGGTGCGCTGACGCAGGGGTCTGTCGTTGCTTCAGATGCGTTTTTTCCGTTTGCTGACGGGCTTGAGGCATTGGTTGAGGCCGGTGCAACCGCCGTAGTGCAGCCGGGTGGATCGATGCGCGACCAGGAGGTGATTGACGCGGCGGACGCGGCGGGCATCGCCATGGTCTTTACCGGCATGCGCCACTTCCGCCATTAATTTGCCCGTCGGACAATTTATTTTGTCTGACGTGTCGATCCAGCTACCATTGGTTCGTCGTGTTGGTATTCGGGCAGGTCATGGGGACCGGCCCGGTACAACAAGGGAGTATCCCAATGCGTTTCATGATCATCGTCAAGGCCAATAAAGACAGCGAAGCTGGCGTCATGCCGTCCTCCGAAGCCATCGCCAAAATGGGCGTGTTCAACGAGAAAATGATCGAGGCCGGCGTGATGCTGGCTGGCGACGGTCTGCATCCCTCGTCGAAAGGCGCTCGGATCAAATCGGAAAACGGCAAGATCGTCGTCACCGATGGGCCGTTCAGTGAAACCAAGGAATTGATCGCTGGATTTTGGATGATCCAGACCAAATCCTACGAAGAGGCGCTGGAATGGTGCAAGCGAATCCCCTTTGATCCGGGGATGGAAGTTGAGTTGCGCAAGGCGTTTGAAGCATCCGACTTTGTTTCAGATAGCATTACCGAGGAACATCTCGCCAAGGAACAGGAATTTCGGGATGCTCAAAAGCCCATCTCCAATGGCTAACGGCTGCATAATGCTCTGATGAACGGCGACAATACCAGCCGCGCCATTGAAACGGTCTGGCGCATGGAAGCGCCCAGATTGGTGGCGGGGCTGGTGCGCATGGTGCGCGATATCAGCCTGGCGGAGGAGTTGGCGCAGGAGGCGCTGGTCGGTGCCTTGCAGTCGTGGCCAAAATCGGGTGTACCGGATAATCCGGGCGCTTGGTTGATGACCACGGCCAAGCGTCGCGCTGTCGACTATTTTCGGCACAATGCCATGGTCGCCCGCAAACTGCCCGAAATTGCGCAAGCGACGCCGACCGACGCGTCGGCGGCGCCCGACCCCGAAGCATTGCTCGATTCCGGGTCGGGCGATGATTTGCTGAACCTGATGTTCGTATCCTGCCATCCTGCATTGTCGCCCGAGGCACAGTCAGCGCTGACCCTACGCCTGATCGGCGGGCTGAATACCAATGAGATCGCCCGCGCCTTTTTGGTGAGCGAAGCGACCATGGCGCAACGGATCGTACGCGCCAAGCGAACGTTGGCCGAAGCGGGCGAACGGTTTGAATTTCCCGACAGCGCCGAACGACAGGCGCGGGTAGGGGCGGTTTTGGGCGTCCTGTATCTGATTTTCAATGAAGGCTATTCAGCAACCACAGGGCAGGATTGGATGCGACCGCAACTGTGCGAGGAAGCCATGCGCATGGGCCGTATCCTGGCGCAAATGCTGCCTGATCAGTCTGAAGTCCATGGGCTTGTTGCCCTGATGGAGTTGCAAGCGTCGCGTCTGATGGCGCGCCGCAATGACGATGGCACGCCAATCCTGCTGATAGACCAGAACCGGGCGCGCTGGGATCGGACATTGATTGGGCGTGGGTTGGCGGGCATTGCGCGTGCCGAAGCGCTTTCATCGGCACTGGGGCCCTATGGTTTGCAGGCCGCGATTGCCGCCTGCCATGCGCGAGCCCCGCGATCTGAAGCGACGGACTGGAGCCAGATCGCCCGGCTCTATGGGCAGTTGGCCCAGATCAATCCCGGCCCGATCATCGAGTTAAATCGCGCCGTGGCAATCGCGCAGGCGCACGGTGCGCAAGCAGGCCTTGACCATATCGAGCATTGCGTCGATGCCGAGGCATTGGCGCGGTATCCGCTATTTGCGGCGGCACGCGGGGAGTTGCTGGAACGGTTAGGACGGTTTGAAGCGGCAGCGGCTTGTTTTACCAAGGCCGCCGACCTGACGCAAAATCAGGCAGAACGGACGCTGATGCAGCAAAGGGCAGAGCGATTGGCCAATGAGGGCTCATAATCTTGACCCCTGCGGGCGCTGGGATTAGAACGGCTCCAGACTTCATTCCCACGCTTTGCTGGACACACATTACATGACCAAGGCCCGCACGCTTTACGACAAGATCTGGGACGACCATCTGGTCCAGAACAATGATGATGGCACCTCGCTGCTCTATATTGACCGGCATCTGGTCCATGAAGTGACGAGTCCCCAGGCATTCGAAGGCCTGCGCCTCAACAAACGTCGTGTTCGCCATCCTGAACGCACGCTGGCCGTGGTTGACCACAATGTGCCGACGACTGACCGCAGCGCCGGAATCGATGATCCCGAAAGCAAGTTGCAGGTCGATACACTGGCCGAAAACGCCCGCGAATTTGGTGTCGAGTATTTCGATGAATTGGATAAGCGGCAGGGCATTGTGCACATCGTCGGTCCCGAGCAGGGCTTTACCCTACCGGGCATGACAATCGTGTGCGGTGATAGCCATACCTCGACCCACGGCGCGTTTGGTGCGTTGGCACACGGCATCGGCACGTCCGAAGTCGAACATGTGCTGGCCACACAGACCCTGATCCAGCAAAAAGCCAAGAACATGCTGGTTCGCGTCGATGGCAAATTGCCGCCCCATGTTACCGCCAAGGACATCATTTTGGCGATCATCGGTGAAATCGGCACGGCGGGCGGCAATGGTCATGTGATTGAATTCGCGGGCGAAGCTATTGAAGCGCTGTCGATGGAAGGCCGGATGACGGTCTGCAACATGACCATCGAAGGCGGCGCGCGCGCCGGCTTGATCGCGCCTGACCAGATTACATTTGATTATGTCAAAGGCCGCAATCGGGCGCCAACCGGTACCGCCTGGGACATGGCGCTCGACTATTGGAAAACGCTCTATACCGACGAAGGCGCCCATTACGACAAGGTTGTTGTGCTTGATGCCGCCAACCTGCCGCCCATCGTGTCATGGGGGTCGTCGCCAGAGGATGTGATCGCGGTCACGGGCGAAGTGCCCAATCCCGATGACATTGGCGATGAAAACAAGCGTGCCTCCAAATGGCGGGCGCTGGACTATATGGGGCTGAAGCCGGGTACCAAGATAACCGACATTGCGGTGGACCGGGTATTCCTGGGTTCATGCACCAATGGGCGCATTGAAGATCTGCGGGTCGCCGCTGCTGCGATCAAGGGCAAGAAGGTTCATGCCAATGTGTCGGCCATGGTTGTGCCGGGCTCGGGGTTGGTCAAGGAACAGGCCGAGGCTGAGGGTCTCGACGTCATCTTCAAGGACGCCGGATTTGATTGGCGCGAGCCCGGCTGCTCTATGTGCCTGGCCATGAATGCCGATAAGCTCAAGCCACAGGAACGTTGCGCGTCGACATCAAACCGCAATTTTGAAGGCCGACAGGGCTTTAAGGGCCGCACCCATCTGGTATCGCCGGAAATGGCGGTTGCGGCAGCGGTAACCGGGCATTTCGTCGACATTCGCAACTGGCAGTAAGCCAATAGTCATGGGGGCGCGCAACAGTGCTCCCAAATGCCACCTAGTCGCGGGGCACAAATTCGAACTCGGCTTCATTGCCGCCCGATGGATCGTCGGACACGCGCAGCCATAGTTTGTTGTCGTCGAGCGCCGCGAACCAATCGTCCCAGGCTCACAAGCTGAAACCCACCAATGCGGTCGGGACCCTGATTGTTGTCGGAATTGAGCGCTTCCTGTCCAAATGTCAGTTGCAGGATCGTGCGGGTGTCGGACCCGTCGGGCACCTCCATCAGCATCGGATTGCCACCGCGCGCCGATGTCCATTGGCGAATATCATCGTGGGATGTGAGGGTCTTTGGCATTTGGCGCTCCTATCTTGGTGTCAGCTCAAGTCCAATAGGTCGATATGGTTCCCTTGTAACGGCGACACGTTGCGCGCGCGACCGAATGAGTTAAGTTCGGTTTATTGGGAGGCGCAAATGATTTTTGATTTATTCAAGCTCGATGGCAAGACCGCTCTGGTCACAGGGGGCACACGCGGGATCGGCCTCGGGATAGCCAGGGCCCTTGGCGATGCCGGGGCGCGGCTGGTAATTTCCTCGCGACAGGAAAATGCGGCGGCACTCGCCGAACTGCGCGACGCCGGTTATCGCGTTGATTATATCAATGCCGACATGAGCGATCCCGATGCGCCGGGCAAATTGATCTCGGACACATTGGCGTTAGTCGGCAATCTCGAGATTCTGGTCAATAATGCGGGGGTGGCAGACCACGGGGACACTGTGGGGTTTTCTGCCGAACGCTACCGGCACCTAATGGCGATCAATCTGGATTCGGTATTTTATGCGTGTCAGGCCGCACTGAACTCGATGCGCCAGCAGCGGGGCGGCGTCATTCTCAATATCGGCTCGATTTCGGGCTATATTTCAAACATCCCCCAGCGTCAGGCGGCCTACAATGCCAGCAAGGCGGCCATCCACATGCTGACCAAAAGTCTGGCGAGCGACTATGCGGAGGATAATATCCGCGTCAACGCCATAGCGCCCGGCTATATTGAGACGGACATGACCGCAGGGGGATTTGCCAATGCGGAGTGGGCACCGGTCTGGACCGGCATGACGCCAATGAAGCGTGCCGGCTCCCCACAGGATATCGGCGCTGCCGCCGTCTATTTATGCTCGGATGCGTCCAGCTATGTCACCGGTGAAGTGCTGGTGATCGACGGGGGCTATACTGCACGCTGACCCGTCGACACCCATCGCCATGTGCTAATCAGTTTACCTGACGCAAGTCGTTGGCCGCCTCACGGCGCTGAACCAATTCACAATCCTGAGTGCTTGTGGCAGAAACCTTGAGGGCGAGTTGCTGGCGATCGAGCTCCGCCAACCAGGCCGTCCAGGAAACCGGGCTCATGCCGTCGTCCTGATCCTGATCCGTCGCGGCGTCACGACGGCGTTTGTCAAAGCTCAGGCATAGACGTGACTTTACGTCGCCAAAGTTGTCGCGAATCCGCGAAATTGCCGGGATTCCCTTTTTGTCGCAGACCCAATTCCGAATGTCCTGATGCCTGACAAGCGTATGACTATCTTTCATAGTTGGCCTCCCCGCCATTTAGTGAACAATTGGTGAATCAACGGTCCCGGCTTGATATGGGTTCCGTCCGCAAGGCATTAGTGAACGATCTTTGTGACAAGTTTCAGGCGCTCGAGTCTCCTCTGTTGATAAATAATACAATCGATCGGGCGGTGTCTCGAGCGCGTGCAACCATAGCGCCGGATCAACGCCGGATGATGTCAGATATCGGGACACACGTGCGGTGGTGGACTGTGCGCTGGATATGGCCAAACCGGCGGTTCGGCTGAGCGCCACGGGATCGGTTGACATGGCTGCGGCGTAGATCTGATGCACGCCGATGGCGGCCTTGTCCGAGGCCAGACGCTCGACGCCACCCGCCAGCACCAAGGGGCACGAAGAGGCGCAGAGCGCTCCAGCCGCAACCTCGGTCGCAAAGCCTTTGTCCCGTATAAGGGCACCGATTGCCAATGCATCCATCACCGAGCCTCCCGGCGAATCAAGGCTTACAGTTTCGACGTATTCGCCGCGCGCCGCAATCTCTTTGGCAAATCGAGTGTCCGATCCGGGCTCGATCGTGCCGGTCAGGCGCAATATGCCGCCTGGCTCAAGCGATATGACCAGTGGCGCGCGCAGGATAGCGGGGTCGGTGGTAATCTCGGGCGCCGACGTCGCGTCGGGACCACCAGGACTGAATGGGGGCAGGATTGGCTGCAGGGGAGCCGCAAGGGCGGTGTCGGCGGCCGTCAGTTCGCGGAAGTCAACATAGAGAACCGATAGTGTTCCAAACAGCAGGGCGAAAAATGCGAACCGCATGATCGAGCCGTCATCAATGCTGCCGAGCCAGACCAGGGTGCGGCGGTAGAACGGCCCATTGCGGCCAGCATTGTGGGCGTTGGCGGCAGTTGTGACCATCAGGTGCGAGCCGGACCGTCGCCGCGCTGGCGCTTGGCAGCGTCGATCGGCGTGACGCTACTGGTGTCGGGCGTTGGATCGGTTGCCGGTTCAGTGTCGGGCTTGGGATCGGTTTGGGCAACAATGCGCTGATCGGGGTCGATGGCTGGCTCTGCGGGCGCGATGGCGGGCGGCAGATCAATGTCGGCTTCCTGCATCTGGCGGTACAGTGTCATGGCGCGAATCATTTCGGCGGCGGTGATATTTTCGGCTTCGGCCAGAGATTCCGCGTCTCGCCGCATGGCGTCATTGACGATCATCAGCACCAGCACCAAAACAACAGGCAGCAAGTCGATGGAAATTGCGCCGGCCCATGATGGTATAAAATCGCTCCAATAGCGGATGACTGCCTCGGCGCTGGAGAGCGGCACAAAGCGGCGTTGTGCCACTTTGGGCTGGGCCAGAATTTCATTGGCTGCGGCGCTGAGCGCCGCAGACTGGGTCGCGACTGAATTTCGAACCGTCTCCATGACCTGGTCCTGTCGACTGGCCAGATCGGGGTTTTGGCCGTTGGCGACCGGCGCGATAAAGCCCGCCGACAGGTCCGCAGAGGCCCGCTGCACCGATGCTGCGACCCCGGTTTGCTGGAGGGCGGCAATAAGGGCGGTCAATTGGACCGCTTCCGCCTGAAATTGATCCGAGCGCGGTTCGATGGCGCCGGGCGTCGACACCAGTTCGCGCATCGAGGCGAGGCGTTCGGAGCCTTGGGTGAAAATGCCCGCAACCTCATCGCGGCTCGAGGTGATGGTCGAGCCAAGCTCGGTCATTTGCGCCGACATCTGGGTGAGCAATTGTACCACGCTTCCTGATCCTGTTGATCCGGTCAGGGCGCCACTTTCGCGCTCGTCGGCGGCCAGACGGGAAAAGCGTTCGGCGGCGCGTTGCACGTCAGGCAAGAGCGACTGGCTGGCCAAGGCGTTGGCGTGCGCATTGTCGATATCCTCGGCATAGCCCTGCAGGGTAACGGCCATGTGCTGTTCGAGTGCTGCCGAACCGGCCAGGGCGGCGGCATTGAGCCAGGATGACATGGCGATGATCATCACGGCGCCAATAGCCATGGTGACAAACAGCGATATGCGTTGGATGCCGCTAACCACCAACGGAATGAACCGCATCATGAAGGTCCAGAATGCATAGATGGCAACCGATACCGCGGCTGAATAAATGATGGCGGCGAAGAAGACGAATGTGGCACTGCCATCGAGCAGACCGCGCACGCCGAGATAGGTATAAACGCCTGAGGCCAGCGCCAGCACCGCCAGAGCGAACCGGGTCATGGTTTCGACGCCCTTGACGGTTTCGTTGAGGCGATAAGCGTTGTTCTTGAGTTGCATTGCTAACCCCGTGGCACCCATCCGAAAACTTAAGCAGACGTTAACACGCGGATGGCGGCAGGAAATGGGCGAAAGCAAAAAGTCGGACGAATATGTCTACACTTTCGCGTTGGTATCGTTCCTCACAATCGGTAGGCCGTGGCGCAATAGTCATGACGGCCATATAGTCCTAATCCGTTGGTGTTATAGACGATGCTATGGTTATCAACTATTTCATCTAGATCATTTCCATCTGGTATGTTCAGTTCACTTTAACGTTACCTGTAGTTCTATTTTCAGTGGTATTGTTTTAACGATCTAAAGTATTGACTCATTATTAGGTTAGATAGTACTTTAGACCATGGTCTTTGGTTAACAGTTACTTCCGGAGTGTTAATGCGGATAGGCGAGATTGCTCAAAAAACAGGGTTGAGCCGTGACGCCATCCGGTTTTACGAACGCCGTGGCCTGTTGCGCTCCCAGCCCTCGACTGACAAGACCAATAGTTATCGTCGCTATGGCGATGAGATGATCGAACAGATCGAGACGATAAAGCTGGCGCGTGATGCCGGGCTCAGTCTTGCTGATCTCGAGGTGCTGCTGGGCGTGATGGGGCGAGGCGGTCGTCATTCGTCCAATGCGCAGGAGTTCCTGCAGTCGCGCATCGGGCAGGTGCGTGGAACGATTGCCAACTCGGTGCGGTTGCTGGTGTTGCTGTGCTCGGTACGAGATGGCAAGCCGCCGGCGGCAAATTAGGCGCCGCTGCCGTTAATCTGCTATGGCCACGTCGAGCGCCAATGTCACCATGTCGCTGAGCGAGGTCTGGCGCTGTTCCGCGTCTATCTCTTCATGGGTAATCAAGCAGTCGGTCATCGTGCAGATGGTGAGTGCCTTGACGTTGAAGCGCGCCGCCAGCGTATAGAGCGTGGCCGCCTCCATTTCGACGCCAATCACGCCGTGGTCAGGCAGTTTGTCATAACCGGCCAGCCCGTCGGCATGATAGAAAATATCGGAGGACAGAATATTGCCAGCGTGAAAACGCAATCCGGCGGCGTCAGCTTTTTCTGCTGCAATTCGAAGTAGCCCAAAATCGGCAATTGGGGCGAAGTTGAAGGCGCCGAAACGGCCTTTGACAATGCTGCTGTCGGTGGAGGCGCCTTGGGCCAATATTATGTCGCGTACTTTGACATTGCTATTAAGGCCACCGCAAGTGCCGACACGGATCAGAGATTTTACGCCGTAGTTATTGATCAATTCGTGCACATAGATGGCCAGCGATGGCTGGCCCATGCCCGAGGCCTGCACCGAAACCGGTTTGCCTTTCCAGGTGCCGGTATAGCCCAGGCAATTGCGCACCGAATTGACCAGTTTGGGCACCTCGAAGAATGTCTCGGCAATCCATTTGGCGCGTAAAGGGTCGCCCGGCAGCAGAACGGTTTCGGCATAGTCGCCCGGTTTTGCGTGATTGTGCGGTGTCATGATTGGCTCTTGATTGTTCGATTGGGCCAGACACTGCCATTGCGCCCGTTGCAGGGCAAGGGTGCGCCGTGCGGCCTTGACCTTGCCAAGGTTGACGTTCATCTAGCGGCTGGATAGCGGGAGACACAAAATGGGCGCGAAGATATTCATCGACGGCGAGGCCGGCACCACCGGGTTGCAGATCCGTGAGCGGTTGGCCAGACGCAGCGACATTGACATGCTGTCGATCCCGCAAGACAAACGCAAAGATCTCGACACGCGCGCCGAATTGCTCAACGCCGCAGATGTCGCGATCTTGTGCCTGCCCGATGAGGCGGCCAAACAAAGCGTTTCGTTGATAACCAATGACACGACCCGCGTAATCGATGCCTCGACCGCCTTTCGGGTCGATCCCAACTGGGCCTATGGGTTTGCCGAAATGGCCAAGGGGCAGAGCCAGGCGATTGCCGAAGCTCATCGTGTTGCCAATCCGGGATGTTATCCGCAGGGGCCAATCATCATGGTCCGTCCCCTGATTGAGGCCGGCCTGTTGCCCGCCAGCTTTGCACTGACCATCAATGCAATTTCGGGCTATTCCGGCGGCGGCAGGCAGATGATTGCTGATTACGAGGCAGACGGCGTTGTCGCCAGCCATTTCATGCCGTACGGGCTGACGTTCAATCACAAACATGTCCCGGAAATGACGGCCTATACCAAGCTGGCCGGTGCGCCGCTGTTCGTGCCCGCCGTAGGCGATTATGCCCAAGGCATGGTCACGTGCGTGCCCTTACAACTGGGCATGTTGGGCAAGGTGCCGACGGGCGCGGAAATTCACGGTGCCATTGGCGCGCATCTGGCTGATATCAACGACAGTTTTGTATTGCTGGCACCTTATGAGGCGTTGGCAAAAACGCCTGATCTGGATCCGCAGCGCTATAATAATACCAACAAAATGGTGCTGCATGTGTTTGCTAACGACGCCCGGGCGCAAGTGTTGCTAGTCGCCGTTTATGACAATCTGGGCAAGGGCGCGTCCGGCGCGGCGGTACAAAATCTCAATCTGATGCTGGGAGTCGATGTACGCACCGGGCTGGCCGACTAGGCGATCTGGACGTATTTGGGCATTCCAGACTTGACCGAAACCCTGCTGTTGCGCCATTACAGCGCCAACAGACAAGGATGCATCATGGACAAGTTTACGACATTGACCGGGGTCGCGGCACCGCTGCCGATCATCAATATCGACACCGACATGATTATTCCCAAGCAATATCTCAAGACCATCAAGCGCACCGGGCTGGGTACGGCGCTGTTTTCAGAGATGCGCTATAATGATGATGGCAGCGAAAACCCCGATTTCGTATTGAACAAGCCTGCCTATCGCCAGGCCAAGATTATTGTTGCGGGCGACAATTTCGGCTGCGGTTCGAGTCGTGAGCACGCCCCGTGGGCGCTTTTGGATTTTGGTGTTCGCTGCGTGATCTCAACCAGCTTTGCCGACATTTTTTACAATAATTGCTTCAAGAACGGCATTTTGCCGCTGGTGGTGACACCTGAACAATTGGCGATGCTACTCGACGATGCCGAGCGCGGCTCCAATGCTACGCTTACCGTGGATCTTGAAGCGCAGACCATCAGGGGTCCGGATGGTGGCGAGTTGCATTTTGATATTGATCCTTCGCGCAAACAAATTCTGCTCGAAGGGCTCGACGATATTGCCGGCACGCTCAAATCCGATCCGGCTATTGCCGGGTTTGAGGCCAAGATGAGCGAAAACCGTCCTTGGCTTTAAGGGCAGCGGCCTGAACGCCCCAGCGAATAGTGCAATTGTATCCACAGGGCTGCCGTTCGGTCGGTGTTGGAGAATATTCACCAAATTGCTTCGAGTTTGATCGTGGAAATAATCAAACCAGGCCTGAAAGTAGAAATTGACGTGGCGACGCGCATGAGCGCTGCCAATAGCTAAGGAAAATCGTGATGTCTCAGTCCCTGTTCCTGCTTCCCGGCGATGGCATCGGCACCGAAATAATGGCCGAGGTCGAAAAGCTTATCGCTTGGACAAATGAGGCGGGCCTGACCGATTTTACTACTGATCATGGTTTGGCTGGTGGGGCCGCCTATGATGCGCATGGAGTTGCCATTACCGATGACGACGTCGCCAAGGCGTTGGCGGCGGATGCGGTACTGTTTGGCGCGGTTGGCGGTCCCAAATGGGATGATGTGCCCTATGATCAGCGTCCCGAGGCGGCCCTATTGCGCTTACGCAAGGAACTGGCGGTGTTTGCCAATCTACGCCCGGCAATCTGCTATCCGGCGTTAGCCGATGCCTCCTCGCTCAAGCGCGAACTGGTTGAAGGGCTCGATATCCTGATCGTACGCGAGCCTGACCGGCGGGGTCTATTTTGGGGACCCCAAGACGATTACGGAATTGGGGAATGGGCAAAAGCGCGCCATCGACACCCAGGTCTATGAGACCTATGAAATCGACCGGATCGCGCGGGTGGCTTTCGATCTGGCCCGGACGCGCGGATCACGGGTGCATTCAGCCGACAAGAAAAATGTGATGAAGTCGGGCGTTTTGTGGGATGAAGTGGTCAAAGGCGTTGCCAACGACTATCCCGACGTCAAGCTCGAGCACATTCTTGCCGACAACGCCGCCATGCAACTGGTGCGCGCGCCAAAGCAGTTTGATGTGATGGTCACCGATAATCTGTTCGGGGACATATTGTCTGATGTCGCGGCAATGCTGACCGGCTCGCTGGGCATGCTGCCATCGGCCTCGCTCGGCGCGCCTGATCCAGCAACCGGCAAGCGCAAGGCGTTTTACGAACCCGTGCACGGTTCGGCGCCAGATATCATGGGCAAGGGCATTGCCAATCCCATCGCCATGATCGCCAGCTTTGCCATGGCGCTGCGTTATTCGTTCAATCTCTCGGAATTGGCGGATCGCGTCGAAAACGCCATAGCCAGCGTTCTCGAAGATGGCCTGCGCACCGCCGACATTGCCCAGGGCGGCGCCAAAACGATTGGTACCCAGGAAATGGGCGCGGCCATTCTGGCCAAGCTCAGAGCATGATATTGCCGCCTATTGGCGTACGCTGCGCCTCGAACCGCATTGGCTAGGGTTTAATAGTCCACCAGCTTCTTGTTCGGATCATAGGGCTGGTCCGGTACTGCTCTGGTGACCGCCTGGCCGCAGCGCATTTTTTTGGCGTGGGCATCATAGGCATAGGTTGGGTTGCCATGCAGCGACCAGCCTTCGGCAAGTGCCTTGGTAATCTTGTGGCAAAAACTCGAGTCATCTTCCCCCGACAAGAAGCGATAGACCAGCATGCATTCCCCCCATGTTACAGGCGCATAACAGCGCAGTTGATCTTGGCTTCTGTTAGCGCTAATCGAATAATATGCACAGCTTTCCACCGCATTTAATCACGGGCTACTCCAACTTCATGGCCGGGCGCTATGAACGTGAGGAGGGGCGTTACAAAGAACTGGCCAGCCAGGGCCAAAAACCCACGACGATGATCATCGCCTGTTGCGATAGTCGCTCGGCGCCAGAAACCATTTTTGACGCAGGGCCGGGCGAGTTGTTCGTCATGCGCAACGTTGCCAATCTGGTGCCGACCTATCAACCCGACTCCGCCCAGCATGGTACCTCCGCCGCCATCGAGTTTGCGGTCAAGGCGCTCAGCATCGAAAACATCGTTATCATGGGGCATGGCCGGTGCGGCGGCATTCGGGCCGCCCTTGACCCCAGTGCCGGACCACTGGACGAGGGGGATTTCATTGGCAAGTGGATGGCCATGTTGGGACCGGTCTCGGCACGAGTCAGTGACAACAAGCTGATGACCGCAAGTGAACGCCAGACAGCGCTTGAGCGCATCTCGATCCGCAACTCTATCGGCAATTTGCGCACATTCCCCTATGTTCACGAGCCTTGAGGCCGAGGGCAAGCTGGCGATTCACGGTGCCTGGTTTGATATTTCCACCGGCGAGTTGTGGGTGATGGACCATGAGAGCGGGGATTTCGCCCGCCCCGATATTTGAGTGCGTTCACGTTCTATTGATTTTGGTCATACCCATCGACCCTGGTGACGGTTAATCACGACGTCGTGATCCATTGTTGGTTGGTTCTATTTTGGTTAGACTCCGGGCGCCGCACAGTTGGACCAGCGCGATAACAATTCTGCCGCATTCGGTGCCCTTAGCATTCAAGCGATGCTTTCACACTTCAAAAACCCTTGTTTCGCAGGGATTTAAGTGCCCCAATATCGCCCCGATATTTCCCTGCCCCGGTCCATTTTACGGCGTGGACGTACCACAATGCACCGTTAGCTTTTTGGTCACGGGCCGCAGACAAGCGGTACGTCAGCACCGGGATGACTCGACGCTGCTATTCTCCCACTCTGGAGCACTTCTTATGAAAAAGATCATTCTCTCCTCGCTCGTCGTTCTTGGCCTGTCCACGGCAGCCTTTGCTCAGGCCGGCGCAGATTTTTCGGCGCTCGATGCCGACGGCAATGGCGAGTTGAACCTTGCTGAAGTGCAGGCAAGCATGCCTGACGTGACCGCCGAGCAGTTTGCTGCGGCCGACGCCGATGCCAATGGCGAACTGTCCGCTGATGAATTTGCAAAGCTGACCGAAGCGCCGGCACAATAAGCGCTTCGATCATCATGGATGGCCACCCGAGAGAGGGTGGCCTTTCACGCGCCTGGATTGGCGGGCAGTTGCCGCGCCTTGATCCGCACCAATGTCACCATCAGTCCCGCCAGCACTAGGATGCCGCCCAGAATTTCGGGCGGACTGATCTGTTCGCCTAGTACCAGGTAGCCTGAGACAATGCCGGTAACGGGCACGAGCAGCGTAAAGGGGGCGACAATCGAGGCCGGGTGCTGGCCGAGCAACCAGCTCCATATCGAGGCTCCCAAAAGTGTCGCCGGATAGGCCAGGAAGCCAATAAGCATGGTGTCGCTCCAACTGAAGGCACTCAGGGCTGCCCCGATCGCTGACGGTCCCTCCGCCAGCAGCGACAGGCATAATAGTGGGATCGGTGCGACCAGCACGCCCCAGACGGTATAGGAGAGCGCGTTGACCTTGCCCACCTTCTTGGTGAGTACATTGGCGACGCCCCATGCAAAAGCTGCCGACAGGGTCATGACGAACGGCAGCAACGAGGCGCCACCGAGCCGACCACTGGCGATAACAGCAATCCCGGCAAAGGCAATGATGGCCCCAGTGATCTGAAAGCGACCGGGTCGCTCGCCCAACAGCACAAACGCCAGGCCCATGGTAAAAAACGCCTGTACCTGCAGCACCAGCGAGGCAAGTCCGGCGGGCATTCCCCAGGCCATGGCCAGGTTCAAAAAACCGTACAGCGCCACACCGAAGGCGAGCCCGAAGCCCACGACCAACAACCAGGGCGCTTTTGGCGGCTTGACCAGCAATATGGCGGGAATGGCCGCAAACAGGAACCGCAAGGCCGCCGCCAACAAGGGCGGCAGGGCGTCAACGCTCAATTTGATGACGACGAAATTGAAGCCCCAGATCGCGACAACCAGAAGGGCGAGGGCGATATGACGCAGCGGCATCAGCTGATAGTCACCGGACGACCGGCTCTGAGCAGGCGTGGGCCGAAGACATTGATGGCAAGGCCAATGAAAATCATGACGCTTCCGATGACTTCGGCGCGGCTGAAAGTTTCGCCCAAAAACACATAGGCAGCGGCAAAGCCGACAACGGGCACGAGCAGCGAAAATGGCGCGACAGTACTTGCCTTGTGTCGGCCAAACAGGATGGCCCAGCCGCCATAGCCCATCAGCGTTGAGCCATAGGCAATGAACAGCACCGAGCCAAGCGCCAGCGGGCTCATCTGGGTGACAGCGACAAAAGCCTGGGGGCCATCGAAAATCAGCGCCAGTGCCAGCATGGGGATCGGTGGGATTAGTGAGGCCCAAACGACGAACCCCAGCATGTCGACCTTGCCGGCGCGTTTGCTGATTATGTTGGAAAAGCTCCAGAAGGTGGACGCGATCAGGGTCATGATCAGAGGGATCATTACCGCCGTACCAATATAGTCGGCGCCAATCGCTACCAGACCCAATAGCGCCAGCAGCGCTCCACCAATCTGCAATTTTGTGGGGCGGTCGCCGAGCAGCATGATCGCCAGACTCATGGTGATGAACACCTGCAATTGCATGACAAGACTTGCCAGCCCTGCGGGCATTCCCATCTTGACCGCGGAGAACAGGAAGCTGAACTGAAGCACCCCGACGGTAGCGCCATAGGCCAGCAAGAGCCACCAGCTGACGGCAGGGCGCCGGATAAAAAGATCGCTGGCAGCATGCAGCCGATATAGCGCAGCGCCGTCAGCATGAAGGGCGAAATCTCCGCGACGCTCCATTTCATGGCGACGAAATTGAGGCCCCAGACCAGAACGACGAACAAGGCCAAGGCAATATCGCGAAGAGGCATCGAGCGCTTTTCTACACAAATGCCGCTTCAGATGGTCAAAGCGCGGCGTATCGATAATCCGGCGGCGGGCCGACAAGCCCGCCGCGTCGGGCTGCCGTTCAGGCGGCCTTCTTGCCCATGAGATTGCGCTCGATCAAGGTTTCGGCGATCTGGATGGTATTGAGCGCCGCCCCCTTGCGCAGATTGTCCGAAACCACCCAGATAACGAGTCCATTTTCGACTGTATTGTCTTCGCGGATACGCGAAACGAAGGTGTCATATTCACCAACGCATTCGACCGGCGTCGCATAGCCACCGGCCTCGCGCTTATCGATCACCGAAATGCCGGGCGCCTCGCGCAGGGCATCGCGGGCTTCATCGGGCGAGATGGGGTTTTCAAACTCGATATTGACTGCTTCGGCATGACCCACAAATACCGGCACGCGTACGGCGGTGCAGGTGACCTTGATCTTGGGATCGAGAATTTTCTTGGTTTCGGCCAGCACCTTCCACTCTTCCTTGGTGTAGCCGTCTTCCATGAACACATCGATGTGCGGGATGACGTTGAAGGCGATCTGCTTGGGGAATTTTCCGGGGGTCGCACTGTCGTTGACGAAAATGCCCTTGGTCTGGTTCCAAAGCTCGTCAACGCCTTCCTTGCCGGCGCCCGAAACAGACTGATAGGTCGACACTACGATGCGCTTGATCTTGGCCAGATCATGCAGCGGCTTGAGCGCGACGACCAGCTGGGCGGTGGAGCAATTGGGATTGGCGATGATGTTTTGCCGCTTTGGCCGGGCCATATAGGCGTCGAGTGTTGCCCCATTCACTTCGGGCACGATCAGGGGCACATCCGAGTGGTAACGCCAGAAGCTGGAATTATCGATGACCATGATGCCCATGGCGCCGAGTTTTGGCGCCCATTGCTTTGAGATGTCGGATCCAGCCGACATAATGGCAAAATCAATGCCACCAAAGTCGTAATCATCAAGGTTCTTGACCTTGATAATCCTGTCGCCAAAGCTGAGTTCGCGGCCCGTGGAACGGGACGACGCCAGCGCGACAACTTCGTCGGCTGGGAACTTGCGCTCGGCCAGAATATTGAGAACTTCCCGGCCCACATTGCCTGTGGCACCGATTACTGCGACGCGATAGCCCATATTGGAACTCCAGTCCCTTACCAGTTTCCGCTCCCGCGCGATCCTCGTGATCGCGGCCCATCCGGGTTCAGCCTCTCCCCGTCGGGAGTCGACCCGGGGAAAAGCGTCAGGTGGTTTTGGTAGTTTTGGTGGTAGGCGCAGGTTCACACCACTGGGCGATGGGCCCGGTGCATGCCAGTTCGGCGATGGTGAACAGTGTGCGCATGATATTTCTGCTGATTGAAAGCTACGCCTTTCTACTCGGCACAGCCTAAAAGTCAATGAAAATGGCGTCACAATTGCACCAGATGGCCAAAGCTTAGGCGTTGATGGTGGGCGAGCATTGGCAGGACGATCCGCATGGACTAGAGCAGGGGCTTGTTTCATTTTGATCGGCCCGGTTTATGGCTCACTACGACATAATCATTCTGGGCGCCGGTGCTGCTGGCATGATGGCGGCCATAGAAGCGGGCAAGCGCGGCCGCTCGGTGATGGTTGTGGATCACGCCAAATATCCGGGCGAAAAAATTCGAATTTCTGGTGGCGGGCGTTGCAATTTCACCAACACCAATACCCAGCGTGACCGGTTTCTGTCGCAAAATTCGCGTTTTGCCCTTTCGGCACTGTCGCGTTATACACCGACCGATTTCATCGCCATGGTCAAACGGCACGGCATTGCCTTTCACGAAAAGACATTGGGTCAGTTGTTTTGCGACAGCAACGCCCAGCAGATCATTTCGATGCTGACCACCGAAATGCGCGCGGTCGGCGTCAAGCTGGCGCTCTCGACCAATGTTGCTTCGGTCAACAAAACCGACAACGGGTTTGCAGTGGCGCTATCGGACAGCAATGCAACCTGCGACAGCCTGATCGTGGCCACCGGCGGCAAGTCGATCCCGAAAATGGGTGCCACCAGTTTTGGCTATCAATTGGCCAGCCAGTTCGGCCTGCGGACGGTTGAAACGCGACCGGCACTAGTGCCGCTGACCTTTGAAGCGGGCGCACTGGAGCGGTTAAAACCACTCGCAGGGATCGCAACGGACGTAGCAGTCAGTCATGGCAAGACCCGGTTCGATGAAGCGTTACTGTTTACGCATCGCGGCCTCTCGGGACCGGCCATCCTGCAAATATCGTCGTTCTGGCGCGAAGGGGATCAGATCAGCATCGATCTGTTGCCTGGACGCGATGTCATGGCGTTGTTGCGCGAGGCGCGCGCCAAAACCCCCAAATTGCAAATTCAAACGGTGATCAGCGCATGGCTTCCTAAAAAACTGGCGCAGCTGCTGAGTGAGGATCTGGCCATGACCGGCATTGTGGGGGATTTTTCCGACAAGAAGCTGGCGACGGTGGATGAGGCATTGAGCCGTTGGACGCTCAAGCCGGTTGGCTCGGAAGGGTACCGCACGGCGGAAGTCACATTAGGCGGTATCGACACACGCGATCTCGACGCCAAAACCATGGCTGCGCGGGCCGTTCATGGACTCTATTTCATCGGCGAGGTGGTCGATGTAACCGGTTGGCTCGGTGGGTACAACTTTCAATGGGCCTGGGCGTCTGGCTGGGCCGCCGGCCAAGTGGCCTAGAACCGAAAGCCGACGCGGAGGCCGACATTGGTCACGCCATCATTGGGCGTGCCGCAGAGTCCCCCGTCAGTGTAATGCTCAACGGTGCCAATGATCGAGGCGCCGGGCAGAACATTGACACCGACACTGGCGGCGGCGCGAGCGACGGCAAGACAGCCAAAACGCGGCGTGGTTGCGGCACTGGAAAATGGCGTGCCGTGCGCAGCGCCGCCAAGGCTTGCCTCAACAAATACAGGTAACAACGGTAGTTGCGCGGTGAGGCTCAACCCGGCATAAGCAAAGCTTTCCTGACCCTTGAAATTCAGCGACGCACCAATGTGAGGGCGAAGTTCGGCCACAACAAGCACATTGGACAGATCGCCCAGTGAGAACAGCAGCTCAACACTGGCATCACTCAGCCGCTGTGGGTCGAGTAGGGCATTGGTGCCGTTGCCGACATCGTGGGACAGGATACCGGCGCGCACTTCGGGCAGAATATCGACTTGGGCGTATGCGATCGTTGACCCGAGTATGAGCCAGATCAAACCCACCAATAATCGTACTGTCATACCCATTGGATTTCCTGATGTCAGGAAAAGCATGGACGGGGTGAGTAATTGGTTCAAGAAGTGCTTAAAATTGCACTTAACCGCTGGTTACCGCCGCTAGAATTTGTGGCCGAATCGCACGCCGACATTGGAAAGGCCGGCATTGGCGCTGCACAGTTCCCAATTGGAAGTGTGCTCATATTGAAGCGAGGCAGTCACCTTGTCGGAAATGTTCCAACCCAGCCCATAGCGCTCGTAAAAATTGACCCGGCAGCCAAAATTCTTGCGGCCAACCGGTGCACCGGTCAGATAGCCATTGTGCGCCGCGGCACCAAAGCTGCCTTCGAGAAACAATGGTGTGTCAAACAATGGCAACTGCCAGGTCAGGCTCAAATGGGCGATACTGTCCTGTCCGGCAAAATTGATGGTAGTGCCGATTTCGGGACGCGGTGACCCGATCCAGCGAAAGACATCGACATCGGGCGAGACAAACAGCACGTCAAAGCTGAGGTCATTGACGTGGCTGAGGTCAAAATTCTGGACATCGGAAGGCAGCAACGCGTAATGGGCGTTATGCGCGGCAAAGCCGATGCGCAGTTCATCGACTACGCCGCTGAGCGGATTAGGATCAAGCAGGTCCTGTGCCGTGGCCGGTGTTGCCAGCGCCAAAGCGCCCAAAATCGCGCCGAATGCCGCCAATCCAAGTTCGCGTTTCAATGTTTTCGCCATCCCTGCGCCCGCCATTTGGGTTACTAACCTTAAGTGGCGGGTCGGAGTCAATGCGTGGTGTTGTCGATGCGAAATGCGTTGGGTGTCACTAACGTTTTGTCCGCAATGACAATTCGGGCCCGCGCCAGTGTGATGCGGGCCCGAGGAAACTGGCGTGACCGCTTATTTGGGCAGCAATACTTTGTTGACTACATGGATGACGCCGTTGGACTGATTGACGTCGGAAATGGTGATTTTGGCAGCATTACCGCTTTCATCGACTACGTAAAGCACCGAGCCGAGTTTGGTAAATTGTAGCCGGTCGCCCGACAATGTCTTGAGCGTGAAGCCCTTGGGGTTGGCTTCCGCCTTGGCCAGAAGGTCAGCGTCGGAATATTTGCCGGAGATGACATGGGCCGTCAGGATTTTGGTCAGCATGCCCTTGTTTTCGGGCTTGAGCAATGTGTCGACCGTGCCAGCGGGCAGGGCTGCGAATGCCTCATTGGTGGGCGCAAAAACGGTGAACGGACCGGGGCCTGACAGGGCGTCTACCAGTCCGGCGGCCTTGACGGCGGCAACCAGTGTCGTGTGATCCTTGGAGTTGACGGCGTTTTCGATGATATTCTTGTTGTCAAACATTGGCGCGCCGCCGACGCGGACCGACATTTGCGCCAGCGCGGCGGTGCTGGTGGTGGCAAGAAGTGTGGCAATAGCCATGGCTTTGATGGTGATATGCATGTTGGTTTCTCCCTAAGATCAAAAGTTGAAGTCGGGCGAAGTTACGCAGGCCGATCACATTAAGTTTCACGGGTGATCACTTTTTGATTTTGATGTTTTCAATACCGCCCGCCGATCAAGGCTTGACCTTTAGTGCTGCAGTAACAATCTGGCGACCATGACCCAATTGATTGCGCTTTCCCTGCAAGACCTCGCCCCAATATCGGACGGCACCAGCACGGCGGCGGCACTGCAGGAGACCGTGGCGCTGGCCCAACTCGCCGATCAACTTGGCTATCAACGCGTCTGGTACGCTGAACATCACGGTATGCCCTCGATTGCCTCGTCGTCTCCCGAGGTACTGATTGCCAGTGCAGCCGCGCGCACCAACGCCATCCATATCGGCTCCGGTGGCGTCATGCTGCCCAATCATGTGCCGTTGCGCGTGGTTGAAACCTATCGCACGCTCGCCGGCCTCTATCCGGGCCGGATTGATCTGGGTATCGGCCGCGCGGGCGGCAGCGACGGGCGGACGCTACAGGCATTGCGCTCATTTGGCGGTGAGCATTTTTCTGAGCAATTGGGCGAAATGCTGGCGTTCGACAACGAGGATTTTGGCATCGAGCATCCGTTTTCACGGGTGCAGGTGACACCGTCTGGTGTACAATTGCCACCGATCTGGCTGCTCGGATCGTCCGGCGCCAGTGCCAGCGCCGCTGGTAGCATTGGTGCAGGCTATGCGTTTGCGGCTCATTTCAGTCACGCCCCGGCAGCGCCCGCATTCGATGCCTACCGTGCCGCATTCCGGGCCAGCACGCATTTTGCCAAGCCGCACGCAATGCTCTGTGTCTCGGTGGTTTGTGCACCTACCGATGAGGAAGCCCGGTTTTTGTCGGGCTCGCAGGCGTTGAGCCTGGGCATTGTTTCATTCGGGTGAGATTCGCAAGCTGGTGTCGCCAGAGACTGCGGCGGTCCATGAGTACACGCAAAAACAGCGCGATATCATCACCCAGCAAAGTGCCCTGTGGATCGTGGGGAGTCCGGAAACAGTGCGCGAGCAGATCATGACCAAGGTTGCGGAGACCGGCGCCAGTGAGGTGATGATCACTACCACCATGCATAGCTATGAATTGCGCCAGCGCTCCTATCGCTTGTTGGCTGAAGCCTTTGGGCTGACGCCACGGGTATTTTAGGGCAGCAGTTCTGGCCGGTTAAGCGCGGCCCATTGCAATGCCATGATGGTCTTGGCGTCAATGATTTCGCCGGTGCTGATCATGGCGAATGCCGTGGCGAAATCCAGTTCGACAATTTCGATGTCCTCGCCTTCCTCCGTCAGCCCGCCACCCTCGCTTTCCAGGCTTTGATCGGAATAGTGGCCAACGAACATGGACAGTTTTTCGGTCAGCGATCCGGGGCTCATATAGGCGTCGTACAAATGGACAACATTTGTCGGACGGTGCCCAGTTTCCTCGACGGCCTCGCGGATGATGGCGCTGGTTGGATCATCGCCATCGAGCAGACCGGCGCAGACTTCCAGCATCCAGGCCGAATCGCCGCAGCTATGCACCGGGTAGCGAAACTGGCGGGTCAGCAATACGCGGCCGGTTGCCGGATTGATCAGCAGGATGGCGGCGGCGTGACCGTGATCGTATGATTCGCGGGTGTGGTGCTGCCACGAGCCATCACTACGAAGAATGTCATATTGAGCCTCAGTCAGTGTGGCCCAAGCCTTCGAAAGGGTCTTGACTGCAAGGTTTCTTATCCGTTCGACCATTCAGGTACCGTCCAGTCCGATATGTGTGGGCTTGTATGAGCAGGTTCGACCCGTAATACCACCCTGTTCAGTGATCGCCTGATGGCAAATATTCTGACTTTACTTTGCTTTGTGGCTTTGACGTGAGCGCCTGCCGGGTCTAGAAGTCTCGAACTATTCCAAACTGCAGCGGCCTGTTGCCGCATGACAGCGAGGCCACATGGCAGTCCGACCCCGTCCGTTATCCCCACATCTCCAAATCTATCGCTGGACCATTACCATGGCCATGTCGATATTACATCGTGCCACCGGCATTGCACTTTATATCGGCACATTGTTGCTGGTCATCTGGCTGGCAGCAGCCGCCATTGGCGTCGAGGCGCTGGACGGGGTCAATGGCCTATATGGCAACTGGTTCGGGCAGTTGGTTTTGTTTGGTTACACCTGGGCATTGTTTCATCACATGCTGGGCGGGCTGCGTCATTTCCTCTGGGACAATATCATCGGCATGGAGCCGGGCGAGCGTGAAAAGCTGGCCTGGGTCAATCTTGTCGGTTCGATTGTACTGACCCTGCTGGTCTGGACGATTTTTGTGTGGGTAGGGTGATGCGCGAAAAAGTCATAACAACAAAAACCATCGCCAATCCGGAAACCCGTTACGGCGACGGCAAGGCGGCAACGCGTCATTTCGTGGTGCAGCGCTGGACCGGTGCCGTCAATGTTTTGCTGGTCGGATTTCTGGTCTGGCTGGTAGTGCGGTTGGCAGGGGCGGATCGAGCCGAGATGATCAGTATTGTTGCCAATCCGATCGCGGGGATTGTGCTGGCGGTGCTGCTGGTTGTGGCGCTTGTGCATATGCGCATCGGTATGGTCGAGATCATTGAGGATTATGTCCTTGATCCACGCACCAACCGCTTGAGCCTGATGCTCAATACCCTGTTTTGCCTCGGGGTCGGGCTGATCGGGGTTATCGCACTATTGAAACTGGTAATCTGGGGTTAGCGGGCAATGGCATCTGCATACGAAATCATCGACCACGAATTCGATGTGGTAGTTGTTGGTGCGGGCGGCGCTGGCCTTCGCGCGACGCTTGGCATGGCCGAGCAGGGATTTAATACCGCCTGCATCACCAAGGTTTTCCCGACGCGTTCACATACCGTGGCAGCGCAGGGCGGCATCGCCGCTTCGCTGCAGAATATGGGTCCCGATAGCTGGCAATGGCACATGTACGACACCGTCAAGGGGTCGGACTGGCTGGGCGATAATGACGCCATGGAATATCTGGTACGTGAGGCCCCGGCGGCAATCTATGAGCCTGGAACATTACGGGGTGCCGTTTTCACGTACCGAAGACGGCAAAATATATCAGCGCCCCTTTGGTGGGCATATGACGGAGTTTGGCGACGGTCCGCCGGTGCAGCGCACTTGCGCGGCGGCCGACCGCACTGGCCACGCCATCTTGCATACACTTTATGGCCAGTCATTGCGCAACAATGCACAGTTCTTCGTTGAATATTTTGCACTTGATCTGATCATGGGTGATGATGGCGCCTGCCAGGGCGTCATTGCCTGGAAGCTCGATGATGGCACCATGCATCGTTTCCGCGCCAAGAGTACTGTTCTGGCCACCGGCGGCTATGGCCGCTCCTTCTTTTCGGCGACCTCGGCCCATACCTGCACCGGCGATGGCAATGGCATGGTCGCTCGGGCGGGCCTGCCGCTGCAGGATATGGAATTTGTCCAGTTCCACCCCACCGGCGTATATGGGTCCGGTGTTCTGATCACCGAGGGCGCGCGCGGTGAGGGCGGGTATCTTACCAATTCAGAGGGCGAGCGTTTTATGGAGCGTTACGCACCCAACGCCAAGGATTTGGCCAGCCGCGACGTCGTGAGCCGCTGCATGACCCTGGAAATCCGCGAAGGGCGCGGCGTCGGTCCGAAAAAAGATCACATATTTCTGCATCTGGATCATCTGGACCCAAAAGTACTGCATCAGCGCCTACCGGGCATTACCGAATCGGCCAGGATTTTTGCGGGTGTCGACCTGACGCGTGAGCCGATCCCCGTGCTGCCGACGGTCCATTATAATATGGGCGGTATTCCGGCCAATTATCATGGCGAGGTGCTCAACCCGACCGATGCTGAACCGGATCGGATCGTGCCGGGTCTGATGGCTGTGGGCGAAGCGGCGTGTGCTTCGGTACATGGTGCCAACCGGCTGGGTTCCAATTCGCTGACCGACCTTGTGGTCTTTGGCCGCGCGGCCGCATTGCGGGCCGGGGAGGTCATTGATCGTGCCGCGCCAATTCCGGCGATCAACAAAGCACAGGACGACAAGATCATGGCGCGGTTTGATCGCCTGCGCAACGCCAATGGTTCCAAGCCGACGGCAGAGTTGCGCGATGCAATGCAACGCATCATGCAGGAAGACGCCGCGGTTTTCCGTACCGGGGAAACGCTGCAGTCTGGCGTGACGCGGATGAGCGAAATTTACGGGCAATTGCCTGACATCAAAGTGACTGACCGGTCGCTGATCTGGAACACGGATTTGGTGGAAACGCTGGAGCCTGGAAAATCTGATGGCCAATGCCATGGTCACAGTGGTTTCGGCCGAGGCGCGGCATGAAAGCCGTGGCGCCCATGCGCGGGAAGATTTTCCGGATCGCGATGATGTGGACTGGCGCAAGCATTCGCTAAGCTGGGTCGATGAGGCTGGCAAGGTCCGGCTGGGTTATCGGCCAGTTCATGTTGATCCGCTGACCCCGCATAGCGATGGTGGCATTGACCTCGAGAAAATTGCGCCGAAAGCGCGTGTTTACTGATGGGGTCGAGCGCCGGATATTCCAGCACCCCGCTAGCGCAAAAGTTGGGGCTCAAGGATGGGCAGCGGGTGCTGTTCATCAATTTGCCCGTAGCGCAACTGGAATTGACCCGTTCGCGCGATTTTGCCGAGGTCAAGGTGATTGGCCAAGCCGCGTTTGGCGATGATCGTCGGGACTATGATGTTATTCACCTGTTTACCGCGGCGCGCACTGTTCTGGAGACGCTCGCGCGACCGATGATGGATGCGATCGCTCGCAACGGCATGATCTGGATTTCATGGCCCAAAAAGGCAGCAAAGATTGCTACCGACATGACCGAGGATGTGATCCGCACCGTGATTTTGCCGTTGGGGCTTGTCGATGTCAAAGTATGTGCCGTTGATGATGTGTGGTCTGGACTAAAATTGATGATCCGCAAGGAGCCTGCGATGAAAACGGGGCGTTGGTCGATAGTGGCACCAGGGTGCCTTGTGGCCAGTTTTCTGGTGTACCCGGTGTTGGCGGCAGCGCCGAGCGCTGCGCAAAAAACTGAATTTCATTCGGTCTGCATGGGCATTGCTCATGATGAAACGCTATGCAGTTGCAAGGCCGAGGCCACGCCCCGCCTGATCGACAGCGATTTCATGTCGGTGGTCATCGCCTCGATGAAGGGCAAGTCGCTCGATCCAAAATATGCCGTGGCCTACAATACCTACGTCGCCAAATCGAACCAGATCTGCAAGCCGAACTACTAAGCTTTAGAACAAGGAACGCCGGATATGGTTGAGCCTGCTGCTCCCAAAAATTCTCGCCCCGCCAAAGGCAAGACCTGGCCCAAGCCACAAGGTGCGACGGTGCTGCGCGAGTATAACATTTATCGCTATGATCCAGATAGCGAGGCCAATCCACGCATCGATACCTATTTTGTCGATACAAGTGATTGTGGTCCGATGATTCTGGATGGGCTGTTGTGGATCAAGAACAAGGTTGATCCAACGCTGACCCTGCGCCGTTCATGCCGCGAAGGCATTTGCGGGTCGTGCTCGATGAATATCAACGGGCTTAATACGCTGGCCTGCACCAAGGGCATGGACGATTCAACCGGCCCGATAAAAATCTATCCGCTGCCGCACATGCCGGTGGTCAAGGATCTGGTGCCGGATCTGTCCAATTTTTATGCGCAGCATCGCGCCATTGAGCCATGGTTGCAGACGACATCGGAAACGCCAAAGACTGAATGGAAGCAGTCAATCGATGAGCGCGGCAAGTTGGACGGGCTTTATGAGTGCATCCTGTGCGCCTGTTGCTCGACGTCGTGCCCGAGCCTATTGGTGGAACGGGGAAAAATATCTTGGCCCGGCGGCACTGTTGCAGGCCTATCGCTGGTTGATCGACAGCCGCGACGAGACCACACAGGCCCGTCTTGATGATCTTGAAGACCCCTTCAAACTCTATCGCTGCCACACGATCATGAATTGTGCCAAGGTGTGCCCCAAGGGCCTCAACCCGGCCAAAGCCATTGCCGAGATCAAGAAGATGATGGTCGAACGCAAGGTCGCCTGATAGTTTTGTGCGCAACGCGTAATCAAACCGAGGGTGCCGTCATGTTTGAGATCATCGCCCAGGTTGAGGATCCGTCGATGGCGCGGGTGCTGATCACCGCCCTTCGCGCCCACGGTTTTCATCCGCTCGAAAGTGGCGATGGCGGCCTGCCCGGCGTCGGCGCTGCCTTCGGCAAGGGTGGGGTGCCTATTCAGGTTCCCGAAGAAGAAGTGCGCGACGCACGGACGCTCGCCGACGATCTATTACGCGAAATGTTGGGCTGATTGGCGCGCAACCTGATGAATGATTGCAACAATTCTGCGTTCCAGACATTGCACCCTCATGGTTGCCACAATACTATAGTTGATAGTTCACTCGATTGCGGCGATTGAACCGGGACGGGGCTTTGGCTATAAACCCCGACGTTTATTTTTTGTTGAGCCTAATGGCAGGAGCAGGCCAATGACGGATTGGACACGTGGATCATTTTCCGTTGCAGGATTTGCGGCGATGGCGGTGGTGCTGGCAGGATGCTCGACGGCCCAGCCTCCGGTCAATACTTTGCCCGCGCCGCAGCGTCTACCAGCGGTGGCCAATTCAACCGTTGCCACACAATCGTTACCGGCGATCGGCACAAGTGCTGCACCGGCGCCGGGATTGTCGGGCCAGCCGGTTCTTGGCGGTGTTTCGAGTGCCCCGACCCAGACAGCAACGGCCAATGACAGCCTCGTTTGTGTCGCTTGACCCGCTTGCCAGCAGCTCGGGTGGTTCGGTCGGTGCGGGCCCCGAAGGGGTTTGGACTGTGGTGTCCGGTGTCAGCCGGTGCCGGCTCAACCTGCCGATGACGGCCAAGTCGGGCACCAACAAGTTCCGGGCGTCGGCGCCGGGTTGTGTCATGCCGGGTCTGACCAATGTGGCGTCCTGGCAGCAGGTGGGCAATCAGGTCCAGATATTTGACGAAAACAATAATATGGTGGCGGCAGTCGCTCAGAATGGTGGCGGTTATATCGGCACCACGTCTGGTGGTCAGGGAATTTCAATGACCCGTTAAAGCCGGGCTGCTAAGGAGGGGCATTCGTGCCCCTTTTATGTGCAGCGCCTTTGTGATGATCCCCGAACCCTTATCCAGTCCCGGCGATGGCCTGGTCAGCGCCGCTTACAGTGCCCTGACCGAGCGTGGGGCATTGCATAGCGATCCGGCGCAAATTGAGGCGGCCCAGCTGCTCGACACAATCGCGCTCCAACTGGCAGAAAGCCAAGCGCGACCAAGCTTTTTGGCGCGCTTGTTCGAGGCGCCGGTCAGCGTCAAAGGCGCTTATATTTACGGCGATGTCGGACGCGGCAAGACCATGTTGATGGACATGTTCTTCTCGGTCGCGCCCGAGCCACGCAGACGGCGGGTGCATTTTCACCAGTTCATGGACGAGATTCATGTCGGCATTGCTCAATTTCGCAAAAAGGCCAAGCCCCGCGGCGACGATAGCGATCCGGTGGCCGCTGTAGTCAAGCCGATCATCAAGGCCACGCGATTGCTTTGTCTCGATGAATTTCACGTCCATGACATTACAAATGCCATGCTGCTGCAGCGCCTGTTCGAGCAATTGTTTGCCAATGGTGTTGTGCTGGTGGCGACGTCCAACGTTGCGCCGGACGGCCTCTATAAGGATGGTCTGAACCGGCACCTGTTCCTGCCTTTCGTCGAACTGCTCAAGGCCAATACAACAGTGGCAGCGCTCCCGGCGGCGCGCGATTATCGGCGTGAAAAATTTGTTGGCCAGAAAGTTTACGCCATTGGCGAGGGCGACGCCGCGCGGGCGCGGATGGACAAGCTCTGGACACGGGTGACGGGTGGCGTCGAGGCCAAACCCACCAGCGTTGAAAGTCTTGGGCGACAGATTCACGTGCCGCTGGCGGCAATGGGTGCGGCGCGATTTGATTTTGCCGATCTTTGCGAAAAGCCTTTGGGGGTGCGTGACTATGTGCGCCTGGCCCATGCGTTTGACACCATCCTGATTGATGATGTGCCACAGTTCAGCCGGGTGCGCACCGATGCAGCCAAGCGGTTTATCCTTTTGATCGACAACCTTTATGATCGCGGCGTCAAGCTGGGTGCCAGTTTTGCGGTGCCCATCGAGGCGTTGGGTCAGGATGACAAGACCCGTTTCGAATTTGCCCGCACGGCGTCGCGATTGATGGAAATGAGTTCTGATGAATATCTGGCGCAGTCGTTGCGCGACACTCCTCCCAGCGAGGCATGATTTTTCGGCGAGCCCTCGTGATATATAAGGCATGGGGGCTTGCCAGTTTTAGACGAACGGTTCACTTGCCTCATTAAAGGTCAGGGCGTAAGAAACTGGCCAAATTCAACATAGTCGGAGATGGATGCTTATGGCGCGCAAAAAGATTGCTCTCATCGGATCTGGGCAGATCGGTGGAACTCTGGCCCATTTGGCGGCCCTCAAGGACCTTGGCGATGTCGTGTTGTTCGACATTGTTGACGGGGTGCCGCAGGGTAAAGCGCTGGATCTGAGTCAGTCTGCACCGGTCGAGGGGTTCGACAGCAAGATTACCGGCACGTCCGAGTACAAGGATCTGGCGGGCGCCGATGTGATCATCGTTACAGCGGGCGTTCCGCGCAAGCCCGGCATGAGCCGTGACGATCTGCTCGAAATCAATCTCAAGGTCATGGGCCAGGTCGGCGCGGGTATCGCCAAATACGCGCCTGATGCCTTTGTTATCTGCATTACCAACCCGCTCGATGCGATGGTCTGGGCGCTGCAGAAATTCTCCGGCCTGCCATCGAGCAAGGTGATCGGCATGGCCGGCGTGCTCGACAGCCTCGCGCTTTTGCCATTTCATTGCCGACGAACTTGACGTGTCGATTGAAGACGTCAACGCGTTCGTTATGGGCGGGCACGGCGACACGATGGTGCCATTGCCGCGCTATTCGACAGTTGCCGGCATTCCGTTGACCGATATCGTCAAGATGGGTTGGATGAGCAAGGACAAGCTCGACGAGATCATACAACGCACCCGTGATGGTGGTGCAGAGATCGTGGGTCTGCTCAAGACCGGGTCGGCGTTTTATGCGCCCGCCGCCTCGGCCATTTCGATGGCGGAAAGCTATCTCAAGGACAAAAAGCGGGTGCTGCCTGCCGCTGCGTTCCTTGCGGGCGAATATGGGGTCAAGGACACTTATGTCGGCGTGCCGGTGGTGATCGGCGCCGACGGGGTCGAAAAAGTCATCGAAATCTCACTCAATTCCGCTGAACAAAAGGCGTTTGACAAATCAGTGTCGGCGGTTGAGGGATTGATCGAGGCGTGCAAGAAAATAGCGCCGGCACTGGCCTGACACATGAACAAAGCCGCCCTCGGAAACAGGGCGGCTTTTGACTAGCGGGGCACGCAACATTGCGATGTCTCGCACAATGAAATTTACCCCGGTCCATCATGCGGCTGGGTGCCAGAGCACTCAAATGAGTGTCGCACGGAAGGGCTAGACATGAATATCCACGAACATCAGGCCAAGGCGCTGCTTAAATCGTTTGGCGCCCCGGTTGCCGAAGGCGTTGCGATCTATTCCGCCGACGAGGCTGCGGACGCGGCCAAGTCACTGCCGGGACCGCTCTATGTGGTCAAGAGCCAGATCCACGCCGGGGGACGCGGCAAGGGCAAGTTCAAGGAATTGGGTCCCGATGCCAAGGGCGGCGTGCGCCTGGCCAAGAGCATTGATGATGTCGTGGCCCATGCCAAGGAAATGCTGGGCAATACGCTGGTAACCAAGCAGACCGGCCCGGCTGGCAAGCAGGTCAATCGGCTTTACATCGAAGATGGCGCCGACATTGCGCGCGAGCTTTACCTTTCGCTGTTGGTGGATCGTACCACCGGGCGTGTCGCTTTCGTCGTTTCGACCGAAGGGGGCATGGATATCGAGGCGGTTGCCGAGGAAACCCCTGACAAGATCATTTCGCTTTCGATTGATCCCGATGCCGGGGTGACTGCGTCCGATGTCAAAGCCCTTTCCGACGCGCTGGCACTGACCGGTGAGGCGCGCAACGATGCAACCAAGCTTTTCCCAATTCTCTATAAGGCCTTCACCGAAACCGACATGAGCCTGTTGGAAGTCAATCCGCTGATCGTCATGGATAATGGCCGGTTGCGGGTGCTCGATGCCAAGGTGTCCTTCGACAATAATGCGGCGTTCCGTCATGCCGATCTGGCCCCGCTGCGCGACATGAGCGAGGAAGACGAAAAGGAAATCGAAGCGTCAAAATTCGACCTCGCTTACGTGGCGCTCGATGGCAATATCGGCTGCATGGTCAATGGGGCGGGGCTGGCGATGTCGACCATGGACATCATCAAGCTCTATGGTGCCGAGCCTGCAAACTTTCTTGACGTTGGCGGTGGTGCGACAACCGAGAAAGTCACGGCGGCCTTCAAGATCATTACAGCCGATCCAGCGGTTGAAGGCATTCTGGTCAATATCTTTGGCGGCATCATGCGCTGCGACGTGATTGCGGAGGGTGTGATTGCGGCGGTCAAGGAAGTCGGTCTCAAGGTGCCGCTGGTGGTGCGCCTTGAAGGCACCCGCGTCAAAGAGGGCAAAGAAATCCTCGACAAGTCCGGCCTTAACGTGATTTCGGCCGACGATCTGGATGACGCTGCACAAAAAATTGTGACAGCCGTCAAGAACGCCTGATCGTCCATTCCCTTTCGGCAAGCCAAATCAGAGGCCTCCCATGTCCATTCTCGTCAATAAAGATACCAAAGTTCTCGTCCAAGGCCTGACCGGCAAAACCGGCACGTTCCATACCGAACAGGCGCTGGCCTATTATGGCACCCAGATGGTAGGTGGTACCCATCCCAAAAAGGGTGGCCAGACCTGGACCAGCGGGCTCGACGGTTCCGCTTCCCTGCCCATTTTTACAACCGTTGCCGAAGGGCGCGACAAGACCGGCGCCAATGCTTCGGTAATCTATGTGCCGCCAGCGGGCGCGGCCGCTGCCATTCTTGAAGCCATAGAGGCGGAGATCGAGTTGATCGTGTGCATCACCGAGGGTGTGCCGGTGCTCGATATGGTCAAGGTCAAGCGGGCCTTGGAAAAGTCCAACTCGCGGCTATTGGGGCCGAATTGCCCTGGTGTTCTGACCCCCGAAGAATGCAAAATCGGCATCATGCCGGGATCGATCTTTTCCAAGGGATCGGTAGGTATTGTTTCCAGAAGCGGCACGCTTACCTATGAAGCAGTGTTTCAGACAACCAATGAAGGGTTGGGCCAGACCACAGCCGTCGGTATCGGCGGCGACCCGGTCAAGGGCACCGAATTTATCGATATGCTGGAAATGTTCCTGGCCGACGATGCGACGAAGTCCATCATCATGATCGGTGAAATCGGTGGTTCAGCTGAAGAAGATGCGGCCCAGTTCCTGATTGATGAAGCCAAAAAGGGCCGCAAAAAGCCAATGGCCGGGTTTATTGCCGGATTGACCGCACCCAAGGGGCGCACCATGGGTCATGCTGGTGCCGTGATTTCAGGTGGTAAGGGCGGAGCCGAGGACAAGATTGCGGCGATGGAAGCGGCGGGGATCAATGTGTCCAAGTCGCCCGCGCGCATCGGCAAAACCTTGACCGAAGTACTCAAGGGTTAAACTTTGGTAGCCGGGGTCTTTGGCAGGGGGCTATGGTATGCCGAAATTGCGGCGGGCGATCACGATTGAGCGATATGCGGCGCCTTGCGAGGCGTCGCGGGACTTAACAGGATACTAAGGATAACCAACCATTATTGATCAACTTTGATGGTGACATGTGCGGCTGGCGATGCCAGCCCGATGAAAAGGATGGCGGGGCAAGCGCCTCGTAACAAAGCGATGACACGACAGGAAAAGAACGACTCGTTCTTGCTGACCTCGTTCCTCTATGGTGGGAACGCCGACTATATCGAACAGCTTTATTCGCAGTTCAAAACTGATCCGGCCAGCGTCGATCCGACCTGGTCATCGTTTTTTTCGAGACTCGACGACAGCGCCGATGATGCGCAGAAAAGTGCTGAGGGCGCATCCTGGGCTCGCAGCGACTGGCCAGTGAGCGCCAATGGCGAACTGGTTTCGGCGCTTGACGGTAATTGGGGTGAGATCGCCGTCAAGACCGAAAAGGCCATGGCCAAAATGGCCGAAGCGTCCGGGACACCGGTCGCTGCCGCTGGCGATGTCATGCAGGCGACGCGCGATTCGATCCGTGCCATCATGATGATCCGCGCCTATCGCATGCGCGGGCATCTTCATGCCGATCTTGATCCGCTCAAGCTCAAGGCCGATGAGCCTGCTCCCGAACTGGATCCGGCGACTTACGGGTTCACCGATGCCGACTATGATCGCAAGATTTTCATCGACAATTATCTGGGTCTTGAATACGCCACCCTGCCCGAAATGCTCGAGATCCTGCGCCGCACCTATTGCGGCACGGTCGGCATTGAATTCATGCATATTTCGGATCCTGAAGCCAAGCAGTGGCTGCAGGAGCGGATCGAAGGGCCTGATAAGGAAATTACCTTCACGCCAGAGGGCAAAAAGGCCATCCTGACCAAGTTGGTGGAATCCGAGGGTTTTGAAAAGTTTCTCGACGTCAAATATACCGGCACCAAGCGGTTTGGGCTGGATGGCTCCGAGTCCTTGATTCCGGCGCTGGAGCAGATCGTCAAGCGCGGTGGCGCGCTGGGGGTCAAGGATATTGTGCTGGGTATGGCCCATCGCGGGCGTCTCAATGTCCTGACCCAGGTGATGGCCAAGCCGCACCGGGCGCTGTTTCATGAATTCAAGGGTGGTGCTTTTTATCCGGAGGACGTGGAAGGTTCGGGCGATGTCAAATATCACCTTGGCGCCTCGTCGGATCGCGAGTTCGACGGCAACAAGGTGCATTTGTCGCTAACTGCCAACCCAAGCCATCTCGAAATCGTTGATCCGGTGGTTCTGGGCAAAGCCCGCGCCAAGCAGGACCAGCATATCGCCCCCAATGGCAAGCTGGTTAATCTTGATGTGGTTAAGCCAGATCGTTCGATGGTGCTGCCATTGCTCATTCACGGCGATGCCGCGTTTGCCGGTCAAGGCGTGATTGCCGAGTGCCTGGGCCTGTCGGGCCTTAAAGGACACCGCACCGGTGGGTCGATACATTTTGTTATCAACAATCAGATCGGGTTCACCACCAGCCCGATGTATTCGCGGTCGTCGCCCTATCCCACTGACGTTGCCAAGATGATCGAAGCCCCGGTGTTTCACGTCAATGGCGACGATCCGGAGGCTGTGGTGTTTGCGACCAAGGTTGCGGTGGAGTTCCGTCAGCGCTTTGGCCGACCGGTGGTCATCGACATGTTCTGCTATCGCCGCTTTGGTCACAATGAAGGCGATGAGCCATCATTCACCCAACCGCTGATGTATGCCAAGATCCGTGCGCACCAGACGACCCTGCAGATCTATTCGGAAAAGCTGATCGCTGAAGGGGTGATGAGTGAGGCTGAGGTTGATCAGGTCAAGTCCGATTGGCGTGCCAATCTTGAGAAGGAATTTGAAGCGGGGCAGGACTATCGCCCCAACAAGGCCGACTGGCTTGATGGTCAATGGAAAGACTTCAAGCCTGCCGAACAAGAAGGGCCGCGTCGTGGCGCTTCCGGGGTCAGCGTAGATCGCCTGGCTGAAGTGGGAGCTTTGCTCACCAAGGTGCCTGCCGAATTTCACGTCCACAAGACGGTCAAGCGCTTTCTCGATCATCGCTTGAGTGCCATCCAGTCAGGCGAAAACATCGATTGGGCGACGGCGGAGGCCCTGGCGTTCGGGACATTGGTCACTGAGGGGCATCCGGTGCGTCTGAGTGGGCAGGATGTGGAACGCGGCACGTTTAGCCAGCGCCATTCGGTGCTCAATGATCAGGAAAACGATTCCACCTATACCCCGCTCAACAAGTTGGCCGACGATCAGGCCCGCTTCGAGGTCATCAATTCGATGCTCTCGGAAGAGGCGGTGCTGGGTTTTGAATATGGCTATTCGCTGGCCGAGCCACGGGCTCTGACAATCTGGGAAGCCCAGTTTGGCGATTTCGTCAATGGTGCTCAGGTTGTGATCGATCAGTTCATTTCATCGGGTGAACGCAAGTGGTTCCGTATGTCGGGTCTCGTCATGCTGTTGCCGCACGGTTATGAGGGACAGGGTCCAGAGCATTCCTCGGCCCGTCCCGAGCGGTTCCTGCAATTGTGTGCTGAAGACAATATGCAGGTGGCCAATTGTACCACCCCGGCCAATTATTTCCACATATTGCGTCGGCAGGTAACCCGCGACTTCCGCAAGCCGCTGATCCTGATGACGCCAAAATCGCTGCTGCGCCACAAGCGGGCTGTTTCTGGTCTGCATGAGATGGGCGTTGAATCCTGCTTCCACCGATTGCTTTGGGACGATGCCGAAGCGCCGGGCGCGGCCAAGACCAGCGTCAAGCTTGCCAGTGACGAGCAGATTCGCCGGGTAATCCTATGCACCGGCAAGGTCTATTATGATTTGCTGGAGGATCGTGAAAAGCGAGGCGTAAACGATGTCTATCTGTTGCGTGTCGAGCAGCTTTACCCGTTTCCGGCCAAGGCGGTGCTTGATGAACTCAATCGCTTCAAGAATGCCGAGATCGTCTGGTGCCAGGAAGAGCCAAAGAACATGGGCGCCTGGGCCTTTATCCAGCCCTATGTCGAATGGGTTCTTGACCAGATGGGTCGAACAAACCAGCGGGTGCGCTATGTAGGCCGACCTGCATCCGCATCGACGGCAACCGGGTTGATGCGTACGCACCTGGCCCAACTTGCTGCGTTCCTAGAAGACGCCTTCGCCAATTAGGCGCGACCAAAAAGGGTTATTACAATGTCGACAGAAATCCGTGTACCAACGCTGGGCGAAAGCGTTACCGAAGCGACCATCGGGCAGTGGTACAAGAAGGTGGGTGACACAATTGCGGTGGACGAACCGCTGGTTGAGCCTTGAAACCGACAAGGTGACCATTGAGGTTCCGGCGCCTTCGGCCGGTGTGCTCGAGGCGATTGCGGCCCAACCTGGTGACACAGTCGATGTGGGCGCGCTACTTGGTGCCATTGGCGCCGGTTCCGGCGCTGACAAGGCCGAGACTGCCAAACCCGAAGTGGTCGCGGAAAAGGCGGAAGTGCCGACCTCAAATGCTGCAGGACCCGAGCCGGTCGCACCAGCAAAAACCGAAACGCCCGCGCCAGCCCCGTCAGCACAAAAGCTGATCAAGGAAAACAACATCGATACTGCGTCAGTGGAAGGATCGGGCAAGCACGGTCAGGTTCTCAAAGAGGATGTGCTGGCAGTGATGAGCCGTCCAGCCGCGGGTGCGGCGCCGAGCGCCCAGAATGCGGTTGAATCGGCCAAGCCCGCCGCCGCCGCGACAGCACCGGCCCGCGCGCCAAGCGTTGTTGGCGATGATGAACGCGAGGAACGTGTGCGCATGACGCGACTGCGCCAGACCATTGCGCGGCGTCTCAAGGATGCCCAGAACACCGCCGCCATGCTGACTACCTTTAACGAGGTGGATATGGCACCCGTCATGGCGCTCCGCGCAACCTACAAGGAAATGTTCGAGAAAAAGCATGGCGTCAAGCTCGGCTTCATGGGCTTTTTCACCAAGGCCGTGGTTCATGCGCTCAAGGAAATTCCGTCGGTCAATGCCGAGATTGATGGCGATGACCTGATCTATAAAAAGTACGCCCATATCGGGGTTGCCGTTGGTACCGACAAGGGGCTTGTCGTGCCGGTGGTACGTGATGCCGACCAGATGAGCATTGCCGAGATTGAAAAATCGATCAATGGGTTGGGCCGCAAGGCGCGGGACGGACAATTGTCGATGGCCGACATGCAGGGTGGCACCTTCACCATTTCCAATGGTGGCGTTTATGGCTCGCTGATGTCGACGCCAATTCTCAATGCGCCGCAGTCCGGTATTTTGGGCATGCACAAGATCCAGGAGCGCCCAGTGGTGGTTAATGGCGAGGTGGTTGTGCGACCGATGATGTATCTGGCCCTTAGCTATGATCACCGCATTGTGGACGGTAAGGAGGCCGTGACTTTCCTCGTGCGCGTCAAGGAAAGCCTCGAGGCGCCCGAACGGCTGGTGCTGGATCTTTAGGGATCGGCCACCCATCAACGATCGTGCAAATATCGACGCGGGTCTGTTCTCGAACAGGCTCGCGTTTTGCGTATGGTAATCATATTGGCACGTTGGGACAGCGGACACGCAGCTGTGAGCGAGCCAGTCATAGCTTTGCCCGATTTGCCCATTGAAACGCCCCGGTATTATGAACAAACTACCGCCGGTTGCGGACGAAAAACCTGATCAGGAGTGTCTGTTTGAAAGTAGTTGGGTTGTGCGCGGCGATGCTAATGGTCGGAATGGCCGGCAATGCAATGGCCCAGGATAGCGATCCGGCGCTTGTTGGGGAATTGATGGGCTTTCACGGCACCGAAACCATCGTGTCGGTGATGACGACCCATTGCTACGAAACCACCGGGCTTGATGGCAGCTACAAGAGTGCGGCAGAAAACTGGTATCTGCGCAATGTAGGATTTCTGGAACTCGCGGACCGGGTTATCGAACGATTGGGCGGTCAGTCGGCTGCCGAAGAGTCAGCGGCGCGCGACTATAGCGGCGCCCAGATCATGAGCGCTTATAATCAGGCGGCCGATAAGGACAGATTTTGCCAGGGTTTTCTGGCCCAGGTCGATGGCGGCAAACTCGATATTGATCAGCAATTGCCCAAAATCCTGGAACAGGCACAGGCCATCGCCAGCGAGTAAAGAGTTGCGCGCGGCGGCCAATATGGTCAGATGCAACCATGAGTTTTACCCTGTCACTACTGGCCTGGAGCACAACGCTGGTTGGTGCCTATGTGCTGGTCCAGTCCATTGCCTATCAGTTTGATGTTGGTGTGACACATGGCGCCGGGCCGCGCGACACTGATCGGCCCCCTGGCAAAGTGGCGGGTCGGGCACGCCGCGCATTGGCAAATCTGGGCGAGACCTATGCCGTATTCGTCGCGCTCAGTCTGGTGGTGGAGCCTGTCGGGGCGCGCGGGACCGCTCAGTTTGTGGGGGGGACAGCTATACTTTTGGGCCCGCTGGGTCTATTTGCCAAGCTATCTGATCGGAGTGCCCTATGTGCGCAGCGCCTGCTGGTTGGTATCGGCGCTGGGATTGGTGCTGATGTTTTTCTCGGTGGTGCTTTAGTGGCGATACCATGGTTGGAGTTTGCGGGACTGATGCTGGCCTTTGGCGTCAGCGCCGTCGTGCCGGGCGCCGATTTTGCCATGGTGCTACGGCAATCAATCTCGCGCGGACGACGACCGGCCCTGTTTACCGCCGCCGGCATTGCCAGCGCCATTCTGGTTCATGGCAGTTATACCCTGTTGGGGGTTGGGGTGATCGTTGCCCAATCACTGATTGTCTTCAATATCCTTAAATGGTTGGGAGCGGCATATCTGATTTGGCTGGCCATTGCCGCATTGCGCGCGCCGCCGCCCCAACCACTAGACGATCTGGATAGCGGGGCACGCGCACGCGGCGATGGCGCGGCCTTTGTGCTCGGCTTTTTGACCAATCTGCTCAATCCCAAGGCAGTATTGTTTTTTCTGGCACTGTTTACGACATTGGTGTCGGCGCACACCAGTATGCAGATCAAGGCGCTTTATGTGGGGAGCATGAGCATCACGCTCTTTTCCTGGTTCGCTCTGGTTGCGGTCTTCTTTACAACACCAGCGGTTCGACTTGGATTTTTCCGGTTGGGGCGGTGGTTTAATCGGGTAAGCGGGATTACATTCATCGTGCTGGCGGTTCGAGTGGCTGTGGCACAGCAGCATTAATTTGTTTTGGGGCATGAAATCATGGCAGACGCGTTCGACCTCGTTGTAATCGGCTCGGGCCCAGGCGGATATGTGGCGGCGATCCGGGCTGCGCAACTTGGGCTCAAAGTTGGCGTGGTTGAAAAATGGCCGACCTTGGGTGGCACCTGCCTCAATATCGGCTGCATTCCATCAAAGGCCCTGCTGCACGCTTCGGAAATGTTTGAGGAGGCCGGTCACGGTTTCAAGGCGCTGGGCATCGAGATTCCCAGCCCCGGCCTCAATTTGCCGCAAATGATGAAACACAAGAGCGAAACCGTCGCCTCCAATGTTGGCGGCGTCGATTATCTATTCAAGAAAAACAAGATTACCACGCTGCGCGGCATCGGTTCGATTGCGGCGCCCGGCAAGGTTCTGGTGACGCCGCAAAGCGGACCGACCCAGGAGGTAACCACCAAAAACATCATCATTGCTTCGGGCTCGGTTTCGGCCACCCTGCCAGGCATTGAAATTGACGAGAAGCAAGTCGTGACGTCAACCGGGGCGCTAACGCTCGACAAGGTACCGGCAAAACTTGTGGTCATTGGTGCCGGGGTCATCGGGCTGGAATTGGGATCGGTCTGGGCGCGCCTCGGATCGCAAGTGACGGTGGTTGAATATCTCGACCGGATATTGCCCGGCATGGACAGCGAAGTGGCACGCCAGTTCCAGCGCATGCTGCAAAAGCAAGGCATGGAATTCAAGCTGTCGACCAAGGTTTCGGCGATCGAGAAGACCGAAGAGGGCGGGCTCAAACTGCAGGTGGAAGCTGCCAAGGGCGGTGACGGCGAAGTGCTGGATGCCGATGTGGCGCTGGTGGCCATCGGGCGCAAGCCCTACACGGACGGGCTTGGCTTGGACATTGTCGGTGTGGCGCTGGACGAACGCGGCCGCGTCCGCGTTGATGGCCAATATCGCACCTCGGTTGAGGGCATTTATGCCATTGGTGATGTGATTGCCGGACCCATGCTGGCCCATAAGGCCGAGGACGAAGGTATAGCGGTCGCCGAGATTCTGGTTGGACAGGCGGGGCACGTCAACTACGCCGCCATGCCGGCAGTGGTCTATACCAATCCCGAAATTGCAACCGTGGGCAAGACCGAGGACGAACTCAAGGCCGAGGGCATTGACTACAAGATCGGCAAGTTTCCCTTTACCGCTAATGGCCGTGCCAAGGCGATGCTGGCGACGCAGGGTTTTGTCAAGATATTGGCCGATGTGGATACGGATCGAGTGCTGGGTGCGCATATCGTGGGCAAGAACGCCGGCGAGATGATCCACGAACTGGTAGTGCTGATGGAGTTTTCGGGTGCCGCCGAAGATCTGGCCCGCACGACGCACGCCCACCCCACACTGTCGGAAGCAGTGCGCGAAGCGTCCTTGTCGCTCGGCGACGGCGCCATTCACATTTGATCAGCGGCGACTGGCTAACGGTCGACTAAATCAAAGAGGCGGATCGCTGGGGCGATCCGCCTCTTTCCACTTTGTGCCCGGAGGGCTCAGGGCATGGCCGCGACCGTGCCGCCTTCAAATGCCGCGCGGCAGTCATTGGCATCATGCCACTGGTTGTCATAGGTCAGATCGCTAGCCACCCCGGGGCCCTCAAAGCGTGGGTCATCGCACTCGTCGTCATTGGCATAGCTTGAGGTATTGTCACCAAAATCAATGCCGCTCGCCTTGGCGTCATAGGGGGCTTTGCCCTGGTAGCTGGCCTGATAGACCGGGCGTGGCCAGACAGTGCCTTCACTCATCAGCGCCGCACAATCGGTCGCATCGGCCATTTGGTCGACGGACAGTAATTTCTTGGCGACGCCCGAGCCCTCAAATCTTGGATCGTCGCATTGTCCGTCATTGGCATATTTGGAATTGTCGGTGCCCATGGCAAAGCCGGATATCGGGGTGGTGTCTCGTACGGTGATGCTGCCTGCAGCAAAGGCGGCGCGACAGTCGCTGGCGTCATGCATGATGTTGCCAAAGGAGGGGTCGTCGGACACTCCTGCGCCCTCGAACCTTGCGTCATCACATTCATTGTCGTTGGGATAGGTGCCCTCATCGTCGCCAAAATTGACCTCGTCGATGGTGGGTTGAACGAATGGTGGCGGTGGCACTGCGGAGGCTTTCAGGATTGCGGTGCCAGCCTCGACGGCGGCACGACAATCACTGGCGTCGTGCATGGTGTCGATTTCTTCGGCTGATTCGATGGCGCCACTGCCCTCAAAGCGTGGGTCGTCGCAATCGCCATCATTTGGATATTGACCAAGATCGTCGCCATAGTTGATCTCCTGGTTTGAGATGACCTCTGGCGTCTGGATAGCGGGTTCGGTGGTTGCCGGTGGCACCTCGGATGCATCGCGCAGCGTTACCGTGCCGGCCTCGAACGCGGCCTTGCAGTCGGCGGCGTCCTTGCCGATATCGACGTCCTCGAGTTCGACTGCCATCGCCGAACCGATGAAGCGTGGATCGTCACATTCAGTATCATTGGCCCAGGCGCTGGTATTGTCGCCAAAATCGATGGCGTTGATGGCGTCCGGGGTTGGCGCTGTTGTCTCGGTGGTGTCGCTCTGGGCAAATCCGGGACTTACCGCAGCAAGGCCGAGCAGTAGTCCCAGGACGGTGCCGGTGCGCAAGTGTCTGGCGACGTTCATTAGTTCTCTCCCAAGAGCGATGCATCAATTTGGGCTACCCTACTACGGCAATGGCCGGGTCAAAAGCCCCTGCAATCATGCAATGCTGCGGGCGGATCGCTCGGCCCGACTGAAAAGCACCGATCCCAGGATAACCAGCGCGGTGCCAGTTATGTGGTAAAGGGTGAAGGGCTCCGAGAGCACGATCACAGCCAGGGCAATGGTAAAGATCGGTCCGAATGTCGACATCGACGAGGTGGCTCTCGCGCCGATGCGCTGAATGGCATTGTTGAGCAAAAACGACGGCAACACCGTGCCGATGACGCCGAGACACAGCCCGTAGATCCAGACCTCGATGCGCAGGTGGGCAAGGGAGGCCGCGCCGTAAAGCGCCGTGTTCTGGCCCAGTGCGGCGATGGCGGCGGTCATCATGCCGATGCAGGTAAAAAGCCCAGCGCCAATCTTGCGCATCTGAGCCTTGGCGAAGTGCTGATAAAAGGCAAAGGTCACTGCTGATCCCAATACCAGGGCGGTGCCGATCACCAATCCCTCGGGTGCTACCGAGAGGTTCCAGCCAAATATCACCAGCAGGCCCGAGTAGGAGATGGCCATGGCGGGAACGACGCGCCAGATCATCCGGTCACCAAAAAACCAGACGCCAAACAGCAGGACGAAAAAGGGATAGGTGAACAGGACCAGCCGTTCATACTGAGCGGACAGGAAGTTGAGACCGGCAAAATCAAGATAGCTGGCGACATAATAGCCCAACAACCCCACGGCCATGCTCAGCAGCAAATTGGTTGGGGTCAGTCGGGCGCGGTTGGTCGGGTCGCGCCACAGCAGGGTTATGAAAATCACGACATAAAACGGCATGGCGACGAGCATGCGCAGTGCCAGCAGGGTTTCGGTTCCCACGCCATAGGCATAGGCCAGCTTGATGAAAATGCCCTTGGTGGAAAAGAGTACGGCACCGCCTATGGCTAGTGCGTAGCCGGACAAATCAATGGTGGCGGCGGTGGGCGTCGTAACGGCAGCAGCGTCGGTGGGCATGGATATGGTCCTTGTAGACCTGCCATCAGGTCACCGGAGGCGCCTGATGGCGGGCCGGTGACATTAAATTCGCTCAAGAAATCAGCGCGCGTCCCGGTCCCAATTGGTGCCAGGAAGCAAAATAACTGTGATGAGAATGGTGCGCGCAGACATGGTCATATTGCTACATCGTGGACAGCGGCGGGTAAAGCGCATTTCAGGCGCGCGGATGGGCCAGGCGATAGCTTTCGAGCAATCGGTCAGTATCAACTGCGGTATAGATCTGGGTGGTGGACAGTGAAGCGTGGCCAAGCAATTCCTGGATTGCGCGCAAATCCCCGCCGCGCCCGAGCAGATGAGTAGCAAAGGAATGGCGTAATGCGTGCGGGGTAGCCGAGGGCGGAAGGCCAAGGGCCGCGCGCAATTGTACTACTCGCATCTGCACCAGTCGGGGTGAGAGCACGCCTCCCCGGACGCCGCGAAACAGCGGGTCATCGGGCCAAAGCTTGAACGGGCACAGTTCGAGATAGGTCTTAACGCTCCGGCGCACGCTATCAATCAGGGGTACGAGCCGTACTTTGCCGCCCTTGCCGGTAACGCGCAATGAATTATCTTCAAGATCGCTGCGGGTGATCGCCAACGCCTCTGCGATACGCAGTCCTGCTCCGTAACACAGCGCCAGCACCGCCATGTCGCGAGCGGCGACCCATGGCCGCTCCTCCATTTCAGCGGTAGTGGAGATGGTGTTCTTGGCCTCGGCCACGGTCAATGCCTTGGGTAGCGAGCGCGCCATTTTTGGGGTACGGATAGTGTTGAGCGCCTCGGTAGAGACCGCGCCTTCGCGCTCGAGATGGTTGAAAAAAGATTTGAGTGCCGAAAGGGCGCGGGCCAGCGAGCGCGACCCCAGAGATTGTTGGCGCCGGACTGCCATGAAGGCACGAATGTCGGCGCCGCGCAGGGCATTTAGCGTATCGATGGTGACAGTGCCGCCGCAATGGGCGGAGAGAAAATTGAGAAACTGGCCGAGGTCGCGGCTATAGGCCTCAAGCGTATTTTGGGACAGGCGTTTGACCGATCCCAGTTCGCGCTGCCAATTGGCGATGTGGGATTTGATCGCCGCGTCGGTGGCAAAGGCGGTATCGTTCATCTACTCAACATGGCACAGTCAGCGTTAGCAAAGTATAACATATTGTTAGCGTCTCGGTGCCACATGGTTAACCCGAGTTTAACATAAAGCGCCGAAATTGGGGCAAGGCGGTTTGGAGCGGATCATGACCAGAATAACAACACTATCGGTAGTGATCCTGGCGACAATGTCGCAGGCGGCGCTGGCGCAGTTTGACGACGGGTTCGGGTCGGACGGGTTTTTGGACCCGACGGATCGCCCGGTGCACAATATGTAAGCCCCGACGAAACGCTACGGGCCGCCATTGGCGTTGGCGCCATGTTCCTTGAGGGCAACGAGTTTGTCTATAATGGCGACTACAGGGTCAGCCGCCTCAACTGGCGGAGCCGGTCACCGGTATTGCGCGGCAGCATCGATGTTAATCTGGCCAGTCGGTTTAGCGTGCGTGCGGAAGGCAGCGCGGCTGGGTTCGGTACCAGCTATATGGAAGATTACGACTGGTTGGGCGGTTCAGACGCCGAGGCGAACTGGACGCATCGCTCCCAACATGACGACACAAGACTTGATCATTATTTCTCGGGCAGCCTGGCTCTGGGCTATGAACTATTCAACGACGGTGACGCCAATGTGCGATTCCTGGCCGGGGCGGAATATACTGATGTCAAATGGTCTGCCTATGGCGGTTCTTATATTTATAGCTCAACAAGCCTGCGCGACACGATTGGCGTTTTCCCTGCCGGCTCACCCGCGATCGCCTACCGCCAGCAGTTCCCCGAAGTTTTTGTCGGCTTTGATGGCGATGTGAATTTTGGCAATGTGCGCTGGGGCGGCATGATGCGTGGCGGGTTCACTGTCTATTCGCGCGCCACAGACGATCACTGGATGCGAAACCTGAATTTTGTCGACACGCTCAATGTCGCGCCGAGTTTCGCGCTTGGAACCGATGTCGGCTATCAGCTGGGCCAAAATGCCGAAGTGTTTCTGGCCGCCCGCTACGACCAGATTATGGAGCAGCGCGGCGACACCGAGATCACCGACACAAATACTGGGGTGGCCACCACCTATCGCGACACCGGCGCGGGACAGTTGCAGAGCCTGACACTCACCGGCGGTTTCAAAGGAAAATTCTGACTGCCCCGACTGGCCGAATCGCATCGACGCCCTATTTAATGTGTCTGGAACAGAACGGGCACAAATGGATCAGGCGCCAGACATAGTTGCAGTGATGGTCGGTGTTGCCGTCGAGGGGCCCTATAGTTATCGGGTACCGGATGGCATGACAGTGGAACGCGGCTCCATAGTCGTGGTGCCGCTTGGGCCTCGGCCTACGCTTGGCGTGGTCTGGGGTCAGCCCAGGGACAGTTTTGCTCATAACCGACTCAAGGACATCTCCCGGGTCTTTGATGTACCCCCGCTCAGTGAGGAATTGTTGTCGCTGGTGGACTGGGTTTCGCGCTACACGCTGGCCGCGCCGGGCATGGTGTTGCGGGCGGTGCTTCGTTCGCATGAGGCGTTGGAACCAGAACGGCGACAAATTGTTTTTCGCGCCACCGGGTTTGAGCCGGAAAAGCTGACCGCGGCACGGTTGCGGGTGCTCGATACCCTCAATGACGGGCAGGCCTGGGCCAAGGCCGCGCTGGTTGGCGCTGCCGGGGTTTCGGCCTCGGTAATTGATGGTCTTGAGCGGGCGGGGGCGCTGGAGCGCCTTGAAGTGCCACTGCCGCCGGTAGTCATGCCACCTGATCCCGATACCGATGTTGCCAGGCTCAATGCGGAGCAACAGCAGGCGCTTGATGATATTCGTGCGCTTGACCCGCATGAGTTTGGCGTGGCGCTTCTCGACGGGGTGACTGGCGGCGGCAAGACCGAAGTATTTTTTGAAGCGGTAGCCGACACATTGCGGGCCGGGCGCCAGGCTTTGATACTTCTGCCCGAGATCGCGCTGACGCACACATTTCTGGCGCGTTTTACCAAACGATTTGGCACCAAACCGGCGGAATGGCACTCGGATATGACCCCGGCGCAGCGCGGACGGGTCTGGCGCGGGGTGCTTGAGGGCGACGTGCGGGCGGTGGTGGGTGCCCGCTCGGCGCTGTTCCTGCCGTTTCGCGAGTTGGGCCTGTTGGTGCTGGATGAAGAACATGACGGTGCATACAAGCAATCGGACGGTATTACTTATCACGCCCGTGATATGGCGGTGGTGCGGGCAAACCTTGCCAAGGCGCGGGTCATTCTGGCCTCAGCAACACCCTCGGTTGAAACCCGCAACAATGCCAATGCGCGGCGCTACAGCCATGTGATGCTCAACGCCCGATTTGCCGAGGCGGCAATGCCCGACATTGCCGCTATCGATATGCGCGAAGAGGGTCCGGCAAAGGGCGAATGGATTGCACCTCGGCTGGCGCGCGAAATATTTGCGACGCTGGACAGGGGAGAACAGGCGTTGCTGTTTCTCAACCGGCGTGGTTACGCGCCGCTGACATTGTGCCGCCAGTGCGGGCACCAATATCAATGCCCTGATTGCTCGGCATGGTTGGTCGAGCACCGGTTTCGCGGCGTTCTTGCCTGCCATCATTGCGGGCATGAACAAAAAATTCCCAAGGATTGCGGGGCCTGCGGGGCGGTCGACGCCCTGGTTGCCGTTGGGCCGGGGATTGAGCGGATAGCCGAGGAGGCGGCAGCGCGCTTTCCCGACGCCCGTCGGGTTATTCTGTCGTCAGACATGGGCAGCAACGCCCATTTGCGTGACCGTTTCGCCGAGGTCGAAAAGGGTGACTATGATCTGATCATTGGCACGCAACTGGTGGCAAAAGGTCATCATTTCGAAAAATTGACGCTTGTCGGGGTGCTCGATGCGGATCTGGGGCTTGCCCATGGTGATCCTCGGGCAGCTGAAAAAACCTTCCAGATCCTGACCCAGGTCGCGGGACGCGCCGGGCGAGCATCAAGAGTGGGGCGGGCATTGCTGCAGACCTATCATCCCGATCATCCAGTGATGCGGGCGATGGTGAGCGGGGACCGTGAAGCGTTTTATGCACATGAATTGGCAGCGCGCGAAGCGGGCGGGTTGCCACCCTTTGGGCGGTTGGCGGCGTTGATCGTTTCGGCCAGCGACCATGATGTGGCGATGGGGCATGCCAGAAAGCTGTTGACCGCGGCACCCATGGCCGATGGTGTGCGCCTGTTCGGCCCGGCAGATGCGCCCGTAGCGATGGTGCGTGGACGCTATCGAGTGCGGTTGCTGGCGCAAAGCGGCAAGGGGTTTGACCTGTCCGGCTATGTCCGGTTCTGGCTGGCTTCGGCAGAGCGAACCTCGGGCAATTTAAGGGTGCAGGTGGACATCGATCCGCAAAGCTTCATGTGAGGTTTTCCCTGCGACACTTTTCCGGCCATGAATCGGCGCGGCAAGCCTTGCAAGGCTCGCTGTGGCTGTGGTAGAGCGTGCGCAACATCGGCGGGGTCTCCGGACGGCCCCGTTGCAAGAACTATTTCAAGCGTCAGCAACCGCCCGGCTCTTTCTTGTTTGAGGCGGGTTCAGCAGGCAGGCAACCAAGAGGGTGATGCGGCATTGGCAGCGCAGAATTCAGTGCTTGTACAGATCGCACGACCATATGCGTCGGCTCTGTTCGACCTCGCCCAGAGCGAGAATCAGCTGGCATCAGTTGAAACCGGTCTTTCCGATATTTCCCGCCTGATTGGGGAAAGCGACGATTTTTCCCGCTTTCTCGGCTCACCCGTCATAACCGGTGACGTCAAGGCTACCGCTATCGATGCGATACTTGAGAAGGCACAGACCAATCCATTGGTCGCCAATTTTGTGCGCCTGGTGGCGCAAAAGGGGCGGCTGTTTGCACTTGAGCAGATCATTGCCGCTTTTCGCGCATTGGCTGCCGCCGAACGCGGTGAGGTCTCCGCGGATGTGACTTCGGCCGTGACGTTGAACGACGAGCAGGTTTCGGCGCTGGCCGAAGCGCTCAAGGCCAAGATTGGCAAGACTGTCACACTTAACCAATTTGTTGATTCATCCTTGATCGGCGGCCTTCAGGTGAAGGTCGGCTCGCAGATGATCGACAGCCTCGCTAAAATCGAAATTGACCGCGATGAAGATCGCCATGAAAGAGGTCGGGTAATGGATATCAAAGCTGCGGAAATTTCCGCGATCCTCAAGGACCAGATCAAGAATTTTGGTCAGGAGGCCCAGGTTTCCGAAGTCGGCCAGGTTCTGTCTGTCGGCGATGGCATCGCTCGTGTTTACGGGCTGGATGCTGTGCAGGCTGGTGAGTTGGTTGAATTTCCCGGTGGCATCATGGGCATGGCGCTGAACCTTGAAGCCGACAATGTCGGTGTGGTTATTTTTGGCGATGACCGTTCGATCAAGGAAGGTGATGTCGTCAAGCGCACGGGTTCGATCGTGGATACGCCAATCGGCAAGGGCCTTTTGGGCCGTGTCGTTGACGGTCTGGGTAATCCAATTGATGGCAAGGGTCCAATCGAGCACACGGAGCGCAGTCGCGTCGACGTCAAGGCGCCCGGCATTTTGCCCCGCAAGTCGGTGCATGAGCCAATGTCGACAGGCCTCAAGGCCATCGATGCGCTGATCCCCATTGGCCGTGGCCAACGCGAACTGATCATTGGTGATCGCCAGACCGGCAAGACGGCGGTTATTCTCGACACTTTCCTTAACCAAAAGCCTGCGCACGCGGCCAATGGATCTGAGACTGAAAAGCTCTATTGCATCTATGTCGCTATCGGGCAGAAACGCTCGACCGTTGCCCAGTTCGTGCGTCAGGCTCGAAGAATCGGGCGCCATGGAATATTCGGTGGTGGTTGCCGCCACCGCTTCGGATCCAGCCCCGCTACAGTACATCGCACCCTTTACCGGTTGCGCGATTGGCGAGTTCTTCCGTGACAATGGTATGCATGCGGTTATCGCTTATGACGATTTGACCAAGCAGGCCGTGGCCTATCGCCAGATGTCGCTTCTGCTGCGTCGTCCGCCCGGTCGCGAAGCCTATCCCGGCGACGTATTTTATCTGCATTCACGTCTGCTCGAACGGGCTGCCAAGGCTCAATGATGATCATGGTCTTGGTTCACTGACGGCGCTGCCGGTTATTGAAACCCAGGCAAACGACGTGTCGGCCTATATTCCAACCAATGTGATCTCGATCACCGACGGCCAGATATTCCTTGAAACCAATCTGTTCTTCCAGGGTATCCGCCCGGCGGTGAACGTTGGTATTTCGGTGTCTCGCGTGGGCTCGGCCGCCCAGATCAAGGCAATGAAGCAGGTTGCGGGTTCACTCAAGGGCGAATTGAGCCAATATCGTGAAATGGCTGCTTTTGCCCAGTTCGGCTCGGATCTCGATGCCTCGACCCAGCGATTGCTGAACCGTGGCGCGCGGCTGACTGAATTGCTCAAACAACCCCAGTTCTCCCCACTCAAGATCGAGGAACAGGTTGCGGTGATTTTTGCGGGCGCCAATGGCTATCTCGATGATCTACCGGTGAACAAGGTATCCGATTTCGAGGCAACTGTTCTGTCCAACATGCGCGGCAAGCATGCCGATTTGTTGGCTGCGATCGCCAAGGAAAAAGCCCTGTCGGACGATTTGCGCAGCCAGCTCAAGGCAGCACTCGACGCCATCAAGAAGACCTACGCGGCTTAAGCGTTTTACGGAAGTAGAGGCCTATGCCTTCGCTAAAAGACCTTAAAAACCGGATTTCCTCGGTCAAATCGACCCAGAAGATCACCAAAGCCATGCAGATGGTGGCCGCCGCCAAATTGCGGCGAGCGCAGGACGCGGCCCAAGCTGCGCGTCCCTATGCCGAGCGCATGGATCGCGTGCTGGCCAGTCTGGGTGCCGCATATGAAGGGCGGGCCGATGCGCCGCTGCTGTTGGGCGGTACTGGCAAGGACGAAACCCATTTGCTGATCGTGGCCACCGGCGAGCGCGGTTTGGCGGGCGGATTCAATTCCTCGATTGCCCGGCTGGCGCGTGACCATGCAGTCAAGCTTCTGGCGGCGGGCAAGACCGTCAAGATCATGACCGTTGGCCGCAAGGGCAATGATGTGCTCAAGCGCACCCATGGCGGCAATATTGTGGATTTCGTGACCTTTCGCGAAGTCAAGCAGATCGGGTTCAGCCATGCAGCCGAAATTGGCGACAAAGTGCTGACAATGTTCAATGCTGGCGAGTTCGACGTGGCGACGCTGTTCTATTCGCGATTCCAGTCGGTGATTGCCCAAATTCCAACCGCGCAACAGATCATTCCAGCCAAGTTCGAGGCTGCTGACGACGATGATGCGGCCAGCATCCCTTATGAATATGAGCCGAGTGAAGAAGCCATTCTTGACGCCTTGCTGCCGCGCAGCGTGAGCGTTCAGATTTTCCGTGCCTTGCTGGAAAATGGCGCATCATTTTATGGGGCGCAAATGTCTGCGATGGACAATGCGACGCGTAACGCCGGCGAAATGATCGGGAAGCTGCAGCTGAGCCTATAATCGCCAGCGCCAGGCCCAGATCACCAAAGAACTCATTGAAATCATTTCGGGCGCGGAAGCGCTCTAACACGAGGACCTTCAAATGGCAGAGAAAAAGGCCGGCCGCATTTCGCAGGTCATTGGTGCCGTTGTTGACGTAACGTTTGACGGCCACTTGCCCGCAATCCTGAACGCGCTTGAAACCAGCAATAATGGCAATCGCCTGGTGCTGGAAGTGGCGCAGCATCTGGGTGAAAACACAGTTCGCACCATTGCGATGGACACGACCGAAGGTCTGGTGCGCGGGCATGAAGTTACCGATACAGGCACTGCGATTTCGGTTCCAGTTGGCGAAGCGACTTTGGGTCGCATCATGAATGTTATCGGCGAGCCGATTGACGAAGTTGGTCCTTTGTTGACCGATGATCGTCGTGAGATCCACCAGGACGCGCCGTCTTTTGTCGATCAAAACCCAGAAAGCGAAGTTCTGGTTACCGGGATTAAAGTGGTTGATCTGATCGCCCCTTATGCGCGTGGCGGCAAGATTGGTCTGTTCGGCGGTGCCGGGGTTGGCAAGACGGTGTTGATTCAGGAATTGATCAACAATGTCGCCAAGGCGCATGGTGGATATTCGGTGTTTGCCGGGGTTGGCGAACGCACCCGCGAAGGCAATGATCTTTACCACGAAATGATCGAGTCGGGCGTGAACAAGGATCCAGCCAAGAATAATGGCTCTGCCGAGGGCTCAAAGTGCGCACTGGTCTTTGGTCAGATGAACGAGCCTCCAGGGGCGCGTGCCCGTGTGGCGTTGACCGGCTTGACCGTGGCGGAAAACTTCCGCGATCAGGGTCAGGACGTGTTGTTCTTTGTTGATAACATTTTCCGCTTTACCCAAGCCGGTGCTGAAATGTCGGCGCTATTGGGTCGTATTCCGTCTGCGGTGGGCTATCAGCCAACTCTGGCCACTGATATGGGCCAGATGCAGGAGCGGATTACCACTACAAATAAGGGCTCGATCACCTCTGTGCAGGCTGTTTATGTGCCCGCAGACGATTTGACCGATCCCGCCCCTGCCTCCTCTTTCGCTCACCTTGACGCGACGACCGTTCTGGATCGTTCGATCTCGGAAAAAGGCATTTACCCAGCGGTTGATCCCTTGGGGTCGACG
>NZ_CP118246.1:2110000-2427500 GCF_028816455.1 Devosia algicola | reverse complement strand
ACGGCGGGTGCTAAGGTCCGTCGTCAAAAGGGAAACAGCCCTAACCTACAGCTAAGGTCCCCAAGTGATAGTTAAGTGGGAAAGCATGTGGGATTGCTTAGACAACCAGGAGGTTGGCTTAGAAGCAGCCATCCTTTAAAGATAGCGTAACAGCTCACTGGTCAAGCGATCCTGCGGCGAAGATGTAACGGGTCTGAAACTATCCACCGAAGCTTAGGGTTTACAACTTTGTTGTAAGCGGTAGCGGAGCGTTCCGTAAGCCTGCGAAGCGGTACCTGTGAGGGGCCGTGGAGGTATCGGAAGTGCGAATGATGACATGAGTAGCGACAAAAAGTGTGAGAGACACTTTCGCCGAAAGTCCAAGGGTTCCTGCGCAATGCTAATCAGCGCAGGGTTAGTCGGCCCCTAAGGTGAGGCAGAAATGCGTAGCCGATGGGAATCACGTTAATATTCGTGAACCAGATGGTAGTGACGGATCGCGCAGGTTCGTATCCCCTTAACGGATTGGGGGTGCGATGAGCCGGTTCCAGGAAATAGGCTCCATCGATATTGACCGTACCCTAAACCGACACAGGTGGACTGGTAGAGTATACCAAGGCGCTTGAGAGAACTATACTGAAGGAACTCGGCAAATTGCATGCGTAACTTCGGGATAAGCATGACTTCTATCGGGGCAACCCTTTAGAAGTGGCACAAAAGAGGGGGTGGCGACTGTTTACTAAAAACACAGGGCTCTGCGAAGTTGCAAAACGACGTATAGGGTCTGACGCCTGCCCGGTGCCGGAAGGTTAAAAGGAGAGGTGCAAGCCTTGAATTGAAGCCCCGGTAAACGGCGGCCGTAACTATAACGGTCCTAAGGTAGCGAAATTCCTTGTCGGGTAAGTTCCGACCTGCACGAATGGCGTAACGACTTCCCCACTGTCTCCAGTATAGACTCAGCGAAATTGAATTCCCCGTGAAGATGCGGGGTTCCTGCGGTCAGACGGAAAGACCCCATGCACCTTTACTATAGCTTTACGCTGGCATTTGTGTCGGCATGTGCAGGATAGGTGGTAGGCTTTGAAGCAGGGACGCCAGTCTTTGTGGAGCCAAAAGATGAGATACCACCCTTATCGTCATAGATGTCTAACCGCGGCATAACAGTGTCCGGGACAGCGTATGGTGGGTAGTTTGACTGGGGCGGTCGCCTCCCAAAGAGTAACGGAGGCGCGCGATGGTGGGCTCAGACCGGTCGGAAATCGGTCGACGAGTGCAATGGCATAAGCCTGCCTGACTGCGAGACTGACAAGTCGAGCAGAGACGAAAGTCGGTCATAGTGATCCGGTGGTCCCGCGTGGAAGGGCCATCGCTCAACGAATAAAAGGTACGCTGGGGATAACAGGCTGATAATGCCCAAGAGTCCATATCGACGGCATTGTTTGGCACCTCGATGTCGGCTCATCACATCCTGGGGCTGGAGCAGGTCCCAAGGGTATGGCTGTTCGCCATTTAAAGTGGTACGTGAGCTGGGTTTAGAACGTCGTGAGACAGTTCGGTCCCTATCTGCCGTGGGTGTAGGAATATTGAGAAGAGCTGACCCTAGTACGAGAGGACCGGGTTGGACGAACCTCTGGTGGACCTGTTGTGGCGCCAGCCGCATTGCAGGGTAGCTAAGTTCGGACGGGATAACCGCTGAAAGCATCTAAGCGGGAAGCCTCCTTCAAAACTAGTATTCCCTTGAGAGCCGTGGAAGACCACCACGTCGATAGGCCGGGTGTGGAAGCGTAGCAATATGTGAAGCTTACCGGTACTAATAGGCTCGATTGGCTTGATCGTTCTCATTAATCAATGCTCGTAACGGCCTTGCCGTTACCATCTCTCTGCCTCACGGGTCAAAGACCCGCCGGTGGGGCGGCCAAAAAGTTGGCCGGGGTCGTTCGCTGCGCTCCTCCAGGAGCGCTGATGAAAGACCTGATACGCATTGTCGAAAACATCGGTCACAAAAACACCAGACCAACGCTTCTTGCATGGGAAAGCGTAGGTCCAAATAATATAACCAGAATTCACCTCAGCTGTTTTTCGCCGATCTGGTGGTTTTTGCGCGATGCTCAAAACCCGATCCCATCCCGAACTCGACCGTTAAACACCGCTGCGCCGATGGTACTAAGTCTTAAGGCTTGGGAGAGTAGGTCGCCGCCAGGTCTGCCAAAAACAGCTCAGTCTCTTTACAATCTCGAAATCAAAAACCCCGCCAGTGAAAACTGACGGGGCTTTTTTTGTGCCCAAAAACCCCAAAATATAGCCAAATCCCCCATGTAGATAACGCGCAAAAGGCGCGCTGCTTAAGCACCGAGCGAAGGGAATGCCCTCGAGCGCCGCTATATCCATCCAATGGCCTCTGCAAAATCTGCCCGCCCCTTTGAGCCTGCAAGCCAACGAAAGCAATGAAGTCAAACCGCGGATGCCAATCTAATATCTAGTCGCGGGCAGGGTTTCGACCGGTTGCTTCTTGGGGGGCAAGAATATCTTGGTGATCAGTATGTGCTGAGGGCCCCGGTTCCTGCCGACTGATCAGTGGCCACATGCACCGGTACGGAAACCGTAATTCGGGTGGCTGCCTGTCTCAATGCGAATCAATTATTGAGTGCAAGTGTGAACGCGCGCACCATCGGGCGCGTCGATCAGCGGTGCTTTTCCCTCCATTATTGCGGCGAGACTGCTGTTCCCATTCCCTAAATAGGTACCCAGCAAAAATCTTGAATGCCATTAACGCTTTGTTAACCAGGCAGGGGCAGCATGAGCGCGCTTAAGCCAGAGGGCAGGCGTACCCCGCATTCATTGTGGTCTGCCTGTCCTCGCCAAGTCTCTTTTTCCACTCCCGCCAATGCGCATCGTAGCCGCTTCGATCCGAAGCCTGGACGCAGCCTCGACTAGTTAATCAACCAAATGGTTGAACAAATCATCGACTTGCGGTATTTTTGGCTACAGGCTCGCGGTGAGCGCTGATAGAAGGGGGCGAATTGATGGCAGAGATTGTAACTAATGTGAATTGGATGGCGGTAATCGTGGGAACGATTGTCGCCTTTATTGTCGGTTGGTTGTGGTATTCCCCAATGCTGTTTGGAAAGACATGGGCTGCGGGAAACGGTGTCGAGTTGGGGTCGGCGGCGTCCATGCCGATCAAGGCCATGGTGCTGCAGTTTGTCGGCCTGTTTCTGATTGCCTGGTTTGTAGGGGTGACGGCGGTTGAAAGTCGGCTTCTCACCTTTATATTGGCCGTAATTGCCTTTGGTGTATTGCAGGCATCGGGTGGGTTGTTCGCCAAAAAACCACAGGCGGTGGTGCTGATTGATTTTGGCTATCTGATTGCTGCGTCAGTAGTGATGTTTCTGGCTCAGGCAATCTTGTAGTCCAGACCGGACGTTTCGTGCATTTGTCCTCCGTGTCATCGAGACGGAGGACATTTTGCTATTTCTATTTCGGCTTGCCATGAAATATCCGGGTTTGGCGCGCACTGACGCACCGACATCCTCTTCATTCGGACTGTTTCATGATCTCTGTGCGTCGCTCACTGGTTTTGGCGCTTTCCTGCCTATCCCTGCTTATTGTTGGGGCGCTGCCAGTGCAGGCGCTGTCGATAATGGATCCCTTCAACATTCCGGCGGCCATGGACCAAGGTACGGTCAAGGCGGGGGACGGGATCGCCTATGCCGATGGGCAGAGGCATCATCTGGATGTTTACGCGCCAGAGGCGCGCGGCGCTGTCGCGCCGGTGGTATTCTTTATCTATGGGGGCGGCTGGAATCGCGGCGAGCGCAGTGACTATCAGTTTGTTGGTCGTGCACTGGCCTCACGCGGGTTTGTAACGGTGATCGCCGACTACCGTTTGGTGCCAGAGGTCAAATATCCCGAGTTCCTGGAAGACAACGCATCGGCGCTGCGCTGGGTGCAGGACAATATTGCCGACTATGGCGGCGATCCCAATCGCGTGTTTCTGGCGGGGCATTCAGCGGGCGCCTATAATGCGGTGATGCTGGCGCTCGACCCCTCTTTTCGGGCCGAATATGGCGTGACCATGCCAATTCGCGGGGTTGCGGCCTTGTCGGGACCGTTTGACTTTTATCCATTTGAATATGGCGAAGTGCGGGATGCTTTCGGCGGCGCGCCAAGCCCGGAAGGAACGCAACCCATTAATCTGGTAACCGCAGACGCGCCGCCAATGTATCTGGCCAGTGGGACAACCGATCCAATTGTGCGAGTGCAGAATACCGAAAACCTGGCGGCCAAACTGACCGCCAATGGCGTGTGGGTCACGACAAAATATTATGACGGTTTTGGCCACATGGAACCGGTCATTGCCATGGGAGCGCTGTGGCGTTGGCGTATGCCGGTGCTCGACGACATGATTGCGTTTTTTACGCGGTTCGGTGCCTTTCCCAGCGGGATACCATATGTCGCCATTGCGCCGACGCCGCCCCAGGGCGAATTCTCGCCGATGGACAAGATCATTGACGAAATCGACCAGATGTTTGAGCCGATTGCCAACTAGCGGTGCCAGCGCGCCGCTAGTTGGGCCATGTCTATTCGGCGTCGTCAGCGGATGCTGAATTGAGCTGGCCGTATTTTTCGGGGCCGATGCGGCCCAGAAGGTCGAGTTGGGTTTCGAGGAAGTCTATGTGGCCTTCCTCGTCGGTCAGGAGAGATTCGAAGAGATTTTTGGAAACATAATCGCCCAATTCTTCGCAGAGTTCGCGACTGGCCTTATAGGCGGTGCGGGCGTCATATTCACCGGCCAGATCGGCTTCGAGAACTTCCTTGATGGTTTCGCCGATCCGCAAGGGGGCGATGCGCTGAAGATTGGGATGGCCCTCGAGAAAGATGATGCGCTCGATCAGGCGATCGGCGTGATGCATTTCCTCGATGGATTCGGCACGCTCCTTGGCGGCAAGCTTTTTGTAGCCCCAATCGTCAAGCAGACGATAATGTACCCAATATTGATTGACCGCGCCCAGTTCGAGAAATAGCGCCTCGTTAAGCCGCTCGACTACTTTTGCTTCGCCCTTCATGAGGTCCTCTGGTTTTTCTGGATTTCAATGTGGCAAGTTGGGCCTGAACGCTGGACAGCTGGCCGGGCGTGCACGCCTGCTTGCGGTGATAGTTTTCCGTGACACGAACAATAATGTCCACCACATTCGGCACGCAGCCGCTGCACCGCGCGCGGCGTTCAAGCTCGCGATAGACCTTGGCGGGGACAACAAGTTGCCAGGGGTCTTGACGCAACAGGGACAGGACGACGTCCTCGATCTCGGCGGCGCTGATCATATTACATTGACAAACAAGCATGGTCGAACTGAATTGCGAAATCTGTGCTGGCGGCATAAAGCCGCCCGAATTTATGATTGTCAATGTCAGATAATGTCACAGCAGCGCGTCATCAAGGGTTTGGTCAGCCCCGAGCGACCAGCCAGGCACGAAACGCGGCCTCCGACATGGGACGGGAGATCAAATATCCCTGTGCCTCGTCGCAGCCCAAATCGCGCAACAGGTCATGGGCATATTTGGTTTCAACGCCTTCGGCGCAAACGCGAAAGCCCATGCCCTTGGCCAGCAACAGGATTTGGCGCAACAGGAAGTCGTCGTCACCGGATTCACGCAGGGGCCTGACAAAGGATTGGTCGACCTTGAGGACGTCGGCAGGTATGCGGTCCAGATAGGACAGGTTCGAATATCCGGAACCAAAGTCGTCCAGTGCAACGTCGATACCGGCGCCACGCAGACGAGCCAGTTGCTGTACAGCACGATTTGAATTGGTCGCCAACGTGCCTTCGGTAAACTCAAGGCTCGATGTGGCAGGGTTCCAGTCCGTGGGCGTTGCAACTGCTAAGGAGCGCTTGGTCAAAACCGGGTTCGGATAGATTGACAGGCGACGCGTTTATCGACACGCGAAGACTATGGCCTTGATCAAGCAAAGCCCGATTGGTGGCCATCGCGGTGTTGATCACCCAATCGGTCAGTGGTCCGATCAAGGCGGTCTGTTCAACCAGCGGAATAAATTCGGCAGGCGATATGGGGCCGAGATCAGGATGGGTCCAACGCAGTAGCGCCTCGGCCCCTTTACACTGCCCGGTCTGCAACTGGATGCGCGGCTGGAAATTAAGCGCTAGCTGGCCACTGTCGGCTATAGCGGCGGGCAGATCGGCGAGAATGCGGAAAGCACGCAAGTGAGCAGCGTCAGAACCGTGATTGTAAAAGGCAATGCCGATATCGGTGCGGCGGCTGTCCTGGGCTGCGGTGAGCACAGCGCGCAGGGATTCAGCAGCAGTACGGACGGCATTGATCGGCAGCAGTCCGACACCCACCTGGGTTTTGATCGGGATGACATCGACATTGATCGCGTCGGCAAAGCTGTGGGCAATAATTGTAGCAATCTCGGGATGGGCATCAAGACACAACTGGTCGATGATAAAAGCAAAGCTGAGCACGCTGACGTGGAATATCGGCGTGGTTGTCGGCAATAACGAGGTCAGCAGCCGGGCGCCGGCGCGCACGAAGTTTTCTGCAAAAGCAATGCCAAGTGCGCGCAGAACTTCATTGTAATGACGCGCATCCGCCAGTGTAACCAATATCAGCGTGCCAGGGCGATCCTCGGCGCTGTCACGGCGCCAGGCAAAATACTCGTCGAACTGAAGGCGGCTGGGCAAGTGGGTGACATGGTCGAAACGGCCAATATGTTCACTGCCTGAGTCAGCGAGTGGCGCATAGACAGATTGGGTTGCCGACGCCCCGATTGGTGCGGATGCCGCAAGAGGTCCGCCGCTTGGTTTCGCCGATACGGCCAATGATCACTCCCAGCCCGAAGGGCAGTTGGACCGCCATATTGCCCGTGGAAACTTAAGTGCGGGTTACTGCGTAGCTGCTAACGGCTTGAGCACACTTGTCAGATAGGATTTGTGAGTCAATCTAACGGGCAACAAGCGGGCAACCTCAATGAATTTCTCCATTCTTGGCGCTATCAATGTCCTGTCGCCGAAAGATCGCGGCTCGACCAAGATTGCTCAAGACATTGCCTATGGCTCAGCCGCACGGCAGAAACTGGACATTTACGCGCCCAACGGGTCGCATGCAAAACTGCCGGTGGTCAAGTTTATCTATGGCGGTTCCTGGAGCGATGGCGATCGGCGCCACTATGATTTTGTCGGGCGCGCCATTGCGGCCTTGGGTTATGTGACGGTTATCGCCGACTATAGATTGTTGCCCGAGGTCGAATACCCAGGATTTTTGGACGATTGTAGCGATGCCTTTGCCTATGTAGCGGACTATATTACCGACTATGGCGGCGATCCGGAACGAATGGCTTTGGTGGGGCATTCAGCGGGGGCCTATAATGCGTTGATGCTGGCGCTTGATCGGCGATATTTGGCTGAGCGCGGCCTGCTGGATCGGGTCAAGGCGGTAGCGGGGCTGTCCGGACCCTATGATTTTTTCCCCTTTGATGGCAAAATTACCCTACGCACTTTCGGCGCCGTGACCGATCCAAAAAAGACACAGCCGATAAATCTGGTTGGGCCGGACGCCCCACCGATGTGGTTGGCCAGCGGCGACAGGGATATGTTGGTGTATCCGCGCAATACGGTGGCGTTGGCCAAGAAATTGCGCGCGGTCGGAGTTAAGGTCACCGAGCGTCACTTCGCTAATCTAGGGCATCCGGGCACACTTATGAGTTTGGGACTGCCGTTGCGCTGGCGGGCGCCGGTGTTGGCCGAAATGGGTGACTTTCTGGCAGGGCATTTGAAGGCGTCTGTTGTCCGTACCCGCCCGGCGCTTAACTCTTTTGGTCAGCCCGCCGATTAGCCTGAACGGCCGCCGAGGCCGCGGCGCGATGTGCCGTTGAAAAGAACTCACGTTGGATCAGGATCAGCACCGTGAGTAGGCTGGTCAAGAGGGCGAGCCATTCGACTGCGAACCAGGGCGACGCTGGCGACAGAAAAATAACAGGCTCGTATGCCGCTATTGAAATTCTGCGCACCCAGGGCATTCACCCGGGCGATGGAGTCGATTTCTTCGGGGGCCGGTGTGGATTTGTGGTCGAGCGCCCCGAGCATGATGCAGAAGTGATTAAATTGGCGCAACGACAGCGTGAATGAAAAGAACGCCAGCGCAAACATGGCCAGCATAACCGCCAGATGGAGTTGTACTTCACTGACAGAATAGACCCGATCGAGGGACACCGACTCCAACGCTGCCATCAGCGGGGCCATCTGCCCGAAGACGGTAAAGACGGCGAGAACAAGCAATACTGCGGTGGAGGTCATGAAGGCTCACCGACCCCATGATATTGCCCGACAATATGGCATCGAAGGGATTGTCCCGGCCTGCGGCGTTGGCAACCCAACGGCGACGCTACATGTTCATGATCACCGACAAAGAGGATCGAATCCGCTCCAGCCAGGGCACGCCGACATTGTTGGCGCAGTAGCAGAGCAGCGGAAACAGGGTCGACACCAGGGTCATGGCGTTCCAACTATCCAATTGCGGTTGGTCGACTATAGCCGAAAGCGGCGCGATGGCGAAGTGTTGAGGCTAGAAGGGGCGCGGGAAGCGGCGATGCAGGGATTCAATTTCGGCGAGCAGTTCGTGCGACAGGTGGACGTCGACCGCACCGAGATTTGTCTTGAGTTGATCAAGAGACGTTGCGCCGATGATTACTGTGGTCATGAATTTGCGGGTAAGGCAAAATGCCAACGCCATTTGTGCCGGGTCGAGATTGTGTGCCTTGGCCAGGTCGACATAGGCATCGACCGCAGCGCTCGACACTTCGTTTGAGCGCCACAAGCCCTTTTGGTAATCGGCGCGGCTACCCTTGGGGACGGCACCGTTGCGGTATTTTCCAGTCAACAGGCCCGCGGCAAGGGGGAGTAGGCCAGAAGACCAACGTTTTCATGGTGCGCAAGCTCGGCCATATCGAGGTCAAAGTGGCGGCGGAGCAGGCTATACTCATTCTGAACGCTGGCGACACGCGGCAGTTTGTACTGGTCGGCCAGCCGCAACCATTGGGCAATGCCCCATGTGGTCTCGTTTGATACGCCGACGTGGCGGATTTTGCCCTGCTTGACCAAGTCGGACAGCACTTCGAGCATATCGTGCAGATTGTCCATGACATCGTGGGTATCTTGCCGGTGCGGCGCGTATGTCCAGGAGTTCTGAAAATTATAGCTGCCACGCGAGGCCCAGTGGATCTGGTAAAGATCAACATAATCAGTCTGCAGGCGTTGCAGGCTGGCATTGATGGCCTGGCGGATCGACTCACCACTGGCGCGCGCGCCGTCGCGAATATGATCATTGCCGCCACCCGCGACCTTGCTGGCCAGAATCCATTGGTCGCGTTTGCCGGTTTTTTTGAACCAGCTGCCAATAATTTCTTCGGTACGGCCCGAGGTTTTGGGCGAAGGGGGTACTGCGTATATTTCGGCGGTATCCATGAAATTGACGCCGGCGTCGAGGGCATGATCGATTTGGGCGTGCCCTTCCTCTTCGCTATTCTGGCTGCCCCAGGTCATGGTACCAAGGCAGATTTCCGTGACGTCGAGACCGGTGCGGCCAAGCGGATTACGTTTCATTGGGGCAAGCTCTCGTTTGTTTGGATGCACCCTAATTGGCGACGCCCTGATATGGAATGGCAAATGGCTGAAACCAATAGTTTTTCTACCGCGCCGATCGATTGTGAGTGAATCGCCCCGAGTTTGTCGGAGACATCAACTTAAGTAAGGATGGTGGTTATGACGAAAAGCAAAATGGCAAATCGCTACTCGCCCGAGGTCCGCGCACGAGCGGTCAGGATGGTGTTTGAGCATCAAGGCTCATACGAAACGCAGGCGGGCGCGATTGCGGCCATTGCACCGAAGATCGGCTGTATTCCCCAGACCCTGCGCGAATGGGTCAAGCAGGCCGAGAAAGACAGCGGTATGCGCGACGGTGTCACGACCGAGGAACGGGATCGGATCAAGGCCCTGGAACGTGAGGTCCGCGAGTTGCGCCAGGCGAATGAGATCCTGCGCAAGGCGTCAGCTTATTTTGCGCAGGCGGAACTCGACCGCCCACTGAAGCGATGATCGCCTTCATTGAAGATCAGCGCGCTGTTTACGGCGTCGAGTCGATCTGCAGAGTCCTGCCGATCGCGCCGTCAACATATTATCATCGTCTGGCGTGCGAAGCCGATCCCTCCAAAGCCTCCGCACGGCATCGGCGTGACATGGAGTTGCGTCCGGAGGTCAAACGGATCTGGGATGAAAACTATCAGGTCTATGGGGTCCGGCGTGGCATCAGCTAAAGCGGGAAGGCTATACGCTGGCGCGCTGCACGGTGGAGCGCTTGATGAAACAGATCGGCATCCGTGGTGCCGTGCGTGGAAAGGTGGTCAAGACGACGGTCCCTGACACGTCAGCGCCCTGTCCGCGTGACAAGGTAAACCGCGTGTTCCGGGCGCCTGCACCGAACCTGCTCTGGGTCAGCGATTTTACCTATGTGTCCACGTGGCAAGGCTTCATCTATGTGGCCTTTGTCATCGACACATTCGCTGATCGCATCGTCGGATGGCGGGTCTCACGATCGGCCAAAACTGACTTTGTTCTCGATGCTCTCGAGCAGGCCCTGCATGATCGACGGCCGGTCCAAAAGAGCGGATTGGTTCACCACTCGGATCGCGGCGGGCAATATTTGTCCATTCGATACACCGAGCGTTTGGCCGAAGCAGGCATCGAACCATCGGTCGGCAGCGTCGGGGACTCGTATGATAACGCCCTCGCTGAGACGATTAACGGTCTCTACAAAACCGAGCTGGTCCACCGCCAGGGTCCATGGCGCAACATGCAAGATCTGGAAATGGCCACCCTCGGATGGGTCGATTGGTTCAACCACAGACGCCTGCTTGGCCCCATCGGAACCATCCCGCCAGCAGAGGCTGAAGAGAACTTCTATGCACAGCGCGACGTGCTCGATATGGTCGCGTGAAATGAAGCTAAAGGTCTCCGGTGAAACCGGGACGATTCAGAGCGGCCGGTTGCTGCAAACCGGGGATTCGCCAAAAAACTATCACATTGGCAGATTTAGACCTTGAGGTCTGTGCCATGACTCCCTATATAGCCGACACACCGCGACACTGGTCGCGTTGCTGACCCCTGTTTTGAGGGGCGTATTTAGCGCGGGATGGAGCAGCCCGGTAGCCCGTCAGGCTCATAACCTGAAGGTCGTAGGTTCAAATCCTACTCCCGCAACCACCGATACCAACACTCCCGAGGAAGCCCCTCCGGGAGTGTTTGTTTTTGAAGCCTTTCCAAGGGCTTGCCGCTCCGTCCACGCCAGGATCTGTCCAAGTTCGCCATAAAGCGTGGCATCGATCTCGCCGCGTTTCTGGCCTGGAGTGAGGACGATCTTCTCAATCAGCATCCGCAGGGCCTAGGCCGCTTCCTGGCGCTCTGCGGGGCGATTCAGGGCCTGTGTGGGGTTTGCGACCTTCTTCGCGTAGATCGTTGAGGCCGTTGGTAACAGGTCTGGTTTGTCCTCCGGCGCGTCGGCCAGCAGGGCGGCCAGGCTCGGCCTTGCGGGCTTCCAGCGCCGTCATCTCCCCTTTCATGCTCTCATGGAACATGCCGGCTTTGATTGCCTCGATGATTCCGCGGATGTCCTTCTCCACCTTAGCCAATTCCGCCTGCCAGGCATTGCCGTTCGAGCGGCGCTCGCGGTTCAGCCGGTTGGTTTCCTCCGCGTAGGCGCGCATGGCCTCTGCGGCGACCTCAGGTGTCATCATCCGATCCCTGAGACCTGAGAGAACGCGGTTCTCCAACTCTTCGCGCGGAATGGTGCGGCTGTTGGAACAAGTGCCTTTGCTGATGTGGTTCGAGCAGGCAAAGCGGCCAGCGCCGCGCAGCGAGTAAGGACCCCCACAGCAACCGCAGAAGACCAGACCGGACAGAAGAGACTGAGGCCGGCGCTTGGCATTGAGCTGGTTCTTCTTGTGGTGCTTGCGGACCGCCTCGGTGACGTTCGCGTATTTGTCGGCGATCACCGCCTGCCGATCGCGCACCGCTTGCCAAAGCGCATCATCGACAATCCGCAGTTCGGGCACCTCGCGGATCAGCCAGTCACTCTCCGGGTTGAGGCGCGAGACACGCTTGCCGGTGCTTGGGTCCTTGATGTAGCGCAGCCTGTTCCAGATCAGGCGGCCAATATAGAGCTCGTTATTGATGAGACCTGTTCCGCGCTTCACATGGCCACGGATCGTGGTGTCTCCCCACGGCTTGCCGTTAGGACCCGGAATGCCCTCCTCGTTCAATGTGCGGGCGATCGTTCGCGGACCGATTCCTGATGCAAATTCCCGGAAGACGCAGCGGATGATATTTGCCTCAGCCTCGTTGACTTCTCGGTCGCCTCGGATCGGATCACCTCGGGCATCGAGTTGCTTGACGACCTTGTAGCCATAGCAGAGCCCGCCACCAGACTTGCCTTCCTCCACGCGACCACGAAGGCCCCGATGGGTCTTCGCTGCAAGATCCTTGAGGAACAGCGCATTCATCGTGCCCTTCAGGCCGACATGCAACTCGCTGATCTCGCCTTCCGCCAGCGTTACGATCGGTACGCCGGCGAATTTCAGATGCTTGAAGAAAGTCGCGACGTCGGCCTGGTCGCGGGAGATGCGATCCAGGGCTTCGGACATCACCATGTCGAACTGTCCGGCCTGGGCGTCCTGCAGCAGTGACTGGATGCCCGGACGCAAGATCATGCTCGCACCGGAGATGCCGGCATCCTTGTAGGTGCCGACGACCTTCCATTTCTCACGCTTCGCCTGCTCTCGGCATATACGGAACTGGTCCTCGATCGAAGCCTCCCGCTGATTGTCCGAGGAATAGCGGGCGTAGAGCGCGACACGCATCATGCGAATCCTCCGGTCATGCAACCTTGTCGAAGCGGCTCGGCCGGATCAGCACCTCGGCGGAAATCCCGAGCTGTTCATGCAAGTGCCGGATCATGTCGATCGACAAGCCACGCTTGCGGTTGAGGATGTCGGCGACCCGGTTGCGGGGACCGATCATCGGTTCGAGATCCTTGCGGGTGAGCCCCTGCTGCTCCATCCGAAACCGGATCGCCTCGATTGGATCGGGCGGATCCATCGGATAGTGCTTCGTCTCATAGACTTCGATCAGAGTTGCGAGCACGTCGAGGCGGTCGCCTTCCGGTGTGCCGCTCTTGGCGCCCCAAAGGCGTTCGACCTCTTCGAGTGCTACATCGTAGTCCGCTTCGGAGCGGATAGGTCTCAGGCTCAGTCGCCATGTCTCACCTCAGCTACGTCTATTCTGTCATATGCCTTGTGGGTGCCGATCCACTTGATCCAGACGATGCCCTTCTCGAAGTCGACGGCCACCACCAGGCGGTAGTCGTTTCCCTTGATGTTGAAGACAATCCGCTCGGCGTTGACGATGCTGGCCGTGGCGTAGTGTCTCTTCACATCGGCGGAGCTCGCCCACTCTGCCTTGCTGACTTCATCGAACCAGGCATCGAGCGCGGCTTTCACGGCCGGCTGATCCTTTTGCCCCGCGAGGCTATCGACGAAGTCCCGTAAGGTGCGGCGGGCAATAATCCTCATTTGAGCCTCTATATAGCACGAGACCATTATGGTCTCAAGATCAAATATCGAAGCCCCGGCGACGATCTTGCCACCGGGGCAACATGCCTGTATGTGATGCAGCCTACGTAAGTTTGCTGCTCTTTTGCCGAGTGAGCCTTTCGTTCCCGAGAATTCTGCCGCTCGAATTGCTCGCGCGCAATCTGGCGACCGGTCAGACGCGCCAGACGAAGCACAGGTTCGTCCGAAGCAAGGTGCGCGTTAGCACACCCCACCTTACCCGTGGAGTTGTGGTCTTTCTGAACCATCCTTTCCCGCTGTGCTGCCATCACTCTCAGATCCCGCCGACAATCGGCGATTTCATGAGAAAGTGCTAATTCAGCGATGAAAAGCCTGATCTTATCGATGTACAAGAAACGGCCACCGTAGAGTGCAAATCGGCGGGCTGCGATTGAAGGCGAAGTTTTAAGTTGCCTCGGCTGTAATACCGGTGTTTGGGATCGCCAGAGGTCCTACAACAGTTATCGGAATCAGTTTTGGAGCGGATTGACGCCTTACCTCCGCATATCCCTTACCATGGCTAACGATCTTGCTTCTTGCCAATACGGGTTAATCCATCACTGCGAAACGGGCTCGCGAGCGGTTCGGGTTTCGATGCAGATACAAATCAGGAGGGTGCATCCATCTTAACTTGCCGCTAGGCGGCCGACCCATGAGGCCGGATGACCTTAGGGATGTCGCTAGGCAAGTAAGTGTGGTCGCGGGAGAATCTGCCCATCTGTGCTCATTGGTTCAATCGGCCGCGTAGCGCTCGCTACAATGCGCCAACTTGCATGGGAACATGCCCGGCCGTAACCAGTTCTTACTTCGTATCGCAGTTTCGGTTCACCTCGGCCTGCGGATCGAACGCACCTTCCCGCTGTCTCCGCCTCCGCAGAAAAAGCGATCAGCGCCGTCGGATTCGAGGCCCGACACCCCGGTTCCAGCCGGCATATCCAGCCGCTCCAGCACCTCACCGCTCGATGGGTCGACGCGCCGGAGATCGCTCTCGTCGTTTTCCCACGTACCATGCCAGAGATCGCCGCCCACCCATGTGACACCCGTGACGAAGCGCTCGGTTTCGATCGTGCTGAGCACCTTTCCCGTGTCGGGGTCTATTTGGTGGATCTTGCGACCGCGATGCTGCCCGACCCAGAGCGAGCCTTCAGCCCAAGCAAGGCCGGAATCGCCACCATCGCCTGGCGCCGGGATCGTGGCGAGTACCTCGCCTGTCTTCGGATCGATCTTCTGGATCACGGCCTCTGCAATCTGAAACAGGTGCTCGCCGTCGAACGCTGTGCCGGCATCGGCGACGACATTGTGTGAGTTCAACATCTCCCCGCTGTCCGGATCAAAGGCGTCCAGCCTGGTTCCAGTCGCCATCCAGACCCGGCGGCCGTCAAAGCTTACCCCGTGGACGCTATCCACTTCGGGAAAGGGACCATATTCACGAATGATTTCGGCAACTGCGTGTTTCATTTCTTGAACTTAGCCCACAACACCGTTGGCAGGGAGTAACAAGCTTGTCGGGAAACCTGGAATGCTCGTGGCGATCCAACGACGTGCCCGTCCCTGGCCGAACCATTCCGCCTTGCCTTTTTCAGCAAGGGCGTCGAGCGCCCGTTGCACCGTCCGCGGGCTGACGTCGAGCGCCAACGCTAACGCGGAGCTGGACCAAGCCTCTCCATTGGCCAGAAGCGCTAGCACGTCGCCATTTTCGTTCTCAATGGGCGGGGCCAGCACCGAGACTGCCCTGGCTTTATGGGGCTCTAATACGAAACCCTGCTCCGTGGCGTGTATCTCCGCAAGTGGACCGATCGCTTCACGCAAGCGCCCGATTTCAACCCGCAGTCGCGCGCGATGCGATTCATCTGCCTCCCGTGCCCGAAAAGCACGGATGACGAGCTCGTCCCGGCTCGCGTCATCCGGCCAGTCTTCGCCGAGCACTCGCATGAGCGCGAACAGAACCGGGCGGCTGGCCAGAGAAATGATGGTCGATCCGCCACGAACAACATTCCGACACGCATCAATGATGAGCGAGTCGGAAGCGATGAGGGCCTCGACTTCATCGAGGAAAAGGAGTCGTTCTCCATCGCGCGCAATCAGGCGGGCGGCCGGCGCTTCTAACGCCTGTACGGCTCGATCGACCTCGACATTCAATGCAGCATTTCCGACATCGGCGGCAGCACTTCTGGCGCGTTCGAGTGCGTCGCGCGCAGGTTTCGCGTGGATGCGTCGCATTGCAATGCCAGCGACCACCATTGCGTAGCCTGCGCGAGACGTTGGGGGCAACATATCCACATCGAGGTCGTCGAGGATCCCCTCCGCCTCGTCGAGACGGCCAATCAACAGCAAGCGCCGTGCTTCGAGATAGCCCGCATGCGCGGCGTTCGGGAGGTCTCCAAATTTCTCCAGCGTCGATCGGGCCCCGCCGAGCCCCGCCATCGGCCGGCCGAGATCGCGGGTGACCAATGCGATCTCGGCCATGGCGAGGTGGCATCGCGCACGGGCCACGGGCTCCCCGGCGCCGAAAGCGTGCCCCGCGTTTCCCAGCAACTCCTTCGCGCGCGCAAGTTCGCCGAGTTGCGCCATGGCGATGCCGCGCAACGCGAGCGCCGGAGCGTCGTCGCGCAGTGCGATGCGCTTGAGCGCTGCAAGCGGATCGCCTTCCGCAAGCGCTCGTGCAGCAGAGTTGATCAGAGAGTCCATTCAAATCCCGTCACACTTGTTACTCACGCCCTCCTGTCGTACGGCCCTACATCTTCGTCAGGCTCCAACGCCGAATAGTATCGGCAAAGTTGAATTGAGAGTGCGAAGATGTCGATGTTCACAATAGCAAGAGAATGTGGTCGCGGTATCCAGCTGTCGCGAGATGGCGCAACCTGGCTCAGTTTTGCCGCTTCGCCAGCATTCGCGCTGATGGCCTGGATTTCGGCGAATGACGTACAGGCCATGATCTGCGCGTCGGGACCCGACGGTCTGCCCATCGGCGGCATGCCTTTCATGTATCTGCTGATGAGCCTCTTTCACGTGCCGCCCTGGCTCAGATTCGTTTCCGCGCGCTCACGACAAATCACTCAAGCCGCCAAGCAAAATCAGGGAGATTGATCATGCAACCGACCATCGTTTCACGCGAAGACTGGCTCGCCGCGCGCAAGGCGCTTCTGGCAAAGGAATTGGAGATGACCCATGCGCTCGACGCTCTGCGCGCCGAACGCCGGCAGATGCCTTGGGTCAAGATCGAGAAAGGCTATGTCTTCGACGGGCCGGACGGCAAGTGCACCTTGCTCGATCTGTTCGAGGATCGCAGCCAGGCTCGCCATCTACCACTTCATGCTCACGCCGGACTCCGACCATATTTGTCCAGGCTGTTCCTATACGATGGATCACGTCGACGCGGCGCGGCAGCATTTCGAGCAGGCTGACCTCGCCTTTGCTGCGATATCGCGCGCACCGATCGCGCGGATCGAGCAGGTGAGAGCCCGGTTGGGCTGGACCTTTCCCTGGGTTTCGTGCGGCGAGGGCGACTTCGCCTACGATTTCGGTGTGGCCTTCACCGAGGCGGACCGTGCCGCCGGCCGCGCGCTCTACAACTACGACAAATTCAGGATCCAAAGGTCCCCGGACATGTTCGGCGTCAGCGTTTTCGTCAAGGACGAGGATGGCGACGTCTTCCACGCCTACTCGACTTATCATCGTGGCACAGAGCTTCTGATGGGTGCCTTCAACTGGCTCGACCTGGCGCCCAAGGGCCGCAACGAGACCGGCGGCACCATGAGCTGGGTTCGTCTGCATGACGAGTACCCGCAATCAGAATCGTGACGGGCAGTCAGTTCCCGCGACACCTGGAAAAGGAGGACATCATGTCCGAATCCAACTCAAGTATTGCGTCCTGGCCGATGTCGACCTGGTTCGCGGTTATCTCCCTGACGTTAGGGAGCTTCGCCTTGATCAGCAGCGAGTTGCTGCCCATGGCAGTGCTGACGCCGATCGCGGCCGAACTTGGCGTCACAGAAGGCGCGGCCGGTCAGGCGGTGACGCTCACGGCTTTGTTCGCCGGCATCGCGGCACCTACGGTCGGACTCACATCCGACTATTCGGTTCTCTTAGCCGCCCGCATGCTCCTGGGTATCGCAATTGGTGGGTTCTTCGCCTTGGCGGGCGCGACAGTCGTCCGACTTGTCACCATAGAGGACATGGGCAAGGGCATGTCGATTGTCTTCATGGGCCTTTCAGCCGGGCTCGTTGTCGCCCCGGCACTTGCGACCCTGATCGGTGAGGCCTTTGGTTGGCGGGTGGCATTCATGGCCGCTGCGGGCTGTGGTTTTCTCGCACTGCTCTTGCAAGCCATCTTCTTGCCGAGCGTTCCGGCGACGAGTGCGACCAGCGTCTCGAGCATGTTGGGCCTGCTGAAACGCCCTCCTGTTCGCGTTGGATTGATTGTCGGACTATTGTTCTTCGGCGGCGAAGTGAGCGGCTTCACGTTCATGCGGCCGTACCTCGAGACGAATGGCGCGCTCAATCCGACCGCCATCGCCGCCGCCCTGCTGGTGCTGGGACTTGCCAGCCTGGCCGGTAGCGCAATGGCTGGCGTGTTCGCCGATCGCGCGTTGCGCGAAGGGTTCGGCGTAACCTTCCTCATGCTGGCGTTCGCCTCGTTGGGTCTGTTGGCCCTCAACAGCTCTTACGTCGCCATCCTGGTACTTGCCGCTGCCTGGGGCGTCGCCATCGGTGCCGGTCCGGTGATGACCCAGACGTGGATGGGGCGGGCCGCGCCCGACCAGCTCGAAGGCGTTGGCGGACTGTTTCTGGCCGTCATTCAGGTCGGTGTCACTTTAGGCGCGATTGCTGGCGGCATTGCGGTGGATTTTATCGGGACAAGCGCTCCGCTTTATGTGACCGCGACCTGTGCAGTTCTCGCCGCTGTGCTGATAGCGACTCAAAGAACGCCGAGGACGAATTCCCAAACCAGCGCTTCGGCACTGGCGCTCGCCGAGTAAGGCAAGGTGCCGACGCACAGTCTCGCGCGCCATCAAACAATCAGGAGGCCATCATGGTTCAGGACAAACTGAATTACCCAGTACCCAACATTGTCGATCGAACGACATTCCAGACCGAAGTGGACGCATTGCGCGATCACGAGAAGGCGCACACCAGGGAAGGTGACGCAATCGCGACCGCCCGCCGGCGACTGCCGATGGTGAAGGTCGATGGCCTCACCCCACTCGTTGGCGAGAGTGGGTCGGTCACGTTGCTGGACGCCTTCGAAGGTCGCGTGAAATGAAGCTAAAGGTCTCCGGTGAAACCGGGACGATTCAAAATGCGTGCGTCGTTCTGGAATACTCGGGTTCGGGTTTTGTCATTTTCGTCCTCAAGTGTTTGCGCCAAAGGACGGGCTGGGCTATTCTTGTTGTGCAGAACTCAAGAGTGCCACGGCCCCGTCCAGAAATGGCGGGGCTTTTTTTAGGCGACTTGATGGCTACGCTGGGCAAGCCAAGCGGCCACCTTACTCTCGGGCCAAGCCACGGCGCGACCGGATAGGTTCACCGGGCGGGGGAATCCGCGATCAAAGCTGAGCCAAATGATCTGACGACGTACAGTGCTTGGTCCGGCGACATTTGTTCGCTCTAAGAAGCGTTGCGCCAGAACTCCAATAATTGTTGTTTGGGTGCAACATTGGCCTTTTCCCCACAAACAAGATGCGGCTTCATCAAATACCGAGAGCTCGTCCCTCGTTCCACGACTTCCCTCATTTCAGTCGATATCCTTTGATTTTGGCGTTCATAGCCGGAACTAGATGGATTTCCTAGCCACTATAGGCTGACTTGGGTGCAACTAAAAACCTGGCCCCAAAACAACGAAGCATCAAGTGCATGTGCTGCCAGTCGTCGGTGAGCCCGAGTTCGACCAGGGTCTCAAGCAGGGCGTTCGAATTCATCGCCGATGTTTTGGTGGCCGCTCGAGGACGCTTCTACGCAGTGCCCGGCAAAGGGCACGAACTCTCGGTGACGGTTTCGACCAAGACGATCGCGGACGAGATCATCGTCCAGGCCGTCTATCTTGGTGGCGTCAATATCCTGCGTTCGGAGGATCGGGACGCCGACGTCGTGGACGGCCCGTTGCGTTACCGGAAGCTGAGTCCAGAGGAATTGAAACATCGACTGTGCGCGGAACTCGTGGTACCGGATCGGCTCCTAAATCTGGCGTTCACGCCGAAGTCCTCCGCCGATGAGGAGGAGTTGCTCTACCCGAGGTACTGGACTGTCAGAAGCGCCTGAGCAATCTCCCCTCCAGGAATAGCAACCTCGGCAAGCCGATTGCGTTATCTATGGACCGGCAAAAACTCGACATTTGCTCGCCGAAGGACTATATGGTTGATCATGGCCAAGCATTCTGCAGAGCCTGATCGTGCCCAAGGAGTTCCCGGAGCTTGGTATGCTCGCGTGGAATCGTGATGTCACACGACCTATCGAGCGCGAAGAAGCGTTCGAGGCTCTACGAGCGAAATTGGCGCCATGTGGATGCCGACCACCTCACTACTGAGGAAGCAGACCTGATCGAAGACCTGACGCAGGAATTCGGTCATGGCTACCGGATGTTCGCCTGAATGCTTCCAGCTAGCCGCATATCTTTGCGGCGAGTGAGGAGATAGCGGTGAAGTTCGAACGCCCACAACATATCATCATCCAGTCGGCACTCCAGTCGATGGACGCTGCGTTTCTGCAGCGCAGCAACTGCTACTTCGGCGGAGGCACTGCGATCGTGCTGATGAACGGGGAGTACCGGCTTTCCCTTGATGTCGACTTCCTATGCGCCGATATAGACGGCTATCGAGACCTTCGCAGCGCCATACGGGATGGCGGGGCGCACGCCGTCTTCGGCGCGCATATAGAGACGGTGCGCGAATTCAAGGCCGATCAGTACGGGATACGCGGGGTCGTCTCGCTGGAAGGACAGCCGATCAAGTTCGAGATCGTTCGCGAAGCACGAATACCCTTGGATGGCGCCTTGGTCGAGGGCCTGGGCGTGCCCGTTCTGACGATCGAGAGCCAATTCTCCGAGAAGGCTCCTGGCCAACGCCGATCGCTGCTTGGACAAATCCGTCGCTTACCGCGACGTGATCGACCTTGGCTATCTCGTCAAGGGATGCGGTTCTATACCGGCGTTGTCTATCGAGGTGGCGGAGCGGGCCTATGGTAAGGACGTCCTTAAGGCGCTGGCACAAGCTTTGGGACGGCTTGCCGTTCTCAACGAGGCACGTCACGCCGCCGACGCATTGCAGATGCACGTGGCCGATGTCACACAGGCTGCAAGGTCCTTGAGGGAGGCGGCCGCCGCCGCCTGGCCCGATTCCGATCTACCGGAATTCCCTACACCGGACGAGTCATCCGAACCACGACGATGAGCGCGCGCGACCCGTCGCCTGGCGACGAGGAACCTCCATCCATCGGTATCGATCGCTATCGCGTATCGCATGTTGGCCGGTGTTGCTGGTGGTGAAGTATCGGCCGCCCGAATCTCCCCGCCCACCACGCCCGCAGCGGGCAACAACGATCTCAAAATTTCTTGCTAAGTGCTCGTCGGCAATGAGCACATGAGCGGTATCGATACTGATGAGGAACTCTTTGCGTCGATCACCAGGAAGCTGCATTTCGAGCCTGACGCCGTTGACGTGAGCCCTTAGATTCCTCCAAAACTGAGTAGAGCCCGTCCATTGAGGGAGACGGACGATGAAGGCTTTGCGGTTCAGCGAGGAACAGATTATCGGTCATTATTATTCGCCGACAGGTGCGACTGCTCGACGAGATTGATGATCTCGAGTTTTTCAGATGCGGGATACCTCATTCTTGCTCGTCCCCATCCGCGATCAGACTTTTTTTGAGCAGACGATTTTCCAGCGTCAGGTCGGCAACGCATTCCTTCAGAGCGCCGGCCTCGCGGCGCAGATCCTTGACCTCATCACTGGTGGCAGCGCGGGCAATATCGCCAGCCAGCCGGCGCTTGCCGGCCTCCATGAACTCCTTCGACCAAGTGTAATACAGGCTCTGCGCAATGCCTTCCTTACGGCACAGGCTCGGCGATGCTGTCGTCACCACGCAGGCCATCCAGCACGATCCGGATCTTGTCTTCCGCTGAAAAGTGCCGCCGGGTTGCACGGCGAATGTCTTTCATCACCCGCTCCGTAGGCTTTTTGGTGTTCGAGGATTCGGTCGTCATCTTGGTTCCTTCGTCATTGCGACGAGACCAAAACACTCCTTAAATCTCAACCCTAAATCTGGGACAGAGGTCCTGACGGGGGACACGGATCGTCTTTGGTGGGAGGCAATTGGGATAGATCGCATGATCTCCCCTTTCGCCATCTTCGGGATGAAGCGAAATCCGGGCGGCCGCGTGAAACACCTCGCGTGCGTCCTGATGGGCCGACTCAAAATAGGGACGCAGTTCCGATATGTCAGTATCTGAGAGAGCATTGACGCGCTGTTCAAGGAGCAGATGGCTATAGGAGCCCGATCCCGTAGTCGTTGGGTGCAAGATGCCAGCAAGAGTAACAGATGGAGGTGGCTCAGTATGCAGCATATCAGGGCGTGCTCATCTTAGAATACTTACATAAACAGGCGATACGGATAGTCATTTCGCGGCAGAGACCTCGGGAGCATTGCCTGCCACCCATACCAAGGCAGAATTGCCCGTGCGGATCACCATCGTCCCGCGCGGTACGGGAAACCCCGACGGTTTTGACGGTGGCTTCTCTAGTCCCGACTTGATGAGCCAGACGCCACGCCAGCACGATGCCGAACTGACCTCGACGCACTCTATTTCCGCTACGCCGGTAAGCGCATCGAACGCGCCCTCGATTTCAGCTTCCTTGAACGCGGTTGTTTTGTGAATGACCATGCGTTTTGGTAGGTTGCCGCCATTGCGCCCCTGATAGAGTTCGAGGCTACGGGCGAGGACCGCGCGCATGTCGTCGCGACTTAGAAAGGGGTTCCGGCGGGCTTCGGCCACGTCGGCCACCGGGTCTCGCGCCTCAAACGCGACGAACTGAATGCCGCCACCGTCCATGTCGAAGACCTGCGAGCAGCACGTCACATAATGCGCGTCTTGTTGGTCACCGCGCAGGGCATAAGCCAACCCGATGTAGGCGGTGTCCGCCGGCACACTGAATCGCCCCGAGTTTGTCGGAGACATCAACTTAAGTAAGGATGATGGTTATGACGAAAAGCAAAATGGCAAATCGCTACTCGCCCGAGGTCCGCGCACGAGCGGTCAGGATGGTGTTTGAGCATCAAGGCTCATACGAAACGCAGGCGGGCGCGATTGCGGCCATTGCACCGAAGATCGGCTGTATTCCCCAGACCCTGCGCGAATGGGTCAAGCAGGCCGAGAAAGACAGCGGTATGCGCGACGGTGTCACGACCGAGGAACGGGATCGGATCAAGGCCCTGGAACGTGAGGTCCGCGAGTTGCGCCAGGCGAATGAGATCCTGCGCAAGGCGTCAGCTTATTTTGCGCAGGCGGAACTCGACCGCCCACTGAAGCGATGATCTATGTGGCCTTTGTCATCGACACATTCGCTGATCGCATCGTCGGATGGCGGGTCTCACGATCGGCCAAAACTGACTTTGTTCTCGATGCTCTCGAGCAGGCCCTGCATGATCGACGGCCGGTCCAAAAGAGCGGATTGGTTCACCACTCGGATCGCGGCGGGCAATATTTGTCCATTCGATACACCGAGCGTTTGGCCGAAGCAGGCATCGAACCATCGGTCGGCAGCGTCGGGGACTCGTATGATAACGCCCTCGCTGAGACGATTAACGGTCTCTACAAAACCGAGCTGGTCCACCGCCAGGGTCCATGGCGCAACATGCAAGATCTGGAAATGGCCACCCTCGGATGGGTCGATTGGTTCAACCACAGACGCCTGCTTGGCCCCATCGGAAACATCCCGCCAGCAGAGGCTGAAGAGAACTTCTATGCACAGCGCGACGTGCTCGATATGGTCGCGTGAAATGAAGCTAAAGGTCTCCGGTGAAACCGGGACGATTCAAATCGGCCGACACGCCCAAGCGCGCCGCCGCATCCGGAACGCGATCGCCCCGCTCAACCACCGGCCTGACGGCTTCTTCCTTAAATTCTGGGGTAAATCTCTGTGTGCTCACAAGCTGCCTCCTATGCTCAAAGGATAGGCGGGACCTGTCTACCGGGCTAGGGGCAGTCCACATCGCATTGATGTGAGGTGACTTGCCTAGCGTTACGGCGCATGTCGATGAAAACCACAGAATGCGCGGATGTCACTTGCTGCGGCGAGCGCCGTCAGAAAGGCCATTAAGGGCCCCGTCGATAGCCGACGTTATACTATCCGTAATATCCAATTGACTTGGATTTTGATCAATATCGTAATAATATGGATTAGACATAAAATATTCTCTGTTTTTTCTACAAAGTTTTTGAAATGTTCAACGCGACCGTAGCCAATACAGCAAATACGAAGAAAGATAACCACGGAAGCAGTATTTTTCGTTCTGCCAGTACGAGTCTTTTCGGGCAATCGGGATGCCATGAAATTACCCGTATATGCAGAGATGACCAAACTATAGTTCCGTATCTCTTGTATCTGTCATTTTTTCTTACAAATTTATTATGTCTAACATATTGAACAAATGAAATAACGAAAAATGACATATATAAAACACCAAATAGTCCCAAGCAGATAAATTACATCGCATCACAGGTTCTCTTAAATACGAGTGAAAATGCGTTATATTTCTCTAGGCTCAGGACTCATTGATTGAGCCAGAAGATGACGGTTTCAGCGATGCAGATGGCGGACATGAAGGTATGTGCGCATCGGTCGTAGCGGGTGTGGATTCGTCGCCAGTCCTTGAGTTTGCCGAACATGTTCTCGACCTTGTGGCGCTGGCGGTAGAGCCCTGCGTCGTGAGCGATCGGGACCTTGCGGTTGATCTTTGACGGGATGCAGGCGGCAATGCCGCGCTCGGCCAAGGCGGCTCGGAACCAGTCGGCATCGTAGCCCCTGTCTGCCAGCAGCGTCTTGGCCTTGGGTAAGGCGTCGATCATCAGCGCTGCGCCCTTGTAGTCGCTCATCTGCCCTTCGCTGAGCAGCATGACCAGTGGTCGGCCCTTGCCATCGCAGACTGCGTGCAGCTTGGAATTCAGGCCACCCTTGGTGCGTCCGATACGTCTGGGAACAGCCCCTTTTTAAGCAGGCTGGCCGCCGTGCGGTGCGCTTTGAGATGGGTAGCGTCGATCATCAGTTGCTCCGGCTTGCCGCCCTTGGCCGCCAATGCCGCGAATATCTTGTTGAACACGCCCATCCGGCTCCAGCGAATGAACCGGTTGTAGATCGTCTTCGGCGGACCGTAAGCCGCAGGCGCATCACGCCACCGCAGACCGTTGCGGATCACAAAGATGATGCCGCTGATGATCCGTCGGTCATCAACCCGCGGCACTCCGTGCGACAACGGAAAATATGGCTCGATCCGGCGCATCTGCGCCTCCGATAACCAGATCAGGTCACTCACGGCAACGCCTCCTCGCGCTGCCAATGAATCAACTCATCGCCCGCTCTGCAAGTAATTTAATAGGTCCTGAGCCTAATTCAACTCCAAATAAAATTAGATTATGGATATGTGATTCCTCCGTAGCGTGCAACGTAGTGGTCAAATCTTTCGCGTAAACATAGTGAAGACCTGTCCGTCGTCAGATGATTTGGCACAGCTTGGATCGTCGATTGGTGGAGTGTCTGGCTCGACCTTGGATTGATGTTAAGCGGCGAGCCTTGCGGTGTTGCAATTTGTGCTGCATCGGATCTATCAAGCTATTTTCGATATCGGCCGCATAAATCCAGAATCGTTGAAATTTGATCCGTACACCAATTCCTGGCTCATGCGCCTGGCGCAAAAGCTAAATTAGGAACCTTGACAAAGGTACGGGCGTTCCGTACAAATAGGTATGCAAACCGTAGTCGAAACACCGTCCTACCTAGCCGCGGCCAAAGATGTCGGCATGACCGATGCCGTGCGTCAGGCCGTGGTCGACGCTCTTGCCCGGGAACCGGACGAGGGCATCGTGATGAAGGGAACGGGCGGCTTTCGCAAGGCCCGGATTGCAGCCGAAGGCAAGGGCAAGAGCGGAAGCTATCGGGTCGTTTGGTTTTTCAGCGGCCCCAGCAACCCGGTCTTTCTGATCACGGTGTTCGCCAAGAACGACGCGGACAACCTGACACAGGCCGAACGCAATGCCCTGGCGAAAATGGCAAAAACCCTTGTCGACACCTATGCAGCAAAGGCGAAGGCCAAGAAAGGACAGAAACGATGACTAAGAGCGCATTTGACAAGATCGCGGCCGGCATGGGCGATGCCCTGGCCTATGCAGCGGGTGAGGCCGATGCTGCACAGTTCAACGTGTACATCCCGGCCCAGGTCGACGTGAAGAAGATCCGCGGGCGCCTCAAGATGACCCAGCCGGTGTTCGCCAAGAAATTCGGCTTTTCGCTGGGCCGTGTCCGCGATTGGGAGCAGGGCCGGTTCCCGGTCGATGCCCCATCCCGTGTGCTGCTGACCATTATCGAGAAAGAGCCCGAAGCCGTAGTCAGGGCTTTGTCGGCGGCATGAGGGCCGCCCTGGTTGCAGCTGCCATAGTTGCTGTCATGGCCCGGGCCCGCTGCCGCCTATTTCCAAACCGGCAATTCATTGCGGGGCGATTGCCTCGATCAACCCACCGGGCCGACCGGCGGGCGCATCGCCTGTGTTTCGGCGTTCAAATTTGGCTCTGACGCAGTTTTGGTGATGATGGGCATTAGCTGGCGCCGATCCATCGGGCCTGTAATTCTGGCCCACGGTCTGGCCATTCGACCACATAAAGATGATGGCAGCGCAGACGGTCTGGATGTCACGACCGACGCCATTGGCGAACGATGCCACGAGGCTAGTGCGACCTCACTCGATCCAAGGATTGAGATCGGGCTCGGTCCAGCACCGTATCATGACGTGGAAGGCTCCGGTGATCTCTCGCGCTTCGATCAGCACGGGATAGCGGCCACTCTAACGGTCTCGGCCTTTGAAAGCGTTGTCGGACTGCGTTTAATTGCGCGACTCCGTGCATCTACGATTAAACGGTTGCGACTGCACCAAATTTGATATTCTGTAGTTAAATTGAGAATTCGGCTTGAAGGCTCTGTATGAGAATTTTGCGTCGTAACGGTTGTCCAGTTTGCGCGCCAGATGACCGACATTAGCCCTGATGAAGTTGATGATCTTGAGTGGGAAGAAGCCTGTCGGCGTGCCGATGCGATCCGCGAGTTTTTGCGCCGCGAAAAAGGGGCACAGCGGGAATGTCGGTGAACTCAGCGCTGAGACTCGGCGTAAGCCGCGCAACCACCTATCGGCTAGTCAGGCTGTTCCGATCGGGAGGAACCGCAACATCCCTTCTGCAACGCAAGCGTGGCCCACCAACGGGGCATCGGGCCCTTGATGCTGAGCGGGACAGCATCATCCATGCACAATGAAAAATGGATTGGCTTGAAGAGTTTAAAAGCGAGTCGTTGATGGGCTCTGATGGTGTCTTGATGCAGGACGAACAGGCTCCATTCTGCCTACAGCGCAACACCAAATGAGTTCTACACTACTGGCTGCACGCCAACTAACGACTGTAACCCAACAAATGGTTGCGCGACCTCAAACTGTACGGGTGATTGCACTTCCGACTGCGCAACGGAAACCATGAGCTGTGACGTTGACCCCCTGCACCTAATCCAGCTTGAAGATGGCTCTCGCCCACCAGAAGGACCAGAGATGAGGCGAACCAGATTCACCGAAGAGCAGATCATCGGGATATTGAAGGAGCAGGAGGCTGGCGTCCTCGTAGCCGACCTGTGCCGACAGCATGCTCGATAATGCCGTTTTGAAATATCTTCTTGGAAAAAAACGGTAGCGCCCGCCGCCGAGCGGGATGCTGTCGCCCATCTCCAGACTGCCTATGGGATGAGCGAGCGGCGGGCGTGCCGCGTGTTGGGATGTTGCCGGATGACGATGCGCTATCAAGCGCTTCGAACCGATGACATGGTGCTGCGCGAGCGGATGAAGGCCATTGCCCATGAGCGGCGACGGTTCGGCTATCGGCACCTGCATGTCTTACTGCGGCGCGAAGGGTATCAGGTCAATCACAAGCGGCTGTTCCGGATGCTACCGCGAGGAGAAGCTGATGGTGCGCCGCCGTGGTAGCCGCAAGCGCGCCGTGGGAACCAGGGCGCCGATGTTGATTCCCTTGGTGCCCAACCCGGCGCAAAAAAGCGGGCCTATAAGCCCGAAGCAAGTTATTCGGGAACGAAGCGTGTGGATCTCATCATGGCCTGGCCGCAACAGCGGTCCACTCGCGAGAGGGCGGATACATTTACGCAGACTGAGCCGTCACCGTCGAACGACCTTGACGGACAGGGCGGGTCATTACATTTTTTGGAGAACATCCTGCAACATGGCTTTATCCAGCGTCAGGGCGGCGACGATCTTCTTCACCCGATTGTTCTCATCTTCCAGCTGCCGAAGCCGCTTCACTTCCGATGGCATCAAGCTGGTATAGCGCTTCCGCCAGTTGCAAAATGTCGCCTCCGACATCCCGGCCTTGCGACACACCTCGCCGACCGTCGTACCCTCTTCTGCCTGCTTCAGAACAAAGGCGATCTGCCTCCGTGAACTTCGATGCCTTCATGGAACTCTCCATATCCCGGTCGAGGGATCATAATTGGACAATCCCAGGCTCAAAACGGTCCAAATCCCCGGGGAGCACGTCACGGCAGTCAAACCCTATGCACAAAATACTTGAAACCGCGGGCGAGTCTAGGATCAGATATTGTGTTCCCTATGACGACGCGAGGAGAAAGTCGTTAAATATTTGCGTCGCCATGTGAACAAGATGACGGATGGAAATGGATATCTGTGCCAAGCAACGACTACTACTCGCAGAAATTTGAAGCCGCACTTAAACTCGCAACTGAGGACATTGTCATCATAATTGTTGGGGGCATTCTACCGCGACTGGCCTCTGGCGGTTACCCAATGCATCCAGCGCTTTGAAAACGACAGCCGAATTGGCGTATGGGGAGCGACGGACCCCACCAGTCTGTGGGAGCGGCCAAGTGCCTACATCGAATCCCTAGGCAATGGTCTTGATGTCGTTGCGCAAACGGATTGCGGCATGTCTTCGAGGGGCGGACTACACAATGAACAGATACGGCTGGGGAATAGGCCGGCTTGCCATTTGCTATGCTTATGCGACAGGGCGCATCGACGTGCGTGACCGGAACGTCACTGTCGATCATCCAGCCGGTACTGGCTACAACGAAAAGGAGGCACTTCAACACATGCTCGCGTTCATGGCGCAGATGAGTCAGATGAAACGAATACAGTATAAAGTGCTGACCAAATGCGTCCTACCAATAATGCCGTGGGGGGCGACCCGGAGCGACCGCCTGACAGTATCGGCGTTATGTCGTCTTTCCCTGTGATAATGGACGTTTGTTTCGATAGATGAGGAGGTTCACAAGGTGATAAGACGAGTACTCGCTCTTGATCTAGATCTACAGTGGCATCGAATTCTTCCGGTGTTCGCGCTAACGGCGTTAGCGGCGTCACTGCCAGTATGCATGCCGCTAATTCTTGGATGGGTGATTGATAGCGCACTCCGCGGATCGACGCTTTCTTCACTTATTCCGCTATTGTCCCTATATGTTGCTGTAGCAATTCTTGCTGCATCGTGCGAAGTTATTGCCAATTCGCAAGGCACAAAGGTTGGCTATACAATTTCTTGGCAGCTGGCGCAGCGGACCTATTCGCATCTTATGCGAATGCCAATGCTGACTTATTCGACAATTAACCCGGGTGTTGTGCACAGTCGACTTACAAACGACATGCGGTTGATAGATCCGCTGTTCACGACGGTACCGCTTGCAACCATTCATGGCTGGGTTGGGTTGGCGGCAGTCGGTGTCGCTCTCGCCATGATCAACGGTTGGTTTCTTACCGCCTTCGTTCTAATTCCGGTTGCACTGCTTGCGGTCCGTTTCTCGGAGGGAAAGATCAACGAAACCATTGGCGCTTCGTACGAAGTGAGGCTCCGCAGTGTCGTCTCAGATAGAGGGCACTACAACGGCCGATGCTGTGAGTGTGATACGCCAGATGTCGACAACAATGGAGGAAGAGCGTCGGTTCGGCATCGTCGCAACTCAGTCCGCTAAACTCGCGGCGGAGATGGACAACTGGCGTGCTGTGATCGGTGTTGTATATCGACTGTGCTTTGATTTGATAGGGGCCATATTCCTCGGTCTCGGAGTTTACTTAGCGTCCATTGGGCAGGCCTCAATTGGAGGGGTTGTGTCGGCGTTGCTCTTTGTTGGCATGGTCAGGCAGCCGTTGGGGGAGGTGGTTGGGCAGCGCTACCCCTTGATACGTGCCGGCATGGGTCTTGATCGCATCGAGGCCATACTTCAGTCACCGAACACCGGATTGACGACAGTGGTGGCGCCTGCTGTCAAATCTTCTCCCGCAGATCCGGAAGTCGTTCTCGCATTCGATCGCGTCACATATTCGTACCCGTCACGCAAGGTGGTTGGGGTAAGGACATTGTCGGAAGTGTCTGGCACCAGTACGGGAACGAGCGGATTTTTGGCAGGTATTAACCTGACTCGTCTTGACCAACAAGACGGTGCTGCTGAAGAAAAACTCATATCAGCGAACGTATTGGTTAACGTGTCCTTCTCTGTGCGTCAAGGGGAGGCGGTCGCTATTGCGGGGCAGTCCGGTGCTGGGAAATCAACCGGTATTAGCCTAGCTTGCGGCTCCGTCCGTCCGACTAGCGGCCGCATTAAGGCTCTGCGGGCATGATACAGGCGAGTTAACAGAGGAGGAGCTTTGGAGCTATGTGTCACTTGTGAGCCAGGACATCTACTTGCAGGACGCTACGCTCCGCGACAATCTCGCCTACGGGCTCGATGGCGTTTCGGATGATGAAATGCGCGACGCGCTAAGTAAGGCAGGCCTAGACGCTCTGGTTCGTCAGCTTCCAGAAGGGTTGGCAACCATGGTCGGTCAGCGGGGGAAACGATTTTCTGGAGGAGAAAGACAGCGTATTGCCATCGCCCGTGCTGTGCTGCGCGATCGCCCTTTGCTTATACTCGATGAGGCAACGTCCCATCTCGACGCACACCTTGAAAAAGGGATCCTCAACGCAATCGAGCGCATCGCGGTCGGCAAAGCGCTGCTGATAGTAGGCTCACCGAAAGTCGGCAATCGAGCGGGCGAACCGCGTAATAATGCTTGACGGTGGTTCAATTGCTGAAGAAGGCACGCATGCTGAACTTCTTCGGGCTGATGGCGCATATGCTAAAATGCATTTGGCGCCCTGACAGCAGTTCACGAGTCAGGGCGCTGATCATATATCCGCACCGACCACCCGCCTTCCGCCAAAAAGACAGCGGGGCTGCCATTTCTCATGGCAGCATCCGCGAGCACCCCCACATGAGGCGCGAGATACTTTGCCCAAAGCCGTCCGGGGTAATTCCGGTACAACTATAAGCACGACATCACGTGCCAGTTCTAATAGGTATGGCATTTCTGCTAGATCCTGTTGACAAAGGTGGATTCCCAAATCGGCTTTTCCGTGATTCAAGACCGCTTTTTAGGAGGCGCTTTTGGCACGTGGGGATTTGTCGGACGCAGAGTGGCAGGCTCATTGGCGAGCTTTTGCCGGCTGAGGGAGGACGCAAGTCCCGACCAGCACAAGATAATCGCCGGTATCTGAATGGGATGCTGCATGTCCTCCGGGTAGGTTGCCCCTGACGCGACATGCATGAGCGCTACGGCAAGTGGAACTCGGTCTATGTCCGGTTTCGCCGCTGTGCCGAGCAAGGGGTCTGGGACGCCCTGCTTGAGACCCTGGTCGAACTCGGGCTCACCGACGGCTGGCAGCACATGATCGACAGCACCACAGTGTGCGGCCACAGTCAGGCAGCGGGCGCAAAAGGGGGACTCATAAGGAGGCTTTTGGTCGATCACGCGGCGGCTTTACGTGCAAAATCCACGCGCGCACCGACGGTCAGGGACGCCCTCTTGGCTTTGTCCTCACGGGCGGAGAAGCGTCAGATTATGCAGCCGTCCCTGCCTTGATGGCCATGCCGGTGGGCAAGCTGCGGCTGCTGTTGGCTGACAAAGGCTACGACGGCGACGTCGTCCGCCAGTATCTGCTGCTGAGCGGCGTTATTCCGGTGATCCCACCCAAAGCCAACCGCAAGAACCCGCCGCCATGCGACTTCCGGGCCTACAAGGACCGCAACCGCATCAAGCGCATGTTCAACAGGCTCAAGCAGTTCCGCCGCATCGCAACGTGCTTCGACAAGACCGCAAAATCCTTCGCCGCCTTCCTGGCCTTAGCCGCAGCAAGGATATGGATGCCATACTTTGTCAACGGGACCTAGTTGCTGAAGGCTCCCGAGCGACTCTATTACGAAGCCGATTGTCGCTTGATCACTTCGGAATATTCGTAGGAATATCGCCACTCCGGTATCGGGTAAGCTTTTGCAGAGCTTTTCTTCAAAGTCCGATACATGCCGTTTGACGAAATCGACTTCGACGAGCTCACATGCCCGACGCTGGCTCACCGCGAAGGTCTCGCAGAGGTAAGCCACGGCTTCTCGCCTGACGGCGGGCGTTGCAGGTCTTGACCTCGGTGCCCAGCCGGCAACCCAGGACCGGCATACGGCTTTCCTGAATGGCCCGGTGGACCGGCAGACGGTCGTCCTGGATGGCATCATGGCGCCTGTATCGCCTTACATCCTACGGGCCGGAGCCATGATTCCAGCAGCGATGATTACCGGCATCTGTTCCGATCTGCCTAGCCAGATCACCGCGCAGGTCACGGAGAATGTCTATGACAGCCCGACCGGCGCGCTGCTGTTGATACCGCAGGGAACGCGCATCATCGGCCAGTATGACGCCGGTGTTCAGTTTGGGCAGCGCCGCGTGCTACTGGTCTGGAACCGCCTGATCCTGCCCGATGGCCGCTCCATGGTGCTGGAGCGCCAGCCCGGTGCGGACGCTTCCGGCTATGCCGGTCTGGAGGACGGCGTCGATTACCACTGGTGGGATATGATGAAGGCGGCGGGCCTGTCCACTCTGCTCGGCATCGGTACGGAACTGGCGACCGACGAAGAAGACCGCTTGATCCGCGCCATCCGGGACGGAGCGCAGGACACTATCAATCAGGCCGGGCAACAGATCGTCCAGCGCCAGTTGCAGGTCGCGCCGACACTGACCGTCGTTGAGGACAAACCCGTCAAAGTGGCGGTGGAACTGCCGGGCGCGCTCCACCGTGATCTTATCGCCTATGCCGAGGTGCTGGCCCGCGAAAGCGACCGGCTCGTCGCCGACCCCGTCCGGCTCATCGTGCCGATGTTGGAACGCTTCATTGCCACGGATCGCGGCTTTACGAAGGCGCGCCGTCTGGGGAGTTAGTTCGCTTCGCCGCCGCGGAAAGCAGCATTTCCGGGTGCTTCTCGGAGCGATGTCATATACACGAATACTTCACATACGGCAGATGCGCTGTCCTGGTTACATGAATGGGGGGCTGAGGGTTTTTGGGGATAAACGTTTACGCCAACAAGACTGTAATCATCGATCACTCCCATCAAGAACTCGTGGACACCTCGATCGAAGGAAATCCGACAGAGGCGGCAATTGAGGGACTACGGCTTCAATACGTCTTCCGCCGGAAAACCACGAAGGGACATGATCGTGATGGCAATCCGCTGGTTTACGCTCTCAAAGAGATGAACGGCTACCGTATGCAGCCAATGTACCACCAGATGCTTTACAAGCGCGCTGATGAGATCCTGGCAGCATTCGTCGGCGATCTGGAGGTCGATGCTCTCGTGGACGTTCCGTCGAGTAAGCCTCTATGTCGTTTGTTTGCAACGCGCGTGGCGGAGGTGTCGGGGTTGCCACTCGTAGAATCGAGTTTTCTGCGCAAGCGGACGGTCGGTGAGGTGCTGGACGCGATTGACGCCGTTTTTCCGCAGTTCGCGAAAGGTCGTGATGCAAGAGCTTTCAAGGCCAAGCTCGGCCAACTGAGAAGGGCAAAGCGCGACACGGATTTCCAGATGAAGGAAGTCGCAAAACCGATGTGGCGCTTCTTTCAACCGTTTACCGTGAGCGGAGAAGTGCCAGCCTTGGAAGGGCAGAGGATTGCGCTGAACGACGACCTTGTGTCGTCGGGAACATCGATTATCTCTGTGGCGGAATGTCTGCGAGCGCAGGGCGTGATCGTCGAGCGAGGGGTATGCCTGTTGAGCGACCTGAACGCGGTTCGAGCGTCATGATGATTGACATTTGAGGCTTGTTACGCTATCTATCCACCTATCAAGACAGACCGTGCCTATGCCTCACGGTCTCAAAACATCAAGCACGGCAACGTGCAGGTCCGAGTGGCGCCCGAGGTGGCCATCCTGTAAGGGGAAAAAGCCTCACGATCAGGCATCGGCTGGTCAGGTTCAGGAAGCCGTCACGCTGCGAAGCGTGGCGGCTTTTCCTTTTGGATCGATGAACTTGCGGCATCCTTGCGGCTCTTTTAGGTGCTGCATCGCTCGCGCGATGCACCCCGCCATTGCCATCCCACCAAGACTAAACAGCAACTTGGAGCGAGTGTCGGTATCGGTAGTTGCGTGCTCCCGCAACCAAAAAAGCCCAGTGAACTCAACGAGTTCGCTGGGCTTTTCCTTTTTTGGATAGTCGCGTTTGTCTCGCATATTGTCGCCAGATCATCGCGCTGCGCGAGACCAAATATATCTGCTGGACGTTTCGTTTTCGAGTTTGGTGGGATACAGGGTTGACTGAACATGGGTGATGTAGTCGCGCCCTATATGTGACCAATTTTGATCAAGGCACCGAGACAATGGCTACCATGATCGTCTGCCATCAACGCCTGTGCACGCGCCGACCTAGCCAGCGTGGGGCTGGGGCCCCAGATCAGGGTGACGATTGACGTTTTTATAGAGCAGATAGCGGAAGGGACCGGGGCCGCCCGCGTAGCAAGCCTGCGGACAAAAAGCGCGTAGCCACATGAAGTCGCCTGCTTCCACCTCTACCCAATTCTGATTGAGGCGGTAGACGGCCTTGCCCTCGAGCACGAACAAACCATGTTCCATCACATGGGTTTCGGCAAATGGGATCACGGCGCCCGGTTGCAGGGTTACGATGTTGACATGCATGTCGTGCCGCAGGTCGACGGGGTCTACGAAGCGCGTGGTTGCCCATTTTCCATCGGTGTCGGGCATTGGCACCGGATCGATATCCTGCTCACGGGCAATGAATGGATTGGGTGCTGCGATGTCTTGGACTGGTTCGTAACGCTTGCGTATCCAATGGAAGGTCGCGGTGTTCGCCGTTTTGTTCTGGAGATGCCACGCCAGCCCGGCAGGCAAATAGGCGTAGCCGCCAGCGGCGAGCGTGTGCCGCTCGTTGTCGTAGGTCAGGTCGACTTCTCCATCGACGACAAACAGCACCGCTTCAGCCGATGCGTCGGGCTCGGGTAGAGTACTGCCACCCTCAGGCGCTACCTCGACAATATATTGGCTGAAGGTCTCGGCAAAGCCCGAGAGCGGTCGGGCGATAATCCAGCATCGCGTGTTCGTCCAGTGCGGCAATTGGCTGGTGACGATGTCGCACAACACGCCGCGGGGGATAACCGCGTAGGCGTTGGTGAATTCCGCTCGCCCGGTCAGTAGCTGGTTCTGAGGTGGCAACCCACCGAACGCTTTATAGTAATTTGTCACGTTTGGTTCTCCCGACCGCAGATATGCCGCCTTGCCGCCAGCGCGCATCTTGGCGCCGTCAATGGCCTCGTCCTAATGACTGCTACACCAAATTGTCAATCTATCCATGCTGGTCGTTCTCCAGGGCGCTACAACGAACGATGTCAGAAGCCTCGCGCGCGAACACAAGACGTAAGTGTGGCACCGTTCACGGTTGCCGCGATGATTTGGCTTGGGTGAAGCTGGGGATGGCCATGCGTGCTTCGACGAGACGCAAGCCAAGCGTGAGCAGGCCTGCCAGGACCAGATACAGAATAGCGCCATAGAGAAAAATGGACAGGTCATATGAGCGCGAGAAAATGGTGCGTGTTTGTCCCATCAGATCCATGACGGTAATGGTTGACACAAGCGCGCTGGCCTTCATCAGCAGGATGACTTCGTTGCCATAAGCGGGCCATGCAATCCGAATGGCTTGCGGAAAAATGATGCGCCGCATGCGTTGGGACCAGGTCATGCCGCACGCCTGGGCCGCTTCAACCTGGCCGTGGGGCAGGTTTTCGATACCCCCGCGCAAAATCTCGGCGACATAGGCGGCGGTGTTCAGCGTTAACGTCAGGAGCCCAACCCACCAGCCTTCTTTGAAAAAAGGCCATAGTGGCCCGAGCCCTTCAGCGCCCATCGAGCCGAGGCCGTAATAGAGCACCCAGAGCTGAACCAATAGCGGCGTGCCGCGAAAGACATAGATATAGGCATGGGCTGGAATAGACAGGAAACGGTTTGGCGACACGCGTGCCAAAACAACCGCGAGCGCAATCAGGAAGCCGAGCACCGAGGAGAGAAGCAGCAATTCTATGGTAACGAAGAAGCCGTCGAAAAACCGAGGACAGGCATTGACGAAAAGTTCGGGACTAATCGGTGAGAGGGCGCTGCAAATGCTGTCAGAGGCAGCAATCTTGAGGTTCAGGTAGGTCTGAACAAGATCGAACATGGTACCCTCCTATCGCGCGAAGCCGCGCCGCGCACCAAGCTCAAGCCGGTGGCGGGCAAGATCGGATATCGCCGTCAGGACCAGGTAGATGACCCCGGCCGATACATAGAACACCAATGGTTGCAATGTGGCTTCGCTGGCGACCTTGGCCTGACGCAATAGTTCGTCGAGCGCAATGACGGCGGCGAGCGATGTGTCTTTCAACAGAACCATCCAGAGGTTGGCTAGACCCGGCAGCGCAAAACGCCACATCTGGGGCAGTCGAACCCGCCTGAAAACCTGCATCGGTGACATGCCGGTTGCTGTTGCCGCCTCAATCTGGCCGGTGGGTACCGCCAGATAGGCGCCTCGAAAAACTTCGGAGGCGTAAGCGCTGAAGATCAGGCTCAGCCCGGCGACCGCCGCAGTAAATTTTGGGACTTCGAAATAGCTTTGAACGCCAAAGCTGCTCGCAATCTTATGAACGACAAGATCGAGGCCGAAAAAGACCAACAGCAACACAAGGAACTCGGGGGTGCCGCGAATGAAGACGATATAGGTGTTGGTCAACCAGTTCAGCGGGCGCCACGGTGACAGGCGGCCGCCGGCTAGCAGCAATCCTAGCGCCAGCCCGCAAACAAGGGACACGGCGGCGAGTTGGATGGTTATCCATGCGCCCGCCAGCAGGTCGTCGCCCCAGCCGGTATCGCCAAATGCGAGGAGCGAGAAAACCGATTCGTTGTTCATGGCGTCCCCGCTTTATGTCGGCGCGACCGAACAAAGGAAGGGTCGCGCCGAAAGGCCTTGATCAATAGATGTCGAAGGGGAAATATTTCGCGTTGATTTCGGCATAGGTGCCATTGTCGCGAATGGTCTTGAGCGCCGCATTGAAGGCGTCACGCAACTCGGTGTCGTTCTTGCGGATGGCAATACCAATCTTGTCGTCGATGTCGATATTGTCGCCAATGAACTCGAAACCATCATGGGACTGCAACCAGTCATAGGCTGGGTAGATATCGGACACCATGGCGTCGATCCGACCGGCGTCAAGATCAGAATAGGCTGCAGTCTGGGTGTCGTACAATTTGACGTCGGCTGTGCGACCCAGATTGTCCTCGGCCCATTGGGACGCAACGGTGGAGCGCTCGGCGCCAACCGACTTGCCGGACAGATCATCGGCGCCGGAAAGGCCGCTGCCCTTCTTGGCCATGACATGAAGATAGTTTGAATAGTAGGGTTCGGTGAAGCCGACCGATTGCTGACGCTCTGGCGTAATCGACATTGAAGCGATAATGGCGTCATATTTGTTGGCGACCAGTCCTGGAATGATCCCGTCCCAATCCTGGGCAACCATGGTGCACTCGGCCTTCATTTCGGCGCACAGTGCGTTGGCGATATCAATGTCAAACCCGACCAGATCGCCGGCGGCGTTTTTCATGTTGAATGGGGGGTAGGCACCCTCGGTGGCAATTCGGATCTGCATGGTCTGCGCCTGGGCCGCACCGGCGGTGGCCGCCGCGATTGTTGCGACAAGTGCAACGGTCAGAAGTTTTTTCAGCATCTGGTTCTCCTTTGGTAATTGCTGTTTTTCGGCGTCGTTACAAAACGCTTGCCAGAAATTTGCGACAGGCATCGGTTTTCGGCGACTGGAAAATCTGTTCGGGCGGCCCCTGTTCGCCAATCCGGCCCTGATGCAGGAAGATGACGTTCTCGGAGACTTCGCGGGCAAATCCCATTTCATGGGTTACCACGACCATGGTGCGGCCTTCGGTGGCCAGATCGCGCATGACCGCCAGTACTTCCCCGACAAGTTCAGGATCGAGGGCGGACGTTGGCTCGTCAAAAAGCAGAATTTTGGGCTGCATGGCCAAGGCACGGGCGATTGCTGCGCGCTGCTGTTGGCCGCCGGACAGGTGGGCGGGATAGGCATCGAGTTTGTCGGAGAGCCCGACGCGCGCCAAAAGTGCTTCGGCCTGTTCTGCGGCCTCGGCCTTGGGCACCTTTAGCACCTGCACGGGGCCTTCCATGACATTTTGGCGAATGGTCATGTGTGCCCAAAGATTGAAATTTTGAAAGACCATGGCCAGGCTGGCGCGGAACAACCGCACGTCGCGCTGGTTGGTGATGTGGCGATGGCTGCGCCCGGATGGAGACAGTGGCAATTTCTTGCCATCGACGGCAATCTCGCCCCTGTCGGGAATTTCAAGCAGGTTAATGCACCGGAGCAGTGTGGACTTGCCGGACCCGGACGCTCCTATCAGCGAAACCACTTCGTGCTGGCGTGCGCCGAACGTGATGCCCTTGAGCACTTCAAGACCGCCAAAATCCTTGTGAATGTCAGTGACCGAGAGATAGTCCTGCCCCGCAGTGCCGTTTGTGGTCACGCCATGGTTCCTGTTGCCTCGCACCCAAGGGGCTTCTTGGTTTCGGCCCCGTTGGTATTCCTTTAGCCTATCTTTTATCCTTTGGTCAAAATCTTAGAATGTCGGTGGGGTTGGGAAGCAAGTCGTCCGTGGGCGACAAGCGCCTTTATTGTTTTGGCGGTGGCGCGATCGGATTGTGCTTGCGCCATTCTTCGTATTCCTCACGCGCGTCATCGTGCAACGGATAGTATCGCTGGAGCGGCTCACCGGCCATCAGCTTCATGCGGGAAAAATCTTCCCAGTCATGGCTCTTGTTGGCGTTTTCAATCATTTGCTCGGCCAACCCGATGGGTACGACTACGGCACCATCATCATCTGCAATGATGATGTCGCCGGGGATAACGGTGACGCCGCCACAAGCAATGGGCGTGTTGACCGCGAAGGGCATCAGATTGGTCTGGGTGTGGAAATTTGGGGTCCAGCCACGAATCCATACCGGGATGTCGAGCTTTTTGAGGTTGGGCTGATCACGCAGACAGCCATCGATGACCATGCCGGCACCCCCACGTCCCTTGAAATAGGTGCTCATCATGTCGCCGAAAACGCCCGGGCTCATATCTCCGCGGGCGTCGACCACAACGACGTCCCCCTCCTCGACATGATAAAGAACATGTCGATGGAGTTGCTTTTCGGGGTCGATATATTCGCCATCGCTATATAGATCTTCGCGACGCGGCATGAATTGCAAGGTAAGGGCCGGCCCGGCGATTGCCTTGCCGGGCGAGGAGGCGATCGGCCCCTGGATGTGACAATTGCGAATGCCCATATGGGCCAGGGTGCTGGACGCGGTGGCGGCGCCAACGGCAAGGACAGCCGCGACCAGTTCTTTGGAAGGTCGGGTAATGCCGGGTGTGTGGGTCATCTGAAGTCTTTCTACCAGTTGGTGATCGAGCCGTCGTTGCGGTGCAGGTGGGGCGCTTCCCAGAACTTGAAGCTTTGTTTTTTGACAGTGTCCTCATCAACCTCAATGCCAAGGCCAGGGGCGTCGCTTACGTCGTAAACGGCGCCGTTGAGTACGGGCTGTCCGGTGAAAATTGTGCTGTCGTTGAACCCAAGATGGGATTCGCCCGGCGAGGCGCGGGTTTCCAGCCATGAAAAGTTGGGAACAGCGGCGGCGAAATGAACGGTCGCCGCGGTACAAATGGGGCCGAGCGGGTTGTGCGGCATCATGTCAACATAGTGCGCTTCGCTCCAGCCCGCGACCTTCATGGACTCGGTGAGGCCACCAACGTTGCAGACATCGATGCGGTTGAACTGATGAATGTCGCGCTCGATATAGGGCACAAATTGCCATTTGCTGGCAAATTCTTCGCCAATAGCGAAGGGAACATCGACCAGTTTACGCAGCGCTTCATAGGCCGCCGGGGTTTCATCGCGGATGGGCTCTTCCAGGAAATCGAGAGTGCCGGAGGGCATTTTCTGGCAGAAGCTGGCGGCCTCTGCCACAGATAGGCGGTGGTGATAATCAATTCCCAAGACCACGGCGCTGCCCAATGCTTCGCGCGCCTTGATGCACCATTCGGCTGTTGCCGCGATTGATTGCCGGGGCTCGAAAATATTGTCGTCGCCGAAACTGGCGGGCGACAGCCGCATGGCGTTCCAGCCAAGGGCAATAAGCTCTTTTGCCTGCTCGATCATCTCGGCGCCGCAGGGGCCCTTTGTCGTCGCGAAGGTGGGAATATGGTTACGTTGCTTGCCGCCCAGAAGTTCATAAACCGGCACGCCCAGCGCCTTGCCCTTGATGTCATGCAGGGCGATATCAATGGCGGAAATGGCAGCGGTAAGAACGCGGCCGCCTTCAAAATACTGGCTGCGATACATTTCCTGCCACAGGGCGCCGATCATCATCGGGTCGCGTCCGATCAGGAATTCGCGATAATGTTCGATGGCGCCGACCACGGCTTTTTCACGCCCCGACAAACCGCTTTCGCCCCAGCCAAAAATACCGTCATCGGTCTCGATCTTGACGATGAGCTGGTTCCGCGTGCCCACCCAGGTGGGGTACGGGTGAATGGCAGTTATTTTCATGGCAGTGACACCTAAGGTGGGTCGTGGTGGGAAGAGTGCCTGAACCGATCAATTATCGGTGGCGGTCGTCACGCGGCGGTCAGCGCCATTTCGGTTTCACCATCAAACAGGTGAATGCGCTCCTGGTCAAACTCGATCCAGACCTCTTCATCAGGTTTGACGTCGATCGAGGGGTCGAGGCTGACAATGACTGTTGCCCCGCTTAGAAAAACCTGCACAAACGTGACGTCGCCCGTTGGCTCAACAGTATAAACCCGGCCCGGTACGGCGCCAGGCGAAGATGATTTGTGCAATTTTAGTGTTGAATGGCGCGCACCAAGCACGATCTTGCTGGTCGAGGCGGTTTTCGCCTTCCTGCTATTGGCCTCCGACAGGGGCAACTGCCAACCTTCAGTGGAACCGAGGGCAACCGCGGCGCCGGTTGTGATCGCCTCCAGCGGTATCAAGGCTCATCGCCGGGCTACCGACAAAGCTGGCGACGAACATGTTCACCGGATGCTCGAACACGTTTTTCGGCGAGTCATATTGCTGAAGAAAGCCGCCACTCATGACGGCCATCTTGTCGGCCATGGTAACCGCTTCGAGCTGGTCATGGGTGACGTAGATCACCGTCGCCTTGAGATCCTGATGGAAGCGTTTTAGGCTCAGTGCGCATCTGCACGCGCAGTTTGGCATCGAGGTTGGACAAGGGTTCGTCCATCAAAAAAACCTGCGGATCGCGCACCAGCGCGCGACCCAGTGCTACGCGTTGCTGCTGACCGCCCGAGAGTTCGCGCGGCTTGCGCTGCAGCAGGTGTACGATGTCAAGCACTTTGGCGGCGTCCATGACTTTGACATCAATCTCGGCTTTGGAGAGTTTGCGCATCTGCAGTGGGAACGCGAGATTTTTGTAGACAGTCTTGTTGGGATAGAGTGCGTAATTCTGGAACACCATAGCGATGTCGCGATCCTTGGGATCGAGATCGGTGACATTGCGATCACCGATCATCACATCGCCGTCGGTCATTGGCAGCAGGCCAGCCACGAGATTGAGCGTTGTGGTCTTGCCACAGCCCGATGGGCCGACAAGGGCGACGAATTCGCCATCTTCGACGGTCAGCGAGACATTGTTGACCGCATATAGGCTGCCATACGTTTTGACGATATCTTTGAGTACTACTTGAGCCATTCAATTCCCCTGAAGACCTAAGGCTCGCGCCAGCGGCGCGCGCCGCTAATGTTTGACGGCGCCTTCGGTAAGGGCGCGAACAAAGTATTTTTGCAGAACCAGGAACAGAACCACGACGGGCACGCTCATCAGGAAGGTTGCCGCCATAAGGCCTGGCCAGTCGGTGGCGAATTCGGTGAAGAAGCGCTGGATGCCGACCGGGAGTGTCATCGAATCCTGTTTGGAGAGGAACGTGTAGGCATAAACATATTCGTTCCAGGCTCCGATAAACGAGAAAATAGAGGTGGCAATAATGCCGGGGGTCGATAGCGGCATGACAATGAAGAAAAAGGCCTGAAAACGGGTCGCCCCATCAATGCGCGCTGCCTGCTCCAACTGGATCGGGATATTGTCGAAAAACCCCTTGAGTAGCCAGATAGAGAGCGGCAGGCCAAAGGTGAGATAGGTCAGGATCAAGGAGCCATGGGTATTGACCAGTCCCATCCAGCGCATCAACAAGAATAGCGGCATCAGGAAAACCACGGACGGGAACATGTTGCGCAGCAGTACCGAAAAGAACAGGAATGTGCGGCCCGGAAAGGTAAATCGCGAAAAGGCGTAGGCGGCCGGCACTGCTACAATGACCCCAAGGATCGTGGTGACCATCGAAACGTAAAAACTGTTCCAAAAGTAACGCAGAAATTCCTGCCCGGTCGATCCATTTGGATCGAGCAGCTTGGCATAGTTTTGCAATGTCGGTTCGGCCGGCCACCATTGCGGCGGATATTGCATGGCGGCGAATTGTGACTTGATCGAGGTCAGCACCATCCAGAGCATCGGCAGGACGGTGAAGGTTAGCAGAAACAACAGGAAGAAACGGCCAACCCAACGCCAAGGATCAATCTTGACCCGACGGCGGCGGCTTGGGGCTGCGGAGACCATACTCATTTGACCCTCGTATCGTCACCGCGCGTCAGAGCGCGAACGTAAAAATATCCCAGCGTCATCATGACGATGAAAAGTATCACCGAGTAGGCAGAGGCCAGCCCGTAGCGTTGGCGACCGAAGGCGATGGTGTAAATCTGGGTGATCCAAATGTCGGAGGCGCCCGCGGGGCCGCCGCTGGTCATGATCCAGGGGATGATGAAGGCGTTGAAGTTGGCCACCATGAGCAGCAGTACCGTAACCATCGACACGCCTTTAAGATGTGGCACGGTTACGTGCCAAAAGCGTTGCCATGCGTTTGCACCATCCACCTGAGCTGCCCGCAACAGCTGGTCGGGAACGGTTTGAAGGCCTGCCATCAGCATGATCATCGCAAAGGAAAATTCCTTCCAGATATTGACCACGATCAGCGAGGGTAGAACGGTATGGATATTGTCGATGAAATTGATCGGGCGATCTGTAAGACCGAACTGCACCGCCAGGGCACCGATGACGCCGAAATCGGAATGATAAAGCCATTTCCAGACATAGGATGCCGCCACGGCGCTAACCACATAGGGGATCAGCAATACGGCTCGTAGCACGCCGCGTCCGAGAAATTCTCGATGCAGGGAAAGAGCAGCGCCCAATCCGAGCAGGAATGCAAAAAAGGTTGAGGCCACGGTCCAGATGAACGTGTTCATCGTGACTTCGCGGAACGAGCGGCTGGTCAGAATACGCGCGTAATTATCCAAGCCAATAAAGACCTTGTCCTTCATCTGCAAATTGGATGGCGTATTAAAAAGGCTCAGGCTCGATAGTGTAATAGATCGGATAGGCAATCACGATCATCATGACGATCAGCGCCGGCAGCACATATAAATAATCGCTGCGTCGATCGATCATCTGTCTTAGCACGCCGAAGCGAATGGGCCGCTTGGCCCGCGCCGCAATCTCACGTTCCGTGGCGATGCTCACTGTAAACCTCGTCTCTGACCCCTGGGAGACCGGCGGCGTTGACGCCGCCGGTCATATTGAAGTGGATCACAGGCCGTTGAGCAGATCGTCAACCCTGCGCGCGGCGTCGTCTGCGGCCTCATCAACCGTCATCTTGCCGGTCAGAGCATTTTGCAGCATGTCAGGAACAATGATGTTCATGATCTCGGTTGCCTGAGGAATAACCGGGAAGGGAATGCCGCTGGGCAGCATCGACGTGGTGACGTCAAGGAACTTGATCGAGTCAAGACGCTCCTTCATCCATTTGGTCTTGAACCCTTCCAGATTGCCCGGATTGGAGCCGGTCCAGGCCAGTTTGGTTGACCATTCAGGGCTGTTGTAGAAGCAGGCGAAGGCCTTGGCGGCCATTTCATCAAAGTCGCCGTCAACATATTCGGGCTTGATGAAATGCATGTTGGAGCCACCAAACACCACGGCACGACGTGCCGGACCCTTGGGGATCAGGCCATAGCGCATGTTGGCAACCACAGCATCGGCAACGGGCTTGTCAGCGCCGGTCGCCTTGCCTGCCAGATCCACCATCTTGGCATATTCGGATGGATGCGCGATCACCATGGCGACCTGTCCGGCAATGAAGGGCTGCTGGTTTTCGTTCTGGGTATTTGTCAGGGCCGAGACCGGCACCGACTGGTCGCGTACATACATGTCGTAGGACGCTTGAAGGGCGGCTTTGGCGCCATCGTTGTTGATTTCGACGGTGTTATATTTCGGATCGTCGCTCGCTTCATCCAGAGCGCCACCGCCATAGGCCCACATTTGAGGCATGAAGCGGAAGGGGGTGTTCCCCGCATTCTGCTTGGCCACCATGCCGTAGCCGGCAATGCCCAGCTTGTCGTGGATCTGTTTGGAGTATGTTACAACATCATCCCAGGTTGCCGGTGGGTTTTCGGGGTCCAGACCGGCGCGTTTGAAGATGTCTGCGTTCCAGATGAAACCCATGGTTTCGTTGTTGGTCGGGATGCCATAATATTTTCCGTCATATGCAACGGACTTCATGGCTCCGGGCCAGAAATTGGCGGTTTCGTAGCCAACGTCTTCTGGACGCAGGCTCCTGGAAATAGCCCTTTGAGGCAAATTCAATGCCGCCCAGGATCTGCAGACGCAGCACCATCGGGCCGGCGTTGCCCAGCAAGGCAGTACGCAGTTTGTCAAGTAACTGGTTGTAATCGATGTTTTGCGCGTCGGTTTCAATATTGGGATAGGTGGCTTTCCATGCCGCCCAGAATTCGTCATTGATCTGGCGTTCGATATCGGGCGATGCCTCATTGGGGCCGGTCCACCAATAGGTGAGCTTTCCCTTGTAATCGAGCGGTACCACTGCTGCGCAAGCCGCGGCTGTATCGACTTCTTCAGTGCCTGCGATTGAGCGAATATATTCGGGTGACCACTGGCTGATATCAACAGCCTGGGCGAACACGGTGCTCGACAAGAGTGAAGCGGTTGTCAGTGTGGCTACTGCGTAACAAGCGAGCCGCCGACGCGTCGGCGAGCCTGGCCGCGCGACGCGGCCCTGCGAATTCGTCATCGATAGTCCTCCTCAACTGTGAAAGACCGTCCAGCCCCGTCGGCTGAACCAGGACTTCCTATGCAGCGTGCGCTGCGCCTCCTTGGGGCCGGGCTTGCTGCCCGTATCTCCCATATCGAACAGTTCCAGACTGTTGGGTGTATGTCAATAATGCATGGATCACACATTATTTGTGACGTTTTGCGTGCGAGACGACTTGGCTTGTGTGAAAAACCGGCTTAACACTAGGGAATGAGCCAATCCAGCGACGTCATTCAGACCGCGACGAGTGCAGACGATCTGCCGGCGACGGTCTATGAAATGATCCGCGAAGACATTGTTTCGGGGCAGTTTGCGCCCAATGCGCGCCTTAAGGTGGCGGACCTGGCCAAGCGCTATCGTACATCGACCAATCCGGCCCGCGAAGCATTGCAGCAACTGCGCGGCGAGGGTTTTGTGATCATGGAGGCCAATCGGGGGGCGCGTGTACGGCCGATCGATGAAGCATTTGTGCGCGATATCATCGAGATCGAAGTGTTAATCGAGCCGGCTCTTACGCGCTGGTTCGTTTCTATCGCCGCAGACGCCGACATTGCCGAGCTTGAGGCTGCCCAAGACGAAATCGAGGCCCTCAATTTTGCTGACGGTACGCGACATGGACAGGCTCGATACGCAGTTTCATCAGTTGATTTATGATCGTCACTACAATCGTCATGCTGCCGAACTCTGGTGGAAGCATCGCGAGATTCTTCGCGCTATCAGTCGGCGCTTTCCGACGTCGCTGAGCCGTCGAGGATCGGTACTAAGCGAACATCGTGAGCTGATTGGTGCCATCCGCGCGCAGGACGCAGATGCCGCAGCGGCTATCGTGGCGCGACATGTACAGGGTTCGGGGCGTCATATCATCGAGCAAATGGGCGTCGCAAAACGTTCCGAGGCGTCCAAGCGCCCGGCATAGTTGATTATTGGGGAGGGGAAATTATGGCTGCCAGAGAGAACCGGATATATGGCCGTGGCCAGACATGCGGGACGATGTCATGAAAATTACTGACCTGAAATGTGCCGTGATCGGCCGGCATCCGGTGATCCGCATTACGACCGACGAAGGCATTCATGGCCTGGGAGAAGTGGAATATACCAAGCCTTACATCAAACCGTGGGTCATGCATTTTCGCGAGGCGCTTATCGGAGAAGATCCGACCGATGTCGAGCGGGTCATGCTCAAGATTCGCCAGCGCGGCTCGTTCAAGCCCCATGGTGCTGCTGTCAGCGTCATTGAACACGCTTTGTGGGACATTGCGGGCAAGGCCGCCAATGTTCCAACCTACAAATTGCTAGGCGGCAAGGTGCGCGACAAGGTGCGGGTCTATAATGGCTCGATCCGTCAAAAGCGCAGTGGCGACAGGCCGGAGGACTATGCCGCTGACGTCAAGTGGATGATGGAGCAGCCGCAGAACTTTTTCATGGTCAAGCAGGGCGTCGGGTTTCATTCCAACATGAAGCGAAGCGTGCCCGACTTTCATTATGGAGTGACCCAGCCCCCCGAATATCACGGCGCCATGGATCAGGGCGTGATCAGCGAGCATGGTTTCAATCACATGCTCGATTGCGTGGCGGCGATGAAGGAGGTTTTGGGCGACAAGGTCAGCCTGGCACTCGATTGTGGTCCGGGCTGGATGCTGCCCGACGCCATCCGTTTTGCACAGGCTGTGGAAAAACATCGGCTGATGTGGCTCGAGGACATGCTGACCGGGGATTACGTGCCATGGGTCAATGCACAGGCCTATCGCGAGTTGACGCACGCTACGTCAACGCCGATCCATACGGGCGAGCAAATCTATTTGCGCAATAATTTCAAGGAACTGATCGAAACTCAGTCAGTGCGCGTCGTCGGGCCCGATCCCGCTGACGTGGGAGGCATCGCCGAACTTAAATGGATCGCCGAATTTGCCCAGATGCATTCGATCCTGATGGCCCCTCATGGAACGGCCAATGGCCTGCTGGGGTTGGGCGCCCTGATTAATGTGTGCGCGACATTGCCGGCAAATTTCGTGGCATTCGAATATCCAAGTGCCTCGGACAGTTGGTGGGCAGACATTGTGGAAGGCCTGCCCGACGGTCCGATTGTGACCAACAGCATGGTTGACCTGTTGCCGCGACCGGGGCTGGGGCTTGACCTGAATGTTGACGCGACCAAGCCCTATCTGCGGGACGAGGATGCCGACTTTTTGATTGAATGGGCGGGCGGTAGTGCGGCCTACACGCGTTCGCATCTCGCCAGCTTTGACGGCGCATATATTGTGGAGACTTGATGCCTCAAGCTTTATTTTACGTCGGTGGTTGCACCCGAAAAATGGGATATGTCGCGGCTCCTGCGGCCAAGGGAATAGCGGGTTTTCGGCTCGATCTGGCAAGCGGCGAGGTCGTGTCGCTTGGGGTCACCGGAGGCATTGATAATCCGACTTTCATCGAGGTGGCACCCGATGGGCAGTCACTGATCGCAACCAGCGAAGTGGAGGGGTGGCACGAAGGCACGATCACAGGCTATGGGATCGACCAGGACAGCGGCGCGCTTGACTATTTGTCCAAGCAACCGACACGGGGCGATGTCACGGCGCATTGCAGTCATGACAATTCGGGCCGCTATGTTGCGAGCGCCAATTATTCCGGGTTGCCGACGACGGTTCGGCCCAATAAGTCGCTGGCGGTCTACCCTAGATCGGGCGATGGCACATTGGCTGCACCGGTCTCGGAGGCCACACACCATGGTCGCGGACCAAATCTGGAGCGGCAGGAGCGTCCCCATGCCCACTGCGTGCGATGGACGCCGGATAATCGCTTCTTGATCGCAACGGATCTGGGGACGGATCGATTGATAATTTACGCCTTTGACGCTGAAACCGGGGCGATCACCCGCCACGGCGAAACCGTAATGCCCGCGGGGTCGGGGCCGCGTCATTTTCGCTTCCATCCAAGCCTGCCGCTGGTCTATTGCGCCAACGAGCTGGACTGCACGTTGGCGACGCTGGCGTTTGGTGCTGAGGCGGGGCGCTTGGAGGTCATCGGGGTCACCCAAGTATTGCCGAAGGCGGATCTGCCGTCGGACTCCTGTTCGGCCATAGCTATTCCCAAGGGCGGTCGGCATGTCTTTGTGGGCATTCGCGGCCAGAACTGTATTTCGGGATTTGATATCGATCAAACCAGCGGCGCTACACGCTTTATCGACACCACGCCGAGTGGTGGGCGGGTGCCACGGGATTTCGCTTTCGATCCGACCGGGAAAGTGCTCGCAGTGGCAAATCAGGAAAGCGATTGCCTCAACATGTTCGCCTATGACGCCAGCAATGGCGGCTTGACGCCATTGGGCAAGCCGATCCCGACAGGTTCGCCAACCGTTGTCGCCTTTCACCCCGATGTCCACTGAAACAAAGGGCCAGCCTCATGAAAATCACTGATATCAAAATTATCGTTGCCTCGCCCGGTCGAAACTTCGTGACGGTCAAAATTATTACCGATCAGGGCCTTTATGGCATTGGGGATGCGACGGTCAATGGTCGGGAAAAGGCGGTTGTGGCCTATCTCGAAGACCATGTTGTGCCCTGTCTCATCGGTCGTGATCCGGCCCGGATCGAGGACATCTGGCAGTATTTGTACAAGGGTGCCTATTGGCGGCGCGGGCCGATTACCATGGCGTCCATCGCCGGTATCGACATGGCACTTTGGGATATCAAGGCCAAGGCGGCCAACATGCCGCTTTACCAGCTATTGGGGGGGCGCTCGCGTGAGCGGGTGATGGTTTACAAGCATGTCGGCGGGATGGATATTGGCGAGGTGGTGGAAGGTGTTCAGGCGCTGCGCGAGCAGGGGCTTGATGCGATCCGCGCCCAGGTGTCAATTCCAGGACTGCCGCCAATATATGGCACGGGACCGTCAACGGATCAGGCTGCTGGTGGCATGATCAGAGCACTGCCCAATGAGGAGGTCTGGGCGACCCACAAATATCTGCCATTAGTGCCCAAACTGTTCGAGGCACTCCGCGACAAGGTCGGTTGGGATGTGCATCTGCTACATGACGTTCATCATCGGCTGACCCCGATCGAAGCGGCGCGGTTGGGCAAGGATCTCGAACCATACCGGCTGTTCTGGCTGGAGGATGCAATCCCGGCCGAACTTCAGGATGGTTTCCGCATCGTGCGTCAGCATACAACGCAACCGCTGGCTGTAGGTGAGATATTCAACACGGTCTGGGACTGTCAGCAGCTGATTTCGGAGCAATTGATCGACTATATCCGGGTTACCTCGGTGCACGCAGGTGGCGTGACGGGGCTCAAGCGTATATTCGATTTTGCCTCGATCTACCATGTCCGCTCGGCTTGCCATGGTCCGATGGATGTGTCGCCAGTCGCGATGGGATGCAATATTCACGTTGATGTCGCCATCCCCAATTTCGGGATCCAGGAATTTTCCGGATATACCGGGGCGACCCACGAAATGTTCCCCAGCGCCTGGTCCTATGAACGCGGTTATGTGCAACCCGGCGAAACTCCGGGACACGGTGTCGATATCGATGAGGCGGTCGCTGAAAAATATCCCTATTCTCCTGCCTATCTTCCCGTCGCGCGGCTCGAAGATGGCACTTTGACCAGCTGGTAGGAGGGCGAAATGGGCGGCCATGACATTGCGATATCCCTTCCGACCCCGCCATTGCGGCCAGTGCGCAATGGTTGGCATGAAAATCGCTGGAGCCTGATGGGATGATTTGTCGCCTGCTCGTCCTGATCGCTGTGTTGAGTGCAACCGCGCCGGTGGCGGCGCAGGACACGCCCGCGTCGGTCGTTGCCGGTAGGGTGCCATTTGCGATGCATGTTGTGGCAAGCGGCCTTGCTGATCCCTGGGAATTAAGCTGGGGGCCGGACAATTATCTTTGGGTCACCGAGCGGACCGGCGGCAAAATTGATCGCATCAATCCAAAGAACGGAGCAAAGAGCACACTGATTGCGCTAGACGATGTATCGGCGCCGGGTGGACAGGACGGTCTGCTCGGGATGGCGTTTCATCCCGATTTTTTGACCGGTTCGGGCACAGATTTCGTTTATGCGGCCTATACATATGTCGACATGTCACGCCCTGATCCGGTAGTAACCGACCACGACAATCCCTACCGCTATCTTTACACCAAAATCGTTCGCCTGAGTTACGATCGTCAGTCCGAACTGCTCGGTGATCCGGTTGAACTGATTAAGGGTCTGCCCGCCAGCAACGACCACAATTCTGGCCGCATGAAAATCGGACCTGACGGCAAGGCTCTATTTTACCATTGGTGATGGCGGCAAGAACCAATTGGGTAATTGGTGCATTCCCACCGAAGCCCAGCGATTGCCAACGGCAGATGAATTGGCAGCCGACGATTTCATCGCCTATCAGGGCAAGTCGCTTCGGCTCGAGCTTGACGGCAGTATTCCACTGGATAACCCGGTGCTTGATGGGGTGCGTAGCCATGTGTTCACCTATGGGCATCGCAATATGCAGGGTATCGATTTTGCGCCCGATGGGACACTTTATGCCTCGGAGCAGGGGCCAAAGACTGATGATGAGGTCAATATCCTGGTACCCGGCGGCAACTATGGTTGGCCCCATATTGCCGGGTTTAGAGATGACAGGGCCTATCAATATGCGCGCTGGAAGGATGCGACGACGCCATGCGCGCAATTGCAGTTCAGCGATATAGTCATAGACCCCTCGGTGCCCGTTGAGGATGAAACGTCGTGGACCGAGCCGTTCAACGCGCCATTGGCAACCCTGTTTACGGTGCCCAACGACTGGGATTTTGCCGATCCGACGTGCAAAGGCATTGATTTCATCTGTTGGCCAACGGTGGCCGCGTCAAGTATCGAAGCCTATATGCCGAAAGTGTCGCCGATTCCGGGGTGGGATAATTCGCTGCTGGTGACGACACTCAAGCGCGGGTCGATCTACCGATTGCCGCTGACGCCGGATGGCGCCCATCTACGCGGGCCGATCGAGCGCTATTTCCAGTCGGAAAACCGGTTTCGCGATACTGCTGTCAGTCCGGACGGGCGGTCAATTTATGTTGCGACCGATACCGGAGGCCTGGCCGAAGCCCTGAGCGGTGGAACCACCACGACACTGCAAAATCCTGGCGCCATTCTGGTATTTACCTATGAGGGCGGCGCTAACGAAGCCGTGACGCCAAAGGATGCAACGACGCGGCGTACCGGCTCGCCCGATATGGCCCCGGCCCCTGTGCAGTCGGCAGGATTGGCGGTACATTATACCGCTGAGCAGGCCGGGCGCGGCAGTACTTTGTATGCGGCCAACTGTGTTTCGTGCCATGGTCCGAACCTGGTGGGTGCCAACCATGGCACGCCACTATCAGGCGCGTATTTTGCCGACAAGTGGGCGGGCAGGAGCGTCGATAGACTGTTTCAAGGGATGCGGGACAGCATGCCGCCATCGCGACCGGCGACGCTTTCTGATCAGGAATACATCGATCTCGTGGCCTATATCTTGTCGGTCAACGGGGCAAAAGCGGGGGCGGTAGCACTCGCTACCGAAACGGATCAACTTGATCTGATGGTCATCGAAACCAGTGGGAAGGAGGAATGAGCCAATGGTGGGGTGGCAACCCCGTAATTCGGCGCCAAAATTCAAGGATATGACGGAAATTGTGCTCCGTGCTTGGGGTAGTGCTTCCCTTTGTTGACTTGATAGTTTTCCGCCGCTAACAATTAAGAATAACAAAAACCGATGGCCGCAGTGGTGCTGGCAAATATCGGTTAAGAGGAGTGCCAATTTATTCAACTGCATTTTGCGGGTTGATTTGTGCTGTTCTATTTATAGTTGATATTGCTTCAGTTCAATTTGACTGTCGATCGCACGGAGTGGCTTACAAAGCATTTTCAGATTGAATGCTGTTCAGTCTGATCGGCAAAAGGTGGATGAGAAGCAGGTGCTGGTTCAGCGCCAGACAAGAGCCGAGGTGGCATGGTCCGCTTCAAAATGGAGGTTAGGCAAGCCCGCAGTCCGACGACCCAGTTTAAGATATCTCGAAATATTTTCGTTCCACGGACAGAAAATGGGAGAAAACTGTCACATGGTTAGACTCAATTTAGCTGCCGCATTGGTGTCGCTTGCCCTGGTTGTTACGCCAGTCGCGACCTTTGCACAGGATGCTGCGCCGGTCGCAGCAACCGAAATCGTTCCAACGTCACCGCTGCCCGTCGTGCCGCGCAACCAAACGGTTGCATTGGCGTGGGGCGTGGCTGGTGGGTCGTCCATCGGGACGACCAATCCCTGGGCGCTGCCCGGCTATACCCATCAGGAAGGCAACAACCTGATGTGGGAACCGCTGATGTATTTTGCCATCTACAAGAACGAGTTCATTCCATGGCTGGCCGACAGCATGGAATATACCGATGACAATTTTACCACGTTGGAGATCAAGCTAAATCCGGAGGCCAAATGGTCTGACGGCACTCAGGTGACCTCAAAGGATGTGATGTACACGTTCCAGGGGCAGATCGACAGTGAGAAGCTGCCATATCACACTCAGTTTGAGCAGCAGGTCGCGAGCATGTCAGGCTCCCGACGATCTGACCGTCGAGGTCAAGTTCAATTCGCCTTCGCCGCGTTTCAAATTCGAAGTGCTTTCCGAAAAATTCGATACCGGCATTCCGATCGTTCCGGCAGCCTATCTGTCGGCTCAGGCTGACCCAACCACAGCACCGGGTCGTGATGAAATACCGCATTCGGGGCCATATGATATCGTTGCCTGGAACGCCAACCAGAAGATATTTGATCTTCGCCCTGATTGGTGGGCTGTAAAGGCCGGTCGTATCGCTGAGCCAGCAGTCAAGCGGGTTGTTGTGGTCAATATTCTCAACCAGCCGATCGACACCGTTGCCCAGCGTATCGTCAACAATGAGTTCGATTCGTCGGTGGACATGCGGGCCCAGATCATCGGTACAATCCTAGATCAGAACCCGGACGTTCAATCCTGGACCGGTACTGACTCGCCTTATGGCTATCTCGACTGGTGGCCGAATTCGCTGTGGATGAACGACCAGGCTCGCGCCCTATAGTGATCCAAACGTTCGCAAGGCCATCAGCCTGGCGATTGATCGTGATCTGATCGATAACATCCTTTACGAAGGCGCCAAGATCGCAACGATCTATCCGTTCCCGCTTTATCCGAACCTTCAGGCTTTTGTCGACTCACCTGAAGTCAAGGCTGAGCAGGCCAAATACGACCCTGGCAAGTTTGATCTTGATGAAAGCGCCCGGCTTATGACCGAGGCGGGTTTCACCAAAGACGGTGACGGCTTGTGGGCCAAGGACGGCAAGACCCTGGATGCCACCATTCAGGCGTTTGAAACCATCCATGGCGACATCGCTCCGGTTCTAGCCGAAATGTTGCGCAATGCCGGCTTTGACGCGAACGTCAATTTTGGTACCGACGCCTTCCAGAACATGGTGGATGGCAAGGCCGGGCTCTATCTGTTCGGCCATGGCGCCAGTCTGTTCGATCCGTTTGAGGCGCTTAACCTGTACCACGGCAAGTTCAGCAGCACGATTGGCTCGGCTGCGGGCAACAACCGGTTCTCGCGCTACAGCAATCCTGAATATGACGCATTGATCGATGAGATTTCACCGCTCGATTCGAGCGATCCGAAGTTCATTGAGGGTGCCGCCAAAGCCCTGGGTATCTACTGGCGCGATACCATTGATGTGCCGGTCATCCAGTGGTTGCATCGCATTCCATACAACAATCACTATTGGACCAACTGGCCATCCGCGACCAATCCGGTTATGGGCACCAATGGCGCTTTCTGGGCACATACCGGGATGCTGGTGATTGCCTCGCTGAAGCCTTCCGGGGCCGAGTAACCTGCACAACGACGTGCGCGCCCTTATCGGGGCGCGCATCCTTGCCCGCGTCACCAGACATCAGGGACTACTGCATTGAGCATCAAGATTATCGTCAAGCGGCTGCTGTTTCTTGTCCTGGTTATCTGGGCTGCCTCGACCATCGTATTCTTCGTGCCACGACTGTCGTCGCGAAATGCCATTCGCGAACGTTTCGGAGAGCTGGCCCGTACAGGCGGATTTTCGCCTGGCGACCTCGAAAAGCTCATCGCCTCGATGCAGCAACAGTTCGGCCTCGACAAGCCGCTGCTCGAGCAATATCTCCAATATCTCAATAACGTTATCCACCTCGATTTTGGTTATTCGCTCTATAAATATCCCTCCACTGTCACCGAATTGATCTCTCAGGCTTTGCCCTGGACGATTGGTCTGCTGCTGGTGACGACCATCATTGCGTTTGTCATGGGCACTTTGCTAGGGGCTGTGGCCGCCTGGCCCCGCGCGCCGGGCTGGCTGCGCGCATTTGCGACCCCGTTCATCCTGTTAACCGGTGTGCCACCGGTAATCATGGCCATTTTGTTGGTGTTTTTCATCGGCTTCCGGCTCAAATGGTTGCCGTTGGGCAGCGCCTATTCGGTGGGTGTGGTACCCAATTGGTCCTGGACATTCTTTTTCGATCTGATGGCGCATCAGATCTTACCCGCATTCTCGCTAATTCTGGGGTCGGTTGGCGCCTGGGTATTGTCGATGCGTGGTATGGGCATCACCATCCAGGGCGAAGACTATGTGAATTTTGCGGAGCACAAGGGGCTGACCGGCGGGCGCATTTTCCGCGATTATTATTTGCGCAATGCCTTGTTGCCGCAGGTTACCGGTCTGGCGCTAGCGCTCGGTACGGTCGTTACCTCCGCGGTTATTGTCGAGGGGCTATTCGGTCTGCCGGGCATTGGTTCATTGCTCAATCTGGCGATCCGATCGAACGACTTTCCCACCATATACGGCATCGTGCTGTTCATCACCATCGCCGTGGCCACGCTGATGACGGTGCTTGAATTTGTCTATCCGCTGTTGGATCCGCGGATCCGGAACACTTAGGAGCCAACATGGCAACGATTGCTGTATCCGCGGATCAAGTGCCCGAACAGCCCAAGGCGCTGACGCTCTTTTTCCGATATCTCAACCGCAACAAGGGATTGGCTCTGGGCTTGCTTATCCTGTTGCTGCTCACGCTTTTCACGGTGATCGGCCTGTTGGTGATCAATCCCAAGCACGCCTATCCCCTGTCGGCGGCGCTCAAACAGCCGCCAAGTCTCAAATATCCGTTCGGGACCGATTTTTTTGGCCGTGATCTGTTTGCGGCGATGGTGGTGGGCATGTGGCAAACCGCGGCAATCGGCCTTTTGGCTGGGGGCATCGGTACCTTTATTGGCGTGGTTCTGGGCTTCTCGTCGGCCTATTTTGGCGGCTGGGTGGATTCAGGCGTGCGCACCATCTGCCAGATTCTAACGCCGATTCCAGTGCTGCTGATTCAGGTGGTCATCGCGGGCTCGCTCGACAAACGTGATGTCACCATCCTGACCATGGCCCTGATCGTGGTGCTGCTGGCATGGATGGGGCCGACTTTGGTGATCCGGGCGCAGGTGCTCACCATGAAAGAACGGCAGTTCGTGGCCGTCGCCAAGCTGTCGGGCATGAGTGATTTCGGCATTATTTTCAAGGAAATCCTGCCCAATCTGTTGCCGTTCATTGCGGCTGCCTTTGTCGGCCAGGTGTTTGCAGCGGTGTTTGCCTCACTCTATCTCGCGGTGCTTGGCCTTGGGCCGTTGCGTGAACCGCTATTGGGGAACATCATCTGGGCCGCGCAATCCCAGGGCGCGTTTTTCAACGGCTGGTGGTGGTGGCCGCTTGAGCCGGCCTTTGGGATGATATTGATCCTGGGTTCGCTTGCATTGATCAATATGGGGCTGGACGAACTGGCCAATCCGCGCGTCAGGAAATCGGAGTGACCGGAATGAGTTCAACGATAGCGAGTGCGCAAGCCGGTTCGCGCAATGCCACCCAGGCATTTGATGCGTCTGGTGAGCCGCCGGTCCTGCGAGTCAAGAATCTCGAAGTCACCTACTATACCGATAGCGGGCGCGCCAAGGCTTTGGATGACGTCAGTTTTTCGCTGAGTGCTGGCGAAAAAATGGGCATGGTTGGCGAGTCGGGCTCGGGCAAGAGCACTATGGCGCTGGCGATGATGCGCATGATCAAACCCCCCGGCCGCGTGGAAGGTGGTAGCGTTTTTATCGACGATGTCGATCTGATGGCTCTTGATCCCAAGGCCATGCGACAGGCGCGTCTCAACAAGATCGCCTATATCCCGCAGGGGGCGATGAACTCGCTTAATCCGGTCATGCGGATCGGGTCACAAATGGTGGATGCAATCAAATCCCATGCACCGTCAGAGTCTCGTACCGCGATTCAGGATCGCTGCATGCATGCACTTAAATCGGTGGATCTGGATTCCAGCGTTTTTGGCATGTATGCGCATGAATTGAGCGGTGGCATGAAGCAACGCGTTTGCATTGCCATTGGCGTGTTGCTCGAGCCAAAAGTCATTATTGCGGACGAACCGACCAGTGCGCTGGACGTTGTTACCCAGCGTCAGGTCATGGAAACCATTGACCGGGTGCAGGATGAGATCAACGCGGCGGTTATTCTGATCGGTCATGACATGGGTCTGATGGCTCAGTTCGTTGACAAGGTTGGGGTGATGTATGCCGGGCGGCTGGTGGAAGTCAGCACGGTACGCGACATGTTCACCGATCCAAAGCATCCCTATTCGCAGGCGCTGATTTCAAGTTTACCCAATCTGGATAATAAGGGTGTCTTTCAAGGGATACCCGGACTGGCGCCTTCGCTATTGCGACTGCCGAGTGGCTGCGCGTTCCATCCGCGCTGCACAAAGGTCATGGATACGTGTCCCAAGGTTCGACCTGAGGTGGAGTATTTGCCCGACGGTCGCATGGTGATCTGTCACCTGTATGACGAGGAGACAGAACATTGAGCAATCTTTTGGAACTCAAAAATGTCTCCAAAGTATATTCGCGCGGTCTGATTCACGCGCAGTCCAACGTGGCGTTGCGCGACATGTCACTGACATTGCGCGAGGACGAGCCAACGATCATGACGGTTGCGGGGGAAAGTGGTAGCGGTAAGACCACACTTGCGATGCTATTGCTCGGCTTCATAACGCCGACGACCGGCGAAATCATCTATCGTGGCAAGAATATCACCGGGTTGATGGGCAAGGATAGACTGGCTTATCGACGCGAGGTTCAGGCGGTGTTTCAGGATCCGTTTGCGGTGTTCAACCCGTTTTACACCGTTGACCATCTGCTCACTGTACCGATCAAGCGTTTCAAGCTGGCCAAAAACAGGGCCGAAGCGCGCGACCGGATGGAAGAGGCACTTACAGCGGTTGGTCTGCGACCTGAAGACATATTAGGACGTTTTCCGCACCAATTGTCAGGCGGTCAACGCCAACGCATCAATGTGGCGCGGGCACTGCTGCTCAAGCCCCGGCTTTTGATCGCCGATGAACCGGTGTCGATGGTCGATGCATCATTGCGCGCCAATATTTTGGAAACATTACGCAATCTGCAACGCGACTATGGTGTGTCCATTATCTATATCACCCATGACCTGACCACGGCCTATCACATCGCCAAATCTATTATTGTTCTGTATCGCGGGGCGATCATGGAGGCTGGCGATGTCGATGCAGTGATCAAGGATCCGCAGCACCCGTACACAAAGCTTCTGGTCGATTCCATTCCCTGGCCAAATCTGGACCAGCGTTGGGGCGAGCATCCAATTGTGGCGCGTGAAGCAGGCGGCGTCAGCGCCGGGTGCCCGTTCCGTTCGCGCTGCCCGTCCGCAATGGATGTGTGCGCGACACGGCCTCCCTTATTTCGCATCAGCGAAAGTCAGGCCGCATCGTGCTATCTGCATGCTGAGCGGCCCGAAATCGTGGCGGAGCGGTTGACCGAACTATTGCCAGTCTAGCGCCCGTCATCGGGCACGGCCACTTGCTGTCGTGTCTCCAGTCAATTCAACCAAATCGCGAGGCATCATGCTCGAAATTGCTGAGTTCATCAGTCCGACGCCGTCCCCTGTGTGGAAATTGGCACAACAGGCCGGGGTCAATTTGGCGGTCGGTGGCCTGCCTTTTGATACACTCAAGGCCGACGAACAGGTCGGCGATTATGCGCCGCTGTCCCGCATGAAGGATGTCTATGACAATGCCGGGTTCAAGATCGCCGTGATCGAGGCGCGCCCGCCCCTGAACAAGGCCAAGCGCGGTCTGCCGGGCCGTGACGAGGAAATCGCCACCGTCTGCACCATGATTGAGAGCATGGGACGGTTGGGCATTCCGGTCTGGTGCTATGAGTGGATGGCCGATTTCAACTGGGTCCGCACAAATTTGGCAACACCCTCACGTGGAGGCTCGGTGGTCACCAGTTTCGATGTCAACGACGTCCGCGATGACATGACTAGCGAGCCGCCGATCAGTGAAGAGGCACTTTGGGAGCATCTCGAATATTTCTTGAAGATCGTGTTGCCGGTTGCCGAAAAAGCCGGTGTAAAACTATCCATGCATCCGGACGATCCGCCGCTGTCACCGATTGCGGGGGTTGGTCGGATCATGCGCAGTGTTGACAATTTTCAACGCCTGATCGAACTGGTACCCAGCAAGATGAATACAATTACCATGTGTCAGGGCAACTTCACCCTGATGACCGATGATTTGCCGAGTGTCATTCGAAAGCTTGCCGACAAGGCTCTCGTTCATTCACTTCCGCGACGTGCGGGGCGTGCCAGAGCGGTTCGAGGAAACCTGGCACGATGCGGGCAAAACCGACATGCTTGCGTGCATGAAAGCATATCGGGACATCGGTTTTGAAGGCGTGCTTAGGCCTGATCATGTGCCAACGGTCGAGGGTGACAGCAACGCCCATGCGGGCTATTCCGCCTTTGGGCGACTTTATGCCATCGGTTATATCCGTGGGCTGCTTCAGGCGGTTTACGAACAATAGGAAGCGACAATGCGAATTGCGGTTACGGGCGCCAGTGGCGCTATAGGTCGGGCCATCGTCGAGATGGCGCTGGACCAAGGTCACAGCGTGGTCGGTATTGATCGGGTGGCGCCCGCAACTGCCAGCGCGACTGGCGATATCAGTTTCGTGCAGGCTGACATGTCTGAATATGACCGGCTGGTTGAGGCCTTCGCTGGCTGCGACGGCCTGATCCACATGGCGGCCATTCCCTCGCCGGGCCGACATCCGGACCACATCGTGCACAATAATAATGTGGTAGGCAGCTACAATGCGCTACGGGCGGCGGCGGAGAATGGCATTATGCAGATCTGCCAGGCCTCGAGCGTCAATGCCATCGGCCACGCCTTTAGTCGTCACCCACGCTATGACAACTTTCCATTGGATGAAAGCCACGCCAATTACAGCGAGGAGCCGTACAGCTTGTCAAAATGGATATGCGAGGAGCAGGGCGAGAGTTTTGCACGGCGGTACGAAGACATGACCATCGCCAGCATGCGCTTTCATCTGGTGGTGCCAGAGCGCGCGGATGCGATCAATATTTATTCCAGAAACGGGCAAAGCCCCGAACATCATCTTTGGGCGTGGACTGGTCGGGCGTCGGCCGCGGATGCTTGCCTCAAAAGTCTTGAAGCGGCATTTACCGGACACGAGGCATTTTACATCGTTGGCCCTGACACGACTGAGACAACACCTAGCCAGACGCTGGCAGTTCAGCATTTTCCCAAAGTGCCGATCACAGGAGATTTGAGCGGCAATCGCAGCTTTTTCAGTTCCGCCAAGGCCGAGCGCATGCTGGGTTGGCGCCATGGCGAGGCAAAACTGACATAGTCTATTCTATCGGCTCAGGGCTTGGGTCAACTCGCCGGTCAGGCGAAGCATACGATATTGGGCGCGCAGGACGTCGAACTGGGCGGTAATCTGTTCAGAGCGCGCTGAACTCAGTTCCTGCTGGGCGTCGAGCAGTTCAAATATCCCGCGAGTGCCGCCCTGAAACTGTTGGGTGTAAAGGTCGACAACGTCCTCGCCCGATTTGATGCGACCAGCAATATTGCCAAGGCGAGAGGCGGCGGTATCAAGGACACGGTCGGCGTCGTCGACGTCAAAGCGCAAATTGTCGAGGGTGCGGCGATAGCGATATTCGGTCTCGGACACCCGCGCCTCGATTTGCTGGATCTTGCCGGCGCGGTCGCCGCCATCGAACAGGCTGCCATTGATCGACAACATGGCGCGCGCATCGGTGCGTGCCGGGTTATTGCCACCCACATTCATCTGGATATGGGCGCTGCCCTCCAGCGTCACCTTGGGAAGGTAGTCGAGTTGTAGCGACTTGATCTGTGCCAGCAGACTCGCCTTGTCCTGCTTGATCGACAAAAGCTGCGGGTCTGTTGCGGCGTAACGCGAAATGTCGGCGTCGCTGACTTTGCCCTTTGCCTTTGGCGGTGTCGGTATCCTCAGACTTCCAGGCGACATGCCGGTCACCCGTTCAAAGGTGCTGGCCGCCGTGCGACGTTCGGCGACCAGGTCAATGGTTTGGGCGCGCGCGGCGTCGAGCCGGGTGAGAGCCTTTTGCACGTCGGCCATGGTGCCATTACCACCCTGCTCATTCAACGTAACGATGTGGTGCATTTGCTCGTGCGCCGCTTCATTTTTACGGCTATTGGCAATTTGCAGGTCGAGTTCGAGAACGGCCAGATAGGCTTCCACAGCGGCGGTTATGACCTCGGTGGTCTTGGCGTCAAGGCGCAAACTCGCCGACTTTTCCAACGCCTTGGCACGGTCGACGTCGGAGGCAGTCTTGCCAAAGTCAAACAGCAACTGGGAGGCTCGGATGCTTGCCTCGGCGCGATCGGCCTGCGTGGTTATTTCGGTGTCGTAAGCGTAGGTACGTTCAGGGCCGTAGGCCGCGCTATAGTCGACAGTGGGCATATAGGGCACCTGGGCAACGCCGACACCAGCGCTGGCATCCTGGGCCTGCGCCCGGGCGATGCCGATATCAGGGTTAGTCTTGAGCGTGTAGGCGATAACATCTGTCAGCGGCATTGGGCCGCCTCGTGTGGGGGTCGTGCCAATCGTGGTCTCCTGGGAAGCCTCGATGGAGCCGGTAATATCCCCGGCGGCACTGCGCGAATAACTGGTCGTTTGGGTGCTGGTGCAGCCCCATAGAGTGGCGCTGCTCGTCAGCACTAGGGCGACGGCTATTCCGCGTGCGGACCTCGCACCACTCAACGCTGACATTCAACTGCCTCTTACTAGATGAACGCAGCATTAATTTTTTAGGTTAAGAATCGCTTAAAAGTGGGTGACCTGGAGGCGGAAGAGTTAGTTTTTCGGCCATTTGTGATCGATAGTTGCATTTTAGCGAACGAGGACGCTGTTTCTTAATTAGTAACCATTATGAACCAAATTGGAGACTAATGCCGCAAGTGCGCGCGACGGCGCGACGCTATTGCAGCGGCGGGTCGACGACAGGGTTCACGCTGCGCAATGGTTGATACTCCCGAAAAGGACGACAAGGCGCCGCTGACGACGTTGGACTTGGCCAACGCCGCGACGGGCAGCAATGCGACAGTGATTGAAAAACCCGACGCAGGCGGCACGCTGGTCGTTGACGTTCATGAAGGCCAGCAACTTCTATTCGCTTTTGACCTGAGTGGGGTCAAGGTCAACCTGTCCGATGTTGATCTGATCATTACCTTTGCTGATGGCGCCAAGATCATCCTGCTGGAATTTGGCTTGTTGTCGGCGCTCGATGTCATTCCAACCATGCAGTTCGATGGTCTCGAGGTGCTGCCAAAGGACCTGATAGCGCAGGTTGGTCAGTTTGACAGTGCCTCTCTTGCCGATGAGACCATTCGCACCTCGATGGCGCAAAGCGAGATCGACGCCAAACCGACGCCCGATGCGCAATCGGCCGCAGCAACCTCGCCGCAGGATGTGCAGGCACCAGAAAAACCGGTACCGAAGCATATTGACGATCATTTGGGCAATAGTTTCAACGAGTATGACCGCTCCAAGATCGACGCCGACATGGGCGCAGCAGAGCACAATAAAAAATTCAGTGAAGCCTCATCGAGCAGTGGTATTTCGTCGACCACGGGCACGTCCGACATTCTGCCAAATTCTGAAATTTCGCTTCGGGTACTCGGTGTCACCGGACAAACGACGTCGCTCCTGTCTACTGGCGAGACCCTGATTGTCGGCGCCACGGCGAAGGCGCCTGCCGATGTTGATCCGAGCCATAGCGTGCAGGCGGCACCCGAACTGATCAATGGCACCTCCGGGCGTGACATTATTTACGCCGACAGCCTCGATCTGGCGCCCAGTGGCACCAGCAGCCGCGCCGTTGAGGTGACGCTTGACCTGCCATTCAAAGAATATACGCCGATCAGTCTGATCGTGACCAACCTGCCGCCCGGCATGTCGATTGTCGGAGCAACAAAGACCGATCTGGGCTGGGCGCTGGGCGTTGATCCAGCGGACCCGCTGGTGCAAACGCTGGTGCTCAACTATACGCTACCGGCCGACGGCAGCCCCGTCGACGCACAAGGATTTTACGACACCGGCTCGTTGACCATCCAGTACACGTTGCAAAAAACCGATGGTAGCGAAGGCACCTCCGTGGCGACCACCGAGATCGGCCTGCGCGATGTCTTGAGCGATGATGATCTCTATTTTACCGATCCCACAACCAATTCGACGACGACAGCAATTGATGCGGCGCCGCCCGGCAACATCATCAATGCCGGCACGGGTGATGACGTCATTTATCTGGGTGCGGGTGCCGATAGTCTCACCGGTGGCGGTGGTACTGATCTTGCCTCTTATGCGCACTCAAATGCGGGTGTGGCTATTGACCTGGCGGCGGGCACGGCGTCGGGTGGCTATGCTGAGGGCGATGTTCTGTCGGGCATTGAAGACCTGGAAGGTTCGCGTTTTGCCGACCTGTTGAGGGGTGATGGCGGCGCCAATGTGCTAACCGGTGGCGCCGGTGCGGACATTCTGGATGGCGGTGCGGGTGTTGATACGGCCAGCTATGGCAAATCGACGGCGGGGGTGACTGTTGACCTGACCATTGGCCTTGGTACCGGGGGCGATGCTGAAGGCGACCAGCTAAGTGGCATCGAAAATCTTGTTGGTTCGGCCGAGAACGACACGCTCAACGGCGACGGGGGGAGCAATGTCATCGATGGTGGCGCCGGTAATGATGTTATTGGCGGTGGCGATGGCGCCGACGTTCTAAGGGGTGGCGCGGGCTTCGATACACTGGATTATTCGCGTTCGAGCGCCGCAGTCAATGTGGATGCTGAGTACAAACAGCGTCAGCGGTGGCGCCGCCACGGGCGATGATATTGCCGGGTTTGAGGCGGCCTTAGGCTCGGCATACGACGATGTTCTGGTTGGTAATGCGGACGCAAACGTCTTGTCAGGTGGAGCGGGAAACGACACGCTGACAGGCGCGGCGGGTGACGATACGCTCGTGGGTGGCGCCGGTGATGACCGGCTCGAGGGCGGTGCCGGTGCCGATCATTTCGAGGGCGACACTGGAAGCGACACAGTCATCTATGCTGCCTCGACCAGTGCGGTAAACGTCAATCTGTCAACCGGGGTCGGCAGCGGTGGCACTGCCGCCGGTGACAGCTATAGTGGCGTCGAAAATGTAGAGGGATCGGACTTTGCCGACCAATTGACCGGCGATGGGGCGGTCAACACGCTGACAGGCGGTGCCGGTGACGATTTGCTACAGGGTCTTGGGGGCGCTGATGTGCTGGATGGCGGGGTCGGGATCGACACCGCGTCCTACCTTGCTTCGAGTGCCGGGGTCAGTGTTGACCTGACGTCAGGAACGGCAAGCGGTGGTGACGCGGCTGGCGATACGCTGACAGGCATCGAACAGTTGGTGGGCAGTAGTTCTGCCGATCATCTGGTCGGCGATGGCGGCGCAAATGCACTCGACGGCGGTGCTGGCAATGATCGGTTGGAGGGCCGCGGTGGCGCAGATCAACTGATCGGCGGCGAGGGTATCGACACGGCTGACTACGCCAACTCCGCCGCAGGGGTGAATGTTGATCTGACCCTTGGAACCGGTTCTGGTGGCGACGCGGCGGGGGACCAACTCTCTGGTATTGAAAACCTCGCGGGATCGGCTTTTGCTGATCAGTTGCGTGGCGATAGCGGTGCCAACCTCATTGAGGGTGGCACCGGGGATGATATTCTGAGCGGTGAAGGCGGCGCGGACCAACTTTATGGTGGCGCGGGCACCGATACCGCCAATTACGCCAGTTCGGTCGCCGGAATTGCTGTTGACCTTGGCGTTGGCACGGGTACAGCAGGTGACGCCGCTGGCGACCGGTTGGTGGATATCGAAAACATTGTGGGGTCGGGCGGCGCCGACACTATTGTGGGTGACGCCAACGCCAACCGTCTCGATGGTGGCGCCGGGGACGATATTCTGCGCGGGCAGGCGGGCGATGACAGCCTGTTTGGTGGCGATGGCAATGACCGGCTTGAAGGCGGTGCTGGCGCCGATGCGATTGACGGTGGCGCGGGTATTGATGCTGTCGACTATTCGGGCTCGGGCGCCGCGGTTGTCGTCGATCTGCAGTTGGCAACGGCCACTGGTGGCGATGCCGACGGCGACAGTTTTACTGGCGTCGAAAATATCATTGGCTCGGCGCTGTCGGACCAATTGAATGGCGATGCCAGCGACAATGTGCTGGACGGCGGCGCTGGCAACGACATTTTGCGCGGCCGCGACGGCGCCGATACACTGATCGGTGGCGCGGGCGTTGATACGGCGGATTACAGCCTGTCGGGCGCAGCGGTGCAGGTCGATCTTGGCTCCGGTCTGGCAACAGGCGGCGAGGCCGAGGGTGACAGTTTCGTCAGCATCGAGAACGTAACCGGCTCCGACTACAATGACACAATCGTGGGATCGGCCAGCAATAACCGTCTTGAGGGCGGTGCGGGCGATGATGCTCTGGAAGGCGGTGCGGGCGCTGATACGCTGATCGGTGGTGCTGGTGTCGATACGGCTAGCTACGCCGGCTCCATTGATAGCGTCACCATTGATCTTGGTGCCGGTACCGGGTCGGGTGGCGATGCGGCGGGCGACACTTTTAGCGGCATTGAGAATATCGATGGCTCAGGCAATGATGATTTGATTATCGGCGACGCCCAAGTCAATCGCCTACGAGGCGGTTCTGGTGACGACATCATCAGTGGTGGCGCGGGCGACGACCAGCTTCTGGGCAATAGCGGCGACGACACACTTGAGGGTGGTTCGGGCGCTGACACGCTCGACGGTGGCTCCGGGTTCGACACTGGCAGCTATGCGGGGTCGGGTGCGGCGGTCAATATCAATCTGTCGACCAATTCGGCGACAGGTGGTGACGCCAATGGCGATAGCTTTACCTCGATTGAAGCACTTGTCGGTTCGGCGTTTGATGACACGCTGATCGGTGACTCAAAAGTCAATCGGCTGGTTGGTGGCGCAGGGGCGGATACGCTGGCGGGCTACGCTGGGGCCGATACGCTCGATGGCGGCGATGGCGTTGACACAGCTGATTATAGCGCGTCGGGCCAGGCGGTAACGGTGAGCCTGTCGTCGGGTATCGGTACGGGCGGTGATGCGCAAGGCGACGTTTTAGTCCGGATTGAAAATCTGATTGGCACGGCGGGCGATGATAATCTGACAGGCGACGTGTTGGCGAACTCGCTGGTGGGTGGTCAGGGTAACGATACACTTTCGGGGCTCGGAGGCGATGACGTGCTGTCGGGTGGCGACGGCAATGATGAGTTGATGGGCGGCAGTGGTGCCGATCAGATCGACGGTGGTGTCGGCAGCGATACAGCAAGCTATGCCAATGCTCTTGCCGGGGTCGTTGTTGATCTGGGAGCGGGGACTGCAACTGGCAGCGACGCCACAGGGGATACGCTTACCAGTATCGAAAACCTGACTGGCTCGGCATATTCTGATATCTTGAGGGGCGACGGCGGTGTCAACCGACTGGCTGGTGGTGCGGGCAACGATATTCTTTGGGGTGGCGCCGGAGCCGATACGCTGGAAGGTGAATTCGGCAATGACACGCTGATTGGCGGTGCTGGCGGCGATATGCTCGACGGCGGCGCTGGCATCGATACTGCCGATTATTCCACGTCGGGCGCAGCGGTTACCGTCTCTATTGCCGCAGGCATTGGCTTTGGCGGCGATGCGGCCGGGGATGCGCTGGTTGGTATTGAAAATCTTGTCGGATCGGGTTTTGACGATACCTTGATCGGTGACAATCTACTCAACACGCTGACCGGGGGGCGGCGACGACACACTTGAAGGGGGAGGCTCTGCCGATACTCTGATCGGCGGTGCGGGCACTGATACGGCAAGCTACGCAAGTTCGCTCTCGGGCGTCACCGTAAACCTGACGACGGGTACCGGCATTGGTGGCGATGCGCAGGGCGACACTCTTACCGGCATTGAGAACCTGACCGGGTCTAGCAGTGGCGACTTTCTTACTGGGGATGGCGGCGCCAATGTTCTGAGCGGTGGCGGCGACGATGATGTGCTCGCGGGTCTGGGCGGCGCCGACAATCTTGTTGGTGGTGGCGGGTCTGATACTGCCGACTACAGCGCCTCGGCTGCCGGTGTTACTGTCGATCTGGGAGCGGGCACCGCCAGCGGCGGTGATGCAACAGGGGACAGTTTTAGGCTCGATTGAAAATGTTCGCGGCTCGGGCCTTGATGACACTCTAACCGGCGACACCGGTAGCAACCGGCTCGAAGGCGGGGCTGGTAACGACTATCTTGCTGGTGGCGCGGGTGCCGATATTCTCGATGGCGGCACCGGTATCGACACCGCGGACTATTCGGGGTCGGCCGGCGCGGTCAATGTCAATCTGGCGACAGCCTCAGGTTCGGGCAGTGACGCCCAAGGTGACACGCTGACGGGCATTGAAAATCTGGTTGGATCGGTCAATGGCGATACACTCAGTGGCGATGCCGGAGACAATCGACTCGATGGTGGCGCGGGCGATGATGTTCTTGCCGGTCAGGCTGGTAGCGATACGCTGATCGGTGGCGCGGGCAATGATACACTGACCGGCGGCGCGGGTGCCGATGTTCTGGATGGGGGCACTGGCTCCGATACTGCGGACTATGCAGGCTCAAGCGGCGCTGTCACCGTCGATTTGTCGACCGGCATCGGCATGGGTGGTGATGCGGCGGGCGATAGCTATATCGCTGTCGAGAATTTGACCGGTTCAGATTTCAACGATGCACTGACCGGCGACGACAATGTCAACATTCTGGCGGGTGGCGCGGGTGATGACCGACTTGTCGGCGGTCTGGGTGCCGATATTTTGCAAGGTGGTTCGGGCAGTGACACGGCGGATTATAGCGCCTCCGCCGCCGCGGTAGATGTTGATTTGGGTTCGGGGGTCGGCATTGGTGGCGCGGCCGCCGGGGACAATCTCTCAGACATCGAGAACCTGGCCGGTTCGGCATTTGCCGACACGCTGACCGGTGACAGCGCTGCCAATACACTGACTGGCAACGCGGGCAACGATTCGCTTTCGGGTAACGGCGGCAATGACACCCTTGACGGCGGTGACGGCGATGACACGCTCGACGGTGGCATTGGCAATGATACGCTCTTAGGCGGTATCGGCGACGATGTGCTTGAGGGTGGCGTAGGTGCCGACGTGCTCAACGGTGGCGCTGGCACCGATACCGCACGCTATGTCAGTTCCATCGGCGCCGTAACGGTCAATCTGACAACAGGCGTTGGCTCGGGTGGCGACGCTGCTGGTGACAGCCTGACCGGCATTGAAAATCTGACGGGTTCTGGTGGCGCCGATGATCTGACCGGCGATGGGCTGACGAACGTGCTGGAGGGGGTAGCGGCGATGACCGGCTTGTAGGGCTTGGGGGGGCTGATGTATTGCGCGGTGGTGCCGGGTCCGATACGGCGGACTACAGTGCCTCTTCGGCGGGCGTGACCATTGACCTTGCCAACAATACTGCTACCGGCGGCGATGCGGCGGGCGACAGTTTTGACTCCATCGAAAATCTTGTCGGCTCGGACAGTAATGATCTGCTGGCGGGCGATGCCAACAACAATCAACTCAGCGGTGGTGCTGGCGATGACCGCCTGATTGGCGGCGCCGGGGCGGATATCCTGTCTGGGGGCGCCGGTCGTGACACCGCCGATTATTCTACCGCAGCAGGGGCGGTAACCATTGATCTTGGCAATGGCACCGGTCTTGGTTCGGACGCGCAGGGCGACACCCTCACCGGCATAGAAGATGTGATCGGTTCGGTCGGGAACGATATTCTGCTCGGTGACAGCGGCGCCAATCGTCTCGAGGGCGGGGCCGGCAATGACCAACTGACGGGTTTTGCGGGTGACGACACATTGGTCGGCGGCGCGGGCAATGATCTGTTGACAGGCGGCGTCGGCGCAGATGTTCTGGATGGCGGTGCGGGCCTTGATACCGCGAATTACGCAACATCGGGTGCTGGGGTCAGCGTCAATCTCAACACGGGTACCGGAGTGGGCGGCGATGCGCAGAACGACAGCTATAGCGGCATTGAGAATATTACCGGATCCGATTTTGACGATAGTCTGACCGGTGATAGCGGGGCGAATGCGCTCTCAGGCGGCGCCGGCAATGACGTGCTGGTCGGCGGCGCTGGAGCCGATGCCCTCAGCGGTGGCGCCGGCACTGATACGGCTGACTATTCAGGCTCATCGGCGGCGGTCACCATTGACCTGCAGGCCGGTACCGGGCTTGGAGGTGATGCCGCTGGCGACACGCTTGCCGATATAGAAAACGCCACAGGCTCGGTCCATGACGACTACCTATCGGGCGATACCGGCGCGAATATCCTGACCGGCAATGCAGGCAACGATACGCTGTTTGGGCTTGGTGGCAATGATACGCTGGCTGGTGGTGATGGTGATGATCAGGCTCGACGGCGGCACCGGCGTTGACACGCTTTCAGGTGGCGCGGGCGATGATATTTTGCAGGGCGGTTCTGGTGCCGACGCGCTCGATGGTGGTGCGGGTACAGATACAGCCAGCTATGTCGGGGCATTGGCGGGCGTTAATATCAATCTGACCACTGGCAGCGGCAGCGCTGGCGATGCACTTGGCGATACGATAACCGGCATCGAAAATCTCACCGGCTCGAGTTTTGCGGACACCTTGGTTGGCGATGGCGCGGGCAATGTTATCGAGGGTGGCGCGGGCGATGATTTGCTGGCGGGTCTGGGTGGCGCCGATGTGCTGCGGGGCGGGGCGGGTTCGGATACCGCCGACTATAGTGCCTCCTCGGCTGCCATCAATGTAGATCTTGCCGCCAACACCGCCACGGGCGGTGACGCTCAGGGCGACAATTTCGACTCGGTCGAAAATCTAATTGGTTCGGATGGCAATGATCGATTGACCGGCAACTCGGCGGTAAACCGGCTAGAGGGTGGCGCGGGCGACGATGTTCTGTCGGGGGGCGGCGGTGCCGACGTGCTGGTTGGCGGCGGGGGTACCGATACGGCCGACTATTCGGGCGCCACCGGCGCTGTTTCGGTGGATCTGGGCACCGGCTTGGGTACGGGGTCAGATGCCCAGGGCGATCAGCTTTCGGGCATCGAGAATCTCGTCGGCTCATCCGGCAACGACACGCTCACCGGCGACGCCGTCGCCAATCGTCTCGAAGGCGGATCGGGCAATGATACGCTCTCGGGCATGGCGGGTGACGACATTTTGCTCGGTGGCCTAGGCAATGATGTGCTGTCAGGTGGCGCTGGTGCGGACAGCCTTGATGGCGGGTCGGGCACGGACACGGCGGATTATTCGACCTCGGCCGGAGCCTGTCACAATTGATCTGGGCGCGGGTACCGCAAGCGGTGGTGATGCAACCGGCGACGGACTTGTCAGCATCGAAAACCTGATCGGTAGCGCGGGCAACGATTTGCTGACCGGCGACGATGGCGCCAATGTGATTTCGGCTGGCGCGGGCGACGACAACCTGGTTGGCGGCTTAGGTGCTGACACGCTTGATGGTGGTGCGGGCCGGGATACCGCCAGCTATGCCGCTTCGGGTGCTGGTGTTACCATTTCGCTGGATGGAAGCGTGGGTAGCGGCGGGACGGCAGCCGGGGACGTTCTGAGCAATGTTGAGGTGCTCGACGGCTCAGCCTTTGCTGACGTCCTGAGCGGCACTGGCGCGGACGAAGGTTTTTACGGCAATGGTGGCGACGATATCATTGCGGGCGGTGGCGGCGCCGACATCATTTCGGGTGGTGCGGGCACGGACACGGCCACCTATGCAGCGTCCTTCAATGGGGTAAATGTCAATCTCGCCAGTGGTATCGGTACCGGCGGTGACGCCCAGGGCGATACACTATCGGGCATCGAAACGGTTATCGGCTCGTCACGCAATGACGTCCTTACGGCCGCCGCCAGCGGTAGCACACTGTTTGGCGGGGCGGGTGATGACACGCTGAACGGCGATGCCGGAAATGACACGCTCAACGGCGGTGACAATGATGACCTGCTCATCGGGCTTGGTGGCGCCGATACGCTTGATGGTGGCACCGGCAGCGACACGATAGATTATTCGGCATCAAACGCCGCCGTGACCATCGATCTGGCCTTGGGAACCGGCGTTGGTGGTCACGCCCAGGGCGACATCATCTCCAATGTCGAAAATGTCATTGGCTCTGGTTTTGATGATCGGCTCAATGGCGATGCCAACAATAACACGCTTGAGGGCGGGTTGGGCGACGACATATTGGAAGGCGGCGCTGGCGCGGATCGCCTGCGCGGCGGCGGCGGCAATGATACGGCGCGTTACGCGGCTTCGGCGGCAGGCGTGATCGTCACGCTTGCGGGCGGTTTCGGCCTGGGTGGAGAAGCCCAGGGCGACCAGCTGACAGATATTGAAAACCTTGAAGGATCAGGTTTTGACGATACGCTGACCGGTAGTAGCGGCGCCAATATTCTAGTCGGTGGCGCTGGCAATGATACGCTGGTTGGCCTCGGCGGCGGCGACCAGTTCGATGGTGGACTTGGCAATGATACAGTGTCCTACGCGGCGTCGGCGCAGGCAGTAACTGTCAATCTGGCCACCAATACGGCGTCCGGCGGCGATGCTGCGGGCGACACCTTCATAAGCATCGAGAGGATTGATGGGTCGGCCTTTGGCGATAATTTGACGGCCGCTGCAACAGGCAGCGTTCTGCAGGGCCTGGCGGGCGACGATGTGCTGACTGGTGGCGCTGGCGTTGACAGTCTTTACGGCGGGGACGGCAATGACACGCTATCGGGTCTAGCGGGTAATGACTTCCTCTATGGCGGTGCGGGCAACGACACGCTGATAGGCGGCGCGGGCGCTGATGTGCTTAATGGCAATGCCGGGATTGATACGGCGGACTATTCCAGTTCCGCCGCCGCCGTCTCGGTCAATTTGGCATCGGGCACCGGAACGGGCGGCGACGCTGAAGGTGACACGCTGCTCGAGATCGAAAATCTGATCGGCACCAATTTTGACGACACTTTGGTTGGCGACAATAACGTCAACAGCCTCAGCGGCGGCAATGGTGCCGATGTCCTCGATGGCGGTGCTGGCGGCGACACTCTGGCAGGCGGCGCTGGTATCGATACGGCGGGCTATTTGAATTCCAGTTCCGCCGTTACCGTGGATTTGAGCAGCGGCACGGGACTGGGCGGGGACGCCCAGGGCGACACGCTGTCCGGTATTGAAAATCTCACCGGTTCGGCCTTTGGTGATACGCTCATCGGTGACGCAGGTGTCAACCGACTTGATGGTGATGCGGGCAATGACATTCTGGTCGGCGGCGCGGGCGCCGACGTTCTGGTTGGTGGTGCTGGTTCAGACACGGCCTCCTATCAAAACGCTGCGGCGGGAACTATTGCCAGCCTCGCCAATCCGGGCGTCAATACACTCGATGCGCTGGGGGACAGCTATTCCAGCATCGAAAATCTGACGGGGTCGGCCTTTGGAGACACGCTGACGGGCGATTCTGGCAGCAATATTGTTTCGGGTGGCGCGGGGAACGATACGCTGATTGGTGGCGACGGCGACGATACTCTCTATGGCGGTGCGGATGACGACAATCTGGTCGGTGGCGTAGGTGCCGATACGATCTATGGTGGCACAGGAATTGACAGTGCCGACTATTCGGGGTCGGACGCCGGGGTGAACATTACGCTGGGTGGTGCCAGCAGTTCAGGCGGCCACGCACAAGGCGACCGCCTGTTCGAGGTCGAGCGGATCATCGGCAGCAATTTTGACGATAGTTTCGGGGGCACGACTGGCGCCGATTACGCTGATGGCGGGGCTGGAAATGATGTCTTTCGCAGCAGCCTTGGCGCCGACACCTATTTGGGTGGCACCGGCAATGATACCGCCGACTATAGCGCCTCGGCCGCCGTAACGGTGGATTTGGCGAACAATGCCAACAATGCCGGTGGCGACGCGGCTGGAGATAGTCTGACCGACATTGAAAATGTCAGTGGCTCCAACAGTGCCGACACGCTGCGGGGCGACGGGCTGGCCAATATTCTGATCGGGAACGGGGGCAATGATCAGATCTATGGCATGGACGGCGATGATGATCTGCGTGGCGGTTCGGGCAATGACACGATCTATGGCGGCCTCGGCGCCGACCTGATTGCGGGCAATGATGGTGCTGACATTCTTTATGGCGACGCCGGTAATGACACCATTTCAGGTGGCGATAGTGACGACCGGCTGATCGGTGGTGCGGGTGCAGATGTGCTCGACGGCGGGTTGGGGCTGGACACTGCCGATTATGGTACGGCAACATCGGGGATCGCTGTCAATCTGAGCACCGGCGTTGGTACCCTCGGTGATGCCCTCAACGATACGCTGACAAATATTGAGAACCTGACGGGGTCTTCATTCGACGACACGCTGATCGGTGATGGGGCCAACAATGTTCTGACGGGCGGGGCCGGCGACGATATTCTTGAGGGTCGTGCTGGCAGCGATACACTTGTGGGTGGGCTTGGCAGCGATACGGCCAGCTTCGCCAATGCCGCCGGTGGGGTCACCGCGTCGCTGGCCAGCGGGCTTGGTACATCGGGTGAAGCGCTGGGCGATACTTATTCCGGCATTGAGAACCTGACAGGTTCCGCCTACGGCGATAGCCTGACGGGTGATGGCAATGCCAATGTCATTGACGGTGGGGCGGGTAACGACAGCATTTCGGACGGGGCAGGCGCTGATACGCTTTATGGCGGCGATGGCAACGACATTATCTATGCCGGTGACGGGGCGGATACCATTGATGGCGGGGCCGGCTACGACCGGGTGACGTTCCAGGGCAGCGGCGCCGCAGTAACAGTCAATCTGCAAACTGGCGTTGGTTCAGCCGGATACGCCAATGGGGACAGCTATACCGGGATTGAGGAGGTTATTGGCTCGAACGCTGGCGACACGCTGACAGCTTCGGATAGTGGCAGCACGCTCAATGGCTATTACGGCAATGACATTCTCAATGGTGGCGCCGCGGCCGATATCCTGTCGGGCAGCGAAGGCAACGACACCATATACGGCAATGGCGGCAATGACACCATCAGTGGCGGCAATGGCGCTGATACGCTTTATGGCGGCGATGGTGATGACACCATCAATGGTGATGGTGGCAATGACATTATCTGGGGTGATCTGGGCAGTGATACGATCAATGGCGGTGCCGACACCGACACGGTCAATTATTCGCTTTCAAGCGCAGTTACAGTCGATCTGAACGCCACTGGCACCGGTGGCCTGGCCCAGGGCGACAGCTATTCGGGTATCGAGAACGTTATTGGTACGGCAAATAACGATATAATTTCAGGTACTTCTGGTGCCAACCTACTCAGCGGTGGCGCTGGTGACGATATTCTTGCTGGACGCGGCGGCGCCGACACGCTCGACGGTGGCACCGGCTTTGACTTTGCAGATTATTCGGATGCCGGCACGGCGGTCACGGTTGACATGGTCGGCGGTGTACATGCGGGTGCAGACGCCCTCGGCGATACGCTGGTGTCGATCGAAGGCCTGATCGGGTCCGACTATAATGATACACTGTTGGGCGATGCGGCGGTCAACACCATTCGGGGCGGGTTGGGCGACGACATCATTTCGGGTGGCGCTGGCGGCGATACGCTCGATGGCGGTGCAGGTATCGATACGCTAACTTATGCAACCTCCAATGCCGGGGTCACGATAAATTTTGCAACTTCGACCGCATCGGGCGGGCACGCGGCAAGCGACATTATCTCGAACTTTGAAAACATCATCGGGTCCGGTTTTGCCGATAATTTGACCGGCAACGGATTGGACAATCGTCTCGAGGGTGGCAATGGCGCCGACATTCTGTCCGGTGGCGACGGGGCCGATACCATTCTGGGCATGGAAGACGACGACACGATTTATGGTGGTACCGGCGCTGACTACCTCGATGGTGGTGACGATGATGACACCATCTTTGGCGGCGACGGCAACGACACCATTCTGGGTGGCGACGAAGACGATACGCTGGACGGTCAGGCCGGTGACGACTCCATCGATGGTGGATCGGGTGTTGACCGGATTACCGGCGGCGCGGGCGCCGACAATCTGGATGGTGGCAGCGGGGTCGATACGCTCGATTATTCCGGCTCAAGCGCCGGGGTCACTGTCAATCTGGGCACCAATTCCGCCGCTGGTGGTGATGCGCAGGGCGACACTATTGTCAATTTCGAGAATGTCGATGGTTCAGCGAATAATGATGTCCTGACCGGCGATGGTGGTAACAATACACTCAATGGCAATGATGGCGACGATACGCTTGATGGCGGGGCAGGCAATGACACCCTGGATGGCGGGGCAGGCGACGATACGCTGATTGGTGGTCTGGGCGCTGATACGCTGGGCGGCGGCGCCGGGACTGATACGGCAGATTATTCGGCTTCCAGTGCCGCCATCAATTTGCGGCTCGATGGATTGGCCTCCTCCGGTGGCGACGCGGCCGGCGACCGGTTGACCGGAATCGAAAATGTCGTCGGCACTGCATTTAATGACACAATCCTTGGTACCGGCGCGAACGAGGTGTTCAGTGGCGGGGCGGGTGACGATATCCTGATCGGCGCCGGTGGGGCCGACCGGCTCGAGGGCGGGGCAGGCTCGGATACGGCAAGCTATGCCGGCACCATCAGTGGCATCAACGTCAATCTTGCAACCGGGATAAATTCGGGTGGTGACGCGGCAGGCGACACCTTCATATCGATTGAAAATATCACGGGTTCGCTTGCCTCGGATACGATCACCGGTGACGGCAGCAACAATATTCTCGATGGCAGTCTCGGCAATGATGTCATTTCGGGCGGTGGCGGCAATGACACGCTGATTGGCAGCGATGGCAACGACACCATTAGTGGCGACGATGGCGATGACGTCATCACTGGCGGTAATGACGATGACAATTTGAATGGCGGCAGTGGCGCTGACGACATCGACGGCGGCGCGGGCAATGACACCATCATTGGCGGCGAAGGCGCGGACGTACTCACGGGCGGCACCGGCATTGATACCGCCGACTATAGTGGGTCCGATAGCGGCGTCACGGTTGATCTGGTGGCTGGCACCGGGAGTGGTGGCCACGCGCAGGGCGACACATTGTCCGCGATTGAAAATCTTGTCGGCTCCGGTTTCGTTGACAATCTGAGCGGGGACGGTGCCACCAACCAAATCTCTGGTGGTGCAGGAAACGACACTCTGTCAGGTGGCGGTGGCGCCGACATATTGATTGGCGGCGATGGCGACGATCTGCTGGTGGGCGGTTCGGGCGCGGATGATCTGCAGGGCGACGCCGGGTTTGATACCGCCAGTTATGCGGCCTCCGCGTCAGGGGTCACCGTTTACATGAACCATGCACCATCGTCGGGCGGTGATGCGGCGGGCGATCTATTAAGCGGTATTGAACAGGTCATCGGTTCGGGTTTTGACGATGTTATTGTCGGAACATCGAACAGCAACGAGCAATTGCGTGGCGGGGCGGGTGATGATCGGCTCGATGGCGGTGCCGGTAGCGATATTCTTGATGGCGGCGCCGGGCAGGATACGGCGGACTATGCCGCTTCCAACAGCGCGGTAACGGTTAATCTGGCGACCCTTGCCGCTTCGGGTGGCGATGCGCAAGGCGATACACTGATCTCAATCGAGCATCTGATCGGCTCGGATTATGCCGACAGCCTGACGGGCGACGCTGGCAACAACCAACTTGCCGGTGGAGCCGGTGCTGACCAACTCTATGGTGGTGCAGGTAACGACAGTTTACTCGGCGGTGGGGGTGATGACACTTTGGTCGGCGGCGCTGGCGCGGACAATCTTGATGGCGGTGCCGGAACTGACACAGCTGACTATTCGGCGTCTAGCGCTGCGGTCACCGTGCACCTTGATGGCACCATATCCAGCGGTGGCGATGCGGCGGGCGATACGCTCAACGGGGTCGAGCGCCTGATCGGGTCGAACTATGACGACGTTCTGAACGGATCAAGCGGCAATGACATGCTTATCGGTGGCGCGGGCAATGACAATTTGTCGGGCGGCGCCGGGGATGACCAGTTGATCGGTGGCGCTGGCAGCGACACGCTCGAGGGTGGGACTGGCATCGATACTGCCGACTATTCAGCGTCGGGTAGTGCGGTCAATGTTCATTTTGATGGTACCGCGTCTACTGGCGGTGACGCGGCTGGTGACACGTTAAACGGTGTCGAGCGAGCCGTCGGCTCCTCATATGCCGACAGTTTCCTTATAGACACCGGCATGGTCAGCCTGCCCAGCACCCATATTGACGGCGGCAGCGGTACTGACAGCGTCAGTTTCTCCGACGGCGGTACGGTTACCGACGCCTCGGCGCTCTCCTCGATCCTCAGTGACGTCGAAATCATTGACTTTACTCATGCCGGACTTGACGCAACGCTTACACTGGATGCGAGTAATGTGCAGTCGATTACCGGTAGCAGCAACTCGCTGACACTCAACACCGACGCGGGTGATAGTATTTCTGCGAGCGGGTTTTTTGATACCGCTGTCAGCGGTAGCGAGACGACCTATACATTCTTTGACAATGCGGGCCACACCAACCCATCTATTGCCACGCTGATCGTTAATTCCTGAACTATTGACGCAGCGCCCTCTCGCCGATCCGGCGGATGGGTTTCAGCAAATAGTCGAGAACAGTGTTGGAACCGGTCAGCACGTCGACCTCTGCCAACATGCCGGGCACAACTGGCTGTGCCTTGCCGAATGATTGCGTACTGGCTTCAACCCGGACGCGGAAATAGGGCTCGCCGCCCTGATCCTGCAACGCGTCGGGCGAGATTTCGACGATCTTGCCACGCAGGCCGCCATAGATCGAGTAATCGTAGGCGCTGATCTTGATAACGCTTTCCAGCCCCGGGTATATGTCACCGCGATCCTTTGGAGAAACCCGCGCCTCGATCGACACGGCAGCGTCGGCCGGCACGATTTGCAGCAGTGTCTGTCCGGGTTGGACGACGCCGCCGACGGTCGAGACCAGCAGGCGGTTGATGCGACCGCTGATTGGCGCGGTTACATTGGTCCGCTCAGACCGGTCCGTCATGGCGCTAATAGATTCGTTGAGCCTTGACGATCTTGATCTGCGCGTCGCCACGGTCATTTTCGGCATCGGATCGAAATTGCAGTTCTGCCTCACTGCGGCGACGTTCCACTTCACTCAGGCCGGACTCATATTGAGGTATCTGGAACTGCAGATCGTCCATCTGGGTCTGGATGTCCTGCAATTGACTCTGGCGATCAAGCAGGGCGTTGCGCGACGCGGCACCCTGGGCCACGAGGTCGGTCAGGCTTTCCACCTGTTGGCTCATCAGATCATAGGCCTGGCGAGTATTGGTCAAGCGTGTCCGTCGCTCCACCAGCCCAAGCCGCTGCTGCTTGGCCTGATCGTCAAAAATGGCCAGTTGCTCAGCCAGATTGGCCTGCCGACGCTTGAACAGGGCCATCTCATTATCGATCAATTCAGGATAGAGCCTGGGCATCCTGTTTTGGGGGAGCGAATTCTGCCGCGCCCGTAGCTTCGGCATCGAGCCGGGCGAAGCGCACTTCCTGGGCCGCCAAATCAACCTTGATCTGGCGCAGTTCGGCGAGGTTGAAGCTATTCTGAACCCGCACCAGAACGTCGCCCGCCTGTACCAGATCGCCCTCATGAACAAGGATTTCTGAGATTATACCACCCTCAAGATGCTGGACATTCTGATTTTGTTCAGTGGGGATCACGCGGCCGCTGGCGCGAGTAACCTGCTCGACCGAGGTGGTGGATGCCCAGGTAAAAAACGCCGCAAATCCGAAAAGGGTGACCAGGATGAATATGGTGTTGGCGGATCGCCCGATGTGATCGGTGCGCGGCACGAAAAAGCTGGAGTGGCTGCCAGTGCCATCAGCGGTTTCATCTGGGGCGACCAAGGTCATAAGGGAGCATCCGGGAACAGGAACAGGGGTCTCTCCTTTACTACCAGTTAAGGTTAACCAGATGTTTAATCCCGACCGGTACTGATAGCAGAAGTGCCAATGGGGCTATTCCGTGCAAGATCAGTCAAACAATCAGGTCAGTGACCCCCGGCAAAAGTCCGGTTCCATTACAGGATTGCGCAAGAAACTGGCGAATGCATTTGGTCATGGCGGATCGATGCGCGCTACTATTGGCGTGCCGCTTGTGGTGGCCTTGCGCCAGATCATGGCGTCCGCAGCGGTGCCGGAACTTGCGCTCGATGACGAATTGCTGAGGCGTTTTGGCGCTCAGCCGGCCTATGACAATCTGCTCGAATTGGCGCACGAACACGGGCTCGACCTGTCGAGGTCGCCGGCAAAGCGCCTGGAAAAGGCACGTTTTCCCTATGTCTGCGTTCTTGTAGATGGATCGGCGCTGGTGGTTACCGGCCGGGTCGGCAGGAGAAAGGCTCACATGCCGTGGTTGTGATGGCGTTCGGCACATTGGTGTGCGCGCGCTCCAGCGGCTGGCGCTACACGATATCATCGAGGTGAGCCGGGCCAGCGCGGCAACCGATCAAGAGGAGCAACCTTCGGCCTGGGCCAACCTGATTCGGCTTGCCGGACTGGTGGCGGGCGCCCGGCGCCATCAGACTCGTCCAATTACTCGCCGCGGCGTTTCTCTCCAACATGCTGCTGGTGGTTTTGCCGCTGTTCATCACGGCCGTTTACGACCGGGTGGTGCCCTATGGCGCCTATGAGACGCTGTCAGCGCTATGCATGGGGGTCATTATCGTCTTTGCTGTCGATATCGGTTTGCGTATGGCGCGGGTCAATCTGCTTGAAGCCATCGGGGTTTCGATCAGCCTGCGCCTGCAGCGACTTTTCTATCGCAAATTGTTGCGGGCGCCACTGGCCAAAAACACCAAGATCGCCTCTGGTGTAACCGCGTTGCTGCACGAGGTCGATGGCGCTTCGCTTACCATGCCCGCATTAATGGTCAGCCTGCTTGCTGATCTGCCCTTCGTGGTCATCATGTTGACGTTGGTTGCCCATCTGGGTGGCATTGTGGTCATGGTGCCACTGATGGGTGTCATGCTGGTAGCTATTGTAACAGCGATAGGGGCAGGGCGAGCGCGGCGCGCCGCTACGGTGTCGCATGGGCTGCGGGTCAAGGTGCAGGATCAGGCCATCGAATCGACCGCCATGCTGGCGACGATCAAGGTGGCGCGTGCTGAGGGCGCCTTGATCGGGCGTTGGGCCGAAGCGACTGATGCGGCAGCCTTTGCCGCTCATAGCGCTCGCCAAACATCGGCGTGGTCGGGCCAGATATCGCTGGTGGCAACGCAGATGGTCATTGCGTTCACCGTGGTTGTCGGGGCGATCCAGATAGGCGCCGGAGAGATGACCCTGGGTAACCTTGCGGCCTGTGTGCTGCTGGTCGGGCGTATTATTGCGCCGGCCAACACGATTGTTTCCAGCACTGGGTCACTGTTGAACATGCGCGTCGCCATTGGCGGATTTTTTGCGGTGATCGACCGGGCCGAAGAGAGTGGCGGCGACGAAAAGCTACTCGCGGCGCGGCCGCTAAAGGGTCAAATCGATCTGCATGGCGTCTGCTTTTCCTATCCGGGCGTCGCCAAGCGTTCAGTTGATGGGGTCAATATTGCCATCGCGCCTGGCGAACGTATCGGGATTATCGGGCGCAATGGATGCGGCAAGAGTTCCCTGCTCAAACTGTTGCCCCGGCTTTATGAAGCCGATAGCGGCAATATCCTGTTTGACGGCAACGATGCGCGCCAATTGGCGCCGCAGCAATTGCGCCGTCACATCAGCTTGATGGCGCAGGATACGGTTCTGATGCACGACAGTTTGCGCGCCAATATCTGCCTGGGACTGGATCGCGTCGATCCGGCCGATTTTGAGCGGGCGGTGACCTTGTCGGGCGTGGCCGAGTTTGCGCGTCTGCATCCGGAAGGCTATAGCGCCAATGTGGGGCCACGCGGCGAATTTCTATCGGGCGGCGAGCGCCAGGCCGTGGGGCTGGCTCGGGCCATTTTGAACGATCCACGCATATTGCTACTCGACGAGCCAACGGCGGCCATGGACAGTACGGCGGAAACCGGCCTGATCCGGAATTTGCCGGCATTTCTTGTCGGACGCACCGTCATTCTGGCAACGCACCGGATGCAGTTGCTGACTTTGGTCGACCGGTTGATCTGGATGGATCAGGGCCGGATCGTGGCCGATGGACCCAAGGCGCAGATATTGGCGTCCCTTTCGAAGGCGGCATAGGCGACATGGCGCGACGGGCCGAAGAAGAGGAAAATTACTGGCCGGGATTTGTGGATGCGCTGTCCACGATCGTCATGGTTGTCACCTTTTTGCTGATTATTCTCGGTATTGTAATTTTTGCCATATCAACGCAGGTATCCAAAGCGTTGAGCGAAGGCACGATGATCAGCAAGCAGGCGATTGCCGAGCAAACCAGCGAGTTGACCGAGGCCCTCGAGCAAAAGCAGGCTGAGGTCAAGGCCCTCACCGAGCAGCAGCAAGCGGCGCAATCGGCAGCCGAAGCGGCTAATGCAGCCGCACAGCAAGCGGCGCAGAGCGCCAGCGACAAGGCCGATGCGAGTGCCGCGGCGCAAAGAATTGCTGAGGCAAAAGCTGCAGAAATGGCGGCACAGCTGGAGGCCAGCCAGCAGCAGGCTGCGGCACAGCAGGCGCAATTGCAAGACGCCAGGGACGCATTGGCCGAGGCCAGTACCAAGGCCGAAGCCGACAGCACGGTCCTGGAGACAACAACCGCTGCTGTTGCCGCTGCAGAACGCAAGGTTGCCGAATTGACAGATCAGTTGGATGCGTCGGCGAGTACGGTTTCGGCGCAGGCCGAGGCCGTCGAAAAGCAACAGCAGGTTAATCAGGAACTGGCCGAGGCGGCAGCGCAGGCGCAAGCGGCGCTGGAAAGCGCCGAGGCAGACGCCAGTGCCAAATCTGCCGAACTTGCCGACGCCGCCGAGGAAATCAAAAAACAGACCGAGGTTATCGCCAAATTGTCAAAGTCGGTTGCCACGCAGACCCTGGCAGCGCAGGCGGCGCCGACGACCGATCAAACCGTTGAAGCTGACAACACCATGCAGATAACCTCGCGCGACGTTATTGACCCGGCCGAAATTGTCGTCGCCGCCGAAGAGAATGCACGCGAGAAAAAGCCGGTTGAGGTTACCTCGGCGCACGAAGTTTTGACGGTGCGGTTTCCTGAAGGCTCGCTGGATTTGAGCAGCGAGGCCGAAAAGCAGGCGCAGGCATTTGTTGCGGCCAACAAGGCTGTGCTCGACGGCAGGACGGTATCGCTATTTGCATTTTATGACGACAACACGCTGGCTATCAGCCAGGCCAAACGCAGTGCCTATTTCCGGTTGCTGGCAGTGCGAAATGCCTTTTTGGGCGGTGATGTTGATGGCGGTCATATCATTATCAGCGTCCGTGCCGCCGAGAATTCGGCTGACGTCGATAGTGTAAAGGCTTTCTTGCAATAGTGTGGCAATTGCCAAGAATTCAATGAATTTGCAAGGAATTGTACGGATAGTGACGCTAACCATTTGTATTGCGTAGGTTTACGTTCATGTTTCGACGACTCAAACTACCGCGTTTGATGTCCCCCTCATCCCCGATTACGCTGTTTATCGGTCTGCCCGAGAGTATCAAGGGCCCGGTGACGCGTATTTCTGTGGTGCTGAGCCTTTTGATCATCCTTGGCGTCTGGCAGCATGATTTTGTCTATCGCGCTGCCATGTCGAATATTTACCTGAACCTTTCTATCTGGGGCACGTTCGCGTTCGGCGTCATTCTGGTCTATCGCAATCTGATGCGCATGCGGAACGAAGACCTTGCGTTTCAGGCCCTTAAGGAGATGCACGAAGATGCGCGCAACCTGAATAGCGGCAATGTTGCTGATCCGATGTGGCGGCATTATCGCTGCAACGAGCCTGGCCGTGGTGTTTGAAAAACCCGAGGTGCTGGGCCACGCCTATCAGTTGATCTCCGAAGAACTGGCGAGTGGGCGCGATGTCAGCGTCTCGACCGGGACGATGCAGACCCTGATTGATTCAATTCAGTTGCGGCTTGATGAGCGGCGTTCGTTGACGCAATATATTGCCGGTATTCTCATTCTGCTGGGCCTGATTGGTACCTTTATCGGCCTCATCGATACGCTGGCGTCGGTAGGCAAGATCTTGGGCGATCTGGACATTTCCGGCACCGATCCAACCACTGCCATCGCCACGCTCTTGGGCAATCTGCAAATCCCGCTGCGCGGCATGGCCGTTGGGTTCAGTTCGTCATTGTTTGGCGCGGTCAGCCTCGCTGGTGCTGTCAATGATGGTACGCTTTTCGTCCATGGCGTTTTCCACCTTCACGCAGGATTTTGAGGGATGGCTGGCCAATATCGTGCGGATCGATGATGACGCGGAGGCTGAAACTGGGGGTGTCGTCGGCTCCAATCTGATGGAAGCTAAACAGCTGGCACTGGTGCTGCGCGCGGCACGGATCAGCGTATCGTCCAACGCCCGGCTCAATGCCCAGCTCGATGCCCTATCGGCCAATATGGTTGAGTTGGCGCAGGTTACCGCTGGACAAACTCATGCAGTACAGAGCGTTTTGGGGGGATCAGCGAATTGCAGGACCAGTCTCAGGTTCTGGGGCAGGCCATGGCGCGCAATCTGGAAGCCATGCGCTCGTTGGCCAGTGGCCTTGACGCCAAGAGCGAGATTGTGGAGGCGACCAATTCCCTGGGGCGGCAATTGAAGACCCGCGACCTGTCCTTGGCCCAAAGCCTGTCCGCGCTGGATCAGACCCTGACATCGTTGCGCCAGCGCGAGGCGGAAGCTGCGTTGTTGCCGACGCCGCAATCGACCGAAGCCTTCAGGCTGTTGGAGGAGTTGAAGGCGAGCCTGCTCACCGGCGAATTGGGTAAGGTACGCGATCGGCTGTGGAGCGATGAAGATCTGCCGCCCGGTGCCGATGACGGTTTGGCCGAGACGCCGAAAACTGTGGCGCGATAGGAGTTATCATGTCTACTGAAAATCTTGCTATCGATACTGAAACCCTGCGCCGCCGTCTGCAGCAGGACGAGCAGAAAAATGCTCATAAGCGTCGGTTTGAACGCCACTCGACATTTATTGTGGCGCGCATGGTGATGCAGGATACGGCCCAGCATATTGATGGCGTAATCAACGAGATGTCGCTGGGCGGCATGCGCTTTCGTCCGGCGTCAAAATATCTACAAAAGCGTGATGGCGACACTGTCAGCCTGCTCATCGAAGAGCAGGCCTTTATCGGCCGAATTAGGGCGTCGCGCCCCGATGGCTACGGCATTGAATTGCTTGACATGATGCCCGAAGGCGTCATGGCCGGGTTTTTGAGCCAGCAATGATCTTGCGGTTGCTGCCCCTGATCGATACTGCCCACGTTAGAGTGACCGACCGCGCGATCGGTTGACCGGGTCAACGCCCATGTTATGGTCCTGCAACGATAAATTGTGATAGTGATCATAATAGTCCGGCGTGAGGATCATGCGTGGTTGACGAAAATGGCGCTCTTTTAGCAGGCGTATCCATTGCCAAGAGTTTTGGTCCGGTGGAAGTTCTCCACGACGTCGATCTGTCGTTGCAAGCGGGGCATGTGCATGCGCTGATAGGTGAGAACGGCGCCGGAAAATCGACATTGATGAAAGTGCTTTGCGGCTATCAAGGGGCCAGCGCCGGGACGCTGATGCTCGATGGTCAGCCAGTGGTTTTCCATGACAGTGCCGACGCCGAACGCCATGGCGTCGCCATGATTCATCAAGAATTCAATCTGGCCGAGCAACTCAGCGTTGTGGCCAATATTTTTCTTGGTCACGAAATGAAATCCGGCGTCTTCCTTGATAGCCAGGGGATGCGCGCGCGGGCGCAGCAATTGCTCGCTGAGCCTTGAGACCGAGATTGATCCGCGCCAACTGGTTTCGGACCTGTCGGTGCCGCAAAAGCAGATGGTTGAAATTGCCAAGGCCCTGGTGCGCGATGCCCGCGTTCTGGTGATGGACGAGCCGACTGCGGTTTTGACGACGCGGGAATCCGAGGTGCTGTTCCGCCAGATTGACCGGCTGAAACGTCAGGGCGTGGCCATTCTCTACACCTCCCACAAGCTGGAGGAAGTCAAGGCGATTGCCGATATCGTGACGGTGCTGCGTGACGGTCGGCATGTTGTAACGACCTCAGTCGAGAGTTTAAGCGTCGATGACATGGCAACCCAAATGGTTGGGCGGGATGTTTCGGACCTGTTTCCTGCCAAGTCCGAGGTTGGTGACAGCCAGATTTTGCTTGAGGTCAGCAATTTTTCGGTGACTGGTCGCGTCTGGGATGCCGCGTTTACGCTGCGAGCCGGGGAGATTCTTGGCTTTGCCGGTCTGGTCGGCGCCGGCAGGACCGAGCCTTATGGAGGGTCTTGTTGGGTTACGGCAAACGCGCGGTTCGATCCGGATCAATGGCGCGATCGTCCGCATTAGATCGTTGGCAGATGCATCCCGACATCACGTGGCTTATCTGACTGAAGATCGCAAGGATCGCGGCTTGCTGCTCGACAAGCAGATGCGCCCCAATCTGACACTGTTGGCGCTTGATCAGTTCACCAGGGGGTTGATCGACGAAAAGGCCGAGGAGCGCGCGCTCGACAAGGCAATCGATGAATTTGATATTCGCGCCGGTGATCGCGCAGTGCGCGTGGGCAATCTGTCGGGCGGCAATCAGCAAAAGCTATTGCTGGCCAAGACCATGCTGGTCGACCCCGATATAGTGATCATCGACGAGCCGACGCGCGGTATCGATATTGGCACCAAGCAACAGATTTATGGCTTTATCGACAGGCTGGCGCGATCAGGAAAAAGTGTCATTGTGATTTCATCGGAAATGGCAGAGGTCATCGGGCTCTGTCACCGGGTAATCGTGATGAAGGCCGGCCGGATCGTCGGGGAACTTGCGGGTGACGAGATCGGGGAGGATACAATCGTGCGGTATGCCATGGGCATTGAGGGGAGCGTTGTCGCTTGACTAATACAGGCTCCAAAGAGCGGATGGGCGCCGTCAGTGCGCCGTTCAAACTGAGTGTTTTCGGCCCGCTGATTGCCTTGGCGCTTCTGCTGATCCTTGGCGCTTCGCTGAACGGCAATTTTTTGTCGGTGGGTAATATGATGAATGTGGTGGCGCGCGCCGCACCGATTGGCATCATTGCCATCGGGGCAACCTTCGTCATTACCTCGGGCGGCCTTGACCTCTCGGTTGGCTCGATGGCGGCTTTCGTTGCCGGGTTGATGATCATCATCATGAACGCGCTGGTGCCCTCGCTCGGCACAGGTTGGCTGGTCGTAATCATCGGCATGTTGTCGGGATTGGCAATCGGGGCGGCCGCCGGGTCGGCCAATGGGTTGCTGATTACAGCGGGGCGGATCGAGCCTTTCATTGTAACGCTGGGTGCCTTGGGCATATTCCGGGCGCTCATCACTTTTCTGGCCGATGGGGGGACGCTTAACCTCAATTTTCAGGTCGCCGATATCTATGCGCCGGTCTATTCGGGCGATATTCTTGGTGTTCCCGTGCCGATTATTGTTTTTGCTGTGATTGCAATCGGCGCAGAAATCATATTGCGCCGTACCCGTTTTGGTCGCCATGCGGCGGCGATCGGCTCCAGCGAGCAGGTGGCGCGCTATTCAGCGATTGACGTTGAACGCGTGCGCTTGATGACTTACGTACTTCAAGGCATGCTGGTGGGCGTGGCAACCATGCTTTATGTGCCCCGGTTCGGTTCGGCCAACAGCCCGACCGCCGTCCTATGGGAGCCTTCAGGCGATTGCCGCAGTGATCATCGGGGGCACGATGCTCAAGGGTGGCTCTGGCCGCGTCTGGGGCACGGTAGTCGGTGTTATCATTTTGGAGTTGATCGGAAATATTCTCAATCTTCAAAGCCTGATCAGCCCCTATCTCAACCAGGCATTTCAGGGCGCCATCATCATCGTGGCGGTGCTGCTACAAAGATCAAAACGGGTGGCGAACTAGCCACCTCACAAGCAACGCCTCATCAAGAGGCCTATTCGGGAGGACTGCAATCATGTCACTATTCAAGGCCGCTGCATTGGCCGTGACCATCGGGAGCTTGGCTCTTGGCGGCACCGCCATCGCCCAGGAAAAATCCTACGTAATTGGCGTTTCGGTGCCGACAGCCGATCATGGCTGGACCGGTGGGGTAAACTTTTTTGCCCAACAGGCGGTTGATCGCCTGTCCAAGGCCTATCCCAATCTCAGCTTCGTTCTGACCAGTGCGCCGGATTCAACCAAGCAGGCGGCTGATCTGGAAGATATGGTCACGACCCGCAACATCGATGGTTTGGTCATTCTACCGGGCGATCCGGACGCCATGACCTCCTCGATCAAAAAGGTCAAGGATGCGGGCAAATGGGTTACCGTTGTTGACCGTGCGCTAAGCCAGCCCGGCATCGAAGATCTCTATGTCGCTGGTGACAATCCGGGTCTGGGTACAACGACTGCAAACTATTTCAAAGAAGCCCTGCCTGACGGTGGCAACATCGTCATTCTGCGCGGTGCGCCCATTCCGATTGATGCGCAGCGCGTGGATGCGTTCATGGCGGGCATTGAAGGCACCGATATCAAGGTGCTCGACAGCCAGTTTGCCAATTGGAACCGTGATGACGGTTACAAGATCATGCAGGATTTCCTGACCAAATATGACAAGATCGATGCAGTCTGGGCGCAGGACGATGACACGCTGGTTGGTGTGCTCAAGGCACTCAAGGAAGCCGGTCGCGACAAGGAAATGTGGTCAGTTGGCGGCGCCGGCATGAACCAGATCATCAAGATGGTGGAAGCCGGTGATCCCGCAGTGCCAGTCGATGTCAGCTACAATCCCAACATGGTGGCCACGGCAATTGATTTGACCGCGCTGCACTTTGTGGCCGGGGCTCAGGTCGATGGTCGCTTCATCATCAATTCAACCTTGATCACCAAGGATAATGCCGCCGAGTTCGACTATGAGAACACCCCATTCTGATTGTTGATCGGCGTTTATAAATTTGGCCATCCGGGCGCGTTCCGGATGGCCTTTTTTTGTTGGTAGTAACGATGAGCCAGTCAGCGGGCCTTGGGCTGATTGAGCCTGACGATCATGTCGTCGTCATGGAGTGGCATGAAGCGTTGACGCACCAATGGATCGTGGCCGGGGACAACAACCGCGCCTCGTCTCTGCCAGTCCAGCAGCAGTTTGAAGCCATCGAGCATCGCGGGTGGATCGAGCACGATGGGAAAGAGCCTTTTCGCGCTCAAAGTTTTCATAATAATGACTGGCATCAGAGGCCAGTATCAATGGCCCGTTTGCCGTGTCCACTTCCACGATCTGCAGACCGGAACTGTGACCGCCAACGCGATGCACCCGCACGCCGGGCACGATCTGCGCACTGCCATCGTGAAATGTAAGCTTGCCAGAATAAAGCTGTTTGACCGCGGTGCAGACATGCTCGGCGGTAAAGGGGGCGCGCAGCACGGGATGGCACATGCATGGTGACACAGCAAAGCCAAGTTCGGCCTGCTGGAGATGAAACCGGGCGTGCTCGAACTGATCAAGACTGCCGGCATGATCATAATGCAGGTGGGTCACGATCAGGTCGGTAATATCGGTGGGGGCAATGCCCAGCCGCTTGAGCATGCCAATTGGCTCGGACAGGATCGGGCGCCCGCGCCTTGTAGCTTCCCTGGTGTCATAGCCGGTATCGACCAGAATGGTGCGCGCATGGTTGCGCAAGACCCAGATATAATAATCCATGGCGTGAGGGGAAGCGTGGTCGTCATCAAACTGGAAGGAGTCGGCGCGGGTGCGGCCATTGCGCTCCGCATATTTGAGGGCAAATACTTCGTACTGATCGTCGGCCATCAGGTCTCCTAGACGTGAAAAAAGCCGTGCTTGCTCAGGAGATCGAGCATCAGGCTCCTTGGCACGCAGCCGGTGGTGGCGGTGGATCTGGCGAGCGGATTCAGCATCGCCCGCTTCAATGGCCTTGAGCAAGGCGCGGTGATCCTGGTTGGATTTGGTCGGTTTGGGTCGCATATGGAGCGTGATCATCCGAGCACGATGGGCCTGATCTGAATAGGTCGAGACAATGCCTTTGAGGCGTCGATTGCCCGCCAGATCTACCAGCGCTTCATGAAAATGATTGTCGGCCTCGGCCCATGCAACCCGATTATCACTCTTTAGGGCCACTTCCATGTCGTCAACCGCCAGCCGCATGGGCGCCAGTTCGGCAACGCTCGGGCGCCGCACCGCCAGATCATAGGCGGCCAGCGATTCCAGCTCGGTCAGTATCTGGTAGATTTCTTCCATGTCGGCGGCCGAAATCGGCAATACCCGCATGCCGTGGCGCGGCCGTACTTCAACCAGACCGTGGGCTTCGAGCATCAGCATGGCTTCGCGAACCGGGGTGCGCGACAAACCCAGCAGTTCGGCCAGTTCACCTTCAAGATGATTGGAGCCGGGGGCCAGTTCGTTGCTCATGATCTTGTGCTTGAGCTCAGCAACTGCCCGTTCGGTCTGCGACATGTGTTTGGTGCCCATGATTATCCAGACAGCGTTATTCGGCAGCCATCCTGTGCGCTTTGATAGATGGCCTGCTCATATACGATAACATCGAGATAGTCCGCCGCGCTATTTTCGAGCGGTGTACCCTCGATGAGATGGCGGACCACATGGGATTGCAAGGCAAATACACAGTCCCCGCCGAAGCCACGATTTTGCCAGTCATAAGCGTGGCGGGCGAACGAATTCGTGCCAAAGTCGCGTCGGCTCAGTTCACCGTTGCCAGACAGTTCAAGCGTCCCCTTTTCCCCTTCAATGCAAAGTTCGCCCATGGTCAGGCGGCGATTTTCCGCCACGTGATCGCTCAGGCGATTGCCGTCAAGTGTAGAGCGGAATCCATTATCATAGCCGAACAGGATATGTCCGGCATCTTCGCCCTTAATTGCGGGATTGAGGCGGCGCAGATCGCCAAATACCCATGAGGGTTTGCCAAAGAGGAAGCGGAACGTGTCGACCCAGTGCACGCCTGTTTCGTGGACGAAAAAACGCGGCATCTGTTGAAAATAGGGTTGGCGTGCCAGATAAGCGTCCGGGCCCTGCCCATCGCCGGGTCGCAGACTGAAGCGCGCCTGATACAGTTGTCCCAGCATATCATTCTGCAATAGCGTCTTGATCTCGCGATACCAGGGCTGGAAACGGAAGTTTTCGTGGACGGTTATGGTCAGGCCCAATTGGGCGGCCTTCGCCGTCACTGCCCGAGCCTGCTCGAGATTTTCGCAAAAGGGTTTCTGGCAGATGACGTGTGCGCCCGCGTCGAGCGCGCGTGCCACATATTCGAAATGGGTTGAGGGCGGGGTGATGATGTCGACCAGATCGGGCTTGGTTTCGGCCAGCATCTTGTTGAAATCGGCATAGGCGCTGGCGCCATATCGGGTCGCGACGGCCTCGGCCTTTTCCAGCGTCTGGTTGCAAACGCCGACGAGTGTAACGTCTTCGATCCGGCTCCAGGCTTCATACTGGAACTGAGAAAAATATCCCGCTCCGACGGCCGCCAGTTTCAACTCGCTCATCAACACTTCCTTGGCACGCATTGTTGTTGTCGGCTTTTAGCTACCTTAAAGGTGGGCGGCCACGGCGTCAGCCATCTGCTGGGTGGTGGCGGTGCCACCGATATCGCGCGTGCGGAACTTACCCTCAGCCAGCACAGCCCTCACCGCATCATCGAGACGTTTGCCCGCGCCGATCAACTCCTTGCTGTTATTTTCATGCCCCAGCCAATCCAGCATCATGGCGCCAGACAGGATCATGGCCAATGGATTGGCAAGGCCTTGGCCGGCGATATCAGGGGCAGAACCATGGCAGGGTTGGAAAAGCGCAATATCGTCGCCGATATCGGCTGACGGCGCCAAACCAAGGCTGCCCATCAGACCAGCACCGAGATCGGACAGAATATCGCCAAACATGTTTTCGGTGACCAGCACGTCAAAAGTCCAAGGCCGTTCCACCATCCACAAAGCGGTTGCATCAACATAGGCACTGTTGGCTGTCAGATCAGGAAAATTCCTGGCGCGCTCCAAAAAGATCGAGCGGAAAAAGGCGAAGGCCTGAAACACATTTGCCTTGTCGACGCAGGTCACTATACCCTTGCCGCGCCCGGCGACCTTGCGGCGCTCAGCGAGCCTTGAAGGCAAAATCGAACAGTTTTTCAGATACCGCGCGGGTAATGACGAGCGTTTCGGTTGCGCTCTCATTACCATTGATGGTGCCCTTGCCATGCGAGGCGAACAGGCCTTCGGTCGATTCCCGGATCAGCACGAAATCAACATCTGCGGCGCGTTTGTCCCCCAATGGGCAGGGTGCGCCGGGGAAAATAGTCACCGGGCGGACACCTGCATAAAGATTGAGTTCCATGCGCAGATCAATCTGGGGTGAAATCTCGGTGCCGTTGGGATAGCGGATAGATGGCAGGCCCATGGCGGCCAATAGGATCGCATCCGCCTTGCGGGCGGCGGCCAGGGATTTTTCGGGCAGGGACTGGCCGGTTCTGGCGTAATGGCCAGCGCCTGCCGGGAGTGACTCGAACGAGATATTGTAGTCGGGGAGGTGGCTGGTGGCCTGCCTGATCAGGGCAACGGTCGGTGCCATGATTTCAGGGCCGATACCGTCGCCGTCAAAAACCGCGATATCCAGATTTTTCACGCCGGCCGCTACGTCGTTCATCGTCGATCTCCTGAGTGGCCGCGCCTGCGCCCGGCAAATTATTGATCACTGCATAGCGGGTTTTAATGCGCTTGACAATGCATACATTAATCAATACGCAAATGTATAGCGCTTATCTGGCGCCTCATCGCGCGCCCGGTTGTCCATGAGAATTGGCTTGTGCGAGAGTTAATGAACAGGAGGAGAGCATGAAAAAATTCACAGCTTTGGCTGTTGCCGCAGCAGTGACTCTAGCCGGCGGTGTTGCTGCCCAGGCTCAGGAATATCCGTTTCGCGATATAACCAACGCCGTTGTGTGGGGCGCTGGTGGCGGCACCGACACCATCAATCGCATGGTCATGGCGGAAATGGAAAAATTCCTGCCTGTTGGCATTTCGGTGATCAATCAGACAGGCGGCGTGGCAGGTTCGAACGGCATGATTTACGTGCTCAACCAGCCAGATGATGGCTATACGCTTGCCGGGATTTCCGAATCCAACGTAACGGCTGCCGTGCAGGGCGGTTGGGACAAGCGGATGGATGTGTGGTTCCCATTCATCGTCGGCGGGTCGCCACTGATGATTTCGGTGCCCGCAGAATCGCCCTATAACAGCCTTGAGGAGCCTGGTCGACGCTGCCAAGGCGGCGCCCGACACCATCCCGGCTGCGGCCAGTGGATCGGGTTCGATCCATCACCTGAACCTTCTGGCGCTGGAAAATGGTACTGACGCAAAATTCCGCTTCGTACCCTATCAGGGTTCGGCCCCGGCCATGGAAGCGGCAGTTAATGGCGAAGTGCAACTGGTTATCGGTTCGCTGGCCGAACAGTTCCCATTGATCGATGGCGGCAAGCTCAAGCCCTTGGCGATGCTGAGCGGTCAGGAAGCCTCGATCGGCGACAAGACCATTCCCGATGCGCTGAGCGAATATCCTTCCCTCAAACAATATCTGCCATTGAGTCAGTCGATCGGCTTTGCGGTGGCCAATTCGGCTTCCGATGATGTTAAAAATGTCCTGTCGGAGGCCTTTACGCAGGCCATGGCGTCGGACACCGTGCGTGAATGGGCCGATGGCAATCATTATGTGATCTCGGGTCAGATGGGCGATGAAGCCAGCAAGACGTTTGCCAAGCTCGAGAGTGTTTTTGCCTGGACCCTTTGGGATCTGGGTGCGGCAACCGTCGACCCGGAAACACTGGGCATTCCAAAGCCATAGGTGCAAATACTGAATGATTGACCGGCCCAAGGGCCGGTCTTTTTGTAGCCCGGGAGGTATAATTGACAGACGACAAGCGCTCATTGCGCCAGAAAGATTTCTGGACCGCAATTGCATTGATGGCGGCCTCGTTGGGTCTGCTGTTCAAGACGCTCGAAATTCCACTATTTCAGGCGCGGGCGGCCGGTGTTGCCGACGGAAAATGGTATAATTCCGCTGCCATCGTGCCCTATATGGTCTTTGGGTTGTTGTTGGTGCTGTCGGTATCGCTGCTGGTGATTGCCATTCGCGGCGATGGACTGCCGACCCGGGATGATTTGGAGAAAATCGTTGCGCAGGCACGGGCGCCGATCTTCCAGAAATTCTGCATTATCTGCCTGATGTTGCTGGCCTATATTTTTGCGTTGGTACCACGTGTGGATTTCACCTTGGCAACAGCACTGGTGATGATGGCGCTGACTTACGGGTTCTACGAGGGGCGGATACGCCCGGCCATACTGAGCCTCTTGCTGGTGATGGTGCCCGCCGCATATGCCCTGCTTGTTCACTTTCCCAGCGAGCAATGGGCCAAACCGCACGACGACGATATCGTCACGCTAGTCGGCTTCGTAATTCTTGTTGCTATGGCTTTGGTTGAGGCCGTTCGTACTCACGGATCGCTTCCCGGCTATTTGCGCTATGTGCCGATAATCAGCTTCTTAACGCCGCTGCTGCTGGTAATCGCCATGGCCTTCGGTTTTCATCAGAACGTGCCCAATCGGACGGGTCTGTTGTTTTCACAAATCGAATATCATTATTACGTCACGCTCAAGCCTCTGCTTGACGGGCGGAAGGACTGAGTCACATGGATCTCATCGCTTCCCAAATGACGGGCTTTGCCTACTCGCTGGCCCAATTGATCATTGATCCCATTACCTATCTCTATTTGCTGCCCGCTGTGGCACTTGGCATTATTTTTGGTGCGCTACCGGGCCTTACAGCCACGCTGGCGGTTACCATCCTGACGGGCTTTTTCGGCAACAAGTTTCCGCTCGAATATTCGCTGATCGCGCTCATTGGCGCATATGTCGGCGCAATTTACGGCGGCTCCTACCCGTCGATCCTGGTCAATATTCCCGGCACCGCCGCGTCGGCCGCGACGGCGATGGATGGCTATCCCTTGACCAAGCAGGGTCGGGGCGGGGAAGCGCTTGGCCTGACAACAACAGCCTCATTCATTGGCACGCTGATCGGCACCTTTTGTCTGCTGGTTGGGGTAGGCCTGTTGCTGATGATCAGCCAGTCCATCGCCTCGCCGGAAAAGGCGCTGCTGGCTTTGTTCGGTATTCTGGTCAGTGGCACGCTGATGAGCCAGGATCTGGTGATCAAGGGATGGATCGCCGGCCTTTTGGGTCTGGGTATGGCCATGGTCGGGCTGGATCCATTGCTCAGCGAGCCGCGCTACACCTTTGGCTGGGCCTATCTGCTCAGCGGCTTTCAGGTGGTGCCGGTGCTGATGGGGGCGTTCGCCATTCCGCAAATCATTTCGGGCCTGCTTGAAGGCACACTGATCTCCAAGGTTCGCGAGATCGGCCCGATCATTCCCAACTGGCGCACCATCGGCCAGCGGATGCCCACCATTGCGCGCTCGGGGGCGCTTGGGGTCGGTATCGGCGCCTTGCCAGGAGTTGGTGAAGACGTTGCGGGGTGGGTGTCCTATGGCATCGGCAAAAATCTCTCCAAGGAAAAAGAAAAGTTCGGCAAGGGCGCCATTGATGGCCTATTGAGTTCAGAAACCGCCAATAATGCCGCCATTGGCGGGGCCCTGATTCCGCTTCTGGTCCTGGGCATTCCCGGTTCGCCACCGGCTGCGGCGCTGTTGGGGGCGCTGATGATCAACAATGTCATTCCCGGCCCCAATATCGATCCCAACCTGATCCTTCATATTGTCTCGATCCTGGTCATGGCATCGGCCATCATGTTCCTGATGGGCCTGTTTACTGCGCGCGCCTTCATTCATGTGCTCAAAATTCCCCAGTCCATCTTTCTGCCGGTGGTACTGGCGCTGACAACCATAGGCTCATTTTCGGTTGGCGGGGGTATCAACGATCTGTTCCTGATGATTGTGGTGGGTATTATTTCCTTTGCGCTGATCGAAATGAAATATCCCATCGCGCCGCTGGTCATCGGCGTCATTCTGGGCGGTTTGTTTGACGAAAGTTTCCGTCGGACGCTTTTGATCTCCGATGGTGACCTGTCGGGCTTTTTTACCCGACCGGCGGCCGCGATCCTTCTGGCGTGCAATGTCTTGCTAATCTTGTCACAATTGCCCATGGTCCGCCGACTATTCCAGCGTCGGACACCCGTTCTTGAGCCAGACGCAGGCAAATGAGGTGAGCGATGTTTCTGGGCTGTATCGCCGATGATTTTACCGGGGCAACCGACCTTGGTGCGCTGATGGCGCGCGAGGGGTTGCGGGTAAGCCTGCATGTGGGGGTGCCGCAAAGCCCTCCCACGGAGGTCGCCGACGCCATGATCATCGCCCTCAAGTCCCGCAATATTGCTGCGGACGAGGCGGTCTCCCAGTCGCTTGGGGCGGCCAGCTTCCTGCGCAACCAGATGCGGGCTGAATCGATTTACTTCAAATATTGCTCGACGTTTGATTCCACGGACAAAGGCAATATCGGCCCGGTTCTTGATGCGTTGATGGCTGAACTGGATGTTTCCAGAACCATCGCCAGCCCGGGTTTCCCCGAAAATGGTCGACGATTGTTTATGGGCCATTTGTTTGTACAGGACCGGTTGCTGTCTGAAAGCTCATTGGCGCGGCATCCGTTGACGCCAATGACGGATCCCGACATCGTTCGCGTACTGGGGCGGCAGCGCACGGGGCCAGTGGGCCTGATCTCCAAATTGGCAATCGATTCAGGGGCCGATGCCGTACGGCAGACTTTTGAGGAAGCCGCATCGGGTTCGGTTCTGATCTGCGACGTATTGCAGACGCCGGATCTGGACGTCGTCGCTGCGGCTCTGCCAAAGCTAAGGCTTTATTCGGGGGGCTCCGCGATGGGTGGAGCGCTGGCGCGATTGCAGAACAGTCAGGGCCTCGAACAGGGTGGGCAGGCGGCTGCCGACCCGGCCACGCTTCGCCCCATCATTTTTTCCGGGTCGGGCTCTGATATGACCCAGTCTCAGGTGCGGCATGCCTTGGCAGGAAATGTCGATGCGGTGCAGATCAAGGCGGTCGATATTGTTGATCCTGCGATTTCGGCTCGCGAGGTGTTGGCGCGCATCGGCAAGAATGGCGCCGTGCCGATGATTTATGCAACTGCCTATCCCGGCGATGTCGCTGAAGCGCAGGCGGCCTTGGGCGTGACTGAATCGGGCGAGCGGATCGAGGCGTTTTTTGAGGCGCTGGCGTCTGCGGCGCGCGCCGACGGGTTTAACGCATTCGTGGTCGCGGGTGGTGAAACATCGGGTTCTGCGGTGCGGGGGCTTGGGATTGATCACATGCAGATCGGGGCCGAAGTTGCGCCGGGCGTTCCGTGGATGCAGGCGGACGGGGTCTGGGCAATCCTCAAGTCTGGCAATTTTGGCACCGAGAGCTTTTTCTTCGACGCCCTTGAAAAATTGGGCATCGGGCAATGACGACTGTGCTGCGTGAAGAGCCTCTGCCGGATTGGTCATTCCCTGCATTCGCGCGGGCTGACTTTTGGCAGTTCTGGCAATATTTCGGTGCGCCTTCCCGAGGGCGGCTGGATCGTTACGCCGACCAATGTGGCAATGGGCGATCTTGATCCGAGCCAATTGTCCCTGCTCGACGACGATGGCAAGTGGATTGACGGTCCCAAGCCGACCAAAGAGACCTTTTTGCATGCCGCGATGTACGGCGCTCGCCGTGATGCGGGTGCGGTGGTGCATTTGCACTCAACCCATTCGGTTGCCGTTAGCGTGCTCGAAGATATCGATCCGGCCGATGTGTTGCCAGCGATCACTGCCTATTATGTCATGAAAGTGGGGGCCTTGCGGCTTATTCCCTATTTTCCGCCGGGCGATCCTGCACTGGGCGAGGCGGTCGCCGGATTTGCCGACAAGCATCACGCGCTGCTGTTGGCAAATCATGGCCCGGTGGTGGCCGGCGCCGATTTGCGCAGTGCGCAATATGCGGCCGAAGAGCTCGAGGAAACGGCCAAACTGTTCCTGCTGTTGCAGGGCCACAAGATACGCCCGCTCACCGCATCGCAAGCGGCTGCACTGAAACAATAGCTCCAGGATCACCATGTTTGCGGTCATTGTCGTGTTCGAGATCAAGCCCGGAAATTTCGAGGCTTTTGTTACCCGTGTTGAACAGCAAGCTGCCGATTCGCTGCGGCTTGAACCCCATTGCCGACAATTCGATGTCCTGGTTGATCCGGTGCAAGCCAATCGCGTCGTGCTTTATGAAATCTATGATAGTTCCGAGGATTTCCAATCGCATCTGGCGGCCGATCATTTCAAGGCATTCGATGCTGAAGTGGCGCCGCTGGTTATGCGAAAACATGTCGAGAAACTGCATCGGCGCCCGGTGCCTCCCCGGCCCTAGGCCTTCGGTTGCTGAATGACGCCATTGGTGCAAAGCCGCGCCACGACCTTGTCCGCCATGTTGTCGCAGCGCGCGCCATCGAAGGGCAGGATGTCGGTGATCGCACCACTGAGTTGCTCTGAAAGTGCCAGGCGTAGGGCGCGCCGGGCGCGATGCAGGCGGGTTTTGACGGTCTCAGGTTTCAGGTCAAGGTGCTGGGCTGTTTCGGCGACGGAAAGGCCCTCGATGTCCCGCATTATAAAGACCAGCCGGAACACCTCTGGTAATTCCGAAATCGCGTGCTCCAGTAGTGTGCGCATCTCGGTTCTATCGACCTCACTGTCGGCGGGAAGGGGGTTCAGGGAAAGTGGCAGATGACTGGCAAGACCGGGGTCGGCAATCCCCGCATCGTCAAGGGCCTCAAGGTCTGTCATGGTCCGTCGCTTGCGCACCCGGCCTATGGCGTCGTTGAGGGCGATGCGGGTCAACCAAGTCGAAAAGCGCGCGGTCCCCAAAAACCCGTCGAGGTGGGTGAAGGCGCGAACATAGGTTTCCTGAACAACGTCTTCGGCTTCCGCGTCGTTGCGTACGACCCCCCAGGCAACCCGAAACAGGCGTTGGTTGTTCGCCTTGATCAGGAGCCTAATGGCGTCTTCACCACCGCGACGCGCCTGCTCCACCAGACTTGCCTCGCTGCGATCATGCTCGGTGTCGTGTTGACTTGACTGGACAATGCTCATCATGCCCTCACCTTGTTGATGCCAATATATCAGAAATTGTGGGCATGTAAGCCAGCGCGGCCGCCGGCAGGGGTGCCAGCCCCGCCCTTACGGTGGCGGGATAATCGCGATCGGGAGGATGCCCAACGACAATCCTGCCAACCATGCCGGCCTGTTCGTGAGGCTGGCAATAATAGTCATATACCCCGGTAACGGTCAGTTTGACCTCAAAGCTTTCACCGGGCATCAGATAGCCCGAGTCCCATGGTCTGGCGCCGTTGGGAATGCGGCGTGGGCGGTCAAGGATGCTTGGATGATAGGCGGTCGACGTGTGGGCATTCGAGGGGTCATTATTGGTCCAGCGCACGGTCTGGCCCGGCTGGATATGCACGCCAATCGGGTCAAACCAGACATGGGAGCCGTCCGGCCTGCCCGCCATGACAATATCGACGACGTCCGATGCGGCGAACACTCGTGAGTGCAAGGCAAGCAGAGCAATGGATGCCCCGCCGACCTGCAGTGCGTGTCGACGGGTCAACATTATTGAGCCACCCGGCTTTCCTCGGCTACCGGTATATTCCAGAGCACGATATGGATATGAGGTTCGGCAACACCGGGGTGTCCGGCATTGTAGTAGACGTCGACGTGATCAACCTTGCCAGAGGGTGCGGCCAGATTGTCAAAGCTGTTGTCGGGATTCAGGTCCTTGAGCGGCAGCATATATATGGTGCTGACCAGCGCCCCGTCATGGTCATAGGCGAGGAACGGCCCTGCTGGCAGGGTAGCGGGGTCGACAAACAACTGGCCCATGCCGGGCAGGAAATCGGGCAGCGGCACCAGGGTGCTGACGGCCTCAAACGTGTCGGCGGGCGGTGCCTTGGCAATGCTATCAGGAAGTTCGTGAGCCAGTATGGGCAGGGTGCTGGCAAATAGGATCGTGGCGATCAGGGCGGCGGTTCTCATTTGGTGTCTCCAATAAGGTGGTGCGGGCCGTGTGGCGCGCATCTGCCTCATTGGATGGTGTCGGCAACCAAAGGTTCCCGACACCGGATGCAGTTGGGTCAGGCCTTGGTCAGTGCCTGTTCGATATCGGCGATGATATCGTCGATATGTTCAATGCCCACCGAGATGCGTACCAAATCTTCGGAGACGCCGGCGCGGGCCAGTTCCTGCTCGTTAAGCTGGCGATGTGTGGTTGAGGCTGGATGGCAAGCCAGTGATTTGGCGTCCCCGATATTAACCAGTCGCAGGATCATTTCGAGGGCATCGATAAACTTGCCACCCGCGTCCTTGCCCCCCTTGATTCCGAAACTGATGATCCCTGAGGCCTGCCCCTTGGTGAGGCGCTTGGACAGGCCATTGTATTTGCTGTCTGGCAGGGCCGCGTAATTGACCCAGTTGACCTTGGGATGATTTTTCAGGAATTGGGCGACTTTGAGTGCGTTATCGCAATGGCGCTCCATGCGCAGGCCGAGCGTTTCCAGTCCCATCAGAAAGAGGAACGCACTATGAGGCGCCAGCGCCGCACCGGTATTGCGCAGCGGCACGACACGGCAGCGGCCGATATAGGCGGCGGGTCCAAGCGCTTCGGTGTAGACCACATCGTGGTAGGAGGGATCAGGCTCGTTCAGGACCGGGAAGCGTTCCTTGTTGGCGACCCAATCGAATTTGCCGCTGTCGACAATCATGCCGCCAATGGAATTGCCATGCCCACCGATATATTTGGTCAGGGCGTGCACAACGATATCGGCACCGAAATCAAACGGGCGACACAGATAGGGTGTGGCGACGGTGTTGTCGACGATCAGGGGTACGCCATGCTTGTGGGCAATGCTGGCGAGTTTCTCGATATCGACGATATTGCCAGCCGGATTGCCGATGGACTCGCAAAAGACCGCTTTGGTCTTGCTGTCGATCAATCCATCAATGGCATCGAGATCGTCGGCACCAGCCATGCGGACCTCGAGGCCCTGGCGGGGGAAGGTGTGCATGAACAGGTTGTAGGTGCCGCCATAGAGTTGGCTGATCGACACGATATTGTCGCCAGCCCCGGCAATTGCCTGAATGGCGTAGGTGATGGCCGACATGCCCGAGGCAACACCCAGGCCGCCGATGCCGCCTTCCATTTCCGCAACGCGCTGTTCGAGCACGGCGGTGGTGGGGTTCATGATGCGGGTATAGATATTGCCAGGCACCTTCAGATCAAACAGGTCAGCGCCGTGCTGTGTGTCATCAAACGTATATGAGGTCGTTTGGTAAATCGGCACTGCGGCTGATTTGGTGGTCGGATCGGGCGTATAGCCGTGGTGAAGGGCCAGCGTTTCCAGCTTCATGCGATTTCCCCTAAGGTAGTTGGACCGTTCATGGCCCGAAGTGTCGGGGCATACTAAACAATATCGGGGCTACTGGAAGGGGCAAGCGCGCAACCGGTTTCGAATATTGCGATCGAAATCAGTATGCCTTGCTCGAAGGCCCGCGGCGCGGCGCCATATTTTGCGCCAGCTATATCAGAGTTGAAACCAGCGCAATTGATCGGCGTTGTCCGGCAGTTTTGCGCAAGGCTTGTGACGCTTGGTGCGCGCCTTGTCGGCCAGTGTGGCTGCTTCGGCGAAAATTTCGACCGAGGAGGGGGCCTGCAATGGCTGCGGCGAGGGCGCACTCATTGATCGCCACCAGCACAATTGATCCAGTGTCATCGATGGTTCGGGCAGCGCCGTTTTCAGCGTCCAGCAGCCGGACTCGGGGTTTACGTCATAAAGCTCGATCAGATCATGACCGCGATCAGCGATAAACGCCAAGGCGTCAAGCACATAATCGATGCTTGCGTTGTCCATGACCGGGGGGAAGCCAACACGAACCCAACCCGGCTTCATGACTTCAAGACCGTCCATGACCAGCGTGCGATATTGTGCAGAAACATTGGCATCAATACCCAGCAGATCATGGCCATAGGGGCCAGCACATGAGCAGCCGCCACGGGCTTGAATGCCAAAAATATCGTTGAGAAGGGTAACCACCAGGCCGTGATGCAATAGTTGACCGCCGGACGCGATGTTGAAGGAGAAAATCGCCAGTCGGTCGGCACTGGATGAGCCCAACATGTGCAGACCCGGCGTTGCCTTGAAAAACCGCAGGGTCCGAGCCACGGCGTCGGCTTCAGCCGCCTCGATGGCCGCGATACCCATATCGGCCTTGAGCCTGGAGCACCATGCCGGCGCGAATATCGCCAATAATGGCGGGCGTTCCCGCCTCTTCACGCGCTTCTATATTATTGAGGTAGGCATGCTGGTCTGGCGTGACAAAACTGACGGTGCCACCGCCTGGTGCGGACGGTCGTTCGATGCAAAACATGCTTCTGTCAGCCACCAGTAGCCCTGAGGCCCCTGGGCCCCCGACAAATTTGTGCGGGGACAGGACAATTGCGTCGATATGATCGTTGGCGCCGGCATGACTGGGGGCCATGTCGATAGGCATATAGGGGGCGCCCGCGGCGTAGTCTATCACGCATAAGGCGTTGAAACGATGCAGCAATTTGGCCAACACCCGAGCGTCTGTCTTGATGCCGGTGACGTTGGAGGCGGCAGAAAATGCGCCAATCAGCTTCGGTCGGCCCTGATATTTTTCAAGCGCTGTGGCAATGGCGTCATGGCAGGGTTGGCCGTTGGCTGCCAGCGGTATGCGGACGACTTCTGCCAATGATTCGCGCCAGGGCAACTCGTTGGAATGATGTTCATAGGGGCCAACCAGCACCACCGGGCGCTCTGATTGCTTGATCTGTGTCAATAGAATGTCGCGCAATGCGCGATCGCACGGCAGTGAGAGGCCCAGCACCGATACCAGCTTGTTTACGCCCGCAGTTGCCCCCGCACCGGCAAAGATCACGGCATGCGCCGAACTGGCGCCGACACATTGGCGCACGGCCTGTCGGGCGGCCTCGCGCAACGCGCCGGTGCGCCGGCCGCCGTAAGCAGCCTCGGAATGGGTGTTGGCATAGGACGGCGCAACGTGGGTGCGGATCGCATCCTCGATCAGGTCAAGTTGGCGGCCAGACGCGGTATAATCGGCATAGATCAGCGGGCGTGGTCCAAAGGGCGTGGCAAAGGTCGGACACGGCGCCAAGGCCGGATCACGCCGCACGCGCTCCAGCACGGTCTCGGCGGGACTATTGTCAATGATGACGCTCTGTACGGCTGGCATGGCTTATTGGCGCTTGTACTGCATAATTGCTGAATTTGAGTACAATATACTAATATTGGACCAAATGCTAGTTATTTCTACCATTTATCCGCGTTTACAAGCAATCTCAAGGACTTGCGCTGCCAACTAATATTTACCCGTGCTGGCCGCGAACCGCGCGAGCGAAAATGCACTCAAATCAACTGTTTGGGCCTGGTTCAACAGCCGGGCGGCGACAGCCTCGCCGATGGCGGCTGAATGTTTGAATCCGTGCCCCGAGCAGGGTGAAACCACCAGCACGCCGGGGCATGCTGGATGCTGGTCGATGATAAAGCCACTGTCGGGGGATGCGGTATAGATGCAGGTCTGGGTTCGGGCCACCTGTGGCGTCAATCCCGCAAACCGCCCTTCCAGATGAGTTTGATACATTGTGCGGGATTGATCAGCGGTTACGGCGCGTTCGATGGCGTCCGGGTCGGATGGGGGGCCATAATATTCGTCGGCGGTTTTCATCGACACCCCGTTGATGCTGGGAAAGCCATAGAAAAAGCCGGTTTCGGCCTCGCCGTGAGGCCACATGAACACCGGGGACCGCGACCATATCGGGCGGGCTTCCGGCGCGATTGCGAACCAATGCATCACCTGCCGGGTGGGCTTGAGCAGGCTCGTCAAAGGGTGCTCCCAACAGTCCCGGTGCCCATGGTCCGGCGGACACCACGACCTGCCCGGCATGAATTGTCTCGTTGCCTGTCATGATTTTGACGCCGCCACCGTCGTCGCCGAGTTCCAAAACTTTGGTGCCCAGTTCGATGGTTGCACCGTGGCGGCGCGCCAGTTTGAGATTGGCTTCAACACAGGCTTCGACGTGTAAATAGCCGCCGCCCGGTTCGAAATAACCGATTTCCTCGTCCTGCGGGGTGAAATTGGGAAAGCGGGCAATAATTTCGGCTGCCGACAGGACTTGGTGTTCGATGTTAAAATGTCGGGCGGCGGCAATCGAGCGGTCAACGAACCCGGTGCGCCCGGGCCGCGCCACATTGTCGCCGGGTCGACCAATGATCAGGCTGCCGGTTTCGTGCAGCAGGTCGGCACCGGTTTCAGTTTCGATCTGGCGCCAGAGTTGGTGGGAGCGTAACGCCAGCGGGACCAGCGCTTCGCCTTCGCCAATGGCGCGGCGGGTGATGCGCGTTTCGCCATGGGTCGATCCCTGGTTGTGAGGCGGCGAGAACCGGTCAATACCGAGTACACTGACGCCCGATCTGGCCAGGTGCCAAAGGCTGGCGCTGCCCATTGCGCCCAGCCCGATGACGACGACGTCATAGTGGCGCTTTGTCATGCTGGCTGCACGAGATTGGCAAGAAGCCGAAAGGCTCCGGGAACGAGCCTTGTCGAGCCTGGTGATGCAATACCAGCGCCGTGTGGGTATGGCGGCCTTTGCCGACACGGGCGGAAAGCAGTGCCCCCTTTAATGGTGCCTCGCCGCTGTCATGCATCGACAGTAGCGGGACGTAGGCCGGATCCCATTCGGCAGCAAAATAGAGGCCGCGTTCCTTGTCCCAGCCGGACCAATCGGCAGTGTTGATGCGGTTCGGACCGGTTAGCAGGGGGTGGTCGGGCTGCAATATTTTCACCTCGGCATCAGGGTTGGTGACGCGCCAGCGCAGTGATGGCGCGCCAATAACCAGACGCTTGGGTGGGGTGCTGTCGGGGTTCCAGCCGTCACTGGGGCGGTGGTAGAGGGTCAGCAAATGACCACCATTGGCCACCCAGTCGTGCAGTCTATCGCTATTGGCACTCAACGCCGCACGCGCACCAAAGCCGAAGGTGCCAATGATTATGGTGGTATAGGCGGACAGATCGGCGGAAAGGGCGTCATCGTCCAATTCGTTGACGTTGAGCCCCATGGCGCGCAGCCAATGGGGCACGCGATCACTGCCGCCGCCAACATAGGCGATCGAGCATTCCGGTAGTACCAGGTCCAGGGCCAGGACGTCGACGGCCTGAGGCTGGCGAAAGTGTGTACGTCCAATGTGGGGATAGGCAATTTCCTGGCTGCGGTAAGCCGGGGCAAGATCGAGCCTGCAGCGGTAAATGATAATGTCCCGGTACGGGCGACGGTGGCGGGGTCACCGAAAATCCGGATGCATTTGGCGTTGCCTGCCAGCCCTCTGGTGCCGCAAGAACCAGCTCGTGATCGGGAAGCGCGGGGCGCAAATTTATGTGGATGGCTTCGGCGGGATCAAACTGGCCGATCCTTAAAATGACAGCATTTGGGGCGAGATCAACCGACTGGGTCGGTCCGATGCTCAATCCATCTTCAAGATCGAAATGGGCGCGAACGCGGCGCCCTTTTATGTCGGCCTCGATCTCGACGCTCAGGCTCGCCATTGCCACCAAGACTGTTAAAATGCGGCCGGAACGGCTCGGATAATGGCGCGTCTGCGCGAACATCAAGCGCGAATTTCAACCCGTCCCGGTCTGCTTGCGACGCGCCAATGCGAATGTCGGTACGGCCTTGCGGCGTCGCCACGATCGGTGTGGCGTTGGGATCGGTATGGACAAATAATGTGCCATGACCACCGGGTGATAGCTGGTTGGTGTCGACCCAGATGGTGGGCTCGATCCCCTCGGCGAGTAGCAGGGCTGTGTCGATTTCAAGGCGCTTGCGCTCGAGACGATGGCGATGGCGATGGGCGGCAAGATTGGTGCTATCGCTGTGGGCAAGCGCCAACTCGATGGCTTCAGCGGCAGCAATCAGGGCACCAATGATGCCATCGCGCTGGGGATAAGCCTGCAACGCCTGATTGATGTGGTCCTGGGCAACCCGGAGTGCTGCACCGCCTTTTTGTGGTAGCTGGTCCGCCAACTCGGCTAATGTGGCCGATAGATTGGCCCGGATGTCGGTTTCCGGCTCATTCGGACCGTGCTTGAGATGGAGCGGCCATCGCGTATTGGGCTGGGATTTCCAGCGCCCCATGCCTTGGGTCGCGTGAAAAGCGCGTGACCACTCGCCGATCTGGTCGAACGCGGCGCCGGTAGGCAGATCATTGCCGGGCGTAACAAGTTCAACCGTTGTTGGCGGCGGCGGGACTTCGTCGTCATAGGTGGCGCCACCGCCCGACCAGGCCGGCAGATAATATTTGGCAACCGTCCAGGGTGCGAGGCCCGGTGTGACGAACTCGGGTGAAGCCGCCAGATTGAGGGCGACTTCGGCGGCCTCGGTCATGGCGCGATGGTGTCCGTGCTGTCCGGGTACGTCGAGAAATGTGGGGAGTACAATGTCGGGGCGATAATATCGGTACGCGGCGACCATGCGTTCGATAATCTTGTCGCGACCCCAACGCGCCAGAGTGTCAGTGCCGTTCTTGGAGAAGCCGAAATCATGGACGCTGTCATCGGGGCCATGGCCGAGCCAGGCGACGTCGGCGTCGAGAATCCGGGCCGCTTCTTCCATTTCGCGTGTGCGCAACAAGCCCAGCGCGCCCCCGCGTTCGGTGCCAATACTGTTCTGGCCACCCTCGCCGCGGGTCGAACAGGCAATGACCACGCGCATGCCAAAACCATAGCGCAACGTGGCCAGCATGCCCGAGTGCTCATCATCAGGGTGCGCGCCGGTATTCATGAAGGTCAATGTCGAGGTCAAACGCGACAACGCCCGGTGCAATTGGACCAGGGCTGGGCGTGATTGTTGCTTGGCCAGACGCTCGCGGGCAGTCAGCATGGCAGGCTCCTATTGTACGGCAATATTTGGTGCGAGGTTCAGGCGCGGGGTGATGGTTTCTAGCATCGGCAGCGCAGCAGCGCCGAGGGCGGCGGTAAGTTGACCGGTCTGACCCCGCATGATGCGCGGGGTGTGGCGGCCGTGCGCGGCAACTGATACCGGCAACGGCTCAAGCGCTGCAATGAGTGCGTCGATAATGGAATTGGGCAGGGCGCCACCCAGGATGATGGTTTCCGGATCAAGCAGGTTTTCGATGGTGGTGATCGTGGGCGCCAGATAGTCCGAGGCTTCGGCTATCCAGTCGATCAGCACCGAATTGCCCGCATCGTGCAGCGCCTGAAGCTGCTCGGTTGTGTTGCCGTCCAGTCCAGCGGCTGCCAGCTTTTCGCGCAGGGCGTAAAGCGAAGCAAATCGCTCCAGGCTTGCCTCGGGGCCAAAGGTTGCCGTGCGATTGCGGGGCGCCACGCAGATATGACCAATCTCACCGGCATTGCCGAAGGCGCCGCGCAATGGGCGCCCTTCATGGATGACGCCCAAGCCAAGGCCGACACCAAAATAGAGGAAGCAGAAACTGGCGTGGGCCCGTCCGGCGCCATAAAGTCGCTCGCCAACGGCGGCTGCGGTGGCGTCATTTTCAATCTCGACCGGCTCGCCGATTGCCTCGGAGACGATGGTTTTGGCGCTTTGCCCGGTCCAGCCCGGCAAGGTGGCCGGGCCAACCGAGCTCATCCCGTCGATCTCGAAGGGGCCGGGCATGACCACGCCAACGCCGAGCAGTTTTCCCGGTTGATGGGGCAGGTTGGTTCGGATGCTGGTGACCGCTGCGCTCAGTTCGGGCAAAATATGTGCCGGATCGGTGTTTTTGACCGGTCGAATGGCTCGAGCGCGGATTTGACCCGACAGGTCGATCAGCACCGTGACCATGTGGTCGGCGGCGATTTCGATGCCAACCGTCATCGGACCATCGGGATTAACGGCAAACTGTATCGGGGGCTGGCCGCGTCCGCTACGCCGCCGTCCCAGTTCGACCAGCATGGCTTCGCCGACCAGTTCCTCTACGATATTGGTGACCGCTTGCGGGGTCAGATGTGCGCGGCGGGCGATCTCGGTTCGTCCCAACGGTCCGTGGGCGCGCACCATATCGAGCACGACGCGTCGATTGTGCGAGCGATTGCGACCCGGATTGCTGCCGATCGCCAGTTTGGCCTCTGCGCCCTGGTGTTGGTATTTGCTCATCTGGCACTCCTGATCCAAGGCTATTTTGGCGATCAGAATAACTCAAGTAAATTATTGTATTGACAATTGGGGTAAGGTCGGCTGACTTTCGAGGCCCGAGATGGTCGCGACCAATCTCGAAATGAGGGAGATTTGTCCGCATGGCCAGGCGCCGAGCGCCGGTGGCGGATCACAAGGAGGTATCAATGCGCAAACGCTTTACTATTGCTGGCCTGGTCGCCGGTATCAGCCTGATGGCCATGAGCGCCGCTCAGGCGGTAGAGATCGAATATTGGCAGTATATTTTTGAAACCCGCGTCCAGGCCATGGATCAGCTTATTGCCAATTTCGAGAAGGAAAATCCCGACATTACCGTCAAGCAGGTGACGTTCCCCTATGCGGATTATCAGACCCGCATCGTGGCGGCCAAGCTGGCCGGACAAGGACCGGACGTCATGCAGTTGTTCTATGGCTGGCTCGACAAGTTCCAGTCAGGTGGGTTGCTGCAGCCGCTGGATCCGGCGGTCTTCCCGCATGATGAGATCGAGAATGACTTTTTCCCCATCGTTTCGGCGATGAAACGGGGCGACGACTATTACGGTCTGCCAACCGCGGTTCGCTCGCTGGCGCTGTTCTACAACAAGGACATGTTCAAGGCTGCCGGACTTGATCCGAACAAGCCACCCCAGACGCTGGACGAATTGGTTACCGACGCCAAGGCGCTGACCAAAATAGATGGCGGCGGCAATATCACCACCGAGGGCATCACGCTCGATTTCGCCGGGCAGGATCACCATTGGTGGCGTGAAGCGCTGGTGCGCCAGTTTGGCGGGGCGCCTTACACTGACGACTACAAGACCGTCACCTATGACGATCAGGCCGGGGTCGACGCCCTCACATTCTATACGGACCTGCAAACCAAAGAGAAGGTTGGCATGGCCGGGTTCATGGACGAAGGACAGGCCGCTTTCCGCGCCGGTCTTGCCGGCATGACCATTGACGGCACCTTCCGTCTTGGGTCATTTGCGTCCAACCCGTTTGAATGGGGCGTTACCGAGCCTGCCGGCCAATGCCGACGGCATGCGGTCGAACTATGCCAGCTATTTTGCCAATGGCATCGGTGCGTCGGCGACGGGTGAAAAACTTGAGGCGGCCGAAAAGTTCCTCAAATATGTTTCCTCACCCGAGGCGATGCAGATCTGGCTCAAGGTCGTGGGCGAATTGCCGGCCCGCAAGGCTGTGGCGCTGACCGATGACAATGTGGCCGACCCGATTTACGGGCCGTTCCTCAAGGGCCTGGCCTACGCCCATACCACCCAGTTCGTCGATGAAGCCGGACAGCGTCAGACCGCTGTTGACATGGTCAATCGCGTGCTGATCAATGGCGATGATCCCAAGGCGTCGCTGGACGAGGCGGCCAAGCAGGAACAGGCCATAATCGATGCGGCGGCACAGTAAACTGCCATGAGCATTGCGTCGGATAGTATCAAGCGAGCCGGCCCGGAACGGACGACGGTCTGGGACAGGTTTTCCATTCGCACCAAGCGGGTGATATGGGCCTGGACATTCCTGGCCCTGCCGATCCTGTTTTATGGCGGCATTCGTTTCTATCCGACGTTCCAGGCTTTCTGGCTGTCACTGACCGATTGGGACCTGATGCGTCCCGCAAAATTCGTTGGCCTTGCAAATTATCAGGCGATGCTGGCCGACCCGGTGTTCTGGAAAGTCTTTCAGAACACCTTTGCCTATCTGATCATCGGTACCCCGCTTAGTCTGGTGATCTCATTTGCCATTGCCTATTACCTTGATCGCGTGCGCTTCATGCACGGGTTCATCCGGGCACTCTACTTTTTGCCATTCCTGACCACGGCGGCGGCGATGGGCTGGGTCTGGCGCTGGTTCTACCAGCCGGTGCCGATTGGGGTGCTCAACGGGTTCCTGAGCGTATTCGGGCTGCCGCAACAAACCTTCCTGCGTTCGCCCGACACGGCGCTGACCTCCATTCTGATGCCGGCGATATGGGCGGGTCTGGGCTTTCAGGTGATCATTTTCATTGCCGGGCTACGCGCCATTCCATCGACATTTTACGAGGCGGCGCGGATTGACGGGCTGGGCGAATGGGCGATCTTCCGCAAGATCACGCTGCCGCTGCTCAAGCCGACAACGATATTTCTGGTGGTATTTTCCTCGATCGGTTTCCTGCGCATTTTCGATCAGGTCTACAACATGACAACCAATGATCCGGGTGGGCCGCTCAACTCGACCAAGCCGCTGGTGCTGATGATCTATCAGACAGCGTTCTCGTCGTACAAAATGGGCTATGCGGCGGCTCAGACCGTCGTGTTGTTCACGATATTGCTGGTGGTATCGCTGATGCAACTTTGGGTTTTGAGGAAGCGCTGATGAGTACCATGGACGTTGAATTGCCGGCCAACCGCATGCGCATTCGGCCCGGACAGATCATCACCTGGACCCTGTTGCTGCTGGGTGGGCTGATCATGGTCACGCCGCTGCTCTACATGTTTGCGACCTCGCTCAAAACGTCAGGCCAGATCTATGATCTCAAGCTCATTCCTGCGGCGCCGACATTGGACAATTATATTTCGGTGCTGTCGGACGGGCGGTTTTTACGCTGGTTTGTCAATTCGACGCTGATTGCCTCGATCGTTACCGTTTCAAATGTATTTTTTGATTCAATGGTCGGGTACACGCTGGCTAAATTCGAATTTCGCGGGCGCTATTTCATCTTTCTGGCGATCCTGTCGACATTGATGATTCCTACGGAAATGCTGGTTATTCCCTGGTATCTGATGTCCTCCCAGTTGCATTGGCTCGATACATATTGGGGCATCATGTTTCCGGGCATGATGACGGCCTTCGGCACCTTCCTGATGAAGCAGTTTTTTGAAACCGTGCCCGACGATTTTCTCGAGGCCGCGCGGGTCGATGGGATGAACGAGTTCACCATCTGGTGGAAAATCGCCATGCCGCTGGTGACCCCGGCGATATCCGCCTTGGCGATTTTTACTTTCCTGGGCAATTGGACGGCATTTTTCTGGCCGCTGATCGTCACCACCAGCCGCGAACTTTATACCCTACCGGTGGGGCTTTCGGGCTTTTCGGTCGAGCAGTCGATCCAGTGGGAAAAAATCATGACTGGGGCGGCGTTGGCGACTATTCCGACGCTGATTGTGTTCCTGGTACTGCAGCGCTTTATCGTTCGCGGGGTGATGCTGGCAGGGCTCAAAGGCTAAATGACTGACCCCGGCGAAAAAGACAAAAGCATCTTTCCCGATCCTGTCTATAAGGACAAGGTTCTGGGACCGCTGTTCGAGAGTGCGCGCGACCATCATGCGAGCGGTTTTCGCGCCATTGACCGGGCGCATCTGGTGATGCTGGCGGAAACCGGGATATTGAGCCACGACCACGCCGCGCAGATCGGGCAGGCGCTCATTGCCATTGACGCAAAAACCGATCCATCCAGCCTTGTCTATACCGGCGAGGTTGAAGACTATTTCTTCCTGATCGAAAAGGAACTCAAGGCGCGGTTGGGGCCTGATCTGGCGGGGCGTCTGCATACGGCGCGATCGCGCAACGACATTGATCATACCCTGTTCAAACTGGCGCTGAAGAGACGCATTGATCTGCTATTGGATAAGGCGACGGCGCTGCTCAAGGTCTTGATCTCGGCAGCAACCCGGCAAAAAAATACACTCATCGTTGCTTATACTCATGGCCAACCAGCCCAGCCAACGACGTTTGGCCACTATCTCGGGGCGATTATCGAAGTACTGAGCCGCGACATCGAACGGGTGTTTGAGGCGCGTGAAATCGTTGATCGCTGTCCCATGGGCGCCGCGGCAATCACAACGACGGGCTTTCCCATCTATCGCGCGCGCGTGGCTCACTTGCTCGGCTTCGCGGTCCCGCTGCAAAATTCCTATGGCTGCATTGCGGCGGTCGATTATATTACCGCGACCTACAGCGCGATTGAATTGATGTTCTTGCATCTGGGCCGTCCGATTCAGGACTTCCAGTTCTGGAGCAGCTTTGAGGTGGGCCAGCTATACGTGCCCAACTCGCTGGTGCAGATTTCCTCGATCATGCCGCAAAAGCGCAATCCGGTGCCGATTGAGCATTTGCGGCATTTGTCGAGCCAGACCTTCGGGCGCGCCCGTGCCATGCTCGATATCATGCACAACACACCCTTCACCGACATGAATGACAGTGAGGGCGAAAGTCAGGCCATGGGCTATCAGGCCTTTGATAGTGCCTATCGGGTTCTGGACCTGCTGTCGGCGCTGGTCGAGCAGGTGCGCATCCATCCTGATCGCGTTGCCAACAATATCAGGCGTTCATGCATCACCATCACAGAGTTGGCAGACAGTTTGGTGCGCGAGGAAGAATTGTCGTTCCGCCAGAGCCACGAGATCGCGGCAAGCGTTGCGCGAGCCGTTCTGGCGGTGGATGGCGACTTGTCCATTGATGGCTACTCGCCATTTTCGAAGGCATTTGAAAAAGCCACTGGTCGAACGAGCACCATTGATGCGACCCAATTCGCCGAAGTGGTTTCGCCCGCCCACTTTGTTGCTGTCAGAACCCGTTTTGGCGGCCCAGCGCCGCATTCGCTGGGTCTGGCACTCAAGGGCTATCAGGCCAAGGCAAAAGATTTTTCAGAGCGCTCACAGCGTCATGCCGATGTTGAAGCGGCGGCGGCGGCGGAGCTGGATACCAGATTTACACTTCTTTCGGGAGCGGCGTGATGGCACAGATAGAGCCTTGGCAATCTGGTCAAGAAATATGGCAAGGTTACTGCGGTCCACGGCATCGACCTGACGATAGCAGACGGCGAGTTTGTGGTGTTTGTTGGTCCTTCGGGATGCGGGAAGTCCACAACATTGCGGATGATAGCGGGGCTTGAAGATATCACAGCGGGCGAACTGCGTATTGGCGACGAGGTGGTCAATGAACGCGAACCCAAGCAGCGCAATATCGCCATGGTGTTTCAGAATTACGCCATTTATCCGCATATGACGGTGGGCCAGAATATCGGTATTGGCCTCTATACCTCCAAGCTTGATGCTGACGAGAAACGCGCTCGCATCGCGGCAACTGCAGCTACTCTGGGCCTTGAAGATTTGCTGGATCGGCGTCCTGCGGCGCTCTCGGGTGGCCAACGCCAGCGCGTTGCCATTGGCCGCGCCATGGTGCGCGACCCGGTGGCGTTCCTGTTTGACGAACCGCTGTCCAATCTTGATGCACAATTGCGCGCCCAGATGCGCATTGAGATCAAGCGGCTGCATCAGCGCCTTGGTACCACCATTGTCTATGTCACCCATGATCAGGTCGAGGCGATGACCATGGCCGACCGGATCGTTGTGATGCGCGACGGGCGGATATTGCAGGTGGGAACGCCTACTGAAATGTACGAACAACCGGTTGATATTTTTACGGCCCGGTTTATCGGCAGCCCCTCGATGAATTTGGTCACGGGCACGATCAAGGATGGGGTGCTCAGCGTTGCTGACGCGACATTGGCTGACGCCAAAGTTGCCGGTCTGCCCAATGGCGCTGTTCAGGTCGGGGTGCGGCCACACGATCTGCTGGTCGGAACAGAAGTAAGCGAGGGGTTGACCATGAAGGGACAGGTAACGGCGGTTGAACCGCTGGGTTCGGAAACGCTGGTACATCTCGACGTTGCTGGCGCCGAAGTCATCGGCACCGCGCCGGGCAAGCTGTTGCCCAAGGTCAATAGTGAAGTGACCGTTTCGGCCGCCCCCGGCGCGCTTTATCTGTTTGATGCCAAGACCGAGCAGGCGCTGGGTCGGTTATGAGAAGCTGTCCGGACCGGCCCGCGGTTATTTGCGCGGGTCGAATCTATTGTGACCTGGTGTTTTCGGGCCTGCCCGCGATGCCCTGCCTGGGGCAGGAAGTCTATGCATCGGGGATGAATAGCGTGCTGGGTGGCGGCGCCTTTATCGCTGCTGCGCATTTGCAGGCGCTTGGCCGCCGGGCCATTCTGCTGAGTCGGTTTGGTATGGACCCGGTGTCGATGGCGCTTGAAAGCCAGTTCGCCGTGGCCGGACTTGATATGGCGCTAGTCGAACGGCATGCTGATGCAGGGCCGCAGATTACCGTGGTTATGGCGCATGGCGACGATCGCGCGTTTCTGTCGCGTCGTGCCGGGTCGGCGCTTCCCATGGCGCTCAATGCGGCCCTATCAGGAGTTGAGGCGGCCCATTTGCACATCGCCGAATTTGCCACGCTGGCCGATCATCCGGATCTGGTGAGACTGGCCAAGCGGCACGGCATGAGCGTGTCGTTGGATCCGAGTTGGGATTCCGCGCTTATTCACAGTTCGGGTCTGCTATCGATCTGCGCAGGTGTCGACCTGTTTCTACCCAATCTGGAAGAGGCCCGCGCCATTACCGGGCACACCGATGCGGCGTCGGCCTTAAATATCCTGGCGCAGCATTTTCCCGTTGTTGCGCTGAAGCTGGGTGCCGAAGGGGCGATTTATGCCAAAGGGACGATCCGGCAAAAAATCGGGGCGCCCAAGGTTGCGGTGGTTGATACAACGGGTGCTGGCGACGCGTTCAACGCCGGATTTATTCATGCCTGGCTTGATGGCGAACCTGCGCAACAATGTCTGTCGGCAGCAGTCGCGCTGGGCAGTCGGTCGGTGCAGGGGCCGGGCGGTACTGCCGCGCTATCCTTGACCGACCCTGCTCAAATGGCTGGCGAAGATGTGATCGCACGCGATATGCATCCTTAGCGCCATCTTAACGTCATAGGTTAATCGTGTGATAGCGCGTCGTTGTGGGAAAGGGCGCGTCCGGCGGCGCGCGTTTTGGCGCCCGCGCGCATCACACGAGACTATGAGGCCTGTCATGCTGGTTGGAACCGAAAAATATCACGCCCTTGTGGCGACCATTCGCAACTTGGCGCTCGTGGCGGTTCTGGGGATGAGCGGTACGGGCGCCGCGATGGCCAATAGCACCAGTTTTGTGCGCTCGCTATGGCCCGAGGCTGCGGCTCGTGGCGTCAGCCGTTCGGCCTTTGATGCAGCGTTTGCCAATTACCGGTTTCTGCCCAAGGTCATGGAATTGACCCGCAAACAGCCTGAATTCACCAGCACGGTTGCCGACTATCTCAACAAGCGCGTGACCGACTCCCAGGCGCGCAAGGGGCGTGCGATGCGCAGCGAGTGGTCTCAGACGCTGGCGGGGGCGGCCCAGCGTTATGGGGTGCAGCCCGAAATTGTGTTGGCCATTTGGGGCATGGAAACCAATTATGGGGGGTTCATGGGGGGCAATAACACCATTCACGCACTGGCGTCTCTGACCGAAGGTGGCTATCGCGCCAGTTATTTCAAGGGTGAGTTGCTGACTGCTCTGCGCATCATTTCGGACGGCAACATTACGCCCAACAACATGGTTGGCTCGTGGGCTGGTGCCATGGGGCATACCCAGTTCATGCCATCAAGCTATATGCGCTACGCGGTCGATTATAATGGCGACGGGCGCAAGGATATCTGGAAATCGGTGCCCGACGCCTTGGGCTCCACCGCCAATTATCTAAAGTCGTTTGGCTGGCAATACGGTGAAACCTGGGGCTATGAGGTCAGGTTGCCAAGCGGTTTTGATTTCGACCGGGCGCGCGGTATGGGCAAGGTCAGCATCGCGACGTGGGAAAATATGGGCATCCAGCGCGTGTCGGGCCGCCCGTTTCCGCGTCCAAGCGATATCACCCGGCTTTATATGCCTGCCGGGGCAACTGGGCCGGTGTTTTTGCTGACGCCGAATTTTGACGTGATCAAACGATATAATAATTCGGACAGCTATGCGCTGGCCGTCGGGCATCTGGCCGACCGGATCATTGGTGGCGGTGATTTTGCCACGCCATGGCCTGCTGGCAATTACGGCCTAGGGGCCAGCCAAAGGGTGGAATTGCAGCAGCGCCTGAATAAGGCAGGCTATTCAGTGGGGGCTGCCGATGGCGTTATCGGCCCCAAAACCCGCGCCGCTGTCATTGCCTACCAAAAGCGCCACGGCTTGCCCGCCGATGGCTACGTTTCGGGCTTGTTGCTCAATGCCCTCAAGCGCTAGACTGTATTTGACCGGACACGCTCCGCTTTGAAGCCTTGACAGGGCTTGAGCGCAAATCTAATAAGTCGACGCACCGCACAAGAGCTTGCCGATCAGCTCTTGTTCATCGCGGCCCCTTGGGGCGGAGTAGGCTCAGTTGGTTAGAGCAGCGGAATCATAATCCGTGTGTCCCCAGTTCAAATCTGGGCTTCGCTACCACACACTTCGTGTGTTTTTGTTTTCTCTTCACCAGCCTTGGCATTCGTCGGGCGTTCCTCGATTGAGCCGCGTCCGATTCGACATGTTTAGCGGTAGCACGAGATAGTGTCATCATACCAGTTGGAATTTTATTCAGGTGGCGCTATTATGCATCTGGTTGTCAGGTGCTAGGTCGTTACACTGCAGAACTGGAAAGGTGCCATGAATTGACAATCACCCATAGTCGGCTTGGCGTTGAGCCGCTCAAGAAGAAAAAACTCTATCAGGAAATCCTTGATCGGCTGATCGCGGCGATTTCTTCGCAGGAATATCCGGCCGGAGCGCAACTGCCGTCGGAGCGGGAGCTCATGGAGCGGTTCGGGGTCGGTCGTCCGGCAATCCGGGAAGCCATGCTGACATTGCAGCAGATGGGCCTGGTGATTATTTCGCATGGTGAGCGGGCGCGCGTCGTTGAGCCAACCGCCGATCAGATTATCGATCAGGTCTCAAATGCGATGGTCATGATGCTGGCAACAAACCAGCGTGGCATGGAGGATTTGAAGGAGGCCAGAATTTTCATGGAAACTGGCCTTGTTGCGCTCGCGGCCAAGCGTGCAACTGCCAGCGACATTGAAGAGCCTTGGCGCAATATTGAAGACCTTTCAGGGGATGACCAGGCAGTCTCCGAAATTTGTTGCTACCGACATCGCCTTCCACGTGAAGATCGCTGAAATGAGCGGCAACCAGGCTCATTGTCGCGACGTTGCGCGGCATTCTGGAGTGGCTGTCGCGCTTCAAGCACGACCTGGTTGCCGTACGCGGGGCGGAGCGCGTGACCATTGAAGAGCACGAACGCATATTCCAGGCGATCTCATCGGGCGATGCAGATGGGGCTGCGACCGCGATGACCGGCCATCTTCGCCGGGCCAATAGCTTTTTCCAATCGGAAGCGGGCGTGGATTTATCACCTGAATCCTGAACCGGCGCACTAGTGCGACCATTTTTCCAGTACCTCAGCAGAAGGGCGAGTCGCAAGACATGTTGGCGCCGATTTTGTTCTCGATTGTTCGAACTGGCAGAGCCTGAGGTGGTCTGATGGTGGGACTATGCCTGGGTCAAGGCGGCATCAATCAGCGCCTTGGCGTGTAGCGCGGTGGTATCGTAGGTAGGTAGGGGGCTCACTTCATCGTCGATTAACATGTCGATCTCGGTGCAGCCCAATATGACCGCCTGGGCACCAAAACGCTGCAACCGCTCGATTGCCTCGACATAGGTCTGACGCGAGCGCGGTGTTACGATGCCGAGGCACAATTCCTCGTAGATGATGGCATTGAGATTGGTGCGATCAACGTCAGGGATCAGCACCTTCAGCCCCGCTGCCGTCAGCCGGTCGCGGTAAAAATCCATCTCCATGGTGAAACGCGTGCCAAGCAGACCAACCGTGTCAAAGCCATCGGCAAGTAGCGCATCGGCGGTGGGATCAGCAATGTGGACAAACGGCACATTCAGATCAGCGCGGATGGCATCAGCGACAATATGCATGGTGTTGGTGGCAAGGCCCAGCACTTGGGCACCGGCATCGACAAGGTTATGGGCGACGCGATGCAGGATTTTTCCCGCTGCGGCCCAGTCGCCGCTGCGCTGCAGGGCTTCAATCTCGGCAAAATCAACCGAATGAATAATCAGCGGCGCCGAATGCAGACCGCCTCGTCGTCGGGCGGTTTCCTGATTGAGAACGCGATAATAATAAGCGGTGGATTCCCAACTCATGCCCCCGAGAAGACCAATAGTTTTCATCGCTCTAGGCCCTCTTCAGGCGTTGCGGGATGTCGGCGAAGGCGGCGACGACCTTTTCATAGGCGTCTTTCTTGAATGGCACAATCAGTTGCGGGGTGCGGCTCAGTCTCTCCCAGCGCCAGGCGTCAAACTCAACCTTGAACGTACCGCCACCGGGCGTCTCAACATCAATTTCAGTGTCCGCGCCGGTAAAGGCGAAGGCAAACCAGCGCTGGCGCTGGCCGCGATATTTGCCCTTGAGGGCAATGCCCAGTGCGGCGTCGGGCAGGTCGTAATAGATCCACTCAGGCGCTTCGGCCAATAGGCTGACGCTGGTCACATTGGTTTCTTCATGCAGTTCGCGCAGCGCTGCCTTGAGGGCGTCCTCACCCTTGTCGATACCGCCCTGGGGCATTTGCCAGGGTGCGTCAGTTTCGGCTGTGTCTTCGGGATCGGTTTCGGGCATGCGGCGGCCGATGAACACACTGCCCTGAGCATTGAACAGGGCGATGCCGACGCAATCGCGATAGGGCATGGATAGCCGGTCAGGCGTGGCGTGCATGGAAAAGTCTTTCTATTGCATCAGAGCGGTTGCGGGCACCAGGGCAATACCCTTGTTGGCAAGGCCGCGTGACCACTCCGCGACAGTGCGAATGGAAATGGGCAGGGCGCTGATAATGCCGATAGCGCTGCCGTTCTGCCGGGCCTTGGCTTCGAGTTGGGCCAGCGCCGCCTCGATAGGCTCCTTGGCCGGATTGTCATCGATCAGGAGGTCGGCGCGGGCAAACGGCACCTGGTTGCTGGTTGCCAGTTGCGGTGCCACCGAGCGGTTGGAGGAGCCATCGTCTATATAGCCCAGGCCACGGGTGCCCAGTTCTTCCATAATCGGGGAAAAATCGCCGCCGGAGGCAGTAAAGCGGGCGCCCATATTGTTCATGACGCCGACATAGCCGCCGAACCGGGCCATCAGCCAGAAGAGCTTTTCGAGATTGGCACGCGGTGCGTCGCCGGTCAAAAGGGTCTGGGGCCCAGGATCATTGGTTGGATAGTCGAACGGCTCGAGCGGGATTTCGAGAAACACTTCATGGCCACTGTTCTGGGCGGCGGCGACGGTTGATTTCAATGCCTTGCCATAGGGTGCGAAGGCCAAAGTGGTGTCCACCGGCAGGGCTTCAATGGCGTCAATAGTGCCGCTTTCATTGATCCCCAGGCCTGAAACTATAATGGCGATCTTGGGCTTGCCCACGACGTCGGCGGCGTTAAATGGTGCGGCGTAGGCGGCAAACGGGGTGACCCCGGTGGCCGATTTGCGCGGGATCGGCCCGTCCTTGGTTTCCTCGCTGAGGTCAGGTAGTGCGCCGGTTCTGCCCTGTTCGGGCGCGGCCAGAGCTTGTTGTACGGGCACTTGCTGGGGATCGGCGGTAATGGTTATGGGCCCATCGACCGGTCGTTGGGCAAGGGCGCTGGCCATGGCCGAGCCTTCGCGCGTTGCACTCACCGGTGCCTCGGCGACCGGGCGCCCGCCATCAGGATCGTCGACCAGAACCAACCGTAAAATGAAGGCAAGCGACAGCACAAGCACCAGGGCGATCAGTATGCGGCCCAGCGGAAAATGGCGCTTGGCCATCTGGCGCCGTTTCTTTCGCCCCGGCAATGGGGTGCTTAAGTTGTCCGCCATCGTTTCAGACCGCTTTGGGTGTGACGCAAAATGGGGGCGAAGCGGCGAATCAGCCGCTTCGCCCCCGCTGGTTTTTCATATCACACTTCATCGGCCTGCATAGACGACACCTTATTTGGCCGCTTGCTCGGTGGGATGAGGTGGATAGGCCGGATCGCTTTCTTCGCCATCGATCAGGCGGATGGCATATTGTAACTGGGTGTCGTCGGCCTTTTCTGGGGGCACATAGACCGATGATCCAACAGAGGTTTCCTGTTGTCCATCAATCTTGATGTGTCCAGCCAAACCGGCCTCGCCAATGATTTCGTCCTTGCCCTTGAGATCGTCCGGCACATTTTGCAGCACCGTGATATCGGGCTGAATCCCCAGCGCCTGAATCGAGCGATTGTCGGGGGTGTAGTAGCGTGCCGTGGTCAGTCGCATGGCACCATCGGCACCCAGCGATATGATCGACTGCACGGACCCCTTGCCGAAAGAGCGGCTGCCCACGAGCGTTGCGCGCTTATGGTCCTGCAGGGCGCCGGCGACGATCTCGGAAGCAGAGGCCGAGCCGCCATTGATCAGCACAACCAGAGGCACGTCCGCCAGTTCCTTGTCGAGCGGATCGGGAGCGGCATCATAACGGGCACTATCCTGAGGGCCGCGACCCCGGGTCAGGACAATGGCGCCCTGCTTGAGGAAAGCGTCGGCGACATAGACAGCCTGATCGACCAATCCACCCGGATTGTTGCGCAGATCCAGAATAATGCCCTTTGGCGGCACATTCTTGCGCTCCTTGTAGATACCATCGACGGCTTTTTGAATGCCGATAAATGCCTGTTCGGAGAAGCGCGACAGTCGCAGGACCGCGACGTCGCCTTCCATCGACCAGCGCACTGCGCGCATGGCAATAGTGTCGCGGGTCAGTTTGAATTCGAGCGGATCAGAGACGCCTTCACGCACTACGGTCAGCGTAATCGAGGTGCCAATGGCGCCGCGCATCTTGCCCACAGCGTCGTCAAGCGACATGCCTTTGACGTCCTCACCATCCAACTTGACGATCAGATCGTTGGACAACATGCCGGCGCGGGAAGCTGGTGAATCATCGATTGGCGAGACAACCTTGATGAGGCCGTCCTCCTGGGTCACCTCTATCCCAAGACCGCCAAATTCACCCGAGGTATCTTCGCGCATATCCTGATAGTCGGCGGGCGGCAGATAGTTGGAGTGTGGGTCGAGCGAGGTCAGCATGCCCTGGATGGCGGCACGCACCAGTTCCTTTTCATCGGGTGGATCGACATATTCGGCGCGAATACGATCAAAAATCTCACCAAACAAGGCCAGGTCCGAATAGACCTCCTTGGGATCACGCGGCTTGGTGGCAGCTTTGTCGGCGTCCGTCGCCTCTACCGGGGCGGGCTGTTCCTGGGCAATCAGGACGGTCGCCGGTACTAGGAGCGCCAATCCTAGTACGGCGGCGCGGATCTTGGTCAAACGCATCTGGGCTTATCCACTTTGTGTCGTGTTCCGAGGGGGCGCCCACCAGCCGGTTGGGTCAATAGGCGCGTTGTCTTTTCGCAGGCTCAATATAAAGAGTCGGCTGGGAGTTGCCAGCACTGGTCGTGATGGTGCGGCCAATTGTGCGTGATCCCATGGTGCCGATCGGTTCGCCCATCAGAACGAATTGGCCGATGGTCGCTGTCACCTTGTCAAGACCGGCCAACAAAACCGTATAATTCCGGCCCGTATTCATAATGACGATTTGGCCATAATTGAGGTAAGGGCCGGTATAAAGCACCCAGCCGTCGGCGGGCGCAACAACCTGAGCATCGGCACGGGTGACGACAGAAGTGCCGTGTGCTATGCCGCCAAACCCGTCGCTGGCACCATATTCGCGAACATCGACGCCGTTGGCTGGCATGGTCAGATAGCCGTGGGCGGAAGAAAAGGGTACTGCGGGCTCGGTGCGGGCGGTGTTGGCCAGCGCCATCTCAATCGCAGCTGCCGACAATGTGACAGTTGCACCCTCGGGTGATGCCGTATTGGCGGCCTTGACAGCCTCATTGACGCTGGTCATGCGCTCGCCCAGCTTGTCGATCAATTCCTTGAGCGTCTTGGCGCGCGCCGCCAGTTCCACCGCCGCCTGCTCCTCGGCACGCAATTCGTCGGTCATGACCGACACGCCCTGCTTGCGCGCCAGGATCAGCGTGGCAATGCGCAATTGCTCTTCTTCGAGAACCGCGTGATTGGCCTTTAGAAGCTGCTCTTCTTTCTGGGCTTCCTGCTTGATTTCGGTCAAATGTTTGAGATCGGCGGCGACCAGTTCGGCCTTGGCGCGCAGCTGCGGGGCGATAGAGGCGATCAGCATGGCGCTGCGGGCGGAGCCCAGGGCGTCGGAGGGATCGACGATCAGTGCGGGCGGCGGATTGAGTGAAATGCGTTGCAGCGCTGCCAGCACATTGGCAATTTCGGTGTCGGCACCATCGAGGCGTCCGCGAACTTCAAACTCCTGCACGATCAGGTCATTGAGGCGTGTTTCAACGTCGGCGACCTCGATTTCGGCAAGTTTGACCCGCTGACCGGCAGCGATAAGTGCCGCATTCTGCTTGGTTCGGTCGCCCTCCATGTCGGCAATTTCGCGTTTGAGGGCGTCGACGCGGTCCTGACTCAGGGAAATTGATTTTTCCACCTGCTCAAGTGCGGCTTCCCGGTCCGCCTCGGTCTGGTCAGGGGTTTGTGTCGATGGTGGCGCCTCATCCTCGGTCGGGGTTGCGGCGGGGGTGGCGTTGTCGTCTGGGGGAATTGCGGGTTCGTTGGCCGAGGGCGTTGCCTCGGTCTCGACGCTCCCGGGCTGGTTCTGGTCCTGATCCTGAGCGTGCAGAGGAGGGGACAGGCTGAGGCCAAGCGCCAGACTTGCCGCCAATATTCCCAATCGCGTGTTGGCGCGCCTCGACATGACTGCTCCCATGGCCCTGATCGTCCCATACGGGATCGAAAAGCGAATCATTTGCCCGCACTCTAGCAAGGGGCGCACAAATCGGAGGTTAATAAGGCTTAACCATAATGGGTGGCGCAAAACCAGGGTTGCACTACCACCAGCGAGTTTGCCCCTGACACGTCCTAAACGCATCTATGTGGACGCGGACACGATCAGCATCATGGGGCGGTCCAACTCTTCGGCCAATCGCGGCATCTGTCTGATCTGGTCGAAAGAGGGGGCGAACTCGGCGAGTTGGCGAATCTGAAAGCCTGCGTTTATCAGCGTATTCACGGTCGTGGCGAGCGTACGATGATATTTCAGCACACCTTTGGCGAACCAGTCGGTGCGGCGCTCGCCTTCAAGACTATAGCCACTAACAGGCCAGGTTCTCTTGCCCTTGTCGTCTGTCGTCCAGCGCGGATTGTCGGCTGCCATGAAAATTGGATGCTCGATGGTGAATATGAGATTGCCGCCGGGTGCCAGTGCCTTGCGGATCGTTTGCGCGAGGCGGGCGAAATCCTCAACATAGTGAAAGGCCAGGGCACTATAGGCCAGATCAAATGCCGCCAGGGGCAGGGTCAGCGTGTCGAGGTCCTCTATTCGGTACTCGATGGCGTCATCGGCGGTGTCCGCCCTGGCGCGCTCGATCATCTTGTTTGATAGATCAAGTCCGAGGACCGACTTTGCGCCCTGTTCGCGCATCCAGCGCGCCGTCCATCCGAAACCGCAGCCCAGATCAGCCACGCGTTTCCCCCCAGATCGGGCAGCATGGCGCGGATCGCTGGCCATTCCGGCGCCCCGTCAAGGCCCTGCACCTGACGCGGCAACTGGCTGTAGCCATCAAAAAAATCGGGATTGTCGTAGATATTTTGTGCCAATTTTCGTTCCGATAATTGCGCCCTGGTCTGGGGCCTTGCCAGCTAAATCTGCCTAGTCTCCACGGTGGTAGGGATGGCCGGAAAGGATGGTTGTTGTGCGATATAATTGCTCGGCTAGCATGATCCGCACCAATTGGTGGGGCCAGGTCAGCGGCGAAAATGATAGGGTCAGATCGGCTGCTTTGACAAAATCAGGCGCCAGTCCGTCGGCCCCACCAATTACAAAGCTGGCATTGGGGCGGCCATCATCGCGCCATCGCTCGATCAGGCCGGAAAAATCGGGGGATCCGATGGATTTTCCGCGCTCGTCAAGTGCCACCACAATGCCTTGGGGCAGGGCGGCGCGAAGGTTTTTGGCTTCGTCGGTCTTGCGGGCGGCGGCGCTGGAGACACGCGATTCGACCAGTTCAATGACTTCGAACCCGGTCAAGCCCAATGTTCGGCCGCTGGCGGCGGCGCGCGACAGGTAGCGATCCACCAATTCGCGCTCCGGGCCGGCCTTCATCCGGCCGACCGCCGCAATGCTGATTTTCATCGGCTAGTGGGCGTCTTCGGCAAATTCGGCCTGCCACATTTTTTCAATGTTATAGAATTCGCGCACTTCAGGCCGGAAGATATGAACGATTACGTCACCGGCATCGACCAGAACCCAGTCGCAATGGGGCAGACCCTCGATGCGAGGCTTGGTGTAACCGGCTTCGCGCAGGGACTTGACCAATTGATCGGCAACAGCGCCGACATGGCGCTGTGAGCGCCCCGAGGTCACCACCATATGGTCGCTCAGCGAGGATTTGCCGGTGATGTCCACGGCAATGGTTTGCTCGGCCTTGGCATCATCAAGGCTTTCAAGCACGACATTGATCATTGGACGTTCCGGGGTTGCCTGCGTGGTGTCCGAACGCGGTTCGGTGGGAGATTTTGTGGGCATCTGGGCCATCAATACCGGCCTCGTGCCCACGCCTGTACAGCATGGGTCATGCGTTTGTGCAGCATCCTTGGTTGTTTAATCGAATGGGCGCGCGTCTTTGCAAATGACAAGCGGTCAATCCCGGTTCTGGTGACTACAATCACACCTTGGCAATATGCGCTTTCTTGCCAATTTGCGCAAGGTGGGGCGCACTATTTCGTTGATGAAACGTGGCGGCGGGCGCGGATGGCAGAGGAGGACAGGCCTGATTGACGACCATGCAAATAGACCCAGGCGGGCGGTTTTTGCAGCGCCAGTCCGGGCGCATCACTTTCATCGACACGGTAGCGTTCAAGCGCCTCCGCGGCACGCGATGATGGGGCAAGTCGCGCCGATCCGGGACGCACATAAATGGCAATCGGCACCATGTCGGCGATATCGCGCCAGCGCTGCCAATGATGAAATCCCACCATATTGTCGGCGCCCATGATCCAGACAAAATGCCGGTCGCCAAGCGTTCGGGTCAAAAATCGGATGGTTTGATAAGAATAGGTAAATCCCTTTGCCGCCTCAAAGCCGGTGACCTTGATCCTTGGGTGGGTCATGACTGTGCGGGCGCCCTCGACCCGTTGGGCCAGCGGGGCCAGATCGGCGCGGTTCTTGAGTGGATTGCCGGGCGTAACCAATACCCAGAGCGCGTCGAGTCCCAACCGGGTCAGTGCCTGTTCGGCGACCAGCAAATGTCCCTTATGGGCCGGATTGAAACTGCCGCCAAACAGCCCGATCCGCATGCCGGCCCCCGAGGGCGGCAATCGGGTAATGCCGCTAAGATGGACCGGGCTAAAGCGCTGGTTCAAGGACGCGTCTGCCCGGCGCCGGTGACACGATAATTAAAGCTGGTCAATTGCTCGACCCCGACTGGTCCGCGCGCGTGCATCTTACCCGTGGCGATGCCGATCTCGCCGCCAAAGCCAAATTCACCGCCGTCGGCAAACTGGGTTGAGCTATTGTGCATCAGGATGGCGCTGTCGATGCGGTTGAAGAACTGCTCGACTGCTGCTGGATCCTCGGTAATGATGGCCTCGGTGTGGTGACTGGAATACTGTTCGATATGGGCGATTGCAGCGTCTATGTCGGGCACGATCCTGACTGCGATAATGGCGTCCTCATATTCGGTTTGCCAGTCGGTTTCGCTGGCGGGCTTTGCCGATTTGATGTGCTGGCGCACCGTTTCGTCGCCGCGAATTTCGCACCCTCTGGCAATAAGCGCGGCAATGATCGGCTCGAGATGGGTTTTGACCACATCCTGATGGACCAACAGGGTTTCGACGGCGCCGCAAATGCCGGTGCGACGCATCTTGGCGTTGAGCGTCACATTGACGGCCATATCGAGATCGGCGCTCTTGTCGATATAGACATGCACCAGCCCTTCAAGATGGGCAAAAACCGGCACACGCGCTTCGGCCTGCACCCGCCCAACCAGCGATTTACCGCCCCGGGGCACGATCACATCAATATTGCCGCCCAAACCGGCCAGCATTTCGCCAACGGCGGCGCGGTCGGTTGTGGGCACCAGCTGGATGGCTTCAACCGGCAATCCTGCCAGATGCAAACCATCCCACAGACATTCAACAAGGGCGCGCGATGAAAATGTACTATCCGACCCGCCACGCAGGATTACCGCGTTACCCGATTTCAGACATAGCGCTCCGGCGTCTGCGGTAACATTGGGGCGCGATTCAAAGATCACGCCAATGACTCCGAGCGGGGTGCGGACACGCTTGATATGCAAGCCATTGGGCCGATCCCATTCGGCAAGGAGCTGGCCAACCGGATCGGGCAGTTCGCCGATGGTGCGCAGCCCTTCGACAATGGCGTCGATCCGCGCATCGGTCAGCAGCAACCGATCCAGAAAGGCGGCGGTAATACCCTTGGTGCGCGCCGCGTCCACATCCTTGGCGTTGGCGGCCAGAATTTCGGCGCGACGAGCGTTAATGACCGCTGCACCGCCCATGATGGCGCGGGTTTTCTGTTCGGAGGATGCGGAGGCCAATTGGCGTGCGGCTTGACGGGCGGCAGTGCCCAGACCGGCCATCATTGCCTTGAGCCTCAGTTTTCGCCACTGTGTTCACTCTGCCTCTCCATTTTTGCCTGATACCATAACCATATTATCGCGATGGACCAGTTCGGAACGATTGCCAACGCCCAATATCGCCAGAACGGCGGCGCTGCGCTTGCCTTTGACCTCCAGGGCATCGGTGCTGTTGAGCCCTGACAGGCCCCTGGCAATTTCATGGCCATCGCCATCCACGATGGCAATAGTATCACCGCGCTCGAAACTGCCATTTACCGCGACGACACCGATCGGCAGCAGCGAACGCCCGGCGTGCAGCGCTCGCTCTGCCCCAGCGTCGATGGTAACGCTGCCCGCGACGCCGAGCGAGCCCATGATCCAGCGCTTTCTGGCTTGGGCGCGGCCCGGAACGGCGTGAAACAATGTGTGGCGGGCGCCCTCTATCAGGGCTTGCAGCGGATGTTGTTCGCTGCCCCTGGCGATAATCATGGCCGTACCGGCCAGCGTGGCAATCTTGCCCGCCTCGATCTTGGTGGTCATGCCGCCGCGCGACAAATGGCTGGCAGCGCCACCGGCCATGGCTTCGATTGTTGGGGTGATGCTGGGAACGTCCGGCAGGTGTGCCGCATCAGAATTTTGCGTGGGGGGCGCGGTATAAAGCCCATCGATGTCGGAGAGCAGGATCAGGCAGTCGGCCTCGATCATGGTGGCGACCCGGGCCGATAGGCGATCATTGTCGCCATAGCGAATTTCGGCGGTGGCGACGCTGTCATTTTCATTGATGATCGGCACGGCGCCCAACGACAATAGCGTGGAAATCGTCGTGCGGGCATTGAGAAAATAGCGACGTTCTTCAGTGATATTGGGGGTGAGCAATATCTGGCCAGTGATGATCTGGTGTTGGCCCAGGGCATCGGCCCAGGCTTGGCTTAAGGCGATTTGCCCGGCGCTGGCAGCGGCCTGGCTTTGCTCAAGCGACAGGTTTTGGGCGTTCAGGCCCAACAGCCTGCGTCCCAGCGCCACCGCGCCCGAGGACACGATTATGATGTCGGCGCCCGCCGCCTTGAGTGCGGCGATGTCGTCGGCCAGGCTCCCCAGCCAAGCCGAACGCAGCCTGCCGGTCTTGCTGTCGACCAGCAGGGCAGAGCCAATCTTGATAGTAATGCGCTTATAGGGCGACAGGGCGTTGGTCATGTCTGGTTCTTGTCAATGCCAGGTGGGACTGGTCATGGCACTTGTCATGGCGTCCAGCCCGGTTCTGTCTGGCGCCGCAGGGCCTCCGCCTTGGCTGCCTTGGCCTCATCAAGCGTTTCAACAACGCCATAGAGCACTTGATCAACGCCTTGGCCGGTCACGCCCGAAATCTGCAACACTTTCTGTCCGCTGAGTTTTTTGAGCAATTTGACCTTTTCCGTCAGATCATCAGGGGCCATTGCATCGACTTTGTTGAGCACGACAAGTTCGGACTTTTCGCCCAATTGGGCGTCATAGGCGCTTAATTCGCTGCGAATGGTTTTGTAGGCGTGTGCGATATCGTCCTGGGTGCCATCGATGAGATGGATCAAGACCCCGCAGCGTTCGATGTGACCCAGGAAGCGGTCGCCAATGCCGACGCCTTCGCTGGCGCCTTCGATCAGGCCGGGAATGTCGGCGAGGACAAAGTCGCGCTCGCCAATGCTGACCACGCCCAGATTGGGGTGCAGCGTTGTAAAGGGATAGTCGGCAATCTTGGGCTTGGCGGCCGATACAGCCGCCAGAAAGGTGGATTTTCCAGCATTTGGTAGTCCTACCAATCCGGCGTCAGCGATCAGTTTCAGGCGCAGCCATATCCATTTTTCTACCCCCGGCTGGCCGGGATTGGCGTGGCGGGGGGCCTGATTGGAACTGGTCTTGAAATGGGCATTGCCAAAACCGCCATTGCCGCCGCTCAGCATGACAAAGCGCTGGCCAACTTCGGTCATGTCGGCGATCAGGGTTTCGTTGTCATCCTCAAAAACCTGGGTGCCAACGGGCACGCGCAGCACGGCGTTCTCACCATGGGCACCGGCGCGGTCCTTGCCCATGCCATGGGTGCCGGTCTTGGCCTTGAAATGCTGTTGATAGCGATAATCGATCAGGGTGTTAAGCCCGTCGACGCACTCGATCACCACATCGCCGCCACGCCCGCCATTGCCGCCGTTGGGGCCACCAAATTCAACATATTTTTCGCGCAGGAAGGATACAGCGCCCCCGCCACCATCGCCCGAACGGACATAGACCTTGGCCTGATCAAGGAACTTCATTTGTGCGTGTCCATCCATTGGGCGCGGGTCAGTTGGGTGTCGATATGCTCCACCTCTGTGCCGCGCGCAAGAGACAGAACAGAAGAGCGGCCGGTTTCGGTGAATCCGAGTTTGGCCTGAATGGCGAGCGAAGCCAGATTGAAGACAAAGACACCAGAAAGAACCTTGTCGGCATTGCTGGTGTTGAAAAACCAGTCAAGGGCGGCTGTCACCGCTTCGGTCATGATGCCGCGTCCCCAAAATGGCGGTCCCAGCCAATAGCCGATTATGACGCCGTTGTCGCCCCGATGAAAGCCGACCTGGCCGGCATAGCCTTCCTCGGCCAGTTCAATGGCAAAATTGGTGTCTTCAGGCGGCAGGTCGGGGCGCCGGCCGCGCAACCAGGCCCGCGCGTCCGCCATTCTATAGGGAAAAGGTACGCGCGCCAGATTGCTGGCGACCGCATAGTCGCTCAAGAAGAGCGTGATCCGCTCGGCGTCATCCGAACGCGGCAGGCGGAGCGTCAGCCGGTTTGTGGTCAGGGGCTGGCTCATTGGGCGGCTTGGCTTCTGGCCTGGTCATGCTTCAAATGATCGGGCGGCAACAAGTTCTGTGCCAACAGAATCATTTTTTTGCCCTTGAGGGGGCCGTCGGGTTCGGGAGCCTCCCCGATGATGGAAAAGCCCACTTTTTCAAGCACATGGATCGAGCCGATGTTGGTGTGGAGGGCGCGTGAGCGCAATCTTGCTATTTTTCTCGTGGTCCTGGCCGCCTGGACTAGCGCACGGGCCGCTTCGGTGCCAAAACCCTGTCCCCAATAGGGTTGACCCAGCCAGTAGCCCAATTCGGGCACATCATTGTCGCCAAAATGCAGGCTGGTGACGCCGATGCATTTGCCGGCGAGGCAAATGCTATAGGCCCATTCGCCGTTGGCGCGTGCCAGATGCTCGATGAAATAATGCGCGTCGCTGAGTTCATACGGAAAAGGCAGCCGCGTCAGGTTTCGGTTGACCTCATAATTGTTGGCCAATGCCGCCATGTCGGGGGCGTGCGCCGCGACCGGTGCCGCCAGGGTGAGCCGTTCGGTGGTGATGGCGTCGGGCAGCAATGTTGCGGGGTCGGGATGGGCCATTTGATCACTTTGAAAAAACGAAAGGGGAACCGGCGGACCGGTTCCCCTGAAACTTGATCTGGCTCTTGCGCCTTGCCGGGGAACTGGTCACCGGCCGCGCTGGAGCACGCCGGTTTATTCGGCGGCCTGTGCCGGCTCGACCGAAACATAGACCTTGGAATTGGCGCGGGTGCGGAAGGCAACCTTACCGTCAACCAGAGCATAAATGGTGTGATCCTTGCCCAAGCCAACGCCAGTACCGGGATGCCATTTGGTGCCGCGCTGACGGATCAGGATATTGCCGGCAATAACGGCCTCGCCACCAAACTTCTTGACGCCAAGACGGCGACCGGCGGTATCGCGACCGTTGCGGGATGAACCGCCTGCTTTTTTATGTGCCATGGTGCTTCTTCCTTATTTCTTATCGGCCTTGGCGCGAGGCGCCTTGCCAGCCAACAATTCCTTAGCCTGATCAATCCACTCTTCGCGCTCGATCCGGCCTTTGAAGCTCAGGATGTCGTCATATTTTGTGACATCTTCAGCAGTCCAGGCTGCGATCTGAGCGAGGCTGGTGATCCCGGCTTCGTTCAACTTCTTTTCGAGCGCTGGACCGACACCGCCGATCAGCTTGATGTCGTCAACGGCATCGGCCTTGGCGGCCTTTTTGGCCGCTGGAGCCTTGGCTTGGCTGGCAGCTTCAGCCTTTGGCGCTTCGGCCTTTGGAGCAGCGGCCTTGGGGGCTGCTGCCTTTTTGGCTGGCTTGGCTTCGGCGGCCGGCTTTGCCTCAGTAACGGGCTTGGCTTTCGCAGCAGGCTTGGCCGCAGCCTTGAGATTTGGCTTGGCGCCACCGGTCAGGATTTCGGTAATACGCACGGTCGAAAGCAATTGGCGGTGGCCATTGCGACGACGATAATTGTGGCGACGGTTCTTTTTGAAGATGATGACGGTTTTCTGCTTGCGGGTTTCCACCAGGCTCAGCGGCAACCAGAGCGCCCTCAACCAGAGGTGCACCAACTTCGTCACCCACCATCAATACCTGATCAAAGGTCACGATCGAGCCGATTTCGGCATCGAGCTTTTCAATCTTGAGAACATCGTCGGCGGCAACTTTATACTGTTTGCCACCAGTCTTTATCACTGCAAAAGTCATTCATTGTACCGCACGTGTTAAACGTATCGGTCCCATTTTTGTCGCGCTTTGCGGCGCCGCAGTATTGCCCCGGGGCAACGCCCCGACCTGCGGACTTCAAGATGCGGCCGGTTCAACCGGCGGGCAGCCTCAAGCAGCGGTTTTCAAACCAAAGAAGCGCGCCGGATTAGGCTCCGGGGCGCGTTCTGGTGCGGCTTATCAGGGCAAATGCGCAAAGAGTCAAGGCGTGCCGGGGATTTTAGGCCTTGTTCGGATACCAATCGCGCAGCCGGACTTCGCTGGCATCTCCGACCAGGCCCTCGAGAATGGACAGGTCGCTATCGCCATAATGATAGGGATAGGTGATCTTGGGTTTGAAGGTCTTGATCGCTTCACCGGCCTGCTCCACCGTCATGGTATAAGGCAGGTTCATTGGCAGGAAGGCCACATCGATATTTTCGAGCGCCAGCATGTGCGGCGTTGGTTCGGTGTCGCCGGCAACATAGACAATCTTGTTGTCAAACTTGAGCAGATAGCCATTGCCGACGCCGGGCGGGTGATATTTGGCCCGGTCAGGTGTGGTGTTGAAGGCCGAGATGGCGGCAATCGAAAGCCCGTTAAGCACGCCTTCGTCGCCATTGGCCATGCCGGTGGCATTGGGCTTGAGCGCATCTGGCAGTTTTTCGAAAACGTCCTGGTTGGTAATCAGCGGAATACCGCCCGCGGCAATGGCTTCAAGCGTGGGGACGTCAAAATGGTCGCCATGACCATGGGTGATGACAATGGCGGTTGGAGCGGGCAGGTTGGCGTAGCGTTCGGCGCCGCCGACCGGATCGGCGTAGATCACCTGATCTTTCCACCCCAGCAACAGCGAAGCATGATCGACGGGATGGATGGTGAGGTTCCCATCATCTGTTTCGATTATGTCCCCTTCAAGCATGGCTTCACCTGACTGGGCAAATGTGTGCGAGACAAAGGGTGCAAAACTGGCAAATGGCAGTGCGGAAAGTCCCGCAATGACGTGGCGTCTTTTGGTCATGAAATTGTCCTTTCATGGGGCAGGAGCGCAGCAAATATTGTGACAGCACCAGCGCGATGGCGCGACAAACGAATGCGTTACTGTCAAGGTTAACGTCATGCTAGCGTTTGAGTATCGGTGTGGTTGCCTATGTTAGCGCAAACCATGTCGCAAAAAACGCCGCCCCCATATTGCAGCCACTGCCCCGCTATGCCATAAGCCCGCCTGTTCGACCGGGCTACAGGCAGCTGTAGCTATCGACCTCGCGGAGAGGTGGCAGAGTGGCCGAATGCACCGCACTCGAAATGCGGCATGGGGGTGACTCCATCGGGGGTTCGAATCCCTCCCTCTCCGCCAAAATTTCCTCTTAGTGGTTGATTTTTAACGTATAATGTCCGCGTTTTTCACTTTTCCCCACTACCATCCCAACTTTAGGTCGCGGTGCACGCGCTCTCGTGAGTTTTGCGCGGACTAGCCCCGGATACATTGGTGCGGAGCCGTGAGGCCGCAAGCTGTCGTCGACACAGTGCAGTTGCCTTGACAATCCTTACGCTAGGTAAGCTCTCGTATGCGCTGAACAGGCTTGCTTGAGGCTTGCTTGATACCGTTGGCCACGGCAATCGAGGTGGCAATTGCGACAGCAATGACGACCGCAATCAGGTATGGCCATGGCACCGACATAAATTCAGGCGGCGGATCAAAGACACCGTGAAGCACAACAACAAGCACTTGAGCAACCACGCCGCCGACAATCGCGCCAATGATGTCTCCCATGCTGAGCACTACGATGGTTTCGGGTACGATAAATGCCGCCAATTGGCGTGGGGTGGCCCCGATCGCGGTCAAAATGGCGAACCCACGCCGACGGTCGGCCAACCCCAAGGCAAGCATCAAGCCGGTGGCACCCAACACTAGAACAACTGCAAAGCTTAATTCGAGCGCCGTTAATCCGGCCAAATCTATGGCCGTTAGGCTCGACCCAATAATATGGGCGGCGTCGCCAAGCTCTTTGACCTGCATCCCGGGATAGGACTTGGCCAAATCTATAGCTGCGGCCTTGATTGTCGCATTATTGCCCGAGGTTTTTAGCAATCCAACTTCACGCCCAGCGACGCCCGTCATTTTGGCGATATAGCTGGCATTGGCAACAATAAAGCTATCACGCGGCGCCGTAGGAAATTCTCGCACGATGCCCGAAAATACAAACGGCACCACTTTGTAGGCGCCATCAGGACTTTGTAGGCGCAGATTGAGCGGATCACCCAAGTTCAATTGGTAATCTGTGACTGTTTCATCTGACACCAGAATTGCTTCAGGCGTCGCAGCGAGTTTTGCCAAAGTGGCTTTTGCATCGCCATTGCCGAAATAGGCATTTGCCATAGCAGTGGCATTACTGATGGTGGCGGGGTCTATGCCATATAGGTCCTGCAGGTCGGTGCCGACATAGGCATAGCGATGCTGCATAAATTGGGAATTCACCACACCGGGCAAGGCAGCAAGTTTGTCTTTGAGTATGTCTGCTGGCGCGAGCCGCGAGCCAGTCACCGTCACGTCCGCCCCATTGGTGAGCATGGCGTCAACCCTGGATTGGGCTTGATACGTCGTATTAAATATTGCGGTCGAAACGGCAAATCCGACGGCCAACGTCACGAATGCAGCACTGCGGGCCAACCGCGCCCGCTGACGTAATAGTGACGAGGCAACTGGGGGGCGATCGCGCCTGATATTGGCGCAATCATTTTTTCAATAACCGGTTTACCCCGCAGCAACATCAGGCGCACAATCCGCATACCTCGTGCGCGGCGTGAAAGTCGCGGACGACTAATGTAATGACGGGACGCAGGTCGATAGGCACCTCTGATCGAGCAAATCCTGCGTCAAGGCGAGCGAGTTGCAAGAGCCTTTTCCGATAAATGGGACAGATTGCGCAGTGCGCTTTCTATGTCCCTGATCCGCGATTGTGCCGGATGCTCGCCGGGCTCGTAGGCGAGGCGTTGGGTCTGGGCCAGCGCACCGGCGATTGGGGTGCGCAGTTCGTGCGCGCTATTGGCGGCAAATTCGCGCTCGATATCCATGGCTGACTTGAGCCGCACAAGCAGTGCGGCAACCTCCTGGGCGATTGGCGCCAATTCCACGGGATGTTTATTGTTGCTCAGCGGTGACAGGTTTGCGCCACCGCGTTCAGCAATTTCGCGCCGTAAACGCTCAAGTGGGCTCATCGCCAGCCGCACGGCAAACCATATGCCTGCCGCCCCTAAGGGCAATAGACCTGCAAGCGGCCAGAACAGAGCGCCAATCGCGTCGCGAAGGGCTTCGCCGCGATAGTTAGAGGTTTCCAACACGACAATACCAAATCCAGAGCGATGGTCACTCGCGGCAAAGGCGCGACGATTTCCGATAAGTAAAAATCCATCGCCCGACGGAATGCTGGATAGGACCTGGGGGGCATCCTCCGCCCGGATAACGACTTTGCCGGTGCTATCATAAACCAGGTAGGTGAACGAACCTGCCGCCGCCCCTTCGGTGGCAGCAATGGGCAGAGCATGTTCCGAAGGTTCCCACAAATCATGGAGGGCGAGTGGCAGCAACCGGTAAGCACTTTGACGCAATCCTTCGTCAAAGGATTCCGCCAACTCGTGCTGCAGAACATTTGTGGAAATTGCGGCGGCACCCAACCAGAGTAAGCAAGTGCCGACACTTAGCCAAATGGCAAGACGCAGGGCAATCGAGTAGGGCCACTTCATTTATCAACCCTATAGCCAAGGCCGCGTTGGGTAGTTATCGTTTTGCGCCCCAGTTTTTTGCGCAGCCTGCTAATATAGACTTCAACCGCATTGCTTTCGATCTCAGCGCCAAATTCATACAAGGAATTCTCGAGCTCCGATCTGCTCACGACCGATCCGCGTCGACTGATCAGGCGTTCGAACACGGCCCATTCGCGCTGTGTAAGGGTAACAGACTCCTCGCCCTGCATTATCAATTTGGTCGCCAGGTTCACCTGCGCAGCGCCTACGGTTACAAGCGGCGCTGGATTGCCAGAATATCGACGCGCCACCGCCGCAACACGCGCACTCATTTCACTCAAGTCGAAAGGTTTGACCAGATAATCGTCGGCGCCGGCATTTAAGCCTTCGATGCGAACGCCAATTTGGTCCTGCGCCGTGGTGATGATAACCGGCACCGAACTGCCGCGGGCACGTAGGTGCCGCAGTAAGTCCAGGCCCCGGCCGTCTGGTAAATTAAGATCGAGCAGGACCAGTTCATACCCAACGCCGTCCAAGGCGGCCTCGGCATCATCCACCCGCTTCATCCAGTCGACGCTGTGGCCTGTGGCTGCAACATGGTCGCGGATCGCGCCGCCGAGCACCTGGTCATCCTCAACCAGCAATATGCGCAATTTCTGCTCCTTTTGGACCATCCCGATAATCGCAACCTTACACCAACCTGAATAGTGAGCCTGGTTTGCTTCAGGCTGCTGTCAGGTTGGTCTGCGATATGGGGACAATTACCAACCATGGAGTGCCCTCATGAAAAAGCTGATCACGGTCCTGATGCTTGCAACGGCGCTTGGAACGCCCACTCTCGCGTTCGCCAAGGATACCAAGCTATCCATCCAGATGTCTAACTATTGGGGTCCACCTGCCTATCTTGCGGTCTATCTGAACAAGCCTGATGGTACCTTTGATTCCACCGTCTGGGTGGCCGGAGGCCAATCGCGCTACCAGAGGGATCTGCGTAGCTGGTTTCGCGCTGCCTCATCCAGCAATCAACGCATTGACGGCATCACCGGCGCCAGCATTGGCGGTGGACGGACCATGCAGGTCGACGTCAATATCGCGGATTCCCTGATTGATGCAGGCTATACACTTCATGTGGACAGCGCGGTTCAGGATGGCGGATTGGTTCGTGACGACGCGGTGTTGAAATTGACCCAGGCCAATTCGGGGACGGTTGTCGCCGGCCGAGGCTATGTGGGCGCTCTGAGCGTCAGCTTTTAAGGGGCTGGGGTGATGTTGCGCCGTTTACATTCCGCTCCCGGGCTTGTCGCCGGTCTGATCGTGGCTTTCATGGCAATCACGGGCTCGGTTCTGTCATTGCAACCCGTGATGGATCATTTCTCGGTGCGTTCAGCTACCGTCGCCATGAACGTCGCTGCATTGGCCAATGCGGTCAGCACCCATCTCACCGGCGTGGAGCGCATTGTTCACGCCGCTTCGGGTGCCGTTACGGCCTATTATGACGGCGGCAAAGGTGTGGCGGCGGCACTCATCGACCCTGCGACCGGCGCGGTGCTTGGCGACTATTCTCCGTCGCCAATTTTTGTGTTTTTCACAGAATTGCATCGTTCTCTGTTCCTTGGCATGAATGGGCGTTTCGCCTCGGGTATGAGCGCCTTGGCGTTAATTGTGCTTGCCGTCAGTGGGATGCTGCTTTTGGTCAGACGGCTTGGCGGTTGGCAGAATATTTTTGTCACTGCTAAAGGAACGACATCGCAGCGCCTGCACGTCGAACTGGCACGCATTGCGATTATCGGTCTTTTGGTGTCGAGCCTGACCGGAGGCTATATGTCGTTGACCAGCTTTGGTGTGATTGCCAGCACCAGCTCGGTTGGCCAATTCCCCGTCAGTGTCGATGGGGGAACGCCCGCACCTATCTCCTCGCTAAACGCGTTACAGGCGGTGCCGTTGGCCGATCTGCGCGAACTAGTCTTTCCGTATGCTGGTGATCGTACCGACGTTTTCACTCTGACGACCGCGTCGGGACAGGGATACGTTGATCAGGCAACGGGTGCGTTGCTCAATTTCACGCCGAACAGCGTTGGCCAGTCGATCTACGAAACGCTTTACATGCTTCACACTGGCCAAGGCTTATGGTGGTTCGGTGCGCTGTTGGGATTGGCCGCGCTTTGCGTCCCCGTTCTGGCTGGCACCGGCACATTTATCTGGTGGTTGCGTCGACGCAACCAAATCAAGGTCGCCAACAATGCCGGAGCACGCCACGCTGATACGGTTATCCTTGTTGGCAGTGAAGGAAATTCGACCTGGGGATTTGCCCAGGTGCTCCATCAGGCCCTGGTCGATCAAGCCCATCAAGTCCACACCGGGGCGATGAACGATTTGGCCGTCGACTATCCTGCCGCCCGCCATCTTCTCGTGCTGGCCGCAACTTATGGTGGCGGCTACGGCAGGCCCGAAGATCGTGACCATGGCGCCCGGCAACACGATGCGTTGAATCAATATGTGAAACCACTGCGGCCCTGAGCGCGCAGGACTGAGCCCGATAGCGCAGTAGGATCGGCCAATGAATGATGGGACCTGCAGAGATAAAGGAACGCATCAACGCAGAAATTGTGGGTCCGGGACGCCCGGGGTAGGGAATGCATGCCTGACGTTGAGCATTTGCATAGGCTCGGTCGCGCGGCGGCGATGGCTGACACGATTCCGGGCGTAGGCAGGGGGCGAAAAACAAATTTGGCAATCGATTCCGCTGAGATGGAGCCGACGCCGACCGGACTATGACGGCGGTCCGCAAGAATGCCAGGATTCTGACGGTTGGATAAAACGCATGAAGCCAGCATATTCGGCGCTGGCCTGCCTGAACAGGACTTGGCAGATGGCAATCAGCCGGACGGTCGGATACGGCTATGATGGGATCGAATGAGCCGAAGCTGTTCCAAACGAGGCGCGGCTTGTGCCCGTGCGTTGATCGTGTTCGCACTTCATGTGGTTCTGTGTGTGGCAGGACCAACGAAAGCCAGCGTCCTGGGATGTTAATATCGGGCATCCTCATGCGCCGTCCCGTGCTTTCATGGGCGCGTACCGGACAAAGACAGGCGTTGACCTGCATAACACCCATCCATGGCTGCGCGTGTCGATCGCGTTTCGTTTGCATCACCGCCTGCCCGATGGTTCGCATATCTATACCAATGATTCCTTCCGGTCGGGTCGTTACAACGCCAGTGGCGCGGCCTCCTGCGAAGGCGCCTTGCCGCAGAATTTCGCGATCCGCCAATCAGGTCAGCATGATTTGGTGGTCGCGGGATGCGGTACAACAATTGCAAAGACACGCACTGGAGACAAGATCGAGGTGACATTCAATCCGTCAGGTTCGGCATGCGACACATTTCGGACTAGGATCACGGTGGAGTGAAAATCGTCGCCTAATGGGTGAAAATCGTTATTATGGCGAAATTGCATCGATCCAATAATGGTGTTACGAATAGCACTCGGTCTCCGGCGGTTAGCGAAGTTCCATAAAGGGCTTAGCGGGCACGCGCGTATTGGCAACTCGCCAAGTATCTGACGGACTGCTGCAATAAGCGGATGGTCTCTGACCGCACACCATTGTGAAACTTGATGCGGTATGTAGGCTTGGCGTTGCCCCACTATCTGCAAGGCCTCTGGCGCGATTTTGCGCGTTCTTTCGTCGAGCGCATGGAATTTTGTTTGGATAAGCAGCAGCTTGCATCATCGACGCCTCGGTTTTCTCTTCGCAACAGGCGGCGCGCTGATAGGAATTCACAATTCAAAAATGTGGCTCCGCATTCATCGAAGCGGCGACCTAAAGAAGCAATTGAGAGGTCCTGCCACAAGCTAATCTCACTCACATCAGCAAATTGCGTGTCGGCGAGGGCGGAAAGACCGAGTCATTTGAGGAAGTCACTTGCCAGCTCTTCCGCCGGGCGTCGAAGGCATATGTCGGGAATGGTTGGTCGGGTTGGTGACATAGGTGCTTCCTGGTTAAGGCTATCAAGACCGACTTTGGACATAGTTGCTGGTGGATTTTGGGTTTGGTGGGGCGCGCCATTAACCAACAAATTTTCTTGGCCACGCCTCGTAGTATCAAAGACCTGGCCGCACAGTCGTCCCTGATTTGGCTCCTTCATAGGCCGCCTCTACCAGTGCAATTGTCTTGAGGTTATCGTGTCCGGAGGTCGCGGGGGCTGTTCCCAAGCGCAGACATTGGACCCAATGTTTTTGGATATTCAGCACGCTCTCCTGGATATTATGCCATGGTCGCTCTGCCCACGGCAGCAAGAAGGGTGAAACGTCGGCGCGCGACGTTCCTTCTGAATCCACGACGGTCAGTGAAAAGTCCCTGTCGAGACGCAGGCTTCCCTTCTCGCCTTCAATCTCCATAAGGGTTTGGGGGAATCGATCGAACTCGGGTCGGCTCGCGAACGAGCAATCGACCACAGATGTTGCGCCGGCGGCGTGGGACATCAGCATTGTTGCCACGTCCTCGCCTCTGATCGTATTATTGATCCGCTGTACGCTGGTGGCAATGGTAGTCACCTCGCCGAGCAGAAAGCGGGCGACATCGAGCAGGTGGATGCCGGTGTCTTCGATGATGAATCGATCACCCTCCGCCAGATATGGCTGACCGGCATAAACGTCATAGCCTGTCCGGAAGCTGAAGCGGGCCCAAAATGGGCGTCCAATGCGATCTGATGCCAACATATTTTTAACGGCCAAAATTGGTGTCTGCCAGCGGAAGTTTTCATGCACCATCAGCGGCACCCCCGCCGCATTGCATGTGGCCACCACGGCACGTGCATCGTGCAAGGATGTGGCAAATGGCTTTTGACAGATCACCGGCATTTTGTGATCTGCCGCCAACTCCACTAATGTTCGATGGCTTGATACCGTAGTGGCAATATCGACGAAATCGAGTTGTTCTCTCGCCAACATCTCTGCCGCATCTTGATATCTTGCTGCAATGGCAAACCGGTCGCCCATCTTGTTTAGGCGTTCAGGATTGCGATCACAGATGGCGACGATTTCGACGTCCTCGATGTCGTGCCAGGCATTGAGTTGATTGACGGCGAAAAATCCGACACCAATCATGGCGCCTCTTAGCTTGCTCAAGGCATATCCTCCCAGGTGGTGACTGAAGGCACGCAAGCGTCTTCTGTCACGTTCCACTGTCGACGTTCGGTCAGGTGTTGGCGATCAGTTGGGCTGCTTCCTTGACCTTGGCCGGATCAAGCGCATCGCGCCAATCCTCGTTGACGACTACCCGCTTGGCGAACGCCATAAGTCGCAATGCAGCGTCTGATGGCACCTTTGGCGAAAATCCGAACCACATGGCGATTTCGACGTTGAGATGGCCGATCAGAAATTCGAAGGCCGCCTGGCGGGGATGCCATATTTGCTGGCGCAGATGTCCACAGCCTCAACCATGGTGTCGATGAACGGCATGGCGATCATTTCTGACAGACCGGGTTCGAGAATGGCGAGTTGCTCCAGACTGAGACGATAGCAATTTATGATTGGGGACCACATGATCCGGCAAATTTCCTCGCCGAGCGCGTAGTGCTCTTCGGGTCCCTGCATGAGGGCGCAAACGATTGACTGTTTGGCGATGCCGCCATGATAGTCCCGACGGGCGTCCCACGCCGTCTCATCACCGTATAGCGGCGGATGGCAGGGATGCCCCACAAAATAGGTCAGGTCGGGACGATCAGTCGGCAGATCGTCGGCCATGGGTGCGGCGGCATCAAGGATCAGCAGCATGGTGCCCGACTGTAATTTTGACGACAGGTCGGCGGCGACGGTGCCAATGAGGTTGTCGGGTAGGGCGAGCAGAACGACGCGGGCTCCCTTCACAGCAATGTCGGTATCATGGGTGTTGATCCCGACGTCTGCCAGTCGCTGGCGGCCTGACTCGGAAACCTCCACCGCGCGGACGTCATAGCCGGCATCCACCAGTTTCCTGGTGATCCGGAACCCCATCTTGCCGCCAGCTCCAAACAGGGCAACGGACACTGACTGGTTCATTTTTTACTCCTGGAATATATCCGCGTTTGACGCATCGTCAGGCAGGGTCACCGACCGCGGTACAGTGGCCTGTGCCGGCGGACTCCGTCTGATGCGAAGGTCATTCTCTAGCATGTTATGATTAGTATGTCATCATGCCAGTTGAGATTTTGACACGATGGTGCTGAAAACGGCGCCATCGCCATCCTGGTTGCGGTGAGCGCAGCCGGGAGGTTACCTTGTAGTGGCTCGAGTGCCGCCATTGACTGTCCGTAACGAGCGCGAGAGCGCCTGGCGTATTTCATGTATTGGCACGCGCTCGGATCGTCTCGACGGGTCGCCGCGCCCAGGGCGACTGAGTCGCAGTGGAAGTTCGATCCCTATGGGCACTTCTGGTGCCAACGTGTCGAGCACGTCGAATGCGGCGCCATATCGTAAGTCACCATCACCTATCGCGGTGAATCGCCAATCATGGTCGTCCGCGGTGACGTCCTTCACATGCAGATGGGCGCAGTATGGCAAGGCGATCCGAAGGTCCGAGAGAACATTAATGGCTTCATTGCTGTAGGTGAATGCGTTGCCGATATCGTAGTTGGCCCTCACAAATCGCGAGCCGATTTTTTCGAGTAATACGGCAAATGCAGCTCCGTCCGGCAGCAGGCTGTCGGTGCCGTGTCCAGGGTTTTCAAGCGCCAGGACAATTCCAGCCTGTTCAAGGACCGGGAGCACTGCCTCGATGTTGGCGACGCACTGGGTCGGGTGGTGGCAGTCAGAACTGTTGGTGATCAGGATCGATGATCCGACGGCGACACAGAAGTCTATTCGTCGGCGTAAAGCAACTGCCGCGCCATCGGCACCGAGATCTGTATGGGCGGAAACCGCAAGTGCCTCAACCTCGGATGCTGCCAGTCGGCTGGCAAGCCGCGTGCCCTCCTGCTCACAAAATATCGATTCATCAAACGCGACATAGCCGCTGATGAACGCCGGTTCGATCCATTTTGCCCCTGTTGTGGCAATCTCGGCGATAGCGACATCCATGCTGTAGCCATCATAGGCCGCCGTTGAAACCGAGACTTGTCGCGTCATGACAAATCACCAGATCGGTCCCAGTGCGTGTCGCCACACACTGCACAAAAACTGTTGGTCCCGGTTTCAATGGCGCAACCACCAAGGCCCAATGCGCAAAACGCACTATTGTTGCGTTGTTGCCAGTCATCACTAGTGCCCATCCAGCCGCTCGCCTCCCACCGTGACAGCATAAACCCATAAATGTCGGTGTTTGCAGCAATCCGTCCGATCCGACATGTTTAGCGGTAGCACGAGATAGTGTCATCATACCAGTTGGAATTTTATTCAGGTGGCGCTATTATGCATCTGGTTGTCAGGTGCTAGGTCGTTACACTGCAGAACTGGAAAGGTGCCATGAATTGACAATCACCCATAGTCGGCTTGGCGTTGAGCCGCTCAAGAAGAAAAAACTCTATCAGGAAATCCTCGACCGGCTGATCGCGGCGATTTCCTCACAGGAATATCCAGCCGGTTCGCAACTGCCTTCGGAGCGGGAGCTCATGGAGCGGTTCGGGGTCGGTCGTCCGGCAATCCGGGAAGCCATGCTGACATTGCAGCAGATGGGCCTGGTGATTATTTCGCACGGTGAGCGGGCGCGCTCCGACAATGCTCTTGGTGCCATCGTCCGCGCCAGGAAGTGCTACAAGGTCGGGACGGCGTTTACCGCATGGCGCATCAGGGGCGTAACTAAGCGCAAAATTGCAAAATCGCTTTCTTGATAGCATGATCGAATATCGCTGGCCCAAATGGGTGGCACCAAGCTGGTGTCTGCAATGATTGCGTGGCAAAACGCTGTTGCAAGACTTTTCCGGGGGACGATTTGCCAACACGCGCATCGACGCTGGCGCCATTCAAATATGCACAATTCCGCATCCTTTGGACGGCCACCTTAGCATCGAATCTAGGCGGCCTGATCCAGGGGGTGGGGGCGGGCTGGATGATGACCACCATATCGGAGTCACACAATATGGTGGCGCTGGTGCAGGGTGCAACGACGCTGCCCATCATGCTGTTCTCGATTGCTGCCGGTGCGCTGGCTGACAATTTCGACCGGCGCAGCGTCATGCTCGTGGCGCAGGTCATGATGCTGCTGGTGTCGGTCGCCCTCGCCACGCTCACCTTTTTCGGACTGCTTAGCGCATGGCTGTTGCTGGCCTTCACTTTTCTGATCGGGTGCGGCACCGCGCTGAATAATCCTTCATGGCAGGCGTCCATGGGTGACATCGTGCCCAGGGCCGACCTGCCCGCCGCCGTTACCCTGAACAGCATGGGTTTCAACCTCATGCGTAGTGTGGGGCCAGCCATTGGTGGCCTGGTGGTCGCATTGGCGGGCGCCTCCATGGCCTTCGCCCTTAATGCCCTAAGTTACACCGCATTGATCGCTGCTCTTTTTGGCTGGAAGCCGGACCAGACGAAACGCCCGCTGCCGCGCGAAAGTTTTGGCCCTGCAATGGCCGCTGGCATTCGTTATGTGGCTATGTCTCCCAATCTGATGACGGTTTTGGCGAGGGGGTTTGTCTTTGGCCTTGCAGCGATTTCGGTGTTGGCGCTACTGCCGTCGGTTGCGGCGGAGTATGTTGGCGGCGGCGCGCTGGCCTATGGCAGCCTGTTGGGTTGTTTTGGGGCAGGGGCCATTATTGGCGCCTTTTTTAACGGCCGGATCAGGGAAAAACTGAGCAACGAAAATATTGTACGCCTGGCGTGCCTGGGCTTTGCCGTGGGGGTTGTCGGTCTTGGCCTCAGTCGCGATATTCTTCTTAGCTATCTGGTATTGCTGCCGGCCGGCGCGTGCTGGGTGCTGGCCATGTCACTGTTCAATGTCTCAATTCAAATGTCCACGCCGCGCTGGGTTGTGGGGCGCGCACTCTCGCTCTACCAGACGGCGACTTTTGGCGGTATGGCACTGGGCAGCTGGATATGGGGCATGACCGCGGATGCCTTCGGGACGGGGTTTGCACTGGTCAGTGCCAGTGTGGTGCTGATGGCGTGCGCGGGCATTGGATTTCGTTTCGCGTTGCCCGAATTTGAAACCAGGGACCTTGATCCCCTGAACAGCTTTCGCGAGCCGGAACTGCGCCTCGATCTGCGGCTGCGCAGCGGCCCAATCATGGTGATGGTCGACTATGATATCGCTCAGGCCGACGTTGCAAAAATGCTCCCCCTGATGGCCGCCCGCCGCCGTATTCGAATCCGGGATGGTGCCCGGCAGTGGAGCCTTGCTCCGGGATTTGGAGAACCCTGATATCTGGGTTGAATCATATCACGTGCCGACCTGGATCGACTATGTTCGGCACAATCAACGGCGCACCAAGGCAGATGCGGAGAACGCCGAGCAATTGCGCCAACTGCATCGTGGCCCAGGCCGTCCGCATATCCATCGGATGATCGAGCGGCAGGCGGTTCCACTACGGGACGACACGCCGCTACGCAATCCGCCCGAATTCCCGCTCGGGTAGGTTTGGTGACCAAATGTCCCCGATCGTGCCGGTCGGCTTGCGGCCGAAAGCCACATTCATTGGCAAAATTTCTCGGTGGCCTCTGTTTCGATAAAATTTTATTATAGAAAGAATTTTGAATCGGAATTGGACAGCGTCGGCGTCAGGCATTTTGATTGGACGATCAATCCCAAAGATGGCGTTCCATGACCGATCAGAAATTTTACCTCAAATTCGTCGATGCCAATGTCGAGGGCCACATCTCGCTTTATTGGGAGAATGCGCCCAAGACCTGCGAAGCATTGTGGAACGCGTTGGAAACACCAATTCAGTGGCAGGCTACGCATGCCATGTTCTCGGGCCCCGAGATCATGATGGGATTGCCCGAAAGCCACCGCAACTTTGATCCCAAAGCCTTGCCTGCCGAAAACCAGACCGTGCTACCCGAGCCGGGTGAATTGCTGTGGTTTTATCAGCCGAAGAATTTTTTCAAGATCGATCCCAGCGAGTTCTGGGAAATTGGCATGTTTTACGGTGTGGGTGGGCGTACATTTGGCCCAACAGGTTGGATTCCCTGCACCTATTTCGGCAAGTTGACGAAGAATTTCGACGCTGTTGCCGAGCAATGCCGCCTCATCCGCATCGAGGGCGCCAAAACGGTCGAGTTGGGACGCCTCGCTTAAGCAGATTGCCGGGCCAAAAGGTCCGATCGACCAACAAAAGGAAGGGAACAAAATGAAGATTGTTACCAAGACAAGTGTTATCGCGCTATCGGCTCTTATGGGCACTACCGCCTTTGCTCAGGACAATTCGCTGACGATCAATTCGTTTGGCGGCGCTTATGAAGATGCGCACCGCGCCTGCATCATCACCCCGTTTGAAGAAGAAACCGGAGCGACGGTCAATGTTGTAACGGCCTATTCAGCCGATGCGTTTGCCCAACTGCGTGCGCAAAAAGACGCGCCGCAATTTGATGTTCTGCATTTCTCGGGCGGCCAGGAAATTGTCGGGGCCAGTGAAGGGTTGTTGGCGCCCATTGACGCGAGCAAGCTGACCAATGCGGGCGACGTCTATGATTTTGCCAAAGCCAATTTGGCCAAGGGCGAGGGCCCGGCCTATTCGATTGCTGCTATCGGGTTGGTCTACAATACCGAGGCCTTGTCGGAAGCGCCAAGCAAATGGACGGACCTGCTCAATCCCGACTATAGCGAGCATCTGGTGCTGACCGACATTTCCAATGGCTACGGCATGTTGGGCTTTTTGATGCTCAATCAGGTGCAGGGCGGCGATCTGTCCAACATCCAGCCGGGTCTTGATGCAGTGAGCCAATTGCTGGAAGCGGGTGCGATCATTGTCTCCACCTCGCCCGAAATCCAGCAGGAATTTGCCCAGAACGACGCCTGGATCGCGCCTTATGCGTCCGATTATGCCTATACGCTGCGCAAGGCTGATTTGCCGTCGGGCTTTGTTCAGGGTGCCGAAGGCACGCCTGCAAGCTATATTACGGCCAACCTTGTCGCCGGGCGTCCGAATATGGATCTGGCGCTCAAATTTATCGACAAGGAGATTTCTCCGGCCGCGCAGGAATGTTTTGCCGAGGCGTTGCGCTATTCTCCGACCAATGCCAAGGCTGAACTCAGTCCCGAAGTGGCGGCCGATATCGCCTATGGTGAAGACGGAGTCAAAGGGTTGATCCGCTTTGATCCAGCAACTATTGAAGCCAATCGTTCGGCTTGGGTTGAAGCCTGGAACAAGACTATCGCGCGCTAACAAATGTACTGGTCCGGGCGACGACAGTTTGCCCGGATTATCACCTTGCCCTCAAGACCACGCGTCTTGCGACCTTGGCGCTGCCTGGGCTAAATCTGGCTGATGGACCGCCATTTCCAAGGAATGCACGCCCATGAATGACCGCACAGAAAGTCTGCTGCTGGCGCTTCCGGGCCTGCTCCTATTGGTGTTGGCGTTCTTCCTGCCCATCGGCCAAATGCTGGTTTTGAGCATATCGGGACCGGATGGGCCAACATTGTCCCATTTCGCCCGTTTCCTGTCCGATCCATTCTATCTCGGCATTTTGTGGCGCACCGTGCGGCTCTCCTTGCTGATAACCGTTATCTGTGCCCTCATCGGCTTTCCGCTGGCCTATATCATGGCCCGCGTGGGGCCGCGGTTGCGGCTGTGGCTGGTGGTGATGGTCATTCTGCCGCTGATGACCAGCGTGGTTGTGCGCACCTTTGGCTGGATGGTGTTGCTCAGTCGAAGTGGGCTGATCCCCGAACTGTTGCGCGATATGGGCCTGGTCGGTCGTTCCTTTGCGCTCATGCAAACCGAAGCGGCCATTGTCATTGGCATGGTGCAGGTGTTGCTGCCGTTCATGACCTTGTCGATCCTGGGCGTGATCACGCGCATTGACGGTCGGTTGGAAGAGGCGGCGCGCACCATGGGATGCTCGTTCCTGCAATCGTTCCGTACGGTGGTATTGCCCCTGTCGCTGCCGGGCATCGTTGCGGGATCATTGTTGTGTTTCACGCTTTCGACCAGCCTCGTTTGTGACGCCCAATCTGCTCGGCGGCACGCGAATACAAGTGTTGGCGGCATCGATCTACAAATCGGTTACCCAAACGCCGGACTGGCCGTTTGCTGCAGCACAGGCGGTCATATTATTCGTTGGCATCCTGCTGGTACTGGTGCCCTATATCAAGATGACGGGCTCCAACAATGGTTAAGTCAGTCCCGACATGGTTGCGTGCGGCTGCCGTGATATTTGTCCTGGTGACCGCGTTGATATTGTTGACGCCGTTGTTCGTTGTCATCGGGGTCTCTGTATCGCAAAGCCAGTTCATTGCTTTTCCCCCCAATGGTCTGAGCCTGCGTTGGTATCAGCAAGTCCTGTCCTCAAACGCCTATCTTGGGGCCGGTTGGATCAGTCTGCAGGTTGCGGTGATGGTCACCGTGTTTGCCACCCTGATCGGCGGTGCTGCGGCCATTGCCATTCATCGCCGCCAATTGATGTTTTCTGACCTGCTGGCGACGGCATTCCTGTCGCCGCTGGTGCTGCCGACGATCATTTACGCCATCGGGATGCTGATGTTCTGGAGCGCCGTGTTTGGCCCGGTTTCGCCGTTCACGCTTGCCTTGAGCCACACCATCATTGCGCTGCCTTATGTGGTGCGCACGACATTGGCGGTCCTAGCGGAATCTGATCCGTTTCTGGAGGAGGCGGCGCGTACCATGGGGGCCAGCCGTGTGCAGCGGTTGTGGTTTGTTGTTGTGCCCCAATGCATTCCCGGACTAGCGGCGGGCGCGTTCTTTGCCTTCAATATTTCCTTTGACGAGGCGGTGCTGTCGCTGTTCCTGCGCGGTCCGACGCTGACCACCCTGCCGGTGCAGATTTATGGTCAACTCGAATTTTCCCCCGATCCGTCGGTGGCGGCGGTGTCTTCCATCATGATAGCGCTGACCATCATGCTGATATTCGTCATTGACCGGATGCTTGGTCTAACCCGATTTGCGAGTGCCTGACCCATGGCCAATGTCCGTTTGAGCGCGATCAAGAAATCCTTTGGCAAGACCGACGTTCTGCATGGCATTTCGCTGGAGGTGGCGTCCGGCGAATTCGTTTCGCTATTGGGGGCTTCAGGCTGTGGCAAGACCACTTTGCTTCGGATTGTCGCCGGGCTGGAAAGCGTTACCGCGGGGAGCGTTGAAATCGAAGGTGTCGAGGTGACCCGGTTGCCGCCCGAAAAGCGCGACATTGCGATGATGTTCCAGTCTTATGCGCTGTTGCCGCATCTCGATGTTGCCGAGAATGTGCGCTTTCCCTTGCGCATGCGCGGTATCGGGGGGCGTGAGGAGCAAGCCGAAAAGGTCAAGGCGGCGCTTGAAACGGTGCAGTTGGAGCATTTTGCTGACCGGCGACCGCGCCAACTTTCGGGTGGGCAGCAACAACGTGTCGCGCTGGCCCGTGCCATTGTTTCGCGGCCCAAGGTCTTATTGCTGGATGAACCACTGTCCAATCTGGATGCGCGGTTGCGCGAAGACATGCAGGTGGAGCTGATCGAGATTCATCAGCGCCTTGGGCTGACCACGATTTTCGTGACCCACGATCAGGAGGAGGCATTGAGTCTGTCTGACCGGGTTGTTCTATTGAACGCGGGCAAGATCGAGCAGGAAGGCACTCCGGCTGAAATCTATTCGCAACCGGCGACCGGCTTTGCCTCCAATTTCATCGGTTCGGCCAATCTCCTGCCCGCCGATATCGTTGCGGGCGACGCCGGGCCTATGGCGAAATTTTCGGACGGTCAGACGCTACAATTGGGGCCCGACGAAAGGGTGCGTGGTCCTGTTAGCATTGCCTTGCGCCAGGAAGATCTAAGCCTGAGCGCCACGGGTGATGGCCCCAAGGCGAAGGTGCGAACGAGAGTGTTTTTGGGGGCGCGCAACCGCTATGTGCTTAGTCTTGCAGGCGAACCTTTGCGGGCGCTGACGGCCAATGATGTGGAATTTTCCAACGGGCAATCGGTGACATTGAGTATTGATCCGCAGCGCGTTCGCGTCTTGCCGCGCTAGAGCGCATGGTCACCACCCGGCACCGAAAATCGCTTCTGGTGGGCGCCAAGTCTGCTAGAGGTGGGTCCATGCGCATTCTGGACATGACCACTTTTGTTACCCTGGCGCGGCACCGCCATTTCGGTCGTGCCGCCAAGGAGTTGCATACAACGCAGCCGGCCATTTCGATTCGCCTTGCTGCCATGGAGCAGGAGTTCGGGTGCCAGGCTCATCCATCGCAGCGGCCGTAGCTTTTCGCTGACGGCGGCAGGCGAAACGGTTTTCGATACGTTTGTGGCGATCCTTTCGTCCTACAAGAATCTCAAGCACGGCCTGAGCGACGAGCAGACGCACACCCACCGCGTCGTGCGCATCGGGGCCATCGACTCGATTTCCTCCACTTGGATGACGCCTTTTGTCGAACGGCTGCATGAGAGCTTTCCCACGCTCAAGATCGAGTTGACCGTTGAAGGGACCAAAAGCCTGGTCGAGGGCATGAACAAGGGCGAGTTCGATGTGATTTTCGCGCTGGACCCGGCGATCGGCAATACGTTCCGCAGCTTTACCTCATGCATCTTGCAAATGACATGGGCGGGCTCGCCCCGCATCATCAATCCCGATCGCACCTATAGCGTCGACGATCTGGCGAGCATGCCCATCATTACCTTTCCAAAGGATACCCCGCCCTATCGCATGATCGCGCCGTATTTTCAGGACGAGCAGGTCTTGGCAGGCAAGCTGACCAGTTCAAATTCACTCTACTCGATCATCAATCTGCTGATCGACGGGTTCGGGGTCGCCGCCATTCCCAGCGTCACGATCATGCGCGAGTTGAACATGGGCCTGCTTCATCCCATTCGGGTGACAAAGCGTTTTCCGCCGATGCCAATAGTCGGCACCTATCAGGCGACAACCGACGTCGACCTGATCCGGCGCGTGGTCGAACAATCGCAAATGAGCGCCGCATTGTTCTGTGCCTCGGTTGATCCCAGCATGGCATGGGTCGATTAAGGCGTCGGGTGGCGCACGGCGCCGGCGTGCCTAGTATCGGTTGCAACTGATCCAAAGCGTTTGGGTCGCGCTGGAGTTGTTTGCTTGGGGTGCGGGGCGGCGAAATCATCCAGAATGGGGCATTCCGGGCGCTCATTGCCATGGCAGTTATGCGCCAGATGCTTGAGTGTCGCGCTCATGTCCTGCAGGGCTGCGACCTTTTGTTCAAGCAGGCGGACCTGTTCAAGGGCGATGGCTTTGACGTCGGCGCTGGCACGGGAGCGATCTTGCCAGAGAGCGAGCAGATCGCGCATCTGATCAACCGAGAATCCGAGGTCGCGCGCCCGGCCTATGAAGCGAAGGCCGTGAACTGCCTTGTCGTCATAGACGCGGTAACCCGCTTCGGTGCGCATCGCCGAGGAGATCAGGCCGATCGATTCATAATAGCGGATCATCTTGGCCGACACGCCCGAGGCCTTTGCCGCCGTCCCAATGTTCATCATGCTTGCTCCTCGGTCTCTAGCTCACCGCGCTATCGGGCCAGTGGCTGCAATGTGGTTCAGGAGAGGGGCCCGGACAAGGCCCGTTTTTCGTTTCGACCCTTCAGGCACGATTGACGGCGCAATATTTGCTTGCAAATAACTGACCGGTCAGTTATTAAATTATATGACCAGCGAGTCATATTGTGAGGTGTCATGTCTGTAAACAAGGAAACAGGCCAGCCCAAATTTCGACGTCGCGCCGACGACCGGCCCGATGAAGTTCTGGATGCGGCCATGGAACTGTTCACCGCTCAGGGGTTCGCCAACACCAAAGTCGAGCAGATCGCGCGGTTGGCCGGGCTGTCAAAGGGTGCGGTCTATCTATATTTCCCCTCCAAGCAGGCGATCATCGAGGCTTTGGTGCGCCGCGCGGTGACGCCGGTCGCAGAGCGGGCCATGGCTCACGCCCGGGCGTTCGCCGGCGATCCGCGCCTCGGCATTTCTGCCACCCTGCGCCAATTGGCCCATGGTCTGGTCGACGCCAAAATGCTGGCGATACCCAAAATGGTGGTGCGCGAAGCCGCCCAGGTGCCCGAACTGGCGCAAATGTACCGGCGCGAGGTGCTCGACCGGGTGCTGCCCGCCATTGCGATGCTGATTCAGCGGGGTATTGACGACGGCTATTTTCGCCCGGTCGATGCCGATCTGACGCTGCGCAGCCTTATCGGGCCCATTCTGGTGCATTTGATGCTGGCTGATGTTTTTGACATCACGCCGCCCGAAGGGTTGGCGTTTGATCGGTTGATCGAAAACCATTTGAGCATTCTGTTTGATGGGTTGAGCGTGTCGGGCAAGGCAGGTGCGCGATGAACGCCGTTTTTGGTTTTATTACCGGCCTGATCGGCATGATAATTCCCGGCTTCGGCACTGACCCCGCGCCCGCTTACAGCGGCTATATCGAAGCTGATTATGTCTACGCGGCGCCCGCGAGTCCCGGCACAATCAAGAGTTTTGCCGTGACTGAAGGGGATGTGGTCAGTCGGGGGGATGTATTGTTTACGCTTGAGCACGCCCAGCAGGATGCGTTGCTGGCGGGTGCCCAGGCGCGGGTTGCGGCCGCCGACGCCACGGCCAAAAATCTGGCCACGGGTAGCCGCAGCGCTGAGGTTGACGTGATCCGGGCGTCACTTGCTCGGGCACAAACCGATCTGGCTCTGGCGCAAACCACCTTGGATCGTAGTGAAAAGCTCGACGCATTGGGGTTGACGCCAAAAGCCAAGCTGGATCAGGACCGGGCGAGCCTTTCCAGCGCACAAGCGCAGGTGGATCAATTAGCGGCCCAATTGACGGTGGCCGAATTGCCGGCCCGCAACGAACAGCAGCTGGCAGCCGAGGCAAATCTGTTGGCCGCCAAGGCCGATGTGGCCAAGGCCACCTCAGACCTGGCTGACCGCACCATTGTCGCGCCGGGCGACGGGGTGGTGGATCGCGTGTTTTTCAGTCGCGGAGAAATGGCTGGCGCCGGTCAAGCGGTGGTGTCGCTGTTGCCAACTGGTGCGCTCAAGGTCAAATTCTATGTCGGAGAGGCTGTGCGTGCCAGCTTCGCGCTGGGCGAAAGCGTCAATGTGTCCTGCGACGCCTGCGCACCTGGTATCGTTGCCCATATCACCCGGTTTGCCGCCGATCCCCAGTTTACGCCCCCGGTGATCTATTCGCGCGATGAGCGTTCGCGGCTGGTCTATCTGGTTGAAGCGGTTATCGAGATGCCAAAGGGTCTGCACCCGGGCCAGCCGGTGAGCGTTGAGCCAGTACAATGACCGAGGTTATTGCAGTAACCGGTTTGACCAAGATCTATGGCACCAAACGGGTGGTCGATGATTTCGATATCACGGTGCCGCGTGGCGCGATTTATGGATTTCTTGGCCCCAACGGGTCGGGCAAGACCACGACCATTCGTATGCTCTGTGGGCTTTTGACGCCGGACGCCGGGCAGGGCACCTGCCTTGGCTACGATATTCGCGCCCAGGCCGACCGCATCAAGGAGCAGGTCGGCTACATGACGCAGAAATTCTCGCTCTATGAGGATTTGTCGATCCGCGAAAATCTGGACTTTATCGGCCGCATGTACCGGGTCAGGGATCGGGGTGCGCGCGTCGCGGCGGCGCTGGATGATCTGGGGTTGGCCAATCGTGCCGGCCAGTTGGCGGGTACGCTTTCGGGCGGCTGGAAGCAGCGCCTGGCGCTGGCGGCCTGTTTGTTGCACGATCCGAAACTGCTACTGCTGGACGAGCCAACGGCGGGGGTCGATCCCAAGGCACGGCGTGACTTCTGGGACGAGATCCGGCGCCTTTCCGGCCAGGGCGTCACCGTCCTCGTCTCCACCCACTATATGGATGAGGCGGTCCAGTGTGACCGGATTGCCTATATTGCCTATGGCAAGAAGCTGATCGACGGTCCCTCCGCCGATATACCCAAGCAGGTGGGTCTTGAAACCTGGCGGGTGGAAGGACCGGATCTGGCAGCGCTCGAAGTGCGAGTCAAAACCATGCCCGGCATTGTTCAAGTGGCCCGGTTCGGGGCGTCGTTACATGTTTCTGGCACCGACAAGCAGGCCTTTGAAAACACTATTGAGACGCTCAAGGCCGAAGGCACGCATCGCTGGAGCGAGCAGGTGGCTGGGCTTGAGGAAGCCTTTATCTATCTGATGGCTGGTTCGCGCGACAATTTCGCGGCCACCGAGGACAAGGTTGGCTCATCATGAGTTCGATGTTTTCCATCGGCCGGTTCGCCGCTGTCCTGATCAAGGAATTCATCCAGATGCGGCGCGACCGTGTCACGTTCGCCATGATGATTGGTCTGCCGATCGTGCAATTGATGCTGTTCGGCTTTGCCATCAATGCCGACCCTCGGCACCTGCCGACACTGATCGAACTGGGTGACAACGGGCCGATCACCCGTGCCGTCATCGCGGGGATGCAAAATTCGGACTATTTTGATTTTTTGGGCACGGTGGGGGGCGAAGCCGAAGGCAATGAAGCGTTGCGGCAGGGTGGGGCCAATTTTGTCGTGGTCATTCCGCCCAATTTCGAGCGTGACGTGATGCGTGGACATCGCCCTGAAGTGCTCTTGGATGCCGATGCGTCCGACCCCTCGGCCGTCGGTGGCGCGGCGGGCGCGCTTGGCGGCATTGTGCAAGTGGCAATCAGTGAAACCTTCAACGGCCCGCTGGCCGGTATTGTGTCGCCGCCACCACCTTTTTCGGTCATCGTGCATCGTCAATATAATCCCGAGGGCAAAACTTCGACCAATATTGTGCCGGGGCTATTGGCGATCATCTTGTCGATGACAATGGTGATGATCACAGCGGTTGCCATCGTCAAGGAGACCGAGCGCGGCACCATGGAAATGCTGATCGCCACGCCGGTGCGACCGCTAGAGGTCATGCTCGGCAAAATCCTGCCTTATGTGTTCGTGGGCTACGTGCAAACCATCGTGTTTCTGAGTGCGGCCTATCTGGTATTCAACGTGCCATTTGAAGGCTCGAAACTGGCATTCTTTGTGGGCTTCAATCTGTTTATTGTCGTCAATCTGGCGCTGGGTTTTCTGATATCGACGGCGGCGCGTTCCCAGATGCAGGCCATGCAGCTGTCATTTTTTACCATCCTGCCGTCAATCTTGTTGTCGGGGTTCATGTTCCCCTTTGCCGGGATGCCGGGATGGGCGCAGTTTTTGGGACAGGGCGTTCCCGCCACCCACTTTTTGCGGATTACCCGCAAGGTCATGCTCAAGGGCGCCGAGACTGGCGATATCATGCCGGAAATGGGTGCACTGGTTGTGACGCTGCTGGTCGTTTCAGCCATTGCCATGCTGCGCTATCGGCAGACACTGGACTAGTCAGCCTTCGTCGTCGCCGTCCTCGGCGGTGAGATAGGTATCGACTTCATCGAGGCTGGCGCTGAACTCATAGTCGGCATTGCCGAGCAGGATGGTTAAGCTTTGCATGTCGCGTATCATATAGCCGCCATGGGCGCGAGTGCGCGGGGTGGATTTTTGAATCGTCATGATGGTGACGCCCTTGCGGGCGGCGATGCGTTTGAGGCGTCGCAGGCGGGCGACATCGGAATTTGCGCGGCTCAAGGTCAGGCTCCGTGATTATGGAAATGTGCTCATAACCCAAAAGCGGCGCGGGCGGTAAGGCATTCTGCGTCGCCGGGCATGCAGGTTCGGCACACAACAGGACGCACCTTATAAATCGAGCAGCCTCGCGGCCTCGCCCACTTTGCCCTTAAGCGCCTGACAGCGGTTGCCTTGGCAGGCCATGCCGCCGAGATCGTCGGCAACCAGTGCCCCGGGGATCAAATCGAGATCGGCCTCAGGTTCGGTTGAAAATCGTGGCCAGTCGCGCGAATAGGAACAACAAGCGCCACAGGCTTGGCAGTCAAACTGGTTGGTGTCGTCTGCGGCATGCAGTTGGTTCATGCCCCCATAAACCAGTTCGGCGCGAATTTGGCCAGACCGGGCGGGTTCGGATTGACCCGACTCTTATTGCGCTCTAGCCCTATGTCTTGGCTTGTAAAGGGAGAATGGACAAATGGAATATCGCTATCTTGGACGCTCGGGGCTCAAGGTTTCGGTGCTCACCATGGGGACCATGACCTTTGGCGGGTCGGAAAAGGTGGGCAATACGGCGCAGAACGAGGCAACACGGCAGATCGATCTATGCCTTGATCATGGGATCAATCTGCTCGATACGGCCAATATGTATAATGCCGGGGTTTCCGAGGAGATGATCGGGGCGGCGCTGTCCCAGGATTCTCGCCGCCAAAAAACCCTTCTGGCCACAAAGGTGCGCTTCAGGATGGGTGAAGGGCCCAATGAGGTGGGGCTATCGCGCCATCATATCATCGCGCAGGCCGAGGCCAGTCTTAAACGCCTCAAGACCGATGTGATTGACCTTTATCAGGTGCATGAATGGGACGGCATGACGCCGATCGAAGAAACCATGGAAGCGCTCGATACACTGATAAAGCATGGCAAGGTGCGCTATATCGGCTGCTCCAATTTTTCGGGTTGGCACATCATGAAAGCGCTGGGCGCCGCTCAGGCGCATAATTATCAGCGCTTCATTTCCCAACAGATCCACTATACGCTCTACTCGCGCGAAGCCGAGTTCGAGCCTGGTACCGATATCACAGGATCAGGGGCTTGGCATTCTGGTCTGGTCGCCACTGGCCGGTGGCCTGTTGTCGGGCAAGTACCGACGTGACGGCGGACCTGATACCGGTCGGCATGTCGGTGGATCAAAAGAGCCTCCGATCTATGATCGCGAACGGCTTTACGACATTGTTGATGTGATCGTCGAAATCGCCCGAGAGCGTGATGTGTCGGGTGCTCAGGTGGCGCTGGCCTGGACACTGGGTCGGCCCGGCGTAACTTCTGTGGTGATCGGGGGACGTAATCAGGCACAGTTCTCGGACAATCTTGGCGCCGCCGAACTGGTCTTGAGTGCCGAGGAACGCGCCCGGCTTGACTCTGCAAGTCAACCCGATCTGCCCTATCCCTATTGGCACCAGTCATTTACCGCGCATGATCGACTAAGTTCGATTGATCGGGATTTGATCGCGCCCTACCTGAAAGAGACCAACGGTGAGTGATTTCCTGTTTGCGCCGCCGTCGCCGCCCAGTGTGCCCATTGCGCGCGGTGGCCTGTTTGCGGTTCATCGCATTTATTGCGTGGGGCGCAATTATGCCGAACATGCCCGTGAAATGGGCCATGATGATCGCGAACCGCCGTTCTTTTTCGCCAAACCAGCGGATGCGGTGATTGTTGGCGGCGCCTCGACGCCCTATCCGCCGCAGACTGCTGATCTGCACCCTGAAGTGGAACTGGTCGTGGCTATCGGGCAGGGCGGAGAGAATATCGCGGTGGGTTCAGCGCTGGAACATGTCTACGGGTATGCAGTGGGCCTTGACATGACCCGCCGCGATTTGCAGGCAGCGGCAAAAAAAGCTGGTAAACCATGGGAAATGGCCAAGGGGTTCGATCAATCAGCCCCAATGTCGAGCATCGAGCCTGTGACCCAGATCGGCCATCCGGACAAAGGCAGCATCACTTTGAGCGTCAATGGCGCTCCGCAACAGCGCGGTGATCTGGCCGACCAGATCTGGGGCGTGGCCGAGACCATCGCCCATCTGTCCCAATTCGTCAGCCTCAAGGCGGGGGATTTGATCATGACCGGCACACCGGCCGGTGTCGGCCCGGTCGAACGCGGCGATGTGCTCGAAGCCGAGATCGTCGGCGTGGGCAGCCTACGCACGATTATCGTTTAATGGTTGATTGGTCTGCTCAACAGGATGAGGCGTTGGTGGCTGTTGCGGCCTGGCTCAAGGACAAGTCGGGGCCGCAGGTTTTTCGCCTGTTCGGTTGGGCGGGTACGGGCAAATCGACGCTGGCCGTGCATCTGGCCCAGGACGTAAAATCGGTCAAATATGCCGCTTTTACCGGCAAGGCGGCGCTGGTCATGCGCAAGCGGGGCTGCAAGGGCGCCCAGACCATCCATTCGCTGATCTATTCGCTGGTTTCGGAAAAAGAGGGCGAGCCGCGCTTTGTGCTCGATCCTGAGTCCCCGGCCGCAGACGCCGATCTTATCGTAATAGATGAAGTCTCGATGGTGGACGAGCAATTGGGACGGGATCTGTTGAGCTTTGACACCAAGGTTTTGGTGCTGGGCGATCCGTTCCAACTGCCGCCGGTGCAGGGTGCCGGTTTTTTTACCAGCGACGAGCCTGACATCATGCTGACTGAAATTCATCGGCAGGCCTCGGACAATCCGATCATTCGCCTGTCGATGGACATTCGCGAGGGCGGTTATCTCGAACGCGGGCGCTATGGAGAAAGCCTGGTGGTGGCGCGCGAGGATGTTGATCGTGGTGCGGTGCTGGAGGCCGATCAGGTGCTGGTGGGTCGCAACCGGACGCGGCTGCAGTACAACGACCGGCTGCGCGAACTCAAGGGCCTGCCCTTCCACGAGCCTGTCACCGGGGACCGTATGGTGTGCCTGCGCAATAATCCGCGCAAGAAACTGCTCAATGGCCAAATCTGGATCGTGACCGAGGTCAATCGCAAGGCCAACGGCAAATATCAATTGCTGCTGGCGGACGATGAAGGGCGGGGCGAAGCCAAGGTCTTGACCCACAAGGCGTTCTTTGCAGGCGAAGAAGACAAGATGGCCTGGCCGGAGCGGCGCCAATATGACGAATTCACCTTTGGCTATTGCCTGACTGTGCACAAGGCACAGGGCAGTCAGTGGGACAGTGTCTATCTGTTCGACGAAAGTTTTGTGTTCCGCGAGGAGCGGGCGCGCTGGCTTTATACAGGCATTACCCGCGCCGCCGAAAAAATTACTGTTGTCAGCTAAGCTATCACGCTGCGTTGCGTCATGATGGGAACAAACTTGACCCATTTATGAGCGGGACAAATATTGTTCGCAATATTAGCCAAAGGTCTGGGGTCTTTGCGATTTCTGGTCCTTGCGTCCAGCGACGCTATCGCTCATCCTGTGGTTTCCAGTTCACTGTTCAACGCCTAAGTCCCCGGAGGAATTTGCATGCACCATGACACGCCCTTGATCTCGATGATCGTCGGTGGATTGGTGCTGGCCTATATTCTGGGCATGATCGCCAACCGGTTCCGCCTACCGCCGCTGGTGGGCTATCTGGTTGCAGGCGTCATGGTCGGTCCGGCAACGCCGGGCTTCGTTGCCGATCAGGATCTGGCCAATGAACTGGCCGAACTTGGCGTGGTGCTGCTGATGTTCGGGGTGGGGCTGCACTTTTCGCTCAAGGATTTGATGAGTGTGCGGGCGCTGGCCATTCCCGGTGCGTTGGCCCAAATCGTTCTGGCGACATTGTTGGGTCTGGGCATGGGCATGCTGATGGGCTGGGGGCCGGGCGCGGGCCTGATTTTCGGCCTCGCCCTGTCGGTCGCCTCGACGGTGGTTCTGCTCAAGGCGCTGCAGGACAGGCGGTTGATCGAAACCGAACGTGGCAAGATCGCTGTCGGGTGGCTGATCGTTGAAGATATATCGATGGTGCTGGCGCTGGTGCTGATCCCCGCCTTTGCCAGTCTGTCGGGTGGCGATGCGGTGGTCCATGATCCCCTCGTGACCTTTGTCGAGCGGATTGTGGGCATGCAGGTCGGTATCTGGGGCATTTTGGGCCTGACGCTGGTCAAAATGGCCGCTTTTGTCGGTTTCATGCTGATTGTTGGCCGACGCATTATTCCCTGGGCATTGCACCATACCGCCCATACCGGTTCGCGCGAACTGTTTCGCCTGGCGGTTCTGGCCATTGCTCTTGGTGTCGCCCTGGGGTCGGCAGTGCTGTTTGGGGTTTCGATTGCGCTGGGTGCATTCTTTGCCGGGATGATCTTGTCCGAAAGTGAACTGAGCCATCGCGCTGCCCAGGAAACGCTGCCGCTGCGCGACGCCTTTTCGGTCCTGTTTTTTGTCTCGATCGGCATGTTGTTCGATCCATCGATCATCGTCAGCAATCCGCTTGAAGTACTGGCGACAGTGTTCATCATCGTGATCGGCAAGTCACTTGCCGCCTTTGGCATCGTTCGCCTGTTCGGACGATCGGTATCGACGGCGTTGACGATTTCGGCGAGCTTGGCGCAGATCGGTGAATTTTCGTTCATTCTGGCTAGTCTCGGAGTGTCCCTGGCCATTCTACCTGTCGAGGGCCAGAACCTGATCCTGGCCGGGGCGCTGATCTCGATCGTGCTCAACCCGGCCGTGTTCTGGGTGCTTGATCTGGTGCGACCGGCGATGGAAGCCCGTTCGACGCCGCCGCGTGTGCCACCGGCCGAGCCAGAGGCTGAGCGGGTTGAGCCGGGAGAAGCACAAGCGACGCTCCAAGAAGCCGAGGTTGAGCCCGTCGAAGCTGTTGTCGACGAGGATGACGAGATCGTCATCGAGCCAACCAGTCTCAGCGATCATACGATTTTGGTCGGGTTCGGCCGCGTAGGGGGTGTCGTGGGCGCGGGGCTTCATGCGCGTGGCGCGCCACTGGTGGTGGTTGAGGATTCGGACGCCAGTATTGCGGCAGCGCGTGAGTTGGGTATCGAGGTCATTGTGGGCAATGCCGCCAGCGTTGAGGTGCTTGAACTCGCCAACGTGGCGGGGGCAAAAACACTCATGATCGCCATTCCAAATGCCTTTGAAGCCGGTCAGGTCACCGAGCAGGCGCGCCGGCTCAATCCGGGCCTGCATATTATTGCGCGGGCTTATTCGGACGAGGAGCAGAGTTATCTGAGCGGGCTTGGTGCCGATATCGTGGTTATGGGCGAACGTGAGATTGGTCTGGGCATGCTGGCTTGGTTTGCCGGCGAACGCGGCAATGCGGCTGCCGCCGGTGTCGAGGACGAGGTTCGGCTGGATCCCGCCGAAAATGTCATCATCACCGCAACCGCCAGCGAGGTGGTGGAAACCGATCCAGAGGCGATTATTGCGGCGCCCGAAAATATGGCTGAACTTCCCGACTCCGACTCCGACTCCGACTCCGGCTCCGCGGCGCCGGTCGAGGAGATAGAGCAGGATTTTGACGACGATCCTGATCGCAAGGCCGTCGCTGAAGTTGAGGGCACTGCCGCCAAGAGCCCCAAGATGCAGGCGCAAGACGCCGATCTGCCTGACGCGGGTGTCAGCGAAACTAGCAGTACGCCCAAAGACGCTGGCACCGACACAGTGCCTGAGGAGACCACGACGATTGACGTCACGGAAGGCACCGATAGTGAGGACGACGCTGCGGACGTGGCGGATGAAGTAATCATTTTAGGTCCGCCGCCAGCATCGGAGGACAATTCCGAGTCGAACGACGAGCCCAGTGATATTGCGGCACCGCCGGTAAAACCCGAACCCAAAGATTGAGTGGAATAGTGGGCCCGGCATGATTTCGCAAAAAGCCAAATATGCGCTGCGGGCGCTGGTGTCACTGGCCAAGGCGGGGCAGGGCAAGACGATGGTGATCGGCGAAATATCCCAACAACAGGCTATTCCGAAAAAATTCCTGGAGCAGATTCTGCTCGAATTGAAGCGGGCGGGGTTCGTGACCAGCCTCAGGGGGCGAAGCGGTGGCTATTGCCTGTTGCGGGCGCCGGAGGACATTCGTTTCGGTGAGGTGTTGCGTCTTATCGACGGGCCGGTGGCGCCGCTGCCCTGCCTTTCCCTGATCGCCTACCGCAAATGTGACGATTGTTCCAATGAGACCAATTGCGAGGTGCGCCATGTGTTCATGCGCGTTGCCATGGCAACCCGACAAGTTCTCGATAGCACCAGTGTCGCCGATGCGTTGGCCGGGACGGGTGCCGAACTTTGACGCGACCCCACGATTAGGGGTTTGAAACAAAGTTGCGCCAACCACCCGTATATGTCCGACATTAACCGGATTTTACCCCGATTATTGCCTTGTAGAAATGATATTCTCCAAAATGGCGGTAGGATGGTTTGCGTAAGGGCTTTATTAATCTCTACTAATACGCTAGGGTATAGCTCTAACCATGTGGAGGTCACTATGGCGTTGATGGTAAAATATGTTGCGGTAGCTGGGCTTATAGCCGCGCTGGCATTGGGATTTGTCATTACCGCTCATGCTCAGGAATTGGGCGTGGCGTCGGGCCTGGAATTGCCCTTGGTGCTCGACTGAACCGGGAGCGATGCATTGCCGGCTTAATTAAAGGCGGTGGGCGACGGCACCTATATCTATCAACATGCAAAGAGGGTCGCCTCGCGGCGACCCTCCCATGAGTATTCGGCCTCATGAGCCTGACTGACTGGCAGTCCGAAGGAAGTAGGTACTATCCGAGGATCGCCCCGAACAATTTCACCTCATATCCAAGACCCTCATTGAGCGCCGTAATCTCATTAGACATTGGATCACCTCCTTCACGTTAGTTGAACATTGGTAGAGGATGCGCCGGATTTTCCAGTCTGTAAAGACACTTGGAACAATCGGTGCGATTGTCCCGTTCACTTTTGCGCCCGACCCACTCTGGAATAAGGCTTTCGCTGACCGCGCAATTGCAGCGCTGTTGCCACGCCAACCCCCAGTGCGACGAGCCCGATGATGATGGTGGCCAGCGCATTGACGTCGGGTGAAACGCCCAGTTTGATTTTGGAAAAGATCACCATGGGCAGGGTCGATGAGCCGGGGCCGGAGACAAAGCTGGAGATCACCAGATCGTCCAGCGACAGTGTGAATCCGAGGAGCCATCCCGATATCAGCGCCGGGGCGATGATAGGCAGCGTGATGTCGATAAAGACCCTAAGCGGGGTGGCCCCAAGATCCATGGCGGCTTCTTCGAGGCTGATATCCATGTCGACCAGTCGCGATTGCACCACCACAAACACATAGGCCATGCAAAAAGTTGTATGGGCAATGATGATGGTCATGGTGCCGCGCCCGGCAGGCCAGCCGAACAGGGACTCCATGGCCACGAACAGCAATAGGAGCGACAGCCCGGTAATAACGTCGGGCATGACAAGGGGCGCCGATATCATGCCGGCGAGCATGGTGCGACCACGAAAACGGCGAAAGCGCACCAGCGCGATTGCCATCAGCGTGCCCAGCACCAGTGCGATGCTGGCGCTGGCAAAGGCGATCTGCAATGACAGGCCGGCAGCGCCCAATATCTGAGGGTCGGCGAACAGTTCACCATACCATTTCAGTGAAAAGCCGGACCAGACTGTTACCAGCCGGTTCTCGTTAAACGAGAACACAACCAGCGAAATAATCGGCGCGTAAAGGAACGTAAATCCCAAAATTGCCGCGGTCGGCAGAAACCAGCCCTTGCGCATTTACCGCTCCACCGTGGCACTTTGGGCGCGTTGCATCAGCATGATTGGCACTACGACCACCACCAGCATGGCGATAGCCACGGCAGCGGCGCGCGGCCAGTTGGTATTGGAGAAAAATTCGTCCCACAACACCCGGCCAATCATCAGCGTGCCGGGGCCGCCCAGCAGCGAGGGAATGACAAACTCGCCAATGGCGGGAATGAATACCAGCATGGAACCCGCAACAATGCCCGGCACTGACAGGGGCAGCGTGATGGCGAGAAAGGTGCGGTAGGGGCGGGCGCCAAGGTCAGCAGACGCCTCCAGCAACGCCTCGTCGAGTTTGACCAGATTGGTATAGAGCGGCAGGATCATGAACGGCAGATAGGTATAGACGATACCGACATAGACGGCAAAATCGGTCTGCATCATGATCAGCGGATCGATGCCGAACAGCCCGAGAAAATTGTTGATGACGCCATTGCCGCGCATAAAACCGGTCAGTGCATAAACGCGCAACAGAAACGAGGTCCAGAAGGGCAGGATGACCAGCATCAACAGCACATTGCGCCAACGATCCGAGGCGCGGGCGATGAAGTAGGCCATCGGATAGCCCAGCGCCAATGCGATCACTGTGGCGACGGCGGCGATCTTGATCGAATTGAGATAGGCGCTGACATAAAGGGAGTCGGAAAACAGTTTGACGAAATTGGACAGGTGCAATGTCAGTTGCACTGTACCGGCCTCGCCAAAGGTCAAAAGGCTCGAATAGGGCGGGCGCCCAAATTGTTTGCTCGATAGTGAGATGCCGAAGACCACGGCCAGCGGTATCAGGAAAAATACTGTCAGCCAGATCGCCGGCGCCATGATCACCAGCGCCCGGCCTGACAGGCCGATCCGGCGCAGTGCCTGTTCGGCGCGCTGCCAGGGACGATGGCCCTGGCGTTCCAGCGGTTTTGGCGCTTGGTTCATGCGGTCAGCACCGACCCGGCATTGCCGGCCCAACTGAGATAGACCCGCTCATCCCATTTGATCGCGTCGAGATCGCCGCGCCGCGTGTTGGCTTTGGTCACGCGCACCTGCTTACCGCTGTCGAGCACAATCTGATAAACGCTGGTGTCGCCGAGATAGCCGATATCGTCTACCAATCCGCGCGTTACGTTGGTTGCGCCATCTGGCCGTTGACGCGACAGCACGATTTTTTCCGGGCGTATAGCCCACCACAGGCGTTGTTCGGGCGCACAATCAACGCCATGGTCGACGTAAATATCGCATCCCGCCTCTGCCGAGCTGATGGTGATATGATCAGATTCATCCTCGGTTACGACGCCCTCGAACATATTGGCCGAGCCGATGAAATTGGCGACGAAACGGGAATTGGGAAATTCATAAATGTCGGTCGGCTCGCCGATCTGAGCAATTTCGCCTTGGTTCATCACGCCGATGCGCGTGGCCAACGACATAGCTTCTTCCTGATCGTGCGTGACCACGATAAAGGTCACGCCCAGCGTTTCCTGAATCTTGACCAGTTCGAACTGTGTCTCCTCACGCAGTTTCTTGTCGAGCGCCCCCAGCGGCTCATCGAGCAGCAACAGTTTGGGTCGTTTGGCGAGCGCACGTGCCAGAGCGACGCGTTGGCGCTGACCGCCGGAAAGTTGGTGGGGTTTTCGCTTTCCGTACTCGGCAAGCTTCACCAATGCTAACAGTTCGTTAACGCGTTGGCCCACTTCTGTTGCTGCGATGTTCTCGCGTTTTAGCCCATAGGCGATATTCTGTTCGACGTTCATGTGCGGAAATAGCGCATAGGACTGGAACATCATGTTGACCGGACGGCTATAGGGGGGCACGGCTGTCATGTCCTGACCATCGATCTCGATGGTGCCCGCCGTTGGCGTTTCAAAGCCCGCCAACATGCGCAAAAGCGTCGATTTTCCCGAACCGGACCCGCCCAGCAGGCAGAACAGTTCGCCCTGATAGATCTCCAATGACACGTCGGAAACCGCCGCGACATCAGCAAATTTCTTGGTAACATTGTTGATGCGGACAAACGGCTTGGCCGTCGCGTCGCGCCAAGGCCGTGCATCGGCGGCGATCAGTGGCTGTTTGGGCATTGCATACTCGAAATGGAGGCAATAAGGGGGGCGGCGCTAACCGCCCCCGGTTCGGTTACTGGCCGGTCTTGATCCGGGTCCAGGTGCGAGTCAGCAGTTCATCATAATCGGGCGTGTGCGATTTCATCGGGAACAGCTTGGCCGAGGTTTCAGCGTCGGGATAGATGGCCGGGTCGTTCTTGATGTCGTCCGATACATAGTCAAGCGCTGCCTTGTTGCCGCTGGCATAAAACACATAATTGGTGATGTCGGCAGCGATCTTGGCGTCGAGCACGAAATTGATGAATTTGTGCGCATTGTCGGGATGGGGCGCATCGGCGGGAATGGCCAGCAGGTCGAACCATTTGAGGGCACCTTCCTTGGGGATGACATATTCAACGTCAATGCCCTGGTCGGCCTCGGCGGCGGCATCGCGGGCTATGAACACATCGCCCGAATAGCCAACCGACAGGCAAACTTCGCCATTGGCCAGATCGTCGATATATTGGGACGAATTATAGTAGCGCACATAGGGGCGGATCGATGTCAGCAGTTCTTCGGCCTTGGCCAGATCCTCTGGGTTTTCCGAGAGAGGGTCGAGGCCGAGGTAATTGAGCGCCGACGCCACCATTTCAACCGGCGCGTCAAGAAGGGTCACGCCGCAATCAGCCAGCTTGGAGACCAGTTCGGGCTTATAGAGAATGTCCCAGGTGTTGAGCGGTTGATCCGGTCCCAGCGCTTCCTTGAGTTTTGCCACATTATAGCCGAGGCCCGTCGTACCCCACATATAATCGACCGAATGGGCATTGTCTGGATCATGAACGGCTGTGTCCTTCATGATCTGGGGGTCCATGTTGGCCAGGTTCGGCAACTTGGATTTATCCAGCTTCTGGAACAGGCCGGCGGCAACCTGTCGCTCCAGGAAAAAGCCGGATGGGACCACAACGTCATAGCCAGAATTGCCCGCAAGCAGCTTGGCTTCGACCAGTTCGTTGCTGTCAAAGACGTCATAATTGACCTTGATGCCTGTGGTCTCTTCGAACTTTGCGACGGTGTCTTCGGCGATATAATCGGACCAGTTATAGACGTTGACCACGGCTTCTTCCTGGGCCAGCGCGGGACCAGCAATCAGAAATGCGCCAAGCGCCAGGATGAGCGACTTGTTCATCAAATGAGCTCCTGTTGAGTTTATAGGGGAATATTGCGGCGTCGCGACAAAGCGATGCCATCAAATCTGGTGGTGAGGGGGGACGGAAAAAATCTTCCACTGGAAGGCGGGGATAGCAGCGGCAATATTGCCCGCAGCTGACTGGCTACCGCAAAAACAATATTGATGTGTGGCCCGATCTCGGGCTCTGAACGACCTGCCCGGCGGGCGCGGTCCGCAATTGCTTTTTCCAGTGAAGTATACCCTGCTAGATGTTCACGGGCGCCAAACTAGTGGGAAATTGTAGGGGCGACAAGAGATAGTGCGACATGATTGCAAAGGGCTTGACCACAAACAGGCCAATGGCGCAAAACCGGTCACGTTTGGCTCGTACTTGAGCCATAATCTCCAGTCAAGGAGCGCCCCTGATGAGCGCCAAGCCGTATCTCTCGATCTCCGCAGATGTCAAAAAGGCGTTGGGCGAGGGCAAGCCCGTGGTGGCGCTTGAATCCACCATCATCACCCATGGCATGCCCTATCCGCAAAATCTGGAAATGGCAAAAAAAGTTGAAGCAATCGTGCGTAAGCATGGCGCCGTACCGGCCACGATAGCCATCATGGACGGGCGATTTGTCGTGGGTGTTGCGGGTGATGATCTGGAACGGCTGGCGCTGGAAGGGGGAAAGGCTGCCAAGGCGTCACGGCGCGATGTCAGCGCCTTGCTGGTACAGGGCGGGCTCGCCGGCACCACCGTGGCCACGACTATGCAGATAGCGGGTCTGGCAGGCATTCGCGTCTTTGCGACAGGGGGCATCGGGGGTGTTCATCGCGGCGCCGAGGACAGTTTTGACATTTCCGCCGACCTCGAAGAATTTTCCCGTACGCCTGTTGCCGTGGTCTGCGCGGGCGCCAAATCGATTCTGGATATCGCCAAGACCCTGGAAGTGCTTGAATCCAAGGGCGTGCCGGTTCTTGGCTATCAAAGTGACGATTTTCCTGCCTTCTGGGCCCGCCAGAGCGGGTATAAGGTTGATCACCGTTTCGATAGCGCCGAGGATATCGCCAGGGTCATCGCTTTGCAGATCGATCTGGGCATGGGCGGGGTTTTGGTAGCAAACCCGATACCGGAGGCCGATGCTCTCGACGCGGGTGAGATCGAAGCGCGGATTGGGGAGGCGCTGGCCGATGCCGAGCGACAGGGGGTCAGCCGCAAGGCGCTGACGCCGTTCCTGCTCAATCGCATTTTTGAATTGACCAAGGGCAAATCGCTCCAGTCCAATATTGCACTGGTCGAGAACAATGCCATGCTGGGCGCCAAGATCGCCGTTGCGCTGGCGGCAAAGATGGCGACCAAGCCGAGCGTTTTGCGCGTATGAGCGCTCGAATATTGGTTGTGGGCGACGTGATGACCGACATCATCGTCATGCCCGAGGGTCCGATGGTCAAAGGCTCGGACCGGCGCGCCAAAGTGCGTAACCGACCAGGCGGTTCGGGCGCCAATCAGGCAGCATGGCTTGGCGCCGTCGATGCCGACGTCATTTTTGCGGCCCGTGTCGGCGCGGCTGACCGGATGGGGTATGAGAATTATTTTCGGGGCCTGGGTGTCGTGGCGGTACTGGCCACGGACGATCAGTTGCCCTCGGGCGTTCTGGTCACCATCGTTGATCCGGACGGCGAGCGGAGTTTTTTGACCGACAGAGGCGCCAACCTTAATCTTTGTGCAGCGGATTTGCCTGACAGTTTGCTCGATGATGTCAGTCTGGTGCTGGTTTCGGGCTATAGCCTGTTCGAGCCGGGACCACGGTCTGCGGTCCGCGGTTTGTTCGCCGCGGCGCGCGCCCGAAATATAGCCATTGCCGTTGATGCGGCGTCGGTGGGGTTTCTCAAAGAGGTCGGCGTCAAGAGTTTTCTGGATTGGACCCAGGGTTCAGCATGGTTGTTGGCCAATCAGGATGAAGCCAAAATACTGACTGGCTCATCGCGGCTGGACAAGCAGATGCGTGTGCTGGGTGGGCGTTTTGACAATGTCGTCATCAAACGTGGACGGTCGGGGGCGGCGTTGGGCGGACGCGATGGCGTTGCCCTGACACTGCCTGCGCCAAGCGTGCAGGTGGTCGATAGCACCGGCGCAGGTGATGCCTTTGCGGCAGGACTTTTGTCAGCTGTGCTTGGGGGCGCGACCCACGCGGTGGCGCTTGAAGCCGGGATTGCGGCGGGTGCACGGGCGGTGCAAGCTATCGGCGGCCAACCGCTTTAGGGTTCAGTCGGCGGCGTGAACCGATCTGGACGAATTGGCCGAATCGAGGTTTCACCATGCTGATTATTACTCAAATTCTAGTAGCGGCAATTGCGCTGTTGCATCTTTATATTCTAGCGCTGGAAATGTTCTGGTGGACGCGCTCGCGGACCCGCAAGGCCTTTGGTACTACGCTTGAATTTGCGCAATCGAGCAAGGCGATGGCCGCCAATCAGGGGCTTTACAACGGCTTTCTGGCCGCTGGACTGGTTTGGGGACTGCTGCAGCCAGACTTTGGGTTCGGCTGGCAGATCCAGCTGTTCTTTCTGGCCTGTGTAGCAGTGGCAGGTCTTTTCGGGGCGGCAACCGTTGGACGCCGGATATTGTTTATCCAGACCGTGCCTGCCGTCACCGCGATGATCGCCCTGATCCTGGTCTAGTCGGCAAAACTTGCGAGAATGCGCACCCAAGATCTCGATGCCGCCGTGATAACTGGCCAGATCGTATTTTTCGTTGGGACTGTGGATGGCATCGTCAACATGGGCGAAGCCGATCAGCAATGTGTCCATGTCGAGAATTTTCTTGAATTCTCCTGCCACCGGAATGGAGCCCCCGGAGCCGGTAATGGCCGCCGGATTGGTCCATTCGTCGGTCAGGGCCGCCAGCGCTTTTGTAAGGAATATGCCGTCGCTGGGCACGGTAATGGCGGGCGCGCCGCCGTGCTCTGAAAATTTGACGGTGCAATCCTTGGGCAGGCGATCACGCACATGCTGGCGGAAGGCGGCGCGTATCTTGTCAGGGTCCATGCCCGAGACCAGTCGGAAGGAAATCTTGGCGCTGGCCTTGGCCGGGATGACAGTTTTGAAGCCGTCGCCAGTATAGCCGCCGGTAATACCATTGATCTCGCAGGTCGGGCGTGCCCAGATTTGTTCGAGAACGCTGCGGTCCTGCTCGCCCGCCGCGATCGACAGGCCGGCACCGTTGAGAAACGCCTTGTCGTCAAAACCCAGACCCTGCCAACCGGCCTTGACCGTGTCGGGCACCTCGGCCACGTCATCATAAAACCCTTCAAGGGTAACACTGCCGTCGGGGCGGCGCAGGTCGGCGATGATATTGGCCAGCACTTGAATGGGGTTGCGGGCAGCATTGCCGAACATACCCGAGTGCAAATCCTTGTTGGCGCAGGTGATTTCGACCTCTTCGCCGACCAGACCACGCAACATGGTCGTGATCGAGGGGGTGTTGGGGTCCCACATATCGGTGTCGCAGACCAGGGCAATATCGGCCCTGAGTCTCATCGGCATTGGCGCGCATGAAAGGGGGTAAATTCTTGCCGCCGCTTTCCTCCTCGCCTTCAAGCATCATCGAAACCTTGACCGGCAGGGTGCCGGTAGCCTCCTTCCAGGCACGACAGGCTTCAAGGAATGTCATCAACTGACCTTTGTCGTCGGAGGTGCCGCGCCCAACGATGATCTTGCCGTTGGCGCCGTCTTTGAGTTGGGGCTCAAACGGGTCGGAATGCCATAGATTGATTGGATCGACGGGTTGGACGTCATAGTGGCCATAAAACAGGACATGAGGACCGGTGGCATCGTGCTGGTGCGCGACCACGACCGGGTGACCCGGGGTTGGACGGGCGCTCGCTGCAAAGCCCAATGATTGCAAATCGCTGGCGAGCCAGTCCGCGGCGCGTTTGCACTCGGCTGCAAAGGCGGGATCGGTGGATATGGATTTGATTCGCAGCAGCGAAAACAGGCGCTCAAGGCTTTGGTCGAGATCGGAGTCGACCTGGGCAAGAACGGTGTCAAGGGTTTGGGCAGATACGGGCATGATCATCACTCTGATATTTAACGCGGCGACCATGGCGCAGCGACGTGGGCATTGTCCAGACGCCAAAGGCCGTGAGTTTGAATATCGCTGCCGCTACAGTCCGGTCGGGGTTGTCGGATCAAAAGTACCGGCGCAAATCGCCTGAAGCTGGCGAACAGCCTCGCCATGGCGGCGTTGCTTATGACGCACCGAATGGAAAGCGCGCGGTGGCAGGGCGAAATCGACAAGGCGGAGGGAACCCTGGCGGACCAGATTGGCGGCGGCGGACAGGGATACGGCAGCGGCACAATCGCTTGACGAGACTGCTGCCAATACCGCTTCGTTGGAGGGCAGGACAAGGGCGCGCTGCAGTTTGGCGGGGTCGCAGCCCTTGTCGCGCAGTGCCTGATCGAGCGCGGCGCGGGTGCCCGATCCCGGTTCACGGGCGATCCATTGGGTTTGCGTCGCAAGCGTGGATGCGGTGATGTCGGTGGCATTGGCCAGCGGATGGTCGGGGCGCACGACAATCACCATGATGTCCTGATCAATGATCTCGGTGGCAAGGGCAGGATTGTCGATCTTGCCTTCGGCGAAGCCGATTTCGGCCAGCCCATCCAACACAGCCTGTGCCACAGTTTCGGTGTTGCCGACATGCAAGCGAACATCGATGCCTGGAAAGGCCTGACGAAACTGCATGAGTCGTGAGGGCAGCCAATAGCTGGCGATAGTCTGGCTGGCGTGAATTTCCAGCGTGCCGCGATGCAATTGGCCCAATTCGCTCAAGACAAGTTCAGCGCTGCGGGTGCGGGCCAGTATGGCTTTGGCCTCCGGCAGAAAGGCGCGACCGGTGGGGCTGAGTTCGATATGTCGGCCGACGCGGTCAAACAGATGCACATCGTGAAATGATTCCAGTGCCTTGATCGAGGCGCTGACCGCCGAGGGCGTCAAGCCAATGGCGTGGGCGGCATTGGTCAGATGTTCGCGCTCGGCGACGACAACAAAGATTTCAAGTTGTTCAAGGGTCATGGCATTTTATTCGATTTTATCGAACGAAACGTAGAATATTATTCGATGGAAGTATACAGACGAGCATGACAGTTTCAGATTGAACCCCGATCCGAGTTGGCTCATGTCCAAGATTTATCGTTTATTCCCCGGCCTATTATTGACCTTTGCGCTAACAGCGTTCGCATGGGGAATTGAGCAGTTGCAATGGCACCTTGCGGGCCAAGCCTGGTTTGAATCGCTGGTGTTGGCGCTGGTTCTGGGAACGCTCGCGCGGACTATTTGGGGCCTGCATCCGATCTTTGACGCCGGGGTTCAGTTTTCGAGCAAAACGGTGCTTGAAATAGGGGTCATGCTGCTGGGTGCCTCGTTCAGCGTCAGGGCACTGGGGGAATTTGGGCCCCAACTGACGGGCGCAATTATCGGCGTGGTCTTTATTGCCCTGGCGTTGAGTTACGGGATCGGGCGCACGCTGGGGCTGCCACATCAATTGGCGGTGCTGGTCGCATGCGGTAATTCCATTTGCGGCAACTCGGCAATCATGGCGGCGGCGCCGGTCATCAGGGCAAACGCCGAGGATGTCGCGGCCTCGATTACCTTTACCGCCGCCTTGGGCATTATCGTTGTGCTGGTGTTGCCGCTGGCGGTGCCCGGACTGGGACTGGCCGAGCGCTCCTATGGGATTTTGGCGGGCATGACGGTTTATGCCGTACCACAGGTCATAGCGGCAACAGCGCCGGTTGGGCTGCTCGCCATCCAGGTTGGGACATTGGCCAAGCTGATACGGGTGCTCATGCTGGGGCCGGTAATTGTGGCGCTGGGACTGACGAACGGGCGCAGTGCGGTGTCCGGACTCGGGATCGGGCGCATCGTGCCATGGTTCATTATAGGTTTTTTGTGCCTCATGGTGCTGCGCAGCACCGGCCTCATTCCGGCTCACGTCGCTTCGGTGGTAGGCGTGGTGTCCTCGGTACTGACCACTGCTGCGATGGGTGCGCTGGGTCTATCGGTTGATATGCGTTCCATGATGCATGCCAATGGACGTGTACTGTTGAGTGGCACCTTGTCCATCCTGATGCTTATGGCGCTTGGCCTTGGTGCCCTTGCGCTGCTGGGGCTTCTCTAACCGACATCCGGGGTGGCCACGCGGCGTTGATCACGGTCCTGTGAAGAGATTTCTCGTAACGATTTTGTCCCGGCAGCGAACTTCATTTCACGGAAGGGAAAAGGTTCCGCCGTGAAAAGGAGATTCTCATGAACCGCATGTCCACTATAGCACTTGCCGCGTCCTTGTTTACCGCCGTTGCCGGCGCCTCTGTTACCCAGGCCGTCGCTGCCGAAGGCGAGCACTGCTATGGTATTTCGCTGGCTGGCCAGAATGATTGTGCCGCCGGTCCCGGCACCACATGCGCGGGTACTTCTGTCATCGACTATCAGGGTAATGCATGGAAGGCCGTTCCCGCCGGTACATGCACCAGCATTTCGATTGAAGGCGACCGCAAGGGTTCACTCGAAGCCCTTGACCGCGACCTGCCAAACGTCTGATCGTGACCTCCAAAGTCTCGGGGGTCCAAGTCATTGGACTCCCGATCTTGATGCCTAGCGGGTGAGTTGAAATGGATAGCACGCAACTGCCGCCGAGGGCGGGTCTCGGCCTCAAGCCCGAACATTATGCCGAGATCCTTGAATCGCAGCCCGATATCGGGTTCTTTGAGGTTCACGCCGAAAATTATATGGGCGATGGCGGACCGCCGCACAGATATCTAAGCGAAATCGTTAGCCGCTATGCGCTGTCGCTACACGGCGTGGGATTGTCCATTGGTGGCGCCAAGCCACTGGACAAGGACCATCTGGCGCGATTGCGTTTGCTGGTTGAGCGCTATAAGCCGCAGTCCTTTTCTGAACATCTGGCATGGTCCAGCCATGACGAGAGTTTTTTGAACGATTTGCTGCCGCTGCCCTACACCAAGGCGACGCTGGACAATGTTGTGGCGCATGTCGATGAGGTCCAGCAGGCGCTGGGTCGGCGCATGCTGCTTGAAAACCCGTCGACCTATGTGCTGTTTGAAGAAAGCACCATTGAAGAGGTTGAGTTTCTGGCCGCCATTTCGGAGCAGACGGGATGCGGGCTATTGCTCGACGTCAACAATGTCATGGTGTCGTCGGTCAATCATCAGCTTGATCCGATCAGCTATATTGACCGATTCCCGGTCGACAAGGTCGGAGAAATTCATCTCGCCGGCTACGACGAAGCGGTCGACACGGAGGGGGATCGGTTGCTGATCGACGCCCATGCCTCGCGGGTCAGCCCCGACGTCTTTGCGCTCTATCAGCATACATTGACCCGCACCGGACCGCTGCCAACCCTGGTTGAGTGGGACAATAATGTGCCCGGTTTTACCGTTCTGGCCGACGAGGCGCGTCTAGTGGATGAGGCTATTGCCGCAATCCATCAAACCGAGGCGCGGCGAGTCGCCTCATGAACACATCAAGCCGCCAGGCCAGTTTTGCTGCCGCCGTTCTCAATCCAGCGCTGGCGGTGCCCGACGGCGTCGTTTCCCATCGTGGCGACGTCGATCCGCTGCGCTTTGCGGTCTATCGCAACAATGTGCATGTCAGTCTTGTCGGGGTGCTCGCGGCGCGCTTTCCGGTCTGTGTCCAATTGGTGGGAGACGAGTTTTTTACCGCTATGGCGCGGCTTTATGTTGGCGAGCACAAGCCCACAACGCCCTTGATGATGCATTATGGCAATGAATTTCCCGCCTTTGTCGCAGCGTTCGAGCCTGCGCGAGGCTGTGCCCTATCTCACCGATATAGCCCGGCTCGAAGTTGCCTGGTCCAAGGCCTACAATGCCGCCGACATCAAGGCGCTTACGGTGGCTGGGTTTGGGGTGCTGGCGGGCGAGGCAATGTTGACCGCGACACTGATACCGCACCCGGCCACAACGATGATGTCCTCACGCTATCCAGTGGGCGCTATCTGGTCGTCGCACCAGCGCACCGGGGTTACCATTGGCAAAAGCGGCGAACAGGTGCTGATCACGCGTCCGGTCGCTGATGTGCAGGTTACTGTCATTCCCGATGCTGACGGCATATTCGCTGCCAAATTGCTCGCGGGCGAGGCCATCGGTTTGGCAGTGCAAACCGTGCTCGATGAATATTCGGATTTCGATTTTGGCCGGGCCCTGGTTGGTCTGACCACACTGGGCGCATTTGCCAGCATAGCGACAGAGGATTGAGCGTCATGACCAGTTTCTTGCAGGCGCCGGCACGGGCCTATTTGAGCGCGGACCGCATGGTTGGCAGCTTTCCCCATTCAGTGGCTTTACTCGGCCTGCGCATTGCACTTGCCATACCGTTCTGGCGCTCAGGCATGACCAAGTGGGACGGGTTTCTGAACCTCTCGGGCGGCGCGCGCTACCTGTTTGAGCAAGAGTTCAGTTTACACATCTTTGGGCAGGCATATGCATACCCCTTCCCGTTGACCATGGCGTTCCTGGCCGGGGTGGGCGAAGTTGTGCTGCCGGTATTGCTGATTTTGGGACTGTTTACCCGATTTGCTGGACTGGGCATATTGTTGATGACTATCATCATTCAACTCACCATCCCCGACGGCTGGCTGAATTTTCACCTACCATGGGCGGTGATGGCGCTGGCCCTTATGGCGTTTGGCGGCGGCAAGCTAGCGCTTGATGCGGCGATCTCTCGGTTCGGCCTGGCCGGAACAGGCGGGTCGGGCACCGCCCCCGCCTGATCCACTTGCCGGGCCAGACCCCTATGCGGACTGGACCGCGGGTCGGCACAATGTCCAAAATTCAATCGTGCTTCCCCGACGCGTCGGGTCTGGCCTGACTGATGGCGCTGGCGGCGTTGCGGGCCTGATCGAGATATTCGGTTCGAATGGCCTCGGATGGTCGCGAGATCATGGCATGAATGCGTTCCAGTGGCAGTTTGGGCTGGCGATTTTCATCCAGCAGGCCATTGGTTTCCTGCAGCGTATCGGTCAATTGGGTATAGCAATAGCCGGCAAGTTCGGGGCTGGCATGCAAGGCACCAATTAGTTCTTCCAATGCGGCGATATATTCCTCCGGTGTCGTCACCGTCGAATAGCCGAACCAGGCCTGACCGCTGGCGGGACGATAGCTGATGCCACCGAATTCGGTGATCATCACCGGCAAATTGTCGAGATCGGCGCCCGTCAGGGCCAACCGTCGCCGCTGTGGGCCGAAATGGGCGAAGGCCGCCGCGATGCTGCTGCGTGAGCAATATCGTTGGCGCAGGTGCTCGCCGATGGCCGAATAGTCGTGCACACCCAAAATGTCGCTTTTTGTATGTTCCCAACCATCGTTGGATATGACCGGCCGGGATGGGTCCATGGCCTTGGTCAAAGCATAAAGGCTGGTGGCAAATGCCTGCTGCTCAGGGCGGCGGGCGATGTCGGTGACGCCCCAGCTTTCATTGATCGGCACCCAGGTCACAACGCAGGGGTGACTGCGGTCACGTTCGATCACTTCAAGCCACTCAGTGGTCACCTGCGTGACCATTCTTGTGGAATATTCATAAGCGCTGGGCATTTCACCCCAGACCAGGAGGCCGAGTTGGTCGCACCAATAGAGAAAACGCGGGTCTTCAACTTTTTGGTGATTACGTACGGCATTAAAGCCCAGCGCCTTGATCAGTTCGACCTCGCGGCGGATCGCCTCGTTACTGGGCGCCGCAAGATGAGACTGTGGCCAAAAGCCTTGTGACAGCACCGAGCGCACGAAATAGGGCGCGTCGTTGAGAAGAAACCGCTGCCCTTCGACGGCGCAGGAGCGCATGCCAAAATAGCTTTGGCAATGATCCTGCGCGGTGCCGGCCGGGGTTGAAATGGTTATTTCAGCGTCGATCAGATTGGGGCTTTCGGGCGACCAGACCAGATGTTTGCGGGCCTGGCCGTGCTCAAACTCCTTGAGATAAATGCTGGTTTTCTGGCGCTGATGGGTAAGCGTTACGCTCTGGCTGGCAATGGTTCGACCATCTAACTTGAGCGAAATCACACAGTTGGCATCAGCGGGCGGCGGCGCAGACAGATCGAGTCTCAACCGCGATGCTGGCGTGATTCAGATCGGGGGTGAACTGAATATTGGCGAGATACAGGTCGGGGACCGTTTCCAGCCAGACCGGCTGCCAGATGCCCGAGGTTCGGTGGTACCAGATGGCGTGCGGTTCGGTCTGCCAGTCCTGCTTGCCGCGCGGCTGATCGAGGCCATCGGCTCGATCTACTGCGCGCACCACGATGATTTGCGATTGGTCCTGTCGCAGGCTTGGGGTGATGTCGGCGACAAACGGGGTATGGCCGCCAGTGTGGTGGGCGACCAGATCGCCATTGACCCAGACATCGGCGCTATAATCCACGGCACCGAAATGCAGCAGCACCCGATGACCGGCGGGGGCGTCGATTTCTACTTCGCGGCGGTACCAGCAGACAGGGTGTGGAGCGGGATCGGCGATGCCGGAAAGTTCAGATTCAGGTGGATAGGGTACAGTGATGTCGCGATCAAAATGGGTATCAGTTTTCTGCCAGTTCTGGTCTCGCCCAACATCTTGGTCGTCATAGCCGAACTGCCAGGTGCCGCACAGATCAACCCAGTCTGATCGACGCAATCGCGGCCGTGGATGCAGTTTGCTCATTGGAACGTCCTCGTTGGGTCGACAGGTTTGCTATAGTCGGGTCAGCGCCTGACCGTTGCTATCAAAACAATGAATATTATCGGGTGCGGCGCCAACATGCATGGTGGTGCCTTTTTGCATCGAAACGATCCCTTCAAGCTTGGCCAGAACCGGACTGCCATCGGCCAGCAGGAGATAGATGATCGTGGTGTCGCCAAGATTTTCGACCAGATCGACCGTGCCGCTGAACAGTGCCTCCTCGGGCGAAGAAATCCTGAGTGCCTCGGGCCGGATACCCAGGGTGCCTTGCTGGGTACCAGAATGCACCGTACTGGCAAAACGGGTATTCAGGTGGTTGATAGCGGGGGTTTTTGGCTGTGCGCCCTCGGGGCCAAACACAATCTCGCAGGGCAGGAAATTCATCGCCGGGGAGCCGATAAAACCGGCAACAAACAGATTGCGCGGTTCGAGATAGAGATCAATCGGGCTGCCGACCTGCTCAACCCGCCCGGCATTGAGCACCACGATGCGATCCGCCAGCGTCATCGCCTCGATCTGATCGTGGGTCACATAGATCATGGTGGTCTCGGGCAAACTGTCCTTGAGCTTGGCAATTTCGACCCGTGTGGCGACACGCAGCGCTGCATCGAGGTTGGACAAGGGCTCATCGAACAGAAAGACGCTGGCTTCGCGCACAATGGCGCGACCGATGGCGACGCGCTGGCGCTGGCCGCCGGAGAGTTCGCGGGGGCGGCGATGAAGATAGGGGGTAAGCTGGAGCATTTCGGCGGCGGCCTTGACCCTTGTGTCGCGCTCGGCCCTGGATTTGCGGGCGATTTTCATGCTGAAGCTTAGATTGTCATAGACGTTCATATGCGGATAGAGCGCGTAGGATTGAAAGACCATGGCGATATCGCGCTGGGCCGCAGGCACATTGTTGATGACGCGTCCGCCAATGGAAATTTGGCCCTCGGAAATGGGCTCGAGCCCGGCGATCATGCGCAAGAGCGTGGATTTTCCGCATCCGGACGGACCAACGAACACCACGAATTCGCCGCTTGGAATATCAAGACTGACATCGGACATGACCTCAAGCGATCCAAAGCGCTTGTGAACCTTATCGATTGCAATCGCTACCATTCAAGGCACCTCCGATATTGACCCGGTTGTTCGGCCATGACCCTCACCAACTGGCCCGGCGCACAGGCAGTGGATCGACGGTAAAGGCCATGCGATCACACATGCGTTGCAGCATTTCCAGCTTGATCGCCACCGCCTCCGGATCAGACCAGAGATTGCGGGTTTCGTTGGGGTCCGCGTCAAGATCGTAGAGTTCGCCGATAGCATCGCCGTGGCTGAGGATGAGCTTATGGCGATCGGTGCGCACCATGGTGGCGTGCGGCGGGTGCGGGTCGTGGTGCCAGGGCATGGCGTTGTAATATTCGCAATAGACATCCTGGCGGCTCGATTGCCCCTGCCCGTCGCGCAGCGAAGGCCAGAGCGAGCGTCCCTGCATGCCCGGCGGCTGGGCAATGCCAGCGGCTTCAAGCAGGGTTGGCGCGAGATCGACCAGTTCGACCAACCCGCCGACGGTTTGGGGAGCGATGTGGCCGGGCCAGGAAATGCCCAGCGGCACATTGACGGCGCCTTCATAAAAGAACGGGCCCTTGAGATAGATGCCGTGATCGCCCAGCATTTCGCCATGGTCTGACATGAAGATAACGATGGTATCCTCGGCTTGTCCGGACTTTTCGAGAGGCTTCGATCATACGCCCGACCTGATCATCGATCAGATCGCACATGGCGAAGTAGGCGGCGCGGACGAGGCGATGGTCATCGTCGCTCATCTGGTCATATGCCATGCCGGCCGCGCCGCCATAGGCACCCCGATGATCGATGGCCTGATAGACCGGCTTGTCCTTGAGTCTCGCCCGGCACGTAATTGGGCAATTCGATCTCATCGAGCCGGTCGAGATAGCGATCAAGATAGGCTTTTGGCGGATCAAAAGGATGATGGGGATCAAAGATATTGACCGAGAACAGCCAGGGATTGTCCGTGCCGCGATGAGCCTCGATAAAGGAGATGGCTTTTTCTGCACACCAGGTGGTCTGGTGATCCTCGGCGTCGGGGCCGATCTGGACATGTTCGGAGCCGTTGAATGGCTTTGGATCATAGCGCCTGCCGCGCTCGGATAGCCAGATATTGTATTCGTTCAACGGCCAATTGGCGTTGGTCAGGCTCGTCATTGTCGCCGGTTGATTCCGAAACGGCGCGGCTTGGGTGATGAGACCAGTGAAAGGCGTGATAACCATCCTCAACCCGGGGCTCGAAAACCGGGCTGACCGAGGGATGGCACGCGGACAGGTGGAATTTTCCCGATAGGCCACAGGTATAGCCGGCATCGGCAAATATCTTGCCGATCAGCAATTCATCGCGGGGAATGTCCTGGCCGTTTTGCCGGGTACGGGTGGTGCGCGGATAGCGGCCGGTCAGAAAACTGGCGCGGCTGGGGGTGCAGACAGGGCTTTGGCAATAGGTATTGGGAAAGGCGGCGCCGCCTGCGAACAGGGCGTCGATATTGGGTGTGCGCACATGGCTATTGCCGCCGACGCCGGTCGAGTCGGCGCGTTGCTGGTCGGTGCAGATCCACAAAATATTGGGGCGTTTCATGACAATATCCTAACCTTATGCCTTGACCGCGCCGGCTACGCCTTCGACGAAGTAGCGCTGTACGAAGAAGAAAAAGACGACAACTGGCAGCAGTGAAATGGTGGCGGCGGCGGCCATGCCGGACCAGTCGGTTTCGTTGGTGCCGACAAAGGCCAGCATGCCCACGGGCAGCGTCCGCAATTCGGGCGCGCCGAAGGTAAAGACCAGCGGAATGAGAAAAGTGTTCCAGGCCGCCAGAAAGGTCAAAACGCTGACCGTTGCCGTGACCGGGCCCGCCAATGGCAGCATGACCGAAAAGAATATGCGGAAAAATCCCGCGCCATCGAGGCGGGCGCTTTCTTCGAGTTCCTTGGGCAGCCCGCGAAAATAGCCGGCATAGAGCAGTATGGCTGCCGCCTGCGCGCCTCCGGCCAGGGCCAGAATGATGCCCCAACGCGAATTGATCAGGCCAAGAGTCGAGACAACATCAACGATTGGAATGATGGTGACGCCGACGGGGACGACCAGCGTTGCTGCCAGAATGCCAATGATGACGCGGCGCCCGATAAAATCGTATCGCCCCAGCACATAGCCGCTCAGCGCGGTGTGGAAGACCACAAGGACCACCGTACCGGCGGTCACAAGGACTGTGTTGAACATATAGACGCTGAACCCGGCATTGACCCAGGCGCGCTGATAGTTTGACCACAAGAACTCGTCGGGGATTAGGTTCAGCCCTTTGGAGAAAATTTCGAGCTGGCCCTTGAGCGAGGCAGAGACCAACCAGACGAACGGATAAGTCCATATGATTGCCAGGGTCAGCAGCGCCAGAAAGCGCACCGTGCCCCATGGCGTGGGTTTCAGATCCATGAGGCGGGTCATGATGATCGTCTCCGGGCACGGAACTTTATCAATGCTACGGCCTGAACTGCCGCGATGGCGGCAAAGCACACGCCAAAGAAGATCGCTGCTGCCGAGGCATAGCCGAGACGCGGAATATTGGCGGTAAAGGCTTGGCGGTAAACGAAAATGTCGATCACTTCGGTGCCGTAAAACGGTCCGCCGCCGGTCAATGTCAGCATGAGATCAAATACATTGGTGGCTTCAATAACGGTGATCAGGGTGATGATGATGGTGAAAGGGGTCAGCATCGGCAGGGTGATATAAAAGAAACGATAGAGCGGGTTGGCCCCGTCCACTTCGGCGGCTTCATAGACGTCGCGCGGAATGGTCTGGAGGGCTGCCAGCCAATAGATCAGGGTCACGCCAAGCCATTTCCACACCCAGATGCCGATGGCGGCATAGAGAGCGGTGCTGGAGCGACCGAGAAAATTGACGGGCTGGTCGAGAATGCCTGAATTGAGAAGCACCAGGTTGATCGGGCCGCTTGTGGGATCGAGCACGTAGCGCATGACGACGCCGACAATGGCAGCAGTGGTGACAACGGGCAGGAAAATGGCGGTACGGAATACCCGCACCAAGGGGAATGTGGCGTTAAGGATCACCGCTAAGAACAGGGCCAGACCAACGCGCAACGGCACGGCAAAGGCGAGAAACACCAGCGTGTTGCTAAAGGCATTCCAGAACAGTCGGTCGCCCCAGAGTTCTTGATAGTTTGCCAGTCCGACAAAGGCACCGGCGCTGCCAAAGCCATTCCAGTCGAGTAGCGAAAACCACAGGCTGGCCAGAACCGGGTAAACTGTAAAGGTGCCGATGAGCACCACCGTTGGCACCAGGAATAGATAGATCCAGCGGTCAGCCCAGAGACGGCTTCGCCAGCCCGGCGCGCTTTGTTCCAGAGTTGTCAGCATGCAAGGGTGTCCATAACGCCCGATGATTTGGGTGCCCCGACCCTGCAACCGCTTTGGCAGTTGCAGGGTCGGCACGCGGGAGAAACGCTGGTCAGTACATGTCTGATGTGTAGTCGGTACCGGGCGTCCAGTTATCAAATACCCAGTCATCGACCGAGACCTTGGCACCGTTGTCGGTCGCAACCTTGATGGCGCGGTCGCGCTCGGCTGTCATCTGATCGGCAAGATCCTGCAGGATCGGGCGCGGGTCATCGAAGGAGCCGCTAAAAGCGCCCTGGATAATTTCACCCAGACCAGGGGTGATGTCGCGCATTTCGGCATAGACCTTGGCGACGTCAGGATTGCGGATCAATGGATCGGGCGCCAGGCGCACCGAGTCGGCAAAGCCCGCGACCGCCTTGCGGTAGGTTGGATGCACATTGGCCTTGGCAACGGCGTCAAGGTCGAGCGGCGGTTGGTCCATGCGCTCGGCCAGGGCAACATAGTACTCCTCGGTGGTCATCAATTGCATGACCTCGGAGGCTTCCTTGGCATGTTCGGACTGGCTGGAAATAAAGAAGGTGCCCGGGATTGGCGGGCGCTGGGCGTAGGCCTTGTCGACACCGGCGGGTGTTGGCAATGGGGTCACTTCCACACCCTCAAGGAAGTCGGCGAAGTTATTGGTCAGTACGCCACTATTCCAGGGACCATCAAAGAACATGGCGGCCTCGCCTGCGGCCCAGCGCGAACGTCCTTGCCGTGCGTCGAGCGAAGCCGAGGCGGGATGCAGGCTGCCATCCTTCTGGAACGATAGCCAGAAATCGAGCGCCGCGACGAATTCGTCGGAGGCCAGTGCATACTCGCCAGTGCGCCAGTCGATGCGACCGGGCGCGCCCGCGGCCATCGCCAGGTCAGTCAGGTGATCGGCGATGCGGGCGGTGAATTGCAGTGGTAGCAGCAGGCCATATTTGCCATCCGTGGTGGCTGCCTTGGCGGCCGCGCGGATATCATCCCAATTCGCGGTGTCGCTCAGTGACGCGCCTACGGCTTCCAGTGCGGGTTTTGAATGCCAAAGGGAGGTGGAGTGCCAGCGGAAGGAAAAGATCGGAAAACTATAAAGCTTGCCGCCAAACTGGGTGAAACCCTCGGCGAGGGTCTGTTGCTGGTAGGGCTTGTCGAAGACGAAACTGTCATCGAGCGGGGCGAACCAGTCGGCGGCGTTCAACGAGGCCAATGTCGCCGGGTCGCCGCTGGGTACGTTGAAAACGTCGGGCGCCTGATTGGAGCGTACGGCAAGTTGGAGCGCCTGCATCATGTCGGACGGGTTCATGCCGGTATAGTCGACACTAATCGGATGATCGGCGGCGTAGTCCTCCCACATCTTGGTGTGCAGCGGTATCAGGGGTTGGAAAATGTCCCACCATTTGATGGTGGTGGTGCCCTGCGCGAAGGCGCGGGAACCGGCGACGGCGGCAAGAGCGGCAAAGGCCGCTCCCGACTTCAGGATGGCGCGGCGACTGATCCCAGCCATTTCTGCGGAATAATTGTTCATGCGTTCCTCCCATGTGTCGGCCGCTCACTGCTGCGCGATTGGCCATTGAGGGTAATCTATTGGTTATGTATAACTAGTCAAGTAAATTGGTTGTTTATAACTACAGGTGGTGTCGAAGCGACGAAGCGGATCGCGCTGTTTAGGCTGCAATAGGCTACAAATGCTGCGATAATCATCCGTGGATGATTCCATGTGAGGACCAATGCCAGACAAAGAACCAGAGCAAGAACGGGTTTCGCAACGGACGGCCTCCCGCCCAACCATGGTCGATGTCGCCAAACTTGCCGGGGTCAGTCAGGCCACCGTGTCGCTGGTGCTCAATCAGGTTGGGGGCTCCAGGGTCAATGCCGAAACCCAGAAACTGGTTCGCGATGCTGCCAAGACACTGGGCTATCGCATCTGGCGGCGTTCGCCTGTGGGTGGGGGCAGTATCCAGACCATCGGCTATCTGATCGAAGACACTGTGACCCATCCAATGGTCAATATCGCCATTGAATCGGCGCGGCAGGCGGCTTGGGAAAACAACTGCGTGCTGATGGTGTTGCCGACGCAGGGTGACAGGGAATTGCGGGCCGCCGCCATCGAGATTTTGCTCGGACAACGTTTGGCTGGTGTCATTCTGTCATCATTCTTTACGCGGCAGATCAGCGTGCCAACCGCTTTGCGCTCACAGTCAAAAATATTGCTCAACTGCTATGCGGCGGCGGGGAATGTGCCATCGCTATTGCCATCGCATGCGGCGGGCGCGCGAGAGGCAGTTCGTCATCTGGTCGGCGCCGGGCATCGCCGCATCGGATTTATCAAGGGCGAAGATTGGATGGAGGCCTACCGGGACCGCCAAAGCGGTTATGTCGATGCCTTGGGCGAGGCAGGCATAAAAATTGATCCGGTACTGATGAAAATGGGCGATGGGTCGCTTAGCAATGCGCAGACCTGTACCGCCGAACTTCTGGGCCTCGGCGATCCGCCAACGGCGATATTTTGCGCCAGCGATCGGATGGCCATGGGGTGTTATGAGGAATTGAAGGTGCGCGGCGTCAGCATTCCCGGCGACGTGTCGGTGGTCGGTTTTGATGACGATCCGACGGCGCGCTATTTGTCGCCGCCGCTAAGCTCGGTCCTGGTACCGCATGCAGAAATGGGCAAGCGCGCTGTGGAGCACCTGATCGCGCGGCGAACCGGATCGTCTGCAGGTGTTGTGGAGCGGCGGCAATATCTTGATTGCCCGCTTATCGTGCGGGACTCGGTTCGGATTCTGGATGCTGGTTCCGCAGTTGAGCGAAAATTGGTTGGTGCCCGCAAGAAAGGCGTATCGCACGAGCCGCTATAGTTTCTTGCCCCGTTTCGGCGCTGCGGTCTTGATGGGTTCTGGCGCTGCGGGTTCGACCTGCTCCATCGACAGTTGCCAACGCGATTTTGGCGCGTTGGCGTCGGCACTGGGCCATCCCTCACGCTGACGGCCACGAACGCCGTCATTCTCCTCGGTCTGATCATGAAACAGTTGAATTGCGGTTTCAAACGGCATGTCGATCCCAGCTGCATCCAGCGCTGACTTGATGGCTTCAATAACGCGTGACTGGGTACGAACCACGTCCGTGCGGCGCGAATTTGTCCACCAGCGCGGTCGCAGTGTAATCCAGGATGCGGCCAGATCGACCACCAGGATTTCGGGTGCGGGTTCTGCTTCTACGCCTTCTACCGACATTACGGCGCCGAGCATGACCTCCTTGGCGCTGGCGATATTGTCGCCATAACCGATGCCAACATCATATTGCGAGCGCCGTTTGTCGAATGCGGTGTTGACGGTCACCGCGTTTGTATAGACGTCGGAATTGGGGATCAGCGCCATGCGGCCATCATAGGTGCGAATGGCGGTTACGCGGGTCTCGATATGGTCAATTGTACCCTCATAACCGTTGATGACGATCTGATCGCCAGGACGGAAGGGCTGACGCATCAGGATCAACAGTCCCGCCAACCAGTTTTGCAAAATGTCCTTGAACGCAAAACCAATGGCGACCGAGCCAATGCCCAGTCCGGCTACCAGATCGCCGGGATTGACCGAGGGCAAAATGATGGTCATGGCCAATAGCGCGCCCAAGGCGATCACCACGGCTTTGATAAAGCCGCTAAGGACGTCACCAAGATTGCTGCGATTACGTTGTCGTGCCCAGCCCCTGACGCCGTGCTCGACGGCGATCGACAGCAGATAAAACAGAATCAGGATGACGATCGCCACCCCGATATTGGGGAGGAGCCGGAAGAAGCCCTGAATCCAGCCATTGATGGTAATCATGATGGCGTCGGGCGAAACGTCGACCTGTTGTGCCGGTTCAGATCCCGTGCTGCCGACTGCTTCTTGCGCCCACGCCTGCATGCCGCACTGTCCTGAAGTGATTTACCGGTGATCCAGCAACGCACGGACGCCGCGAATGTTCCAGAATGTGGCGACAGGGTTCCGCTACATTCCCGTTATGGCCCTAGCCCACATTGGCCCAACCACCCGACTGTTCGCTGGCGACGACGGCGTCGAGCACCTTCATGTTGGCGATGGCATCGTCAATGCTCCATGGCAGGGATTTTTGACCCAGAACCGCCAGTGAAAAGGCTTCTGCCTGTTCAGTATATTGATTGCAGGCGGGCAGGATTTCTCGGCGGGCGAGCGAGCCGTCGAAAGGGGCGCCACTGTCGATGGTAATGGCGGTGCGCTGATCAGCGGGTGCGTTGAAGGGGATGATGATTTCAAGCTTGGCCTTTGTCCCCAGAACCTGCACTTTCTGATGACCGACCGATTGGGTTGAGCAGATGAAATTGAGGGCGCGACCCTGGCCGAAATCGGCAATGACGCTGGCATGGCGATCAGTCTTGAACCGCGGATCGCGGTCAACCAGGGCAACGACGCGGCTGGGTTCGGATTCGAACAGAAAGCGCGCGGTGGCAATCGGGTAGCAACCGATATCCATGATGCCGCCGCCGCCGATGTCGGCCATGTTGCGGACATTGGCGGGATCGTCGTTGAAATAGCTGAAAACGGCATTGATGGCGGTTATCTCGCCCAGTTCGCCAGAGCGAATGATGTCGCGCGCCCGCTGCCATTGCGGGTGGAACCGCACCATGAAGGCCTCAAGCACCAACCGGTCGGGTCGGCATTGACGCAGGGCTTCGGCGTCAGCTGCGTTCAGGGCAATGGGTTTTTCGCACAGGACATGCTTGCCCGCCTTGTTTGCTGACACGGTCATGGGGACGTGCAAATGATTGGGCAGCGGATTGTAGATGACGTCGATGTCCGGGTCGGCCAACAATTGCTCGTAGCTGCCATAGGCTTTGGCAATGCCAAGATTGTTGGCGGCCGCTTGCGCCTTGGTCAGGCTCGCGCGAGGCGATGGCGACCACCTCGGCGTGGGGTGCTTGCATGATCGCCGGGGTTACCTGGCCCATGCCGATATTTGCGGTCGACAGAATGCCCCAACGGACTTTTTTGTCGGTGTTTGTCATTGTCAGGCTCCCCAATTGTGTCCGTCGCACCGGTTATCGGTTGACGCAAGGTTCATAGACTTTCCAGCATTTTGTCCTGGAGTTGACGCAAGGCAAAAAGGCGCGTTGTCACGTCCGGGGTTGCATTGGTGCGGGTCAGCAATTCGCCCTTTTTTATGGGCGCAGTGACCTTGCCGCCCTCGAGAAGACCGACGGGCAGCGCTTGAGTTGTGCGCGCATCCTTTATGGTCATGGCAAAGGAGCGGTAGCAGGTTTCCCCAATGGCATCCAGCTTCTCACCAGCGGCGAGATCGCGCTTGGCAACGGCACAGACTTCGGCGACCGGTTGGGGTAGCGGCACCATGTCGGGTTTGCCGTAAAGCATGATGCGGGCGGCGGTCAGCGGCACCTCAAGGCTGGTCAGGTGATAGGGACGGAAAAAGCTGTAATAGGGTCCATGGCCAATGTGCAAATCATCCATGCGTTCAATTATTCGGGGATGTTCGGCCTTGACGATGACAAACACACCGGGGGCGACACCCTTGCCGATTGTGTAGTCAACTACCCCCATCTTGTTGAGAATGCCGCCAGCCTCGCGCGGGATAAGCACTTTGGCCATGTCCTCGCGATCGGCGTTTGGTCCATGCATGCCGGCAATATCGGGCACCAAGCCTGTGGCGTTGGCGATGGCACACATTTCGACCATGGTTTTCGAGCCATCGATGAACTCGACCAGCATGCGTGGGTTCATGTTACGCCGTTCGGCTTCCTCACGATAATCGTCGGGGACGGCATCGTGGCGCAGCGGATTGTTCTTGCCCTTGCCGGCGGCAACAATTGGCAGGCCCAGTGCGGAGACGAATTCTATGAGTTCCATGCATGAGCTGGGCTCGTCGCCAGCACCGACAGAATAGACAACGCCAAGCTGGTCAGCGCGGTGTTTGAGATAGGGGCCGATGGTCACATCCGCCTCGACATTCATCATCACCAGATGCTTGCCATGTTCCATGGCCAGAAGGTCGAAATCGGCAGCGACCCCAGGCTTGCCGGTGGCATCGATGACGACGTCGATATGGGGAGTTGTCACCAGGGTTTCGGCGGAGGTGATGGCGATCTTGCCCGCTTCAATCGCGGCGCCCGCCTGCGCGGGGGTGTCTGCCTCGCGGGCGCGAGCATCATCGCCATAGGCAATCGTTATCGCCGCGCGGGCGGTGTGCGGGCGGCGGGTGGCAATGGCAACAACATCAATGCCCGCCATCATGCCGCCCTGGGTTACCAGGTCCGTGCCCATTTCACCCGAGCCGATGACGCCGACGCGAATGGTCTTGCCAGCATCGGCCCGGGCCCTGAGATCACGGGCGAGCCCGGTAAGCGTTACATTGGTGGTCATGATGATCTGACTTGTCTGGTGGGTACAGGTGCGGCACCGACACCAACATTGCGGCAACAATGTTGGAAACAGGCGCTGTGCCAAGGTCTATCAGAGGGCAGGCAAACAGTCCAAATATTCACATTTGATCAATGATTAGAAAGGTCTGGAACAGAACCACCCCCAAGATTAGCACTTCTTAAACCGTTACCGGGCAAAGTCGGCAGCGGAGAAATCCCCAAAAACGCGGGTCCTGTCATGAATTCAATTGCTGCCAGATCCATTGCCCTGCCGGCAATACTGGATCTCGATGCGCTGGACAGCGTTCGCGACAAATTGCTCGATGCGATCGAGATCGGGCCGGTAATTATCGATGCGGGCGGGGTCGAACGGGTCGCGACAAATGCGCTGTTCATGTTGCTCAGTGCCGCCGAGTCGGCCAAGCGCAATAATGTGGGGCTTGGCGTTATCAATCCGAGCCGCGTCCTTAATACCGCGATTGAGCGGTTGGGGCTGGGCGATCAATTCGGGGGCATGATCAGACCATGACTGCATTGCGCGTCCTGACTGTCGATGACAGCCGCACCATCCTGGCGATGCTGCATCATACCCTGTCCAATGCCGGGTTTGAGGTGTTTCAAGCCGAGGACGGGCAACAGGGGCTTGACCTGCTGCGCACGCAGAAAGTCGACATTGTGATTACCGATATCAACATGCCGATCATGGACGGGATCGAGTTTATCAAGGCGGTACGCGCCAGCGGCGATTTCCAAAGCCTGCCAATGTTGATCCTGACCACCGAAACCAGCCAGGACAAGCGTGACCAGGGCAAGGCTGCCGGCGGTACGGGCTGGATCGTAAAGCCTTTTGATCCCGACAAGCTGATCAGCGTCATCCATCGGGTGGTTCATTGAACCCACAACCCAAAAGATGCGTGCGCCAGTCATGAGTGATCTCGACGAATTCAAGGCAACCTATTTCGACGAATGCTCGGAATTATTGAGCGAGCTCGAGGAAATCTTTGCGCTGATCGAGGTCGGTGACCGCGATAGCGCGCGGATCAATGCAGCGTTTCGGGCAGTCCATTCGATCAAGGGCGGCGCCGGTGCCTTCGGGTTTGGTGCCTTGGTGGCCTTTGCGCATGGTTATGAGAGCTTGATGGACCAGGTCCGGGACGGGCGGGTGCTATTGAGCGACGATGTTGTGGCGCTGTGCATTCGGGCCAACGATCTTCTTGCCGACTTTGTCGGGGCGGCGCGCAGCGGAACATCGTTGGCCGACGAGCATGGCATGGCGGAAAAATTGCAGGCTCGACGCGTTGGCGGCGGGGCAGGGACTGGTCGATGAACTCGATGATTTCGATCTCGATTTTACCCCGGTCGCGGTTGATCTGGGCAAGGATCAGACAGAAATACAGGCGGTGCGCGGTGCGAATGCCGACCAGTTCGAGGATGCGCCGCTGACTGATCAGGCAGGGCATTGGGAGATCGGTTTTGTTCCCCATCCAGCGCTTTACGCACGCGCCAATGACCCGTTGCTCCTGTTTCGGGAGCCTGGCGTCTCTTGGGCACATGACGGTGTGCGCCAACCTGCAGGCAGTGCCAACGTTGGCCGACTTCGAGCCGTTCGGGGTTTTCTGTTCCTGGCAGATTTCCCTTGTTGCACCCGAGGCCAGTGAAGCCATGATCCGTGAGGTCTTCGAGTTCGTCGAGGGCGATTGCGATATTTCGGTAGTGCGGTCAGGGGCCGGTGAGAGCGTGCCGGAGCCAGAGGTTGCGATCGCGGCACCAACAACAGATGTGCTTGATCCCGGCGTTGAGAATTTCATGATGCTCACCGACGATGAAATTGGTGCGATGTTGGAATTTAACGAGACCGATCATGACAGCGCCGCGCCGCTCCATGAGGTCGCATCGACACAGATCGAGGTGCCGCGTGTCGACCCAGAACCCGTCGAAGCCGCTTTGGAGAGCGCTGCAGTTGCCAGCGAACCGGTCGATGACGGGGAGCGTCGCGCCCCTGGTGTTCAATCCATTCGTGTTGATCTCGAAAAAGTTGATCGCGTGGTCAATATGGTGGGTGAGTTGGTCATCACCCAGTCGATGTTGACCCAGCAGATGGATGAGACGCTTCGCACGCGCTACACCGAGTTGGTACGCGGGCTAGAGGTTCTGGCGCAAACAACGCGGGGGCTGCAGGATTCGGTGATGGCGATCCGGGCACAGCCGGTCAAATCAGTATTTTCGCGCATGCCAAGATTGGTGCGTGAACTCGGCGTAAAAACCGGCAAGAAGATCAAACTGGAAATGGTCGGCGAGGCCACTGAGATTGATAAGACCGTGATCGAACAATTGTCCGATCCACTTACCCACATGATCCGCAACTCCGCCGATCATGGAATCGAAAACGGCGCCAGCCGGTTGGCGGCCGGCAAGTCCGAAACGGGCACCATACGGCTGGGCGCGGAGCAGGCGGGCGGCAGTATTTTGATTACGGTGGAAGATGATGGCGCCGGGATCAACCGCGAGCGGGTATTGCAGGTGGCGCGTGCGCGCGGCGTGGTCGGTCCGGATACCGAGCTTGTCGATGAGCAGATCGATCAATTGATATTTGCGCCGGGATTTTCAACGGCGGAGGCGGTCAGTGACATTTCGGGCCGTGGCGTCGGCATGGATGTGGTCCTGTCCAATATCCGCAAAATCGGCGGCTCGGTGCATGTGCGGTCCTGGCCGGGGCGGGGCTCGCGCATAACGCTTAGATTGCCGCTAACGCTGGCGGTGCTCGATGTCATGCTGGTCAAGGTTGGCCACAGCCCCTATGTGGTGCCGCTGTCCTCAATCGTGGAAACAATTCAGTGCAGCCGCGCCGCGTTCGAGCGGGTGCCCAGTGGCGGGCTGGTTCTGCAAGTGCGCGGAGACTATGTGCAGGTCATTGATCTGGCGGAGCGTTTTGAGCTGGACGGTGCGGGTGACCGGGAGAGCCGATTTGTCGTGCTGTGCGAGGCTGAGGGATCCCAAAAGGTTGCGCTGATCGTCGATGACATCATGGGCCAGCAGCAAGTTGTGATCAAATCGCTGGAAGAAAATTTCGAACGCGTGGACGGTATTGCGGGCGGCACGATCCTTGGCGATGGCAATGTTGCCCTGATTGTTGATGTGCAGGGGTTAAGGCCCGGGGACCAGCACAGAACAGCGGCCTGATCGGCGCGGAAAGGCAGAATGATGGAAGCACTGGATATGCGCGACGATGTCGCTGACAAATCGGCCATTGCGGCGCAAAACGCGCTGCAATTGATCGCCTTTTCAATTGGCGAGCAGACCTATGGCGTCGAAATTACCACCGTGCGCGAGATCCGCGCCTGGAATGGGGCGACGCCGCTCCCCAACACACGCGACTATGTCCGTGGGGTGATCAATTTGCGCGGCACCATCGTGCCGATATTCGATCTGCGGGCGCGGTTTGGCGACGGCAAGACGACGCCGACCAAAAACCATGTGGTGGTCGTGATGTCGGTCGGCAACAAATGGGTCGGCATTCTGGTGGACGCGGTCAGCGATATCCTGACTGTCTCGCGCGACGACATCCACAATGTGCCGGAGGGCAATTCCATTGACACTGAACTGCTCAATGGCATCGTCACTCATGAGAGCCGCATGGTTGGCCTGATTGACCTGCAGGCCGTGGTATCCAGCGCCAGGGTCGAGGCGTGATCGACGCCCGCACTGGTGCACCGAGCGCTTAAAACAGTTCGGCTTCGCCGGAATTGAGGTGGGCGGCCACGCCGGACAAAGCCGGGACACGCAATTCATCCAGAGTCAGACCCGACCATATGGTATCGAAATTTTGATCCGGCGCCGCTGCACCTTTTGTGTCCATTTGCCGGACAGCAGCGGCGAGGCCGTGGCATCGTTGTTCGATACGATCCTGCCCCTGTAGCGCATCGACAATTTTTGCCATGGCGTTTTGTCGTGCCGTTTCGGGATTGGCGTCCTGGTCGGCAAGAATAAGCAAGGCCTGATGGATGCCCTCAACCAGCACGGCGGTTTGCCGCGCGGTTTCTTCCAGTTCTGTTGCCAGCCGCTGCATTGACATTGATCAAGATCCTAACTCGTGGCGCCTATTCTATCGCACAAGTGTGAAGTGGTTCTTGCAGAACCAACAGGCCGACAAAGCTCGTATGGGTTGGTTAGAATTTCACTAACGGGTTGGCCTTATGCTGCCGGGTTGAACTGGTGGAGTTGTTCAACTGCAAATGGTGGCGACCCAAGGCCTTCCTGCCGAATTCAACAGAAGCGTGGTGACGACCCTTCATCTGGGCGACTACAAGGTCTCCGACCAGCGGGGTCTGACCCTGTCGACGGTTCTGGGATCGTGTATTGCGGCCTGCGTGCATGATCGGATCGCCATGGTCGGTGGTATGAATCATTTTCTGCTGGCCGAACAGTCGGGGGCCCACCGCGACCAGTTCGGTGCATCGGCGCGCTATGGCGCCTTTGCGATGGAGCAACTGATCAATCGGGTGCTCGATCTGGGTACAGGCGACAAGCAAAATCTTGAAATCAAGGTTTTTGGTGGTGGCAAGATCAATGAGGTACTGGACGATGTTGGCGCCAGGAACATTGACTTTGTCCGGGAATTCCTCAGGGCTGAGGGCTATGGCATAGCCAAGCAGGATGTGGGCGGCGCCTTCGCCCGGCGGGTGCTGTTCAAGCCGGTTTCGGGGCGGGCCTTTGTCAAGCGGCTCGATAGTTCTGCGGGACGCTTGATCGCTATCCGCGAAAATGGGATCGATGGTTTACAACCGGCGATCAGCCGGGCGCTGCCGGATATCGAATTGTTCTGAAATCCGCCATGCGCCAGGCAGGGCGGCGTGATTATCAAAGTGTTATGACGCTGCGGCAAACTATAGAGTTGGTTAACCATTGCTGGCTTAGTGTGCCAATCATGGACACTAACGCCTTTTCGAGCAGCGGACATTTACCGGAATGCAGTATTTGCGCCAAGCGCTGATCGGGGGCTGCCTGTGGCTGGTAGCAATCGCCGCTGCGGGCGGACTGCTATGGGGTTTTGGTGCGCGCCCCGAGGTGCTGCTGGGCACTGGTGCGCTGGTGGCGTCGGCCTTCGTTTTCTCGCTGGTGGTTGCCGTCCGGTTCGAGCAGGCCCATTGCGGCGACCTGGCCGCGATTGCCCGTGTCGCCGGGCTGACCGAGGCGGCAGGCGAGCAGTTTTCCATTCGCGACATCGTGGCCCGGATGGGCAATCGACTTGAGCGGGCGCATCATTTCAAGGCGGGTATCGAAGCCATTGATCAACCGGTGTTGCTGGTCGCCGGGGGCGGCACCATAGAAGCGGCAAGCCGGGGCGCCACAACACTGGTCAAGGGCACGGTTACGGGACAAACACTGGATGCTGTGTTTGGTGTGGGATATCTTGAAGCCGGTGGCGGCAGCGCCGAGGAAGCCCTGATCCTTTTGGGGGGGCGACGCTTCGTGGTCAGCCGCCGCGCTATTGGTGTCAGTCGCTACCTGTTGGAGTTCACCCCGGCGGGCCAGTTCATTGACGATGATGACCTTGATGCGTTTGCCTCGGCATTGGCTGCGGGTCAGACCGGTTTTCGGTTTGAGGACGATTTTGCCAGCGCCCATCCGGGCCTCGCTGCGCTCAATAGCGGCATTGCAGCAATCGATGATAGCGCCCGTGCCCTTGAGCAAATGGCTGGCAGTGCGGCCCTGGCCGTATCGGCGCCGTCGACGGGCCTGACGCGCCAAATCGAAGCCGTCAAGACGCGCGTGGCAGCGCTTGAAGCGGCCCGGGACCAGCAGCAGGATCTGTTGGCGGGTGCGGAACATAAACTGTCGACCATTGCCGGGCTGGTTGCAAAATTCGAAAAGCAGGCCGAAACCCTTCGTGGTACGGCGCTGACAACCCGCCGCGAGGTGGGCGTGGTGCGTGACCGAATCGTGGGTGGCGCTGCAGGTGCCGCGCAACTAAGCGCGCTGGGTCGGGATGGCGCGGATATTGCCGGGGAGGCCGATCTTGCTGCACGCCGGACCCAGGCGGCGGTGAGTGACCTTGACGCCATGACGGTAGAAATCGGCAAACTGGTGGGGGCCATCGAGGATGTGTCGTTCCGAACCAATCTGTTGGCTCTGAATGCAGCAGTGGAAGCGGCGCGTGCCGGGGAAAAGGGCGCAGGGTTCGCGGTTGTTGCCGATGAGGTCCGCATGTTGGCCCAGCTGACCAATCGCGCCGCCAAGGACATTCGGTCCGTGGTTGATCGTGGCCGGGCGCATATGGGCGCGGGCGTGAAAGAAGCCGAGGCGTTGCAACAAATGACGGTCGAACTCGAACAGCGTTTACGCAATCTAAGCAATGAGACGGGCAATATCGCGCGGCTTCTGAGCGAAGATGGACAGTCGCTGGCCCAACTCGAGGCGCGCCTGGCTCCGGTCGATCAGAGTGAGACGCGAGAGCAGACGCCGTTTCTTCGGCGTGCCTCGTAATATCAAGCAGGGCGCCAGGCGCCTCTCGGATGGCGGCGCATGGAACAGGTCGAATTCACGCTTGGCGACACTGACTTCGAGCGGATCCGGCGCCGGGTCCACGCGGCGGCCGGCATTTCCCTCAGCGATGCCAAGCGGACTTTGGTGATTTCGCGCCTGTCCAAAATTCTTCGCCGCCTCGAATTTCCCAGCATCGTGGCCTATCTCGATTATCTGGACCGAGATGCGGGCCCCGAGCAACGGCAGGATTTTGTCAATGCGTTGACGACCAATTTGACGCGCTTTTACCGCGAGGAGCACCATTTTGATCATTTGCGTGATCACGTTGCCTGCTTGCTTGAAACACGGCCACGCGGCCCACGCTTGCGGATCTGGTCGGCAGGATGTTCGACGGGGCAGGAGCCCTATAGCATCGCCATGTCCTTATTGGCGGCGTTTCCACAATTGGGTCGCTGGGACTTCAAGATATTGGCTACCGATATTGATACGGCGGTATTGGCCAAAGGCGCGACGGGGATATATCCGGCCACCGAATTGACCGGCCTGTCCTCGGCCCGCGCGATGCTGCTGGAAAAGTGCGGCGAGGGCAAGGTTCGCGTGCAGCGCGATGCCCAGGAAAGCGTGGTGTTCAAACCGCTCAATTTGATGGCGCAATGGCCGATGAAGGGGCCGTTCGACGCCATTTTTTGTCGCAATGTGGCGATCTATTTTGACAAGGCAACGCAGCGCGAACTGTTTGGTCGCTTTGCGAACCTTCTGGCGCCAAGCGCCTATCTCTATATCGGCCACTCGGAAAACATTGGCAGCGGTTCGGCGGACTTCAAGCTGGTTGGCAAGACCATCTACCAAGCCCGACCTGGAACGGAGGGGCGGGCGACAGCGTGACAATCAAGGTGCTTGTTGTTGACGATTCTGCCCTGATCCGGACCGTGCTGGTGCACATGCTGGTGGTGGATAGTGATATCGAGGTTGTTGGCACGGCCCGTGACCCCATTGATGCGCGCCAAAAGATCAAGGCGCTGAACCCTGATGTCGTCACGCTCGACATTGAAATGCCCAACATGAACGGGCTGGAATTTCTGGATCGGTTGATGCGCCTGCGGCCAACGCCGGTGGTTATGGTTTCGACGCTGACGACCAAAGGCGCGCGTGAAACGCTTTTGGCGCTGGAGTTGGGCGCCGTGGATTTTGTGGCCAAACCCGATGGCAATCTGGAGGGCGCACTCGAGCTTTTCGGTGCGGAATTGCGTGACAAAATCCGGGCGGCGGCAACATCGGACGTTGGCGCACACACCCAGCGGCGTGATAGACCAAAAGCTGCCATTCAAACGGCGGCGGGACCAGAGGGGGCGCTGATTGCCATTGGTGCCTCCACGGGTGGGGTGGAGGCGGTGCGCGCCGTGCTTTGCGCCATGCCGGCCGACTGCCCGCCCATCCTTGTCGCCCAGCACATGCCGGCCGGCTTTACCAGTCGATTTGCGGCGCGGCTCGACAGCCTATGTGCCGTCACGGTGATTGAAGCCGAGGATCGCCTGGCGCTGCGGACCGGGCATGCTTATGTGGCGCCGGGCGATTATCATCTGCGGGTCGAACGCCGGTCGGGGCAACTCCGGTGCAGAATTGATCAGAGGGCGCTCGAAAGCGGTCATCGTCCCAGTGTCGATGTACTGTTTGCGTCGGTGGCTCAGTCGTTGGGCGCGCTTGGCGTCGGGGTGATTCTGACCGGCATGGGGCGCGACGGCGCGCGGGGCCTCAAGCAGATGCGCGATGCGGGCGCTCACACCATCGGCCAGAGCCGCGCTTCGTCACTGGTTTACGGCATGCCCAGGGTTGCCCATGAACAAGGGGCGGTTGTTGAACAGGCGCCGCTTGAAGATATTGCGCAGCGGTTGGCCAGTGCGCTCGGGCGGATCAGGCCGGCGGCTTGAACCAAACCTGATCGGGTGCAGTACCGAACAATCAACCGGCCGCATCAGGATCAACGCCAGGCCCCCGATTGATAGTTTCGTAACGGTTCGGTCTTAGTCTGGCGACGGAGTCCGGAACTGGTCCGGTCGCTAAACAGGTATACCGGTGAATGCCAAAGGCCAGCGCCGTAAGTGTCATGATTGTTGATGACCAGCAGTCGATGCGGGGCATTTGCAAATATATCCTGACCCAACTCGGGTTCAAGGAAATCGTTGAAGGCTCGCAGTGGTCGAGATGCGCTTGGCAAACTCGACAAGGCCAGTGTCGATCTGATCATTTCAGACTGGAACATGGATGATATTGACGGGCTGACCCTGCTCAAGGTGGTGCGCAAGCACCCGCGCACGACCGCTGTTCCCTTCATCATGGCGACGGGTCGCTCGGACAAGGAGCAGGTCAAGGAAGCCATTTCCTTTGGCGTGAACAACTATATTGTAAAGCCCTATGACGCCTCAACAATGCGACGGCGCATCGAGGCGGTGATCGGCGCCCTGACCTGACAAGTTTGTTGCTGATGGGCCTGTGGTAAATACTCATTAAGCCTGCCTTGATATTCATGAGCCCTGTGCGTGCGCGTCGCTGCGGCGCCATCGGGGGGACAGAGTATGCTCGGTAAAATCACAGGCGTTTTTGGCAATCTCAAACTGACGACGACGATCGCGATATTGGTCATCTCTGCGACGCTGGTTTCTGCGGCGGCCATTGCGACGGCGACCTACCTTACTTTGAGCGCGTCGGCGCGCGAGGATGCCCTTAGCCGGCAGACCTCAAATCTCAAGACCGCGGCAACCGTGGTGAACAGTTTGCTTCCGGGCGCCGTTGTAAGCTGGAACGAGGATGGGTCGTTGGCCGGTATCAAGACCTGGATCATGCCGCACCAGTTCCTGAATAATGACCTGATTGATTCTATCGTCCGGATCACCGGGGAATCTGCAATATTGTTTACCTGGAACGATGAGGCTCAGGAATTTGTGACACTCAGCACCAGTCTGCGCGACGCCAGTGGCGACCGGTTGGGCAGCATAGCCTTGGACAGCAGTGATCCGGCGTTTTCAACGATAATCGGAGGTCAGCCATATCGTGGCAAGGCCTCCATCGAGGGTAAACACTATTTTACCGCCTATCAGCCCATCGTTGATTCGAAGGACCAGGTTCGCGGTATCATCTATGTCGGTATCGACCGTGATCGCGCCGAGGCGGTGGTTTTCGATACATTGCGCTCGATTGCGTTCTGGGGCGCATGGGTCATCGCCTGTCTGGGGCTGGGTGGGTTGCTGTTGTCGCGGCACCTGATGTCGCCCGTGCCCAAGGTGGCTGCGGCTATGAAGGAAATCGCGGCGGGTGATTATGCCGCGCCCGTGCCCTATGTTGGCCGGAAAAACGAAATCGGCGACATGGCCCGCGCCGTGGAAGTGTTCCGGGATAACGGGCTCAAGATTCGGCAAATGGATGATGAGGAACGCGCTGCCGCTGTACGGCGCCATGATGAGCGCGGGGCGATGATGCAATCCTTGCGCGCGGCTTTTGGCGAGGTGGTCGACGCGGCAGTGGCGGGCGATTTTTCCAAGCGTGTTGGTACCGGTTTTGCCGATCCCGAACTCAATGGTCTGGCGGACAGCGTCAATGCGCTGGTGGCAACCGTCGATCGGGGCATTGGCGATACCGGCGTGGTATTGGCGGCACTGGCGGACACGGATCTGACCCAGCGAATGCAGGGCGACTATCAGGGGTCATTTGCTCAGCTTAAGACCAACATCAACGCGGTGGGCGACAAACTGAGCGCGGTGGTGGTGCAATTGCGCCAGACGTCGCGGCAATTGCGCACGGCGACGGGCGAAATCCTGTCGGGTACCAATGATCTGTCGGAGCGAACGGCCAAGCAGGCTGCGACCATTCAGGAAACCTCGGCCGCCATGGAACAATTGGCAAGCACGGTGTTACAGAATGCCGAACGCGCCAGGGATGCGACCGTCAATGCACAACAGGTTATCGCCTCTGCCGAAGAAGGTGGCGCGGTGATGGGCCAGGCTACTGAGGCCATGGATCGCATTACATCGTCTTCGGCCAAGATATCGAGCATTACGAGCCTGATCGACGATATCGCCTTTCAGACCAATCTGCTGGCGCTCAATGCGTCGGTTGAGGCGGCGCGTGCCGGTGACGCCGGCAAGGGATTTGCCGTTGTTGCCGTTGAAGTGCGGCGTCTGGCACAGTCGGCGGCAAGTGCGTCGCTCGACATCAAGAATCTGATCGAGCAGAGTTCGGCGGAGGTCAAAAGTGGCAGCAAGTTGGTCGCCAGCGCCGCGGCGCGCCTCACCACGATGCTGGACAATGCCCGGGCCAATGGCACGATGATGGAGGCCATGGCGCGCGATAGTCGCGAGCAAGCCGCGGCTATCGAGGAGGTCAATATCGCGGTGCGGCAAATGGACGAGATGACCCAGCACAATGCCGCCCTTGTCGAAGAGACTAACGCTGCCATCGAACAGACCGAAGCGCAGGCACGTGACCTTGATGGGGCGGTCGATGTCTTTGTTGTCAGCCATGATCAGGTGCCGCCCCTGCCGTCTACGCGCAGGGCGCCGCTGCAAACTCACAAGCTCCAGTCCGCCGCCAGCGCCTATCTGAGCGATGGCAATGCAGCGATCTCTGAGGATTGGAACGAATTCTAGCGCGTTGCCAGGTCCGGTCAGGCTTTGTGGGATATACGTACCGGTCGGTGAAGCACGATGAAACCGGCGCGTGTCAGACTACTTATCTAGGGCCTTGCACGACAATTTGCCGTGCACAGAGGCAATGATTTCCAATCGGAGCATGGCAGTAATGGCGTTCTTTAGGTCGAAGAGGCAGGCGGGCGAACGCAGCAGGATCGACGCGATCAATCGCTCCCAGGCAATGGTGGAGTTCGATCTGGAGGGCACGATTATCGATGCCAACCAGAATTTCCTTGATGTCATGGGCTATCAACGCGATGAAATAATCGGCAAACACCATCGCTTGTTTGTCGAGCCATCATATTCGCAGTCGAGCGACTATGCCGCCTTCTGGCAAAGGCTGGGTGAGGGGGCGGTCGAATCGGACGAATATGGGCGCTTGACCAAGGATGGTCGACTGGTCTGGTTGCAGGCCAGTTACAATCCGCTGCTGGACGGGAACGGCAAGCCGGTGGGCGTTATCAAATTTGCAACCGACATCACTGAGGCAAAAAACCGGGCGGCGGACCATGCCGGTCAGATAGCGGCGATTTCGCGGGCGCAGGCGGTGATTGAATTTGAGCTGGACGGCACGATCATCACCGCCAATGAAAATTTCCTGAATGTACTTGGCTACCGACTTGAAGAGATCGTGGGGCGGCACCATCGGATGTTTGTGGAGCCTGGCTATGCCAGCGGCGCCGAGTACGAAAAGTTCTGGGAACGGTTGCGCGAGGGCGGATTTTTCGCCGCCGAGTTCATGCGGATCGGCAAGGACGGTCGACAGGTATGGATCCAAGCCTCGTATAATCCGGTGCTCGATGCCAAGGGCAAGCCGATCAAGGTCGTCAAGTTTGCGACCGATATTACCGAGCGCAAGGTCGCCGAGGGTATCATAGCGCAATTGCGCAATAGTCTCGTCCGGTTGGCCGAAGGGGATCTTCTTGGCCGCATAGACACCAGTTTCAGCGGCGAATACGAGCAGTTGCGCCTGGCCTACAACCAGACCCTGGAACGCTTTGCCGACATTGTCACGCGCCTGAAAAATACATCATGTTCGCTCAAGACCGCGACGGGCGAAATCCTGGCGGGTGCCAATGATCTGTCGGAACGCACGACGCGACAGGCGGCAACTATCGAGGAAACGTCCGCCGCCATGGAGCAATTGGCGGCCACGGTGAATGAAAACGCCCAGGCCGCGGACGCGGCAAGCGCCATGACCCGCTCGGTCAGCCAGACCGCGAGTGAGGGTGGCGAGGTGATGCGGGAGGCAAACGCGGCGATGGAGCGTATTACCGTGTCATCGGGCAAGATTTCCAACATCATTGGCATGATCGACGATATCGCCTTTCAAACCAATCTGCTGGCGCTCAATGCATCGGTTGAGGCGGCGCGGGCCGGCGATGCGGGTAAGGGATTTGCGGTCGTTGCCGTCGAGGTTCGCCGTTTGGCGCAATCGGCGGCAAGCGCATCCGCGGACGTCAAGGTCTTGATCGAGCAGAGTGCCGATGAGGTCAAGGGCGGCACCAAACTGGTGGCCAGTGCAGCCGACAAGCTTCTTGATATGCTTGGCGCCGTTCGCGAAAATTCCAGCCTGATCGAAGGGATCGCGGTCGCCAGCCGGGAGCAGGCTTCATCGATTGCCGAGGTCAATATTGCCGTGCGGCAAATGGACGACATGACCCAGCACAATGCGGCCCTGGTCGAGCAAACCAATGCAGCCATCGAGCAGACTGAAACACAGGCCATTGAGCCTCGACACCATCGTTGATGTTTTCAAGCTGCAGCAGACGCAAACAACGCTGGAACAACCCGCGACCCGCCGTGCGCCAGATCGTGCACCGCGCTTCGGCACCCACGGCAATGCCGCGATCTCTGAGGATTGGAACGAGTTCTAAGCCCGGTGCGTCCCAACCTAAACGGGGAAATCTTGCGTCGCTATCGGTCTCGTGGTTGAACGCTCAAACAAATTAGGAGCGGAAGATGGCGCGGATTGGCCTTGTGGCTCACGACGACCGAAAAGATGATATGGCGACATGGGTCAAGGCGCATCAAGACAAACTGAGCCAGCATGAGCTGTTTGCCACCGGCACCACGGGGTCGCGCATTGTCGCCGCCACGGGGCTTAGCGTTTCCCTGCTCAAAAGCGGCCCGCTGGGGGGCGATCAGCAATTGGGGGCGATGATCGCGGAGGGACGGCTGGATGTGCTGGTGTTCTTTATCGATCCGCTTTCAGCGCAGCCACATGACGTGGACGTCAAGGCATTGACGCGGCTGGCAACGCTTTACGACGTGCTGTTTGCCTGCAACAAGATTACCGCTGATGCTGTGCTCAACGCCGTTTAACATGGTGATCGGTGCAGGGCACACGGTTGACCAGCGCCCGCGCTTGTGAACAGATGCCGCAAAATGGCCCGGATCAATCCAGGGCTGGGGCAAGGCTTTTCAGGAAATCAGGACGGGCTTTTGGTGTCGTTCGATGCAGTTATTGACGTTAGAAACGTCACCAAACGATTTGGCGGGCTGACCGCAGTCGACAATTGTTCGCTCCAGGTGGGGCGGGGTTCGATCACCGGGCTGATCGGGCCGAACGGGGCCGGCAAGTCAACTCTGTTCAATATCGTTGCGGGCAATATCGTGCCCGATCATGGCCAGATCATGTTTGACGGGGCCGACGTTACCGGATTGGCGCCGCATCAATTGTTTCGCGCCGGTATGTTGCGCACGTTCCAGATCGCCCATGAATTTTCGCACATGACGGCGCTTGAAAATCTGATGATGGTGCCAGGCGACCAGCCGGGCGAGCATTTGAGCAATGTCTGGTTCCGTCCGCACCGGGCACGATCGCGCGAAACCGAAGTGCGCAAGAAGGCGCTCGATGTCATCGATTTCCTCAAACTTGGCCATGTCCGCAATGAGTTGGCGGGCAATCTGTCGGGTGGGCAGAAAAAACTTCTGGAGTTGGGTCGTACCATGATGGTCGATGCCAAGATCGTGCTGCTCGATGAAGTGGCGGCTGGTGTCAACAAGACCTTGCTGCAGGATCTGGCGGGCAATATCGAGCGCATGAACCGGGAGTTGGGCTATACGTTCTTTGTCATCGAGCACGATATGGACCTGATCGGCCGCTTGTGCGATCCGGTCATCGTCATGGCGCAAGGCGAGAAGATCGCCGAAGGTCCGATGAGCGAAATTCGCGCCAACGAAGCAATTGTGGAAGCCTATTTTGGCTCGCCGGTGGTGGAGGCTTGATGCGCATCCCGATTTCGCGTGATCGGCATCCGCAGTTTTGGGGAGTGCCGGGATGGCATTGATTGAATTGAGCCATGTGGTGGGTGGCTATGGCGGGGCGCCCATTCTCAATGGCGTCGACATGGCCATCGACCGCTCTGATATCGGGGTGATCGTCGGGCCGAACGGGGCCGGAAAATCAACGACGCTCAAAGCAATCTTCGGACTGCTGACGGTTAGCGGCGGTGGCATTGTCTTCGATGGCGAGGAAATCGCCAATTCGCTCCCCGACAAGCTGGTGCCGCGTGGCCTGTCGTTCGTGCCGCAGGAAAAGAACGTCTTTACCTCGATGAGTGTCGAAGAAAACCTTGAAATGGGGGCCTTTACCCGTCGCGACGCGTTCGATGACACCATGGCCTGGGTGTATGAGATGTTTCCCGCGCTCAAGGAAAAGCGACGCCAACCGGCGGGCGAGCTTTCGGGCGGACAACGCCAGATGGTGGCGATGGGCCGGGCGCTGATGAGCCAGCCAAAGCTATTGATGCTGGACGAGCCCTCGGCAGGGCTATCGCCGCGCTATGTCATCGAGATTTTCGAGACTATCGTGCGGGTGAACAAGGAGGGCGTTGGCATCCTGATGGTCGAACAGAACGCGCGTCAGGCGCTGGCCTTCGCGTCCAAGGGTTTTGTCCTTGCCAATGGGCAGAACCGATTTACCGGCACCGGTGCCGAACTCATTGCCGACCCCGAAGTCGCCAAGAGCTTTTTGGGGGGCTGAGCATGACCGAGTTTATTTTCTTTCTCAATCAAGTGCTGATTTCGGGCGCCGTCCTGGGGTCGATCTATGCGCTGGGCGCCATCGGTATCACCCTGATTTTCGGCATATTGCGGTTTGCCCATTTTGCGCATTCCGAACTGATGACCTCGGGGGCGTTCATCGCCTTTTTATTGGCATTATGGTTTTCGTCGATGGGGGTTTCGCTGCCCATTCCAACCGGTTTTGTGGTGTTGCCGATCGCCATGGTGCTGGCAGCGCTTCTGGCGCTGGGGATCGACAAGGGTTTTTATTCGCCGCTGCGCAAGCGCGGGGCGCGCCCGGTTACGCTGCTGATTGCCTCGATTGGCGTCACCCTGATGATGCAGGGGCTGGTGCGGCTGTTCTTCGGCACCGGGAGCTACAGTTTTTTCGAGAATGAATCAAAGGCCATCTATCGCATTGATACGTCCTGGCTAGGCTCGACGCGCCCCCTGGTTGTGACCCAGCCGCAATTGCTCATGGTCGTGGTTACCATCATTGCCGTTGTGGCCTTGCACTTCTTCCTGACGCGGTCGCGGCTGGGCAAGGCGATGCGGGCGATGGCAGATAATGCCGACCTGGCGCAGGTCTCGGGGATCAATACCGCGCTGGTGGTGCGGGTGACCTGGATCATCGCCGGGGCGCTGGCCTGTATGGCGGGCACCATGCTGGCGCTGGATGTGACGCTCAAGCCGGATCTGGCGTTCAATATCATCCTGCCAATCTTTGCGGCTGCCATCGTTGGTGGGCTGGGGCAAGCCTATGGGGCCATTGCGGGCGGGTTCCTCATCGGTTTTGCCGAAACCATTTCAGTGTTCAACTGGTCCATCGTGCTGCGGCCGCTCAAATCGGTGCTGCCTGACTGGATTTCAATCCCCGGCAATCTGGCGCTGGTGCCGACGGAATACAAGCTGACGGTGGCGTTCCTCATTCTGGTGGTGACGCTTCTGGTGCGACCGACCGGTATTTTTAAGGGAGCGTCGTCATGATCCGGCGCTCGCTCACCCTGTTTTTCGGCCTGTTTGTCCTGATCCTTTTGATCGGCTCGATATTGGGGGCGCCATTTACCTCAAGTCGCCTGGTTGAAGCGGCGGCCTATTCCCTGATTGCACTGGGGCTCAATATCCAGTGGGGCTATGGCGGCCTGTTCAATTTTGGCGTTATGGGTTTCCTGATGCTGGGCGGCTTTGCCGTGACCTTCATGTCCTACCCGGTCAATCCCGATTTCTGGGGCTCGGACGGGCCATGGATGCTGGGACGGGCGCTGATTGCTTTCGCCATCGGGGCGGGGCTGGTGCTGGCAGCGCGCCAATCGCATCGCATCGGTATCAAGGGCGGCTGGAAAGTGGCCCTTACGGTGCTGGTGTGGTTTGTCGCCTATTGCACCTATCGCAGCCAGATCGATCCGGCGGCGGCCTATATCGAGGCGAATGCCGGTTTTGTTGGTGGGCTCGGAATCAATCCGGTATTCGGGTGGCTGTTCGGCGGGGTATTGGCGGCCGGTGTTGCCTATATCATTGGCAAGATCTGCCTTGGGTTGCGCACCGACTATCTGGCAATTGCCACGATCGGTATTTCGGAAATCATCCGGGCGCTGATCAAGAACATGGACTGGCTGACGCGTGGCACGCTGACCGTGTCGCCCATTCCCTGGCCAACGCCGCTGCCACAGGATTTGCAGGTTGGTGGCATGGAAAACCTGACGGCGCTGCTCTATGCACGGTCGGGCTATCTACTGCTGACATTGCTGGTGCTGGCCATTGCATTCTTCCTGATCTCGCGTGCCTATTCGGGGCCGTGGGGGCGCATGATGCGCGCCATTCGTGACAATCATATCGCCGCGGCATCGATGGGCAAGAACGTTACCAACCGGCAGCTGGAAATTTTCGTGTTTGGCTCGGTACTGATGGGTATTGGTGGCGGTATTCTGGTGTCGTTCACCCAGATTTTCGATCCCACGAGCTACCAGCCGATCAATCATACCTTTATTATCTGGGTGATGGTGATCGTGGGGGGAGCCGGTAATAATTGGGGGGCTGTATTTGGGGCGGTATTGATCTGGATGATCTGGATCATCTCCGAACCCTTGTCAAAAGCGGTTTTTGACACGCTGAGCTTCTGGTCCACCAGCATTGGCTGGCATGATATTCCCGATATTGAAGCGCGCTCGGCGCAAATGCGGGTATTTGTGCTGGGCCTCGTGATTACTATCGCGCTGCGCTATGCACCGAGGGGATTGATTCCCGAAGTGGTGCATCGCGAGAAGTAGTTTCTTGCAACCGGAGGAGCGCTAGCCATGCCAACCGCACTAAGTAACATCATAATGAAAAAGGCCCGGGATCGCACCCGGGCCTTCTGATTTTCTGTTGTTGGCCAGCTTAGTTGATCGGGCCTTTTTCGACGAACGTGCCGCCTTCGACATCGAGTTGAACGATGATGCCGTCAACGTCGCCAGCCGCATCAAAGTCCAGTGCGCCACCGGCGCCCTCATAATCGATATCGGTACCGGCCTTGATCAGGCTCGACAGCCTTGCTCCATTCGCCGGGCATGATTTTTTCACCCGGAGCCGAGGCAACTTCGCGCAGGGCGGCTGAAAGACCATCGCGTGAACCCGAACCATTTTTCTCGATGGCCAGCGCCAAAAGGAACGCCGCATCATAGGCTTGAGGCGCGTAGGTGCTGTTGGGATCATTGCCCGCGTCGGTTGCCAGTTTGGTATAAAGGTCCGTGGCGGTGCCCTGGGGGGCGCCGGCGCGAGTGGCAATCATGCCTTCAACCGAGGCAGCGTCGATACCCTTGAGCAGGTCGTCACCAACCATGCCGTCGCCACCAACATAGGTGGTAAAATTGCCGCTCTCAACGGCCTGACGCAGAATGGTGTTCCCCGAGGAGTTGGCATAGGCCAAAATGACAAGGTTTTGCGAAGCGGTCAGATTGCCCAATTCGGCACGATAGTCGGCCTTGCCATCTTCGTGGGCGACACTGGCAGCAACGGTGCCGCCATCGGCAGTGTAGGCAGCGCTAAGCGCGTCGGCCAAGCCCTTGCCGTAGTCGTTGTTGACATAGGTTATCGCGATGTCCGTGATGCCCTTGTCGATAAGAAGCTTGGCCATCTTGACGCCCTGAAGCGCGTCCGAAGGTGTGGTGCGATAGACCAGATCATTGTCATCAAGCGTTGTCAGCGTTGGTGCCGACGAGGCAGGCGAGATGAAAACGACATTGCCCGAGAGGCCCGATCCATTGAAGGCGCCAATGGTTTCACCGGTGCACAGCGCTCCAACAATGGCGGTTGCCTTGTCGGAATTGATAACCTTGTCGGCTGCTGCTGCGGCGGTGGTGGCGTCACAGGCACCGTCAGCCGATACCAGGGTCAGCGTGCCGCCAAGAATGCCGCCTTGTTCGTTGACCTCCTTGACTGCCAGTTCAGCGCCAGCAAAAATTGGTGGGGTGAGGCTTTCGATCGGGCCGGTAAAGCCGCCGATAAAGCCAATGGTGACGTCCTCTGCAACGCTCGGGACGACGAGGGCGAGGACCGATGCGGCGGTCGCTACGCTCAATAGTGTCTTGTTCAGTTTCATGTTTTCCCTCTGTCCTAGTCTGGCGGCGCGGTGCGCATTGAAGTGGCATCCATTTAGCCGCCCGACAGCAATGGGGGCACGACTTGTGCCCCACTGGGGGCGATATTGCATAATTTTCAAACACAAGTCACCCGATATTGATCATCTGGTCAAATCACCGACTCGATTGCTTAACGGGGTCGCGGGCCGCTAAGCTTGCATCCTGATTTGGTGAGCGGACGGGACATATGCAGGGAACGGTTCATGGCGTATTGGCGGTGCTGATGGTTTTGCTCGCGACGCAGGCAAGCCTGGCGCAGGCCGAGTTTACGGTGCTCGACGAGGCTCAGGACGCATCATCGCCAGCGTCGTCACCGGCACCGGCATCCCCTGCCGACCCGGCCTCGCCGCCGCCGATTTGCGGCACCAAGCCAATCAATATCGCCCGAATGGGTTGGTCGTCGGCCGCCATAATGGCGGAAATCCATGCGCGGGTGTTGGCCAAGGCGTTTGACTGCAAGGTTCAGGTGGTCCCCGGGGATCTGGCGACCACGGGTTCATCGATGGGTTCGACCGGTCAACCGGCGGTGGCGCCCGAAATGTGGGTGACCCGCATCTCCGATGTGTGGAATGGGGCGGTCAAGGCGCAGATGGTTCGGCCGGCCGCAACGACCTATACCGAACAGGTGTTTGAGGGCTGGTATGTGCCCAGCTACGTTGCGGCGACCCATCCGGATGTCGTCAGTGGCGTCGCCCTGCAAACGGTTCTGCCCGAGATTGCAGGGGGCCAAAAGGTGCAGCTGATTTCGTGCCCGGTGGACTGGGGATGCAACATCATCAACCAAAATCTGGTTCATTCGTTGAAGATCGACGAGCTTGTTGACATCGTTGCGCCCGCCAATCGTTTCGCCATGGACAGCCTGATCGCCGAGGCGGTCAGCAAGCGCGAGCCGTTTTTACTCTATTACTGGCAACCCAATGCGGTGCTGGCGCAGTTCAATTTCGCACAGATTGATCTCGGTCCTTATGATGAAGACGCCTTCAAATGCCTGGCGCAAAGCAATTGTGCCGATCCCCAACCGTCCTCTTTTGGGCCCGAGAGCGTCATGATTGCGTTGGCCGAATGGGTATTTACCGACGCGCCCAAGGTTGCGGCCTATTTTACCCGCGCCAGCCTGCCAACCAGCGAAATGAGTGCCTTGCTGATGGCGCTCAATGCCCCGGGCGCCAGCGTCGAGACTGTTGCGGACCAGTTCGTGGCGGAGCGGGCGGATATCTGGAGTGCCTGGACTGGCCAGGGTGGCGAGTAGGCAGGTAAAATTGTGCCCGCCAGGCGGTGTTGGCCAATGGTTGCAGTTGCCTTGCACAGCACCGGGTGGATATAAAGGGCGCACCATTGATTATCGGCAACGGGAGTTTTGCCTTGGAATTAAAGCGGATCAACGACACCGTCAGCGTTGCGGGGCAAATCCAGCCTGGTGACGTTGCATCGCTCAAGGCCGCCGGCTTCGTTGCCATCATCAACAACCGCCCCGACGGGGAATCGCCGGATCAACCGAACGGGGCGGAAATCGAGGCGGCTGCCAAAGCTGCCGGGCTGAATTACATCGCCATTCCGTTGGGTCGCGACGGCGTTTCCCCCGCCATGGTAGACCAGACCAAGGCCGCACTGGAGGGGAGCGACGGCCCGGTGTTCTGTTATTGTCGGTCGGGCACGCGCTCGACAACACTTTGGGCGCTGTCGCAAGCGGGCAAGATGGATGCCAAGGATATTATTGCCCAGGCCGCGGACGCTGGCTACGACATGTCCCATCTTGCCGGGCATCTCGGCCAGAACTGAATTTTTCCGCGTCGCCGAACCGCTGTGGCGGCGCGGCGAGCGGTGCTGCTGCCTCTTCCCCTCCTGCTCGGAAAATAATTGATGCCCATCAAGAAAATACTTGTCGCCAATCGCTCAGAGATCGCCATTCGCGTGTTTCGCGCCGCCAATGAGCTGGGCCTCAAAACCGTTGCGGTTTTTGCGGAAGAGGACAGGTTGGCGCTGCATCGGTTCAAGGCCGATGAAGCCTATCTGATCGGGAAGGGCATGGGGCCCGTCGAAGCCTATTTGCAGATCGAGGAATATTTGCGCATTGCCCAGGCTCTCGGGCGCCGATGCGATCCATCCCGGCTATGGGCTATTGTCGGAAAGCCCTGAATTTGCCGATGCCTGCGAGGCGGCCGGAATCGTCTTTATCGGACCACGGGCGCAGACGATGCGGGATCTGGGCAACAAGGTGGCGGCGCGTACCATGGCGCTGGCCTCCGATGTGCCGGTGGTGCCTGCGACTGACCCGCTGCCCGACGATATGGACGAAGTGGCGCGGATGGCCGAAAAGGTCGGCTATCCGCTGATGCTCAAGGCCAGCTGGGGCGGCGGCGGGCGCGGTATGCGCACCATCCGGTCGGCCAAGGAGTTGAAATCGGAAGTTTCCGAAGGCAAGCGTGAGGCCAAGGCGGCGTTTGGCAAGGATGAGATGTATCTCGAGAAGCTGGTGGAACGAGCCCGCCATGTCGAGGTGCAACTGATCGGCGACGATCACGGTAATCTGGTGCATTTGTTCGAGCGAGATTGTTCGGTGCAGCGGCGCAACCAGAAAGTGGTTGAACGGGCACCGGCGCCCTATCTCAACGACAAGGTGCGCAAGGGACTGACCGATGCGGCACTGAAACTTGGCAATGCCGCCAACTATCGTGGCGCGGGCACAGTTGAATTCTTGATGGATGCCGACACCGATGAGTTTTACTTCATCGAGGTCAATCCGCGTATCCAGGTCGAACATACGGTTACCGAAGAGGTTACCGGCATCGATATCGTCAAGGCCCAGATCAAGCTGCTTGACGGGGCGGTGATCGGCACCCCTGAATCGGGTGTGCCATTGCAGGAAAATATCCGGCTCAATGGCAATGCCATTCAGTGTCGCGTTACCACTGAAGACCCAGAAGAAAATTTTATTCCTGATTATGGTCGGATCACCGCCTATCGCGCCGCCACCGGTTTTGGCGTTCGTCTCGATGGCGGGACAGCCTATGCCGGGGCGGTGATCACCCGTTATTATGATCCACTGCTGGAAAAGGTCACCTGCTGGGCGCCAACCGCCGACGAGGCAATCAGCCGGATGCATCGTGCCTTGCGCGAGTTCCGCATTCGCGGGGTCGCGACCAATCTGGCATTCCTGGAAAACATCATCACCCACCCCGATTTTATCGAAAACCGCTATACGACGCGATTCATCGATACGACGCCCGAACTGTTCGATCTCAAGCGCCGCAAGGATCGGGCCACCAAGCTTTTGACCTATATTGCCGATGTCACCATCAATGGCCATCCCGAGGCGCGGGACAGGCCACGGCCGCCTGCTGACGCGGCGGCGCCGATTGTGCCCGAATTTCCGCCACTCAAAATAATCGATGGCAGCCGTCAGGTGCTCGACAAGCAGGGGCCGAAGGGTCTGGCAGAGTGGATGAAACAGCAAAAGCGCGTGTTGTTTACCGACACGACCATGCGCGATGCGCACCAGTCGCTGTTGGCAACCCGCATGCGCTCGTTTGATATTACCCGCATTGCCCAGGCCTATTCGCGCGGCCTGCCGAACCTGTTTTCGCTCGAATGCTGGGGCGGCGCCACGTTTGACGTATCGATGCGGTTCTTGAATGAAGACCCGTGGGAGCGGCTGGCGCAGGTGCGCGAGAGCGCGCCCAACATTTTGACCCAGATGTTGCTGCGCGGCTCCAATGGGGTGGGCTACACCAATTATCCCGACAATGTGGTCAAGTTCTTCGTCGCCGAAGCAGCGCGCGGCGGCGTGGATATATTCCGCGTTTTCGATTGCCTCAACTGGGTCGAAAATATGCGGGTATCAATTGACGCGGTGCTCGATGCCAACAAGGTCGCCGAGGGTGTCATCTGCTATACCGGTGATTTGCTGGACCCCGACCGGGCAAAGTATGATCTGAAATATTATGTCGGTTTGGCGCGTGAGCTTGAGGCGGCTGGCGCCCATGTTCTGGGCATCAAGGACATGGCGGGCCTGCTGCGACCTGCAGCCGCCAAAATTCTCATCGAGACATTGAAATCGGAAACTGAGCCTGCCGATTCACCTGCACACCCACGATACTTCCGGAGCGGCGGCGGCAACGGTTCTGGCGGCGGTTGAGGCGGGGGTCGATGCCGTTGATGCCGCCATGGATGCCCTGTCGGGCACCACCAGCCAGCCAACGCTGGGATCGCTGGTAGCCGCGATTGCCGATGGTGAAAGAGACGCTGAACTTGATGCCAAGATCATCCGGCAGATTTCGTTTTACTGGGAGGCGGTGCGTACGCAATACCGGGCTTTTGAAAGTGATCTCAAGGGTGGCGCATCGGAGGTCTATCTGCATGAAATGCCCGGGGGGCAGTTCACCAATCTCAAGGAACAGGCCCGCTCGCTGGGCTTGGAAACCCGCTGGCACGAAGTGGCGCAGACTTATGCCGACGTCAACCAGATGTTTGGTGATATCGTCAAGGTGACGCCGAGTTCCAAGGTTGTCGGCGACATGGCGCTGGCGATGGTGTCGTCCGGTTTGAGCCGGGCCGATGTCGAGGATCCGCGCCGCGATGTGGCGTTTCCCGATTCGGTCGTCGGGTTCTTTACCGGTGATCTCGGCCAGCCGCCCGGCGGCTTTCCAAAGGCATTGCAGGAAAAAGTACTCAAGGGCAAAAAACCGCTGACCAAGCGGCCAGGGTCGTATCTGGACGATGTTGATCTTGAGGCGGAACGGGCCAAAGCCGCCGAAGCCAGCGACATGGCGATCGACGATTTCCGGCTGGCGTCCTATCTGATGTATCCCAAGGTCTTTGTGGATTTTGCCAAGACCCAGGACGCCTACGGGCCCACCGAGGTGCTGCCAACGCCGGTCTATTTCTATGGCCTCAAGGAAGGTCAAGAGCTGCTGGTCGATCTGGAAAAGGGCAAGACATTGGTCCTGCAATATCTTGGCCGGACCGAAACCAATGAAAAAGGTCAGGTCCGGGTGTTTTTCGACCTCAATGGCCAACCGCGCACCATCACCGTGCCGGATCGCCTGATGGCCAGCGAAATCGTGGCGCGCGCCAAGGCCGCGCCCGGCGATGCCAAGCAGGTCGGCGCCCCAATGCCCGGCGTTATATCGGGTCTCGCGGTCAAACAAGGGCAGAAAATCACGGCTGGTGATGTGTTGTGTTCCATCGAAGCCATGAAAATGGAAACGGCCATCCACGCCGAAACCGACGGCGTGATTGCCGAGGTGCTGGTCAAGCCCGGCGATCAGATCGACGCCAAGGATTTGTTGGTCCGGTTCGAATAGCGGTTTGATTGCTGATGTTTTGATGTTCCGAATGGCTGCCGGGAACATCCCTACCAACCGACTGTCACCCCGGGCTTGACCCGGGGTCCATCGTGAAGTTTTTCCGCCCCGTCAGATCGCCTGTCGATCCACTATCCCGTATTCTCACAATGGCTCCCCGCCTTCGCGGGGATGACATTCAGAGTATAGGATTACCCCCGTGAATATGCCTCCACCACGACACTCCCGGCCATCCCCCTCACCAGCTGTCACCCCGGGCCTGACCCGGGGCCCATCGTGAAGTTTGTCCACTCGACCAGATCGCCTGTCGACCCACTATCCCGTGTTCTCACAATGGATCCCCGCTTTCGCGGGGATGACAGCCGGTGGTGGATGATGGCGCAGGGTGGGTGGTGGCGGCGGAACGACGCTCAGAGTTGTCGGTTGTGCCCCCAACCACTCCCAAAACAAAAAAAGATATCCCCGCCCCCTCAACGCTCCCGCATAATTCATCCCAGCCTTGCGCCAGAGCGCGATCATGACGAGTGATGAGTGCGGGGTGGTCGGGGGTCCGAAGTCGTTTGGGCCCAGGTTCTATTTTGGTGCCCCGTTATCTTCCCTCGCCGGGATAACGTTGAGCGCTGCAGCGCCAAGACAGGTGCAGCGACAACGCGGGATCATGGCCGTTACCCGCCAAGCGCCTCTATGGAATAAAAAATCCGGCCGCTGGGGCGAGACCTGGTCTCACTCAAAAAAATGCGGAAGACCCGCGACGAGACAAGGTCTCGCCCTGGCCGCTCAACGCGGCAAAAATTTGGGGATCAACCGGCGGCCGAGCTTTTGGCCAACCGGGGTTTTGGCGCGGCTGGACTAGCGGCGGTGCCGATAGGTGGCGTTCACCGTGGCCTTGATGGGCAGGCGCGATACGATCCAGGCTCACCATCATCGGCACCAGCAGAGCGTCATCGATCCATCCCAGAACCGGAATGAAGTCCGGCACCAGATCAATAGGGCTGAGCAGATAGACCAGCACGCCGATCATCGAGAATTTCAGATAGAGGGGAGTCAGCGGGTCGCGAAAGGCATGATAAAGCGTCACCACTTCCTTGCGGAACAGGACGATGCGGGCAAATGCGGAGCGGCCAAGATTTTTCATCATGCCGAATAGATGGTGCCAAATCAGGCGGGATCAAGAGGGCGCGGTTGTTAACCACGAAAGTGTGTCGGGCGGGAAAATATTAACAAAAGGTTTACGTTTGGCACGGGGCTTGCCACTTAATAGTCAGTAGGGCGTTGGTTCTGTCTCAAATCGAGACAATCGCCCCATTCTGGCACAGGTGAGCCGCCATGACTGAGATCGATAGCGCCAAGCGTTCCAATATGAGACCGGGCCTGCCAATGGTCATCGAAGCGCAGCGGCCACGGCCGTCGCTCCGGCGCAGCGAAACAACAGCGGCATTTGTCAGCCAGCTATTGGTGGGTCGCCGTCACCAGACCGCATCGCGGCCTTTTCGGCCCGCTAATCCAGCGGTTGCCGCCTATGCGGTTGGCGCCCGGATCACAGATGTACGGATGCCGCAGGGATATCGGAAAACCGTAGTCGTCTAACTCATCGCCCGTCAGGGCCATGCTTGGTGACCGACAATGGGCAGTGAATGTGGCGCTCTTGCCGGTGCCCAAAATACGGTGCACCGTTGGCAGTTGGCTACTTCTTGAGTTTTAGCGGGCCGACCATGTTGGCGGGTTTGACCTCGGCGTCGAACTCCTCGGCGGTCAACAGACCCAACGAAATCGCAGACTCTTTCAAGGTTGATCCGGTCTTGTGGGCGTTCTTGGCAATTTTTGCGGCGTTGTCATAGCCGATCTTGCGGTTAAGGGCGGTAACCAGCATCAACGACTTGTCCACCAGTTCGGTGATGCGTTCGCGATTGGGTTCGATGCCGATGGCGCAATTGTCATTGAACGAGCGCGCCGCATCGGCCAGCAACCGAACCGATTGCAGGAAGTTGTAGGCGATGACGGGCTTGAACACATTGAGTTCAAAATTGCCCTGACTGGCGGCAAAGCCGATGGCCGCGTCATTGCCCATCACCTGCACGGCCACCATGGTCATGGCCTCGGATTGGGTAGGATTGACCTTGCCGGGCATGATCGAGGAGCCGGGCTCATTTTCGGGAATTGACAGTTCCCCAAGCCCAGACCGTGGACCGGAGGCGAGCCAGCGTACATCATTGGCGATTTTCATCAGGGCGGCGGCAAGCTGTTTGAGCGCGCCCGACGTGCCAACAAACGCATCGTGCCCGGCCATCACCGCATATTTGTTTGGAGCGGTAACAAAGGCCTGACCGGTCAGTTTGGCAATTTCACCGGCGACGGTTTGGCCATATTGGGGGTGGGCATTAAGGCCGGTACCAACGGCGGTGCCCCCTAGGGCCAGTTCGTGCAACTGCGGGATGGTCGCCTTGATTGCCTTGATGGCGAGATCGAGTTGGGCGACCCACCCACTCATCTCCTGACCCAGGGTAATCGGGGTCGCGTCCTGCAGGTGCGTGCGACCTATCTTGACGACATCCATGAATTCTTCGGATTTTCCGGCGAGTGTGCTGCGCAGCTTGTCAATGCGTGGGAACAGGTAGTTTTCCAGCGCCTCGACACCCGCTATATGCATCGCGGTTGGATAGGTGTCGTTGGACGATTGGCTCATATTGACGTGGTCATTGGGGTGCACGGGCTTTTTGGAGCCCATGGCGCCGCCGGCCATTTCAATGGCGCGGTTGGAGATCACCTCGTTGACATTCATGTTGGATTGCGTGCCCGACCCGGTTTGCCAGACGACGAGGGGAAAATGGTCGTCGAGTTTTCCCGTGATAACTTCATCGGCAGCGGCGACCACCAGATCGCAGGTCGCCTTGTCCATCAAGTCCAATTTATGGTTTGCAAGGGCGGCGGCCTTCTTGAGAATGCCGAAGGCGGTGATGATTTCCTTCGGCATACGTTCGCCGCCGATGTCGAAATTGGCCAGGCTCCGTGCGGTCTGGGCGCCATAATATTTGGCCGCCGGGACGTTGATGGTGCCCATCGAGTCCGATTCAACGCGCATGGTCATGGCAAATCTCCACAGGAATTAGGGCGCAGGCGAACGCAAACGGCCAGCCCCCGCGAGGACCGACCGCTGCAATTTTTGGTTACGGGCGCAAAATGGCGCGCTCGTCTCTAGTTCTTTTTGGCGTCGAGAACCTGACGACCGCGGTACATGCCGGTCTTGAGGTCGACGTGATGCGGACGGCGCAGGCTCGCCAGAATCCTTGTCTTCAACATAGGATGAGGCGGAAAGTGCATCGGCCGAGCGGCGGAAGCCGCGCTTCATCGGCGAGGTCTTTCGTTTTGGCACTGCCATGGTCGTAACTCCGAATTCAATATCGTTGCGCCGCCAGAACGCGGCCCAGAGACGTAAGGCTCTGTAAGGATTGGCGCCGTCTATAGAGCACAATCCCCAACTTGGCTAGAGGATTTTGCAGCAGACTGGGCGTTGATCCCCGCTTATAGCGCCAGTCTGGCACCACTGGCAACACAGTCGGCGCGCTGTCCATATTCGCGGGTGCGATTAATCAGGATCGTTGCGATGCGGTTCATGCCCGTGGATGGCTTTGCTGGATTGCGCAGCAGCGGGTTGGGAAGGGCGGTGGTCATGAGCGCGGCGCGACGCCAACTCATGGTCGCGGGGTCGGCGCCAAAGGCCGCCTCGGTGCCAGCCACAATGCCGAACTGGCCACCGGGGCCCCATTCGGCAATGTTAAGATAGATTTCCATGATGCGTTTTTTAGGCATTATCAGGTCGATATATACGGCCAGCGGGATTTCGAGTAGCTTTCGCACCGGGTTGCGGGCATTGGTCAGGAACAGGTTGCGGGCTACCTGCATGGTCAGGGTTGACGCACCGCGGGTTTTCTTTCCCTCAATGAAATTGTTGATTTCGTCGCGTAGCGCCGACAGATCGACGCCCCAATGCCGGCAGAACTGACCGTCCTCGGACATGATGACCGTGGCCTTGAGTCGGTCAGAAATTTCTTCGATATCGCGCCATTCCCGAGTCACCGGGCGACCGGTGACATACCGCTCGAGCATCGGCACGGAAACGGGCTGGACGACCAGATAGACCGGGGTCAGAATCAACGGGATGGCAATCAACAGCGCCATGGCGATGCCGATCCAGGACAGCGCCTGGATAATCCTGTTTCGACGTGCGCGTTTTTTTCGGGCCATGGCCGTTCCTAGCCAGAGCGCGGGCGCAGGTCAAAGATGGATTGCCGCCGAGGCGATGATTGGGTAGCAACAGGCCATGTATGATTTTGACGCCGACATTGCTGATTGTGCCCGTTCGATTGAAGTGGCGCTGGATCGATATGTAACCATCGAAATGCTGGCCGGACCGGGTCTGCCGTCTGACCGGCTGGTGGCGGCGATGCGCCACGGCAGTCTTAATGGGGGCAAGAGATTGCGCCCGTTGCTGGTACGACAGGCGGCGGCGGTATTCGGCGTGCGGCCCGAACAGGCATTACAGGCAGGCATGGCGGTTGAGGTGTTGCACTGTTATTCGCTGGTACATGACGACCTGCCGGCAATGGACAATGATGATATGCGCCGCGGGCGCCCGACCGTCCACAAAGCCTATGATGATGCCACCGCCATTCTGGCCGGGGATAGTTTGTTGACGCTGGCGTTTGCTCTGCTGGCAAGCCCGGATTGCCACGCTGATCCGGCGGTTCGTATCGCGCTGGTGGCCGAACTTGCCAGCGGCAGTGGCGTTGGGGGTATGGTTGGCGGGCAGATGCGGGATATTGAGGGGGAAACCTCAATTCTTGATGGCGAGGATATCAGCCAGATGCAGGCGATGAAAACCGGCGCGCTGATTCGCGCGAGCGTCCGCATGGGCGCGATATTGGGCGGTGCCGACGCGCGGGCGATGTCAGCCCTGACTTATTATAGTGAGGCGGCGGGACGGGCGTTTCAACTGGCTGACGACATCCTCGATGTGACCGCCAGCCCCGAAACCATGGGCAAGGCGACCGGCAAGGATGCAGCGGCCGGCAAGCAGACATTAGTGCGGCAATTGGGCATTGATGGGGCGCGTGAGCATCTGGCCCAAACGGTCAATGATGCTCTGATCGGGCTGCGAACATTTGGCCCGAAGGCCGACGGATTACGGGCGACGGCACGCTATTTTGGTGCGAGGAAAAGTTGATGGCGGTACTAGCGAGCGTCAATATTGGGGCACCTGAAACGATCGATGCCAAGGCGGGCTTGACGGGGATATTCAAGCGACCGCAGTCGGGAGCGGTGGCTATCGGCCCGGCGGCAGTGGTCGGTGACGCGGTGGTGGATCGGCGTCATCATGGCGGTGTCGATCAGGCGGTCTATGTCTATTTGAGTACCGATTATGACTGGTGGAGCCATGAGTTGGGGACGCCATTGGCGCCGGGAACGTTTGGCGAGAACCTGACGATTTCGGGGATAGAGGGCGAGGATATGGCGGTCGGGGACCGATTTGTTGTGGGTGATGTGGTGTTGGAAATTACCTGCCATCGCACACCCTGTGAAACCTTGGCAGCGCGGATGGGCGATGGCAAATTCATCAAGCGTTTTCTGGCGGCGGGGCGTCCGGGCGCCTATTGCCGGGTGATCGCCACCGGCGCGGTGCGGGCCGGGGATAAGGTGGTCCATGAACGTTTTGCTGCGCCACGGGTGAGCGTGGCGGAATTGATGACGATTGAGGGCAAGCGAAGCCTTGAGCCAGCTTTCATGGAGCGGGTGTTGGCAACGCCGGTGCATCATTTGATGCGGGCCGATTTTGAGAAACGACTTTCAGATATTTAATGAGTTAAATCATGACACTAGCTTCTGTGCGCGCCTATTTTGCGGTGCATGCGCCCGATATTGAGGTGATTGAAACCGAGGATAGTTCGGCCACGGTGCCGCTGGCAGCGATTGCCCATGGGGTGGAACCGGGACAGATTGCCAAGACGCTGTGTATCAAGGTTGGTGGCGAGACGTTGCTACTGGTTACACGGGGCGATGCGCGGTTGGATAACAAAAAGGCCAAGGCGGCTTTTGGCGGGCGGCCGCGCATGTTGGGGCCAGAGGATGTCGAGGCATTGACCAGTCACAAGGTCGGTGGCGTCTGTCCGTTCGGGCTGCCAAAGCCGTTGCCAATCTATGCTGATGTGTCGCTGAAAATCTATGACGAAGTGATCCCCGCGGGTGGGTCAACGCATAGTTCAGTGCGCCTAAGTGTTAGCAGATTGGTAACGTTGACAGGCGCACGTTGGGTCGATGCGTGTGAACCGCCGGTCAATTGACCCCACAATTTTGCATAGGCTCGGCCCTTGGCGCACCTTGACCTGTATCCATATATCGAATAATCTAGATATATGGAATCAAATCAAGCTATCGATGTCTTTGCTGCCCTGTCGCAATCAACGCGGCTGGACGCGTTTCGAATATTGATCAAGCATGGGCCGTCGGGGCTACCAGCGGGTGACGTGGCGCGGTTTTTGGATGTGCCGCAAAACACCATGTCGACGCATCTGGCGGTTCTGGCGCGGGCGGGTCTGGTCGAGACCGAACGGCAGAGCCGGACCATCATTTATCGGGCGGTGATCGACCGAGTTCGCGAGCTTGCGACATTTTTGGTGCAGGATTGTTGTGGCGGGCGGGCAGAATTGTGTGAGCCGCTGATTGCGACGATGACGTCGTGCTGCGACGCCGAGTGCACCCCAGTCGACACTGAACCCCCCCAATTAATCCGGCGCAGCAACGGAAGTATCATGACTATTTTTGAGCGCTATCTGACCCTTTGGGTTGCGATCTGTATTGTGGTGGGCATTGGCGCGGGCCATTTTATCCCCGGCCTGTTTCAAGCCATTGGGGGGCTCGAATATGCGCAGGTCAATCTGCCGATGGCGGTGCTGATCTGGCTGATGATCATTCCGATGCTGGTGCGGATCGATTTTGCCGCGCTCAAGCAGGTGGGGCGGCACTGGCGTGGCATCGGGGTAACGCTTTTCGTCAACTGGGCGGTCAAGCCATTTTCGATGGCGCTATTGGGCTGGCTGTTCATCGGCTGGCTGTTTCGTCCGCTTCTGCCCGAGGCCCAGATCGACAGCTATATTGCCGGTCTGATCATTCTGGCGGCGGCGCCGTGCACGGCGATGGTGTTTGTCTGGTCAAACCTGACCAAGGGGGAGCCGCACTTTACCCTGTCGCAGGTGGCGCTCAATGATGCGATCATGATCGTGGCATTTGCGCCTTTGGTTGCGCTGTTGCTGGGGCTCTCGGCCATTACCGTGCCCTGGGACACGCTGATGCTGTCGGTTGCGCTTTATATCATCGTGCCAGTTATTGCGGCCCAGATGCTGCGGCGGTGGCTTTTGGCCCATGGCGGGGCGGTGGTAATGGACAAGCTGCTGGCCATCCTGCAGCCGATTTCAATCGGGGCGCTGCTGCTAACGCTGGTGATGCTGTTTGGTTTTCAGGGCGAACAGATCATTGCCCAGCCGCTGATCATTGTGTTGCTGGCTGTGCCCATTCTCATTCAGGTCTATTTCAATTCAGGGCTGGCCTATGTGCTCAACCGGGCTAGTGGCGAAGAACATTGCGTGGCCGGTCCGTCGGCGCTGATCGGGGCGTCGAATTTTTTTGAACTGGCGGTGGCGGCCGCGATCAGCCTGTTCGGCTTCAATTCGGGCGCGGCGCTGGCAACGGTTGTGGGGGTTTTGGTGGAAGTGCCAGTGATGCTCTCGGTGGTCTGGATCGTCAATAATTCAAAGGGCTGGTACGAAACGGGCGTTGCCGTGCGCCGCAATGAGCAAAAGCGGGTAGAACCATGAGTGTCACGATTTATCATAATCCCGATTGCGGGACCTCGCGCAACACGCTGGCGATGATCCGCCAATCGGGGGTGGAACCGATTGTGGTTGAGTATCTTAGGACGCCACCCGATGCCGACACTATTATCGAAATAGTGGGCAATGCGGGTCTCTCGCTCGCCGAAGCGTTGCGCCAGAAAGGCACGCCCTTTGCCGATTTGGGGCTGGGCGAGTCGGGTGTGACCGACGCGCAGCGACTTGAGGCCATTGCCGCGCACCCGATATTGTTGAACCGGCCCTTTGTGGTGGCCCCCAAGGGGACAAGGCTGTGTCGGCCCTCCGAGATGGTGCTCGATATTCTGGATAATCCCGCTATCGGGCCGTTCAGCAAGGAGGATGGCGAAGTCATCATTGATGAGACGGGTAAGCGCATTGTCTGACTTTGCCAATATTGTTGAAGCCGCGTTTGAACGCCCTGACCCCGCCAAACTGAATGTCGTTCAGTCCGGGCACAAGCCGCGCATATTGATGCTTTATGGTTCGCTGCGGCAGCGCAGCTACAGCCGGTTTCTGACCGAGGAAGGTCGGCAGTTGCTGGAGGCGTTTGGGGCAGAGGTGCAAGTATTTCACGCCGATGGTTTGCCGCTGCCCGATGATGCCGACGCCAGCCACGCCAAGGTGCAGGAATTGCGCGAACTGATGGTGTGGTCGGAAGGGCAGGTGTGGACCAGCCCCGAACGGCATGGGGCGATGTCGGCGGTGCTCAAGGCGCAGATCGACTGGATTCCGTTGCCCGGTGGCGCGATCCGGCCAACTCAGGGACGCACGCTGGCGCTGATGCAGGTTTCGGGCGGATCGCAATCGTTCAATGCGCTCAACCAGATGCGGATTCTCGGGCGCTGGATGCGGATGCTGACCATTCCCAACCAGTCTTCGGTCGCAAAGGCCTGGCAGGAATTTGAGGAAGACGGGCGGATGAAGCCTTCGTCGTTTTATGACCGGGTAGTCGATGTGATGGAAGAACTGGTCAAGTTCACCCTGATCAATCGTGGCGCGACCGACTATCTGACGGCGCGCTATAGCGAACGCAAGGAGACGGCGGCAAGGCTAGAAAAGCGGGTGTCGCTACCTTCGATCTGAGATCGGTGGCGCTATTGTGCCGCCACCGTTTCGGCCTTGCTGTAATTTTTCTCGATATAATCGGCAACCATCTTCTTGAACTGGTCGGCAACATCGGCGCCGCGCAGGGTGGCGACCTTTTGCCCATCGACAAATACTGGAGCAGCGGGGGTTTCCCCCGTGCCGGGTAGGGAGATGCCGATATTGGCGTGCTTGCTCTCGCCGGGGCCGTTGACGATGCAGCCCATGACGGCAACGCTCATGGCTTCGACGCCGGGATAGCGCTCTTTCCATTCGGGCATCGAGGCGGACAGATGGTCCTGGATTTCCTTGGCCAGCGTCTGGAAGGTCGAGGAGGTGGTGCGTCCGCAACCGGGGCAGGCGGCCACCACCGGGATGAACTGGCGAAAGCCCATGGTCTGCAACAATTCCTGGGCAACCTTGACTTCGGTGGTGCGGTCGCCGCCGGGCTCGGGGGTGAGCGAAATGCGGATGGTGTCGCCAATGCCCTGTTGCAGCAAAATACCGAGGGCGGCGGCGGAGGCGACAACGCCCTTGGTGCCCATGCCCGCTTCGGTCAGGCCAAGATGGAGGGCATAATCACAGCGCGCCGCCAGATCCTGATAGACGGCGATCAGATGCTGGACATCGGAAACCTTGGTCGATAGCAGGATGCGGTCGCGGCCAAGACCCAGTTCCTCGGCGCGTTCGGCCGACCCGATGGCGGACTGGATGATGGCTTCGCGCTGCACCGCGGCGGCGGTCACCGGATTGGCGCTTTCGGCGTTTTCGTCCATCAGGCGGGTCAAAAGGCTCTTCGTCGAGCGATCCCCAATTGACCCCGATCCGCACCGGCTTGTCCCAGCGCATGGCCAATTCGATCAGGGTGGCGAACTGGGTGTCGCGCTTGGCCTTGAAGCCAACATTGCCGGGATTGATGCGGTATTTGGCCAAGGCTTCGGCGCAGGCGGGATGATCAGTCAGCAGTTTGTGGCCGATATAGTGAAAATCGCCGATCAGGGGCACATGAACGTCGGCCCGGGCCAGTTTGTCGCGAATGTGCGGAACGGCGGCAGCGGCTTCGTTGCGATCAACGGTGATGCGGACCAGTTCGGACCCGGCGCGGGCCAGGGCTGCAACCTGGGCGACGGTCGCCTCGATGTCGGCGGTATCGGTATTGGTCATCGACTGGACGATGATGGGGTGACCACCACCGACCATGACGCCGCCAATATTTACACCAACCGATTGCCTGCGATGGTTTGCGCCAGCCATTTTGCGTCCTCTTGGTTGGCCCACAGATAAGCGCTTGGTGCCCCAAGCGCAATGTCGGTCTCAAGCCAGATGATGCAAGGACCTAGAAGTTGTCCTTACCCTTGCGGATGGCGGCGAACACATCGGCGGGGGGCGCATCCCTAAGACCGTAGCGGGCGGCAAGGCCTGGATCATCAGCCCGCAGGAACGGATTGGCCTGTTTTTCGGTGCCGAGGTGCGCCGGGACGGTAAAACGTCCGGCGGCACGCAGTTCGGCCACTTGGGCCGCGCGGGCTTTAAGAGCCGCATTGTCGGGATCAATCGAGAGGGCGAAGCGGGCATTGGCCTCGGTATATTCATGGCCGCAATAGACAAGAGTCTCGTCGGGCAGGTCGCGCAGGATTTTAAGCGCTTCCCACATCGGGCCGGGAGTCCCTTCAAACATCCGCCCGACTCCGAGAGAAAACAGGGCGTCGGCGGAAAACAAATGCCCGCCGGCGCGATCCAGATAAACAATGTGACCTAGGGTATGGCCGGGGGCGGTCAGCACCTCGAAGCGGGTTTGCCCGAGCATGACCTCATCGCCGGGGGCCAGAAGTTTGTCGAGACCCTCGATCTTGTCGGCCTCGGCCTTGGGGCCCCAGACGGTGACCTCAAAATCGCGCTTGAGTTCGGGGATGGCTTCGACGTGATCAAGGTGGTGGTGGGTGATGAAAATATCGGAAAGGGTCCAGCCGCGATGCAGAAGGGCGGTCTTGATGGCACTGGCCTCGGGAGCATCGATGGCGGCGGTGCGGCCTGTGGCGCTGTCGTGGACCAGATAGCCATAATTGTCGTCACGGGCTTCAAAAACATCAACGATCAAACTCATGGCGCATATCCTTTTGTGCGATTTGGCTTGAAAGCTAGGGAGGTGGGCGCACAATGACAAGCTTGGATTAGACAAGTTTGGTGCGCTCATGCAGAGTTGAAGAATGACCAGCGACGTGAAACGCCTGATAGACTATTACAAATCCCCGCTGGGGCGCATTTCGCGTGCGCTGGTGCGCGACCAGATTGTGGAACTGGCCGACAATGTTTCGGGCAAGCGAATGCTGGGGCTGGGATTTGCCACGCCCTATTTGCGTTTCAGCCTCGACACGGCGGAGCGGGTGATTGCCTTCATGCCGCAGCGGCAGGGCGCGTCGGCGTGGCCGCGCGAGGGGCCGTCGCACACGGTGCTGTGCGATCCGCTGGAAATGCCACTGACCGATGCAGCGATCGATTTGACCGTTGCGGTGCACGCCTTCGAGCATATTGCCGATGCGGAAGAATTGATGCGCGAACTGTGGCGGGTCACGGCGCCCAATGGCGAATTGATCATTGTGGTGCCACGGCGGCGCGGCATTTGGGCGCAACGCGACACAACCCCGTTCGGTCAGGGCAATCCATATTCAGCGGGGCAAATGGAAAAGCTGTTGCGCGAGCATTCGTTCGAGCCGGTGGCGTGGCGCGATGGGCTGTTTCTGCCGCCGTTCCAATCCTCGCTGGTGCTGAAGTCCGTGCGGTTTTTCGAGCGGGCGGGGCGACTGTTCGGGCCGACATTTTCCGGGGTGATCTGCGTCAAGGCGCGCAAGAAGGCATTTCCGGCCATTCCCCGCCGACAGCGGGCAGAACGATATGTGCGGGTGCCGGGCCTGAGCGCGCAGACGGCACGTTCGGCTTGATCAAAACAGTTTCCTTTGCGTTCCGCAGGGGCTTTGCTTATGGTCCGCGCGGCCGCATGAACCCAAGATTAATTGATGACTGATCGACCCAAGCCGCAGCCCGGCATCCTCAATATTGCTCCTTATGTACCGGGCCGCTCGCAGGCTGCGGCGGGGCAGAAGGCAATAAAACTTTCCTCCAATGAGAGCCCGCTGGGGGCGTCACCGCGCGCCATTGAAGCCTATAAGGCGGTTGGCGAGCATCTTGAGATCTATCCCGAAGGCACCAGTGCGGTTTTGCGCGAGGCGCTGGCGGCGGTGCATGGTCTGGACGGCGCGCGGATCGTCTGTGGCAATGGTTCGGACGATCTGCTGCATCTTCTGGCGCAATGCTATATTGGGGATGGCGACGAGGCGGTGATGAGCCAATATGGCTTTTCGGTTTACCCGATCGTTACAGAAGCGGCGGGCGGGCGTCTTGTCATGGCGCCGGAAAGCGATTTTACCGCCAGCGTCGATGCGCTGCTGGCGGCGGTCAGTGCGCGGACAAAAATCATGTTCCTGGCCAATCCCAACAATCCGACCGGCACCTATCTCAGTGCTCGCGAGGTCAAACGGTTGCAGGCGGGGCTGCCGCCCGATGTGCTGCTGGTGCTCGATAGCGCCTATGCTGAATATGTGACGGCGAGCGATTATTCGGTGGGCGTTGATCTGGTCGAGGGCTGCGACAATGTGGTGATGGTCAGGACGTTTTCGAAGATGGGACTGGCGGCGGCGCGGATCGGCTGGCTGTACGGGCCTGCCCATGTCGTTGATGCACTCAATCGCATCCGGGGGCCGTTCAATGTCAATCTGGGGGGGCAGATGGCGGCGGCGGCGGCGGCGCGCGATACGGCGTTTACCGACAGACTGGCACGCTATAATGCGCAATGGCGGGACTGGTTGAGTGCGCAATTGAGCAGCAATCGGATGCGAGTGGTGCCGAGCCAGGCCAATTTCATCATGGTGCTGTTTGCCGAGCCGACCCATGCGGAGACGGCTTTTGAAGCGCTGCTGGCCAAGGGGCTTATCGTTCGGCAGATCGGCTCCTCCTATGGCATTGCCAATGGCTTGCGCATTTCCATCGGGCCGGAAGCGGCGATGCGCGCGGTGGCCGACATTCTCAAAAACATGGTGTTTGACTGATGAGTGCCCCGTTCAAAAAACTCGCACTGATCGGTATCGGGCTGATCGGGTCCTCGATTGCGCTGGCGGCGCGGCGGCATGGACTGGTCGATGCCATCGCCATTGCGACACGCAAGAGCGAAACGCTGGATGAGGCACGGGCGCTCAATCTGGGTGATGTGTATAGTCTGGATGCGACCGAGGCGGTGCGCGGCGCCGATCTGGTGATCCTGTGCGTGCCCGTTGGGGCCTATGGATCAGTGATGGAAACCATTGCGCCGGTTCTGGAGCCGGGGACGATCCTTTCCGATGTGGGCTCGGTCAAGGCGTTTGTGCACAAGATTTTGGCGCCGATGGTGCCGAAGGGCGTGAGCCTTATTCCCGGACACCCGTTGGCGGGCACGGAACATTCGGGACCCGCGGCGGGGTTTGCCGAATTGTTTATGCGGCGGTGGTGCGTATTGACGCCGGATGCCGATACCTCACAGGCGGATGTTGAAAAGCTCTCGGCCTTCTGGCGCGGCATGGGTAGTCAGGTCGAAACCATGGACCCGGCACACCATGACAGGGTGTTGGCGATCACCAGCCATATTCCGCATCTGGTGGCCTATAATATCGTGGGGACGGTAGCGGATCTGGAAGCGGATACACAATCCGAGGTCATCAAGTTTTCGGCGTCGGGGTTTCGAGATTTTACCCGAATCGCGGCCTCGGACCCGGTGATGTGGCGCGATGTGTTCCTGACCAATCGCGAAGCGGTGCTGGAAATGCTGGGACGATTTTCCGAGGATTTGTCGGTGTTGCAGCGCGCGGTGCGCTCCGGGGACGGGGCGGCGCTCGAGGCGATGTTTACCCGCACCCGTGCCATTCGCCGTTCGGTCATTGATGCGGGGCAGGAAACGGCGGCGCCTGACTTTGGTCGTCCGCATCAGAGCGATATTGATACCGCCCCGGACAGCGTTGTGCGCGATCACGGCGGGGGCGATGACGCCTAGAACAGCGGCGGGACGCTGGAGATCGGCACGAGTCCTGAAAAGATGCCGCCACTGCGGGCGCTGAGTTTTTGGGTGTAGCTGCCGTCGGGACTGGCATTGCCAAATGTCAGGGTGCGGAAGGGTTCTTCGAGCATCGGGCCGATGCGTTTGACGACGCCGGTTGAGGTGACGTCGAGATTGCCGTTGAGCAGGCCCTGCGGATCAAGGCTCAGTTCACCGCTGGCGTTGAGCTTGCTGGATTCGGTGTCGCTGGCGGTGATATCGACGAGTTTGAGGGTGCCACCGGCCTGTTGTATCTGGCGCAGGAGGCCGGAATCACCCAAGAGCCGAACGTCGGCGGGCAGGCCGGACAGGCTCTGCCTGAATGCTGGCGTTGCCATCGGTAATTGTCAGGCCAGGCGCCACAATATTGTCTGCCTGGGTATAGAGAGCCAGGGCGGCGGTGCCGCGTTCGGGATCATATTGCTCGGGTATGTCGAGCAGATGAAACTCGGCTTTGGGCGCGCTGGCGATGGGTTGGCCGAAAAGCACATCTGTCCATGCCAGATTGTCTGCGACAATGCTGAGCCGACCAATGCGCCAACCTTCAAGCCGCAGGCTGGCCTGCAAACTGTCCCAGCTGATCTCACTTTTTGACCCGGTAAAATCATCGGCGATGGTTATGGGCCCCAGAGCCGAGGCCAGCAAATGGGTGGGCTGATAGACCTGGGCGCTGACGCGCAGGCCCGGTATGGTCACGAGAATGTCGCCACTGAGCAGGCTTGCCTTCTCGCAGTCGGCGTTGAAATGGAAAGGGTAGCCGGAAATATCGAGGGTGCCGCAGCTGAGTGCCGGGGCGGCAATGCCATCGGCATCGGCCATCAATACGATGCTTTTGCGGATTTCTCCGGCGAGATAGAACCAGCCCGCCGACCAGACCAGGACCACGACCAATATGGCGATGCCGAGATAGATGATTCGCTTCATTGTTTAGTATTAGCCTTGCTTTGGGACCAGTGCCACCCGGACAGATCAGCGACGGGGGTGTCCTTGAACCGAATTTGGGTCAGGTTATGGCGATGAGCGAATCACCATCCAGTGCGACAAACTATTGGGTTTTTGGATACGGATCACTGATCTGGAATCCGGGATTTGCATTTTTGCGAGCCTGAACCGGCAACGCTTTGGGGGGCGCATCGGAGCCTGAGCATTTTTTCGCATCACTATCGCGGTACCGAGGCGCAGCCGGGACTGGTGTTCGGATTGGCGCGGGGCGGATCGTGCCGGGGCATGGCGTTTGAAGTGGCGCCGTCTGTCTGGGAGCAGACGCTGGACTATTTGCGGGCGCGCGAGTTGATCACCGGGGTCTATCGCGAGGCTGAACGCCCCATCAGTCTGGCGACCGGCGGGCGGCTGCGCGCCGTGACCTATCTGGTTGATGAGCATCATGAACAATATGCCGGAAAGCTTAGTCTGGGAGCGCAGGCGGACGTTGTACGGCTGGCGCGGGGCCAGTCAGGCGCCAATATCGATTATGTGCTCAATACCGCCGAGCATCTGGCCCAATGGGGTATTCGTGATCGAAGCCTTGACGCGCTGGTCAGGCTGCTGGCCGCAAACAGGGATTAGGCAGCAGAACGGCGCGCCTCGGGTTCGGCACCCTCGAGATCCCAGATGGTGGTCATGCGCTCAACATCATCGCCCGGCGTTGCCAGACGAAAGGCGCGGTCGGCGCAATCAAGTGCCAGTTTGAAACGGGTGCGGCTCATCGGATCAACAACCAGTTCGGTCATGGAGCCAACCCAAAGCACCAAACTGCCCTTGGCGATCAAATAGAGTTCGCGTTCAGCGAGGCGAAATTGATCAAGACTTTCGCTGATCAGACCATAGGCCCGACCGGAACGACCAAACCAATTTACCGGGCGTGGTTGCGTCTGGTCCAATCGAGTCGTCATCCCAAGCATTGCCATTTCCCCATCTCCCGTGTGCACCACAAGAAGAACAAAAATAGAACAAAAAATCGTTAACGTCAAGCAGTTCTATGGTTAAGTTCTACATCTATGGTATCAGTTGGTCGCAATGTCAATATATAGTAGTCAGGCGGTATCGCGGGCTTGCCTTGCATCCTCGATGGCTTTCCGCAGTTTTTGGTCGATGGGCCGGGCCAATCCCCGGTCTACCGCTTCGAGAATCAAATTAGTTGATTCTGGTTCGATGGCTTTTTTGAGTCTTTGTAAAAAAATGTCGGGCGCCAGCCCGGATTCAATCGGGGGCAGGAATTTTGCCTCGGCCGTTCCGGGCCAGATAATCAGGCTGTTGCGCCCCCAAAACAGGCCGGAGTTCAGCGCGACGGGCACCACCGGCACGCCGAGTTCTGAATATAGACGCACAATACCCTGCCGATATTCAGGTTTGGCCAGCGGTGCGCGACGGGTACCTTCGGGAAATATGACGATACGGCAACCGCGTTCGACGGCGGCGTGGGCCTGTTGCATCATCAGGGGAATGGCCTGAGCGCCCTTGGAGCGGTCAACTTCAATACAATCGAGCGTGCGCGCTGCCCAGCCAAAGAAGGGAATGCGCATCAACTCCTTTTTGACGATATAGGCGGGGCGTCCAGTATAGGGAAAAATGGCAAAGACGTCCCAGTCGCTTTGATGCTTGGCGGCAATGATGCAGCCGCCCTCGGGAATGTTTTCCGCGCCGCTTACCTTGGTCTTGATGCCGCCAAACAGGCGCAGGAGGGTGAGGTTGGACCGGCACCAGTATTTTGCCATCCACCAGCTGAGCGCGGTGCGGCGGCCTGTAAACAGTGCGATCGTGCCAATGGTGATGGCCACAATGGCTGTCTGGCCGATGAACAGCAGGTAAAAAATGGCCGAGCGAATTGCCTGCATCACCATGAGTTTGATTTCTCCAATGGCCTAACGGCGTTGTGTTGGCGTGACCCGGAGTTGATCGGGGTCGGTGTCCGCTCTCACGAGGTTTGCGCCAGAAAGCGTCGCACGGTGACGCGGGAGGTCGTGGCGGTCAAGGCCGCAATCACCAGCACAACGGCGCCAATTCCAACAATGCCACTGACGCCAAGGGCGAAACGGCCGAACAGAATGCCCACTTGCTGGCTGGTTTCGCCGGGCAATACTTCGCCCGCCGCGGTGCCAACCAGAGTAAAAAACAGGATGGCGGCGACACCGCCAATGAAGCCGCCTTGCAGCCCGATGGATAAAAACCGTCCCTGAAACTCACCGGCAATGAATTTGTTGGAGGCCCCGATATAGTGGAGCACGTCAACGATTTCACGATTGGAGGCCATGGCGCCGCGCGTGGCAAAGACAATGGCCAGCATGGTAGCCACGATGATGAGCGCCAGCACCAACAGACCCGAGAGCACAATGGCCCCCGACATGGCGTTCAATTGCTGGCGCCAGACGGCGTGAGTATCAAGGCTGGCGCCTTTTACCGCCTTCAAATCATTGGTCAGCTTGGCGATGTCGGCATCGAGCGGATCGCTGAGATGAACTACAACCAGCCGGGGAATTTCAATGGCAGTCAGGTCCAGTCCGGCGCCGAGCCATGGTTCGAGCAATGCCTGGCTCTCGTCCAGGGTCAGGGCGCGCGCAGAGCCGACACCGGGGGTGGCTTCAGCCAGGGCAACGGCGGTGCGCAGGTTGGATTCCATTACCTCGCCCTCGACCGGGCGTATCTGGATGGTGACTTCGCGGCCAACATCGGCGGACCAGGCGATGGCCGATTTTTGAACCAGCACGACACCGCCAAGCGTCACGGCGGACAAAAATGTCATGATGGCGATCAACAACATCAGCGTGCGACCGGCAACAGAGCGCTCCGGTACGATCGGGGCGGGTCGACCGGGACGGGGAATGAGATTTTTGATCTGCTCAATCATGGATCACCAATTCGCCCTTGGACAGCAGCATGCGCGGATATGAAAACTGGTCGAGCAATGGCAGCTCGTGCGTTGCCAATATGATGGTCATGCCCAAGGTCCGGTTGAGTTCGGCAAACAGGTGTACGAGGCGCGAGGACAGTTCGGGGTCGACATTGCCGGTGGGCTCGTCGGCCAGCAATATCTTGGGGCGGGCGATGACGGCGCGGGCAATGGCGGCGCGTTGTTTTTCGCCACCTGAAAGCAGCGAGGGCAGGGCGTGCATGCGCTCGCCCAGACCCACCCATTCGAGCAGTTCGGTAACGTTGGGCTTGTATTCGCTTTCGGCCTGGCCCAGCACCCGCAGCGGCAGGGCGACATTTTCGAAAGTGGTCAGGTGATCCAGCAGGCGAAATTCCTGAAACACGATGCCGATATGGCGGCGCATCTGCAGGAGGTTGTCATGGCTGAGATTGGTCACATCCTCGCCGAACATGGTGACCTGACCGCGTGACGGCTTGAGCGAGAGCAGCAGCAGACGCAAAAGCGACGTCTTGCCGGCCCCAGATGGCCCGGTCAGAAAATGGAATGAGCCGGGTTCGACCGAAAAGGTCAAATCCCGCAGGATTTCCGGGCCATTGCCATAGCGCAGGCCAACATCGGAAAATTCGATCAAAATGCCAGGCTCCTTAATCGTCTGTCCTGCTTGGGTGCGATCGCAATTCGAATCACATGCGGGCCATCATATCAGGGCGCAGCGATTGTGCGGGGATTGGGGGCGGTTTGGGTGTGGATTGCGGTGCATTTATGTTTATCGCCGACGATCACGGGCGGTTTGAGGAGTTTTAACCTCAATTGGGTACGATTGAAGCGGTCCAAACCTGACAGGCGCCCTCTTCGTCGATGATTATCACCTGCCCACACTGCCAGACGCGCTATCAGGTTGCCTTTGAGGCGATCGGGGCAACCGGCCGCAAGGTGCAGTGTGCCAATTGTCAACGCGACTGGCAGCAGGTGCCGGTGGCACCCGAACCCGTGGCGGACGAGGCGGCAATGAGCGAGGATGCGCTCGATGACGCTTTTGCCCAGGAAGCAAATCTGGCGGCCGAAGAAATGGCCAGGGGGGCTGCAACCGAGGCGAAAGATGATTCCGAACCGCCAACCCAGACCATTGATCCGGCTATTCAGAAAAAGCGGCAGCGGGCCTTGTCGCAGCGGCAAAGTTCGCTGATTGCGCAGTTACCGATGGCGCGGCTGCGCCGGGCGGCCCGCATCATTGCCGCCTGTACGCTGGTGGGGATGATCGGTTTCGGTTTTTTTGGGCGCACAAAGATTGTGGAAATGTTTCCGGCAATGGCCGGGATTTATGAAAGCATGGGTTTGGGCGTCAATGTGGTGGGCCTCAATTTCAGTGATGTTCGCACGCAGCGCACATTGCAGGATGGCAAGGAAGTCCTGCTGGTCGAGGCTGAAATCGTCAATGTGGCACTGGGGCGGATGCCGGTGCCGCCGGTGGTGCTGACGCTGATCGATGGCGAGGGAAGAAATCTTTACCAGTGGAGCGTGCGCCCGCTTGCACGCGGCCTGGCGCCGGGACAGCGAGCGAGCATCAGTACGCACCTGTCACTGCCGCCGGGCAATGTGGCCAAGGTGAAGCTGGCATTCGCCAGCGGGGGCAGCGAGCCCAAGGTGCCGCTCGACGCCGCACCGGGGGCCGCGCATCAGCAAGGCGCCGCGCCCGACCAGATCAATGCTGCCCCACCCGAACCCGCCCCCAGCCAGGAGCATGGATAATGGCTCGAATTCTTGTTGCCGAAGATGACGATTCCGTGCGCGCCTTCGTGGTCAGCGCGCTGGGCATGAAGGGGCACGAGGTCGTTGCGGCCGAAGATGGCGGGTTAGCGGCGGAAATGCTGGCTGAGGAGGCAGGTAAATTTGACCTGTTGCTCAGCGATATCAAGATGCCGATCATGGACGGTATTGCGCTGGCGCTGAACACCGCCGCGACCTATCCCGATATCACTATCGTGCTGATGACCGGCTTTGCCGATCAGCGCGAGCGGGCCCACGGGCTCGAGGCGCTGATTTATGATGTAATCGTCAAGCCGTTCACGCTGGTCGATCTGTTGGCCAAGGTCGATGATGCCCTGGAGGGCAAGCCGGTCGAGGTGGTATCGCTGGCCCGGCGCGAACTGGATAGCTAAAGCCAGTCCGGCACGCTATCCAACGCGATCAGATTCTTGAGCGGCTGGCGCGCACGGATGACGTGATACTGGTCGCCCTGCACCAATACTTCTGGCACCAGGGCGCGCGAATTATAGGTTGAGGCCATGACCGCGCCATAGGCACCGGCGCCCATAATGGCGAGCAGATCGCCTTCAACGACCCCTGATATCGTCCGTCCCTTGGCCAGATAATCGCCGGTCTCGCAGACCGGGCCTACAATGTCGGCGGTTATCGGGGGGAGGTTGGACTGGTTGACCAGTTCCACATCGTGATGGGCTTCATAAAGTGTTGGGCGCAGCAGATCATTCATCGCCGCGTCGACGATGACAAAGCTGGTGCTGCCCCGCTTAACATATTCGACCTTGGTCACCATGATCCCGGCATTACCCACCAATAGCCGTCCGGGCTCAATGACCAGCTTGACGCCCAATTGCCCCACTTTGTCACGAATGACGGCGGCATAGGCGTCGGGATGGGGCGGGGCCTGCTCGTTCTGGTCGTAGGGAATGCCCAGCCCCCCGCCAACATCGACATGTTCAATCGCGTGGCCATCCGCGTTCAGGGTGGTGACCAATTCGGCCATCAGACCACAGGCATTGCCGAAGGGTTCAAGATCGGTGATCTGGCTGCCGATATGCATATCGACGCCGACCGCTGTGACATTGCCCAATTTGGCGATGCGAGCGTAGACCTCGCGGGCGCGGCCATAGGGAATGCCAAATTTGTTTTCAGCCTTGCCGGTGGAAATCTTGGCGTGGGTGCGTGCGTCGACATCTGGATTGATGCGTACCGAAACGCGGGCGGTCTTGCCCATATCGCCGGCGACCATATCGAGCCGTTCAAGCTCGGGCTCGCTTTCGACATTAAAGCAGTGAATGCCCACTTCCAGCCCGCGCCGCATTTCGGCAATGGTTTTGGCGACACCCGAAAAGACAATCATATCAGGCCGGATGCCAGCGGCGAGGGCGCGTTCGAGTTCGCCCAGCGACACAACATCGGCGCCAGCGCCTTCCTGGGCCATGATTTTCAGGACAGCCTGATTGGAATTGGCCTTCATGGCATAGGCCAGAAGGGTGGGGATGCCGTCAAAAGCCTTTTTGACCACCTGGACGTGGCGGCGCAGGGTTGCGGTGGAATAGACGTAAAATGGCGTACCGACTTCGGCGGCCAGCGCGTTAAGGTCAACATCTTCGGCAAACATGGTGCCGTCGCGGTGTTGGAAATGATGGACCATGATGAATATTCTCCGGCGGCGGCAGGGTATTTGCGCTTGTCTAGAACAAGGGCGGGAAAAACAAAAGCGGGCGTTTTTACGTGGCCCCGTAGCTGGCTTCGATGCGGTCGGCGACCATTGATTGCAGGGCCCAGAGGTGGGGGTCGTGGATTCCCATATCCTCAAGGTGGCGGACGGTGGCAAACAGATATTGCGCCATCGAGCCGCGCGATCCGGTGGCGGTGGCCAGCATGTCGGCGATTCGATCTTGGCTCAACCCGCCAACATAGCGGCCCGACTGGCGGTCGATGCAAAAGGTCAGGGCGCGAATGGTGCGTTCGCCAACCCTGGCATTGACCCAACGTGGCGGAAATGCCGAGGGTTTCCAGCCCATTTCACGCTCAAACAGCTTGATCATGTTGGCTTTGACCCGATCCGTGGGGAGGCGATAAAGAACGCCCTTGCATGATCCGCCCCGGTCGAGCGCCAGCATCAATCCGGGGTTTTCGTCGCTGCCGCGAAAGCGATTGTTCCAGCCGAGGCAGAATGATCGGTGCCAACCATGCACCAGTCCGGTGCGCATTTCGACAAAGTCGCAGGCCGGTTTCCAAATCAGCGAACCATAGGCGAAGAACCAGATTTCGCCGGTGGCCGCATCTTTTTGGTCCAGCAATATTTCGAGCGTCTGCTGGTGGTCCGCCGGTGTTGATTCAATCATCCCGGCGGGCGGCTCGGGCAGGGTTTCGACAGTTTCCGGTGGTTGAAGAAACTGGACGTGACGCTCGGTCAATCGCATTTGTCGTTGGGCGTTCGGCATTCTTCAAACCTATGATGGACGGGCACTCTCCCACGGGCGAACCGGGCAAAGGGTGGCGATGAAAGGATTTTTATTCAACCCCGCCATCGCCGTGGTCGCCATGCTTTTTACCGCCCAGTGGGCGCGGCTCGTGGGTTTGACCGGTCAGCACGGACTTCCAGCGAGCGGCCTGGGTCAAAACATTTGCCGGAGCGGTGCCGCCATAGCTCTGACGCGAAGCAACCGAACTTTCAACGCTCAGAATTTTATGAATGCGGCTATCGATGCGCTGGTCGACCTGTTTGAAATCTTCAATGGTGAGGCCCTCGAGCCCGCAGTTCTTCTGTTCGGCCAATGCCACGATCTGGCCGGTGACATGGTGGGCGTCGCGGAAGGGCATATTGACCTCGCGGACCAGCCAGTCGGCAATATCGGTGGCGGTGGAAAAACCAGCGCTGGCGGCGGCATGCATCCTGTCGCGATTGACCTTGAGATCACCGACCATGCCAGTCATGGCGGCCAATGAGAGCGAGAGGCTGTCGAGTGCGTCGAAGGCGATTTCCTTGTCTTCCTGCATATCCTTGGAATAGGCCAACGGCAGCCCCTTCATCACCACGATCAATGAGGTCAGGGCGCCGAGAATGCGGCCGATCTTGGCGCGAACCAGTTCGGCGGCGTCGGGATTGCGCTTTTGCGGCATGATCGAGGAGCCGGTGGAATATTTGTCCGAGAGACGCACGAACCCGAACTGGGCCGAGCTCCAGATCACCAGTTCTTCGGCAAAGCGCGACAGATGAACGGCACAGATCGAGGCCGCGGACAGGGCCTCGAGAATGAAATCGCGATCAGACACGGCGTCGAGTGAATTGGCGGCGGGCCGATCAAAGCCAAGGGCGTTGGCGGTCATATGCCGATCAATAGGAAATGACGTGCCGGCGAGCGCGGCAGCACCAAGAGGACATTCGTTGAGGCGCTTGCGGGCATCGGACAAGCGGGAGGCATCGCGGCCAAGCATTTCAACATAGGCCAGCAGATGATGGCCGAAGGTCACGGGTTGGGCGCTCTGGAGATGGGTGAAGCCGGGCATGATGGTTTCGGCTTCGTCTTCAGCACGGCTCACCAGACCCAGTTGCAGGGTGTTGATCTGGGCAATCAGCGTATCAATGGCATCGCGGACATAGAGCTTGAAATCGGTGGCGACCTGATCATTGCGCGAGCGCGCAGTATGCAGGCGCCCGGCGGCATCGCCGATCTGCTCGCGCAGGCGGCTTTCCACATTCATGTGAATGTCTTCGAGTGCGCGCGAAAATGTGAACGTGCCCGCGTCAATCTCCGCCAAAACCGATTGCAAACCCGATATGATCGAATCGGTATCGTCCTGCGTCAGTATGCCGGTTTGCGCCAGCATGTTGGCATGGGCGATAGATCCGGCAATGTCCTGTTTGAACAGACGATGGTCAAAGCCGATCGATGCGTTGATTTCTTCCATGATGGCGTCGGGGCCCGATGAAAACCGGCCGCCCCACATCTTGTTGCTCATCACTAATCCCTGGAGCTTGAATGTCTGAACAAAGCCCGCCCCCCGCCAAGAAGTCGAATACTCCCAAGCTGATTGTTACCCTGGGGCTGGCCAGCGTGGCGCTAGCTATATCGGGGTGGGTGTACCTTAGCAATGGTAGCGCGACGGCCAAGGAATGTCCGGTGCAGGCGGCGCAGGCGGCGGTTATCGATAGTGCGGCGGTTGGTGAGTTGGCGGCGCTGAACCCGACCGGCGAGGGGCGGGGCTACGAAAAGACCGCCTTCAAGGATGCGGCCGGCAAGGACATGACCATCGCCGACTTCAAGGGCAAGGCACTGCTGGTCAATTTCTGGGCCAGCTGGTGTGTGCCATGTCGCGAGGAAATGCCGGCGCTGGACGCGCTGGCGGCCAAATATAATGCCGACAATTTCATGGTATTGCCGATCAATCTCGATATTGGCGATGAGGGGCCAGAAAAGGCCAAGGCATTCATGGACGAGCAGGGGCTGACCAATTTGCCAATCTACACCGATGCAAGCTTTGCCGCGTTCAAGAAGTTGCAGACCGATGCGGTGGCCATCGGATTGCCGACGACATTGGTGCTGGATGCCAATGGTTGCGAGTTGGCGGTATTGCAGGGGCCGGCCGAGTGGAATTCACCTGACGGCGAGGCGGTGGTCAAAACCCTGATCGATCTGGTGGGTAAAGGCGCCTAGAACGCACCAAGTCAGGCCTGGGTTCGCCGCATGGCGAAAACCCTAGACCAGCCGATCAACGTCAGCGCCGTTGGAGACCACAATCGGCTTGGGATCGGGTTCGTCGGCGGTTTTGGGATCGGCGCTGTTATCGACCGCCGTGCGCACTTTTTGGGTCAATACCGCAACCTTTGCCAGTTCGGCACCCGCCGGGGTGGCCTCGCGGTGGACGATGCGGTTGATCATGGCTGGGGGGCTGATGCCGATAGCGTTGGCCATGGTGATCAGGCCAGCTTGTCGATCTTGAGACCCTGACCGGGTGGGGGCGCGGCGCGGGAGACCTCGGAGACCATATCGGCGGTCGCCTGATCCATTTCGATGCTCTTTTTGAGCACTGCCTGCTGCATATTGGCCCGGCTGGAGGCATTGGACATGGCAACCATCTGCATTGTCAAATCTGTATCCATAATAGTCTCCCTGGCCAATTTTGCATGGGCACCCTAGGAGCCCGGTGTGAAAAAAGACTTGGGATGGATGGATAATTTTATGCAAATGCGGGCCTTATCGGCCGCCCAGCAAGGGCACGGCGCGCCGGCGCAGCACTAGTGTCAGCGCAATTCCCGCGGCAAAGCCACCCAGATGAGCCCACCATGAAACCGGCTCGCCGGCATCAACAATGAGATAGAATATCTGGCTGGCGATCCAGAATCCCAGCATCCAGAAGGCTGGCACCGGCAGGGGAATGGGAATGACGATGCGGGCCAAAACGAATACGCGGGCGTGCGGGTAGAGCAGGACATAGGCACCCATGACGCCCGCAACGGCACCCGAAGCGCCAACGAGCGGGCCATTGCCATCGAGATTGAAAGCCAGATGGGTCAGGGCGGCAAGTACCGCGCAGGCTCCATAGAACAACAGGAAGCGCCAATGGCCCATGGCGTCCTCGATATTGTCGCCGAAAATCCACAGGAACAGCATGTTGGTGAGCAGGTGGAGCCAGTCGGCGTGCAGGAAGGCATAGGTATAAAGGGTTGCCCAGTCCGGGAGCCATACAAGGGGCTGAGGATAAAGGTCGCGCACGACTATGGGGATCATGCCAAAGTCGATGGTTGCCTGCTGAAAATCTACCGGTGACAGGCTGGCCGTGACAGCAAAGATCAGTCCATTGAGCGCGATCAGCCCATAGGTGACATAGGCGACCTTGACGTAGCGGATCGGATTGGAATCGTGCAGCGGCAGGAACATGGACTCTTCCTCGCGACCGGTTCCGCCGACCGATCAGTTGTCTTTGGCGGTCCTGGTATTATTGCCCGGCACCCAAAGAACGTCCTTGTCACCATTGGCATTGGTGACGCGGCCAAGAACAAATAGCAGGTCCGACAGGCGATTGAGATAGCGAATCGCCTCAGGACTGACGTCGGGTTCAATGCTGGCCAGTTCGACCACGATTCGCTCAGCGCGGCGCACGGTAGTGCGGGCGATATGCAGCGCGGCGGAGGTGGGCGTGCCGCCGGGCAGGACAAAGCTTTTTAGCGGGGCCAGCGCGTCATTGTACTGGTCAATTTCCTGCTCGATCCAGGCCGTCTGCACGGCGGTGACACGCAGGGATTTTGGCGCGTCGGGCGCGTCCTCGCCCGGGGTTGCCAGGTCGGAGCCTACATCGAACAGATCATTCTGGATGCGGCCCAGCAGCCGGTCGATCTTGGGCATCGAGGTGGTGTATAGGCGGGCCTGGCCGATAAAGGCGTTGGCTTCCTCGATTGTGCCATAGGCTGCGACACGAAGGTCATGCTTGGCACGCCTGGGGCCGCGCACCAGACCCGTGGTGCCATCGTCGCCGGTTCTAGTGTAGATGCGATTGAGTTTGACCATGAGTTCAGGCTCCGTCCGCTGCCGAAGAAATACAGCGCACCCATCAGCAGAATGAGCGCGACGGCCTGGCCCATGACGCGCAAACGCATGAGTTTTTGACTGGTGTTGCCCGGACCACCCTTGGCCATGTTCCAAAGACCCATGCCCAGGACGCCGACGACGAACAGCAGGGCAAGGGCGATGGCGATGTTAAAGAGAACGTGCATGGTAACCTCGAGGGTAGGGGCGTGCTTGCCTATACGGAATTGCCAGCGATATGGCCCACAAGTGCTTCGGCAAGCGCATCATAAATGACACGGATTCGCCCGCTGGTGAACAGTTCCCGATGCGTTGTCAGCCAAACTTCAAGTGCGGGCAGCGGCATTTGGGGCAGAACCGCGCGCATTTCCGGCGTATGCGCGACCATATGGCGCTGGGCAAAGCCGATCCCAAGACCGGCGCGGATCAATTCCCAGAGATTGGTCTGGCTGTCGCAGCGCAGGGCGAAATGATCTCGGGTAAGAGGAAAGCCAAGCGCATTGGCATGGGCAATGATCAGTTCAGAGCGATCAAGTCCGACCAGATCGTGCTGGTATAGATCGTCAATCGATTGCGGCGTGCCGCGGCGATCGAGATAGGCCTGGCTGGCGCAGCAGACCGTGGGCAATTCGCCGAGTTTTTTAGTGATCAAATCCAATTGGGTGGGCCGAAACATGCGGATGGCAATGTCGCTTTCGCGCAGGAGCAGGTTTTCGGCACTATCGGTGGGCACGAGTTCGATGGCGATATTGGGAAATTTGTCGCGGATGCCAACAAGGATGCGCGGCAGGACATAGTGACAAACGACAGTGCTGGCGGTGAGGCGCACGGCGCCACCCAGATCCTGCTGGGCACCTTCGGCCACAAGCGATGCCTGGGAAAGGGCCGACTGGGCCAGCTGGACCGGCTCGAGCATGCGCAGGGCGGTGGGATTTGGTTTCAGGCCGCTCAAGGTGCGCTCGAACAGGGGAACGCCCAGACGTTGTTCGAGCGCCTCGATATGACGGCCAAGCGTTGGTTGCGAGAGCGACAGGGATCGCGCGGCGCCAGAGAGTGACCCGGTTTCGACGACGGCGGCAAAACTGCGCCAGAGCGACCAATCCACGGCTCTATTCATTATTGAATATCGATTCTGCATTTTTCGCCAATGGCGAAACAATAATGAATATTAGATGCTGTGTCCATCAACAGTTGGAGCAGGATGATGGACAAGCAGAAAATCACGATCTTGGGTATCAATGGTCATATCGGACACGCGGCAGCCGAGGCATTTGTGGCGGCTGGATGGCAGGTCACCGGCTTTGGACGGCGCAACAAAAAGCCGATAGAGGGGGCGGCGTTCGTCAAGGGCGATGCGCGCCAACAGGGGGATATTGAGGCGGCGATTGCTAGTGCCGATGTGGTCTTTAACGGGCTTAACCTGCCCTATGATCAATGGGACAAGGGGCGTGCGGAAGCCCAGCTGGCAATTGTTCTGGCGGCGCTGGAAAATTCGGGCAAGACGCTATTGTTTCCCGGCAATATCTACAATTATGCCGCCAGCGACCGGGTGCTGACGCCCGAGATGGCGCAACATCCCGAAACGCCGCGCGGCGCCATTCGCGTGCGGCAGGAGCAGATGCTGGCGCGGGCCGCCGAGGCGGGGGATGTGCAGGTCATCATCCTGCGGGCCGGGGACTTCTATGGGCCGAACAATCAGGGCGACTGGTTTGATCAGGCGATGATGATGAGCGTGGGCAAAGGCCGGATCCACCATATGGCGGGGCTCGATGTGGGGCATAGCTGGGCTTATCTGCCCGATCTGGGCGCGGCCTTTGTCAAGCTGGCAGAGCGGCGTCAAAGCCTTAAAAGCTTCGATCGGTTTCATTTTTCCGGCCATTATGTGACCCACGGTGCCTTGATGGCGGCGATACAGACAAGTTCGACGCAGCCCCTGCGGGTGGTGCCGATGCCCTGGATCATGTTGCGTCTGATGGGTATCGGGATGCCGGTGATCCGCGAAGTGGTCAAGATGCGCTATCTTTGGGACAATCCTATGCGGCTTGAGGACAAGCGGCTGGGCGACATTCTGGGGCCCGATTTTGGCACCGAGCTTGGGGCTGCGGTGAGGGCCAGCGTAGTGCAGTATTTCGCAAATACCGCCAAAGCGGCTTAGGCAAGGCCGAGCTGGGCGCGGACTTTTTCCGGCGTCCAGCCACTCTCGCGCAAACTGGCCAGGCTGGGCGATCCCTTGGATTTGGCCAGCTTGGCGCCGCTCTGGTCGCGGATCAGATTGTGAAAATTATAGATTGGACTGGGCAGGCCCAAAAGGAATTGCAACAAGACATGGATGTCAGTCGCCGCCTCCATGTCACGGCCACGGGTGACGTGGGTGATGGCTTGGGCGGCATCATCGACGACGACGCTCAAATGGTAGGAGGTGGGCGTCTCCTTGCGCTGGAGCACGACATCGCCCCAGCGTTGCGGTTGGGCATAGCGGATCTGGGGGCGGTCAAGGACGCTGGGGCCGACAAGAGTGAACGTTAATGGGCCGGTCAGGGCGAGGGCGCGTTCCATATCAAGTCGATATTGCACCGGCTCGCCCCGCTCGAGCCGGTCCGCGCATTCGCGGGGACTTAAATGGCGGCAGGTGCCGGAATATAAAGGTGCGCCGTCAGGATCGGTGCCCCTGGCATGGGCGGCAATGATGCGGCGGCTGCAAAAACAGGGATAGAGCAATTGATGCGCATTTAGCTCTGCGGCGGCGGCGCGATAGTGCTCGAAACGTAGACTTTGCCGCCAGACCGGCTCAGGCCATTCAAGCCCCAACCAGGCCAGATCCCGCAGGATGGCAGCGTCATATTCGGGTTTACAGCGCTCTATGTCGATGTCTTCGATCCGCAGCAGGGTAGATGCGCCCAGGCGCTCGGCGGCCTGCCAGGTGAAGAGGGCCGAATAGGCGTGACCCAAATGCAATAATCCGTTGGGGCTTGGTGCAAAGCGCAGGCGTGGTAGATTTGCCGACATCGAATCCTTCCTTGAATATCGGGAACAGCATGACACAAAATCTGCCAACCCGTCTGGATAGTGCGGCGGCTCTGGCGCTGCAAATTGACCGACTGGTGCAGTGTGATCCAAGGCTGCAATCAGTTCGCGATCTGGCGGGCGCGGTCGAACCGCGCATTAATCCGCGCGGCTTTGTCGGCTTGGCCAAGGTGATTTGCGGCCAGCAATTGTCAGTGGCGAGTGCCCGGGCGATCTGGGCGCGGTTTGAAGCGTTGGCCGGGGCGACAGCGCCGCACAGTTTTCTGGAACTGAACGAAGAAACGGTGCGTGCCACTGGCTTTTCGGCAGGGAAGTTTCGCACCGTTACCACTATCGCTGAAGCGATCAGGGCGGGGGATCTCGATTTCGAGGCGCTGGAAACGCTGCCGATCGACGAGGCGGTCGCGGTTTTGACGGCGCTCAAGGGGGTCGGACCATGGACGGCGGAAATCTATATGATGTTTTGCGCGGGCCATCCGGACCTGTTTCCGGCCGGCGACCTAGCGTTGCAAAAAGCGGTTCAGCACGGGCTGGGACTGGAAACGCGTCCCACCAGCGCCGAACTCTATGAGATCGCCGCGCCATGGTCGCCACATCGCGCCGCTGCGGCCCTGTTGTTCTGGCGCTATTTTGCCGCGATCAAGGAGCGGGACGGGGTCGCGCTCTAGGATTTGGCAATTGGGTGGGGTTGCCAAGGCGCCGCGGCGCTGGCACTTGGAACGCACCAACACCAAACTGGACGGATAAATGCCCAAACTTTCAGGTCCGATGCTGCCGCCGCTTTCGGGCGGCGCACCCAAACAGGCGGTCATTTTGTTGCACGGCTATGGCTCGGACGGCAATGATCTGATCGGGTTGGCACCGCATTGGCGCGACATGTTGCCTGACGCGGTATTTATTGCGCCCAATGCGCCCGAGCGGGTGCCGGGGCATCCATCGGGGTTTCAATGGTTCGCCCCGGATTTTGAGGCGGATAGCATAGCCATGCGCCAACAGGGATTGCATGCGGCAGCGCCGGTGCTGGGCGAATTCCTGACCGATTTTTGGGCCCAGACCGGCCTTGGCGCCGAGGACACAATTTTGGCCGGGTTCAGCCAAGGGGCGATGATGGCGCTGCATTTCGGTCTGTCGTTGCCCGAGCCGCTCATGGGGGTGCTTGGCTTTTCGGGTCTTTTTCAACCAGCCGACAATTTTGGGGCGGCACATCTGCCTAAACCGCCAGTGGCCATTATTCATGGCGATATGGACGCGGTTGTGGCCTTCTCGCTGGGCGAGGCTGCGGCGGCAACGCTCACCGAGGCCGGTTATGATGTCGATTTTCACAGTTCTGTCGGCGTCGGGCACGGTATCGCGCCAGATGGGCTGGCCTTTGCGGCCGCGTTCATCACCAAAATACTGGCAAAGCAGGTTTAGCACCAAATCATTGTAATCCCTGCTTCACAGCGGTGTCACAAACGGCTTACAATATAGGCATTATGGAGCCTACCCGATTCCCGCTTCGGGAGTCTCAAGTGACCATCCATGTGTCGCCTGAGTCCTGTCCCGCCCTTGTATTGAACGCCGATTTCCGGCCGCTCAGTTACTATCCCTTGTCGTTATGGTCTTGGCAGGATGCGATCAAGGCGGTGTGCCTGGACCGGGTCAATATCGTTTCAGAATATGATCTGAAAATTCATAGCCCCAGCTTTGAAATGAATTTGCCCAGTGTCATTTCGCTGCGCGACTATATCAAGCCGGCGCGGCATCCCGCCTTTACGCGGTTTAATGTTTTTCTGCGCGATCGCTTCCAATGCCAATATTGCGGGGCGCGCGAGGATTTGACCTTTGACCATGTCATTCCGCGTTCAAAAGGCGGTATGACGACCTGGGAAAATGTCGTAGCGGCGTGTGCGCCCTGCAATCTGCGCAAGGCCAATCGGCTGCCCGCCGATATCAGGATGTTTCCGCGTCAGGCGCCCTATCATCCCACAGTCTATGATCTGCACAATAATGGCCGGGCGTTTCCGCCCAATCATTTGCACCAGAGTTGGCTCGATTATCTCTATTGGGATATTGAGCTGGAGCCTTAGACGCTGGCTATTCCAAGTTCGGCCAAGAGGAAATCGGCGCGCTGTGTGATCGGGCATTTGGGCAGGCTCAATAATGTCATAGCCCAGTGCCGGATAGGCTGCGCACAAGCGATCATATTCACTGATCGCTGCATACAGATCATGCTGGCGCTCGGCGTCCCTGACATAGTTTTCGGGCCAGGGCGGTGTCATGAAAACGCGCCGGTGATAGCGGTGATTATGTTTCAGGCTCGGCGACGACGCCATTCTCACCGGCGGCTTGCAGCGCAACGGCGGCATCAACCAGACCCCGGTCGAAAAATATCCAGCCGGACAGATCGCTGGCGTGCTGGCGATCTGCAAGGGCCACAGCGACGGCCTTCTGGGCAAAGGCTTTGGGATTGACCCAAGGCAAGGCGGCGCCATCGCCACATTGTTCTTCGGCAACGATGCGTCGACCGGGTTCGGCAATGGTATTGAAGTTGCGTTGAGCCAACTCTGCCAACAGGCTCGATTTGCCGCCTCCTGAACAGCCCGAAATGATGACAAACCGGTCCATGGCTATTGCTTCAATATCTCACGATGTTCAGGCGGCGCGGTTGTGGCGGTATTGGGCCAGCATGGAGATGCCGATCAGCACGACACAAATTGCCGATATCAAGGCATTGTAGCCCGCAAGGGTTATGCCGAGAAAACTGAACTGCACCTGATCGCACGGCACGATATGGGAGTCATTGAGGTTGGACAAAGCATCGAAAGTGGTGGTTTCGCCGGTGCCCGTGCACGCGGTCGGGCCGGGCCAGAAACCCCATTCAACCCCGGCGTGATAGCCGCCCATAAAAGTGCTCCAGATGAAAATGGCACCAACAATGGCCATGGCAATATACCAGACCGGCAGGGGCAGGCGGTTCCAGAGCAAAAGGATCAGTGCCAGGATCGGCAGACCCCAATAGTAGGCCATGCGTTGCTCAAGGCACAATTCGCATGGCACCAACCCAAAAAGCTGTGATGTCCAGGCCCCGGCAATGGTCAACAAGGCGAGGACAAAGGCCAGTGCGGCAGATTTCTTGTCGAGCGGAGAAAATATCGAAGTGGACATGGCACTGCCTTGAGAAATGACGCTGCCCGTCCTTAGGGCGAATGGCATGAATTGGCCAGCGTTCAAACGATTTGTGATGGCCCGTCGCCCGGCAGGGTGATGCCGAGCGCCTGACGCAAGGCGATGGCATTGGCCGGGGCGTGCAGTTTGTCCTCATGGACGAAATAGGCAAATACCGCGCAATCCTGTTCGATCCAGTTTTGCATGATGGCGGCCCAATCGGCGATGTCCTGGGGGCTATAGGTCGTCGCCTCTTCACGGGCCGGGCCCTGCAAGCGGCAATAGACGAAATCGGCAGTGCGCAGGCGTTTTGGCTGCTCGGGCGTATCGGCGAGCACCAGCGCCACATTATGTTGGGCAAGCAGGTCGAATACCGGCTCAGCGTACAGTGCGGCGTTGCGGACCTCCATGGCATGTCGGATGGGGGGTGTGGTGTCAAAGTCGAGAAAGGGCTCGCTCTTGAGCCTGTCATCGGCCTCTCTGGCCAAGGCCAGATATTGCTCGGGCGATTTGGGCAGCATGGCCAGAAACTGGCCAAGCACCTCAAGATCAAGTCTGAGGTTGGGCGGCAATTGCCAGACGAAAGGGCCCATTTTATTGCCCAGCGCCAAGGGGCCGGAGGCAAAGAAATTGGCCAGTTCGGTTTGACAGTTTTTCAGCCGCCTGATGTGGGTGACCAACTGCGGACCCTTGATCGAAAACATGAAGCCATCGGGGGTACTGCTGGCCCATTTGATAAAACTTGCCGGTTTTTGATTGGCACGGAAGGTGGCGTTGATCTCGATGGTGCCCAGCCTGGAGGCGGCATAGGCCAACTCATTTTTCTGGACCAGCCCCGGCGGATAAAACTCGCCGCGCCACGGGGCATAGACCCAACCGGCGGTTCCGGTGCGCACTGTGGCTATATTGCTCATCACCGATCTCCTTCCCGGTTCAGTTTGAGCGAAAAAACTGGCGTTGTCAGGCCCTATTTGGATGGGTCACAAGGCGCGGTCTGACGCTAGGTGCCGGCGGGTTGAACGGGATCGGGCGCGGCATCAGTGACGGGTGGTGCCATTTGCAGTTTGGCGAACAGGTTGGCACGCATCAGGGCGGTCGCAGTTTGGGGCATCAGGGCACCGACGAGGCCGGCGAGGAACTGGGGGGCATTCGCATAAAGGATGCCCGAGCGTTTATTGTGCGCCAGTACGCGGCGAGCGAGGTGCGCCGGGGCAGTTCGAGCGCCCGATTTGCTGCCCGCCGGGGCGTAGCGACGCGCATGGGCGGTGTCGAGGGGGCCGGGCAGCACACACAGCACGCGATATTGCCGCGCCTTGCGCAGGGAATGGGCGAAGGCCTCGATACCTTGTTTGCTGGCTGCATAGACGGCGGCGCCGGGATAGCCGAGGCGGTTGGACAGTGAGCCGATAAAAATCAGGCTGGCGTCATTGGCCAGGCGGTTTTGGACCATGAGCAGATGTGTGAGCGCTATGGGGGCGTGCAAATTGGTATTGATAAGCGTTTCAAGATGGGCGCGCTCGATGGTTTCGAACGCGCCGACGGCGCTGATGCCGGCATTGAAAATGACGAGGTCAAACTGCTCGTCGGGCTGGAGATGCTCAAGAATGACAGGCAGGGTGTTGGTCTGGCCAAGATCGGTTTTCAGGAAGCGGACATCCGGATGGGGCGTCGCTGGGGTGTCGCGATCCAGAATGGTTATATGATAGCCCGCCGTCATCAGCTCTTGAACAAGGGCGGCGCCCAATCCGGCGCTGCCCCCAGTTATCAGCGCGCGCCTGATCACGGTCGAGCGCCCACTAGACGGTGGGTAAAAAGGCTGGCTGGCGAAATTGTCTGGTTGACCCGCCTGGCGGATTCAAGCCGATCAACAACGAAACTGGCGACGGCATCTGGATTCATCAGGAGCCAGTCAAATTTGTGCGGATCAAAGCCGGCCTTGGCGTGCATGGGGGTGCGGGTTGGCCAGAGCCGAAAATGGCGCAGGGCGATCCGATGTCGCCATTCCGAGGCGAGGGACCGCGCCAAACCCGCAAGGGCACCCTTGCTCGCGCTATAGGCGGGCATGCCGGCCGAACCGGTCGCCGCTATCGAGCCGATAAGGGCAACGCGGGCGTTCTGGGCCAGCAGATCGGGGTAGAGCCTGGTGGAGAATTTTTACGGTCGAAGTGAAATTGGTGGCCAACAGGTGGGCTAGCGCGGGTTCGTCTTCGGCCTCAATGGGGCGATAAAAACCGGTTCCGGCGGCAAGAATCAACCGCTGGGCGGTGGCGGCCGATGCGATCATCGGCGCAGTGGCAGTCGCCAGATCAACCTGATGATAGGCAATGTCGGGAAAGTCGGGCGGCAGGTCGCCCGGGGCGCGGCGGCCAAATCCGGTTACCTGATGGTGACGCGCAGCGAGCACTTTGACAATGCCAAGCCCAACGCCCGAACTGGCGCCGGTAACACAATAGCGCAGGGGCTTTTTGGCGTCGCGACGGTTGAACATCCAGGCTTCCTCGGCGCGACGGCAATGGTGTTGGCCTGAGGCCGGGTCATGGGCACTATGACTGAGTATGATTGCGGCGTCATTTGTTACGGCTCTTGGCGCAATTGTTGTCGATCCAAGAAACGGGCATGGGTGTCGGTATAGGTGGCGATGGCTACAATGTCTGGACGCAGCCGCTCAAGCGCCTCGTGGAAATCGGCGGCAACCGGATAATCGGCCAGGCTCCGGCTCAAGTTTGGGTGCCGAGCGGTTCACCAGGCCCACAATTTCGAAACCTTTGTGGCGGTGATAGGCCAGCGCATGACTGCGGCCCATATTGCCAAGCCCCGCCACCAGCACGCGTATCGGTTTGGTGCTCGTCATGCCATTGCCTTCGTACAGGTCTCGCTCAGCCTTACCACAATGCATTGTTCCTCGAAGAGGAAGATTTTTTGGCCACGCGTGAGGAGACATAATCGTATAGTTCATTCAGTGTTGACTGAACGGTCTGTTCGTTATATATGTTGTGCAGGAGGCCCGCATGAGTCAGCAGCAAATTGACGATTTTATTGAAATGATGGGTCTGATTACCCAGACCGATGGCGGTCCGCGCATTGCCGGGCGCATCTTTGGATTGCTGTTGATCGAGGGCGGTCCGATGACATTGCAGGCAATGGCTGATCGACTCAAAATCAGCAAGGCAAGTGCCAGCACCAATGCGCGGTTGCTCGCCGATCGGAGTGTGGTGCGACTGACTTCCCGCCCCGGCGAGCGGCAGGATCTGTACGAGATCGAGCCCAACCCCTACCAAAACATGATCGAGGGTTTGAGCGCTGGCTACCGCAAGACGGCTAAGAAGCTGGTCGATGCCGAGCGGGCATTTCCCGAGAACATGACGGACGCCAAGACACGCATTCGCGAACTGTCGCACTTCTACGAAACCACCGTGGAGATGCTGGACGAGTTGGCCAAGCGCTTTCCCGAACAAGGCTAAAAATGCCTGCTGAGGCCTTTACCGCACCGACCAATGGCATTGGAGCCATCAATGGATAACCCAAAAGACAATGCTGACCCCTCGACATCAGTGACGGGCAAACCCGAATGGGCGCAGAGCAAGTTCGAGCGCGCCAATGTCGCGCGCGTTGCTGAGGGGCAAAAACCCAAGCGACGGCGTTGGCCGTGGATCGTGCTGGGCTTGATCGTGGTTGGCGGGGCGGCGGCTTACTTCGTTTTGCCGATGCTGAACACCGCCCCGGCCGATTCTGAGGCGGTTGCCGAGCCGGTTGATCCGGTCATGCAACTGGTGCCCGAAGAAGTCGAGACACTGTCACCGCGCCTGCTGGAAGACACAGTAAAGGTAACGGGTACGCTCGCTCCGGTGCGTCAGGTGCAATTGAACTCGCAGATCAGCGGGCCCGTGCTCAGTGTGGCCGTTGATACCGGTGATGTGGTGTCGGCCAGACAGGTGCTGGTGCAGATCGATACCGAAGCGCTGAATATTCAGTTCGAGCAGCAACGCAGTTCGGCCGAGGCCACGCGCGTGCAGTTGTCACTGGCCGAAAGTCAGCTGGATCGCACATTGACGCTGGCGGACCGCGGTCTGTCTTCATCGTCAGTCGTTGAGCAGGCACAATCCAGCGTCGACGGCTTGCGGGCCAATCTCAAGGCGCTGCAGGGGCAGGTTTCTGCCGCGCAGATTTCGCTTAACAACGCCACGGTGCTGGCGCCATTCGACGGCATTGTCGCCTCGCGGTCGGCACAACCCGGGCAGACCATTGCCGCCGGATCGCCGCTGCTGACAATTGTTGATCTGAGCAAGGTCCAATTGCAAGCCAATGCGCCGGTCAGCACCAGTGGCCGGATCAAGGCGGGCCAGCAGGTCAGTGTGACTTTTGACGGTCTCCCCGGCCGCACTTTTGAGGGCACAGTGGAACGGCTGGCGCCACTAGCGCTTCAGGGCACCCGTGTCATCCCGATTTTCATTGCCCTGGACAATGCAGACCTACTGCTGCGCGGTGGCATGTTCGGCACGGGTCAGGTGGTTGTTGACCAGAAGGCGGACGCAGTGGCGGTGCCAATCGCGGCGGTGCGCGAGGATGCGAGCGGCGACTATGTTCTCAAGCTCGATGCTGGAACGGTGGTCCGTCAGGCGGTCGAAACCGCCGGTCAATGGAATGACGGCCGACTGGTCGAAATCGAGACGGGCCTCAAGGCAGGTGACGTGGTGGTGACAGCGCCGCTGACGCAGCTCAAGGCTGGCAACAATTACGCCATTGTGGAGGACTGATCGATGTTTTTGACCAAGATCAGCGTCAACAATCCCGTATTTGCGACCATGATCATGGTCGCGCTGATGGTTTTCGGTGTCTATTCCTACCTCCGCCTGCCGATAGAACAACTGCCCGATATCGATTTGCCGGTTGTGGCTGTTGTCGTGAGCCTATCCCGGCGCCTCGCCTGAAGCGGTGGAAAGTGACATTGTTCAGCCGGTCGAGGATGCGGTCAACACCATCAATGGCATCGATTCCATCCAGTCGACATCTGCCTCCGGCCAAGCGCTGATCATCATCCTGTTCAACATGGAAGTGAACTCGTCGGACGCGGCCCAGGAAGTGCGCGACCGGATTGCGACGGTGGCGCCCGGTTTCCCTGAAAATGCCAATGACCCGCAAATCCTGCGCTTTGATCCGGGCGAGTTGCCGGTCATGTCGCTGGCCATCAGTTCCGATACCCTGTCACAGCGCGATTTGACGGCGCTGGCCGAAGATGTGGTCGTGCGCCAGCTTTCCATCATTCCCGGCGTCGGCAGGGCAACAATTGTGGGCGGCGTGCCGCGCCAGCTCAATATTCTTGTCGACCCGGACAAGCTCAACGCCTTCAATGTCGGCGTTGGCCAGGTGCTCGCCGCCCTGCAACAGGATAATCAGAATCTGCCCGCCGGGTCGGTTGAAGAGGGGTTGATCGTACAGCCCATTCAGGTTGAAGGCCGGATCGAACGGACGCAGGATTTTCTCAACATCATCATTGCGCGTCAGGGCGGGCAACCGGTCCGGCTCGGTGACGTTGCCACTATCGAAAATGGTCAGGCAGACGTTGGCAGTCTCGCGGTCCTTAATGGCGAGCGCGCCATCGCGATCGATATCGTCAAGACCCAAGGGGCCAATACCGTGGAGGTCGCCGAAGAAATTCGGCACACGCTGGACGAATTGCGCGCCGACGAATTGCCCGAAGGGGTCAGGCTTGACGTCGTCACCGACAATGCGGTGCCGGTCGAGCAGTCCTTCCATGCTGTTCAGAACATGCTGATCGAAGGCGCGTTGCTGGCGATCGTCATCGTCTTCCTGTTTCTCAATTCGTGGCGATCAACGGTCATCACCGGACTCACCCTGCCGATTTCGATCATTGGCACCATGACGGTGTTGTTCTTCTTGGGCTTCACGCTCAACATGATGACGTTGATGGCGCTATCGCTGGCGGTGGGGTTGCTGATCGACGATGCCATCGTGGTGCGCGAAAACATCATGCGCCATTTGCATATGGGCAAAAGCCATCGTCAGGCTGCCCTTGATGGGACCAATGAAATCGGGCTTGCGGTTCTGGCCACCACGCTATCCATCGTGGCGGTGTTCTTGCCGGTGGCGTTCATGGAAGGCATTTTGGGCCGCTTCTTCCTGCAGTTCGGCGTGACCGTTTCGGTCGCCGTGCTGATCTCGCTGTTCGTCGCCTTCACGCTCGATCCGATGATGAGTAGCGTCTGGTATGACCCCGCAGCGGAGAAAAACCCAAAGCGCGGGCCGATTGGCAAGGCGATTGCCCAGTTCGACCGATTTTTTGAATGGGTTTCGGGCGGTTACCGCAATATCCTTCGCTGGAGCCTGGCGCACCGGAAGTCGACGCTCGGGATCGCTGTTGCCGCCCTGTTTGGCAGCTTTGCATTGTTCCCGCTTGTGGGCGTCGAATTCACCCCTGCGGTCGATAACAGCGAATTTCAGGTGTCGCTGGAGACTCCGGTGGGCTCATCGCTTGACTATACGGCCATCAAGGTGCGGCAGGTCAACGATACACTCAAGAAGTTCCCCGAGATTACCGGCACTTATGCCACCATCAACGGTGCGGGCGGTACGGGCACCAACAGTTCAACCATCACGGTGTCGATGGTGTCGCCCGACCAGCGAGACAGCACGCCGCAAACAATCCTGCCGGCCGTGCGCGAGGCGCTCAAGCAAATCCCGGGGGCGTCATTCAATATTGGTGCAGCGGGCGGGCTGGGTGGTGGCGTCACCGCGCCGATCCAGATCAGCATCTATGGCGACAATTTTGAGATTCTTGATCGGCTGGCGGACGAACTTGGCCGCAAACTGGCCAATATCGATGGTGTCATCGATATCGAGTCGAGTCTTGATTCCGCGCAACCGGTGCTGGGTGTGCAGGTCGATGCCGATGCAGCAAGTGATTTGGGTGTCAGCATGCAGCAGATAGCCAATACGCTGCGGCCATTGCTGGGTGGTCAGGAGGTTACCGACTGGACCACTGCCCAAGGCGACAATTTCTCGGTGGTGGTGCGCCTGCCCGAATGGGAGCGCAATGACGTCAATGCCCTTGGCGCCCTGCCGATCACGCAAAGCGGGGCAACCGGCAGTTCGCAGATCATTCGGCTTGACCAGGTGGCGACCATAGTGCCTTCGACCGGCCCCGGTGAAATCCAGCGCCTCGATCTGGCACGCCAGGTTACTGTGTCGGCCAATTTGTCCGGCACCGATTTGGGCAAGGTGACACCGGCACTGCAGGCTGCCATAGACAGTTTGCAAATGCCCACTGGCTATCGTGCGACGGCTGGCGGTGATGTCGAGCAATTGAACGATACTATCGGCGCCGCCGGGTCGGCACTCTTGCTGGCGGTGATCTTTATCTATCTGGTTCTGGCTTCGCAGTTCGGCAGTTTCATCCAGCCAATAGCCATCATGGTGTCGTTGCCGCTGGCATTGGTCGGCGTGCTGGTGGGGCTATTGGTGGGCGGAAGTACCCTCAACATGTTCTCGATGATCGGCTTCATCATGCTGATGGGGCTGGTGGTCAAGAATGCCATTTTGCTGGTCGACAATGCCAACCAGCACCATCGTGCCGGCATGAACCTTTATGATGCGCTGGTTGAGGCTGGGGTGACCCGCTTTCGGCCGATCATCATGACAACATTGGCGATGATCTTTGGCATGCTGCCGCTGGCGCTGAGCATTCATGAAGGCAGCGGGCAGAATGCGCCGATGGCCCATGCGGTTATTGGCGGGCTGATCAGTTCGACGCTGCTGACGCTCGTCGTGGTACCGGTAGTATTGACCTATCTCGACGGCTTTGGTCGATTGGCGGCGCGGGTCCTGCCCAAGGCGCCCAAGGATCATGGCGAGGCGGACGTCAGTATAGCGCCCGGTCAGTGACTGGCGCGTCATACAGCGTGTCTCTCATATCGTAGTCGCTGAGGGACATGTTGGGTCCGGCGGCGGCGACCTCCGCGTCGCCGGACTATCGCAATCAAAGGGTGCGCTGCCGCATTGAACTAAGGAGTTTGGCTTGTCACAGACCGCAGACCATCACATGGCAGACGAAGCCATGTTTGCGGCCTCTGGCGAACGGTCAGGGAGGCCCACGAATGCCCGATAAACCTGAACGAGATCAAAAAACGGCGGCAAATCCGGTGTTCAGGATCCGCGATCTGACCAAAACCTATGGCAGCGGGGAGGCCGCAGTGCATGCCTTGCGTGCGGTGAGCATGGATATGGCCAGTGGCGAACTGCTGGTCATTCTGGGCGCTTCGGGCAGTGGTAAAAGTACATTTCTCAATATTCTTGGCGGACTGGATTTGCCCACCAGCGGGTCGGTGCATTATCGCGATCAGGAGCCTTACCAGGGCCAGTGATACCGAACTCACGCAGTTTCGGCGCCAGCATGTTGGTTTTGTCTTTCAGTTTTACAATCTCATACCCAGTCTGACCGCCCGTGAAAATGTGGCACTGGTCACCGATATCGCCACCGATCCGATTTCGGCAGAAGAGGCCCTGGCCATGGTGGACCTTGACGATCGACTTGATCATTTTCCCTCACAGCTCTCGGGTGGCCAGCAGCAGCGGGTTGCCATTGCGCGCGCCGTTGCCAAGCGGCCCGATGTGCTGTTGTGCGATGAGCCGACGGGTGCCCTCGATCTTGAGACCGGCAAGCTGGTTCTTGAGGTGCTGAACAAGGTCAATCGCGAGGTCGGCACAACGACTGCGATCATCACCCATAACGTTGCGATCGCTGCGATGGGGGACCGGGTAATCAATATGAGCAGCGGCGAAATTGCCGATGAAACGCGCAACGCCAAGCGCGTTGATATTGACGAGATCGAGTGGTAGCGCCGTGCGCGCATTGTACAAAAAACTATTACGCGAGATCTGGCGGCAACGCGGCCAGATGATCTCGATTGCCGCTGTCGTTGCGGTGGGAATCATGACCGTGCTGACCATGCGCGGCGCCTATGAATCCCTGGCAAGTTCGCAGGCCGACTATTACAGCCAATCGCGCTTTCCCACGGTCTGGGCCAGTCTGGAGCGTGCCCCCGAATCCGTTCGCCGCCGCATTGAGGAACTGCCCGGCGTCGCCGCTGTCGATACCAGGGTGACCTTCACCGCCACCCTCGACATTGCCGGTCTCGATGCGCCGGCTGTTGGCAAGTTCGTCTCGGTCCCCGCGAGCAGTTCAACGATGCTTTCGGCGTTGACGATCATGCATGGTCGATATCTTTCCGATCGCCGTGGCGAGGTGATCATCAGCGACAAGTTTGCGCAGGCCAACGCGTTTTCCATTGGTGACCGGCTCGAAGCGGTGATCAATGGCAGGCTGCGAAGCCTGACCATTGTGGGCACGGCGATTTCGCCCGAACATATCTATTCAGTGCCGCCCGGGTCGCTGTTTCCCGACGATAAAATCTACGGCATTGTGTGGATGGCGCGCGACCAGATCGGCCCGGCCTATGATATGGCGGGTGCCTTCAACGAAGTCGCCCTTACCACAGCGCCGGGCGCCAATCTGGACCGATTGGTGAACGCATTGGACCGGCTGCTCGAGCCATATGGCGGGCGTGGCGCCTATTTGCGCGCTGATCAACCCTCCCACCAATTGGTGCAGAGCGAGCCTGGACGGTGTGCAGACCATGGGCACGGTGATACCAGTGGTATTCCTCGGGGTCGCAGCATTTTTGTTGAATCTTGTCCTGGGGCGAATGATCAGCACCCAGCGCAGCGAAATCGCGGTTCTCAAGGCTTTCGGCTATTCCAATCTCGAGGTAGGCGCCCACTATTTTCTGTTTGCCATGGTGGCGGTGCTGGCGGGCGCCATGCTTGGTATCGTCTCGGGCATACCGTTGGGCCAGGCGATGGTCGGTGTCTATGGCGGCTATTTCAGTTTTCCAACATTGCGCTATGACGTCAGTGTCGGCCTGATCGCCGTCGCGGTTGGGGGCAGCGCGCTTGCCGCCGGTTTTGGCGCCTTGAACGCGGTCAGGGCGGCGGTGTCGCTGCCACCAGCCGAAGCCATGCGACCCGAGCAACCAGCCCGTTTCGCGGCTGGACCATTTGAACGGATCGGCCTGGGTCGAATTTTGCCAACCGCGGGCAGAATGATCCTGCGCAATGTCGAGCGGCAACCGGTACGCACCTTGTTCTCGGTTGTCGGGGTGGCGTTTTCGGTGGCGATTCTGGTCATTGGCATGTTCATGTTTGATGGCGTTGGCTACATGATGCGGTTGCAGTTCGATGTTGCTCAGCGCGAAGACCTGTCCCTCACCTTCAATCAACCGGTCTCGAGCCGGGTGCGTTTTGATCTGGGCCATATCGATGGGGTAACGCGGGTTGAACCGTTCCTGATTGCGCCGGCGCGTCTGAGCTACGGGCATCGCAAGCACGAGGTGGGCATTACCGGCCTGCAGGGCAATGGCATATTGCGCCAGATCGTGACGACGCGTGGCGGGGTGCAACCCCTGCCGCCCGAGGGATTGATGATCAGTGACCTTTTGGCTACCGAACTCGGCGTTGTGCCGGGCGACATGATCGATGTCGAGTTTCTCGATGGTGCCAAGCGAACCGTGCGCGCACCCATTGCCGGCGTGGTCGGCGATTTCGTTGGCATTTCGGTCTATGCCAATATTGATGCGCTGCACCAGATGATCGGTGGCGCCAATACGGTTTCGGGTGCCTATTTGAGCCTGCGGAGCGCGGCGACAGGGGCCACGAGCGCCACGCTAAAACACCTCCCGACGGTCGCCAGTGTTGCTTCTACGGCCCAAATGCTGGCCGCGTTTGAGGCGCAGTTGGCGCAAAGCCTTTATGTCGGTGTTTTCTTTATTCTGGGATTTTCCGGCGTCATTGCCGTGGCGGTGATCTATAATGGGGCGAGGATTTCGCTGTCCGAGCGTGGGCGCGAACTCGCCAGCATGCGCGTCCTGGGATTTTCGCGCAATGAGGTTGCGGTCCTGCTTTTCGGTGAACAGGCGATCAGCACGATTCTGGCCCTGCCCATTGGTTGTTATCTCGGCTTTGCCCTGGCGGGCGCGGTTGCTGCCGGTCTGGCATCGGAGACCTATCGCATTCCCCTGATCGTTAACCCGCAGACATATCTCCTGGCATCGGCGATTACCGTGGTTGCCGCACTGATAAGCGCGTGGATCGTTCGCCGCCGCCTGGATCGGATGGATCTGATCGAAGTGCTAAAAACCAGAGAATAGGTGAGACTATGAAGAAGCGCACTGTTGTCATCGCCCTCGTTGCCGTCGCTGTTGTGGGTGCGGCGCTGCTCGCCTCATTGCTCCTCGATCAGGGCGTTGCTGTAACGACGGCGACCCTGACCCGACAGCCGATGCAGGAAACAGTTGCCGAGGAGGGTCAAACGCGTGCCCGCAACGCCTATGTCATTAGCGCGCCTGTGGCCGGGCAATTGCAGCCCATTACGGTTCGGGAAGGTGACGCGGTCAGTGCGGGCATGATCGTTGCAAGGCTTATGCCGCCGCCCGATACGCCGCGCGCCGTGCAGATCGCCCAGGCTCAAATTGCCGCGGCCCAAGCGCGCCGTGACCAGGCGGCAGCCGAGGTGCAAAAGGCAGAGGCCCAAGCCAAACAAGCTGAACGCGAAGCGGATAGAAGCCAGTCACTTGGCGATCGCAACGTTGTTAGTCCCGAAACCATCGAGCAGGATAAACTCGCCCTGGCGGCGGCAGAGCAACAGGTTCACGTCGCCGAGGCGACCCTAGAAGCTGCCGACGCCGATCTGAGGGGTGCAAGAGCCAACCTTGGCAATGAACAGAGCGGCAATGGCAAGGACGAGGTGGTGCCGATTCGTGCCACCGCAATCGGTACCGTGCTCGAGGTGCTTGAAAAGGACGAGCGCGTGGTTGCTGCTGGCGCGCCGCTATTGCGGATGGGCGATACGGGCAATCTGGAAGTGGTCATCGCCGTCCTGTCCGAAGATGCGGTCAAGGTGCGAGTCGGCAACAAATTGCTGGTTAGTGAATGGGGTGGCGGTGGCACGTTGCTCGGTCAGGTTACCCGTATCGAGCAGACCGCGTTCACCGAAACCTCGACGCTTGGTGTTCAGGAGCAGCGGGTCAATGTGATCGGCACCTTGATTGATCCGCCCGGCGAGCCTGGGCGTCGGCTATCGTGTCGAGGCACAGATCGTGATCTGGGAAGGTCAAGACGTTCTGACAATTCCCACAAGCGCCCTTTTCCAGCAGGATGGGGGCTGGCGCTGTTTTGCAGTGGTGGATGGCAAGGCACAATTGAGCACAGTGGAAATCGGCCATAGGTCGCCAGATGACGCTGAAATTGTCGGTGGGCTTGAAGAGGGGGCGCGCGTCATCCTGTTCCCATCAGGCCAAATTGCCGACGGTGTGGGGGTCGTTGGCGCACCCTGATCGGGTTTGTCCACCGTGCCTCGAGCGGTTGCGAGGCGGCCAACTGCACCTATTTGAAGAAGTGTGGTGCCCTCCGCCAGACTCGAACTGGCACGAGTTTCCCCGCCTGATTTTGAGTCAGGTGCGTCTACCATTCCGCCAGGAGGGCACAGGGCTTCTGTAGCGCAGGATTTTGGTGGCTGCAACAGGCAGAATGGCTTGTTTGATCGTTCGCGGGCTGGTTTTTAGTGCCGACGTGGAAAATTGCGCAAGTCGCGGCCGCCCAGAAGTGGATCCTGGACGAAGGCGGGAGCATCGGGGTCGAACCGTTCCCAGCCACTGGTTTCAAATTGGTGGCGCTTTTCATCGAGATTGACCCGACCGGCTTTTTTGAAAATGGCTTCGGCGCTATCAGCGCCCTGATCGTTTGTTCGCACCGACACAACAGTGCCGCCGCGGCGTATGCCCTCGGCAAGAACGTGGGCATCGGATTCGTGCACACCTGATTGGGTGAGCGCGCCAACAATGCCGCCGGTGGCGCCACCAACCGCTGCACCCGTCACTGCCCCGATTGCCGTGGCGACAAGCCAACCGCCAGCAATGACCGGCCCGATGCCGGGAATGGCCAATGCGCCAAGGCCGGCCAGAAAACCGCCCGCACCACCGACCACCGCGCCAATGCCGACGCCTGCCTGGGCGTCGTCGGCGATTTCGTCATCGACGGGGGTGGGCTCTTCGGGAACATTGTCGTCAAGCGTTGCGATGACGAGGGAAATTTCATCGCTCTTAAAGTTGGCCGCTTCGAGTGCCCGCACGGCACTGGCGGCGTGATCATAATCTTCAAAAAGCGCGGTTACGGTTCTCATTTGATCCTCCAATTGCAGGGGTCAGGGGAACAACGATCTTGAGCGGTATGGTGTTCCCTTAAGCGCCCAGCGCCAGACGCACGAGATATACTGACAGCACGCCAATGGCCATGGCGGCAATCAGGCTGCGGGTGAGAATGAAGACAATGCCGGTGGCGATGGCGGCCAGCGCTTCGGCCAGATTGCCGGTCATGATGGCAGGGGCGACAAGCGAAGCCAGGACCGCGCCGGGAATGTTCTTGATCCAGGCGGCGGCAAAGCCCTGACGCGGCAATTTGTTGGCCAGCATAAGCCCGCTGGCCTTGATGCCGAACGAAACAACCGCCATCCCGGCAATGGCAATGAGGGCTTCAGGCGAGACTCAGCACGGCGGCCCCCGACAAAAGTTTCGATGGCGGCACCAGCAAGGCTGCCGGTGATGCCACCAATCAAAATGTACCAGCTGCCCGGCAGCAGTTTGGCGCAGATGATGGCGGTAACGGCGGCGACGAGCCAGGGGATCAGGTCGGCCTTGCCGCGCCACATGCCCAAGAGCAGTGCCAGGAAAGTGGCGGTAAAGGCAAAATCGAGGCCGTAGCGGCTGGGATCGTCGATGACAGCACCGAGCATTCGCCCGGTCAGGGTCGACACCATCCAGCAGCAATAGGCCAAAACGCCACCGCCGAGCAGGAAGGCGCGGGAGCCACCGCCACGGGCCATTTCAGCGACGGTCATGGCCCAATTTTCGTCGGTGACCAGAAACATGCGCCAGAAACCGCCGCGCATTTGGTCGGGCGCAAAAAGGGGGCGCAGGGTCGCCGTCAACAACATATAGCGCAGATTGACGATCAAGGCGGCAACAATCAGTGCGCCGATAGGCAGGGCCGAGGGCGTTGCGGTCCAGAGTTCGAGGGCGACGAACTGGGCTGAGCCGGCAAAGACCAGACCGCTCATCAGGATCACTTCGAGCACCGTCAGCCCAGAACCCTTGGCCAGAACGCCCCATACAAGGCCATAAGCGGAAACGGAAATGGCAACGGGAATGCAGGCGCGCGCGCCCAGAAAAAACTGGTCCTTGGCGATCTGGCGGGTGTTTGGGGCGGGGGCGTTCATGGCGCGCACGCTATAGGGTTCGCTGTTAGTAGGAAATCGGCTTGGCGATGAATTTTGCTGATGGCAGGCATATGGGTTGGCGATGGCAAGGTCATGGTCGATCGGGACAACGCTTCTCCAGCCAATCCACGCAAAATTGCACAATCTCGCGGGCATCTACCAGGACAGTACGCGCCTGGCCAATCAAGGTGGTATTGCCAAGGCCGGTGGCCAGAAAGGCGCTGACGATGTCGGCAAAATAATCGTCGGCCAGACCCGCGACCACTGGAATCGAGGTGTTGAATTCCTCAATCGAGCGCCAGACCTTATGGCCGTTGACCAGCATGGGCGTTTCGTAGCGCCGCAAGCGTTTATTGGGGATTTGTGCCAGATGTTCGGCATGATGCAGCAGGGTCATGGTATCGAGTGGCGCGCCGATCAGCATGGTTTTGCCACCCGATTGCACCAGTTTGCCGAAAGGGGATTGCGGACCATAGCCATAGTCGAGGGCATGATCGGCGGTGAACCAATCGGCTTTGCCCCCCAGCGCGGCACAGGAGGCGCCGGGGCTGGCGCTGCGGCGGGCGCCGGGGGTCGTGCGCAACAGTTCAGGGAATGCGCCATTGTCGCGGATTGACCGGGACGATTGCGGATCGAATGGCGGCACGGCATCGCGCAGGAGCGGCGACGCGTTGGCATCGTCCTCGCCCTGCCAGTCGCAATAGCCTAACAAGGTGCCGCTGGGGCCGATGACATCGATGATGGCGGCAATCAAGGCGTCGGGACCCCCTACAATTGGCCCGACCTTGCGCAGTGCTGCGTGGGCCAAAACGGCGTCGCCTTCCTCAAGGCCCAGATCGGTAAACTGGGCGGCGAGATCGGCGCGGGTCAGCATGGCTTAGCCGCGTGCATAGGCGATCTTGGCAGGTGTCTTGTCGTCGCTGACCTGCCGACTGTCATAGATGGCGCGGGCCTCAACAATGGTGGCGTGGTGTTCTGCCGACCAATCCCAAAGGCCGCTGATCGGCACCTGCAGGGTCTTGCCCAGTTCGGTCAAGCCATATTCAACCCGGGGGGAACCTCGGGATAGATAGTGCGCGTGACCAGACCGTCGCGCTCCAGATTGCGCAGCGTCAATGTCAGCATGCGTTGGGAGACGCCATTGATGGTGCGTTTGAGTTCGTTAAAGCGCAGGGTGCCGCTGCGTCCGAGGATGCCGACGACCAGGACGCTCCATTTGTCACCGATGCGATTGAGCACGTCGGACATGGCGGCACAGTTGGACGATTGGCTGGTATCAGTGAGTGACATGGCGGGCATTCCCTTTATGATCTTAGGTTACCATTATAGGCTAGGTTACTGTTCGTGCCTAGTGCTGTTAGGCAACGGGCCGGGCCGATGGCCATCGCGGATCAATAAACAGGGGTTGAACACATAGTGCGTCTGCATGGGTTCGGCTATGATTGATGGTCGGCTTCTGGTTGGCCGGCCTTTATCGGAACTATCATGCTCGCGCGTTTTTTTGCCTATTATTTGCCCTATAAGCGGCTGTTTCTGCTCGATTTTGGCTGTGCCGTCCTGGCGGGGGTTCTCGAACTCGGCTTTCCTCTGGCGGTCAAACTTTTCATCGACACTTTGCTGCCCGGGCAGAACTGGGGGCTGATCGCGGCGGTGGCAGCGCTGCTGCTGGGGATATATGCGCTCAATACGGGATTGATGGCGGTGGTCAATTATTGGGGCCACGCGCTGGGTATCTCGATTGAAACCGACATGCGACGCGAGGCGTTCGATCATATCCAGAAACTCAGTTTTCGCTATTTCGACAATAACAAGACCGGGCACCTGATCACCCATGTGACCAAGGACCTCGAAGAGGTGGGGGAGGTTGCCCATCACGGGCCCGAAGATCTGTTTATCGCCATCATGACCTTTGTCGGTGCTTTCATCCTGATGTTTACCGTGCAGTGGAAGCTGGCGCTGATCACCACCGCCATCGTGCCGTTCATGACCTGGCTGGTGAGCCGCTATGGCGCCAAGATGACGGAAAACTGGCGACGGCTGTTTCGCCAGGTGGGCGAGTTCAACACCAGGGTCAGCGAAAGCGTAGGCGGCATTCGTGTGGTCAAGGCGTTTGCCAATGAGGACCATGAGCGTGCCCTGTTTGCACTCAACAATGAGGGATATCGCGCCACAAAACTCAATGCCTATGCCTATATGACGGCGAGCATCACACTATCCTATTTCAGCACCCGGTTCGTGCAGCTGGTGGTGATGGTGGCGGGCACATTTTTCGTCATTGCGGGCGAATTGAGCTATGGCGGGTTCGTGGGATTTTTGCTGTTGGTCAATGTGTTTTTCCGGCCAATCGACAAGATCACTTCGGTTCTGGAAAGCTATCCCAAGGGGATCGCGGGGTTCAAACGCTTTACCAGCCTGATCGATACAGCGCCTGATATTGCCGACCGGCCCGGCGCGGTGGCGGTTGCCCAACTCATGGGGGATATTGAGTATCGCAATGTCAGTTTCGGCTATGGCGAGGCCGGAAAGGTGTTTGAGGGGCTGAACCTTTCTATCAAGGCGGGGGAAACCGTTGCGTTCGTTGGGCCATCGGGTGCCGGGAAAACCACAATCTGTTCGCTTCTGCCGCGCTTTTACGAAGTCGATGATGGCGAGATCGTCATTGATGGCATGGACATTCGGGACATGACGCAGGCCAGCCTGCGTGCCCAGATCGGCATTGTCGCCCAGGACGTGTTTCTGTTCGGCGGCACCATCCGCGACAACATCGCTTATGGACGACTGGATGCCAGTGACGATGAAATTGTCGAGGCGTTGCGCCGTGCCTCGCTGGACCGGTTTGTGTTGGGATTGCCGGAGGAACTTGATACGCTAACGGGTGAGCGCGGAGTCAAATTATCAGGCGGGCAGAAACAACGTCTGGCGATTGCGCGGATTTTTCTCAAAAATCCACCGATCCTGATTCTGGATGAGGCGACATCGGCGCTCGATACAGCCACCGAGTTCGCTATCCAGCAATCGCTTGCGGCATTATCGCGCGGGCGCACGACGCTGGTGGTGGCCCACCGTCTTGCCACCATTCGCAATGCCGACCGCATCGTCGTAGTGGGGGAAAACGGGCTAGTAGAAGCGGGCACACATGGGCAACTGCTTGCTGCCAAAGGGGAATATGCGCGGCTGCATGAGGCCCAGTTCGGCCCGGTGGCACAGGCGGCGGGCGAGGGGTGATCGGCGTAGCGACCAGTTACAGTAAGGGGTTCAAAACCCTGTCAGTGGGGGGCGGGTGCATTGAGATAAGGTCGCGGCGCTGGTAAGAGAGCCTGCGCTTTCACCCGATCCGGAGCTATCGTTTCGTGCAATTTGCTCAACGCCTGGTTTTTCTGATTTTGGTCGCCTTCGGTCTGGCAACCGGGGTCGCCCGCGCGACGCCGATGCTGCTGGTCGACATGGATACGCTTGATGTGCTTTACGCCCAGGATGCCGGTGTCCCCTGGCATCCGGCATCATTGACCAAGTTGATGACGGCCTATGTGACGTTTGAAGCAATTGCGGCGGGGCGGATCAGTCTTGATACCCCGGTCACTTTGTCACGCAAGGCAATCAATCAGGCGCCAAGCAAATCGGGCCTGCCGGTTGATACGGCGATGACGATGAAGGATGCGCTTTACATCATGCTGGTCAAGTCGGCGAATGATGTTGCCATGGCGATTGCCGAAACGGTGGGCGGTTCGGAAGCCGGATTTGCGGCAATGATGAACGAGACGGCGGCCCGCATGGGATTGAGCGCGACACATTATGTCAATCCCAACGGGCTCGACGATGAGACACAGGTGACTTCGGCGCGGGACCTGGCGATCCTGTCGCTCTATATCTGGCAGAGCTTTCCGCAATATGCGCCGATATTCGGCACCGATTATGTGCAACTGGGCAAGAAAAAACTGGAGTCCAACAATGCATTGCTGACCAGCTTTGCGGGTACAACCGGCATGAAAACCGGCTTTATCTGCGCGTCGGGGCTCAATATGGTCGCCACGGTAAGTCGCGGTAGCAGACGCTACCTGGCGGTGGTGCTGGGGGCATCATCAGCGCGCGAGCGTAATGAGCGGGCGGCAGAACTGATGCTCAAAGGGTTTTCGGGGGCGCTCAAGAGCCGTGGGCAATCGGTTCTGTCGCTGGCCAATCAGCGCGGCACGGCGCCGGTCAATATGCGACCGCTGATCTGTGGCAAAGAGGCCAAGAGCCTATGTCAAGGCACAGGAAAGCGCCTTTCCGTTCGGCATGAAGGGCCAGCCAAGCAATTTGACCGACACGGTCGCGCCGGTGATCTACCAGGCCAGTACCATGGGTCGTATTCGCTCGGGCGTGACGCTGCCGCGTCCACGACCGACGCATTTGCCGACATTGGGCGTGCAGGCCGATCTGGCACCGGACTTGCGGCCGACTCTGGCGCCCCGTGCGGCAAACCAGAATATCCCTCAGCCACGGCCGCGTCCGGCGTTTTTGAACTAGAATTGGCCTGGCGCCGACCGGCCTTGCCAGTTTGGCACAAGGCGGGTGCCGACTGTTCGGGGATTGTTTCAGGCCTTGACCACGACAAAATGAGTGGCGTCGCCCTGTTGCACGATGGAGAGGGCGTGACCGTGCTGGCGACAGAACAGGGGAATATCGATTTTTGCCATGGGGTCGGTGGCGATAATTGTCAGGGTCTGCCCGGGCGCCAATTCGGTCAGGCGTTTTTCCATCTTGAGAACGGGCAGCGGGCATTTGAGCCCGCGCGCGTCGATCAGGCCAAGCTCACTGATCAAGGATCAATACCCAATATACCCCATAGCCCGATGTGCCATTATAGGCGGTGGCTATGCCCGCCCGTGTGGCGTTGGCGGGGGTCAGGCCCATGGCATCGGCGGGGTTGTTGCGCCAGCCGGAAAAGGTTTCGGCAAAGGTTGAATAGCCCGCGCTCAGCTTCATGCCGATAAGTCCTGAAGGGGTTTTGGGCGGGGTGCCGGTTGACGCATATTGATTGACCAGAGCCTGGGCGGTGCCGTCGAGGCCAACATCGTTTGACAGGGGACCGACACCCTGGGTCGTGCGATAGGCATTGACGATGGCCACGGCCTGAGTGCGATCGAGCACTGCATTGGGCTGGTCCATCCGGGCGCTCAGGCCGGGATGCAACGGTGTCATTGCCCCGCCGCTGCTGCAGGCGGCGATGGCCAGCCCGGTGACGACGACAAGGGTGGCGACGGCAAAGCGACGGAGCGGGCGCGTGGTCTGGTGGTCAGCGGTCATGGTGTTCCTCAAGAATAATGGTCAGCCGCCCTCATTGCTGCCGTTCACGTCAATTCAAAGGCGATCTGGCGCGATAGTAACATCTTGGCCTCGTTGATCGATAGGCCAGCGCGCGAATGACCGACAAGGGGAGCCGAGGCGCATTCGGAAATGGTTGACGGGTTTGCGGGCCGACGGGGTATTGCGCCCAGTTGCCGGTGTCTCTTGTCGCGCCAAGAAGGAATGATCGGACGGTTACGGTTTTGCGCGGCACCAAGTCCTAAACCTCCCATTTTGACCGATACCGTCGCCCGCTCAGGCCTTTGGCAAGTTCGATCTTGACCTGCACTGTCTTGTCAATACGGGCCGTCAGAGTGTCGCTGAATGTGTGATCGTCACTAAAATCGCGATCGGTCGCATAAACCGCGTAAGGATTGATAACGCACTTAAAATCAAGCATTAGCGAAAGGGCCGTCGAACCATAGGCCATATAGCTGTGCGGCAACCCTCCTGCACAAAGAAACGTGACTATCTTGTCAAACCAGGCCACGCCTAATCCGTTCTTGTTGGTCGCACCCGTCAGTTCGATCAGGTTCTTGGCTGCACTTCCCACGCTCCAATTGTAGACGGGAGTAGCGAGAAATATGCCGTCAGACTCCAATATTGCCCTGTGCACCCGCGCATAATCGGGATGTGACAGGCTATCCGCATTGTCAAACGGCGGCAGGTTTACCGCTCGCAAGTCTATAAATGTTGCGGCGTGGCCGCGACTGGTGAGTAATCGCGCAACCTCGCGTGCGATGAGGTAGCTCCGACCAATCGGGGCAGGACTGCAGGAAATAATAACGAATTTCATGGGTGCACAATATGGCCGACAGCCGTCCTTGTCTCGATGCGCAGTCTGACCAAAGCGCATAGATTGTGCAAGAAATGGACGGTTTGACGATGGTGATCCCGGCGGGATTCGAACCCACGACCCCAGGATTAGGAATCCTGTGCTCTATCCTGCTGAGCCTACGGGACCAGCCGGGCGCAACTTAGACAAAGCGGGGCGATGAATAAAGTCTTTTCAGTTTGAACTGGCGGCTTTCCAGTCCGGGTAAAAGGCCATGGCATGAGTTCGGCGCCAGTGGCGGCTATCTTCGCCGAAAGGGGCGACTTCCCAGGTCCAGCGATGCGGTGCCGGGGGCATCGCACGGGTGCCTAACAAGTCAAAACTTTGCTGCAAATTGCCTCGTTTGTCGGTCAGTGTGCAATTGAGGTCGGTTGCCAGTGTCACCGGGCAGTCCAGCGCCAGCAATCCATCGAGATGATCATCTATGACGGCGCGCTGATTCTGTTCGGGCACCGATGCCGCCAGCTGCGAGGCGAGGTTGAGCGACACCACCCAGTCCAAGCCATTGATTGCGTGCAAAAAATCCAGAGTGTCGGGGTTTTGCGCTGGTGACAGATCGTGCCACACCGGGTGCACATTGGCAAAATCGCGCATTTGCCGCCGGGCGGGCGCGAGATGGGCGATATCGACCAGAAGCACAGTGGCGAATTTTTTGGCAATGGTTTTGAGGGGCACGTCAAACAGGGGGCCGGACCCAAGAATAACGGCGGTGTCATGGCCGGGCTGATCGGCGCATGTCTGCCCCAGCAACAGGTTGGTTCGCGCGATATGGCGGGTCCAGGCGACATGCTGTCGACGACCGCGTGCCCATAGGCCGATGGCGGGACCAAGGTGTTTGCGAAAGGGTTTTGGGGTCGCTACGACGCTGGTGGCGTAGGTGGCGATTTCGGCGAGCATATCGGCAGTTCCGTTAGCTAAGGCGTCGAGCAGGATAATGCGCTGATTCGCTGTCAATTTGTGCCAAAGCGCTGGTTTGATTGCACTGCTTGATGATTCGGGTCCACACCGGGCGCGATTGAGCCGACAATGTGGGGCATGGGAGCCACACTGGCGCGCGTATCTGTCGGCCTTGGCAACAAAATAATTCTGAGTTGTCCGCAGTAATCATTTTTTGCCTTATTAAGGTGCATGGTGAACCAATTCTTTTCAGAGGCCTGATTTGCTCAAGTCCGCAATTGCCAGTATCGCAGCGTTTGCCGCCTTTTCTGCAAGTGTTGTGGATGCGGGAGCATGCGACGATTTGCGGCCCGGCCCGGTGGGTAAAGTGGTGCAGGTCACCGATGGCGATACCATCGTGCTTGATAGTGGGATTGTCGTGCGCATGATTGGCACGCAGGCGCCAAAACTGCCGCTTGGCCGCGCGGGTTTTGAAACCTGGCCAAAAGCGCAAGACGCCAAGGAAGCGCTGGAAAAGCTGGCGCTGGATCACCAGGTGCGGCTCAAATATGGCGGAGAGCAGGTCGACCGCTATGATCGCGCCCTGGCCCAGGTATTTGTAGTCACCGAGGGCGGTGAAATCTGGGCGCAGGAGGCGATGGTCGAGCAGGGAATGGCACGTGTCTATTCATTTGCCGATAATCGCAAATGCCTTGATCAACTTTATGCCGCTGAAGGACGTGCGCGCACGGCAAGGCTTGGTATCTGGAGCGACCCATATTACAGCATTCGGCTGGCTGACCATCCAGACCGGATTCTGGATCGCGTCGGGCATTATGAACTGGTTGAAGGCCGGGTGTTGCTGGCCGACGAAGCGGGTGGGCGCGTCTACCTGAATTTTGGACGGCGGTGGAAGGAAGATTTTACCGCCGTTATCGAAGCGCCCGCACAAAAATTGTTTGCCGCCCTTGATCGCGATCCTTTGCAACTGGAGGGCGCGCTGGTGCGTATAAGGGGATGGGTGGACGAGCGGGATGGTCCACGAATCGAAATCACCCATCCCGAGCAGATTGAGGTCCTGGCCACGCCATGAATATTTTTGCCGGCTTGTCACGTGGATTGCGCAACAGCGTGGTGCTCACCGCTCTGGTAGCGTTGACCGCCTGTACCTCCTTGACCGGATCGGGGGTATCGGTCAGCTCAATTGGGGACAATCGGGCGCCAACCGTGGTGCCCGCCGGGACAGAGCCGGACGATGCCGTCATCGGGCGGCGCGAGCATCCACGCACAATTGCTGCCTATGGCGGGGTTTATTCGGACCGACCCGCCGAGATCATGATTGCGCGCATTGTGGGCCGCCTGTTGTCCGCTGCCGACCAGCCCAACACCCAGTTTACCGTGACCATTCTCGATAGTGCCGAGGTCAATGCCTTCGCCCTGCCGGGGGGCTATATCTATGTGACCCGCGGGATTTTGGCGCTGGCGTCGGACACCAGCGAACTGGCAGCCGTTTTGGCTCATGAAATTGCCCATGTGACGCTTCGCCATGCGCGGGCGCGCACTGAACGCAATCGCACAACCGGCCTGGTGGATCGGGTGTTGAGTTCGGTTTTTGGCCAGGACAGTCAGACCGAAGCGGCCAATCGCGCAAAATCGATGGCAGCCTTTAGCCAAAATCAGGAACTCGAAGCGGACCGGGAAGGCATCAAGATCGCCGGCAAGGCGGGCTATGATCCTCATGCGGCCGCGCGTTTTCTTGGCGTGATGGGGCGATTTGCCAAGTTTTCGGCGGGCGAGTCGTCCGGCGGGGACTTTTTGTCGTCGCACCCCTCAACGCCGGATCGCGTTGCCAAGGCGGTGCAAACGGCCAGCAGCCTGTTTGGCGCGGCCGGGGCCGGTGACATGGACCGGTCGGGCTATATGGCATCAATTGATGGCCTGACCTTTGGCGACAGTCCGGCGCAGGGCTCGATCATTGGCCAACGCTTTATCCAATCGTCGAGCAAATTCACCTTCAGCGTGCCCAAAGGCTATACGCTGCAAAATTCGCAAAGCGCCGTGGTCGGGGTCGCCGGCGATGGCGAGGCGGTACGATTTGACAGCGCCGAAGTGGCCCCCAATGTGCCGTTGGTGGACTATCTCAATTCGGGCTGGATTGCCGGGTTGAAACCAGACAGCGTCAAGGCACAGAGCTATAATGGCATTGACATGGCGTCGGGCGTGGCGCGCACCGATCAATGGTATTTCCGTGTGTCGGTGGCTCGCCTTGACGGCGATGTCTATCGGTTCATTTTTGCCGCCAAGGCCGATACGAGCCGGTTTGCCTCGGGCGCTGAAGCAACGCTCAAGAGCTTTCGGCGTACGACGGCGGCGGACCTCGGGGCGATCCACAAGGTTGGCATTAAGGTGATCACCGCCAAGTCCGGGGACAGTGCGGACAGTCTGGCGCGCCGCATGTCGGGGCTGAGCCGGGGGCCGGAGCCTGTTTTACATTATCAATAATCTGTTTCCCGGCGATCCGGTGGAAACAGGCAAACAATACAAGACCGTGACGCTGCAGTAGCGATCGGCGGGTTTGGCGGGGAGGCGCGGCATGTCGCGATCCGAGCGTCTGTTGCAATTATTGCAGGCCTTGCGGCGCTACCGTCATCCGGTAAGCGGGCGAGTGCTGGCGCAGGACGTCGGCGTTTCGATCCGCACGCTTTATCGCGATATTGCCAGCCTGCAGGCGCAAGGTGCGCAAATCGAGGGCGAGGCCGGGGTCGGCTATGTGTTGCGGCCAGGGTTCATGCTGCCGCCACTGATGTTTTCCCCCGAAGAGATTGAGGCCCTGGTGCTGGGGTCGCGCTGGGTGGCGCGACGGGCCGACGACCGGTTGGGGGCCGCCGCAAGTGATGCGCTGGCTAAGATTGCCGCTGTTATTCCGAGCGAGCCTTCGTGATGAGTTGGAAAGGTCGACCCTGCTGGTTGGTGCCGCCGCACCGCTGGAGGCGGTCAATATCGACATTGCGCAATTGCGCGAGGCCATTCGGGCGGAGCGCAAGGTGCACATAACATATGCGGACGTGAGCGGGGCGGGGACGGATCGCACGATCTGGCCGTTTGGCATGGGGTTTTTCGACCGGGTACAAATTGTGCTGGCCTGGTGCGAGCCTGCGGGAGGATTTTCGCCACTTCAGGCTGGACCGGATCAGCGCCCTGACAGTTATCGACAAGCGGTATCAGCCGCGACGTCAGGTGTTGTTGAAGCAGTGGCGTGCCAGCGAAAATGTGTCGATGTAGTGCGATCATGCTGCCAAGTTCTGGCAGTACGCGGTGCTAGTTTTGGCCTCCAAACAAAGGAGATCGCCATGTCGGCTTTAACGATTTTATATGTCAATGATCCTGCGGCCAGTGCCGAATTTTATGCGCCGCTGCTTGGTGTGCAGCCGACCGACCAATCGGCTGGCTTTGCCATGTTTGTTTTGCCAGACGGGGCAAAAATCGGGTTTTGGGCACGCGATGCGGTGCTACCGAAGGGCGCTGGCGTCGGGATTGGGGGTGGCAGCGAAATCTGCATTGCCAAACCGGATATGGACGCGGTTGGCGCCTGCTTTGAGCAGTGGTCAGGGCTGGGTGTCAAAATGATTCAGGAGCCAATCATGCTCGATTTTGGCCTGAACTTTGTGGCCGAGGACAGTGACGGCCATCGGCTTCGGGTCTATCATTCCGCCAACTGATAGCGGGCAAAAAAAGGCCGGGATTGCTCCCGGCCTTGTTCATTCAATTCGATGTCGCCAATCAGGCGGCAGCTTCCTCGGTATCGGAGTCAGAGGAATCCGACTTGGTGCGCTTGGGCGACTTGGCGAGATTTTTCTCGATAAGCTGCACGGATTCGGTCAGTGTCAGACGATTGACCACGCTGAGTTCGCGGCTCATGCGGTCCATGGCCTGCTCAAACAACTGGCGTTCCGAATAGGACTGTTCCGGCTGCTCCTCAGAACGATACAGGTCGCGTACAACCTCAGAGATGAAAATCAGGTCGCCCGAATTGATCTTGGCTTCATATTCCTGGGCGCGACGTGACCACATGGTGCGCTTGACGCGGGCACGACCGGTGACGGTGTGCAGTGCCTGGGCAACAAGGTTTTCCTCGGCAAGCTTGCGCATGCCGACCGATTTGATCTTGGCAACCGGAACACGCAAGGTCAGCTTGTCCTGTTCGAAGTTGATGACGAACAATTCGAGGGAATGTCCGGCAACTTCCTGTTCTTCGATCGACACAATCATGCCAACCCCGTGTGCGGGATAGACAACATACTCGCCCGTTTTGAAACCGAGCCGCTGCTGTGTCTTCTTGACTACCATTTGGAACTCCTTATTGACGCCCCGATGGATGGTTCTTTGCGGAAAGCCCATCCACTCCGTACTTATTAATCGCCCCGATCGGGCTGTACGCAGTCAAACTCGCAGGCGCCCGGATCCGCATCGGCCGGACAACTGCGCATCAATGTTGATGATCCTGTCAAAAAAAGTGCCCGCGGGCACGTGTCGAAAGACGGGCGTTCTCTGCATGTAGGAACAACATAGCACAAAAATTCAGCAAAATCAAAAGGTGCGAATCAACCAGCTTTCGGTTGCGAGGTGAACCGATAAAACCACCAAATGGGCAATAATCCTACTGGAAGTGCACGAATATCCCACATATCTGGGCTGTTCAGCATCGTTTTTCAATAAAACGCTTGTGGAGAGTTCAATCGCCCTCGCCGGGTTCGGCCGAGAAGTACTTCTCGAACTTTTCGGTTTGCCCGTCGAACTTCTCGGCGTCAGCCGGTGGGTCGCGCCGTTCGGACAGATTGGGCCATAGATTGGCGTATTTGGTGTTGATCTCGAGCCATTTGTCCAAGCCGCCTTCGGTGTCGGGAACGATGGCTTCGGCTGGGCATTCGGGTTCACACACACCACAATCAATGCATTCGTCGGGATGGATGACGAGCATGTTCTCGCCTTCATAGAAGCAATCGACGGGACACACCTCGACGCAATCGGTATATTTGCATTTGATGCAGTTGTCGGTGACGAGATAGGTCATCTGGCGGGCTGTTCCTGCGGGCAATTCTGGCGGTGGCCGGTCTGGCGTCGGAACGCAACCGGCCCACCGGTGCTAAACTCTTTTCAATGCTGCTGCAAGTGCGGCAGGGGGCAGGTTTTGGCGCCGTGGCGGCTCTCGCTAGCATCAAGTTGCGCTGGCGTCGAGAGCCATGGCGGCAGAGGCTTCAAAGCGCCAGTTTATCGCGTAATCAGGATGGGTTGGTAGCAATCAATCCTTGGCATCGGGGCGCAGCTGATCGGTCAGGCGGCGTTGTTTCTTGGTCGGGCGACCGGTACCCGGTTCGCGCTCGGCGATGGCCGCATCAAAGGCCGAGTGGTGCTGGCGTGGAACGGGCGCGGGCGAGATATCCTCGTAGAGCAGGGCGGCTTCGGAGGCCGGACCACGGCGTGTCCCGGTAGCGACGATGCGCCACACCATGATGCGCTCATGCAGGCTCATGGTCAGAACATCGCCGGGGCCAACCTTATGGTCGCTGGCGGTGGTGCGCTCGCCATTGACACGCACCACGCCGGTTTCGATGGTCTTTTGGGCCAGGGTGCGCGATTTGATCGCCCGCGCATAGAACAGGTACTTGTCGAGCCGCTCCTTGCCCGCTGTACTCATTCAGGCTTCTTGTTGCGCAGCGCCGCCAAGGCGGCGAAGGGGCTATCGGGATCAAAACCAGTCTTGCGCTCAGGGCGCGACGATTTGTCCTGCCGTGCGGCGTCATTGCGGGACTTGTCGGCACGCGGACGCGTTTCGGCCTTGCCCCGATTTTCAAACCGAGCCTTGCCATTGAGGTGCGCGGCCTTGCTCAAATCCTGAACTTCGCCCTCGGGACGCCGGTTGGCCGGACGTTGCTGGCGTGGCTTTTGCACTTCGCCTTCAGGTCGACGCGGGCCGCCATGGCGACGATTATTGTCACGTCGCCCGCTGGGGAACCATGTTTCGTCAAACTCGGGTTCGGCGGGCTCGGCGGGTTCGGCAGGTTTGTCCGCCGATTGGTCGGGGGCAGCCGCATCGGTCGGCGCTGGGGGCGCTGGCGCGGTCTCGACTGGGGTGGTTGAAGCATCAGGTGGCGATGCCGCGGCTGATGGTGCTGCCTCAACAGTATCGGTGGCGGGTGTCTCGGCGCCTGTGTCGATGGTCGGCATCGGGGCCGCATCACTTTCGGCGACCGGTGCCGGATCGAGGCTATTCGCACTATCGGGCTGCGTTTCTTCAGCTATTGGCGCTTCGGTGCTGGCCTCGGTTGCAGCTAGTTCAGCCGCTGGCGCGGTCTCAACCGGCGCTCCGACCGGTTTTTTGGGTGTACGGCGGACGCGATACCCCAAAGCCGTCAGGATCGAGGCGAAATCGTCGCCGGCACAACCGAGAAGCGAGGTCATTTCGACGGTGACACGGAAGCCATTGGCCTCGGCGGCGCCGACGGGTGGTTCGTTTTGATTGCGGGCGGGATCGAATGCGATCAGGGGGCGGATGATATCGGCTAGCCGCTCAAGAATATCGACGCGAACGGCGCGCTTGCCGACGACCTTGAAGCCCGCCACTTCATAAAGGCTCTGGGCAATATCCGGATCGGTGAGGAAGGAGGTGCGGCCCGACAAGACGATGTGGGGCAGGTCGGACACGCCGGGTTGGCGGACACCACCATGCTTGAGGGCATGCAGAATAATCGCCAATTCGCGCGGCGCCGGCTTGAGCATCAGCGGCAGGTAGATGTGATAGGCACCGAACTTGATGCCATGCTTGCGCATCGTGCCGCGTACATCCTGATCAAGATTTTTGACCTCATCGGCGACCGCGTGACGCGGCAACAGGCCCAGATGTTCGGACAGTTGAAAGGCAATGCCGCGGGCAGTGCCCTCAAGGTCGGCTGGTTGTGCCAGAGTCACGATGGGCTCAAGGACAGTATTGATGTGGTGACGCAACCAGAGGCTCAGCCGGTCCTGCACGCGTTCCAGATCAGGGCCGGTCAGGGTTTCGTCAGCCAGGATCAGGATGCGGGGACGCAGCAGGTCGTCGCCTTCGAGCAGTTCGGCAACAATGTCGCCGCGCCAGCGCAGACGGCCATCGGTGGCCAACACGAATTCTTCATTGGGTGCGCCCGCCAGACGGTCAGCGCGATTGTGGATTTCGGGCGCGACCACATGGTCGGCGGCGGCGCGCAGTCCTTTGACGTCAAGATCGCCCTCGGTGCGGGCCAGAGAGAAGCGGAAGCCTTCGAGCGTGCCAATGAGATGGCCTTCCAGCCACACTTCGCCACGATCATTAATTTCTGGAGATGCCATACGTTTGTCTTTCAGGTGACGGAGCAGCACGCTGGTGCGGCGATCGACGAAGCGCTGGGTAAGGCGCTCGTGAAGCGCATCGCTCAGGCGGTCTTCTATGTCACGGGTCTTTTCGCGCCAATGGGATGGGTCTTCAAGCCAGTTTTTTCGGTTGGCGATAAATGTCCAGGTCCGAATCTGCTTGATCCGGTTAGACAGGGTATCAATATCACCCGAACTATTGTCGCAGAAGCGGACTTGCTCGGCAATCCAGTCTGCGTTGACCGCGCCATGGCGGCGCAAGTCGGCATAGATGCGAGTGATGATCTCGCCATGAGCGGCCGGGGAGATGCCGCGATAGTCCGGGGTTTGGCAGCATTCCCACAAAAGTGCCACGTTTTGCGGGCCTGTCGCGAGTTTTCCGGCGTCACCTCGGGCGACAAATTCGAGTGCATGCTGGTCTGTCGCAACCGGCACACGGGTCAGATTTCGGTGCTCGGGCGTGGTGTCAAGACTGTCCCGCAGCGTGGCGAGCGAGGAAAAATCCAACTCATTGTTGCGCCATTGCAGCACTTTTACCGGCGAGAAGTCGTGCGTTTCCAGCGCAACGATCATTTCTTCCTCAAATGTATCGGTGCCACCGGTTACCCCAAAGGTGCCATTGCGGCTGTGGCGACCGGCCCTGCCGGCAATCTGGCCGAGTTCGGCGGGGGTCAGCGGACGGCTCTGACGGCCGTCGAATTTGGTGTCATCAGCAAAAGCGACATGGTGGATATCGAGGTTCAACCCCATGCCGATGGCATCGGTGGCAACGAGGAAATCGACGTCGCCGTTCTGGTAGAGTTCGACCTGGGCATTGCGGGTGCGGGGGCTGAGCGCACCCATGACCACGGCGGCACCACCGCGCTCGCGGCGGATCAGCTCGGCGATGGAATAGACCTGCTGGGCGGAAAAAGCGACGATTGCAGAGCGGTTAGGCTGGCGTGACAGTTTTTTGGAGCCGGCATAGGTGAGTTGAGAAAAGCGCGGCCGGTCAATGATTTCGGCGTTTGGCAGCAGCCTGGAAATGATTGGGGCCATAGTGGCTGCACCGAGCAGCAGGGTCTCATTGATGCCCCGTGCATGCAGGATGCGATTGGTAAAAACATGTCCCCGGTCGAAATCGGTGGCCGTCTGGATTTCGTCGATGGCCACGCACTGCACCGGGATGTCGGTGGGCATGGCTTCGACTGTACACACCCAATAGCGCGGTTTGGGCGGCACTATGCGTTCTTCGCCCGTTATAAGCGCCACCGCCTGCTCGCCAACCCGCTCAACGACACGATGATAGACCTCGCGCGCCAACAGCCGCAGCGGCAGGCCGATCATGCCGGTGGCATGGGCCAGCATGCGGTCAATGGCAAAGTGGGTCTTGCCAGTATTGGTGGGGCCGAGAATCGCCTTGAGCGAACTGGAAGAGTGATAGGTCATCAGCGCCTATGTAGGGCGTTTGGGGCAGGGTTGCGAGTGTCCCATGAAAGGACAGTTAGTACGACCTATTTCTGGATCAATTCACACCTGAAACGTATAGGGAACAAACTCGGACCGAATCGACGCCAAGGCGTGAGTCCGGGTTTGTTCCATACCGCATCTAGTGGGAAGAATGGTGATTCGGCACTAAGGCAGCGCGATGGGATGAAATAGGGGTCGAATCGCATTCATGAGCATTATCAATGGGTTAAATTTAGTCGGATTCTCATTGTTCGAGGTGGTTGTTACCAAAACCCTAATGGGGTCGAGGGCAAAATAGTTTGTCTGTTGAGGATGGGAGCGGCAGAGATTGGGCACCAGATACGCCGTAATTGAGGATTTTGTCGTTGACCGTGCCAAAGCGGGACAGGGACCTCGTTAGGGTTTGATTAACCATGTTTTTGTCGGCTGTTCGTTCGACCGAGAATTGGTTTTCCCGGATCGGGACAGATCGAGCGGCGATTGGTGCACCAAATTAATCCCCGCATCAAAACGGGAACGAACATGGATCGAATCGGGCCTTTTGGCACAATGCGGCTTTGTTCACGGCCCAGATATGGGGGTGGATAGATTTGGCGGCACAAGTCGGGCTGAATGCGGGGCGCAGGTGGCTGGCGCGCGGGCGAGGCGATTTATCTTTATTAATGAAAGACTTAAATCGGAAAATCAGAGGTATTTCCTAATCAAAGGTAAAGCCACATGCCGGGCATAAAAAACCGAGCCTTAGTGGATTGGGGCCGCAAAATTGGGGTGGCTGCGGGCAAAATTGAGGAAAAGAGCCTGTTGACCGTCCCGTCGCGGGACGCCCGACAGGTTAGCAATCTGTTAACCAACTGCTAGCGTTGAGAGCGATTTAGTAGGTCAGGGACGTCAACACCATCGACAGGTCACCGATGCTGGTGGTGAGCACGACGCGATAAGGAATGAAATAGCCGCTATCGCCAACTGGTGCGTACCAGATCAGGATGCGATCACTCTTGGCGAGGTAGCTGGTCATTTCCGAGGTGGTGAAATGGCCGGCGATGGGGGTGTAGTTTATCCGGCAGAGGATAACCGGGCCCTGATAACCGGTGCGCGGCGAGGTGGCCTCGTTCGCTGCCGCGTAGCTCATGGCGATATTGAAACGCTCGACGCCGGTAAATATCTGCATCTTGCGCTTGCACAGGCTCTGATCGAGGCTGGTGCCCTTTAGGACAAAGGCCGAGAGCATGTCGGTAACACCGTTGAGGTGTTTACGCTCGATGGGCACGCGATTGTAATTGTCGACGATGGGCGGATCGACGCGGAAGCCCGAGACATTGCCACCGGCGTAGGACACGTCGACATTAAAATTTTCGCCGTTGGCGCGGGTATTGAGATCGAACTGTTCGGGGACGAGGGTGCGCGATGATGAGCGGCCGCGTGTGGTTATCCTCGCGGTGCCGCTGGCGACAAAATTGACGAGGCCACTGACGCTGGCGCTGAGATCAAGGGAGAACTTTTGGCTATCATCGCTGAGGCCGACCGTAACATTGGCAACATTGAGCCCGCCAAGCGTGATGACATATTTGGCGGTTCCGTCAACTTCATTGGCTGCGGCTCCGGCAATCGCTGACAGGCAGAACAGGCTGGCTAGGGCCAGGGCGCGCAGGTGGCTGGCAAGGTTCACGGGGCACAATCTTTCAGCACATGTGATATGGTTGGCGAGTGGCGCGGGTGCACCGAATCACTCATAGCGAAAAGGTGCCGACAGAATCGGGTGCTTGCAAGGCGATAGCGGTGGTTTGAAATGCGCTTGTGCTTGACGTGAGGCTGCATTTTCTCTATCTACCGCGCAGATTTCAGGACAAAACTGGCCGCTGCGGGGCTCAATCCCCGCAACTGGGCCGTTTATGCAAACAGGATATGACCATGGCACGGCGTTGTGAACTGACCGGCAAAGGCGTTATGACCGGCAACAATGTGAGCCACGCGCTCAATCGTACCCGCCGCCGGTTCTTGCCGAACCTTGTGAAGGTTACTCTTATGTCGGATGCGCTTGCGCGTCCGGTCAAGCTGCGCATCTGCACCAATGCGCTGCGCACTGTCGAGCACCGCGGTGGTCTTGACGCCTTCCTGCTCAAGCAGGACGATGCCGATTTGTCGCCACTGGCGCGGGGCATCAAGAAAGAAATTCGCGCCAGTCTTGCTGCCTAAGCAACACGCTGACGATTGATATTTGCCGCGCTGCCCAGTTTGGCCGGCGCGGTTTTGTTTTGGGCGGGACTGGCGTGTGGCCAGCACCTGCGCCATAGTCAAGCTGCGCCGGTCTGTTGCCGGTTTGCAGTCCATAGAGGTGCATTATGTTGCTTTCTCGTCTTATGACGGCCCGCTTCGCGCTGGCTGTCGTTGCCATGATGATCGTGGTGACCGCTTCCAATATTCTGGTGCAGTTTCCGGTTGAGATGCGCCTTGGCTCGATCAACCTTGCCGACCTTCTGACCTGGGGGGCGTTTACCTATCCGCTGGCGTTCCTGGTATCGGATCTCACCAATCGGCGCGAAGGCCCGACAGTGGCGCGGCTGGTGGTGCTGGTGGGGTTTGTACTGGCACTGGCGATTTCGTTTTACCTGGCGACGCCACGCATTGCTATTGCCTCGGGCAGCGCTTTCCTGATCGGGCAATTGCTCGATATTTCGGTGTTTCAGCGCTTGCGGAACTGGATTTGGTATGTGCCCCCGTTCATTGCCTCAATCGTCGGATCGGCACTCGATACGCTGATTTTTTTCTCGCTGGCATTTGCGCCGATGTTTGCCGGTATCGACCTGCTGTTTGGCCATGCGGATGGCTCGTTGGGTTTTGGCGCACCATGGCTGGGAGTTGGCGGCGAGGTGCCATTGTGGACATCACTGGCCAGTGGTGATTTCAGCGTCAAACTGCTCAGCGCACTGGTGCTGTTGGTGCCTTATCGGCTGTTGATGGGATCGCTCGCGCAACGCCGCGCGGCGGCGGCCTGACCCCATTATTGCGGATCGGGGGGCAGCGCGAATTCGAGCAGGAGATTGCGCTCCCAATCGTTGAAATTATTGTCCGACCCCAAAATGATGCGCAGTTCGCCATCCGGAGCGGTGTGAACAGCGACGGCTTCCATATTGTCGATATCGCCGCCCCGCGCTTCGAGCAGGATATTGCCCGACATCAAATTGCCGGGGCGCACATCCGCAGCGGCAACCCGGCGCAGTGTCATGGAAAAGGTGAGGAATGACAGGCCGCGCTCGAGCACCAGCAGATCGCCATTGGGCAGGAAGGCGCAATCGGTGGGATTGACGTCAGGCGATGAGCGATAGGTCAGAGGTCCCTTGTCGCGTTGGCCGAGCAACCAGGCGACATGCTGGCCATCATTGTCTCTGACGCCTTCGGTCAACAACAGGGTCGATCCGGCAATCGGGGAGGCATCGGGGGCAATGCACACGGCTTCGAGCGATTCATTGGTGCGGGTATCGGTCAACCAATCGGGAATTGGCACTTCGCGAGCTGCCCCGCCCGGAACGGCATCGGTCAGGGTGAAATCGGCTACGCGGGTCAGATGTTCAAAGCCGACGCGGACGGCGGCGGGTTGGCCGTCGCGGTAGATGGTGTCGATAGCTTCGGCATCGCGACTATATTGACGCGGCAGCGGCGCGCCCTTCGAATTCTGGATCGGCTCGATCTTGACGCCGATAAAGCCGAGCAGGCGGGTCGCGTCTTCGTAAATCAACTGGCCGGAGACGAAGTTGCCGCGATCCGAGACAAAACTCAGATGCTGGTTCCGACTGGTAAAGGCCATGCCCGACAGGCCGCCAAAGGTATCGTTTTGACTGACCATGGAGATGCCGCCCCGCCAGATCAGATTGTCAACGCGTTCGCCGATGGCGGCGCCCTTGAAGCGGTCGATCTGAGCGGCGCTGATGGTCAGTTCGGTCGCCGCGACGGGTGTGGTGGCCAGCAGCAGCACAGCGCTGAGGCGGGCCGCATTAATCACCGCGCCCTCCGGCGTCCTTGCGCGGGCGCCTCTTCATCGAACAGCGCCGCCAACTCGTCGGTCAAGGCGCCAGCGAGTTCTTCGGCATCCAGAAGGGTGACGGCACGGCGATAATAGCGGGTCACGTCATGGCCGATACCGACGGCAACCAGCTGGATCGGGGAGCGGGTTTCAATATCCTCGATCACCTGACGCAGGTGGGCTTCGAGATAGTTGCCGGCATTGACACTCTGGGTTGAATCATCAACCGGGGCGCCATCGGAAATCACCATCAGGATACGCCGCGATTCGGGACGCCCCATCAGGCGCTTGCGTGCCCATTCGAGCGCCTCGCCATCAATGTTTTCCTTGAGCAGGCCCTCGCGCATCATCAGCCCGAGATTGCGCCGTGCATGCCGCCATGGCTCGTCGGCAGCCTTGTAGATGATATGGCGCACATCATTGACGCGGCCGGGATTGCCGGGGCGATTGGCTTCGAGCCATGCCTCGCGGCTTTTGCCGCCCTTCCAGGCGCGGGTGGTGAAGCCCAATATCTCGACCTTGACACCGCAGCGTTCGAGCGTGCGCGCGAGAATATCGCCGCAGATCGCGGCAATGGTAATGGGGCGACCGCGCATCGAACCGGAATTGTCGATCAGTAGCGTCACCACGGTATCGCGGAAATCGGTGTCGTTTTCGACCTTGAACGAGAGGGCCTGCATCGGATCGGTGACGACGCGGGTCAGTCGGGCGGTATCAAGCACGCCTTCTTCAAGGTCAAACTGCCAGGAGCGGTTCTGCTTGGCCATCAGGCGGCGTTGCAGCTTGTTGGCGAGGCGAGCGACGGCACCGGCAAGATTTTCCAGTTGCCGGTCCAGCAAGGTGCGCAACTGGTCCAACTCGTCGGGCGGGCACAGTTCAGCCGCCTTGACGATTTCGTCGAATTGCTGGGTGAAAATCTTGTAGTTGAACTGGTTCGAGCCAAGCTCATTGGTCTTGCCGGGCGGCGGCGACATTGGCGCGTCATCACCGGCGTCGCTTTCTGAATCGTCATCAGCGTCGGCCATGTCGCTTTCAAGGCCGTCGACATCGCCGGTTTCTTCACTGTCACCAGCGCGCTGGTCTTCCCGGGCCTCGGCCTGATCGCTGTCGCCCTCACCCTGTTCGGGGTTCTGGTCGCTGCCCTCTGCCTGATCCTGATCGTCCTGATCACTGTTTTCGTCAGCAGGATCGGGATTGTCCAGTTCGCTTTCGGGCACCAGATCGAGATCGCGCAGCAGCGCCTTGGAGGCTTTGGAAAAGGCTTCCTGATCTTCAAACAGTGTCTGCAGCTGGGCCAGCGATGCGCCGCCTCTTTGTTCAATATCCTCGCGCCACAGGTCAACCAGTGCGTGGCCGGAGGGCGGGACGGCTACGCCGGCGAGTTTTTCGCGCAGCATCAGGCCAAGCGCTTCGGCAATCGGGGCGTCGTCGCGATTGCTGACTTCGGCAAAATTGGCGCGAAACAGCCGGTCTTCGAGCATTTCGCCAATATTGCCGGTCATGCCGGGCATGCGCACGCAGCCAAGCGCTTCAACGCGCGCCTGTTCGAGCGCATCAAAGGCGGCGCGGGCCATGGGATCGATGGGCGCACGTTTGCGATGCGCCTCGGGATCATGGCTGGCCAGCCGCATGGCCATGGCATCGCCCTGACCGCGGGCAATGGCAATGTCGCGGCGGGTGGGCAGGCGCGGCAGATTGGCCAATCGAGCCTTATCCGAGGTCAGCAGCGGCCGGTCGGTGGTGAAGCTGACCTCAAGTTCGGGCTTGCCGCCAATGGCGCGCACAGTCGCCCCCATGGCGGACTTGAAAGCATGGGTATTGTCGGGCCGGTTGGCCTTGCTGCGCGGCGGTTGTGCCATTGTGTATTCTCTTCCAGACTCGGGTGCTCACCCAAGCGGTTATTTCTCCCCAACCCGCCCCGCAAGGGGCGGGGATCCGCAACGCGCCCTAAGCAGTCACAGCCAGATTGGCGGAGCCTTCGGGCAGGTCCTCGCCAAAGACGCGCTGGTAGAACTCGGCAACCACGGGGCGCTCGAGTTCGTCGCATTTATTGAGGAAGGTCAACCGGAAGGCAAAGCCAACATCGCCAAAAATATCGGCATTTTCGGCCCAGGTGATGACGGTGCGCGGGCTCATGACCGTGGATAGATCGCCATTGATGAAGGCGGAACGGGTGAGGTCTGCCAGCCGGACCATGTTGGAGATGGTCTTTTTGCCCTTGTCGTTGGCGGCATACGACTTGTTCTTGGCCAGAACGATGCCGACTTCCTTGTCATGGGGCAGATAATTGAGCGTCGTGACCAGGCTCCAACGGTCCATCTGGCCCTGATTGATCTGCTGGGTGCCGTGGTACAGCCCTGACGTATCGCCCAGGCCAATGGTGTTGGTGGTCGAAAACAGCCGGAAGGCCGGATGGGGGACAATGACGCGATTCTGGTCGAGCAGGGTCAGACGACCTGCCACCTCGAGCACGCGCTGGATGACGAACATCACATCGGGACGACCGGCATCATATTCGTCAAACACCAGGGCAACATTGTTCTGGACGGCCCAGGGCAGGATGCCGTCGCGGAATTCGGTGATCTGCTTGCCGTCCTTGAGCACGATGGCGTCCTTGCCCACCAGATCAATGCGGCTGACGTGGCTATCAAGATTGACGCGGACCATGGGCCAGTTGAGGCGGGCGGCGATCTGCTCGATATGGGTGGATTTGCCGGTGCCGTGATAGCCCTGGACCATGACGCGACGATTGAAGGCAAAACCGGCCAGGATCGCCAGCGTGGTGTTGCGGTCAAACAAATAGTCGGGGTCAACGGGGGGCACATGTTCGGTGCGTTCGCCATAGCCCCTTACGACCATGTCGGTATCCAGATTGAACAGATCGCGGGCCTGGTAATCGGTGTCAGGCAGATTGGCAAATTCACTCATTTAAGGCTCGCAGCGCAAAGTGTGGGGCAATGGTTCTGGCGCGCTCTATAGCAGTATTGTGCGCTGGCGGGTAGGCGGCAGGTTGGCGCGTCAATCAGCGCACCACAAACCCGGCTTTTTTCAAATGCGAATAGGCGGCAATGATGGCGCGCAGGCGGTCTTCAGACGATTTGTCGCCGCCATTGGCATCGGGGTGATGGATCTTGACCAATGCCTTGTAGGCCTTCTTGATCTCATCGGATTTGGCGTGCCCGATTATGCCCAGAGCCTCAAGAGCGCGGCGGTCCGGCTCGTGCAGGGGCTTGACGCGCTCGGCGGCTGGGGTCTGGTTCTGGCGGTGGCGATATTTTGCGAAAACGCCGAAGGGATCGCCATATTTGTCGCCGGGGCGCAGACCTGCGGTGCGGGCCGTGGCCGAGCGACCGGCACCGGGCTGGCCAGTGGCAAAGCTGCGCCGGTTTTCCGGTTTTGGCGGGGTATGGAGCGCCTCGTCCAGATCATTCTTGTCCATACCGGCAAAGAAATTGAAGGCCGTGTTGTAGTGGCGCACATGCTCAAGGCAGAAATTGTGATATTCGCCCGCCTTGCGGTGACCCTTGGGAGCCTTGTGGGTACCGGCCTTTTCGCAGCCTTCCCAATCGCATGGGGTTTCGATCGGCGCCGGTTTTTCTTCGCGGCGGGGGCGAATGCGGATGTTGTCGAAAATCTTGGATTCCAATTTCATTGCGCCTAACTAGTAAAATTCAGTCAACAAACCAGTGTGCCCCGATGTCCATGCATGACACCATCCTAGACAAACTAACCGCTACCTTTGACCCCGAATTCATTGAGGTCATCGATGAATCCAACCAGCATTTTGGCCATGCCGGATGGCAGGAAGGTGGCGAAACTCACTTTCGTGTCAGAATCGCGGCCAGTCATTTTGCCGGTAAGCCGCGCGTGGCGCAACACCGGGATATCATGATGGCCCTCGATAATGAGTTGAAAGGGCGTTTGCACGCCCTGACCATCGACATATTACCTGCGAAAACCCCAGATGTGGTTTCCAAGCCAGTTTAGCAAGAGGCACGCAGTTCTGCATAGCCCGACAGGCCATCAGCTTCCGATGATAAGACATTGACGCGGCAATTGGTGCCTGTCAGCAGGCCATTGCCACCGGCGACAATCACACTGCCATCGGTAAAACTGACGCGATCCGAGGACACGGTGAGCACAGACACGACCCCATTGGTGCCGCATACGGGATAGGAGTCGCCGCTGGCAACGAGGAATTTGGTATTTTGCGGGATGCAGTCGTCCTGCGCAGGGGCGGTGCTGGTTGCGGTCTGGGCGGGCGCAAGGGTGGCGGGCACGGTAGCGGACTGGTTGCGCCAACTGTCCTCGAGAATGGCCAGCCGGTTTTGCAGGTTCAGCAGGGCGTCGGGGTTGATCTCACCGGTGGCGCTGGTTTTCTGATGGGCATAAAGATCAAGGCTCAGGCGCAGTTGGGCGACCTCGGTGGCAAGGCGCAACACTTCGCGGCGGGTGTCGATGTAAACCCAGACGCAGGCGACGATGGCGGCCAGCCCTACCAAACCAACCAGTAGCAGCAGAATTGTCTGGTGCGCGGGCGGTGGGTTGCGCGGTGGTTCGGGCGACTCCTCGGGTGGGGACTTGGCGCCGGTATCAGACTTTGACACGCCCGGCAGCGCCCAATCCTGATCCATTTCGCTCGTATCCATTGCTGGTCCCTACAATTGGCGGCGATAGTGCCGCCTTGAACAGGTCAAAACCCTGCGTCAACCGCGCCTCTGCCGCCAAAGGCGCGGCGGGCACTATAGCGCAGATTTTTTCAATTAGCGCCCTGATCATTGGCCTTAACAGGTCAGGTCATGGTTGCGCTGACAATGATGGTCAACTGCCCTGCAACCGTGGCTGAATAAGGACGAGAGGCTTCTCGTCTATCAAGATTGGTGATAATTTTGCCGCCTGGCAGACGGCAGGCAGGGTGTGGACCCGGTGCCGTACGACAAGGAGCAGCAGGTGACGGACGAAGCCAAAAAGGATAATCCAGGGGTCATTCTCTTTCCCCCTTTAATTCTTGTCACCGCCATGGCGGTGTCGCTGGTGCTGGATTTTCTGGTGCCAATGTCGTTCCTGCCGGCCCCCGGGATATTTTCGTGGCTGAGTTGGATCGGGGTTGTATTGTTCATCTGTGGTGCCGGGCTTGCCATTGTGGGGTCTCGCGAATTCCATCGAAAGGGCACCAATGTTGATACACGCAAACCCTCGCTTCGCATTGTCGATACCGGCCCCTACAGATACACGCGCAATCCAATGTATGTGGGCATGGTGTTGGGGCTGGCCGGGTTCGTGCTGGCCTTGTCGCTCGAATGGGGTGTGTTAGTGTGGCTCATATTCATCGCGATATTGCGCTATGGGGTCATTGCGCGCGAGGAGCGGTATCTGAAGGCCAAATTTGGTGCCCCCTATGAGGCATTGCTCAAGCGGACGCGACGCTGGGTTTAGGCGCACCGAGCACCGTAGGCGACCGTCACCGAACTGTTGATGGTCTTAACGCTTCGGGGCTGGCGCTGGTGCGGGTGCTGCGGTCGACATATTCGCGACGGTCGCAGCGCTGGCGGATTGATTGCCGAACAGATTGCCGAAAAATCCTGAAATCGCCTGCCCGCGCTGTTTGGCGGCGGCCTGGGCGTCGGCTTCATGCTGAGCCTCGGCCGCCTGACGCTCCTGACGCTGCTGGAGGGTTTCCACCGCCTCGACATAGGCAATCTGATCAGCGGCCTGCTTGGCCATCAGGGCCGGGTTGGACTTGGTCGCGGGGCAAGCGCCGGCGGCATCAAGCGGCCCGCTGGCGGACGGATTGAAAATATAACGCTTTTCGCAAACATCCCAGACCGGCGGGGTCTTGGTGACCTCAAAATAGTCATAGCCCTGCTTGATGTCCTTCCAGAACGCCAGATGGGGGTTGGTTGACTGCTTGGCCAGATTGGCGGCGGTCATGCGGAAGGGAAACAGTTCAAGCTGGAAGCTGTGATTGCCGCCTTTGAAGGTTTCGCGGGCCAATGCATAAATTTCAGCAATGCCGCCGTCAGTCATGGCGTAGCAGCCGCGCGACGAGCAATCGCCATGCATCATCAGGTCCGTGCCGGTGCGGCCCCAGGCGCGGTCAAACTTGTTGGGAAAACCGGTATTGAAGGCCAGGTAATAGTTTGACTTCGGGTTCATCAGGCCGGGCGTGATGGTATAGAACCCTTCGGGACTTTGCCGGTCGCCCTCTTTGAATTTGGGGCCAAGATCGCCTGAAAAGGCACAGATATCGTAGGTCTTGAGCAGGCGGTATTGCCCACTATTGCTCTGCTTCCAGATTTCAACCTGCTTTTCCTGCTTGAACAGGCGAATGACCATTGGCGCGCCAGGCGATGAGCCGATATTGCGCAGGCTGGCCTGGATGACGCTGGATAGCGGCTGATTGTGGCGATTGTCGCCGGTGGCAAAGCCGCCGCAGGCCGCCAGGCTGAAAGCAATCCAGCCAAGAATGAAGATCGAGCAAAACTTGCGCAGCAGGGGGAAATTCAATTGGGATCGATCCAGACAATGCGGGCGCTAGACTGCCTATTCAGTATTGGTTAGCGCATGGTGGAGCGGCGCGGTGAACGAATTATTAACAGCGCCAGTCAATCCACGCAATTGCGGATCAAATCGACTTGATGTCGGCCAGGATCAAGGCAGGTTAGTGCCAATGGCGATGAATTTTTCACGCCGATGCTCGCGCACTTCAAGGCGGGACTTGTCGGCAAAATCATCAAGGAAACTGGCAATGGCACCGCGCGTGCTGTCCATGATTGCCTCTGGGTGGCGGTGGGCGCCACCTGTCGGCTCGGTAATGATTCCATCGATGACGTGGAAAGCCAGAAGATCGGCGGCGGTGATCTTCATATTGTTGGCAGCGTCCTGGGCCTTGGCAGCATCGCGCCACAGAATGGTGGCGCCGCCTTCGGGTGAAATCACCGAATAAACGGCGTGTTCGAGCATCAGTACCCGGCTGGCGGTGGCAATGGCGATGGCCCCGCCCGAACCGCCTTCGCCGATGATGATCGCCAGGTTGGGCACGCCAAGTTCGAGGCTTTTTTCGGTGGACCGGGCAATGGCCTCGGCCTGACCGCGCTCTTCAGCGCCGATGCCGGGATAGGCGCCAGACGTATCGACCAGCGAAATTACTGGAATATTGAAGCGATCCGCCATTTCCATGATGCGGACAGCCTTGCGGTAGCCTTCGGGACGGGCCATGCCGAAATTGTGCTTGAGGCGGGTTTCGGTGGAATTGCCTTTTTCCTGACCCAGAATGGCGACGGGTTGACCGTTAAAGCGCGCCAGCCCGGCCTGAATAGCTGAGTCCTCGGCAAATTTCCGGTCACCAGCCAGCGGCGACCACTCGGAGAACAGGCCTTTGATATAGTCGGAAAAATGCGGGCGCTGGGGATGGCGCGCCACCTGGGTTTTCTGCCACGGGGTCAGGCGCTTGTAGATATCGATGAGTGCTTCGTCGGCGCGACTGGACAGCCGATTTACTTCCTCGTCGATACTGACGGCCTGATCGGTTGCGGCCAGAGATTTAAGCTCGGCAATCTTGCCTTCGAGATCGGCTACCGGCTTTTCAAAATCTAAATAAGACTGCATCCCACCCGCCCGTTATGGGTCGTTGCGCGACCCGAATTTGAAGTCGCTCTGTTGCGCTCTAAAGTGGCCGGAAAGTGACGATGGTGCAAGCGCGTGTCAAGATGGTACGCCAGACAATGCTCAGCCATTGGCCAGCGGATGATGGGTTTGGACCAATGTGCGCAGTTTTTCATCCAGAACATGGGTGTAAATCTGGGTGGTGGAAATATCGGCGTGGCCAAGCAAGGTTTGTACCACCCGCAAATCGGCGCCACCGGCGAGCAAATGGCTGGCAAAGGCATGGCGGAGTACATGGGGCGCGACACGGGCGCTGGAAATGCCGACGCGCCCCGCCAGCGCCTTGAGATCGCGACCAAATACCTGCCGCGACAAATGGCCACCGCTGCCCGAGGCTGGAAATAGCATGGGGCCGGGCTCTAGTGTTGCCAGCCAGGCGCGCACCGCGTCGCGGGTGCGATCATTGACCGGCACGATCCGCTCCTTGTTGCCCTTGCCGATGATGGTGAGATAACTGGCGTCGCGCATCACTGCCGACCGCTTGAGCGTAACCAGTTCGGAAACCCGCATACCAGTGGCATAGACCAGTTCGAGCAACACATAGAGTCTCAGCGCGGCGGTTCTTTTCGTCGGCGACTGGTCGGTGTTGGCTTCGGTTTCGGCCAGACTTAACAGACGATCCACTTCGGCAATGCTGAGAACCTTGGGCAGGGCGCGCCGGGCGCGGGGGCTGGCGATAATGCGGGTCGGATCGTCGCCACGAATGGCGTCGGCGCACAGAAATTTATGGAACTGGCGAATGGCAGACAGGCGTCGGGCACTGGAGGCGGCGGACAGGCCCTCGGATTTGAGGGCGTCGAGATAATGGGTAATGGTGTTTCGGTCGCCGGTGGCGAAATCGAGTTTTTTGGCCCCCAGAAACGCGCGATAATCCACCAGATCGCGTCGATAGGCCTCCAGTGTATTGGGGGCAGCGCCGCGTTCGGCGCTCATCATCTCAAGAAATGCCTCGATCAGATTAAGATCAGCGCTCATGGCGAGGGCAAGGGCGTGGTCGGCCCGCTGTCAGGAGCGCTGGCACGCAACAGGTCGGTGGTGGAGATCCGCACCGTGACTTCCTTTGGTGTTGGCTGGACATAGGCGATCAGGCCGATCATGCCGCCATAGGCCAGACCGGCCAGAAACAGCAGGACAATTACAAGGCGAATAAGCGTGGGCATGAAATGAGCAGTCCGATTCAATGGTCAATGACAGTTATACGAGCCTATCATTAAAATGGTTTCTATCTGGTAGGCACGCCAGTGTGCCCCGGTTTTGCCTCTGTCATCAACCGTTGCGTTCTTGACATCGGCGGCTGCGACCGGTTCAAACGCACAGGAATGTGGAGCGGTTTGTGACGCGAATGGATGCAGCAAGGCGCAATGAGCGCGCCAATCACCTGATAGACCTGCTGGCGGGGCGGCCACTGGTGCTTGTGGGGATGATGGGCGCGGGCAAAACCACTGTGGGGCGGCGCCTCGCTACCCGCCTGGGCCGACATTTTCTCGATAGCGACGAGGAAATCGAAAAAGCCGCCCAGATGGATATTCCCGATATATTCAGTACACGTGGGGAAGCCGAGTTTCGCGCCGGTGAAACGCGGGTGATTGCGCGGGTGCTCAAGGAACCCGACGTGGTACTGGCGACCGGTGGCGGGGCGTTCGTTCATCCCGAGACTCGGGCGCTGGTCAAGGCTGATGCGGTTTCGGTATGGATCAAGGCGGACTTCGATTTGTTATTTGCACGTGTGTCCCGGCGCTCAAATCGCCCGCTGCTCAAGACCGACAATCCACGCGCCACGCTTAAGGCGCTGATCAAGGAACGCTATCCAATCTACGGGGAGGCCGATGTGACAGTTGTGTCGCGCGATGTGCCTCATGAGGCGGTGGCGGCGGATCTTATTGAAGCGGTCATTGCCCATTTCGAAGCGCCGGAGGTCCGTCATGGCTGATCACCGTGTGCATGTGGCGTTGGGCGAGCGGGCCTATGATATTCTGATTGGCGAGCGGCTGCTCGATGATGCCGGCGCGATTTTGGCGCAACGATTTGCCGGGCGGCGGTTTGGCATTATCACGGATGAGAATGTCGCGGCGTGCCAATTGCCAAGACTGGCGGCATCGCTCACGGCGGCGGGGCTGGATTATGCCACCATCGTGCTGCCAGCGGGCGAGAGCACCAAATCCTACGCGTATCTTGAATCAGCGGTCGAAGGCCTGCTGGCGGCGCGGCTGGAGCGGGGCGACCTCGTTATTGCGCTGGGGGGCGGGGTGATCGGCGATCTGGCAGGATTTGCGGCGGCGATAGCACGACGCGGCATGGACTTTGTGCAGATGCCGACATCGCTGCTGGCCCAGGTGGATAGCCCGGTGGGGGGCAAGACCGGGATCAATTCGCCGCATGGCAAAAATCTGGTGGGGGCGTTTCACCAGCCCAAGCTGGTGTTGGCGGATCTGTCGACGCTGAACACGTTGCCAGCACGGCAATTTGCGGCTGGGTATGCAGAAATTGTCAAATATGGCTTGATCGATGATGAGGCGTTTTTCTTCTGGCTCGAGGAAAATCGCGTTGAGATATTTGAGGGTGGGCCAGCGCGCGGCGAGGCGATTGCGCGGTGCTGCAAGGCCAAGGCGCGGGTGGTGATCGAGGACGAAAAAGAGTTGGGCGTGCGGGCGCTGCTCAATCTGGGACACACATTTGGCCACGCGCTCGAAAAGGACACCGGCTATTCAAACCGGCTATTGCACGGTGAGGGTGTCAGCATCGGCATGGTGCTGGCGCATAGCTTTTCAGCAAAGCTGGGGATGGCGCCGTCGCAGGATATCGGCCGGATCGAGGCGCATTTGCGTGATGCGGGGCTGCCGACGCGGTTGGGCGATATTGAAGGCAAGATCGGGGCGACCGAGAAGTTGATGGCGGCAATCGGCCAGGACAAGAAAGTGTCGCGCGGGGCGCTGACCTTTATCCTGACGCGCGGCATCGGGCAGGCCTTTATCGAAAAAAATGTTGATCCGACCGCGGTGACCGAATTTCTCGAGACGGTGCGCACCGCATAAAAAAGCCCGGCATTGCCGGGCCTTGTTCGTATTCGGCCGGTGCCTAGAAGGCGCCGTGGCAATGTTTGAATTTCTTGCCGGAGCCACAGGGGCAAGGGGCATTGCGCGAGACACCTTCGAGCAATTTTGGATCGATGGGTTTTAATGCCTGACCGCCCGCGGTGGTTGGCGTGCCCGAGAGTGCGCCCATGACGGTACCCTCCTCGGCGTCGTTTTCGCCGGTCAGCGGGTCGATATGGACTTCGCTTAGTCGAGACAGGTCGGGCTCGGGTGTTGGCTCGGGCTGGCGGACCTGCAATTCGATATGGCTGAGCCTGGGTGGTGACCAACTCGCGCAGATTGGTCAGGAGCGCCTGCAGCAGTTCATAGGCTTCCTGCTTGTATTCGGTGAGTGGATCACGCTGGGCAACACCGCGCCAGCCCACAACCTTGGACAAATGATCAAGCGTGACCAGATGCTCGCGCCACAGGCCATCGATGGACTGCAACAGCAGCGACTTCTCGACCTGGCGCATGATTTCGGGCGAATATTTGGCGGCTTTGGACGCTGCCTGCTTGTCGGCGGCATCGCGGATGCGCTGCTCGACGATTTCCTGGTCAATGCCCTCTTCCTCGACCCATTCGCGCACTGGAAGGCTCGACATTGAGATAGGTCTTGGCTGCAGCTTCAAGCTGCTCGGCCTGCCATTGTTCAGGATAGGAGCGGGGCGGAATGGCCTTGGCAACGATGGCCTCGACGACGTCGTGACGCATGTCATGGACTGTTTCGCTGACGTCCTCGGCATCCATCATCTCGATGCGCTGTTCGAAGATCACCTTGCGCTGATCATTCATCACATCATCATATTTGAGGATGTTCTTGCGGATATCAAAGTTGCGAGATTCTACCTTGCCCTGGGCGCGCTCGATGGCCTTGGTGACCCATGGATGGGTGATGCTTTCGCCGTCTTCCAGACCCAGCTTGCCGAGCATGGAGTCCATGCTGTCGACCGGGAAAATGCGCATCAGATCGTCCTGCAAGGACAGGAAAAACGCCGAATGGCCGGGGTCGCCCTGACGACCGGAACGACCGCGCAGCTGATTGTCGATGCGGCGGCTTTCATGGCGCTCGGTGCCAATGACCATCAGGCCGCCGGCGGCGATGGCCTTGGCTTTGTCGGTGGCAATGGTGGATTTGATATCGGCGATCTTGGCGTCGCGTTCAGCCCCTTCAAGACCTTCGGCTTCGCGTTCGATCCGCATTTCGAGGTTGCCGCCGAGCTGAATATCGGTGCCACGACCGGCCATGTTGGTGGCTATGGTAATAGCGCCGGGCAGGCCGGCATCGGCGACGATATGGGCTTCCTGCTCGTGGTGGCGAGCATTGAGCACATTCATGGTGCCAACTTTTTTCTGACGCAGCAATTCGGCCAGCATTTCAGATTTTTCAATCGAAGTGGTGCCGACCAGTACCGGCTGGTCGCGGTCCTGACATTGCTTGATCAGATCAGCAATGGCGTCGAATTTTTCGGCGGCGGTGCGGAAGATGGCGTCTTCATCATCAACGCGCTGTACCGGGACGTTGGTGGGCACAGTGACGACATCGAGATTATAGATGTCGCCGAATTCTTCGGCCTCGGTGGCGGCTGTACCGGTCATGCCGGCCAGCTTGTCATAAAGTCGGAAATAGTTCTGGAAAGTGATCGACGCCATGGTCTGGTTCTCAGGCTGGATCTTGGCGCCTTCCTTGGCTTCCAGAGCCTGATGCAGGCCTTCGGAATAGCGTCGGCCCGGCATCATGCGACCCGAGAATTCGTCAATGATGACGACTTCATCGTTGCGAACGATGTAATCCTTGTCCTTGTGGAACAGCTTGTGGGCGCGTAGCGCTGAATTGGCGTGGTGGACCAAAGCGACATTTTCAATGTCGTACAGGGACTCGCCCTTCATCAGCCCATCGGCCCTCAAACGCTCTTCCAGCCGCTCGATGCCCTGATCGGTAAAGGTCGCGGCGCGGTGCTTTTCATCAACCTCGTAGTCGCCCTCTTCGATGATCGGCATGATGGCGTCGAGATTGAGATAGAGGTCGGTTCGATCCTCGGAAGGCCCTGAAATGATCAGCGGCGTGCGGGCTTCATCGATCAGGATGGAGTCAACTTCGTCAACAATTGCATAGACATGACCGCGCTGAACCATCTGGGCGCGCGTATATTTCATGTTGTCGCGCAGATAGTCGAAACCAAATTCGTTGTTGGTGCCATAGGTAATGTCGGCTTCGTAGGCAGCCTTGCGCTCGCCATCGGTCAGGCCATGGACAATGATACCATAGCTCATGCCAAGGAAATTGTAGATCTGGCCCATCCAGGCGGCATCGCGACGGGCAAGGTAATCATTGACGGTAACGACGTGGACGCCTTTGCCGGTCAATGCGTTAAGATAGACTGCAAGGGTTGCGACCAGGGTCTTGCCTTCACCAGTGCGCATCTCTGCGATGGAGCGGTTATTGAGGACCATGCCGCCGATCAGCTGTACGTCAAAGTGACGCATGCCCAGCACGCGTTTACTGGCTTCACGCACCGTGGCGAACGCCGGCGCGATCAAATCATCGAGTGATTTGCCATTGGCCAGCTGGGATTTGAATTCGTCGGTACGAGCGCGCAGTTCCTCGTCGCTCAACTTTTCGAGTTCGGGCTCAAGCGCGTTGATCGCCGCCACATTGGGCTGGAAGCGTTTTACGTGCCGATCCGACGGAGAACCGAAGATCCGCCGGGCAAGCGTAGCTAGAGCCATAGTGTCAGATCCTTTTACTGGCCATCGTCCAAGGGGCATTATTCATGGTGAAATCACTGGGCGAATAGTGCCCCGAACGTGCCTCGTCAACGCGATGGTGGGCCGGTTTCGACCCCGAAAAACTGGTCACATAACCCATGGGCAAGCGAATGAGGCTTGGCTCCGCATAGTTATGGAAAGCGCTGGACATGTAAGAGCGGACCCCCGTCTTGTCAACGTCGACAAAATCGGCCACACCAACTGCGCCCTGATCAATAGGCAACTTGACGCGATTGGTGCAGACGCACGGAACAATTATTCTTGTGTGGCACAATCTGGCCCTGTTGCCATGCAAGGGCAGGCGTTGCGACGGGCCATCCGACCCGTAATGAAATCAACGGCGCATCTGGGTGTGCCACAGAAGCAGCGGTGCCCATTTTGGCACCGATCAAGGAGAAAGTCGTTCATGTTTGATCGTTCCAAACGCCTTGCGCAGGCAGTAAGCGTTGTGGCGCTTACCCTGGGTGGGCTTACTGCCATTCCCGCCGCAATGGCTCAAGATGCCCCCGCAGCAGATGCGCCAGCAGCCGATGCCGCAGCAACGCCGGCTCAGCCTGATCCGAACGCGGTCGTGGCAACAGTTGATGGCCAGACCATCACACAGGCTGATGTCGATTTTGCGGCACGCGATCTTAGCCAGGACATGGCGCAGATGCCGGTGGACCAGCGTCAGGCCTATGTGGTCAGCGTTCTTATCGACATGAAATTGTCGTCCGATGCGGCCCGTGCGGAGAAGTTGGATCAGACCGATGTTTTCAAGCAGCGGTTGGCCTATCTCGATGAGCAGGCGCTGCGTAGTGCCTATTATATCGAGAAACTGGCGACGATGGTGACCCCTGACACGGTCAAGGCGAAATATGATGAATTCGCGGCCCAATTCGTGCCCGAGGACCAGGTTCGCGCCAGCCATATTTTGGTCAAGACCGAGGACGAAGCCAAGGCCGTCGAAAAGGAATTGGCGGACGGGGCGGACTTTGCTGAAGTGGCAAAAGCCAAATCGATCGATCCGGGCGCGGCCAATGGCGGCGACCTCGGCTTTTTTGGCAAGGGCCAAATGGTGCCTGAGTTTGAAAAAGCCGCCTTTGCCCTTGGTGAGGTCGGCGCGGTTTCAGAACCGGTCAAATCCCAGTTCGGCTGGCATGTGATCAAGCTGACGGAAAAGCGCAAGAGCCCCGTGCCAACGATGGACCAGATGGGCCAGAAGTTGCAGCAACAGGTGGTCAATGACGCCTTCATCAAGATCAGCAACGATCTGCACGACAAGGCCAAGATCGAGATTGCCGACAAGGATCTTGCCGCCAAGATCGATGCGCAGATGAACCCTCAGGCGGCAGCTGCTCCAGCCAATTGATCGCCAACCCATTTACTCTTCGAGCGTGATCGGGTGCAGATTCTTGCACCCGATCTTGCCTGCGCACGTGGTCATCCGCACCGACCCGATCAGTCCAAATGGCTGTATATCTCTTATGTGGAACCTTCTCGAAGCGACTGGTGCAGGGTGGCGACAACTGGCTGAAAACCGAGGGCGCGTGCCAAGGAACCGTCCAGTTGGCCGAACCACGGATTGATCTGCGGTTCGGCAGATGGTTCCATTGTCGCGCCGACGAGGTGCGCAATTTCATAGACCGACATTGGCGCCTCATCTGTGAGATTGACAATACGCCCATCCATTGCCCCGTTTAGGGCCAGGAGAACGGCTGCCGCAATGTCGCGGTGATGGATCAGGCTGAGCTTGTTCGCGGGATGCCACTTAAACATGTTTGCGAGTCTTGGCACCGACTGCAGATGACCGTCGTCGTCGCCATAAACGAAGCCTAGCCGCAGGATGGACCAGTTCAGTCCGCTTTCATGAAGTTGTTTTTCAGCCGCGACCTTACTGGCGGGGTATGCCATCTTTGGATCGACCGCATCGCCTTCACGAGCTGGATAAGCGCTGTTGGCATTGTAGACCAGCCCGGTGCTTGCCATGATGAATCGAGCGTTGGGGGCATGTTGCCTGGCGGCATGAATGAGGTTTTTTGTGCCATCGACGTTGGCCTTCCAGATGTCGTCACTGTCTGGCGTGCGCAACACGGCGGCGAGATGAATGATGGCGGAGACGCCCTCGACGGCGGCTTCAAGCGAGGTTGGATCAAGAAGATCGCCCTTGATAGCGACAGCACCTGCCGGAATGTTCCTGTCGGAACGAATGATCACGCGACAATCCTCTCCGGCCGCTATCATCCGTTTGAGGAGGCGTGAACCAACGAGCCCGGTCCCACCGGTAATGAGTATGGTCATTTTTCAAATTCCTTCGACAATGTGGTTGTTCAAGCGCTCCGTCGCGGTCTTGAGCACGCTCGCGATCAACTCGAGCGTCGGCTCGTCGACGCCGTCGAATGCAATCTGGCGCATGAGCGCAATCGGATCAGGCAGGTTGTCCCACTGATTTTTGCCGACATTTGTCAAGGTTAGAACTCGCTGACGTCGGTCAGTTGGATCGGACGCCTGATCGATGAATCCTTTGCGAACCAAAGCCGCCACGACGTCGCTCAGAGTCGGCTTTTCGATTTTCAGTAGCCCAAGGAAGTCACGCTGCGCGGTCGGCCCGTAATTGGCCAATTGATATAGGACGTACCATTGGGTGGACCCGATATCATACGGGCGCAGTATCCGCTCCATCATCGCGCGGCTCGCCAAGTGAAATCGCTTGGCCCACGCGCCTGCCGAGTCATGATTTGAACTGGACAATCATTCAGCCTTTCGTTCGCTACCGAACGTTATATGTACGGTAGCGAACTATCTGTCAATTCGCGGCAGTAGCAAATGTGGGGTGCGCCGTGGGGCGATGAAGGCGGGGCTGAGGCCGCGTCTTGGATGATGTGGCTTGCGCCGGGCAAATTTGTAAGGCACACCCAAGCCAGTTGTCCTGCAAACAAGGCATGCATCATGGCGCTCCAGGTTTCTCCCCTTGCTCCCGAGTCCTATCCCGACCTGCCGGTGATTGCCGGGGTGCGCTTTGCAACGGCGGCGGCGGGGATAAAGTACAAGAACCGTACTGACGTTTTGCTGGCGGTGTTTGATGAGGGCACTAGCGTTGCGGGCGTTTTGACGCGCTCGAAATGCTCTTCGGCGGCAGTGGATTGGTGCAAGGCCAATCTTGGGGGTGGTGTGGCTCGTGCGCTGGTGGTCAATTCGGGCAATGCCAATGCCTTTACCGGTCGCAAGGGCCAACAAAGCGTTGAGCAGACTGCCGCAATTGCTGCCAAGGCGGTGGGTTGTTCGGTTGCTGAGATATTTCTGGCATCAACCGGGGTGATCGGGGAGCCTTTGGACGCCAACAAGTTTTCCGGCGTGCTTGACACCATGGCGGCAGCGTTGAGCGATCAGCCTTGGATGGAGCCGGCCAAGGCCATCATGACCACAGATACGTTTCCAAAGCTTGGCACTGCCAGCATCGACATCGATGGTGTTGAGGTCAGGATCAATGGGATTGCCAAGGGGTCTGGCATGATTGCGCCAGACATGGCGACCATGCTGAGTTTTGTGTTTACCGACATGCCGATCAAGGCCGAGGTGCTACAGGCGCTGCTTGGTCAGCACGTCAAATCCAGTTTTAACGCCATCACGGTGGATAGCGATACATCGACCTCCGATACACTACTGGCGTTTGCCACGGGCAAGGCCAAGGGGATCGAGCCGATTGAAACGCTTGATGATCCACGGGCCGAAATTTTTGGCGAAGCGTTGCGCGATGTGTTGTTTGACTTGGCGATCCAGGTGGTGCGCGACGGGGAGGGGGCGACCAAGCAGGTCGCCGTTCATGTCGAGGGAGCAACAAGCGATGAGAGCGCCTTTCGCATTGCCAAATCGATTGCCGACAGTCCCCTGGTCAAGACCGCGATTGCGGGAGAAGACGCCAATTGGGGCCGGGTGGTCATGGCGGTGGGGAAGGCTGGGGAGCCAGCGGATCGTGACCGGTTGTCGATCCGCTTCGGCGATCTCGTGGTGGCGCACAATGGGGAGCGCGCAGCCGGTTATGACGAGGCGGCGACCAGCGCTTATATGAAGGGCGACGAACTTGAATTGACCGCCAGCCTTGGTTTGGGCGAGGGGCGTGCAACGGTTTATACCTGTGATCTGACCCATGGCTATATCGCCATTAATGGCGACTATCGCAGTTAATGACCAGCCTTGAGGACGTGCAGACATTAGAGGCGGCTTTTGTCAAAGCGTGGCCAGCGGTTGAGGAACTGCGGGACGGCGCGCACCGGGCAGCCATTCAGGTGCAGGCTGACAATGATCCGGCGCTGGCGCTTTATCAGACCCTTGGGTTTGCCGAACCCTATGATTATCACTATCGGCGGGGCGTAATATGAGCCTATTACTGGTGGTGGCCTGCGCGCTGGTAGACGCCGATCGGCGGGTGCTGATTGCGCAGCGTCCCGAGGGCAAATCGATGGCAGGACTTTGGGAATTTCCTGGCGGCAAGGTGGAGCCGGGGGAAACGCCGGAGACTGCCATTATTCGCGAACTGGAGGAGGAACTGGGGGTTTCTACCAAGAGCGCCTGCCTGGCTCCGGTAAGTTTCGCAAGTCATAATTACGATAATTTTCATTTATTGATGCCACTTTACGCCTGCCGGAAATGGCAGGGTACGCCACAGCCGAAGGAACATATGGCCCTGAAATGGGCGCGTCCGCAGGCATTACGCGACTATCCGATGCCGCCGGCCGACGCACCGCTGATCGCTGCACTTTGCGATTTGCTTTGACAGGGTTCGACGACAAGAGGTTTGGAACAGACCATGTTGGCAGCGCAGTTAGAACGGTTCGGAAGCGATGAAGCGGGTGCAACCGCAATCGAATATGGGCTGATTTCTGCGCTGATCGCGGTTGCCTTGATCGCCTCATTCTCGCTGCTGGGCAATAATGTGACCAACCTGTTCGGCTATGGTGTGCAGGGACCGGGCAATGTGATGGCTGACGCCACGTCCAGTCTGCCCTAGAATCCAATCAGGTTTTCGGCTTTTCCAGCACTGATTTGAGGCTGGTGGTGGCGCTGCCTGGCGCCAGCGGCTTCTGTTGACTTTCATGGGGCGCCCAGCCACTGAACCACAGGATTTCCAGCGTGGCACGAACGCGGCCGTCAGGGTCGGCGTCACGTTCGATATAGGCCTCTGACGCCAGCGCCAGCAATTGTTTCGTCGCCGGTTTTCGCGGGCGATCATGCAGGGGATTGGCGGCGCCGAGCGCTTTGATTTCGGCCATCAGAGCGAGCGGATTGGCATAGCGCACAATATGGGTTTCGATGTCGGCGACCGGTAGCGCCAGTCCGGCACGTTGCAGCAGGCCGCCACCATCGCGGACCTGGATGAAGGGGGCCACACGCGGGTAGGCGCCGCCCGAAAGCTGGCTATCGGCGACAAGAAAGGCTTCGCGCAGCTCGGAAAGCGTGTTGCCACCCAGCGCCGCGGCCAGGAACAGACCGTCAGGATTGAGGCGTCGTGCCAATTGGCTGAGATAGCCGGGCACGTCATTGACCATTTGCAGATCAAGGATGGAAATGATCAGGTCGTAGGCGGGTTGGGCAAAATGAGGCAGTTCGGCGTCGGCGGCGATGGTGCCGACGCGTTCAAATTCGATCACGCCCTTGCCGGTCGTTGCGGTTTTCGGCAAAGCTTCGGCATCGGGGCCGAGAATGAGGGCGGCGGGGAACGGGCGCAGCAGGGTTACCAGGCGATCATCAAGATCACTCAATATCAGGGTCGTGACGAAATCGTCGACGGCGTTGGGGCGGCGCTCGAGATGGCGCGCGATCAGGGGGCGATCAAAAATCCTGGGTGGTAACTGCATGGCGGGGACGACAAGAGCCTTCAGGGCTGGCACACTTGGCTCTTATGGAGACTGGCACGCACAATGTCAAAAGCGCGACTAAACCGGGGCTTGTGGCGCAGACAATGCGGCGTTGGGGCGCCGGTTTTCTGGACATGGTCTATCCGCCGGTGTGCCTTATCTGCGACGAGCCAATTGTGAGCCACGATAGTTTGTGTGCTGCCTGTTTTGGACAGATACGGGCGATAACGGCACCGCTGTGTCCGGTGTTGGGGGTGCCGTTTGCTGCGGATATCGGGCCAGACGCGGTATCGGCCGAGGCGATTGCCGAGCCGCCACCGTTCGAGCGGGCGCGGGCGGCGGTGATCTATAGCGAACCTGTGGGGCACTTGATCGCGCGGCTCAAATATGGGGATCGGCCCGAACTGGCGGGATTTTGCGCCCGCCTGATGGTGGGGGCGGGCCATTTGCTGCTGGCGGGCGATCCGGTGCTGGTGCCGGTGCCATTGCATCGCCGACGCCAATTTCGGCGACGCTATAATCAATCGGGGGAACTGGCGCGCCAGATTGGCCGGTTGACCGGCTTGCGGGTCGACCCGCAGCTGGCGGTGCGGGTCAAGGCGACGCGGCAGCAAGTGGGCCTGTCGGCGCGCGGACGGGCGCGCAATGTGGTGGGCGCATTCGAGCCGCATCCCGATGCGCTGGCGCGCAGCGGCGGCAAGCGGGTGGTTTTGATCGATGATGTCTATACAACAGGTGCCACGGTCAACGCCGTGACGCGAGCGCTGAAGCGGGGTGGCATTGATCACATTGACGTTTTGAGTTTCGCGCGCGTTGTCAGCGGCGAACAAACTCCCATATAGGGCGGAAAGTACCCGTGGAGAAAAAATTGGCAAAGATCGAAATCTATACAACCCCGACCTGCCCGTACTGCCATGCCGCCAAGTCGCTATTGGTGCAAAAGGGGGCCGATTATGAAGAAATTACCGTGCTTGACCCCAGTCTTCGCGCCCAGATGACGCAGCGCGCCAATGGTCGGCGAACGGTGCCGCAGATTTTTATCGGGCAAACCCATGTTGGTGGTTATGATGATATGGCGGCATTGGAGCGGGAGGGGCGGCTAGACAAGCTGCTGGCCTCCTAAAAAACAGGCGAGGGGCGATGAGAATTGCCGCGATACAGATGCGATCGGGCATGCAGGCCGAGCCTAATCTCGAGATTTTGGCAGGGCTTGTAACCCGTGCGGCCAATGAGGGGGCGTGTTATGTGCTGACGCCTGAGGTCAGCCTGGTTTTTGCCGAGGATCGCGTGGGTCTTGCGCGCGAGGCTGGCCAGTTTGAGGGCAATCCGGGGATCACAGCGCTTGGAGCGCTGGCGGCAAGGCTGGGCATTCATCTGCACCTGGGGTCGCTGGCGGTAGCATTGGAGACTGGCAAATTTGCCAATCGGAGTGTGCTTTTTGGCCCAGATGGCGCTATCGTAGCGCAGTATGACAAGATCCATTTGTTCGATGCGACCTTGAGCGGGATCAAGGCCTACCGCGAAAGCGACAGTTATAGTGCCGGGCAGGAGGCTGTGGTCGCGCCGCTTGAGCCGTTCACGCTGGGCATGAGCATTTGCTATGATGTCCGATTTGGCGCGCTCTACAGCCTGTTGGCGAACGCCGGGGCCAATGTGATGGCGGTTCCCGCAGCATTTACGGTGCCGACGGGCGAAGCGCACTGGGAGGTGCTGCTGCGGGCGCGAGCGATTGAAACCGGCTCATATGTGATTGCAGCGGCGCAAGGTGGGCACCATGAAAACGGTCGCGCCACCTATGGGCATTCAATGATTGTTGACCCGTGGGGGCGGATCATTGCCGAACGAGCCGACGACACACAGGGCGTTGTAGTGGCCGATATTGACCTTGCCGAGGTCAGCGCCGCGCGCGAGCGTATTCCAGCACTGGCCAACACCCGCAGGTTCGGGTTAAAGCGGCAAGCAGACCTAGCGGCCCGGCAATTGCGAAAGGGTATGGCGTGATCCAATACGCGCTGATTTGTGAGCAGCATCATGAGTTCGAGGCGTGGTTCAAAAACGCCGAGGCGTTTGACGAGCAGTCGGCGCGCCAGATTGTCATCTGTCCCCAGTGCAATTCATCGGCCGTCACCAAGGCGATGATGGCGCCAGCGGTGGCGCGAAAAGTAGTGGGCAAACTCAATATCGCTCATACGCCCGTCGAAGCCGAAAAGCTGCGGACGGCCCTCAAGGCCTGGCGCGACAAGGTGGTGAATGAAGCGGATAATGTGGGCGATAAATTTGCCGAAGAAGCCCGCAAGATCCACTATAATGATGCTCCGGCGCGTGGCATTTACGGTCAGGCGAGCCGAGACGAAGTGGTTGATCTGGTCGATGAGGGCATTGAATTGATGCCGCTACCGGAATTTCCCGACGATAAAAACTGATGGCTTTTGAGCCAATCCGAATTTGACGCGTTGGCTTTGAGAGGCCGGTGCGGATGGCCCTATATTGGCCGCCGCGGACCGACTATTCCAAAAGGAGATGAAACGGTGACAGAAACAAATGCAGCGCAAGCGGGCACATTTTCCATTGGCGGCGATCTTGAGGTCAATCGGTTGGGCTTTGGGGCCATGCGGGTCACCGGCAATGGCATATGGGGCGAACCAGAAGATGCCGATGCGGCCAGAAAAACGCTGGCGCGACTGCCGGAACTGGGGGTCAATTTAGTCGATACGGCCGAAAGCTATGGTCCCTATGTCAGCGAACGGCTGATTGGTGAGGTGCTGGCCCCTTATGACAAGGGAACGATTATTGCGACCAAGGGTGGGTTGACGCGTACGGGGCCCGGAAAATGGCATCATGTGGGGCGACCTGAATTTTTGCGGCAGGGCGCCATGCTGAGCCGGGTGCGGCTCAAGGTTGACGTGATCGATCTTTGGCAATTGCACCGGATCGATCAGCAGACGCCGCGCGAGGCCCAATTCGAAGCTGTGGCACAGCTTAAGCATGATGGGGTGATCCGCCACGCCGGTCTGAGCAATGTGAGCGTCAACGATATCAAGGACGCACAGAAATATTTCGCCGTGACGACAGTGCAGAACCACTATAATTTCGCCAATCGCGAAAGTGAGGATGTGCTGGATTATTGCGAGGCCAATGGCATCGGTTTTATTCCTTGGTTTCCACTGGCGGGGGGTGAACTGGTGAGCGGTAATGAAGCGGCACGCGCGATTGCCGAAAAGCACAATGCTTCACCCAGTCAGATCGCCCTGGCGTGGTTGTTGAAGCGTTCGCCGGTCATGCTGCCCATCCCGGGCACCGGCAAGGTAAAGCATCTCGAAGACAATGTTGCGGCAGCCGCAATAAGTCTCAACGACGCAGATTTTGCGACACTGGATAAAGTCGGCAAGAAGGGCTGAAGAGTTTTAGGTCGGCGCGATGGGGAGGGTGGAATCCCCGCCATCGAGCCTGACCAACCGGCAGTCTTGGCAGACCGCCTTCGGCTGAACGCGGCTCTAGCATGAGCGAGATGGGAAAGCCAGATTATTGTCATCGGGCAGTTTGGTAGGCGCGGCAGGCAGTTGCCGCGCCTGATTTTTCTTAGCCTAGATCACCCAGATCGCGGACAGCGCCGCGGGCGGCGCTGGTGGCGAATGCAGCGTAGGCCTTAAGGGCCGTCGTGACATTGCGCTTGCGCGGATGGGCGGGTTTCCAACCCAAGGCTTCCTGATCGTGACGACGCTGGACCAATTCATCGTCGGATACCAGCAAACTGATCGAGCGGTTTGGGATGTCGATTTCAATGGTGTCGCCTTCGCGCACCAGCCCGATGGTGCCCCCTTCAGCCGCCTCTGGTGAACAATGGCCAATCGAGAGTCCCGAGGTGCCGCCGGAAAAACGGCCATCGGTGATCAGAGCGCAGTCCTTGCCCAATCCCTTGGATTTCAAATAGCTGGTTGGATAGAGCATTTCCTGCATGCCGGGGCCACCACGCGGGCCTTCGTAACGGATGACGATCACGTCGCCTGCCTTGATTTCATTGTGCAGCAACGCTTTGACGGTGGCGTCCTGACTTTCGAAAACGCGGGCGGGGCCGGTGAATTTGAGGATCGATTCATCAACGCCAGCGGTTTTGACGATGCAGCCATCAATGGCGATATTGCCTTTGAGCACGGCCAGACCACCATCTTTGGAGAAGGGATGATCGGGCGAGCGAATAACGCCCTTTGCGCGATCCAGATCCAGTTCGGCCCAGCGATTGGATTGGGAAAAAGCCTGGGTGGTGCGCACGCCGCCGGGCGCGGCCATGAAGAAATTGCGCACGGCTTCGGAATTGGTGCGGGTAATGTCCCATTTGTCGATGGCGTCGCCCATGGTAGCGGCGTGAATTGTGGGTTCATCGCGGTTGATCAGATTGGCGCGATCCAATTGGCCAAGAATGGCCATGATACCACCGGCGCGGTGAACGTCCTCAACGTGGACATCCTGCTTGGCGGGCGCCACCTTGCACAAGACCGGCACTTTTAGCGACAGCGCATCGATGTCGTCCATGGTGAAATCAACATCGCCTTCATGGGCGGCGGCCAGAATGTGCAGGACAGTGTTGGTGGAACCGCCCATGGCAATATCGAGCGCCATGGCGTTGTTGAAGGCCGACTTGGTGGCGATGGAACGGGGCAGCACCGAAGCATCGTCCTGCTCATACCAGCGTTTGGCCAGATCAACAATCAGGTGCCCGGCTTCCTGGAACAGGCGCTTGCGGTCGGAATGGGTTGCCAGGGTCGAGCCATTGCCAGGCAGGGAAAGGCCGAGGGCTTCGGTCAGGCAGTTCATCGAATTGGCGGTGAACATGCCCGAGCAGGAACCGCAAGTGGGGCAGGCGGCTTCCTCAATGGTGGCGATTTCGATGTCGGTGTAGCTGTCGTCGGCGGCTGCAACCATGGCGTCGACCAGATCGAGTGCCTGCAACTGACCCTTGATCATGGCCTTGCCCGCTTCCATGGGGCCGCCAGAGACAAAGACCACCGGAATATTGATGCGCATGGCAGCCATCAGCATGCCCGGGGTGATCTTGTCGCAATTGGAAATGCAGACCATGGCGTCGGCGCAGTGGGCGTTGACCATATATTCAACGCTGTCGGCGATCAGGTCGCGGCTGGGCAGTGAATAGAGCATGCCGTCGTGGCCCATGGCGATGCCATCATCGACCGCAATGGTGTTGAATTCCTTGGCGACACCGCCTGCCGCTTCAATTTCGCGGGCAACCAACTGGCCAAGATCCTTGAGATGCACATGGCCGGGCACGAACTGGGTGAAGGAATTGACCACTGCAATGATGGGCTTGCCGAAATCGCCATCCTTCATGCCGGTGGCGCGCCAAAGGCCGCGGGCGCCGGCCATGTTGCGGCCGTGAGTGGTGGTGCGTGAACGATATGCGGGCATGAGAATTCCTCGGCGGTTCAGTGCTGTCGGCACAACAGTTGTTGGGGTTCTTTTAGACCCAATTAGAACCAGCGGCAACCAAAAACCGTACCGTACCGTACGGTACTGCTTGCATGGTGAGACACGATGGATCGGATTTTGTGGCGACCTCTCCTGTGAGGCGCTAAAGGCTCTTTTTCGCAGCGTGAAGATAGCTTCGACCCGACGCCGATATGTCGGTCCAAGGCGGTTCACGCGACCAAGGAGTGCAGACGTGGACGACAAGGCCCAGAAAAAGCAATTGCGCGATACCGAGGCAAAAATGCTTAAGGAGTTGCGGGCGTTGCGTCGCCAGCAGCGGCAGAACAAATCGGCCGCGCGTCCAGCGGATGTGTCGCGCGGGCAAAATATCGCCGATCAGGTCGCGGCGACCATGGGATCGTGGCGGTTCATTATCATTCAAACCAGCATTCTGGTGGTCTGGGTGGCGCTGAACGTCACCGGGCTGGTGATGCGCTGGGATCCGTACCCATTCATTCTGCTCAATCTGGCGCTGTCATTCCAGGCAGCCTATGCGGCGCCATTCATCATGATGAGCCAGAACCGACAGCAGGATATTGATCGGCGTCAGGCTGAAAATGACTATCGCATCAATATCAAGGCCGAACTCGAAATCGAGCCTGATGCAGGAGCAAATCGTGTTGCTGCATACCAAGATCGATCAAATGCGTGAAAAAGAGGTTTTGGGCCTCACCAATACGGTCGAAGAACTGCAGCAGCAAAACCGCGCGCACACCAGACTTAGGCTTGAATTGTTTGTCGATGATCTGGCAGCTTCGCAGCGGTTTTACACCGAAGTATTGGGCTTTTCGGCTTTGCCCGGACAGGCGGGGCCATATATTTCCTTGCAGCGCGACGGCGCAATAGTCGCGCTCAATGATCGAAATAGTCTTCCAACTGGCCACCCGGTTCAACTCAACGCGGGTGGGCAGTTGGGCAAGGGGATCGAGATCGTGCTCGAACTTGTGGATATCGAGGCTGCCTATCGGGCTGTCATGGAAAGCGGGTGGCCAATCTCAAGTCCACTTCAGGCTCAGTCGTGGGGGCTGAACGACTTTCGCGTTGCTGATCCCGATGGCTATTATTTGCGCCTGAGCAGCGCAAAATCCTGAGTGGTCAGCCCTGGGCCGGTTTTTGCGCCATGATCATATAGTTGATCGCCATGTCTCTGGATTTGCGCCATTCGTCGGCCAGCGGGTGATAAACGACGCCGGTTTCGGCGGTGATATCAAGGCCGTTGCGGGTCAAAAGAACGCGAATTTCATCCGGGGTTAAAAATTTGTGCCAGTCGTGGGTGCCCTTGGGCAGCCAGCCCAGAACATATTCGGCCCCGACGATGGCGAGCGCGAAGGCGCGGGCGGTGCGGTTGAGGGTGGCGGTCAGCATCAGGCCGCCCGGCGCGACCAGATCGGCGCAACTTTTCATATAGAGCGGCACATTGTCGACGTGCTCGACCACCTCCATATTGAGCACGATGTCAAACTGGGTGCCGGTGGCAACAAGCGCCTCGCTGGTGGTTGTCTGATAATTGACCTCGACGCCTGAAAGTTCGGCGTGCCGCGTGGCGATCTTGATATTGCGCTCGGACGCATCAATACCGGTGACGCTGGCACCAAGTCTTGATAGCGGTTCGCACAGAAGCCCGCCGCCGCAGCCGACGTCGAGTACGCGCAAACCTTCTAATGGGCGCATTGTCGCGCCATCGCGGTCAAAATGGCGCAGGGCATGCTCGCGAATATAGCCCAGGCGCACCGGGCTGAATTTGTGCAGCGGCTTGAACTTGCCTGTGGGGTCCCACCACTCCTCGGCCATGGCCGTGAATTTGGCGACTTCGGCCTCGTTGATCGTGGTTTCGGTCATTTCTGGCTCCGCTGGTTTGGTTCATATGAGCCGATAGGGGTTCTAGCGGCAAGTGCGGCATCGCGGCGCAAGCGCGACAGCAAGCAGTGTTGATTGCGCGCGGGCTTTGTGGCATGGCAGCGCCCAACCAATAAAGTCTGCCGTCCCGATCAAGGGGCGGTCGTTCGGGGACACAAATGGCCCGCATAGTCGTCAAGTTCGGTGGCACCTCGGTTGCCAATGTGGAACGTATTCGCCAGGCCGCTCGGCACGTCAAACGTGAAGTGGAGGCGGGCAATGAGGTTGCCGTCGTAGTCTCGGCCATGTCTGGCAAGACCAATGAGCTGGTTGGCTGGGTCAATGAAGCCAGCAAATTTCACGATGCGCGCGAATATGACGCTGTCGTGGGGTCGGGCGAGCAGGTGACGGCGGGCCTGATGGCCATCGTTTTGAGCGAAATGGGCATTCAGTCGCGCTCTTTTGCCGGTTGGCAGGTGCCTATCCATACAGACGACGCCCATGGGGCGGCCCGGATTACCGGCATCGATCCGACAATGCTCGACGAGCGACTGCGTCAGGGATGGGTGCCGGTCATTACCGGTTTCCAGGGGATTTCGCCGCATCAGCGCATTACGACACTGGGCCGAGGCGGCTCGGACACCAGTGCAGTGGCGGTGGCGGCCGCTGTCGGCGCGGATCGCTGCGAAATTTATACTGATGTGGACGGGGTCTATACAACCGATCCGCGGATCGTGCCCAAGGCGCAGCGATTATCAAAAATTTCCTTTGAGGAAATGCTGGAAATGGCTTCGCTGGGCGCCAAGGTCCTGATGATCCGCTCGGTCGAACTGGCCATGGCGCATAAGGTTCGGCTGGTGGTGCGCTCGAGTTTTGATGATCCCGAGGCACCGCAGTTGGCGCCTGATGGAACGCCCGGAATTCCCGGTACACTGGTTTGCGACGAGGATGAGATCATGGAAAAGCAGATTGTTTCGGGCGTGACGCTGGCCAAGTCGGAAGCCAAAATCACCTTGCGCGACGTCAAGGACAAGCCCGGTGTCGCCGCCGATATATTTGGCGCCTTGGCAGACCGTTCGATCGTAGTCGACATGATCGTGCAAAATGTTTCCGATGACGGAAGTGTGACCGATATCACCTTTACCGTGCCTGACGGTGAATATGAAAAAGCTGTCGATGCGCTCGAAAACAACAAGAATATCGAATACGCTAAAATTGTCGGCTCCAAAGGTGGCGCTAAAATATCGGTTGTCGGGGTCGGGATGCGCTCTCACGCCGGGGTCGCGTCCTCGATGTTCCGAGCGCTGGCGGACAAGGGAATCAACATTCAGTTGATCACCACTTCGGAAATCAAGACGTCGGTTTTGATAGACGATCAGTATGCCGAGCTTGCGGTTCGGGCTCTGCATACTTATTACGGACTGGATAAGAAGAATGCCTGAGACCCGGCTGAGACCTGTCAGCCGCGTCCGGGTCATTGGGGGGCGGCCAAGGTCGCCATAGTCACTATGGGCACAAATATTGGCGGCCCGCGCGTGCTGTTGCGGCAACTGCGCGAAACCATGGCGGAGCCGCTGGCCTCGCAGGAGCGCCTCGACAAGATTGTGTCGTTGATCGCGCTGAATATGCGTGCCGATGTGTGCTCGTTTTACGTGCTGCGCGACGATGGCGCGCTCGAGCCTGTTTGCGACCAAGGGGTTGGCGGCAGAATCGGTGCATATGACGACGCTGCGGCTGGGCGAGGGCCTGGTTGGCCAAATTGCCGCGGACGCCGAGCCGCTCAGCCTTGATGATGCGCCCAGCCATCCCGCCTTTGCCTATCGCCCTGAAACCGGGGAAGATCCTTACTACGCCTTTCTGGGTGTGCCGGTGTTGCGGGCCGGACAGACGCTGGGCGTGCTGGTTGTGCAAAACGCCGAACGGCGTCGCTATGGCGAAGACGAAATCGAAGCCATGCTCACGACGGCCACAATTCTGGCTGAGATGGTGGCGACCTCGGATTTCGACAATCTGATCAAGCCGGGGTCCGATATCGACCTCAGGCGGCCCCGCATGTTCAACGGCGTCAGTTTTACCGATGGCATTGCGCTGGGCACGGTGGTGCTGCACGACCCGCGCGTCGTGGTGACCAATTTTATTGCCGAAGACACCGATCAGGAAACCGAAAGGCTGACCTCGGCGCTCGAGCGCATGCGGGTTTCGATTGACGCGATGCTGGATCGCGGCGACATGCAGCCCTCATCGGACCATCGCGAAATCCTTGAAACCTACCGGATGTTCGCCAATGACCGGGGCTGGGTCAACCGATTGACCGAAGCCATCGAGAACGGTCTGTCGGCGGAAGCGGCGGTCGAGCGGGTGCAAAATGACACGCGCGCCCGCATGTTGCGGCAGACCGATCCCTATATACGCGACCGGTTGCATGATCTGGATGATCTGGCCAATCGGCTGTTGCGCATATTGACCGGCGACCATCAGGGGTTGGGTCGTAACCTGCCCGACAATGCCATTCTGGTGGCCCGCAATATGGGACCGGCGGAACTGCTCGAATATGACCGCACAAAGTTGCGCGGCATCGTGCTTGAGGAAGGCGGGGCGACGGCCCATGTGGCTATTGTGGCGCGCTCGCTGGGGATTGTGGCGGTGGGACAGGCCCAATCCATCGTTTCCATGTCTGAAACCGGCGACGACATCATTCTGGATGGCACGGCGGGGATCGCCCATCTGCGTCCAACGGCCGATATCGAACAGACCTATATCGACAAGGTGCGTCTGTCGGCCAAGCGGCGTGCCCACTATGCAGCACTCAAGGATCTGCCCTCGGTCACCAAGGATGGGGTGGCGGTCACGCTGTTGCACAATTCGGGGCTGGTGGCGGACCTGCCCATGCTCGACGATACCGGGGCGTCCGGGGTCGGGCTGTTTCGCACCGAACTGCAATTCATGATTGCCTCAAAACTGCCGCGTCTGCAGGAGCAGGTCGATCTTTATGCCGAGGCGATGCGGATTGCGGGCAGTCGACCAATTGTTTTCCGTCTGCTCGATATAGGGGGCGACAAGGTCGTCCCCTATTTGCGCTCGGCAGTCGAGGAAAATCCGGCGATGGGCTATCGCTCGATCCGTCTGGGCCTGGATCGACCCGGCCTGCTACGGACCCAGGTGCGTGCCCTGTTGATTGCCGCCCAGGGCAAGCCGATCAAGATATTGGTGCCCATGGTCACCGAGACATTTGAATTCCGGCGCACCCGCCTGATTGTTACCAAGGAGCCTGGAACGGCTGCGGCGCGCCGAGCAATTGGTGCCATCCAAGGTCGAGCCTTGGGGTGATGGTGGAGGTGCCATCACTGTTGTTCGAGTTGGACCAATTGTTGCCTGAGGCTGACTTTGTTTCGATCGGGTCCAACGATCTGGTGCAGTTCCTGACGGCGTCGGATCGGGCCAATCCTCGGGTGTCGAGTACCTATGATGCCATCGGCCTGCCGCGATTGCGGGCCTTCCGCCATATCGTGGACGCGGCACGGCGCTACAATGTGCCCATTACCATGTGTGGCGAATTGGCGGGACGGCCAGTGGAAGCGCTGGCGCTCTTGGCCATTGGCATGACGCGCCTGTCGATGGGACCAGCCTCGATTGGGCCGATCAAGGAAATGGTGCTCAATCTGGAGTTGGGGCCTATCCGGCAGGCGATATCAGCGGCGCTTCTGGATGGTGCGGACGGGGTCTCGGTGCGCTCGCTGCTCGAAGAATGGATCGACAAGCAGAACCTGCCGGTTTGACGCGGCGCGAAGAGCCTTTTACACCGCACAGGTCCGGCTGACCCCTGCCGCGATGACATCGAGTTTTTGCATAATGCGGTGCTTTGGCCCGTACAGGAATAATTGATCATGGCTACGCTTCCCCAGGACAAGCTCGACGCGCTCGAAATGCGGTTCAACTATGTTGAGGCCGCACTGTCGGGCGGGGCCGAGCCGGACGAGTTTGTCAAATTTTCTAAGGAACATGCCGAACTGGCGCCGATTGTCGGCCCGATCATTGCCTACAAGAAAGCGCAGAGTGATCTGGTCGATGCCGAAGCGCTGATGAAATCGGGTGACCCCGAAATGCGCGAAATGGCCGAGGCCGAGGTCTATGAATTGCGCGAGAATATCGAGAAACTGGTGGCCGAAATCCGTATTCTGCTCTTGCCACGCGATGAGGCCGACGACAAATCGGTAATCCTTGAAATTCGCGGTGGCACTGGTGGGGACGAGGCGGCGCTGTTTGCGGGCGATCTGTTCCGCATGTATGAGCGCTATGCTGCCGGGCAAGGCTGGAAGGTCTCGATCATGGAAGAAAGCGCCGGCGAAATGGGGGGATTCAAGGAAATCATCGCCAATGTTACCGGCAAGGGCGTCTATGCGCGGATGAAGTTTGAAAGCGGCGTGCATCGCGTGCAGCGCGTGCCGACGACCGAGGGGTCGGGGCGTATCCACACATCGGCGGCAACGGTTGCGGTATTGCCCGAGGTTCAGGATATCGACATCGAGATCAAGCCCGAGGATATCCGTATCGATACGATGCGGGCGTCCGGGGCGGGCGGGCAACACGTCAACACCACCGATAGTGCGGTGCGCATTACCCATTTGCCAACCGGGATCATGGTGACGTCGGCACAAAAGAGCCAGCATCAGAACCGGGCGTTGGCCATGCAGGTGTTGCGGGCGCGGCTTTACGAGCAGCAACGCGAGGAGCGCGACAGCGCGCGGGCCGAAGCGCGCAAGGGGCAGGTGGGGTCCGGCGACCGGTCCGAGCGCATCCGCACCTATAATTTCCCGCAGGGGCGCGTGACCGACCACCGGATCAATCTCACACTCTACAAGGCTCGATAAGGTGATTTCCGGGGAAGCGCTGGACGAATTGATCGAAGCGCTGATTACCGAGCATCAGGCCGAACAGTTGGCAGCGTTGGAGCAGGTGAACTGAACCCGACCGACAGCGTGGGCGCTCTCTGGCGCCATTGGCGCGACCGGTTGGCGCAGCATGGTGTGCCTTGCGCCGATGTGGATGCCAAAATCCTGACCGGGGCGGTTTTGGGTCTGGATGGGCTGGGCCTGGCGGTGGGGGAGGCGGGGCCAGTTTCACCGGCGCAGCGTGAGCAGATCAAGGCGGTGATGGAACGGCGCCTGGCAGGCGAGCCCGTTGCACGGATTATGGGTCACAGGGAATTTTACGGGCTGGATTTTGTACTCGGGGCGGCAACGCTGATACCGCGACCCGAGACGGAACTGTTGGTTGATCTGGCATTGGCAGTGATTGGTGGGCGCGATGCCGATTTTCTCGATCTGGGCACCGGGACGGGCTGCATCGCCATTGCCATTCTGGCCAATGCGCCGCGCGCGCGGGCCGTGGCGGTGGATTTGAGTGCGGAGGCGCTGGTGGTGGCCACGGAAAATGCCGCGATCCACGCCGTAACCGACCGGCTCGAGTTGCTGGCCGGATCGTGGTTTGAACCAATTGGGCCGAACCGCCGCGTTGATCTGATCCTGTCCAACCCGCCCTATATCGCCAGCCCGGTCATTGCCGATCTGGCGCGTGACGTGCGCGAGCATGATCCGATGCTGGCGCTCGATGGCGGGCCGGATGGGCTGGCACCGTATCGCATCATTGTTGCTGGTGCGCGCGATCATTTGCGGCCCGGCGGGCAATTGGCGGTGGAAATCGGTTATGATCAGGGCGGCGCCGTGAGTGACCTTTTTGCGCGGGCAGGATTGAGCGACATCAGGATAATCAGTGATTTGGCGGGGCTTGATCGCGTAGTTGTGGGACACAATATTGGGTGAGCAAGTCCACTTGGACAGGGCGCGACATATTTTCCGCTTGGAAATTGTGAGCGAACAAGATAGTTTGCTGGTGCTGTCAACGGCGCATCATGAGCGCCACGGGGATGGCCACCCGATCATTGGTATAGCTGCGATGCGCGGCAAGGGCTTGGAAATTTCCAGTTCATAGCCTGATTGTATCGGATAGGGTGGCGTTGCTGTCGGCATTTCAGGTCTTCATGAAGCCAGTGTATTCCCCGATGCAGGATCCGAGTGAGGACCATCGGGACTTGGCCGAGCCCAGGCATTTTGCCGGTCCGCCAGAAGCGTGACGCTTGTTACTCACGAATTAAAAAAAAGCGACCAGATGAGACCCAATCAGCAGAACAACAAGAACAACAACCGCTCGCGTGGGCGCAATGGCGGGCGCAAGCATGTTAACCCGCTATCGCGCAATTTCGAGAGCAACGGCCCCGACGTGAAAGTGCGCGGCAACGCCGCCCACATCGCCGAGAAATACATGCAGTTGGCGCGCGACGCCCAATCGTCGGGCGATTCGGTGATGGCTGAAAATTACCTTCAGCACGCCGAACATTATTTCCGTATCGTTTCGGCGGCACAGCCCCAAAACAATGCCAATGGCCGAGATAGCGACGATCTCGACGATGATATGCCCGAACCCCAGAACCGGTTTTCATCGCCCCAACCCCAACCGCCCCAGCAGCAGAACCAGGGCGACGCGGATGGTGAAGGCAATGGCGGGCAGACCGGCGGTGGCAATGGCCAACGTGACAATCGCGAGAATCGTGAGCCCCGGCAGCCGAGAACCCGGCCACCCGCAGAAACGGTTTCGGCTGAGGCTCCCAAGGCCGACGAGACCGTGGCCTCGAGCGAGGTACCAACTGCGGATGGTGAGGCGGCCCCAGTTGCTGCCAGCGCCGACGAACCGCGCAAGGTACGTGAACGCCGTCCACGTCGACGTCGTCCGACAGCTGCCGAAACCGCAGATGATCCCGGTGCGGCGCCCCAACCCGAAGTTGGCGACTTGCCAGCGTTCATTACCGCCGGTGGCAACTCGAACGCTGCGGAATAGGCGACCAGAAATATGCAAGGGCCGGGTTATCACCCGGCCCTTTTTGCTTGGGTGTTGTAACGACATTTTAAGCTGGACCGGGCTTAGTCTATCGGCTCCATTTTCGCGCGAGCCGGACGAGACAATATTGCTGCCAGCCAATCGCCAGTTCAAGATTGTCCTGTTGGGCCTCAGCATTGTCCATCTGTTGGGTTTTGCCGCGAGCCGTGTGGGCGAAACATCGGCAATCAAGGGATATCTTTATGCCGATGGTGGTCCGGTCGGTGCCGACTTTATCAATCTTTGGTCGACTGCGAGGCTAATCCTTGCGGGGCGCTGGAGTGACATCTATGTCCCCGACGCGTTCATGGCCTATCAGATAGGCTTTATCGGCAGCCCGATCGGTCACCGGGTCTGGGCCTATCCACCCACCACATTACTGTTTAGCTGGCCATTTGGTCTGCTCGACTATTATCCGGCGCTGCTGGTCTGGTCGCTTTTGGGGTTACTGGTGCTGTGGTATGGGGCGCGGCGGTTTGGTTTTGATCGTTTGGAAACCGCCATCATCCTGACCTCGCCGGCGACAGTTCTGTGCCTTTATGGCGGGCAATCGGGGAGCCTGTTCGCCGGTTTGATGCTGTTGGCGCTGGCGCATGGGCGGGTCAATGGCCTTGGGGCGGGACTGGCGGCAACCTTATTGACGATGAAGCCGCAAAGCGGGTTCCTGCTACCCGTCATCTGGTTGTTCCAGAAGCGTTGGTAAGCCATAGCGGTGGCAACGGTCGGGAGCCTTGGTCTTGCGGCGGCCAGCCTGGCTATATTTGGTAGCGCGGCATTGTTCGACTATGCCGAAAGGACGCTTCCGGCGTTGAGCGAGCTTGAAAAATGGGGGCACGGGCTTTTTACCCTGATGGTGCCTTCAGCCTTCATGGCGGTTCGCAACCTGACCGGGAATGGCGATCTGGCGGTGATGGTGCATGGCGTGTTCGCGGTAATGGTGGGTGTGGTCCTGATCCTGAGATTGCGGACAAGCAACGATCCGATACGGCGGGCAGCAATGGTGCTTGTCGCCACGGTATTGATGACGCCCTATATGCACAATTATGATCTGGTCCTGTTGCTGTGCGCCGGTCTGCTGATCTCGCGCCAGCTGGCGCCGTCGTTGATCGGTCCGATGGGCGTCAAGGCTCTGGTCGTAGCCGCCTGGGCGTTGCCGCAGTTGGTCATCGGGCTGAATGCGATTGGCTTGCCGATTTCGCCCCTGTTGATCCTGCCGCTATTGTTTCTGGCCTGAGTGCAGGCGCATTTGGCGCGGCTGCCTCTTTTCTGGGCGGTGCTCTATTCCTATATCCAGCATGTTACCGGTCAGCGCCGCAAGCGGGCGGCCGGACGACAACACTTCCGACGACCAGTTCGTGCCATTGGGCGAGCTGGCGGGCGAAATTTAGGAGAGTTGAATTGAACATTGAAAAATATACCGAACGGGCACGCGGTTTCATCCAGAACGCCCAAACCTTGGCCCTGGGGAAGGGACACCAGCAGGTGGGTGCATTGCATCTGCTCAAGGTCTTGCTTGACGATAGCGATGAAGGCATGGCGGCGGGGCTTATCGGGCGCGCCGGTGGTAATGCCAAGTTGGCGCTGGCGCAGACCGAAGCGGGCCTGACCAAAATTCCGGTGGTTTCGGGCGATGGTGCACAAGTCTATCTGTCGCGCGAACTGGCACGGGTTTTCGAAACAGCTGAAAGCGCGGCGCAGAAGGCGGGCGATTCCTTTGTGACGGTTGAACGCCTGTTGTTGGCGCTGACAGTCGAAAAGGAAACCGATGCGGGCAAAATCCTGCTGGCCGCCGGTGTGTCACCCCAAGCGCTCAATGATGCCATCAATGATTTGCGCAAAGGGCGCACCGCTGACTCGGCTTCGGCTGAGAATGGCTATGATGCGCTTAAAAAATATGCGCGTGACCTGACCGAGGCGGCGCGAGAGGGCAAGTTGGACCCTGTGATTGGTCGCGACGAGGAAATCCGCCGCACGGTGCAGGTATTATCGCGCCGCACCAAGAATAATCCGGTGCTGATTGGCGAACCCGGCGTTGGCAAGACCGCCATTGTCGAGGGGCTGGCGATCCGTATCGTCAATGGCGACGTGCCCGAAAGTCTCAAGAACCGCTCGCTGATGTCGCTGGACATGGGCGCCTTGATTGCAGGTGCAAAATATCGTGGCGAGTTCGAGGAACGGCTGAAGGCCGTACTCAATGAGATCGACAGTGCCGAGGGCCAGATCATCCTGTTCATCGACGAGATGCATACGCTGATTGGTGCGGGCAAGTCCGATGGGGCCATGGATGCTTCCAATCTGCTGAAGCCCGCTCTGGCTCGCGGGTCGCTGCATTGCGTTGGCGCGACGACGCTGGATGAATATCGCAAGCATGTGGAAAAGGATGCGGCATTGGCGCGGCGGTTCCAGCCGGTGTTTGTCGACGAGCCGACGATCGAGGACACGATTTCGATCCTGCGCGGGCTCAAGGAAAAGTATGAGCCTGCATCACGGTATCCGGATTTCGGACTCGGCGATCGTGTCGGCGGCAACGCTTTCGAATCGTTATATTGCTGACCGCTTCCTGCCCGACAAGGCCATCGATCTGGTCGATGAATCGGCGGCGCGATTGCGCATGGCGGTTGAAAGCAAGCCTGAGGCGCTGGACGAGTTGGACCGGCGCATCATGCAGCTCAAGATCGAGCGCGAGGCGTTGCGCAAGGAAACTGACGACGCTTCAAAGACACGGCTGGACAAGCTTGAAGCGGAATTGGCCGACATCGAAGAGCAGGCAACCGGACTGACCCAACGCTGGGAAAATGAAAAACAGCGCTTGCAGGGCGGGCAGAAAATCAAGGAAGAACTGGACAAGGCCCGCACCGAGCCTTGAAGCGGCGCAACGGGCCGGCAATCTCGGTCGCGCCGGCGAATTGTCCTATGGTATTATCCCTGATCTCGAGCGCAAGATCGCCGATGCCGAAAAAGGCGAAATCGGGCCCGGCAGCGTTTTGGTCGAAGAAGTTGTGCTGCCAACCCATATCGCCCAGGTGGTGTCGCGCTGGACCGGTATTCCGGTTGACCGGATGCTGGAAGGCGAACGCGAAAAACTGGTGCAGATGGAAACCCATCTGGGTGAGCGCGTAATCGGCCAGCAAGATGCCGTCGCAGCTGTAGCTCGCGCAGTGCGCCGGGCGCGTGCCGGGCTGCAGGATCCGAACCGGCCAATCGGCTCGTTCATGTTTTTGGGACCCACCGGCGTTGGCAAGACCGAGTTGACCAAGGCGCTGGCCGAATTCCTGTTCGATGACGAGCACGCCATGGTGCGGATAGATATGTCCGAATTCATGGAAAAGCACTCGGTTGCCCGCTTGATCGGCGCGCCCCCGGGCTATGTCGGCTATGATGAGGGCGGGGTTCTGACCGAAGCGGTGCGGCGGCGGCCCTATCAGGTTGTGCTGTTTGACGAGATCGAGAAAGCGCATCCGGATGTGTTCAACATCCTGTTGCAGGTTCTTGACGATGGTCGGCTGACCGACGGGCAGGGCCGGACGGTTGATTTCCGCAATACCATCATCATCATGACCTCCAATCTGGGTTCGGAACATCTGGTCCAACTCAAGGAAGGGGAGACGGTGGAACTGGTGCGCGGCAAGGTACTCGACGCCGTCAAGGCCGCGTTCCGGCCGGAGTTTCTCAACCGGATCGACGATATCATCCTGTTCCATCGGCTTGAGCGCCAGCATATGGGCGCGATTGTCGATATCCAGCTGACGCGGCTGCGCGAACTGCTCAAGGAGCGCGATATCGAACTGGAACTGACCCCGTTGGCCCGCGACTGGTTGGGCAATGAAGGCTATGATCCGCTTTATGGCGCCCGACCGCTAAAGCGGGTGATCCAGCGGGAGGTTCAGGATAATCTGGCCGACGAAATTCTCGGCGGCCGGATTTCGGATGGCTCCCATGTCCTTGTTGATATTGGCGAAGAGGGCCTGATCCTTCGACCCGAGGAAGCCAAAAGCGCCAACGCTCCTGTCTGAGCAATGCATAGAGGCCGGTTGCAGGACCGGCCTTTATGCTGTCTAGCTAGCGTAAGAGGCGATTGCGATATAGAGGAGCGGGCATGGCGGAGCATATTGATTATATCGAATTTCCCTCCAAGGATCGGGCCGCGACAGGCGGCTTTTTTGCCAAGGCATTTGGCTGGTCGCTGACCTCCTACGGCCCCGACTATGACGCCATCAATGGTGCGGGAATTGATGGGGGTATCGATCAGGCGCCCGAACGGGTCGAGGCCAGCATGGCGATAATTCGAACCGACGATCTCGATGATGCCGAAAAGCGGGTACGCGCCGCCGGTGGGTTGATCACACGCCCACAGTTTGACTTTCCAGGTGGACGCCGATTTCACTTTCGAGAACCCGGCGGCAATGAGTTGGCGGTTTGGGTCGTGCGTAGCGAATAATTTGACATGAAGTTCGCGGGAGCGGCGCCATGAGCGTTGGTGAGGTCAATGCTGGTGCGGGTTCGGGGGCTAGCTTTTGCCCAGTGGAGCGGCGTCGCTATGTGCTGACTGCGGCCATTCTGGCCTCGAGCATGGGGTTCATCGATGGTTCGGTGATCTCGATTGCCATTCCAGCCATTCGCGCCGATTTGGGTGCAACGCTGGCTGATGCCCAATGGATTTCAAACGGCTATATGCTGTTTTTGGGATCGCTGATCCTTTTGGGTGGCGCGACCGGTGACCGGTTCGGCCTGCGACTTGTGTTCGGGCTGGGGATCGGCGCGTTTGTTGTGGCCTCGATTGGCTCGGCTGTAGCGCCGACGCCAATCCTGTTGGTCGTGGCGCGGGCCGTGCAGGGGATCGGCGCGGCTTTCATGGTGCCGGGGAGCCTGGCGATTATCGCCAAGGCCTATCCACGCGCCGAGCGCGGACGGGCCATTGGCACCTGGGCGGCGGCGGCAGCGCTGACAACAATTATGGGACCGATCATTGGCGGCGGCGTGTTGACCTGGCTCGGCGATTGGGGATGGCGACTGGTATTTGCCATCAATTTGCCGCTGGGTGGCGTGGCGCTCTGGCTGTTGTGGGCCAAAGTGCCGGACGACGAGCCGGGGCCGACACGGCACCTTGATGTCGTCGGCGCCGTTTTGGCCAGTATCGGTTTATTGGCGTTGGTCTTCGGGCTGACCGGGGATGGCAGCGACAGTGTACCGGCGCTGTCCCACACCGTGTTGTATGGCGGCATTGGCGGCGTGATCCTTGCCGCGTTTCTTGTGTGGGAAGCACGGGTCAAGGTGCCGATGTTGCCATTGCGACTATTTGCCAGCAAGGGGTTTTCTGGCGCACAGGCGCTGACATTCGTCTTGTATTTTTCGCTGTCGGGCGTGCTGTTTTTCCTGCCGATGACAGTGATTGCCGGATGGGGCGCGACGCCTGCCGAGGTGGCGCTGGTGATGTTGCCATTTGGCGCCATGTTGACGGTTCTCGCAAGATTCAGTGGCAGTCTGGCGGACAGGTTTGGCGCCGGGTGGCCGATCACCATCGGTGCGCTGCTGGTCAGCCTGGCATGTGTGGGACTGGGCTATACCGCGCACTGGCAGGCACTGTGGCTTGGCACGATGCCCGCCATCATTGTGCTGGGGATCGGCATGGGGCTGGTGGTGTCACCCCTGTCGACCGCGGTCATGACCTCGATAGACGACAACGACACCGGCCTTGCATCGGGGATCAATAATGCGGTGTCGCGGATCGCCGGTCTCGTGGCCGTGGCGATGCTGGGGCCGATAGTGACCTCGGTTTTCGAGCAGTCGCTGGGAAGCGCCGCAGAACTGGCGATATTTTTCGGGTTGCCACCGGCCGAAGCATTGAGCCCGACCAACGAAGTGTTGCGGCTTACCGCCACCAACACCGCCTTTGCCACCATAGCCTATATCATGGCAGCGCTCAGTCTGGTTTCGGCATTGATTGGCTGGTGGACGCTCGACCGCAGGCCCGTTGCGGCACCACCTTAGTTCGATGCGACTGAAACCGGCGCGGGGGCACGTGTCATCAGGTCATCGATCTGGGCGACAACTTTGTTGAAGGCGCCTTGATCCTGGGCTCTGAGGGTATTTTCACGCGGTAGCTTGACACTGAGCGGGTCAACCAGATTGCCATTGATCTTGACTTCGAAATGCAGATGGGGCCCGGTTGAATAGCCGGTTGAGCCGACATAGCCAATGATCTGGCCCTGGCGCACCTTAACGCCGACCTTAATACCGTCGGCAAATCGGTTCATATGGGCATAGGCAGTTTCGTAGCCATTGACGTGCTTGACCTCGATCTTGTTGCCATATCCAGATTGTCGGCCGGCAAATTCGATGGTGCCATCGCCTGCGGCATAAATCGGGGTGCCGCGGGGGGCCGCCAGATCAACGCCGGTGTGCAGCTTTCGGGTGTGAAAAATGGGGTGGATGCGGTAACCGAACCGCGACCGCAACGTGCCGCCACCCTTGAGCGGCCGTCGATTGAGGAAGCGCTTGCCGGTTTGTCCGTCAGGATCGAGATAGCTGACGCTGCCGTTCGGGGAAACGAAGCGATAGAGCCTGGCGCAGGGTCGAGCCCAGTTTCAACCCGACATAAAGCAGATCCTGTTGACCGTTGCTGTCGGGCTCGGTTTCCAGAATTTCGATGGAATCGCCAGCGTTGATGCGCTTGTTCATGTCCAGATCATAGGCGTACATGCCGATGATCCGCTTGATCGTGGCATCGTCCAGATCGTGCTTGCGACCGGTTTCCCAGATCGAGCGATAGATCGAGGGCAAGTTGGCGA
>NZ_CP118246.1:0-2105000 GCF_028816455.1 Devosia algicola | reverse complement strand
GGCGCAGCGAAAGCGAGTCTGAATAGGGCGTTAAGTTAGTCGGATTAGACCCGAAACCGAGTGATCTAGGTATGAGCAGGCTGAAGGTAAGGTAACACTTACTGGAGGGCCGAACCCACGTCTGTTGAAAAAGACGGGGATGACTTGTTCCTAGGGGTGAAAGGCCAATCAAACTCGGAAATAGCTGGTTCTCCGCGAAAGATATTTAGGTATCGCCTCGAGCGAATACTCTGGGGGGTAGAGCACTGGATGGGCTAGGGGGTCTCACCGACTTACCAAACCTAACCAAACTCCGAATACCCAGAAGTACTACTCGGGAGACAGACGGCGGGTGCTAAGGTCCGTCGTCAAAAGGGAAACAGCCCTAACCTACAGCTAAGGTCCCCAAGTGATAGTTAAGTGGGAAAGCATGTGGGATTGCTTAGACAACCAGGAGGTTGGCTTAGAAGCAGCCATCCTTTAAAGATAGCGTAACAGGCTCACTGGTCAAGCGATCCTGCGGCGAAGATGTAACGGGTCTGAAACTATCCACCGAAGCTTAGGGTTTACAACTTTGTTGTAAGCGGTAGCGGAGCGTTCCGTAAGCCTGCGAAGCGGTACCTGTGAGGGGCCGTGGAGGTATCGGAAGTGCGAATGATGACATGAGTAGCGACAAAAAGTGTGAGAGACACTTTCGCCGAAAGTCCAAGGGTTCCTGCGCAATGCTAATCAGCGCAGGGTTAGTCGGCCCCTAAGGTGAGGCAGAAATGCGTAGCCGATGGGAATCACGTTAATATTCGTGAACCAGATGGTAGTGACGGATCGCGCAGGTTCGTATCCCCTTAACGGATTGGGGGTGCGATGAGCCGGTTCCAGGAAATAGGCTCCATCGATATTGACCGTACCCTAAACCGACACAGGTGGACTGGTAGAGTATACCAAGGCGCTTGAGAGAACTATACTGAAGGAACTCGGCAAATTGCATGCGTAACTTCGGGATAAGCATGACTTCTATCGGGGCAACCCTTTAGAAGTGGCACAAAAGAGGGGGTGGCGACTGTTTACTAAAAACACAGGGCTCTGCGAAGTTGCAAAACGACGTATAGGGTCTGACGCCTGCCCGGTGCCGGAAGGTTAAAAGGAGAGGTGCAAGCCTTGAATTGAAGCCCCGGTAAACGGCGGCCGTAACTATAACGGTCCTAAGGTAGCGAAATTCCTTGTCGGGTAAGTTCCGACCTGCACGAATGGCGTAACGACTTCCCCACTGTCTCCAGTATAGACTCAGCGAAATTGAATTCCCCGTGAAGATGCGGGGTTCCTGCGGTCAGACGGAAAGACCCCATGCACCTTTACTATAGCTTTACGCTGGCATTTGTGTCGGCATGTGCAGGATAGGTGGTAGGCTTTGAAGCAGGGACGCCAGTCTTTGTGGAGCCAAAAGATGAGATACCACCCTTATCGTCATAGATGTCTAACCGCGGCATAACAGTGTCCGGGACAGCGTATGGTGGGTAGTTTGACTGGGGCGGTCGCCTCCCAAAGAGTAACGGAGGCGCGCGATGGTGGGCTCAGACCGGTCGGAAATCGGTCGACGAGTGCAATGGCATAAGCCTGCCTGACTGCGAGACTGACAAGTCGAGCAGAGACGAAAGTCGGTCATAGTGATCCGGTGGTCCCGCGTGGAAGGGCCATCGCTCAACGAATAAAAGGTACGCTGGGGATAACAGGCTGATAATGCCCAAGAGTCCATATCGACGGCATTGTTTGGCACCTCGATGTCGGCTCATCACATCCTGGGGCTGGAGCAGGTCCCAAGGGTATGGCTGTTCGCCATTTAAAGTGGTACGTGAGCCTGGGTTTAGAACGTCGTGAGACAGTTCGGTCCCTATCTGCCGTGGGTGTAGGAATATTGAGAAGAGCCTGACCCTAGTACGAGAGGACCGGGTTGGACGAACCTCTGGTGGACCTGTTGTGGCGCCAGCCGCATTGCAGGGTAGCTAAGTTCGGACGGGATAACCGCTGAAAGCATCTAAGCGGGAAGCCTCCTTCAAAACTAGTATTCCCTTGAGAGCCGTGGAAGACCACCACGTCGATAGGCCGGGTGTGGAAGCGTAGCAATATGTGAAGCTTACCGGTACTAATAGCCCGATTGGCTTGATCGTTCTCATTAATCAATGCTCGTAACGGCCTTGCCGTTACCATCTCTCTGCCTCACGGGTCAAAGACCCGCCGGTGGGGCGGCCAAAAAGTTGGCCGGGGTCGTTCGCTGCGCTCCTCCAGGAGCGCTGATGAAAGACCTGATACGCATTGTCGAAAACATCGGTCACAAAAACACCAGACCAACGCTTCTTGCATGGGAAAGCGTAGGTCCAAATAATATAACCAGAATTCACCTCAGCTGTTTTTCGCCGATCTGGTGGTTTTTGCGCGATGCTCAAAACCCGATCCCATCCCGAACTCGACCGTTAAACACCGCTGCGCCGATGGTACTAAGTCTTAAGGCTTGGGAGAGTAGGTCGCCGCCAGGTCTGCCAAAAACAGCTCAGTCTCTTTACAATCTCGAAATCAAAAACCCCGCCAGTGAAAACTGACGGGGCTTTTTTGTGCCCAAAAACCCCAAAATATAGCCAAATCCCCCATGTAGATAACGCGCAAAAGGCGCGCTGCTTAAGCACCGAGCGAAGGGAATGCCCTCGAGCGCCGCTATATCCATCCAATGGCCTCTGCAAAATCTGCCCGCCCCTTTGAGCCTGCAAGCCAACGAAAGCAATGAAGTCAAACCGCGGATGCCAATTTCGCGATATGATGGCGATAACCATAATTGGCGATGATCTGATCTGGCTGGGCGCGGGTGTTTAAGCGCCTGCTAATGGCTCCGTGAGGGTACTCGTCCGGTGAACCAGAGAATTTACTCGCCGAAATACTTCCTGTTCAAATCGCCTAACAGCCCATCCTCGTGAGCGCCGACCACCTCTACCGTCAGTGCCTTGCGCAGAACCGTGTCGGGCGACAGCGCGAAGGCATATTTGTCGGGATGAAAGACACTGCCCACAACCGACAGCGGCAGTTCGGGATGGATATGGGCATAATATTCGAGTACAGGCTTGTCGCCAATCAAGGCATCAATTTTGCCATCAGTCAGTGCCTTTGCCAACTCGGTCATGCCGCTGAACGGCACTGCGGTCAGGTTTGCCGCCTGAATAAAGCTCTGGGCTGTGCTGCCCTGGGCGACGCCGATGGTCTTTCCAGCCAAATCATCAAGACTGTGAATGTGATTGTTGAGAGAAAGAGTGGTCATAACGCTAGTAATACTGGAGGTCACATAGGCGAAAACCGCAATGCCGCAAACCAGCCATATGCCTTGCCAAAAGCGGCCAAGCCACCCGAAGAGATTTTTGCGGGAAGGGGGCCGGCCAGAGGTCGCGATGGACATGACTGTATAAAAACTTTCCGCCAGTCCCGCAGGCCAGTGTCTGGTAAAATTCTTGTCAAATCGGCGGTCAAAGAAGGTGAAACCGACAGTTGCCAGCACGATGACCAATGCAAGCCAGCCATAGGCCTGCAGATAGCCTGAATCGCGCAGTCCCGCCCATAGTCCCGTAAGACCGGGACCCTGATCCTCATTGACCATAATACGCAAGCCGGCATCGAACCAAGGCTGGGTGAAATCAATGCGGGCGGCGCGATCCTCGGTGACTGTCAAATTGGTCACGGCGACGTTGACCTGATTTTCCGCCGTCGCATCGACCAGATCACTCAGCTTTTCAAACGGTTTATAGTCATATTCAAGATTGAGGTTTTGGGCGAATGATTGCCATAGATCGATGGCCATGCCGGAGACCTGATCACCATCGATCATGACAAAGGGGGCTTTCGTATACGCCAACCGTCAGTCGCGGGCCTGGTTGGGGGTGCCCTCGTTTGGCGTAGAAGTTTGGGCCAGCGTGGCGTCGATATTGGCCAAGCCCAAAATAAGTGAAATGATAATGACCGCGAGAGCGCGAATTGGCATTGAATTATAGGTCATGGTTCGCCGACTAAAGAGGAACGGGGGTGGGCAGATGTCGCAATTGATCGGCTGCCGAACTCGGTACACCCCCGTATGACGGCTTGGGCGCCGCGTCGTAGCAGGCGAGTGATGGCGCAGATACACGTTTGGTGAAGTCAACATCCGGCATCATTACGTCCAGACCCCGGGGGATCAACCGATTTCGGTGAAATTCCGCCGCCATGATGAAGCTGGTGCTCATAAAGTCAGCGGTATCAAACCCATCCGCAATCGTTGACTCGGCATGGGTGTCAACTATCGCGCCTCCTGCCCCGCCGTGCCTGAGTAGTTAGTACAGCGACATTGTTGGCGAGCCTTTGCCTCTGCGTCCCACAGTGTACGGTCGAAAGTCGATACCAACGATTGCGGTGCCATTGGGATAACTCAAGAACGTCAGAGCCTTGGCGGGCGGATGTTGCGGAGGCGACGGCGAGGCGCCCATTGGCATGAGCCTATGGTCATTAAAAAATGGCGGCACTGGCGGCATTGGCGGCAACTCTGAAGGCAAATAGCTTGTCTAGGTCTGCGGTAAGCCGACGAAATCCTGGTTCGTTACGCCGACACCAAGTGCATGAACTGCCACATGGTGCCTAGGCACAGAATTAAGCGATCAGAGCGTTGATCTAACACACCAAATGATGCACTAACGATATCGAGCGTAGCCTCATATTTAGTTAAGGAATAATGTGCTTCAAACATTTATTGACAGGGTGGTTTCCCGTAAGTCGGTGATCGGTATTGTTGGCCTTGGCTATGTTGGTTTGCCGTTGGTTTTGCGTTTTGCCGAAGTCGGCTTCAAGGTCATTGGACTTGATATTGACGACAGCAAAATCGCCGCACTCGACGCCGGTCGTAGCTATATTGAGCATATTTCTGCCGGGCGTATCGCCAATGCAAAAGCCGCCGGTTTTGAGGCCACCAGCAATTTTTCCAGGGCACGGGAAGCCGACGTCCTGATATTATGTGTTCCCACCCCACTCGACAAGCACCGCGAACCTGATCTGAGTTATGTGACGGACACGACCGATTCCCTGTTGCCCCATTTGCGCCAAGGGCAATTGCTGTCGCTGGAGAGCACGACTTTCCCGGGCACGACGGATGAGGAATTACTGCCGCGCGTTCAATCGGTTGGTCTTCATGTCGGCGAGGATTTTTTCCTGGTCTATTCGCCCGAACGTGAAGATCCGGGCAATTCGAAATTCACCACTCAGACGATTCCCAAAGTCTGCGGCGGGGTTACTGAAAACTGCCTGAAGGCGGGTGTTGCGCTTTATAGCACCGTGATCGACAACGTCGTGCCGGTCAGTTCCACCCGCGCTGCCGAGCCTAACCAAACTGCTCGAAAATATCCACCGGGCCGTCAATATTGGTCTGGTCAACGAAATGAAAATTGTCGCGGACACAATGAACATTGATATTCATGAAGTGATCCGCGCTGCCGCCACCAAGCCCTTTGGCTTCGTGCCTTACTATCCGGGCCCCGGCCTTGGCGGACACTGTATCCCGATCGATCCGTTCTATTTGACCTGGAAAGCGCGCGAATTTGGGGTCAATACCCGCTTCATCGAGTTGGCCGGAGAGGTGAATGCCTCGATGCCCAATTATGTGGTGTCCAAAATCAGCACGGCGCTGAACCGTGCCAAAAAATCAATCAATGGCGCATCCATACTGGTGCTCGGCGTTGCTTATAAGAAAAACGTCGATGACATGCGCGAATCGCCTTCGGTGGTCCTGATGGAAAAGCTGTGCGACCTGGGCGCTGAGGTTTCTTATAGCGACCCTCACGTTCCGGTATTCCCCAAATTGCGCCATCACGCCCACTTTGATCTAAGCAGCGTGGTGTTATCCCCCGAGGTCGTTGCCAGCTACGATTGTGTGTTATTGGCCACCGGACATGACTTATTTGACTATGAGATGCTCAAGGCCAACTCCCGTCTCATTGTCGATACCCGCGGCAAATATCTTGAACCGGCCGACAATGTGGTGAAGTCATAATGTGGAATTATCCAGCACCGATCACCGATCGTAAAATCCGCTTCGCTTTGATTGGGTGCGGACGCATTGCTCAAAACCATTTTGGCGCGCTTCAGACGCATAGCGACAATGCCGAAATCGTTGATGTGTGTGACATCAATGAAGATGCCGCTGGTGCAGCCGGCAATTTAACTCGCGCCAAGACCTGGACAAATCTTAACGACATGCTGGCCAATAGTGCCGCCGATATCGTGATTGTCACCACGCCTAGCGGTATCCATGCCGAACAAGCCATGACCATTGCACGCAGCGGCAAGCACGTCGTTTCCGAAAAGCCAATGGCAACGCGTTGGGAAGATGGTTTGGCCATGGTAAAAGTCTGCGACGATGCTGCGGTTCGCCTGTTTGTTGTTAAGCAGAACCGGCGCAATGCCACGCTACAATTGCTCAAAAATGCCGTGGAGCAGGGGCGTTTTGGCAAGATCTATATGGTCAATATCAACGTTTTCTGGACGCGCCCGCAAGACTATTATGATGCCGCCAAATGGCGCGGCACCTGGGAGTTTGATGGTGGTGCGTTTATGAATCAGGCCAGCCACTATGTTGATTTACTTGATTGGATCGTCGGCCCGATTGAATCCCTGTGCGCTGATACAGCAACTCTGGCCCGCAAAATCGAGGCCGAAGATACCGGTGTCGTTTCCATTCGCTGGCGCTCGGGCGCACTGGGGTCGATGAATGTGACCATGCTGACCTATCCCAAAAATCTGGAAGGCTCGATCACCATTTTGGGCGAAAAGGGAACGGTGCGTATCGGCGGTGTTGCCGTCAATCAAATCGAGCATTGGGCGTTTGAAACCCCTCATGCCGATGATGCCAAGGTCGCCGATGCCAGCTATGCAACAACGTCGGTCTATGGATTTGGCCATCCGCTTTATTACGCCAATGTCATTGACGTGTTGCGGGGGCACGCCGAGCCTGAGACCGACGGCCGTGCTGGTCTGCGCTCGCTTGAGGTGTTGACTGGCATTTATCGATCGGCGCGTGATGGCAAACGGGTGCATTTGCCGCTCGACGTCTAAACTAGGCCAAATTTTTCGCCTCATTTATGGAGCGGTATTCAAGTGTCTGCTCGCCTCGCATTTATCGACCTTAAGGCCCAATATGCCCGGCAAAAGGCCAAAATTGATGCCCGTATTCACGCGGTGCTCGACCATGGCCAATATATCATGGGGCCCGAAGTGGCCGAGTTGGAAGAAAAACTTGGTCACTATACGGGCGTCGACTATTGCATCAGCGTGTCGTCGGGCACCGAGGCGTTGCTGATCGCGCTGATGGCCTTGGGCATTGGGCCAGGTGATGAAGTGATCACCTCGCCCTTTACTTTTGTCGCCACCGCCGAAGTTATTGCGCTGGTCGGGGCCATCCCGGTTTTTGTCGATGTCGAACCTGATACCTGCAATATCGACGTCAATCTGGTCGAGGCCGCAATCACCCCCAAAACCCGCGCCATCATGCCGGTGTCGCTTTATGGTCAGCCCGCCGATATGGCTGAACTCAACGCACTGGCGGCGCGCTACGGCAACATCGCCATCATCGAGGACGCTGCCCAAAGCTTTGGCGCGACCTATCAGGAACGGCGCAGCTGTGGCCTGTCCTCGGTTGGCTGTACCAGCTTTTTCCCCAGCAAGCCCTTGGGCTGCTATGGCGATGGTGGGGCAATTTTTACGACCGATCCCGACTTAGCCAAGGCCATACGTGAAATTCGCGTTCATGGTCAAGAGCGCCGCTATTACCATACCCGCATTGGCGTTGGCGGTCGTATGGATACAATTCAGGCCGCCGTTGTGCTTGCCAAGCTCGAAGAGTTTGATTGGGAAGTTGAACGGCGCCTTGACATTGGGCAGCGCTATCTGGACCTATTAAGCGGCATCAACACTGTGCAATTGCCCGTCATACGCGCTGACCGCACCTGCGTCTGGGCCCAATTCACCCTCCAGGTCGATGATCGCGACGCCGTTCTGGCCAAGCTAAAAGCTCAAAATATTCCAACCGCAGTGCATTACCCCGTGCCCTTGCACAATCAGCCCGCCTATCGCGATCTCTGCCGCATTTCCGGCAGCTTGGCGCGCACCGAATACGTCGCCAACCGCGTCTTTAGCCTACCCATGCACCCTTTTCTGGCCCCCGACGCCCAAGACCAAATCGTTGCAGCCCTCAAGGCGTAAATACGCAAAATGCTGATTAACGGCTAAGGACAACATTATGCCAGCCACAATCCATCCAACAGCCATTGTCGATGCCGGTGCAACTTTAGGTGAGGGCACGCAGATCTGGCACTGGGTCCATGTTTGCGCTGGCGCTCAAATTGGCGATCAGTGCAGCCTTGGGCAGAATGTTTTTATCGCCAATCGCGTGGTAATCGGCAATCGGGTCAAAATCCAAAACAACGTGTCGGTCTATGACAATGTGACGCTGGAAGACGATGTTTTTTGCGGCCCCAGCATGGTTTTTACCAATGTCTATAACCCGCGCGCCGCCGTTCCGCGAAAAGCTGAATATCGCGACACACTTGTCGGGCAGGGCGCCACACTCGGTGCCAATTGCACCATCGTTTGCGGCGTCACTATTGGCCGCTATGCCTTTGTTGGCGCTGGAGCCGTGGTTAACCGCAACATCCCCGATTTTGCGCTGGTCGTCGGTGTTCCCGCCCGCCAGATCGGCTGGATGAGCCGCCATGGCGAGCGGTTGGACCTACCTGTCAACGGCGTCGGCGATGCCCAATGCCCCGCGACCGGCGAGACCTATCGCCTTACTGGTAACGAACTTCATTTGGCCGATTAACGCACACCATAGATGTCAAAGAATATATCATGACGATCATGGAAAATATTGTTGGCGCCCAACCCCAGTTTATCAACGTTGCCTCGGTTAGCCAGGCATTGTGGCGCGGTGACAAATAGGCGCGATCATGGTGCATACTGACCAGCATTTCGTGCCAATTTGTGAGACGCTACGCCGGACCCGGTCGCCGTATATGGCGACATCAATTCAACCATTGCCGAGTTTTTGACCTAGCCGCGATTTTCCGTGGCCCACTACTTTTTAACAGGATCATATTTTCCAATGAATATCTGGTATTTTCATCATTACGCTGGCGGCCCCGGTATGGGCCGATTGACCCGCCCCTACCACTTGTCGCGCGCTTGGGCGCATACTGGACATACAACGACCAATTTTGTCGCAAGTTTTCACCATATGCTGGACATTAAGGAACCACTGCCACCTGAATTGACTGTGGACGGTGTGCGCTATGTGGCGCTGCCGGCACGTCCCTACTCGGGCAACGGGCTGGGCCGGATCAAAAACATGGGCGATTATTGCCGGGCAGTGCTTCACCTGCCCGCGCGGGTGCCGTCTGATTTGGCCAAACCCGACGCGATCATTGTCAGTTCGCCTCAGCCATTTGCGATCTTTCCGGCGGCCAAATTGGCCCGTCAATTTGGTGCGCATTTAACCTTTGAAGTGCGCGATTTATGGCCGCTGTCGCTGATCGAAATCAATGGTACCAGCAAGTTTCATCCCTTCGCGATATTGACCGCCTTTACAGAATGGTTCGCGTATCGCAAAGCCAACCTCGTCTCCTCGGTACTGGGTGGCGCAGAAGCGCATATGCGCGCCCATGGGCTCGGCCCGAACAAATTTGTTCATGTCCCTAATGCTGTTTCGCTCGCCCGCTTGACGATGCCCGAAGTGCCCACAACCGCGGCAGGGCTGACAGCAGCTGCCCAAATCGCTGCCTGGAAGGCCGAGGGTCGGCTGGTTGCGATTCATCCCGGTGCCCAGGGCGCGCCGAATGGACTGGATAAATTGCTTGAGGCCATGAGCCTTGATGAATGCGCAGGGGACAGAAGGCCGGTTCGGCGTTTTGCTGGTTGGTACTGGCGGTATGGCAGAACAACTCAAGGCTGATGCCGCACAACGACGATTATCTAATGTGCGTTTTGTCGATCCCGTGCCAAAAGCAGAGGCGCTTTGGCTCGTTGACGCGTGCGATATTGGCTATGCTGGCGGCAAGGACTTCCCCAGACTTTATAAGTTTGGCACGAGCTTTAACAAGATCGTGGACTTTATGAGAATGGGCCTTCCGGTGTTGCTTCCGTTTAGTTCTGCCAATGGTCCGGCTGCCCGATCAGGTGCCGGAATTTGTGCGGATAATGGCGAAGCAGAATCTGTCGCCAAGGTATTCACGCAATTGCTCGATATGTCGCCTGAAGACCGCGCTGCAATGGGCGAAAGGGGCCGCGCCTTTGTTGCTGAACAGCTCAACTATGACAAAGTCGCTGCTGACTATATTGCCGCGATAGAACGGACCCAAAAGCGTCGATCTGGAGCCTGACCGCGGGCTATGGTGGTTTGTCCCGCTTATGCCCGCTTCGTTGAAAGGCACTAATCTTGGTTGAAACCCATCAGCCAGGATCCGCGCCATGGACAGTACACCGCATCTTAGCCTTCCTTACATCATGCCAGGGCAGGCACAAAAATTCATCACCCATAATCAGGCGCTCAATGCGCTCGATGGGCTGGTTATGCTGGCCGTTTCCAGCCGCAACCTTTCGGTGCCACCCGCGACTCCTGCGTCGGGCGCCCGCTATATTGTTGCCAGCGCGCCTACCGGGGACTGGAGCGGCCATGCTAATGCGATTGCGCTATTCCAAGATGGTGCCTGGTCGTTCCTGACTCCGCAGGAAGGGTGGTTGGCATGGTGCAGCGACGAAACGCAAATGCTGGTTCTTACCGCCGACATCTGGACGCCATTGCGGCCCGACCAATATACCCATCTAGGCATCAATACAGAAGCGGATCTGAGCAATCGTCTGGCGGTCGCCGCGCCCGCCACGCTATTAACCCATGAGGGCAGCAGTCACCGTCTGGTGATCAACAAAGCCAGCCAAAGCGATACGGCAAGCCTGGTTTTTCAAGACAATTTTTCGGGTCGTGCCGAACTGGGCCTGACGGGCGATGATCGTCTTTCGTTCAAGGTGAGTGGCGACGGCAGCACGTTTGTCGAGGCCATGAGCGTTGATCCTACTACCGGCATTCCCAGCTTCCCCCAGGCCAAATACCTGTCCAACTATGCGCTCAATCTTTATCAGGATAGTGGCCGCTTTGGCGGCAATGGGGTCACGGGTACCGGCGTTGGGGCGTTTGCCTTTCCGAGCCTATTTGACGCCCTATAATGGCGCCGCTATCACCGGCCTGGCCAAATATATAACCAACAATAATGATTATGGCGGCAGCGCTGGCGCGCTCAATACGCACATTCGGAATTTGATCGATACAATTCGTGACGTCAGCTATCGTCGCTACGGTCCCGAATTTTGGGTGGCCCAGATCACCATGGGCAGCGGCACAGCGGTTGGTCCCGCTAGCGTTGATGGCCTTACGGGATATTATTGTCTGTTCGGCGCCTTGGCCGTCCAGGCACCCGCCATGACCTTTCATGCCTATCTGCGCGCTTTGGACCAGGCCATCCTTATCAAACTCTATCCCGGCCAAACCGCCAGCGTGAATGGCACAATCCACGACGAAACCTTTGCCATCGCCCCCGCCGACGATTGGGTGTCAGTGACGATTTTCCACGAACTGAACCCGCGGAGCAACTTTGGCTACAATCCGCCGCCTATTGGCATTTATGCCCAAGCGTCTGGCGACAAGTTTCTGCTCGCCTGCCCAGCGCTCATGGGCGGCATAACACCAATCGACGACAATATCGGCGTTGTTGCGGGCTATAATAGTTGGCCTGGATGATATAGAGGGGCAAAACTACCCAATGACTTCAGCATAGAACCGCAATAGCTTTTGCTCTTCTATGCCCCAATTATAGCGCTCAGTCACAGCCTTTCGGCCATTTTCGCCCAATCGCTGTGCCAGCGCCGGGTTATACTCATCATTGTTCTTGAGGTTTATTGAATATGCTGGCCGTAGTGCCCGCAATAAGCAGCCCAATAATGGCAATGCCAATACTGTTTTTCGGCAGGGCAGCCAACACGGAAACCATGCTGCCGGAAATCGCCTTAAACATGAAACCAACGCTCAATGCATAAATCAGCGCCGCGCCTGGATCAAAATTCGATGATTTGAGCCATTCATAGAGCGTGCGCCACATGGCCCCGAACAGCAGCGAGATAAAAACCACGCCGAACACGCCAAAATTCAGATAGGCCTCACTCAACCAGAAAAACTGCCGACCAATTTCAAGACTGCCTTCCTGCCCATAGTATTTTCGCACGTACCAGTGCGCAATCGTTTCTGGCCGGTCGGCCCAAATTGCCCTGGGCACCAGAAACAATGGCGATTCCAGATATGTTTTGCCGAATTTATAGCTGGTGTCAGTGCTGGTTGATTTGACTATCTGTGGCAATGTCTCGAACGGTGCCACGAATTCGCCAACCGTCAGCGTATAGAAAAAGCTCGAGCCCGGATTGATCAGACGTTGTTGTAACTTGCTCGATGTCTTTGCGACGAAATCGCCAAAATCATTGTACCCTGATCCTCTGGTTACCCCCAATAGATTGAGCGCCAAAAAACCGACGAGTACAAAGGCAATGATCGTCCGCGCCTTGAATCGGTAAATCTTGAGCAAGAAAAAAGTGCCAAAGCAGGCCAGAATATACAAAATTTCGGCGCGGCGTGCGATTACGACATTGAGTGCCAAATCGGCCATTAGTGCCAGTATGGCGACAGCCAAGACAATTTTATTGCCTGAGATCGCATAGGCGACAAACAAGAACATCACCGCGACAAACAACCAACCAAAACCAACGGCAAACAGTGCATTGTTGACCATCACCTTGGTTATGCCATAGCCATGCAGCAGGAGATCGCCAATTTGGTGTGGTCCCCCGGCCAGCGCTGCGATCATTGCCAGACTTATTGCCGCGATGATCGCCGCGGCAATGATGCTGCGCCTGGCCGACCTGGTTTCAATAGTTGGAATGTATCCCGCAATGGTTTGCGGTATCCGCGTGTAATAGCCAACGGTAAACATCAAAACTGCTATCGCCGAAAATACGACGCTAATGGGAATATAATCGACAAAATCAAGCAAGAAGGGTGAAACATTTCCCTCGATCTTGTTGGTAAATACAACTCTGATCGCCAATGGCAGCGTGAACAAGCTATTGAAGATCAAAAATTGTGAAAGTGGCTCAACCAGCGACAGTTGCCGTCGTTTTATTGCCCATCCGGCAACAGCTGTGACCACGACGACATAGGCTACGCACGCCCAAAATGCAGCCGGGTTAATTATCAATGTGCTCACGTCCCAACATCTCTTGATCTACTCTAAAACGAACCATAAGTGCTTATTTGGCCTTCATCTAATCGCATGGACAACCGATTTATGTAAACTCAGTGCGGTGCTTTCGTCTGGATATTTCAATTGCAGTGCCCGCAGACGCCGCCCACTCGCCAATCAGCCAGGCCGATGCGGCGGACACCACGAGACCCCAGCCAGATGCAATGAGTGCGCATAGCACTCCAATTGACACCACGAGCCGCAGCAACGACATGGTGGCAACCAATTTCGCCTGGCCAATGCCGTACAGCGCAGGGGTTATGACCCGGCTATAAAACAGCGCTGGTAATGCCAATGTTGTTAGTTGCATGGCGAAAATTGCGGGGGAATAGCGCGTGCCCAATATTGTTGGGACGAGAAATGGCACGAGTGGAATCACCAGCACGCAAAGTAGGACGACCAGCGCACTCAGCAGAAAAACCCTGGCTTCCAACCCAAAAAGTTGATGTGCCGCCAAACTTTTGCTCCACCGATTATAAAAGATCGGCGCGGCCATCGCGAATAGAGCGTTTCCGGCGACCATTGATAGTGTCGATATATTGACAAATCCGATATCAACGGTCGTCCCGCCAAACGAGCGCACAATGTAGTAGATCAGCACCGGTTGCGCAGCCGTCAAAACATTTTGGCTAAACATATTTCGCGATTGTGTCAGCAGCTCCCTAAACGGGATCCCGAGGTTTCCCAAGTCGGTGGCATGGCTTTGGATTCTACGGGAAACCGCCACGCTCGCGACGCCGCTCAAGCCAGCGGCGGCCAAAAATGCATACTCCAGCTTCGTGATGCCCCCGAGCAAACTTGCAGCAATTCCTGCAAACAGCAATATCGCCGGCACAATCGAGAAGAATGCGAACCCGGCCCCGTCGTTTTCAGTAAGCAAGAGACCGCGGATAAACCGGTGATAGATCAATAACGCACAGATTGCCCCGATCGTCAGAGCCTTCCAGCGCGATCATGTTATTACTGCTCAGGGTGACCACGCCGCTCCATAGGGTAATCGCGGTAACGATGGCCGCGCCCAGGGCCGTTGCCAAGGCGTATCGGGACGACCAATTGGCAAGTTTTTTCTATCTGCAAGGCCTTTGTTGACGACGTAAATAAACCCTTGCGGGATACCAAACTGTCCAATCACCACCATAAAGTCGATCCAGGCCTTCAGGCTTGCATATTCGCCCTGCAGTAGCGGTCCGCCGAACCGCGCAATGACAGCCAAAAGTGCGAACGAACTTAGTGTTCCTAGACTTTGTATGAGAACACTAAGTATAAGAATTTTACTCAAATCCCGGCACCATAATTGCGGCGGTGTGCATGAAGACTTCCTCGCGAACGGTCGGGATAGCACCGCCCGCGGCGTGCTACACATACACCGGATTTACTCTGCATGACCGCGCAAATAACGAGCAAGATAAGACAGGTTGGTTCTACTCGACGCCAGCTTTTCAACAATTGCCCGGTTGCGCTCAATTGCGTTAGCGCGTCTGGTCATGCCTCCATGCACCCGTTGAAGCGCCTCAGCGAGGGCGTCAACAGCGCCAACAGACACAAGCTCAATGTCGCAACCATGGTCAAGCCACTCTCGGTTTGCCGGTATGTCACTCACCACCGGGAAGCAACCCATTGCCATCGCCTGCAACAGTGCGGTCGACGCGCCGTCTGACAGCGACATGGAGACGTAAATCTCGGACGACGCGAACAAGCGCCGCAGGTGATCTGCATCGACCCCACCACCAATGAACTCAATCGATTTAGCCCCGTGTGGCGCAACCTCCGCCGCCAATTTCCGCGCGCCCTCTAGCAAGGTGCCATCGGCGGTAAAGGTAAGGGATAGACCCTGGCCACTGTCATGGCACTGGCCGAATGCTCTAATAATGGTGTCATTGTCGTAAATCGGTTCAAATCGTCGGGCGCACACTATCATGCCATGTTGTTTGTCTGCCCCGTTGGACCAGTATTGCGTGTCAATACCATGATAAAGCGGTAGCACGTTTTTGACACCAAACTGGTCTTTGGCCTTCCCAGCCAGCACACCGCCATTGGCGATATTGAAACGCGCATTGCGAGCCATAATACTCATTATCAGCCAGCGCGCCCGGCACGATATATTTACATCGCTCCCCACCCAGTAAATTGAGTAGGGGCGTATTCCTGACAGCCAAGCGGCAAGGGCAAAATTTCCACCATAAAGCGTTAGCAAATCATACTGTCCCAACGAGCCTTCGCAGCTGGCGCAGACCCATCGCCATACGGACGGAATTTGGTAGCAACGAATGCTGTTTTGGCAACGCAATCGTCGGCACGCCTATAGATTCCAACGCCCCCAAATTAGCCGCGACCGCAGCGCTAACATTGGCGTCTGCCGTATCCGGGTATGCAACCGCAATCTCCATTCCAGCATCCGCCAAGCCCTTAACGATATCGAATGACCAGGGCGAAAGAGCCGACATGAGGATGACTAGCATGGGATTATCGTTAGTTTTTTTGCAATATTCATCAAATTGTCTTTGTTTTGATATAGATTCACAAGTGTGTATAATCCAATATATATTCACACTATATTTGTGATCTCAAATTTGTGTTGTTGTTATATTTGTCAGACAATACCGTGTGATTGTATTAATTACGTCTTATGCTCACAATTGTCTACAATCGTAGAATTCCGAATAACTATAACTCAGGGTCGGGCGACCCTGTCCCCGCGCCCGGCGCCTGTTGCGGTGGCCCATATCAGGGCCATGTCGGCTTTAAGGGACATATCATCCAAATATGTCGCATCAAGTTTGGCTAGCCTCTCGGGGTCAGACATATCAACGCCTGCGATCTGGGCAATGCCGGTAATGCCAGGACGGACTTTGTCGAGGCCCTGAACGCGCCGCGCTTCGATAAGTTGGGTTTGGCTGGGCAGGCAGGGACGGGGCCCGACAAAGCTCATATCCCCGATCAAAATATTCCAGATTTGTGGCAGTTCGTCGATTTTAGTGCCGCGCATCAATCGACCCACCTTGGTGATTGCTGTGACACCGATTTCGTGACTGGGGGCGTCAGGTGTATCAATCCGCATGGTGCGAAGCTTCAGGCAGGTAAAGGGAACCTCGTGGTAGCCGATCCGTGTTTGCCTGAAAATTGCAGGTCCTGCCGACGTCAAGCGCACGAGGATGCCAAATATCAGCACAATCACCAGTACAAACGGGGCAGCGATCAGCGCCAATAATACGTCAAACAGGCGTTTCATCGCATGTCCTGGCGGTGTGAATTTGTTGATCTGGCTAATGAATTAAACCCTGCCCCGGAGATGCGAATAGCTTCATCCAGCGATAGCGTAGATTCGAACTCAAAAGTCTGGTTAAATCGTGTGGCGTCAATATGCAACGGGCCAGTCAGAGCCGCCAATTGCCGCCGCCGCCCAGTTGCGGCGCCAATCCAGTCAAACACAAATGGCGGGCAGGAGAACAGGCGCGGACCAAGCCCCATGCCGCGACGCAACTGGGTGATCAACGCGGGCAGGGTAATCGGTTGCGGATCCGCAATGCAATAGTTGCCCGATTGGTCGGGTCTTGCTGGTCGATCCAACAAATGACAAAGCGCCTCGATCAGCGTTTGAATGCTCAGATAATGGCGTTGATTGCGAATTGAGGCGAAAGGTAGCGGCAGACCCGAACGCGCCAGTTTTTGTAAGTTGGCCCAATTGCCTCTGGCGTCGGCACCAACAATCAGCGGTGGACGGAGCGAGATAGCCATGCAATGTCGTCCAAGTTGCTCGCTCACAATTCTCTCGGCGGCTAGTTTGGACTTCCCGTATTCGCCGTCAGGCGCTGGATTGGTGTCGTCGGTTATATAAACCGCAGACGTGTTTCCGGCCACGGATCGTATAGAACTAATATTGATGAATGTACGTAAGTCGTGCCGAAGTGACTCCATAACCAGCGATTTCGTCGCTGCGACATTGGCCTTTTCAAACTTGGCCGCGGCGCTATCCGCATCGGCTTTGGCGACATGGGCAAGCCCCGCCACATGTACGACCCGGTCAATATCGGTGAATGCCGACGACAACTCCGCATCCGCTAAATCGCCACAGCATATAACGCGCACCAATTCGTTAGACCGCACAATTGGGTCTACCCTTTGATCGCTTCGAACTGCGAGCGACAAGTGACTGCCGCGCGCCAGTAGCGCCGCCACCAAGTGACGACCGACAAATCCAGTCGCGCCAGTAACCAATATTCTCTTATTAGTCACTTAGAATCTCCCAAGATACGCGCGATCCGAGTACTGGCATCGGGATTGTCGCTCTCATCCTTGAATCAACTCAAACAATATCTGCCGTGCGTCCTGTTCGTTTTGCGCAACTAGGGCATTTTTGAGACTATCAATGCCTCCAACAATGTCCCGGTCAGTGGCGCCGCTGCGGGGCGAGCGCAATATTTTGGTGTGCAGGGTCTTTTCGGCGCTGGCGTCGTCGTAAAATAGGCTCTTCATAGAGCTTTTCGCCGGGACGTTTGCCCGTTTCAACAATTTCAATATCGCCATCGGGATTGTCTGGGTTGCGCAAGCTAAAGCCTGCCAGCTTGATCATGTTTTCTGCAAGGTCGCGGATCTGTATGCTCTCACCCATTTCAAGCAGGAACACATCCCCGCCCTTGGACAACGCACCGGCTTGAACAATTAACTCGGATGCTTCGTGGATGGACATGAAAAACCGGGTCATGCGATTGTCGGTCAAGGTGATTGGTCCACCGCGGGCAATCTGCTCCTTGAAGAGCGGCACGACCGAGCCGTTTGAGCCCAGTACATTGCCAAACCGGACCGCACAAAACAGCTGACCACTATTGGCACTGAACGCTTCCATTGCCCGCTCGCGCACAATCAGTTCGGCCCAGCGCTTGGTCGCACCCATTACGTTGGTGGGGCGAACGGCCTTATCGGTCGAGATCAGTACAAAGTTCTTGACCCCCAGATCGAAGGCCGCGTCGGCTACTGTTTTGGTGCCGAACACATTGTTCTTGATCCCTTCCAGGGCATTGGCCTCCACTAGCGGCACATGTTTGTGGGCGGCTGCATGAAATACGACATCAATGCGATTGTGCGTGATTGTATGTTCAACCAACGCCCTGTCGGTTACTGAGCCCAAAACGGGGACCAGCGACAAATCCCGACGCTCCGATAGTTCCTGGTCAATACGGTAAAGCGCAAACTCATTGGCTTCAAACAGCACCAGCCTTTGGGGGCGCCACTGAGCAATCTTGCGACACAATTCCGAACCAATAGACCCTCCCGCACCGGTGACCATAATGGTGCGGCCAACAATCATTTGGCGAACAAGCTCAAGATCCGGTGGTACCGATGAGCGACCAAGCAGGTCGTCAATATCAATCTCGCGCACTTGATTGATCAAATATTTGCCGGTGACCAAGTCCGTTATGGGGGGCAATGACTGCACCTTGATGCCTTGCCCACTTACATTTTCGACGATTTCCTTGCGGCGCTGGGCGCTGATGCTGGGTATCGACAGAATTACCTGTTTCACACCATAGTCACGTATGAGGGTGGGCAGGAAACTGGGCGGGAAAACCCGAATGCCGCTGACCTCGCGTTTGTGCAGCGCCGGATTGTCGTCCAAAAAGCCCGCAACATAATGGTCGGCTTTGAGCGAATTGGCCAGTTGCATACCCGCTTCACCGGCGCCATAGACCACCACCGCTTGCCGTTTCAACGCCGATTTTCGTGCCGTGGGCAGTAGCAACCACTTTGCGATAAAGCGGCTGCCGATAATCACGATCGCAGATAGGGCCCAGTAGATGATTGGCACGGAACGAGGAACAATGCCGCGTCCGGTCATTTCGGTCAAAAACGCCACGAACAACCACAGCAGGGTTGCTAGCGTAACAGCCTGAATCATGGTCCAAATGGCGCGTTCCGGCAGATACCGAACGACGGCTCGATATAATCCCATTCTGATAAAAATCGGGATAGCTACCAGCGGCGCGGAAAACGCGATTGCCCAATCATCCAGATAAAATAGGGAGTTCCAACTACCGAAGCGCAATCCAAAACTAAGCCACATGACAAAGGCGAGCGCAAAAAAGTCGAAGCCGATCAGAATCAATCGCTTCCACCGTCTTGGCAGACCGAGCAATCTTGTTCTGACGCTACTCGTCATCGGTTCAACAGACTTAAAATACCGCATTACCAGTCGCGTCCCAAAAATGTCGTAAAAGGTCAAACGACTGCCGACCCCATATCACAGCGTCATATCGGGTTGTAGTCGGTCACGCGCCCCAACAGAAGTAGTCTTTGCCGTCGCCGGTGTCGGCGCAGCGTATATTTCAACTAAATCCTCGAATCGGCTTGCGTCGTCAAGTTGGCGTCAGCACACGCGCAGAAGCGCGTACGATGAGGGCCGCGGTCGTACAATGACTATCACAGTCATTCGGAATCAGGCGCTTTCTCGTACATACAGTGTCCACGGTACGGTGAATTTGTGCGGGGTGGACCTGGTACTCCTGTCCAGGGCATTGATCAGATGCTCGCTGGCCTCGGTCAGCGAAAGGCCTCTCGGGCCGATTGTGGTGAGCCGGGGATTGGCATAATAGCCTTCAATCGCATTGCCGCAACCGATGACGGCGATATCGTCGGGTACCGAGACGCCGAGACGCGAAAATTCCTCAAGGACCGAAACGGCGCTGAAGTCTGACTCCAAAACAAGGGCGCTCGGTCGCTTGGGCATGGCGAGGATTTCTCGGGCGCGACTGGTCGCGGTGTCACGCGAGTCAGCGCCATCGAACATCGAAAAATGTAACTGCCCATTTGATTGGGCCGCGCGTTTTACTAGTGATTGCGTGCGAGAATTGACCAAGACCCCGCTGTTTTCCATATAGGCGATGTGACGGTGCCCGCGCGCCAGCAAGTGATCGATTGCCAAGTGCAGCGCGGCTTCGCGCTCATGGCAAAGAACTGAATAGGACCGTGGGGTGGCGGTAGGATGAATAATGAGGCAGGGGCGAGTGGAGCGGGTGTAGGGTCCAAAAATCTCATCGAGTTCAGCAAGTGTCAGACCATCGGCCTCAGCGATAAGCCCGTCAGCGAGCCCGGCTTCGACTTCGGCAAGAACACGTTGAAAGCCATTTTTGTCATTGCCCGTCAAGATAATGGTCAAAAGGCCGTGGCGTCTGGCAACGGTCTCTATATCGCTTGTCATCTTGTCGGCAAAAGGGGTGCCTAGCCTGGACAGCAGAATGCATATACGCTCGGTCCGTTGTCGGCGCAAATGACGCGCCGTCTTGTTTTGCACATAGCCCAGCTGGCTGACCGCTTGCTGAATACGTTCGCGCGCGGCAGGGCCAACGCGCAACACGTGCTCTTCCTGCTCGCTGAAGAAATAGGAAACGGCGGCCGTTGACACCTGCGCGAGCCGGGCAACATCTGCCATGGTAGGGCTGCGCGTCGCGGCGGTGGCGTTATTTTTAGTATAATCCAAACCCACCCGATCCAATGTTCAGGCGCCCGATTTATGCCTCACCGGGCACAATTTCGGGACGCTGTTGTTCTGCTCGATCAATGCGATCCAGTAGTCTTGCTCTTAGTTCCGCCCGCCTTGGCGCAAAATCGGGGACGCTCACCAGATTATTGAGTTCATAGGGATCAGCGACCAGATCGTAAAGGTGAGTTTCGACATAGCGCTGGCTATTGGGATGCAAATTGCCGTCCATGCCGGGCACGCCAACTTCATATTTCCATTGAGATGTACGCAGCGCCCGTCCCACATGATCTTCGCTGATCTGGACAAATACATCCTGATCATGGCGTTCATCCCAAAGTGATGCATTGAGCAGGGAGCGTCCCTGCATCTCCTCTGGTATTGGTAGGCCGGCTGCGTCGAGCAGGGTTGGCGGCAGGTCGATCAGGCTCACCATACCGTCAAATTCACCCTTGCCGGAAAACCCGGGGCCGTGCAGCAAGCTGGGTACGCGGATCGAGGCGTCGTGGCAGGACCGCTTATACTCACTATTTCGGGTCTTGAAATGACAGCCATGATCGGCGCTGAACAAAATGATGGTGTTGTCGAGCATGTCGAGGCTGTGCAGGGCGTCGACCAGGCGCCCGAACGCTTCATCCAGGCGCTGGACCATTCCCATATAACCGGGGAAATGGGCTTGGCTGGTACCGCCTAAAGCGGCCAGATCTGGCGGCAGGGTCATGGTGCGGCGAATGCGTTCCTCATAGCCAATCGGAGCGGGGTAGTCATCGTTCTGGTTCTGGTGATGAGGCTCCAGAAACGACAGGAACATGAAAAACGGACTGCCGTGTTGTTGGGCGACATAGCGGATCGCCGCATCAGTCAGGGCGTCCACCCGATAGCCGGGCAGTTTGATCTGATCATTATTGTCGTCATAGGCGACGGCGTCATAGGCCCAGGACGTAAATTCGAGAATATTGGCGGCGAGCCAATGCTTGTACCCGCCGCGTTCCGACTTGGGCACGGGTTCATTGTCAGCTAAATGCCATTTGCCAATATAAGCGGTGTCGTACCCTGCATCACTAAAGTGGTGTGCCAGCGTTCTGGACTCTTTCGGCAAGGGGATGCCGTTGCGGAAGCAACCGGTGGTGGTTGGATATTTTCCAGTCTGGAAGGCCGAGCGTGCCGGTCCGCACACGGGCTGGCAGGTATAGGAGTGGCGCAGAAACTGACCGGCTTTGGCCATGCGGTCAAAGTTGGGCGTGAGCCTGCATTGGACTGCCGTGAATGCCCACTGAATCCCAGCGTTGCTGGTCGGTAAAAAAGACGATGACGTTGGGTTTGGAACTCATTAGCGGCCCTCCAAGCGTTATTTCATGCCCGTCGTCATCACGGAGCGGACAAAATAGCGTTGCATGAAAATAAAGAGCAAAAGACTGGGTAAAAACAGGATGACGCCGCCCGTGGCGGTCAAATTCCACTGTGTGAAAAATTCGGAATTGAACAGAGTCAATCCAGTAGTGATTGGGCGCATTTCGGTGGTGCTGACGACAATCAACGGCCACAAAAATTCATTGAACTGGAAAACGAAGGTCAACAGGCCCAGGGTTGCGAAGGCTGGTCTCAACTGGGGCAGCACGATCGCTGTATAAATCTTTAGATCCGACGCGCCATCGATCCGCGCCGCGTCGATGAGTTCATTGGGAATTGGTAAAATGAATTGGCGCATCAAAAAGATGCCATAGGCGCTCATCGCAAAGGGCATGATGAGCCCTTGATATGTATTCAGCCATCCCATTTTGGCCGTCAGAATATAGAGGGGGATCATGCGAATGAAGAATGGCAGCATCAATGTCGATAGTAGCATGACAAACAATGGGCGTTTTCCGGGAAACTCCATTTTGGCAAATACATAGCCGATCAGCGGATCAAAAATCAGATGCAGGGCGGTGATGCCGCCGGCCAGAATGAAGCTGTTGAGAATGAAACGGGCAAAGGGCGCCTTTTCCCAGATGGTTAGATAGTTGGAAAATTGTAGAACCGAGGGAAACAGCACAGGCACGCCGCTATACATGTCCGCGTCGCTCTGGAGCGAGAGCGAGAGCATGTAAAAGAAGGGGAAAAGCGCCAAAATCACGCACAATCCCAAAACGAGATACATGCCGGCCTTAAGCCCGATAGGCGTTTGGTTTCTGCGTCGAGCCATTAGTACCTGACCTGTTTGTTGAGCAGGCGAAACTGCAGAAAAGTGATGAGAAGAATGGCAAGGAGCATCAAAAACGAGAGTGCCGAGGCGTAACCGATATTAAGTTCGGTAAAGGCTGTTTCATACACATGAAGCGAGAACAGCCGCGTCGCATCGGCCGGGCCACCGCCGGTGAGTAATATGGGGGCCGATACATCCTGCAAATGCCCAATGGTGGTGATAACCGCCAGGAACAAGGTGGTCGGCACCAGCAGAGGAACAGTGATTTCGAGGAACATTTGGTGACGCGATGCACCATCAAGTTCTGCCGCTTCATATAGATTTTCTGGAATGCCCTGGATAGCGGCAATGTAGATCAACATGGCATAGCCAATGTCTTTCCACACCACTATGCCAATCATCGCCGGCAGCGCGGTGGCCGGATTGCTCAGCCAGTTCTGAGTGGGCAAATTAAAGCTGATCAGAATATTGTTAAGAATGCCGGAATAGGGATCGAGAATGTTCTTCCACATCAGTGCGACGATCACGAACGAGATGATATAGGGGAAAAAGATCATTGCCCGTATGGCATTACGGCCCTTAATTGGCCCAGCCAGAATGGCGGCCAGGCCCAAGGCGGGGATAAGGGTGAGTATGGTGGCAGATACGCCAAAAATGATCGTACGAATAAAGGCGTCGCGCACTCGGGCGTCAGTAAACGCTTCGACATAGTTCGACAGGCCTGCAAACTGTGCGTCACCAATCAGGGGCTGTCCGCGAAAGAAGCTGGCGAAAAACTCAACGACGATTGGATAGAAAAAATAGAGACCGAAATAAATTATTGCGGGCATCAGAAGCGCATAGGCCAACAGCGCCTGACGCACTCTCCAATTGCGAAGCGAAGCCATGAACAGCACCTTTACAAGCCAGGTCCAACCACTAGAGGGCGCCATACCGCGACCTAGGGCGCGGTATGGCTGGGCTGTTTATTGGCCGGCCAGCACCTTGTTGGCTTCGGCTGCATAATGGGTAAGTACTTCCTGGGCGGGTTTGTTGTTGTAGAGAATGTCCTCAATCGCCGTGCCAAAGAGCCTCATCAACCCTGGCGCTCTTGCCGGTGAGGCGCAAGTCGGCAGTCGTATCGCGAGCATAGGCCAGGCATTGACCGAACTTACCCAAGATCGGGTCCGCCTGAATGTCCGCATCTGCGGCCCACGATTTGCGCGGCATGGTCATGCCGTTAGCCTTGGATGCCTCCAGCTCAGTTTCTAGCGACACAAACCGCTTAAGCAGATCCCATGCCTGATCGGGATGTTTGGCCGCTTTGGGAATCATCAAGCTAACCCCACCGGCGCTGGTGGCTTGAATTTTTTGGGTGAGAGCGGGCGCAATGTCCCAGTTCAGGTTGGGGTTGCCAGTTCTGATGGGGCCAACATCCCAAGGACCTGTAAGAATCATGGCGGCGCGCCCAGCGGTAAAGAGCTTTTGCGGGCCTTCATAGTCGGCGCCCGCAACAGGTAACGGCGCGGCTTTGTCTTTATGTATGAGGTCGGCTACAAACTGCACCGCCTCGGCGGCCTCAGGGCTGTCGAACAGTACCTTGTTGGTTTTGGGGTCGTAATAATCGCCGCCATTTTGATAAATCCAAGGCCAGTAATAACTGGCTACCTGGTTCGGCGCGAAACCGAATTTACCATTTTTGGCGGCTGCCATGGCAAAGTCCCGGAACTGGGTCCAGTTAGTGGGCGCCGCATCAAGACCAGCCTCTTCTAGCATGTCCTTGTTGTAGACCAGCGCCACGCAGGTCAGGTGAATTTGTACGCCGTAATAGGTGCCATCGACCATGTTGCGCGATACCGAAAAATCCTGCCAATCATCGGGATAGCCCATATCCGCGCCGTCCCGGGCGATGTAATCGTTTAACGGGGTCAAAAGGCCCTGCTGGCCAAATTCCTGTACCCAGCCACCGGGCTCGGCAACCAGATCCGGGGTATTGCCAACGGAGAAATCGGCAACCAGCTTGGTCCGCATATCGGGCCACTGAAAGCGCTCCCATTGCACATTCCAGCCCGGATTATCGGCTTCAAATTGCTTGATGACATTGGCATAAGCATCATATGCGTGCCCGGCATTCCAGTAGACCTTCAAGGTCTCTGCATTGGCCGCGCTTACCATTGCCAAGGCGGAGACGCCGATAATAGCGAGGCGCTTTACGTTAGTGGCATATCCCATAATTCCCCCTCCCAGGGTTTGCACAGGTAGACGTTATACGATTAACTTGTTTCTCTATCTTAATCGGTAATCATCGAAAAAGAAGGTTACTTACTCTGTTATAGCCTAAGTTAATGGATTAACTAAATGCAATTTCGAAGTCAATCCCCACAGCCAATCGCGCTGACAAGTCCATGCGTTCACACTCATCGGTGCGTTTTAAAGGTCAATATGCTTGTCGCGTTATTTTCGATGGCTCTGTCATCGCGTGCCACACGGGCAGGTTCTGGCGCGATCGCCATACGAGCCTTAGCAAGGCCCTAGGACGTCACGCGACCAAGGTGGATCGGGTGAGCGGTTGGCGCTCGTAGATGCGGCAGCCTGAACTAGATGGAAATAAAACCGAAGGCCATTGGGCCGGAGGCGAGCAGGCGTGAATCTCGCTATTCTGCCGATACGGGCCGGAAGCGCTACCACTGGTCGACAAAATAGAAATAGCCTAGGCTCAGGACCTATTAAATTGCTTGCAGAGCGGGCGATGAGTTGATTCATTGGCAGCGCGAGGAGGCGTTGCCATGAGTGACCTGATCTGGCTGTCGGAGGCGCAGATGCACCGGATCGAGCCATATTTTCCGTTGTCGCACGGAGTGCCGCGGGTTGATGACCGACGGATCATCAGCGGCATCATCTTTGTGATCCGCAACGGTCTGCGGTGGCGTGATGCGCCTGCGGCTTACGGTCCGCCGAAGACGATCTACAACCGGTTCATTCGCTGGAGCCGGATGGGCGTTTTCAACAAGATATTCGCGGCATTGGCGGCGAAGGGCGGCAAGCCGGAGCAACTGATGATCGACGCTACCCATCTCAAAGCGCACCGCACGGCGGCCAGCCTGCTTAAAAAGGGGCTGTTCCCAGACGTATCGGACGCACCAAGGGTGGCCTGAATTCCAAGCTGCACGCTGTCTGCGATGGCAAGGGCCGACCACTGGTCATGCTGCTCAGCGAGGGGCAGATGAGCGACTACAAGGGCGCAGCGCTGATGATCGACGCCTTACCCAAGGCCAAGACGCTGCTGGCAGACAGAGGCTACGATGCCGACTGGTTCCGAGCCGCCTTGGCCGAGCGCGGCATTGCCGCCTGCATCCCGTCAAAGATCAACCGCAAGGTCCCGATCGCTCACGACGCAGGGCTCTACCGCCAGCGCCACAAGGTCGAGAACATGTTCGGCAAACTCAAGGACTGGCGACGAATCCACACCCGCTACGACCGATGCGCACATACCTTCATGTCCGCCATCTGCATCGCTGCAACCGTCATCTTCTGGCTCAATCAATGAGTCCTGAGCCTAGTTGCTGGCTTGTTTGCAGGTATTGGCGAAGGCGACTACTGGCCAGCGATTTTGACGCAAGGTCAGTTTACGCAACCAACCCGTCGTGTCGCCAAATTTTGCCCGGCACCACGGCCCGTCGGAGGCCATGGTGCAACTGTCTACAACTACACAAGTGTCTTTTTGCGCTGTGCCAACAACATTTGCATCATTGCGAGGTTCGGTATGGACGGCCAAATTGGCTTGAAGCTGAATATGGACGCGACCGTCGGGGGCAGGAGCGGGCTCACCCAGTTCCGTGCGGGGTGCACAGGTTTGACTGTAGCCCAAATAATAGCATCCGCTCGCATTGTAGGCCGCCTGCAGCGTCGCTGCCATGCCGTCACCCCCCGCGCGTTCAATGATCAGCGGCATTTGGTCAGCGGTTTCGCCCGTAACGCGTTTCTGGTTGCCGCCGAGTGTCGCCACCTTGCTACCATCGGTCGCATAAAATACCAACTGACCGTCCTCGATCGACCAAGAGACGGTCGATGCCACAGGCTGCGCACAATGGCTGGTTGAGAGTTGAAGGTGCTCGCCTTTTTTTTCGGTCGAAAGCTCCAGCTTGCACATATTCGACCCATCGCCAAGGCGCTGTTCGTAAAGCTGCCAGCTCCCCGAAAAAGCGCTGACAAAATCTGCTTGCGATTGCGCCAGCGCAGGCATTGCGCCGGCACCAACAAGAGTGATCAGTGCACAGGCAAGTCGCTTCAATCCGGCCTCCATCGATAGTCAAATAAGCGGCGATCATACCGTCGGTGGCCCTACCGCTTTGGTATGCAGGTGTTTAAAAACTAATCTTGGTTACGTTGACGGAGCGCGTTGTCGAAATTGCGACGGGCGCCGCACTGGAACCATAGGATGCGTTGGCGCCGATCTGGGTGTACGACGAGACGGTGCCAGGAGCGGCGGTAATATCTAGACCGATGGTGTTGTTGATGCCGATCTGGTTGAGCGTAACGGTCGCGATCAAGGCCGAGGGTGTTAGCGGGGAGACATTGAGGCTCGCAGAATTGCCCAGACCGATTTGGTTTATGGCGCCGCTTGCGTCGTTGGCCACAATCTCAGCCTGATTGCCATAGCCGTATTGGCTGATGCTGGCAGCGGCATCGCCCCCGACGCCAATCGTCGCGGCATTGCCACCAAATGAATTGGCTGCTGCGTTCAGCGCTCCCGTAACAATCGGGGCATACCATTTCCCCTCAAGCCGCTCGCCAACCGCCGCAACATAGTCATTGTCCTGGGTCAGTTCCACGTGGCCGCAACTTGTCGAAACGAGCGCACACTGGCTGTCAATGGTGATGCGGGCGACGTCATTGGGGCCGCGCTGTACTGCCGGCGTGAGCGGTGTGCCAATCGACGAGAAATTGGACGTGCTTTGATCTGATGAAAAAGAGGCTCCGTCGGGCACCAGGCCGGATGATTCCTGAACGAGATAGAGGACATTGCCATTGCCGGCCATGCTGACCGGGGCTGCTGCCAAAGATATCCCGGAAGCCGCAATTACAGCAACGATGGCGGATCTGTTCAGCACCAATACCACTTTAGCATCCTCCAATAGCACGTTCGCATATTCAATATGCGCGTTGTATCACCGTCAAACTATTTCCGTTGCCATTTTGAGAAAACGACAAACTATTCCCGTATCCGGTTTGAGACACGGCTGATTGATTATTATTCCCCATCACCGAAGCGGTCAACATGTTGTGCGACCCAACTTGGCTTGCAGCAAATAAATTCCCCGTTCCCCGAATTGACATCGCCACACTATTGTCGTGGCCGGTTTGCACAATTTGACCTGGCTGCAGGCCGATCTCGGCGACTGTCGGTTTGAACGCGCTGGTAAGCGGTCCGCCGTTCAGATCGCCGATAATGTCGATATCCAAGCTGTTGGCGCCGCCCCGACCAGTGAAAATCTGTTGAACAGCGATGGCATTATCATCGCCCAGCGCGCTGACGCTCGCTACATTTCTGCTCGTTGATGCGTAATAGTCCGACGTAATATAAAGTGTGTCACTTGCTTTGGCCTGGCCGATAATTGCTGAACCGAGAAGTGCAAGTACTGCAAATATCTTGATCATATTTAATACCCCCTAATGATGGGAGCATCCTGACCGGTGCTTCTAAAAACATACCTCGAAGATTGAGTAAAATTTTATGCTTTTGGCTTCTTTCTGTCCTATTAGCAGTCTAGCGGCCCGCAACGGTTAAAATTTATACAAATTCGACCGAAACGAGGTCAAATTTCCTCATCTAGTTGAGCGTTTCGCCGTCAGCGCCTTGGGCTGGCGGCAGCGCCTTGTCGGCTGGCGCAGCGCCCGCGGTCGAGGGCGCCCCACCGGCTGGCGCTGGATAGGTCGTAACGCTGGCCACCGGCGCGGCCTTTGGCTGCGGTGTGCGGAAGCGGATCGGCTGGGTCTGAACAACTGCCGCCGCATTGCGTGTTACCGGCAAGGCTTGCGGCCGTGTGTCGGCAACCGCTGTTTCGCCGTATTTCTCAACATTATATTGAGCGATCAGTGCATTGCCCGCTGCCTTGTCCTTGAACGACCAGATATGAAGCTGCGCGCCTTCAATGATCAGAGACTTGACGGCTTTTTCGATGGCGCCTTGTACTGCAATTTGCTTGGGCTCGTTTTGAGTGTAGCCGGTTTCAGCCTGCAACAATTTGTCCATCTGAACATAGAGGAACATGTTGCCATCAAGGGCCACCGAAGCGATAACCTTGTTGACTGTTACACTTGCAAGCACTTCGCTGGTTTTTGTCGATACGGCCCGTAGCGTTACCGTGATCGTGTCCTGGGTCCATTTTGTACTGCCGCCAATACCGAGGAAGTTGGCTCCGGCGCCACCGGTCTGCACATTGGTGTCATAGCCGGTGATGCCGCCCTCGAGAATGATCGAGGCACTATTGAGCGGTGGCAAGACACCTGGATTGATGTTTTGCTCGCCGCGATAGACCTTGCGCATTTCGGTGACAATCTGGCGTTCCTTGAGCAGATCGTTGAGCGCGGCGCGGTCGAGAACGGTAAACCAATGCCGCTGCCCGGCGTCCTGCAACGCATTGATCAGCATCGACGAGCCGCCCTGACTGACCGCTTTTGACAGCGACTGAAAGTTGGTCTGATCCTTGAACTGGCCCGTAAGATCAGGAAAATCATAGACGGACACAGTAACCCGCTGGCTTGGCGGCGGGAGCGCGCGCAAATCGGCATTGATCGGCGTAATTGGCGCCAGCACGGGCTGATATCTGCCGGCAGTCAATGAGCCTTTCTGATCGAAAGGAGAGGCAACGCAACCGGTCAACACCACAACAAGCGCGGTACCCAACACGGCCATGGCGAGTTTGCGGGCAGACTGTAATGTATCCGTGACATGCACTTCACTAATATAAGACAATTTCAGCATCCTCGATCAGGGCGTCACAACCAACTGCGGCACGGAAATTACCGTAACGCCCGTCGGATCGGTGATGGTCAGGTTAATGGCGGAGCCCGTATTATCGAACACAACGGTGGTGTCGCCAAAAGTGACAGTCCCATGATTTTGCGGGTTGGCGCCGAAAATGGCATCAGTGACCTGACTGGCCAACGCGGACAATAACCGTCCCTGCAATTGAGAAACAAACAGCGACGCGCCGCTGGTGCTGGAGCCCGAACCGCTGCCTGACGAGCCGCCGGTGCTGGTCGATGTGATCGGCGCGTCACTCGCTGTTGCGGTTTTTTGCGCACCGGCAACGCTTAGCAGATGCGACGAATTGCCAGGATTGCCGCCAAACGCGGGATTGATGGGGGTATAGACCAGATCAGCAGCGAAGGCGCCGCTACTCATGCCGGCGACACATAACAATGTCAGCAAGCAACCACTCAGGACTCTATTCAATTTAACCCCCACAAAACTCAGCGGCGCGAACACGCCAAAATATACGCCGTTTTGTTCAGTCACGAACGCGCAGGCAAGCGCCGAATATCAATGTCGGTCTTTTGAAGCTACACCCCGGAAGTGTCGAGGCCTAACCCTACTGATGCTTAATTGACGTCAGAAATACAATACGCATTGTGACGCGGACTCTGCTGGCATCGCAAGCAAATTCTCGCCAATGGGGACATGGATGCCCGCGTTTTTGCTTCTTTGCGGCCAGCTGTGATGGCAAAGTCACAGAGTCCAAGCCATCAGGACGCCCGGAATCAGAGTTATCCCGGTACTGGCGACAATGAATATCAGAACAATGCCGAGACTTTCTTGTCATCGATGAAAAGCGCACTTGACGTTAATTTACTATTAATAGATTATTGACCTTGCCGTTTAAGTGTTTGTTGACCTAAAAAATGGGGGCGCACCGGGTTTTCTGGGGGCGACGTAGCGATACGAAGCGACGGCAACGAGGTTTTTTAAGTCATTGCGCCGGCCAACTATTTTGTAAGCCGACCAATTTGGGACTTGCTGCATCGGTCGTCGGCAGGGGGAATATTGACGACCACGATTGATGGAATGACAGGCCCCGCCGGGGCTTGGGAATGACGATATTGATGACTGATTACGCGGCAATCATTGGTGTTTTACCGGTGAGGTGCCGAGACTCTTCCCGCAACAATTGCTTTGGCGAGAACGATCTCTCGGTTTGCCCCAATTCATTGCATCGGCAGCGATGCCGCACAATTTGGAGAACAGAGAAATGAAACTCAAACTTGTATTCGTGGCTGCAACAGCGGTCGGTCTAATCATGTCGGCCCAGGCATTCGCCGACCCGAACACCTTGTATTTGACACAGACTGGGGCAGGCAACCAAGCTACGGTGCAGCAAGATGCCGGAAGTGGTGGCAACGATATTGCGAATTCGGGCGCGCACGCGCTGCAGCAGGGCGACAACAACAGATTTTCCGAGTTGCAGTTTACTGGCGGCGGGTTCAGTGGTGGCGACAACGACATTCTTGCAATGAAGCAGGTTGGGGACGGCAACGTGTTCGGTTCGTCCTATTCTAATCAACATTCTGGCGGTGATCGCATCAACAGCTTTTTGCAAAAGGGTAACTTGAACTGGGCTTCGATTGGTCGAAACGGCGCTTCCAGCGCGACTGTGGGGACATTCAATCAGACCGGCAGTTCAAACGCAGCTAAAATTGTACAGCAATCAGGTGCCAGCAACACCGTCACGCTGCTTCAGCAAATTGGCAGCAATAATGGCGTCGCGTTTGGATCTGGCGGCCCGCAAAATGCGAACCAGTGGGCAACATCAATTCTTCAGTCAGGAAGTAACAACTTAGTTAAAGAGTCCAGCATTTACGGTGATAACAATAAAAATAATTCACCTGTGAACAGCATCGTTCAAATCGGTGACTACAATGGTCGCACGAATTCGGTCGCGCGTACTCGTGGTTCTGTCGGCAACTTCATTCATGTCTCAGAAACCGGAAATTGGAACAATTTCAATGTTCTCCAGGGGATCAACACATCCTCGACCGGGAATCAAGTTACGCTTACCCAAATGGGTAGTTATAACTCGGGAAGTGTCACTCAATTTGGCAACGATAACTGGTTGACTGCGACCCAGATTGGCGACGGAAACACTGCCACCGCCAATTTTAGCGGCGACAGGAACGGAAATGGGGCGTTTTCGCTTTTTAACGGCCTACACCAGCCCGTCTTGCCCGTAAACGCTTACCTTGTTCAAGGCACAATCTATCAGGACTCAACCGGCGGCGCAGGCAACAGCGTCACTTACAATGTAACAGGATCGGACAACCTGTTTGCGATGGCCCAACTCGGTGGTTCAAACTCCATTACGGGCAAGGTTAACTCTGATAGCAACGAAGTTGCTGTGCTGCAGACTGGAAATAGCAACGTCACAAATTTTGTGCAGCAGGGCGGCAGCGCCAACGCTATTTCTGTTAGCCAATAACTGGCTAATTAGGGTCGAGCGGATATGTTCGACCCCAACTTTACATGATAGAGCGCTGGACCGCGGCGAAGTACGTCGCGGTTTTGCATTCTAAACTCAAATCCATGACCACGAGGCACGAGCGATGCAGCGGGCAATATCCATTCTCAACGCCAGTATTGTCGCATCGTTGCTCTTACCCTTCTCGGTTGCCCTAGCTGACGCCAACTATCTCAACATCATCCAGGACGGCAATACCCACGCTGGTGTTGTGGTTCAGACGGGACTTGGCAATAGTTCTGGTCGGTCGGATTTGCCGGTCCATCAGGAAGGGGTATTTAACGATCTGACCCTGACCCAATCCGGTGATGACAACGATATTGGCACCGCCGGGCGGGGGCTTGTGCAGCAGGGCACGGCATCGCTCGATGCGAGTGCTGCCAACAGGGCGACCATTGTCCAGAATTCCAATGACAATCATATTGGCGAGCCTGGTGCAAATGACGTTGGGTATCCATCCAACGACGGGCAACACGCTCGAAGTTACCCAGGATCTCAAGGGCACCAACACCATCGCCTCAATCGAGCAAATTCAGGACAATGCCAATTCGGCCAATTTTGCCACGATTACCCAAACCGGCCTTGGCAACTGGCTGCAGCAATTGTCCCAGCGCACAATTTCCGGCGAGGGGCCCAATCGGGTCACGCTGACTCTAACCGGCGACTATAATGGCATAAATGGTAGCACGCTTGCCGGGGCTGGGCCGCTGGCAATTTTGGCTGCCAGCGTGGGCGCTGCCGCCAGCGAAATTATCCAGAAGGGCGACCTGAGTGGTGGCGCCGGCAATATTGTCGAGTTGGCCGTCACCGGAGACTATAATCAATTTGGCGTGGTCCAGTGGGGTAGCGACAATAGCGTGTCGGAAACAATCACCGGCAGCGACAATTCCTTCGCCAGTTTTCAGTTAGGGCAACACAATCAAATCGTTTCGGGCGGCATTGCGGGCGATAGCAATGACATTGGTATTCGCCAGGTCGGTAACGCCAACAGCGCTTCGGCAGTGTTGAATTGGTCGAGCAGCGACAATCAGGTTGGCATCGGCCAAAATGGCGACGCCAATGATGCTCATGTTTCCGTAAAAGGCGATCATGCCCTGATCGGCGTCAGCCAGAGCGGCAATGGTCACGTGGCGGGCATTAATGCGGTGGGGCAGAATAATGTTGCCCTGGCAATTCAGATCAATGACGGCGCCACATCCAGCATTGGGAACACTTTGAATGTCGACATCAATGGTTCGGGCAATAATGCAACGGTAGGCGGCCGCGCAGCGTCATTCACAGGCGCGGCGCTAACCGCTTTGCCACTGATGCCGGCGTTGCCGCGCTCAAGGCTGATCTCGCCCGATGCAACATTGCTTGTTTCGCTGCACGGTGGCAACATCGAGGTCGTTCCAGGGCTGTTGGCGCAATGGGGCAGCGGCAATAGTATCGACATCAAGATTGGCGACGCGATTGCCTCAAATGACAATCTGTTTGCTGTCCTGCAACGCGGCAACGGCAATGCAATGTCGGCGCGCGTCAATGGCAATGGCAACCAGTTCCTTGTCGCCCAATTGAGCGACGCCAATATTGCCGCAATTGAACAGACTGGCAGTCAGAACGTGGCAATAATCTCGCAATAGCAATGTCCGTCAGCTGCATCTTTGTAACAGTCAGCTTCTGGCTCAATCACTGAGTTCTGAGCTTGAATCAGTGTGCCAACTGCAACTATTGGCAGAAGGGATGGGCTTGGTGTCTGACTTTCACTCGATTGAGAGAAGGGCGGTTTTCACCGCCCATTCCCGTTCAACAGATCCCTTCACGCCGCCTCGCTCAGACGCTTCAAGATATCCATCATGGCCTGGGACTGATCCGTGTGGTGATGGGACAGTTTCCAGTCCGCATTCACCAACCGATAGACGTTTGTCACCCGCTGATTGATCTGGGCCGTGTGGCCGCCGATGACAAGCGTTCCGACCTCGACGCCGGTCTCGACCCCCATGTCGGATCCGGCGACGATTTTTTGCTCCAGAAGCTCGAGTTTGCCGCCACCCGCGATCTCGGCGACCTTGGCGAAGCTACCAACAACGGCGTCATATCCCTGATCGCGCCCGCCGATTGGATGCTGTGCGGATACATCGTCGCTTTGGAGCCAAACGTCCGCCATCGGCGCGGCGTCGCCGGCAGCCATGCGGTTAAGGGCGCCGTAGAACCGGGCGGACGCGGCGCTGATCTCGTTCATTGCAGACATGGTTTGTTTCCTTTCCTGAGTGTGTGCAGAGTTGTTCCCGGTCTAAACCGGGTTCCCGTCATTCACATGAGCGGGATTGGTCAGTCGGCGATTTCTTTCGCGCCGGCCTTTGCCGCGGCGAAAAATTCCGCACGCGCGTTAGTCTTTGGGTACGGCTCGTCCGGAACCTCGACGCCGAGGAAGTCGCAAAGCGGCTTCCAGCCATCGCTGGAATGGAACACAAGTGCCCGCCCTTCAGAGGCGAGTTCACGGGCAGCCATCACGTTGGCCCTGTAGGCGGCAAGGACGCCGTCCCGATCTGTCCGCCCGCCAAGAGCCTTTCCGATGATCACCTTGTTGATCATTTCAAACCAGGGGCGACGCGCCTCGGGCCAGGATGCCTTGTCCAGGATCAGCGGCAGGATTGTCTGCGAAAAACTGGCATACCACTGGTCGGGATCCCGGTCCGACAGGATGACCCTGCCACCGGGCATTGCCGCGAGGACGTCCTTCCAGAAGGCTGAAACCGGGAAATCGACGGCAGCGCGGTATCCCTTGAATATCCGAGCGAAATCGGGGCGGCCCTCGGCGACTTCGCACCAGAGCCTGATCTGCTCGGCCCGGTCGATCACTTCGGACATGTGATGGCAGGGTCCGAAACCTAAACGTTCCAGCGCCGCCTTCAGGGAATAGGTGCCGGTACGGCCAAATCCCGCGCCGATAATTTCGAGTGTCATGGACCCTGATCTCCTGTATGAATATGATCTATCAAGACCATGAAATTCTCTGACCTTGAGGAGAATTTGGCAAAAAATGGCTTAATTTGTCCAACGAAACCATTTCATAGATCATGAATGAAATTGATCTTCATCGCGTCGACCTCAATCTGCTAGTGGTCTTCGAATCTCTTATGGAGACCCGCAGCGTCACCGCGACAGCCGAACAGATCGGGCGCACACAATCCGCCGTCAGCCATTCGCTCGCCCGGTTGAGAGACCAGCTGCAGGACCCGTTGCTTGTTCGGGTTGGCGGCACGATGCAGCCCAGCCCATTCGCCGTATTGATCGTGGAAGATGTTCGTCCGATTCTGCGCAGCATACGCAGGGTCATCGCACCGCGTGGCTTGTTCGATCCCGCCACGAGTGATCGAGTTTTCCGGATTGCCATGCCGACGCTGACGAAGATAATCGCGGAGGTCTCCGCACGGGTCGAGGCGGAAGCGCCGGGCGTGAAGATTGAGTGGCTTCCTGCGCATTATGATGTCTATGCGGCGCTCAGCGAAGGCCTTATCGATCTGGCGCATCTCGGCGGCGAACCGCGCCTGCCCGAAGGCCTTGCGCAGCAGGTGATGGAACCGTTCTCCTGGGTAACCTTCGCGCGACAGGATCACCCGGCCTGCGAAGCCTGGGGCCTTGATGCGTGGCGCAAATATCCGCACATTATGGTCAACGTCACGCGGTCTAGGTCAAATCCGTTCCCCGTCACGCCGCAAGATGGCGCCGGTGCACGGCGCGTCACCGCGATGATCGGGGATTCGGCTGGCGTGGCCTCCCTGCTTGCGAAGTCGGACTTCCTGGCAACATTCCCGGCCATGCTTCTCGCCTGGGACATGGAGGCCTTCGGCCTAAGGGCGATGAAGCCGCCTGTCGACCTCGACCCGGTTCTTGTCCGATTCTTCTGGAGTTCGCGACTCGCCAACGATGCCGGCAGCATCTGGTTACGTTCGATCGTGATCGAGGCGTACCGACATATGCAGTGCGATGCCGAACAACGTCTTTCCGGCACGGCTCTGCTGCAACCGGGTTGAAGCCGCATGCACCGATAAAACACCTGCCGCTTGCAATATCATTCACGATATCTCGGCACGCTCAAAGGCACAACAAATGAAACTGCCATCGTCAGCAGCTCGATCTCGGTCGTGAAAAGTGGCTGAGGGAAAGAGACTCGATCCCTCCGCTAAAGCCCAGCAAATCCGGCATTTTTATATAATCGGTTGCGCAATTTGTTGCGCAAAATGGCGCCCGGTGCCTACACATAAAAGGCCGCAACGTATCGACCAACCTGGTCGTTTCTCAACGACAATCCCGAGTCAAATCCAACTGACAATCAACAGGCTAGATCAAAGTCACTGTGTTAAGCTAAGTCCTCCGAAAACATCATTTGCGCCTGTGCAAGACTTTTCAAACCACCGGTTCCCCCGTTCGCGCCGGCGGTCAATGCACCACACGCATTGCCAAGCGCCAGCCGGTATTGCGGCGCCGCACCGTCCAGCATCGCCCGCAGATAGCCTGCGTTAAACGCATCGCCCGCACCGGTCGTATCTATAACCTGCACCGAAAAACCGGCATGAGTTTGCACATCGCCACCGCGGTACAGAAGCGATCCCTCACTGCCAAGCTTAAGCGCAATTGCAAAAGCGCCCATCGCATGAAGTTTTTGGAGCCCTGCCATCACATCTTGGGTGCCTGACACGCCCGCCAGTTCGACCCGATTGGGAAAGATCACCGATAAATATGGCAAGACCCGTGACAGCATGCTGGCGTCCCACGTTCCCGTGGGATCCCACCCCAAATCCAGCGATATGGTCTGCCCCTCGCTCGCGCAGAAGCAAAAAGATGGGGTAAATCGGGCCATAATCCTGACTGAATGTAAAACGATCCGATGTGCAAATGCCGCGCGTCGGCAATCAAATCATCGCTGATGTCGGCGACAGAAAACGTCGTCATTGTGCCGTAGCGAGTCAGCAGCATTCGGTCCGAGGGATATGACAATGAAACCGTGATTCCAGTCGTCAGATCGGGGTGTGTCTTTACGCCGCCAATGTCGACACCTTCCACAGTCAGTGCATCCCGGCAAAACTGCCCATACTCATCGTCGCCGACGAGGGCAGCCATTGCAGTGCGCAGCCCAAGTCGCTGCATCAACACGCATGAGATCGCTGTTGAACTGCCAAGCGTAAGGGTTTGTGCCCCAAAAACCTGTTCGGTCCCAATAACCGGACCGCTCACGTCAAACCCCGACAGGATCAGATCGGGATTCAATTCGCCAATCGCAAGAACATCATACATCGCGTCAGAACATAACAACTTTGGACAGGTTGGCAGGCGCGTCGGGATCCTGATCGCGCCGCAGGGCCGTCGCGAAGGCAAACATCTGCACCGTCAATAATGCTGCTACTGAGCCCGCTGCATCATCGGCGATACCCGTCGGAACCGTCATATCTGCCACCTTGTCATAGGCTACAGCGTCAGCCCCGATCGCAAGCAGCGTGACCCCCAACGATTTGAGGTCGCGAGCCAGCGCAAGTCCATGATCGCGCTCGGACAGGGTAAACAGGACAATTGCCGTGTTTTCATCGGCGCAGGCTTTGGGTCCGTGCCGATAATCAAGGCTGTGATATGCCTCCGAGGTGGCAATCGCCATCTCCTGAATTTTCAAGGCACCTTCCAACGTCAGCGGGTAGGTTGGCCCCGAACCCAGGAATACAAACCGGTCAAAGTTGCGGGCATTCGCCAGATCACTTAGCTGTGGTTCTAGCGCCAGCAAGTCGTGACCCTTTTCGGGCAACTTTGCGAGAGTAGCGCGATCGGCGGCGTCGCCAAAGAACCATTGCGCGGTAATCAGCATCGATGAAAACGAGCGTAGCATAACCAACCCGTCCTCGAACCCTTCGGAAATCAGCACCGGATGGTCGGTCTGGGTCAGTAGGTCGCTGCCATCGCTGCAACTGATTCCCATGGTCGTGAAACCGGCCGCAGTCAATTTTTTGTTGGCAAGGATCAATTCGCTGGAATATCCAGAACGGCTAAATCCGATGGCTAGCTGTCGGGCCGCTGAGCGACGACTTTCAAACGGGTCCAGCAGCGCTTCGCACGACGGAATAGCGCGGGCATTCATACCACGGCGCCGCATCCAGTCTGCGGCGGCCAATGCCAGATAATACGACGTTCCCGAGCCGAGTAATATTAATTCGTCGAAATCGGCCGGATTAACAGGCAGGCTCAACTTTCCGCCTTCCAGTCTGGATATCAAAGCCGCCCAGGCGTCCGGCTGGCTGATCAATTCGCGCCAGGTTAGATCTCCGCTCATGTATGTCTCCGGTTCTTAAATGGGGAATTTACAAGGTTCGGCGCAACCTCGCCCGCGAGGACAGCTAGCGCGTTCCGCACAGCGCCTAAGGCAGCGGCAGATTTGGCGCCATGGGTCAGGCCCGCCTGATGCGGCGTCAGGATCACATTATCCAGGGCAAATAGCGGGCTCTCGGTCAGCGGCTCAACTTCGAACACGTCAAGCGCCGCGCCGCCGATCCGGCCATTAGTCAGAGCGTCGGTCAGCGCCGCCTCGTCGATCAATTCGCCTCGTGCGATATTTACTATAAACCCATTTGGCTGCATCAACGCGATCTCTTGTGCGCCGATCATCCCGCGGGTTTGATCGTTCAGCGACGCATACACACTGACCACATCGGCCTGCGCCATTACATCATGCAAGGGCAGGTAAGTGATGCCCAGTTCGTGTCCAAAATCGAGGTCAGGTGTGCGGGTGTGGCAAATGATTTTCATGCCGAACGCATCGGCTCGGCGGGCGGCGGCCTTGCCGATTTTGCCCAGTCCGATCATGCCAAATGTCGCGCCATAGACATCAAGACTACCTTGAGTATCGGCGGCCCATCGGCCTTGACGGATTGCAAGATCACCACGCCGGATCTGGCGGGTGATGGCCAGCATCAGCCCGATGGAAAATTCAGCGCATTGTTCCGCGTTCACGCCTTTGACGTTGGTCACAGCGATGCCGCGCTCGCTGGCTGCCAACAGGTCAATGTTGTCCGTGCCGGAAGTGTGGTGTGCAATCACTCGCACCTTTGGCACCAGGTCAAGCGCTGCTGCGTCGGTGCCCATCACGCGTCCCATGACAATCGCGTCGGCATCGGCGAGCCTTGGCCAAGCCTTCAGAAGCAATCCGCGCGAAAGGAATGTTGTCGTTGAGATAGGTGACGGTGTGGCCCGATTGCACCAACGCGTCGACCGCACGCGGCAGGACATGCAAGCTGTCTGAAATCACAAGGATATTTCGTGTCGTCATCCTATTCCCCTGCGACGCGAATGCCATCGCCCCCAAAGTAATGGGCCTTAGACATGTCCGGTTTCAGCCAGACGGTATCACCAGCGGTAAGGTGCAATCGATCCTTGGTCACGACGGTCAGCGGTTGGTCCGCCTTGGTGACGAACAACATGGTCTCGCTGCCTGTTGCTTCGTATGATGCGACTTTGGTCGGGAATGCGCTCGATGTGCCCGGTTCGACAACTGTGATATGGTCGGGGCGAAAACCGACGGTGATATCGCTTCCGTTTTCTATCTTGCCCTGCACCGGAATCGCAAAATCAGCAAACAGCCGCGCCGTGTCCGAAGTGGCAGTTCCGGTAATCAGGTTCATGGCGGGCGAGCCAATAAAGCTGGCAACGAATGTATTCGCAGGTCGATCGTATAGGTCCAGCGGACTACCGATTTGTTCGACAACGCCACCGCGTAGAACCACTATCTTGTCGGCCATGGTCATCGCCTCGACCTGGTCGTGGGTCACATAGATCGAGGTAACACCCAAACGCTGCTGAAGACTGCGGATTTCGCTGCGCATCTGCACGCGCAGTTTCGCATCAAGGTTGGATAGGGGTTCGTCGAACAGGAACACTTTGGGATTGCGTACAATGGCCCGGCCGGTGGCAACGCGCTGCCGCTGACCGCCCGACAGCTCCTTGGGATAGCGTTGCAAATAATCGGTTAGGCCCAACGATTGTGCGACCGCGGCAACCTGTTTCGTGATCTGGTCTTTCGGGACACCGGCAAGTTTCAGCGAAAAGCCCATATTCTTTTCGACGGTGAAATGGGGGTAAAGCGCGTAATTTTGGAATACCATTGCGATGTCGCGGTCTTTGGGTGCAACATTGGTGATGACTTGCCCGTCAATAGCTACGTCACCGCCGGTCACATCTTCAAGTCCTGCAACCATTCGCAACAGTGTAGATTTTCCACAGCCTGAGGGCCCGACAAGAATAACGAATTCGCCGTCATCAATGTCGATGTTGACGCCTTTGATCACCTCGACCACACCAAAAGATTTTTTCAGGTTGCGTAACGTAACTGTGCCCATATCAGGGCTCCTTTCCGGATAGCGGGTGGGGTCGGGATGCACTGTAATAGGGAGACAATGCCCGCACGACGAAATCCTTGACGATGACGTCGCAGCGCGGAGCAAGTTTGGCATCTGCAATGGCGTCATACTGCTGTGGCAGATACTGGCTGACCAGTGGCAGCGGCCAATTGGTAGCATCCAGACGGGTAAACAGTTCCGTGACTGCCTTTTGCACTGACGGCACCGTCCAATAATACCTGATCCGGTCCGACCAGCTATAATGCCGCAATCGGGCCAGTTGGGGGGCGGCTGGTGCATAATGACCGGTCCAATGACGGGGATTATCCAGCATTGCACTGTCAAGAGCATCCCGCACATCTGGCCAGTCATCACCCTCAAGCTCGGCGGCCAGCATATTCAGACCATAAGTCGCCTCGCGCACCGCGAACGTCGCGGCGGGGCCGACCTTGAGAATCGCAAAATGCCCGCGCACCAAATCCGAGTATGCCTGTGGGCGTTGGTAGTCTGTCGAATGCGCCTCGAACACGGCCCCGCTCAAACTCGTGACCTTGGTCGACAGACGGCGCGCGGCGGACGCATCAAAATGCACGACGGTTTCGTTGCCAAAATCCAGTCCGGGCTGCACGACAATGGCGCAAACGCGTGCGAATGCCTCGCCCAGTCCGACCGCGTCAAAGGCAATGCGGTGCGCCTCCCATGTAGCGGCGACATGGTCCGGATCGGTAGCGATAATCGCGTGACCTTCACCCATCCCACCCGGTGGTGGCACCTCGGTTCCGATAACATAGATAGGGGCGACATCGCTTGTTGCATTTTCAGCAGCAACAGCAAGAGTTGCGGCACGCTCGGCAATCACGGATTCTGGTAGAATGTCGGGATCGTCGGCGCAGCGCATGGAGCAATCGAGGTGGATTTTCGCAAACCCGGCACGCACATAGGCGTCAACCATCATGCGGGCCTTGGCCATGGCAACTTCTGCAGGAGCGTCACGCCAAGGCTGCGGGCCCAGGTGGTCTCCGCCCAGCAGGATTGTATCGGGCGGCACATGCTCATCGGCAGCGGCATCATGAACCATCGCCACAAAATCAGCAGGCGTCATTCCTGTGTAGCCGCCATATTGATTGACCTGATTGCATGTTGCCTCAACCAACGTGATCTGCCCCGCCGCGCGTGCGGCGGACAAGGCGGCGCGCAAAGCCAACGGATGCGCAGAACACACCGACGTCAAAGCTTGCGCCTCTCCGCTCAGATTACGGGCCAACACGGCACGGGCAACCGCGAGCGGTTTTGTTTTGTCATTGGATTTCATGATCACAGGCTATGCTATAACGATCAAAAGTAAACAACAATCTGCACGATATTGCTTGATTTATGTTCTTACCTGCGACAAAGCTAGTTGAGCCTTGTGGGATCGTCATCATGCTCATATCCAACAAGCTGCCATTGTGAGAGCGGTAAGGCTGCGATGAAACGCCGGCTTCCCGTCTCACCGGTGACACCCCATGAAAGTCACAGGAACTACTGCTCGTCGTACTACCGTAGTGAAAGTGAGCAAAATCGCGCAAGAATCTGTTGGAATTTGATTCTTTCATGATACGCTCCGCGGCGGAGCCACTTGAATTCAGCGAACAAGCACACCAAAGGGAGACACAAATCATGACAAGAATATTGAGTAAAAGCAGCTTTGCCGCCGTGCTTGCATGCACGACTGCATTGACCGGCATGGCCAGCGCGCAGGACGTCAAGACCATCAAAATCGCCACGCATTACAACGATGCCCAGATGGCACCGCTGCTTAAATGTTTTGATGTCTACGAATCTGAACATCCTGACATCAAAATCGAGTTCCAGCAGGCGTCATATGGTGACTTCCTGCAAACCATCCTGACCAGTCGTGTGGGAGGAACCTCACCCGATATTTATAATATCTATTCAATCTGGGTGCCGCAATTGGCCGCCGCAGGTACGCTGGCGGAGCCGCCGGCGGACCTGCAGGACTGGATCAAATCATCATATGGAGAGGGCACGGTTGGGGCGGCAACAATCAATGGCACGCTATGGGGTATTCCCACCGAGTTGTCGGTCTATCAGCTCCTGTACAACAAAAAAATGCTGGCTGAGGCGGGTTTTGATGCACCGCCAGCCACATGGGACGAGCCTAAAAAAATCGCTGCCGCAATCACCACCACCAACGATCAAGGTGTCATTGATCGCGCCGGCTACGTGTACGGTCCGTCGGTCGCCAACGCCGTCCATGTTTATTATAGCCAGATGTACGCTGACGGTACCGCGCCTTATTCAGATGATCTACGCAGCACGAATTTTACGAGCCCTGAATCCATCCAGATCGTGAAACGACAGGGCGAATTGTTTTCCGAAGGCATCACATCAAACACCAACATCACGGATGATTTTGCCGCAGGCACCGCCGCGATGATGATCGCTGCCAACTGGAACAAGGCTGAGCTTCAGCAAAACTTCGGCGATGCCTTCGACTCCACAGTCGGGGTGGCCCCGATCCCCAACAATGGCGGACCAGCCGGTACAATGCTCTATTCGTTCCTGTGGGCCGTCGATAGTACCTCCCAAGTCAAGGACGAAAGTTGGAAATTGCTGCGCTGGCTGAACGAGGCGCAGGGCGGCGCATCGCTGTCCTGCACCGGACAAATGTTGTCAGATCTTGGTGCACTGACCGGCAACCTTGCGGACCTCAGCGCGATGGACACCGGTGACAGCTTCACTGCCCCGTTTATCGCCGCCACCGAAAGTGGCGCCGCAAAGTCCCAGCCAAATATTTGGCAGGCAGCCGAAAACGACCGTACATTGCGCAGCTATATTGAACAGGTCTGGGCAGGTAACATGACAGCCGAAGATGCGATGGCTGCCGCTGATGCTGAAGTGACATCGGTTCTATCCGAACAGCAGTAATCAAGACAGTGGACAATTGAGCGGCCTTACGCAGAAAGGGAAACTACCATGAGCGACACTTCCCCAGATGCAACGGGTCGCCAATTGCCCGCCACCCCGCACGAACTGATTTACCCAGAACCGCCGCGCAAAACGCTCGGCGCGTTGCTGGGTTCACAAAAAATCGCGCCTTGGCTGTTTTTGTCGCCCATGTTGGCCTTTGGGGCGATCTTTTTTATTCTGCCGCTGATTTATGCGTTCTATATCTCACTAACCCGGTGGGATAGCCTGTCGCCCCCCCGGTGGGTGGGGCTTGACCACTACAAATATGTCCTGACAATGGACCCCGTATTCTGGAAAACACTTTGGAATACCATGTATTTCGCCGCCGGCTCGATCGGCATAGGCGTGCCGCTGGCGATGGTGTTGGCTCATGCCTTCACACGGTCACGAGGTCAGACATTGTGGCGGTCAATCTACTGGTTACCGATGATTACCAACGTCGTCGCGGTCGCCTATATCTGGAAATTCGTGCTTGATGACCGTTACGGCCTGTTAAATCGCGCGCTAGGTGTTTTGGGCCTCGGTGCGCCGGGATGGCTAACCAGTCCAACTCTGGCGCTGACCTCCGTAGTGCTGATATTTGTCTGGATGCAGCTGGGCCATAATATGCTGCTGTTTTCTGCGGGTCTCGCCAATATAGACGAAAGCTGTTATGAGGCGGCGCGACTGGATGGTGCCAATGAACGTCAGTTGTTCACCGAGATTACCATCCCCCTGTTGATGCCGACAACACTATTCGTGCTGATCACCAATTTCATTTCGGGGCTGAGTTATTTTACCTTGATGCTGGTGCTCACCGATGGCAATGGCGGACCGCTGCGTTCCACCACCGTTACCGGCCTCTATATGTACCAAATGGCGTTCAGCGATCTGCGCATGGGGCGTGCTTCGGCGGTGGCCTATGTCCTGTTCGCGGTCATTTTAGTGATCACCCTGATACAGTTGCGCGTGTTCCGGCGCGGCGGCGTGGAGGCGCATTGACATGGCCATCGTTCAAGACCGCAAATTTCTCAGCAAAGCCGGCACCGTTTTGAAATATGTGCTGCTGATAGTCGGCGCTTTTATTATGATTGCACCTTTTGCGGACATGTTCCTTGGGGCACTGCGCACACCCGCTGAACGGATTGCCCAACCGCCTGTCTATTTCCCGCGAGATCCGCAATGGGGCAATTATCTGCGGGTATTCACCGAATTGCCGATGCTCCGCTGGCTGGGCAACAGTCTGTTTGTGACCGCAATGGTCACGGCACTACAATTGTTAACCTCAGCAATGGCGGGCTATGCCTTGGCCAAGTTTCAATTCAAAGGCCGCGATATCCTGTTCCGCTCGGTTCTGGGTGCGCAGATGTTCCCGTTCTTTTTGTTCCTGATCCCAATCTTTTTTATCTTGCGCTATTTCCCGTTATTCGGCGGCAACGATATTTTTGGGCAGGGTGGATCGGGCTTCCTGAACACCTATACCGCGATCATCCTGCCGTTTGCCGTCACATGGTATGGCATTTTTCTGATGCGCCAGTTCTTTATCGGCCTGCCAGACGAATTGCTTGATGCGGCGCGGCTAGACGGTGCCGGTGAATTCCGCATATTTTTTGTCATCGCCCTTCCCCTAGTTCTGCCGGGCCTTGCGACGCTGGGCATCTTTGTTTTTGTCTATCAATGGAATGAGGTCATCTGGACCATGACCGTTACTCGCACCGCCCCCGACTTGCAAACGATCCCCGTGGGCATCTATCTACTGCGCGGCGCGTTTATCGATCAGTCGACGCGGTCGCTGCAACAGGCCGCCCTGGGCATATCGATCCTACCGGTCATCGTCACCTTCTTGCTCTTACAACGCTATTATGTGCGCGGGCTCACTGCCGGTGCTGTCAAAGGATAGACCATGCAGATCGACGATGCATTTCTTGACGAGTTCGAAGCCGATATTGTGCGCCTGTCGCGCCGCACCTATGCCGAAGTCGGCGTGCCAATGTATCTGGTTCCTGAAGATTTGACCAACCAGACTGCGCACCACCAACCAAATGCACAGGGCCAGACGCTGCATGATACTTTCACCGCCGTCTGTGCCGCCCTGGCGGCACGAAACGGCGCATTGTCCAGCCAGGATATTGCCCATGTTCTTGAAGTACTGGCGGACCGACACTTCCTCGACCAGCCCTTCTCTGCGGTGGCGAGGTGATCATCCTCCCCCGCTCCCCCGCTGAAACGGCGTCTGAACTGGCTAACGGTTTTGCAACGGGCCGCGCGATCCATCTGGTTAATTATCACGCGACACCGAGCACCCGTGCCGCCCAATACCGCGCCCAAATTGAAGCGCTGGGAGCGCGCTACGCCTCGCTTGGCGATGCGGGGATTGATGGGTTGATGAATCCGACTGGCAACAAGCCAGTGCTGGTGCCCATTCTATTCGAAGGGTTTCGCGACAACTACGACGTGATCTTGCCCATCCTTGAGGAATACGGCTTTGCCGCGTGGTTCTTTGTCCCCTCACATTTTCCGAATGTTGAAGCGGATCGCCAACGGATTTTTGCAGCCCGACACAGCCTGCATTACGGTCCAGATGAATACGAAGGTGAGCGTATCGCCATGTCATGGGGCGAGCCTGCGCGACGCCAAGGCACGGGGCCATTTCTTCTCCTGCCATTCGCGCAATCATACGGCCCTGCATCCCGATACGCCCGAGGATATTTTGTACGATGAAATCGTCGTCTCAAAACAAGAGATCGAGGACGGATTGGGTGCCAGCGTAGACACTTTCTGCTACCTTTACGGTGCCGAATATGGGCTGAACCCGCGCGCTGATGAATTGGTGATGCAGGCAGGATATCGTTATCTTTTCTCGAATTTCAGGCTTCAGAAACTGCAATGAATGGACCAACCCTGCGGGTGGTAAACTACCATCTGACCCCTACTATGCGCGCCGATCAGTATGACCGCGAATTCGCCGCTCTGGCCGCGCGCTACGCCCCCGTGCGCGAAGACCACCTGCAGACCTATCTGAGAACAAACCGCTGGCCAATGGACCGCGAGGGTGTTCTACCCGTGTTCTACAACGGCTACCGCAACAATTTCGATGTCGCCCGCCCGTTACTGGAAAAACACGGGCTGGTCGGATGGTTCATGGCGGTGCCGGGATACACTGACTGCCCTTTCAACGAGCAGAGTAAATTCGCAGCTTCACACACGATCGCCACGGTGCCGGACGAATATTCAGACGGTCGGTCGGCGCTGTCGTGGGATGAATTGCGCGCACTTGACGGCCCACATGTGGTCGCCAGTCACACCCGCAGTCACACCCGCGTCGGGCTTGATGACGCGGCAGTGATGCACAGCGAGATCGTGGGCGCACAAGAGGACTTCACCCGTGAACTGGGCCATCCCGTGCGCTCATTCGCCTGGTTACATGGTGGGCGCTACGGTCACAATAGATTTGCCGATGCTGCGGTCGATCGCGCTGGCTACGAATTCTTATTTTCAAATTTTGCGGTGCAGAAATTGCGTTAGCTGCAACCTGTCACACCCAAACCACCAATAATTGCGTGGCAGCGCGAGCACGCACTGGTGCAATCTCTCCCATTGGCAACGCAATCGTCTGGGGGGCGTTCACGGTGGTTCCATCCACATCGACGGTCCCTGCAATCAGATGGATCAAACGTTCACCGGACAAATGCTGGTCCAACACATCGCCCGCCAACAAATTAACAAGCGCAAAGCGCAATGTCTCGGCCGCGTCTCCCCGCGTTCCCGTCACCGCATGGCTCGCAACATGTCCACTGGCTTGGGCACGGGCATAGGCCACTTGCACATGCGATTGCGGCTTTAACTTATACGCATGTTCCGGCGTCATATACAGAGCCTGCACGTCACCCGGACTTAGGGTCACATGCAACGGATGTGTTCCGCTGACGACCATATCGACAGCCCCGCCAATGGCGACAACATATACCTCATCGCCCTCGCTTTCGCCGTCAATCATCTGGCCTTTGGCGAAGGTATAGATGCGCAGCGATTTCAGTGTGGAAAACCCCGTCACCCGTTCGTCAATATCCACGGGGCGCGGGCAGGGCCCAGAGCCGGGCAAATCGATCATGCGGGTCGGATCGGAACCAATTATTTGCATCTGCGGTCTCTCAGGAAAACTGCGGTAAATGCCGACGGTGATCTGCAATAAGATCATCCGCCAGTTTCGCCGCGACGTCGGAGTCCGTCACCGTACCGTCGGCCAACATGGCTTGCACCATCAGGTCACGCGAGCCTTTGATTGCGGCATCAACGGTCATCTCGATCGCATCAATTTTCGCGCTCAGCTTGGATACCAGTTCGGCGTCCAACGCATCAGCCTGCAGTGCGGCAAAGCCACCTGCAACCGCACTGGCATTACATTCAAGGATTGCGTGCATCGGTAGATAGGGCGCCTGCCCGGTATTTGGCAGATTCACGCTGAACACGCCGCGCTGATCGTATAGCAATGAGTGCATGATTTCGAGCAATTGTTCGCTCTCGCCCGGCACGTTTTCATAATATTCCCTGGGCAGCGGATCAGGCGAATTGGCAATCGCCAGCATCTCGTCATACCATGTATCGCCCAGCCCGATGCGGGCATCGATAGGGAAGGCCTCGCGCCCCAGTAAGTGCCCGTGATACGCTCCGCCGGGGAAGCGTTCAGGATAGAATTCGACCGCGTGTCGGTCCATGGCGCAGGGAAACACCGACTTTTCGCGAAACAGTCCCCAACTGAACGGATCGTCCGACCAGCGCGGTGCACGGTTCACCACGGTGTTGTCCCATATTGTTTTGTGATCCAGTTCTGACTGCACCACACCCGACTGTTCATCCAGTTTTGCGTGCAACAGTGGCACGGCATCCTGCCCACCGGTCCGCAGACGGGTCAGGAACGTCAGGTGGTTCAGCCCGATCCCGAAAGAGGTGAATGTTTCCTCAGGCACTCCAAGGAACCGCGCGATGACACCTTCGACGTGATGCACGCCGTGGCATAATCCGACAACCGGCACGCCAGTTTCCCGTCGGATCGCGCGGCAAATGGCCGTCATCGGATTTGAGTAATTGAAGAAATGGGCATCGGGGCAAAGGTCGGCGACGTCTTTTGCAATTGCGATCATCTGGGGAATCATCCGCATCGCGCGCGAAATCCCCCCGGCATAGCTGTGTCACCGACGGGTTGGTAAATGCCATATTTACGCGGAATTTCAATGTCTCGCTGCCAGCCCCGGCGCCCGCCTACAGCAATCGTGGTGACGACAAAGTGCGCGCCTTTTAGCACCTCGCGCCGGTCGGTGGTGGCTGTGACCTGAATATTCACGTTCTTGGCTGTCAGCATCTTGCCAACCAGCCTGTTCACCGCATCGAGCGTAACGGGGTCGATATCGACCAACGCCAATTCCCAACGATGCGCCTCACCCGCCAGAATAATATCGGCGACCAATCGCTGGGTAAATACCGTGCTGCCTGCGCCGATCAGAACGAGTTTATAGGGCGCCATCTAGTCCTCCATACCAATACCATTTATCGGCCACGATACGCCGTAACGAGCAAAAGTCTATATTAGTATGATTGATTTTGAGTGTTTTGTGGCTGGAATAGCCAAAATAATTGCATTTAGATGACGCATGCGGCACTTGCTTTGAAACACCACTACGGAGTTACCCATGATCCGCGCTGAGCGACACGAACGTATCCTGGCAGAACTGGCCCGTCTGGGTACCATTAGCGCTCAGGATCTTGCCCGACTGCTTGATGCATCCCTCGCCACCATCCGGCGCGACATTGCCGAGCTTGATAGCAGTGGCGCTCTAAAACGGACCCACGGTGGTGCCTCCCTACCCAAGCGGCGCGAGGAGCCTACATTTTGACGCCAAGATTATGTCGCATCTATCCGAGAAACGCCGGATTGGGGCAAAAGTCGGCACCATGATTACGGAGGGCAGCAGCATCGGTCTGGGCGGCGGCACCACTGTGATGCAAATTCTTCCCGCGATCCGCAGAATGAAGCTTAAACTTATCACAACCGCCGTCAATGTGGCCCTTGACCTGCGGGACACCAAGACCATCAGCGTTACCCTGACCGGCGGTACCCTGCGCCGCCGCACAGCAGAAATGGTTGGCCATATCGCGGAAAGGACCTTGCGCGACGTCAATCTCGATGTCGCCGTAATCGGCGTTGACGGGATCGACCTGTTGGGAGGTCTGACGACATTTGATTCGTCCGAAGCCTATGTGAACCGCGTTATGCTGGAACAGGCCCGCGAGGTCTGGATTGTTGCGGACCATTCCAAGTTCGGGCAGGTGTTGCCCGCGTTGATCGCCCCAATCAACCGCACCACGCGCTTGATCACCGATAAGGCTGCAAATGAAAGCATCATCTCCAGCCTGATTGTTGCAGGTGTGGACGTCGTGCAGGTCTAAAATCCCTAACGTCCGCCGCTAACGGGCAGGATTGCGCCGGTGATATAGCTGGCAGCTTCCGACAGCAGGAAAATCGCGGCTTCGGCCACTTCACGCGCTTGGCCAACACGGCCCATTGGAACAGTACTGACCAGACGATTGGCGCGGTCGACATCCCCCGAGTCTCGCTTGCATGTCGGTTACGATCAGACCAGGACGGACCGCATTTACTCGGATGCCCCGACCGGCCACTTCTTCGGACAAACCAAGGGTCATGGATTCTACTGCCCCTTTGGAGGCGGCGTAATCTACGAATTCGTTTGCCGCGCCCAAGGGTGCCGCCATTGACGACATATTGACGATTGACCCCCCTAGTTCCGCCGCCAGCATCCGGCGCATCGCCTCGCGGGCAACCAAAAAACTGCCGGTGGCGTTGACCGCCAAAATCGCGTTCCAGCGTTCAAGCGTAATTGCGTCAAAGTTGCTGGCGACGTCCAAAATACCGGCATTGTTGATTACACCTGTCACCGGCCCAAATATTGTGGTGCAGGCATCAAACATTGCAATGACATCGGCCTCAATTGTGACATTGCCCGGTAATGCCACGGCGCGCCCGCCTGCGTTTTCGATCTGCCCGACAATTGCCTCTGCAGCACTCGCGGACGATTGATAATTGACGCCGACAGCCCAACCCCTGCTAGCTGCGAGCACGGCACAAGCGGCACCAATTCCGCGCGATCCGCCGGTGACAAGTACGACCCCGCTCACCGTGCCGACACCACATCATTGGCCAGATCAAGGGCAATGTCGATTAACATGTCTTCCTGTCCCCCGACCAGTTTGCGGCGTCCTGCCTCGGCCACGACGGCGCGGGGCGATACCCCATGTGCGGCGGCCGCCTGCTCGGCATGCCGTAGAAAGCTGGAATAGACCCCCGCATGACGCCCTTCATCCGCAGGGCGCCTGCGCTGTCAGTTATATAAATGCACCGTGCGCCATAGCTTTCCATCAGCTTGGCCTGCTGTGCGACATGGTCGGGCGGTGACATATGGTTCATCATTAAGAAGCCGGACACATCCAGCCCCATAGCAACAGCTGCGCATGCTGGGCAGTAACATCGGCCTCGGTACAGTGGGCAGCAATTCTGACCGAGCGCACACCCAAGTCAGCGGCGCGACTCAGGTCGTCAATGGTGCCGATACCGGGCAAAAGCAGCGTGGTCAGCACCGCCGTCTTGCAATGTTTCGCAGCTTCGGCGATCCATTCGGCGTCACTGTGCACGGCGAAACCGTAGGTGAAACTATCGCCGGACAGACCGTCACCGTGCGCTACTTCGATGGCGTCCACACCCGCAGCGTCAAGTGCCTGAACGATCTCGCGGACATGGCCCAGATCATATTGGTGACGGACAGCGTGCATGCCGTCACGCAGGGTTACGTCCTGAATATTCAATTTGCGGTCAGTCAATTGTTTTGCCCCACCATATACTCCGCCGCGCGCATCGCCGCCGACGTCATAATGTCCAAATTTCCGGCATAGACTGGCAGATGATGCCCAGCCCCTTCAATCTCAAGAAACACCGTTACTCTTGTCCCCGCAGGTGCGCCGGGCCACTGTCCGGCTGCAACATTTTCGATCTGTACATTCTGTTTCAAGCGATACCCAGGCACATAGCCCTGCACCAGTTCAATCATATTGTTTACCGATGCGCGGATGGCAGCGTGGTCCGCACCTGCACACAGACACACTACGGTATCGCGCATCATCAACGGCGGCTCTGCAGGGTTCAGGACGATAATGGCCTTGCCACGGCTCGCCCCCCAACGCTTTCGATGGCACGTGCGGTGGTCTGGGTGAATTCGTCGATATTTGCCCGCGTCCCTGGCCCCGCCGATTTGGACGCAATCGAGGCCACAATTTCGGCATAGTGGACCGGCGCGACCTGAGATACTGCCGCCACGATCGGAATGGTTGCCTGCCCGCCACATGTCACCATATTCACGACCCGTTCGCCCGCATGAGCCTGCCAAATTAACCGGCGGCACGACGAACGGACCAACAGCGGCAGGGGTCAGGTCGATGATCCGTGCGCGGACGTGTTTGAGCGCGTCCAAATTGGCCCGATGCGCGCCAGCGCTGGTTGCATCGAAGATGACGGCAATATCGTTCATTAACGGGCGCTTCAAAAGATCCTGCACGCCGTTGTCGACGACAGTGACCCCGTGACGACCCGCAAAAGCCAGTCCTTGGGACATGGGGTCAATGCCGACCATTACGGACGCCTCAAGCAAATTTGATGTGGGCAATATTTTAACAAGCAGATCCGTCCCGATATGCCCCGAGCCGATAATCGCCGCCTTCGCTTTCATAAGAAACCCTCGTGAATTTCTACCAAATATGACGAAGTCCGGTCAAAGAATCAAACAAAAACGCTCAAAAATATGATAGAATATGATCGATTATTTGATGCCGCGGTGCTGTTAAGTCGGTGTTCGCGGTACAGGCAAGCTGAGCGGTAAAGCCGCAATGATTCCGGCGGTGCGTTCTGGCGAAATACGCGGCATGAGCTGGGCGGAAATTGACCTGGAGCAGGCAATTTGGACCATTCCAGCCACGCGTATGAAAGCTAAGGTTAGCCACCGCGTCCCGCTATCAACTGCAGGCTCTCGCCATACTGAATGAGATCAAGGGTGAAAGCGCTGCCGAAGGCTTAGTTTTTTCATCGCGCAACGGCACACCCCTCAGCGATATGACGTTGACCAAAGTACTCCGTGACAACAAAGTGATCAGCGACACACCTGGTCGTCTTGCCACCGCCCATGGGTTCCGCTCCAGTTTTCGCGACTGGGCATCAGAGAACGGCTATTCTCGGGAAGTTGCCGAACGGGCCCTTGCCCACACCATCAAGAACACCGCTGAAGCTGCCTACCATCGTACCGACCTCATCGAACAGCGCCGCACGATGATGGACGCCTGGGGGAGCACGTGGTGGGTTAGAGGCAGCTGCCAAAAATCTGATTAAGACAAGCGTGGTCCAAATCACAGCGGCCTCAGATCGCGCTCAAACATACTTACCCTGTAGATATGCTGTTACTCGCGAGACATTTTCTTTAACCTTCCAGATTTGGGAAGATGGAGATATTCATGACAAAAGACCATCGAGAGATTCAACGCAAGTTACGGATACTTCGCTATGCTGAAAAGATCGGCCATGTGGCTAAGGCGTGTCGATATTTTGGGATCGGCCGCGCCAGTTTCTACCGGTGGCGCAAAGCCTATACCGAACACGGTGAAGCGGGTCTGATCAATGCGCCATTCCCAAATGGCACGCCAATCGGACGCCGCCTGAGCGTGAGGAAAAGGTCCTTTATCTTCGACGTAAATACCATCTCGGACCAATGCGGATCGTGTGGTATTTAGCGCGCTATCACGAAATAAAGATGTCTGACGCGACCGTCTCACGCATGCTACGTCGTCATGGGATGAACCGCCTGCCACGCGGCACCCGCATGCGCAAGGTGCACACAAAGCGGTATCAGAAACAGGTCCCAGGCCACCACATCCAGATGGATGTTAAGTTCCTGACTTTCATTGGCAAAAAGGGTGAGAAGGTGCGATGTTTCCAATATACTGCAATCGATGACGCGACGCGGGTCCGGGCGTTAAAGATCTACGAGAAACACACTCAAGCCAACGCGATCGACCTCGTGGACCATATCATCGAAAGGTTCCCGTTCCGCATCTGTCAGATCAGAACTGACAACGGCCATGTGTTCCAAGCGAAATTCCACTGGCACGTCGAGGACCTGGGTATCAGGCACGCCTACATCAAACGCGGCACGCCCCAGCTCAACGGTAAGGTGGAACGATCGCACCGCTCGGACGAGCAAGAATTCTATCAACTTCTCAGCTACAAAGGCGACGTCGATCTCGAAGCTAAACTGGACGAATGGGAGCGCTTTTACAACTTCCACAGGCAACACGGAGCACACAACGGAAAGACCCCTTACGAGGCGCTCAGGGAAAAACTATAATCACCGATATTAAACGTCTCGCGAGTAACCGCACCCTACACCACCTACGATACCACCACGCTACACGCCAAGGCGCTGATTGATGCGGCTTTGACGCAGGCATAGTCCCACCATCATACCAACTCAGCTCTGCCAGTCCGCGCCGTTTGGATAGAGAAATACCTTGCAGTCCTGGCATGATTGGAAGCTATCGAAGGCCGTGCGCCAGTCCGCGAGCGCATAGCGGCCGGTCAAGACCGAGGAAAAGTCGAACGACCCGCTTTGGACCAATTCGACCGCTCGGCGCCAAGTCTCTGGACCGTTCCAACTCCAGGAACCGCGAAGGTCCAGCTGATAGAGCGAAATGGCATCAGGTTGAACGGTGATAGGTTCGCCCCACAGGCTAATGACCGAAATCTTGCCGGCGCCGCCGCGGCCTTCTGGACTCCGGCGAGCACAATCTATTCCGTGCTGAAAGCCTGTCGCGGTGGCCGAACATTCGAGAACAAAATCGGCGCCGCGCCCCTCGGAAAGCTTAAATATCGCCGCCTCCGGATTGTCTTCCGAATAAAGAACGTGATTGGCGCCGACCTGTTTGGCTATGGCAAGACGGCGCTCGTCAATGCCTTTCCGTCCGATGACTACGATAGTCCCCGCGCCTTTGAACCGGGCCATCTGAACGCCAAGCAGCCCCATCGGTCCGGGGCCAACGACCACGACAAAGTCACCCGACATCACTGTGTGCCGCTCCTCCATGGCGTGCACGGTCGCAACCATGGGTTCGGTAAAGCAGATATCGTCGAGCGATACCGTTTCGGGATACACAAATATCTGGGCTTCGGGCACGCTCATATGCGAGGCAAAGGCACCGTTGCGGGTAACGCCCAACCAGCCCGAGCGCGTCTCGATGTCGGCGGCAATGCGGTCCCCGACCTTGACAGTGCGCACATCGGGTCCCACCGCCTCGATAACACCGGAAAATTCATGACCCAGGGTAACGGGCGCCTTATAAAAATGCCGGTCCTTTTCTATCAGTACATCGCTGCCACATATACCTGCCGACCATACTTTTACCAATACCTCGTCACCCTCGAGGACCGGGAAACTGCCTTCGACAAGGTCCAAATAGCCTGCTCCGGACTGGGTCTTTTTCAAAGCCAACATGTCTTGCGACTCCTCCGTCTGTTGATGGTACTGAAAAAATGGTCGTGCTGGCGCGTCGGTCAGGATTCAGGTGATAAATCCGCGCCCGCTTCCGATTGGAAAAAGCTATTGGCCCGGCGCAGATGGCCGGTCATCGCAGTCGCCGCCCCATCTGCATCGCCCGATGAGATCGCCTGGAATATGCGTTCGTGCTCTTCAGTGGTCACGCGCTCCGCCCCGGGCACGGCAACCAGGTCGTGCTTGAAGCGCGACAGCCATTCCAGAATGCCGCGCAACGTCGCGACAATGAGCCTGGTTGCCGCTCATTTCAGCGATCTTCACGTGGAAGGCGATGTCGGTAGCAACAAATTTCGGAGACTGCCTGGTCATCCCCTGAAAGGTCTTCAATATTGCGCCAAGGCTCTTCAATGTCGCTGGCAGTTGCACGCTTGGCCGCGAGCGCAACAAGGCCAGTTTCCATGAAAATTCTGGCCTCCTTCAAATCCTCCATGCCACGCTGGTTTGTTGCCAGCATCATGACCATCGCATTAGAGACCTGATCGATAATCTGATCGGCGGTTGGCTCAACGACGCGCGCCCGCTCACCATGCGAAATAATCACCAGGCCCATCTGCTGCAATGTCAGCATGGCTTCCCGAATTGCCGGACGACCGACCCCGAACCGCTCCATGAGCTCCCGCTCCGAAGGCAGTTGCGAACCGGCTGGATATTCCTGTGAGGAAATCGCCGCGATCAGCCGGTCGAGGATTTCCTGATAGAGTTTTTTCTTCTTGAGCGGCTCAACGCCAAGCCGACTATGGGTGATTGTCAATTCATGGCACCTTTCCAGTTCTGCAGTGTAACGACCTAGCACCTGACAACCAGATGCATAATAGCGCCACCTGAATAAAATTCCAACTGGTATGATGACACTATCTCGTGCTACCGCTAAACATGTCGGATCGGACGGATTGCTGCAAACACCGACATTTATGGGTTTATGCTGTCACGGTGGGAGGCGAGCGGCTGGATGGGCACTAGTGATGACTGGCAACAACGCAACAATAGTGCGTTTTGCGCATTGGGCCTTGGTGGTTGCGCCATTGAAACCGGGACCAACAGTTTTTGTGCAGTGTGTGGCGACACGCACTGGGACCGATCTGGTGATTTGTCATGACGCGACAAGTCTCGGTTTCAACGGCGGCCTATGATGGCTACAGCATGGATGTCGCTATCGCCGAGATTGCCACAACAGGGGCAAAATGGATCGAACCGGCGTTCATCAGCGGCTATGTCGCGTTTGATGAATCGATATTTTGTGAGCAGGAGGGCACGCGGCTTGCCAGCCGACTGGCAGCATCCGAGGTTGAGGCACTTGCGGTTTCCGCCCATACAGATCTCGGTGCCGATGGCGCGGCAGTTGCTTTACGCCGACGAATAGACTTCTGTGTCGCCGTCGGATCATCGATCCTGATCACCAACAGTTCTGACTGCCACCACCCGACCCAGTGCGTCGCCAACATCGAGGCAGTGCTCCCGGTCCTTGAACAGGCTGGAATTGTCCTGGCGCTTGAAAACCCTGGACACGGCACCGACAGCCTGCTGCCGGACGGAGCCTGCATTTGCCGTATTACTCGAAAAAATCGGCTCGCGATTTGTGAGGGCCAACTACGATATCGGCAACGCATTCACCTACAGCAATGAAGCCATTAATGTTCTCTCGGACCTTCGGATCGCCTTGCCATACTGCGCCCATCTGCATGTGAAGGACGTCACCGCGGACGACCATGATTGGCGATTCACCGCGATAGGTGATGGTGACTTACGATATGGCGCCGCATTCGACGTGCTCGACACGTTGGCACCAGAAGTGCCCATAGGGATCGAACTTCCACTGCGACTCAGTCGCCCTGGGCGCGGCGACCCGTCGAGACGATCCGAGCGCGTGCCAATACATGAAATACGCCAGGCGCTCTCGCGCTCGTTACGGACAGTCAATGGCGGCACTCGAGCCACTACAAGGTAACCTCCCGGCTGCGCTCACCGCAACCAGGATGGCGATGGCGCCGTTTTCAGCACCATCGTGTCAAAATCTCAACTGGCATGATGACATACTAATCATAACATGCTAGAGAATGACCTTCGCATCAGACGGAGTCCGCCGGCACAGGCCACTGTACCGCGGTCGGTGACCCTGCCTGACGATGCGTCAAACGCGGATATATTCCAGGAGTAAAAAATGAACCAGTCAGTGTCCGTTGCCCTGTTTGGAGCCTGGCGGCAAGATGGGGTTCCGGATCACCAGGAAACTGGTGGATGCCGGCTATGACGTCCGCGCGGTGGAGGTTTCCGAGTCAGGCCGCCAGCGACTGGCAGACGTCGGGATCAACACCCATGATACCGACATTGCTGTGAAGGGAGCCCGCGTCGTTCTGCTCGCCCTACCCGACAACCTCATTGGCACCGTCGCCGCCGACCTGTCGTCAAAATTACAGTCGGGCACCATGCTGCTGATCCTTGATGCCGCCGCACCCATGGCCGACGATCTGCCGACTGATCGTCCCGACCTGACCTATTTTGTGGGGCATCCCTGCCATCCGCCGCTATACGGTGATGAGACGGCGTGGGACGCCCGCCGCGACTATCATGGTGGCATCGCCAAACAGTCAATCGTTTGCGCCCTCATGCAGGGACCCGAAGAGCACTATGCGCTCGGCGAGGAAATTTGCCGGACCATGTGGTCCCCGATAATAAATTGCTATCGTCTCAGTCTAGAGCAACTCGCCATTCTCGAACCCGGTCTGTCAGAAATGATCGCCATGCCGTTCATCGACACAATGGTTGAGGCTGTGGACATCTGCGCCAGCAAATATGGCATCCCCCGCCAGGCCGCCTTTGAATTTCTGATCGGCCATCTCAACGTCGAAATCGCCATGTGGTTCGGATTTTCGCCAAAGGTGCCATCAGACGCTGCATTACGACTGATGGCGTTCGCCAAGCGGGTAGTCGTCAACGAGGATTGGCGCGATGCGCTTGATCCGGCCAAGGTCAAGGAAGCAGCCCAACTGATCGCCAACACCTGACCGAACGTCGACAGTGGAACGTGACAGAAGACGCTTGCGTGCCTTCAGTCACCACCTGGGAGGATATGCCTTGAGCAAGCTAAGAGGCGCCATGATTGGTGTCGGATTTTTCGCCGTCAATCAACTCAATGCCTGGCACGACATCGAGGACGTCGAAATCGTCGCCATCTGTGATCGCAATCCTGAACGCCTAAACAAGATGGGCGACCGGTTTGCCATTGCAGCAAGATATCAAGATGCGGCAGAGATGTTGGCGAGAGAACAACTCGATTTCGTCGATATTGCCACTACGGTATCAAGCCATCGAACATTAGTGGAGTTGGCGGCAGATCACAAAATGCCGGTGATCTGTCAAAAGCCATTTGCCACATCCTTGCACGATGCACGTGCCGTGGTGGCCACATGCAATGCGGCGGGGGTGCCGCTGATGGTGCATGAAAACTTCCGCTGGCAGACACCAATTTTGGCCGTTAAAAATATGTTGGCATCAGATCGCATTGGACGCCCATTTTGGGCCCGCTTCAGCTTCCGGACAGGCTATGACGTTTATGCCGGTCAGCCATATCTGGCGGAGGGTGATCGATTCATCATCGAAGACACCGGCATCCACCTGCTCGATGTCGCCCGCTTTCTGCTCGGCGAGGTGACTACCATTGCCACCAGCGTACAGCGGATCAATAATACGATCAGAGGCGAGGACGTGGCAACAATGCTGATGTCCCACGCCGCCGGCGCAACATCTGTGGTCGATTGCTCGTTCGCGAGCCGACCCGAGTTCGATCGATTCCCCCAAACCCTTATGGAGATTGAAGGCGAGAAGGGAAGCCTGCGTCTCGACAGGGACTTTTCACTGACCGTCGTGGATTCAGAAGGAACGTCGCGCGCCGACGTTTCACCCTTCTTGCTGCCGTGGGCAGAGCGACCATGGCATAATATCCAGGAGAGCGTGCTGAATATCCAAAAACATTGGGTCCAATGTCTGCGCTTGGGAACAGCCCCCGCGACCTCCGGACACGATAACCTCAAGACAATTGCACTGGTAGAGGCGGCCTATGAAGGAGCCAAATCAGGGACGACTGTGCGGCCAGGTCTTTGATACTACGAGGCGTGGCCAAGAAAATTTGTTGGTTAATGGCGCGCCCCACCAAACCCAAAATCCACCAGCAACTATGTCCAAAGTCAGACTTGATAGCCTTAACCAGGAAGCACCGATGTCACCAACCCGACCAACCATTCCCGATATATCGGGCACCGCAGTGCTTATCACCGGCGCCTCCACCGGGATCGGTGCCGCTCTGGCCAAAGCATTTGCAGCGCAAGGCGCGCGAGTAGGTCTACACTATAATAGTAGCGGAACTGCCGCACGGGCGATTGGCGCAGAAATTGAGGCCACCGGCGGGACCGTGTCCCTGATACAAGCCGATGCTACCAGGCCAGGCGAGTTGGCACGCGCTGTCGAAAGTACCGCCAAAACTTTTGGTCGGTTGGACGGATTGATCAACAATGCCGGCGGCATCGTCACCCGCCAACCCTATGAGGAATGGACCGACGTGACCTACGACGCCATATTGGATCTCAATGTGCGTTCGGTGTTGTCGGCCAGCAAGGCCGCGATCACACACTTGAAAACCCGGGGCGGGTTCATCATCAACACAACCTCAGTTGGGGGGCGCAATGGGGCAAGCGGCGGCGCGGGTCTTTATGGCTCATCCAAGGCCTTCATTACCAATGTTACGCGCGGCATGGCCAAGGAACTGATCCCGTTCGGCATTCGGGTCAACGCTGTATCGCCGGGCGTCATCAACACGCCATTTCATGAGCGCTATTCAACCAAAGCCCAGCTCGACGCCTTGGAAAAAGCCATTCCACAAGGCCGTATCGGTGTGCCCGAAGATTGCGTCGGCGCCTATCTTTTCCTCGCCTCGGCAACCCTGTCAGGCTATATCATCGGCCAGACTATTGAGGTCAATGGCGGCCTGATAATGCCCTGACAGAGCACGCAGTTTCGACACTGTCGCTGGTGCGTTGCTGCGGGCAGCCGACGACGGTTGACCAGGAGACATTACTCATCTTGCACGACAATGGCGATATTATTGCCACGTACGACCAGCCCCGGCGCTCGCCGACAGAATAGTATCCCCGATACTTGGTATCTGACCAGAACCGGTTCCTTCCTCGGATCGTCCAGAAAATGCACGCGGCCTGCCGGTTGCCCTGCCTCAACCGCCGAATAGAGGGCATGGAACGGCTCGAAAACGCCGTTCTCGGGTGCGTAGTGATGCCCATCCTGACCAGGAATATGAACCAGACGCGTTTTGATCGACGTTTTGTCACCCGCCTCCGATTGATCAATGACACCCAGATGTGCCAGCACGTTCCTGACGCCGTTGCGACACACCGCGACATCGTCAATCGACACGCTGCCCGCCCGTCCCATTTCCGTGCCAACAGAGATCAGTCCACGCTTGCGCGACGAATTGAGCGAGCCACCGCCATTGTCCGAGGGATGACGATTCACAACCGTCAATGGCGCATTGAAGGCAATGTTTGCCGCCATCGTCTTGGCATTCAGATCCGGGTCCGACGGGCAGTACACCATGCACGAGGTTGCAACATCCAGCGAGCTGCCGCCCGAGTGCAGGTCCAGGAAGGCATCACACATTGGCATGATAACTGAATCGAGATAGTGCGTGATCTGATAGGTCGGGCTACTCGAGGGATCACCCGGGAAGCATCTGTTCATGTTCTTGTCGTCCAGCGGCGACATGCGGTTTCCGGCGAGAACCGCAGGAAGATTGAGTGCTGGCAAGACGATCAACCGACCCTCGATCATTTTTGGGTCCCAGTCACGGATGATCTCACCCATGACAATCGGCCCCTCATATTCATCGCCATGAATGCCGCCAACGAGAAGCACCGTCGGCCCCGTCCCGTTTTTGAGCACCGCCATTGGTATCGGCACCACGCCCCAGGCGTCGGTGTGCGGTGAAAATGGCAAGTTCAGAAACCCGGCCTGGTGGCCGTCCTTGTCGAAATCAATCTTGGTATGAAGAGTCGTGGTGGCGGACATCTTGTCCCTTTCACATTTGCTTTTGTGATTGTGTATTGGTCAATCAATTGGATAGTGGCAGGCTACCTGATGGCTTTTCGACAACGTGCGAAGCACCGGTTTTTCGATCGTACATTTGTGCTGCGCCGCAGGGCATCTTGGATGAAACCGACATCCCGAAGGGATCGCAGCCGCATTGGGCGCTTCCCCCAACACCGCAACTTTGGGTCGACTTCGCCGCGCCATTTTGGGTACCGCTTCGAATAGCGCATGGGTGTAATGATGCCGCGGACGCGCGAAAATTTCCGATACGTCGGCGATTTCACAAAATTGGCCCATATACATCACCCCGACGCGCGAGGCGATGTTCCTGACCACCGACAGATCGTGCGAAATGAACAGATAGGTCAAATCCCGTTCGCGCTGAAGATCGATGAGTAAATTGAGCACCTGGGCCTGGACCGACACGTCCAGCGCCGACACCGGCTCGTCCAAAACCAGAAATGACGACTTGGTCACCAGGGCGCGGGCAATGACGATGCGTTGGCGTTGCCCCCGGAAAACTGATGTGGATATCTGTTGCCGTGCGCCGGGTCCAGACCGCATTCCCGACTAACTTCAGCAACACGCTCGCTTATCGATATCTTGCGTCCAAACGAACCTCTGGATTGTTCATTGGCCGCCGATCGATGCACCCTGAGAGGCTCGCCGATAATGTCGGCAACTTTCAGGCGCGGATTGACTGAACCATACGGGTTCTGGAACACCATCTGCATGTGCTGCCGATACGGCAACATCGCCCGGCGCGAGATCCGCGATATGTCATCGCCCTGAAAGATGATCTGCCCGGCATCGGGCGTCACAAGACGCATCAATAGGCGCGCCAGGGTACTTTTGCCGCAGCCGCTCTCGCCGACAACAGCGAATGTCTCTCCCCGCCGAATCGTCAGGTCCACACCATCAACGGCGGGCACGAACTGCGGCTCCCAGCGCGGCACCGGACCGTGCCACTTGAGGTTTTGGCCGATCCCCGAACTCAGTTGGAAGTGCTTTCGCAAGCCAGCGACTTCCAACGCCACATCATTGACTACGCTCATCTGTCGCAACCTTTCTTCAGCAAAGGGGCTTGTGACAGGCAACCGCCTGCCCATTAGCCGAAGTCGTCAATTTGGGTCTAACCGAACAAATCGCCGGATCGGCAAATTGACATCGATCGATAAATTTGCAGCCGGTTGGCAGATTGGCGAGGCTGGGCATGGCGCCCGGGATTTGATAGAGGCGCCCGGTACGCTGCTCGGTCGTCGGAATCGAATCCATCAATCCCTTGGTATAAGGATGTTTTGGGCGGTCCAGCACATCATTCTTGTTGCCGATTTCGATAATGCTGCCCGCGTACATGACCGCGATACGATCAGCAATTTCGGCCAGAATCGCCAGATTGTGGGTTACCAAAATGAGCGCGGTGCCATGCTGATCTTTCAAACGGCTCATCAAGTCCAGAATTTGCGACTGGATAGTCGGGTCCAGCGCGGTCGTAGGTTCGTCCGCGATAAGCAGATCGGGCTCCATGGCAAGTGCGGCCGCGATGCTTGCCCGCTGCTGCATGCCGCCACTCAATTCATGTGGATAAGCCTGCGCCCGTGCCTCCGGCGTGGGAATACCAACCTGCCGCATCGCGTCGATGGCGCGCGACATTGCCTCTGCTGTCGATAGCTTCCGGTGGTACTTTATCCCCTCGGCAATCTGGCGACCGACCCGGTAAACCGGATTTAACGTCGACATCGGATCCTGAAAAATCATGCAGATGCGGTTGCCTCGAATTTGACGGAGCTTCTCATCTGTAAGCGTCAGTAGATCGTCACCTTTGAAGATAACCTCGCCTGAGGTGATTTTGCCCGCAGAAGCCAGGAGCCTTGGTCAATGCAAAGGCAATCGTAGATTTTCCCGCCCCCGATTCACCGACGAGCCCAAGCGTTTCACCCGCACCCATCGAAAAACTCACATCGTCGACGCCAATCAGGTTGCCACGGCGGAGTTGGAATTCAAGCGTCAAATTTCGGACATCCAGAATGGAACCGTTATCGCTCATGTCTCAACCCTCGGGTTGAGGGTATCGCGAAGCCAGTCGCCAAACAGATTGACCGCAAGGACAAGCAGCACCAGCGACAGCCCGGGAAAAACCGAAACCCACCAATAACCAGAAAACAGAATTTCATATCCATTCAGGATCAGTCGCCCCAGAGACGGTTGTTCTGCCGGCACCCCCACCCCGAGAAACGACAAGGCTCGCCTCGAGAATAATAACTGAACCAAACCTGATATTGGCGATGACAATGATCGGCGGTAACACATTGGGCAGCAAATGCCTGGACAGTATGGTACTCGTGGACACGCCAATCGACTCTGCAGCCTCGATGTAGCCACGTTCCTTTTCGACCAGCACGCTGCCGCGCACGGTTCGGGCATAAAGCACCCATTCCACAATCACGATGGCTATGATGATGTTGATCACCCCCGGCGACCATATAGCCATGATGAATATTGCGATCAGAATGGCAGGAATACTGAGTCTCAATCTCCGCGATCTGCGTGATCGCGCTATCAACCCAGCCACCGTAATAGCCGGATATCAGCCCAAGCGTGACACCAACTACCATCGAGATCACAACACCGGCGACCCCCACCAGTACGGACACGCGAAGCCCGTAAATGATTGCCGACAACACATCGCGCCCCTGCTGATCGGTCCCTAGCGGATAGTTCCAGTCGCCACCCGGCTGAAAGGCGGTGGGTTTATAGGCGTCCAGCAGCTGCAGGCTCATCAGATCATAAGGATTATGGGGTGCGATCAATGGTGCAAATATCGCGGCAAACAGCATGATTAGAATGACGATGGCGCCAAATTTAGCGCTTGCCGAGCGATTGAAGTCGAACCAGATATCGCTGTCACGAAATTTTCTGGACAGTGCAAGTACGTCGGTCATTTTGCTGATCCAGTCGACAGAACACGAACCCGGGGGTCGAGAAATGCGTAGGTTACGTCGGTTAAGAGATTGACGAGTGAAAACATCACCGCAACGATCAGCAAATAACCCATAAGAACCGGTCGGTCGCTCACATAGATCGAGTCGATCAATAGTTTTCCCATACCGGGCCAGGCAAATATTTGCTCTGTAACCACGGCATAGGCAACGGTGTTCACAAAATTCAGACCGGTAAAAGTTACCACCGGAATCAGGCTGTTTCGAAAGGCATGCGCCATAATTACCTGCCCTGATGGCAGGCCCTTGGCGCGCGCGAAACGTACATAATCGGAGGCCAGGCTCTTCCCTCATGGTTGTGCGCAGGAGGCGCATCAACGTGGCGGTGGTGGCCACTGACAGGGATATGGCGGGCAAAAGCAGATGTTTGAGCCCATCCAGTGTTAGAGAGCCAAACCGCAAACCCCAAATTGTTACAATTTCGCCACGACCCGAGGAAGGCAACCAACCCAACATGACGGAGAATACCAGGATCAGCATGATCCCCAACCAGAATTGCGGCACCGATATTCCAAGTATCGACAGGCCCATCAAACCACGGGCGCCGGGTGCCTTGGGATATACCGAGGCATAAATACCGCCACACAGGCCAAAGACCAACGACAGAATTGTCGAGAATATGACCAGTTCCAATGTAGCTGGCATCCGCTCGAAAATCATCTGCAGGACCGGCGTTGACTGGCGCCAGCTCACGCCAAGATTGCCGTTCAGCACCTCACGTAAAAAGTGAATGTACTGAAGACCAATGGACTGGTCCAAGCCCATCGCACGGCGCATCGCGTCCATCTCCTGGGCAGTCGCATTCATGTCGACCATCGTAAAAACCGGATCGACGGAGCCAAAATAGTTCATCGCGAAAATGACGAGAGACACAGCGAGCAGCACAATGATCATCTGTAAAAACCGACGGATCAGGTACATGAGCATTCAAAATTACCCCAATACAGACAAAGCATTGTCGAAGGCGGCCCGCCCGTGGGCGAACCGCTATTACGCTAGAGCGTCCTGAGGTTAGTTTAGTGTGGCATCGGACATTGTCATGAACCCGTCAGCGCGGGGTTCCCACTGAACGCTGTCGCGCATGCCATAGATGTCGAACTGGTAGTGCAATGGAAGATAAACCGCATCCTCCATGATCAAGGAAACAGCACCCTCCAGATAGGCACGCCGGTCATCCTGGTCAGTGGTTTGATTGGAAAGTTCAATCAGCCTGTCGACCGCAACATTGGAATAGCCAGGATTGAAGGCACCGAATGTGCCGTCGTTGCTGTGAAAATTCGACTCAAGATTGCCTGAAATGTCGGCGGTGGGTGTTACATGGCTGAACACCCACATCGAACCGTCGCCCGCATCGCCTTGCTGGTAGATGGCGGGCCCGAAGACTGAAGCCGGCCGACCACGACACGTTGCCTGGATACCGATCTTGGTGATCATCTGGGTAACCGCCAGGCAGATCTGTTCGTCATTCACATAGCGATTATTGGTGCTATCGATGGTCAGTGGAAATCCATCGGCATAACCGGCTTCCGCCAGCAACGTTTTGGCATGCTCCGGGTCATAGGGGAGCCGTTCGATACGCGGATTGAAGCCCAGATGCTGACGTCCCGCCATCTGCGTATTGATCGTAGCCTTGCCATTCATGACAACTTTTATGATCGCGTCTTCATCGACAGACTCGATTATCGCCTGCCGAACCCGCCTGTCCAGCAGTGGATTGTCCATGCCGGGGATGCCCGGGGTTTGTGCTCGAATGGCGTCAAAGCGGTAGCCGACAGTTCTCATGCCTTCGACCGCAATCGACGAGACGCCGTCACTGCTCTGAAGCCGGGCTTCATTTTGAGGCGAAATATTGGATGCAATATCGACTTCGCCCGAGAGCAGTGCCGCTACCCGCGTCGGCTCACTGGATATTTCGCGGAAAGTCAGCTTTTCGATGCCGACATCGGGACCCCACCAGTCATCATTGCGCACGAGCGAGATATGATCACCCTTGATCCATTCGACAAACTTGAAGGCACCTGTGCCCATCGGGCTATTGCTCACCGCTTCGATGCCGCCATCGGCCATCAGTTTTTCGGTGTTTTCCTTGTTCATGATAAAAGTGGTGCGCAGCGACCGAAGCAGCGCCCCAAATGGCTCCTTGGTCTTGATTTCAATGGTCAATGGGTCAACCACCGAAGTCGAGGCAATGCAGCAACTGATATAGCCAACGCCACCAAAGCCACCCTCTGGCTCCCAATTCGCCACGCGATCAATCGAGAATTTTACGTCCTCAGCCGTCAAATCCGCGCCATTGTGGAATTTGACGTCAGGCCGCAACTTGAATACCCACGTGGTTGCGTCCGGCGTTTCCCAGCTCAGGGCCAGTGCCGGGACAACATTCATGTCCCGATCCATGCCGACCAGCGTATCGTATATATTCGAGCTGATACTGGCAGTCGGGATATTGTTATTTGCCTGTGGGTCCAATGTATTTGGGCTTTGCGCCTCAGCAATAATCAATTCGCCTTCGGCAAACGCCGAACTCGATGACATTGCAACACAAAGCACGATCGCGCCTATGCCAATCCATCTGTAATTCATTTTGATCTCCTCAATCGATCCATTTTTCAGAACTTTTTATTTGAATGCGGACCCAAAGAACTTGATTCGGTTGGTGTGCGATCATTTTAATGATCACCGTAAGAAACTGATGTTTTGGGCCAGCTAGGCTGGGCCGTTTTCAGCAACTGTACGCCGCCATGACGTCTAGTAGCACGTCGTAGTTATTATGTCATCATGCCAGTGGGCAATTTGTGCAATTTGTTACGCCTACCAGCGCGGCAGTGGCGACGACCCATGCGCAACCCCATGCCGGCCGCCTCACAAGACCCCCGGGGCTAGCGCCGGTGATTGCAATGCTCGATGAAGGTCGCTATCTGGGCCTCAAGGCCCTGAACGACTTCGTAAGAGAGACGAACCGCGTTGGCCAAAATATTTCTATTGCCGACCGAAGTGGGCTTACAGGGGTCTCAGTCACCTGACTTGAAGTCGATGTATAATAGTGGACCTAGGCTGGGCAACGAGCGACCGGCTGAAGAAAGGCCTGGCGCTGAACGCCCTGCGACGAGCAATTGCGCTACGCCAGCCAATGCCTGGGCTGATCCATCATTCGGACCGCGGCGGTCAATATTGTTCGCATGACTACCAGAAGCTGCTGAAGGCCCACGGCATGACCGCCTCGATGAGCGGCAAGGGAAATTGTTTTGACAATGCCATGGTCGAGACGGTGTTCAAGACGATCAAAAGCGAAATGGTCTGGAGAACGATATTCCAGACCCGTGCAGCCGCAGAATTGGCCCTTGGCCGATACATCGATGGCTTCTACAATCCCCATCGGCGACACTCCGCATTGGGATATAAATCGCCGGCATCATTCGAGGCCATGATGGCCATCACAGAGTGAAAGCCTCTCCACTAAATCCGGGCAAGTCCAATGCCGGTGGTGCAGCACATTGGCTAACTGAAAACCCTAAAGCCTAGCGCCTGCTTGTCTGGAAGAAAAATTCAGTTAACTACGAAAGACTTGCGATGAAAGTAATTTAGTATTGTCGAATCAAGCCCGAATTTCATTACCAGCACCAGTCTGGGACTTGACAAACGAAAACGAATAGGCCTGGACTTGTTTTTAGCATATAAGTATTTGATATTAATAGATTTTTATCGATATATAGCAGAGTTAAAATCTTTGGAAAAAGCAAGATTATAGACTAAGTCTCTTGCATCGCGGCACGTTTTGCACTACCAATTGGTCGTCGCTTAATGCGAACAAAAAGGCCCCACTCTTTCGAGCAGCGCCCTCCTAGTTGCTAGATTAGGACTTCTTGGGACTCCGCCTCTGTAAAGGCCGATTCCGGCAGTGGGAGCAAACGTGCTCCCGCTGTCCTGGTCTTTTCCGCCAGTAGTCCCGGACAGAAACAGGTCGATGGATAGAACATGCAACTCGCATGATGCGCTCCATAGCTTACGCTAGGTCTAAGCCCAACCACTCCCCCAGCGGACCAGTCCGCCGAAGCCATGCTCCTCCCCAGTCGTAAGTGCGCCGGGCAGTCGCGGAGGCGTGATTTCCATCATCGAATTCACTTTTAAGCCGATTCAAAACCCGCGGCAACAAATAAACGCGCAAAAACGCCACCTGGTGGCGCAAAACCTAAAACGGCCAAAGGGGTAGCCTCTATGCCTATCACAGCCATGCAGCCTTGCCAGCCAATTTGAGAGGTATGCAGGCGAGGGGTTCACCTGATGTTCAGCCTGTCGGGAGAAATGTCATGATGGATCACCCAACGGAATAGCGTTAAGAGTGGACGACCGTCACAACTTAGGCGGTTCCGTTACATCAAAAGAAGATATTGTGGGGGCACAAGTTGGGGGCAAAAAGGCTCAATGCCTTTGTAAATTATCTAATAAATATCATACACTTATCGAAATCAAATAGGGCTGGCGGAGAGAAAGGGATTCGAACCCTTGAGACGGTTCCCCGCCTACACACTTTCCAGGCGTGCGCCTTCGACCACTCGGCCACCTCTCCGCATCGTGGTTGGGTCCGGTGGAAGCGTCCGGTCCGTATCGGCAATGCCGGTCACGAGCGGGCGCACTATAACCATCGCGCGTCGCTTCGCAAGGGATCACGGCAAAGAGATTTATATTGTTTTTTTCGGCAGACGCACCCATTTTATACACAGTCTGATTGCAAGGTAGATGAATAGGCGCAGCTCGGGCCGAAATTACCCGGCGCTGAAGGAAATTTGCAAGCACCGGACCGTGAAGGGAAGATGATGCGGTTGTTTTTGCGGATATTGGGCACGTGGTTCCTGGGGCTGGCACTAGTGCTGTTGGTAATCGATGGCACAAAGTCCTTGGCTGCAAACGCTGTGTTTCTGACCTCGTTTGGCACCATTTGGTCCAGTTTGCATTCTCCCAGTCTTGACACTGTACACTCGTTTCTCGAGGGGCGTTTCTTTGCAAATTTTCTGGAGCGAATGTTTTCCGCGATTTTGACCTATCCAGCGTTTGCCGTGCTGGGCGTTCCGGGTTTGGCACTGGCGCTTTTGGGACGTTCGCGCAAGGCAACGCGCTATGAAATACCCGGCCAGTTCTGACCTATTCTCGCCGCAACACGACCTGACGATTTCTCGAAAAGGAGTTCCGCGATGTTTTTCAGATCAAGGCCCAATACGGTACCTGCCGCCAAAGATGCGCTGCCGGGGCGACAGTCGGACATGGACGTAGCGCCGTCCAACTTCGTTAATTCTCATCCACTCAAAGGGCCTTATCCCGATGGGATGGAAACCATCTATTTTGGCCTGGGCTGTTTCTGGGGGGCGGAGCGACTGTTCTGGCAATTGGACGGGGTTTATGTAACAGCGGTTGGTTATCAGGGTGGGGCAACGCCAAACCCGACCTATGAGGAAGTTTGCTCGGGACGAACCGGCCACACCGAAAGTGTGAAGGTGGTGTACGATCCGGCCAAAGTGTCGTTGGACACGTTGCTAAAGACGTTTTGGGAAGAGCATGATCCGACCCAGGGAATGCGTCAGGGCAATGACGTCGGCACTCAATATCGCTCGGCTATCTACACTACATCGGCAGCGCAGGCAGACGGGGTAAATTCCAGTCGGGCGGCGTATGCTCAGGCGCTAAAAAGCAAGGGACTGGGCACTATTACTACCGAGGTCGCCCCTGCCGGGCCGTTCTATTATGCGGAAACCTATCATCAGCAATATCTCGCTAAAAACCCGGCTGGATATTGCGGTCTTCGCGGCACCGGTGTTGCGTGCCAGATCGGCACTGGAGCGGTCGTCTAATCCATGGTTTCTCGCGCCGATTTTGAGCGGATTTGCATACAATGGCGGGGCGTTACCATCGTCGAGCAGTGGGACAGTTGCGTGGCCAAGGTGGGTGGAAAAGTGTTCGGCCTCAAGAGCGACGGCGGCAATGGCGCAATCTGCTTGAAGGTTCGTGAGACCAGCTTCGAAATACTGACCGCCATGCCCGATATTGGTCAGGCGCCCTATTTTGCCAAGCGCCAGTGGGTTAGCATCGCAGCCGACGCATTGTCTGTCGCCGACATTGAGGCTTATCTCAAGGCATCATATGATTTGGTTGCTGCTGGTCTAACCAAGAAGTTGCAGCGCGAGCCTGGGCTTGTTGGCCTGAACAATAGTTCGACGCGTTTACACGGTCTATTTGTTGAGACTCAACACTACTTGTCCAGCGTTTTGCGTATGGCCTACACCGCGATATGCTGCTCTGGCACCCATACTCCGACGGACCAAGGCATTCTGCTCTTTTTACGACGGCATCGGGCCATGTTGATAGTCCCCGACCTACAACCACCTCGTTGCGGCGCAGTCTCCTCAAGGTGGTTTTGGCGGCACGAATGAGGCGGTGTGTGTTGGAACCGGCGCGCTGTTAGCCTGAGGCCAAACCAGCTTGACGCCTCGCACTTTTTCGCGCATCTAGTGGCCCGCGGCGGGTGTAGCTCAATGGTAGAGCCTTTTGCTTCCCAAGCAAGTGACGAGGGTTCGATTCCCTTCACCCGCTCCAGTTGCCATTGCGACAGGTGCCAGTTTTGTTGGCGACTCTGTTGTTCCTTGAACATTCAAATATTGCCAATCTTGATGTAGATCTGGTGGACGACATCGTCGTTGAGGCGGCATAGGGTGGGCGAATAGCTGAAACCAGTTTACCGCGCGCTGAAGCCCTACCGTTCATGGGCACTTTTTGGCACCGCTTGGAATATACTCATGGCGTTCGGTCATGATTTCGCTGGGCCATGTGATGCTTGTCGTTGTGGCATAGGCGTGTCGAGATTTGGCCGCCATTCTGCAATTTGTGCAGATAGACGGCCTCCTGATTGAGAGATCGCCAGGTTCGTCTTTGAAGTTGTTGTCGAAGTAGGGCGGCACGGTGGATCAATACTGCCCCAAATTTCTTGTCAGGGTTCGCAATCGCCACGGTCCATATCAACTGCAATCTCATCATGCGGTGCGCCAAGGCGACGAAATTTATTCGCAACAGGCGCGACATAGGCGTAATGACCGTCTCAAAGTGGAGTCGATCGTGTCCAATCCAGCATCAAACACACAAGAAGTAGCGGCGAGCCAAGCCAGAGATCCCGCGAGCGAAACGACGTTCGTCATCATCATGGCTGTCAGTCTTGGCCATCTCCTCAATGACACGATGCAATCGCTTATCCCTGCGCTTTATCCAATGCTTAAAGATAGCTATGGGCTCGATTTTACCCAGATTGGCATACTGGGCTTTGTGTTCCAGATCACCGCCTCGCTGTTGCAGCCCGCGGTGGGCATCTATACAGACAGGCGCGCCCTGCCATACTCGTTGGCAGCGGGCATGGGAATGTCTCTTATCGGCCTTATTTTCCTCGCCTTTTCGACAACCTATTCGACCCTGCTGATCGGCGCGGCTTTTGTTGGCCTCGGCTCGGCTGTTTTCCATCCCGAAGCCTCGCGCGTGGCGCGGCTTGCCTCCGGCGGCCGGCATGGCGTGGCACAATCGCTTTTTCAGATGGGCGGCAATGTCGGGTCCGCGATCGGCCCGTTGTTGGCCGCGTTCATCGTGCTGCCGCGCGGCCAAGCCAGCGTTTCGTGGTTTTCAGTCATTGCGCTGATTGGCATGGTGGTGCTTTTTGGCGTGGGGAAGTGGTATGTGGCCCATCGCGCTGCCAATGCGACGCGAAAGGTGATGGCACCGCTCCAGACATTGCCGCGCACCGTCGTTATCAGAACGATCATAATCCTGATGGTGCTGACAATATCGAAGCATCTGTACCAGACGAGTATTGCGAGCTTTTATACATTTTACGTGATCGACCGGTTTGCTGTGTCCATTCAGGACGCCCAGATCCTGCTGTTCGTGTTTCTCGGTGCCATTGCCATCGGCACTATTGCAGGCGGACCGATTATGGATCGGTTCGGCACCCGTTTCGTTATCTGGTTCTCAATCCTGGGTGCGCTGCCGTTTACGCTCGCACTGCCCTATGTCGACTACACCTGGACCATCATCCTGACCTTCGTCATTGGCGCTATTCTGGCGTCGGCATTTTCGGCCATTGTGGTTTACGCACAGGAATTGGTGCCCGGCCGCGTCGGGCTGATTGCCGGTCTATTCTTTGGCGTGGCGTTCGGCATCGGTGGTGTGGGCGCGGCGGGTCTAGGCATGTTGGCTGATCACACCTCGATTGAGTTCGTCTTCAAGGTGTGTGCCTATCTGCCGTTCCTTGGTCTATTCGCGATATTTCTGCCGCCGATAGGGAAGGGACGCGGGCGCTGGTAATCGCGCCTTGTGAAACCGGATTTTTCGGCGAGGGCCGTCGCCGAATACCGCCTTTTCAGCGCGACAGGGCGTCAATCGCGTGTGTGCTGGGGCGGTATGAAATAGCGCGCTACGTCCTTGAAGATCAGCAGGTCGGCCAGTGAATCGCGCAGGGTGGTGCGGTTGGGTGTGCCGTTGACGATGCTGTCATGAAACGCGTCGAGTTCGATACGAAAGGGGTCCTCGTAGATGGGACCGATGATTTCGGTGTTGGTGTCGGTGTCGCTGGACGAGGTTATCTCAAGGCGCGTCGGCAAGTTACGAATGTAGGGCGTGTCGTAGTTCACCTTGAAATGCTGGTGCTGGGTCAACACTTCTATACCGGCGTCGAAGCGGGAAACCTCGTCGATCACTGCTTCGTAAAGGGCGCTGAAATGGCCGTAATCGAACACTGCCATCACCACTTCCCCACCATGCTGCACGGCATATGTACACGAGTTTGGTGGTCCCAGCAGATCCCTCATGGCCGAAAAACTGTGTGAGGATAATCCGGTCAGGACCTGGTAGGCGCGCAGCGCGTCGGGTGCGCAATGGTCACCCATGATCGAGCGGATCATCGCCTGGGTTCGGCTGCGGCCTTCGGCTAAAAGCGCGGCGGGGCTGTCGATGGGGCGGAAAATATTGCGCGTTTGTGCCACGTAAAATGGCGCCTCGCGGATGATGTCGCGGACACGGACGTGGCGGATATCGGCAAGCGAGGGCAGGCGCTTCTTGAGTTCAAGAAAAGGTCGCGAGAAGCGGCGCATGTAGCCCACGAACACAACTTGGCCTGAGCGCTGTGGGATGTCCAGAATAGGGCGCAGCTGGTCGGCGGTGAGGCAGGCAGGCTTTTCGACAAAAACATGCTTCCCGGATCTGATTGCCTTTTCCAGCAATTCAGCATGGAGATAATCGGGTGTGAGGATGAACACAGCATCCAGAGCCGGATCGCCGATGAGCGCGTCGGCATCGGCATGGCGCGCGGGTTCGCCATAGCGTCCAGCGACATAGTCAACAAGGCTCGGCGACACGTCCGTAATAGCTGATATGTCAAAACGACGATCATCGCTCAGGAGCGGTAGGTGCATCAATTGGGCGACCTCGCCAAGCCCGATGAGGCCCACTTTGACGGGAATGGTCATTTTGCGATTTCGTTCATGTAGGCGAAGTTGCGGATGGCAAGTTGTAACGGTGTTTCGGTGGCGTCGGTGGCGATATCCTGTTCGACGACGACCGGACCGGAAAAATCCCGTTCGGCGAGCAGGGACATTATCGACCCGATATTGACGACGCCGTCAGGCAATGGGCACATCACGCCAGCACCATAGGATTGTGCGACTGACAGGTTTCCGTCCAGCACGCGCTGGCGCACGGCGCTATCGACGTTCTTGAGGTGCATATAGGCGATGCGGGGAAATACGTGCCCCATATAAGCAAGCGGATCCTGATCCCAGAAGGCGTGGTGGCCGGTATCAAAGCATAGATCTATTTCTGTTTGGTCGAGAAGGCGATCGATCTGGTGCTCGCGTTCCACGGCAGTGCCGATATGAGGGTGGAAGCTGAGCTTGAGGCCGAATTCTCCTTCCACAAGGGTCTGGGCGTCACGTACCATGCGGGTCAGCCCGGCCCATCCGGCTTCGTCCAACTCGCCTTCGTGACCTTGGGGGTACCAATTGCTTTCGTCCATGATCACGAGATGATGGGCGCCCAATGAGACCAGAAGCGGTGCCAATTCGCGTAGCGTTTGCATCAGCACGGGTCCGGAGCCAGCGTCACCGAACGAATGGGCATGGGTAGCCCCGATCATCGTCAGATCGCGCTTGGCCAGTTCGTCCTTCAGCAAATTGGAATTTTTGGGCAGGAAGCCGAACGGTCCGAGTTCAGTGCCGCGATAGCCAGCCTGGGCGACTTCATCGAGATATTCCTGCCAGCTATAGTTATTGCCCGTGGGATAATTGATCCCCCAGGAACAGGGGGCATTGGAGATGATCATGGCTTAGGATCCAATATAGATGGGATTGCTTAGCGCGCGACGTATCGTTTGGTCGGCGAGGTTGACGTCCCTGAGTTGCCAGGGCAGTTCCCGCCCCGCAATCAGGGCCTGGAATTCTGTGCCGAGACGCTCTCGGCTGGCATCGGCAACGATCTCGGCACGCAGGAAACGCTGGGCGGTGGAAGCAGGAAATTCAAACTGCCAATCGTCTGTCTCAATCGGTGCCGAGCCGATTTCGCCGCTTGCATCGATCCATGACAGTTGGTCGCCCCTAGCGCCACTGACTGTAACTTGCGCCATGGCAGGACGAACAATGCGCGATCCCATTGGCTGGCCATCGACCGTCACGACGAGGGAAGGACCGTTCGGACTCTCAGTGATATAGCCGTGTCCCGTCTTCATGGCCGCGAGGACCGCGTCTTCACTGAGTTCGGGCAGCCACAACACGGTGGTCGGGCGCGCCAACACCAGCGGTCCCTCCGGCATCAGTCGGGCGGGTTGATGGTAATCAGAGCCACCGATGGCCGATATCCGGAGGCCTGAGGCCAGCCTTTGCTGCCAGCGCTCGAGCGCGATCCAGTTCCAGGCCAGCCAAGTTGACTGCCATACTTCCTGACAATCGGCCTCTGGCAGCTCATAGTCCCAGGCGATGGGTGGTTTGTCGTGGTTGATCGACAATAGCCCGCCCTTGTCATGAACCAATCGTGTCAGGGTGTGGGCGTCGCTCGGGCGGGTCATGCGGAAGTCGATCCACTCATCAACGCCAAACACATTGGCGTGTCCCTCGGCGGTGGTTACTTCCATGGCCCGAACGAATACCAGGTCCGCTGATGATTTGGGGTGGAAATAGCGACGCTGGCTGGTGGTGTTGTGATCGGCAACGGCGAGAAAATCGAGGCCGGCTTGCAGCGCTGCCGCGTGCAGCACTTCTGGTGCGCCCTTCGCATCAGAATGGAATGTATGGCAGTGCAGATCGCCCTTGTACCAACCAGCCTGCGCGCGCACCGGAAATGTGCGCACCGGTTGTGGCGCCACCGACCGGGGCGCGGCGTCGATGGCAATGCTGACGCTGATGTCAGTGTCGCCGTCGGGCAGTTTGTAGAACCCAAGGACGATGTTCCAGCGGCCCGGGTGAATGTCGCCGTGCACATAGCCGGGCGTCGCGTCGTCGGTCGCGATGAAAAAGCTATCGCGCGCACCGCCGCTCCAGCCGCGAAAACCCACATTGGTGGGATAGCCGGTGTCGCGGGGATCAAAGACGCCAAGGTCGATGATGCAGTTCTCGGCTTTGGGATAGGCAAGGGTGACGTCGATACGCGTGGTACCCGCAGGTACCTCGAACGGAATATAAAAATAGGGATTGGCGGCTTGGTCGGCGCGAGTGACCTTGGCGGCTATCGTCTGGCTCACAGCGCTCTCTCCCCGTCCTCGACAATACGGTTGCCGGTGTTGTCGAACAGATGCACGTGCTCGCGCGAGAAACCAAGCGTCACCGACTTGTCCAGCGCGATATGGTCATCGGTAAAGATGCGAGCCGTGACACGCGAGCCATCTTGGCGCTCGATGGTGACCAGGCTCTCGGGCCCCATATTTTCATTGGCGAACAATTCGCCGTTTAAGGTGTTTAGCGCGCCGGTCTCGGCAATGGCGAGGTGTTCTGGACGGATACCCAAGGTCAGAGTCTTCCCGGCGGCAAGCGCCGTGGCAATGTCGGCGGACATCGGCAGTCCGCCTAGCGTCAGGCCGTCTGCAGACAATTTCAACTGCCCATCGCCTTGTGTGGCCTCTACCGGCACCAGATTCATCGGCGGGTTGCCAACAAAGTTGGCAACGAAGGTTGTCGCGGGGCGACGATAGATTTCGATGGGGGAGTCGTATTGAACGATGCGGCCCTGATCCATCACCGCAATGCGTGTGGCCAGCGCCATGGCTTCGGCCTGATCGTGGGTAACGTACACTGCGGTCATGCCCATATCGCGCTGCAAGTGGTTGAGAAAGCCGCGCGCCTCGAGGCGCAACTTAGCGTCGAGATTGGAGAGCGGTTCGTCAAACAGATAGACTTGGGATGGATAGACAAGCGCCCGCGCCAGCGAGGTGCGCTGCTGTTGGCCGCCCGAAATCTGGCTCGGCAACCGGTCAAGCAGATGCCCGATCTTGAGAACATCGGCCACTTCTCTGGCACGATCATGACGCTTGGCCACCGACTCCCCGCGAACCTTGAGTGGATAGGCGATATTGTCGGCAAGGTTCATGTGCGGATAGAGCGCATAATCCTGAAATACCATCGAGATTTGGCGGTCCTTGGGATGAAAACCGGTCACGTCCTTTCCCCCGATCATCACCTGTCCGGAGGTCGGCGTTTCCAGCCCCGATATCATGCGCAAGGCTCGTCGTCTTGCCGCAACCAGACGGTCCGAGCAGACAGACGAACTCACCGTCGCCAATGGAAAAACTCACATCAGAAACGGCCTTGAAGGTGCCGAAGGCTTTGGTGATGTTGCGAAATTCGACTGATGCCATGATACGTTAGGCCTTGATGCCGCCAAAGAACCGGAAGCCGAACTTCCAGCTGACGAAGAGATAAAGTGCGATGACGGGGAGGGAGTAAAGCAATGAATAGGCTGCCAGCAGGGTGACGATGGGCGTGCCTGCTTCGGAATAAAACGAATAGATGGCCACCGAGGCGGGCATGTTGGTATCGCTTCGCAGCAGAATGAACGGGATCAGGAAACTGCCCCAGATGTTGACGAAACCCCAGACAACTATCACCACGATGCCCGGGCGAATGACGGGTAGCGCGACGTCAAAGAATGCCTGTACGGGCGACGCACCCGCGACCATAGCGCTTTCCTCATAGGATTTGGGAATCGAGTCGATGAAGTCGCGCAGAATGAACATGGCGGTGGGCAATAGCCCGCCTGCAAAGGTCAGAATGACGGCCAGGTGAGTATCGATGAGCCCGGCGGCTGATACGATGAGGAAAATCGGCACCATGGCTGCTGAGCCGGAAACAACAGAGGAAAATAGCAGCAGAATGTAAGTAACGGCCCCCTTGCCCGGCAGCGATGAGCGAGACAGTGCATAGGCGGCAAGTGTTGCGGTGGCCCCGACCAATATGACGCCGCCAACCGATTGGAGTACGCTGTTCCATAGCGCCCTTACGGCGAAACCATTGCCGAAGACGGTAACAAAATTGGCGAGTGTCCAAGGATCAGGCATGGCGAGGCCAAGGCTCTGCCCGGGCATTGAACGGCGCGAACAGAAACCACAATAGCGGCAATGCGAAAACGGCACCGATCAACGCGGCCAGGGCTGAAAAGGCAATGCGGCCTACAAAGGCGGGCACGGTGAGCTTCATGATCCTCAGCCTTTCTTCTTGCGGCCGATGCTGAGATAGATCAGTGCAAAGGCGAGATTGATCAACATCATGATGACGCCCACAGCCGCGCCCTTGCCAAACTGGAAGTCGTGAAAAGCAACACGATAGTTATAGATGGACACCAACTCGGTGCGGTAGCTGGGTCCGCCATTGGTCAGCAGGAACGGGGTGAAGGTATTGAAAGTCCACATGGTGATGAGGATCAGATCAGTGACAATGTGTCCCCGGATCAGCGGCAGGCCGATATCACGAAATTTCTGCCATGAGGTGGCACCGGCCACGTCCGCCGCCTGGAAATAGCTGGGCGAGATCGAGGAAAAGGCGGACCCGAACAGCATCATGGAGAAAGCAGCGCCGCGCCAGGTGTTGAACACCACGATGACCCAGAAAGGTTGATCGAGCAGAAAATCGCCTCGGGGCAAGCCGACACTGGTCAACATGGCATTGAGGGTTCCCTGATCGCGATCCAGGAAGGCGAACCAGGCAAAGCCGATGACCACTTCGGGCAGAATCCAGGCGGCGATGACGAATGTTTCGGTGATGCGCTTGACCCATGGCGGTACGGTTTGGATCAGCCATGCCAGTAGCAAACCGAGTAACGCCTGACCAATCAGTGCCGAGGCGAGCACGAACTGAACGGTGAGGATTAGCGAAAAACCGAACTGTCCTCGCTGTAAAAAATTGCCGGGATCGAACAGCGAAAAATAGTTGGCCAGCCCGACAAATTCGGGATTGAGGGCGGTTTTGCCCAGCAACGTCCGATTGGTGAACGAAACAAAAATCACCCAGAAGAAGGGAACGATGACAAAGACCGACACCAACAGTCCAGCTGGTGTCAGGAAGGCTGCGCCTGCCCTGTTTGACAGGAGGGCGAAGTTCCTGACCTTTCGACGAGGTCGGTCGGAGGCGGGTTCTGAAGTCATCTGGACCTGCGTGATGGGTGATGTGCAGCACCCGGCATCGCATGGGACGCCGGGTGCCAGAGGGACGCGTTAAAGCAGGCTGACGGTGTTTTCTTCGCCTACAATGCCAATGACCGAAGCCTTGTATTGGGCCATGGCTTCCTCGGGCGACAGTTCACCGGACACGACGGCTTCCGTCATGCGCTGAATCTCTGCCGACACCGCATTATAGTTCTCGTCATTAGGACGAGCCGTGGTGAGTGGCAGGAGAGTTCGACTGGTTTCAGTCAGGAAGGGGCTGTCGGGGATTTCAACATCGGTGCGGGCCGTGATGCGCGGCTGAATGGCCTGAAATGCGTTCTGCATTTCCGGCTCGTTCATGAACGAGAGCAGGGCCCAGGCTTCCTTGGGTGCATCCGTTGCCGGGTTAAGAACGAACCCCGTGCCGCCGGAAATGGTCACGAAATCCTGCCCGCGAATGCCCATGCCGGGTTTTTCGGCCGGCACCTTTGCCCAACCCATGACCTTGTCGCGATCCGCCACGGCGAACTCGGAACCTTCAGCGGTCACAGAGCGGTAGAAATAGTCACCTTCGAACAATAAGGCGGTCACACCGTCTCGGAAATTAGCAAAGGAGCGATTGCGACCGTCGGCCAGGAGTTGGGCACGCTGGTCGCCAAGTTGCTCGTCGACATAAATGGTCTTGTAGAGGTTGAGGGTATCCAGGATGCCCTGGCTGGAAACGATATATTTCCCGCTGTCGTCCATCACGCCTTCACCGGTGCCCAGTAGCGCCAACCAATACCCCTGCATCGTTGTGGCTTCGCCCATCGCCACGCCAGCATTGAGCCTGGATGGGGAAGCTATCCGGGCGAACTTTTTTAATGGCGCGGCCCGCGTCGAGAACGTCTTCCCACGATTTAGGCTGCCAAGTGTCGGCGTCGATGCCCGCTTCGGTCAAAATATCCTTGCGGGTATAAATCATGCGCACATCCGTACCCAGCGGAATGCCGTAATACTTGCCCTGGTATTGCATCAGGGCCTTGGAGCCATCCGACAGTGCGGCCCAACCGGACCAGTTGTCGACGTCAGGACCAGCGACCTCATCGAGTGGTTTGAGCAGTCCACCTTCAACGAAGCTGGGGATGAGAAAGCCGTCAAAGGCGGTGACGTCAGCGCCAGCACCGGTGGAGAAGTCGAGCGCCAACTGCTGGGTAAGCTGGGCATCCTCGCCACCGAACTGGTTGAGATTGACCTTGATGTCAGGATGGGCGGCCTCGAATGCCGGAATGACGCTGTCCTGAATCCACTGGGCTGTACCACTGTTGGTGCCGCCAATGACGCAGCGACAGGTAATGTCCAGATCGACAGCGAACGCGGGCCCAACAAGGGCCGCAGCGCTAACGAAGCTGAGCGCTAGACAACGCAGACGATTGCTCATCGTAATATTCCTCCCGTTTGATGGCTCCGATTTAGTCGGTAGCCAGTGTTGGCTCTCCCGTTGGGGATGCAGCATCGTTAGAATGAACACGTTTTCACTTCGCGTCAATGTGGAGAATTAGATAACCGAAATTCGATGTCGAACTCGACGTCAAGTGCTCAATATTTGCGGCAAATTGTGGTAATGGCGCACTTTGCGGGCATTCTGGCCTCTATGTGGCTTGACTCGTCGCCGCAAGCGAGGTCAGAAAGTTGTACACGATTTCATCGTTGCAGGTGCGGGGCAGAAGTGTGAACGAAGACACGAGGTTGACACAGGGTCGCGTCACGGCCGCGATGATTGCGGATCGCGCCAATGTGTCGCGCGTGGCGGTATCGCGAGCCTTTAACCCCCACACCTCGCTCAAGGCAGAAAAACGCGAGTTGATCCTGCGCATAGCCCAGGAACTGAATTATACGCCCGATCGGGCGGCTCGCGCACTGGTCAGTGGTCGGTCGCATCTTGTCGGTGTTATCGTGCCCGATGTTTGCAGCCACTGGGAAAGCCAGGAAATCGATGCGCTGACAACAGCGCTTCAGAATGAGGGTTTTGCCACGCTCCTTTTCAAGACGCGCACCGACTTCAGCATGGACGAAAAATTGCTGGCCTATATGCGCGGCTTCAATCCGGACTCGGTGGTCGCCTTTGTCGAGAACGTCAAGCCAGCGACACTCGCCAGATTTCTGGATCGCGCGGTGCCAATCTATGTGCACTATCCCAGTTCCGATGAGGACGATCAGCCCGAGACGGGCCCGTTGCACGACCGCATGAACGTGTTGCAGCGCGCGGGAGTTGAGCAGGCGGTGGCGCTGCTGCAGGGCTATGGCGCCAGACGCATCGCCTATGTTTCGGGCGTCAACAAATCACGCGCCAACACCGCCCGCGAGCAGATGTTGCGTTTGGTAATGGCCGAGCGGGGGTTGCCGCCGCCGATCATCGCCCCCAGCGACTTCAGTTATGACAGAGCCTATGGCGCCACGCTCGACCTGTTTCGCCTCGAGGGCGGGGCGGACGCGATTTTTGCTGCCAATGACGTCGGTGCCTTCGGTGTTCTCGACGCCTTACGGCATGAGCTGGGGCTGCGCGTGCCCGAGGACGTCAAAGTCGTCGGCTTCGATGATATCGCTCAGTCGCACTGGAAAAGCTACAACCTGACCACTGTCAAATTTGACCTCAAGGATCGGGTAAGCGCCCTGGTCCGCTTGATCCTCCGGCGGTTAAACAACCCTGATGCACCCGCGCTTCAGGAAACTCTGCAAACCCGGCTCGTGGTGCGCGGTACCGTGGGTTGATGGAGCGGTTATGATGGGCAAACGCATCCACTTGATCTTCAAGACTCACCTCGATATCGGCTTTACCGACCACGCCGCACGGGTTCGGCAGCAATATCATGAGCAGTTCATCCCGCAGGCAATTGCGACAGGCGAGCATTTTTTTGCCGAGAATGCGCGGCATCCGGCCTTTATATGGACAACGGGCGCGTGGCTGATCTGGGACCACCTCAACACTCAGGATGCTGCCAAAGTCAGGCACCTGGAACAAGCAATCGAGCGCGGCCTCATCACCTGGCATGCGCTGCCGTTCACCACCCATACGGAATTGATGTCACCAGCCTTGTTTCGGGCCGGGCTGAGTTATGCGCAGGAGTTGGATAAGCGCTTTGGTCGGGCCAGCGTCGCCGCGAAGATGACGGACGTTCCGGGCCATACAATCGGCATGGTGCCGCTTATGGCCGACGCGGGAATCAAATTCTTGCATCTCGGCGTCAATACCGCGAGCCCGGTGCCGGAGGTGCCGCCGATCTTTCGCTGGCGCGCGCCGGACGGATCGGAGTTGGTGGTGATGTATCAAGCCTCGTACGGTGCGACCGATTTCCCCGCCGGGCCAGATATCGGCCTGAGCTTTGCCCACACCAATGATAATATTGGTCCTCAGAGCGTCGGCCAGACAGTTGATGCTCTGCGCGCGCTGCGTCATGCCCATCCAGACGCGGATATCGCCGCCTCGACGCTCGATGCATTTGGTCTTGAGATGTGGTCCCGTCGCGAGCAGTTTCCCGTCCTGGAACAGGACATCGGCGATAGCTGGATACATGGTACGGCCAGTGATCCACTCAAGCTGGCGCAGTTCCGCGCCTTGCAGCGGCTCTATGACGGTTTTGAAACGCTGACGCCACCGCGTCGTGCCTTTGGTCGCGGCCTGACGCTGGTGGCCGAACATACGTGGGGCGTCGATATCAAGACTTATCTGCGCGACGATACGGCTTGGGACCGGCCAGCTTTTGAGGCGGCGCGGCGGGGTGACTATCGTTTTAGCTACGCAGAAAAGTCGTGGGTCGAGCAAAGAGACTATATTTCACGGACAATCGAGGCTTTGAGCGGAGCGGATCGCGCGGCGGCAGAGTCATCTCTGGCAGAATTGATGCCGGCGCCGGCTACGGCGTTCAAGCCCGGTACGCGGTTGGTCGACAATGGATGGACCGCGACGCTTGATCCATCGACTGGTGATATTGACCGGCTGGTGGCACCCGACGGCCGTGCCCTTGAGGGCCGATCCAGATCGTTGATGGGATACCGACACGAAAGCTATGATTGGAGTGAACTGCAACGGCATCTCGATAGCTATTTGCAGCACCGTGAGGAATGGGCGATTCTGGACCATGACAAACCGGGCCTTGCCAAGGCACGAACCGCCCATACAGGCAGCTTTGCGCCGATCCATGATGGTGTTGGCGCAGACGGGCGGACGGCCGTTTCGAGGTTGCCAGAACAGGCCCGACAGCAGCTGGGTGGATCTGACCGTCATGAACTTTCTGTCCGTGGCGTTGATGCGAACACGGTCGAGATAAGTCTGGTTCTGCGGGACAAACCCGCCAATCGCATGCCGGAAGCGGGATTTCTTACCCTGACCCCTGCGCTCGCAGAACGCTGGCAATTGCACAAATTGGGGCTATGGAATTCTGGTGACAATATCGCCCGGCGCGGCGGTGGGCAGTTGCAGGCGGTGGACGCGGTGCGTGCCGACACCCCGTCGGGGCAGCTGACCGTCAGTCTGCTCGACAGCGCCTTGGTGGCGGCCGCGTCGGCACCCTTCATGCCGTTCCAGCAAGACGTACCGGATTATGACCAGGGCCTGCGCTTCAATCTCTACAACAACAAATGGGGGACCAACTTCCCCATGTGGTGGGAGGGAACGATCATTTTCAGGGTGCTTCTGACGCTGACGTGAGCGCCAATCGCCGGGTTTGGAGGCGGGTGTTGCGGGCGCGGTAACTGCCGATGACCGTTGGTCTAGTTTGCCTGGCTATAATTGTCCTGATGATACAATCGGTTGGCGCGGTTCAGGTGGGCTTCTGTAACCCTCGCCGTTTCCTCCGGATCACCTTTTTTGATCGCCTCAACAATTTGCCAATGTTCGTCAAGCGTGATGCGTTCGAGGCCAGGTTTGCGAACCAGGTCGAAATGGAATTGTGCCAACCACCCGAACAGCGACTGGCTTAGCGAGGAAAAGATCGGGTTGCCACTGATAAGCGCGATGCGATGATGAAAATCACCATCCGCCTTGAGGAATGCGGGGGCATTTAATCGGACGCTGTCCTGTCGCGCCAATATCGCCTCCAAGTCCTCAATGTCGGCCGGTGTTCGCTTGCGCGCGGCGATCCGACCGACCTCCATTTCGAATGTGGCACGGGCCTCCTTGAGGTGGCTCAGTGAGGTCGAGGAGTGGATGAGCAGGTGTCGCATGGTCTCGCTCATCTGGTCGACCATCCGGTCGAACGATGGCTCGGCAATGCGTGGCCTCTCGCCATGCTTTATCTCGATGAGCCCCATGCGCTTGAGGTTCTGCATCGCCTCGCGAATTGCCGGTCGTCCTACGGAATAGGTTTCCATCAATTCGCGTTCGGACGGGAGCGGGTCGCCGGGGCGCAGCTTCTCAGCATGAATGAACGACAGCAGTCGACTCTGAACCTGGTCAGAGAGTTTTACGCGCGCAATGGGTTTATCGATACTCATGATACCTGCTGTCTAGTCGCGATCACGGATTCCCGCAAGTTGAGAGCGTTGTGCTGTCCTGTTTCGCGGCGGCAAAGGTTGCCTACGGATCTCATCCCAAGGCGGCGCCCCTGGTCATCAGGAAAACCGAGTACAATGAGCTGGTTCCGCAAATGAACAGTCTGTTGCGCTTTTCGCCACCAAAAGTCAGGTTACCGACCCGTTCTGGCAGAATGATCTTGCCGAGCAGGGTCCCATCTGGATCGAAGCAGTGAACGCCGTCAAAGGCGCTCGTCCATATCCTGCCATCCTGGTCAATTCGAAATCCGTCGAAAAATCCCGCGTCGCAGGTCGCGAATACATCACCGCCCGTCAGCCGACCATCGGAATTCACGATAAACCGGCGAATGTGTGCCGGGCCGTTTTTCTGGTGTGATGCGCCTGAGTCAGCAACATATAGAGCCTGTTCGTCAGGCGAAAACGCCAGCCCGTTCGGTTGCACGAAATCGTCGGCAAGCTTGTTTACGACACCGGTATTGGGATCAATTCTATAGAGATTGGACCGACCGATCTCCGATTCTGAGATGCTACCCTCATAATCGGTGATGATGCCGTATGTGGGATCGGTAAACCAAATCGACCCGTCGGAGTGACATACAACATCGTTGGGGGAATTGAGCTTTTTGCCGTCGAAGCTATCAGCCAGTACCGTGACGGTGCCATCATGATTGGTTCGGGTCAGCCGTCGCGTCAGCTGTTCGCAGCTGACCAAACGTCCCTGTCCATCTACTGTGTTACCGTTCGAATTGTTCGCTGGCGTGCGAAAAACCGAGACCACATCGTTGGTTTCGTCCCAGCGCAGCATTCTATTGTTGGGAATATCTGACCATATGAGATAGCGACCTGCTGCAAACCAGGCCGGCCCCTCGGACCAGCGGGCACCTGTCCAGAGCCGCTCAATATATATGTGCGCCGCGATCAACGCCGCGAAACGCTGGTCGATGATTTCGTACCGTGTTCCTTCAAGTTGTCCGAACATATTGTCCCTCCCGGTACCGCGCGCCGCCACGCAATGCCCGGACGCAATCAATCGGGCTTGTCATGTTAGTACTGGTATAATATGTATCTCACATGGCGTCTACTTCGAAGTGTTTTCGACGTCGATCAAAACGGGAGGAAAAAAATGAAACTTGGTTTTGCAGTGGCGCTAGGCGCCTCCATGGTTGTTGCCACCGCGGTGCCAACTTTTGCCTCGCCGGATGCGCCGGTGATTGCACTGACCAACGCGTATTTCGGTAACACTTGGCGTCACCAGATGGTTGATGCATTCGAGGCTGCTGCCAATGAGGCCAAGGCCAATGGCGAGATCGCCGACTTTATCACGATGAACGGGGATGGTTCGGTTGCGCAGCAGAATAGCCAGATTGCGAGCCTCATTCTCAAGCAGGTTGATGTGATCCTGGTTGATGCGGCGTCCGAGACCGCGGTCAATGGCGTGATTGAGAAAGCCTGCGCGGCCGGCATTATCGTTATCTCGTTCGACTCGATTGCAAATGCGCCCTGCAACTATCAACTCAATTTCGACTTCGAGGGCTACAAAGCTACTCAGGCCGAGGCTGTGTTCAAAATGCTCGGTGACAAAGGCAACGTCATTCAGGTGCGGGGCGTGAAGGGTTCGGCGCCTGACAATTCAATCTTCAATACCCAGCAGGCGGTCCTCGAAAAGCACCCAGACATCAAGGTTGTTGCAACGGTCTATGGCCAAGCCACTGCCTCTGTGGCGCAGGACGCGATTACTAACGTGCTGCCCAGCTTGCCTCATGTAGATGCCGTCCTTGCCCAGGGTGGCAGTGATGACGTCGGAATCGCCCAGGCTTTTGTCCAATATGGCGGTGAGTATGAGGGGCACATGCCGATCATCGAAGGCGGCGGTGGTACCGACTTCGTCAAGTGGTGGGCTGAAGAGAATGCCAAGAACGGTTACCAGACGATCTCGATGAACACGACCCCCGGTATTGGCGGTGCAGCGTTCTGGCTTGGCCTGTCGCTTTTGAAGGGTGCTGACGCGCCGAAAATGATGATCATGCCAGTGGCGACGGTCGATGAGAGCAACCTTGCCGAGTACGCCAAGCTACCCGGCGGGCAAATTATCAGCCCGAGCCTATTCGCTGGATTGGGTCAAGGACAACCTTCTCAACAAGTAAGGCATGACTGCCTTGCGGACCAGCATGTTTCCAGGACGCGCCATCGCTGGTGCGTCCGACTCCTGATACCGCCCCGTGGAGGAAGACTTGGCCAACAGCCCTATTGCCGAACGCCAGCTTGAAGGGGATGAGCCCGAGTTCGTGGCATCGAAGCGTGTCGTTAGCCTGACTAATATCACCAAGGCCTTCGGAGCCACTCTTGCCAATAGCGGGATTGACCTGGATGTCCGCGAGGGGGACGTGATCGGTCTCGTCGGAGGGAATGGCGCTGGCAAGTCGACGCTCATGCGCATTCTGAGCGGCGCGCTCGCACCGACCCTTGGCACTATCGCCTTCAATGATGATGAGTTGGATTTTCTGGACTATGGGACCACCGAAGCGCAGCGGCGCGGCATCCGGATGGTTCACCAGGAATTCTCGCTTTGCACCAATTTGTCGGTGGCCGAAAATTTCTTTGTCGAGGCTCCCGACGAGGCACGGTTGCAGCCTGGTTGGCGGCGGCGCTATCAGCACAGGGCCCGGCAGGCACTCGACGCGGTGTTTCCAGACGCTGGCATAGACGTCAATGCCAAGGTTGGTCATCTTGGAATAGGCGAGCGGCAGATGGTCGAAATCGCTCGGGCGACTGCCACCCCTGGCGTTAGACTGATTGTGCTGGATGAGCCGACCTCATCGCTCGATCAGGAGCGGTCGCGCCAATTACGTACCTTTATGCATACAAAGTCGCGCGAAGGGCTCGCCTTCATTTTTATCAGCCACAAGCTGCATGAGATCGTTGATATTGCCACCAAGACGGTTGTGCTACGCAATGGTAGTCTTGCATGGCAAGGGGCGTCCACGGATGCCTCTATAGATCGGCTTGTCGAGGCTCATGGGGGGTGATGTCGACGTCATCCCGAGGAACGCGGCAAATACAACCAGGCCCACTGGGGATACCGTAACGCGCATCGGCGGCCGCTTCACCGAGGGTCTCGGCCGGGATATTGAACTGCATAAGGGCGAAATCGTCGGCCTTGCCGGGCTTGAAGGCGGTGGGCAAAAGGAGCCTTCTTCACGCCCTTTTCGCGGTTACAAAAGGTGACGAGGGCGATGTTACCCGAGAAGGCGAAGCAAGTTTCATTGCTGGAGACCGCCGCAAAGAGGGTGTATTTCCACTTAGCAACGTTCTGTTCAATATCAGCGTTGGGCGAATTGCCAAGCGGGGCTTTCTGAGGTTGGTCTCCCAGAAAGACGAGGCAACTGCGGTCGAGGGACACGCCGCGGACCTTAAGCTCGACCGGGAACGTTTTGAGTCCAACATTCTCGAATTGAGCGGCGGCAATCAGCAAAAGGCACTGGTGGCCCGGGCGCTGGCCACGGAAACGCCGATTGTTCTTCTCGACGATCCTACGCGCGGCGTGGACATCAGCACCAAGCAGGATTTTTATCGTCTTTGCGATCAGGCAGCGAAGGCGGGGCATACACTTATCTGGCACACGACGGAGGATGCAGAGCTACTGGCCGCTGACCGGGTACTTGTGCTGGCGGACGGCAAGATTGTTAGCGAGCCTGACGGGTGCCCAGATCAGCGAAGAGGCGATTGTCGGCGCGTCCTTTGCGCACATGAACAAGTCCAACGATGCTGAAATCCAGTCAGGAGCGGGTATGGGCCGGGTTGCGCGCTCGCTTGTGCAGTCCGCGCCCTTTATCGGGCTTGCGATCGTGCTGTTGGTCATGATGTTGGCGAACCCCGCCATTGCGTCGGTTTTTGGTCTCGATCTCCTCCTGATGCCTGCCCTGTCGCTGGTCCTGGTAGCGATGGCACAGATGTATGTCGTCGGCGGTAGTGAAATTGACCTCGGGGTAGGGGCGTTTGCCGGACTCGTCAGTGTGCTGAGCGCAACGCTCCTATTCGATCAGCCGATTTACGGCGTCGCAGCGATTGTCGTGGGCATTTTGGCCTATGCCGGGATGGGTTGGCTAATTCAGGCGCGACGCATACCAGCGATTGTGGTGACGCTCGGCGCGTCCTTTATCTGGGCGGGTATCGGCTACTCGGTTCAACCGACGCCGGGAGGGGCCAGTCCCGAATGGCTGAGCGCGGCCGTGAATTGGTCGCTCCTGGGACTGCCGACGTCCGTCATCCTGATCGTGTTGGTCGCGGCCATTGCCGCTGCTATCAACCAGATGCCGCTTGGGGTCGTTCTGCGAGGATTTGGCAATAATGCGGGAGCGATGGTGAACTCTGGCTGGTCTGCGGCGCGCTTCGCCATGATCAGATATTTGATTTCGGGCGTATTTGCTGCTGCGGCGGGCATGTCGTTGACTGCGATTAACACGGCCAGCGACATCAACTCTGGCAATTCCTACACCCTGTTGAGTGTGGCGGCGGTGGTCATGGGCGGGTGCGCGCTGGCCGGCGGCATCGTGGCGCCCGTCGGTGCGGTCGCCGGTGCCGTCACCCTGGCGTTGATCGGGGCGCTCCTCGGCGTGCTCAATGTCAGCAGTGATTTCAATGCTGCGACGCAGGGTCTTGTGTTGATCGCGCTGCTGGCCATGTGGTCGTTTGTGAACAGGCAGGAGGGTGAAGAATGAACTGGTACCCGGCCTTCTCACGCTGGACGCAAGCCAACCGCTGGTTCTGGTCTGCACTGGCTGTGGCGATCCTATGGTTGGTTCTGTCAGTCGTCACCAACAGGTTCAGCATCGCCAGCCTGTCCGGCATCCTGTTGTCTGCGTCCTTCCTGACCATCGTCGGGTTGGGCCAGATGTTCGTGGTTACGACCGGCCGGGGGAACATCGATTTGTCTATCCCCTCGGTCATTACGCTCAATGCGTACCTGGCACTTCTTACCATCCAGGGCGTTGACGCCAACCTCGTTGTGGGTGTGCCAGTGGCAATCGGCGTGGGCCTTCTTGTTGGGGGTTTTAATGCCATGCTCGTCGTGATGCTGCGCATTCCCGCGATCATAGCAACGCTCGCCTCGGGATATGTTTTGGCAACTGCTACCCTACTCGCCAACAGCGCCATTTCGGGCTTCGCCGTGAGTGGTGTGCTCAAGGCGATTGCAGGGGGACGGGTTTATGGCATCCCGGTCATGGTGATGGTTGCAATTGTTTGCGTTGCGGCTGCGTCTTTTGTGCTCCGGTTCACCGCCTATGGGCAGATGTTGGCGGCGGTAGGCCAGAACCGGGCCGCTGCGCGACTTGCCGGGATCAAGACCGGTGCCGTAATTGCGACGGCGTTTCTGATTTCCTCGGTGCTCGCGTCATGCACGGGCCTTGTGCTCGGGGCGTATGTCGGTGGCGCATTTCTTGAAATGGGCCAGCCGTACCTGCTGCAGTCTGTCGCCGCAGTGGTCGTTGGCGGCACGCTGATTTTTGGTGGTGCCGCGACGGCCGTCGGCACCTTTATTGCCAGTGTGCTGCTCATCCTTATCGTTACGACGATGCAAATCATGGGACTGCCACCGGGGACCCAGGACATGGTCCAGGGCGTTGTCGTCATACTGGTTTTGGCATTGGCAAGCCGGGACAGCGCTGTTCCCCAGATACGCAAGGCCTTCGACGCGCCGCCGCCTCAAGGCGAGGCAGATGGGAATCCCCATAACAAAATCGTACCGGGTGGCACGAGTATTATTGATGGCTAGATTTCGAGTGCAGTATCGCGCTGGTCGTCGGCATCAAAAGTGAGTAACATAGGATACCAGTGGAGCGCTTCGGGCAAGGATTAATAGTCGATAGCGAACACAGATTGGCTATAAATCAAGCATAAGTGAGAGCAATGCTGCGCATCTCGGCGTGCGGGTGTTGCCGTTCAGATTCAACTGGTATAATAACTATATCAGACGTACAACGGAGTGATTGTGTTCGACGATATTGAGAACATATTCGGAACGCGTGAGGCAGCGGTCGCTGGGGAGGCAGTGACGCTGGGCCCGCTGACGTTCCATATTGGCGAGTCGGGCCCGCGGAGCATTGCCTGGGCAGGCGTAGAGCTCGTGCGCGCCGTCGACTTCCCGATACGCGATGATGAATGGCGTACCGTCCCGACGCGCACCTTGGAAGCCGCCGCTATTGGCGGCGAGGGTGAGTATCAATATCGCCGCACGTTCGCGTCCAAGGACGGGAGTATTGAGGGCAGGTTCGTGCTCGAGGCGTCCGCCACCGGTCGAGTGCGGTCTCGCCTGGAACTGACGATAATGAAGGACGTGCGGCTTTGTCGTGCGGGCTTTACCATACTTCATCCAATAGCTGGATTGGCTGGGGAGCCGCTTACGATCCGGCAGCATGACGGATCGCGGACCGAGACACGGTTTCCACTCATGATCCAGCCATCACAGCCGGCGACGGATATTGTCGGTATGCACTACGCGATCCAGGGTTGCGAAGCTGACATCACCATGGACGGTGACGTGTTCGAGATGGAGGATCAGCGCAACTGGTCGGACGCGTCTTACAAGACATATGGTAAAACGGAGTCATTTCCGTTGGCCTATGATGTTCGAGCGGGCGAACGGATTGATCAAACGCTGACGTTGGACTTTAGGGGCGCGCATTCGTCCGCAGGGGCGGCTACGCGGTCGCCGCTGCAATTGACACTCGAATCGCTTCCTCAGGCAGAGGATTTTCCTGAGTTGGCAATTGCCATGGACGAGGACTGGGACGAGTCTGCAGTACCAAGTCCGCTCGACAATTTACGCCGTCTGGTCAGGATCGATCTACGAGAGGACTATCAGGTAGAGGGCTTGCGCGGAACGAGCCTGCCACCAATCGACCTCGAACTTATTGTCGCCGATGATCGAGAAGAACTTGCAAATGAACTTCAGACTTTGCGCCAGCGACTTGACGCCATCAGTGTCCACCCCGCACATGTCATGGCGTTGCCAGCGGCATATCTCAAGAGCCTATCAGCCTGGTGGCACGTGGCCCGAAGGCGCGAGTCCGGCCGAGACCACTTCGGCAGCACGGCGCGTCTTTCCAGAAGCGCGGATCGGGGGCGGGGTGCTTACAAATTTTACCGAGTTCAATCGCTGCCGTCCCGATCCGTCGACCGTCGATTACGTCACCCATGGGACGACCGCAATTGTTCATGCCGCCGATGATCTGTCCGTGTTCCAGACGCTTGAGGCGCTGCCGCAGATTTTTGAAAGTGCACACGGACTGGCGCCGGGAAAACCGTATCGGCTTGGCCTTACATCCATCGGAGCGCGTTCTAACCCGTATGGCACGACACTGACGCCCAATCCCGGCAGGAAACGCCTTACTCTGACCGATTGGGATCCGAGGGCCAACGCCCTATTCGGCGCGGCATGGCTGGTTGGCGTTGCCGCCGCAGCGGCGGATGCGGACATAGAGTTGTTGACCCTGGCGGGCGCCGGTGGGCCATTTGGAGTTCTTCGCGGCCCCGGGAAGGTGGCGCCGAGTTTCCATGTCTTAAGTCGACTATCCTTGATGCAGCAGCACCGGCGACTGCACGCCAAAGTGAGCGACCCGAACATATATGTGGTGGCAACCACCTCTGACAAACGGGCCTCCATTATTGTGGCGAACGGATGTGCACAGCCTAAGCAGATTCAATTGACTAGCAGTGGACGCGTGGCGATCCTCGACGCCGGCACCGTGCCAAGCGCAGCCAGTGCAGACTGGGTGGAACGCAGTTTGGCAGCGCAGTCCGGCCTGCTGGATTTGCAGCCCTATGCTGTTGCCTTCATCGAACTGGATGCTTTGGAAGAAACTTCATGAACGCCACCCGCATCGAAGCTGACTATCTAATTGAAACCGCTCATGACCCGCGTCGCGCTATCGCCGCGATGGCCGGCGAGCAGTCGTCGGGCACCTTTGTGCCAATACCGGGCGAAACCGAGGAATTGAAAGCCCGATCTGCAGCGCGGATAGAAGCGCTAGAAATTGTCGGCGAGACCGAAGAGCCCAGCTTGCCTGGGTCTAGCGCCTCGTCTACCGGATCGACCCGAGTGAGGGTCAAGACGACGCTGTCGTGGCCGCTCGACAATATTGGCCCATCGCTTCCCAACCTGATGGCGACGGTTGCCGGAAACCTGTTCGAGTTAAAACAGTTCTCAGGTCTACGTCTGCTCGATATTCGGCTACCGCAGGCATTTGCCGATAGTTATCCAGGGCCGAATTTTGGTGTCTCGGGGACTCGCGAACTCTCTGGTGTTGTGGGTCGCCCTCTGATTGGCACAATCATCAAGCCTTCGATTGGGTTCTCGCCAACCCAAACTGCCGATCTCGTTGATAGGCTATGCGCGGCCGGGATTGACTTCATCAAGGATGATGAATTGCAATCGGACGGTCCCGACTGTCCGTTCGAGGACAGGGTCCGTGCCGTGATGTCAGTCATTGACCAGCACGCCGATCGGACCGGTCGAAAGGTCATGTTCGCATTCAATATTACGGGCGAAATTGACGAAATGCGTCGGCGACATGACTTGGTGAGCCAACTTGGCGGAACCTGTGTGATGGCAAGCCTAAACTCGCTCGGTGTGGTCGGCATGATCGCGCTTGGGCGGCACTCACAACTGCCTATTCACGGCCATCGAAACGGCTGGGGTTACCTTTCGCGGCATCCAGCGCTTGGCTGGTCCTACGTTGCCTGGCAGAAACTTTGGCGCCTTGCAGGTGCCGACCATTTGCATGTCAACGGGTTGGCCAACAAGTTCTGCGAGCCCGATGACAGTGTGATTCAGTCGGCGCGCACTTGTCTGACGCCGATGTTTGACACCAAGCCCTGCATTGCAATGCCGGTTTTTTCGTCGGGTCAGACCGCAAAGCAAGTGGCCGATACTTTTTTGGCGTTGGGGTCGACCGACCTGATTTTTGCGGCTGGCGGCGGCATCATGGGTCACCCAGGCGGGCCCGGGGACGGCGTGCTGGCCCTTCGCGAAGCCTGGGACGCGGCATTGGCCAACATACCGGCGCCACGCTACGCCCAAAGCCATCCCGCGCTTGCCGCAGGCTCTTGCGGCCGCAGGCTGATGGCCACGGCGGCATCGCTTCCCGAGGGGCCGTTGCTCGCCTTCTATGGCGACGACTTCACTGGATCATCCGCGGTAATGGAAGTGATGACCTTCGCCGGGTTGCCAACAGTCATGTTTCTCGAGCCGCCAACGCCTACGACGATGCGCCAATTCAGCGGCTATCGCGCCATTGGCATCGCCAGCGTTGCCAGGGCGCAGTCGCCGGCCTGGATGGATGTCAACCTGCCTCCGGCATTTGAAGCCCTGGCGGCGCTCGGCGCACCCATCAATCATTATAAAGTGTGCTCGACGCTGGATTCATCGCCCACAACGGGATCAATCGGACGCGCTATCGATATCGGGCTGCCGATCTTTAGCAGGCGTGCGGGCGCGGCTGCATGGCATCCACTGGTCGTTGCTGCGCCCGGTATTCGACGATATCAGGCGTTCGGCAACCTCTTTGCCATCCATAATGGGGCGGGGTATCGCCTCGATCGGCATCCAGTAATGCGTAACCACCTGGCGACGCCGATGCGGGAGGCCGATGTTCGCCGCCATATCTCGGCGCAAACAGAAACCGCGATTGGGCTTATAGACCTCGTCGCCATCAAAGAGGGCACTGGGCAAGATTGCCTCGAACGGGAAATTGCGGCGGGACGAACGGTTGTCGCCCTCGATGTTATCGATGAGGAAACGCTGCGTCGCGTAGGCGCACTTGTTTGGGAAAATCGTGGCAGCGGCATGTTTGCGATTGGCTCTCAAGGCATTGAGTATGCGCTGGTTGCCTATTGGCGGGCATCTGGCATGTTACCTGCTAATGCATCTGCGCAAACGGCTGTGCCGGTCGACAGGATTGTTGCCGTTTCGGGGTCGGTGTCTTCGGTGACAGCGGCGCAAATCGACTGGGCCGAGGCCAATGGCTTTGCCGTTATTCCACTCGACGCGGCACTGGCAGTCGATGAACCATCATGGGTCGCGGCCCTGACTGAAGCCACAACGCGGGCTCGGGCCGTCCTTGATCGTGGTCTCTCTCCCCTCATCGCAACCGCACGTGGACCCGATGATCCGGCGGTGGCACGCCTGACAGCCGTCACGAGCACGCGTGGGGAGGTTGGCGTGAATGCCCGCATCGGCAGTGGCCTTGGCGCCATTGTCGGTGATCTGGTGCACTCTGGAGACATAAGTCGGGTCGCTGTGGCAGGCGGGGACACCTCGGGTTATGCCGCCGCGGCGTTGGGCATTTATGCCCTAGAAGCGACATCTCCCGTGGCACCGGGTGCTCCGCTGTGCAGGGCATTTGCCAATGCGGCGAAAATTGATGGACTCCAGATTGCCCTCAAGGGCGGGCAAATGGGGCCAGTGGATTTTTTTGGATCAGTTCGCGCAGGTCGCGCGATCGGCTAATGGAGAGACCAAATGACAAAAATTGCACTATTGGGCGCAGGCGGAAAAATGGGGGTACGTCTTGCCACCAACCTTAAGGATACCCGGTTCGATGTGGATCATGTTGAGGTTTCCCCCGAAGGGCGAGATCGCCTGAAAGCGGCCGTTGGCGTCGGCTGTATGGACCAGGGGCAAGCGGTTTCAGGCGCGGATGTCGTAGTCATGGCGGTGCCGGATCGTTTGATCGGCAAAGTGCTCAAGACTTTCGTGAACGATTTGCGCCCTAACACCAAGGTAGTGATGCTCGACGCGGCCGCGCCCCATGCGGGCGAATTGCCGGAGCGTGACGATATTACGTATTTTGTCACCCACCCATGCCATCCGCCAATTTTCAACGATGAGACCGATCCGCGTGCCCAAGCTGACCATTTTGGCGGCATATATGCAAAGCAGCATATCGTTTGCGCGCTGATGCAAGGTCCCGAGGAGCACTATGACCAATGTGAGGAAGTTGCTCGCGAAATATTCAAGCCGGTGATGCGGTCCCACCGCTGCACGGTTGAGCAATTGGCGATCCTTGAACCCGCCCTGTCGGAGACTGTCGGCGCAACATTTTGCATGGCTATTCGAGACGCAACCGATGAGGCCGTTCGGCGTGGCGTGCCGCAGCAGGCTGCGACCGATTTCATCCTCGGTCACTTGAATGTCGAACTTGCCATTGCGTTCCAGCTTTCCCCCGACGGCAAGTTCTCCGATGGAGCGCTGCAAGCCATTGACCAGGCGAAGCCCGAGATTTTCCGCGATGGCTGGCTTGAACGCGTCTTTGATCCCAAAGCCGTGATGCAGTCAGTCAAGGACATCTGCGAGCCGCCGATCAGGTAAATGGCTGTTGGGCGCAGCAAGCCAATCAGCCATGAAAACATCCGGTAAAATTTGCCAAGAATATTGGACGCTCAAGGCCGGCAACGGGCAGTTGCTTGTCATGTCAGCACCAGTGCCATAACCTCATGGTGAGCGCTTCCTACATTTGTTGATGTAGCTGCCGGGAGGATTTTTGGTGAACAACTTCGTCATGGCGGGATTTGCCGCCGCTTTGTGTCTCGTCGGTGTCGGCGCGGCACGAGCCGACGATGTTTCGGTGGCAACTGATACCCTGGCACTTGAGAAGCTCGAAAATGTCGCTGAATATTTGCAGGATCGCCTGTCTGATGAGGTCTATGACATTGATGGCGTCGCGCGAGCGGTCGGTGCAGACCCTCAGGATGTTGTGCAGTATGTACGACACAACATCGCCTACAGGCCCTATTGGGGCGCCTTAAAGGGCGGTGCCGGAAGCTTGCTGGACAGGACCGGCAATGCGCTGGACCAGAGCCTGTTGACCGCGCGATTGATGAAATTGCACGGCAGTGAGGTGCGGATCGGCTACGCCAAATTGGGCGATACGGCGGCGGCGAAAGTGTTGGCGCTCAGCCGCACCGAGGTTCCCGCTCCTCTCGACACTATTGATCTGGATGCTGAATTGCTTGCAGCGTTTCTCAATGAGGGCGGGTTGACGCGGGGCGATATTCAAGACAGCGTGAGCGGTCTGGAGGGAGCTGTAGAGGCGCGCACTGCCGAACTGGCCACCAAGCTGCCGAACTTTGTGCGCGGTGTCGAAAATGGCCTTTCGCCAGTGGCGGATTTTCTGGTTCCGCCCAGGCGTGACGCGGCTGCCGTGCGCATCGCGGCGGCTTATTTTTGGACTGAATATCGAGACCCTCAGGGCAAATGGCAGGTGCTTGAGCCTTTGCCGATGAACTTGGCGCCTGACCTGCGTGCCGAAGCCGAGTACTTTGATATTGACGAAATCCCTGTGGTTTGGGTTCACGAGGTCGCTGTCGCGGTGTCGCTTCGCATGAATGACGGTAGTCAGAAAATGCTGGCAAGCGCCGTGGTCCCATCGACACTTGGCCTTTATGCGCCGCTCGGCATGATGCACAGGCCAATTTTGGCCACCGAACCAGCAAGCGTGTCCGAAGGCTCTTGGGATTGCGCCTGAGGCGCCGGATCAGTTGCAGTTTGCAATGTACATTAATGGTCACGAGCTGGCATCGGTACATTACAAGTCGGATGGTACGGTTTTGGCGGAGGCGGATCTCATGGACAGTACGTCCGGCGGCTTCGGCGGCTTGGGCGACGCGCTCAAGGATATTGGAACAACGCAGGAAGCGGCAGCAAAATCTGTAAAAGGGTTGGCAGTTACCTACACGGTCACCAACAGTAAAGGGGTCGATCAGCCGCGTCACAGTCAGACTTTTGAACGCGTCATCATCCCCCACACTCTCCATGCCGGATCGAAATTTGTTAACGCCGGGTTCCGGGCACCGTGGATGGCCCGGATGTGGGTTATACCGTTCGCGGTTGAGCCCGCCTATTTCGATCGCCGCGTCTTAGAGGCTGATCTGGCACAAGTGAGGTCAAGCGTTGCAGCCCTGGACGGCAGGGCCGTTCCCCTGGAAGATACGCCCCACACGATGATCTCCCATTCATCGCTGGGGCACCGGACAGCGATGTTGGCGCGGGAAATGGACAGAATGTCGCGCGACGGCAACGCACCATTTGCTGACCGAATGGCTGTGATTGTGGAGGAAACGGGCATTTTTGCAGGCGATGAAACGCCAATCGTCACTACGTCCGTCGATTTGATGCAGATTTGGGGTGGCACATTGCCGGGCACACCACCGGTCAACGGATTGAGCTGGACATTGGCAGAAAGTCTGGCGCTGGCGCATACGGGTGCGTCAGAGCGCGTTGGCTTTGGCACCACCTTTGCAACTCTTCAAACTTCGGCCGGCCTGTCGGTTTCGCCCGTTGGTTCGGCGGAACAGGCGGCGCGGTACCAGACAGACCTAGCCGATGCTCTCTTGAACGACATCGAGAATGGTCGTCAAGTCATGGTGTTTTCGCATCTCGGCAACGGCATCTATTTAAGCCGCGAGCCGGAAACCGGGTTGATAGTAGGCCGCATGCCCGGCGGGCGGGGTCAGAGTGTTGCCTCGAGAACGATACTGGAGGCAGAGACGCCAGCCAGGTTGAAGGCTGCCGAAGATCTGGCGCTGGGAATCGAATTTCTCATGAATACTGCTGAAGCGGGTGTGTGTCTGGCGGCTTCCCCCGGCTCAACTGATCCAGACGCGATGCTTCGACACAATGTACGGTGTCTTGCAATCTATGCGTCCAACATCGCCACTCTGGGCGGGCCGACGGTCGCCGCTGCTGTCCTGCTCGGCCAATTTGCCGATTGCATTTACCGCACCCCTGAAAAGCCGATCCAATGCGGGATCGCAGGCGTGTCAGCCGGGATCGGGCTGGTAAGTGGTTTGCAAACCCGTGGAGCCGAGCGTGTTGTTGGATCGCTATTTACCAGTAGCGTGAAGGGTCTGAGCACCATCAAAGATGCCAGCTCGATTCCATCCGCGGAGTAAGGAGCTGCCCACATGACGATATCGAGTTCGATTTGTTTGCCAAAATGGCTACGGATGCTGCTTCTCGCGGGATGTCTGTCTTTTTTGTCCGGCGCTAGCGCCGTCACAGGCTCAGGACAGTGATCTGGGCGGACTTCTTGACCTTGCAGAAACGGTCGAAAGCCCCCTGGCTCAGCCTTATATTTGTCCAGTGGACGCTACCGTGCCCCGCCGCCCCGATGTCGCCAACGGTATTGTTTCGATCCGGTTGGAACGTGTGTGCCTTGATCCCGATGGTGATGAATCCCGGCTCATTGTCGAAGGTCGACTCACCAATCCGCACCAGACTGACAGTTTGGACGTCCTGCCTGCTGCCCGTTTGTTTCAGGTTCGGGGCGAGGGCGTCATATTGGCAGCTGACGCGGCATTGGACGATATCTTGATATCGGAATTTGCCCAACCGCTCGGCCCACTGGCTAGCCGGGAGTTCGTTGTGGCATTTCCTCTGACTGAAACACGCCCGGACCTGGACTTTGTTCACCCCGCTCAAGCTGGCATATTGTCATTTCCGGTTGTGCGAGACGGCGTGCTCATAACCGGCAAAACGCTTCCTCCGGTTCAGGTGCCAGTCGCAGATGCGCCCGAGGAAACTGAAGCACCTCAAGCGGACGCCACCATGCCGGTACCATCCGTGCCGATTAACGAGCCTGTATCGGCGGCGCCCGAAATATCGACGGCGACAGGTTGTGTCGCCATGGGCGACAGCTGTGTCGAACGATTGGATGGCGTCTACGACGCATCGGAAATCGTAATCTCCCGTGCCGATTTTGGCGGTACCATTACGCGTCTGGATCACCCATCACAGGACGTGGACGAGATCTTTCTGAGGTATGAGGACGCCAGCTTCATCGATGGGGACACCTACCATACACATCGTGTTCACGCCGATACACCGGACCAACCTGTCTCATTTGCGATGACCTTCGCCGGCGGCGCAACGGCCAAAATTGCGGCTGTCAGGGTGCATGGTTATCCGACCAAGGAATTCAGTTATCACCAGCAGAAAATGGCGGTGTATGTGTCGATGGATGGTGTGGCCGGACCGTGGACAATGGTCGGGTTGCCAGTTGCTGGTAACAAGAATGCCACTATCGAGGAGCTTCGTCTTGCCGTTCCAGTTGCGGCGAGCGCGGTTCGCATCGACATGTTTCCGCATCCAGACTCCAACTATTATCGCAGCGCCTACAACGTCACGCTGTCGGAAATCGAGGTCGTGGAAGCCGAAGAAGCGGCAACTGACGCGAGCGTCCTGTCGCCCGTCAAAGTTAATGCGCTGGACATGACCTTTGATGGGCACGCCGTCGCTTTCACATCACAACTGGACGAAACCACAAATAGCATCAGCGCAACGCTTAACCAGCAGGAAGAAACCTTCTGGCAGCCCGCGACCAATTTGCTGCCGCAGGAATTGACCTATGCATTCCACGGGCACGATGTTCAGCACATCGATGAACTGACGTTGACGATGACGGGGCAGACAGCGTTTCCGACCGATTGGGCGCCCAATATTCGGGTGGAGGTCAGTGCCGACGTCTCGCCGCTATCGCCCTATGAAGGTCTGGGGGCCATGCGTGCAGATCCGGCTACCGGGCAATTGAGCCTGAATCTGTCCAATGCTGTTGCCGCGCGTTATGTCAGGTTCATCATTGTCGATCCGGGGGTTCTGCCGTTTGGTGTTTCCAAGGTCACCGCCCGTGGACGGCTTTTGGACTTCGTGCGCGCCGACAATGTTTCGACCCGAGAGGGACGACAGACAGCCAGTGTCGACGACGATGAACGCGAACCAACGAATGACACAATGGCCGGAGCGACCTTGCTGCCGCTGGGCGTTGCGATAACCGGACGCCCGAACTCCGAGACCGATGTCGATTTCTACCGCTTCGTTGTCTCGGGTCCGGAAACGTCGGCAGTTACGGTCCGGTTAGCTGGATTGCCGCGCGTCAAAGTCAACCTCACCTTGCTCAGTGCCGAGGGTGTTCAGATTGCGACTACCCCGGCCGGGGGTGCCGCGACGGAACGCCTGTTCACCTGGGTATTGGCACCGGGAGAATATATTCTCGAGTTGGCGCAGCACCCGGCCACGGTGGCGATGTTCGTTGATAACAGCGGTAGCATGGGTTCGGCGATTTACGACGCACTGGATGCGGCCGACACCTATGTCGAAACCAAGATGGCCGACGAAATGCTGTCGCTGTTTAGTTTTTCGAGCCTGCCGGAGCGCCTGGTGGAGCGTACGTCGGACTCGCAGGCGTTGTTTAGTGCCATCAAGACGTGGCGAGCGGCGTCTGACGCTGGCGCGCAAAATGGAACGTCGCTGTATGATTCTCTGATGGCGGGACGAGATGAACTGAAGGACGCGGAGGGTAACAAGGCGATTATTTTGCTGACTGATGGTGCCGACGCCACGTCTGATCGCAGCCTTGAAAGGTTCTGGAGCGAGATATCCTCCTTGGATGTGCCCGTTTTTTCCATCGGGTACGGTGGCAGCATGGCAGATTTCGCCGAAGCTGAAGGCGCCCGTGGTCGTGATGTGATGCGGTCGATTTCTCTGGCAACCGAAGGTGCGTTTTACGAGGCGCCGACATCTGCTGAACTTGGCGGGGTCTTTGCGGCGATCGCTGACCGTATTCGAGGTCTGAACGGCTATCGGATTAGCTATGACGTCTCACCTGGGACCGGCACTTTGGAGGTGCTGGAGGTTGGTGGTGAAATGGTTGCTGCGGGCTCTGTTGGAACCACAATGGTCATTTTTGATGCGTCGGGTTCCATGAAGGCGCGTACCGATGCCGGGCGGGGGCGTATCAATGTTGCCCGAACCGTGTTGTTTGATCTGTTGGAACAGGTGCCCAAAACCGTTCCCATGGGCCTTTGGCTCTATGGCCATTCGCGTCCATCGGAGCCGAAAGATCTTAGTTGCCGCGACGTCTCGCTGATGGTGCCGCCCACGCCCATGAACCGTGACACCATCAAGGAGGTCGCCAAGGGCATCACACCACAGGGGCAAACACCGATTGGCTATGCGTTGCACCTTGCTGGTGAGAGCTTTGCCGAGGGGCAGAAGGGACTGGTTATTCTGCTGACCGATGGCGAGGAAACCTGCGATGCCGAGGCGGATGCGCCCTACAATCCAGAAGCCATCGTTCAACAACTGATTGATCGGGGGGTGGACCTGCGCGTGAACATTGTGGGTTTCGATGTATCGGACCCTACTGTGCAGGCAGAGTTGGCGAGTGTAGCAGGGCTAACAGGGGGCAATTTTTATTATGGCGAGGGACAGGACGGTCTTCGCGAAGCGATGACCTCAGCTTTCGCGGCACCGATCGACGTTTTGGACGATACGGATCGGGTCATTGCGTCGGGTCTGGTAGGCGGCGGGCCGATCACGTTGCCGCAAGGGCGTTATCGAATCCGCGTTGCTGGCACTGATTTCCTCTCGGAACGCCAATCGGTAACGCAAGACCGCGCGACACGGCTTTATCTCCGGCAGGAGGCCAGCGCCGTCCGGTTGCGGGTTGAGGAAACATCAATCGGTGCGTCCTATTCGCCTGACAATGGCGAAACGGCGCAGCAAGACGATGTGCGTGTGGCATTTGACCCAACAACCAGAGTCCCCGAAATGCCGGAAGAATTGGTGTTCAAGACGCAAAGCCTTCTTGTTGATCTGGGGTACGATCCAGGTCCATTGGACGGTGCTATGGGTGGCAAGACGCGGCAGGCGGCCCAGGCGTTTCTGGATAAGAACGGCCCGATAATGGCCGGGACACCCTTTGACGCGCGCGGCAATCCAACCCTGATGCTCTGGATCGAATTGTTGGCCGCATCTTTGGAAGCGCGCCGCGCAGATTGAGTCAGACGCTGGGCGATAATATCGGTGCGATCGCGCAGTTCGTCCAGCGGGCTCTCGTCCCTGGATAGTGAGCGCTCGAGATCGGCGTGCCGTGGCGTAGTTTTAGTCGGGGTATGTCAGTCAAATCAGCGGTCGGGCAGGTGCCGCGCCGAGTTTGAGTCGCCGCGCAATTCGGGGATAAGATTTCTGGATATACTGGCGCATCGGATAGCGCACGAATTCATGTCGTGTGTGCGCTATAAAGCTCCCAAAACGTCGGTAGAGTTCTCCGCCCCCTTCGGTTCCGGCGTCAGTGTCAAGTTTCTTGCCAAGGCGCGCCGCCGTCGCACCGCCCTCCAGAATGAGAAGCTTGGTTCCATGCTGATGGGCGTTTCGGCCGTAAGTTATTCTGAAAAGCTTGACCAGTCCGTCGTTACCCCAAGTGAGTGCAATAGCGGACTCAAAACGTTTTGGATGCGGATTTTCCGCCGTTGGTTTGCGGCGCGCCGCAATTAGCCGCGCTTGTGGCGGGTTACGCGTGATGGCGTTGGTAAGCAGGGCATGGTCAATCGCTGGACTACAATGATTGTGCTTTCCCGCTGCCTCCAGATTTCTGACGAAAAAGCGGACAAATTCGGTGGGCGAAATCTCGATCACATCGAGGTCGCGTTTGGCGGCCCGCAGCATGGATTTGATGCGTTTGCCTTTCATTGAGGCGACCAAATCGCTGCCGTCGGTGGGGGGTGAATATACATAGGTCGTCTGCGCCCATCTTCTGAATCCGGCGCCTGCGAATGCTCTTTTCAGGATATCAATGTCTTTTGCGTGGGGGCCCGCAGTCAAGCCAAATGTCACGTTTCCGGGAAGCTGCGCTATGAGTTGCCGGACAATTCTAAGTTTTTGTGCCTCGGTTGCACTTTTGCTGACGACAAGATTGTGCAGATAGGATGAAGGAGGATGGCCGCCACGCCGGGCACCGGCTTCATCGACTGCGGCATAATACTCAAGCATGCCAATGAGCGTGCCCTGCTTGGTGATGCGGATTTGACGCAGAATTCCATTGGGGCCAGCGTTTAGGGTAATAGCGGTAGTGCCTTGAACTATAGGGTTGAAACGCGAATAAATTGCCTTGTTCAGCGCAAATCGACATTGTTCGCGAACAACGCGTCCCCACTGGCGTTGTGCCTTTTGTTCGGCGTCGGGTGTTGCTGTTGTGGGCTTGACTGCGTCGGTTGAATATTCGCGCTCTTGGGAAATATTGCTGTCCAAAATCGACCTCCTCTTACAGTCCGGCCCGCAATTTTGGCTCGAATGGATGCGCTTGCGATATGCTGCGTGGCGTCGGATCGTTACGATGGGCAGGGCAGGATAAGGCTCTGAATTTTGGTGCAGAAAAAGGTCCTAGTGTCCTCTGAATCCGAGGTAATTTCCTGCATTGCAGTAGTTTTCATTGTCTCCTGCCAGTCTTTAGCATATTTTATTCAATTCTTCCACCGAGGAGATGCCTAGGTGACGGTTAAGTCACAGCGGCGGTATTCGGAGGTTGCAGATTAAGTTGCCAGGGCCTGTGTAGTCAGCAAACCGATGTTTCGCGCATGGCCCATATTGCAGACGGTTTATTTCTGGTCCCCGCTACGTTATTGTGTTGATTATGCCTTCAGTTCTGAACCAATCATTCCCCCTGCGTCGCGCGCGCGTCCATGAAGTATGTGGTCCTTCAGCGGCAGGCTTTGCGGCAGCGGCTTGCGCACAGCATGAGCTGGGACTTTTTTTATGGGTGAAAGAAGCTTGGCATTCCGAGATTTTGAATCCAATCGGGCTGATGCCGTTTTTTGATCCGGCACGGCTGCTTCTTGCCCGACCACGGGATCAGGCTGATGGACTTGCGGTGGTCGAAGACGGTCTTAAGGATGGTGCATTGGCATTTGTGGTGATTGAAATTACCCGCCCTCTGGATTTGCGTGAAGGGCGGCGATTGCAGCTTGCTGCCAAAATTGGAAATACCACGGGGCTATGCATTATCCCCGAAGGCATGGGCAGTAATGCGGCTGAGACGCGTTGGCGCGCTACACCATTTCTTGATCCGCAGAGGAAAGACTCGACTCTTATGCAGTGGGAAATTATTAAGAACAAATCAGGAACATTAGGAACCTGGAATGTTCAATGGGATCGAGAAATGCGTCGTCTTCATGTGGTTTCCCCGGCTGGCCTCCGACCGGGTTTTGCGGGCACGTCCGGTTGATGCCCCTTTTGCGCTGACGCTGAAACAGAATAACACTGAACGCCTTTATTGCCTGAATACCGAGGCCGAAGCGTTGGGGCTTCATCGTGGGATGAGTTGTGCGGATGCCCGCGCTTTTTGCCCTGATCTGGTAAGTCATCCGGCCCGGCCCGATCTTGATGCCAAATTTCTTTCCATACTACGCCGTTGGGCCACCCGCTATTGCCCCTGGGTCGGGCGCCAGGATGGGGATGGTCTGGTGCTTGATGTCACCGGCTCAACGCATCTATGGGGTGGCGAAGAAGCCATGCTCGCCGATATGCGTACCCGCGCTGCACGGGCGGGACTGACGCTGCGGTTGGGCTGTGCGCAAACATTGGGCGCGGCGTGGGCGCTTGCCCATTATGGCCAGGACAATGCCGTGACAAGCGCGCATTCGAACGCGCTTGCTGCTCTGCCCGTGGCCGCTCTACGGTTGGATGAACGCGTTGTCACCGCGCTGCAGCGGCTTGGCTTGCGAACCATTGGGGATATTAGCGCAACAGCCCGTGCGCCGCTGGCCCGCCGGTTTGGGCCAGAATTGCTTTTGCGTCTTGATCAGGCGCTGGGCAATTTTCCTGAAGCGCTGGCGCCTGAAGCTGATCCACCCCATTACGGGGTGCGCCTGAGTCTACCCGACCCGATCGGTCTCGTCGCAGATGTGATGGGAGCTACTGCGCGGCTGCTTGAGCCATTGTGTAAAAAACTCATGGCGCATGAGTGCGGTGCACGACATCTGACCCTAACCTTGCGTCGGGTCGATCAAGACAGTCAGCAGGTCGAGTTGCGCCTTGCGGCTGCCATGCGCGATCCGGTCCGTATCCTGCCTTTGTTTGAGCGCGGCGTAAGCGAGGTGGATGCAGGATTTGGCATTGACCAGATGCGGCTGGAAGCGAGTGTGATCGAGCCGCTCCCCGTGGAACAGATCGGCGCCACTTCCGAACTGACCAGCCCAGAGCAGCTAAACGATCTTATTACCCGGATCGGCACCCGGATCGGGCTTGAGAATGTCCAGCGTTTTCTGCCCGCTGATAGCCACATTCCTGAACGCAGCTTTATCATCGCCGCTGCTGCCTACACATCTGCCGAGGGCGGTTGGGCAAGCCCTCGCCCGCGCCCGTTGCGTCTTTTTCCGCCAGAACCTATCGCGGGTGCAGGCAATCGTCCTCCCGAGCGGTTTCGCTGGCGACGCATGGCGCTTTCTACCGCTCAGGCTATGGGACCGGAACGAATTGCACCAGAATGGTGGTTGGACGATGAAAATTGGCGCTCAGGGGTGCGCGATTACTGGCAGGTGGCGACCCGGCAGGGTCGTCGACTCTGGCTTTATTACACTCCACAAAATCCCGGCTGGTTCGTGCAGGGAGAATTCACTTGAATTGTCTCATGCCCCCGATCACCCAGCGTTATGCCGAATTATGCGTTACCTCCAATTTCACCTTTCTGACGGGGGCATCGCATCCTGAAGAACTGGTTTTGCGCGCTGCAGAATTGGGGCTTGAGGCCATCGCCATCACCGACCGTAATTCTTTGGCCGGCGTGGTGCGAGCCTATAGCGCTTTGAAGACCCTGAAAAAAGAAGCCGAAGAGACGTTGCGCATCCGCTCGACCCATAGGGTCGATTCCTGTTCGCGTCAGCAAATTGGTCAGCCACAGGATTTGACCTATCCGCCAATCCCTCGTTTGCCCAGACTCATTGTCGGCGCCCGCCTGATGCTGCGCGATTGTTCGGTGGAATGGGTTGCGCTACCCACTGATCGCACTGCCTATCATCGACTTGCGCGTCTGCTGACCCTGGGCAAACGCCGGGCCGGAAAAGCTGAGTGTTATCTTGATTTGCATGATCTTGTTGAGGGATGCCAGGGCATGATCCTGATCGCTCTGCCTGCGGATATTTCCTCCGCGATCAGCCCGATTCAGAAACTGCAACGGCGTTATCCTGGTCATGTTTTTCTTGGTGCCGCTCCTCACTATGACGGTTCCGATCAGGCATGGTTCGATGGCTGCGCGCGTCTTGCGTTGCAAACTTCGGCTCCAATGGTGGCGGTGGGCGATGTGCTCATGCATCGGGGCGGGCGACGCCAACTGGCGGATGTGCTCACCTGTCTGCGTGAAAAAATCACGATTGATGCGATTGGCACGCGTGCCCTGCCCAATGCCGAGCGGCGCCTCAAGTCAGCAACGGATATGGCGCGACTTTACGCCAGCCATCCCGCAGCCATCCGGCGTACCCTGGAGATCGCAACGCGTTGCAGTTTCGATCTTTCTGATCTCAGTTATGAATATCCCGACGAGATTTCCGATGGCGAAACACCGCAAAAACGTCTTGAACGGCTGGCGCGGGAAGGGTTGGTTCGGCGTTGCCCACAAGGCATCCCCGAGCGCTATAACGCTCTTGCTGCAAAAGAATTAAGCCTTGTGGAGGAGTTGGGTTATGCCGCCTATTTTTTGACCGTTCATGACATTGTTCAAGAAGCGCGTTCTCGTGACATTTTGTGCCAGGGGCGCGGTTCAGCCGCCAATTCGATCCTGTGTTGGGCGTTGGGGATCACCGATGTTTCCCCCGACATGATCGGTATGGTTTTTGAACGTTTCATCTCCCGCCATCGCGGCGAACCGCCCGATATTGACGTGGATTTCGAGCATGAGCGCCGCGAAGAGATCATTCAGTGGATTTATGAAAAATATGGTCGTCACCGTGCCGGACTTTGCGCCACCGTCATCCATTTTCGCACGCGCGCCGCCATCCGCGAGGTGGGCAAGGTAATGGGGTTGTCTCAGGATGTAACGGCGGGCCTGTCCAGCCAGATCTGGGGCATGTCGGACGATGGTGCCGATTCAGAGCGAATCCGCGAGTTGGGGCTTGATCCAAACGACCGCCGTCTTTTTCAAACCATCCGCCTGATTGACGAGATGGTCGGTTTTCCCCGTCATCTGAGTCAGCATGTCGGCGGCTTTATCATTACCCGCGGGCGGCTTGATGAATTGTGCCCCATTGAAAATGCCGCGATGGAGGATCGCACGGTAATCGAATGGGACAAGGATGATATTGATGCTCTGGGCATTCTTAAAGTCGATGTGCTCTCGCTTGGCATGCTGACCTGTATCCGAAAGGCATTTGCGCTTCTGGAACACCATGAAAGGCTTCATATGACGCTCGACACCGTGCCCCAGGAAGACGCGGTGACTTACGAAATGTTGCAACGCGCTGATGCTGTTGGGGTGTTTCAGGTCGAAAGCCGCGCCCAAATGAATTTTCTGCCCCGTATGAAGCCCAAAACATTTTATGACCTAGTGATCGAGGTGGCGATTGTGCGCCCCGGTCCCATTCAGGGCGGCATGGTCAAACCTTATATCAGGCGACGGCAGGGTTTTGAGGAAGCTGAACCCTTCGGCCCTGCGCTCGCTGAAGTCACCAGCAAGACCCTGGGTGTGCCATTGTTTCAAGAGCAGGCAATGCAGATCGCGGTAGTAGGCGCGGGGTATACCGCCGAAGAGGCCGATCAGTTGCGGCGTTCCTTGGCCTCGTTTCGGCGCATGGGCACTATCAGCACCCATCGCGACCGGTTCATTAGCGGCATGTTGTCAAATGGCTATAGCCAGCAAATTGCCGCGCAATGTTTTTCCCAGATTGAAGGCTTTGCCGATTATGGTTTTCCTGAAAGCCATGCGGCAGCTTTTGCGATGCTGACCTATGTTTCTTCATGGCTCAAATGCCATCATCCTGCGATTTTTACCTGCGCCTTGATGAATTCTCAGCCGATGGGATTTTATGCGCCGGCCCAACTCGTGCGCGATGCACGTGATCATGGAGTGGAGGTACGGCCTGTTTGTGTGAACAAAAGCGAATGGGACAACATATTGGAGCGCCGTACGGATGGAAATTTTGCACTTAGGCTTGGCTTTCGCCAGATCAAAGGCTTTCGCGAGGAAGACGCAGACTGGATCGTGGCGGCGCGCGGCAATGGTTATCCTGATTGCGAAAGCCTATGGCTGCAGGCGGGGCTGCTTCCCTCAGTGCTGGAACGGTTGGCGGAGGCGGATGCCTTTGCCGATATGGGGCTGACCCGTCGCGATGCGCTGTGGCAGGTTCGCGCCATTCGTGCGCCCGCGCCCTTGCCGCTCTTTTCCGATCCACTCGATGGCGAGGGCATACGCGAACCCGAAATTATACTGCCGACAATGCATCTGGGCGAGGAGGTGGTGGAGGATTATGTGGCATTGCGCTTAACCCTGCGCGCCCATCCGATGGAGCTTTTGCGCCCCACAATCGTGGGGCTGACATCGCACGATCAATTGTCCATAGCCCCGTTAAAGCGCACTTCGGTGTGCGGACTTGTCATCACGCGCCAACGTCCGGGCACTGCTTCAGGTGTAATCTTTTTGACCCTGGAAGATGAAACGGGGGTATCAAATGTGGTGGTCTGGCCAAAGGTCTATATGCGCTTTCGCCGTATTGTCATGGGGGGCGGCTTTTACGTGTCACGGGGCGGTTGGAACGCGAAGGCATTGTTGTTCATCTGATTGCGGATCATATCGAAGATCTCTCCCATCGTCTTTCGGACCTTGGTCACTCTCTTGACGAAGCAGTCGGGGTTACCCAAAAACAAGCCGACGACGCCCCCCGCCCACAGCGCTACCCCGCCAGTGCCCGACATCCACGGGAACAAGCCAAACGCCTGTTCCCGAGCCGGGATTTTCACTAAATCGAACGCCACCCACTAGTTGGCGCGGCAAGACACCGCAATGCCGGGCGCCGACAGCGCCAGGTTTCCCGCGTTAATGGTCAGGTTGGCGGTGCCATCGGTATAGCGTTCGCCAAATGGGGCGGGCGCGCTATCCAATTGAAATGCTGCCCCACCATTCCGACTGACGCTGGCCACCGTGCCGGGTCCCGCCTGCGCGACAGCGACGCGCATGGTTGTCCCGTCATTGCACGTAAAGTCAGTCGATTGTCCGGTCGGCGTCTGGCCGGATGGGGGTTGGTTTGAACCACTCTGGTTGGCGGGACGCTGACGTGGCGACTGATTAGTCAAAGCAGGATTAAGTTGGTTTGAGGGCGCCGCCGATTGGCACGCCGGCAGAAATTTTCCAATCGCGTCGGTCGCACCCTGGCTTGAGCCGACCAACCGTCCACCACCAATCATGCCGAACGTGGCAGAGGGTCGTGCGCTCGAGAGTGCCTGCCACATGGGATCATTCGGAGATGTGCGGATCAACACCCCCGCCGATTCCTCACTCTGAATGAGCACTTGTCCGGAATACTGAAATGTCTGGCCCAATGCCTGCACATAGGCAGAGGTCTGGGCACCATTTTGTAAATTTCCGAAATCAACACTCATAACGGCCTCGATCCGATCGCTACCGGGAAGGCACAACGCACTGAACCCGATCGCATCGGTTTCAGGAATGCCATAGGTCAGAGAGTGGACCAAACGACCCGATCCGTCAGTGTATTGTCCGGCAAACCAGATCGGGTTCGATTCGGCGGGCTGAGCAGAGACGGGACTGTCATCGGCGATGTTGTTCCAGCCGCAGTGGGCTTTGAATATATCGAGCGCTGAACGCGAGCCTTTCAGACCAATATTGGCCTCGGCACCATCAAATGACACGCGTGCATTGGCGCCGGCCTGAAGAGCCCCAACAAAGGGGTCGTCTGGATTAACGGTGAAACTGGGAATGTGGCCAACCAATCCGTAGTTGCCGATATGGGCGGTATATTGAAACCTCTGACCGTCGACATTGAACGTGATCGGTCCGGTGCGACCCGCGGGCCCCTGTTCGGTGCTGACCCAGGGGATATCAACCGAGGCCGGAAGCCCCAAGCCCGTACACATGAAAATAATGCCGATGTCTTCCTCGCAATCATCACGGCAATCGAGTGCAGTAACGGTTTCGTATGCGCCGCCATTTGACCAGACGCGACTGGTCGCGGGCGAAGGTGCCGGCGCTGCGGGTTGCCCGACATCGGCCGCGCCTCGGGCGACGCGCACGTCATAGGTCACCAGGTAATTCGCACCATCGCCGGTCAGCGTCTGGGTGAAGCGCCCGGTTCCCTGGCTGGCATTGATGGCGATATTTCCAATCAGGTCACTGGCCCCGATGGAGTCCCATTCGCGCAGGTCCACTGAGACGGCCCCATATCCGTCGACATGGGCATTTGGAGCCCATTCTTCGCCCCGATTTATGTCCTGTGCTGCGCCTGGATCATTGGGAAAACGGGCACCATTGCTGAACAGCAAGAAGACCTCGTCGCCACCAAAGCCGAAAGTGGTATCGTTGGCCCGCACCGAAATAATGTCGACGCCAAGCATACCCTGTTCTCCAACGGCATTGGCGCCTGGTGCCGGTGCTTCAGTGAATAATTGATCAACCACTTCATTGGCAATAACTGCCGCACCAGCTAACCCCGCTCCAACAGCGAGACCTTGAACAAACAATGAATCCTGATCGTTCGCGACTCCGATCAATTTGCCCTGATCCTGTGCCGGGGCGTCGTTATTGACCAATGCGTTGGCTTGGGCGGGTTGAGTGTCCCGGTCCGGTGGAGCAGTGGGCACAACAGCCTGTGCGGTATGGCCTGCAGCGGGTGTGCAGTCGGCCAGGAAGCTGGTCGCCGCAACGGTGTCTACATTGCTCAATACTGCAAGCACCGCGCCCTTGGCGGATATTACGATATGATTGCTCCCGGCAAGGATCTTCCACGCGGGGTCGCTTGCAGATGTTCGCACGAACATGCCCGGCGCCCGGCTCCTGTCAATTTTTTGCGCGCTGACCACGGCGGTGCCCGACGCGCCCTGCACGCGTATGGACACTGTTTCGTTCATCGCTATGCCCGACAGGTCGCCGTAGAACTCGGCAGATATTTGCTCAGGCAGGCTCAGGCTGACACCAGGCCAGAAACCGATCCAACTGGTCACTACCAAGGCCATGGAGCGAGGCGTTCAATGCCTCTCCGTTCTTGAGCCATGAAACAGTGCCAACCTGGGCCTGACTGACGCTGGTCAATGCCAATGCAAACACGGCACCGGTTGCCAAGCATTTGGTGAATTTTGGAATGTTCATCATACGCCCGATCATATTGGATTGGTTTTGAGAAACTGGGTCATCAGATTCAGTCATCGTTCAGCCGATTGGCGCGCGAGCGCTCAACATCATGATGTTGCGAGCGCCCGGGTGCGATGTCAATTTTGCTGGCCCACCAGTGGTGGCGGTAATGGATACGTGCCCACGGCCGCCGGTTGAGAGTTGACTTGGCTATTTTGATTGATCGGGATGGCAGCCGGTGGAGGCGGCAGGAAGACACCACCGCCGGGCAAGGCATCACCGAACCGGTACTGGGGTTGAATCAGTTGTGTATCGGATTGGAGCTGGCCAAACGCTCGCGTTCCATTCGGGTTTCCTGTCGGAATGGCGCCATAGATGGGACCCTGGTTTCCCGAGGGGACAGCGCCATATTGTCCATTTTGCGTCGCAGCAGGCGGCGGGGCAACGCCGTAGTTGGCGGCGGCACCATTAATATTGCCATTTTGCAGCACAGGCAATGCGCCATAGATGGAGGTACCGGGGCTCGCCGCGCCATTTGGCTGCAGCACAGGCGCAGAGCCGTAAATCTGCCGTCGCTGTGGCTGTTGCAGTATCGGGGCGGCGCCATAAATCTGTTCGCGCTGCGGTCTCGGGGCGGATGGCACAAGGTTGGTTTGTCCATATCCACGTCTCAAACTTGGCCTTGGCGCATTGCTAACCGTCACACTTTGTTGCAAGGGCACGCGCCCGTAACCGCCAGTGGGCGAGCCGAGATTTGTAAAATTCTGTGTTCCGCCGACCGTTCCATAAGGCTGTGCGGCGGGGGGTGCCGCGCCATATTGATTTGCTGGCGCAGGCAGAACGGCATAGTTGCTCGGCGGCGCTGCATTTGCGTTATATCCGGGTTGACCAGGCGCGGGTGGCGGCAACTGTCCGTAGTTGCCATTGCCGTTGAGCAAGACGTTGGTCGGAGTCGGGTCGGGAGGCGGCGCGTTCAAAAAACTCGCATTGCTGTCAAGCGTTGAATAAGTGCTGGACTGGGTGCCATAATTGTTTGCTGGCGCGGGTATGCGATCATAGATCCCGTTGCCGCCACCTTGGTCGGCGCCATTGTTCAGATCCGGCACACGATCATATATGCGGTTGACCGCAGGCGCCTGCTGGCTGTTGTTGTTCAAAAGTGAAGCATTGCCTGGTTGGCTGCCAAGTCCGTTGCCATTGGGAATGGCGCCATAAGGGCTACCGTTCTGGTTATTGTTCGTGCCCTGGTTGGCGTTGTTGGAGCCGCTGGAGCTACTGTTGTCATCCCCTCGGCTGCGACGGCGTGCTAGGCTCAAGTGGCGTAGTGCCTGCTGCCAATCGTACAACGTGGTCGTCAGTTGGCCTTGTGTGATTGAACCCTTGTTGCCCGGGATTATACAACCCATCAAGCGACGCGTGGGCAGGGGTGGCACTAGCTGGCACGAACATGAATGCCGCCACCATACTGGTTCCAAGCAGTGCCGTTCGGGCTTTTGCTGCCGTCCGGGAAACTGACCTAAACATTTTCGTCCCCTTTGCATTTCAAGGTTCGGGATATGCACGTCGGTGACTAAGACTTCAGTTGTGAAATATCGAGTTCAATCACGAACTGGAAGCCGCGCGTCTGTGTTGACTCAACCACTTCGGTCGAGGCACGGGAAATCGTGGTATCACTGGACTCAAACATTCGTTCCCACGCCTCAGCGGAATAAAACAGCTTGAAGCCTTCCGCGCTGCCAAATGGCATGCTTTGGCGTCGCAGTTCCTCCTCGGACTTCGGCCGAATGGCAACCGCGCCAAGATTGGCACCAATATAGGTCGTCAGATTGAGTTTGTCGGGCAGATTTTCGACTGGGCCGAGTTTGAACAATGTATCGGTCTGCATCAATGTCATGGAGGTCGCAATCGGCTTGATCGCTTTCAATGCAACGGTGTCATCGTCGTAAAGATCAATTGGCGAGCGATAGAGGCAGTAGTCGACGACCGCAGTCGTTTCAGCGAGACCGCAACCTTGCCAATCATATTTCGCGCCACCACGATCGGATACACCCGTGACCTGATAGTCATCGATTTGCCGATCGAGAGATGAGCCCTCGCTCTTTGAATAATCGCCGCCAAATTCGCCAAGTGACAGGTTCAGCCCCGTGGTCGAGTCTGAGTTCGATCCGGAACTTGTTGAGGTATTGGCATTGACCGGCCACCATCTTTCAACAGTCCCGAACTGTAGCCATGACTGCATGGTTGCAGCGGCGAGGAAATATGTGCCGTCGGTTGAGGATCGCTCGGTGTCGGTCCAACTGGAACTAGGCATACCATTCGACTGTAGGCTCAATCCCGGTCACGCCCCCGGTTTTCATGCGCACATAGGCGACGCCGTTATTCACGAAGGCATATATTTCGGGTTTGAAATTGAGATGTACGCTTTGTGTGCGGCTGGTATCGAAATCGAGAAGTGTCTGCATGATGTCCGGCATGCTGACCCGATCGAAAGTGTAGGTGATGCCCTTGCCCGCCGGATTGCTCGCATCGACCGGACCCTGGGCGGGGTGAACCCAGAAATAGCCGGGATCATTAGGGTCTGTTGCCGAATAGGGATGGGCCAGCAAGGCAATGCGGTCTGCCTCCTCGCTCGCCGCCTGTTCAGCATCATGCTGCGCTTGCAGCGCGGCATAATCCTGTTCGGCCTGTTCGATGTTCTCGCCGAGCGCCGATACTATGCCGCGAAGGCTCAGCCAGTCGGCCACGGTGTCCACATACCAGATGTCGTTGACCGTCGCTGCCCGAGCGGTTTTAGTGGGTCGCATTTCCACGGTGCCATTATTTTCAAACATCATCAGGTCTGGTCGCGCCACGTTGACGATAAGATTTGCGCCGATATCGGCGTCGCTGACGCGCCAGTGAGCCGTTGGCGCATTCAAATCTGTCTCGCCAAACAGAACGGGCGATCCGCTTACAGAATCGGGATCAATGTACAAATATTTTTTGGTTTCACGGGCGCTGCGGAATAGGTACTCGCCCCTGTTGCCCGTCGGCTCAAGATACCAATTTGCCGCGCTGGTTGCGGTGTCCAGTCCGCTCGCACCTACCTGCCCATTCTGATCGGTAAATAATGACCTGCCGGATTTGAGCGTGGAGATGAGACGCATGTCCTTTTGACCCAGTTCCCAGGTGTCGCGCACCCAATCGGGCCGGAAGGGTACCAGAGCCTGGCCTTGATTGGTCGATTGGGGAATTGGTACATCCGCGCGTGGACCAGCCGGTAACATTGTAGGGTCGGAGACAGCCGGCGCCGTCGGTAATGGTCGTTGCAACTGCGCCTGTTGGGCCTGTTGAGCCTGCTGGACGGCGTTTGTCTGTGCGGCGGGCGCTGTCGGTGCCGTTTGCAGGGCGGCGCTGACAAGATTTTCATCCAGCACGAAATACTGATCGGGCTGCTGGGTCGTTTGGTATTGGGCGACGATGGTCTGCCCGCCGACGCCGAAATACCAAATAAACCCCGCCTGGCTCGGTAATATCAAGCGATTGCCACTGGCCAATAGCTGATAGGGCACGAAGTTGCCTGACTGGTCGACATAGAGCACGTCAACGTCAACACCGGTGGTGTTGTCGATGGTAATCTGGGGCTCGATTGCCTGTTGCTGAGCGGGCGCTGGTTGCGGGGGTTGGGCTGCTTGAGCCGGTGCTCCGCCGATACCCGCTTGGGCCAGGATATTTTCATCGAGAAGCAAATATTGGGCGGGATCTGCGCTCATCTGGCGATTGCCAATAATCGCACTGTTGCCGATACCAAAATACCAGACAAAGTTGGTTTGACCCTGCAACAAAAGTCGAGTGCCGGTCTGCATGGTCTGGTAGAGGACGTAATTTCCGCCCTGATCTGTGTAAAGCACGTCGACAGGGTACCCTGTCGTATTATCTACGGTCAGCGTCGGCTGCTGGGCATTTTGAGCGACCAATAAACGGGCTGTCGTCGCACCAACCTTTGAGGTCAAAAGCGCCGGCGATGCTGCGCTGGGTCGAAGATTACTAGGCGATAATAGTTGGGAAATGTTGGCGGCGGATGCTGGCGCGATTTGCGATATCGCCAATGCTGAGGCTACTAAAATCGGCGCCGACACCGACTGCAAAAAGGCGGGTTTTGGGGCAACCATCTGTGTGTCCTCGTCAATAGCAATGCCAAAGTCATAGGTGCACGCCCTAAATTACTGGGCCCGGATGATCGAAGCTACGCCGTGATAACTTCAGAGTCGAGCGTTTTGAAATAGATAATTTGGCGGTGTAGTCGATCTATTCCAGTATCCATACGAACCGTCAGTATGTCGGCACCATCGGATTGTCCATATAGTGTATGCGTGGTGGTTCGACTGGACATTTCGATCAGAGGGTCAAACAGTTCTGATTTACTGCTGGACAATGACTAATCGGCAAGAGCGCTGCTGTAGCCCAGATCACGGTCGGCTTGGGCTTGTGCCCGGTGTCTAATGCGTGAGCACCCGGTGTAAAACACTCCGGATGTGACGCTGGAGCGCGTCGACGGCTTCAGCTTCGTTGCGGTCCCGTAGCGCTTCCACAACACGAACATGTTCGGACAGCGATTTTATGGTGTTGCCCGGACCAACCGCGTCGGGGTTCAGTAATCGTAATAGATAGGTTTTTTGCGAGTTGCGGCGGTAGTTGATCAGGATCTGGTCGTTGCCAAAAGCGTGGATAAAGCTGTGGTGAAAGTCGTTCTCCAGCAAACGCACGGGCGTAGCATAAATGCGGGCGTCGTTGTTTGTGCGGACGAATTCGATCATGGTTTCGTGCGCCCTGGTCGTGCGGTCGATCCACTCGTTGGTGACCATTTCGACGAACCGCCGGAGACCCTCGGTTTCCAACACTTCCCGAAACTGAAAAGTGCCACCTACAAAGTTGACGTCGGGATAGAAAATGGTCACGCCGCGCCGCTTTTGAACCTTGATCATGCCTTCGGCCTCAAGCAGCACGGCAACATCGCGCATACGCGACAATGTCAGGCCAAGCACATCGCACAGTTCAACCTGGGTTATGGTTTGACCAAGCTTGAGTCTGCCATCCACCAGTGCTTCAAAAAAACCGATATATCCAGTGTTTTCCAGGCCGCCGTGCAATATCTTGTCTCCTAATACTCGTGGCACTTGTAGGGCCGGTTCGACCAAATGTCACGCTGGACAACGTCGCGTCCGGCAGTTGACAGGGGTATTTTAATGATGATGATAGCTATCATAATCCAGAATAAATATATTTATTTGTGGATTAAGTGACGATATGCGTGGATGAGACTGCCGGACGGCGCACAATGTGTCCGTCCCAACGCAGCGCACGCATGGAGCGTCGGAACGCGCAACGGGAGGAGCAGGTTGATGAGTGCAGAGTATAAAACTGACTTGAAGTGGAAGAATTGGTCGCGGCGCCAAGTGTTGGGTGTTGCAGTGAGTGCAATGGCGCTCACAACGGGCATCAGCGCTTTTAGTCCCGCGATGGCGCAGGACAAGCCGTTTGATGGTAGTAAGCTAACCTATTGGGGTGGACTGATTTTCGCCGATGAAGCGAACAAACTGCTGGTCGACACGATCAACCAGTGGGGCGCTGACAATGGCGTCGAAACCGAAGTGGTCATGATCAACCAGAATGAGACCATTCAGAAAGTGTCTGCGGCGGTTGAATCCAACACGTTACCCGATGCGCTCGACCTAAGCGTTGACCTTTTGCTGCTAATGTCGCGACAAGGCATTTTCATCAATATTGACGATCTCTATAAATCGGTCGGCGATGCACATGGTGGCTGGTACGATGCCATTGATCTGGCAACGGACACGACCGATGTTGCAGGCGGGCGGACAGGATTGCCATTCGGCGCGTCGGGCAATTTGCTGTTGCGGCGGACAGATTTGCTGGAACCTGCCGGTTTTTCCAGCGCGCCCACGACATGGGACGAATTAGTGGAGCAGGCTGAGGCTGTAAATGCCATGCCTGTATCAGGGCTCGGCCTGGCGTTGTCCAATGTTGGCGATGCCAATGTGCAATTGTCGGTGCTGCAATCTTATGGCGGACGCATGGCCGACGATACAGGCACCAAGGTCACGATCAAGTCGGAAGAGACGCGTGCCTATCTGACGTGGCTGAAAAATGCTTGGGACAAGGGACTGTTTCCTCCTGGCAATGCCACTTGGGACGGGGCAGGCGACAATCAGGCATATCTATCTGGCCAGGCAGCGTTTATCGCCAATACCGGATCGGTGGGCATTGCGGCCAAAAGTCAGGACCCAGAACTCTATGACGACACCGCCTATTCTGCACTTCCAGCCGGTCCAATGGGCACCGTTTCGCCAATGACCCCGCAGGTTCGCGCGATACCGGCAACGAGCACCAATCAGGAGGCGGCAAAGGCGCTGCTCGAGTATCTCTCTCAACCTGAGTTTCTTGATGCGTATTATGCCTTGGCCATCTATGGCCCAGTTCTCAAGGACAGTGCTAACGCCGAGGCGTTCAATGGGGAGGACCCCATTCATGCCGGATTGCTGAACCTGGTCGAGAACGGCACGGCGCCTGGCTATCCTGACGTCTACAACGCGGCCTATGCTGATGCGTCGTCAAACTTCATCGTGCCCAAAATGGCCCAGCGCGTCGTTATTGACGGATGGGATTTTGACCGTGCGATGGACGAGGCCCAATCCCAGGCGCAGGCGATCTACGACAAATATTGATCCCTACTGACAATTATTCATCTGACGGCGCATTTGTGCGCCGTCAGCACTGACTTGAGGTGCGGATTGGATGTCGGAAGTTCAAGAGACTCAGCCCCAACGACCGGGCATGACGTGGCTCAATGCGCATCGCCGCATACAGATATTTGCCTATATTCTAGTGACACCGGTCGTGCTGCTGATCCTGGGGCTAGTGGCCTATCCGTTTCTATTCGCGATCTATGTCGCGTTTACAGATCGTGTTATCGGCAGTGTCGGCAACTGGATTGGATTTGCCAACTTCCAGTATCTGTTCCAGACAGCGACATTTTCCAGCGCCATATGGAACACCATCACCATTGTCGTGGTGACCGACGTCTTCAAGCTCTTGATCGGACTGGGGTTGGCGCTACTGGTCAACCAGAACATTCCTGGACGCGGTCTGTTGCGTTCGCTGCTGATCCTGCCCTGGGCAATGCCGGCTTTTGTTGCCTTTCTGACCTGGCGTGTTCTGTACCAGCCAATTGGTGGCGGGTTGAACCTGATCCTGACCCAGACTGGCATTTATCCTCATGTGATAGATTGGCTCGGCCAGCGCCAGACCGCCATGCCATCGGTCATTCTGGCGTCGATCTGGCGCGGATTTCCGTTCTGGTTCATCAGCATTCTCGCAGCGCTGCAATCCATTCCCAAAGACCTTTACGAGGCGGCGCGGGTTGATGGCGCCAATGCTTGGGAGCGCTTCTGGATGGTTACTTTTCCAGGGATCAAACAGGTCGTTATCATCACTACTTTGCTGTCCTCTATCTGGACTGCAAATGCCTTTGAACATGTCTGGTTGTTGACCCAGGGTGGTCCATCGGACGCGACAATGGTGTTTCCGGTGCTGGCCTATTTCGGCATGCAGACACAGCGAATAGGGGAGGCGGCAGCAGTCTCGGTCGCGATGCTACCTGTGCTGGCCATTCTGGTGATCGTGGCGACGTCGCTGATGCAAAAGGACGAAGACTGATGAGCGCCAGCCAAGCAGATCCGGTTCCAGAGACAAAAAAGTCGGGCTCCGTTCTAGATGAGCGGTCCAAGTTCATGCTCGGTCGGGTCCTGACCTATGGCATTCTGGTCTTGGCGGTAGTGCTCATCGTCTTCCCGATGTACTGGATGATCAGCATTTCTCTGAAGCTGCCGCGCGAAATCTACCGCACGCCATCACTTTGGCCGCAGGTATTCACGCTTGAAAACTATCGCATCCTGATCGCCGACAAGGGGTTTTTGAGGCCGATATTGAACAGTCTGCTGGTATCGACGGTCGTGACTGTCATTTCGGTATTGATCTCGTCATTTGCCGCCTATTCGATGGTTCGGTTCCGATATCGGTTCAAGGGGGTTATCGGCCGGATCATCCTGTTTGCCTATCTGACGCCCACTTCTCTGCTGTTCATTCCCTTATCGATCCTGATGGCGCGGCTACAGCTTGGCAACTCCCTTCACGGGCTGATTTTGGTCTATCTGACGTTTTCACTGCCACTTAGTACCTGGCTGCTGCAGGGATATTTCAGGGGTGTGCCGCGAGAGTTGGAAGAGCAGGGGATGATAGATGGATTAAGTCGCCTTGGCGCTCTGCTGCGCATCGTACTGCCGCTCTCGGCGCCAGGGATTGCAGCGGTGTCGATCTTTACGTTCACTGGTGCGTGGAACGAATTGTTGCTGGCACTGGTGCTGGTAACTTCTGAAACGGAACGGACCGCGCCGCTGGCGCTCAATTACCTGATCACCAGTGATGTGCTGCCGTGGGGCCCGCTGATGGCGGGGGCTGTTATTTCGTCGGTACCACTCATGGTCCTTTATTTCATCGCCCAGCATTTCATGGTGCAGGGGCTGACCGCTGGGTCGGTAAAAGGATGATCAGGAACCGTTATCGATCTCGACAATCTCAAGAGGACCAAAGTTGATGAATATTCGTATTGCTGTGGGGCAGTTTAATGAACTGACCGAAGAAAAGCTGCGTTTTGCCGCTCAAATCGGCGTTGGCGGCATTCAAATGAATACGCCAAAACTACCCGGCGAGGCGCGATGGGAGGCAGACGATCTGCGTGGCTTGGTCACCAAGACAGAAGCAGCCGGCCTCAAGCTTGAAGCCATCGAAAATGTGCCGGTGCACTTTTATAACAAGGCCATGCTTGGCCTGCCTGGTCGGGACGAGCAGATCGAAAACTATTGTGCGACCATTAAAAACGTCGGGGCAGCCGGTATTCCGGTCCTTGGCTATCACTTCATGCCCAATTCTGTTTGGCGGACGGATCGATCTGCCCCCGGTCGCGGTGGCGCTGGCAATACGCAGTTTCGCATGAGCGATGTTGAGCAGGCAAAAGACGCTGAGGAGCTCCGCAAGTTCCTGCCGACCTCGCTCGGCCATCAGTCGGCGATGCCGCTCATTCTCGATGGCGGGACGGAAATTTCAGAAGAGCAGATGTGGGGCAATTATACCTATTTCATGGATGCTGTACTGCCGATCGCCGAAGCGGCGGGGGTCAAGCTGGCGCTGCACCCGGACGATCCTCCGGTGCCGATGCTGGGCGGCGTGGCGCGATTGTTCTATCGGCCCGAAGGCTTTATGCGGGCGTTGGAGATCAGCAAGGGCAGCCCGGCCTGGGGGTTGGATCTGTGTCTGGGATGTTGTTCTGAAATGACCGGCGGGAAGGACGCTGTCCGCCAGATGATCGAATATTTCGCGCCAAAAGGTCGGATATTCTATGTTCATTTTCGTGATGTGCAGGGCACCGTACCCGACTTCATCGAATGCTTCATCGGCGAGGGAAATTATGATCCCGGTGAGGTTATGATCTTGCTGGCCAAGCACGGATTTGACGGGTTTTTGCTGGATGACCACGTGCCCCAGATGGACGGCGATACCCCCTGGAACCATCGAGGCCGCGCGCATGCCATCGGCTATATGCAGGGTCTCATTCGCATGGCGGAATATCTCAAGGCGGCGTGAGCGGCAGGCCGATTTTTACGACCAAGACAGGACACCATGGCAAAACTTAATCTGAACAATGTGCGCAAGTCCTATGGCAAAGTGCCGGTTATCCATGGGGTCTCGATCGATATCGAAGACGGTGAATTTGTTACCTTGGTTGGGCCCTCCGGTTGTGGCAAGTCGACCTTGTTGCGGATGATTGCGGGGCTGGAGCCCATTACAGGTGGCGAGATTTCGATTGGTGATCGGATCGTCAATGATCTGGCACCGCGCGATCGCGATATCGCCATGGTGTTTCAAAGCTATGCGCTATATCCGCACAAGAATGTTGCGGACAATATGGGCTACGCGCTCAAGCTGGCAAAACGACCGCAGCAGGAAATCGAGCGTCGCGTAAATGAGGCTGCCGAAGTTTTGGACCTGACGCCCCTGCTGGGGCGGAAGCCCGCACAATTGTCGGGCGGGCAGCGGCAACGCGTTGCCATGGGACGCGCTATCGTGCGGGATCCGAAGGTGTTTTTGTTTGATGAACCACTGTCCAATCTAGACGCCAAATTGCGTGTCGCCATGCGGGCGGAAATCAAGGAACTTCAGCACCGGTTGAAGACAACAACGGTTTATGTGACCCACGACCAGATCGAAGCGATGACGATGGCCGATCGCATCGTGGTCATGCGTGCCGGTATCGTCGAGCAGGTGGGGCGTCCGCTCGAACTTTATGACAGCCCTTCCAACGTCTTTGTCGCCAGCTTCATGGGGTCGCCCGCGATGAATTTGATCACTGGCAGCGTTGCGGAAGAGGCGGGTAAGTTCGAATTTGTCAGTGAGGGGGGCGCCCGATTGCCTCTGGACGGATCAGTGCCCGCCAAGCGTCGTGACAAACTGGTATTGGGCGTTCGTCCCGAACATATCAGTCTGGTCGACGCAGGCACCGTCAACAGTTTTACCAGCAAAGTCGTCGTAACTGAGCCAACCGGCGCTGAAACATTGATTTCGAGCCGGATCGGTTCGACCGAGATCGTGGTGGCAGTGCGTGACCGGTTTGAGGTGGCGATGGGGGACGAAGCGCAGTTCGCGTTCAATTTCGAGCGTTTGCACTATTTCGACGCGGAAAACGGGCAGCGATTAAGTTGAAAAAAGCCGCCGCGAGGTGTCGCGACGGCCAGAAATCAAGTCTGGCTATTCGGCGATGGATGCATCACGGAAATAGGGCACGTTCAGTGTCGAGCGCCAGAACCCTGTCACTTTCGGGCTCATCATCATGTAGTTGTTCCGATGATATTCGGGCAGGATCACATGGTCATTCATCATGATTGCCTCGGCCTTGCGCATCTCGGCGAGTGACTCGGCCTCATCGCCGGTTGCCTTCGCGGCGGCGATGGCGGCGTCGTAGTCGGGGTTGGACCAGTTGGCCAGATTGTTGGGGCTACCGGTGACGAAATTGTCGAGGAACGTCATTGGGTGTGGATAGTCCGCACCCCAACCCATCTGGGCAATCTGGTATTCGACCTTTTGCACTTCGGGGTAGAAGACCTGCCACTCGGTGGCTTGGATCTTGACGTCAATATTGAGGTTCTTCTTCCACATCTGCTGGATGGCTTCGAGCAACTTCTCGATGGGTGGGGAGGAATAGGTGACGAACACCGTATCAGGGAAGCCCTCGCCATCGGGGTAGCCAGCATCGGCCAGAAGCGCCTTGGCTGCTTCAGGTTGCGCCGTGGTTTCAAGGCCAAAGTTGTCGGTCCCGTCGCGGAAGTCCTCGCCATTGATATTGATGCCGTATGGTACCAGAGCGATGGCGGGCACATCGGCGGACTGCAGCACGAATTCAACAATTTCCTCGCGATCGATCGCCATCGACAACGCTTTGCGAACGCGTACATCGTCAAGAGGCGCCTGGTGCGGATTGAAAAACGCATAGGTTGTGCCCAATGCTGGCACCACCATAAAGGCATCGCTTTCCACCGAGAGGCGTGGAATTTCCGGTGCTGGTACCGATTCAATGCCATCGACCTGACCCGCTTCCATAGCCGCCAAAGCTGTGGCGGGGTCGGGGATTAGCCGAAAGGTCAGCTTGTCGAGGCTAACGGCGTCAGCGTCATAGTAATTCGGGTTCTTTTCAAAAACGACCGATTTGCCAGTATTGAATTCGGTCACGCGGAACGGACCGGTACCAATGAATGTGGCCGGATCACGTGTCCAGCCTTCCGGATCGGCCTCTATGACGTCTTTGCGCACGGGAAAGAACGTCGTGTAGGTCAATAATTGCATCATATAGGGGACGCGCGCCTTGAGGGTGAATTCAAGCGTCTTGTCGTCGGGCGCGCTAATGGCGATATCGCCCTTGCCGGCGGCCGCATAATGTTCCTCGGCGCCAACAATAGGATAAAGCATCGCTGAATTCATGGCGCCGGTCGCGGGATCAAGCACCCGATCCCATGCATAGACGAAATCACCCGCGGTCACGGGCTTGCCGTCCGACCATTTTGCGTCGCGCAAATGGAATGTGTAATTCAGGCCGTCCTCGCTGACCTCCCAGCTTTCTGCCAGCGCCGGAATAACTTCGCCGTCCTTGTCGAACCGAACAAGACCTTCAAATGTGTTGCCAATGATTGGGGCGGCAAAGGTTTCGGCGGTCGTGCCGGGGTCGTACTTTGCCGATTCATTGTTGACAACATAGGTCAGTTCACCCGCGGCCAGAACCGCGCCGGTGCTGGCCAGCAGTGTGGCCGTCAGCAGTGGCAATATCAGTTTGTGCATGCTTTTCTCCTGTTGTGGGGCACGGTTAAATCCGGCCCATTCAGACTATCGGCGCTGGCGGGTTGTGACCAGCCATCGTCGTGCTCGATGCCGGATCGCCGGCGTAATGACAGGCGGCCAGATGTCCGCCGCCAATATCTTGAAGTTCTGGTTCTTGCGCTGTGCATAGATCGGTTGCCAGCGGGCACCGCGTGCGAAACCGACAACCTGTTGGAATGGCGGTCGGACTGGGAATTTCGCCGACCATCGGCTCGCCGTCGGTTCGAGCACTTGGATCGGGCACTGGAATCGACGCCAGCAGGGCGCGGGTGTAGGGGTGACTTGGGCGGGCATAGAGCGCGTGGTTCGGCGCCAGCTCGACGATCTTGCCGAGATACATTACCCCGATACGGTCCGATATATGGCGAACCATCGACAGATCGTGGGTGATGAACAGATAGGTCAGCCCGAGTTCGTCCTGCAAATCCTCAAGCATGTTGACGACCTGGGCCTGGATAGAAACGTCGAGCGCCGAAATGGGTTCGTCGCAAATTACCAGTTCCGGGCTCAGGGCTATGGCGCGGGCAATGCCGATACGCTGCCGCTGACCGCCGGAAAATTCATGGGCAAAACGGGTGGCGTGATTCGGGTTGAGGCCGACGCGCTCCAAAAGTTCAAACACCCGTATCGTGCGACTTGCGGTGTTGCCGATGCGTGCAATTTCCAGTGGTTCAGCGATCAGATCGCGGACCGTCATTCGCCCGTTCAACGAAGCATATGGGTCTTGAAAGATCATCTGCATGCGCTGTCGATACGGCGACAGTTGTGCCTCGTTCATTTGCGCAATATCAATACCGTCAAAGTTCACCTCGCCAGAACTCGGATCGTAGAGCCTGATCAGGGTGCGCGCCAAAGTCGACTTGCCGCAGCCGCTTTCGCCCACCAATCCAAGCGTTTCGCCGCGCCTTATCTCAAGATCGACGCCGTCTACCGCGCGCAGGGGCGGACGTTTAGGGCTCAAGAGGCCGCCCCCCATCGAAAAGTGCTTTTTCAACTGGCGCATCGAAACCAGTGGATTTTCTTCTGCCGTCATCATGCCACCTCGGCGGTTGGGGCGTTGACACCGGCAACCCTGGGTGCTTGTGCATGGTGCAGCCAGCATCTTGCGGTTTGATCGCTGGCCTCCGCCATCGGATAAAGTGGCGGTATGGCAATGTCGCACTGCTTCATGGCATGGACGCAACGTGGCGCGAACGGACAACCTGGTGGTGGCTGGATCATATCAGGTGGCGTGCCAGCGATGGGTGTCAGGCGCGTATGCTCGCCATCTCGCAGATCAGGGACCGAACGCAGCAGCCCTTGCGTATAGGGATGGCGGGGGTGCGCGAACAATTCTGTGACGCTGCCCTGTTCCATGACCATTCCTCCATACATCACGACAATCCGGTCAGTGACTTCGGCAATGACACCCAAATCGTGGGTAATCAGGATGACGGCCATGCCGAGGCGGTTTTGCAGTTGTTTGAGCAGCAATAGAATCTGGCGCTGGATGGTCACATCAAGGGCGGTTGTCGGCTCGTCCGCTATCAGCAGTTTTGGATCGCAGGACAGTGCCATGGCGATCATGACGCGCTGCCGCATACCGCCGGAAAATTCATGTGGGAACGACTTCAATCGTTGCGCGGCCGAGGGAATGCGAACCAGTTCAAACAGTTCGATGGCACGCTTTCGCGCTTCCGCTCGACTGATACGGCGATGGCGAATGATGGTTTCCACGACCTGTTCGCCGACCGAGAGCGTCGGGTTCAAACTGGTCATCGGGTCCTGGAAGATCATGCCGATGTCATTGCCACGCAAATCCGCCATGGCATTTTCATCCAGCTCCATCAGGTCCTGACCGTCAAAGATGGCCTGGCCGTCAACAATTCGACCGGTGGATTTGAGCAACCGCAATATGCTCATGCAGGTAATTGATTTTCCCGAACCACTTTCCCCGACAATGCCAAGAATTTCGCCGGGCGCAACGTCAAAGCTAACGCCGCGTACAGCCTGAACCTCACCGCGCTGGGCAAAAAAACTGGTGCGCAGATTGCGAACAGACAGGATGGGAGGGCGGCTCATCTGCGCATCCGTGGATCAAGGGCGTCGCGCAGCCCGTCGCCAAGAAAATTGAATGCGAACATGGTCAGGCTGATTGCGGCAGCGGGAAAGAACAATTGGTGGGGATAGGCCCGCATGGTCTCGACCGCCTCGCTGGTCAATGTGCCCCAACTGGCCATTGGCGGGGTAACCCCCAGGCCGATAAAGCTCATGAAGCTTTCAATGAAAATAGCGCTGGGGATCAACATGGTCAGGGTAACAAGTATCGGCCCGATGCTGTTAGGCAGCAGATGGCGCGTCAGTATCCGGCCGGTGCCGGCCCCCATTGTGCGGGCGGCCGCAACATAATCCTGTTGCTTGAGTGTCAGTATTTGTCCACGCACCATGCGCGCCATATCAACCCAAAACACCGAACCGATGGCCACGACGATGGAAATCAGCCCACTATTGAGCACCACCATGAGCAAGATGACATAGAGCATCAACGGAATCGTGGAGATGATCTCAACTATGCGCATCATCACCGCATCGGTCTTGCCGCCAATATAGCCGGCGATGCCGCCATAAAATATGCCGATGAAGAAATTGACCAGGGTTGCGACAAACGCCACCAATAGCGAAATCCGTGCACCGTACAATTGGCGGACAAGCACATCGCGCCCCAATTGATCGGTGCCGAACACATAGGTCATGTTCCACTGCCAGCCTTCGGGGCGAAGCGTCGTGCCATCGGCGCGCAGGAGGCGGGCAGGGCGACTGGAATAGTCCAGCACTATGTCGGTGTTACCAAATTCAAAGCCCTGACGCTTCTTGAGGATGTCCTTGCGCCCGCCCCTTAACAACCCCTCAACTTGGCCGCCCTCGGAAACCTGATAGAGGTTGAAATTGCTGGCATTGAGAAAAAACCTTGTGTTGTTTCCCGTATCATCAGAGACACGGTAGGTCTCGAAAACCGGCGGAATATTTGACAGGCGCAAATTCTGTTCGAAATAGCTGAATGGGCTGATGAGCGGCCCGAATATTGCGGCCAGTATCAGAACGACAATAAACCCGATGCTAATCACGGCAGGCTTGTTTGCCCACAGACGCTGGCGCACATCCTGCCAATAGGTCAGGCTTGGTGTTGCAATGGCTTCACCGGCAGTTGTGCTGCGGTCCGGTTTTTCCCACATGGACGGGGCAATGATGGGCTCCGGGTTCATTGCGCCGTTTTCCGCAGTTTGATGCGCGGGTCGAGCCACACATATAGCAAATCAACAATCAGGATCATCACCATGAGCAGCGCTGCATAGAAAATGGTGATGCCCATGATGGCTGTGTAGTCGCGATTGGTAATCGAGAGCACGAAGTGCCTGCCAATGCCGGGCAGAGCGAAGATCTGCTCGATAACGAATGATCCGGTGATCAGATTGGCCACAACCGGTCCCAACACGGTAACCACGGGAATGAGCGAATTGCGCAGGCCATGCTTGAACAGCACCTGGCCGGGACGCAACCCCTTGGCGCGTGCCGTGGTCATATAATCCTGCTCAAAGGTTTCCAGCAGGCTCGAGCGCGCCAAGCGCGCCACAAATGATATCCAGAAGCCGGAGAGCGCAAATACCGGCAAAATATAGCCGCGCCAGTCGTCCAGTCCAAACGTTGGCACCCAGCCCAGTCGGAGCGCGAACACATAGAGCAGTATGGTGGCGATGACATAGGAGGGGATGGCAACTCCTATCGTGGCCAGCATCATCACGGCCGTATCTGGCCACTTGTTGCGGTTCAACGCCGCCACGATACCCATAGGGACGCCTAGTGCCACCACGCAAATCACCGCCAGCACACCGGTGCGCAGGGTTACTGGTAGGCCGTCGGCGATCATCTCGTTGACCGTAACGCCGGGATAGCGAAAAGAGGGACCCAGATCGAACGTCAGGATACCGCGCAGATAGTTCAGATATTGCAGCCAGATCGGGTCGTTCAAGCCGAACTTGTCATTGAGCGCCGTAGCGATTTCAGGCGCCAGCATACGTTCGGATACAAACGGCCCGCCCGGTATGGCGTGCATGAGGAAAAATGTCAGGGTGGCAATGGCCAACAACGTCAGCAACATCTGTCCAAGGCGCTGCAACACATAGCCCGCCATGGATCAGGTCGCCCCTGATGTCGCCGTCGCGGCGGCCGAGCAGATTGGGTTATGGCGGGGACGGCGTCGCTGAAGTTGCATGATCGCATTCGAGCACCGAACCCACGGACAATCAACCGGTAGTAAAGATTTTTTAGCGCTACTAAAGTCGGAAGTCGAAAGTCGGAAGTCGGAAGTCGGAAGTCGGGAGTCGGGAGTCGGTAGTCGGTAGTCGGTAGTCGGTAGTCGGGCCCACGTCGCATTCACTCGCGACTGCTTTGTTGTAAACACTGGTGCTCGCTTTGGTAGCCGGTTTCCTCCCAATGAACTCAATGTCATGGTAAGGTGTCGTTAAGACGCTAGCGACTGCTTGTTGTGTATCAGGCGGACAAATTTTCGAGGGGTATGAAGCATGAAAAAGCTCTTGCGCGGCGCGTTTGCTATTTCGGTACTGATGGCTGGCCCCGTTGCCGCCCAGACGAATATGCCATCAGAGCCCATCGTATTGCCCGCCGGTTCGAGCAGCGCGGTAATTCGGGATCGGGTCGATAGCAGGGATTCGCTCGTATATGATCTGGCGGGCAGCGCAGGCGAAGCCGTAACCATCACTCTTAGTGCGGTCACGTCCTCGGCCAATTTCAATGTCAATACACCTGACGGTCAGGCTGCCCTGTTCGTTGGCTCGCGGGATGGTCGCATGTTCAGCGGTGTGCTTCCCGAGAATGGAGACTACACCATTCTCGTTTATCTGGTGGGCCAGGCGTCCGAGACTGGTGGTGCCGACATTACATTGACCGTTACGCGCGGTGACGAGCCCATGGCGTCGGAAGATGCAATAGCTTTAGATGCCATGGGCGCTGACTTCGCTGACGGCCTTGCCGGTGGGCCAGATTTTTGGGAGGTTCATAGCCTTAGGGACGACGATACGCTCAATATTCGCACTGGTCCCAGTCTAGAGAATGCAGCGATTGGCAAGGTGAGCAATGGCACGGTCATGCGCAACCTTGGCTGCGAGAAGCCGCGGTCAACGATCTGGTGTCAGGTCGAGGCAACCGATGGGACGATGGTAAAGGGTTGGGCCGCCAGCCGCTATCTCCGCGAGGCTGCCGCGCCGACCGGAGACGCTGGGGCCGGAGGTCATCCAGGAACGAGCCGACCACGATGAGGCCGGATCGTGGGAGAGGATGGCGCGGGTGAGGGCTAAAGTCCGAGGCGCAATCGCGTTCGTTTGTTGGCCTATGGCACCGACACCCAACGTTGCTCGGCGTGGGACCTGGCCATGGCGTGGACAGCTTTTTCTATAGACAATCCCGTCGCAAAATCGATGGTGTGAGCGGGGTGGCCCGCCAGCTGGTTGAGAAGTTCATGGCATTCGATGATTTTTAGATCGTTGAATCCAAGTCCATGACCGGGCGCCGGCATGAAGCGGTCGTAGGGGGCGTGAACGGGGCCGCAAAGGATTGTGCGGAAGCCCTGGACGGCCAGGTGGTCGTCGCGCGTATAAAGTTGGAATTCGTTCATCCGCTCCTGATCGAACAGGATTGCCCCAGTGGAGCCAAAAATCTGCAGGGCAATGCGGCCCTTGCGACCCCACGCCGCGCGGTTGAGCGCCAAAAGGCCCGAGGCACCGGATTCCAAGTCGAACATGATGGTCGCGATGTCAAACGTTTCAACCTCGCGCGGGCCTTCGGACATGGTTGGTCGGGTGGCAAATGGTTTGCTCATGTGGGCCGACACTCGCGCAATGTCGCCAAGCAGGAAATGTAGCAGTGAGATTGGATGCACGCCGAAGTCATCAAGGGCGCCATAGCCAGAGCTTTGCTCGCTTTTCCAGGTGAACAATGCTGCTGGATCGGCCATGAAATCCTCGTCCATTTCGATACGAACATGGGAGATGGCACCGATGGTGTTCTCCGCCAACAGGGTTCGGATCTGGCGGATTATCGGGTTCTGGATATAGTTATAGCCAAGTATCGCCAGTTTCCCGGAGCGTGTGGCTGCCGCCTTCATGGCCTGGGCTTCGACAATGGTAGGGGCCATGGGCTTTTCGCACCAAACGTGTTTGCCCGCCTCGAGCGCGGCGATGGCCATTTCGGCATGGAAGGCGTTGGGCGTGGTGATGGAGACGATGTCGACGGCGGGGTCGGCGATCAGGGCGCGCCAGTCGCCAGTGGCGCGGGCAAAGCCGAATTCGTCGGCGCGGCGGGCAGCCAAGGCCGCATCGACTTCGGCCAGATGGGCCAGAACCGGGCGCTCGAGGTCGCCAAAGACAGAGGCGACCGCATTCCAGGCCAAGGCGTGGCACTTGCCCATATAACCGGTGCCAATCAGTCCAATTCCCACTGCCATGTGTTGTTTCCCAAGTTTAACTGCTGGTATTCAATCGCAATGTGAATGCGGCTACAATCGGGTAGCAGAAGGAGCGGGTGGAATTGTCGGATATTATGAAAAACAGAATCCCGCAGGATTTTGAAGCCCTGCGCCAGGCGATCGTGGAGCGGCGGGACGATCTGCCCAAGCGACTGATCCAGGTGGCGATATATAGTCTTGATAATCCCGATGAAATCGCCTTTGGCACTGTCGCCAGCATTGCAGCGTCGGCGGCGGTGCAGCCTTCGACGCTGGTGCGGTTTGCCCAGCAGTTTGGCTTTGACGGTTTTTCCGGGCTGCAACAGATTTTTCGGGCGCGGCTGAAGGAACGCAACTCAACCTATGAAGAACGCCTCAAAGCGCTTGAGGCCGATAGCGCTGAAGTGTCTGAGAATATTGGTATTTTGAACGGCTTTCTATCGGCCGCTGGCCGGTCGGTCGAGAGCCTGTCTCATTCTATCGATCCGGCGATATTTGAGCAGTCGGTGGAGATATTGGCCAAGGCCGATACGATCTATCTATTGGCCAAGCGGCGGGCGGCACCGATCAGCACCTACATGGCATATGCTTTTGGAAAATTGCGGGTACGGAACCAATTGATCGCCACATCAGTGGGGATCGATGAGGATCTGGTGGCGATGGCCGGGCCAAATGATGCGGCAATTGCCATTTCATTTTCCCCCTATTCGCCCGAAACAGTGGGGCAGGCCAAGATGATGACCGATCGCGATATCCCATTGATCGCCATAACAGATTCGGCGTTTTCGCCACTGGCTGGTGGGGCGTCAGCGTGGTTTGAAATCGTTGAAGCCGATCATGCCGGGTTCCGCTCGCTCTCGGCGGGGATGGCGCTGGCCATGGCGTTGACGGTCGCGGTGGCCGAGTGGCGGCGGCGGCACCAAAAAAACATGTGAATCCTGTTCGACAGGGAAATTCATTATAGAATAAACGTTCCATATTGACTATGACATAGAACTCGTGCTGCGTTTTAGGTGCGACCAAATGTTAGCGTCACGCTAACGTTGAGATTAGCACAGCGTGAATCGCAGGAGGACGCCATGGATAATTCAGCTGACGGCAAGATTGGTGTCACACTCGAGCTGATTACCATCGGCCGATCTTCGGTTGATTTATACGGCCAGCAAATCGGCACCAGACTGGAGGACGTCGCCAGTTTTTCCAAGGCTGTGGGTGGTTGTCCCTCCAACATCGCCATTGGCACCTCGCGACTGGGACTCAAGACGGGGCTGATTACGCGCGTCGGCGACGAACAGATGGGCGGCTTTATTCGCGAGCAGATGCTGCGCGAAGGGGTCGACGTCACTGGAATCGTCACCGACGCAGAGCGGCTGACGGCGCTGGTGTTGCTGGGCGTTGAAAATGACGCGTCATTTCCGATGATTTTCTATCGCGAAAATTGTGCGGACATGGCGCTCGATGAGAGCGATATTGATGAGTCATTCGTGGCCAGCGCTGGCGCGGTGCTGGTCAGTGGTACGCATTTTTCAAAGCCCAATACCGAGGCGGCACAAAACAAGGCGATTGCGATTGCCAAGGCGCGCGGGCGCCAGGTGATCTTTGATATTGATTATCGGCCTAACCTTTGGGGGTTGGCGGGGCATGCGGCGGGCGACAGCCGCTATGTAGCTTCTGATTTTGTGACCAGCAAACTCAAGCCAGTACTGGGCAACTGCGATCTGATCGTGGGGACCGAGGAAGAAGTGCTGATCGCAGCCGGCGAGAGTGACCTGCTAGCGGCGCTCAAGGCCATTCGGGCGGTCTCGGCGGGCACCATTGTGCTCAAGCGCGGACCGATGGGTTGTATCGTTTATGAGGGCGAAATTCCTGACGATCTTGAAGCGGGGATCGTGGGCACAGGTTTTCCTATTGAAGTTTTCAATGTGCTGGGGGCCGGGGACAGTTTCATGTCCGGTTTTCTGCGCGGCTGGCTGCGCGGGGAAAGGCACGAGGTGTCGGCGACATGGGCCAATGCGTGTGGCGCATTTGCCGTGTCGCGGCTGTTGTGCTCGCCCGAAATTCCGACCTTTGCCGAACTTGAATATTTTCTGGAGCATGGCAGTCCGGAACGGGCACTACGCAAGGATGAGGCGATCAATCATGTGCATCGCGCGACGACGCGGCGCAGCGAGCAACCGCGACTGATGGCGCTGGCGATAGATCATCGCATTCAGCTTGAGGAAATGGCAGCGGCGGCGGGGCGTGATGGTGCCGCGATCAGCGCGTTCAAACAGTTGGCGGTCAAAGCGGCGGCGCAGGTGGCCAAGGGGCGGCCGGGCTATGGCATGTTGTTGGACGACAAGTATGGCCGCGAGGCGCTGTTTGCGGCGCAAAAGCAGGGATTTTGGATCGGAAAGCCGTTTGAGGAACCCGGTTCGCGACCGTTGCAGTTCGAATTCTCTCAGGATGCGGGTAGTCGGCTGATTGACTGGCATATCGACCATTGCATCAAGGTCTTGTGCTTTTATCATCCCGATGATCCACCAGCGACGAAAGCGACACAGATCGCCAAATTGACCAGTCTGCAGGAGGCGGCCCGTAAAGTCGGGCGGGAATTGCTGATTGAGATCATTGCCGGCAAGAACGGGATTTTGGCGGACGATACGTTGCCCCGCGCCTTGGAAGAACTTTATGAGGCCGGGCTCGTGCCGGACTGGTGGAAGCTTGAGCCGCAGGCGTCCGAGACGGCCTGGCGGGGCGTTGATGCCACAATTGAGCGGCACGATCCCTGGTGTCGGGGCGTTGTGCTTTTGGGATTGGACGCGCCAATGGCTGAACTGGAAGCCGGATTCCTGGCGGCGCAAGTGGCGCGCACAGTCAAGGGATTTGCTGTGGGTCGCACGATCTTTGGCGATGCGGCGCGCAGCTGGCTGGCAGGGACGATGAGTGACGCCGAGGCAATTGAGGACATGGCGCGCCGGTTTGAAGCGCTGACGCGGATATGGGAACGGGTGGCGGGTCGCGTGGCGGCTTAGCGACGTATGATATTGTCGAGCACCCGTTCCGTGCCTCACGGGGCGGTGAAATGTTGAGGGTAGGACGGCCTGGGAATAAGCCGGCGATTTCGGGTTGAGCCGGAACCAGAAGACAGGAAGAAATTGGGTATGAGCCAGAAAACAGTTCGATTGACGATGGCGCAGGCGCTGGTGCGGTTCATGGTGGCGCAAAAGGTCGAAATCGATGGCGAGGTGCTGCCGATCTTTGGTGGCGTGTTTGCCATTTTCGGGCATGGCAATGTCGCGGGGCTCGGTGAGGCGCTTTTTGGCGTGCGCGAGCAGCTACCGACGTTTCGAGGCCAGAACGAGCAGGGTATGGGCAATGCGGCCGCAGCCTTTGCCAAGGCCAGTTTTCGACGCCGGTTCATGGCGTGCACCTCCTCGATCGGGCCGGGGGCACTCAATATGGTGACCTCGGCGGCGGTGGCGCATGTCAATCGTTTGCCGATGTTGCTGTTGCCAGGCGATGTGTTTGCCAATCGCCGCCCCGATCCGGTGTTGCAGCAGGGTGAAGATTTTGGCGATGGCACGATGACGGTCAATGATTGTTTCAAGCCGGTCAGCCGCTATTTTGACCGCATTGCCCGTCCGGAACAAATCATGGCGGCGCTCAATCGGGCCATGCAGGTTTTGACTGACCCCGCCGAATGCGGGCCAGTGACATTGTCGCTCTGTCAGGACGTGCAGGCCGAAGCCTATGACTATCCGACGCGATTTTTTGAGGAGAAGGTGTGGCGGCAGCGCCGGATAATGCCAGATGCTGAGGAATTCGCCGATGCCGCAAGGGTTTTGATGCAGGCCAAACGGCCGGTGATCATTGCTGGTGGCGGTGTGCTGTATTCAGGCGCCAGCGCAGCGCTGGGGCGCTTTGCACAAAGCCATGGTATTCCGGTGCTGGAAACGCAGGCGGGCAAGTCGGCACTGTCTCATGATCATGCGATGAATATGGGGTCGGTCGGGGTGACTGGCACATCGGCCGCCAACCAGCTGGCCGAAGACGCCGATGTCGTGTTGGCGGTGGGTACGCGGTTGCAGGATTTTACCACCGGTTCATGGGCGCTGTTCAAGAATGAAGCGCTCAAGATCATTGGACTCAACACACAGATTTTCGATGCCGCCAAGCATCGCGCCCTGCCGCTGATTGCCGATGCGCAGGTGGGGCTGGATGCGCTCAACACCGCGATGATGGGTTGGGAAGCGGAAACCGACTGGACCAACAAGGCACGCGACGGCAAGGCGGATTGGCTGCATGAAGCCGACAAGGCCATGGCACCGGGAAACGCCGAATTGCCGTCCGATGCACAGGTCATCGGGGCGGTATTGCGGACGCGCGAGGATTCGGTGCTGGTGTGTGCGGCAGGCGGATTGCCAGGAGAACTGCACAAGGCTCTGGCAGGCCAAGAAACCGGGCAATTATCACATGGAGTATGGTTTTTCGACCATGGGCTATGAGATTGCCGGGGGCCTGGGTGTCAAGCTGGCGCGGCCCGATGATGACGTTGTCGTCATGGTCGGGGATGGCAGTTATCTGATGCTCAATTCCGAGATTGTTTCGTCGATCATGTTGGGCGCGCGGCTGACCATTGTTGTGCTCGATAATGCCGGGTACGGCTGCATCAACCGACTGCAGATGGAGACGGGCGGGGCCAACTTCAACAATCTGCTCAAGGACACTCAGCACGTCGCCTTGCCGCGGATCGATTTTGCAGCGCATGCGCGCTCGCTGGGGGCGGTGGCGCGCAAAGTCAGTTCGACTGGTGATCTGGAGGCAGCCCTCAAAGAGGCAGAAGGCGATGCGGTGACCAGTGTGATTGTGATCGACACTGACCCGCTGGTGACGACCGACGAGGGTGGGCATTGGTGGGATGTGGCGGTGCCTGAAGTTTCAGCGCGCAGCGAAGTCAATGTGGCGCGCGAAAATTACGAACAGGCGCGCAAGCAGCAGCGGCCCTAAAATTTCAGGAGAGCCCCGTGAAGGCAAAACTTGGTATGTCGCCCATCGCTTGGTGGAACGACGATCTAGTGGAATTGAGTGACGATGTAACGCTGGAAGAATGCCTGCGCCAATCACGCTCGGCCGGTTTTACCGGCATGGAAAAAGGGCGGCGATTTCCCGATGATCCAGCGGTGATGCTGCCGATCCTCAAAGCGGCGGACGTGACGCTGTGCGGCGGCTGGTATTCGGGCACGTTGGTCGACGAAGAATTGGCGGTCAACAAGGCGCGGATCGCGCCGATGATCGAGTTGTTCAAGGCGGTGGGGGCGCCTTGCATAGTTTATGGCGAAGTGGGACGTTCGATCCAGGGGGATCGCTCGGTGCCGTTGGCGCACAAGCCGAAACTTTCCGATAGCGAGATGGCAGCCTATGCCAAAAAAGTCACTGAATTTGGCGAATGGTGCGCGGATGAAGGCATGCCGCTTTCCTATCACCACCATATGGGGGCAGTGGTTGAGACCGGGCCGGAACTGGATGCCTTTATGAAGGGATCCGGCGCGGGGATACCATTGCTGTTTGATGCGGGGCATCTGGCCTTTGCAGGAGGCGATGTGTTGGGGGCAATCGACAAGCACCACGCGCGGATCAACCATGTGCATGTAAAAGATGTGCGCATGGGCGTGATCGACGGGTTGGATCGGTCAAAACAGTCGTTTCTGGACGCGGTGGCGCTGGGGGCTTTTACCGTGCCCGGTGATGGAACGCTGGATTTTGAGGCGATTGTGCAGAAATTTGCCGATCATGGTTATGAGGGCTGGTTTGTGGTGGAAGCGGAGCAGGACCCTAAGGCCAACCCACCGCTCAGGATGGCCGAGGTTGGGCACAAGGAACTGATGCGAGTGATGAATGCGGCGGGTTATTCGGTGGAAACGCAGGGCTTTGCCAAGCAATAGTAGCGGCCAGACGCCGCAAAAAGGAGGTCGGACCATGTCGAAACTGTTGATCAAGCCGCAGGCGGGCAAGGGGCGAGTGCATCACGTAACCCCCACAACGGCAGGTTGGACTTATGTGGGGTTCGACCTGCATCAGCTTGGGGCGGGTGAAACAGTTTCGGGTGGTGAAACGGGGCGTGAAGTGTGTCTGGTTTTTGTCAGTGGCAAGGGCACGGCGCAGGCGGGGGACAAGGATTTTGGCGAATTGGGCCAACGGATGAGCCCATTTGAGGGCAAGCCATTTTCGCTTTATGTGCCAGCGGGCGCCGACTGGTCGGTTACCGCGACGACGGCATTGACGCTGGCAGTCTGTTCGGCGCCGGGGGCGGCGGGCAATTTTGTAGCGCGGGTGATTGCACCAAAGGATGCTGAAGCGCTGACGCGCGGCAAGGGCAGTAACGTGCGTCATGTGGTGAATATATTGCCTGAGACGGAGCCGGCAGAGTCATTGCTGGTGGTCGAGGTGATCACGCCGGGCGGCAATACGTCGTCCTACCCGCCGCACAAGCACGATATGGATAATCTGCCGCATGAAAGCCAGGCTCGAAGAGACCTATTATCATCGCATGAACCCGCCGCAGGGGTTTGGATTTCAGCGGGTCTATACCGATGATCGATCGCTCGATGAAGCCATGGCGGTGGAAGATGGCGACGTGACGCTGGTGCCCAAGGGCTATCATCCGGTGGCGGCGACCCATGGTTATGATCTTTATTATCTCAATGTAATGGCCGGACCGAAGCGGATCTGGAAATTTCACAATGCGGCCGAACATGAGTGGCTGCTCAAGGCCTGATCCAGATGGAGTTATTGTGAATGAGCGTTCGATTTGCACTGTTGGGAGCGGGCCGGATTGGCAAGGTGCACGCCAAGGCGATTGCCGCCAACCCTGACGCCGAACTTGTGGTGGTGGCCGACGCCTTCGCGGTTGCAGCCGAAGATCTGGCGGCAGCCTATGGCTGCGGGATCGCCGATATCGACACTATTGCCGATGACAAGAGCATCGATGCGGTGGTGATCTGCACCCCGACGGACACCCACGCTGATCTGATCGAACAGTTTGTCGTGGCTGGCAAGGCGGTGTTTTGCGAGAAGCCGATAGATTTAAGCGTGGCGCGCGTGCGCGCCTGCCTTGGGGTTGTGGCCAAGCACAAGGGCACATTGATGGTCGGGTTCAACCGCCGGTTTGATCCGCATTTCATGGCGGTCAAGCAAGCGATTGCCGAGGGGCAGATCGGCAAGGTGGAAATGGTCAATATCGTTTCGCGCGATCCGGGGCCGCCGCCGATTGATTATATCGGACGGTCGGGTGGGATTTTCCGCGACATGACCATTCATGATTTCGACATGGCGCGATTTCTACTGGGTGAGGAGCCGGCATTGGTAACGGCGCATGCCTCGGTACTGGTCGACAAGGCGATTGGCGCGGCGGGGGATTTTGATAGCGCCAATATCATTCTGGAGACGGATTCGGGGACGCAGGCGTCAATATCCAACTCGCGGCGGGCCAGCTACGGTTATGATCAACGGATCGAAGTGTTGGGGGCACAGGGTTTGGTGAGCGCTGAGAACCAGCGGCCGGTCTCGATCGAGATTGCCAATGGCAACGGCTTTACGCGGCCACCGCTGCACGATTTTTTCATGACGCGGTATACCGAGGCCTATGGCAACGAGATCGCCAGCTTTATTGCGGCGATTGGTAGCGGCAAGGCGGCGACGCCATCGGGCGAGGACGGGCTCAAGGCGCTCATATTGGCCGAAGCGGCCCTCAAATCGGTGGCAGAGCGGCGCAGCGTCAAGGTGAGCGAAATCGCGCCCTAAGGTTTGGCTTGTGAATGGCGGCCAAGCGCTTTATCCAAAGGCCGAATTTGGTCGCGCGATCCCTCGCGCAGCCATGCTTGCAAGCCGATGGAGAGCATTTTGGAGCCGCTAAGTTTTGTGCTGACGCTATCATGCGAGGACAGGCCGGGCATTGTGGCGTCGGTGACGACCGAATTGGCGGCGCGAAATGCCAATATTGCTGAGAGCAACCAGTTCTGGGATCGCCAGACTGGGCAGTTTTTCATGCGGCTGGCGTTCAATGCGGCGGCGGACACCAGCCGGGAAGCGCTTGAACTGGCCTTAAAGCCTTCGGTGGCCAGGTTTGGCATGAAAACGCAATTGGTCAATCAGGCGAGCCGTCCGCGCATCGTGGTGATGGTTTCAAAATTCGACCATGTGCTGCTGCATCTGCTCTATCAGATCAAGGTGGGGTGGCTGGACGCCGAGGTTGTCGGAATCGTTTCCAACCACGCCGAGGCGGGCCCGATTGCGGCGGCGGAGAATATTCCATTTTATCACTGGCCGGTGAGCAAGGACAGCAAGGCCGAACAGGAAGCGCTGGTGATGGATCTGGTGCAGCGCAAGAATGTCGATCTGGTGGTGCTGGCACGTTACATGCAGGTGCTGTCCGACACAATGTCGACGCGCCTGTTTGGGCAGATCATCAATATCCACCATTCGTTCCTGCCCAGTTTCAAGGGAGCAAAACCTTATCACCAGGCCCATGATCGCGGGGTCAAGCTGATCGGGGCGACAGCGCACTATGTAACGCCAGCGCTGGACGAAGGCCCGATCATCGAGCAAGAAACGGCGCGGGTCAGCCATTCGATGAGCGCCGAGGATCTGGTAGCGGCGGGGCGCGATATCGAAGCGCGGGTTTTGGCCCGGGCGGTCAAGCTGCATTGTGAAAACCGGGTCATGCTCAATGGGCACAAAACCGTGGTGTTTGGATAGCGCGACAATTTGCACCCGAGCGGTTGACAGTGCGGGCGTGCGACGGGCAGGTTGCTGTATCTGATATCGTATAGGATTTGTCATGCCGCTGGTCGAAGCTGCCGAATTGCGAGATGTGGCGACGGCGGTGCTGGTCGGCGCCGGTGTGCCTGATGAACACGCAAAGCTGCAAGCAAATCTGTTGCTTGAGGCGGAACTGCGAGCGGTGCCGTCACACGGATTTTTGCGCCTGGAACGGCTTGTGGCCCGCATTGGCAATGGGGTTGCGAGCGCGACGGCAAGCGGTAGTCATGATTGGCGCGGAGCGGGATTTTTAACCGTTGACGGGCAGAACGGTTTGGGACCGGTGGTGGCCGAGGCGGCACTCGAGGCCATCTGTCCAGCAGCCAAAAGCCACGGGATCGCGGTCGCGGCGGTGGCCAATTCCAATCATATTGGCATGCTGGCCTATTATGCAGAAGCGATTGCAAAAGGGGGGCAGGTCGGCATTGTGCTTACAACCAGCGAAGCGCTGGTGCATCCCTTTGGCGGGCGCCAGGCGTTGATCGGCACCAATCCGATTGCCATCGGGGTGCCAAGCGCCGATGGGCCATTTGTCATCGATCTGGCGACCAGCCTGGTTTCCATGGGCGAGATTCACGATCGGGCACATCGCGGGCAGGCGCTACCCGAAGGCTGGGCGCTGGACAGAGAAGGCAAGGCAACGACGGACGCGGAAGCGGCAAAAGCCGGGGCCATCGCGCCTTTTGGCGCGGCAAAGGGCTATGCCCTGGGATTGGCGTTTGAGTTGTTGGTGACAACACTGACAGGGGCGGCGTTGGGGCGCGACGTGGCGGGCACTTTGGACGCCGACCAATTGTGTAACAAGGGCGACGTGTTCATCGTTGTCGATCCGGTGTCGGGACAGGGCGAAGCCATTGCGCGCTATCTCGATCTGTTGCGTCATGCGGCACCGGCGGACGGCTTCGATCAGGTCTTGATTCCTGGCGAGCGCGGACGGGCGCTCAAGGCGGAACGGCTGGCATCAGGCGTGCCAGTGGCCGATTCGGTGTGGACGAACATGAAGCGGCTGCGCGACGCGGCGCTGACCAAGAGGGGAATATAACATGGCCATTTTTGCTACCGGTCGGTCGCCGCGCAATATTGTATTCGGACGCGGTCAGCGTCAGTCGCTACCGGCCTACGCCAGCCAATTGGGTCGCCGGGCACTGGTGGTAACCGACGAGCGCATGGGCGCCGAAGCAGATTTTGTGGCGATGATGGACGGTCTGCGCGCAGCGGGGCTGGCGTGCGAAATATTTGACGCGACGCCGCCCGAAGTGCCGCTAGCCGCGATTGAGCAGTGCGTTGCCAGAGGGGAGGCGTTTGGACCCGATGTCATTGTCGGGGTTGGGGGGGGTCGTGCCTTGATATGGCAAAAGTCACGGCGCTGATGATCGCGCATGGTGGCTCGCCGCGCGATTATTTCGGCGAGTTCAAGGTCCCCGGACCAGTGGTGCCGCTGATTGCAGTGCCGACGACGGCTGGCACCGGCAGTGAGGCCACGCCAGTCGCTGTGGTGGCCGATAGTGAGCGCATACTCAAGGTTGGAATCGCCAGCCCGTTCCTTATTCCTCATACCGCCATTTGCGACCCGGAACTGACTTTGACTTGCCCCGCCGGGCTGACAGCTATTGCCGGGGCTGATGCCTTGACCCACGCTATTGAAGCCTTGACGGCACTGGCCCGGCCAATTGACGGGCAGACAACCCATGAGCATGTGTTTGTTGGCAAAAATGCGCTGAGCGATACCTATGCACGGCAGGCGATCAGCCATATCACCGACGGGCTGGCGCGTGCGGTCAAGTCCGGCGATGACATGGCGGCGCGGGAAAGCGTAATGCTGGGCGCGCTATTGGCCGGGATGGCTTTTGGTGTGTCGGGTACGGCGGCCGCGCATGCGCTGCAATATCCGGTCGGCGCGGTAACGCACACAGCACACGGGGCCGGGGTTGCCTGTCTATTACCCTATGTCATGCATTTCAACCGTTCGCACGCCGTCAAATCGATGGCAGAGGTTGCCGTTGCAATGGGTGCGGCGGCGGGCCACGATGATGCCGCCAACGCCGAGCGGGCGATCGCGGCGGTGGCATCACTTTTTGGCGCGATAGGCATCCCGCGCGATCTTGCGGCGTTAGGTCTGTCAGAAAATCAGCAGGATTGGTGCGCCGAGCAATCCATGGGCGCAGCGCGTCTGGTCAAAAACAATCCAAGGCCGCTAGACGTTGCGGCAATGCGCACGATTATCGGGGCGGCCTTCGCTGGACGCCGCGACCTGCTCGACGCAGACAATTGAAAGGCAGGCAAAATGCTCAATATTCCAAATTCACTCGAGGGATTCGGACTGATGGACGGCGTCAGGACTGATCTGCTGATTGGTGGCGAGTGGCGGCAGGGAGCGGAGGGCAAGCGCATTGACGTCATTGATCCCTCGACCGGCAAGGCCATTGCCGACGTGGCCGATGCCAGTGTTGATGATGGCTTGGCGGCCGTCGAGGCAGCGGCGGACGCAGCAGCAGAATGGGCAGCTATGCCGCCGCGCCAGCGTGGCGAAATTTTGCGAAAATGTTTTGAGCCTGATGGTGGCGCGGCGTGAAATGCTGGCGCGGCTAATCAGTCTCGAAAATGGCAAGGCGCTACCCGACGCGCGCGGCGAGGTCGCCTATGCAGCGGAATTTTTCCGCTGGTTCTCCGAAGAGGCGGTGCGGATCAATGGTGATTTCTCCCTGGCACCAAGCGGGAATAACCGGATCATGGTGCAATATCAGCCTATCGGGGTCAGCGTCCTGATTACACCGTGGAATTTTCCTGCGGCAATGGCGACCCGCAAGATCGCTCCAGCGCTGGCGGCGGGCTGCACCGTGGTGTTGAAACCGGCAACCGAGACGCCACTGACGGCCTATGCAATGGCTGTTCTGATGGAAGAAGCAGGTTTGCCGAAGGGTGTTGTCAATGTGGTTACATCCTCAAAAACCGGCAAGCTGATCAGCGCCATGCTGCATCATCCCAAGGTGCGCAAATTATCGTTTACCGGTTCGACCCAGGTGGGACGGATCCTGTTGCGTGAAGCAGCGGATCAGGTCATCAACTGCTCGATGGAGCCTGGGCGGCAACGCGCCATTCGTCGTGTTCGATGATGCGGATCTTGAAAAGGCTCTTGATGGCGCGATGATCGCCAAAATGCGCAATGGCGGGGAGGCGTGTACGGCGGCCAACAGATTTTATGTACAGGCCGGCATTGCGGACATGTTTGCGCGCGGTCTGGCCGAGCGAATGGGCGCCATGAAACTGGGCGCCGGTTATGAAGATGGTGTCACCTGTGGCCCGATGATCAATCTGGCGGCGATCGAGCGGATTGACGAATGGGTGCGCGAGGCGGTGGAAGATGGCGCTCAGGTGCTTGTGGGCGGTGAAATGGGCAAGGGCGACGGCTTTTTTTACCCACCGACTGTCGTCACCAAAGTGCCCGGCGACGCCAATCTGGTCCGCGACGAGATATTTGGGCCGGTGGCACCGATCACGGTATTTGAAACACTGGACGAGGCAGTTGAGTTGGCCAATGACAGCGAGTATGGGCTGATCGCCTACGTCTATACCGAGGATATGGCCAAGGGATTGCGTGTTTCGGATCGGTTCGAAGCGGGCATGGTGGGGCTTAATCGCGGCTTGGTTTCGGATCCAGCTGCCCCATTCGGCGGGGTCAAGCAAAGCGGCTTGGGCCGAGAGGGGGCACATCACGGGATTCTTGAGTTCTGTGAAGCCAAATACACCGCAGTAAGCTGGTAGAATGGCGGTTCCGAGCGCCGTAGCGGGGCTACTGCAGCGACCAGCGCGCCTGGGCGACGAGGTCTATGGGCGAATATTTTCCCAGATCATGTCGCTCGATATCGCGCCGGGTGGCAAAATATCGGTCGATGCACTAGCGCGTGAACTTGGCGTCTCGCAGACGCCAATTCGCGAGGCGCTGGGGCGGCTTGAGGGCGAAGGGTTAGTTACTAAAACGCATCTGGTCGGCTATCGCGCGGCGCCCCGCCTCAGTGCGCAACAGTTTGATGATCTGTATGATTTGCGGCTGGTGCTGGAGCCTTACGCGGCGGCGGCTGCAGCGCGGAAAATCAGCGATAGTGATATTGGTCATCTGTTGGCACTCAGCGGCCGGATGGATGGGGCAGGCGAGTGGGGCGGGCGTGATGAATATGCCCATTTTGCCCGCTTTGATATGGAGTTTCACGATCAGGTAGCGGTCAGTTCGGGCAACGCCATGGCCAGCGAAGCGCTGGGACGGCTGCATACGCATGTGCACTTGTTCCGACTGGTCTATCACGAGCAGGCCATTGCAGCAGCGCTGGCAGAGCACGCGGTCATTGTCAGCGCCATCGCGGCGCGCGACGCGGGGGGTGCCCATGAGGCGATGCGATTGCATATCGAGAAGTCGCGAGAGCGCTTTGTCAGCCGAATCGAGCGTTAGCAGGCCGGGAAATTGACGGCGAGGCCGGCCTGGCTGGTCTCCTTGTAACGGTCCGACATGTCCATGCCAGTCTGGCGCATGGTTTCAACACAGGCATCGAGGGGCACGGCGTGGACGCCGTCGCCTTTCATGGCCAGTGACGCGGCGGTGACGGCCTTGACCGCACCAAAGGCATTGCGCTCGATGCAGGGAATTTGCACGAGGCCACCGACCGGATCGCAGGTCATGCCCAAATGGTGTTCGAGCGCGATTTCGGCGGCGTTCTCAACTTGTGTCGGCGTGCCGCCCATGATTGCGCAGAGGCCTGCCGCCGCCATGGCGGACGCCGAGCCGACTTCGCCCTGGCACCCCACTTCGGCACCTGAAATTGATGCATTGTGCTTGATAATGCCGCCAATGGCGGCGGCGGTGAGAAGATAGTCGCGAATATTGGCGGGCGACGCACCGGCATTGAATTTGAGGAAATAACGCAAAACGGCTGGGATCACTCCGGCGGCGCCATTGGTGGGGGCGGTGACGACACGGCCACCGCCAGCGTTTTCCTCGTTGACCGCCATTGCGTAAACACTGAGCCAGTCATTGGCCATAAGCGGCGTGATTTCGTTGCGCTGCCACTGCGCGTCGAGTTGGGCATGAATGGCTTTTGCGCGTCGCTTGACCTTAAGCCCGCCGGGCATAATGCCGTCCTGGGAGAGACCACGATCGATGCAGGCGGACATGGCGGTCCAGATGGCATCGACGCCCGCATCGAGCCGGGTGCGCGGCGTGGTTGCCTGTTCGTTGGCGCGTTTTAATTGCGCGATGGAAAGCCCCGCATCGTTGGCCATGACGAGCATGTCGTGGGCATTGGCGAATGGATAGGGCACGTCGGCGTCGGCAGGTGAGGCCGACTTGACGCTTTCGAGTTCGCCATCAGAGACTACGAAGCCGCCGCCGATGGAATAATAGACACGGCGCAGCAGGAGGCCGCCATCACTATCAAAGGCGCCAAATTTCAGACCATTTGGATGGCCGGGGAGCCTTGGTATGCTTGTCAAATGTCAGGTCACGCTGGGGGCGGAAACCGTATTGGGGATGGCCGGGTGGATGGACTTGGCCGCTTGTGTTTACAGCATCGACCAGAGCATCCATTTCGTCGGGATCAACGGTATCGGGAGACTGGCCGCAGAGGCCCAGAATAACGGCGCGGTCGCTGCCATGTCCGACGCCAGTGAAGGCCAGCGAGCCATGCAGACTTGCCGTGAGGGCGGCGGGCTGGGCATTGCGGGCTCGGGGCCAGTCGCCATGGGCCAGTTCATCAAGGAAACGGTTGGCAGCGCTCATCGGCCCCATGGTGTGGGAGCTTGAGGGGCCTATGCCAATCTTGAATACGTCAAAGACTGATAAAAACATCGCTAGATTGTGCGTTATTGCATCGGGCGGGGCAATCGCGATTGTTGCCAGATGCGAAACAATGCGGCGCGCTCGCGCGTGCTTGTTTTGGCGCGTGGCGTGCCGATATGGGGGCGATTAGGTAATAATCAGGAGTGGCAGATGACCCAATATTATTTTCGTGAAGCCAAGGGGCGTGACGCTGCCGCACCCGTGCTGTTCCTGTTTCATGGCACCGGCGGCGACGAGAACCAGTTTTTTGATCTTGGGGTGCAAATGATGCCTGGCGCGCGGGTTATCGCGGTCCGGGGGGATGTGTCTGAAAGCGGCGCGCTACGTTATTTCAAACGGACCGGCGAAGGCATCTATGACATGGATGACCTCGCTCTGCGCACCAAGGCGTTGGCGGAATTTGTCAGGACGCAACTGTCAGGACGTAAAGCATCGTCGGTGGTGGGGCTCGGCTATTCCAATGGTGCCAATATTCTGGCTTCGATGCAGTTTGAAACGCCGGACCTGTTTGATGCCAGCGTGCTTATGCATCCGCTGATACCGTTTGCGCCCAAGTCACAGCCGGGGCTTGCGGGACGCCGGGTGTTGATCACGGCGGGGCGGCGGGACCAGATCTGTCCGGCAGCGGCAACTGAGCAGTTGGGCCGGTATTTTGTTGAGCAGGACAGCGAGACGGAGGTCTGGTTTCACGATGGTGGGCATGAAATTGTTGCCGCCGAGGTTAGCCGGGTGCAGCAATTTTTGGGCCGCTATAGCGTGCTTGCCGCTTAGGACGCGTGGCAAATCGTGATGGCATTGGAGGGGATATGGCGTTGTTTGTTAACATAGTTTAGACGGCTGGGCGCTAGATATGGCAGGCCGATGTGGTTGATCGTGCACTGAACCATCGGGATGGAGGAGCGCGCTATAGGCCAGTTGCGACACAGAATTGCTGCCAGTCTGCGCGCGCGGGTGCTGTTGTTGGTGCTGCTGGGGTTTGCCGCCGTGGCGGCGCCGGCCTATCTGGCATTTAACTGGATCGTTAGTTCGACCATTGTTCAACTCGGCACACTATTTGCTGAAAAGCAGATATTGTATGATCGGTATCGTGGTCTTGAAGCGCTCAATCGGGAGGTGTCCCTAGCCGAAACGCTTGCTGGCGCCCAGGCGGTGCGCGATTGGGCGGTGGACGAAAATGATCCTGAGCGACGGCGCCGAGGCCTGGGCGAGTTGGAGCATTATCGGCAGGCATTTGCCGACAAGAGCTACTTTTTCGTTGTCGGTGACTCAGGCAACTACTATTTTAACAATGCCGCCAACAGTTATGCCGGTGAGCAGTTTCGCTATACGATCTCGCCCGATAATCCGCGTGATAAATGGTATTACACGACGGCTGCGCTCGGCGAGGGCTGCCACCTGAATGTGGACAATGATCGCACGCTTGGGGTGACCAAGGTGTGGATCAATTGTGTGATCCGCGAGGGGCGCCGGGTGTTGGGCATTCTCGGCACGGGCATAGATCCGACAGAATTCGTCAAGGACGTGGTCAATGTGCCGCAAAAGGGTGTCACGGCCATGTTTGCCGATCGTAGCGGGGCCATACAGGCGCATCGCGACCGCAATCTGGTAGCTTATCAAAGCCTTGGCCACGATGTGGACGCCAAGAAAAGCGTTTTTTCGTTGTTTGAAAGACCGCAGGACCAGGCGCAGGTGCAGCATCTGATGGACCAGGTTGTCGCTGGTGGACCGCTGGTGCGTTCGGCGTTCGTAAAGGTTGACGGACGCGACATGCTGGTTGGCGTTGGATATCTGGACAAGCTCGGCTGGTTCAATGTCACGCTGATGGACATCGACCGGATCATAGATCGTCGACTGTTCTGGCCGATCGGGTTGTTGCTGGGATTGGCGGTGCTTGGTGTGGCGCTGATCCTGTCGATCGTATTTCGTCGCCAGGTCGTGGACCGGGTGCGCCGCCTGGAGCGGGCTGTTCGTGCCGTGCAAGGGGGCAACTTCGGCGCCGCCGGCATTGGCAGCCAGAGTCCAGACGAAATCGGGCGGTTGTCCCGAGGATTTGCCGAGATGGTGCAAAGCGTCGGTGCGCATACAGAGGAACTGGAGCGACGGGTGCGCGAGCGCACCGCTGAACTCGAGCAACTGGCATTTCGGGACGGGCAGACAGGGATGTTGAACCGACGCGGATCTCGGTGCAACCTTTGACAAAAGATCGCCTGATCACCAGCACGGCTTATTGTTGATCGATGTTGATTTGTTCAAACAGGCCAATGACAGTTTTGGTCATGCCGCTGGCGATGCGGTGATTATCGAGGTCGCCCGGCGTATCGCGGCCGCCATCGGGCCAGGCAATTATTGCGGTAGATGGGGTGGGGACGAGTTTATTGTCCTGCTTAGCGAGGGCGCGACGAACCGGCTACAGGCGGGCGCATATGCGGTAATGGCGGCGGTGTGCGACACGCCCATCGCCCTGCCCGATGGCAAAAGCATCAGCGTCACAATTAGTGTGGGTGCGTGTCTGGTTGAACCGGACGAGGCAATAGAGCACGCAACCGACATGGCCGATACCGCGCTATATATGGCCAAAGGCGAAGGTCGCAGCCGCGTGGTAATGTTCGATCCCAATACTGCGCTGCCCCAATTCGCGCCAAAAACACGGGCCTGATCGCAGTCGGGTTAATATCGATATTTCAAGATTTGTCTAACCCGGCTTGGTGCAGAGCCGGTTGAATCATCATCGATGGGCCAATGCTAGGCACGCAAATCGGACCATTCGGGGTGGCGTTTGAACTGGGCTGCCACATAGGAGCATAGCGGGACGATACGGAAACCCTCACTGCGCGCGTCGGCGATGGCGGCGTGAACCAGTTGGGCGGCAACACCTCGGCCACCGAATTTGGTCGGCACGCCAGTGTGATTGATGCTCATGACCTTCGGGCTGGTCATGCGGTAGGTCATCTCGGCCTCAAAGCCGTCACCAAGATCGATGACGTAACGTCCATGGTCGGACTGGCTCTGGCGTTCGATTGTATAGGTGTCGTTCATAAGGGTCTCGTGGTGTTTGACTGTTGCTTGCCAACATCGGGCTCGCGCCAGCGATTTTCAATGTTGCGGCCAAAGCTGCCAAGCCAAGGCGCAAGCGCCAGCAAAATGGTGCGATGATAGTGCACGAGGATGAAGAGCACGGTCAGGACCAATGTGCCGACAACAATGACCAATTCAAGCGACAGCCCGATGGATTTGAGCCAGGCGGTCAACAGCATGCCGGGCAGGATATGAGCCGCTGCCCAGACGAAGGCGGAGGTGACATTGATGACGGTGAAGCGTTGATATGGCATGCCCATGATACCGGCGACACCGGGTATGACCGCCTTGACGCCGGGAATGAACCGGCCGATGAAAACACTCTTGCCGCCGTGAAGCGCAAAGAATTTTTCGCCCCGGACTATCAAATTTCGATGGTATTTGAAGGGCCAGACCTCCTTGATCCTGTCGCTGAGTAGATGGCCAATACCATAGGACAGGGCGTCGCCGATAATGGCGCCGACCACAGCGGCGATATAGACCTCCCAAAAGGGCAGGCGACCTTCAGCAATGATACCGCCGACCAGCAGCAAGACCGGGGTCGAGGGCACGAAAAGTCCGACAACGAACAGCGCCTCACCAATGGCAACGGCAAAGATAAAGAAGAAGGTGAGCCAAAAATTCCCCGAAATCGCCGTAAGGAAACTCTCTAGAAAGGCTGAAATCTCGTGGAAAATATCAATCATGAGTATTGGGGGCACTCCGCTGGCGCTGCACCTTTAACCTGCTGGGGGACATTGGACAATTGACTTTTCCCAATCTTGGCGGAACGTTGGACGCTAACATGATTGGAGTCCAGCCTTGAGCCTCAACCTTGCACCATATGATTGCTACAGGCCCACGACCGGTGGCGCCCTTTTCTCACGCGGTGGAGGCGGATGGCTGGGTGTTTGTCACCGGGCAGATGCCAACGGATCCGGACGCCCCTGACGCGCCGCTTCCACCGGGCATTGAAGCGCAAACCCGGCGAGTGATGGAAAATCTCAGAATCGTTCTGGCTGGCATAGGGCTCGACCTTGAACATATAATTTTTGCGCGGATTTACCTGACGCAATTCGAACGCGACTATGCGGCCATGAACGAGACTTATCAGGGATATTTCGAGAAGGGCAAGCTGCCGGGACGCACAACCATTGGTGTGACTGGATTGGCTGTCGGGGCGCTGGTGGAAATCGATCTGGTGGTCAAGCGCCCCGACTAGGTGGCCCGCAAGCGTCGTGGCGTTGCGGGCCAATTCAATCAGGCCGAGTAGGCCTTGGTCAGTTGGCGCTGTTCGCCCAGTCCATCGATGCCCAGACGCATGACATTGCCGGGCTTGAGCCAGACAGGGTTTGGCTTGATGCCCATGCCAACGCCCGGAGGCGTGCCGGTGGTGATGATATCGCCGGGCTGCAGGCTCATGAACTGGGAGATGTAGTGGACCAGGTGACGCACGCCAAAGACCATGGTCTTGGTGGAGCCGTCCTGATAGCGGTGACCATCCACTTCAAGGAACATCGACAGGCTCTGCGGATCGGCGACTTCGTCGGCTGTGACCATCCACGGACCGATGGGGCCGAAGGTATCGGCGGATTTACCCTTGACCCACTGACCGGACCGTTCGGTCTGGAAGTGGCGCTCGGAAATGTCGTTGACCACGCAATAGCCAGCCACATGATCCATGGCGTTGGCTTCATCCACGTAACGCGCTTCCTGGCCGATGATGATGCCGAGTTCGACTTCCCAGTCCGGCTTGATAGAATTTTTGGGAATGATCACATCGTCATTGGGTCCAACAATGGCGCTGGTGGCCTTCATGAACAGCACCGGCTCGGCAGGGACATCCATGCCGCTTTCGGCAGCATGGTCAGCGTAATTGAGGCCAACGCAAATGAATTTGCCAACATTGCCGACGCAAGGCCCGATGCGGCTTTCGCTGTCGAGTTTGGGCAACATGGAGATATCCGCGGCGCGGATCTTGGCGAGACCCTCAGGAGTCAAAGCGGTGCCGGCAATATCGCCGACGACGCCGGACAGATCGCGATAGGTGCCTTCGGCATCAAGGATTGCGGGCTTTTCGGCGCCTTTAGCGCCAACGCGAAGCAGTTTCATAGTGTTTTGCCTTTGAGTGGTTAAAGTAGGTTGGAGGGGTTGGTTGGAGTATTTTGGGATCGTTGTGGGATCGCGAGCAGACAAACGCTAGCTTGCGCGGATGACGCCCTTTTTGAGGATGATGTTGCCGTAGAGGCGGGCTTCGCCGGTTTGGACAATGGCATAGGCATTTTCGACGCGCTCATAAAAGGCAAAACGCTCGAGCGATGTCAGGGCCATGTCGGCCTCGTGGCGTACGATGATTGCCTCGAATTCGTCCATGATGGGTTCGCGCTGGTCGGGGTTGCCAACGACCTGCATGCAGATGGCCTGTTCATCAACAAAGCTGTCGAGCGGCATTAGCGACAGGATGGCGTCGGTTACCTCGGTTGCGCTCTGACCATCGAGGCGAACGACCTGCGGTCCCGACGATTCGGCGGGATAATTGGCATCGACGATGGCGATCTCGTCGCCATGGCCCATGGCGCGAAGGATATAGAGCAATTCCGGGCCAAGTATTGGCGGGATCGATTTAAGCATCAAAAGCACTTTCTGGTAATGGATGCGGCGGGGAATCAGCCAAAGGGGAAACTGTCGAGTTCTCCTGCCTTTCCTAGGGTTTCGCCATCGGCAAACAGATCTGGATTTTGACGGGCGAAGGCGAAAAGTTCGACCATTACCGCGTCGATATGGGCGCGGATGGCCTGGGCTGCCCTTGTATTGTCGTTGGCCAGAATGCCATCGAAAATCGCCTGATGTTCGGCAATGGTCAGATTGAGGCGGCGCGGTGTGATGATCAGGCGGCGGGCTCGGTCGAGATTGGCGCGGGCACCATCGATGATATTCTTGATACGGGTAAAGCGCATGGCGCGAAAGATGATGTCGTGAAACTCGATATCGATGGCATGAAAGCCATCAGCGTCATCCCGACTGGCGGCGGCGCGCTGGGCCGCCATATTGGCATGCAAATCCTCGATCAGGCTGGCATTGTGTGAGCCAATAAGAACCCGCAACGCTTCACTTTCCAAACCCTTGCGGATCAACATATATTCGCGCACGTCAGCGATGCGCACCAACGACACGGTTGAGCCGCGCTGGGGGGCGATGTCGACCAAACCATCAACTTGCAGGCGCGCAAGGGCTTCGCTGACCGGAAATCGCGATACGCCGAGGCGCTCGCAGACGGCACCCTTGTCAATAGTCTGGCCGGGGGCCATGGCCAAGGTCACGATGGCCTGCCGCAGCGCGTTGGTAACGTCCACGGTGACGCTGCCACGCGACAAAGTGGTGGGGCGTTCAAGAAATTGATAAGGATCGGCTTCCGTTCTCATGCTAACATGTTAGTAAGACCCGTACAGCATTACAACCTGAATGATAGGGTGAACCGCAAAAGTGCGGGAGTGCCCGCCAACCGAACGCTCAACACGCTTTTGCCCAGAGCCTCGCACCGAAAGCAATAATTATGTCCCAGACCATGATTCGTCCTGAAACCAGAACGCTGGTGCTGCACGCCGACGACAATATCGCGGTGGCGCTGGCCAATCTTGATGCCGGTACGCAAACGCCACAGGGCACGATTGTGGCCAAGCGCGTGCCCAAGGGACATAAATTTGCGACCCGGACGATCAGCGCTGGTGATGCAGTGGTCAAATTTGGCCAGATCATTGGCTTTGCTACCACTGACATTGCGGTGGGCGAATGGGTGCACGAGCATAATTGCGGCATGGGCGAACATCACGGAGTCTTCGAGCGCAACTATGATTTTTGCGCCGGCGTGGTCGCGCCGGAGATGGTGCCTGTCGCCGAACGGGCAAGTTTTCAAGGCTATCGGCGCGCCAATGGCAAAGTGGGGACACGCAACTATATTGGTATTCTGACCAGCGTGAATTGCTCGGCGACCGTGGCCAAATTCATGGCCGAAGCGATCAACGGGTCGGGTATTCTGGATGATTATCCCGAAATCGACGGCGTGGTACCCTTTGTGCACGGCACCGGATGCGGCATGGAAAGCCGGGGCGAAGGGTTTGACATCCTGAAGCGCACGCAGTGGGGCTATGCCTCCAACCCCAATCTGGGTGCGGCGCTGCTGGTGGGACTGGGGTGCGAGGTCTTCCAGATCGGGCGGATGAAAGAGACCTATGGCATCGCCGACAATGAGACGTTCCAGACCATGACCATCCAGGAAAGCGGCGGCACCAAGAAAATGGTGGAATGGGGCGTGGAAAAAATCAAGGAAATGCTGCCGGTGGCAGCAGCTGCGCGGCGGGAGGCGGTAGATGCATCTGAACTGACGCTGGCGCTGCAGTGCGGTGGATCGGACGGCTATTCGGGGATAACAGCCAATCCGGCGCTTGGCCATGCCGCTGATTTGCTAGTGCGCAACGGCGGGACGGCGATCCTGTCTGAAACGCCCGAAATTTATGGGGCTGAGCATTTGTTGACCCGGCGGGCGATCAACCGGGAAGTGGGCGAGAAACTGATTGAGCGTATCCATTGGTGGGAAGATTATACCGCGCGCAATCATGGTGAGATGAATAATAATCCATCGCCCGGCAACAAGCTGGGCGGGCTGACGACCATTTTGGAGAAATCACTCGGCGCGACGGCCAAGGGCGGATCAACACCTCTGACCGCGGTTTATGAATATGCGGAACTGGTGCGCGAGAAGGGTTTTGTGTTCATGGACACGCCTGGATTTGATCCGGTATCGGCCACAGGGCAGGTGGCAGGTGGAGCCAACGTCTTGACCTTTACCACCGGGCGCGGCTCGGCCTATGGCTGCAAACCGGTGCCATCGATCAAGCTGGCGACCAATTCGGACATGTATGAGCGCATGAGCGGGGACATGGACATCAATTGCGGTGAAATCGTTGAAGGCGTATCGATTGAAGACAAGGGGCGCGAGATCTTCGAGACAATCCTGCGGGTCGCTTCTGGCGAGCGCACCAAGTCCGAGGAACTGGGTTATGGGGACAATGAATTTGTGCCCTGGCAGGTCGGCGCGACGATGTAGTGGATTGATGTTGAAACGGATGGCGGTGCATCCGCAAGCCAAGGCGTGATGGTTTAATGGCAAAACAGTTTTCCGGTCTTGAACCCCATCATCATCGCTTCATTGCCGCACAGCACATGTTTTTTACGGCGTCTGCGGCGCCCACAGGGCACGTCAATGTGTCGCCCCGCAGCACCGACATGTTCCGCGTTTTGGGCGATAATACGGTGATCTATCTGGATCGCACAGGCAGCGGCAATGAAACTGCCGCGCATCTCAATATCGGAAGCCGACTGACGATCATGTTTTGCGCCGTGGCCGGGCCACCGCTTATCATGCGTCTTTATGGTGACGGGCGTGTCATCCACCGGCAGAGCATTGAGTTCGCGGCGCTGCTAACGGACCAATTCAATGGGCAGGCACCATTGGGTGCGCGACAGATCATTCGTCTCGATTTCAATCTGGTGCAGACGTCGTGCGGCTATGGTGTGCCGCTGTTCGACTATCTGGACGAACGTCCGCAGATGGATGATTGGGCCGAGGCCAAGGGTGTTGATGGGATCGAAAATTATTGGCGCGACAAGAACCAGACCAGTCTTGATGGCTTTCCGACCGGAATTTTGGACCAAAGCGCCGATGGGGATGCGGCGCGGGTGTCAACCGCTGGCGCCAGCGAATCCGAGGAATGAACGTAGGCGCCAATACTTGGTGCATGGCGGGGCGGTGCCGGCGGGCGTGACCGACGCCCAGGCATATTGGCGAGTATCGCGTTTGGGGTTAGGCTCGGACCGAAGCGGAGGTGCTAAATGCTAGTCTTGCTGTTGGGGTTGTTTCTGTTCTTTGCCATTCATAGCGTCCGCATGGTCGTCCCGGCGTTTCGCGCCGACCAGCTTGCATCCAATCCCCGGCGATGGAAGGGCATATATGCGCTGGTGTCGGCCGTCGGCCTTGGTCTGGTTGTCTGGGGCTGGTGGCTGTTTCGCCCGGTGGCGGATCAACTCTATGAGCCGCCCAGTTGGGGGCGTCATCTCGCCATGCTGCTGGTCTGGGTGGCCTTCATCATGATCGTGGCGTCCGACATCCATATGCCAGCAGGACGGATCAAACATTGGGTCAAGCATCCGATGCTTGTGGGCGTTGGTCTGTGGTCAGCAGGCTCATTTGCTGGCCAATGGTGATATGGCCTCGGTGTTGCTGTTTGGCAGTTTTCTGGTTTTTGCGGTGGTCAATGGCGTGTCAGCGTCGGGACGCGGTGATCCAGCCCCAGTTGTCGTCGGGCCACGCGGCGATGTAGTGGCGCTCGTCGCGGGAACGGTGCTCTATGGTGTTTTCTTGGTGTGGCTGCATGGTTTCCTGTTTGGAGTCAGTCCCCTAGCCTAGCGTGAGGGGCGGGCCGCTGGTGCAGGTGTGGCGCTAACCGCCCGACGAGACGCTGGCCGGGTCTTTGGGTGGTAGATCAGGGGCGTCGGCGGGCAGTGGATTTTGCTCCAGATCGGTGATGAGTTGCTTCATTTCACCAATTTCGCGCACCTGGGCCTCAATGATGCCATCTGCCAATTTGCGAACCCGAGGATCGCGGATATGGGCGCGTTCACTGGTCAGGATGGCAATCGAGTGGTGGGGAATCATGGCCTTCATGTAGGATAGGTCGTCGACAGTTTCCTGGGACCGGACCAGCCAGAGCGACAAGGCGAAAACCACGACACTGGCGACAATTATCCCGGCATTGACGGCGCGGTTGGTATACATGGACAACATGAATGCCAGCATTAAGGCAGCCATGGTGGCACCCATAAGCAGCGCCATCCATGCTCGTGTCTGACTGAAAAAGATGTGATCGAACGCGTAGGTATTGAGATACATCAGACCAAACATCACCAGTGTGGCGGTCACGATCATGGCGGCAAAACGGGTGTAACTCATCGCATTGTCCTCAAGCCTATCAACATGACGACGTAAACGCGGTGGGAGCGAAATTGTTCATCGTGCCACCATCATCCATCGATTGGTGGTCATTCGCGCAGCAGCAGTAGGGTGGACTTTAGGCAGAGGACTTCAGAGTCCTGAAGCGGGCGCTAACTGGTGCCGGTTGGCGATTGGATATCATGGCGCCGCTGCCAGCCGGTGACGCGGTCACGACCAGCTGCCTTGGCGTCGTAAAGCGCCTCGTCGGCGCGGGTCAAGATTTCCGAAGCGCGGCGATGAATGGCAGAAGGAGGGTACGTGGCCAGACCGATACTCACCGTGATGACGTTTTTTTTGCTGCCCGAGTGAGGGATGGATAGCGCTCGCAACGATTGTCGGATTTTCTCGGCACTCTGGTAGGCCTGATCCTCGTCTATGCCGGGCAGGATAACCGCGAATTCTTCGCCCCCATAGCGCGCTGCTATGTCGGTGGATCGTGTCAATGTCGAGCGTAGACACTGGGCGACGACGCGCAGGCACTCGTCGCCGGCGGGGTGGCCGTAAGTGTCGTTATAAGGTTTGAAATGGTCGATATCGATCATCAATACGCTGAAATCGGTGCGCGCACGCGCTGCGCGGCCCAACTCGATATCGATGGCGTTGTCAAAAGCGCGGCGGTTGAGCAGATTGGTCAGGCCGTCCGTAGTGGCGAGTTGTTGCAGTTCGACATTGAGATCGACCAGTTTTTGTTCAGCCTGCTTGATCTCGGAAATATCAGAAACCACCACCATGGCACTGCCATCGGGCGTGGGGCGCGTGCGTATATAGAGCCAACTGCCGTCGCTGAGACGGGCCTCTTCAACACTATCCTTGCCAAGATTTGTGAGAATTTTTTCCATCCAGGCGTCGCCGGCGTTTTCGGGAATGTTGGTTTGTTCGCCGGTAGCAATCACAGCCTTGAGGATATCTCGCAGGTGAACACCGGGCACACGCATGTCGGAGGTGCTCGGAAATATCGAGCGATAGCGGTCGTTGGAGAATATCAAAACGCCGGATTTGTCGAACATGGCCAGACCGTCAGACATTTCGGTCAGCGCATAAGACAGCAGGTTTCGGCTGTCGCGTAGTTCAGTTTCCAATTGTTTGCGCGTCGTCACGTCCTGTGTAACACCGGCCAAGCCGATGACACCGCCATCACGATTGTAAAGTGGCACTTTGGTGGTGGTAAACCAGCGCTGGTCACCATTGGCCCCGGGCAACACCTCTTCGTTGTCAGTGATGGGTACGCCTGTGCGCATAATCTCTTGTTCAGCGACAATCAGGGCCTGGGCGCGGTCAGGGGGCACGAGGTCGAAGTCGGTCTTGCCTTCCATGTCGTCGGGCGTTGCGAAGCCATTTATGGTGGCTACGCCTTGATTGACAGCGACGAATTCACTCTTGGCGTTCTTGATGTATTGAAAGTTCGGTGCCTGAGCTAGGGCCGCGCGAAGCAGATATTGTTCGTGCGCGGCATTGCGGCCGTGCAGGATTGCAGCGCCTGCGAGCATGACGGCCACGAAGATCATAACTGCTGCAGGTAAGGCAAAGTTGTCCCACATCAGCGTCGCCGAGTCTTTTGGCAGCATCTTGATGGATGCCAAGGTTGTCCCTGCCACGAGCAGGGCCAGCGCGAGTACGTCAGTATGGCGAATGGCGCGACGGCGTATCAATGCCAGCAGCACAAGTCCCAACGCCGATGCCAGGGCGATGGACATCGCGCCAGCCATCGCACCGTCGCCACCGATGAAAAGGCGGTAGGCGATGGCAATTGCGGAGGCAACCAGCGCCGACAATGGTCCGCCAAAAAGTGCGGCAACCGCCAATATGGAGGTGCGAAGGTCAATGAAAACGCCCGGCAGCAGTTCAACAGACAGGATCATTGTAGCAACCGCACCGATACCCATGAGTGCGCCAAACAGAATATTGCGGAGTATGGGCGTGCGATTTTCAAGCCAGTACTGTGCGTGCGTCCACACCGAGAGCAGCAACGCGACGACAGCCAGATTTGCATAAAGATCGTACCAGGCGGTATGCATCGCAGCCTACTCAAGCGCAAAGTCGAATTTCGATTGAGGGCCATTTTACCCGCAGGCGGACAAGCAAGGATTAACGCGGGCGTCCGAAATACACCTTTCAGAGTGATTTGTGATCGAACCGTGTACCGCGCGGGCTTCAGGGGTGCTGGATACCTCTGGCGTTGACGTCCAGCGCATATACCATTTCGCTGGCGGTGATGAACAGGCGCTGACGTGTAGGGCCGCCGAACGTGAGATTTGAGGTTTTCCGGTTGGTGATGATGCGACCCAACAGGGCGCCCTGAGGATCAAAGATATCTACGCCCTGACCAGTGCTGGTCCACAGATTTCCGGCACTGTCGAGCCGGAAACCATCGGCAAGGCCAACCTCAATATCGGTGAATATCGCGGGATTGGTCAGGGTGTTGGCGCTGGTAACATCAAATTTGCGGATATGGCTTGGCCAGTCGGGGTCATGGCTTCGCCCGGTGTCGGAAATGTATAATATGGATCTCGTCAGGCGAAAAGGCCAGCCCATTGGGCTTGGCGAAATCGTCAGCAACAACGCTGAGCGTATTTTCGGCGGGGTCAAAGCGGAATACGTAGCAGGCGTCCTGCTCGCTGTCGGCCTGATAGCCCTCGTGATTTGACAGGATGCCGTAGGGCGGGTCGGTAAACCAGATGGTGCCGTCGGACTTTACCACCACATCATTGGGTGAATTGAGCCGACCGCCCTTGTGGCGATCAACCAGGGTTGTGATGGTCCCGTCGGGCTCAGTGCGCAGCACCGCACGAGCGCCATGGGAGCACGATATCAAGCGGCCGGTCAGATCGCGGGTATTGCCATTGATGAAATTGGAGGGGTTTCGAAAAATCGAGACCCCCTGGTCAGGCACATAACGCAGCATGCGATTGTTGGGGATATCGCTCCAGAGCAGATAGTTTCCGTCGGCAAACCAAACCGGACCCTCAGCCCAAATACACTGATCAAACAGGAGTTCAAGCGACGATAGAGGCTTGATCAATTTGGTGAAGGATGGATCGACGATGTCAAAGTGTGCCGCAGTGTCGGTCATGGTTACCCCCGTAGTCCCAGTTTGATCCAACAGGAACCCAGGCAATCGGGCAAGCCCAGAAATTGTCTGGCCGGGTGCATTGACGACTAACATGTTAGTGGCTAGAGCATGGTAACCGTTTTTTGAAGGGGACACCCACCATGGCCGCGCTCGACAAAATGCTCACCATTGCCGATCTCAAGGAGCGTGCACGTCGGCGGGTTCCCAAGATGTTTTTCGACTATGCCGATTCAGGCAGCTATACCGAAAGCACCTATCACGACAATGAAAGCGACTTTCAAAAAATCAGGCTGCGCCAGCGCGTTGCCGTCAATCTGGAAGGGCGCAGCCTAGCCTCAACGATGCTGGGCCAATCCATCGCCATGCCGGTTGCGGTGGCACCGGCCGCAACGGGGGGCATGCAGGTAGCTGACGGCGAAATCAAGGCGGCAAAGGCCTGCGAAAAATTCGGTATTCCCTTTACGTTGTCGACAATGAGCGTGTGTTCGATCGAGGATGTGGCGGAGAACACTACCGCGCCGTTCTGGTTCCAGCTTTATGTTATGCGTGACCGCCCTTTTGTGGAGCGACTGATCGATCGGGCCAAGGCGGCCAATTGCGGTGCGCTCGTGTTGACGATGGATTTGCAGATTCTTGGACAGCGACACAAGGACATCCGCAACGGTCTGTCGACGCCACCGAAATTCAATGCCAGCAGTCTTTGGCAGATGATGCAACGTCCAGAATGGTGCATGGGCATGCTGGGGACGAAGCGGCGTACCTTCCGCAATATTGCGGGCCATGTGAGCGGTGTTGTTGATCTGGGTTCGCTGTCGCACTGGACGGCGACGCAGTTCGATCTGACGCTCAACTGGAAAGACGTGGCCTGGGTCAAAGCGCGGTTTGGCGGCAAGGTGATCATCAAGGGCGTATTGGACCCTGAGGACGCCAAGTTGGCGGTTGAACATGGCGCTGATGCGGTGATCGTTTCCAACCATGGTGGGCGCCAGTTGGATGGGGCGCCTTCGACCATTCGCGTGTTACCCGAGATTGTTGATGCGGTGGGTAGTCAGACCGAAGTGTTTATGGATGGCGGCATTCGCAGCGGGCAGGACGTTATCAAGGCACTCGCGCTGGGGGCCAAGGGGACCTTTATTGGTCGCCCGATGCTTTATGGGCTGGGGGCCGGTGGCGAGGCCGGCGTGACCCGGGCGCTCGATATTATCGCCAAGGAAATGGATACGACCATGGCGCTGATGGGCGAACGCGACATTCTCGATATTGGTCCCAAGAACGTCTATTCGAACGATATGGTACGCAACTAACCCATTAGGCTGGCTGACTTTTGGCCTCCTCAAGAGCGGTCAGTTGCTCGAAGACCGCGCGGCCAATGGTTTTCATCTGCGCGTCGGGCAGCGCGCCGACAACCGTGCAGGTGATGTAGGGATTGGTCCAGAACAAAGCCTCGGTCTGATTGCGGGTGGTGTGTTCATAAATATTACCCTCACCCGGTACCGCGGCGGTTATATAGACCGTGACGCGCTCGGCGGCGGCGTTTTCATACATGATCTGGGCGGCGCGACCGGTCTTTTGATCGCCGGGCAGCAAGCGGCCACCAACGAGGTCAAAGCCTTCGGCACTCAGGTCTGGTGTACCGATCGGAGTCGCGAGGCGATTGGACAGCCAGGTGACCAGATGGTCCTGTTCGGCGGCAGCGACCTCAACCGCATGGCGTTTTTCAGCGACAAAGACGTCGTGGGCGTATATGGCGCTGGCGATCAACTGGTCATTGGTACTGGGCAACCGATCCAGATAGGCGCGACCAAACCATCCAGTGCCAAGTCCCAAACCAACTAGAACGACGGCGGCGACTGCCCAGCGGACCGTGTGGATGCGCTGGCGCGATTTTTCGGCGACCAGACGCTGGACCTTGAGCCGAGCGGGTACCGGTTCGGCGGCGGCTGGCGCATAAAGCGTTGCAATGGCATCGCGCTGGCGCTGCCACAACGCCACATCGGCGGTGTCGTCGGGATTGGTGTCGAGATGGGCTTTGACGGCTGTGGCATCGGCTGCGGACAATTGTCCATCGGCATAGGCCATCAGCATTTCACGGGTAATCGGAGCGCTCATTTGACGGTCCTTAATCGTGGTTTGCTGGTATTGCCACCGCTGGCGCGCAAGGCGGCGCGAGCGCGACCAAGGCGCGACATCAATGTGCCCTGGGGGATGCCGAGTATCTGGGCGGCCTCGCCATAGGAAAAGCCCTCCAATGCGATCAATAGCAATGCCTCCTTTTGCTCGGATGGCAGGGTTTCGATGGCGCGGGCCAGTTCGGCTAATTCGATGTGACCGTGCTGAGGCGCCGGGGTAGTGAGTTCGACGGCCAAATCGTCAAGACCTACCGACGTGCCATGACGCCGTTCGGTGCGCAGATTGTTGCGGAACAGGTTGAGCAGGATGGTGAAAAGCCAGGGGCGCACCGGGCCGCGCGGGCGAAACAGGCGACGGCGGGCAATGGCGCGCTCCAGACAGTCCTGAACCAGATCATCGGCCAGATCGAGGTTTCGTGTCAGCGCCCGCGCATAGCGGCGCAGAGCCTGGCACGGCCTGTTCGATCTGGTCGAGAAAATCGCTCAAGGTCTTGTGGGGTCCAAATCCTATTCGATGGCAAGATGCCAGACACCGCCAACGCCGTCGCCTGAAATGTCACCTGCCGCGACATCGTCTTTCCAATAATAAAGTGGCCAGCCTTTGTATGCCCACATGGCGGTGCCGTCGGTGCGGTCAACAATTGTGAAGTCGCCGCTTGCCGTCGCGCCAGTTTCGGCCATCAAGGGGGGCCAGTTGACGGCACATTTTTCATAGCAATTGGTGACGCCCGGCGCGTCCTTGTCGAAAATGTACAATGTCATGCCATTGGCATCGGTCAATACCATCTTGCCGCCAATGTCGACGGATTTGACGGCGCCGTCCATATAGTCTTCGGCAAGAGCGGGGGCAGCGAACAGGGATAGTGTCGCGGCCGTCAGCAGTATGGATTTCATCAGCATGGGGTGTCCCTCCGGTTCGGAGCCGGGATTTCGGCTCTCAACTGGTCAACACCGGGGGGACGATTTTAATCCTGATTGATAAAAAGAAATGTCTTGAAGCAAAATTTGCGTTCCGGGACAGCAACATGGCTGGACATATTGGCGCCATACTGGTTGTCTGACGGCCAGCGAAATGCGCTGTTGTCCAATTGGGCAAATGGCGATTTCGACGCAGCAGGCTATATGTTCTGCAATTTTCGGGAGGTATTTATGAAAAGACGCGAATTTTTTAAATCGGCATCGGTCGCAACCATAGGCGCGGCAGCGGCCACGACACTGGCGACACCGGCGATCGCACAGGGCAATATTACCTGGCGCATGGTAACGACGTGGCCCAAGAATTTTCCGGGTCTGGGCGTTGGCGCGCAACGGCTGGCTGATCGGATCACCAAGGCCTCCGGTGGCCGGTTGACCATCGAAGTGTTCGCCGCAAACGAAATGGTGCCGCCCCTGCAGGCGCTGGATGCGGTGATCGATGGTTCGGCTGAAATGAGCCATGGCGCAGCCTATTACTGGCAGAACAAGAGCCAGGGCCTGAGCTTTTTCACCGGTGTGCCCTATGGCATGACCAGTCGTGAACTGGCGGCATGGGTGCGGTATCTGGGCGGTCAGGAAATCTGGGACGAAATCTATGATCAGTTCGGCGTTCAGGGCTTTCTGTCGGGCGATACCGGTACTCAGGCTGGTGGCTGGTTCAGAAATGAGCCTGACCGGCATCAAGGACATTGAAGGATTGCGCTTCCGTACGCCGGGTCTTGGTGGCCAGGTTTGGAGCAAGCTTGGCGCGACAGTGACCAATATGGCAGCGGGCGATATCTTTGCGGCGTTGCAGTCGGGTACGCTTGATGCGGCTGAATTTGTTGGCCCCTATAATGATCTGGCGCTGGGCTTTTATCAGGTTGCCAAGAATTATTATTTCCCAAGCTTTGTTGAGCCCGGGTTGGCGACTGAGCTTGCGGTCAACAAATCCAAGTTGCTGGAATTGCCCGAAGACTTGCAGGAGTTGGTCAAGGTCTGCGCGCAGGCTTCCTATGACGATGTGTCCTCGGACATGTATGCCAATGACCCACGGGCACTCCAGGCCCTGGTGAGCGAGCATGATGTCAACGTCAGGCGCTTCCCGGACGAAATTCTGGAAGCGGGCGCCAAGGCGGCGATGGAGTTGATCGGGGAAATTCGCGACAGCGGCGACGCGCTGACCAAGAAGACCGCCGAGAGCCTTCGTGACGAACCTTAACCTGTTGCGTACGCGCACAGAGGGCACGGATATGCCTTTCCTTGTGGCTCGCGAGAAGTATATTTCCTACAAGTAATATTTCGGCAAAAACCTTTGCGAAAGCCCGGGCCATGTGCCCGGGCTTTTTGCTGTTCGTTGATTGGTCCGCCCTATTTGTAGAGCAGATCGGGCAGCCAGGTGATGAGTTGGGGGAAGATGAACAGGATCGCCAAACCGGCCATTTGCAAGAGTACGAAGGGAATGACACCCTTATAGATGGTGCCGGTGCCAATACCGGCAGGGGCAACGCCACGCAGATAGAAAAGGGCGAAGCCAAAGGGGGAGTCAGGAAACTGGTTTGCAGGTTTACCCCGACCATGACGCCGAGCCAGATAGGGTCAATGCCCAAGGTCAACAGCACTGGGGCGGTGATCGGGATCACAATAAAGATGATCTCGAACGTGTCGAGAATGAATCCCAGCAAGAACATGATCAGCATGACGATTATGGTGGCACCAATTGCTCCGCCTGGCATGGATGACAGGAACGCGTGGACCAGATTGTCGCCACCCATCATGCGGAACACCACTGAAAACACGGCCGCACCAAACAAGATGATAAAGACCATTGAGGTGATGGTTGCGGTGGAGACCACGGCCTGACGCATGACGGAGAAGCTGAGTCTGCGTCGAGCGGCGGCTAGTACCATGGCGCCAACCGAACCCACCGATGCCGCCTCGGTAGGGGTGGCGACGCCGCCCAATATCGAGCCGAGCACCGCAACGATCAGCAGAAGCGGGGGCACCAGTGCCACCATGACCTCGCGCATCAGATCCTTTTTTTCGTCAGCGGGCACCGGTGTGGCGGGGCAGGATTTGGGATCGGTGATGGCTTTGAAAATGACCCAGCTGGCATAGAGCCCGACCAATAGGATGCCGGGCAGGATGGCGCCGGCGAATAGCGCGCCGACCGAAACCGGTTCGGGCGCGAAGTTGCCTTTTTCCATCTGTACCTGGGCATTGATGCCCGAGAGCATGTCGCCCATGAAAATGAGAACGGTCGAGGGCGGAATGATCTGACCGAGAGTGCCCGAGGCGCAGATCACGCCGGAAGCAAGTTTCGGGTCGTATCCGGCACGCAGCATGGCGGGCAGCGAGATGAGGCCCATTGTGACCACCGTCGCGCCGACAACACCGGTGGATGCCGCCAGCAAGGCGCCAACGATGATCACTGACAGGCCCAGTCCGCCGCGCAAATTGCCGAAAAGCTTGCCCATGGTGAGCAGCAGTTGCTCGGCGATGCCGGAGCGCTCCAGCATCACACCCATAAAGACAAAGAGCGGCACGGCAACCAGCACCTCATTGCTCATCAGCCCGATATAGCGACCAACGAGCGACCCGAAATTTGACGGGTCATAAACGCCAAACAACATGCCGAGTACCGAGAACACCAAAGCGGTGCCGGCCAGTGAAAATGCGACAGGGAAGCCAACCAGAAGGACCCCGATGACGCCGACAAACATCAAACCGGAGAGAATTTCGCCAATGAGTACGGGATCCATTAAACTGCTTCCTCGGCGACTTCGCTTTGATAGCGCAGGTTGGCGGGCAGGAGATCATCGCGATTGGCCAGAACCAGGATTGAGCGGCAGGCCATGGCGATGCCCTGCAGCCCAACCAGCACTGCAAAAACAATGATAAAGCTCTTGAGGACAAACAGTCCCGGCATGCCGCCGATATTGCCCGAGCCTTCCCAATAGCTCCAGGAGCGCACAACGGCGGGCCAGGCATAGGCCAGCACCACATAAATATAGGGCAGCAGGAAAAAGGCGACGCCGAACAGATCGGCCTTTGCCTTGGTCCGCGTCGAGGCGGGACGGTAAAAAATGTCGACGCGCACATGATCGTCTCGCATGAGCGCAAAACCAGCGACCCCGGTAAACATGGCTCCAGCGAGCCAAACGTAAAGATCTTGCAGCCACAGAAAACTGATGTGGAAGAAGTATCGTTGCACCACGACGGTGAAGCAGACCAATACAGTTGCCAATGCCAACCAGGACAATATTTGGCCAACAACCCAGTTGACGGCGCTGATGCCCTTTACGAGCATGGCGAGAGTTTGCACAAATATCCTCCCTGCTGGCTGTTGGTCGCCAAAGCATTTGTTGGTTTTGGTGGTGACGTAAAAAAGTATCGATTTCAAGCCAAAAGCGGTTTTTGCTACGCTCATTGGCATTTGGAGGGGCATTGGTGTCGTCTTGCGCCGACATCAGCGCCGCGAACAGGTGACAATCGGGCCAAAGATGATATTGGGCGGTAGAAACTTATTTTTTGGGTTGAGGAGCGGGCATGTTTGTTGTGGGCGGCGAAAGCCTGATTGATCTGGTTTCGGCACCACGGGGGGTAGATGGCAGCATTCATATGCAGGCCCATCAGGGCGGTTCGCCCTATAATTGCGCCATCGCGCTATCGCGGCTTGGCCATGATACCGGCTATTTGTGCCCGATCAGCAAGGACGGCTTTGGCAGTTATCTGCTGGAGCCGCTGGAAGCAGCAGGCGTGCGCCAGTTGCTCCCCCGCCGGGTGAATGTGCCGACAACGCTGGCGGTCGTGACGCTCGATGCACAGGGCAAGGCGCAGTATGAATTTTACCGGGGGGCGGACCGGGCGATCGAGAGCAAGTTGCTGACGGCGGCGCTGCCGGATGAACTTGAACTCTACCAGATTGGCGGATTTTGCCCGATCCTGCCCGATGACGCGGAAAAATGGCTTGTTGCAGTCGAGGCGGCCATTGCGAAGGGCGCCACAATTTCGATTGATCCGAATGTGCGACCGTCACTGGTCGAGGATTTTGACGGTTACAAGGAGCGGTTAGGACGGTTTCTCGATCTGGCGCACGTTATCAAGGTTTCCGAGGAAGATCTGGAAGCGCTCGATCCGTCACAATCGATCGAAGCGCATGCGCAGGACTTGTTGGCGCGACCGAACTGCGAATTGGTGGTGGTAACGTTGGGCGAGCATGGATCGCGGGCGTTTACGTCTAATGGGCGGGCAACGACGGGTGTGTACGCGCCACCGCAATTTGGTGACACCGTCGGGGCAGGTGATAGTTTGATGGCTGGCATATTGACCCAGTTGGGTGCGCTCAAGGCACTCAAACCGGGGACATTGAAGCAATTGGATGATGCAGCCCTCATGACGGTGTTGCGATTTGGCGCGGTAGTTGCGGGTCTCAACTGCGGCCAAAAGGGCTGTAATCCGCCGACACGACCCCAAGTCGAGGCTGTGTTGGGTGGCGCCGAGGGCCAGATCGGCAACACCTAACAATTTGGTTAGTTGTGTCCAAGGGCCATGGTTGGTTGTATGGCGCAAACAATTTAGGGATTGGCCATGGCGCGGCGATGGATTGGTGCGGTAGCGATTGCTGCCCTAGTGGGTGTTGGCGTCGGCCTCTATATGTTCAAGGCCGTTGCCGGTCCGCCCCGCGATCTGACGCTGGTTGGCGATGCTGCGCGTGGGGACTATTTGATCAGGCTGGGTGGGTGTGTGGCCTGCCACACTGACGCCAGCACTGGGCGAGCTCCCTTGTCGGGCGGCGCGCCGCTCCAAACCGACTTTGGCAGTTTTGTGCCACCCAATATTACCTCGGACAAGTCCGCTGGCATTGGTGGTTGGTCGCTGGCGATGTTTTCGGACGCGATGAGCAATGGCATGGGGCCGCAGGGGCATCTCTATCCCGCTTTTCCCTATGAGAGCCTACACGCTGATGAGCGATCAGCAGATTGCTGATCTTTATGCGGCGCTGATGGCCAGTGAACCGGTGCCGGCGCCAGCGGCGGCAAGCGAAATCAATTTTCCGTTCAATATCCGCCTGTTGATGGCGGGCTGGCAGAACATGTTCTTTGAGCCAAAACGGTTTGAACCCGATCCGGAGCGGTCGGACGAGTATAATCGAGGCAAGTTTCTGGCCTTTGGCCCGGCGCACTGCGTGGCTTGCCATACGCCGCGAAATCTATTGGGGGCGCTGGACTGGGACAAGGCGTTTACCGGCAGTCCGGGCGGTACTGGTGGCAAGGCACCAGCGCTGACTCGAGCGGCGCTGATTGAGGACGGCTATGATGCGGCAACGCTAGTACAGACGCTCAAGGACGGGTTTACGCCGGGTTTTGACGTGCTGGGTGGGCCAATGGGCGAAGTGATCGCCGAGGGCACATCGAAGTGGCGCGACGAAGATTTGCAGGCGGTGGCCAACTATCTGCTGGCGGAATGATCAGACGTCGGCGCGGATGGCCAGCGCCTCTTCGAGTGTCATGGTTGTATGATGGAGCCATTTGGGATTGGTGTCGGGGAAATCGGTGCGGAAATGGCCGCCTCGGCTTTCAGTTCGCTTGAGCGCTGCGGCGGTAACCAGCGTCGCCGACGTGGTCATGTTGAGATAAGCACGCGTGACCTGCTGGGCATTGGCTTCCAGATCGGCAATGTTGCGCAGGGCCTGCCGTAACCCATCAGCGTTGCGTTCGACGCCGACCAGATCGGTCATGGTGGCGCGCAGGTCCTTGACGGCCTTGAGATTGCGCAGCACGAACTCGGCCTGTTCACCGGCGGCATCGTCCCAACCCAGGCCCTTGAAGGGCGCGAGCGCGCGCACCGGTTCAAGTCCGCCGATGTCTTCGGCGATACGGGCACCATATACTGTCGCTTCGAGCAGGGAGTTGGAGGCCAGGCGATTGGCGCCGTGGAGGCCGGTGCAGGAAGCCTCGCCACACACCCAAAGGCCAGGCAGGCTGGATCGGCCACGTTCGTCGACCTTGACGCCGCCCATATGGAAATGCGCAGCCGGGGTGACCGGGATCATGCCGTTGACGGGATCAATGCCGGCGTCATGGCAATAGGCAGCAACCGTCGGGAAACGAGTCAGAATATCGGCGCCAAGCACTTTGCGGGTGTCGAGAAAAACCTGGTGACCAGCCTGAATCTGGCGGAAATTGGCGCGGGCAACTATATCGCGCGGCGCCAGTTCCGCGTCAGGATGTATGGCGGTCATGAAGCGTTCACCCAACTCATTGACCAATATGGCGCCTTCACCGCGCAAAGCTTCGGTGGCGAGCGGGGCAGGATCGGCGCCGGTGGCGATGGCGGTTGGATGAAACTGGACGAATTCGGCGTCCGCGATCAAGGCGCCAGCGCGCGCCGCCATGCCCATGGCGTGGCCACGTACACCTGGTGGATTGGTCGTGACGGCGTAAAGCCCGCCCAGTCCACCTGCCGCCAGAATAGTGGCACGGGCGCGAATGAGTACGGGTTCGGTGTACCGGTCGCCCAGCTTGCGGCAGATGACGCCGACAATGCGACCATTTTCGCGCGCCAGATCGACCGCCGTAATGCCCTCAACTACCCGGATTGAGGGCGTACGGCGCACTTGCGCGATGATGGCTTGCATGATGGCCCAACCGGCGCGGTCGCCCTCAACCTTGACGATGCGGTTGGCCGAATGGGCTGCTTCCTTGCCGAGCGCGTAATTGCCGAAATCGTCGCGATCAAACGGAGTGCCCCACTGCGCCAGATCTTCGATGCGGGCAGCGGCTTCAGCGGTGACGGATTCGGCGATGCCGTGATCAACAATACCGGCACCGGCCATTTCTGTATCGAGGGCATGGGCATGGGAGCCTATCACCCTGACCTACGGCGGCAGCGACACCGCCCTGTGCCCAAGCCGAAGACGCGCCTGTGCCCAGTGGCTTGGGTGACAGTACCGTAACCGAGCGCGGCGCCAGTTTGAGGGCGCAGAACAGGCCGGCAAGACCGGCGCCGACGATCAGGGCACCATCTGCATCAAGCGTGTTGTCAAAAACGGCCATTGTTGTTCCTCCGCCTCGGTGGTTTACCGGGGTCGCTCAACCAATGCCTTGCCCTTGGTGAATTTGGTCGCCAGCACATGATAGACGCCTTCAGGACAAATCAGTTTGGAAACCGCCGATGCAATCAGGGCGCTGACCATGAGCGGGAAGATCAGGGCATGGTCGCCGGTCATTTCCGAGACGATGACAAACGACGTCAGCGGGGCCTGCACGACGCCAGAAAGATAGGCGGCCATGCACAGAATGACCAGTGCGGAAATCGGAATATCGGGCAGGATGGGCGCCAGATTTTGTGCAATACCGGCACCAACCGCCAGCGAGGGCGAAAAGATGCCGCCGGGAATGCCGCTGATGGCGGTCAACCATGTGGCGACCAATTTGAGAATACCGAACAGGGGGTGGATAGCTTCGCCTGCCAGAACAGCCTTGGACTGTTCATATCCGGTACCGAAAATGGTGCCGCCAGCCGCAAGGCCACAGATGGCGACAAGAAGGCCGCACAAGGCGGCAAACCAGACTGGCCAACGTTTCATCCAGATGCCAGGGCGACCCGGTAAACCCATGGAAAACAGGATGACGAGGCGACTGAACAGGCCACCGAGCAATCCGCCAGCTACGCCCGCGGCCAAGACAGCGAGCCATTGCCAACCCCAGACGATGCCCTGTGAGGAAACGCCGAAATAGGTGTAGTTGCCCAGTGCCGCTAGGGACGTAAGACCGGCGATGATGACAGTGACAATGACCAGGATACTGGAGCGGCTTTCGAACGAGCGGCTCATTTCCTCGATGCCGAACATGATACCGGCAAGCGGTGCATTAAAGGCGGCGGCAACACCAGCCGACGCGCCTGCGAGCAACAGGCCGGGCTGGCGATGGGGTGCAAACCGGCCCAGGGCGAACATCAGGGCGGCGCCTACCTGCACGGTTGGCCCTTCGCGCCCGGCCGAGGCGCCGATGCCCAGACCCAACACCATCAGGACAATCTTGCCGAAGGCCATGCGCAGCGTCACCAGACGACCACGCTCGCCTTGATCAGACAGTTTGCGGGCCGCCATGACCTGGGGAATACCACTACCTTCCGCGCCGTCGAAATAGGTGCGGGTGACCCAGGCAATCATGGCGAAGCCAAGGGGGGTAACCAGCATCGGCAGATAGGGATAGCGGTTCTCGAAGCTGAAAAATACGACCTGAGCCCAATCGGACAGCATGGTCATGAGCACGGCGCCAAGACCAATCATGATGCCGCCGAACACAAACAGCGTGCGACGTTGCAAACGGGGCAACATTACGCGACGCGTCCTCAAATAGAGCGCTCGACGGAAAGTTCGTTGGGTCATCGGTGGGCAGTCCGGGTGGTCAGCGTGGTCTTGCTAGCAAGTTGGCGAGACTGATACCACCCTTGGCCGCGGTTTTTTTGTACTTGCAAGGGCGCCATGTGCTGACGGGGTACGCCAGCGACCGTACGATTTTTCCCTTCATTGGCGTTTGAAATAGGTATTAGTATGGTTGGAGAAACTACGCGATATTAGGGCGGCAACCGAATTTGGGCGAGGATGACGACAAGGATTGGGGGGCGGAAGAAGCGGCGGCGTGGTTCGATCCAGCACCCGAGATGGAAGCGCATCTGGCAATTTATCAGCAGGTACTTGTCGCCTATGGATTTCATTGCGCGCTGACCGGGCAGAAGTTTGATTCCATTTCAGATGGTGTGCACACAGCATTGCAGGTTGTCGCCATTCGTCCCAGAGCGCTCGGCGGTCCGCTTCACGTAAGCAATTATCTATGTCTGGCCGATATGGCCGCGCGGGCGTTCGCGCGGGGTCACTGGCTGGTTGACGATGATTATGGTGTTGTCGCTGATCGCAGGGTCATGGTGCCTGAACTGGCAAGGGCGCTTCGGGTCGAGGGCAGACTGCTGCTGCCCGAAGATCGGCTCTATCATCCGGACCGGACGCAATTGGCCTGGCATCGTACCCGGATTTTGAACGGGGCCTAGTCGCCCTTGCGGCTCATTTCGATCATCCGTTCCACTGCCCTGCGGGCGTCGGGGATGATGGCCGGATCGACAATGACTTCCTCGGTATTGGTGTGGAGCGACCACAGGATATTTTCGAGATTGATGCGCTTCATGTGCGGGCAGATATTGCACCCGCGCAGGAAATCGACGCCAGTGGTTTCGGAGGCGACATTATCGGACATCGAGCATTCGGTGACCATGACGACGCGGGGTGGCTTTTCGGTCTTTACCCAATTGATCATGGCGGCGGTGGAGCCCGAAAAATCGACTACATCGATGACTTCGGGGGGACATTCGGGATGGGCAATGATCTTGGCAGTGGGATAAGCGTGGCGCAGGCTCGGAAATGTCGTCGGCGGTAAAGGTTTCGTGGACCTCGCAGGCCCCGGCCCAAGTGATGATCTTCTTGTCGGTTTTCTTGGCGGTGTTTTGAGCCAGAAACTGGTCCGGTATCATGATGACCGTGTCGCCTTCGACGGCATTGACGATGTCGAGCGCGTTGGACGAGGTGCAGCAGACATCGGTCACCGCTTTGACGGCAGCGGAGGTGTTGACGTAGGTGACAACAGGGACACCGGGATACATGTCGCGCATGGCGGTGACATCGGCAGCGGTGATCGAGGATGCCAATGAACACCCGGCGCGACTATCGGGGATCAGCACTGTCTTGCCGGGATTGAGCAGTTTGCTGGTTTCGGCCATGAAATGCACGCCGCACTGCACAATTACCGATTGCTTGACCTTGGTGGCTTCGACGGCCAACTGTAAACTATCGCCAACTATATCGGCGACGCCGTGGAAAATTTGCGGCGTCTGGTAGTTGTGCGCCAGAATGACCGCGTCCTTTTCCTTCTTGAGCACGTTGATCTGAAAGATCAGCGGGGCGTAGAAAGGCCATTCGATTTCGGGTATCTTGTCCTTGACGCGTTCGAACACTTTTTCTGTAGAGCGCTCGACCGCCTTGGAAAAGCTGAGATCGTAGTTCTGGGCAAGAATAGCGCGCGCGTCCTGCAAGGGAGTGAGCGCATTGATGGTTTGAACCATGGACATAGCCTCTCGTGTGCCAACAAGGCCCGGCGGAACCTAGGGATTTTTTTGTAGGATTTCAATGAACTGCGTTGCAGGTTTTTTCCCGAGCCACTAACCGTTCACTATCGCCCACACCACAAAGAGAAATTTCATGCCCCAAGACGCTGCTGCCATTCGCTCCATTTTGTCCATGGCGCCGGTTATTCCAGTGATCATCCTGGACGATGTGGCCAAGGCCAAACCGCTGGCCGAGGCGTTGGTAGCGGGGGGCTGCCAATCCTTGAGGTGACCTTGCGCACACCCAACGCGCTCAAGGTGATGGCGGAGATGGCCAAAGTGTCGGGCGCCATTGTTGGTTCGGGCACGGTCCGCAACGCCCAGCACATGCAACAATCGGTCGATGCCGGGTGCCGGTTCATGGTGTCGCCCGGCGCGTCGCCGCGCTTGCTGGATGCGGCCGACGATGTGGCCATTCCGCTGTTGCCGGGTATCGGAACGCCCACCGAGGCAATGACTGCGGCGGAACGTGGCTACTCGTTCCTCAAGTTCTTTCCGGCCGAAGCGCTGGGCGGTGCACCGGTGCTCAAGGCCTTTGCATCGCCACTGCCCGACATCACTTTTTGCCCGACCGGTGGGATCAATTCCGACAAGGCCAAGATTTATCTTGGCCTGTCGAACGTGATTTGCGTTGGTGGCTCCTGGATCATGCCGAGCGATGCGATCGAGGCAGGTGACTATGGTCGGATCGAGGCACTGGCGCGCGAGGCGTCGGCGCTACGCGGCTAATATGGCGACTGTGCCCGACGATGGGCTGACCCATTTGCGCGTGACACTGAGCGAGACGGCCTATATCGGGCCGGGTCGGGCGGACCTTTTGGAGCAGATTGCGCTCTGCGGGTCGATTTCGGCTGCGGGCAAGGCCATGGGGATGAGCCTACAAGCGCGCCTGGGGGCTGGTGCAAGCGCTCAATGCCGGTTTTGGGCGGGAATTGGTGGTGGCGCGTCGCGGGGGTCGTGCGCAGGGGGGCGCCGAACTCAGTGTCTTCGGCCAGGAGGTTTTGGACCGTTATCGGGCGATGCAGGCCAAGACGCGCCTGGCGATTGACGAGGATGTAATGGCATTGCGCCTGTCAATATCCGATATGTCTGAACGGAAATAACGCTTGCTGGTTCGGCGGTAGTTTGCGACAAGGATATGTTTGGACAAACATATCGAGTTGCTGATGAAGTTGTGGCTGGCTCTGGCGTCAGGTTTGATGATTGCGTGTGCGGCGGGCCCCGCAATGGCGGGGTCGGTGACGGTGGCGGTTGCGGCCAATTTTACCGCCACGGTGGAGCGGCTGGCGGCCACCTTCACCGCGCGAACTGGAGACGAACTGGTATTGAGCCTTTGGTTCGACCGGAGGTCTTTACGCCCAGATCAGCCAAGGCGCACCGTTTGAAATTTTTCTGGCAGCGGACGATGCACGCCCCGCCTTGGCCATGGCCGAGGGACTGGCGGTGCCGGGGAGCGCTGTTACCTATGCCGTTGGGGCGTTGGCGCTTTACAGCACAACATTGGATCTTAGCAATGGGGCGGCGGCGCTCGATGCCGTGTTTGACCGCTTGGTCATTGCCGATCCGGCAAGTGCGCCCTATGGGCGGGCGGCGGTGGAAACGCTGACGGCACTAGGCAAATATCAGGCGATATCGGCAAAGCTGGTAACCGGCGCGAACATCAGTCAGGCGCTGCAGTTTGTTGAAAGCGGCAATGCTGAACTGGGATTTGTTGCGGTGAGCCAGCTTGGTGACCGGCAAAATTTCTGGCTGGTACCGGCAGCGCTTCACCAACCAATCAATCAAGATGCGGTTTTGCTAGAACGGGGTAAGCAAGATCGGGTGGCCTTGTCGTTCATGAGGTTTTTGGAAAGCGAAGAAGCGCGAGCGATCATAAGAGCAGATGGCTATGGCCTGCCGGATCGGGCGGGGCCTTAGCGGATGGGGTGGCGCGATATCGAAGCGATCTGGCCGCCGGTCATTCTGACGCTGGCACTGGCGGGCGTGACGACGATCATTTTAATGGCGGTGGGTACGCCAATTGCCTGGTGGCTGGCCAGAAGCCGGTGGCGAGGCAAGGAAGCCGTAGCGGCGGTCGTGGCGCTGCCGCTTGTGTTGCCGCCAACGGTGCTTGGGTTCTATCTGTTGCTATGCTTGGGTCCGTTTGGTCCGGGTGGCTGGATCGCCGGACTTTGGGGCGGGCGCACGCTGGCGTTTTCATTTTCAGGTCTGGTGATTGGTTCGGTGGTCTATTCGCTGCCCTTCATGGTCCAGCCATTGCGCAATGGATTTGCCGCGATTGCGCCGGAACTCGTGGACGCGGCGAAAACGCTTGGCGCGTCATCGTGGCAAGTGTTTTGGGCGCTGGCGGTGCCGATGGCCAGACCCGCCTATGTGGCGGGGGTGGTGTTGAGTTTTGCCCATACAGTAGGTGAGTTCGGCCTAGTGCTGATGATTGGCGGCAATATTCCGGGGCAAACCAAAGTACTTTCGGTTGCCATCTATGAATCAGTTGAACGGCTGCAATGGGGGCGGGCGCACTTATTGTCGTTGGGACTGGTGGGCTTTGCATTTGCTGTAATTCTTGTGGTGATGTTGGCGGATCGTCGGACGGCTCGCGGGATGCCCGCTGGGTGATTGCGTCGGCAGCGTTAGCCCAATAGTGTCTGGCTATAGCGTTGGCGGGAGAATCAGCATGGGACTATTTGGTGATATGGGTCTGGATGGCTCCGGGGTAGCGCTGTTAGCGATTGGCGTGCTGGCCATTCTGGTGTTGTTTGCGGGTGCCAAGCAGGTGGCGCAGGGGTATAATTATACCGTCGAACGGTTCGGTAAATATACGCGCACGCTCAAGCCAGGACTTAATCTGATTGTGCCGTTCATCGATACCATCGGCAAGAAGATCAATGTCATGGAGCAGGTGCTCGATGTGCCGCATCAAGAGGTCATTACCAAGGACAATGCCTCGATCACTGCCAATGGCGTGACTTTTTATCAAATTCTGGATGCAGCGGCGGCGGCTTATGAAGTTTCGGACCTGCAGAACGCTATACTCAATCTGACGATGACCAATATCCGCACGGTAATGGGGTCGATGGATCTGGATGAACTATTGTCCAACCGAGACGAAATCAACAAGCGTTTGCTGCACGTTGTGGATGCGGCTGTGTCTCCCTGGGGCGTCAAGATTACCCGTATTGAAATCAAGGATATCGATCCACCCAAGGATCTGGTGGAGTCCATGGGGCGGCAGATGAAGGCGGAGCGCGAAAAGCGCGCGACAATTCTTGAGGCCGAGGGGCGTCGCCAAAGCGCGATCCTGCAGGCGGAGGGCGCCAAGCAGGCCCAGGTGCTCGAAGCGGAAGGGCGCAAAGAGGCAGCTTTTCGCGATGCCGAGGCGCGCGAGCGTTCGGCGGACGCAGAAGCCAAAGCCACAACGTCGGTGTCGGAGGCCATTGCCAGCGGCAATGTGCAGGCGATCAATTATTTCGTTGCCAACAACTATATCAAGGCTCTTGAAGGCATTGCCACGTCGCCCAACCAGAAGGTTCTGATGCTGCCATTGGAGGCGGCCAGTGTTATCGGTTCGATCGGCGGCATTGCCGAAATCGCGCGCGAGACATTTGGTGGTGGCGCGCCAAGTGCACCGCGTCCGACCGGCCGACCACCGACCGCCGGTCAATAGGCAGTCGGTCATGGAAGTGGTGGATTTCATCGGCCAATATGGGGCCTGGTCGTGGATTGTCGCAGGGCTCATTCTGTTCGCGCTTGAGTTGATGGTGCCCGGCGGCTTTTTGCTGTGGCTGGGCATTTCGGGCATCGTGACCGGCGTGATCGTTATGGTGCAGCCGATGGATTGGCCGTGGCAATGGCTGGTTTTTGGTGTGCTAGGGCTTGTCAGCATTTCGCTTTGGGTGCGTTTCAACCGCAATCGCCATCAAAATAGCGACCGACCTTATCTCAATCGGCGTGCTGAGCGGTTCGTGGGGCATGAGGGTGTGCTGGAAGAGCCGCTGATGAATGGCTATGGGCGGCTGGCGCTGGGGGACACTGTGTGGCGCATTTCGGGGCCGAATCTGCCGATTGGGACACGCGTGCGTATCGTCGGCAGCGAAGGGGCGGTGCTCAAGGTTGAGCCAATCTGAGGCCCGTGTCCGTGACGTGTGAATGCGGCCCGAATTGGTACGGGTCGGCAAGGTTTCGTTAACCATAAGCTGGCATCATTAGTGCGAACAGGGACAGGTCGCAGCCTGTCTCACGATCACTTGGTGCCGCGCTGTGTGAGGTGGCACGGCACGCATTGGGCGGCCATGGAGCAGATATTGTCCCGGCGGCTAAATATATTTTGCTGGGCAGGCCTGGTTCCAGCCACTATCGCGGTGCTGGTGGGAACTGGTTCGGCATTGGCTGACCCATCAATCAGCGACGCGCGATTGCCTGCGGGTCAATATCCGCTTGCCCCGGACCCGTTGCCGAACGGGCCACAATTGCGCGAACCCTATACGCCATTTTTCGTGACCGACTGGAGCCTGTCGCTCAGGGGTACATATCGCCGTGACGGGACTGGTGAACGCTATGAGGTGATTGGCGCGCCCGAAGTCAGCCTCAAACACCAGGGCAGTCGGGCCAAACTTGATATCAGTGCCAGCGCCGAATTGCGCCAGCCGGTCAACGATCAGATCAATGTGAGTGGTTTGCGACTTGGTCTTGATAGCGGCTATCAGCTGGATCAGGATACCAGCATCGTCGGTACGCTGGCGCTCGCCATCGACAAGCCTGAGACCGGAACGCGGGGGCAACCAAGTGGTGTGGCGATTGCGCCGACCAGTATCTCAGGTGGCGGCAGCATTGGCATAACCCGCCAGTTCAGTCGCTTTAATGTTGGGGTGAATGGGGCGATTAATCGCACGATTTATGGGCAGAGCACGCTGACCTCGGGTGCCGTCGTCGATAATGGTGATCAGAATATCTGGAGTTTGGACGGCACGCTACGCGTCGGTTACCGCGCGACGCCGATCATCGAGGTGTTTGCGGAGGCGGGCCTGGGGCGTGACGTGTTCGATTATGCCTCGCCGGGCCTGTTGGTCAAGGCTGATGCCACCTCGGCGAGCCTGAAAGCGGGCGTCAAGGGTAAATGGGGCAGTACGCTTGAGGCCGAGGCTTCGGCAGGTGTCGGGCTTCGCCGGTTCGATGCGGCCAGCCTTGGCGAGGTGCGCAGTACGCTCTACGACGCGAGCGTGAGTTACATGCCCTCTCCATCGCTGAGGCTGACAGGTGGCTTCACCACCAGCGTCGAGCCGCCAGGACCGGATTCGAGCGGCACCACCCGCACCGAATATGCGGCGCGTGGCACGATTGATTACACGATCAATTCGTGGCTGGCGGTGAACGGGTTGGCAAGTTGGCGGACGGCGCAGTTCTCCGGATCGACCAATACCGAACGTGGTTTCGGCTTGGGAGCCGGGGCGCAGTACAAGCTCAACAAGCAGACCTCGGTTTCAGCCGACTACGCCTATGATCACAGTGAAAGCACCAGTGACGGCACACAGGATAGCCACACGGTCAGCCTTGGGGTAACCCTTAAGCGCTAGTCGCTGATATTGATGTTGAGTTTCTTCAGTTCGGCCAAAAAGCCATCGCGGATATCATCGCGATCCAGCGCAAAGACGACGTTGGCGGTCAGAAAACCGATCTTGGCACCACAGTCGAAGGAACGGCCCTGGTATTTGACCCCGGTGAAGGGCTGGGACCGCAACAGGGTCTGCATGGCGTCGGTGATCTGAACCTCGCCGCCAGCACCACGAGGCTGATCCTCGAGCAAGTCAAAAACCTTGGGTTGCAGGATATAGCGGCCCGAGATGATAAGGTTGGATGGTGCGTCGGCGGGTTTGGGCTTTTCGACCATTTTGGTGATGGCAAAACCGGTATCGTCGCCATCGCCGCGGGCGATGACACCGTAGCTGGAAACCTCGCTGTGCGGCACTTCCTCAACCGCAATAATATTGCCGCCCATTGTTTCATAGGCACGCATCATCTGCTTGAGAACGCCGGGCTCGGCCTTGAACACCATGTCGGGCAACAAGAGGGCAAAGGGTTCGTAACCGACCAGTTCACGGGCGCACCAGACGGCATGGCCAAGCCCCAATGGCTCTTGCTGGCGGGTGAAACTGGTGCGGCCAGCGGCGGGAAGATCCTGCCGCAGTCTTTCAAGAGTATCGGTCTTGCCGCGCGCTTCGAGCGTTGTTTCGAGTTCAAACTGGCGGTCAAAATGGTCTTCGATGATGTCCTTGTTGCGACCCGTTACAAATACGAAATTTTCAATGCCGGCTTCGCGCGCCTCATCGACGGCATACTGAATCAGGGGTCGATCAACCACCGTCAGCATTTCCTTGGGCAGGGCTTTGGTCGCGGGCAAAAAACGCGTGCCCAGGCCAGCAACGGGAAATACGGCGGTTCTGACACGTTTTTGCAATCGACTGCTCCGCAAGGAATGGGCGTGTAAAGGTATCTCAATACCTAGAGAATAGCATCGCGTCAAAATTGCTCATATGCGACAGGGGTTAATAGAATGGCGGTTCTGGTGACAGGCGGCGCGGGATATATTGGCAGCCACATGGTGCTGCGGTTGGCCGATGCAGGCGAAGAAGTCGTCGTTCTAGACAATCTGGTCACCGGGTTCGATTGGGCGATCGATGGGCGGGCACAATTCGTCATGGGCGCCGCCAACGACCAGACGCTGGTCAGTGACGTCATCGCGACGCACAAGATTTCGGAAATTGTGCATTTTGCCGGTTCGATCGTTGTGCCGGAATCCGTTGTTGATCCCCTCAAATATTACGGCAATAACACCGCGACGTCGCGCGACCTGATCGCGGCTGCGGTCAAGGGCGGCGTCAAGCACTTCATCTTTTCCTCGACCGCCGCAGTTTACGGCATGACGGGGTTGGCACCGGTGGTGGAGCAGACCCCGCTCAGCCCCATGTCTCCTTATGGGCGCTCCAAACTGATGACAGAATGGATGTTGGCGGATGTGGCTGCGGCGCATCCGATGACCTATGGTGTGCTGCGTTATTTCAATGTGGCGGGTGCCGATCCGCAAAAGCGCAGCGGGCAGTCAACACCCTTGGCTACGCACCTTATCAAGGTAGCGGCGCAGACAGCGTTGGGGCAGCGCCCGAAGATGGATATTTTCGGGACAGACTATGAAACTACTGATGGTACCTGTGTGCGCGACTATATCCATGTGACCGATCTGATCGAAGCGCATGCGTTGCTGCTGACATATCTGCGTGGCGGCGGCGACAGCTCGACGCTCAACTGTGCCTATGGTCAGGGTTATTCGGTGCGGCAGGTGATCAATACCGTCAAGGCGGTGTCGGGTGTCGATTTTCGGGTCGATGAAGGACCGCGTCGAGCCGGCGATCCGGCCTCGATAACGGCGACCGGGGAAAAAGTGCGATCCGTGCTGGGGTGGGTGCCCCAACACGATGATTTAACCGAGATCGTCACATCAGCCTATGAGTGGGAACGTCACCTGATGATGCGCAATCGGTAGGCGAAATCAATTTCAGGGGACGCCCGGCGTGTGGCGGGCGAGAGCCTTGATGACCTGTTTAGCCGTGATCCTACCGACCTGCTTGCCATCCCGATCCTTGACGCCGATCCACTGGTTTTCGGCGAACATTGGCAGCACATCTTCACAGCGCGCGTCTGTGTCGACGCTTAGCTCACACGGCTCGTGCTCGCCTTTTTCCATGATCGATCGCACATGGATGGCGCGGGCCTTGTTGACCTGGGCGACAAACTCTTCAATGTGCTCATTGGCGGGACGCAGAACGATATCCTCGGGTTTACCTTCCTGAACCAGGGCGCCGTCCTTGAGTACCGCAATGCGGTCACCGATCTTGAGTGCCTCATCAAAGTCGTGGGTAATGAACAGGATGGTCTTGTGCAGAGACTTTTGCAGGGCGATCAATTCGTCCTGCATGCCCGCGCGGATCAGCGGATCAAGCGCTGAGAAGGCCTCATCCATCAGAATGATATCGGTATCGAGCGACAGCGCTCGCGCCAGGCCGACACGCTGTTGCTGACCGCCGGAAAGCTGACGAATACGCGAGTTTTCATAGCCCTTGAGGCCGACGGTCTCGATCCATTTTTCTGCCGTCTCGAGACGCTGTTTGCGCCCGACACCGCGTACCTCGAGCCCATAGGCGACATTATCGATTACCGAACGGTGGGGCAAAAGGCCGAACTTTTGAAAGACCATGGCCACTTTGGTGCGCCGGAAGGCGCGTAGTTCTTCCAGGCTCATCTTGAGCACATCAATGCCGTCGACGATGATCTCGCCCGCTGTGGGATCGATCAGGCGATTGACGTGTCGGATCAGGGTAGACTTGCCTGAACCCGAAAGCCCCATGACCACAAATATCTGGCTGCGTGCAACATCGAGCGAGACATTGTTGAGCCCGATGACGTGACCGGTTTCGGCCTGCACATCGGTCTTGGAACGCCCGGACTCGAGCATGGAGAGCGCGCTTTGGGGATCATCACCAAATATCTTGGTCAGTCCGCGCATTTCGATGGCGTTGGCGGGTGTGCCGTCGGTCATCGTGGTTTTGTCGGTCATTGCGTTCATGTGCGCGCCTCGGTGATGCCGATTTTTGCCTGAAGCTGCTTGCCAAAGGCTTGGGTGGTGCGATCAAAGACAATCGCCAGCACGACGATGCCGAGACCGGCAAACAGGCCACGACTAACTTCAAGGCGGCCGATGCCCTGGAGCACCTGATAGCCGAGGCCACCGGCGCCAATCATTGAAGCAATCACCACCATGGCCAGAGCCATCATGATGGTCTGGTTGACGCCCGCCAGAATGGTGGGCAGGGCCAGCGGTATTTGCACGCCAAACAGACGTTGGCTTGGATTGGTACCAAAGGCCCGCGAGGCTTCCATGACGGCCGGATCGACTGAGCGCAGACCGAGATCGGTCAAGCGCACCAAGGGTGGTGCTGCGTATACGATGGTGGCGATGAGCGCCGGAATCTTGCCCGGGCCGAAGATCATCACAGCCGGGATGAGATAGACGAAGCTGGGTAACGTCTGCATCAGATCAAGAAGGGGGTCAGTATCTGGCGCACGCGGGTGGAGCGCGACATGAAAACTCCGACCGGAATAGCGATGACGATTGTGGTCAGCGTGGCTGCGATCATGAGCGCCATTGTGATCATGGAATCTTCCCACAGATCCATTAATCCAAGAAAGAACATGGCTCCAGCTACCAACAGCGGGAATTTCCAGCTTCGCGTGGCGAGCCAGGCAATGGCGCACAAAATGGCAATGATGAGCCACCAGGGGGTGGCGATCAACAGGCCCTGGATAAGGTTGAGCAGGACCAGCAAGGGATGGGCTATGGCCTCAAACGTCTGGCTCCAATTGCTGACGACCCAATTCAGGCCTTCGTCAATGGATTTGCGCAGCGGGCGCGTGTCGATAATTTCAGGGAACATTGTTTAGTCCTCGTGACGTACCAATTGCGGCCGGGCATATACCCGGCCGCCGTGATTGTCGGTAATGGCAGTCCACTAGAGGCTGGCTTCGACTTTTTCAGCAATCTCAGGCGAAACCCATTTAGTCCAGGTGTCCTGTTCGGTCTTGAGGAAGTTTACGGCCGTTGCTTCGGCGTCAGCCTGGTTCTCATCGCCATAGACCAACAACTTGCTGATTTCGGCATTGCTCAGGCCGGCCTTGCCAAGATATTCGGCAACATTTGGAGCCTCTTCAGGAATCCACGCTGCTGCGCCAATAATGGCGGGCGAAGACGGGTAAGCGGTCTTGACAGGTGGCTTGTCGCAGTCGGCATTGGTGTTGCAGGCGTAGCCTTCCTTGTCGACCGGGCCCATGTCGAGTTGAACAGCGTCATACTTACCCAAGATGGCGGTTGGTCCCCAATAGTAGAACAGGATGGGCTCGGTGCGCAGGAAGGCACGCGAGATCGAGGCATCAAGCGAACCGCCCGAACCGGGAGAAAACAGGTTCCAGGTGTCCTGCATACCGTAGGCCTTGTATTCTGCTTCGGTTGCAATCTCACATGTCCAGCCGGGAGGGCAGGAATATAGGCGTCCTTTTGAGGTGTCCTCCGGATCGGGAAACAGGTCCGGACGGGCAACGACATCATCGACGCTCTTAAGGCTCTGGATGATCGGCAACCACATAGGCGGGCACGAACCAACCTTCGACTGTGCCGTCGGTGATGGCATCTGCGAGTTTGACTACCTTGCCGTCAGCCACGCCCTTTGCCCAGGGTTCCTCGATCGAGCTGGTCCAGAGTTCTGGCGCAATGGCGGGCGTGCCGCGCGACAGCATGGAGGAAGAAGTGGGTACGGTGTCGCCGCTGACGATTTCGACGTTACAACCAAAGCCTTTTTCAAGAATGGTTGCGTGGATGTGGGCCAAGGCGGCCGCCGAGGGCCATGTCATCTCAGCGATATCAATCTTGCGATCGGTGCCACATGCGGTGTCTTGGGCCTGAACAGGCAGACTAAGGGGAATGGTCACGCAGAGTGCCGTGACAATAGCTGCGCGTTTCCAGCTGAATATCATAAGGTCGTTCCTGTATATATTTGGGAAGGGCTGAACATAACGGCGTCATACCGATAAGTCAAACCGTTGACCTAAGCGTAAGTTAAAACAACAAACTCGCCGAAATAACGCGTATACTTTGAAAGTTTAGAAATGAATTAGACAGTTTGCGTTTAGCTTATTGCCTGTGGATAGATATTTTTACAGTTTATCGCGAATTTTGCACTTGAATGGCAAGTTTAATGCCGAATATTATTGGTTTGTCTGATTGAGACTGTAGGGAAAACAGTATGCTTAAGGACGGTGTGGCGCGCCACATCGGAGGCGATTCATACGGTTTTGTCGCGTGCGCGGCGAATTTTGGCATGGAAATTCACCTGCTAACGGTGCTATGTCGGCCCACCGAACGGCAATGACACGACATATACAGCGACGGGCCGCACTTCATTGCGGGCCCGGGCCAATGTGTCATGAGGCCGGAAACCACATGATCGACAAGGACAAACTATATGACGAAGCCCGGAGACACCGGCTTTTCCGAACGCCGCCAGACAGCACTGGAAGCCAAGAAACGGCTTCTGGAAAAATTCAAGGCCGCGCCGAAACCGGATGATCCCGAAATGATTGCGAAGCGGGCCGAGCGCGAGGCTCTTGCAGCAGCGCGGGCCGAACGGCAGCAATTGCGCGAGCAGGAAAAACGGGAAAAGGCCGAGCGTCAGGCAGCTGAAGCGAAAGCGGCGGCTGATGCGGCAGCAGCGGCGGATGCGTCAGCCAAGGCTGAAGAGAAAGCAAAAAGAGCGCGCACTGAAGAAGAGAAAAAGGCCGAGCGTGACCGGCGCTATGCCGCGCGCAAGGCCCGCAAACGCTAAAGCTTTTCGGCCAACCAGATGACATGACGCGCGCCACGCTTGCCGTTGGCGCGCGTTTTTATTTCCTCGACCTTGAAGCCGGCATTGCCAAGCCGTTTGGTAAAGGTATGATCGGGCGCTGAGGACCAGAGGGACAAGATGCCGCCGGGACGCAATGCTTTGTGGGCGGCGCGCAGGCCGGCGGTGGCGTAAATATCGTCATTGGCACGCCGGGTCAGGCCTTCGGGGCCGTTGTCGACATCGAGCAGGATGGCATCGAACATCGCTGCACTTTTCCCGATAAGGCGGCCAACATCTCCCTGCCAGAGTTCGGTGCGCGGATCGTCAAGGCAATCGGCAAATACCGGCTGCATGGGGCCGCGCGCCCAGTCGATGACGGCGGGCACCAGTTCGGCAACAATTATGCCGGCGTCGGGTGGCAATGCCGCTTGTGCAGCACGAAGGGTGAAGCCCATGCCTAGCCCGCCAATGAGAATATGCGGATGCCGACGCTGTTTTAAGCGCTCGCAGGGCAGGGTCGCCAGGGCCTCTTCGGAACCGCTAAGTCGGCTGTTCATCAACTCGGTCGTGCCGAGCATGATGGAAAATTCGCTGGCACGCTGCATCAAGCGCAGTTCGCCGCCGTTGCCGGGCATTTGGGTTGCGTCCAATTGTCGCCATGGGTTCATCACGAGTCCTAAGGGTAATTGTCAGACGGCAACGGCACTTTTGATGGACCGGCGGGCCTGTTTGTTCAAGCTAGTTTCAACCCGCAAGTAGTCATCAAATAGATACAAAAAGGCCATGAACGCGAAATGCGCCATTGCTAGGCTCGATTTGCCCGCATATCGTGAGGCCGACGGGGGAGAACCGTCGCATATCGTTATAGGAGAAATACAGTGATCAAAACAACATTCACTGCGGGGCTGGTTGCCTTGGTGACCGCCTTGACCTCGAGCGCCGCGATGGCGCAGACCGAGGTGACCTGGTGGCACGCCATGGGCGGAGAGAACGGCGCCAAGCTTGAAGAAATCGCCGCAGGCTTCAATGCCAGTCAGTCCGACTACAAGGTCGTGCCCGTTTATAAAGGCAGTTATGCAGAAACCCTGACGGCTGCCATTGCCGCGTTTCGTGCCAATGAACAACCGACAATCGTGCAGGTTTTTGAAGTTGGCACCGGCACCATGATGGCTGCAAAGGGCGCCGTCTATCCAGTCTACAAATTGATGGCCGACAATGGTGAGCCCTTTGACAAGAGCGCGTATCTGGCGCCGGTCGTGGGCTATTATTCCGACTCCGAGGGGAACATCCTGTCGATGCCGTTCAATTCATCGACCCCGATCCTTTATTATAACAAGGACGTATTCAAAAAGGCCGGTCTTGATCCCGAAGTCGCACCCAAGACCTGGGCCGATGTTGAAGACTTTTCCAAGAAAATCATGGATTCAGGTGCCGCCAAATGTGGCTTTACCAGCGGCTGGATTTCATGGGTGCAGCTGGAAAACCTGTCGGCTATCCATGATCAGCCCTATGGCACCCTGCAGAACGGTTTTGGAGGGCTCGGCACTGAATTCACCTTCAATGGCGAGGTACAGGTCAAGCATTGGGACAATCTCAAGAAGTGGGCAGACGCTGGCATTTTTGAATATGGCGGGCCTGTTGGTGGTAACGATGCACCGCCGAAATTTTATACCCAGGAGTGTGCGATGTATATGAACTCATCGGCATCGCGCTCCGCGGTTGTTGCCAATTCGGCGGACTTCGAGGTCGGTTTCGCGCCGCTCCCCTATTATGACGATGTCATTGCCGAGCCCAAAAATTCGATTATCGGTGGGGCAACGCTCTGGACGCTCAATGGCCGTCCGGCCGACGAATATAAGGGTGCCGCCAAGTTCTTCAGCTATTTGTCACGACCAGAAGTTCAGGCCGACTGGCACCAGTTTACCGGCTATCTGCCGATCACCAATGCCGCCTATGATCTGGGCAAGTCCGAGGGCTATTATGACAAGACCCCTGGCGCCGACGTTGCCATCAAGCAGATCACACGCGGCACGCCAACCGACAATTCCAGAGGCATCCGCTTTGGCAATCTGACTCAGGTTCGCGACGTAATCGATCAGGAGTTCGAAGCCATGCTGGCCGGATCGGTGACCGCCAAAGAAGCGCTTGATACCGCCGTTGAACGCGGCAACGTTATCCTTCGGGACTTCGAAGCCGCCAACCAATAGATTTTGATCAAGTCAGGGTCCGGGCAATACCGCCCGGACCCACTGTTTTTTGCTGTCGTTGGACCGTACATGCAGACCAAACGAACGATCTTTCCAAATCGGGTGCTGCCATATTTGCTGCTGACCCCGCAAATGCTGATAACGCTGATCTTTTTTATCTGGCCGGCGGGCCAGGCCGTAAAATCCTCGTTTGAGCGCGAAGACCCATTCGGGTTCAAAACCCAATTCATCTGGTTTCAGAATTACACCAAGCTGTTTGCCGATCCGTCCTATCTCAATTCGGTCGGGCGCACGGCAGTGTTCGCAGTGTCGGTGACGGTGATCTCGATGTCGGTGTCGCTGCTGCTGGCGATCGCGGTCAACCGGCTGCTGCGCACGGGGCGAATTTATACAACGCTTTTGGTGTGGCCATACGCCGTGGCGCCCGTGGTGGCAGGCATATTGTGGTGGTTCATGTTCAATCCGAGCATCGGCATCCTGCCTTATCTTTTGAGCTTTGCGGGCATCGACTGGAACCATCGCGTCAATGCGGGCAACGCCATGACACTGATCGTGCTGGCGTCGAGCTGGAAGCAGATTTCCTACAATTTTCTGTTCTTCGTGGCCGGGTTGCAATCGGTGCCACAATCGCTGTCGGAGGCAGCGGCTATTGATGGGGCAGGGCCGTTCAAGCGCTTCTGGACAATTATTTTTCCGCTATTGTCGCCCACAACATTCTTCCTGATGATCGTCAACATCAATTACGCCATGTTTGATACCTTTGGCACGATTGACGCGACAACCTCGGGCGGACCGGCGCAATCGACCAATATCCTGGTTTACAAGGTGTATTCCGACGGTTTTCTGGGATTGAATATCGGGTCGTCCTCGGCACAATCGGTGCTGCTTATGGGCATTGTCATCGTTTTGACCGTTATCCAGTTCCGCTGGGTCGAGCGTCGCGTTCAATATTAGGAGGCCGGATATGGTTGAAAATCGCCCCTGGCTCAATGTCCTGACCCATTGCGTACTGGTTTTGGGCGTTATCATTGTGGCGCTGCCGGTCTATCTGGCATTCATTGCCTCGACCCATGGGCCGACTGAATTTTTGCAAGGCATCGTGCCACTGTTGCCCGGTCCGCACCTGCTGGAAAATTATGGGGAGGTTCTCACACAGGGCATGACCACTTCGGGCGCACCACCGCTGCTCAACATGCTGGCCAACTCCACGCTGATGGCATTGATCATCGTGGTGGGTAAAATATCGATATCGATCATATCTGCTTATGCGATTGTCTATTTCCGCTTTCCGCTTCGCACCTTGGCGTTCTGGGTCATCTTCATCACGCTGATGTTGCCGGTGGAAGTCCGGATCATTCCGACTTTCAAGGTGGTAGCAGATCTGGGCATGCTCAATTCTTATGCAGGCCTGACGATTCCGCTGATCGCCTCGGCAACGGCTACATTCTTGTTCAGGCAGTTCTTTTTGACAGTGCCGGACGAATTGATGGAAGCAGCCCGTGTCGACGGTGCCGGGCCGCTGAAGTTCTTCCGAGATATCCTTTTGCCTCTGAGCCGCACCAATATCGCGGCCTTGTCGGTGATCCTGTTCATTTACGGTTGGATCCAATATCTGTGGCCGCTGCTGGTGACCACTGACCCCAAATATTACACCATCGTCATGGGCATCAAGCGAATGGCAACGGTTGCAGACTCAGACCCCAAATGGAACCTGGTGATGGCTGCCGTGGTGCTGGCGATGATACCGCCGGTATTCGTGGTCATCGCGATGCAACGCCTTTTCGTCAAAGGTCTAGTGGAAACGGAGAAATAATCATGGCAACCATTGATCTGGTCGATGTGCGCAAGACCTATCCTGGCGGTGCCGAGGTGATCCATGGTCTTGATCTAGCCATTGCCGATGGCGAATTACTGGTGCTTGTCGGGCCCTCTGGATGTGGAAAGTCGACACTGCTGCGCATGATAGCGGGCCTCGAAACCGTGACTGGCGGTACGATTGCGATTGGCGAGCGGCCGGTCAACAAGGTCGAGCCGGCGGATCGCGACATAGCCATGGTGTTTCAGAACTACGCGCTTTATCCGCATATGAGCGTGCGTGGCAATCTCGAATATGGTCTCAAGAACCGCAATACGCCGCGCGACGTCATTGATGCGCGTGTGGCCGAGGCGGCTGAAATGCTTGAAATCACCCCGTTTCTCGACCGCAAGCCGCGGCAATTGTCGGGCGGTCAGCGCCAGCGCGTGGCAATGGGACGGGCGCTGGTGCGGCAGCCCAAGGCGTTTCTGTTCGATGAACCGCTGTCCAATCTCGATGCCAAGCTGCGGGGGCAGATGCGCATTGAAATCAAGCGGTTGCAGCGCGCTCTCAAGACCACCAGCGTTTATGTGACCCATGATCAGATGGAGGCTATGACGCTGGCCGACCGCTTGGTGGTGATGAATTCAGGCAGGATAGAGCAGGTTGGAACACCCATTGAGCTGTATGAACGCCCTGCAACCGTGTTCGTCGCCGGTTTTATCGGGTCGCCACCGATGAATTTCATCGAATTGGGTGCATTTCCTTCTGATGTACAATCATCTCTGAGCCGGCAGGCGACGGGCGCCGATCTGGTGGGTGTGCGTCCCGAGACCATTGTGTTCGAAAGCCCCGATAGCGACGCCATCAGGCTAGAATGTCAGATCGAACTGATCGAACCGGTGGGGGCGGAAAGCCACGTGCATGTGCGTTGGAACGAGCAACGATTGGTGGTCGAGTGTCGCGGGCATCCCGGGTTCAGTGAGGGACAGACGCAGGCATTTTATCTGAACCCCAGCGCATTGCATTTCTTTGACCAGGCCAGCGGGCAGGCGAGTCGGGCAGCGTCGTAAACGCCGTTTGCCGCTTTTCATTGCGGTTCTTGTCTGGGATGGTGGCGTGCGTCTTAGGGAGCCACACCATGCGGATTAGATTTGTGTTGGCATTATTAGGGTTGTCCTGCGGCGCCGCCTTGGCGCAACCCGTGGAAAGTTTTGACGCATTTATTGCCGGATTTGCGGTTACGGCAAAGGCCGCAGGCGTCAGTGATGCAACCTATCGCGATGCCATGGTGGGACTGACACCAGACCCGAAAACGCCGGCCCTGGTGAGCAGTCAACCAGAGTTCACTACCCCGATGTGGGACTATATTGATCGCCGCGTGAGTTCGGGACGGATTACGCGCGGTAGGTCGGCAATGGCGGCAAACTCGCAATTATTTGACGCTGTGGGCGCGCACTATGGTGTCGATCCCTATATTCTGGGCGCAATATGGGGTATGGAAACCGACTATGGTGCCGTGCTTGATAACACAAGTCTGATACGTCCGGTCGTTCGGTCACTGGCAACATTGGTGCATCAGCGGCGCTCGCGTCTGAAAGAGGATATGGCAGACTTGATCGCCGCACTGCAACTGGTGCAGCGCGGACCCTTGGACGCCCGGCAATTGGTCGGATCCTGGGCGGGTGCCATTGGGCATTTGCAAGTGAATCCGTCAAGCGTTGTCGCCTATGGCACCGACGGCGATGGGGATGGCAAGGTGGATTTGCACCATTCCCTGGCGGATGCATTGGCGACCAGCGCACGGTTCCTGCTGGCGCTTGGCTACAGGCCCGGACAGGACTGGGGATTTGAAGTGCAGTTACCCGATGGGTTCGATTATCTGTTGGCGGACCGTGAGCAATTGCGACCGGTGGCATTTTATTCGGAGCGCGGGGTGAGCAGGGTCAAAGGACGACAGTTCGGTGATTTGTCGGAGCCGGTGTTTTTGTATGTTCCGGCGGGCAAAAACGGCCCCAAGTTCTTAATGACACAGAACTATTTGGCGCTAAAAGGTTACAATTTTTCCGATAGCTATGCGCTTTCGGTGGCGCACCTTGCAGATCGGTTGAAGGGGAGCGGCGGCTTTATAAGCGATTGGCCGCGCGGCACGAAATTTCCTGATCTGGCACAGCGTAAGGCAATTCAACAGGCGTTGATTAGGCTTGACCTCTATCAGGGTGCCGTCGACGGGCGGATAGGGCCGATCAGCCAACGTGCCTATGCAAAATTCCAGGCGGCGCGCGGCGAGGTCGCCGATGGTTTCATCACCCGCGCCAGCTACACCGAACTAACAGCGGCGACCCGGTAACTTTGACGCAATGACATTGGCCAAGACAAATGGCATGGGATAGACTGGGCGGAGTATTATTCCCGAGACGCCATGTTCCGAGTTCTGTTTTTTGCTGTGCTGGCCAGTTTCATTTTGACCGACCTGGCGCCTGCGTGGGCCCAGGATCGGGTTGAGTTGGCACAGACGGAAAAGCGACGCACGCTTTTTGATATGTTGTTTGGCGAAGAAGAAGCGCCGCCCCCACCGCCCCCGGTACGCCAACAGCGCACACGCAAGGCCGCGCCTGCGCCCAGTGCTGCTGTCAGTGTGCCCGCCCCTACGATTGAGAAGACCCAGAGTGCCACGCGGGTGGCAGTAATGGGCGATTCTCTGGCTGTGGATTTGGCCAAGGCGCTGGAGCGGCGCTATGCGGACGACCCAAATTTACAGGTGATTGGCATGGGCGTCGGCTCGTCGGGATTCGTCCGGGACGATTTTTTTGACTGGAACCGCGAGGTGAGTGAGCAGATCGCTGCCGACAGTTTTGATCTGGCAATCGTCATTATTGGCATCAACGACCGGCAGGACATTCGCGAGAACGGCCAAAACTATCGCCCGCTCACCGAGGGCTGGTCGGCGATTTATAAGGATCGCATTACCAGATTTCTCAATCAATTGCGCGCGGCGGGCAAGCCGGTAATCTGGCTGGGCCTGCCGCCGATGTCAAAATCCAACTATTCGAGCGCCATTGGAGAAATTAGTGCCTTGCAGCGCCTTGCCAGCGTTTCAGGTGGGGCAGAATTTCTCGATATTTACGAGCGCTTTCTGGGTGAGGATGGCAAATATTCATCTTATGGACCGGATGTGAACGGGCAGAATGCGCGGATGCGCAAGGATGATGGCATCCATTTTTCCAGTGCTGGTGCGGACAAGATTGCGTTTTACCTGAACCAACCGATCCGGAATTTTTATCGAGGTGGGGCTGTGACTGTGGCGGTATCGGATCCGCTGAGGGGCACAGATGCGGGGGCGATGGTGCGGCTACCCTATCAAGGGTTGGGACAGACGCGGTTGCTTGAAGTTGCGGGCGCGGTGATACCGCTCGGCCGTTCGGCAGCCCCTGCCGGTACTCTGTTGTCCGCCAGCGACGTGCCGCGATCTCAGCCATTTCCGATAGAGCAATTGGTCGGGGCGCCTGTGGGGCGTGTTGATTCCTTTGGCGTCGGGATTGAGCCCGACGAGATCAGCCGGGCTGCAACGCCTTAGTGGCGATTGGGCGCTCGCGGGCGCCCAATATATATATGATTAGCGCGGCAAGTCGGTGCGGCCCATCAGTTCGAGATCAATAGCACGGGCGGCCTGGCGGCCCTCGCGAATTGCCCAGACAACCAGCGATTGGCCGCGGCGCATGTCTCCAGCAGCAAACACCTTGTCGACCGTGGTTTTGTAGCTGAAGGTGTCGGCAAGCAAATTACCACGCGTGTCATGCTTGGCGCCGAGTTCTGCGAGCATACCCTCATGGACAGGGTGAGCAAATCCAATGGCCAAAAGCACCAGATCGGCCTTGATGACAAACTCGGTGCCTTCAATGGGTTGGCGCTTGCGATCGACGCGGGCGACTTCAACGCCGGTCACCTGCCCCTTGGCGTTGCCAATGATCTTCATAGTGCCCGCAGCGAATTCGCGAATTGCGCCTTCGGCCTGTGACGATGAGGTGCGCATCTTGACTGCCCAATTTGGCCAGTTGGTCAGTTTGTTCTCCATGTGAGGCGGTTGGGGACGCACATCGAGCCTGGGTCACGGCAATAGCCCCCTGACGGAAGGAGGTACCAACACAGTCCGACGCGGTGTCGCCGCCACCAACCACCACAACATGCTTGCTGGCCGCAATCAGTTGAGCCCGTCCTGATATGTCTTCGCCACCGAAGCGGCGATTGGCTTGCACGAGGAACGGCATGGCATAGTGCACGCCTTCAAGATCAACGCCCTCGGCGTCTACATCGCGCGGATGCTCGGAGCCGCCGCAAAGGAGCACGGCGTCGTGCCGGTTCTGCAGGTCCGAGAGAGGGCGGGTGACGCCAATGTTTTCGCCGTAGTGAAAGGTGACCCCTTCGGCGCTCATTTGCTCGATGCGGAAATCGACGTGTTCTTTTTCCATCTTGAAGTCGGGGATGCCATAGCGCAGCAGTCCGCCCGCTTTGGGTTCACGCTCATAAACATGCACATCGTGACCGGCGCGGGCCAGTTGCTGGGCGGCGGCCATGCCGGCGGGGCCCGAACCGACAATAGCGACCGACTTACCGGTCTTGTTGGGATTGATCTGCGGCTTGATCCAGCCACTCCGAATGGCGCGATCAGCGATGGCCTGCTCAACCGTCTTGATAGCAACAGGAACATCTTCGAGATTGAGTGTACAAGCCTCTTCACATGGCGCGGGGCAGATGCGGCCGGTGAATTCAGGGAAATTGTTGGTCGAGTGGAGATTGCGCGTCGCCTCTTTCCAATCGCCATTATAGACCAGATCGTTCCAGTCCGGAATCTGGTTGTTGACCGGACAGCCGGTGTCGCCGTGGCAATAGGGCACGCCGCAATCCATGCAGCGCGCGGCCTGATCGATGATCCGCCCCTCGGACATGGGGATAGTAAATTCACCAAAGTGACGGACGCGATCCGAAGCCGGCTCATAGCGCGGTTCTTCGCGATCGATCTCGAGAAAGCCTGTTACTTTTCCCATTTTGCTCTCTCCTATTCTGCGGCCGCGGCGCCAAGACCGGAACCGCGCTTTTTTTCCATTTCGCGGATGGCGCGGCGATATTCGACCGGCATGATCTTGACGAATTTCGGACGCATCTCGACCCAGTTGTCGAGGATATATTTGGCGCGGGTCGAACCGGTATAGTGCAGATGGTTTGAGATGAGCTGATGCAGGCGCTCATCATCGTGCTTGGTCATGTCGCCCGAAATATCAACGCGGCCATGCCACTCCAGGTCCCCACCGTGATGGTGGATTTTCTGCATGAGGTTTTCTTCTTCGGGCACGGGTTCGAGATCGACCATGGCGAGGTTGCAGCGCGACCGGAAGGTTTCGTCTTCATCGAGCACATAGGCGACACCACCCGACATGCCCGCAGCAAAGTTGCGGCCTGTCTTGCCAATGACGACCACGGCACCACCGGTCATATATTCGCATCCGTGATCGCCTGTGCCTTCGACAACCGCGATAGCGCCAGAGTTGCGCACTGCGAACCGTTCACCAGCAACGCCACGGAAGTAACATTCGCCGGCTATGGCACCGTAAAGCACGGTGTTGCCGACAATGATCGATTCTTCGGGCTTGATGATGGCCTTGTCGCCAGGGCGCACGACAATGCGGCCGCCAGATAGTCCCTTACCGACATAGTCATTGGCGTCGCCCACCATATCGATGGAAATGCCCTGGCCAAGAAAGGCGCCAAAGCTCTGGCCAGCGGTGCCGGTCAGTTTGATGACGATGGTATCGTCAGGCAGACCCTCGTGACCATATTTGCGTGCCAGTTCGCCCGACAGCATGGCACCGGCAGAACGGTCGCGCGAGCGGATCGGCAGATCGATCTGGACGGGGGTGCCGTTTTCGAGCGCCGGCTGGGCCAGTTCGATCAGCTGACGATCCAGCACCGACTCCAGATGATGGTTCTGCAGGCTCCGAATGGTAGAGCGTATCGTCGCCTTGTGGCTCGGGCTTGTAGAACAGCTTGGTAAAGTCAATCCCCGCAGACTTGGAATGATCGGCCAGACGACGCTGGTCGAGCAGGTCGGATCGCCCGATCAGTTCATTGAGCGTGCGGGCACCAAGCCCGGCCATCAGGCCGCGCAGTTCCTCGGCGATAAAGAAGAAATAGTTGATGACATGTTCGGGGGTGCCCTTGAAGCGCTTGCGCAGGACCGGGTCTTGCGTGGCGACGCCAACGGGGCAGGTATTGAGGTGACATTTGCGCATCATGATGCAGCCGGCCGCGATCAATGGTGCGGTTGAGAAGCCGAATTCGTCGGCCCCGAGCAGTGCGCCAATCAATACGTCTCTACCAGTCTTGAGGCCACCATCGACCTGCAGGATAACGCGCGACCGCAAGCGGTTGAGCACCAGGGTCTGGTGGGTTTCGGCAAGGCCAATTTCCCATGGACCACCCGCGTGCTTGAGCGAGGTCAGGGGCGAGGCGCCTGTGCCTCCATCATAGCCAGACACGGTGATGTGGTCGGCGCGCGCCTTGGCGACGCCCGCCGCGACGGTGCCGACACCGACTTCGGACACCAGCTTGACCGAAACATTGGCCCGCTCGTTGACATTTTTGAGATCGTAGATTAGCTGCGCCAGATCCTCGATCGAATAGATATCATGGTGCGGTGGCGGCGAAATCAAGCCAACGCCGGGAGTTGAATGGCGGGTCTTGGCGACAATCCAGTCAACCTTGTGACCCGGCAATTGTCCACCTTCACCGGGCTTGGCACCCTGAGCCTACCTTGATTTGCAAGGCGTCGGCATTGACCAGATATTCGGTGGTAACGCCAAAGCGGCCCGATGCAATTTGCTTGATAGCCGAACGGAGCGGATTGGACGAGCCGTCTGCCAAAGGCTTATAGCGATCTGGTTCTTCCCCGCCTTCGCCGGTATTGGACTTGCCGCCAATCCGGTTCATGGCCATGGCAAGAGTGGTGTGAGCCTCGCGTGAAATCGAGCCAAACGACATGGCGCCCGTCGCGAAACGCCGGACAATATCGACTGCGGGTTCAACCTCGTCCACTGCAATCGCGTCACCGAGAGGCCGGATGTCGAACAGATTGCGAATTGCCAGATAACCGTTTTCGCCCGTGTTCAAGCGTTCGGCAAAGCTATTGTAGCGTTCCTGAGCCGTTTCCGGACTTTGGTCGTGGAAGCGCACCGCATGCTGAAGGTCGGCCACGACATCGGGTGACCACGCATGCTTTTCACCGCGTATGCGGTACATATATTCACCGCCAACATCGAGTGCCTTGCGTAGCACGGCATCATTGCCGAAAGCGCCCTTATGACGGTTGACAGTTTCAGAGGCGATTTCGGGTAGACCAACACCCTCAATGGTGGTTGCCGTGCCAAAGAAATACCGCTTTACGAAGGGGGTCGACAGGCCAATCGCGTCGAATATCTGAGCGCCGCAATAGGACTGATAGGTCGAGATGCCCATCTTGGACATGACCTTGAGCAGGCCCTTGCCGACCGACTTGATATAGCGGTGAATAACTTCATGGGCATCGACCTCGGGCGGATATTCGCCCTCGGCGTGGAGCGCGGCCAGCGTTTCGAAGGCGAGATAGGGGTTGATGGCCTCGGCGCCATAGCCCGCAAGCATGGCGAAATGGTGCATTTCGCGGGCCTCACCGGTTTCAACGACCAGCCCGGACGAGGTGCGCAGGCCTTTGCGGATCAAATGGTGGTGCACGGCAGCGGTCGCCAATAGCGCTGGAATGGCGATGCGATCTGCGGCAACGAGACGGTCCGACAAGATGATGATGTTGTATTCGCCACGCACAGCGGTTTCCGCCAGTTCGCAGACAGCGTTGATCGCAGCTTCCATACCCGGTGCGCCCTCGGTGGAAGGGTAGGTAATGTCCAGCGTCTTGGTCTTGAACTGATTGTCAGCCATGTCGCCAATGACGCGGATCTTTTCGAGATCCTCATTGGTCAAAATGGGCTGACGCACTTCAAGGCGCTTCTGCTTGGCGACACCTTCAAGGTCGAACAGATTGGGCCGCGGTCCAATGAACGACACAAGGCTCATCACCGACTCTTCGCGGATCGGGTCAATCGGAGGATTGGTGACCTGCGCGAAATTTTGCTTGAAGTAGGTATAGAGCAGCTTTGATTTTTCGCTGAGGGCGGAAATGGGCGTGTCCGTGCCCATGGACCCTACGGCTTCCTGACCGGTGGTGGCCATTGGCGCAATCAGGATTTTCAGATCTTCCTGCGTATAGCCAAACGCCTGCATACGGTCGAGCAGGCTCTCCGAGGTTTTTGGCGCCTTGGGCTCGGCTTCGGGCAGGTCTTCAAGCACGATCTGGGTACGGGCCAGCCATTCCGCATAGGGATTTTTGGTGGCGAGCGTCTGCTTGATCTCGTCATCGGAAATGATGCGGCCTTCTTCAAGGTCGATCAACAGCATGCGCCCCGGCTGCAGGCGCCAGCGTTCGACAATGTCCTCGTCGGGAATGGTCAAGACACCGGATTCAGAGGCCAGTACGACGTGCCCTTCGCGGGTTACCAGATAGCGCGCCGGGCGAAGCCCGTTACGGTCAAGGGTTGCCACGACATAGCGACCATCGCTCAAGGACATCGCCGCCGGGCCGTCCCATGGCTCCATCAGGGCAGCGTGATATTCATAAAAGGCGCGGCGCGTCTCGTCCATGAGTGGATTGCCGGCCCATGCCTCGGGGATCAGCATCATGGCGGCATGGGGCAGCGAATAGCCACCACGCACCAGAAACTCCAGTGCATTGTCAAAGCAGGCGGTGTCGGATTGGCCCTCATAGGAAATAGGCCAAAGCTTGGAAATATCGTCGCCGAACAGCTTTGAGGACACCGAGGCTTGACGAGCGGCCATCCAGTTGACGTTGCCCCGAATGGTGTTGATTTCACCATTGTGGGTGGTCATGCGATAGGGGTGAGCCAAGCGCCAACTCGGGAAGGTGTTGGTGGAAAAACGCTGATGTACCAGAGCGATGGCGCTCTGGAAGTCTTCGTCATGCAGATCGGCGTAAAAGGCGCCCAGTTGGAAGGCCAGGAACATGCCCTTGTAAACGATGGTTCGAGCCGACATGGAGACAACATAAAAGCCATTGTCATCGTTGGATTCGGGAATGCTGGCGTAGACAGTATTGGATATAACCTTGCGCACGATCAAGAGCTTGCGTTCAAACTCGTCAAGACTTAACCCCTCGGGACGGGCGAGGAAAAGCTGCTCGATAATCGGCTGCGTGTCGGTGACGCCCACTGGCAGGCTTGTGTTGTCGACGGGGACGACGCGCGTACCAAGAATGGTGAGCCCTTCACGCTCGAAACAGCCAAGGATTGCCTCGGCGCAACGGTCGCGCATGGCAGTGTCGTTGGGATAAAATAGCATGGCGACGCCATAATGGTGCTTGGCGGGCAGCGCGAAATCAACTGATTTGGCAAGAAATTCATGCGGAATCTGAACTAGAATCCCTGCACCGTCACCCATGAGCGGATCAGCACCGACGGCGCCGCGGTGTTCGAGATTTTCCAGAATTTCCAAGCCTTTTTGCACAACCTCGTGGCTGGGCTTGTTCTTGATATTGGCAATCATGCCGATGCCACAGGCGTCGTGCTCGTTGGCGGCAGTATATAGTCCCTGGTCGACGGGACGACCGCTGGTTTTGGCAATGGCGTTGCTGGTGCTGACGGGTTGCGGGAAGCCGGTCAATTCATGTGCCATGGCGCAATTCCTTGTCTTTCTGAGGGGCCGCAATCTGTCTGTTGCACAGCGATGCGGGCCAAAGTCCTGTTCGTTCACACCTTTGCCATAGTGCCGCACGCGGCAGGCAGGATGCTGGCATTTGTCCTTTCGCGGACGTGATATTGTTCCGGGTCGTACAGCGTACGGCTCGAAAGAGCAATTACGTCCATTCATTGGGGAGCGGCTCTGCATCCAAATGGCCGCTCGTTCGGGCAATAATAGCCCCGCCATCCAGTTGCCGCCATACTTGCGGTCCAACCCGAACGGCGTGTGTCACTGGACCGGGGAGACCGGGGTGTCACCTCTGATAAGGACAATAGTGTTGTCCTATCTTGGGCACAATCGCATAATTTTTGGTGCCGGGCAAGCGGGGCGACGCATATTTGCAACCGTTGAATAGGCGACTGCCAATTCTGGATCGGAATTTATAGGAAAATTGGATCGTTTGTTAGAAACACTTTGGCAATTTAGTCCGCCACAACGCAAAAAAAGCACGTCAAGCGCGCTTTTCCTATTCAAAAATTGTTTTGCCTATTCCAGATGGGATTTAATGAACCATAGGTCTTTATCGAGTTCACGCGAAAAGGCGGTGAAGATATCGGCGGTATCAGCATCGCCCGCTTCGTCGGCGGTGTCGATGGCCTTGCGCACCTGTTCGGCGGTTGCCGCATAGCGTTCAGCCAGTGCCTGAAGATGGTCCGTTACCTTGCGTATGTCATTCGGATATGGCTTGAGACTGGTTGCCTTGGCGACATCCTGCGTGGTTCCCAAGGCAATACCGTCCAACTGAGCCACGCGCTCGGCGACTATATCGACATGAGTATCAAGGGCGGCACGAAATTTATCGAGCAGTTCGTGCACGGCGATAAACTGGATGCCCTTGAGATTCCAGTGGGCCTGTTTGGTCAATAACGCCAAGTCGATTGCCTCGGCCAGACGCGCATTGAGCAGGTCGACCATGGCAGACTTGGTATTGGATTTTATATCAATGGAGGGGGTTTTCATGAGATCACTTTCCTTGACGCTGTGCCAAATGCGGCGCTTGGTAAGGCAATGATCAAATGCGGTGACCGGTTCCATCCACCAGAGTCAAAAGCGCGGCCCTTCGGACCGCGCCCTGTGTATTATCCAGTGCCGGTATTAGTTGACGGACTGGTCGTCGATGCTCTTGGCACCACCATTGATAGCGATCTGGCGCGGCTTTTTGCTTTCGGGCAATTCGCGCTTCAGTTCGAGATGCAATAGCCCATTCTCAAGATTGGCGCCGGTCACTTCGACATAGTCAGCCAGTTGAAAGCGCAGGCTCGAATGCGCGCTCGGCTATGCCGCGATGAAGGAACTCGCGGGTCTTGTCGCCTTCGTCAGCGGCCTTGGCGCCTTTAATGGTCAGGCTGTTTTCCTTGCTTTCAATGGCAATGTCGCCATTGGAAAAGCCGGCAACGGCTATCGAGATACGATAGGCATCGTCACCGAGGCGCTCGATATTATAAGGGGGGTAGGTTTTTGCTTCCTGTCCCGACACACTATCGAGCCGCGAGAACAGCCGGTCAAAGCCGACGGTGGAACGGTAAAAAGGCGAAAAATCAAGGGTCTGCATGTCACATTCTCCTGTGAGCAACGTGGATTTTCGCGCTGCCGGATGATGCCCCCAATATTAGGCGAGCATTGCATTGTGGCAGGCGATCCCCGGAACATCCGGCGGACAAGCAATATTTAGGTGACGAAAATCGGGGTTCAAGAGGCGGTGAAGCTGCGGTGCTCATGAACGCAAACTGAACGTGGCGCTCCAGTCGTGTTCAGGCATGGCCTGCTATATCGTAAAGATGTGCACCGAGAAATTTTGGGGCGGTGCACACTTCCCGCGGTTCCGTCACCCGCCCCCCGCACGGACCGCGTCAAGGAAAGCCAGTGTTCCGCAAGGAATGCTGGTTTTCTTTCATATGTGCGTGGTCTAATGGCGTTCAAAGCGCCAAGACACGAGTTATTCATGACGACAATTGTAGATCCCGATGGGCCCAAACTGGTCAATATCACATCCAATCCGATCCCGGAGGGCGTGCGGGTCGGTTATTTCAGAACCAGCGACCAGGTTCGGTTGCGTTACGCATATTGGCCGCGAACAGGCGATGTGCATCAGGGCACGGTCTGCCTTGTGCATGGCCGCACCGAGTATATCGAAAAGTATTTTGAAACGATCGCGGACTTTCGATCGCGCGGCTTTGCCGTGGCGACGTTCGATTGGCGCGGGCAGGGCGGCTCGGACCGGCTGATCAGCAATCGCAGCCTTGGTTATGTCGATCGGTTTTCTGACTATTGGTGTGACCTCAAGAGCTTTCACGCCGAAATTCTACTGCCCGATTGTCCTCCTCCATTCTATCTTGTGGGGCATTCGATGGGCGGACTGGTGAGTTTGTTTGCCGGTGCGCACGACCGATTGATGTTTGACAGAATTTTTGTGTCCGCGCCGATGGTGGCGCTGGATCGACAGCCGTTGAGTATGGGCGGGATGGCCAAGGCGGCGTCCGTCCTGAGCTTTTTGGGACTGGGGCAACTACCGGCCGGGCGGCGGGCAGACAAGCCGATGTCGGAAAAGACCTTTGCCAACAATCCGCTGACCTCGGACAAGGTGCGCTATATGCGATCTGTCGATGTTGTACGCGCTAACCCGAGGCTGGGTATTGGCAAGCCGACCATCAATTGGGTGGCAGCGGCGATGGCGGCGATGGCCGAAGCGGGGCGTGATGATTTTCCGGGCCGGATCAGAGTGCCGCTCTTGATGCTCGCCGCGGCTCGCGACCAAGTGGTGTCGAGCGCCGCAATCGAGCATCTTGGGTTGCGCCTGCGAACCGGTAGCCACGCTGTTATTGCTGGCGCGCAGCACGAAATGTTCGTCGAAAACGACTTTATTCGCGGTCAGGTATTTGCCGCGTTTGACGCCTTCATTACGGACCAGAGCGCCTAAGTTTGTGCGTCCCGCAGAACCTTGAGCGCTGCGTCGTGCAATTCGCGGGTGGCTGCGGCGACGCAATTACCGCCTTTTTCGGCGTGACCGCCATCCCAGGTGGTGACGATGCCACCGGTATTCTCGATCAAGGGGATCAACGGGCATATGTCTACGTCCTTGAGGCCCGCTTCGACAACGAGGTCGATATGGCCTGCTGCCAAAAGGCAATAGCCGTAGCAATCCAACCCGTAGCGGGTTTGGAGAACTTTGGACCGAAGGGCGTTCCAGGCGTTTTCGGTGTCGGTTTTGGCGAATAGGTCCGGCGTTGTCGCGGTTAGTTTGGCCTGTGATAGTTGGGTGATATTTGAGGTGTGCAGCGGGCGGGTTTGATCGTGACGCCGAAATTCGGCGTTGCCGGGCATGGCAAGAAATGTTTCACCGGTGAAGGGTTGGGCCATCAGTCCGGCGGCGGCGCGGCCATCGATCATCAGCCCGATGAGTGTTCCCCACACGGGTACGCCGGAAATATAGGCGCGTGTACCGTCGATAGGATCAACAATCCACTGGAAACGGCCCTTGGTGGCTTTTTCGTCCCACTCTTCGCCAATGATGCCGTGGTCGGGAAAACGGCTGGCAATCAGGTCACGCACCGCAATTTCGGCCTGTCGATCCGCCTCGGTTACCGGATCAAAACCCTGTGACCATTTGTTGTCGACGGCAAGCGCCGTGCGAAATCGGGGCATGGTGTGGGTTGCGGCGGCTTCGGCTGCGTCGAGCAGGGTCTGGCGGACGCGTATCGGGTCGAGACCGGCCAGCGAGGAAGGGCTTGTCATGGGCTGCCTGTTTTTATGGGTGGATTGTTGGCGCGGCCAGGCTCGAGGCGTTACTCGGCGGCGGCTTTGAGGGCGGTTGCGGGACCGCACAGGGCGGCAAGATCGAGGCCGATCAGGGTATAGATCAATCGCTCCATCAGCAGTCGAATAGCGGCGAAATTTTCATTCTTGGTCAGGGTGGTTTCATTCATATAAAGATGTCGACTGACCTCGATTTGCAGGGCATGAACGCCGTGCGGGGGGCGCCCGTATGAGCGCGTGGCAAAGCCGCCCGCATATGGTCGATTGCGCGCAACACGCAGTCCCGCGGACGAAAAGACGGTTTCAACCAGATCAACCAGTCCGGGCGCGCAGGTGGTGCCATAGCGATCACCAAGTACAATGTCGGGTGATGGCCGGTCGCCCGAGCGGGTCAAGCGCGGCATTGAATGACAATCGATCAGCACGGCAACGCCAAAAGTCGCCATGGCCTCACTCAACAGTTTTTGCAGGGCGGTATGATAGGGGTGATAGATACCCTCGATCCGCATCTGCGCATCGGCAATGTTCAGGCGCTCGCGATAGATTGGTTTGTTTTCGGCAACGACACGGGCAAGGGTGCCGAGGCCCGCTGCAACGCGCGGCGAGGTGGTGTTAAAGCGATCTGATAGCGGCTCGTTGAACATGGCGGGGTCGAGTTCCCACGGTTCACGGTTTACATCGAGATAGGCGCGGGGGAAATGCGCCTGCAAGAGTGGTGCTCCCAAATGAGGCGCGCGCGCGAACAATTCATCGACCCATGCATCTTCCGACTGCCTGATAGAGAGGTGATCAAGGCGAGTCATGGCCAGAAAGCGCTCAGGATAAACGCGTCCGGAATGACCGGAATTGAACACGACTGGCGCCACCAGACGGCGCGGGCGTATCGTTTCAAATGCGGGCTTATCCCAATAGTCGGACCGCACCTTGTCTCCCCGAAATTGTAATCGCGGTGCGCGATATTTTGCCTGCTAAGTTTGCCCTTGTTCGCCAACAATGTCCACAATACCGCTAAAATGCACAGATCACGCATAAAGCGTGGTTGCGGATTTGGTCAGTTGGACTAAACATCGCACATCAAGGCCGACTCACTACCCCATGTGCCGGAGGAAATTGATGAAACGCATTCTGCTCGCAGAAGACGATAACGATATGCGCCAGTTTCTGACGCGCGCGCTCAAAAATGCCGGCTATGACGTGGTGTCGTTCGACAACGGCCTGTCTGCCTATGAGCGACTGCGCGAGGAACCGTTTGCACTGTTGCTGAGCGACATTGTGATGCCGGAGATGGACGGGATCGAGCCTGGCACGGCGCGCAACCGAACTGGACCCCGACCTCAAGGTCATGTTCATCACCGGGTTTGCCGCGGTGGCGCTCAATCCCGACAGTGATGCACCAAAGGACGCGTCGGTGCTGTCCAAGCCTTTCCACCTCAAGGATCTGGTCAATGAGGTGGAGCGTTTGTTGGCGGCATAAATTGAAAATCGCCGATTGGCCTCTTGACCCATTGTGTGGTTTTATGGTCTATCCGCGCCACTGGCGAGGACAGGTGCCGCGCCAGCCCGGAGAGATGGGCGTATAGGCTCAGCGGGAGAGCACTACGTTGACATCGTAGGGGTCACAAGTTCGATCCTTGTTACGCCCACCATCTCTCTCCCTGTCTGACAGGGGCTTCGCACAGCCGTGGCAGCGCCACCTTGATTTACAAGGTGGAGAAATCTGCGGGTCGCATTGTGTCTGGGAGTATAGGCTCAGCGGGAGAGCATTCGCTTCACACGCGAAGGGTCACAAGTTCAATCCTTGTTACTCCCACCATTTATTGCTGCATGCCGGATTGTTGGCGCTTGCCATGCTGGGATGCAGACCTATATTGACGCCAAGCGAGGACGACCTCCCCCATTTGGGACCTGTTCGGGACGACCCGAGAATTTTGGGGAGCACCATGCGCACAACCAGTGATCGCATTCGTCACGCCTTAAGCTTTGAAATAATCGGCTTACTTCTAGTCACGCCATTGGGCGCGGTGGTGTTTGCCAAGCCGTTGCACGACATCGGCATTATCAGCCTCGTCGGGGCGAGTGTCGCGACATTGTGGAACTACGCTTTCAACCTGATGTTCGACCATGCCATGGTTCGCATACGCGGGCGTGTGCACAAGACACCAATGATCCGACTTGTTCATGTGGCGCTGTTTGAGCTTGGACTGTTAGCGATATTGCTGCCATTTATCGCCTGGTACCTGGGTATCTCGCTACTTGATGCCTTGGTGATGGATGCGTCATTTGCGCTGTTCTATATGGTCTATGCTTATTGTTTCAACTGGGCCTACGACTTGCTATTCCCAATACCGGAACCCGAGTCACAGGTTGCGAAAAACCGGGTCACAAGCGCTTGAGATATATTGGCGTGGGGTGTTGGTCGACGCGCTACGACACTATATTTCCGGCAGAATAAATAAAGGAGAGCCTCATGGACGCCCACAAATTTCCGGTAACGCGGACGGATGCGGAATGGCGCGTGCGTCTGACGCCAGAGCAATATGCGGTGATGCGTGAGCACGGCACCGAGCGACCGGGTAGTTGTGCATTATTGCAGGAACATCGGCAAGGCGTCTTTTCGTGTGCGGGCTGCGATCAACCACTGTTTGAATCCACCCTGAAATTTGAAAGTGGCACGGGATGGCCCAGTTTTAACGATCCATTGCCCGGCTCCACCGAAAACACTGTTGATCGCAACCATGGCATGGTGCGGACCGAAGTGCACTGCGCCAATTGCGGCAGCCATCTTGGACATGTGTTTCCAGATGGGCCACCGCCAACCGGGCAACGCTATTGCATCAATGGTGTTGCGCTTGATTTTTCGCCGAACAGTTAGTTTGTGGCGGCACCAAGAGACGGCGCCGATGGTGGCACTGTTCAAGTGCCGCGTGGCTTGGCGCGGTTGGTCGGCTGGGTATTGAGGGGATCGTCGGGCCATGGATGGCGCGGATAGCGACCCTTGAGGTCCTTGGCGACTTCCCGCCACGAGCCCTGCCAGAAGCCGGGCAGGTCACGGGTCGTCTGGATCGGTCGATGGGCAGGCGACAGCAGGATGATCAGCAATGGCAGTCGCCCACCGGCAATGCTCGGATGCCGGTTCAAGCCGAATAGCTCTTGCACCCGCACCGCTAGTGTCGGCCCATTCTCGGCTTCATAATCGATCGGCAGGCGCGATCCCGACGGCGCGTCGAAGTGGCTGGGCAGCAGACGGTCGATTTCCTGGCGTCGGTTCCAGGGCAGCAGGATATCAAGAGCGTTTCCTAGATGACCGGCGCCGATCTGCCCGCATTGGGTGAGGCCCAACAGATGCGCCGACAGCCAGGCACGATCCTTGTCCAAACCCTCGTCGGAAAGATCCGGCCATTCCTTTCCCAGGGTCGCGTTCAGGAAGGTGGCGCGGGCGCGCAGGGACTTTTGGTCTTTTGTCCATGGCAGGCTGGCAATGACACAGTTGGCCGCGAGTAGAGTGGCGGCCCGCTCGGGTTGTTCTACCGCTACTGGCTCGTCGGACAATTTCAAGGCGTTGAGTCGCTGCAGTCGCCGCGCCCGCACGCTTTGCGAGGCGTCGTCAAAGGCCAGGACGGTGTCGCTGACAATATCAGTTGCGAACAATTGATCTATTGTCGTGCGGTCGATGGCGACGGCGGCGCGGATGCGACCGCTGGCGGCGGCACCAGTGATGTCGGTGACGACGAGGAACGGTTCGGCGGCGAGTGGATCGGCGACATCGAGGCTGGCGGCGCGTCCATTGGCCAGTCGGAACCTACCGGGCGCCCCGGAGCGCTGGGCCAATCGGTCGGGATAGGCACGGGCCAGGTGGCGACCGATGTCAGCGTCGGCGATTGGCTGATGGTTTGCCGATTGCCTGTCACCGGCAAGTCTGGCCCAGCGTTTTGCCAGGATTTTGGCCTCATCGGCACTCCTGCCGCGTTCGCGCCGGAAATTGCCATAGCGGTGCGCCAGATCGGTGCTGTTGCCACCCAGGCCGCGCTCGGTCAGCAATATGGCGATTTCAGTTGCCAACGTCGGCGTGCCCTCGATCGCGGCGCAGTGGATCATGTGCGCCAAACGTGGATGCAGCGGCAGGCGCGCCAGTGCCTTACCTGCGGGTGTTATGCGCGCGGTATCGTCAACAGCGTCAAGGCTTTTGAGCAGGGCGATTGCTTCGTTCCAGGCGGGTTTTGGTGGCGGGTTGAGAAACCTCAATTGTGTTGGCTCGGTAACGCCCCAACTCGTCAGGTCAAGAGCCAGGCGAGTCAGGTCTGCGCCCAGGATTTCGGGCTGATCGAACGGTTCAAGCGCGGCAGTCTGGCCCTCGGCCCACAAACGATAACAGACGCCAGGACCCGTACGGCCAGCGCGCCCCCGCCGTTGGTCTGCGCCTGCACGGGATATTTTGCGCGTCTGAAGGGTTGTCAGACCGGTGGCCGGTTCATAGGCGGGGATGCGCCGCAGGCCGCTATCGATAACAATCGTGATCCCCTCAATGGTCAGCGAGGTCTCGGCAATCGCGGTGGCCAGAACGATCTTGCGACGATCTGCCGGTGCGGGCTCGATGGCACGGTCCTGCTCGATCGTTGTGAGTTGGCCATAGAGCGGGGCTATGTCGATATCGGCTGGTACACCCGCGCGCAGGCGCTCGGCGGTGCGGGCGATTTCTGCCTGACCAGGCAGGAATACCAGGACGGAGCCGGGATGATCGCGCAGGGCGGTGCGAATAGTTTTGGTGAGTTGATCCTCCAGTCGGATGAGCGGATCGCGATCGACATGAATAGTTTCAACATCAAAGGCGCGACCCAAGCTTTCGATGATCGGTGCATCATCGAGTAGCGAGGCGATCCGGGCGCCATCGATGGTAGCCGACATGACAAGGATCCGGAGATCTGGCCGCAGCGCGGTGGCATCCAGCGCCAATGCCAATCCCAGATCGGCGTCGAGACTGCGCTCGTGAAACTCGTCAAACAAGACGGCGGCGATGCCGGAAAGTTCAGGATCATCGAGAAGCATGCTGGTAAAAACGCCCTCGGTTACCACTTCAATTCGGGTCTGGGCCGAAATTTTGGTGTCGAGCCGGACGCGATAGCCAACGGTTTGACCAATCGGCTCGCCAAGGGTTTGGGCCATGCGATGGGCAGCCGCTCGGGCGGCGAGGCGACGCGGTTCAAGGACGATGATCTTGCGACCGGATCGCCAGGGTGCGTCCAGCAACGCCAGTGGCACGACGGTGGTCTTGCCTGCCCCGGGCGGCGCCACCAATACAGCTTTGGTGCTGCCCACCAAAGCGGCGAGCAGGTCAGGCAGGGCCACATGAATCGGCAAATTGGCGGGGCGGAGCGTCATGGCACTGTCATGGCCAAAAAGGGCCATGAGAACAAGAGGCCCTGTTTTATCGAGTTGATATGTGTTCAATAGCCGCGGGCAAGAGGACACGGAATGGACCAATCAGTTCGGCTTGATAACGGGCATATCAGCGTTGCCGTCGCGGCGTTGGGTGCGGAGTTGCAATCGATTACCGGAGCCGATGGCAGCGAATGGCTATGGCATGGCGACGAGAAATATTGGACGGGTCGTGCGCCAGTCCTGTTTCCGATCGTGGGAAAAACCCCGAGCGACATGATCGGGATTGAGGGTAAAAATTTTGCCATGGCCTCGCATGGGTTCGCTCGCCGCAAAAATTTTGAACTAATTCAGGCTGATGCCGACTATTGCCAATATCGGCTTGAAGCTGACGATGAAACGCTGGCGCAATATCCCTTTCAGTTTCGCCTGCAGGTTGAGTACCGGCTGGTTGGTGCTGGCATATCGGTCACGTCCACGATCACCAATATGGACGAGCGGGGGATGCCATTTCAGTTTGGTTATCATCCCGCTTTTGTGTGGCCGCTGCCGGGGGCAGAAGGAAAAGTACATGAGATCAGATTGTCGGGCGATGCGGCACCTGCCTTGCAACGCCTTCACAATGGTTTGCTTACCACGCAACGCCAACCCTCTCCGTTTCGGGCTGGACGTTTGAGGCTGGAGGCGGGATTGTTTGCCGAGGACGCCATGATCTTTTCTGAAGGCGCAGGCGACAGTCTTGTCTATGGGGTAGCGGGCGGACAGCGCATCGAGTTCTCGTGGTCGGGTTTGCCCAATCTGGCTCTGTGGACCAAGCGCGGGGCGCCGTTTTTGTGCATTGAACCCTGGCATGGCACGGCGGCAAAAATGAATGGAAGCAACGATATTATGCACCGCCCCTATGCGCTGATGCTCAAACCCGGCACCGCGCGCACGTTTGGCTATAAGGCACTGTTCAAACGCTGACTAGATCGGGCTCGGGCATGGCGCTATTCTGCTGCGGAGCGATCCTCGGCCAGATTATCGGGGCCGTTGGGATCGCCGGGGGCCGTCTCGCAGTCAAGATCGGGTAGGGCAACGACCCGGTTGTTACGGAAATCGAGGCGAATCACGAGCAGACCGCGCTCCTCGAAATAGGTTAGCAAACGCCGAGCCCGACTGGCAGAATGGCTGCCATAAATGCGCGCCAGCGTGAGATCCGACGGGCAGGGCGCGCTGGTAACGGCGGCCTGTGCCAGGACCAGGAAAACGCCCTGAATATCGTCGGTTAGTGACTCGGAAAGTGCCAGCGCCTGCTGCCAGGTCTCGCTGGTCGCGGTTTCCTGATCCAGATCGACGCGCGCCATGGCAAGGCGGCGCTTGAAGGCGGGCAGGTCGATTGTTTCTCCGGGCACGCGCCGGATGCGGCAGCGGACGAGAAAGTCCTGATAGAGCACTGCGACCGTGCGGAAGCTGGCATCTGGATCGCTGAGCAGGCTCGACCATGACCGCGTCAATAAGCGCATCGCGTTCAGCTTGGTCAATTTCGGGGAATAAAGTCTGGGATTGGGTTGTTACATCGACGCGCGGCTTGTTGAGCTGGGCGAGGATATCGGCAGTTGGCGTTGGCGCAGGCGGTGGTGGACGGCGCACCATGGCGCGGGTTTCTTCGGGGCCGGGGGTGAAAATCAGATCCTGGGCATCTATTGGTGCATTGGGAAGCGGTGTGAGCCTTGGGGCTGGTGGAACGTGCCGAGGTTTCGACCGCCCCAATGGTGATCGGCAACGGGCGTCTCGATAGTGCAGGCCCAAGAGCGACAAAACAGCCGCGTGCCAAATCGCGGAACTGTTCTGCCTGTCGCCGCTCCATGCCCAGCAAGTCGGCGGCGCGCGCCATGTCGATATCAAGAAATGTGCGGCCCATGAGGAAATTGGAGGCTTCGGCCGCGACATTCTTGGCCAATTTGGCCAGGCGCTGGGTGGCGATGACACCGGCCAGACCGCGCTTTCGCCCGCGACACATAAGATTTGTCATCGCGCCAAGCGATAGTTTTCGCGCTTCGTCGCTCACTTCGCCGCCAACAGCGGGTGCGAACAATTGGGCTTCATCGACAACGACGAGTACCGGATACCAGTAGTCACGGTCGGCATCAAACATGCCGCCCAGAAATGCGGCAGCGGCGCGCATTTGTTGCTCGACGTCGAGCCCTTCAAGGTTGAGGACCACGGAAACACGATGCTGGCGGATACGGCCAGCGATGCGGGTCAGTTCGGCCTCGGTGCGCGCGGCATCAACAACCACATGACCGAATTTTTCGGCCAGGGTTACAAAATCGCCCTCGGGATCAATGATGGCCTGCTGAACCCATGGCGCGCTTTGTTCAAGCAGCCGGCGCAACAGGTGCGATTTCCCCGAACCCGAATTGCCTTGTACCAACAGTCGTGTCGCCAGCAACTCTTCGAGATCGAGCATGGCGGACGCGGCGACCTTGGTTGCGCCCATGTCGATATCGACTTTCATTGCATCTCCGTCTGCGGCTATCAGGTCCCGCCGGGAGACTCAATGCACGGCTTGGTTCGATCTGATCCTAGCAGCTGTTAGCGGGGTTGAGGACCACCAAAAGGGCTCAACTCACAGTTGGCTTGGTCGCTCTTTCGGTGAACGCCGCCACCATGATATCAGTGCCTGTGTGTTTGGAGGGTGTGATGAGCGATTTACTGGTTCGGCTATATGATTTGCCGGTATTTGAAGCGGAGGCAAGGGTGCGCGACGCTGGCGTGGTGATCCGCAGGGCGTTGCCGCCCGAGGGCCATGTGGTTTTGGCTTGGATTCGGGAGCACTTCAGTGAGATCTGGGCGTCGGAGGCAATGCACGGTTTGGCGCAGATGCCGGTTACCTGCCTATTGGCGGTTCGCGGCGGGCAGATTTCAGGTTTTGCGTGTTACGACACAACGGCAAAGGGATTTTTCGGGCCAACGGGGGTGGCGGAGGATCAACGGGGGCAGGGCATTGGCGAAGTGCTGTTGATTGCCACGCTGCGCGCCATGCGCGAGGCGGGGTATGGCTATGGCGTCATCGGCGCTCCGGGCCCAGTCGCCTTCTACCAGAAGCGGCTTGACGCGATGATCATTCCGCATTCAACGCCAGGTGTTTATGCTGGCATGCTTGCGTCGGTCGAGGACTAACCCTGTCGACCTGCAAACCGATCTGGGCTAAGCCTCTGGCTCATCTTGAATGGAAGGGTCGGCAAGGTGCTGAGTGAGACTCCCTGAAACCATGGCCGGTCGCATTGTTGCTTCATTGCGGGACGACATAGTCACCATGGCGCTCAAGCCCGGTGACGTGATTTCCGAGAGTGATATTGCCAGTCGGCATGGCGTATCGCGCCAACCGGTGCGTGAGGCGTTTATTCGCCTTTCCCAGCAAGGGCTATTGATGATCCGACCCAAGCGGGCGACAGTCATCAAGAAGATTTCCGCCGATGGCGTGCGTCAGTCCCGCTTTATCCGCGAGTCGATCGAGGTGGAAATCGTTCGCCGGGTGGCGGGTGATCCCCACGCCGACACAATCTCGATATTGACCAATATCATTGCCGCGCAACAGGCAGCATCGGATGCCGGCGATATTCGGGGCTTTCACGGACTTGATGAAGAATTTCATCGCCAACTGGCACTTCTGGCGGGGGTGGAATATGCTTGGCATCTGGTGGCAGATCACAAGATTCAACTGGATCGGGTGCGGTATCTGACCCTTGGCCGGGCGTCGTCGGAATATGCCATCGCCGAGCATAAGGCGATCACTGCAGCGGTCGGGGCGGGCGATGTGGTGCTGGCCGAAAAAGAAATTCGCAAGCATCTGGCGCGCGCGGAGGTGCTCCTGTCACAAACTATCGCCGATTTTCCCGACTATTTTGAATGCGCCGATCGGGCACATTAGCAAGGTTGGGCCGAGACATATCAATCAGGCGTTACTGGCAATGTGCCTGGCCCGTGCCTACTTCAAAGTAATAATTCAATTTCAGTGAGCCTTTCATGTCCAACCATCCAGCATTTGAACTTTTGCGCGATGAGCATATTGCCGAGGTCAATTCGCAGGCGCAGCTTTTCAGGCACAAAAAGACCGGCGCAGAGGTCTTGTCGCTGGTCAATGATGATGAAAACAAGGTGTTTGGTATTACCTTCAAGACACCGCCGGAAGATTCGACGGGCATTGCTCATATTCTTGAGCATTCGGTGCTGTGTGGCAGCCGCAAATATCCGATCAAAAAGCCATTTGTCGAATTGATCAAAGGCTCGCTGAACACCTTTCTCAACGCAATGACCTTTCCCGATAAAACCGCCTATCCGGTGGCAAGCCAGAATTTGCAGGACTTTTACAATCTGGTGGATGTCTATCTCGATGCTGTCTTTTTTCCGCTGATATCGGAGGACACATTTCGGCAGGAGGGCTGGCACTATGAGGCCGAGGCGCCTGATGCGCCCCTGATCTACAAGGGCGTGGTTTTCAATGAAATGAAGGGGGTATTTTCTTCGCCGGATGCGGTGATGCGTGATATCTCCCAGCGCTCGCTTTATCCCGATGTGACTTACGGCAAGTCGTCGGGTGGTGATCCCAAGGCCATCCCAGATCTCAGCTACAAGCAGTTCAAGTCCTTCCACGAAAAATACTATCACCCCTCCAATGCCCGGGCATTTTTTTCGGGCGACGATGACGCACATGAGCGCCTGTCAATTCTGGACGCCTATTTTTCGCAGTTCGACCGGGCGCCGGTCGATGCCGAGGTGCAATTGCAGCCGCGGTTCAATTCGCCGCGCCAGGTGGTTGCTACCTATGCGGGCAGCAAGGATGAAAGCAAGGCACGTGACGGCATGGTGACGGTCAACTGGATGATCGAGCCGCCATCGGACCGAATAGCGGCGCTCTCCAATGCGCTCCTGTCCTATATTCTGGTTGGCAATTCGGCCGCGCCATTTCGCAAGGCGCTTACTGACTCCGGGCTTGGCGAGAGCCTGATCGGCGGGGGCATTTCGGGCGGCCTGCGCCAGCCGATGGCAAGTTTCGGCCTCAAGGGGATCGATCCGGCAGATGCCGACAAGGTGGAACCTCTTATCCTCGATACGCTAATAGCACTGAGCGAACGTGGGTTGGACCGGCAGACCATCGAGGCGGCAATCAATACGTTTGAATTCTCCCTGCGCGAAAACAATACCGGATCGTTCCCGCGCGGGATCGCCATGATGTTTTCGGCATTGAGTACATGGCTACATGACGATGATCCACTGGCGCCGCTGGCATTCGAGGATGCGCTGGGCGCGATCAAGGCCAAGGCGGGGGACGGCTATTTTGAGGCGCTGATCAAAGCGCGCTTCCTTGATAACCCGCATCGCACAACAGTTATCCTGTCTGCGGACGACAAGCAGGATGCGCGCGAAGCCGAGGCTGAGGCGGCGCGGCTCAAGGCTGTGCAAGTGGCGATGAGTTCGGATGATATTGAAGGCGTAATTGCCGGAACGCAACGGCTCAAGGATATTCAGGATGCGGTCGATGATCCCGATCTTGTGGCCAAGATACCGACACTGACACTGGCGGACCTGCCGCGAGAGGTACGCACGGTGCCAATTGAGCGGAGCACCATGGCTGGCGCGAAACTCTACTATCACGACCTGCCAACGCTTGGTGTGTTCTATCTCGACCTCGGTTTTGATCTGCATTCGCTGGATCAGGATCTGTTGCCCTATCTGCCGCTGTTCGGCCGGGCGCTGCTACAAATGGGGACGGCCAAGGAAGATTTTGTGTCGTTGACGCAACGGATTGGGCGCTCTACCGGCGGCGTCGGCCAGCATCGTGGCCTGTCGGCGCGGCAGCACGGAACAGATAGCGCCGCATGGTTTTTCCTCTCGGGCAAAGCGGTTCTGGCCAAAATACCGGAGTTGCTGGATATTTTGCGGGATATGATCCTGTCAACGCGCCTCGATAATCGCGACCGGTTCAAGCAAATGGCGCTTGAGGAAAAGGCCGGCTATGAGGCGCGGATTGTGCCGGCGGGTAATTCGATCGTTGATACAAGGCTCAAGTCGGGCCTTGCAGAGGCCAGCTTTGTTGCCGAGTTGACCGGGGGCGTCAGCTACCTCAATTTCGTGCGCGACCTGATCAAGCGGATCGATAGCGATTGGGCGTCCGTCGAAGCGGCGCTGGAGCGCGTTCGAAGCAGCCTGTTCAATCGTTCACACATGGTGGTCAATGTTACAGCAGATGCTAGCATCTGGAGCGACACCCGCGGTGAAGTGGGTGCGTTTGTCGAGAGCCTGCCCCAAGGCGGCGAATCTCTGAAAACCTGGACCAATGGTTGCGAGCCACAGTCGGAAGGGTTGATCATTCCGGCCCAGGTCAATTATGTCGGCAAGGGCGCAAACCTCAAGGCACTGGGCTTTGAATTGAGTGCCGCATCCAGCGTCGTGCTCAAGTTTCTCAATACGACATGGTTGTGGGACAAAGTTCGGGTGCAGGGCGGGGCCTATGGCGGATCGAGTCGATTTGATCTGATGTCGGGCAATTTCTCCTTCCTCAGCTATCGCGATCCGAATCTGCTCAAGACACTGGATACCTATGATGGCGCGGCTATGGCGCTGCGCACCCCTGTGAGCGATGCTGACCTTGCCCGTTCGATCATTGGCGTGATCGGGGATATGGACGGCTATGAATTCCCCGATGCCAAGGGTTACTCATCGATGTGGCGAGAGTTGGTCGGGACGACTGACACGCTGCGGCAACAACGTCGCGACGAGGTCCTCAATGCCGGGCGGGTGGATTTCGCGGCGATGGCGGATGCACTTGAGGCGGTGGCACAAAATGGCCATGTCGTTGTGCTCGGCGGCGAAGCGGCGATCTCTCAGGCCAATGCGCAGCGGCCCGGTCTGCTCACTGTCAGCAAGGTGATGTAGCGGCATGTCAACGGCGTCGATCCATCGCAGGATTGTGGCATTGGAAAAGCGTATGGGCGTCGCAGCGGCGGCGATGGATTTTGAATTGGCAGCGCAGTGCCGTAACGAAATTGCGCAACTGCGTGGCGAACGGCCCGACATCAGTTCGCCGACAGACGCCGACAGAGAGGTTACTGTCGTCAGCCAGCCGCCGCCTGGTGCGATGGGGCTAGGTACCAACATGCCAGTCGTTGAGCCGCCCAAAGGCTGGAAAAAACCAAAAAAACCAGACCCGCTGACCGCACATCATCGCAGCCGGGACGGGCGGAGATAATGATCAGCTGGCCTTGGCGATCCGTTCCTCGGCCAGTTTGCGGATTTCCCTGAGGCTCCTCAATGGTGGTTTGCAAATCCACCATCTGGCGTTCCAGAGAGCCTAATCGCTCATCGACCATTTCAACCAGGAGATTGACCTGACGGTCGCGATTTGCGTCATAAAGGCTCAAATAGTCAGATATGTCGCGCAGCGAAAAACCCAGCCGCTTGCCGCGCAGGATGAGAATGAGCCGGGCACGATCGCGACGGCGGAAGACGCGGGTGGCGCCGAGGCGCTCTGGGGCTAACAGGCCCTTGGATTCATAAAACCGAATGGCGCGCGTCGAAATGCCAAACTCCCTGGCAAGATCGGCGATGGAAAACAGGTCACGATTGTCGTTCCCGGAGAGACTCATGACTTTTCTGCTTTCATGCGGGCATAGTCGTCGCGCAGTTCCTTCTTTGACAATTTACCAACGAGCGTCTTGGGCAGGGCGTCACGGAAGATAAACTCCCTTGGCATCTCGATCTTGTTCAGCTTTTCCTCGAGGAATTGCTTGAGTTGGGCGGGCGTGGTCGATTGGCCCTCCTTGAGCTTTATATAGGCCACCGGCGCTTCGCCGCGGTAATTGTCGGGTACGCCGATGACATTGGTTTCGTCGACGGCTGGATGGGTCATCAGCGCTTCTTCGATGGTACGGGGATAGACATTGAAGCCCGAACAGATAATCAGGTCCTTGATGCGATCAACGAGGAACACATAGCCATCCTCGTCCATATGGCCGACATCTCCGGTGCGCAGCCAACCGTCCATAAAGGCACTCTGGTTGCCCTCGTCATCCTCGAAATAGCCTTTCATGACCTGCGGGCCCTTGACCTGCAATTCGCCATCCGCGCCAATGCCGACAGGTTTACCGGTATCGACATCAACAAAGCGGATGTCGGTGCCAGGAATAGGCAGGCCAATGGACATTGGCTTGCTTGGAACGCGCAATGCCGCACAGCAGACGACAGGTGAGGCTTCGGTTAATCCATAACCCTCGGCTAGCGTGGCCTTGGAAAGCTTTCCAAAACTGTTGCGAATTTCGTTGGGCAGGGCGGCGCCGCCCGATATGGCAACCTCAAGGCTGGCCAATTGTTCGGGCGTTGTCGATTTGTCGCGGGCCAGTGCTGCCAGCAGTGTCGGTACGGCGGGCATGACATTGGCGCGGGTTCGCGTCAGCAGATTGAGCAGCGATTTTAGCTCAAAGCGGGGGAGCATGATGACCGGCGTGCCATTGCTCAGGGGCACGTTCATGCACACGGTCATGGCAAATATGTGAAAAAAGGGCAGCACCGCCACGACTTTTGAGGGTGGGGCGAACACACCACAACCCCAATGGTCGATCTGACTCATATTGGCGGCTATATTGGCGTGGGAGAGGAGCGCGCCTTTTGGCAGGCCTGTGGTACCGCCGGTGTATTGCTGGACCGCAATGTCGTTCTCCGGATCGATTACGACAGGGCTTGGCGGGGCGCCGCGCGCCAGCATGTCGGCGAATTTTACGATTTTTCCGGCAACATTTGATTTGGATATCGAGGCCAAATCCTTGCGTTTGACGACTGTGTAGAGCAGTTTCTTGACCAGTGGCAGGGCGTCCGGGAAATGACAGACAATCATGGATTTGACATGGCCAGCGCTGATCAGTGCTTCCGCCTTTTCAAATATCTGGGCCAGGTCGAGGGTGATCAACACATCGGCTTCGGCATGGCCGACAATGTGAGACAATTCGTGAACGGTATAGAGCGGATTGCAGTTGACTACGGTGCCGCCCGCACGCAGCACTCCATAATAGGCGATTGGGTAAAAGGGGGTGTTCGGCAGCATCAGGGCGACGCGACTGCCTTTTTTAACACCAAACTGCTGTTGTAATGCGCCAGCAAAGGCCGTGATTCTTTTGGCCAGATCGCCAAAGCTCGTGGTGCCGCCGAGGAAATCAAGCGCCAGCGCGGCAGGATTTTTCGCGCACGCTGCCAATACCTGTTCATGGACCGGACGGGTGTCGATTTTTGCGTTCCATGCAATACCCTCGGGATAGCTGGCGATCCAAGGCCGCAGAGCCTTTACGGCGGTGCTGTTCGTTCCCATCGCTATCCTCCTGAGCATTGTGCCCGTTTGGCCCACGCGGGATGGGCCGCTAAACTATTCCATGGCTTTACGTTAGCGTCAAATGGTTGCCGAAATATCAGAAACTGTTCGTACCCAAAGTAATTTCACGGTAGTTCCGCAATAGGCATTTTGTTGACGTATGCGTAAATCTGGCTAAACTGGCTTAAATCATTAGGCGCCATCAGCTAGTCTGGTAGCAGCCATGGCTGGCATCGACGCGGGTACGCGGCCTAGTCGTGGATGTGAATAGTGACCGACCTCCGGCGGCTGCCAGAGCGGTGCGGGTGGTCAATGGAGGCGAATATGGGCTTGGCACTGTTTCTGTTTGGATTGGTAGCCTTCGCAACACTAGCGGTGCGTCAGTCTCCATTGTGGCAATGGGGGCTTCTGGCGCTAGTTCTGGGTTTGCTGAGTCGGGTCAGCTTCCCCGACCAAGGCATCAGTGTCGCAACCGGGTTTGGCGGTCTAGTGTTGGTGCTGTTGCCGGGGATAATCCTTTTGGCGCTGGCGATCAAACCGGTGCGCCTGGCAGTTGTCAGCGGCCCGGCCTATGGCATGGTCAAGAAAATCCTGCCCAAGGTCAGCCGCACCGAGCAGGAAGCGCTGGACGCAGGAACGGTGGGCTGGGACGCTGAATTGTTTTCAGGCCGACCGGACTGGACCAAATTGACCTCGATCCGTCCGCTGACGCTGAGCGCCGAGGAACAGGCGTTTCTCGACGGTCCGGTCGAACAGGTTTGCGCCATGATCAATGATTGGGATACGCGCAACAATCTTGCCGACCTTACGCCCGAAGTCTGGCAATTCCTCAAGGATAACGGCTTTTTGGGCATGCTGATTGCCAAGGAATATGGCGGTCTTGGCTTTTCGGCGCAGGCTCAATCGATGGTTGTGTCCAAAATCTCAAGTCGTTCGGTTGCTGCGGGTATCACCGTTATGGTCCCCAATTCGCTCGGGCCGGGCGAACTTTTGGAAAAATACGGCACGACCGCACAAAAGGACAAATATCTGGCACGCCTGGCCAAGGGGCTTGAAGTGCCATGTTTTGCTCTTACCGGGGTTCATTCGGGTTCCGACGCAGGCGGTATGCGCGATATTGGTACCGTCATCAAGGGCACCTATCAGGGCAAGGAAACCCTGGGCGTCCGGCTGAGCTGGGACAAGCGCTACATCACGCTGGCACCGATCGCCACGCTGGTGGGGCTGGCATTTATCCTGCATGATCCAGATAATCTTTTGGGAAAGGGCGAGCGTATCGGCATTACGCTGGCGCTAGTGCCACATGATCATCCCGGTGTTGAAATAGGTCGTCGGCATTACCCTTCGCGGCAGGCCTTCATGAATGGCCCAACCACGGGCGAAGATGTGTTCATCCCGATGGAGTTCTTGATCGGGGGCACTGACTATGCTGGTCAGGGCTGGCGCATGTTGATGGAGTGTCTGTCGACCGGGCGGGCGATTTCATTGCCAGCGATTGGCTCAATCTCGATCAAGCAGTCGTTGCGGGTCACCTCCGCTTACGCCCGCATCCGTCGACAATTCGGTATCCCGATCGGCATCATGGAGGGTGTGGCCGAGCCATTGGGCCGGATGCTCAAGAATGCCTATACCTATGAGTCGGCGCGACGGCTGACAGCCTCCATGGTCGACGAGGGGCAGCGTCCCGCGGTGATTTCGGCATTGCTGAAATATCGTACCACCGAGGCAATGCGCGAGAGCATGGATGATGCATTTGACATTCACGGTGGGCGGGCGATTCAGGACGGACCGAGCAATTATCTGTTTGGGGCCTATATGGCCCTGCCAGTGGCGATCACGGTCGAGGGCGCCAACATATTGACGCGGACGCTGATGACCTTTGCGCAGGGCGTACTGCGGGCGCATCCGTTTCTGTATTCGGAAATATCGGCGGCTCAGAACCCGGACAGGCGCCAGGGTATCGAACAATTTGACCAAGCGTTCGCCGGGCATACCAGTTTCATGTTGCGCAACATTGCCGCCAGCTTTCTGCATGGCATTTCGGGCGCGGCCTTTGCATCAACTCCCAACAACGGGGAGATGGCCCATTGGTATCGCCAGTTGCACCGATATAGCCAGGCCTTTGCGCTGGTGGCGGACTGGACGACGGTCATTCTCGGCGGCGATCTCAAGCGCAAGCAGAAGATTTCCGGACGCATGGCTGATCTTCTGGGCGACCTTTATTTGATGTCGGCAACGCTCAAGCGCTTTGACGAGGAAGGCGCGCTGACTGAAGACAAGCCTGTGGTCGATGCGATCATGGCGGACCATATCGCCAAGATGGAAGCCAGTTTCGGTGAGGTGTTTGCCAATTTCCCCAACCGGTTTGCTGCCTATCTCATGGCGTTTCTGTGCTTTCCATTGGGTCGGCACGCCAAGCCAAGTGCTGATCGGATCAATTACCGGCTAGTGCGCGCCATCCTGCGCCCCGGTACGTTCCGTGACCGAATGACAACCGGTGCCTATGTATCGATGGACCCAAATGACATTACCGGCGTTCTAGAAGATGGTTTTGCCAAAGTGACCGAGGCCGAAGACATTGAGACACGCTTTGTCAAGGCGGCGCGCAAGGGCACGATTGAACGGCGCCTGGACCGCGATGCCATTGATGATGCAGTGGCGGCGGGTGTATTGAACGCCAATGAGGCTGGCATCATGCGGGCCGCCGATGAAGCAACCGACCGAGTGGTGAAGGTTGATGATTTTGCGCCCGGGGTTTTGTCGGAACACCGTGCCAAAAGCGCAGCGGAATAGGAGAGAGCAGTGGCCCCCCAACCGCAACTGACCGAAACCAAGAATTGGAACTTCCATACCGATGTGGAAGGATTGGGCTGGTTGACGATCAATACACCCAACTCGCCGGTCAACACGCTCAGTCGCGAAGCGATCATGGAGCTGGAGACACTGGTGGCGCGTTTTGAGGATTTGGCCAACAGTAAGGACTTGGTCGGGGTCATCCTGCTATCGGGTAAAGACAGCGGTTTTATTGCTGGCGCGGATATTTCAGAATTCGATGCCATGTCCGATTTTTCGGTATTGCCTGAAGCGCTCAAACGCACTCATGCGCTGTTTCAACGGATTGAGAATCTAAAAATCCCGATGGTTGCCGGGATTCATGGGTTTGCGCTGGGTGGCGGGTTGGAATTGGCGCTCGCCTGCCATTATCGCGTGGCGGTCAATGACGACAAGACGCGGATCGGCTTTCCCGAGGTCAATCTAGGAATATTTCCGGGTTTTGGCGGCACCGGCCGCTCCATTCGGCAGGCGGGGCCGGTTGATGCGATGAGCATCATGTTGAGTGGGCGGTTGCTGCGGGCGGGTGCGGCGCGCGGCCTAGGGTTGGTCGACAAGCTGGTACGCCATCGCGACATGTTGCGGTGGGAGGCGCGGAAAGCTGTGTTGCAGCATCGCAGCATCCAAGCCCGCAGGTCTGTTCAAGCGCGTCATGGGTATGGGCCCGCTGAGGGGCTACGCGGTATCGAAAATGCAGGAACAGGTCGCCAAAAAGGCCCGCAAGGAACACTATCCGGCACCTTATGCATTGATCGATCTGTTTGAGAAGCACGGTGACGACTGGCAGGCGATGATCCGCGGCGAGATCGACGCCTTTGTGCCGCTAATGGGATCGGACACAGCATCCAATCTGCGGCGTGTATTCTTTTTGTCTGAGGGCTTGAAAAAGCAAGGTGCCAAGGGCGTCAAGTTCGCGCGAGTCCATGTGATCGGGGCCGGGGTCATGGGGGGCGATATTGCCGCCTGGTGCGCATTGCGTGGCATGGCGGTGACGCTGCAGGATCTGGACATGGACCGGATCAAGCCAGCGCTTGATCGTGGCAAGAAACTGTTCAGAAAACGGCTCAAGAAAAAATTCGAAGTCGATGCTGCTGTTGCCCGGCTTGAAGCTGATCCCGAAGGCAAAGGCGTTAGCCGTGCCGATGTGATTATCGAGGCGGTGGTGGAAAATCTCGAAATCAAGCGCAAGATATTCGCTGGCCTTGAGGGCAAGTTGAAGCGGGGCGCAATTCTTGCGACCAATACCTCCTCGATCGAACTGGAGCGGATCGCAGAAGGGCTGAACGACCCGGCACGGTTGATCGGATTGCATTTTTTCAACCCAGTAGCACAATTACCGCTGGTCGAAATTATCCGTTCAAGCTTCAACAGTGACGAGGAAATTGGCAAGGGCGCAGCATTTGCGCTGGCGATTGGCAAGAGTCCGGTTGTGGTCAAGTCAGCGCCGGGGTTTTTGGTCAATCGGGTGTTGATGCCTTACATGCTGGGCGCCGTGCAACGGGTGGAAGCGGGGGAAAACAAGGAATTGCTCGACGCCGCTGCCGTTGCGTTCGGTATGCCGATGGGGCCGATTGAATTGATGGATACAGTGGGGCTGGATGTTGGGGTTTCTGTCGCGACCGAGCTTGGCCATGAGGTGCCGGACGGGTCGAAATTTGCCAAGCTGGTGGCCGCCAAGAAACTGGGCCGAAAGTCGGGCGAAGGCTTTTACAAGTGGGCTGACGGCAAGGCCCAGAAGGGACCGGTTCCCGACCACAAAAACCTCGCCGAACTCGGGCGTGAGTTGGTCAAGCCATTGGTCGACATGAGTGAGGTTGTGGTCAGCGAAGGTGTGGTTGCCAATGCCGATCTGGCCGATATCGGCGTGATCATGGGAACCGGATTTGCGCCGTTCCTGGGTGGTCCGTTGCAGGCGCGCAAAGACGGGAAGGCGTAAGATGACTGAGCTGAGAACAATCGCCATCGTTGGCTCGACCCGTATCCCGTTCGCGCGCGGGCACACGGCCTATGTCGAACAGACCAATTTGTCGCTTATGGCCACGACGCTGCGCGGTCTGGTCGAAAAATTTGATCTCAAAGGCGCCAAGATTGACGAGGTGATGGGCGGTGCGGTCATTGGCCATAGCCGCGACTTCAATCTGGCACGCGAAGCACTGCTCGATGCTGGCCTGTCGCCGCGCACACCCGGTACTACCATGCAAATCGCCTGTGGCACGAGCCTCCAGGCTGCGCTGGCTTTGGGTGCCAAGATTGCGACCGGCGAAATCGAGTGTGGGATAGCAGTTGGTTCCGATACGGTCAGTGATAGTCCGGTGGTGTTTGGCAACAAATTCCAGCATCGGATGATCAATCTGTCGCGCGCCCGGAGCCTGGGTGAGCGTTTCAAGGTGTTCAAGGGATTTTCGTTTGGCGAACTGACCCCGGTTGCTCCATCGGTTAATGAACCGCGCACTGGCCTATCGATGGGCCAGCATGCTGAATTGATGGCGCGCGAATGGGGTATATCCCGTAAAGCGCAGGACGAGTTGGCTCTCGCAAGCCATCAGAACGCCGCTAAGGCCTATGATGAAGGCTTTCACGATGATCTGCTGGTGCCGTGCGCTGGGTTGGTTCGCGACAACAATGTGCGTGCCGATACGACGCTGGACAAGATGACAACGATGAAGCCTGCCTTCGACAAGGCCTCTGGTCACGGTACGTTGACGGCCGCCAACTCGACGCCGCTTACTGATGGTGCCGCATCAGTGTTGCTGGCCAGCGAAGAGTGGGCGCGTGAACGTGGACTGCCGGTTCTGGCCTATCTGAGCATGGGGGCAGTCGCGGCTAATGACTTTGCCGGTGGAGAAGGGCTGCTTATGGCCCCAACGATTGCAGTATCGAACATGTTGGCGCGGGCGGGACTCGGGTTTGAGGACATTGACCTGTTTGAAATTCACGAAGCTTTTGCTGCGCAGGTCCTTTGCACACTCAAGGCCTGGAATGACCCATCCTATTGCAAGGATGTGCTGGGACGTGACGAGGTGTTGGGTACCATCGACCCGGCCAAGATAAATATCAAAGGTTCAAGTCTGGCCTATGGCCATCCATTTGCGGCAACGGGTGCCCGTATTTTGGGGTTGACGGCAAAATTGCTCAATACGGAAGCCAAAAAGCGGGCACTTATATCCGTGTGTACCGCTGGTGGTCAGGGCGTTGCGGCGCTCGTCGAGCGGGCGTAAGGTCCAAGCATGAGCGACAATGTTATCAAATTTCGGCAGATCAAGAAAAAACCTGAGAAAAAGCCGGAACGACCACCCTTCAGGTTGCGCACGGTGCCGAGTTGGCTGGCCTGGACGGCACTGATAGTGTTGGGGTGCCTGCTAAGCGCCGGTCAGTATTGGGACTTATTCGGCTGATTGCGCCGTCGTTGGTCGCGCCGGCAAGCTGTTCCCGCTTATCGTTTGCACAGATTCCGTGGTTGGATTGACGTTTAGGTCAATCTTTTGCTTGTCAGTGGACGGATTTGCACGATACCGTCCAGCCAACCTGGCCACCAGATCAAGAATTTGCTGGCGATCAGGCTTACCGTTTGCAGCGCAAAGACTGCAAACTAAAAAGAATAAGTTTTTCAGGAGGTGGGACACTAATGAAATTTGCTCAAACCCTTACCGCGGTAGCGACCGCAGGCGTGATGGCGCTGATGATGAGCACTGCCGCTTCGGCGGTGACATTGCAGATGCACAATGGTGCCGATCCGGGCTCGCTCGATCCTCACAAGGTATCGGGTGACTGGGAAAACCGAATTGTCGGTGATTATATCGAGGGTCTGGTAACCGAAGACGCCAAGGCCGATGCCATTCCGGGACAGGCCGAAAGCTGGGAAATTTCCGACGACGGCACCGTCTACACATTTCACCTGCGCGATGGCATCAAATGGACCGATGGCGAGCCAGTGACCGCAGAAGATTTTGTTTTTGCGTTCCAGCGTCTGATGAATCCTGCAACGGCTTCGGAATACGCGTATCTGCAATATCCGATCAAGAATGCCGCCAAGATCAATTCTGGCGAAATCACAGATTTCAGCGAGCCTGGGGGTCAAGGCGCTAGACGACAAGACCGTCGAAATCACGCTCGAAGCGCCGACACCGTTCTTCCTGCAGGCCCTGACGCACTATACCGCCTATCCGGTGCCAAAACATCTGGTGGACGAGTATGGGGATGCATGGACCAACATGGATCACATCGTTGCCAACGGCCCTTACAAGATCACGGAATGGCTGCCGGGCTCGTATGTTCACTCGGTCAAAAATGATGATTACTACGACGCTGCCAACGTCCAGATCGACGAAGTCTATTATCATGTGCTCGAAGATCAGGCAGCTGCGCTCAATCGCTATCGGGCCGGTGAGTTCGATATCCTGACTGATTTTCCTGCTGACCAGTATCAGTGGATCCAGGACAATTTGCCCGGACAGGCTCATGTGGATCCATTCCTCGGGGTCTATTATTATGTGCTGAACCAGGAAAAGCCCCCGCTCGATAATCCTAATGTTCGGGAAGCCCTGTCGATCTCGATCATGCGTGACGTGATCGGGCCCGATATTCTGGGCACCGGAGAACTACCTGCCTATGGTTGGGTGCCCGAAGGCACCGCCAACTATGAAGGCGCGGCTTATATGCCCGATTGGGCGAAAATGCCCTACGACGAGCGTGTCGCCAAAGCCAAAAAGCTGATGGAAGCCGAGGGCTATACGCCGGACAATCCTCTGACCCTGCAATTGCGTTACAACACCAATGACAACCATCAGCGGATCGCCGTGGCTATTGCGGCCATGTGGGAACCCATTGGGGTCAAAATTGAATTGTTCAACGCTGAAACTGCCGTGCATTACGATGCCCTGCGGGCGGGCGACTTCCAGATAGGGCGCGCCGGCTGGCTGCTCGACTACTCCGATGCGTCCAATACGCTGGACCTGCTCAAGACAGGCACCATGCAGGGCGACACCATGAACTGGGGCAACAATTATGGCCGCTATTCGAACCCTGAGTTCGACAAGCTGCTTGCTGCCGCGTCCAGTGAACAGGACCTGACCAAACGTGCCGGCGAGTTGCATGAGGCTGAGGCCCTCGCCATGGACCAGTTCGCGGCGATCCCCATCTATTGGTATGTTTCAAAGAACATCGTGTCGCCCAAGGTGACCGGGTTTGAGGACAATGCCAAGGATGTGCACCGCACACGCTGGCTGACCAAGTCTGAATAGGCCGTATTGGTGATTTGACCGTGGGGGCCGCTGCCCCCACGGTCAATCTATATCCGGTGAGCGCGCCGAGGCTGTGACGTCCGGATCACATAAGGTATTTGCATCATGCTGGGTTATGCCCTGCGGCGCGTGCTGTCGGCGATCCCGATTGCGTTGATTGCCGTAACCGTCTGCTTTTTCGTGCTCCGACTGGCGCCGGGTGGCCCCTTCGATGGTGAGCGGGCCCTGCCACCGACCGTGTTGGCCAATTTGCGGGCCCACTATAATCTCGATCAACCGCTAATTGTGCAGTATCTGATCTATATCTGGCGGCTGTTGCAGGGCGACCTCGGCCCCTCGATGGTGATTGACGGGTTCAATGTCAGCCAGCTTATCAGCATCGGGTTTCCTTTTACCCTGACGGTGGCAATGACGGCCTTCGTAATTGCCACGGTGATCGGTGTCATTGCTGGCATGATCGCGGCGGTGAACCAGAATAAGTGGCCGGACTATGTGTTGGTACTGGCCGTGATGCTCGGCGTCGTCGTGCCAAATTTTTTGATGGCCGCACTTTTGCAATTGTGGTTTGGCGTATATTTGGGTTGGCTACCAGCGGGCGGTTGGGTTGCCGGATCCATTCCGCATCTAGTATTGCCGGTGACGGTGCTGGCATGGCCGCACGCGGCGCGAATTTCCCGTTTGATGCGTGGCTCGATGATCGAAGTGCTCGGCACCAATTTCGTGCGCACCGCGCGCTCCAAGGGACTGGGGCAGCGGCTGGTGCTGGCGCGGCACGCGATCAAGCCCGCACTTTTGCCGGTTGTGTCCTATCTCGGCCCCGGGCTCAGCTATCTGTTGACCGGGTCGCTGGCGGTCGAGCAGATTTTTGGACTGCCCGGGATCGGCAAATATTTCGTCACTGCGGCGCTTAATCGTGACTACGGCATCGTCCTTGGCACCACGATCCTCTACATGTTCATCATTCTGGCGCTAAACCTGATTGTTGACCTGGTCTATGCCTGGCTTGATCCCAAGGTGAGGTATCGCTGATGGCCGGGATCACAGGCAAGGACGAAGTCCTCACCGAATATGCGCAACGTCTGGAAACGCTCGAAGCGCCCAAAGGGCGCTCGCTGACCCAGGATGCGATACGGCGCCTGGCACGGAACAAGGCGGCGGTCATCTCCATCGCCATCGTTGTGTTCATTTTGCTGGCCGCCTTTATCGGACCCTATTTCGTGCCATGGGGATATTCCGAAGTCGACTGGACGTCGATCCGCAAGCCGCCCGATTTTTCCAAGGCGCATTATTTTGGTACTGACCAGAATGGTCGCGATATGTTGGCGCGCGTGCTGCAAGGCACGCAGATGAGCTTGATCGTGGCGGGCGTTGCAACAATTGTGTCGGTGGTCATCGGTATCATCTATGGCGCCGTGGCGGGTTATCTCGGCGGCCGGGTTGACGCCCTGATGATGCGTATCGTCGATATCATGTATGCACTTCCGTACATTCTGTTTGTCATCATTCTGGTGGTGATGTTCGGACGCCATCCAGTGCTGCTTTTTGTGGGCATAGGGGCTATCGAATGGCTGACCATGGCGCGCATTGTCCGTGGCCAGACCTTGTCGATCAAGGAGCGCGAATTTGTCGAGGCCGCGCGGGCAGGCGGGGCCAAGCCGTGGACGATCATCAGCCGCCACATCGTTCCAAATCTGACGGGACCGGTGGTGATTTATGCGACGCTGACCATTCCCGAAATCATCATTGCCGAGAGTTTCCTCTCCTATCTGGGGCTGGGTGTGCAGGAGCCCCAGACTTCGCTTGGAACCTTGATTTCCTTCGGCGCGCCGGTGGCTGAAGTGTTGCCCTGGATGTTGTTGGCACCTGCCACGGTACTGGTCACGCTATTGCTTTGCCTCACCTATATTGGCGACGGGTTGCGCGACGCCCTTGACCCCAAGGATCGATAGACATGACAGCAGTCCTTAAAGTCGAAGATATGTCGGTAACGTTCGATTTGCATGACAGTGAAGTGCAGGCGGTACGTGAGATGAATTTCACACTGGCGGAAGGCGAAACCCTGGCCGTTGTGGGGGAATCGGGTTCGGGCAAAAGCCAGGCATTCTTGTCGATCATGGGGCTATTGGCCAGGAACGGCCGTGCAACCGGCCGTGCCATAATGGGGGATGTCAATCTGATCGGCATGCCACCGAACCAGGCTCGATATCTATCGTGGCAAAGACATCGCGATGATTTTTCAGGATCCGATGACATCGCTAAACCCAACTCTCAGGGTCAAGACGCAATTGGCCGAGGTATTGGTCACGCATCGTGGTTTTGACAAGCAGACAGCGGTCAAGACGTCTATCGAGATGCTGGAGCGGGTGGGCATTCCCGAACCGGTCAAACGCGCCAGCGCTTATCCCCATGAGTTGTCGGGTGGCATGCGTCAACGCGTCATGATCGCCATGGCCCTGTTGTGCCAGCCAAAAATCCTGATTGCCGACGAGCCGACTACCGCACTTGATGTGACGGTGCAGGCGCAGATGCTGGATTTGTTCAAGTCGTTGACCGAGGATTTTGGTACGTCACTCGTGCTGATTACCCATGATCTCGGCGTGGTGGCCGGAATTGCTGACCATATGATGGTCATGTATGGCGGCCGGGCCGTGGAAAAGGGCAAGACGGACGATCTGTTTTATGATCCGCGGCATCCCTACACCCTCGGCCTGCTGCATTCGACGCCGCACATCGCCAAGCGGGCGGAACGGCTTGATCCGATCCAGGGATTGCCGCCAAGCCTTGAACATCTGCCGCAGGGATGTTCGTTCAATCCGCGTTGTGCCTTTGCGTTCGAGCGATGTCACGCCGAACGCCCGCCTCTGACGGCGACGGGGGTCGACAGGGAAAAGGCCTGCTTTTATGAAGGTCCGATGAAATATGGTGAGGTCGCCTGATGAACAAGATGTCGGCCGATCTGCTCGAAATCAGGGATCTCAAGAAAACCTTCTCGATTGCCCATGGTCTGTTTGCGCGACCGTTGACGCTGACGGCGCTTGAGGACATCAATTTTACCATCCATCAAGGAGAAACCTTGGGCATTGTTGGCGAGAGTGGCTGTGGCAAGTCGACGCTTGGCCGCTGTATCCTGCAATTGCTGGCGCCTGATGAAGGGCAGGTCCTGTGGCTTGGGCAGGATTTGATGCGCCTGCCAGCCGAAGAGATGCGCAAGCGACGCCAGGACTTGCAGATCATATTCCAGGACCCGCTGGCATCGCTCAATCCACGGATGACGGTGGGTGAAATCATTGCCGACCCGCTGCGCACGCTGCGCCCCGAACTCGACAAGAGTGCCCGGCGGGCACGGGTGCTCAAGACCATGGAGTCAGTTGGGCTCCTGCCTGAAATGATCAACCGCTATCCGCATGAATTTTCTGGTGGGCAGGCGCAACGTATCGGTATTGCCCGGGCGCTGATTACAGAGCCAAAGCTGATCGTTTGTGATGAACCGGTCTCGGCACTTGATGTTTCGATCCAGGCGCAAATCCTCAATCTGCTGTCGGAACTCAAGGATGAGTTGGGGCTGACGCTGATTTTCATCTCGCACAATCTTAGTGTGGTGCGGCATGTGTCCGACCGCATCCTGGTGCTCTATCTTGGTCGAATCGTCGAACTGGCCACGGGGGACGAAATTTATGAGGATCCTCGCCATCCTTACACCCGCGCCCTGCTGACGGCGGTGCCAATACCGGATCCCAAACTGGCGCGGCAACGCAATATCGATGCGCTGGAGGGCGAAATACCCTCGCCGATTAATCCACCCTCCGGGTGCACGTTCAGGACCAGATGTCGCCACGCGCGCGACATATGTGCCCAGCAACGGCCACTGCTCGAGACTATTGAAGATGATCGGCTGGTTGCCTGCCTGCGATGGCAGGAGATTGAATTGGAGGGGGCGGGAACGCCGCCGGATTAAGATTGGTTGTGCCCGCCACTTTGGTGGGTAGGTGCACGATTTTCTGGGCGTTTGGTGCCGTGTCGGAAATGGGGAAAAGCCTGCGAATGGCGCGTTGACAGGGTCGAGGCTAATTCCTTATGTTCCGGCCAAGTTTTCGGGCGCTCTGGCGCCCCTTTTATTTAACTGAGGTTTTACGATGAAAGTCCGCAACTCGCTAAAGGCGCTGATGACTCGCCACCGCGCGAACAAGACTCGTCCGCCGTCGCGGTCGGGTTTATATCATCAACAAGGTCGACAAACGCTTCAAGGCACGCCAGGGCTAGGCCCAGTTGCCAGATCGACGTTGAAGGAGCCCGCGTTTTGCGGGCTTTTTTGTGCCTGAACCAAGCGTCGTCGTAATTGGAACCGGTGCCCAGTCAACAAAAACCCGGTCGCAATAAGCGTCCGGGTTCTAGCTCTTGAGCTACTCGGAACTCCAGGTCCCACATTTCCGCATGAGGCGTTAGCTGGAGCCGGCGCCGTCCTGCCGGACAAAGGCGATGCGCAGCATGTTGGTAGCGCCAGGCGTGCCAAGTGGCACGCCGGCGGTTATGGCGATGCGGTCGCCGGGGCGGGCAAAACCCTCCTGATAGGCAATAACACAAGCCCGATCGACCATATCCTCGAGGCTAATGGCGTCTTCTGTCTGCACGCAATGAATGCCCCACACCACTGATAGCCGACGGATGGTGCGCATGTTGGGCGACAGGGCGATAATCGGCTTGGATGGCCGTTCGCGGGCGGCGCGGATGCCGGTGGAACCCGATGCGGTATAGGTGACGATGGCGGCCAGATCGAGCGTTTCGGCCACCTGGCGGGTCGCAGCCGAAATGGCGTCGGCAGCGGTGGCTTCCGGCTCGGTATGGGCGGCGCGAATAATGCCGCGATAGTTCGCATCATCTTCAACAGCAATAGCCACCTTGTTCATGGTGGTGACGGCTTCGACGGGATATTGGCCCGACGCCGACTCGGCCGACAACATTATCGCGTCGGCGCCTTCAAATACGGCTATCGATACGTCCGAGACTTCGGCGCGGGTCGGTACAGGCGCGGTAATCATCGACTCCAGCATCTGGGTTGCGACTACGACCGGTTTGCCGTACCGGCGCGCCATGCGGATCATGCGCTTTTGCAGGCCTGGCACGGTTTCCAGTGGCAATTCAACACCAAGATCGCCTCGCGCCACCATGATAGAGTCGCAAAGCTTGATGATTTCTTCAAGCCGCTCAATGGCTTGGGGCTTCTCAATCTTGGCCATGACGCCCGCGCGACCCTGAACAATCTTGCGGACGTCAATAATATCCTCGGGGCGCTGTACGAAGGACAGTGCAATCCAGTCAGCGTCGTTTTTGAGTCCTTCGAGCAGGTCGGCGTGGTCTTTTTCGGTCAGCGCACCGGTCGGTAACAAGGTATCTGGAAGGGAAACACCCTTTTTGTCCGACAGTTGGCCGCCATAGATGACTTCGGTTTCAATAGCGCCATTGCCAACTTTGGTCGCCTTAAGCTGCAGTTTACCGTCGTCGAGCAGGAGCCGGTCGCCCACCGAGACGTTTTCGATGATCTCGGGATGCGGCAGGAAGACCCGGTCAATGGTGCCCGGTGTTTCTGAACTGTCGAGGATGAATTTCTGACCCGCCACCAGATGAACGGCGCCTTCGGCAAATGTCGAGACGCGCAATTTAGGGCCCTGCAGGTCGACCAGTATGCCGAGGGGATGGTTGAGACGTTTTTCAACATTGCGGATACGTTCGACCGTTTGGCGCAACACATCATGGCTGGCGTGGCTCATGTTGATGCGGAACACATCGGCGCCGGCGCGGGCAAGTTCTTCGATCATATCTTCTTCCTGGCTTGCCGGGCCCAGGGTCGCAAGGATCTTAACTCGTCTCATCCGTCTCATTGCGTGTCCGTGCTTTCGCTATCTTGCGTGGCGTTCGTAGGTTCATCGGCTGGTGCTGCGGCAGGATTGACAGGCTGATCCGGGTTATCGAGGATTTCGGCGTCGTCGGGGCCGACGATTCCGGGTTCACCAGTCTTGTCTGTCAGTTTCAAAGTCCAGTCGGTTCGTTTTTGGGTATCGATTTCAAAGAACCCGGTGCGCTCATAACCGCGTGCGAGACAATCCTCAACCCCAAAGATTGTGAAGGTTTCGTCACGGGTGCACATGAAGACTGATCCGTCCCACTCACCGCCGCCGATGTCGTCGACGGCATAAATGTAATAATAGGAGCGGTCTGCGAGACTGCCTTGGTAGAGGACCTGACAGTCGCCGGGCTGGGTCTGCCACCAACCTTCCGATTGCCAGCCACGCTCGGCGCGATAACCCATGGCAACCGACACCATATTGCCGGTTTCATTGCAAACGCGCAGATCCGCCATGGCGGGCGCCGAAAAGAAAAACATGCCTGATAATAGCGCGCCGACAAGGGTTACGCCGTGACGGAAAAAATGCAATTGCCTGCCGGAAATCATTGAAAAATCTGCCTTGGTTTGAGCCATCGGACGGTGCGGTGTCAACCGCTAAACGCCTGATTTGACCGAAATGAGGGGATCGGTGGCACCGGGATGTGGATTGGGCAACAAAGGCCTTGAACCCGCGGCCCGGCTGATGTTGAAACATGGTCCCAACGAAGAGGAAGTTTTATGGCCGAAGAAAGTGTTGCCCAGGATCAGCTGCGGGCGTTCATCGAACGCATCGAGCGCATGGAAGAAGAAAAAGCCGCCATCTCGGCCGATATCAAGGAAATCTATGCCGAGGCGAAAGGCAATGGCTTTGATACCAAGGTCATTCGACAGATCGTGCGTATTCGCAAGCAGGATGCCAATGAGCGTATGGAGCAAGAGGCGCTGCTCGAACTCTATATGTCGGCACTGGGCATGGTCGCAGCCCCCGCCAACGACGACGATTGATGGTGGAACACCTGCCTGACGGCTGGTGTCAGGGCAAGGCGGTTATCGCGCCTTGCCAAGGGCTGCGAGCATTGATGCCTCATCATAGCCCAAGGTCGACAGCGCCGTGCTGATGATGCCTGCACGGTCCAACCCGGCATCGGTATACATATCGGCCTGACTGGCGTGCTCGACAAATCTGTCGGGTATCATCAATGGGCGAAAGCGCAGTTTGCCATCAAGCAAGCCGTTGCTGGCCATGAACGTCGCCACGTGGCTGCCGAATCCGCCGATCGACCCTTCCTCGACGCTGAGCAGGACATCATGATTTTGCGCCAGTTCGGCGATCAGTTCCTCGTCGAGCGGCTTCATGAAGCGGGCGTCTGCAATCGTGGGATTGAGGCCGAGTGCTGCCAGGCGTTCTGCGGCTGCGAGCACTTCAGCAAGGCGGGTGCCGTAGCTGAGAATGGCAATGGTTGATCCCTGTTGTACGATGCGTCCCTTGCCAATTGGCAACACCTGGCCGCGCTCGGGCATTTCCACACCGCTCCCTTCGCCGCGTGGATAACGAAAGGCGATAGGGCCGAGGTCGTAAGCTGTGGCGGTGGCGACCATATGGCGCAATTCCGCCTCGTCGGCGGCAGCCATGTGCACCATGCCGGGAATGGCACCGAGATAGGCGGCATCATAATTGCCAGCATGGGTGGGGCCATCGGCGCCGACATAGCCGGCGCGATCGATGGCGAAGCGTACTGGCAAATGCTGGATGGCAACATCGTGCACGACCTGGTCATAGGCACGCTGCAGGAAAGTGGAATAGATGGCGCAGAAGGGGCGCATACCTTCGCTAGCCATGCCGGCGGCAAAGGTGACCGCATGCTGTTCGGCAATGCCGACGTCAAATATGCGATCAGGAAATATTTCGGCAAATTTGTCGAGACCAGTCCCCGAGGGCATGGCCGCGGTGACGGCGACGACGCGCGGATCGTCTTTTGCTTCCTGGATCAGGCTCTGCGCAAACACATTGGTATAGGAGGGTGCATTCGAGGGGGCCTTGGACTGGGCTCCGGTGATGACATTAAATTTGGACACACCGTGATATTTGTCCGCCGCGTCTTCCGCCGGTCCATACCCCTTGCCCTTCTTGGTCACAACGTGAACAAGGATCGGCCCTGTGTTGGCGTCGCGAACATTTTCGAGCACCGGTAAAAGGTGGTCAAGATTGTGCCCATCGATGGGGCCGACATAGTAAAAGCCCAATTCTTCAAACAGGGTACCGCCGGTAAAGAAGCTGCGAGCGAACTCCTCGGTTCGGCGCGCAGGTTCATGCAGGAACTGGGGCAGTTTCATTGTGACGGACTTGGCGGTCTCGCGCATCCCACGATAGACCGGGCCTGAGACAAGCCGCGCCAGATAGGCGCTCAGAGCGCCCGTCGGTGGCGCAATGGACATGTCATTGTCGTTGAGAATAACGATAAGTTTGGCATCCATGGCGCCAGCATTGTTCATGGCTTCGTAGGCCATCCCGGCGGACATGGCGCCATCGCCAATAATTGCGACGACATGGCGCGGCGTCTGTTGGAGATCGCTTGCAACCGCCATGCCCAGACCTGCCGAGATCGAGGTCGATGAGTGTCCGGCACCAAATGGATCAAATTCGCTTTCGGCACGCCGGGTAAAGCCCGAGAGGCCATTCTTCTGGCGTAGGGTGCGGATACGATCACGCCGCCCGGTCAAGATCTTGTGGGGATAGGCCTGATGGCCGACGTCCCAAATGATGCGATCATGAGGGGTGTCGAAGATCGTGTGCAACGCCACGCTCAATTCGACGACGCCAAGTCCAGCCCCCAAATGCCCGCCGGTTACCGATACAGCGTCGATCATCTCGCTGCGCAACTCATCGGCGAGCCTGACGAAGCTGGTCGCGCGGCAGCGCCCGCAATTTGTCGGGCGCGTCGATAGTATCGAGCAGTGGTGTTTGCGGCTTGTCGGCCAAGGCAATTGTCCTTCAAGGGGCGATGGCAACGGGCGTGGACACGCACTATCACCGTGATATCGACGCAATTTAGGCGCGCCGAGCATAGATCAGCAATAGTGAGAGGGGCGCGTCATTGCAACCACAATGGCCCAACCGATTTGGGCCAGGTCAGCGCAATGCGACGGTCATTGGCGCGTTGCTCACGAATTTTTCGTGGCTGAAGGCAGGCGGTTCGTCACCAACGCCCATGCGGGTAACATCGGCCCCGAGTTCGGTCTCGGGACTGAAATCGGCTTCGTCATGATCGTAAATGACAGCGAAATGTTCGGAGGTCATCACAACCGGGGTCATGAATACATCGGCGACATGCTCAAGATCGGGCGCGATCAGTTCGACTTCGCGGGGCTTGCCGATGGTCCGCTTGGCCAGTGCAAGGGCGATAGGGGTGGTGGAAGCGTCGTCTTCAACTGCCCCCCACGTCAGGTCAAACAGGTTGGCAAGTGCGCCCAACTCGCTGCCGCCTGCCAGTGAGGCAGTGCGCAAGCCATCCGCGCCGGTCATTGTAACTGCGGGTTTCACTGTGTCGGGAGCCGACCGGATCGAGGCGGTATTGGTGCGATCAATGATCATTTCAACCGCGCGCTGAGCGCCAGGTTCGGCCGGAGACGGCGCATAGGCGGTAACAATGTCGGACTGACCAGCGGACATCAGAACCCGCGCCGCGGGAATTGGTGCGCCCAGTTCGGCCAGTGCGGTTAGGGCCGTTTCGCCGGTCTGATCAGGCGGAAGTGCGGCGGCGGTCGCAACAAGCATGGCGCTCGACTTCATCGCGGGTTGTGGCGCTTCGAGGGGTTGGCTGCCGGTCCGAGAGAACGGCATGTCGCCGGGTTCTGGCGCTGCGGCGACCTGTATGACCTCGCCGAGCCCTGCAGGGCGCATGAAGGGCGTTGGCGCGATACGAGGTTGGCTCACACTCGCGGATTGAACCGGGGACGCGGACGTCGCCGTGACTTGATCTTCGTCGTCACCAGCATCATCACCGAAAAACAGATCCATCAATGTGGTGCCGGAGCGTTTCGGCTCGGCGCTGGCAACTTCGGTGCGACTGCTTGTGCCATTGCACGGCACCATATGGCAGCGTTGCCACTGCGCCAGGGCATATTGCCTGCCGGTGTTGGACAGAGGTTTGCCGTCAGTGGGCACATGCAGGGTCTTGCCATCGGGAAAGACCTGTTTGAGTTGGGCGCGAGTCATGCGTGGCCAGGCGCGGACATTACCAGTGTCCAGATGCACGAACGGACTGCCCGATGTTGGATAATAGCCGACGCCACCGACCTGCTTCTTCATGGCAACCGCACGCAGTTTGGTCAGGGAAATGCCTGGAATAAAGAAATCCATGGCGTGGCCCTTGGTATGCTGGGAATCCTTGGCGACTCCGGAACCGGCTCTTGAGCGCAGCATCTCATTGGTTGCGGGCGCCCGGTAAGCCGATACAACGTTGATCGGCTGGGTCGCACCAACTTCCTGGTATACTTCCCAGATCAGGTCGAACAGCTTCGGATCCATTTTTGCCGGCTCGTTTCGGCGCCAGTCGCGCAGGAAATAGTTGAGCTGGCTCAGGCCCGAGGTCACGTAACGTCCGTTGCGCTTGAAGACGATCCGGGCGGTTTCCTTGGTGTGCGTATAATAGAGGAAAAGCGAGCGCTCGCTCGCGGCCTGGACAGGCACGATGGCGGTACCCAGCGTCAGCGCAATGCTCATGATTGCTGCAACCAGCAATCGCGCAATATGGATATGCCTCAAAGGTGATGTCCCCGTCACGCCAACACTACTCGCACTACCAATTCAATACTGGAAGATGTTAGCGTAATTTCGATTAGAACTTGTTAACGCTAAACAGTGATGTTTTGACCCATTTCGGCCCCAAGGCAAGTTCATAGGGGCAAAAATGGACAGAACCAAGGCGAATTCCTTAAGACAAGGTAAACTCGGCGGCCTGTCGCAGTCGGTGCAAGCGTTCTATTTGTTGAGTGCGGAAATCAGTTTGGCGTTGTGGCCATAAATATCGGCATAGGAAGTAATGTTGCCGTCGGGCTGCACCCGCAGGGTGAAATATGCGATGTGAACCGGAATCTTGTGCTCGGGATTAACCCAGCGCTCGCTCGAGCCGATCATGGATTCAAGCGAGGCGCGACTGATATTGGGCTCGTTTTTCATCAGGGCGTCGGCGAAATCCATGGGATCCTGCACCCGGACGCAGCCATGGCTATAGGCGCGATAGCTACGCGAAAACAATGATTTGGACGGGGTATCGTGCAAATAGACGTCATGCTTATTGGGGAACAGGAACTTGATCCGACCCAATGCATTGCTCGCACCGGGACGCTGGCGTACGCGGAACGGAAAGCTGTTGCCTAGGCTCTGACCAGTTGACCTGGTTGGCGCTGATCACATTACCATTGTAGATCAGATCCATGTTCTGGCTGGCAATATAGTTGGGATTGGCCAGCGTCTTGCCGGCGATCTCGTTTTTGATGATCGAACTGGGCACGTTCCAGTATGGATTGACCACCAGATGACGAATATTGTCCGAAAAAATCGGTGTCGGATGGGCCTTGCTGCCGACAACGACACGGGTGGAATAAATCGACTTGCCATTCTGATTAACGGAAAGACGGTACTCAGGAACATTGACCAGCACGTTGAAATCGCCCAGATCGGTCGGCATCCAGCGCCACCGTTCCATGTTCGCGATAATGTCATCGCGGGTAACGGTGGGGCCGCCATTCAACGCAGCGATCGTTGCTGGACCAGCGATGCCATCTGCAGTCAGACTTTTGCTGGCCTGGAAATCTTTAACCGCCGCGACAATCGCTGCGTCGTAAATCGACGGATCGTCGACCGTGTCGGTCAAATCGAGGCGTTGACGCAGCAACTGAACGCGCTCGTCGCTCATTCCCAAACGCAATGAAGGTCCGCTCGGAATCGAGACTTTGTCGTTTTTGGCGTCGGCATCAAAATTGGCGAGGGCAGACTTGAGCTGCAGAAACTCGCGGTGCTTGGGCTCAAATTTCGCAAGCACAGTTTTGGGATCCTGACCCTTGGCGATATCGAGAAGCAATTGGGTCGCGTCGAGTGACTTGGGGGCGATGTCGAGATCGGAGGATATCGATCCCGGCCGAATGCGCCCATTGAGAAGATTGTCGGCATAGCGCACCAGCGCTGCTGAAAACGCTGTCTCAAGCGCCGCCATTTTTGCAGGATCGCCAGCGGCAGCCGCCACATCGAGGTTGGGCGTAAGATAATCTGTTGGGCGCAGTCCCTCTTTGGCGGCATCGGCAAAGATCGAGACGATAGCTTGAGCGGTCGGAGAAAAAGCCAAACTACCGTCGGCAGCCTGATTTAGCCAAAGTGGCTCAAAGTGGCGCTCGCCATAGAAGAAGTAGAGCTTTTGAGCCTCGTCATAGGCGGCGGTATCGCGTCTGGCGCCATAATAGGCAGCGGACAGTCCGGTCTTGATGGTTCGCGCTAGTGCTGTCTGGGGCGGCGCAATGACAATACGGGTCAAGGTCGTGCTGGCAACTTTGACATCCTGGGCGGCTGCAGGAAGAGCCATTCCCAGGCAAAGCGTGCTGGCGAGCAGGCAAACTGACAGCTTGATCATGAAATCTTTACCCCCGTGCGGACCAGCGTGCCCTGAAAACGCCGCGATCATGCGCCGATTCCGAGCATTTTACCTACTCCGGAAAGGTTAACAGGTGCAATCGCTCGCGATGTTGTGAGTGCGTGCTGTGGCCTTGTTGCAACGGTGACCACACCGCTCGGCGGTCCCGCACCATGTTTCACCAGTCAAGCGGCATCGCTTTGAACGGAGTCGGCCAATCCATATTCGTGTAGTTTGCGGTAGAGTGTGGACCTGCCAATCTTGAGGGCGCGTGCCACGCGCGACATTCGTCCACCATAGTGGGCAATGGCAAAGACGATGGCAGCCCGCTCGATTTCAGCCAGCGCGGTGATCTCGCCGCTGTCATCCAGAAAGCGGTCCGGATGCGGTTGCTCATCGGGGGGGGCAGCGTGCGCGTGCGGGCAGGGGCGTTGTCGATGTGAGTCGGTGCGGCGGGCACATTGACCTTGTTCAGCGATTGCATTGCCTGATCGCGCCCCGCGGTGTGGGCAATAATTTGCGGGAAATCGACCGTCTCGAGATAGGCGCCATCCGACAAAACAGTGGCGCGGTAGATGGAGTTTTCGAGTTGGCGGATATTGCCTGGCCAGTCATAGGTCTGCAACAGAGCCAGTCCGTCGCCCGATATGCCGAGTATGCGCTTGCCTGTTTCGGCGGCAAAGCGCGCAATGAAGTGGGAGACTAGTTCGGCGATGTCCTGCTTGCGTTCGCGCAGGGGCGGCACATAGATGGGAAAAACATTGAGTCGGTAGTAGAGGTCTTCACGAAACTCGCCGGTTTTTGCCAGATTGAGCAGCCGTCGATTGGTGGCGGAAATCAGTCGCACATTGACGCGTTCAGGTCGGGTCGCGCCAATCGGCTCGATTTCACCTTCCTGCAACACACGTAACAGTTTGACCTGCATTTCAGGCGGTAGTTCACCGATCTCGTCCAGAAACAGGGTGCCATTGTGTGCTTCGGCAAATTTTCCGGTTCGGTCGGCGTGGGCGCCGGTAAACGAGCCCTTCTTGTGGCCGAACAGTACGGATTCAACAAGATTGGGAGGAATGGCGCCGCAATTGACGGTGATAAAGGGTTTGCCTGAACGGTCGCCGGTGCCCTGGATAATGCGCGCGATCAGTTCTTTGCCAACGCCCGTTTCGCCCTCGATCAATACCGGAATGGTGCTTTTGGCGGCCTTGGCGCACAGCTCGAGAACACGCGTCATTGCAGGCGCTCGTGCAATCATGTCTGCGGCCGTGAACGTACCGCCACGTCGGGAGCGTTCTGCACGGACTGCTGACTCAAGTGTGTCGAGCTTGATCGCGTTGCGCAGTGATATGATCAGCCGTTCCGGCGCCACTGGTTTGACAAAATAGTCAGCCGCACCCTGACGCATGGCGGTAATAACTGTCTCCAGCGAGGAATGGGCGGTCTGGATGATGACAGGGGTGCGCAACTCTTCGCGGCTCATGGCTTCCATGACGGCCATGCCATCAAGATCGGGCATGACCAGATCAAGAATGACCGCGCCGATCGACCGGTCGTCGCGCAAGATAGACAGCGCCTGTTCGCCGCCGGTTGCGGTAAGCGGCTTGAAACCGGCGCGATTGGCCACTTCGGCGGTGAGGCGCAGTTGCACCGGATCATCGTCGACAATTAGAACGCGCGTCATCTGACCTCTTGATAATTTCTGGTCGTGCACGAATCGTGCTGTGCCGTTTTGGGATGATGATGAACAAAGGGCCTTAAGAGGGGATTAATCATACCGAAGTTGCCCTTTGGCGCGCAGAAAATTGCCAGCCTTGGCAGGGGCGCGCTGTCTGGCTATGGTCCGGCACAAATTCAAGCCGTCCAGGAGCGCCTTCATGATCAATTTTGCTCAAGCCAGCCAATCCGCAAGTCAGGAAGGACCGGACAAATTCGGCAAATTGCCGGTATGGGACCTGAGTGATCTTTATCCGGGTCGGGACAGCGCCGAATTCAAAGCGGACCTGGAAAAAGCCAGTGTGGATGCGGCCGCATTGGAGGCCCGATACAAGGGCAAACTTGCCGAACTGACCAAGGCGGGCAAGTTGATCGAGGCGATTGCCGATACCGAGGCATTGGGTGATCTCAGCGGTAAGATCGGCTCCTATGCTTTTCTGCAATATGCGCAGAACGCAACTGACCCGGACCGCGCCAAGTTTATGGGCGATGTCAATGAGGCGCTGACCAAGCTTTCAACCCGGGTGCTGTTTTTTGAACTTGAGGCTCAACCGGATCGAAGATAGCGTACTTGAGAAGGCTTTTGAGGGCGACGCGGCTTTGGCGCGCTATCGGCCATGGTTTGAGGAACTACGCAAAGCAAAGCCCTATCAGTTGGAAGACCGTGTGGAGGAACTGTTTCATGACAAGTCGACCACCGGGTTTTCTGCCTGGAACCGCCTCTACGACGAGACGTTGGCGGCACTGACGCTTGACGTTGACGGGGAAACGCTCAGCCTTGAGGCGACGCTACATCGCCTTTCTGATCGCGATGCGAAAACACGCGAGACCGCGTTTCATGCGATCTCGAAGGTGCTGACGGACAATGCCCGTCTTCTGACCCACATCACCAATGTGCTGGCAAAGGACAAGGAAATTTCGGATCGCTGGCGCGGTTATGGCGACATTGCCGACAGCCGCCATCTGGCCAACTCGGTTGAGCGCGAGGTGGTGGATGCGTTGCAGAGCGCGGTACGCGAGGCTTATCCGCGTCTGTCGCATCGGTACTACAAAATGAAGGCCAAATGGTTCGGGCAGGAAAAGCTCAACGCCTGGGACCGCAATGCGCCGCTTCCAACGTCCGATGATCGGGTTTTCGACTGGGAAACCGCCAAGACCACCGTGCTTGATGCCTATGGTCAGTTTTCACCAAAACTGGCCGAATTGGCCATGCCGTTTTTTGACGGTGGCTGGATAGATGCACCTACCGGCAAGGGCAAATTGTCTGGCGCATTTGCCCATCCTACCGTGCCGAGCGCCCATCCCTATTTGATGCTCAACTATATGGGGCGCGCGCGAGATGTGATGACCCTGGCTCACGAATTGGGCCATGGCGTGCATCAGCGCCTGGCCGCCGCACAGGGGCCGCTTCTGGCTAATACGCCATTGACGCTGGCGGAAACCGCAAGCGTATTTGGTGAAATGCTGACCTTCCGCTCGATTCTCGACAAGACCACCGACAACAAGCAGCGTTTCGCACTATTGTCGTCCAAAGTCGAAGACATGCTCAATACGGTGGTTCGTCAGATTGCCTTTTATACCTTTGAGCGCGAGGTACATCTGGCACGACGCAAAGGCGAATTGCGCACCGAAGAAATCAATGCGCTCTGGATGGATGTACAGCGGGAAAGTCTCGGTGATGCCATAGAATTCAATGAAGGCTATGATGTGTTCTGGAGCCTACATTCCGCACTTCATCCACTCACCGTTCTACGTCTATGCCTATGCGTTTGGTGATTGCCTTGTGAACTCACTCTATGCGCAGTATGAAAAGGCATCGGATGGCTTTGCGGAACGATACTTCGATCTGCTAAAGGCAGGTGGGTCCAAGCATCATTCCGAACTGTTGGCGCCTTTTGGCCTTGATGCGAAGGATCCGCAGTTCTGGTCACTGGGCCTGTCGATGATTGAGGGATTGATCGATGAGCTGGAAGCGACCAGCGGCGCTTAGTGCGATTTGAAGCGCAGTCGGCGTGCCTAGACTAAAGACTAATTCAAAATTGAGGACAAAATGGCCAATAAGCACGAACCACTACCCCCATTGGTTCACGAAAGCGCAATGGACTACAAGCAGCACGAGCAGACCTACAATGGGTTTGTGTCGCTGATCAAATATTCGATCATCACTACGGCTGTCGTCGTGGTGATCCTTTATTTCCTGGTCCAGCCATAAGCGCTGATCCAGGTAACACCCGAGCCTGCCGTCCGGCGGGCGGCAGGAGACGTTCATGAACATCGCAATAGTGCGCGAGCGCTTCGACGGCGAAAATCGCGTTGCGGCCACACCGGAAACGGTGGGTAAACTGGTTGGGCTTGGCGCCCAGGTCAGCGTCGAGAAAGGTGCCGGTCTCGGATCGCGCATGCTGGATGCCGAATATGAGGCTGCGGGCGCCAAGATTGCGGCTACAGCTGGCGCAGCGCTCAAAGGTGCTGAGGTGGTTTTGTGCGTACGACGGCCAGACGCCGCCAGCCTTTCAGGTGTCGCCAAGGGAGCGTTGGTTATCGGTGCCCTCGATCCATATGGCAATGACAAGGATATCGCCGCACTGGCCAAGGCGAATGTGACAGCAATGTCCATGGAGTTCATGCCGCGCATCACGCGTGCTCAGGTCATGGATATCCTGTCGTCACAAGCCAATCTGGCTGGCTATCAGGGGGTTATTGACGCCGCGGCAGAATTTGATCGGGCCATGCCGATGATGATGACGGCAGCAGGCACGGTTCGACCAGCCAAGACCTTTGTCATGGGCGCGGGCGTTGCCGGGCTGCAGGCAATCGCGACGGCCAAGCGCCTCGGCGCCGTCGTTTCCGCGACCGATGTTCGGCCGGCTGCCAAGGAACAGGTCGAGTCGCTGGGCGGCAAGTTTGTTGCGGTTGAGGATGAAGAATTCAAGCAGGCTGAGACTGCTGGCGGCTATGCCAAGCAGATGTCGGCGGCCTATCAGGCCAAGCAGGCCGAACTGACCGCCTCTCACATTTCCAAGCAAGATATCGTAATCACTACCGCGCTGATTCCTGGACGTCCGGCGCCGCGACTGGTCACCAAGGCGATGGTTGAATCCATGGCGCCAGGCTCGATAATTGTCGATCTGGCCGCCGAGCGCGGCGGCAATGTGGAACTGACAGTTCCGGGCAAGATCGTCGAGCACAACGGTGTCAAGATCATTGGCTATACCAATGTGCAGGGTCGCATTCCGACGACGGCGAGCCAGGCTCTACGCGCGCAATCTGTTGGCGTTCCTGACCACATTGATCGATGCCAAAACTGCTGGATTGGCAATTGATTGGGACGATGAACTGGTCAAGGCGACCGTGCTGACACGCGACGGTGCGGTGGTTCATCCCAACTTTGTCTCGGGAGAGACGGACAAGGCCAAACCCGCCTCGGCTGCTGCCAAGTCTGGAGCCGCCAAGACTGCGACGGCAAAGACTGCGACGGCAAAGTCTACGTCAGCCAAATCGAGCGCCACCAAGGCAAGTACGCGTAAGGCACCGGCCAAAAAGGCTAGGTCGGGCGCGGCAACTACAAAGGCCAAACCGCGCGCGGCCAAGCCTGCCAAGACGCCGTCCCAGCACGCGGCCGTTCGCAAGGCAACCGCGGTGATGGACACGGCGGCTGCCGTTCCTGCCAAAACTGCAACAGCGCGAAAGTCGACCTCGACGCGCAAACCGGCGGCCAGTAAATCAGGCTCCGAAGGACACCAAATAATGGAAACAACGGCAGAACAAACCGCCGATGCGCTCGCCGCTGCGGCCCACGCTGCCAGTGGCGGTGCGATCGATCCATTCACCTTTCGCCTGGCGATTTTCGTGTTGGCGATCTTTGTGGGCTATTTCGTTGTGTGGTCGGTTACACCGGCGCTGCACACACCGCTGATGAGCGTTACCAATGCGATTTCCTCGGTGATCGTTGTGGGGGCACTTCTGGCCGTTGGCGTGCAACTAGCGGCCGACAGCAACTGGATATCGAAGGTGTTTGGCTTCATTGCGCTGATCTTTGCCAGCGTCAATATTTTCGGCGGATTCCTCGTCACCCAGCGGATGCTGGCAATGTACAAGAAGAAGGGCTGAGCCGATGATCTCTGCAGATATTGCAGCCATTCTTTACCTGATTTCAGGCGTTCTGTTCATTCTTGCGCTGCGTGGCCTGTCTAGCCCCCGTTCAGCCCAGCAGGGCAACCGCTTCGGCATGATCGGTATGGGCATCGCCATTCTGACGACGCTGGCACTGGCGGCGCCGTCAGATTTTATCAGCTGGTTCCTGATCATTGGTGGTATCGGCATCGGCGGTGCAATTGGCGCATACATGGCGCGCACCGTCAAAATGACAGACATGCCGCAACTCGTTGCCGCATTTCACTCGCTGGTTGGTCTGGCGGCGGTCTTTGTCGCTGCCGCGGCGCTCTATGCGCCTGAGGCGTTCGGTATCGGTGAAACCGGCGCCATCCATGCCCAGGCCCTGATCGAAATGAGCCTTGGCGTTGCCATTGGTGCTTTCACTTTTACCGGTTCAGTCATCGCCTTTGCCAAGCTCAATGGCAATATGAGCGGCAAGCCTATTATTTTGCCATCGCGCCATATGATCAACATCGCCATTGGCGTGATCCTGGTCATTCTCGTTATTGCGCTGACCATGACGGCCAACCCGGTTTATTTCTGGTTGATCACGATTTTGGCCCTGGTGCTGGGCGGGTTGATGATCATCCCGATTGGCGGGGCGGATATGCCGGTGGTGGTGTCGATGCTCAATTCCTATTCGGGTTGGGCGGCGGCCGGTATCGGCTTCACGCTTGGCAATTCGGCTCTGATCATTACCGGGGCGCTGGTGGGCTCATCGGGTGCCATTCTGTCCTACATCATGTGCAAGGCGATGAACCGCAGTTTCATCTCGGTGATTCTGGGCGGTTTTGGCGGCGACGCGGCAGCAGCCTCGTCGGGCGTTGAAGATGATCGTCCCGTCAAGCAGGGCGCGGCGGACGATGCTGCATTCCTGATGAAAAACGCCACCAAGGTCATTATCGTGCCGGGCTATGGCATGGCCGTGGCGCAGGCTCAGCATGCGCTGCGCGAAATGGCCGACATGCTCAAAAAAGAAGGCGTCACCGTCAAATACGCCATTCACCCGGTGGCCGGTCGTATGCCTGGGCACATGAACGTACTTTTGGCTGAAGCCAACGTGCCCTATGATGAAGTGTTCGAGCTAGAAGACATAAACTCCGAATTCGCTCAGACAGATGTGGCCTTCGTTATCGGCGCCAATGACGTGACCAATCCTTCGGCCAAAACCGACAAGACATCGCCGATTTATGGCATGCCGGTGCTCAATGTCGAAGATGCGGGGACGGTATTGTTCATCAAGCGCGGCATGTCAGCGGGGTATGCTGGCGTGCAGAACGAATTGTTCTTCCGCGACAACACCATGATGCTGTTTGGCGACGCCAAGAAAATGACTGAGGACATCGTCAAAGCCCTTGATCACTGAATACCAAAGCCCGCTTCGGCGGGCTTTTTACTGGCTGTGGGACAGGATGTTGACGATGTTGCCAAAGGGATCACGTACGAAAAATCGGCGTACACCCCAAGGCTCATCGGTTATCGGATAGACAATTTCAAGGTCGACCCTGCCGGCACGTTGATACAATTGGTCTACATCGTCCACTTCGATGGATATTGCTGGCACCGGTGTATCCGAGCCACCTTGGCTGGCGACGCTCATCTGCGGGGTCATTGTGGCGTCCCCGGAGACGAACGTTTTTATCCAGCCGTGATCCATGGCCAGTTCCAGTCCCAAAAAGTCCTGATAAAAGCTTTGCGCCTGTTGGGGATCATCGGCGAACATATTTGCAACGATGCGGCGAACGGTCACGGCTGCCCTACTCTAGTAATGGGGTGGTGGCGGTTCGGCACGTGTATCTCCAGCGCCACCGCCGGTCAATTTGGCTTGTTCTTCCAATAATGTCAGTTTACGCGTCAGCAGGTCAATAACGCGCCATTGCTTGGTGATGGTGCCGTTTAGCTCATCAATCGTGTGATCCTGATAGGCGATGCGCATTTCCAGCGCATCGAGTCGCTCGGAAAGGTTGGTCGGGTCGGTCATGATCAGGCTCCAGCCGGGGAGAAGCGCTGTTATTGAACCGCAGACCGTTATTGGTCAAGCGAGGCGACTTGACGCTGGTGGACTAGCCCGGTTAGGCTCACGCCATGTTCTTGCATGCGCCGGCTTGGTGTCCCATGTGAGGGGCGAACGAACAGTGCCTGCGAGAAAAAGGATTGCGGTATGGGCAAGACTCTCAAGATCGACATATTTACCGACGTGGTGTGTCCGTGGTGCCTGGTGGGTTCGGTGCGTCTGGACAAGGCGATTGCGACGCTCCCCGACGAGATTGAGGTGATTGTCGATAATCATCCATTTTACCTCGATGCCAATACACCCAAGGAGGGTGTTTTGGTAGCCGATGTGTTGCGGGCGAAATATGGCAAGGACCCGCGGGAAATGTGGGATCGGGTCGAAGCGGAGGCGCGAAAGGACGGTGTTGACCTGGACCTTGCCAAGCAGCCGATGCGCTATCCAACGGCGAAAGCCCATACCTTGACGCGCCTCGCCAAACCGTTGGGCATTCAGCACGAGTTCGCCAATGCTATCGCCGAGGCCTATTTTCTCGAACACCGTCAAATCAACGACGATAATGTTCTGGCCGATATTGCGGTCGAATTCGGCTTTGATCGAGGCGACGCGATGGATGCGATCAACGATGAGCACGAGCTGGCAATCACTGAGCAATTGGCGACACAAGCGTCGGAGCAGGGCATTACCGGCGTTCCGTTTATCGTTCTCGGCCAAAAATACGCACTCTCAGGGGCTCAACCCCAGCAGGTGTTTGAGGACGCGATAGCCCAGACGCTGGCGGAGATGGACTGAATGAGGTGGGTCAAACGCGTTGGCATTGGGCTAATCGTCCTCGCAGTTCTGGCTTATGGCGGCGTGGTTTTGGGCATGTCGGTCATGCAGCGGTCGCTGCAATACGACACTGAAGGGGCAATAACAGAGCTGGCCAGTACGGACATAGTTGGCGCTGAGGACGTAACAATCCCATCAGGCGATGGCACCTTGGCCGCGTGGTATGCGCCGCCGCAGACGGGCAAGCCATTGATCCTGTATTACAAGGGCAATTCAGGCAGCTTTAGCCACGAGCACGAACGCTTTGCGCGCTGGACGCAAGATGGCTTTGGCTTTTTGGCTTTCGATTATCGTGGATTCCCGGCCTCTCCGGGTAACGTCTCGCAAGCGGGTATCCTTGAGGATGCACTAGCAGCGTTTGACTGGGCAGATACCAAAGGCTTTCCGATTGTTATCTGGGGACGTTCGCTCGGGTCGGGGCCTGCCAGCTACGTTGCCAGCGTGCGCGATGCCGACGCATTGTTGCTTGAAACCCCGTTCTTTTCAGCCGTCAATGTTGCCGCCGAGCGCTATCCGCTCCTGCCGGTCTATTGGGTGATGCAGGATCAGTTTCCTGTTAACGAGTGGATCACCAAGGTCAGCGAACCGGTGTTAATTGCCCATGGGACGGCGGACACAACGATTGATGTTTCAAACGCGGAACGGCTCTATAAGCTGGCGCCGAACAAGGACGAACTGTGGATAGTGCCGGATGGCACACATTCAAGCCTCTGGGACGCTGGCATCTGGTACCATGCCGCAGCATTTTTCCAACGGGCAGAGGCTGGGGAGCACGGGTAACGGCCGCTTTGGGCACAGAGAGCCATCTGAAATTGCCCTGTGGTCGACGCAACAAGGCATGCAACGTCTATATGACATTGTCGGACAGTGATGGTAGCCGCGGCCCTGCGGATCAATCAATATCGCAAACGAAAACGCCGTTCGCGGGGAACGGCGCTATCAAAATTCGCTGTTGCGCTGGTCGACTTAGGTGCGCGGCGTTGCCGCCGGTGCCGCAGCGGCTGCTGATGGGCGCGGTGCACTTGGACGACCTGAAGATGGTGCGGGCAGACCGCTTTCGCGTTGAGCGCGCTTACGAGCCAGTTTACGGGCGCGGCGGATAGCCTCAGCCTTCTGGCGTGCCTTCTTTTCAGAGGGCTTTTCGTAATAATTGCGCAGCTTCATTTCACGGAAGACACCTTCGCGCTGCAGCTTTTTCTTAAGCGCGCGCAGCGCCTGGTCAACGTTATTATCGCGAACGACTACTTGCAAAGGTCAACCGCCCTTTCGAAGCTTGGACAATGTGTGAATGATAGCGCCAAGGCCAAAAAGCCTCATCGCCGACCAGCTGAGCTAGTCATCGTGGCGCGCTGTATAGCCCAAGCGTCGGCACTTGTCCACACTTGGCGCCGGAAAATCATGTTCTGGCCGGAATATTGCGCCAATGGCGCGGCGGATCACCGTGTCGCAGCTTATTTGGGCACAATCCTATTGAAATGACCCATCTTGCGGCCAGGACGCGGCGCAGTTTTACCGTATAGGTGGGGCTGCGAACCTGCCGCCAACAGCTCTTCAAGGGCCAGCGATTCGTCGCCGATCAAGTTCTGCATCACCACGTCAGCCAAACGGGTCGGATCGCCGAGTGGCCAGCCGAGAATGGCGCGAATGTGCTGCTCGAACTGATCGGTCAGGCACACTGCTTCGGTCCAATGGCCGGAGTTATGTACGCGCGGGGCAATTTCATTGACGATAAGGTTGGGACGATCCTGGCCGGGCACAACAAAAAACTCCACGCCGAGCACGCCGACATAGTTCAGAGCGATGACGATTGCCTTGGCGGCCATGCCGGCGTGTTTTTCGAGTGTCGGGGAAATGTTGGCCGGAACAGTGCTGGTGTGCAGAATGTGGTTTTTATGCAGGTTCTCGGCGGCGTCGAAGGTTTTGACCTGGCCCTGAACATTACGGGCGACGACAACCGAAATTTCCTTATCGAAGGGGACAAACGCCTCGAGAACCAGCGGTTTGGGGGTGAGTGTGGCGAAGGCGTCTGCGGCATCATTCAGTGACTTGATCAGCCGCTGGCCCTTGCCATCATATCCAAGACGCGTGGTTTTGAGCACGGCGGGCGTGCCGAGGTCTGCCAATCCCTGCCGCAGCTGATCGAGGGTTTCGACGGCGCGATAGGGTGCCACAGCAATATTGCGGGCCGCCAGAAACGACTTTTCTGCCAACCGGTCCTGTGAGATGGCCAGCGCATCGGCGGCCGGATGCAGCGGTTTGCGCGCCGCTAGGAATTCAGCAGTGGCAGCGGGCACGTTCTCAAATTCATAGGTAACAATATCGATTGTGTCGGCGAAGGTCGCCAGCGCGCTGTCGTCGTCATAAGCGGCGATTGTTTTATGTGGGGTGACCTCAAACGCCGGACTTTGTGGATCGGGGCAAAAAATGTGGGTGCGCATGCCCAATCTTGCGGCGGCCAGCGCCAGCATCCGGCCCAACTGGCCGCCGCCAAGAATGCCGATCATGGTGCCCTGGGGCAGTGGCAAATTGTTGGACAAGCAAAACTACTCGGTATCGGAGGGAAAGAACGGCACTTTGGTCGTCTGATTGGCGCGGAACTGGTCCAACCTGTCAGCCAGTTCCTCGTCGTTGAGTGCCAAAACCGCGACCGCCAGCAGGGCAGAATTTATAGCGCCGGCTTCGCCGATCGCCAAGGTGCCGACGGGAATGCCGCCCGGCATTTGGACGATAGACAGCAAGCTGTCCTGACCGGACAGGGCCTTGGATTTTACCGGTACCCCAAATACGGGAAGGGGCGTTAGCGCGGCGAGCATGCCAGGCAAATGGGCTGCCCCACCGGCGCCGGCGATTATGATGCTGAAGCCATCGGACTTGGCACTTGTGGCAAATTCGTAGAGGCGTTCGGGGGTGCGATGGGCCGAAACGATTCGCGCCTCATATTCGACTTCGAGGGTTTCAAGCGTTTCGGCAGCATGGCGCATGGTGGGCCAATCGGACTGGCTACCCATGATGATTGCTACAAGTGGTTTGGTCAGCATGGAGCCGTTCCCTCAAGCTGCACAAAGCGCGCATTTAGCCCAAAAATTAACATGGTTCAAGCCATGCGGCATGTTTAGGCGATGATGTCGGGAATCAGGATGGTTTCCAGTTCGACAATTCGATCCTTTAGCGCCAGCTTGCGTTTCTTGAGGCGCTGAATAAGCATTTGGTCAGTGGTGTGTGACTGGGTAAGCGTGGCAATGGCGGCGTCCAGATCGGCGTGCTCCTGACGCTTGGTCGCGAGCTCCAGACCTAGGCTGGCTTCTTGTTCACGGGTCAGCGGCAGCATATGAAAACGCACTCTTCATGTCGCAGAATGTTATCATTGGTTAACCGATCACGCCGCGTTTTGCACCCAATTTTCACTTTGCGTGGAAAGAGTGTCGACAACGCACGAAATATTTGGGACCATCAGCTCTGTCTGCAAAGCGCTAGAGGAGTTGTTATGACGACTGAAGGCCACATCGCTGCTTTGGAGCGGCGCCATCAAGAGCCTGGATCGGCAGATCCAGTCGGCAATGCAAAGCACCCAACAGGACGCCCTTATGTTGAGCGAGCTCAAACGCAAGAAACTGGGTATCAAGGACGAACTGTCAAAGCTAACTGGTTTAGCGCGACAGTAGGGAACGCAATTATCCAGCATGTAAGGCCACGGCAATCGCCGCGGCCTTTTTTTGTGCCTGTCAGGCGAGAAGTACGCTGAGGCTATCCCAGATCAGTTTGAGCGCCAGGGCGAACACCAGCCAATAGGCAATGCGATAGAAGTGTTTGGCCGAGATGCGGCGTACCAGAAAGACACCGACTAAAACGCCCAGCATGCCAATTGGTGCCAGCGCGGCCGAAAGCTGAAGGTTGTGCAGCGAGAGCTGGCCCAGGAAAAAGTAGGGGACGAGCTTGGCGGTGTTGACAATTGCAAAGAAGAACGCGGACGTACCCGCATAGAGCGCTGGTTGCAGGCGCTGTGGCAGCACGTAGATCTGAAACGGCGGGCCGCCGGTATGGCTGACAAAGCTGGTGAAACCCGCAAACGCCCCCAAAATCGCCCCCAGGGCGTAGACGGCGGCAGTCCTTCGAGCTTTTTGCGGATCGGCAATATGGCGTCGATCACGAACAGCAGCGTGATGACGCCGACCATCAGCAAAACAACAGCATCGCTGACAAAGGCCCAGATGGCCCAGCCAAAGAGCATTCCAACCGCCGCGCCCGGCAGCATGATTTTTAGAATGTGCCAATCCACCTGCTTGCGGTACGCGTAGATCGCAATCGCATCCATTGCCAGCAGCACCGGTAATAGCACTCCGGCGGCCTCGCGGGCGGGCATGATCAGCGTCAATAGCGGCACTCCGACCACGCCCAGACTGCCCAACAGGCCAGATTTAGCCAAGCCAACGATAATAATGGCGGTTACGGCAACCGCGACAAACCATGGATCAAACATCATATATTCCGGGTGGGCTACGAGTCGGTGGGGGGACGATCGGGCTTGTCGACCTTGTGGGGTGTATCGGCGTTCATGGCGTCGCTGAGCAGACCCATGGATTTGCGCAACATGCCGACATAGGCACTTTCGTCGTTCCTGACGCTGAAAGAATCGGCGAGCAGGTTATTATCGTGCAATTCGAAGTCGCGAGCCAGCCTAAGTGCTTCCTCTTCGCTATAGCCCAGGGCTACCAACGCTTTTGTGCCCAGGCTCAGCGCAGAGAGGAAGGTTTCGCGCTCGAATATTTCGACGCCGATGTCCATCAGATCGTGGGCATGACCACGGTCTATCGCCCGGGCGGCGATGCGAACATCGGGAAAATTTCGACGCACCAATCGGGCGATGGTAGAGATGCGCTCGCCCCCGCCTACGGCAATGACCACCAGTTTCGCCTTGGCGACCCCGGCGGCATGCAATAGTTCGAGCCGCGAGGCGTCGCCGTAAAACACCTTGACGCCATAGCGCTTTACGAGCTCGATCTGCGCCGGATCATCGTCGATCAGCGTCATGTCAAACCCCTGCGAGCGCAGCATGCGGGTCACGATCTGGCCAAAACGCCCATAACCGAGGACGACAATGTCCTGGTTGGTGTCGATCTCGTCGCTCTGACGGTTCAAGTGGCGGGCATCGAGGCGTGGGGCCATGAGTTTGTCGAAGGCAAAGAGCAACAGCGGGGTGGTGGCCATCGACAGCGCCACCGCGACCGTGAGAATCGAGAACGTGTCGGGCCTGATCGCCCCTTCATGCTGGGCAAATTGGAGGATGACGAAGGCAAATTCGCCCGCCTGACTCATCAGGAACGCCAGCAGCAGGCGGTCGGCGAGGTGCATGCGGAAGAAGCTGGCCAGCACGAACACAACAACGATCTTGACCAGAACGAAACCGAGCACCAGCGCCACGACGCGAATAGGATCGGACCAGAGCACGGAAAATGCGATAGACATGCCGACCGAGATGAAAAACAATCCCAGCAGCAGGCCCTGAAACGGTTCGAGGATGCTTTCGAGTTCGTGGCGGTATTCGCTGTCAGCGAGCAATACGCCACCGATGAATGCGCCGAGCGCCGGTGACAGGCCGAGGAGTTGGGTAATCAGGGCCGCACCAATAACCAATGCGAGGCCGAAGGCGGTGAAAACTTCACGCAGCCCAGTTTGAGCCACCAGATGCAGCATGGGGCGGACGACGTAGCGGCCCGCCAATATGGCGGCGGCAAAGGCACCAATAAGGGCAATGGGGGTCAGCCAGTCGAGCGGATTTTGCATGGATTGCACCGCTTCGCTGACTTCACTGCTGATCTGAAGCGGGCCCCTTGCATAAGCCAGCACCGGGATTGCCGCCAGAATCGGGATGACTGCGACATCCTGAACCAACAGAATTGCCAGGCTGGCGCGCCCGGTATCAGTTTTGGTAATGTCGCGTTGGGCCACCGATTGCATGGCGATGGCGGTAGACGACATGGCCAAGGCAAGCCCGAGAATGAGGGCGGGGGCCCAGGCAATGCCCGACCAATACAGCAGTCCCGCTATCAAGGCGCTGGTGGCGGCCAACTGGGGCACCCCAAGGCCAAGCAATTTATGGCGCATACGCCAGATTTCGGACGCCTGCAGTTCAAGCCCGATAAGGAACAGCATCATGACAATGCCGAACTCGGCAACGGCGCGAATGGTTTCGCTGTCCGAGACCATTCGCAACCCGTAGGGACCGATGACGACGCCGGCCGCGAGATAGCCCAATATGGTGCCAAGACCAGCATATTTGGCCAGTGGCACCAAGGCGACACTAACCACCAGCAGCAAAAAGATCGCGAGCAAGAAATTTTGTTCCAGGGTGGTCTCCTGCTCGTACTATTTCAGATCAGGCCTATTCCGAGTCTGGGTCGGGCGTCACTGACTTCAATTTGGCAAAGACATTGTCGGCATTGAATTCTTCCTGATGTTCGGGAGCGTGGTGGCCACCGACATCGTCTTCGCCATCCTCTGCACCGTGCGGTCTTGCGCCGGAGCGGGCAAGGGCTTCCTCAGCGGTCATCAGGGTTGTGCCAGAATCGGCTTCGTCGGGACCAGGTGCGCCCTTGGAGGCACGTCCGACCTCGAGATCAAGATCGATCTGGCTGCACAATCCCAAGGTCACCGGATCCATGGCAGTGAGATTGGCCGCGTTCCAGTGGGTGCTTTCGCGCACCGAATCAATTGTGGATTTTGTGGTGCCCACTAGTCGCATGATCTGGGCATCTTTTAATTCAGGGTGGCTGCGGACCAACCACTTGATGGCATTTGGCCGTTCGTTACGCCGAGAAATCGGGGTGTAGCGTGGGCCTTTGCGCTTGGCGGCGGCGACCTGAACCTTGGGCTCGGACAATATCAGGCGATAATTGGGATCAGCTTCGGCCTTTTCGATTTCCTCGCGGGTCAACTGTCCGTTCTGGATGGGGTTGGCGCCCATGATGCCGCCAGCAACGTCGCCATCGGCGATGCCCTGCACTTCCAGGGGATGCAGCGTGCAGAACGCGGCAATCTGCTCAAACGACAAGGCGGTATTGTCGACCAGCCAGACGGCGGTCGCCTTGGGCATCAACAGGGGTGCGGCCATGATAAATTTCTCCTGCGGGCGCGGCCGGTTTTCCTCCGGTCCGCTCCGCCTCTTTTCTAAATGCTGAGGGGAACTGTTGCGAACATAGGATTTTTTAGTCGGTTTCGCAACGAATTTGTCACGCTGTCAGACGGTTTCCATATGGCGTTATCAGCAGTATCTTTCCATAGTTGTCCGGGCATTCGAGTGCCTGATGGGCAGCAGCGGCTGCTGTGAGTGGAAATTTTTTGATTCGAGGGTGGGGCCAATCGGGGCGCGACAGGGCAGGCCAAAGATGGGACTTAATGTGCTGGGCGATTGCAGCCTTGGTTTGCGCCGACTGTGGCCGCAGGGTTGAACCGGAAAGGGTCAGTTGCCTGACCATGAGTTCGGACAATGGCACTGTCGCCTTGCCGCCGCCGAGAGTGGACAGCAGCACGATGTGACCGAAACGGGCCGCTGCAGCGATATTGATAGCGGCTGTATCGCCGCCAACGATATCAACGATCCGGTCAACACCATGACCGTTAGTCAGGACCCCGACGCGTTCGGCAATATTCTGGCCGGTGCGATCAATGGTAGCGGAGGCACCCAGCGACATGGCATAGGCCGCTTTTTGTGCATTTGAAACTACCGCAATGGGATTGGCGCCGATAACCGTGCAAATCTGAATCGCGGCGCCACCGATGCCACCCGCACCGCCATGAATCAGCACGTTCATTCCCGCTGCCAACTGCGCACGCATCACTAGGGATTGGGTGACGGTAAACCAGGTTTCGGGTAGGGCCGCTGCGTCAACCAGTGACCAGTTGGGAGGTGCCATCAAGACCTGTCCAGCCGGCACGCTGACAAATTCAGCATAGCCGCCGCCATTGGTGAGTGCGACAACGGCGTCGCCAACCTGAAATTGACCAATAGACTTGCCTACCGCCGCAACGTGACCAGAGACTTCGAGGCCGGGCAAGGGTGACGCGTCGGGTGGGGGTGGATAGTGACCTCGTCGCTGGGCGATGTCGGGGCCATTGAGTCCGGCAGCTGCAACCTGAATGAGAATGTCGTCCGGCCCAATTTCGGGGATCGGGTGATTAACAGCGGCAAGTACCTCGGGGGCGCCTGGGGTCGAAATGGCAATGGCAATCATGGATTTGGTCATGGCGAGAATTTGGGCCAGCCCGGCTTGATCCGCAAGACGCACGCGCTAGACTATTTTGCCACACAGGAGTCACCAATGGACGAGGATCAAGTCAACAAACCCAAGGGCCATGAGGTCGGCATGATGATCGAAACAATGTCGGTCGAGGAACTGGAGGCGCGGATAGTGTTGCTGAATGACGAGATCGAGCGGTTACGCGCGGCTATTGCGGCTCGGCATCAGACCCGAAGTGCTGCAGATTCTGTGTTCAAGTTCTGATCATCTGCGCGACATGTGATGCTTGCCAACCGGTTACTGGGGACGCGGGTTGACGGCTGATAGCCGGGGCCAGTATCGGGCGTTGTCGCACGCTTTTCTGGGTGTCGGGGATGTCCGCTTGTCGCGGCCGCACAAGACAGGCTGAGCATGAGCAGTGTTGCAAGGCTTGTGTCGGACTGGATTGACATGTCGCGTATCCTCGGCAGGTGTCTGTCACATCCCACCAGACAATTATTCACATGGATGGTTCCGGAACGCGCTGTTCATCGGTGATTCATCCATCCCGGTCGCCATTGACGATTTCTCAGGGTTAAGAAATCGACTCCTGTTAACAGATAATTAAACTCTGTTCGGTAAGGTTTGGTTATTCAGATCTTCTGGATTTTTCAGAGCGGTTTCTCCCTCTGTTTGACGCCTCCCTGTTAACTTCGAGGGCCGTTTCGACGGCTCTTTTTTCTTGCCTGATTGGTGGGAACGGCGGGCATATTAAACCTCTTTTCAGTGTTTGGGTTCACCAAGGATGACGGGACGCCCGAATGGGCGTATTGCTTAACCGGGCAGAGCAGGAAGAGCGCGTGGCAGATATTGGCGACGGCAAGCAGGCAGTAGCTATAGGTCCGCGCATTGTTGCGTCCGGCGGTTTCGAACTGCTCTATCGCGAAGGCATGACGCTGATCGAGGAGGTCGCGGCCTATCTTGATGGCGATGGTCGGCAGGACAGCAAATTGTTGCCCCGCGAAGCATCGTTTCTCTATGCAACCGAATCCATGCGGCTAACGACGCGCCTGATGCAACTGGCATCGTGGCTGCTATTGCAGCGTGCGGTCAATGAGGGTGAAATTACCGCCGAGAATGCGCGGTCGGAAAAATCCAAGGTAAAGTTTTCGGCTACGCCCTCGGAACGCGGCGGACCGGGTTTTGACCATTTGCCGCCACGGCTTCTTGAGTTCATTGCGAAGGGAGACCGGCTGTTCGACAAGGTAATGCAGTTCGATGCGCTCGAGCGCGGCAAAATGCCGGAACTGGATGTGAGCGTAGCCAATGGAATTGCTGACCAATTGTCCCGGCTCAAGGCCGCGTTTGGACGGCCCGACTAATTGGCTCTAGTTGGTGCATATCCTCCATGATCGGCACCACGAAAAAACCCGGCACTGGGCCGGGCTTTAAAGTCATGTTGATTAGGCTTACGAGCCGAGGATGCCCTTGAAGCGTTCCTTAAAGCGCGATACACGACCGCCACGATCGAGCAACTGGCCCGAACCACCGGTCCAGGCAGGATGGGTCCGGCAGTCGATATCAAGCTGGATGGTGTCGCCTTCTTTGCCGTAGGTCGACTTGGTCTGATATTTGGTGCCATCGGTCATGACAACATTGACCAAATGGTAATCGGGGTGGATGTCGTTCTTCATAGCCATCGCCTCAAATCAAACGGGCGCCGCAGCGCCCGGAGAGCATTCAAATAGGTATTGGGCCGCTTTCTAGCGAAAACGCGGCATATCCGCAAGTGGGAGATGATGCCAATTTCACCGGGGCAAAACCGGTTGCGGGGCTGTAGATGAGTGCCTATGTAGGGGCGGTCCCGGCGAATTGCAGTTTTTTCGGGGCATTGCCGAGACGTCGGCGCCCAAAGTGCCCGCTCCAATGCCAGAGGATGGCTGTATTCCCATGACTGAACCAGCCACCACCAAATCCGATCTGCCGCCTGAAAAGGAAGCCTTCATGCCATTGGGCAAGGACGCGGTACGGCAGGTGCGACCGTTGAAAAAGCTGCTGCCATTTATCCTGCGCTATCCGGTCCGCCTATCATTTACATTACTGTTCCTGTTGCTGTCCGCCGCGGCATCGCTGTCGATTCCTGTTGTCATGGGTGGTGTAGTTGATCAGGGATTTGTTGCACAAAACCTTGACAAGGTCGCCAGTTATGGCTGGGCGATCGTTGTTATTGCGCTGGTATTGGCGTTGGCCAGCGGCGCCAGATTTTATTTCATATCGGTGATTGGCGAGCGGGTGCTCGCCGATATCAGGGTCGCGGTATTTGAGCATCTGTTGGGGCTCGACGCCAAATTTTTTGATACGCACCGAGTCGGCGAACTGACATCGCGCCTTAATGGTGATGTCGTGACCATCCGTTCGGCGGTGGGATCGAGCGCCTCGTTGGCACTCAGGTCGATGGTGACGATTCTCGGCGCCCTGGTCATGATGTTCCTGACCAGTCCATCGCTGACGCTTGCGGTGGTAATTGCGGCTCCCGCAATCGTGTTGCCGGTAGTGGCATTCAGCAAACGTCTACGCGGTATGTCACGTCGCACCCAGGATGCCATGGCGGATCTCTCGGCAATGGCGACCGAGATGTTGGGGGCAACCCGCACGGTCAAGGCGTTCACCCAGGAAAGCGAACAGTCACGTCTCTACGAGCAGCGCAGCGAAATGAGCTTTGGCGCTGAAGTCAGTCGCCTTTTGGCGCGGTCGGTACTGGTGGGTATGGTGATCTTTCTGGGCACCGCCGCGGTGGTGTTTCTGGTGTGGTGGGGCGCCCGCTCAGTATTTGAGGGATCTGTTACGGCGGGGCAACTGACCCAGTTTTTGATTTATGCCTTGATGGCCTCTGGGGCGTTGACCAATGTGTCCGAGGTCCTCGGCATCTTGCAGTCTGTGTCGGGCGCCACCGAGCGACTTGCAGAACTATTGGAGACCGAACCCCAGATCAGGATAGCCGAGCCAACCTTGCCGATGCCGCAGCCAGCACTGGGAACGATGGCGTTCGAGCATGTCGATTTCAGCTATGAGACGGGTAACGACACAGTATTACGAGACCTCAGTTTTGTGGTGAACACCGGACAGACGGTCGCGCTGGTGGGAGCCTCGGGTTCGGGGAAGTCCACGATTCTGTCACTACTTCAGCGGTTTTACGATGTCAGTGCCGGCGTCATTCGGGTAGATGGGCTTGATGTACGCGACGTGCATCCAACCCAGCTGCGCCAGCGCTTTGCCTATGTCGAGCAGGAACCTACAATTTTTGCCGGCACGGTAAGCGACAATATTCGCTTTGGCAAACCGGCGGCGAGCCAGACGGACATCGTGGCGGCTGCCAAGGCGGCGCTGGTTGATGATTTTGTGCGCGAGCTTCCGGCGGGCTACGACACTGTGGTGGGTGAGCGCGGTGTGATGTTGTCTGGCGGGCAGAAGCAACGACTGGCAATTGCGCGGGCCATTCTCCGTGACGCGCCGATTCTGTTGCTGGATGAGGCAACCTCGGCGCTGGACGCGCGCAGTGAAAAGCTGGTGCAAGTGGCGCTCGAACATTTGATGCAGGGGCGTACCACGCTGGTCATCGCACATCGGCTGGCAACGATCCGTGATGCTGACGCAATTCTGGTGATGGACAAGGGTCGGATCATGGATCAGGGCACTCATGAAGAATTGGTGCTCAGGGACGGGCGCTATGCTGAGTTGGCCAAGCTGCAATTCCGCCTGGAGGGCATAGCCAGCTGAGCTGACGCGGATGCGGCGGCTTTATCCCTCGGTCAGCTTGAACTCGATGCGGCGGTTGCGGCGATAAGCCTCCTCGGTATCGGCGGGATCAAGCGGGCTGAATTCGCCGAAGCCAGCGGCGACCAGACGATTGGGTGAAACGCCTTTTGTAACAAGATATTTCGCAACCGAAATGGCGCGGCTGGCCGAGAGTTCCCAGTTGGAGGGAAACTGCGCGTTGGAAATCGGCCGCTTGTCGGTATGCCCGTCGATGCGCAATACCCAATTGATGTCGGTGGGGATCTCGGTTTCGAGCTGCAATATGGCATCTGCGAGTGCGTCCAGATCGGGCGTACCAGCATCGGAAATGCTGGCCTGACCGGGCGCAAACAGCACCTCGGACTGGAATACGAACCGGTCACCAACGACCCGAACATCGGCGCGGCCTTCCAGAATCTGGCGTAGTCGACCAAAGAAGTCGGACCGGTAACGGGTAAGGTCCTGAACGCGTTGTGCCAGCGCCACATTAAGGCGCTTGCCCAGATCGGCAATCTGGGTGCGGCTTTCAGCATCGCGGCTCTCGGACGCTTCCAGTGCCGCCTCAAGGGCACCAATTTGCTGACGCAACGCTGCAAGTTGCTGGTTAAGCAGTGCCACTGCGGCATTCGCCTCGTCGGACATTTGCTGGGCATCTATCAGATCGCCCTGCAATTGGGCGATGGTGTCGTCCTTGCCCTCCAATCCCGTGCCAATACCGGCAAGGCGCGTGGACAGTGCGGTCTTGTCGGCTTCGGCGCTGGAGAGAGTTGCCGTCAGGTTGGCGATGGTCGATTCCAGATCGTCGGCGTTGGCACGCTCAAGCTGCAACTGATCTGTAAGGCTCGGCAATCTGGCTATTGAGCCGGGAAAGTGCATCGTCCTTGCCCAGAATTTCTTGGCCCAGGAAGAATTGGGTCAGCATGAATAGGGACAGCATGAAAATGATGACGAGCAGGAGGCTCGAGAGCGCATCAACAAATCCAGGCCAGTAATTTGCCTCGACGCGGCGACGGGAACGCGTGCCGACCATGGGCTAGTTCCGCCGCTCGGTGTCGTTTTCGACCAACAGGGCCTCTATGAGATCGCGCAGTTTCTTGTTGGTATCGCCCTGTTCATGGATATGTTTGCGCAAATCGTCCTGTTCAGTGCGGATATGTTTGACCAGCCCGTCAATGCCGCGGGCCAGTTCGGCCATGGCGCGAATGGCATTCTGGGACGAGTTGGAGTTTTGCATGGAGCTATCGAGCCGCTCGAACATGGCCTGCATTTCAGGCCCCTGAACGCCAAGTCCATTGGCCTGCATCGCGGTAACGGGATGATCGAGACTCAGTCATTGAGGTCATCCAGTCTTCAAGATCGGTATAGAAGGCATTTTGCGACTGGCTGGTTTGAAGATCAAGGAAGCCAAGGATCAACGAACCGGAGAGGCCAAACAGGGAGGATGAAAAGGCGGTGCCCATGCCTGCAAGCGGGGCGGTGAGGCCCTCTTTCAAATTGGCGAACAGGGTGGCGCTGTCGCCCGAGGTCACATCGAGCGCGTTGATGACATTGCCCACAGAGGTCACGGTCTGAAGCAGGCCAAAAAACGTACCCAGCAGCCCGAGAAAAACCAGCAGTCCGGTCAAGTAGCGCGAAGTATCCTTGGCCTCGTCAAGACGATTGCCAACGCTGTCGAGGATGGAGCGCATCGAGGACGGGGTGATGATGGCTTCACCAATGCGTTCGCGCAAAATACCGGCAACGGGCGCGAGCAGAACAGGTTGGCGGGCGCTGGAGTTCGTGCCGTCCTGCAGGGAATTGACCCATTGTACTTCGGGAAACAGGCGAATGACCTGGCGAAAGCTCAAAAAGACGCCAACGGCCAGAGTAAAGCCGATCAACCCATTGATAAAAGGATTGGCCCAGAAAAATGTGATGATGGTATTGTACAGAATGGCGCCGACCAGCAACACCAGAACCAAGAAGATTACGATCTTGATCAGGTAAACGGTAGGGCTGGCGAGATGATAAGGATCATAGTCTTGCGTCATATCGGCCTAAACTCTTCCCATGCCAGTACCAAATCAGCCTTGAGATTAGTCAGACCATGATGGCCTGACAATGACAAAGGTTGGCAGGCGGCGTCTGGCGCCAGTAAAATTAGCTGCCAGTCGTGTCGACCCTGGGGCATCGGTTGTTGCCCCCTAATATCTACTGGCAGTCCGGAGCGTGTCGGTTCAGCGTTGGAAGCGATTATTTGATTGACTGGATTTGCTTGAGCAGCAGGGACTGCAATATTTCATTTCCGGCAACCACCTGACCATTCCAGACATGTCCGGGTTTGCCCGAATAATCAGTAACAAAACCACCAGCTTCCTTGACCATCAGGGCGCCCGGGGCGACGTCCCACGGTGACAGGCCCGCTTCCCACAGACCATCAAACCGGCCCGATGCCAGCCAGGCCAAATCAACTGAAATCGAGCCCGTACGCCGAATGCCGGCGACGGCTGGATTGATGTGGGAAACTTGGCGCATGCCGAGTGTGTCGTTGGGCGTGCCCTGGGTCTTGATGCCGGTAACCAGCACACTGTCGGCCAGATGGCGGCGGCCGCCGACGCGGAGGCGTTTGCGATCATTCATCCAGGCACCGTTGCCTTTTTCAGCGGTATAAAGCTCATCGAGCACCGGATTATATATTACCGAGGCTACAATACCGTCGTTGCGCTCCAGCGCGATGGCGACAGCAAACAGCGGGATGGAATGCAGAAAATTGGTGGTGCCGTCGAGAGGATCAACGATCCAGCGGTGGGTGCCATCAGTGCCGGCGACCTCGCCGCCTTCTTCCATTAAAAATGCATAAGTGGGGCGGGCCTTGCGCAGTTCGTCAAAGACGATCTGTTCGGCCCGCAGATCTGCCTTGGAGACAAAATCGGCGGGCCCCTTACGGGACACCTGCAGACTTTCTACCTCGCCGAAGTCCTTGGTGAGCGATTTTCCGGCCTTGATGGCGGCCTGAACCATGACGTTGAGGAGAGCCTGAACGTGCCATAAATTAATCTGCCCGACGCAAGTAAGTGACTTCTGTAGTGTCGACGACGATGCGTTCGCCAGCGGCGACGAACTGGGGTACCATGACCTTGAGACCATTGGCCAGCTTGGCGGGCTTGAACGAGTTGGCTGCGGTTTGTCCCTTGAGGGCTGGATCAGCTTCGATAACCTCAAGCACGACATTGGGCGGCAAACGAATGCCAAGTGGGGTATCCTCGTGCATTTCGAGGGTGACTTTCATGCCGTCCTGCAAAAATGCGGAACGGTCGCCGACAAAGTCCCTGGCCAGTTCGATCTGGTCATAGCTTTCCTGATCCATAAATACCAAATTGTCGCCCTGCTCGTAGAGGTACGTGAAGTCGCGAATCTCGAGGCTCGACCTGTTCCAGCGTTTGGGCTGAGCGAAAACGCTCGTTCAGCTTGGTGCCACCCAGAATGGCCTTGAGTTCGACTTGGGCGTATGCGCCGCCCTTTCCGGGTTTGACGTGATCGACCTTGACGGCGACCCACAGGCGATCCTGATGCTGCAGGACAAAGCCGGGGCGGACTTCATTGCCGTTTATTTTGGCCATTGATGTGACTTCTTGCTGAAGTGTCAGGCGGTGGCAGCCTATAGCGGCGGCAGTGCGCTGGCACGAATGGTTTGCCCATGATGGGATGGCGCTTATTGCCCCAGAATGCGCTGCGGATCAAGGCTCTTGGGGTGACGATCCCGTCGGCCCCGGCAGGGATGGCGTCGGTTCTGAGGTGGCAGTGGCTGTTTCACTGGGTGGATTGCTTGGCCAAAAACGGGCGCGTTCTTCGGCTTTGGCAAGTGCCCGTGGCGTAATACTGGCTAGCAGTTCGTCAAGGTCGGTGTCGTTCAGGCCCTGACGGCGGGCGAGCGCACGCCACATCGCCGCGTCTTCGAGATTGGCTGTTACGCCTTCCCCCACCGCCAGTAGTTTGGCGTAACGGTTTTGCGCGACGGCGTTGCCGGCGTTGGCAGCTGCCGCGTACCAACGCACGGCACCTTCCAGATCACGGGGAATGCCCTGACCAAGATAGAGCAAGGTGGCATAGTCTATCTGCGCACTGATCAGGTCTTGTTCTGCCGCCAGTTGAATATAGTGGGCGCCTTCGGCTGCATTGGGGGCAACACCGGCGCCATCAATCAGCATGGTGCCGTAATCATATTGGGCCTCGGCCAGTTCGGCCTCTGCTGCCTGTTTCATCATCTTTGCGGCCACCATCAGGTCGGGGGATGCAAAGCGCCCTTCGACATGAAGCAGGGCGACATTGTAGACGGCGGGAATGTAGCCGGCATTGGCAGCGGTCTGGAACAGTTTGGCTGCCCGTTCACGGTCACGTGGGACACCGGTTCCGTTTTCATAGAGCAGGGCCAGTTCGAACGTGGCCAGTATATCGCCATTGTCACTGGCCAATTGGTACCAACCGGCGGCGCGCTCGGTGTTTTGCGGCACACCCTGGCCCTTGGCGTAAATTTCGGCTATCAGGGTTTGCGCTGCCGGGTCTTTCTTTTCGGCGCGCGGCAAGGCCAACGAGAGCGCTGTCAGATAAAACCCACGCTGGTAGGCGCCATATGCGTCGTCCACCCGAATGCGCGGACCAAAAACAGCGGAACTGACGGTTTCAGCATTGTCGGGCTGGGCTGACGCTGGAGCGACCAGCGTCAATAGCACCGCTGCGGCGATATTGAGGTGCGCGCGCATCATGCATCCTGTTCCTTGGCAAAGGCGGCGATGTATGCTGAAGGGTCTTTGTGCTGCCAGAGACTTTGCGACAGGCACATGAATTCGGCTCCGATGACGTCGACCTGATCCGGTTCGGCATCGGGGTCGCTAAGAACGGCGGGAACCTCGAAGGTTTGGGCCCACCATTGCGCCAGATCCGAGTCATTGGATCTGGCCGACGATCGCAGCGGTCCGAACAGCAGATAGTCGACATCCAACTCGCCCACGCTCATGGCCTCGTGTCGGCTGGTGCAAGGACCGACACCGACAATCATGGCAGGCTTGAGGGCGGCAATGGCAGATTTGACCAATTTGATATCGGGGTCGACATGGACGCCATCGGCACCCAGGGCCGCGGCGAGCGAGAAATCATTCTCCACCAGCACGGCACAGGCGGCAGGCTGGGCAATCGGCAAAATTGCACGGATCAGAGCGGCGTAGTCTGCCGGACTGCGATCATCCATGCATACCAACAGTGCCGACACCGGGGCTGCGGACAATATTGTCTTTAGCAGCGCCGGAAATTTCGTCGGCTCCGCGGTTGGCGGTGTCAGCAGATATATTTGTGCGACCATGGGCTTTCAGATCATTGGGTGCGGCAGCTATGACGCCGCATTTGGGCAACAAAAGGGAGATCAGTGCATAGAGCCAAAAGGGTCTGAAACGCAATCATTGGCGCAACAAAACAAAAAAGGCGCAACCCTTGGCGGGTGCGCCCAGTATGACGTTGGGACGTCATTTAAGATATCAGGCCGCTTTGTCGATCTCAGGCCGCCATTTGCCCAGTGCTGCCAGAGCGTTCATCTTGGCGCGATGCGTAAAGGCCAACTGCGCGGGTTCGAAGTTCTCGCGGCGACCGGCCCAAGTGCGCAAAGCGACATTTTGTAGCGCGCGACCATAGGAGAAGGTAAGCGGCCAGGGCTTGTTGTCGATCTGGTTCATCGCCGAAAGATGCGCTGTGGCTTCTTCGTCAGTCTGGCCGCCGGATAGGAAGGCAATGCCGGGCACTGCTGCTGGAACGTGCTCGCGCAGCACCTGGACGGTGCGGCGAGCGACGTCCTCGACAGTTGGTCGGTCGCGCGAGTTGACGCCGGAAAGCACCATGTTGGGCTTTAGCAGCATGCCTGACAAATCCACGCCGGAGAGGCGTAATTCCTTGAATACGGTTTCGAGAACATCGCCGGTAACATTGGCACAACGCTCGAGCGAATGATTGCCCGGCTCACCATCGCCGACTACTTCGGGTTCAACGACGGGCACTATGCCCGCTTCCTGACACAGAATGGCATAGCGGGCCAAGGCATGGGCATTGGCGCGAATGTTATTGCGAGTGGGCGCAATGTCATTGATGGTGATGACAGCGCGCCACTTGGCAAATCCTGCACCAAGCTGGGCGTAGCGCTCCAGGCGCTGGCGCAGTCCATCGAGGCCCTCGGTGATTTTTTCGCCGCTGTCACCGGGCATGGGAAAGGCGCCACGGTCGACCTTGATGCCGGGAATGACATCGGTTTCGGCCATTATGGCGCGGAACTCAGTGCCGTCGGCTGCACGTTGTTCCAGCGTTTCCTCGGTCAGGATTGCGCCGGAAATATAGTTGGTCATCGCCTCGGTTGAGCGGAACAGCATCTCGCGATAGTCGCGCCGCAAATCAAGGGAATTGGGCAGGTTGATCTTGGCAAATCGCTTGGCGATTGTGTTCTCGGACTCATCGGCGGCCAATATTCCCTTGCCAGGCGTCATGAGTTTTTGAGCAATGGCGTTCAGCGACTTTGTCATCTAGATCAAACCTCAATTGTCCGGGTGGATTGATGTTAGACTTTAGTGGCGCAAAGTCGATTATACGAATGGCTATGAGACTAAAGGCGAATAATAATCCTGTTCTGAAACTTGTTCAAATATTACTTTATTTATAGTGACTTAGGTTGACTTCAGCGCTTCAACGCCGGGCAGGGGTTTGCCTTCCATCCATTCGAGGAATGCCCCGCCGGCGGTGGAGACATAGGTAAAATCGTTTTTGACCCCGGCGTGAGCCAGTGCGCCTACCGTGTCGCCGCCGCCGGCTACTGATACCAGTTTGCCATCATGGGTACGCTTGGCAACATGTTTGGCAATCTCGACGGTGCCGGCGTCAAACGGGCGCATTTCGAAGGCGCCAAGGGGGCCGTTCCAGATAATTGTCTGAGCATCGTCGATGGCCCCTTTTATCCGTTCAATCGAGGAAGGACCGACATCCAGGATCATGCCATCGGGGTCGATTGCGTCCACACCATAGAGACGAGTTGGCGTATCGGCCTTGAAATGCCAGGCGACAACCGCATCGATTGGCAGGATGATGGCACAGCCGCTGTCGACGGCCTTGTCCATTATGCGTAGGGCCGTTTCAGCCAAATCCTTTTCGCACAGTGATTTACCAATCCCAACGCCTTGCGCGTGCAAAAAAGTGTTGGCCATGCCACCGCCGATGACCAGACCATCGACCTTGGCGACCAGATTTTCCAGCAGATCAATCTTGGACGACACCTTGGCACCACCAACGATGGCGACCACAGGTTTTTTAGGCTGACCGAGGCCCTGTTTTAGCGCACTCAATTCTGTCTGCATTGCGAGCCCGGCGGCGGCAGGCAGCAGATGGGCCAATGCTTCGGTCGACGCGTGGGCACGATGAGCGGCTGAAAATGCATCGTTCACATAGATGTCGCCAAGCGAGGCCATGCGCTTGGCTAATTCTGGATCATTGGTCTCTTCGCCGGGATGAAATCGCGTGTTTTCCAACACCAGCACGCTGCCTGCAGGTGCTTGGTTGATGGCCGTTTTGGCGGCCGAAACGTCGACCCAGTCGGTCTTGACGAAGTCAACCGGGTGCCCGGTAAGGTGCGCCAGGCTCGGCACCACGATCTCGAGCGAGTAGTCTGGATCAACCTTGCCTTTTGGGCGCCCGAAGTGCGAGAGCAGGATGGCCTTGCCACCATATTTTACGATTTCTCGGATTGTCGGGACAAGGCGCTCGATCCGGGTCGCATCGGTCACTTTGCCGTCGCTGACTGGCACATTAAGGTCAGCACGAAGGAGCACGCGCTTGCCCTTGAGGTCGAGATCAGAGAGGGTTTTAAACGATGCAGACATGTGACGCCTCCGGATTAAGCAGGTGCAGAGTGCCTAGCAGAGTGGGGGGTGTGGGGGAAGTGGAAACGCCACCCAAACGGGTCGGCAATGTGCCGCAACGAACCGTGACCTAGTTGGGTCGCGAAGCGGAAAAAAGGCGCCCCTGGGGGCGCCGTTTTTACATCGTACGGCAATGGAGCGGCTTAAAGGGTCTTGCCCAATGCGACTGCTGTATCCGCCATGCGGTTTGAAAATCCCCACTCATTGTCATACCAGGACAATACCGCGATAAAATTACCATCCATGACTTTGGTCTGGTCGAGCGCAACCGTTGACGAATGCGGATCGTGGTTGAAGTCGATCGAGACGTTGGGCTGGGTGGTGTAGCCAAGGATGTTCTTGAGCTTGCCATCGGCATATTTGCGTATGATCTGGTTTATTTCGTCAGCCGTGGTGTCGCGCTTGGCGATGAACTTGAAATCAACCAAGGACACGTTGGGAGTGGGAACGCGGATCGAGACGCCGTCCAGCTTGCCTTTTAGTTCGGGCAAAACCAGGCCAATGGCCTTGGCAGCACCGGTTGAGGTGGGGATCTGCGACATGGCGGCAGCGCGACCGCGATAGAGATCCTTATGCATAGTGTCGAGTGTTGGCTGGTCGCCGGTATAAGAGTGCACGGTGGTCATCATGCCGCGTTCGATACCAACGGTTTCGTTGAGCACATAGGCTAGCGGAGCGAGACAGTTGGTGGTGCAGGAAGCGTTGGACACCACGATGTGCTCTTTAGCGAGCTTGTGGTGATTGATACCATAAACAACCGTCAAATCGGCACCATCGCCAGGAGCAGAAATCAGAACTTTCTTGGCGCCGGCCTTCAAATGGGCAGAAGCCTTTTCCTTGGAGGTAAAGATACCCGTGCACTCGAGCGCGATGTCGATGCCCATATCGGCGTGGGGCAATTCGGCGGGGTCGCGAACGGCGGTTACCTTGATCGGTCCACGCCCTACATCAATGGTATCACCGTCAACGGTCACCGTGCCGTTGAAGCGGCCGTGGACGCTATCGAAACGGAACAGGTGTGCGTTGGTTTCGACCGGGCCGAGATCGTTGATGGCCACGACTTCAATGTCGGTCCGACCGCTTTCGATGATGGCTCGCAGGACGTTGCGACCAATACGGCCAAAACCATTGATGGCGACACGAATTGCCATGGGAGACGCTCCTAATAGTTGAAATCAGGGAAGAGTTGGGTTCTCTTACAACTGTGCGGTGACAGCTTCAACAACGGCCTGAGGCGTAATACCAAAGAATTGATAGAGATCATCAATTGGTCCCGAGGCGCCGAAAGACTTCATGCCTACGAAACGCCCCTTGTCGCCAAGCAGCTTGTCCCAACTCATGGAGATGCCGGCCTCGACCGCAACGCGCGCTTTGGCCGCACCCGTGATCTCGGCACGATAGGCGTCGGATTGCTGGTTGAACAGTTCGAGCGATGGCACCGATACAACGCGGGCAGTGATGCCTTTTTCACGCAACGCCTTCATGCCTTCAAGCGCGATAGCCACTTCGGATCCGGAGGCAAAGATTACGGCGTCCGCATCAAGGTCACCGGCAAGGGTGTAGGCACCCTTGGCCGACTTGTTCTCCATCGTGTAGTCAGTGCGTACCGTTGGCAGGCCCTGACGCGACAGTGCAAGTATTGATGGGGCGGTGGTGCTTTCGAGTGCCAATTGCCAGCATTCGGCGGTTTCAACGGCGTCGGCAGGGCGGAACACCAGTAAATTGGGAATGGCACGCAGTGCAGAGAGGTGTTCGACGGGCTGGTGGGTCGGACCATCTTCGCCAAGACCAATAGAATCATGGGTCATGACATAAATGACGCGCTGCCCCATCAGCGCCGAAAGGCGAATTGCAGGGCGGGCGTAGTCGGTAAAGACGAGAAATGTGCCGCCATAAGGAATCAGCCCACCGTGCAGGGCAATACCGTTCATCGTGGCCGACATGCCGTGTTCACGGATGCCATACATCATATAGCGACCGGTGCGGTCCTTGACGGTGAAGGGTTTGGTTTCCTTGGTATCTGTCAGGTTCGAGCCCGTCAGGTCGGCAGACCCCCCAGTGTTTCAGGCAGGACGGCATTGATGACGTCGAGCGCCATCTGACTTGATTTGCGGGTGGCAACCTTGGGCTTGTCTTCGCTTAATTTGCGCTTGTGGGCATCCATAGCCTCCAGGAACCCGGTGGGAAGTGTGCCGTTCTGGCGACGCTCGAACTCGTCCTTGCTGGTACTGGCGGCCAGACGCGACTGCCATTCGCCCCGGATATTTTGCGAACGCATGCCGGCGGCGCGCCACGTTGACAAAATATCAGCTGGAAGTTCAAAAGCTGGATAGGTGATCCCGAGAGCCTTTTTCGCGCCAGCCAGTTCCTCGGCACCGAGCGGGGAGCCATGGACTTTGTTGGTGCCCGCTTTTTTGGTGCGCCGAAGCCGATTGTGGTCTTGGCCGCAATCAGGGTTGGCTTGGTGGATTTTTTGACTTGAGAAGCGCGGCTTCAATGGCTTCCTGATCATGCCCATCGATTTCGATTGTATTCCAGCCCGACGCCTTGAAACGGGCGATTTGATCGGTGGAGTCCGAATTAGACACAGCACCATCGATGGTGATGGAATTATTGTCCCAAATCAGGGTGAGCCTTGCTGAGTTGGAGGTGACCGGCAAGTGCGATGGCTTCTTGGGAAATGCCTTCCATCAGGCAACCATCACCGGCCAGGCACCAAGTGTGATGATCGACCAGATCGTCACCAAATTCCGCGGCGAGCTTGGCTTCCGCGACCGCCATGCCGACAGCGTTTCCGATGCCCTGGCCCAGCGGGCCGGTGGTGGTTTCGATGCCCTGGGCAAAGTGATATTCGGGGTGGCCTGCGGTCTTGGAATTGAGCTGGCGGAAGTTCTTGATCTGCTCGATGGTCATGTCTTCATAGCCGAGCAGGTAAAGCGAAGAATATAGCAGCATCGAACCGTGCCCCGCAGACAGGACAAAGCGATCGCGGTCGGCCCATTTGCTGTCGGCGGGATCAAACTTCATTACTTTGGTAAACAAGACCGTCGCGATATCAGCGCAGCCCATTGGCAGGCCAGGGTGGCCTGAGTTGGCTTTTTCAACGGCGTCCATCGACAGAGAACGGATCGCGTTGGCCAAATCGTTTTGGTGGGCTGTGTTCGTCATGGGGAATTGTGCTCTGCTGCTGGACTTCAAATAGGAGGGAGAAGGTCATCCGACCTCCTGATAGTGGCATAGTGGTGGCATAACAGGCGGACATGTCGCTGTTCAAGCCACAGCGTTAGTCAATTAGGTGAATATAGCGCTGGATCAGCCCGCAAAAATATTTTTTGACGAACGAGAGCGTGATATAATGTGTCGTACCAGAAATTGACGTTAGATGGCCATAGTTGCAATGCAATCGGGGCTGGGGCTTACTGATTGAGCGGCGGTTGGGTGCGGACGAGAAAAGAAGGCGATGAGCATGAGCCAGCTTGAAGACGGGGTAGAGGCCTCCTCCGCACGGTTCGATCGGGCGCTGGCACGACTGGATGCCAGCATGAAGAATTTCAATGCACGGGTCAGCGAGTTACACCGGGTAGAGGTTGATACACAGCGCCTCGTGTCGGAGCGGGCGAAGCTGGCCGGTGACCTGGACAAGGCTTCAGCCAGGGCCAAGCGCCTTGATGACAGTGCTCACGATGTCTCGCGGCGGCTGGTCGAGGCGATGGAGACGGTTCGCGACGTGCTGGCCAAATAAGATTGCAAGTTAGAGGTAGGTGTCGATGCCAGAAGTCAATGTCGAGATCAATGGGCGCAAATATCGTATGGCCTGCGAAGATGGGCAACAAGAGCACCTGCAAGGACTGGCGCAGCGGTTTGATGGGCAGGTCGAAGGCCTCAAAGAGGCGATCGGGGAGATCGGCGACAATCGCCTGACCGTGATGGCGGGTATCGCGGTGCTTGACGAACTGGTTGAAGCAGAACGCCAGATTGCGGCGCTCAAGGCGCAGGTAACCGAGTTAGGGCGCGACGGCCAGAAAATGCATGACAAGACAGTTGCGCTGGAGCAGAGGCTGGCCAGCAAGCTGGGAGATGCGGCGCAAAAGCTGGAGGCGGTGGCCAAAGCGATCGATGCGTCAGCCCCGGTGCCACAAAATTAATATGCAGCCATGGTTGAGTATGCTGGTCTTTGGCTGCCGCGATCGAGCTGGGTGGCGGCATGGCCGATAGCGCCAATGGCGCGCCCGACTCGGGCTTCAAGCGTTTCCGTTCGACTCTGCGGTTGCTCTACCATAGCCAGTCGCCGACAGGCTCAGCGGTTTCAGTTTTCGGTGCTGGTCGTTGATCTAGCAATCATCGTGTTCTTTGTGGCGTCGCCATTGTTGCGCGACGATGCTTCATTCCTATGGATCGATTATTCGGTTGCCCTCATCCTGGGCATGGATCTGGGGGCCCGTGCGCTGGCGTCGACGGATATACGGCGCTGGCTCAAGCAGCTGACCGTTGTCGTCGATATTTTCATCTTGCTGACACTGCTGGCGCCGACACTGTTTTTCAATTTGGGGTTTTTGCGCATATTGCGGCTTTGGACGATGTCCCGGACGAGCATCATGTGGCGCCCACTTCGCCGTCATGGGTTCGGAGAATACCGCGAAACCATTCAAGCGGTCATCAATCTGATGGTGTTTCTGTTTGTCGTGACCAGTTTTGTCTATACCGCCTTTGCCGATCGCAATGGCGGTATCGCTGGTTATGTTGACGCGCTATATTTTACCGTGGCGACGGTGACGACTACGGGATTTGGCGATGTGACCCTGCCGGGCACGTTTGGCAAACTGGCCTCGATCGTTATCATGATTATTGGCATTTCGCTGTTCGTGCGATTGGCACAGGCGATTTTTAGGCCCAACAAGGTGCATTTTCCATGTCCGCAATGCGGGTTGCAGCGGCACGACCCGGATGCGGTGCATTGCAAGGCCTGCGGGATTATTCTCAATATTCCCGATAGTGGCAATTACTGAGGCCGGACGTTAACGGCCGTTTTTCTGGACTATGCAATTGCCGCCTCGAGCCATTAGTTGCGTGCACAGTTTCTGGGCTTCGGCACGAGTGGCACGGCCAACCATGGCCGAATAGCGCGTTCGGCGGCCGAAACTGGGATTGCGCACACTGATCAGCAACATTTGTTCGTCGCCTAAGACCGCATCGTAGGCTTGTTTGGCTCGAGTGAAGCGACGGGAGGCGAGTTTGCGGGAGAAATTTTGTGCGATGAGAACGCCCCATGGCTGCCAGTGTGCACTATCGGGTAATAGTTCGATCAATGGAGCCGCCTTGGCCATTTCGATACAAGACTGGTCGAATTTTTCGGTGGGATGCAACGCGAAATTGATGGGTTCTGGGGTGTCCCGGAGCCAATAATCAATGGATTGGCCGGTAATGATGGCAACGTATTGGCGGGTTTCTGCGGGAATGTAACCTTGAGCATTGATGGCGCGGCTAATACGATTCTCGCCAGCGTTGTAGGCGGCAGCTGCAAGGCCTAGATTGCCGAATTTGTCGGTAAGTTCGGCCAGGTATTGAGCGGATCGGGCCAGGGATTCTGCCGGATCGAAAGGGTCTTTCAATTGGCGGATACGGGCAGTGCCAGGCATGAACTGGGCAATCCCCTCGGCACCCGCCGGACTGACCGCGCTCGGTTCAAAACGGCTTTCCTGCCAGATCAAACGCGCAAGGAAGGCGTCAGGCAGGTGCCAAAAATCGGCTACGGCAGCAATAAAGGTGCACACATCGGCAGTGTAGTTTGCGGACCCAATACATCGGTTGTTGCCCTCCAGTTCGACACAGTAGCCCGGACTTGCCTTATCGGCAGGCGCCGCGTGGGCGTGCGAACAAAGTTGGGCCACAACGAGCGCCAAGACAATCGGCCAAATTAAGCGCTGGTGCATCGACTTACCATGGTTGATCACGCCAGCTTAGGGGGCAATAAAACGCTGGCAAGCACGCCCACACAGGTGTGTTTAAGTGACATATCTGAATGTGGCTTTGCAGAGCGCTTCGGAAGCACTATATGGGTGGGGCTGCCCGGTGCGTGCTGGATAACATTTCCTTGGGGCCTTATCGATCTTAAGGGAGCCTGTCCCTGACCGAGCTCCTGGGCTTGGATATACGGCGCCCACCTACGTAAAGTAGGTTCCCAGGATCGCATATCCCACGGCCGGGGCGGCACCTAAATTTTAGTGATTGGACCAACAGGTCGGCATGGTTGACGAGAAAATCGAAGAGGCCAAGGCGGCGCTGAGGCTTGATGCCCACCTCCGGCGCGCTGCGCTGGCGGCTAATTGGCGCGCAGACGCGGCGCGCGCCGTATCCGATCACTTCTTCGATGGCATCGCATTGCACCCTGGCGATATCGTTGCCGGCTACTGGCGCATTCGCGATGAGTTGGACTGCCAGCCGATCCTGGTGCGGTTGATGGACAGTTTGCAACCGGTGGTGCTGCCTGTGGTGATGGGCCCCAATGAGCCGCTTGAGTTGCGGGTATGGGAACAGGGCGCAGCTTTATACCCCGCCGGATTTGGCACACTTGCGCCGGCGGACCTGGCGCCACGGGCGGAGCCGGACATTGTCCTGATGCCGCTACTGGGTTTTGACGCCAAGGGTACCAGGCTCGGGTATGGCGGCGGTTATTATGATCGCACGCTGGCGCACTTCAAGAAACGCCCCCGGCTGGTTGGGTTGGCCTTTTGCGCCCAGGAACTCGATGACATTCCCCGTGAAGATCATGATATGCCGCTAGATGCCGTGGTGACCGAAGACGGTGTCCGCCAGTTTGGCGATGCGGCATGAAATTATTGTTTCTGGGCGACGTAATGGGCCGGAGCGGTCGTGATGCCGTGGCCGAAAAACTGCCGACGATTATTGCAGATTACGGATTTGATTTTGTTGTAGTCAATGGCGAAAATGCCAGCCATGGCAGGGGATTAACCGAATCCCATTTCAATGGGCTCCGCAATGCGGGCGCTGATGTTGTGACGCTTGGTGACCACGCGTTCGACCAGCGTGAAACGGTCAGCTATATTGAGCGTGAACCCACATTGTTGCGGCCGATCAATATGGTTGCGGGCACACCGGGGCGTGGTGCCATGCTGGTCGAAGGACGTAATGGCCACCGTGTTCTGGTCATAAATGCGCTGGGCCGGGTGTTCCTGCAACCTATCGACGATCCGTTCAGGGCGGTAGAGGCAGCGATTGCAGCGTGTCCGCTGGCCGAACAGGCTGATGCGGTCATCGTGGATTTCCACACCGAAGCGACCTCGGAAATTCAGGCAATGGGCATGTTTCTGGATGGACGCGCGAGTTTGGTGGTCGGAACGCACACCCATATTCCCACAGCGGACCATCGCATACTGGCTGGCGGGACGGCTCTTATGGCTGACGCGGGTATGTGTGGGGATTTTGATTCCATTATCGGGGTCGATGCGGACGAACCGCTGCACAGGTTCCTGACCGGTATGCAGAAGGGACGGTTCACCCCCGCAGAGGGCGAAGCGACCCTGTGTGGCGTCGCCGTTGAGACGGATCCGCACAGTGGACTGGCGACAAAGGTGCTGCCGGTTCGTATCGGCGGTACTCTGGCTCAGGCCGTGCCAAGCTTCTAGGAGCCTGGCTGGCACCTTTATTTTTTGGGTTATGCCCCCTATAAGCGGGCAAAATCCATTTAGCGACATTGGGGGATCGAATGGCAGGCCATTCACATGCCAAGAATATCATGCACCGCAAGGGCAAGAGCGATGCGGCGCGCTCCAAAGTGTTTTCCAAGCTGGCCCGCGAAATTACCGTGGCGGCGAAGATGGGCATGCCCGATCCGGCATTTAACTCACGTCTGCGCCTGGCCATAACCAATGCCCGCGCCCAGTCCATGCCCAAGGACAATATCGATCGCGCCGTCAAAAAGGCGAGCGGCAGCGACGGCGAAAATTATGAGGAAATCCGTTATGAGGGCTACGGTCCGGGCGGGGTCGCTATTATTGTCGAGGCGCTGACCGACAATCGCAATCGTACGGCCTCGAATGTGCGATCATATTTTTCCAAGAATGGCGGTGCGTTGGGAGAAACCAATTCGGTCGGCTTCATGTTCGACAAGATTGGCGAAGTTGCCTATCCCGTTGATGCGGGCAGCGCGGACGACATCATGGAAGCGGCAATCGAAGCGGGTGCCGATGATGTCGAAAGCAATGAAGACGGCCATTGGATCTACACTACTTTTGAAGCCATGGTGGATGTCGCGGCGGCACTTGAAACAAGCCTGGGTGAGGCCGAATCGGTCAAGGCAATCTGGCGTCCGCAAAACGACACGCCCATTGATGCAGAGAAGGGTGGGACGTTGTTGAAACTGATTGCCATGCTCGAAGAAGATGATGACGTGCAAAACGTATATTCGAACTTCGATATAAGTGATGAGGAGATGGCCAAGCTCGAGAGCCTAGCGGGTTTGCCAATCTCTTGACCGGTAGGACGAAACCCATGCCGGGTAGCGTTGTTCCATGGCCGCCAAGGTGATCAGAGCGACCGGCGATCGGCGTTGGGATGCATGCCCATTGCCGCAACGCCTGTGACGAGGTCACTATCGGCCTGAATGATATTGATGCAGTTCCGTCCATCATTCTTGGCGCCGTAGAGGCGATGATCTGCCATGCTGAACAGGCAGGCAAAAGTAATTGGGGTATCGAAGGCAACACCGCCGACGCTTATCGAGAGCCTGGTGTGGGGCGGGGCCGGGCGCAAATACCGCCAAATTGACGGCGCGTCGTATGCGTTCGGCCACAACGGCTGAGTCGGCGAGTGTGGTTTGGGGAAGATAGACGCCGAATTCTTCGCCACCCATGCGCCCAATGAGATCGTTGGGGCGTAAAATAGCGCGAATCGAACGAACGATTATCCCAAGGGCTTCATCGCCGGCGTCATGGCCATACTGATCATTGATCGCTTTGAAATTGTCGGCGTCGATCATCAAAAATGTGCCTGATGCGGTGTCATCACCGGCACCGGCCAGCAACTGCTCCACGCAGTCAGCGAATGCGCCCCGGTTCAGGCACTTGGTCAAACTGTCAGTACGGGCGAGATTGCCTAGCCGATGGTTGGCCAGTGCCAGCTTTCGCCAACGTGACGCGATAACGAAGAACAGCGGCGCGCCAATCAACAACGGAGGAAGAAGGGCACTGACCAGTGAGCGTTCGAGTGTTCGTTGATCAAGGTCGCCAAATGCCAGTGCATGGACAATCAGCGAGACCAGCAAGCTGGCGACTGTGGCCAGAATTGTCCAACGGGCGACTGATGACCAGGTTTTGGGCGATGAGAGCATTGTGTTGACCAAGATTTGCTCCACGGCGCGTTGGCGGTCGGCCGCGTAACCTTGCAGCGACCGGCAGGGGCATTGTAGATGATGACGACGGCGGTTCAGGCGGCTCTGGCGATGGCGACGCAGTCGCGGCCGCGATTCTTGGCGCTGTAAAGGCGCTGGTCGGCAAGACGGTACAATTTTTCGAAGTCGCCCGACTGCATGAAGCAGGCGCCACCGATACTGACCGACAGCGGGCAGGTTTCGCCGTTCGGACTGAAACTGAGATTTGCAATTGCGCCCCGAATACGCTCGGCGATCGCGTCGACCACCACCGGTGTGGCATGATCAAGATAGATGCAGAATTCCTCGCCGCCAACCCGGCCGACCAGATCGGTGCTGCGAACCGAGGCCGAAATAGTCTGCGCGAGAAGACGCAGGGCATCGTCACCATGATTATGGCCAAAACGATCATTGATGGTCTTAAAACTGTCGGCATCAAGCAGCAGGAGCGCACCCCCTTCAGGCCCGACCGAGGATTGTGCAAGACGACTTGTAGCATGGGCGGTAAAGGCGCCGCGATTCAAGCAGCCCGTCAGCCAGTCGGTGGTGGCGGCCAGATCAAGCAACTCGTTCAAAGTGCGCAGCTGTTCCTGACGCAAGGACATGAATAAGAGCATCGGCGTACCCAAAACCAAAGGCATGATGAAAGCGATGATCGTGCCTTGCAGGTTCACGCCATTGGCGAACAAATTCAAAAAAATATGGGTCGCAGCAACCGAGGCCAGAGCAGACACTACGCTGATGAAACCGGTTATGCGGAAAATCCGGCCCCAGGACTTCTTGGTCAACTGATGCTCTTGGTAGTTCATGGATGCGTTCCCAGTTGGTAGGTGCACCTTAGGAGCTGGGTCTAAACAAGGTCTTGACGGGCAGTCGACAATTGATCCTTCAACCGGTTTTCCACTGGCATGGTTTCTGGTTTGTTCACATTGTGTTTGTTAGGTTGGCCGAGGACGGCTAAAGGTGAGGCATGGCGGATACAATACGAATCATCGGGATCGATCCGGGCCTGCGTCGTTGCGGCTGGGGGGTGATAGAATCCACGGGCAATCGGCTCAGCTTTATTGCTTGCGGTACGCTGACCCCCCTACTGACATCGCATTGGCCGAAAGGTTGGTCCATCTGTTCAACGGCATCACGGCGCTGGTAGATGAATATCGCCCCGATGAGGCAGCGGTAGAAGAAACCTTTGTCAGCAAAGGCGCGCAATCAGCGCTTATATTGGGACAGGCGCGTGGCGTAGCGCTGATGACCCCGGCGGCGCGCGGTGTGCCGGTTTCTGAATATGCGGCTAATCTGATAAAGAAATCGGTCGTGGGTACCGGCCATGCAGACAAGGGGCAGGTCGCGGCGATGATCCGGATTTTGTTGCCCAGTGCCAGCTTCAAGGGGGCTGACGCGGCCGATGCGCTGGCCATTGGCATATGCCACGCACATCACCGGGTTGCGGCTATGAGAATTAAGGCCAGCGCATGATCGGCAAGCTCAAGGGAATTGTTGAAAGTCTCAATGACGACAGCGTGCTGTTGGATGTGCAGGGCGTCTGTTATCAGGCGTTTTGCTCCACGCGGACCCTGCAGAACCTGCCGCGAGTCGGCGAAGGGGCGGTGCTGTTCATTGAAATGATGGTACGCGAAGATTTTATCCGGCTTTACGGTTTCGGCAGTCTGGGCGAGAAAGTCTGGTTTGAATTACTTACTTCAGTGCAGGGCGTTGGTGCGCGTGTGGCGCTGGCCATCCTGTCGGCGCTTGCACCAGCGGAGATATCCAGCGCCATTGCCTTGCAGGATAAGGCAATGGTGGGGCGCGCCAATGGCGTGGGTCCGAAGTTGGCCGTTCGAATCATTACCGAGCTTAAGGGCAAGGTTCCTGCTGGGGGCGCCGTCGATGCCGGGGTGCTGGGGCTGCAGAGTGCGCTGGGCGAAGGGGTGGCCAGCGGCACGGTAGCTGACGCGGTATCGGCGCTGACCAATTTGGGCTATTCAAGCGCCCAGGCGTCGTCGGCGGTGGCGCGGGTGATGGCCAGGGAAGGCGAGGACACGCCGACCGAAAAACTGATCCGGCTGGGTCTTCGGGAGTTGAGTAGTTGACCGATTTGACCTCTGGGGCAGCCGGGCGTGATGAGCCACTGGATGTGGCACTGCGCCCATCTGGATTTTCCGAGTTCATCGGCCAGGCGGCAGCACGGGCCAACCTTGAAGTCTTCATCGAAGCGGCCAAGCGGCGTGAAAGTGCGCTCGATCATGTGTTGTTTGTTGGTCCACCGGGGCTTGGCAAGACAACATTGGCGCAAATCATTTCGCGCGAACTGGGCGTCGGGTTTCGCGCAACTTCAGGGCCGGTCATCGCCAAGGCTGGTGATCTGGCGGCCTTACTGACTAATCTTGAGGACCGCGATGTCCTTTTTATTGACGAGATACACCGGCTGAACCCGGCGATCGAGGAAGTTCTCTACCCGGCAATGGAGGATTTTCAGCTTGATTTGATCATCGGGGAAGGGCCGTCGGCGCGGTCTGTGCGGATTGATCTGGCGCGATTTACTTTGGTTGGCGCGACAACTCGCGCCGGATTGCTGACCACGCCCTTGCGCGACCGGTTTGGCATTCCTGTCCGGCTAAACTTTTATACACCCGAAGAATTGGTGCAGATCGTGACACGGGGCGCTCGGCTCATGGGCACCTCAATGGGCATGGATGGGGCAATGGAGATTGCGCGGCGGTCGCGGGGGACACCGCGGATAGCTGGTCGTCTGCTGCGCCGCGTTACCGATTTCGCGCTTGTCGACGGGGTCGCAGAAATAACCCGCGCTGTTGCGGACAAGGCTCTGCTGCGCTTGGATGTCGATGCGCGCGGTCTGGACCAGCTGGATCGCCGCTATCTCACAACTATTGCCGAATTTTACGGCGGTGGACCGGTTGGTATCGAAACCATCGCCGCTGCTTTGTCCGAACCGCGCGACGCGCTCGAAGAAATCGTCGAGCCTTATCTTATCCAGCAGGGATTTGTGCAGCGAACACCCCGCGGCCGGATGCTGACCGGGGCGGCGTTCCAGCATATTGGACTTGTCGTGCCGCAGGGCTTTGTTGGACTGCAGGCGAATTTGTTTGAGGAACCAGAGGGCGAGGATTGACACGAGCACATCAGACCCTGATCAGGGTCTACTACGAAGACACGGATTTTTCAGGTAATGTTTATCACGCCGCGTATCTAAAGTTCTTTGAACGCGGGCGGACAGAGTTTTTGCGTGATGCAGGCATTCATCACCAGGAACTGGCAGCCGAAGGATTGGCATTCGCGGTCCGATCCATGCAAATTGAATTTTTGGCTGCGGCCCACATTGACGACCAGCTGCTTGTCACCACCGATGTTGAGGTGATTGGAGGCGCTCGACTGGTGTTGGTGCAAAAAATATCAAGAGACGCCGTGCTCTTGACGGAGACCAGGGTTGTTGTGGCTGCCATAAAAATGGGGGGCGGGGCAGCCCGGATGCCTGATAAATTGCGCGTGGCACTTCGCGCCAACAGTCCATAAAAAAGGGACCGCTTGGCGGTCCCTTAATGTTCAGAAGTGCAGGTTGCCCTACATGGCGCTCTCGGCCATGACCTGGCCGCGCAACTCGCCGCCCTTGTTAGCGTCAGTATGAATATTTACATACCACATACCGTCTTGAAGTTGACTGGCCTGGTCTTCGGTCAACGTCGCCTCCCCCTTGATGGGGCTTGCAAGATCGCCATCGATGGGTATGACCGGGTCCGCATTTTCCCCTTCGGCTGCTGGACCGTGGAAATGGGCGGCAGTGGCGTCGCCTGTGAGCCCCTCATAGCTAATTGTCCAGGCAAATTTCATCGAATCAGTATCAAAGGTAGCCTCGAGTTTGCCGGTGGCAGACGAGTTATTTGGCGGTACCTCGGCCTGACCGGAAAGATCGGCGGTCATATTTACCACCTCGGCAAACGCCGGGACGGCGGCAAACATCAGGCTAGCGGCGGCGACAGTAGCAATTGTAGCGGATTTGATGGTCATGTCGTTTCTCCGAAAGTGTCAGCAAATAGGCTGGCTGTGTGAAAACGAGGGGGCAAGCCGTCAGTTCCTTCACAAGTTGTTTGATCGACCCCAACGTGAGCCTTTGTTAACCAATTCTTGACCATAATTGCGGCAAAGGGACAAATGCTGGAGGTCTGGGCCGCCAATGACCGGATATTCAGGCAATTTCTCTTAAATTTGACAAATTTCGACCTCATCGCATCAGCGTCAGGGGTCGGTCATTGTAGGCCGGGCCAAAAAGGATCACTTCATGGAAGCCATGGATGCTGTGGGAGCGGTTGCTCCACACGTCGACTTTTCAATCTGGGGTTTGTTCTGGTCAGCCGATTGGGTGGTCAAGTCCGTCATGCTTGGCCTGCTAGGCGCCTCGATCTGGTGCTGGGCTATCATTATCGACAAGTCGCTGCACTACCGACGTGCCGCCAGCGAGATGAACCGGTTTGAACGCCAGTTCTGGTCAGGGCAATCGCTGGAAGAGCTTTACCAGGCGCAGTCCGAGCGTACTTCGGGTGGCCTGGGCGCCGTCTTTGTTGCCGCAATGAAGGAATGGAAGCGAAGCCATGAGCAGAACGCCTCGTCTTACGTCGGTATGCAGCAACGACTCGACAAGGTGCTTGATGTTGCCATTGCGCGCGAGAGCGAAAATCTCGAAAAACGATTGACGTTTCTGGCGACAGTAGGTTCGGCGGGGCCGTTCATCGGCCTGTTTGGCACCGTCTGGGGTATAATGAACGCCTTTACCGCGATTGCGGCGTCCTCGAGCACCAATCTTGCCGTTGTGGCCGCGCCAATCGCCGAGGCGCTATTCGCTACGGCAATTGGTCTGGTCGCCGCCATCCCAGCGGTTATTGCTTACAATAAACTGTCATCCGATGCCGGCAAGATGATCGGACGGCTCGAGGGTTTTGCTGATGAGTTTTCGACGATTCTGAGCCGCCAACTCGAAGGCTCGGGGTAAATAGCCGTGGGTATGGGAGCAACCGGAGGCGGTCGCGGCGGTGGACGGCGTGGCAGGCGCGGCAGGCACGGCGGCGTGATGAGCGAAATCAATGTAACGCCGCTGGTCGATGTGATGCTGGTATTGCTGATCGTTTTTATGGTCGCGGCGCCAATGATGACGGCGGGCGTACCGATCGATCTGCCGCAGTCAGCGGCCAACGATATTAACAGCGAAACGCAGCCGATTACGGTCTCGGTGACGCCCGAAGGCCTAATCTATGTGGGCGACGAACAGGTTGCGGAAGACAATCTGATTTCCACCCTCAACACTCAATCGGCCAACGGTACGGAGTCGCGGATATTTCTTCGCGGCGATACCACGGCCAATTATGGTTCGGTTATGAAAGTCATGGGCCTGTTGTCAGCGGCTGGTTATGCCAAGATCGGGCTGATCACGGAACAGGCTCCGAGGTAGGAGACTCATGCGTATCGGCCTGGCCGCATCGGCAATTGCCCACATCGCCTTGTTGACCGTTGGCCTGATCAGCTTGGGGGCAAGTAAACTTGATCCGGTCGTGGTGGACTCCATTTCTGTTGATCTGGTGCCAATTTCTGAGGTTTCCAATATCCGGGCGGGATCGCTTGACAGCCAGATAGTTGACACCGAGACACCCTCGACCGTCACGGATGATAATCCGGCAGAGCCCGCACAGCCCACGGGTAATACCGAAAAAGACCAGGTGCAGCCAACGCCCGCCGATACACCGACACCTGCTCCAGTGACCAAGACGGCACCGGCACCCGCTACACGCCCCGAACCGATACCGGAGCCAGAACCGGAGCCAGCACCAGCGCCAGAACCCCTTCCGATACCGGAGCCGGCGCCAACACCGGCACCGATACCACCGACACCGGCACCAGTTCCGGCGCCCACACCAGAACCAGCGCCAACGCCTGCGCCGGAACCGGAACCAGTGTTGGCGACCGAGCAAAGTGTACCTGCCGCTGTTGCACCCGTTCCAGTTTCGCGGCCAGCGTCGCTGGATCAAAAACGGGCAGATTACAAAAAACAGCAGGAAGCGGCTATTGCCGAGGCAAGGAAACGGGCGGAAGAAGAAGCGAGGAAATTGGCTGAAGCCAAAGCTGCCGAAGCAAAAAAAGTGGCGGCAGCTGCCGCAGCGGAGAAGGCCAAACGCGAGCGCGATGCAACTACACAGCTGGATGCGTCGTTGGCTGATGATATTTCGGCCATTATCAACAGGGATAATTCGACGGGGGCTACAACCGGTCAAGGAGGTCAGCCGTCCCTGGGTAAGCAGTCCGGTCGGTCCGTCACATTGTCGCAATCAGAACTGGACGGACTATCGGCAGCGATGAAGCAATGTTTCTTTCCACCTGTCGGATCAGCCGATGAAGGCGCGTCAGCGGTGATCGAAGTCAAATTTACTCAGAGTGGGATGGTGCAGGGTCAACCAACGATTATATCTGTGACCGGCGCGAATACGGGCGCGGCGACGGGCAGTGCTGCCGTTCGGGCCGTGATCAGATGCGGTGAGAATGGCTATACCATGCTGCCGCCGGAGAAATATGCGGGCGATGCCGGCTGGAATACAGTGCGCGTAAATTTTGACGCCAGAGAGCAACAGTGATTGCCCGGCGCAATCGACACATTGAACTGATGGATAAAACGATGATGCTATTCAACCGCCGTACTGCACTGAAGCTCGGACTGGCAACCGGGGCGACGCTCGCGGCTAGCCGGGCGGCCTCGGCGCTGGTCGAAGTCAATGTCAGTGGGGGCAATTTCCAACCCTTGCCAATCGCCATTCCAGACTTCGCGTCGTCCGATCCAGCGTTTGGGCAGGAAATTGCCGGCATCGTACGCAATAACTTGCAGCGTAGCGGCTTGTTTCTGCCGCTTGACCCCGCATCGCTGCCAATCCGGGTGGGTGATGTGGCAGCGACGCCAAACTTTGATAATTGGCGCCAGATTAATGTCGACGCACTTGTAATGGGCCAGGTGGAACGCGGCGGCCAGATCCAGTCTTCGGTACGAGTCTGGGACACCCAGCAGGCGGCGCAAGTGGTGGGCAAGCGATATAACACTGACCCCAATAGGCTCGCGGCGGGTTGCCCACATTATCTCGGACGCGATTTACGAGTCACTGGCAGGTGGGTCTGGTTATTTCGATACACGGGTAGTTTACGTGGCCGAGAGCGGCCCGAAGGCCAATCGTGTCAAGCGGCTGGCGATCATGGATCAGGATGGGGCCAACTCGCAGTATCTGACAGAAGGCCGCACGCTGGCGCTGACGCCGCGTTTTTCGCCCAACAATGATCTTGTCAGCTATATGAATTTCGACGATGGCAACCCGCAGGTGTACCTGCTGCAATTATCGACCGGGCAACAACGCCGCCTTGGCTCGTTCGGGGCGATGACGTTTGCGCCTCGGTTCTCGCCCGACGGCGGGCGGATTGCATTCTCGGTCGAGGCCAGCGGGGCCACCAACCTGTACTCCATAGCGGTGGCTGGCGGCCAGCCGACCCAGCTGACCAGCGGGGGTGCTATTGATACCGGACCAAGTTACTCTCCCGATGGCAGCCGCATCATTTTTGAGAGCGACCGCGGCGGTTCACCGCAACTCTACATGATGGCGGCAGGAGGCGGCCAGGCGCAGCGGATAAGCTTCGGCCAAGGGACCTATTCGACACCCGTGTGGGCGCCAAAGGGTGATTTGATCGCCTTTACCCGGCAGTCGGGCGGGCAGTTCAGCATCGGGATCATGAACCCCGACGGGTCAGGCGAGCGGATGCTTTACACCAGTTTTCATGCCGAGGGGCCGACTTGGGCACCCAATGGCCGCGTGATCATGTTCTTCCAGGACCCCGGGGGCAATGATGGCCCCCGACTGAAATCTGTGGACATATGGGGACGCAATGTCTTGACGATTCCCACCGAAACCTATGCGTCCGATCCGGCATGGTCGGGATTGCGGTCCTAACAGACTGAGTTTCTTAACCTTATGGCGCTGTGCCAGACCTCAAGTGACCAATATGCAACAGTGTGAAAGTGCCTTAATTTCTGCCATATTCGCGCCGGAAAAGGCATTGATTAACCACGCTGGAAAACCCGGCCTTAATATTAAGTGCGGTAAATGTGGTGCTTAAGATTTTCGTCTTTAGGAGCCTAACCGGATGCCTACCCATGCACCCATCAATTATGGCCTTCGCGCGCTTGCGATGGTTGTCCTACTCGTCGCGGTCGCGGCGTGTTCGCGCACCCCGGCCACCGGTGTCGGCAATCTCGGCCCTGGCGGCGGCGCGCCCGGCAGCCAGCAGGAATTCCTCGTATCGGTTGGCGACCGCGTATTTTTTGAGACCGACTCGTCATCCCTGACCTCGACGGCGACAGCGACGCTGGACAAGCAAGCGGCCTGGCTAAATCAGTATGGTAATTATCGTATTCTGATCGAAGGGCACGCCGACGAGCGCGGTACGCGCGAATATAACATCGCCCTTGGCGCCCGCCGAGCCTGCGATTGTGGTCAATTATCTGGTGTCGCGCGGCGTCAGCGCCCAGCGCATCACTTCGAAATCGTTCGGCAAGGAACGGCCAGTGGCCATCTGTAACGACATCTCCTGTTGGAGTCAGAATCGTCGTGCGGTGACAGTGGTACAATAACCTGACCGGCCTAATGGGCCGCTCAGAGCGAACCAGTGAAAACTGGAGGCAAGAGCGCCGGGTACCCTAAAAGGTCCCGGCGCTTCTTTTTGACCAAATTTCGGCTGTAATGAGCGCGCATTAGCGGTAGAATCGCGGCTAGTGGCCAGCACTATGGAGTAACAAGGTGAAATTATCAGTGATCCGACCCAAGGGCCGAATCAATTTGACGGTTGCAGTGCTGCTTATACTGGGGGTCGCAAGCCCGGTGACTGCATTGGCGCTTCCCACGGTGCGGCCGCCAGCCGATGTGAGACAATCCGCGGCTGTAAACGCCGGGGCGCCCAGGATGTTGGTGGCCCAAACGCAGGAGGAAGCGCAATTGACTTTGCGCATCCAGCAACTCGAAGAACAATTGCGCACCCTCAACGGGCAGATGGATGGGCTTACTTTTCAGCTTACCCAGATGCAGACTCTGATCGATCGCATGCAGCAGGACAATGAAGCGCGGTTTGAAGCGCTCGAACGCGGTGCTGGGGGAAAAAATGATGCGGCAACCCAATCGGAGGGCGTGACGCCCGACGGCGCGTTGCCGCAGGACCCTAGCAATGTGCCGATGACCGATATCCCCGAACAAGGCGTTGTGCCGTTGCCGGGGAAGCTGAAGTTGACCCTACCTTCACGGACGGGTCTGGCGCACCAATGGACGATATCGGTGCGTCGGGTGATCCGCTTGTCGGAACCGGAGCGGGTGGGAGCACCGAACTGGGCACGGGCGCGCCGCTCGATCTCAATTATAGTCCGGGTCAAGTCAGCACCGACAATGCAGATGCTGATGCCCAATATCAAGCGGGTTATGAGGCAATAATGCGCGGCGATTATCTGTTCGCTGAAGATCAGTTTTCGCAATATATCGAGCCTGTATCCCGATAGCCCGCAATATTCGGATGCCGCCAACTGGTTGGGTGAGGCGCTCTTGCAGCGGGGGGCTTATGATGAGGCGGCCGATGTCTTGTTGACTGCTTTTCAGAAAACGCCGGATTCGCCACGCGCGCCGGATCTCCTGCTGCGGCTGGGCATGTCATTGTCTGGCGCAGGTGAGCGCGACACGGCCTGCCGCACATTGGCCGAGATTGACAAACGCTATACGGATCCGACGCCTGCGTTCGCGGCACGGCTCAGTCAGGAACAGGCCAAGGCACAATGTCCGCCCGCCTGACATTTGGCGACGAGGTCGCGACGCTTGGCCAGCTGTTTGGCCCGGTCGCGGCGTTTTCCAGCCTCGGGCTTGCGGTATCGGGGGGCGCTGACAGTCTGGCACTGATGGTTCTGGCTCACCGCTGGGCTGCGCAGCAGGGGCGGGGCGTTCGGCTGGTGGTTTATTCGGTCGATCATGGTCTACGTCCCGAAGCGGCCGCGGAAGTAGCGATGGTCCTGGCCTGCGCAAACGCCATGGGACTTGAAGGGCGCGGTTTGGTCTGGCCGGCCCCCCACCCAAAGAGCGGTGTGCAGGAGGCGGCGCGTAACGCCCGTTATGGCTTGATCAAATCGGCGATGAAAGAAGATGGCGTTGAGGTGTTGCTCACAGCTCATCACCAACAGGATCAGGCAGAAACAGTTCTTATGCGCCTGGCGCACGGCAGCGGCGTTGCAGGATTGGCCGGCATGACGCCATTTTCCAACGTTGGAGGCGTAAAGATTTTCCGACCGCTACTGTGTGTAGATCCAGCAGATTTGGGCGAGGTTGTCAGTATGGCCGACCTTACACCGGCGCAGGATCCGTCCAATGAGGATAGCCACTATGAGCGGGTCCGGTGGCGCAAGCTGATGCCGCAACTGGCGGCATTGGGCCTCGATGGGAACCGTCTGGGCGACTTTGCCCAACGGATGGGGCGGGCAAGGGAGGCGCTGGAGGTGGCCGCTGAATCGGCACTCGGGTCGCTCGTGACCAGTCGAACAAGCGAAGAGGCGGTGATCGTCCGCGAGGGATTCACCCAACTGCCGCAATCGGTGGCGGTGCTGATGCTCTCCACATTGTTGGCCGAGATGGGGACTGGGAAGAAATCGCGGGCTCTTGGTACAGTCGAAGCGCTTTATCAGGTGCTGGTCTCCGAGCAGGAATTCAGCGGTCGCACACTCCATGGCTGTATGGTGCGACGGCGGGCAGATTCCATCATCGTCCGCACCGAGACCGGGCGACGCGGCAAATTGCTTTCACATTTGGCGGTTGAGCCAAACAAATCGTGATGACGTATTAACCCAATAGTGTCAAAGACACTGGACGAAAGGCGCAAAGGGCCGCAGGGCTTGCCCTTGTAACGCTAGGAGCGGGCACATACATTGCCCACAGACACCGGCCGAGGACGCGCCGGCCATCCGGGACAGGATTTGATGAACGGAAACTTCCGCAACTTTGCCATCTGGCTAGTCATACTTTTCATGCTGATGGGCCTGTTTCAGGTTTTCCAGTCGTCGACGCGCGCCGTTTCGGTGGCCGACAAGAGCTATAGCCAGTTTATTACCGATGTTGATGCGGGACGAGTATCCAGCGTAACCATCACCAATGATACTGTAACGGGACTGCTCAGCGACAATTCACGCTTTGAAACGATTATTCCCAACGGTGCTGATGTTATCAGCCGCCTTGAGAAAAAGGATGTTTCGATCACCGCGCGCGAGCCGGAATCCAGCCCGTTTTGGACAATCTTATTGTCATCATGGCTTCCGTTCATTGTCATTATTGGGGTATGGTTCTTTTTCATACGACAAATGCAGGGTGGTGGCAGAGGCGGCGCGATGGGCTTTGGCAAATCGCGGGCCAAGCTGTTGACCGAAAGCCACGGCAAAGTAACGTTTGAGGACGTTGCAGGGGTTGATGAAGCCAAGCAGGATCTTGAAGAGATTGTCGAGTTCCTGCGCGATCCAGGCAAGTTCCAGCGTCTTGGTGGTCGTATTCCGCGCGGTGTGCTGCTGGTGGGTCCCCCGGGCACTGGTAAGACATTGCTGGCGCGCTCGGTCGCGGGTGAAGCCAATGTGCCGTTTTTCACCATTTCGGGTTCCGACTTTGTGGAAATGTTTGTTGGCGTCGGCGCGTCACGTGTGCGCGACATGTTTGAGCAGGCCAAGAAGAACGCGCCCTGCATTATCTTCATCGACGAAATCGATGCGGTGGGTCGTCAGCGCGGAGCCGGTCTTGGCGGCGGCAATGACGAGCGCGAGCAGACCCTCAACCAGCTGCTGGTTGAAATGGACGGGTTTGAGGCCAATGAAGGCATCATTCTGATCGCCGCGACTAACCGCCCCGACGTGCTTGACCCGGCACTACTCCGCCCGGGTCGTTTCGATCGCCAGGTCGTGGTGCCGAACCCGGATGTGTCGGGCCGCGAAAAAGTTCTCAAGGTGCACGTGCGTAAAGTACCATTGGCGCCGGACGTGGATCTCAAGACATTGGCCCGTGGTACGCCCGGATTTTCGGGAGCGGACCTGATGAATTTGGTCAATGAGGCCGCACTGCTGGCAGCCCGCCGTAACAAGCGATTTGTTACCCATGCAGAATTTGAGGACGCCAAGGACAAGATCATGATGGGCGCTGAGCGTCGCACCATGGCCATGTCTGAAGACGAGAAGAAGCTGACTGCCTATCACGAGGCTGGTCACGCCATCATTGCGCTCAAGGTCGCGGGGATTGACCCGATCCACAAAGCAACGATCATTCCACGGGGACGGGCGCTGGGCATGGTGATGACATTGCCGGAGAGTGACAGTTATTCGTTCAGCCACGAAAAGGCGGTTGCGCGACTGGCCATGTTGTTCGGCGGTCGTGAGGCCGAAATATACAAGTTCGGACCAGAAAAGGTCACGAGCGGTGCGTCCGGTGATATCCAGATGGCAACCAGCCTGGCGCGTTCCATGGTCATGGAATGGGGCATGTCAGAAAAGCTGGGCCGAGTGCGTTACAAGTCAAGTGAGCAGGAAGTGTTCATTGGTCATTCGATGACCCAGTCCAACAATATGTCGGATGACACGGCCAAGCTGATCGACCAGGAGGTGCGCCAATTGATCGAGGACGGCGAAAAGGCCGCCCGCGACATAATCAATGGCAATATCGAGCAATTCGAAGCTGTCGCCCAGGCGTTGCTGGAATATGAAACGCTGACCGGGGATGAGCCTGCGGGCATTGATGGAGGGCAAGCAGCCAATCCGTCCCGATGATAGTGACGGGGCTGCGCCCAAGCAAAGTGGGGTGCCAACGGCGGGCAAGGCGAGCAAAAAGCGACCCGATAGTCCTCCCGAAGGGGGCATGGAGCCACAACCCGAAAGTTAATTGTATTGACCGAATCCAAGGGGCCGCCATCAAGCGGCCCCTTTTTCATTGCTGCTGGTTCTGCTAGACCGCGCTGACATCGTTCAGGCGGTCGCAAGTATTATTTGTGATACTTGCCTGAGATATCAGATTTCACGAGGGCGGTATGGCACGGAAATATTTTGGAACCGATGGCATTCGCGGACAGGTGAACGGGGCAAAGCTTACCCCCGAACTGGCGCTGAAGCTGGGCATGGCCGCAGGCCAGAAATTCGTTCGTGGCAGCCACAAACATCGGGTGGTGATCGGCAAGGACACAAGGCGGTCCGGTTATATGATCGAGAACGCCCTGACCGCAGGTTTTACGGCGGTTGGCATGGACGTCTATCTGCTCGGGCCGATGCCGACGCCTGCTGTAGCAATGCTGACCCGATCGCTGCGGGCTGACCTTGGCGTGATGATTTCAGCCTCACACAATCCCTTCGAGGACAACGGGATCAAGCTGTTTCGGCCCGACGGTTTCAAATTAAGTGACAAGGTCGAGGCGGAAATCGAGCGGCTCGTCGATAGTGATATGAGCCATTTGCTGGCTCAGGGGCGCGACATCGGCCGGGCTCATCGCGATGAAGAGGCGCGTACGCGTTACATCGAATATGCCAAACGGACGCTGCCGCGCAGCATCGATCTGACCGGACTACGCGTGGTGCTCGATTGTGCCAATGGTGCGGCCTACAAGGTCGCGCCGATTGCCCTATGGGAGTTGGGTGCGGATGTGGTCACTATTGGCGCTGAGCCTGATGGCTTTAATATCAACTATAAAGTTGGCTCGACCGCACCGGAGGCAGTGGCAGCCAAGGTCAAGGAAGTGCGTGCCGACATAGGTATTGCGCTGGATGGTGATGCGGACCGCGTCATTATTATCGACGAGAAGGGCGAAGTCGTTGACGGCGACCAGTTTATGGCCGTGATAGCCCAAAGCTGGATGCAGCGCGAAATGCTACTCGGTGGTGGTATTGTTGCCACGGTAATGTCCAACCTGGGACTGGAGCGTTATCTTGGTTCTATTGGGTTGACGCTGGAGCGCACTCAGGTTGGCGACCGATATGTGCTCGAGGCGATGCGGGCCAAGGGTTATAATGTCGGTGGTGAGCAGTCAGGCCACATCATTCTTTCGGATTTCACAACGACAGGTGACGGTCTGGTCGCGGCTCTGCAATTGCTGTCGGTACTCAAGCAGGCTCGATCGACCGATCTCCGAAATCTGTTCGCGATTTGCCAAGGTGCCCCAGTTGCTGCGAAGTGTGAAATTTACGACCGGCAAGCCGCTGGAAAGCAAGGCGGTCAAACAAGCTATTGCCGAGGGTCTGGCACGCCTTGGTGACGGCGGGCGTCTGGTCATCCGCGAATCTGGCACTGAGCCGGTCGTGCGGGTCATGGGTGAGGCGGACGATGCGTCGCTGGTGCAGTCGGTGGTCGGTGATATCGAAGCGGCTATTAGTCAGGTCTCCTGACATCGCTCAACATTTATCGTGATTGTCACCCCGGATGCGCACCTATTGGTGGTTATTTCCTTACGTAGTAACCTGTCTAGCTTTGTTAAGAAGTGGTAACAATTACACCGAGTTACGGTTAAATATTTAGGTTAAGTGAGATTTAACAAAGTTGCCGGATATTAAATGTCAATCGACTGGTGTCGTGGCAACTTTAAGGAATGTCTCATGCGTAAGCTCATCGCTGCGATGCTGGTGGCAGGGGCCGCCAATATCGCACTCCCCGTAATCGCGGCCGACTTGCCCGTTTATTCCCCGATAATCGATATTCCCGATGTGGACTATGGTGTTCAGGGCTCGTTTTATTTACGTGGCAGTGCTGCCGCTAATGCCTTGTGGTCCAAGGAAGTCAAAGCCGACGAGTGCGGTTGCGGTGACGTGACCTATCCGGTTAATGATTGGGGATACGGTTATAGCGTTGGTGCCGGCTTTGGCTATGAAACCGGGACCGGCTTGCGATTTGACGCAACCGTTGACTATCTGGCCAATGATGGTGTTTCGATCACCAAGACCGCGCCGGGCGTTGCTGGCAAATATTCGTTAAAACTGCGCTCGACCATTGCGCTGGCCAATGCCTATTATGATTTCTCATTCGGAAATTCTGGTATGGGTTCCGGTTACTCCGCTGCGGGCGGTGCTTTTGGTTATGTCGGTGCTGGTATCGGCGCCGCGTTCAATCAGGTTAGCGTCGACGCCCCGGCAGGTAACCCCATCACTGGCGGTTCCAATACCAGCCTAGCGGCCGCGGGTATGGTCGGTATCGGTTATGATTTTGGCGCCTTTACCGCGGATGTGGGCTATCGCGCCATCTATATGGCCAAGATCGCCAACACCCAGCCCGCGCCAATGGGCTTTTCGACCTCCAACAACTGGATCCACGAGGTCCGCTCGACCTTGCGGTATCGGATCAACTAATTTCGATTTGATAGCTTAAAATGCGGCGTCCTTCGGGGCGCCGTTTTTTTGTACTCACTGGACTGCGGTCTGCTGCCCCTCCATAGTATGGCAGCGGAGGGGACATCATGAAAATTCTGATTATCGGTGCCGGTGGCATGATTGGGCGCAAGCTGACAGCGGCGCTGCTCAAGGACGGCAGCTTGAACGGACGCTCGATTGCCGCGCTCACCCTGGCCGATATTTTCGCGCCGGAGGTGCCGCCCAGCCAGATTGATATTGTCAGCGTTGCCAACGATCTGAGTGCAGAGGGCGCGGCCGCTGAACTGATCAAGGACCGTCCGGACGTCATCTTTCATCTCGCGGCCATTGTGTCGGGGGAAGCGGAAGCCGACTTTGAAAAAGGCTACCGGATCAATTTGGATGGCACTCGATTGCTGTATGAGGCTATTCGACAGGCGGGGCAGGCAGAAAGCTATTTCCCCAAACTAGTTTTCACGTCGTCCATAGCGGTCTTTGGCGAACCGTTGCCTGCAGTGATCCCGGACACGCAGGTGCTGACACCCTTGACCAGCTATGGGACGCAAAAGGCGATCGGCGAACTGTTGCTGGCTGACTATTCGCGTCGCGGCATTTTCGATGGCATCGGCATCCGCTTGCCGACAATCGTGGTTCGCCCGGGCGCGCCGAACAAGGCAGCGTCCGGCTTTTTCTCAGGGATAATTCGCGAGCCTCTGGTTGGGCTGGAGGCGGTGTTGCCGGTGGCTGAGACTGTCCGGCACTGGTTCGCCAGTCCACGGGCCGCCGTCGGGTTTCTCATACACGCGGCGGCGCTGAATACTGAATCTCTTGGGCAACGCCGTTCGCTCAACATGCCTGGTCTCAGCGCGACGGTGGGTGAGCAGATTGAGGCCCTTGAGCGTGTGGGGGGCAGCGACGCGGTCGCTCTGATCCGTCGCGAACCGGACGCAAAAATCATTGAAATGGTGGCGGGATGGCCCAAAAACTTTGATGCGCAGCGCTCAATCGATTTGGGATTTTCCGGTGACAATAATTTTGACGACATCATTCGTGCGCATATCGCTGACGAGCTGAATGGCAGGATTGGCAAACCATAAGGCTTTAGTAGAATCGCTCAGTCCCAATTTTCTGCCCATTCGAGAATTCGGCAATGGACTTGATTGTTTGTGGTGTCGTGGCGTGACTACTTACGGCCTTATCGAGGACTCCATATCGCACTGTTGAGGTAATTCACGACCGTAAAACTGAATCAATGGCGCGCGCGGTGTTCCAGTTACGGATGGTGCCGACGCCCAGTTTCTGACGGGTCAGGAGCGGTAGCAGCTTGGACCGGCTGGGTGCCTCTGCAAAGCTGATCCATAAATTGCCACTAACCGTTGCCAGCCGCTCCCCGTCGCGTGCCGCAGATGCGATGTCGGCTACCTTTTCCTTGGATAATGGATTGCGCATGACGCGCACCATTACATTGCTTGCATTTTGCTCCGCGGCGTCAACAAACGGGTTGGTTGCCACTATATTTTTCCAAGCCAGTGTGTCGCGCACGAGAAAATCAACGTGACGTCCGAACGTCGCGGCGTATGCCGTTTCAAGCCGAGCCTCCAGATTGTTGATTTCAGTTTGCTGGGTGGTGAATAGCAGGTTTCCCGTGGACAAAAGTGTATGTGGGGCTTCAAGCCCGATCGATAGCGTCATCTGCTTGAGATCCTGCATAACAAGCCTGCGGCCAGCAGGAAGGCTGATCGAATACAGGAGTGCCACATAACGTTGTTGAACGGCCTTTGGCATCAATTTCCTCTTGGTACGCTCGAATTGGTACGCACATAGGTGAATATCGTCCGTGATCGAGATGTTGGATCAGCTCACTGCCATTGCGCTGGGCCAATCGACCTAGTGAATTGTCCCACAAATATAGGCCTGGGAGACATGGGTGCAAGTTCCCGCCTATACTGGGGCCCGATCCTGCCCTTTGCCAAACCTATGGGTTAGGCTCGGCATAATTCCCGTTTCCGGCGCCCGACGCACAATTGTCGAAAAAGATGGATTGACGGACGGTCGGGTCGGGCGTATGCCGCTCCTCAGGACACCTTGCCCTAACGCAAGGCTATCGACCTGGGAGGGTCGCAATATGACTGATATGCCCCACACCGCACCGGCGGTTAAACCGGCTAACCCTAATTTTTCATCTGGTCCCTGTTCGAAACGTCCTGGTTGGACGGTCGAAGCGCTTGAGCATGCGTTGGTTGGACGTTCGCACCGCTCAAAACCTGGGAAGGCTCGCATTCAGCGAGCGATTGAGTTGACCCGCGCGTTACTCGAGGTGCCGGACGACTATGTGATCGGCATTGTTCCTGCCTCCGATACCGGCGCTGTCGAAATGGCGCTTTGGTCGATGCTGGGCGAGCGCGGCGTGGACATGCTGGCGTGGGAAAGTTTTGGGGCTGGTTGGGTCACCGACGTGGTCAAGCAACTCAAGGCTCGACGACGCGCGGATCATCAAGGCTCCATATGGCGAATTGCCTGACCTTGGTGAGGTTGATTGCGACCGTGACGTTGTCTTTACATGGAACGGCACGACGTCCGGTGTGCGGGTGCCCAATGCCGACTGGATCGCAGCGGACCGCAAGGGCCTGACCATTTGCGATGCGACATCGGCTGCGTTCGCGCAAGATCTGGATTTCCCCAAGCTCGATGTGGTGACGTTTTCCTGGCAGAAGGCACTAGGGGGCGAGGCCGCTCACGGCGTTCTGATCCTGAGCCCGCGCGCAGTGGCGCGCCTGGAAAGTTATAAGCCAGATCGTCCGCTGCCCAAGATTTTCCGTTTGACCAAGGGTGATAAGCTGCTGGCCGAGGTGTTCGACGGCGCGACGATTAATACGCCTTCTATGCTGTGCATTGAAGACGCGATTGACGCGATGGAATGGGGTCTGGAGCAGGGCGGCCTGAAAGGTTTGCAAGGGCGCGCTGATGCCAATTTCGAGGTGCTGGCGGACTGGGTGAGTAAAACGGACTGGGTGGCATTTCTGGCCAAGGATGAAGCCAATCGATCCAACACTTCGGTGTGCTTTTCAATTGTCGATCCGGCGGTTACAGCGCTTGCGGCGAACAAGCAGGCAGCCTTTGCCAAGGCCATGGTTGCTCGACTCGACCAGGCAGGTGCGGCGTACGATATCGGTGCCTACAAGGACGCGCCTTCGGGGCTTCGTATCTGGGCCGGTTCGACCATTGAAGCTGATGATCTCAAAGCATTGACGCCCTGGCTGGATTTCGCATTCGCAGCCGAAAAACTGGCGCTGACTGCAGACGCAGCCTGACATTGTCCTGACCTTCCGACGATCGGGTGGGCGTGTGAGATTCGGATCAACATCCTATCAGTCTCGCACCACATTCGTCGGGAGGGCACCTATCCATTTCTCATCAAGGAGGGCGTCATGCCCAAGGTACTCGTTTCCGATAAGCTCAGCCCGACCGCCGTTCAGATTTTCAAGGACAATGGCGTTGAGGTCGACTATCTGCCCGATCTGGGCAAGGACAAGGAAAAACTGCTCGAGGCAATCGGGCAATATGACGGTTTGGCCATTCGTTCCGCAACCAAGGTGACCGAAAAGCTTCTCGCTGCCGCCACCAACCTCAAGGTCATCGGCAGGGCCGGCATCGGCGTTGACAATGTCGATATTCCGGCGGCGACCAAAAAGGGCATCATTGTGATGAATACGCCCTTCGGCAATTCGATCACGACCGCTGAACATGCGATTTCGATGATGTTGTCACTGGCTCGACAGATCCCCGAGGCCGATGCTTCCACTCGCGCCGGCAAATGGGAAAAGAACCGTTTTATGGGCGTCGAAGTGACAAACAAGGTGCTGGGTATTGTCGGTTGCGGCAATATCGGGGCGATTGTAGCGGACCGCGCGCAGGGCCTGCGAATGAAGGTCATTGCATTTGACCCCTTTCTCACGCCAGAACGGGCGCTGGAAATTGGCGTCGAGAAAGTCGAACTGGACGATCTGCTGGCTCGAGCCGATTTTATCACGCTGCACACGCCGCTGACCGAGCAAACCCGCAATGTGATTTCTGCTGAGGCAATTGCCAAGTCCAAGATGGGTGTGCGAATTATCAATTGTGCGCGGGGCGGACTGATTGACGAGGCAGCGTTGGCTGATGCCCTGAAATCTGGCCAGGTCGCTGGCGCCGCGCTGGACGTATTTCTTGAGGAACCGGCATCGGCCAATCCGTTGTTCGATCTGCCCAATGTCATTGCGACGCCGCATCTGGGGGCCTCGACTTCCGAGGCGCAGGAAAATGTGGCGTTGCAGGTTGCCGAGCAGATTTCGGCGTACCTGATGAGCGGCGAAATCACCAACGCGCTCAACTTTCCCTCGATTTCGGGCGAAGAAGCGCCGCGTCTGACGCCGTTTATCAAACTGGCGGAAGTGCTTGGCTCATTTGCCGGTCAGTTGACCGAAACATCCATTCAAACGATCAAGATCGAGTTTGAGGGCAATGTCGCGGCAATGAACACCAAGCCGATGGTGGCAGCCGCATTGCACGGTGTGCTCAAGCCATTGTTGGCTGAAGTCAACATGGTCTCGGCGCCGCAGGTGGCCAAGGACCGCGGTATGGCAGTGGAAGTGGTGACGCGCGAGCAGCAGGGGGCGTATGAAAATTACATCCGCCTGACCATTGGCACGGAGCGGCAGGAACGGGCGGTTGCCGGAACGGTATTTGCCAGCGGCAAGCCACGCGTCATTCAGGTCAAGAACATCAATATGGAAGCGGAACTGACACCGTCCATGCTCTATGTGACCAATGAAGACAAACCGGGCCATATTGGCCGTCTAGGTACACTGCTGGGTACGTTGGGAATCAATATTGCCAACTTCAATCTTGGTCGTGATCAGGTTGGCTCGGACGCCATCGCGCTGGTATCGATTGATGGTACTCTTGGCGACAAGCAGTTGGCAGAGATACTGGCGCTACCGGGTGTCAAGCAGGCCAAAGCGCTAAAATTCTAGGGTTGTAACCACTTTGATGCTGAAAGGCCGACGCTAACGCGTCGGCCTTTTTCATGGAGAAATATTCAACTCGACGCGCTAGTTCTGAGGCGATCCAAGCGCGCGCCGCGCGCTGAACTCGGCGAGGAAAATGCCCGCAATTACGAGGACTGCTGCGACCATATGATAGGGTTGGAGTGTTTCGCCCAATACCAGAATTGCCAGGGTAGCTGCGAAAATCGGTATCAGATTGATGAACAGGCTGGCGCGGTTGGCGCCAATCAGTTCGACGCCGCGGACATAAAACATCTGCGAGACTACCGAGGGCAACAACATGGTGTAGACCGCGACCAGCCAACCCTGCGGGGTTACCGTTGGCAGTGCTGTAACGAAAGCGCCGATGCCACCTCCCAACGCCAGCTGATAAAATATTGATGCAATGATCGCCCCAAGGAACGTTGCGACCAGATAGCTGAGCCAACTGGTCACCGGGCGAAAGCGCAGGGATACTGAGTAAGCGGCATAAGCTGCGCAGGCGACTAATACCAGCAGGTCACCGAAACCAATATCGAGCGCCAAAAGGCGAGCCACCTCCCCATGGGTCGCGGTAATCAACACACCCGTAGCCGTTAGTGCGACACCAAGTAACTGCAAGGCACGGACGCGCAAACCAAACAGGGCGAAGTTTGCCAACATGACAAACATGTTAATGGTGACCTGTTCTAGGCCAATATTGATGCCAGGGGCGTAGTGGGCGGCAATGTAGATGAAAATATTGAAGGTGACATAGCCGACGCCCCCATAGAACAGGAATAGCCACCATTTCGCCAATAGCGTTGGCAGGTCGCGTCGTAGCGGGCGAATCGCAAAGGGCAAAACGATGAGAAGAGCGCCAATCCAGCGCAGCAAGGTGAGGGTATAGGGATCGATGTGACCAACAGCGAGTTTGCCCGCCACCACATTGCCACCCCAGAAAAGCGTGGTCAGGATCAGCAATACATAGGGGCGATCAAGAAGTTGCGCGGAGATGCCGCGATTTTGCGATGAAGGCGGCTTTGTCATTGTGGCTCTACTAATGTAATGAACTCGGACTTATCAGCAATTCGGCCGCCAACAAATCACAAAGGGCGGTCGGTGAACAAAGATTTATGGCCAAACCACTTTCGTCGGATGGCGGCGAAAGCTGATTGGTGTGCCTAACTCTGAGGACAAGCGAATGGCAAATGTGGTGGTCGTCGGCTCGCAGTGGGGCGACGAAGGCAAAGGCAAAATTGTGGATTGGCTTTCCGAGCGCGCCGACGTGGTGGTGCGTTATCATGGCGGCCACAATGCCGGCCACACGCTGGTTATCGACGGCGTCAGCTATAAACTCGCGTTGCTACCGTCGGGTCTGGTGCAAGGCAAACTCAGCGTCATTGGCAATGGTGTCGTGGTTGACCCACACCATTTCGTGCAAGAAATGGAAAAGTTGCGAGGGCAGGGCGTCAAGATTACGCCAGAGGTGCTGCGGATTGCCGACAATGCACCGCTTATTCTGTCATTGCACCGCGAACTGGACGCGATTCGCGAAGATTCAAATTCGGGTCTCAAAATTGGTACCACCAAGCGGGGTATCGGCCCAGCGTATGAGGACAAGGTTGGTCGTCGCGCCATTCGGCTGGTTGATCTCTCGGAACCCGATACGCTGATGCCAAAGATCGAACGTTTGTTGGCGCATCACAATGCGCTGCGACGCGGGATGGGGTTAGTCGAGATCGCGGCGGACGGCATTTTTTCCGAACTTACATCGATCGCCGATCAGATACTGCCGTTCATGGACCGGGTGTGGAATATTCTTGATGAAAAGCGTCGCGCTGGCGCTCGCATCCTGTTTGAAGGTGCGCAGGGAGCGTTGCTGGACAATGATCATGGCACTTATCCATTTGTGACGTCCTCCAATACGGTCGCGGGGCAGGCCGCGGCGGGATCAGGTCTTGGACCGACGGCAATCGGCTATGTTTTGGGGATCACCAAGGCCTATACAACACGCGTCGGCGAAGGGCCGTTTCCATGCGAACTGGACGACGAAATGGGCGCGCATCTAGCCACGGTCGGACGTGAGGTGGGTGTCAATACCGGCAGGGCACGACGCTGTGGCTGGTTCGATGCGGTCCTTGTGCGCCAGACCGTCAAGACCTCGGGCATATCGGGCATTGCGCTGACCAAGCTGGATGTTTTGGATGGGCTCAAGGAAATCAAGATATGTGTCGGATATGAGTTGGACGGATCACGAATCGATTATTTGCCTGCCTCAATGGGGGCGCAAGCGCGCGTTAAGCCAATCTATGAGACGCTGGAGGGCTGGTCGGGCACGACGGCTGGCGCCCGGAGTTGGGCGGAATTGCCCGCACAGGCGGTCAAATATGTGCGCTATATAGAGGAAATGATTGGGGCGCCGGTGGCAATGCTTTCCACAAGCCCGGAGCGGTTGGATACGATCTTGGTTCATGACCCGTTTCAAGATTGAATTTATTTGCTAAAAGACACCAGCAATTGTGAGTACCAAGTAGCGAATGGCGGACTACAAAGAGCTGTTGCGCAGGGCGATATCCGCCCTGCCAGAAAATAATGGAGCCGCACGTCGGGCGGTTTATGAGAAGGCGCGGTCTGCTCTGGTTGGACAGTTGCGCGCTATCAATCCGCCTCTGCCTGCTCGCGATATCACGCAACACCGATTGCAACTCGAAGATTGCATCCGTCAGGTAGAACAGGAAGCCAGCGAAGCGGTTATTTCGCTGCGTCGCGATTTTGCGGCACCGCCAGAGCGGTCTGTCGAGACTAAATTCGCCGCTGACGAAACCCCTGCAACCCAGGAAGTGCCGGAGCCCGAACCCGATCCAGTTGCAGAACCAGAACTGCCGAAAGAGCACGGGACGACACGTGCCTCAACCGATGACGCTGCAGAACTCGATGCCAAACCCACTGATAAGGTGAAGACCAAGCATGCGGCGCCACCCGCGCCCGCTGAACAGTCCGAAAATGCAGGCACTGGCAGTATCGCTGAACCGGTCGTGACGCCTCCTACCCAACCGCAATTTGCGTTCGACGCATCAGCTAAATCGGCGTCGTCGGCTTCGATAGAGGACATTATTAGTGCAGCTGAGGCTGCTGGCGGTGAGGTTGACCAATCAGCGCCACAGTCAAATACCACTGTTCCTGACGCCGCTGACAATCCAGACGCGGTGTCTGAACCCAACCCCGCGGTCGAACCCGAGATTAACACCCATCCCGCCGTTGCCCCGCCCAATGGGCAGTCGCCAGTGGCTGCCCCAAACGTGGATGTCAGCGCCGCTAAACCCAGCCCACCAGATCCGGTTGCGGACGTTGGCACACCGGCGGTCGAGCGACGCCCCCCATCGGACGGCGGCTTTTTTGGATCGAAGGGCAACGGCAAAACCGCCAATTTGGCAGCAGCCAATCGGGTAGAACCGGCAATGGGTGCCATGGAGCGCGCCCGCGACGGGGTCGTCGAGCCTGTCGTGATAAAGGACGCGGGAGCCGTCGAAAGTGCGCTTTCGAGCGAGCGCGAGGTTGATGTAGATGCGGGGGCGGGGAAATCCAACCCGCTGGAAGCCGAGGGCGTTATTGAGCGCGCCATCGAAACCCTTGATCGGGAAGCACGCGGCGAAAAGTCCGCGGCGCTGCCTGATGCGGCTGCCTCTGACGGTGATGGTAAACGGGACGACGCGGGTCCCAGCGGAGCGGTTGGAAGTGGCGACGAGCCTTGGCGAAGAGCGGCGCGGCGCGGGACTGACGATTTTTCTTGTGGTCTTCGCTTTGCTCCTCGTTGGCGTTGGCGGCGCTGGATTTTGGGCCTGGCGAGAAGGCTATGTCGATCTGGACCAGATGTTCGGGCGCTCAACGGCGGTTGCAACAGACACGGGCGCCACGAGTGCACCGACCACAGAGGGGGCCCCAAAGACGCCAACCCTCGATGGTAATGTCACCGCACCAGATATCGCTGGGCCAGGCAATACTGCATCCAGTCCGACGACGGGCGAAGCAACAACGGCATTGCAAGGGCTCGAACCGGAACCAGAAGCACGATTGACGCCTGATCCGGGCGCAGCAGGTGCCGGGACCGAGACAACGGCACCCGATACGACAACTGCCGAGGAGCGCTTGCCGGCCGAAACCACGCCTGAGATTGCGACGAATGATCCGGCAGCTTCTGTTGATCCGGCCGTGTTGGCCGGCAGTCAGTCGCTTTTGCTCGAGGCGTCATCGGATGGGCAGACTGGTGCTGTGCCATTCTCGGGTACGGTGGAATGGAGCGAGGGTACAGATGAGCCTTGGTGTGCCGACGATCAAGGCGACGGCCAGCATTCCAGCGCGAAATCTCAGCGTTGATGTGACTATTCGCAAGAATGCCGACGCGACCCTGCCTGCCAGCCATCTGATGGAGATCAATTTCCAGGTCAGTGACAGCTTTATCGGCGGTACAATCGCCAGTTTGCCAGGGGTACTGCTCAAGAATGAAGAGCCTGGTACAGGGCACGCCTTTAGTAGGGGCTTCCGCCCGCGTGGTGGGTAGTTCATTCCTGTTTGCCCTGAGTGCCGCCGAAAAGGACCTGCCGACCAATATCGAACTGCTGACTGAGCGCAAGTGGATGGATTTTGCGGTGATCTATGGCACCGGAACCCGTGCGATCATCACTTTGGAAAAAGATGATAGCGCAGAAGCCTTGTTCAAAAAGGTTTTTGCTGAGTGGGCAAAGTCGTGATGAAGGATGTGGCCTTCGCGATCTAAACCAGTGCCAGCTTCTGGTTGTCGAGTCGATAGTGGCGGTGGGCGACCGCATTGATGTCGTCGATATGGTGGCTGACCAATATAGTGTGCCAGCAATGAAAGCTGGTGAGCCGCACGACCAATGATCGTACCTGTCCACGCGTCCCATCATCTAGCGCCGAAAATGGCTCGTCCAGAAGCAAGACCGGGCGGGCGCGCAAGAGCGTCCGTGCAAGCGCTACGCGCTGTTTTTGGCCACCAGACAGGCCGGCGGCCAGGCGCGCACCGAACCCGGACAATCCAACTTCGTTGAGGGCAGCGTCTACGGCAACCTTTGTCTCGGTGCGAGGCGTTTTGGGCGACAACCCCAGCGCAACATTGCGCGCCGCAGTCAGATGCTCAAACAGGCTCTCGGTTTGCAGAAGCAGAGAAACAGGACGTTGTTCGGGCGGCAGCCGGACGATGTTGGTGCCATTGGTCGCAATTGTGCCTGATACAGGGGACAAGAACCCGGCAAGCAGGTCGAGCAACGTCGACTTGCCCGATCCACTCGGCCCCGAAATTGCGGTGATTTCGCCGGGCTTGGCGTCAAACGAGAACTGATAAGGAGTGGCCTGATCCCGATAGGCAAATGTCAGGCGGTCAACGACGAGCATGGGCAAGTCTTTCGAACAGTCTGGGCAAGGCCTCAAAGGCCGCGATGGTGCCGATGAGAAGGATGGCGGCAATCGCAGCCGCGTCGTCGGAGCGGTAGGCTCCCAACGCTCGGAACATCAAGAGTGGCAGCGTGGTGAAGTCCTGAGTTCCGAACAGGGCGATAACGCCTAAATCGCCAAGTGAAAAGCAAAATGACAGCGCCAGAACCACGCCGACGTCCCGGCCAAGTAGTGGATATTCGATCAGCTTGAATTGCTGCCAGCTAGAAAGACCGAGCGAGCGAATGAGTTTTCCACGCGAGCGCGCAATAGTGTCTAGTGGCGGACCCAGCGTTGCAACAGCAAAAGGTAAGGCCAACAGCGCATTGGCAAAAACGACGACATAGGGGGCCGCGGCACCCGGCGCGATGCCCATTGAGCGAACGAGCAGGAAACCTCCGAGGGACAGCACGACCGCCGGAACGGCCAGATAGGCGTATGCCGGCAGTCCCAACACGATGCGCAGTTGTTGACTGGCCGAGGCGCTGCGACCAAGAGATAGCGCCAGGGTAAATGTCAAAGTCAGAAGTGCGGAGATCGATCCGACAATCAGGCTCGTAGCGCTGGCGTGCCAAAAGCTGACAGTCGACAGGAGGTTGATCAGCCCAGCGGCCAAGCCATCGACAAGCACAGACGCCAGTGGCAGGACGAAACCCAACGTGGCAAGACCAAGTACAATCCAAGCCAAACCTAGTGCCCAGGCTCGGTCCCGCCACGATTTGGTGCTGGATGGGCCAAGGCTGCTGGGCACTGCCGGCAACGCCGCTGCCGAAAAAATGATGATTGAGCACACGCCGATCTGGGTAAGCGCCAACAGCACCGCGCCACGCAGATCAAAATCCTGCCGTACCGCTGCATATATGGCCACTTCGAGGGTCTGGTTGGCGGGACCCCCACCCAGCAGCAGAACAATTGGGAAGCTGGTGAAGGCCAGAAGGAAAATAATGGCGGCAAGGCCGGGCAGGGTGCCGCGCATAGCTTGCCAATCAAGGATGATAAATCGCGTCCATGGTGACAGGTTCAGGCTTTGGCCGGTCTTGAGGCGTTCTTGGGGAATGGAATCAAGGCGCGCGAGCAGGATGCGAGCGGCAAAGGCGCCATCAAGGATGACATGGGCCAACAATATTCCCGAGAGACCAAAGGCAGGATTGCCGATGGAAACGTTAAACATGGCAAGGCTGGCTTGATTGATCCAGCCGCTTCGACCCCAAATCGAAAGCATGCCGAAGGCAACGACCATGCCCGGTGTAACAATTGCCGCAGAGAAAATACCGATCAGCATATTACGGCCGGGAAAGCGCAATCGATTGAGCGCCCACGCCAACGCCGTGCCGACCAGCAAGGAGATTAGCGTAGTCAAACCTGCCTGAATGCTGGTCATACGCAGCAGATGCAAGATATCGATACGGCTTGATCCAGAGTCCGACACCGTAGTGGCGGCAGCGAGAATTGCCCAGAGAACAGCAGCAATCACGCCGGTGATCAGCGCCGCCAGAGTAAGACTTATAACGATGCGATTGCGGCGCTGGGGCAGACTTTGCATGGTGCTCCGGTTCGGCGGCATTGCCAGAGCCAGTCCGGCAATGCCATTGCAGTCGGACTACCCGACTATTGGATGGTGGTAAGCGCCTCATCAATCCATTGCCTGGCGTGCTTAGCGATATCCTGATCGCTAATAGTCAGGGTTTTGGCTGGTTGCGGCAGAGTTGCAAATATGGGGTTCATATCGGCGCCAAGATCGACGACAGGAAACATCCAATTGGTCATCGGAATGATTTTCTGACCGTCGACCGAGGTCAGATAGGCTAGAAAATCGCGTGCCAATTGTTGGTGTTCGGAGGATTTCAGAACGCCTGCCACTTCGATCTGGGCAAGATGGCCTTCCTCAAACAGTGCGGCCTTAATGGTCTCATCATTGTCTTCGATGATGTGATAGGCGGGCGAGGTCGTGTAGGAGAGCGTTAGATCAGCTTCGCCCTTGAGAAACAGATCGTAGCTTTCCGACCAATCACGCGTCATCGTCAGAATGTGCGGCTTGAGACCGGCCCAGATTTCGGGCGCACGGTCACCATAGGCAGCCTTGATCCAAAGCACGAGGCCAAGGCCGGGCGTTGATGAGCGGGGGTCCTGGAGGGCAATCTTGATATTTGCTGGAAGCGCGATCAGCTCTTCAAAGGACTTCGGCGGGGTTGGGATAGTATCGGTATCGTACATGATGGCAAAATGGGAATAGTCGAAGGGAACGAACTGCTTGTCGGTCCATGGTTCGGGCAGTTTCAAGCCTGACAGATCGAGATGGTGATCAGCAAACAGGCCGGTGGCGCGGGCTTCACCTGCAATTGCGGTGTCGAGTCCGACAATCACGTCCGCGGCGGTGGTGTCGCCCTCAAGCTGAACCCTGCGCAGCGCGCCGATGGAGCCTGTCAGCGGCGACAAAATTGACGACGCAACCGCAAGTTGCCTCGAATCCAGATTTGAGAGGACCGCCCGGGCCCCATTCGGCAGCGAAACCATCGTAAGTATAAATTGTGAGCGTGGGTTTATCCTGGGCAATAGCTGGCGTGGCAGCCAGTCCCAAGGCGACCGCAAACGCCAGAAAGCAAGTTGGCTTGACCATTTCGTCATTCCCTTCGGGTTGCGGTCATGTGAAGGGGAATGTGTCAAATGGTCGGGCCGAACGAGTGGCCTTGCCATCTCGAACTTCCTCCGCCAGCATGACCTGGTTCAGGTTCAATGGGTAATTCTCAGGCTCTGCGTTGGCAGAACACCCCAGCGAGACCTCATACACATAGTTGGAGTGAGCCAGTCGTGCAAGAGACTTTGCCAAACACGTCAGACGATCTGCCGCTGGTTTTCTCGGGGACAATCGCAATTGTAGGGGGCGGATCGGTGGCGCCGGGCCTACTGAACGATTTGCACGCGCGCGGCGTGGCGCTTGTCGGGGCCGATGGTGGCGGCGACGTGATTGGTGGCGTAGGGTTGGTTCCCGAGGCCATTATCGGCGATCTGGATTCTCTGGGCAATCGTTCGGTTTGGGAACAGCGCACGCGTGTCGTGGAGGTGCCCGAACAAATCACCACCGATTTTGAGAAGGCAATCTGTTGTACGCGCGCGCCAATGACATTGGCCGTGGGGATGACCGGCAAACGGTTTGATCACACGATGGGCGCGCTCCATGTCTTGACAAAATTTGCCGCCAGCCGCCGGATCATATTGATCGACGAACATGATATCGCAATGGCGGTCAGCGGGCCCCTGCGGTTTGACGCCAAAGTCGGGGAGCGCGTGTCGATGCATCCATTGGGCACGGTTCAGTTTGCGCGGTCCACGGGGCTGGTGTACCCGCTGGATGGACTGACGTTGGCGCCGGGCGTATTGACCGGCGTTTCCAATGCGGGGCTTGGGGGAGATATCATCATTGAGCCAATGGCGGGAGAACTGTCGCCCTGGTTACTAATTCTTGATAAAGCGCGACTGTGGGATTTGGTCGACCTGCCCCCCTGGGATAAGGCGGGCGCAATGCCCGCTCGTTCAAATGTCAGGCGTCGGCACCAGCCTGCTGGCTTGCCGCGTCCTTGACCGCAACCTGAACTTTTTCAAATGCCCGCACTTCGATCTGACGGATTCGCTCGCGGCTGACATCGTACTGTTGGGCCAATTCTTCGAGCGTTGAAGGATTGTCCTGGAGACGGCGCGCCTGGAAAATTGCCTTTTCGCGGTCATTGAGTACATCCATGGCATTGTTCAACAACCCCATCCGCTCCTTGTATTCCTCGCTGTCGCCCAGTGTCGTCTCGGCGCTTGGCGTATCGTCGACCAACCAATCCTGCCATTCAGAGGTGCCCTCGTCGGCCCGCATTGGCGAGTTGAGTGAGGCATCGCCTGAAAGACGTGCGTTCATCGAGACCACATCCGCTTCGGTGACTTTCAGGGTCGTAGCAATCTGCTTGATCTGATCGGGGTGCAAGGCCCCATCGTCAAGCGCGGCGATCTGACCCTTGACCTTGCGTAAGTTAAAAAACAGGCGCTTTTGGGCGGCGGTAGTGCCGATCTTGACGAGCGACCAGGAGCGCAGAACATATTCCTGGATAGCGGCACGAATCCACCACATGGCATAGGTGGCGAGCCGGAAACCCTTGTCGGGCTCAAAGCGCTTTACTGCGTGCATCAGCCCGACATTGCCTTCCGAAATAACTTCGGAAATTGGCAGGCCATAGCCACGATACCCCATGGCAATCTTGGCTACGAGACGCAAATGTGACGTAATCAAGCGCTGCGCGGCATCGGGATCAGTGTGTTCTTTGTAGCGTTTGGCCAGCATAAATTCTTCATCCGGCTCAAGCATGGGGAACTTGCGGATTTCCTGAAGATAGCGGCTCAGTCCGCCATCGGCGGACAGTACTGGTAAATTGGACACGGCCATCGTCGCACCCCTTATGGTTTCCCTCGCACAATGCGAGCAGAGGATCGGGCCAGCGCCCTTGCGGCACGCCGGTTGATTTGGCTCCTAATATAGGGTGGTATATGGCAAATGTAAGAGCCGCGCGAATAGAACAAACGCGAACACATCGTTTCGGTTCCGCGTCTGTCGTTATTTGGCAAATGCCTTATCATAGGGCTCCAAACTATCGAGCAATTGGGTCAGGTCAGGCGGTAATGGCGCCTCAAAGAACATTTCCTCACCCGTTTTTGGATGCTCGAAACCAAGTTCGGCGGCGTGGAGTGCCTGTCGTTCAAGTCGTGCGATTGCGGTCGCCGGTTCAGCAGGCAGCCTATTGACCTTGGTAGCGAAACCGGGTGCATAGACCGGGTCAGCAACCAGCGGGTGGCCGACATGGGTCATGTGAACCCTGATCTGATGGGTGCGACCTGTTTCGAGTTGGCACTCAAGTTGGGTAATGTCCCAGCCCTCGCCGCCAAATCGGCGCTTAGTCAAATAGTGGGTGATTGCCTCGCGACCGTCACGGCGTACGGCCTGCTTGAGTCGGTTGTTCTGATCCCGGCCCAGCGGCGCATCAACGGTACCACGCGCGGTTTCGGTATGACCCCAGACAAAGGCGGTATAGGCGCGATGCAGCGGACCGGTACGCCCATGGTCGGCAAATTGCTCTGAAAGATGTTTGTGAGCCCGTTCATTCTTGGCGGCAACCATAACCCCGGAGGTATCGCGATCCAACCGATGCACGATGCCGGGGCGCTTTACACCGCCAATGCCTTTGAGCGTATCGCCGCAATGATAGATTAGAGCATTGACCAGGGTGCCGCTATTATTCCCCGGCGCGGGGTGTACAACCATGCCAACCGGCTTATTGATAACGATAAGGAATGCGTCCTCATAGAGGATGTCGAGAGGGATGTTCTCGGCCTGTGGCTCTGGATCTTCTGGGGGCGGGGCAAGAAGAAAGATTGTCTCGCCGGCGCTTACGCGGTATTTGGGCTGGCTGATCGGTGTGCCATTGACCGTTACAGCACCGGCAAGGATCAAGTCCTTCAGGCGATTGCGGCTCAGCACAGCATGTGCCTTGGCCAGTACTGCATCAAGCCGTCCGCCTGCCATGGCGTCGTCGATCTGGAACTCGACGGCGCTACTATCGCCGAATTCATAATCTTGACTGGATGAGTCCCGCATGAGCGATCCTAACGTGAATGAGCCAAACAAGTCCGAAGCGCTTTCGCCCGAAGCGCTGGCGATCATGGCGAAAGCCCGTCGATCATTTATGATTTCGATGGGAATATTGTTGCTGGGCTTTATGGCGATTGGTTTCGCACTTGTCTATCGCGTGATGCGCGATCAGCCGTCAATCGAGATGGTGGCGAGCGTTTCCCTGCCCCAAGGGGCGGAAGTGGTGTCCGCCATGGTTGCAGAGGGGGCAATCAATATCACGTTTTTCGCCGACGGCGTCATGCACCTTCGGCTCTACGATCAAACGAGTGGCGAAATAACGCGCGATATCGTGTTGCAAAACGAGCCTTAACGGCCGCTAATTTCGCGCCGCGCCGCCACGCGATCGGACGCTTTTGAGGCGCTATTCGCCGGTTTTGGGAAATGGGCGGTCTTGGGCTGTAATGTTTCCACATTCAGTTCGTCATCGGCAAATTGCTGCACGCGGTCAAAAAGACTTACCTCACCGGTGTGCGGTGCCGATTTCTTGATGTCTCCATCTTGAACAAGCGTGATGACATTGGTGGCTATATCGCTCAGGCTTTGGCGCAATAATTGCTGATCGGCGTGACCGATGACCCAGTCTTGCTCAATTGAGTTCTGGACGGCGAAAACTTGCTGGCGGAGATGTTCGAGGCGCTGGTCCTGGTCGACTATGTCTGCAGGCGCGAGATCAACCGGTTGTGTGCTGGTGTCAACAATGTCTTTGGTTTCGGCCAGAATTGCGTTCAGGCGATTTTCTGCGCTCGCGATGCGCGCCTCGGCTGACACCAAATTCTGGGTGGCTTTAAGCGCTTGATCGCCTTGTCCCGCCATTGCGGAACGCATTTCGGCGATTGCCGCATTGGCTTCTGCCCCCTGCTGATCGGCGGCTTCGAGCCGGGATAGCAGCGCATGGGCCTGATCTTCGAGAAAACTGCTGCGCTGACGTTCCTTGTCCAGAGTTGCCAGAATGCGCTCGACGTCAGGGGCGTAGATGCCGGTGAGTGGTTCAGACTCGCCCAAAGTAAGTGCTGCCTGGCTAGCCAGTTCGGCATCGCCCGTTTGCCGCACTCTGAGTTCTTCGGTTAATTGGGCGACCTGCGCCTGGAGTTCGGCGATGTCGGTTTCAAGTTCTGATTGGCGGGTTTGGTGTGCGGTCAGGAGTTCCAACAGTTCGTCGCGTTCCTCTCGCAGGGCACCGGCGTCTGAAAGGCTCTGGTTTGCATCGCCAAGCTGGGCGGCCAATCGGGCACGCAAAGACTCGATGGTCATCTCCAGACGGCGGGTGGCGAGGGCAAATTCGGCGCGAAGCTGGTCTTTGTCAGCGCGGAATTCTGCAAGAGTAATTGGTGTTGCCGCTTCGATGCGACGTTTGGTGAGGCGAACCGCGCGCTTCCATACGGCGGGCATGATGATCAGTGCCACAAGTCCCGCTACGAGCAGACCAAGCGCAAAGTACATGATATTTTCAATACCCATATACCAACTCCGACGCCAACCGGGACAATAGCAGCCCGAAGACGCACTCCTAATCTGGCAGCAATAGGTGTTTTCCGCTTTCAGCGCCAGAGCCTATCCCTAACGGATAATGGGCCGTACGTCACGATAACAGGTGTGAGTTTGTGCCATGTGTGGCGCGAGAAAACGCCGATATTTGGCCTAAAAGGGGTTCCAGGTCGGCTCGGCCGTGAATTTGAGGTAGCCAACATTTATGCCGAGGCGAGCGCCTACACCTGACCGGATCGGCACCATGACAACATTGCGGTACTTAATCACTGTCATGCCCAGTCCGCCTACAATGTAGGCGGAACCGTCTACGCCGGCGAAGCGCCCAAACATGTCATTGGTGGAGCTAAGGTTGTAAACCAGCATCATTACCTTGGAGCCATCGCCGCCGACGTCAAAGCCGATGCTGGGGCCTTGCCAGTATACCGGCACTTCGCCGGCATTACGCGTATATAGACGGCCCTCACCATAGCGGGCGCCGGCGAAAAGAGCGCCTCCAGCATCCTGACCCAATATATAGCCATTGGGCAGGCCGAATTGGCTCACTGCGCGCTCAACAACCGAAGCCATCCCTTGGGCTACAGAGCCGAAAAATGCGCTGCCGGTCGACACTAGTTCGTCACCCGAAAACGTGTCCGATACCGAACCAACCTGAGCCACGACCATTTGGGTGGGCACCAGCAGGGCGCCGAGCGTGGCAAGGATTAAGGCGAGGCGCTTGAACATGGTGAGCCTCTCCAGTGCGGGCATTTCGGCGCAGGCTTATGAAGCTTTAAGACTATGGCGTTAGCGTTGGGTAGCTGCAGCGGGCCGGGCGTCGATCAATTGACTCAATGATGAAGCAAACCTCTAAACAAATCTTAACCATCCTTGCCTTTGTTTTGCCGTTATTGGGCGGCGCCGGAGGTGTGTGGGTACCGTCGGCCATTGCCCAATCGCTCAATGGCACGATAATTACCGATCCGTTGACGGGTATGGCACTCAACGGCATGGATCCAGTGTCATATTTTTCCGAAGATGCGCCGCTGCCTGGGAAGGCGCAATATGAAGTGGTTTGGGGTGGCGTGCCCTGGCACTTCGCCAACGCCGCCAACAAGGACGTATTTCAGCGGGCGCCTGATATCTACGCTCCTCAATATGGCGGACACGGCGCCATGGGCATGGCGCGCGGATTTTTGTCGGATGCCGATCCTAGCATTTATACCGTGTTCAAGGCTCGGTTGTATCTGTTTTACTCGGCGGCCAATCGCGAAGCGTTTCGATTGGCGCCGGACGCCGCGGCGAGCGCGGGCACCCAGCATTGGCCCGAACTATTACCGCTGCTGACCACCAAATAGGGCGCTGGGCAGATTTTACGCTCCAAATGGTCCATACCCGCATTAATGTTCAACAAGTGATTCTTTGACCGGCATTGCGCCGCTTCGAACGGAGACAATTCATGGCCGACATCATCGAGTCTCAATGCAACAGATCTGGCGGCCATGCTGTGCTCGCGCGTTTGCCATGACCTGATCAACCCCATCGGCGCCATTGGCAATGGACTGGAGGTGCTGGCAGATCCAGCTCAGTCGGAAATGGCTGATGGTGCGCGCGATCTGATCGCCAGTGCGGCCAAGCAATCGCGCGCCAAGCTGGAATTTGCCAGGCTCGCCTACGGCGCGTCCTCTACGTCCGGCACTGATATCGACACGCGTGAGTGCGAACGTGTCGCGCGCATATTGTTCGAGATCGAGAAAGCCGACCTCGAATGGGATGTGCCGCTAATACTTTTGCCCAAGCATAAGGCCAAGGCTCTTCATGAACCTGTTGCTAATTGCGGCAAACTCGGTGCCGCGCGGCGGCCAGGTTTCTGCTTCGATCAGTGGCGATGCCGGCGCGGAGAAGTTTGAATTTACCACCCGGAGCGATCCCGAAAAGCGCCAGCGCACGCTGGTACCTTCCGGCGTGGCGGGGCTTCTATCTGGTGAGCCGGAAGAAGGGGCCGTCGATGCGCGTGGCATCCAGCCATTTTATACCGGACTGTTGGCGCGACTGACCAACATGGCGCTGGATATCGGCCTTAAGGACGAGACGTTCTTCCTGACCGCTATACCTGCGGGGCCGGATGTCGATGTCGACGGCGGCGGCGAGACCGAACGCGGGGTCGAGTAAGCGCGCGCTAACCATTTTGTAGGCAGTTGCGCTCATTATTGGTAAACCACACAATATTGGTTAGAGGCCATTATGAAATCCTGTCTTATTGTTGATGATTCCAGCGTGGTCCGCAAAGTTGCCCGCCGTATCCTTGAAGATATGGACTATGTGGTTGATGAGGCCGAGGATGGGCAGGAAGCTATCGACAAGTGTCAGCAGGAAATGCCCGACGCCATTTTGCTTGATTGGAACATGCCAATCATGAGCGGGCTGGAATTTCTCAAATTGTTGCGCACCTACGAGGGTGGGGAAAAACCCAAGGTGGTCTATTGCACGGTCGAGAATGATATTGGCGCGATCGCGCTCGCCCTCAAGGCTGGTGCCAGCGACTATATGATGAAGCCGTTTGACCAAGCGATCCTTGAGGCCAAGTTCCAGCTGTCAGACGCCGCCTGAGTTTGCGAACATTTCGCGTCTCAACGAGCCTTTGTTACTTCGGCGCTGATCCTCGATTTCCCTTTTGGACCACATGGTCGCCTTGCACTGGCTGACAATCGAGGCAAACAAAACAAAAAACCCCACGCCAACCGGCGCGGGGTTTTTTCGAACTCTGTGGAGGAGTCGATTGGTCAGGCGACGCTTTCGGAATAGCCTTCGTTTTCATCAGGTTCGCGCAATACGTAGCCGCGACCCCATACGGTTTCGATGTAATTCTTGCCACCAGTGGCAACGCTGAGTTTCTTGCGAAGCTTGCAGATGAACACGTCGATGATTTTGAGTTCGGGTTCGTCCATCCCGCCATAGAGGTGGTTGAGGAACATTTCCTTGGTCAGTGTCGTGCCTTTGCGCAGCGAGAGCAATTCGAGCATCTGGTATTCCTTGCCGGTCAGATGCACGCGTTGGGTCTGGACCTCAACCGTCTTGGTGTCGAGATTGACGGTCAACTCACCGGTGGTGATAACCGACTGGGCATGTCCTTTGGAGCGACGGACAATGGCGTGGATGCGGGCCACGAGTTCGTCCTTGTGGAATGGCTTGGTCATGTAGTCGTCGGCACCAAAACCAAGGCCGCGAACCTTGTCTTCAATGCCCGCCAGGCCGGAAAGGATCAAGATTGGAGTCTGCACCTTGGCGACACGCAGGGTGCGCAGCACCTCGTAACCGCTCATGTCAGGCAGGTTCAGGTCCAAAAGGATAATGTCGTAGTCGTATAGTTTTCCTAGATCGACGCCTTCCTCACCCAGATCGGTGGTGTAGACGTTAAAACTCTCTGATTTGAGCATCAGTTCGATGCTCTGCGCCGTGGCGCTATCGTCCTCTATAAGGAGTACCCGCATTATATTCCCCTTGCCATTCGTTCCTGCTGGAACATGGAGGCCCGCATTGCTGACTGCGGCCTCACTCCAACCCTACTGGATATGACCAAACCCTAGCCCCTAATAGTTAACAAAGTTTAATTCCGCTCTGCAATACGCAAACGACAGTAAGGTGAATTAATATTAACTTATTGAAATATAAAGACTAATTGCAAGAAATATTCTTAATAAAATGGTTTAAGTAGCCGCTGGAACCGATTCAATCGACTCATGCAATTACCGAATATGTGGGGGAAAGGGGCTGTTGTGCCGACCGGCAGAAAAAACATCCCAATGACACCTATTAACGCTTTTAGCTTAACGTATTGTTACTTTCCGATTCGCGGCGAGGCTCGATTCGAGGACGGCTGTTAAGGTTGACCATTTACTCACAGGGAAGGCGAAACATTGAAAGCGCTGACCTCAGCCATCGAGGCGATCGACGATGTCGAAGTGTTCGGCCGGGTCAAGGCCGTGCAGGGACTGTTGATCGAAATCGTTGGTCCCGTTCGGGAGTTGCGCGTTGGCGGGCGCGTCATCATTGAGACATCGGGCGCTGATCCGTTGCCGTGCGAAATCATCGGCTTCAAGGACGGGCATGCGCTGTGCCTGCCGTTCGGGCAATTGGCGGGGGTAAGGCTGGGATGCAAGGCCGTGTTCCAGCGCCATGATGGTGCAATGTTCCCTTCGGCTGGCTGGCTGGGACGTGTGATCAATGCTGGTGGCGAACCAATAGATGGGAAGGGCCCGTTGCCGCGTGGTGGCGAACCTTATGCCTTGCGGCAGTCGCCCTTGGCCGCCCATGACCGGGTTCGCGTTGGCGAACCTCTGGATCTTGGGGTGCGTGCACTCAATACATTCACAACGGTGTGCGAGGGCCAGCGATTAGGCATTTTTGCCGGGTCCGGTGTCGGCAAGTCGGTGCTGATGAGTATGTTGGCCCGTAACACCGATGTCGATGTGGCGGTGATTGGTCTGATCGGAGAACGTGGACGCGAGGTACACGAATTCATCCAGGAATATCTGGGAGAATCGGGCATTGAAAAAGCAGTCGTGATCGTGGCGACTTCAGATGAGGCGGCACTGATGCGGCGGCAGGCGGCGTTTCTGACGCTGGCCGTATCGGAGTATTTTCGCGATCAGGGCAAGCGCGTGTTGTGCATGATGGACAGTTTGACCCGCTTTGCCATGGCGCAGCGCGAGATCGGGTTGGCAGTGGGGGAACCACCCACCGCAAAGGGCTATCCACCAACGGTTTTCACAGAATTGCCACGATTGCTCGAACGTGCGGGCCCGGGCATGGTAAATTCGGGGTCTGTTACCGGCTTATTTACCGTTTTGGTGGAAGGTGATGATCACAATGAGCCCATTGCCGATGCCGTACGCGGTATTCTTGATGGACATATTGTGATGGAGCGCGGGATTGCCGAGCGGGGACGCTATCCGGCGGTAAACGTGCTTCGGTCCATATCGCGCACCATGCCAGGGTGTGTGCCGACCGATTTCCGGCCGGTTCTGGTTAAAGCGCGAGAACTCATGTCGATATTTTCCGACATGGAGGAACTGATCCGGCTGGGGGCTTACCGGACGGGGTCAGATCCGAAAGTGGACCGCGCCATCGCGATCAACCCGGCGCTTGAGGCTTTCTTGAGCCAGCAACGGGAAGAAACGACTACAATTGCTGCGGGCTATGATCAGGCTCAAGGCAATTGTGGACGCCGCGGCGACGACGGACTGAAGGAGCGCCATGTGTCCGCGTTCCGGAACTGACTTGGTGTGTAAGGAGTACAGGTCGTGAAATCGAGAAGCGAGAGCCTAATCCGGCTCAAAAAGTTCCAAGTCGACGAGAAGCGACGCCAGGTCAGCCAGATCGAAATGATGGTCAATGACTTTGTCCGCATGGCGACAGAGCCTTGATCAACAGATCGAGATTGAGCAAACCAAGACCGGCATTTCCGACGTCGCCCATTTTGCCTATTCGACTTTTGCCAAGGCCGCCATGGTGCGTCGTGACAATCTGCTGGCATCAGCCAATGATATGCGCGAAAAACTCGAGGCTGCGCAGGACGCGCTGGCTGAGGCGCTTGAGGACCTGAAAAAGGTCGAGCCTACTGGACCAGCGCGAAAACCAGCGCGAAGCGGCAGAGCAACTCAAGGTCGAGCAGTCAGAATATGACGAAATCGGGCGCCTGCGGTTTCGCAACGCCAAGTAAATCAGGTTTTACGGCGCAATTACCATGCGTTGATTGGTCCGGTCGGCTTCATAGCTTGCCGGATCATAAGCTGTTTGGGCCTCGAGTTGTGCCTTTGTTGTATTAAGAAACACATATCGCGTGTCGTTGACGTCCATTGAGACGTTCATGTTGTCGACGCCAACTGCGACCGGTTTTGCGCCCAGCCCCAGAAATCCGCCGACGTCCACAATGATGGCATCGATGGTGCCGTCTGGATTGCTGACCACATTATTGACCGTGCCGATCTGCTGGTCGATCCCATAAACCGCGATACCATAAAGCTGATCAGGGTTCATGGTGGCAATGTCCGTGGGCGTCGGTTTGGCACCATCGACATTGTTGCTGGTGCCGATATTGCCTTCGGTTTCCGGCTGGTCAGTGGTGATTGTTGGGTCAACCGCGGTAGCGTTTGGATCGCCGTCGACCATTTGAGAGGCCTCCTGCTCGGGCGTCATTGACGATCCGATTGCTGCTTCGCTGTCGGCCCAGATAAAGGTGGGTGCGGCGGTCATGGCGTCCTGGCTCGTCGAGGCAACATAGCGAAGGCCGCCATCACTGGAGGTGACCAACTGCAACTGCGAAAAGTCGACGGCGACAAGCTTGGAGTCTTCACCGACAAACTTTCCGACATCAATTACCGCAGCCGACACGGTGTTGCCGCTGCTCAATACGAGATCGGTAATGGTGCCGAGTTCCTGGGCATCCCTGCCGGCCGAATTGTAGACCGTCTGCCCGACAATAACAGAGGTCAACTGATCGTCGGGTTGGGCCTCATAACCTTGCGAAACGACTGTTGGCGGGGTCAAACCCACCTTCTCCAACTCAGTGGAGGTGGCTATGGGTGCCTCCTGCGCGAGACTTAGGCCAGCAAGGCTAGCGATCAACACTGTTGCTCCGAGTAACTGACGGATCATGACCTGTTCCTGTTCTAGACGCATCGCGCGGCGGGACCATATAGCAACGTCGAACGAACTTTGGTGGTTCCAAACATGGTGAAGGCCGCACCATTGGTGCGGCCTTGCTCGAACTCTTTAGTCTTTGGTTGACCTATTATTGAGCGACCATGCGCTGATCATCACGCGTGGTGGCGTAAGTGTCGGCATTGTATTCAGGTTGCTGTTCGAGGCTGTTCCTTGGTGAAATCGACATAGACAAAATACTGCCCGCCTTCGTCCGTGGCGAACTTGAGATTATCCATGCCCACGGCAACGCGCTTTTGGCCCATGCCAAGGAAACCACCAAAGTCGATCAGCATGGCATCAACCTTGCCGTCTTCGGTCAGAACCATGTCGCCTACCTCGGCTATGTCCTCACCGTCGGTGCCGACAACCTTGGCACCCTGGAGATTTTCCGCTGTCAAATCTTCAACTGTGACAGCCGTATATCCAGTGGGCAGATTTCCGGCGTTGTTGGTCACGGCGGTGTTGTCCGCTGGCGTTACTGGAGCCATGGCCCCTGCGTTGTCTGCTGGTGCGGCAGGCGCCATTGCTCCGGCGTTGTCTGCTGGTGCTATAGCGCCATTATTGGCATCGGCGGGTTTGTCTTCTTTCCAGACAAAGTCCGGTGCTGCGGTCAGCCTCGTCGGCAGTGGTGGGCAGTACCCAGCGCTCAGTGTTGTCCGACGCAACGGTAAAGTCCAGCGAACCAAAATCAACGGCGACGGACTTTTCACCGATACCAAGGAAGCCGCCAACGCCAATGACAGCGGCAGTGATGCGCCCGTCGTCCGAGAACACCAGATCGGTAACATTACCAATTTCTTCAGCGTCATCGCCGGTCGAGGAATAGACAGGCTGGTCAATCAAGCGCGTTGCCAGATTATCGGTGTCGGCAACTTGATAGCCTTGCGCCATGTCGAAAGATTTTGCCATGCCGGCGTCTGCAGGTGTCGCCATCTTGTCGGCGGGCGCAGCATTGTCGGCAGGTGTTGCATTGTCTGCAGGCGCTGTATTGTCTGCGGGCGCTGCATTCTCAGTTGGCGTTGCCATATTATCAGCGGGTGCCTTTTCCTGGGCGATGGCGCCGGCACTGAGCAACATTGTGAGAGCGGTAGTAGCCAAAAGGGTGCGGATCATAATATCCTCGTCAGGTTCATTGTTACTTTTGAACGGGGCCGCATGATGCAAAACTTTGCCGGTGGAGCATTGTGCGGCCTGTTAGCGATGGTGAGACAACGCGAGTATTCCGCAGTTGTTCCAAGGCGTTTTTTCAACTTGGCATAAATAAAAAGGCCAGCCATTGACTGGCTGACCTTTCCGCCTCCCTGGCGGGTATCATTGGGGAGCCTGCACTATTAGCGCGCACAATTGCCCACGTGAACGACGATAGCGCAGGATTGAGGGCAGGGGTAACTCTGTTTGCCCAAGCGGTTAAGAGCATACTAAGTGGTTAACGGAACCCACGTCGCTGCTCAGGCGCCGGGCTGCTGATTGTGTTTGAACGATGTACAATATCGTGCACGAAATCGAGCCTTGGCAATCACGTTGGGACTGAGAACAAACGGATAGGCATCGGGATGCCCCATGGTGCGATTGAGATTGTTCAACAGCGACGCCAGCGGCACCCAATGTTGCATGATGGAAGCAAAATCGGGGACGGTGTAGGGATCAAAATTTGTGGGCATTGTTAATGTTTGGTCTGAGCCGGCACCAGACTGAATACCAAAGGCGCGAGCCATCTCGACCGTATCGACAATGTGCAAATAGTGCGCCCAGGTTTCGGCAAAATCTTCCCAGGGGTGGGCGCTTGCGTAGGCGCTGATATTATTGTCGGGCCAGGTGACGGGGGCACCGTTGGCATAATATTGGTCCAACGCGTGCTTGTAATCCTGTGAATCATCGCCGAAGAGGGTGCGGAACTGGTTCAATGCCGGTGTCTCTGAAACCAGTAAATCCCAGTAATGATGGCCGGTTTCGTGCCGAAAGTGACCCAGCAGGGTGCGATAGGGTTCACCCATGGCGCTACGGCGCTGTTCGCGCTCGGCGTCGTCGGCTTCGGCCAATGCGATTGTGATGACGCCATGGTCGTGGCCGGTCATTACCGGACGGGAATGGGCATTGCCTTGCGCCAGAAATTTGAAGCTCAAACCATGCGCTGGGTCCTGACTGCGGGTCGCAAGTGGTAAATTCAGACGCAGTAGCGAATAAAACAACCGCTTTTTGGCGTGTTCGATTGTCCGCCAGCGGCTAAGGTTGGTGGGATCGTCTATGTCGGGGATGGTCTGGTTGTGACGGCAGGCTAAACAGTAGATGTCACCATCCTCTTCTGCCTCGATCAACCAGTTGCACGCGGCATGGCGCGCATTGTCGCAGTAGATAAATGCCTTGTCGGCAAGTTGAGGACTGATCCATGTATGTTGGTTCTCAACCAGAGATAAAAGTTGGTTTGCTTGCGGATAGTAGCCCAGTTGGTGGCCACAACGCTGACACTGGGTATTTTCAAAATAGAGCGTGTTGCCGCAGTTGCTGCAAGTGAACAGTTTCATATGGAAGATTCCGGCTGAGTGGTGAGCATCAATGATTCAAGCTACGAGACGTTCCACCGCAATTTTATGCCACCACTATGCCGATGTGATGACCGATCAGGGTCCAAAGGATTAATTGGCAACCCGTCGGTCCTGTGCAACGCTATGGCTTGGTACCAACCGCGCAATGAGCAGCCAGATCAGAAACGGGAGAACGAGAATGGCCAATTACGTCCTCGCCTATCATGGTGGCAAAATGCCCGAAACACCCGAAGAAGGTGCCAAGGTCATGGAACAATGGAATGTGTGGATCAAGGGATTGGGCGATTCCATGGTAGATCCCGGCAATCCAGTGGGTATGTCGAAGACAGTCAGTGCCAAGGGGGTCACCAATGATGGCGGCGCCAATCCATTAAGTGGCTTTTCAATCGTCAAGGCTGAAAGCATCGACCAGGCTATCGAGTTTGGCAAAGGCTGTCCGCAGTTGGATGCTGGCGGTACAATTGAGGTGGCTGAAGTTATTGAAATGTAGCGAGCATCTGCGATTGCGATGACTTCCATGATGAGCCCGCCACCTGTGGCGGGCTTTGCCTTACCCCGTTTTAGATACTGCCGACGGTTTTCAGCTTGATGCGAGGGTGCACTTCGTTCTGACTCATGACCACGGTTTGGGGGCGGAATCGGTCAATGATCGAGCGAATATGCGGTCGCACCGAGGGCGAGGTGATAAGGACGGGAATTTCGCCCATTTGCGCGGCTTTCTCAAATCCTTGCTGAATGGCGGCGATGAATTGCTGCAACCGGGATGGCGCCATGGCCAGATGGCGGTTATCGCCGTCACCGACCATGGCTTCGGCAAAGTCTCGTTCCCACTGTGGCGATAGCGTCAATAGGGGCAGATTGCCATCGGGTCCAAGATTGGCGGCGCAAATCTGGCGCGACAGACGCGAGCGGATATGTTCGACAATGGTTTGCGTGGAGCGCCCGCCGCCAGCGATTTCGGCCAGTGCTTCGAGGATAGATGACAGATCGCGGATCGAGATTCGCTCATTGAGCAGCGATTGCAACACGCGCTGGATGCCCGACACGCTGATCAGGCCGGGTACAATGTCCTCGACCAGCTTTTGCTGTTCCTTGGGCAGGCCCGACAACAACGACTGCACGTTGGTGTAGCTCAAGAGATCGGCGACATTGGCCTTGAGCACTTCTGTCAGATGGGTCGAGATGACGGTCGAGGGATCAATGATCGATAGACCCTGGAGTTCGGCTTCGTCACGCAGCGCCGGATCGATCCAGGTCGCGGGCAGTCCGAATGTCGGCTCAGTGGTGTGATGTCCGGGCAGGCTGATCTGGTTGCCAGAGGGGTCCATGACCATCAGTTGATTGGCAAATATCTGGCCAGCCCCGGCCTCCACCTCCTTGATGCGGACTTTATAATCGTTTGGTTCGAGCCTGCATGTTGTCCAGAATGCGGACGGGGGGCATGACAAAGCCAAGATCGACGGCCATCTGGCGACGGAGTGCCTTGATCTGCTCGGTCAGGCGATCCGAACCATTTTCATCTTCCTTGACTAGCGAAAGCAGGCCATAGCCCAGTTCGAGTTTGAGTTCATCGATTTTTAGGCTGTCGCTGATTGGTGCTTCTGTTGGCTGGGCCGCCTCGGCCTCGCGAGCCTGCCTGTTCAGCCGGATTAGGCTGCAGCGCTGCAGCATCCCTCGCTTTCATTGAGCGGTAGGCCATGTAGCCGACGCCACCTGCCAGCGTGATAAAGGGAATAAACGGCATGCCGGGCAAGAATGCCAGAAGCGTCATAACCGCCGAGGACATGCCCAACGCCTTGGGATAGCCGGTAAACTGGCGTGCCAGGGCTTTGTCCGCTGACCCGGTTACGCCTGACTTGGACACCAGAATGCCCGCGGCCGTCGAAACGATCAGGGCGGGAATTTGCGAGACAAGTCCATCGCCAATGGTCAGGAGCGTATAAACATTACCCGCTTCGGAAAATGTCAAACCTTCTTGCATGACGCCAATGATCATGCCGGCAATGACATTGATAAAGGTGATGATCAGCCCGGCGATGGCGTCACCGCGCACGAATTTGGAGGCACCGTCCATGTTGCCGAAGAAGGCGCTTTCACCTTCTAGTTCGGCACGGCGGGACTTGGCCGTGTCCTCATCGATGAGACCAGCGCTCAGATCAGCGTCGATGGCCATCTGTTTGCCGGGCATGGCATCGAGGCTGAAGCGGGCCGCGACCTCGGCAATGCGCCCCGAACCCTTGGTAATGACGATAAAATTGACCACGACGAGAATAGCAAAAACCACGACGCCAATAATAAAATTGCCACGCATGATAAAATGGCCAAAGGCCTGAATGACATTGCCGGCGGCGTCGGTGCCGGTATGACCTTCTGACAGGATCAGGCGCGTTGTGGCCAGGTTCAGGCCGAGCCGCAACATTGTGGCGATCAGCAAGACGGTTGGGAAGGATGAGAATTCCAGCGGTTTTTGAATAAAGAGCGCGGTCATCATGATCATGACCGAGAAAACGATAGAAATGGCGAGCAGCCCGTCGAGCAGCATCGGTGGCATCGGCAGGATCAGAATGACGATTATCGCCATGACGCCGGTGGCGAGCGCGATGTCGCCAGACCGCAGCGTTGCTGAAACGGTCTGGAAGGAGGGTAATTTGAACCCGCCTAGTGGGCCATTGCCGGTTGGAATGTCAGCCACTTTATGGCTCCCTTACGCGACCGAGCGCTGTTCGCCGGGGCCAGGCACAGGTGTGCCCTCATCGGCATATTGGTTGAGCCTTGTTGCGCAGGGTGCGAATGGAAATACCCAGAATATTGGCCGCATGGGTGCGGTTGCCTAGTGTATGGTCGAGTGTATCCAGGATCAGATCACGTTCGACATCGGCGACTGTGCGCCCGACCATGGCACGCGACATGGTTTCAGCTGTCTGTGCCAATTGGGCCGACAGTGAATGAGCCGCCGTCGCTTCGTTCAACCCCGTGCCGTCGGGTAAGGAAATAGCATCTGGACCGATAATATCGGTCTGTGACAGCAGCACGGCACGATGGAGGGTGTTTTCCAACTCGCGCACATTGCCCGGCCAAGGGGCGCCGAGCAGGGCTGTATGAGCCTGAGGCGAAAGCGTGCGGGCGGGCAGGCCGTTGGCCTTGGCGTATTTGGCAACGAAATGGTCGGCCAGCGCGACGATATCACCTGGACGGTCTCGCAGGGCAGGCAGCTTCAAATTAACCACGTTGAGCCGGAACATCAGGTCCTCGCGGAACGAACCTTCGCGGACCGCTTCGTTCAGGTTGCGGTTGGAGGTGGCCAGAATGCGAATATCAACTGGCACTGGTTTGTTGCCGCCAACGCGATCTATCAGGCGCTCCTGAATGGCGCGCAAGAGTTTTGACTGTAGGCGGAAATCCATTTCCGAGATTTCGTCTAGCAGTAAGGTGCCGCCGTTGGCTTCCTCGAACTTACCAATGCGCCGCCCAATCGCGCCAGTGAATGCGCCCTTTTCGTGTCCGAAAAGTTCGCTTTCAAGCAGAGCCTCGGGAATGGCTGCGCAATTGATGGAAATGAAGGGCTTGGCGGCGCGTTTGGAATGGGCGTGGAGATATTTTGCGACAACCTCCTTGCCAGTACCGCTCTCGCCGGTGATCAGGACGCTGGCGTCGGAGCCGGCAATCTGGTCGGCCATTTTGACCACCCGTTCCATCGCCGGGTCGCGAAACAGGAACTCACTGGCATCACGCGCGACGGCGGCGATGACGGCGGCAATGAGATCCGCGTCGGGGGGAGCGGTATATATTCCTTGGCGCCGGCCCGGATGGCATTGACGGCGGCCGCGGCATTGGTTTCAACGCCGCAGGCGACCAGCGGAATGGCAATGCGCTCGGCGGCGAGCCCGGCGATCAGTCCGGCAATGTCCATCATAACATCGACGAGCAGCAGGTCGGCGCCGCGCCCGGCACGTAAGGTGGCCAGTGCAATTTCAATGGATGGGGCGTGCGCAACCTTGGCGCCGCCCTGCATTGCCAGCTTGGTTGCCTCGCTCAGTTGCCCTTCCAGTGCACCAACAATCAGTAATCGCATTATGATGCCCTCCTAGGCGGCTTTGATGACTTCGGTCATTGTGACGCCGAGGCGTCCCTCGACGAGGACGATTTCCCCGCGCGCTACCAATCGCTCATTGACATAGATTTCGACGGCCTCGCCGACCTGCCGGTTCAACTCGATGACCGTGCCCACATCCATTTTCAGCAGATTGGAAACCGGCATTTTGGTGCGCCCCAGGACGACAGAAATGCGGACGGGAACGTCGAAAACCGCCTCAAGATCGGCCGCGGATTTTTCCTGATATGGCTCGCTACCACCGCGCCGCGCCGATGGCGCCATCTCCTCGAGGTTCATGGGCTCCTGGGCTGTCACGTCATTGTCGAGCGTGCTGTCGGAATTACTCATTGCTCAGTCTCCTGGGGTGGGGTGCCGCTTCGGCTGGCAAGATAGGCATTTATGCGTTCATCGATTGATTGGGAGATGGCGTTAATATCGCGCACCAGACCGCCGTCGACCCACTCCAGTCTGCCGTCGCCGGGCTTCTGTTCGGGATCACCCATGACCACGAGCCTGCCGGTAAATCCTGAAGTTGTCATGTTTCCGGCGGCAATCTCGCGCACAGCATCCGCCACCTCTGGATGACAGCGAATGACCAGATGCGGCACGTCCTCAAGATTTGCCATGCATTCGGTGATCAGCGCCTCAAGTTCAGCGGTGGGCTGCTGTGACAACAGATTGGCAGCAAGTTTACGGCCAATGCTGGCCGCCAACTCAACCGCCTCGCGAAGATTGGTCTGGCTGGCCTGGTCTATGCTGGCGCTCATGGCGGCGGTTCGCTCGGCGATAGAGCCTGGCGGCGTTGGCGATGGTTGTTGCAGCTACCGCGGTGGCACTCTTTTCGCCCTCAGCAAGGCCTTGGGCATAAGCTTCCTCTCGCGCCTGTGCTACCAGTTGGCTGACCAGATTTTCCGGCACGTTCGGCTGGCGTGTGGACGAGTGCCCTCCAAGGTCGAGATCGAAGGTAAAGCGAGCGGGTGCGGCCATAACTACGCCACCATCTGTTCGTCAGAGTTGGACTTGACGATGATTATTTCGCCGCGTGCCGCCATATCCTTGGCAGTTGAGACCATGCGTCCTTGTGCTTCGTCGACATCCTTCAGGCGCACCGGCCCCATGGCTTCCATGTCGTCCTTGAGCAGTTTGGCGGCGCGTGCTGACATGTTCTCGAAGAAGAATTCCTTGACCTGTTCATTGGCCCCCTTGAGTGCCAGGGCAAGATCCTTCTTGTCCATTTTTTGCAGCAGCGTTTGAATGGCGGAGGCTTCAAGCCGCGACAGGTCTTCAAAGGTGAACATTAGTGCCTTGATGCGCTCGGCATCGTCGCGGCTATTCTCTTCGAGCGTTGTGAGGAAGCGGGCTTCGGTTTGGCGATCAAACGAGTTGAAGATCTCTGCCATCTGCTCGTGGCTGTCGCGTCGCTTGGCATGGCTCAAGGTCGACATGAACTCGGTCCGCAGGGTGGTTTCGATTTTTTCGAGGATTTCCTTTTGTACCGGATCGAGCCCGAGCATGCGCTGGACCACATCCATGGCCAATTCCTCAGGCAGGGCGGCCAACACCTTGCTGGCGTGGTCAGTGGCAATTTTGGACAGTACAACCGCAATGGTCTGCGGGTACTCGTTCTTGAGGTAGGTGGCCAGTACGTCTTCTTGCACGTTGGATAGCTTCTCCCACATGTTGCGACCGGCGGGGCCACGAATTTCTTCCATGATGGAATCGACCCTTTCAGCGGGCAGAAACGACAGGAGCAGGCGTTCGGTGGTGTCCGTATTGCCGGCCAAGGTTCCTGTTGTTGAAACGCTGGTAACAAATTCGATCATCAACTCGTCCAGCATCTGTTGGGTTATCGGTCCCAGACGCACCATTGCGCGCGACAGGCTTTTGACTTCGAGTTCATCCAATTCGTCGAATATCGGCTTGCCATAGTCCGGCCCAAGCGCCAGCAGCAGCGCCGCGGCTTTTTCGTCGCCGCTGAGGACGCGATATCGTGCGTCGGTGCCGACGACCAAACCTGCACCAGCGCCAGCGGCGGCAGACTGGGCGGGACTTGCGTTAGATTGTGAGACCAATGCCATGACTATTACGCCGCGTTACCAAGCCAGTCGCGCACGATAAGCGCGGCTTGCTTGGGGTTTTCTTCGACCAGTGAGCCAACCGTCTTTAGTGTCTGGGACTGGGATTCTCCCGCGGATTTGGCATTTGATACCCAATCCTGGGCAGGATCACTTTTACCCACCTGATCGGGTACCAGTTCGCCATCTGCGTTCATGACCGAATGATTGCCGACAGTGGCCCCCGAAGGGAGCGGCAGGACTTCGGTTTCGGGAGTCAGTACGCGCTTGAGAAGGGGCCGCATGACAAAGAACACCAGTGCCAAGGCTATCAGCAACGTAACCGCCATTTCCGCCCCGTTCATGATATCGTCGCGTGTAAAGTCCAACAGACCGCTGGAGCCTGTCACCGGGCAGGCTGAGGTCGGGACGTGATGCAAACTGCAGATTAACCACTTCGACCGTATCGCCGCGCGCTTCGCTATATCCAACAGCGGAGCGCACCAACGTGGTCAGTTGCGCGATTTGCTCTGGTGAACGCGGCGAATAGACCTGATTGCCCTGACCATCATCGCTATAGACGCCATCGACTACCACTGCGACCGAGAGGCGCTTGATGCTGCCCGCTTCGGTAACGGCTGTTTGTGTGACCTTTGAAATCTCGTAGTTGGTTACTTCCTGACTGTTACTGCCTTGTTCGGTAGCGCCGCCGGTGCCGTTATTCTGGCTGGCACCGGGCAGTTCATTGGCCACTGTAACCTGACCATCAGCGCCGCCGGAGAGGTTCTTGGATTCGCTGACTTGGGTCGAGCGGACAACCTGACCGTCGGGATCGAACTTTTCCGACGTAGTCGTTGAGCGATTATAATCCAGTTCGGCGCTGACTTCGACGCGCGCACGGCCGGGACCGACAACATTGGTCAGCATTTCCTCGACCCGCGATCGCATCTGGTTTTCATAGCCACGAGTTCGCTCGGCTGATTCCCCGGCAATGGCGCCCTCGCCAGTGTCGTCGCCGCCGGAGGCCAATAGCGTGCCTTTGTCATCGACGATCGAGATATTGGCCGGTGTCAGCCCTTCAATGGCCGAGGCAACAAGGTGCTGTACAGCACGAATTTCGCCCGATGACAGGTCACCGCGCACGCCCACTACGATCGAAGCCGAAGGCGACTGGGTCTGCCGACTGAACAGCTTACGCTCGGGCAGGACCAGATGCACCCGTGCGCTTTTGATCCGGGCCAGCGAGGTGATGGTGCGGGCGAGTTCGCCTTCCAGCGCACGCACATTGTTGATATTCTGAACAAAACTGGTCGCACCCAATGTGTTCTGCTGGTCAAAAATCTCGTAACCGACCTGGCCACGAGTTGGCAGGCCCGATCCAGCCAAATTCATGCGCAGGGTGGTAATCTGATCACGGGGCACCAAGATCGTGTCACCCTCTCCACGCAGTTCGAAGGGCACGTTCTGACTTTGCAGTTCGGTGACGATGGCGTTTGAATCTTCAAGGCTCAGCCCCGTATAGAGCGGGGCCAGTGTTGGGGTTGATGCCCGCATGACTAGGAAGGCGAAAAAGCCCAGCATCAGTACCGCAACGGTGGCCATGGCGGCAACGCGCGGCAGGCCTAGGCGGTTGAGAAATTGAGCCTATATTATTCACGCCTGCACTCTATTCCTGAACTGGGCAGCGCCTGCGGATTCGGGACACATCGCCATAGGCAAAAATTACCTAGCTGATGGTAAAGATTGTCTTAACCGTTGGAACCAGAATGCAAATTTCGGCAAAAAGTGCCGATCTGGTTAAGGGATTGATGAATCAATCGAATCAAAACCATCGGGCAAGACAAGCTCCTTTGACGTCGCGGAGACGAATAGGGAACGGGCATTCCAGAAACAGCAAAACCCGCCCGGGCATCCCCGGGCGGGTTTTGAACAGTCTGGGCTGGGAATTACCCCTTAGCCTTCGCGATAGTGCTGGATCCAGGTCGTGCGCAATCCGGCAAGCCCGTGCTTGTCGATGGCAGCCTGCCAGTTCAGAAACTCATCGACGCTGAGCGTATAGCGGGCGCAGGCCTCTTCGAGGCTCAACAGCCCACCGCGCACAGCGGCAACGACTTCTGCTTTACGGCGGATGACCCACCTCCGAGTATTTGTCGGAGGCAAATCTGCAATCGTGAGCGGACTTCCGTCCGGTCCGATAACGTACTTAACGCGTGGTCGCATCTGTACGGTCATTTTACTCTCTACTCAACCTGACCATAGTAGCCAAAGAGTAGGGTAATGAACTTAAAATAGCCCTAAGGGGAAACTTACAACAGGTTAAGAATGATCAGTGAATTCATATCATTGCGGAAATCTCTATGAGAGACGCGTAACGTCCTGTTTCCGCTTGAATCACAGCGCCGTGAGCAAATACTCACGGCGTAATTCAATGGCAGTTGACCTGTTTTGGGTCAGGTTCAGCTGTTGGGATCGGCGGACGTCGTTCCTGTCCCGGCGATTTTCACATTGGTTACGGACGACAGCTTGAGCCTTGGATTGTCCAACGGTAAGGACCGGCTCGGCACCCGAAAAATCGACGCCCGACACAATGCCGGTGGTGGAGGTGCTGATGGCAACATTCTGGCCAGCCAGATTTTTGCCGTCGATGGAAATGGTATAGGTCCCATCGGGTTTGATGGTGCCGTCCGAGCCTTTGCCATCCCAGAGGAAATTTCCCGGACCTTGGGCCAGTGAACCGGTTTCGGAATAAACCACGTTGCCTTGGGCGTCCTTGATCGTGACGATGGCGCTGGCGGCTTGTGCCTGGGCGTTGTAGGCCCACGTGGCACCACCATCCTTCAAGTCGGCCTGAACGCCTGCTGCGGTGACTTCCTTGCCAATATAGGAAACGGCATCAGTGTTGACCGAACTCTGGCTCGAAAGCATCAGCGATTCAAGAAACTTGTTGGTCTTGAGCCTGTTGTTCAACGCCGCTGAATTGTACCAGTTGCTGGGTGAACGCGTTGGTATCCATCGGGTCCAGCGGGTTCTGGTTCTTCAGTTGGGTGGTCAGGATATTGAGAAAGGTATCGAAATTGTCGGCAAGCCCGGCGCTCGACCCCGCTAACGAAGAGGACGAATTGACCGAGGTGGTGTTGGATACGCCGCTGATTGCCATGGGTTTCTCCTAAGCGAAAATGTTGATGCCGCTGGCAGACAGACTGCCACGGAATAGTTTGACACTCGGCGCCTGCAGTTCGTCGGGCGCTTCTGTGCTGAACACAGGCGTGGCGTCGCCCGATTGTTGGTTTTGCTGTTGACCGGAATTATTCTGGCGCAACGAGAACTCAAGGGTGGTTTTGCTCGAATCCAGACCGGCCTGTTGCAAGGCCTGCTGCAGGGCACGCTGATCCCGCTGCATCAGATCGAGTGTTTCGGCTTTATCAACGATCAGGCGCGCGTTGACGGCGCCGCCCTTGTCGATATCAAGCCGCACATCAACGCGTCCCAACTCGGCAGGGTCGAGGCGGATCTGGAAGCGCGAATTGCCATGCTGGACCTGTCGTACCATTTCAAAGGCAATCTGGGGCAGATTGATCTGCTGTTGATTGGTTTGATAAACCGTTGGCACAAGTCGCGCCGTTGCTGGCGCATCCTGACGCGCCGGCGGCTGGGCACCGATCTGGTTAGTATTGGTCGTCGGATCGGACTTGCCGTCTGTGGGAGCAGATTTGCTACCGACGCCAATTGCCTCGTGCGACTTCTTGTGGTCCGTGCCCGTCTCTCCGCCATCGGTCCTGGTATCAGCGCTATTTGCATGGGGCGTCGCCGCGGGTGTGCTGCTCGCTGTCGAACTGGCTGCATCGGCGGATTTTCCGCTCAGCGTTGATTGGGTGAGCCTTCAGGTTTGGCGTAGCGAGGACTGTCGCGGGCGCGTCGTGCCCCGATGTTGGCTTGAGGAGCCGGGTCAAGGCGTCTGCCAGTGCCGGGTCGAGCCTGGTTGTTGTCGTCGCGTCAAGTTCTGGCAAAACACCGGGCATCGCTTTGGCCGCACCAAGGTCACTGAGAAATGCCGCCAGTTTGGCGCCGAGCGCTTGAGTCTGACCTTTTCCATCGCCAAGTGATTGTGTGATAGGGGCCAAAACCTTGGCGAGTTGATCGGACAGGGTCGCATCAGCAGGCAGCGCTTGGGTCGTCAAAGCCGCAAGTTGTTCGGCGTTTAGTGGGTTGTCCAACGACAATCCGAACTTGTCCGCCAATTTCTCGAGCGCCTTGGCAATGGCATCGAGTTGTTCGGGCGTTGGTGTGTCGCCTTTGTCCAGGGTCGCGCGCAAATCGCTCAGGTCATCAATCAAGCGCGTTAGATCGGCGTCGGGTGGGGCGTTGTTTTCAATTGGCTTTGGTGCCTCAATCGAAGCGGCGGTCGGATTTGCGTCCGGGCGTTTGTCATGCGCGTCGGGTTGTGTTGTCGCGGCTGATGCGCTTTTGGGCGATGGTGCCTCGCCTCGGTCCGGTGGCGGCAATAAGGCCGCAAATTTGTCTACCATGTCGCTCGCAGCCGCGACGGTGCGATCCAGTGTGGCGCCGGACTGCCTTGCCGTTGATATATTGTAGGTGGAATTGACCTGCGACACGGATGGCCCTTTGGCTGAAATGATCCACGCCATACCAAGCAAGGAGCCTTGCCAACTAGCGTAAGAATATATTTGTTGTGTAAAAACAATGGTATACGTAATTTCATACCTCGACTACAAATGCGGCGTGCGGGCACATTTGGCCTGAATTCATTCTCAGGCGGCAAAAGCTGCCGGGCGATCGGGTGCTTGCCCTGACTGACCGGCTGGCGTAAAAGCGCGGTTCCGCTGGCCCTTGAACCCAACCGGAAGAGAGAAATGTTGAACTCGCTTGATATTGCCAAGCGCCCCGAAGATACGCGTGTTGTTGTCGCGATGTCCGGTGGCGTTGATTCCTCTGTTGTTGCCGGTGTGCTGGCCCGTCAGGGCTATGATGTGCTCGGCGTTACCCTGCAACTCTATGATCACGGTGAGGCCACCCATCGCAAGGGCGCCTGTTGCGCTGGACAGGATATTCATGACGCGCGCCGGGTTGCAGCAGCGTTGGATATTCCACACTATGTTCTCGACTATGAGCAGCGCTTCAAGAATGCGGTGATCACCCCATTTGCCAACGCCTATCAGCAGGGGGAGACCCCGGTGCCGTGCATTGCCTGCAACCAGTCGGTCAAGTTTGTAGACTTGATGGCAGTGGCGCAAGATCTTGGTGCTGATGCGCTGGCCACCGGGCACTATGTACAAAGCCGGTTGGGTGAGGATGGCCAGCGCCAACTGTTCCGCCCAGTTGATGCCGAGCGGGACCAGACCTACTTCCTGTTTGCGACGACCCAAGAGCAGTTGGCGTATTTACGCTTTCCGCTTGGAGGTCTGAGCAAGGCCGAGGTGCGCGAATTGGCGCGTGACATGGGTCTTGAGATTGCTGAAAAGCATGACAGCCAGGACATTTGTTTTGTGCCACAAGGTAAATATGCCGACATTATTCGCAAAATGCATCCCGAGGCGATTCAGCAGGGTGAGATAGTGCACATGGACGGGCGCGTGCTCGGCACCCATGAGGGCATTGTCAATTACACAGTTGGGCAGCGTCGGGGGCTGGGCATTGCCGCTAGCGATCCACTTTACGTGGTCAAGCTTGAGCATAGGGACAGTCGTGTGATTGTCGGGCCTCGCGAGGCGCTGAAGACACAGACCGTGCGCTTGCGTGACGTCAATTGGTTGGGACCACAGCAACTGGAAGCGATGGCGGCCGGAAATGGTGTGCCGGTTGAAGTCAAGGTGCGTTCAACGCGAAGTCCGCAACCAGCGGTCATCCAGATGCGCGAGAATGGTGTCTATGTTACGCTCGTCGAGGGCGAATATGGGGTATCGCCCGGGCAGGCGTGCGTGTTTTATGCCGATGATACACCGACATCAGAAGTGTGGGGCGGCGGCTTTATTGCTGAGGCGGTGCCGATGGCGCTGGCTGGCTAGTTTCAATAGCCTTCTTGGCGGCAATTTCTGCGTCATATTGATCGTTGTCCTGCCAGGTACGGAAGCTGGCGATGATTGTTGAACCGATCATCACAAGTGCTAACAGGCCCAAAACTGACAGAAAAATTCGAGCCTTGCAGTTTGTTGTTGGACTGCCTGTTGGACATAGTGTGACTCCCTTGACGCCGGCTCAGCGCCGGCCCCAAGCCACCAGATGACGCCAATTGCATCATAGTGCAACAGGCGGGGATGCGACAAATTCCGCATTCGGCACATTTTTTCCAAGGATAGTTTGGCCGCGGACGTCCTAAAGTTACGATTGCCAGTTTGCGGTCGCGTGTGATCATGATCTGAGAACAATAGCTGACCATGTTGACGGCCTGGGGATCAAATTTGGACGAGGCTGGACCGATAGAAAAGCCCGAAGCGATCTCAAATGAGGCGCTGATTGATGATCTGGTTCGGCGCGCCCAAGCCGGGGAGGCCGATGCATTTGGCCAAATTCTTGCCCACCATTATGACCAGATCTATCGAACCGCTTACAAATGGTGCGGCGACAAGGCGGATGCGGAGGACGTGACACAGGATGTATGCGTAAAACTTGGTAGTGCCATTGGCTCGTTTGACGGGCGAGCGCGGTTTTCCAGCTGGCTCTATCGGGTTGTGCTCAACAGCGTGCGGGATTTACAGCGGGCACGAGCGAGACGCGTACGGCATGTGGATGCGTTGGCGCAGGTCAGCGCGCATCAGACACCGCCGGATCAGGAGGCGTCGGCGACCGCCAGTCAACTCTGGAAGGCGGTGCGAACCCTGCCTGAAAACCAGCGTGATGCCGTACTGCTGGTTTATGCCGAGGAATTAAGTCATGCCGCTGCGGCCAGGATAATGGCATGTCGTGAGGCCACGGTCTCCTGGTATGTCCATGAGGCCCGCAAGACGCTCAAGGGGCTGTTATGAGCCAGGATAACCACAACGACAAGCTCGACGCCTTGCGAAGGGTCGATATCCCCGAGCCCTCGGCAGCGGCACGTCAGCGAGCCTTTAGCGTCCGGCGCGGCGGCGTTTTCGGCTGCCCAAAAGCAAGAGTCAGAAAAAATTCTGCGCCGCTCCAAGGAAATCCTGTGGCGCAGCGTCTTAGGTCCATAATCACTTCCTTGAAGGGAATTTCGATCATGGATCTGCGTATTACGGTAGGCGCCGCCGCACTGGCGCTCATATTGGCCCCCCTTGGCTACCAGTTGTATTCAAGCACCGCTCTGACGCCGCCAAAGGACGAACCGGTTGGCGCGCGCACTACGGGTGCGCCGGCGCCAGAGTCGGAGGCGCCCGCAATATCGCGGCTGCAGGAACAGGATGCTCGTGCCAAGACTGAGCCAACGCCAACGGCGACGCCGACCCCAGCACCCGCAGAGGCAGTCGTCAGCAGCGAACCACGCCAAGCTCGCAAGATGGCCGCTGATAGCGGTGCGATGAATGATATGGCAGCGCCGGCCGTGGAGTTGGCAAAGCCATCCGCAGCTGAGTCAATGGGGTTCAGTAACACGGTGGTTGCCGCGCCGTCGGGGTCAGTTGCAGTGTATGGAGGCGCTGTGGCACCCACACAATTGAGTGGTGACAGCTTTGCCTCATTTGATGAGTCTCCGGTCAAACTGGTGAGTACCGATCCGGTTTCGACCTTTTCAATAGATGTGGATACCGCCTCCTACTCATATGTCCGCCGCATGCTCGAAGACGGTATGGTCCCGCCGCCCGATGCGGTGCGGATCGAGGAAATGCTGAATTACTTTCCCTATGATTATGCCGCTCCCGAAAGCGCGGCGATGCCGTTCAAGCCCAGCATTGGGATCTATCCGGCGCCATGGAGTGCGAAGAACCAGATCGTACAGATCGGTATCAAGGGCTATGTGCCGCCTGCGACGTCGAAAAGTGCGGCCAATCTGGTATTCCTGATCGACACGTCGGGATCAATGGATGCGCCCGACAAGCTGCCGTTGCTCAAACGCGCGTTCGGGCTGCTGCTCGATCAATTGTCGTCCGATGACACTGTCGCCATTGTAACATATGCCGGTTCGGCTGGCGTCGCACTTGAGCCTACATCCGCTGGCGAAAAGAGCACTATTCTGGCCTCGCTCGATCGGTTGGCGGCAGGCGGCAGCACGGCTGGCGCTGATGGCATTGAACTGGCTTATCAATTGGCTGAGGAGCACAAGCTGACCGATGGTACCAATCGCGTCATTTTGGCGACGGATGGAGACTTTAATGTCGGGATCAGCGATCCGGACGATCTGGAAGATTTTATCAAAACCCAACGGCAAAGTGGCATTTCGCTGTCGGTGCTTGGTTTTGGTCGGGGCAACCTTGATGATGCAACAATGCAGGCGCTGGCGCAGAACGGCAACGGCAATGCCAGCTACATTTCGAACTTCAAGGAAGCACGCAAAGTTTTGGTCAGCGAGGTTGGTGGGACGCTCCAGACCATAGCGCAGGACGTTAAGATCCAGGTTGAGTTCAATCCCGCCATGGTATCCGAGTACCGTTTGATTGGCTATGAAACACGGGCACTCAATCGCGAGGATTTCAACAATGACGCGGTGGATGCTGGCGACATCGGCGCCGGGCATACAGTAACGGCGCTTTATGAAATAACTCCGGCTGGATCCGGTGGTGGGCTGGTTGATCCGCTACGTTACGAGAACGAACAGGCACCATCTGCGAATACCAGCGATGAAATCGGATTTCTCAAGATGCGATACAAATTGCCGGGTGAACAGGTAAGCCAATTGATTGAGCAGTCGATTACACCGGACCTTGTATATGACACGATAGAAGACGCACCCACCGAGATGCGGTTCGCCGCGTCGGTTGCGGCATTTGGACAAAAACTCAAGGGTTCGCAATATGGTGCGATGGATTGGGACGCGATCAGGTCGCTGTCGCAATCGGGGCGCGGGGCGATCCGGACGGCTATCGGGCGGAATTCGTAAATCTTGTCGGTATCGCGTCGGTTCTGCTACCAGATGCGCCCCCACCCGCTAGCGTCCGCTAATGTACTGCCCCAGCCTTGGTTGGGGCAGTCGTACGACACCGCATGCGGACAAAAGTGCACATAACGGCCAGAACTGACGCGACATCGATATTGTTATGGTTTGCAACATTTTGGCGGTTTGGTCCACGTTGGGAGAGAGTTGATATGCGGCCAAAATTGGCATTCGCGATGGCGCGGGCCGGCACCAAATTTGTCCTCGACGATCAGGCGATGAATCGGCTTGGTCGACTTTGCGATATTGTATCGGGCGATTATATCGAGGATTTTGCGACGCCAGCTTCTCGGCAAATTCTCCGCGAGGCCAATATATTAATGACCGGCTGGGGCTGCCCGCGCATTGACTCCGATGTATTGGCAATGACCCCACGTTTGCAACTTGTTGCCCATGCGGCGGGTACGATCAAACCGTTGCTCGATCCGGCGGTATTTGCGGCGGGCGTCGCAGTCACTAGTGCGGTGGACGCCAATGCGACGCCCGTAGCCGAATTTACACTTGCCGCCATCCTGTTCGCCAATAAACGCGTGTTCGAGTTTCGCGACCTATATCGTCGCGATCCCGACCGTGGCAGCAGTCGGGCGCTGATGGATCAGCCGATCGGCAACTACAAGCGCACCATAGGACTGGTCGGCGCATCACGCATCGGACGTAAGGTTGCCAATCTGTTGCGGGCGTTTGACTATACCGTCCTGATATTCGATCCTTATATTGATAGCATAGACCCGATCGGCCAAAGCTGCGAAATCGTGGCGCTTGATGCGTTACTTGAGCGATCCGACATCGTATCGCTGCATGCGCCCAGCCTGCCGACTACCCGGCACATGATCGGCCCAGCGGAGCCTGGCACGGATGGGTGATGGCACAACCTTGATCAACACCGCGCGCGGCGCACTTGTCGATGAAACAGCGCTAATTACCGAACTGACCAGCGGACGGCTGCATGCAGTTATCGATGTGACTGAGCCGGAGATCGCCGCCAAAAATTCTATGCTTCATAGCCTGCCTAATATTTTTCTGACGCCGCACATTGCCGGAGCGGTGGGTGTCGAGCGGTCACGCTTGGGCGTCTCCATGGTGGACGAGATCGAGCGTTTTATCGCCGGATTGCCACTTCAGCATGCTGTGGCCTTGGCAACACTTGATCGAATGGCCTGACGGTTGGGTGACGCGAGAGGAAAAAGTATGAGCAAGTCAGCGCTGATTGTTTTTGGCGGGATGGAACTTCACACGCCCAAGCGAAGCGCCGAAGTTACGGCAAAATTGCTGGAGGAATGCGATTTTCGCGCCACAGTTACTGACGACTATCGTGCATTGGGCGCTGATGATGTCGGCCAACATGACCTGATTGTACCGGTCATCACGGATGGTCAGTTGGAGAAATCAAGAATGGCCAATCTGGTGGCCGCGGTGCAAGCGGGCACCGGCCTTGCCGGTTTTCACATGGGCCTGGCTACCAGCTTTCGCGACAGCGTGCCATTTCGATATGCCGCCAGTTGTTACTGGGTATCGCACCCGGGCGGCATAATTCCCTACCGAGTCGAAAACGTCGCGCCCGAGCATGAAATCATGGCGGGTATCGACAGTTTCGAGCATGTCTCCGAGCAATATTATTTGAACTTTGATCCGGCGGTTGAAGTGCTTGCGACAACGGTATTTTCGGGTGAGGTGCATCCATGGCGCAAGAATGTGACCATGCCGGTGGTTTTCACCACCCGGCACGGCGAGGGGCGGGTGTTCTATTCGTCGCTCGGGCACAGGGCTGATGAATTGGCTCTCCCGCAGGTTCGCACGATATTGCAGCGCGGGCTGCTGTGGGCGGCGCGTTCATAGTGACAGGAGAAGGGGCGATGTTGACACTCTTCTCCTGTAGCTCTCTTAAACCAACGGCTTCAGGTTGGCTTCGATGCTGCTGCGACGCGCTTCAAGGAATGGCGGCAGCGACAGGGTTTCGCCCAGGCTTTCCAGTGGCTCGTCGGTCGCAAATCCGGGTCCGTCGGTGGCGATTTCAAACAGCACTCCATTGGGTTCGCGGAAATAGAGCGAAGTGAAATAGTAGCGCTCTACCTCGCCACTCGAGGGCAGACCAAGTTCACCAACCCGTCGCACCCATTGGCGAAGTGTATCCTTGTTTTCGGTTCGGAAGGCGACATGATGCACGCCGCCTGCGCCTGGACGCGTTACTGGCATTGTTGGATCTACTGCAACATGCAATTCAGCCGATGGACCACCTTCGCCCATTTCAAATACATGGGTCTCCCCGGTGGTGCTTGTTGCTGTGTGAGTGCGTATTTTGCGCATATTCATCACCTCGGTGAGTACGGCTTCGGTCCGGTCGAGCCGTGGAACGGTTATGGTGATGGGACCAAGCCCGATGATTTGACGCTCTACCGGAATCGGGCTGTTGGCCCACGGCTTGACCGTGTTGGCTGTGTCAATCACCATGCGGAAGCGCTGTCCTTCGGCGTCCTCGAAATCGAGCGACTGGTGTCCGGCTCGTTCCTTGATCGCGCTGGTGCCAACATTATTGTTCTGAAGGTGATCTTTCCACCACTTGAGCGACTCCTCGCTGTCGACCCGCAGGCCTGTACGGGTTACGGCATTGTTGCCGCGCCGTTCGCGCGCCGTATCGAAGTCGAAGAAGGTCAGGTCGGCACCAGGGGAAGCAACACCATCGCCGTAAAACAGATGGTATGCGGTGGTCTCGTCCTGATTGACGGTCTTTTTTATAAGCCGCATGCCCAGCGTTTTGGTGTAAAATTTCAAGTTCGCTACTGGCCGAGCGGTTACGGCGGTGAGATGATGAATTCCCTTGAGATTAAGTGTCATGGCTTTACTCCGTTTGGTGGCGCAGCTGTTGACGCCGTTGGTGCATGAGGTGAAAATAGGTGGGCGGCACAGGGACGACGAGTGGGCAAAGGACGACAAACTGTTGTAATAAGGCGAACGGTTAGTAGTGGTCGTTCTCCAGCTGGCGACGACTATGATGCCCGTGGGCTTGCAGCTCGTAATCGTGGCGAGTGAATTGCTTACTAGGCCACCACGTCGCGCCGAAGTTCGCGAGGCGTTGTGCCATATGCCTTGCGAAAATGCTCGTAGAACTGGGTCAATGAGGTAAAGCCACACTGGTAGGCGATGTTAGCGATGGACAGGTTGCCGTCCATCATAAGGCTACGCGCCCAGATCAGGCGCATCCGAACCACGAATTTTTGTACGGAGATCTGCATGACCTTCGTAAACAGGTTGAGGGCGTAATTGGGGTGCAGGCCGACTACGGCGGCAATAGACTTGGCATCGAGCGGTTCGCCAAGATTTTCAACAATGTGCCGGACCATGGCAACGACGTAGCGCACCGGTGTGGCGGTGCGATGCCGTTCGCCCGGGGCCTCGATCCAGGCGGGTAGGAGAACTTCCCAGCCAGTGAGCGCCGCGCGGCGGAACATCGTGGCAATTTCGAGCCTTGGCAATGTCGGTGCGCAGGGCCCTGCCGCTGCGGTAGTCCTGATGCCAGCGACTAAGCATATCAAGGCTGACGGAATCGGGTTCCAAACAAATCAGGCCACCCCCCATCATGGTTTCGGGCAATCGACCGAGTTGGGGCATGAGCAGAAATACGTCCACTGGCAGATAGATGTTGATCTGTCGGCCCTGCTCGATCGCGACCTCATCCAAACGGATGGTCTGGTGGGGCAGGCCCGCCCAGAACGCCAACAACCGTTTGGTGGGCACGCTGACGCGTTGGCCGTCGAAATCATATTCCATTTCGCCTTCAGTAAGCCAGTTGAGTCTCGATATGGCCATGACGGTGTGGAGCGGCCATCAATTGAGGCGTGAACGAACGGATGCCGAAGCGACCAAACGCGCGGTTGGCACCGTAAAACCGTCGATCGGCACGTGGCGTGGGTTTTGGCGCGGCGCCAAATCGTAGCTGGCTTTCGTTTCGTCGGCTTGCGGCGTCGTTGGTCACGTTGCAACTTTCTTTAGATACCGGAATAAGTCTTTAGATAACCGGATTGCACTTTGGTGTGCAAGGCGTAACTTTTATTAAGCACGGGCCAATCCGGCCGGGAGGAAGCGCCTCATTGAACGAGCGCTTGCGGCCAGCCCGGAGCAAAGGAGGAACCATGAGTAAACACGCCATTGCCCTTGGCGGGGCAAGTCTGTTGCTAGGCGTTTCGTTGATCGCCACCCAAGCCCAGACCGTTGCGCCAACCACGCCGCCCGATCCACCGACATTCGCCGCGCAAGGCACGCCGAATTTTGTCGGGATCAGCGACATCCAGGAATTCAAGGCACTGCCAGAATATCACGAGCCTTCGTGGGTTACCGAGAAGTTTGTCGATACCGGCAAACTGCCGCCGGTTGCTGAACGCCTCCCCAAGGAGCCTTTAGTCTATAAGGCGTCCAATATGGCCGATGGTATTGGCGTCTATGGCGACGTGATGCGTCACGTTATTGGCGGGCGTCCAGAAGGCTGGAACTATTCAGCTGGTCAATCGCAAGGTTGGGGCGGTATTGATATCGGTCTTTCGGAATGTCTGACCCGAACTGGCCCGCTGTTTGAGGTCAAGGCAGACGAACTGGCACCAATGCCGAATCTAGCCAAGAGCTGGGATTGGTCCGAGGATGGTCATGAGTTGACCATGCACCTGATCGAGGGGGCTAAATGGTCTGACGGCGAACCATTCACCTCTGACGATGTGATGTTTTATTGGAACGACGAAGTTCTGGACCCCAATGTCACCCCGCTGAACGGCGCAACGCCTGAAACCTTTGGTGAAGGCACTACGCTCGAAGCACTTGATGACTACACCATCAAATGGACATTCAAGGACGTTCGGCCTGAACAATATCTGTATCAGATGGCCTATGGCACCTTCTGTCCAGGACCGGCTCACCTGCTCAAGCCCCAACATCCAAAATATTCCGACAACACCTATGAGCAGTTCAAGAACGCGTTCCCGCCCGAATATATGAGCATGCCGACGATGGGTGCCTGGGCGCCGGTAACATATCGGCCCGACGATATCATCGTCTTGCGCCGCAATCCCTATTACTGGAAGGTTGACGATCAGGGCAATCAATTACCCTATCTTGACGAACTGGAATATCGCCTTTCGACTTGGGCAGACCGCGACGTACAGGCGGTCGCAGGTACGGGCGATTTCTCCAATCTCGAGCAGGCAGAAAGCTATGTCGAAGCGCTCAAGCGTTCGGCAGACCCGTCCGCGCCGGCTCGTCTGGCATTTGGTGCGCGCACCATCGGCTATACGCTCTATCCAAATCTCTCGGCCAATGGCTGGGGTGAGCCGGATGAGCGAGGTCAAGCCGTTCGTGAGTTGAATCGAAATCTTGATTTCCGTCAGGCCGTGACCTCCGCCATTGATCGGCAGTCATTGGGTGAAGCGCTGGTCAAGGGGCCATTTACCGCGATCTATCCCGGTGGGCTTTATGCCGGCACCACCTACTATGACAAGGATTCGACGGTCTATTATCCGTTCTCGCTGGAAACTGCCAAAGAACATCTGAAGGCCGCCGGTCTTGAGGACACTGATGGCAATGGTTTAGTCAACTTCCCTGCCGGCACAGCTGGTGGTGGTGACGTCGAAATCACACTTCTTGCTAACTCGGACTATGCGACTGATAAAAACCTCGTCGAAGGCGTGGTGGCACAGATGGAACGGCTTGGTCTTCGGGTCATTCCCAACACCTTGGCTGGTACGCAGCGCGATGCGACGGAACAGTCGGGCAAGTTTGACTGGACGATCCGACGCAATCAGTCCGAATTGATCACTGTGGTCAAGAACACGGTGGCACTGGCGCCGACGGGCCCGCGTATCAGCTGGCATCACCGTGCCGGTGCGGATGACACGCTCGACCTGCTGCCATGGGAGCAGGAGATGGTTGATGTGGTGAATAAGTTCATCGCGACGAACGATTCGGAAGAGCGGATCGGGCTGATGAAGCAGTATCAGAAGCTTTACACCGAGAACGTCAATGGCATCGGGCTTACCCAATATCCGGGCGCGTTGATCATCAACAAGCGTTTCGCCAATATTCCGGCGGGCACTCCAATCTTCATGTTCAACTGGGCCGAAGACAATATCATCCGCGAGCGGGTTTTTGTGCCTAAGGACAAGCAGTCCGATTTTGAACTGTTCCCACAGACACTACCGGGTGCACCTGGAATTGGTAACGGACCGGTCAGCTAACCGCTGCAGTCAAATGATCCTCGGCGGGGGCGTTGCCCCCGCCTTCAAAAATCGAAACAAGGCCTGACAGCAGATGGTACGTTTTCTCATCTCGCGCATACTCTCAGCTATTCCGATATTGTTTGTTTTGAGCATTGTGACATTTGCCGTGATCCAGGCACCGCCAGGCGATTATGGCGACTACATTCGCTCAATGCTGATGAACCAGGGCGGTGCCACTGCAGAACAGGCCGAAGCGCAGGCTGAGGCGTACCGTGAGGCCAACGGTCTCAATGACCCGCTGCCTGTCCAATATGTGAACTGGATGGTGGGCATTGTAACCCGGTTCGATTTCGGACAATCGCTCTATTTCAACAAGCCGGTGGGCGATGTAGTGGCCGAGCGATTGCCACGCACCATTTATTTGGCACTAACCTGTCATCTCCTGGCATCAATCATTGGCATTACACTGGGTGTTGTAGCGGCGACGCGGCAATATTCCTGGGTCGATACCCTGTTTGGGTTCATCTCGTTTCTGGGCATGACCATCCCTCGATTTCTGCTGGCGATCATCATTTTGTATGTTCTGGTCTTCCGAATAGGGGTTCAGGAAATTGGCAGTTTCAATTCGGTGCGCTTTGGCGGACAGCCTTGGTCCTGGGCCAAGTTTGTTGACCTGCTGCATCATATCTGGCCGGTGATCTTCATCGCCACCTTTGGCGGCCTAGCCTACAATATGCGGGTGATGCGTGCCAATCTACTCGATGTGCTCAACGCTCAATATGTCGAAACCGCACGCGCCAAGGGTCTGCCCGAAAGTGCCGTCATTCTCAAGCACGCCGTGCCTAATGCCCTACATCCGCTGATCGCTTATCAGGGGGTGGTGCTGCCTTACATGCTGACCGGCGAAATCGAAGTGGCCATTGTCTTTGGTCTGGCCACCGTCGGTCCCGCGATCGTAGGCTCTATGGCGGTGGGTGACGTTTGGGTTACTGCGACCTTCGTTCTGGTCCTTGCCACGACGCTGATCATTGGCAACATCATTGCGGACCTGTTGTTAGCCGTCGTCGATCCGCGGGTAAGAATTGGGGGGAACACTGCCCATGAGTAAAGATCACATCGGTTCCTCGATTCCGCTGCCGCCTGATGTGGGAGGGCCTGTGCCAACTGCGGCCGAGGACGTCCACGAAACTGATGCAGTAGGCAGTTCCGGTCGGTTTGCGCTCGGCAATGAAGGCTACATGACACTGGTATGGCGGCGCTTTCGACGCTCCGTAATGGGCATGATTGGCCTGGTTCTGGTCGGATCCTTATTGTTTATTTCGGTTTTTGCCGACTTCTTCGCGCCAATGGACCCAAAGCTACCCGATATTGGATTTGCGCCACCCGATTCTGATCACCTTCTTCGCGCCAGATGGCGGATTTTCGGTGTTTCCGTATGTATATCCAATTGTTGAGACAGGCGAATTTGATCCAATCACGTTCCAGCCGCTGACGGGTCCGGATCTTGCCAATCCGACCCAGCTGGGTTTTTTCGTCAAGGGATTTCGCTATCACGCGCTTTGGTTTATTCCCTCCAATATTCACTTTTTCGGCGCGGTTGACGGTCGACCGTTCCATCTGTTGGGTACCGACAAGTTTGGACGGGACATCCTGTCGCGCGGTATAATAGGATCCCGCATTTCGTTGATGATTGCCCTGATTGTGGTGACGTTGACGACCACCGTTGGCACCATGGTGGGGATCACCTCAGGCTATCTGGGCGGGCGGATAGATGCGTGGACGCAACGGTTTGTTGAACTGGTACTAGCCTTTCCGCATTTGCCGCTCTATCTGGCGCTGACCACGCTGATACCGGTGACCGCGCCCTCCAATGTGTTCCTGGCTTTTGTCATCGGGGTGATGGCTGTATTGGGCTGGGCGCAGTTGAGCCGGGAGGTGCGCTCGAAAACCCTGTCGTTGGCGCGGATCGAATATGTGCGCGCAGCGATTGCCGTTGGGTCTAGCGACCTGCGTATTATTACCCGTCACATCCTGCCCAATGTGCTAAGCCATGTTATTGTTGCGGTAACGTTGGCAGTACCTTCCGTGGTGCTGCTAGAGAGTTTTCTAGGGTTTCTGGGCTTTGCGGTTAAGCCACCGCTGATCTCATGGGGACTGATGCTTCAGGACACCGGGACATTCTCGGTGATCGGGTCCTACCCCTGGATATTGACGCCAGTCGTTTTCGTGCTGATCACCGTGTTTGCGTTCAACGCATTGGGCGACGGTTTGCGCGATGCCATTGACCCCTATTGAGCAGGAGTCCAAGCCATGTCACCAACGCCATTTGCTCCCGAAGAGCGCCTCGACCTTGGCGAACACGGTCGTGAGTTGATCCTTGATGCGCGCCATGTGGCGGTGGATTTCAAGGTTGAGGGTGGAATTGTCCACGCTGTACGAGATGTCTCGTTTCAGCTGCACAAGGGAGAAACCATCGCGCTGGTAGGCGAGAGTGGTTCGGGCAAATCCGTAACGGCGCGCACGCTGATGAAATTGTTGACGAAGCGTGCAACGATTGCGCCTCAGACCAAGGTCACGCTCAGCGGCAAAGACATTGTGGCAATGAGCGACAAGGCCATGCGCAAGCTGCGTGGCAATGATCTATCGATGATCTTTCAAGAGCCTATGAGTTCGCTCAATCCGGTATATACGATTGGTCAGCAGCTTTGCGAGATTTTGCATCTACACAACAAGATCAGCCGCAAGGAAGCCATGGAGCGAGCCGAGGCTCTGCTTGAGGAGGTCCAGATTCCCGAGCCGGGCGCGCGGCTGCGGCAATATCCACACCAGATGTCAGGCGGGCAGCGTCAGCGTGTGATGATTGCCATGGCGCTGGCCAATCGACCGGATGTTCTCATTGCCGACGAGCCAACGACGGCGCTCGATGTGACGGTTCAGGCGCAGATCCTCAATCTGATCAAGGATCTCAAATCCAAATATGGCATGGCAGTGATCCTGATCACCCATGATCTGACCATCGTCCGGCAGTTTTCCGACTACGTTTATGTCATGCAAAATGGTGCGGTGCAGGAGCACAATGCGACCGAGACACTGTTTGAAAATCCGCAGCATTCCTACACACGGCACCTGCTGGCGTCCGAGCCCAAGGGGGTCGCCAATCCTCTCGGTGATATGCGCGAGACGATGCTAGAGGGCAAGGACGTCAAGGTTTCCTTCACGCTCAAGCGCGGCGGGTTCTTCAAGCCCGACTTTTTCGAACTTGTAGCCGTTGATAGACTGAGCCTCAAATTGCAGCGCCACGAAACGCTTGGCATTGTAGGCGAAAGCGGGTCGGGAAAGACCACGTTCGGGCAGGCGATGATCCGGCTGATTTCCAATCAGGGTGGCGAAATATATTTTGACGGGGAACCGATCCACAACAGGAACCGCCAAGGCATGCGACCGCTACGCAGCCGGATGCAGATCGTGTTTCAGGACCCGTTTGCGTCGCTCAATCCGCGCATGTCGATCCGGCAGATCATCGAAGAGGGCCTGATCGTCAACAATATTGGTGCCAATGGGCGCGAGCGACTGGATCGGGTGCGACAAGCGCTTGAGGACTCAGGATTGCCGAGCACGATATTGCAGCGCTTTCCGCATGAATTTTCTGGCGGGCAACGCCAGCGCATCGCCATCGCCCGCGCGGTTGCGATGGAGCCGGAGTTCATCCTGCTTGACGAACCTACTTCTGCACTTGATCTGTCGGTGCAGGCACAGATTATCGACCTGTTGCGCAAACTTCAGGACGAAAAAGGCCTCAGCTATCTGTTCATTTCGCATGACCTCAAGGTGGTGCGGGCACTGTGTCACCGAGTGCTGGTGATGCAGAACGGCAAGATCGTCGAGCAGGGGCCGGTCAACGAGGTTCTGGTCAATCCCCAGACCGACTATACGGCGCGTCTGGTGCGCGCTGCATTTGAAATTGCTGCATAGCATTTTGGAGAGTTTTCCATGTCACAGCCTAAACTAACCGTTATCGGCGCCGGCTCGGCCGTCTTCATGAAAAATATCGTTGGCGATATTTTGCAGCGCCCGGCGCTCAAGGGTACACATGTGTCCCTGATGGACATCAATCCGGTTCGGCTTGCCGAGAGTGAAACCATCGTGCGTAAGATGATTTCAACCCTTGATGTGCCGGCAACGGTTTCGACCCATTCCAATCAGCGCGAAGCACTAGATGGTGCCCATTTCGTTCTGGTCTGTTTCCAGATCGGTGGGTTCAAGCCCTCGACCATGGTCGATTTCGACGTGCCCAAAAAGTACAAGCTCAACCACACAATTGCAGATACGCTGGGCGTTGGCGGTATCATGCGCGGCCTACGCACGGTGCCGCATCTATGGAGCATCTGCGAGGACATGCTGCAAGTCTGCCCGGATGCCACCATGCTGCAATATGTTAATCCGATGGCGATCAACACATGGGCGATTGCTGAAAAATATCCAACGATCAAACAGGTCGGCCTCTGCCACTCGGTGCAGGGGACGGCCATGGAACTGGCCCATGATCTGGATATACCCTATAGCGAAATCCGCTATCGCTCCGCGGGTATCAACCATATGGCGTTTTACCTGAAATTCGAGCATCGCCAACCCGATGGCTCCTACCGTGATCTCTATCCGGATCTGCTCAGGGGGTATCGCGAAGGCCGCTTTCCCAAAGCTAGCTCGAATCCGCGCTGCCCCAACAAGGTGCGCTATGAGATGCTGACGCGTCTTGGCTACTTTGTCACCGAAAGTTCGGAACATTTTGCCGAGTACACGCCCTATTTCATCAAGGAGGGGCGCGAGGACATCATAGAAAAATTCGGTATTCCGCTGGACGAATATCCGCGCCGGTGCGTTGAACAGATCGCCAAATGGGAAAAACTCTACGGCGACTATTCCAAGGCGGACCGGATCGAGGTGGCTCAATCCAAGGAATATGCATCCGAAATTGCCAACGCTATCTGGACCGGCGAGCCAACGGTTATTTATGGGAATGTCGTCAACAAGGGCGTGATCACCTCGCTGCCGAGCAATGCCGCAGTGGAGGTTCCTTGCCTGGTTGACCACAACGGACTGCAGCCAACCTATATCGGCGAGTTGCCGCCCCAATTGACGGCGCTGATGCGCACCAACATCAATGTGCAGGAATTGACGGTCAAGGCGATCATGACGGAGAACCGGGAGCATATTTATCACGCTGCCATGATGGATCCGCATACGGCGGCAGAACTCGATCTCGAACAGATATGGAATCTTGTTGATGATCTGATCGAGACGCACGGAACGTGGTTGCCGGACTGGACCCATGGAAAGAAAAAACAGCGCGTCGCCTGATCGAACGCTGTTTATCTTCGCTTTGAATGACCCCGATACACTGTGTCGGGGTCATTTGTTTGGTCGATCAGTTGGTGGTGTCGATCAGGTCGTAAAATGCTGAGTGCGGCAGGGCTGCGTTAGCGGCGGCGCGATATTCGCGGGTCAGACTATCGACCGTCTGGCGGGCGAAGTTGCGCAGCTTTGGCACATTGGCCATTTCCTGACGAGCTAGGTTTTGATCCAATAGCCCCAAACCGTCCAACACCGGATAATGCAACTGGGATTCAACATGCGGGAGCCCACCGAGAAACGGGGCGAAATGCTCGTGCCGAGGCATGGCGCGTTTCCAGTGCTCGAGCCGTTGCCGGGTTTCGTCGTGAATGCGATTGGCGGCAACATCGCGCCAGAACGGGGTGTCGTCGCGCTCTGTTACATAGTGCAAATTGACGAAAGTGCGGAAGTCGTCGACCTGCCGCGCGATACGAGTATTGTAGTCGGTGCGATGGGCTTGGGTCATGGCGTCGGGGGCACGCAGAAAGTGCTGCGCAAACAACATCATTTGCACGATAGTGCCGTGAATTGATGTGGATTCGAGGGGTTCCAGAAAACTCGAACTCAGCCCGACTGCCAGGCAATTGCCGATCCAGACATTTTCAAGCCGCCCGGCGTCAATTTTGATGTCTCGGCGCACTTCGATCTCGTGACCGAGGCTGGCTTCGATTTCCGCTTTTGCATCGTCGGCGCTGATAAAATCGTCGGAAAAAACATAGCCGCAGCCATAGCGATCCTGGGTCGGGATCTTCCACATCCAGCCATTATTCTGGGCCCAGGCTAATGTATGATTGGGGATAGCCTCGTCTTTCGGGATTGGCAGCCAGAACGGCAACGCCCGGTTGACGGGCAGGGCATCGCCGAAACCTATCCATTGCGCCTGCATTTCCTTGAGGATCAAGCGTTTGCGAAAGCCGGTGGCATCAATAAAAAAGTCGCCTTCCAGGCTTTGGCCATTGTCCAATTCCAGCGAAACAATATCGCCGGTTTCGGGGTTGCGCGATATTTCGGTGACAATGGCGTCGGCCATCTCAATGCCTTTGGCTTGCCGCTTGAGATATTGGCCAACCAGTGCCTGATCGAACTGATAGGCATAGTGAAAAGGACCCAACGCAATCAGCGAGCCATCGGGCTTTGGCGCATAGGGGGCCTTGTTGGCCCGCAGCAAATGCTCGAACAAATGGGTGTCCTGAACCGGACGACCGGCGGCAACGCTAAAAACATTGAGATAGTCCGATGGAGAACCTTCGGGCGCTGCTACGACCTGATGCGGATCGTCTATGGGGCCAAAATAGCTATGGCCCTTGCGGCGCCAGTCCTGATGACGAATACCGAGCCTTGATCGTGGCCCGCGTTTCGCGCAGGAAGGCGAACTCATCGAGCCTTGAAATGCTTGAGGAAAATGCGGAAGGCGGCGGTGGTAGACTCGCCGACGCCAACAGTAGGAATTTTCGAGGATCTCGACCACCGAGAAGCGCGCGTTGAGTTTTTGCCGCGTGGCGGTATCTTGCAGGATGAACGCCGCCAACCAGCCAGCGGTGCCGCCACCAACGATTATGAAATGACTCGGTTTTTCCATGCGTTAGGCACTCCATAGCGCACTTTAAGGGCAAGTGAGGCGCCCCACAAGGGGCGCCAGCGTGGAGCCGGGAATTTGACGAAACTAGTGGTGACCGCCGGTTACCTCGCGCAATTCCTCAACCGAGCGCACCCGCTTGCGCGCGGCACCCTGCCAGTCACTGGTTTTTACCGTGGCATTGGCCAGTCGAGCTTTGGCCGCTGGCACAGCGTCGGCATATTGGGGCAGCCACTGGGCCTGCGTAACCACCAATTCATCAACCATTTGCCAGACTTCGTCCGGGGTGCAGATGGCACCAACCAGTGGGTCGTGCAGAACCGCAAGTTTGAGCAGGTCGATATCGCCAGTCATCGCCGCTTCCACTGACATGCGCTGCACCGAGATCGACGCTGAACAGGTCGCAGCACAGGCCAGCGGCAGGGTTATACCTTCGACCATGTTGAGGCCGAAACGATCAACGAAGCCGGGACTTTCTATGATGGCGTCGTCAGGCAGGTTGGTAATGATGCCATTATTGCGAACGTTGAAATGGCCACGGTAGGTACGACCGAGTTCCATAGCCTCGACAATATAGGAGGCGTGTTCACTGGTACGCTTGTGCTCGCTCAGCGGTTTGGCGGCCTGTTCGAGGAACATTGGAAAGTCGGTTTCAAACCAATTGCGCCGCTCGGTGGAGTAGCGCAGATAGCCGCCGGTCTCGCCATGGATCCATGAAGACATGTCGATCCATTTGTTTATTTCCTCTGGGCGCTTGCGGTACCAAGGCAAATATTCGGAAAGATGGCCGTTGCTTTCGGTCGAATAGACGCCAAAGCGCTTGAGCACATCGATGCGCACCTTTTCCTGCTTGGAGTATGTAGGATGGGCCTCAAAAGCGGCAACCAGCTCGTCTTTTTCGATCTTGCGACCGTTGGCGCGGATGTCGATGTACCAGGTCTGATGGTTGATGCCTGAGCATACATAATCCAGTTCGCTGTCTTCGACACCCAAGGCACGGGCGATCTGGTCAGCACCGTGCTGAACGCCATGACACAGGCCAATGGTCTGAACGCCGCCATAGGCATTGGCGGCCCAGGTGTTCATGGCCATGGGATTGGCATAGTTGAGGAAAACCGCGCCAGGCTCGGCCACTTCCCGGATGTCTTTGCAAAAGTCGAGGATCGCCGGGATGTTGCGCTGGCCGTACAGAATGCCGCCGGCACACAGCGTATCGCCAACACATTGATCAACGCCATACTTGAGCGGTACCGATATGTCGGACGCAAAGGCTTCCAAGCCGCCGACGCGTACGCAGGCTCATGATGTAGCGTGCGCCGGTCAGCGCCTCCCGCCGGTCCGTTGTGGCGGTCACTTTGGCCGACAGCTGGTTAACGTCGATGATCTTGGCGATGATCTGCCGGATCATATCCAAATTGTGCGGGTTGATGTCAGTCAAGGCGAATTCAACGGTGCCAAATTCGGGCACTTTTAGCAGGTCTGAAATAAGGGTTTTCGTAAAGCCGACCGAACCGGCTCCAATAATGGCAACCTTGAACGACATGGTAATCCTCCGATCTGCGGGCCGTGCCCCGATATTGCTACTCCATGTGTAGCCGAGCGTAGCGAATTGCTGTAGAGAAAGGTCGTGCTAAGGAGGGTAATATTGTGCTCAAAGACCTGATTGAGTATGGCCACTCGGTGCGCTCGGTGGACGCACCAATTGGAGAATTGAGCCTGCATTGCATGGTGCGCCATGCCGGGTACGAGCAGCGCATGAACGAGGTTTATTCATGGGACGGAATGAAGAGGGGCAACGCCCCGTTTCTCGTCATTCAGCACACACTCGCTGGTCGAGGGCATCTGGACTATTCAGGCGTGCGATATTTGCTCGTACCCGGGCAGACGATGGTGCTGACCTTTCCTCATGCCAACCGATATTGGCTGGAGCAGGGGGAAAGCTGGGACTATTTCTGGTTGCTGCTGAACGGCCGTGAGGCTCTTAGGCTGGCCCATGGGGTGATTGACCGCTCGGGTCCCGTCCTTGAGATGGGTGGCGACGCAATCGACCGTATGGCGGCTGCTTGTCTCGGCATTATCAAAAATGAGGACTGCCAATCGGGGGAGGCATCGGCGGCGGCCTATGCGGCGGTCATGGCGCTTCATGACGGCATGCTGGCGGGACGTCATGCGTCGACGCAGGCGTTACCGCCCGCCGTCGCGCGGGTCAAAGCCTATATCGACGCCAATCTGGGGACGATACTGGATGTCGACAGAATGGCCCGTATCGCCGGCATGAGCCGGTGGCATTTCGCGCGGCAATTTTCGGCATCGGTGGGGGTGGCGCCATCGCGCTATCTGTTTCGTGCTCGGATAGAGCGCGCCAGTCGGTTGCTGCTGGCGACCGATATGAGCATTGGCGCGATTGCAACGGCCTGTGGTTTCGCCAATGGTAATTATCTGGCCAAGTCGTTTCGGCGGATAAATGGTATGGCGCCGATGCAATATCGGGCAGCCCATCGCGACGCCGCACTGGGCAATTAGGGTGGCGCGCCAGGCGCGACACCCCAACTCATGATCAGTCTTCGCGATAGATGTTGAGAGGCCCGAACGCCTGTGTCGTTGCCATCATCTGCAAGCGGTTGACGTTGAAATGGCGCGGCAGGATGGTCGTCCAGAAGATCGATTCTGCGATATCGTCGGCGTTCATGGCGACGGTATTAACGTAGGGCTTGCCGGCCCGGTCAGCGTCGCCCTTGAAACGCACCAGGGAAAATTCGGTTTCGGTCAGCCCAGGCTCGATATTGGTGACACGTACATTCTTGCCTTGCAGATCGGCTCGCAGATTGAGCGCGAACTGTTTGACAAAGGCTTTGGACGCGCCATAGACGCCACTGCCGGGATAGGAATAATCACCCGCCACGGAACCAATGGTGACGACATGGCCGCCGCCGCGTTCGATCATGCCGGGCAAGAGTGCCCGAACGGTGTAGAGAAGACCATTTATATTTGTGGCCACCATAGTGTCCCAGTCGTCCTCGTCGGCTTCGAAGGCAGGTTGAAGCCCGAGGGCCAGACCCGCATTGGCCAGAACAACATTAATGTTGGCGAAGGGGGCGGGAACGGCGGCAATTGCCGCCTTGAGCGCGGCGCGATCCTGAACGTCGAGGGTGATGATGTGGCATTTGTCGGCGCCCAGTTCCGCCTTCAAGTCCTCAAGTCGCTCGGTACGGCGACCGGTAGCGATGATCTTTGCTCCCTCTGCAACATAGCGGCGCGCTGCGGCTGCGCCAAAGCCGGATGTGGCACCGGTGATAAAAACCGTCAGTTCGGCGGGGTCGAGCATTTTGTACATGAGTGGGCTCCGATATAATAATTCAGTTGCCGGTTAGCATGGCGCACCGGTCGATGGCAAAAAAACTGCACCATTGGTTGACTCATGGACCTATCAACATTGCGAAAATGAAAGGCAACCTTACCAAAATCTAACAAGACCCAGCGCGGCGGTACGGCTATATTTCCGGCTCACTCTAAGGGATTGGGCCTTGAAGACAGTTGCTCGAGTATTGGTATTGCTGGTGGTGGTTGGTGGAGCAGGCGCGGCCTGGTGGTGGAGCTTTGAAAAACCACAGGCAGCGGTGGTGCCGCAAACCGTGGAGGTGACGCGCGGCCGGATTGAAAGCACGGTGCTCGCCTCTGGTGTGTTGGAAGCTAATTCACTGGTCAGTGTCGGTGCTGAGGTCTCAGGGCGCATCGAAAGCCTTGACGTCAATTTGGGCCAGGAAATCGCCAAGGGCGATCTGATCGCCACCATCGACTCCCTTAATCAGGAAAATGCGGTCAAGGCGGCGGAGGCGGCGCTCAAACAGATCAATGCGCAAAAGCGCGTGCAGCAGGCTAACCTGTCACAGGCCGAAACCGCCCTGACGCGGGCGAACCAGATGTATGAGAAAAACCTGATTGCCCAAACCGAGTTAGAGACCGCCAAGGCAGCAGTGGAAACGGGCAAGGCGCAGATTGACGGGTTGGACGCCCAGATCACCCAGGCCACGCTGGCGGTCGAGTCGGCGCAACTCAATTTGAGCCGTACAAAGATTGTGGCACCGGGCGCCGGTACGGTAGTGGCTGTGCTTGTGGAAGAGGGGCAGACGGTCAATGCATCGTCGGCAACGCCGACTATTGTCAAGATTGCCGATCTCGACACCATGGTGATAAAGGCCGAAATTTCGGAGGCCGATGTCACAAGGGTGCAGCCGGGGCAGCAGGTCTATTTCACCATTTTGGGTGAGCCTGACAACAAGATTGATGCGACGCTGCGCGAAATCGAACCGGCGCCTACTTCAATCAAAACCGATGGTAGCGCTAGCGATACTGCGATTTATTATAACGGGTTGTTCGAAGTGCCTAATCCCGATCACAAGTTGCGCATTTCAATGACCGCGCAGGTCACGATCGTCTTGGCAGCCGCTGACAATGCGCTGCTGGTGCCCAGTTCGGTGCTGCGGCAGGGTGCCAAAGGTCGCCAGACGGTGATGATTTACGATCCGACCAGCGAAGAGCGTCGCCCGGTCCCGGTAAAGGTTGGCATAAACAATAATATCCGAGCGGAAATTACCGAGGGGCTCTCGGAAGGCGAGCAAATTATCCAGAGCGGGCAGGGGGCGGTGCGAGGCACCGGCAGCAATGCTGCTGCTGGCAATGGGCGAGGTCTGGGTGGTCTTGGCGGCGTCGGCGGCGGTCGGCCGCGATGAGTGACCCTGTCATTTCACTCAAGGGGCTGAACCGCTGGTTCGAGACCGGCGCGGAAACCGTCACCGTGCTCAAGGATGTCGACCTTGACATTCGCGTCGGTGAAATGGTGGCGATCATTGGCCAGTCGGGCTCTGGCAAATCGACATTGATGAATATATTGGGGTGCCTGGACCGGCCGTCGGCTGGTACCTATAATTTTTCCGGACGAGAGGTCGCCCGACTCGGGCCAGACCAGTTAGCGGAATTACGTCGTGAGCATTTCGGTTTTATTTTTCAACGCTATCAGTTGCTGGCTGATCTGGATGCGGTGGAAAATGTTGAAATGCCCGCGATTTACGCGGGTGTGGAGGCGAGCGTGCGGCGGCGGCGGGCGATCGCGCTACTGACCCGACTTGGACTGGGTGAGCGACTGGACCATCGTCCTGCTGCACTATCGGGTGGTCAACAGCAACGCGTCAGCGTGGCGCGCGCCTTGATGAACGGTGGCGAGGTCATTCTGGCCGATGAACCGACCGGGGCACTGGACAGCCACTCTGGCAAGGAATTGATGGCCCTACTGGCTGAATTGCATGAAAATGGCCACACCATCATCATTGTGACGCATGACCCGCTAATTGCGGCACAATGCGACCGGATCATCGAAATTGCAGATGGTGAAATCATTGGTGACAGCCGCGATGGTCAAACGCGAGAGTTGCACACGAACGCGAGCGAGCCGATAGCGCGCAGTGCACCCTGGCGCGAGGGCTTGGACCGGGCAGGGGAAGCATTGCGCATGGCCATGCGGGCCATGATTGCCCACAAATTGCGAACGTTTCTGACCATGTTGGGGATCATTATCGGGATCGCGTCGGTGGTTTCGGTGGTGGCGCTGGGGCAGGGTAGCCAGCAGGACGTGCTGGAACGTATTTCTTCGATTGGCACCAACACGATCAATGTTTATCCAGGCAGCGGCTTTGGCGATCGCAGCTCCAACCGTATTCGAACGCTCAAAGCCAGCGATGCAGAGGCCATTGCCGAACAGGGTTTTACCGATAGCGTGTCGCCGCTGGTTAGCGCCAACGCCACGGTACTTTATCGCAATACCGCCTCGAACGCCTCTGTCACGGGGGTGAGCGAGGGCTATTTCAGGGTCAATGGACGTGAACTTGTTGAAGGGGTGCCATTGTCCGAGGCTTCGATCCGGCAACGCACCCAGGACGCGGTGATCGACGAAACGGCTCAGGCGGCGATATTTCCCGATGGGGAAGATCCGCTTGGTCAGGTTATAATGCTTGACAGGGTGCCGATGCGCGTCATCGGCGTTGTCAAAACTGTCACAGGCTTTGGCCGCGGCGGCGACAGTGCCAATATCTACGTGCCTTACACAACAGCAATGGACCGAATTTTGGGGCGGAACTATCTTAATTCCATCTCGGTCCGGGTGCGCGATGACGTCGATATGGATCAAGCGGAAACCGAACTTCAGACGTTGATGAACCGCCTTCACGGCACCGATGACTTCTTCCTACAAAATACCGCTACTATTCGCGACACCATCGAGGGGACCAGCGCCACTTTGACGCTGCTGATATCTACCATTGCAATCATCTCGCTGATGGTGGGCGGTATCGGGGTGATGAATATCATGCTGGTTTCAGTCAGCGAGCGAACCAAGGAAATCGGTATTCGCATGGCGGTCGGTGCACGGCGTGGCGACATATTGCGCCAGTTTCTGATCGAGGCAGTATTGGTCTGTTTCTTTGGGGGCGGTGCTGGCGTTGCATTGTCGTTCGGGCTGGGTGCGGCGCTTACCCAGATGGTTGCGGGCGCACGACTGGCCTATTCCACAGAGTCCATCATTCTGGCAATAGTGTCATCAAGCCTGATTGGCGTGGTGTTCGGCTTCATGCCCGCCCGCTCGGCAGCACGGCTCGACCCGGTTGAGGCCTTGGCGCGGGAATGATCCCGGTGCGCAAGTGTCGCCGATTGGCAACGAACCGCGATCACAATTGTGTTCGAGGAGACAGCCCCCTATATCTTGCCATGCGGTAGCCGTAATATAGCAACATAAAAGGCGCCTGAGGGTTTGTTGGCGAGGCGTCGGAGGAGCAGTTCCGGCAACTTAACTGAATATTTGTCACAAATGCCCAGATTGGGCGCATAATGAAAATCCGGACAATCGGTGGGGACAGACAACTGCATATTGCGCGTTTTGTAATGAGTATCTGCGCCCGTAGTGTGCTTGTGATTGTTGCCGGAGTGGCGCTGACACAGCCGAGCCAGGCCTTTGACCTATTTGGCCTCAAATTGTTTGAGGATCAGAGCGATATTGACGCTGAGGCGGTCATCGCTGATCCCCAGCCCTATGTACTGGAGGTGAGTGTTGCGCCTGACGAGGGGCTGGAGGGTGTCGTTCGGGGCGCCTCGGGGCTCGTGTCAGGCGAAGGCAAGCCAGCTTCTGGCGCCGCCGGGCTTCTGGCCCAGGCGCGCGGTGACTACCGCCGGATTACCGCTGCGCTCTATGGCGAGGGTTATTATGGCGGCGTCGTCAATATTCTGGTTGGCGGTCGCGAGGCTGCAACTCTTCGACCCGATATCAATTTGCCGGATCCGGTGGCGGTCCAGATTATCGTCAATCCCGGTCCATTGTTTCGTTTCAATCGTGTGAGCGTGCTCAATCAGGCGCCGCCCACTGATGATCCCGATGATTTTGTCGAACCGCCGCTGGGCATTGGCTATGGTGCGGGCGAGGTTGCCGGATCTGGCGTGATCCTCAAGGCCGAACAATTGGCGCTACGCGCCTGGCGGCAACAGGGTTATGCCAAGGCCGCCATCGCCAAGCGCGATGTGGTGGCCGATCATTCCAACAATAGTGTGGATGCGACTATCACCGTCAATCCTGGTGCCAAGGCCGCATTCGGGCCGGTGGCGGTGCAGGGAACCGAGCGCATGGACCCGGATTTCGTGCGGCGACAAACCGGGTTGGCGGAAGGGGAGGAATATGACCCCGATGCGCTGGCTCGGGCGCAAAAGCGCCTCGACCGGCTTGAGGTCTTCCGGGCAGCACGGCTGGAGGCTGCCGATGCCATTCAGACCAACGGACTTTTGCCCTACACCCTCATCGTTCAAGAACTGCCTGGGCGGCGCTTTGGCGCTGGAGCGACCTATTCGACAGTGGACGGATTGGGGCTGGAAGGCTTCCATTTGTGGCGTAATCTGTTTGGTCAGGCTGAACGATTGCGGCTTGATGCCAAGGTTGCCAGCATCGCCTTTCCCATTGACACAGCCCAATTCGACTATGCCTTTGGTGGCACCTTTACCAAACCCGGTTTCCTGACGCCCGATACCGATCTGGTGGCGGCAATATCGGCCGAGCGTACTATTGTGCCGAAATATACCGAAACCTCGATTGGCGGTCGCCTGGGGCTGACCCATTTCTACTCAGATCAACTCACTCTGACGGGTGGCGCCAGTTTTGAGCGCAACCGGTTCGACGACAGTTTCGGCACCCGCGATTTTACGACTGCCGGGGTCTATGCGGGGGCGGTCTATGACGGCCGTGATGACAAGGTTGATCCCGCAAGCGGCATTTATCTGGCCGGTAATATCGAGCCGTTCTACGAGTTCTTCTATGGCAAGCCGGCGGTGCAGGCGACCATCGAGGGCCGTACCTATTTCGGCTTTGGCGAGGACGACAAGTTTGTCTTGGCGGGTCGGGTCAAGGCCGGAGCGCTGATCGGGCCGCAGCTCAATGAAATTGCGCCTGACAAGCTGTTTTTCGCGGGCGGCGGCGGTTCAGTGCGTGGCTATGGTTTCAAAAGTATTGGCGTCGATAATGGTGCTGGCACGGTGACTGGCGGGCGTTATCTGCTTGAAGCTTCGCTTGAAGCTCGGGCCAAGATCAACGAGCAGTTCGGCGCGGTCGGCTTTATTGATGGTGGCTATGTTGCCGCTGACACCTTCCCCAGCCTTGATGAACTAAGGCTCGGGGCGGGCATTGGCGTTCGCTATTATACTGGATTGGGGCCGTTGCGCGCCGATATCGCCATTCCCCTGAACAAGCGCGCCGGAGATCCCGATTACGCGCTCTATATCGGCATTGGACAGGCGTTTTGAGCGGGCGATTTGAATTAATGTGCAGATGGATCATGGCGTTGGCGCTGGCAGTAATGGCACTTGCTGTCGGTGCGCCGGCGTTGGTTGGAGCGTTGGCGCAAGACGTCGCCAATATGAGCGAGGATCAACAAAAAGACTGGCTCACCAGCTTTGTGCAGGACAAGCTTTCGACTCCCGAGCGCAAGATTGAATTGTCCAATATCGACGGTGCGTTGGGATCGGACGTGTCGATACGCGAAATCACCATTTCGGACGCCGAAGGGGTGTGGCTGCGGGTGAACAATGCCCGGCTGACCTGGAACCAGGCCGCACTGTTTCTGGGGCGTCTGGAAATCAAGTCGCTCACGGCTGACTCCATCGATTATCCGCGCAACGCCGTTCCGAACGACCAGATGGATTTGCCACCTGCCGAGGCTGGTACGCTGGAAGTGCCGCAATTTCCAGTCGCCATCATACTTGAGGAACTCAATGTTCCAAAGGTGAGGTTTGGCCAGAGCGTTTTCGGGTTGGCCGCGGAGGTGTCGCTCGATGGCTCCCTGACCCTTGAAAATGGCGACCTGACGACCAAGCTGGATATTGTTCGGCTTGATGGACCCGGCGGACAACTTGGTCTCGATGTCGCCTATCAAAAACAAGATAATGCGATTGATCTGGGACTGGATCTGACTGAACCAAGGGACGGTGTGCTCTCCAATCTGCTCAATATCGAGGGGCGCCCGGCGGTTGAGCCTGACTATCAATGGATCGGGGCCGGTGGCCGATCTTACTACGCAGCTGGAATTGACAGCGGACGGTCAGCAGGCATTGGCCGGGACGACAACCATTGCGAAATCCGGCGACGGTTATGAACTCAAATCCGATCTGGGCGGGCCGTTGGCTAGCCTTGTCGCAGCACCCTATCGACCCTTTTTTGGTGCCAATACGGCATTGCAAATCGATGCGTTGTTGCGCGATCAAGGCGGTGTATCGGTCAGAAATCTGAACTTAAGCGGTGGACAGCTTTCGCTGAAGGCCAACGCTGAAACGACCGCCGATTTCTTTCTGTCTCAGCTAACGCTTGATGCGATAATTGCCGACCCTGCAGGGGGCGCGGTAACCCTGCCCGTTGCTGGAAGTGCCACGATTTTGCAACGCGGCGAGTTGACCATTGATTTCGGTAATGATGCTTCGGAAAACTGGCGCAGTGTCCTGACAGTTGAGGGTTTCCAGTCGGCGGGATTTGCTGCTTCGCAAATAGGCTTTAATCTAGGCGGCGTGGCGGCCAATCTGGCCGACGCCAGCGCACGGCGCGTTACCTTTAATGGTGACGGCGACATATCGGGCATTGTGGCCTCGGAACCCGTCGAGGCGGCGTTGGGGGACTCGATCGGGATAGGTGTTGCGGGACTTTGGAATGCCGGACAACCCGTGCAATTGGCGCAATTGCGGGTTGTTGGCAAGGCGCTGACAGCGGCGCTCAGTGGCGAGATCGACGGTGTGGTTTTCAAAGGCGACGTCGCTCTGGACACCAGCAATATTGCAGCCTTTTCGGGCCTTGCCGGACGCGACTTGTCAGGTGCGCTCAGCCTTTCCGCCAAGGGCACGATCAGTCCCGCTGCGGGCGGATTTGATTTAACGCTGGATGGCACTGGCGAAAATTTGGCGATCAGCGACAAGATTGCCGATGGTCTGTTGGCGGGAAATGTTGACCTGTCCGGACGTATTGCACGCACCGAAAACGGCCTGTTGGCCGACAATTTCAGTTTGGGCAACCAACAGGTGCAATTGGCAGCGGATGGCAATTATTCAAACGCCGTGGCCGACTTCGGATTTTCGCTTGACCTATCTGATCTGGCACTATTGTCGGACGCGGCGAGCGGCGCGGCAAATGTTGTTGGTACCGCGAAGGGCGAGGGCGGCAAGTTGGCCCTCAATCTTGATGTCACCGTGCCGCAGGGGCAGCTTTCGGGCAAAAATTTGCAGGACGCAAAACTTAGATTTACGGGGTCGACGCTGGACAACCGCTTGGACGGCAGAATTGCGGGGCAGGCATCGCTCGATGGATTCCGGACTGATTTGAAGGGTAATGTCAGTGTCTCCAACGATCAACAGAGCCTTGAGCGATCTGGACTTTCAGGCCGCTGGCACCCGCCTCACCGGCACTTTGACCCGAGGCAGCGATGGGCTGACCAATGGTAGTTTGAAGCTGATGGCGCCTGATGTTTCGGTGGCTGCGGCACTATTGCTGGCCGAGGCGCAGGGGGCGATCAACGCTGACATCACGCTCGTGGGCGCCGACGGGCAACAGAACGCGAATGTCGTGGCCAACGCCAAGGAACTGGTTTTCAACGATATTCGGGTTGGCAGCGCCGATATTTCGGCCCAGCTGAGTGATTTACTCGGGGTGCCGGTCATCAATGGTTCGGCCAAAGCGCAAAGCGTATCTGCGGCGGGGGTCGACGTTGATCAGGCTCAATGCAACAGCGACCCAGACCGGCACTACAACCGGATTTAACGCTAACGCGCGCCTTGCGAACGGCAGCGATATTGCTGTGGCAGGTACGCTGGCGCCGGTGGATGGCGGCTATAGGCTGGGGCTGGATAGAGCCGAACTCGAGCAAGGTGCATTGGCCGCGCGTTTGGCTGCGCCAACTGTACTCAGCGTTGCAGGCAGCACGGTGAGCCTGGATGCGGTGAAGTTGAATGTCGGGGCAGGCAGTGTAACTGCATCGGGCACGGCGGGCGAAGCGCTCGATATCGGCTTGGACATTAATGCACTGCCGCTGGTAATTGCCAATGCCGTGATGCCTGAGCTTGGGTTGGCTGGCACGCTTAGTGGCAACGCGACGATTTCGGGCCTAAGCAGTGCGCCACAAGTTACATTTACGGCCGATGCCAATGGGATAAATGCGGCAGCAATCGGCGACTATGGCATTGCGCCGCTGCACGCCAGCGTTAGCGGCAGTTATGCGGACAATGTTGTCACCTTGGCCGCGCTGCGCGCCGACGGAACGGGGGGCTGCAGATATCGGGCTCCGGCACCATACCCCTGAGCGGTGGTGGGCTAAATGTAACAATTGCTGGAACGGCGCCATTGTCGCTGGCCAATCGTTTTGTGGCTGATCGTGGTGGACAGGCCAGCGGAACGGTTTCGCTGAATGCCAAGGTAACAGGGGCCATTGCTGCGCCAGCCTTCAGTGGCTCGGTTTCGACGCGGGGGCCAGCTATGTTGACCCCGAAGCGAATTTGCGCGTCCAGAATATTTCCGGTTCGGCCAATCTCGACGGCGACCGCGTTGTCATCCAGTCCTTGTCGGCGGGTCTGGCAACCGGCGGCACGGTCAATGCTACCGGCTCGATTTCATTGGCCAATGGTTTCCCCGCCAATGTGCAGGTGGGTTTGAATTCGGCGCGCTATGCGGATGGTAATCTGTTCGTCGCCACGGTGTCCGGCACGTTGGCGTTATCGGGCAATTTGACCGGCAATCCATTGCTTTCGGGCAATGTGCGGGTCGAGAAGGCCGATATTACTGTGCCTGAGAGTTTTGGTGGGGGATCAGCGCTCATAGATGTCAAGCATGTTGGTACGCCAAAAGCCGTGGCTCGAACGCTGGCGCGCGCTAAAGCCGACGAACGCGCTGCTGCGCCAACACCGGCCAACAGGTCGAGCGGATTACTGCTGGATGTCAGCATAGATGCGCCAAACCAGATTTTCATTCGGGGCAGGGGCCTCGATGCAGAGGTGGGTGGTTCGGTGCGCGTTACCGGCCCGCTCAACAATATCCAACCTGTAGGCGGGTTCTCGCTCAATCGTGGCCGACTGGCGATCTTGGGCCAGCGCATAACTTTTGACAGCGGCACGGTGACGTTGGTGGGGGATCTCAATCCCTACCTCAATCTGGTGGCACGTACACAGGGTGAGGGGATTACGGTTTTTGTCACCGTGTCCGGTCGCGCGTCCGATATTTCGGTCGATTTTTCATCGTCCCCGGCATTGCCACAGGACGAGGTCTTGTCGCGGCTGATCTTCAAGCGCTCTGTAGGTGAATTGTCGCCATTGCAACTGGCCAAGCTTGCCGGGGCGGTGGCGGAACTGGCCGGGGGTGGCGGTAACAATGGCTTGCTCGATAGTTTGCGCGGTGCCGCGGGGTTGGCCGATCTGGACATTGTAACAGACGCCAATGGCAATGTAGCAGTACAGGCCGGTGCCTATTTGCAGGACAATATTTATCTCGGCGTGCAGGCTGGTGCGGACGGGCAAAGTCGAGTGACAGTCAATCTTGATATTACGGATGATCTGACCGCCAAAGGGTCTACCGGGGCCGACGGCAATTCCAACATCGGCGTGTTCTACGAAAAAGACTATTAAGGCCGGGCGCTGCTTCGCACCTAGCGCCCACGGCCAGAATTGTCCGCCAACATGCTGACCTAGCCAGCGTCTGTGGCCTTGGCCTTGTCCTTGTCGAACCACCAGATTGAGGGGAAGCCGATACCGAACTCGGGCAGGTTTTCGGGGTGGCTGAAGCGATCCCAGCGGGCAACGCGGGCCTTGCGCAGCGTATAGGCCGGCACCACGTAGTTGTGGGCTAGAAGCACGCGGTCCAGTGCCTTGGTTGCCGCCTCCAAGGTTTCCCGGTCCTTGGCAAAGATCAGCTTGTCGATGATGGCATCAACACCCGGATCAGCGATACCCGCGTAGTTGCGGGAGCCTTGCTGTTCGGCAGAGCCGGATCCGAAGAAATAGCGCTGCTCGTTGCCGGGCGAGAACGATTGGGTCCAGGCCCCATAAATCATGTCGAAATCAAAGCTGCGCGTGCGATTGATATATTGTGGTCCATCGACGGTGCGCAGGGTGACATTGATGCCGATCTTGGCAAGATTGGTGACAAGATTGGCAGCGACCGGTTCGATGGTGGGACCATCGAGCAGGATTTCAAAACTCAGTTGTTCGCCGTTGGCGTCAACCAGACGACGACCGTCGAGTTTGTAGCCGGCGTCGGTCAGCAGACCCAGCGCTATGCGTAGGTTAGCGCGCAATTTTTGGGGATCGCCGTTGACAGGATTGGCGTAGGGCTCAGTGAAAACCGAGGCGGGTACCTTGTCCTTGACCGAGTTTAGGATTTCCAGTTCCTTGCCCTCGGGCAATCCTGATGAGGCAAAGGGAAGGCCATAGAAATAGCTGTTGATGCGCTCGTACTGCCCGAAGAAAATCGTCTTGTTCAATTCTTCAAAATCAAAGGCATAGTTGAGCGCCTTGCGCACGCGTTCGTCCTGAAACTTGGGTTCGCGCAGATTGGGAATGAAGCCCACCATCAGACCTAAGGCATTGTAAGGCTGGGGAAAAGGCTCTTTGATCACACGGCCATCCTTGGCAGCGGGAAAGTCATATCCGGTGGCCCAGCGGCGGGCGCGATTTTCCTGCCACCAGTCGAACTGATCGCCTTTGAAGGCTTCGAACTGAACATCCAGATCGCGGAAATATTCGACTGTATATTCATCGAAGTTGTTCTGGCCAACCTGGGTGGGGTGATTGATGCCCCAATAGTCCTTGACGCGTTTGTAGGTGATGGTGCGGCCCGGTTCGAAAGTGCCGATTTCATAGGGGCCCGAACCCAGTGGCGGTTCCAGGGTGGAGGCGCCGATATCGCGCTTGTTGCCCTTGGCGTCGGTGCCTTCCCACCAATGGCGGGGCAGGACCATGAGCTGTCCAAGAATTTTGGGCAGTTCGCGATTGCCAGTCTGGTCGAATGTGAAGGTGACCTCGCTGGGCGCGGTTTCGGAGACGCCGGTAACATTGGCATAATATTGGGCAATCAGTGGGTTAAGCTCTTTTTGCTTTTCATAAGACCAAATGACATCGTCCACAGTAACGGGTTCGCCATCGTGCCATTTGGCGGCAGGGTTCATGCGAAATGTCACCGACGAATAGTCGTCGGGGTATTTCATTGCCTCGGCCAGCAGACCGTAGTCGGTCAATACTTCGTCCTGGGAGGGGGTCATCAGGGTTTCGTAGATCAGCCCGATATTGCCCTCAACCTCGCCCTTCGGCAGGATGGGGTTGAACGTATCGAAACCGCCCATGGCGCCGAGGCGGACCTGACCGCCTTTGGGCGCGTTAACATTGACATAATCGAAGTGCGAAAAGCCCTCGGGATATTTGGGTTCGCCAATGGCGGAATTGGCGTGGTGCCATTGCCCGTTCTCGGCCAGAACCGGCTGTGCGAGACTCGCCAGCAGCGACATAACCAGCCCGGCAGCGACGGCGAATGCGGGTAACTTCATGGGTTCACTCCGGACGTATTTTGGTTGTTGCGCAACAGTCTAAGCGGATCGGATCGGTTGGAACAGGGGCGCATTGTCACGATCTATTTTCTGATGGTGCGCCGATAGGGGTTTGGTCGAAGGCGGCGGCGATCAGTGTTTTGGTGTAAGCTACTGTCGGACTTGCGAAAATCTGCTCAGTGGGACCTTGTTCGACTACCTTGCCATCGCGCATGACGATCATGGTATTTGCCAGCGCGCGCACGACTTTGAGATCGTGGGAGATGAACAGATATGTCAGCCCGTGGCGGGCCTGAATGTCGCGCAGCAAGTCAACGATCTGGGCCTGAATGGACACGTCGAGCGCCGAGGTCGGCTCGTCCAACACGACAAATTTGGGCTCCAGCACCATGGCGCGGGCGATGGCGATCCGTTGACGTTGGCCGCCGGAAAATTCGTGCGGATAGCGGTAGCGAAGGTCAGCAGAAAGACCCACTTCTGTTAACACCTTGCTAACCTTGAGGTCGCGTTCTGTGGCATCGATGTGCGGAAAATGCACCTTGAGACCTTCGCCGATAATGTCGCCGACCGATAGACGCGGATTGAGCGAGCCGAACGGGTCCTGAAAGACAATCTGCATCTGGGCGCGGCGGGGACGCATTGCCTTCCAGGACAGGTGTTGGATATCCTCACCAAGAAAGACAATTCGCCCCTTTGATGACAATAGTCGCAACAGCGCATAGCCAAGGGTGGATTTTCCCGATCCGCTTTCGCCGACGACCCCGAGCGTTTCGCCCTCACGCACGCTCAAATCGACCCCATCTACAGCCTTGATGTGGCCGACCGTGGTTTTGAACAAGCCACGTTGGATAGGGAACCAGATGCGCAAATCTTCAACTTCAAGGATTTTGGGCGCGTCCGGGCGGGTTTCGGGTGGCTGGCCGCGCGGGGCGGCGGCGATCAGATGTTTGGTATAGGCGTGTTGAGGATTTTCGAAGATGGCGCTGGTGCTATTGGTTTCGACGATCTCGCCAGCGGTCATGACGCAGGTACGCTCGGCGATGCGGCGCACAATGCCCAGATCATGGGTGATGAACAGCATGGCCATGCCGAGACGCTGCTGAAGGGATATCAGAAGCTCCAGAATCTGCGCTTGCACCGTGACGTCGAGGGCGGTGGTGGGTTCGTCGGCAACCAGAAGGTCGGGTTCATTGGCCAGCGCCATGGCGATCATGACGCGCTGGCGTTGACCACCTGAAAGCTGATGCGGAAAAGCGGCGAGGCGGCTGGCGGGGTCGGGGATGCCGACCTGATCGAGCAGTTCGATGGTGCGGGCGCGCGCGGCGTTGGTGCGCAGGCCTGCGTGGATAGCCAATATTTCGCCGATCTGGCGCTCGACGGTATGAACCGGATTGAGCGAACTCATCGGCTCCTGAAAGATCATCGAAATATCGTTGCCGCGCACTTTTCGAAGATCCGCCGGGTTGGCCTTCAACAGGTCCTGACCCTTAAAATGGATATGGCCGGACAGGGTGGCGGTTGGGGGCAGGAGTTGAAGGATAGACAGGGCGGTGACGGATTTGCCCGAACCGCTTTCCCCGACCAGGGCCAGCGTCTCGCCCGGGGCAATGTCAAAGCTGACATTTTTGGCCGCGTCGGCATCGCCGAAACGCACGCCGAGATCGCGAACCGAGAGAAGTGACGCGCTCATGCCAGGGTCTTTCTTGGATCAAAAGCGTCGCGCACGGCTTCACCGATAAAGACCAGAAGGGTCATCATGATTGAAATGGTCAAAAAGCCGGTGAGACCAAGCCAGGGTGCCTGGAGATTGTTTTTGCCCTGGGCCAGCAGTTCACCGAGTGAAGGGGAGCCGGAGGGCAGGCCGAAACCGAGGAAATCGAGTGAGGTCAAGGTGCCGACCGAACCCGACAAAATGAAGGGCAGGAAGGTCAGGGTGGCAACCATGGCGTTGGGCAGGAGATGGCGCAGGATGATGGTTGGATTGGAGACCCCGAGCGCGCGGGCGGCATTGACATACTCAAAATTGCGGGCGCGCAGGAACTCGGCGCGAACGATGCCGACGAGCGAGACCCATGAAAACAGCAAAAGGATTCCAAGCAATACCCAGAAGCTGGGGGCAATGACGCTGGAGATGATCAGCAGCAGGTAGAGCGCGGGAATAGAGGTCCACACCTCGATGAAGCGCTGGAACAGCAGATCGACCCAACCGCCGAAATAGCCCTGCACTGCCCCTGCTGATACCCCGATAATTGATGAGACGATGGTCAGTACCAGCCCGAAGAGTACGGATATGCGAAAGCCGTAAATCAGGCGGGCCAGAACGTCTCGACCGCGATCGTCGCTGCCAAGCAAGTGATAGTTTGACCAGATGCAATCGGGATCGTCGACCCCCAGGGAGTAACTTTGGCAATTCTGTTCGCGGGTCAAAAGCCAACTGGGTTCAACCGGCGCGGAGTGCGGCAGGGCGTCATCGACGGTGGCATAGTTGAAGCGGATTGGTGGCCACAATGACCAACCATTGGCGGCAATTTCGTCCGCGATATAGGGGTCACGGTAGGTTGTGGTGGCTAGAAACCCGCCGAACCTGGATTCGGGATAGTTGACCAGCGCCGGGATGAGCAATTCGCCCTTGTAGGAGACGAGAATGGGGCGGTCATTGGCGATGAACTCTGCACCCAGCGTCACAATGAATATGGCAAGGAATATCCATAGTGACCAGTAGCCGCGCTTGTTGGCGCGAAAGTTGGCCCAACGACGGCGGGCGATAGGGTTGCCTGGTTTGCGGGGCGTGGGATTGGCGGTTGCCGGTGCCGCAGCGAGATCGCTCATACTTCGCGACTTTCAAAGTCGATGCGCGGATCAATCCACATATAGGCGAGGTCGGAAATCAGGGCGATGACGAGGCCGAGCAGAGAGAAGATATAGAGGGTGGCAAAGACCACTGGATAGTCACGATTGGACACCGACTCAAAGCCAAGCAGGCCCAGACCATCAAGGTTGAAGATGGTTTCAATCAAGAGCGAGCCGCCGAAGAAGGCGCCGATGAAGGCACCGGGAAAACTCGATATCACCAGCATCATGGCGTTGCGGAATACGTGGCGATACAGCACCTGAGTTTCGGTCAGCCCCTTGGCGCGGGCGGTGGTGACATATTGCTTGTTGATTTCATCGAGGAAGGAATTTTTGGTCAACAGCGTCGTGGTGGCGAAAGCGCCGACGCCCATGGCAATGATGGGCAAGACCAGATGCCAGAAATAGTCCAGAATCTGCTGGTACCACGGGAAACTGGCAAAGCCGGTCGAGGTCAGGCCGCGCAGGGGGAAGATGCTCCAGAAACTGCCACCCGCGAACAGCACGATCAGGGCAATGGCAATGAGAAAGCCCGGCACAGCATAGCCGATGACGACGACGGTTGATGTCCAGATATCAAAGCGCGAACCATCCGATACGGCCTTGCGGATGCCCAATGGAATTGAAATGCCGTAGGAAATCAGCGTCATCCACAGGCCCAGCGAAATCGACACCGGCATCTTGTCCTTGATCAGGTCAATGACCGAAATGTCGCGATAATAGCTGTCGCCAAAATCGAACCGCAAATAGTTCCACAGCATTTGCCCGAACCGCTCCAGCGGAGGCTTGTCGAAACCGAACTGCTTTTCGAGCTTGGCGATGAGACTCGGGCGAGAGGCCGCGCGACCCGCGATAAAGCGAGCCTGAATTATCGTCTGTCTGAGGCGAAGACTGGCCAGCGAGATCGCCCTGGGCGCTGCCGGTAAAGCGTTCGCTGAGCGACGAATTGACGCCGCTCATCCGGGCGATGGCCTGTTCGACAGGCCCGCCAGGCGCAAATTGGATTACGAGGAAGGAAATTGCCATGATGCCAAAGACGGTCGGGATCATCAGCAGCAGGCGGCGAAGTATGTAGGCGCCCATCTTAACTCCACTTTGGGCTTTGACCTGAAGCTAAGCCTACGGCAACATGGCTACGCAAATCACCATGCAGTGAAACCGAGTGCAGCATTAACCTGTGCTTTTAGCAAGGCTCGTCGTGCTGGTGTCGTCTGGCGGGCCAAATCGATTGGAGACAGGTCAATGAGTGAGCACAAATTGTTTGGCAAGGCCGATAGCGTGGCATGGATGGACGTGGCGCCGGGCACGAAGCGTCGGGTGTTGCTGCATCTGCCCGAATTGATGCAAGTGGAATTCAAATTTGAAAAAGGCGCCGGTGGTGCCCTGCATTCGCATCCGCACATACAGGTCAGCCATGTGCTCGAGGGGCGATTTGATGTGACCATTGATGGCACCACACAAACACTGGAACAGGGCGGCAGTTTCATCGTTCCCAGTGGCCTGATGCATGGCGCCAAGGCACTGATAGCGGGCCGCTTGATCGAGGTCTTTACCCCTCAGCGGGATGAATTTTTATAATTTTCGGACAATTTCGGCGAGCGCGGCTGCATAGTGATCGGCATGACTGCCGGCGTGATTGGTCATGCCGGGTTTGGTAAGGCGACCGCGACGTGGCGGAACGTAACTATAGATTTGCCGCTCCGGCATTTCGCGCCATTGCAGGTTGAAGGCGGCGAAACGGGGAAAGAACTCCATGTCGTGATAGGGCAGGTGGTCGTGCACCCACCATGCCATGGCCTCCCAGTGACCGGTCCGTTCGTAATAGGGAATGAAGCTATTGACCACGACGCAGGCGGTTGCACCCATTCGGCCGACCTCGTCGCGCTGGTCCCAGATATGACCGGCATAGTTGGCAGTGTTGACGGCGCAATTGAGTTTATGCTGATTGCCAAAGTGGTTGATTTCGGCGGCACGGAAGGCTGACCGGATCGATATCTGCCCGAACCGGGCCCGCAAAGGCTCTAGCAAATTCTCGCACAAGGCGGTACCGGCGGCGATAGCCAAATCGGGATCATCTGGAATATTGGCCAGCCCGTTGATCGCGGCAATCTCGGAATAGAGAAAGTCGCGCATGAAAAAATTTTCGGACAGGCGGGTTCGGCCAAAGGTCTCGAGGGCTTTGACACTGAGGGGTTTTCGCATAGCAGAGCCTACCTTGGGGATGGACGCAAAATCATGCTCCTGTACCCTAGTCACGACAACCCGTTTTCGCTCCGCCTTGCAGGACCAGTTTTATGCTCAATTTCATATTTTACGTCGCCCTCGTGGTGGAGGCGATGACGGCGGCGCTGGCGGCGGGGCGGCGCAAGATGGACTGGTTCGGGGTATGCGTTCTGGCCTGCGTGACAGCGCTGGGGGGCGGGTCCGCGCGGGACATCCTTTTGGGACATTATCCCCTGACATGGGTCGGCAATCCGTATCTATTGCTGCTGGTATGTGCGGCGGCGCTATTCACCATTGCCATCGCGCGGGTGGTGGACAAATTGCACTGGCCGTTCCTGTTGCTCGATGCGCTGGGGTTGGTAGTTTTTACCATCATTGGCTGCAATGTAGGGCTGGAAATGGGCCATCCGCCGCTGATTGTCATCGTATCGGGCATGATTACCGGGATCGTTGGCGGCATTTTGCGCGACGTCTTGTGCAATGACGTGCCGCTGGTGTTCAGTGGCGAGCCTTTATGCGACGGTCTCGATCGTGACTGGCGTGATCTATTATTTCGGCTTGCAATTTGGCTTCAACAACGAGCCTGGTGATCAGTGTCGCCATGACTGTCGGCTTTTCGCTGCGTGTGCTGGCGATTGTTTTCAAGTGGGAAATGCCGAAGTTTGTTTATGACAAGGATTTGCGCTGAGGGTGGCAAGACCGGTCAAGATTGTCGAGATTGGGCTTTATCGGCGGACGCGATTGTGGCATTGATCTACCATACAAGATGGGGAGCGGGCGTTGCGAGAAACTTGGCGGTGGTTTGGACCTCAGGATCTGGCCAGTATTGATGATGTCATCCAGACCGGCGCGGTGGGGATCGTCAGCGCGTTGCATCACATTCCCAATGGCGTGGTGTGGAGCCCGGCTGAAATCGCCAGGCGACACACCGAAATCGGTACGCGCAAGGATGGTTCGGCGTCGGGGCTGACCTGGGACGTCGTTGAAAGCCTCCCGGTCAGCGAAGATATCAAGAAGCAAAAGGGCGACTGGCGGGCCCATATTGATAATTACAAGACGTCCCTGCACCACATCGCCGACAGTGGGCTGGAGGTGGTCTGCTACAACTTCATGCCGGTGCTGGACTGGACGCGGACTAATTTGCGGTGGGACCTGCCCAATGGCGGCTCGTGCATGCGGTTCGATATCAATGATTTTGCCGCGTTCGACATTCATGTGCTGGAGCGGCATGGCGCGGGCGCCGACTATACCAATGCCATTGCCGACGAGGCGGGGCGGCGATTTACCGACATGGATGAGTCGCAAAAGAAAACGCTGGCGCGTAACGTCACCATGGGACTGCCGGGTTCCAGCGACAGTATGACGCTCGAGGATGTGCGCGGCCATCTGGCTGAATATAGCGGTATTTCGCGCGAACGGTTGCGGGCCAATTTTGTCGATTTTCTCGAAGCGGTGATACCGACGGCTGAAAAGGTCGGGGTGCGGATGTGCTGCCATCCTGATGACCCCCCGTTTTCACTGCTGGGGTTGCCACGGGTCATGTCAACTGAGGATGATTATCGGTTCGTGATGGAGGCTGTGGACAGTGCGGCCAACGGTATGACGCTGTGTACCGGGTCGCTGGGCGTACGGCCCGATAATGACCTACCTGGTATGGTCGAACGATTGGGCAATAAGGTGCATTTCCTGCATTTGCGCAATGTGCGACGCGACAATGGCGATATTGTCGGTTCGTTCTTCGAGAGCGAACATCTGGGGGGCGATGTCAATATGATCGCGGTGATTGCGGCAGTATTGCGCGAGGAGCGGCGGCGGCGTACGGCCGGGCGGACTGACCATACTATTCCGATGCGGCCCGATCATGGGCAGGATATCCTCGATGATCTGGGGCGGCGTTCGCAGCCGGGCTATCCGACGATCGGCAGGATGAAGGGTCTGGCGGAACTGCGCGGGGTTGCCAGAGCGCTCGAACAAACGCTGTTGGGCCAGAATTGACCCGAATTTTGGATTAATTTCGACAGTATTAACCAAGCCTTTGCTGATTGGGCGCCAAATTGTCGCTGGATTCTGGCACGAGGCGGGCCCATGACGGCATTGGCAGTATTTCAGCGATTCATCACCTGGCTAACGCCAGAGGTATTGTTGCATGATCTCCATACGCGCAAGCGTGTGCAAATGTTCATTGTCAGCCATTTGTTCGGACCGTTCATTGCGGCACCGATTCCGATCTTTTTGTGGATCGCAGATCCCAATCCATCGCCGCATGTGCAGATACTGGCACTATCGATCTTCGGATTCTGGCCGTTCTTGCTGCTGGTCAAGATGTTTCCGCGCGCCTACACGCCACTTGCCATGGCCAGTGTGCTCAATCTGACGTTTGCGGTGCTCTGGGGCTCGTTTAATTATGGCGGCACCTCCTCGCCATTCCTGATGTGGCTGGTGCTCATGCCGCTATTGGCATTCATGTATTTTGGTTCGACGTGGGCGGCGCGAATATTTGTATTTGTCCAGATCATCGTCGGACTTGGGGCGTTTTATGCGTTTTACCTGATATCCAGTTTCCCCCAGAACATTCCCGTCGAGAAGATGGTGGTGGCCGGCATTCTGTCGGCGCTTGGCTCCAATATCTATGTGTTCATGATGGCGGCCTATTATTCCAGTGTCGTGGACAGCCAGTCCGAACTGATCAAGGAAGTCGAGCGGCACCAAGGCACGCTCAAGATGCTGTTGACCTCCAAGGAAGACGCGGAGCGGGCAAACGGGGCGAAATCCGAATTCCTCGCCAAGATGAGCCATGAGCCTGCGCACGCCGCTTAATGCCGTGCTGGGCTATTCGGAAATTCTGCTTGAAGATGCTGAATTGGATGGACGCGGCGAGCAGATTGCCGATCTGCAAAAGATCAGCGCGGCGGGCAAGCATCTGTTGGCAATGGTCAATGATATTCTCGATATTTCCAAGATCGAGGCCGGCAAGATGGCGCTTCATCTGGAGGCGGTTGATCTTGACATGCTGATCGATGAGATTGACTCGACGGCGCGACCACTGGCGTTCAAGAACACCAATACATTCAGTATAGAGCGTGGCGACAATCTGGGTACGATCCGGGCCGATGCCACCAAGCTCCGGCAGGCGGTATTCAATCTGTTGTCGAACGCTGCCAAGTTCACCCAGAACGGGCATATTACCCTTTCGGTTGAACGGCGAACTGAAATTGACGGGGACTGGGTGGAAATTGCGGTGCGTGATACCGGCATCGGGATTTCAATGGAGCAGCAGAGAACGTTGTTCAACAATTTTGCCCAAGCCAGTTCACAGATATCGGCTGTTTATGGCGGCACTGGACTTGGCCTGTCGCTTAGCCAGAATTTGTGCCGCCTGATGGGCGGTGAAATTCTGATTTCCAGCGAGTTGGGCAAGGGATCCCGGTTCGCCATAAGGCTGCCAACCAAAGTGGTTCAGACCGTAACACCAAGCCAAGCAGTTGCTGATGAAAGTGCAGAGGCAGAAGCGGTTCAGGACGCCATGGTGGCCGAAGCGGAAGCCGATGCGCTTGAACGCCAGGTCGGTGCGTCCGGCCTGACCGGCCACTTGGCCAATCACGACAAGCGCAAGCGCCTGCTGCTGGTCGATGATGATCGTAATTTTCTGGAGTTGGCCGAGCGCCTGTTCGTCAAGGCCGGTTATACCCCGATTTGCACCGATGCGCCGCAATCGGCGTTGCAGATCGCGCGGGCCGTGCGACCGGATGCGGTGTTTCTTGACATATTGATGCCGGGTTTTGACGGTTGGGATGTGCTTGCGGCTCTGCGTAGCGATCCTGCTACGGCGGATATACCCGTATTCATGATCTCAATATTGTCCGAACGCGCCAAGGCGATGGCGGCGGGCGCCGATGGCGTGGTGATGAAGCCGCTGGATGCGGCCAAGGTCAAGGCGGCCATAGCAGGCATCAAGGCGGCAAAACCGGCAACGGAAAAGGGCGAGGCCAAGGCCTCCTAGTTTAGAGTTTGGAAGGGAGCGATCAACATGGCTCTGGTACTGATCATCGAAGATAATCCGATCAATCGCGATGTCCTTGGACGGCGGCTTGAGAGGCGCGGTTTCTCCATACGGTTTGCTGTTGATGGGCCAAGTGGTATCGCGGAAGCCAAGGCGCTGAAACCGGATGTTATCCTGATGGATATTGGCCTCGGGGAAATGGATGGCTGTGAGGCGACCCGGCGGATTTGCGCCATACCCGAAACGGCGGACATTCCCATTATCGCCCTGACTGCGAGCGCCTTTGAGTCAGATCGGGCCAAGGCACTGGCGGCAGGGTGCATTGACTTCGACACCAAGCCGGTCGACCTGCCGCGCTTGCTGGGCAAAATGCAGCTGGTGCTGAAAGACAAAATGCCCCTGTCCGCTAAGGGTGCCGCCTGATCCTGACGCCTTTAACGTGTTTGGTAATCGCTCGTCGCGTTTGGGCGTTGCCATAGCTTGTCGGTATAGTGCCCAGCTTGCGGCTCGAGCCGGGCGAGCGCAGGTTGGATAAATCGCACAGGCAAGTATAAAAAAGCCCCGCCGGGCGGACCGGGCGGGGCTTTTTTGGTCTTGATCGGCTCAGCTGGCCTGTGGCATTTCCAGGTAGTGACCCAGCGTTTGCCGCAGTGCCTGGAAATTCAGCGGCTTTTGGTGAATATGGGGCTTGTTCAACCCCACCGCTTCGGCTGCATGTTGGGCGGTTTTCAACGTTGCCTCGTCCTGGCCCGATACAATGATCAACTGACCTGCGTATTTGTGCTCGGCCAGCAAGGCGAAAAGCTCAAAAGCGTCGATATGGGGCATGGTCAGATCGACCGCCATGACATCAGGCTTCAGCGCCGCCACCAGATTGATGACACCGCGCGGGTCTGATGTTGCAAAGGCTTCGTAGCCGCATCGCTCGGCGACGCGTACAATCAGGCTCTGCTGAGGGCGCATCGTCGTCAACGGCGAGCAGTTTTGGCGCATTCGACACGTCTGATCTCCCTACGCTGCGTGTGTGTCAGCCGCACGGCCGCGAACTGTGTCACCATTATCGCCTTCATGACCCAAGCGATATTCGAGGTCGGCGTCACGCATGGCCTTGCCTAGAATTTTTACAACCTGATCAATGTCAGCGCGGTTGTGCGATGCCATGACCTGGAAGCGGAATCGGGCACCACCCTGTGGAACCGCTGGATATTCCACCAGATTGGCAATACCACCAAGCGCCGACAGATGCCGAGAAGCAAACCGGCCCATGGCCTCGGTGCCGATGCGCACCGGCACGATCGGGGAGGGATCGCCCATGGCTTCGAGACCGGCGGCAACCATTTGGGCCCGCAGATACAAAATGTTGTCCATAAGCTTGCGGCGCAAATTCTGACCCTCGCTGGAGCGTACGATTTCAATGGCCTTCAACACGATGGCGGCCTGAACTGGCGAGAGGGCATTGGAGAAGGTATGGGTGGCGCTATAATATTTCAAATATTCAGCGGTCGCCTTGTCCTTTACCGCAATGAAACCGCCGTTTGAGGCAAAAGTCTTGGAAAAACTGCCGATAATAATGTCCGCAGCGCCAAGCATGCCCTGCAACCCAAGGTGACCGAGCCCATTATCGCCGATAGAACCCAGATCATGGGCGCAATCGACCAGCAGCGTGGCGTTGTATTGATCGCAGATGGCGCGCATGGCGCCCAGGTTCGGGGTATCGGAGTGCATGGAAAACAGGCTCTCGGTTACCACGAGAATGCCGTTTTCATTGTCGTTGGCGCGGATGCGCTCAAGTTTACGGGTCAGTGCGTCGAGATTGAGATGACCATGATAGTGGATGTTCTGGGTAGCGGCCTTGGAGCCTTCCTGAAGGCACGAGTGCGCCAGAATATCAAGAACGACATGGTCGTTGGCGCGTACAAATCCCTGCACCGAACCGTAGCCCGCCGACCAGCCCGTCGGATAGAGGACAACTTCACGACCGCCCATGAATTCTGACAGTGCCTGCACAAGGCGCAGCGAATTTGATGTATTGCCAAGTAGCGCACCAGAACCGGCGCTGTGAACGCCAAATTCGTCGATGGCCTCGACCGCCGCCTGCTTGATAGCGGGGTGGGAGGACAGGCTCAGATAATCCTGGCTGGCAAAATTGATGCCGCTGAACTGTTCGCCCGAATCGCTCATGGCATCGCACCGTGCCTTGGGTGCGGTGGCGGTTGAACGGGCATAGGGCCAGAGGCCGTGCTGGCGGCGATCATTCTGCCAGGCGTAAAATGGTGCGACGCGCCCCAACAGATCACTGCCTTCTGGTGCGCGGAAATCGCGCAGGCTACCAGTCAATACACTTTCGGGGACGGGACTTACATTCTTGTTCATGACGCTCTCCATAGCATGCGGCCTTCCTGGCCATCTGGAGAGCAGTTTAGGTTTTGACTTTAAAAATCGACTTAAGCGCCGAGGTTTATTTTTGGTAACTTCGAAAAACCGTGTGAATGCTTAACAATGCACTATTGTGCCGACATTTCGCCTATATAGATTTTCTGATGGTAGTTATGCATACCTATTCTTAATCGGTGTCTGGCAATTTCGAACCATGAAATTGAGCTTTTCAAGCGCCATATCTAAAATTGGCACAGCAATTGACCGCTTGATCGACCGCGCCATCGGCGCGGATCTCGCTCAAGCCGCACGTACGAGAGCGTTTGCTTCAGGAGCAGATGACTTCACTTTGGGCGGTGCTGCCGGTCGTCGTTTTTGCCTCATTGCTGGCGTCGGTGGCATTTGTCATCGCCTGCCAGAACACGCCAGCCTTTGCGCCAGTCCTGGTATGGGCGGTGGTTGTGTGGCTGATAAATATCCCGATCCTACATATATATCTGGCCCGCCGCGACAATATTACCGAGTTGGACGCCACTACTGCCCAATGGATATCGCGGATGGTGGTAATTTTTGCTGTTATATGCGGGGCAATGTGGGGCCTCGGTTTCCATGTTCTGCCGGTTGGCGAGAGCGCCACCATACGCCAGGTCGCGACGGTCGGAATTGGCGGTATCCTGTTTGTGGGGATGGTGGCCCTGCTCAATTATCCCCAGGCGCTGCTCGGATTTGTCAGCATGGTACTTGCAGGCGCCATGATGGCGCGACCGCACCTGAGTGTTGTCGACGACTTTTGGCTACGCGGCTTATTGTTGCTCGGCCTAGTGTGCTCCGCCTTTATGATCTGTCTTTGGCATGTCCGGCATTTTGTAGCGCATCGGGCCTCCCTCAATCAGATTCAGGAAAAGGGCGAGATCATCGGCCTGTTGCTCCGTGAATTTGAATCGAGTGCCTCAAACTGGGTTTGGGGTTTTGACAAGAATGGAGACATTGATCGGCTGTCGGTTGGCTTTACCACCGCGACCGGGCTTAGTGAAGCGGAGCCTGATGGGCGCGGATTTCCTGCACTTCCTGCGCTGCATTACCCCCGCCAACGACCCCTTCATGGCGCAGGTGGCACTGGACTGCAAGGAACGGACAACGTTTCAGGATGTCGAACTTCAGGTGCTGTCGGGCGGGCAGGCGTGCTGGTGGAGCATGACCGGCAAGCCGATTTTTGACGATACGGGCAACTATCTCGGCTATATTGGCACTGTGGCGGATGTATCGGCTCGCAAGGCCGCCGAACAGCGCATTACCCGGCTGGCGCATCATGACGTGATGACCGGCCTGTTGAACCGCACCAAGTTTACCGAGCATCTCAATAATTGCGTGGCGCGGCTCGAGCGATACGGTGCGCCGTTTTCTGTGCTGTTCCTGGATCTCGACCAGTTCAAGTCAGTCAATGACAGCCGCGGCCATATGGTGGGTGACAAACTGTTGGCGGCGGTTGCCAAGCGCATTACCACCGCGGCCAGGGACACCGACATCGTGGCGCGTTTGGGCGGTGACGAGTTCGCAATCATCCTGCCCAACGATTGCAGTCCGGAAGGGAACGCATCACTGGCGCAACGATTGATCGATCTCGGTTGGCCAAGTGTTTGATATCGAGGATGAAGCGGTCAATATCGGCATAAGTGTCGGTATCGCCATGGCCCCTATCAATGGAACGCGCCCCGACCAGATCCTGCGCAATGCCGATCTGGCGCTTTATCGCGCCAAGGCGGATGGGCGTTCGGTCTACAGATTTTTTGAAAGTCAGATGGATTCGGATGCGCGCGAACGCCGCATGCTCGAAGTCGAACTGCGCGACGCACTCAAGAACAATGAGCTTGAGCTCTATTATCAGCCGCTGGTTTCGGCGGCGGATCGGCGACCGATGGGATTTGAGGCGTTGATCCGCTGGAACCATCCGATCCGTGGATTAGTGCCGCCCGCAGAATTCATTCCACTGGCCGAGCGATCAAGCCTGATCGTTGAAATTGGCGACTGGACCATCGAGCAGGCGTGTCGGGCCGCTGCAAGTTGGCCGACGGGGCTGACGGTGGCGGTCAACATGTCGGCCAAGCATTTCCGGATTTCCGACATCGCCCAGGTGGTGAAAAAATCACTGACCAAAAGCGGGCTGGAGTCCAACAGGCTGGAGATTGAAATCACCGAAGGTCTGCTGATGGAAAACCCCGACGAGGTGACCGTCAAACTGGCCGAAATTCGCGATCTTGGTGTCATTCTGGCCATGGATGATTTTGGCACCGGTTATTCCAGCCTGAGTTATCTGCTGAAATTTCCGTTCGACAAGATCAAGATCGACAAATCATTTATCGATGCTTCGACGCAGGAACCGGCGGCGCGTGACATTTTGAAGGCCATCGCCTCGCTGGCAAAGACGCTCAATCTCAGGATTACTGCTGAAGGTGTGGAGACAGCAGACCAGGCTGATTTCCTGTCTGGTATCGCCTGCCACCAGTTGCAGGGTTTCTATTTTTCGCCGCCGCTGGACAGTATCGACATGCCGCGGTACCTGCTGGCCAATGTGCCGACGCGGGAGGCGGAGGTGCGGGCCGAAGTTGAGTCAGTGTTGATGAAGAGGCGCGCGAGCCTAGGTGCTAGGCCTCGAACTGGTCTGGCGGCACGACCAATCGGTAACTGACCAGATCACCGTTGATTTCATAGTGCGAGCGACCACCGACCGCGAGCGGTACGATGCGCTTGACCACCGTGGTGCCGAAACGTGGCTCTGAAACGGGCAGGTTGCGCTGTCCACCGGTTTCCTGCCACTGCACAATTAGCGCACCAGGATCGGTATCACTATCGAGATCGCAGATTTTCGCATCGATCCATATCTGGCCATTGTCGTGGTCGGCCAGGGCACCGTAAAGTAACGCGTTAGCCCCCAACTCATGCAGGGCCAGACCAATATGAAGGGCGGCGTTCGGGGAGAGCAGGGGATTGTCACCAGTGATGCGAATGGCATCAAGGCCGGCAATGCCGAGGCGGGCCACCTGGGTGGCAACAAGGGACTGAAACAAGGTGCCGCGCCAATCGCTGTCGGTGACCATGTCCTGAGTGCTGGCGAGCGATTGCAGACGACCGCGAAAGCGGTTGAGAAAATCGTCGATATTGCCGGTATGCTGGGCGGTCTGGGCTGCGACGCTCTGAACGATGGCCAGCAGGTTTTTTGAGCGGTGGCTGACCTCGCGCATCAGGCTCGAGATCGCCAACTCTCGGGCACGCTGCTCGGTGACGTTACTCATTGTAATGATGGTGCCGACAAATTTGCCATCAATGCGGTCGGTCGTGAACCAAGCCTCAAAATGCTCGCGGCGACCGCGTCCGGCCAAGTCAAATTCAACAAGTTGGGACTCGTTTGTCTGCAGCGTTAATGCGCGCGCGTCGGCAAAGTGGGCCGCAATGGATTTGGGCAAAATGTCATCATCGGCCTTGCCGATCAGGTCCGACGTTGGCCACTGTGGGGGCAGGTTTTGCGCATAGTCATAGCGTCCATCAATTCCCAAGTGCAAAACGGCGGTGCCGACCTGCGCCAAACTTGCCGTGAGCGTGCGCATTGCCAAGGCACCCGTAGCGCTGGAGGAAGGCATGGAGAACCCTTGATATTCGGACAAGTCAGACGCCGGACTCATCGCTTTTCAGGCTGGAGCACGTGCTCCAGAACACGCATCAGCGTCTAGCCGCGTCTGACCAGTCCCATGACCAGCGAAATAACCAGAAACACCAAAAACAAGAAGAACAATATCTGGGCAATTCCAGCCGACGCGCCAGCGATGCCGGTAAACCCAAGCACCCCGGCTATCAGCGCAATAACCAGAAATACGAGTGTGTAATAGAGCATCGGACCAGCCTCCTTGTGTCTGTAACCACAACGATTTCAGTGATGTGGAGTTCCGCAAGCCGACAAAAAAAGGCCCGGTTTCCCGGGCCCAATGGTAAATCGAATGTCTGGACGCTCACGCCGCGGCGCGAGAGCCTTCCTCAAAGAACAGGGCCTGGCTGATAAGCGCCTTTACCATGTCGGGATTAAACGGTTTGGTAACCAGGAAAGTGGGTTCTGGGCGCTCACCGGTCAACAAGCGCTCGGGGAAGGCGGTGATGAAAATGACAGGCACCGAGTGCTCATTGAGAATGTCATTTACCGCATCAATGCCGGAGCCTGCCGTCGGCCAACTGAATATCGGCCAGTATCATTTTGGGCTTGCTTTGTTCAAACAGCGCGACCGCTTCCTTGTGGGTCCGGGCGACACTGACAACCTTGTGGCCGAGGCTTTCGACCAATTGCTCGATATCCATGGCGATCAACGGTTCGTCCTCGATGATCATGATTTCGGTGGCGACCTGACGCGAAATTTCCATGGATGCATCGTCCAGCAATTTGGAAAACTCAGTGCTCGAGACGTCAAGAATTTCGGCCGCCTGAGACTGGCTGAAACCTTCGACAGCGACGAGCAGAAACGCCTGACGGGCACGCGGCGCCAGGCTTGCAAGATTGGTTGCAGCCCGCTGTTCCCAGGCAAAACTGGAAACGGGTTCGGGAACCCTGATGCTGGTGGTGGAAAAGATGGCGGCAAAGAGCCTTGTATAGCGAGATGCGATCATTTGATGCTTCGGGGAACAAAGACACATCTGCAATCAATGCTTCCAGAACCGCTGCGACATATGCGTCCCCAGAAGTTTGAGAGCCGGTGCTCGCACGGGAAAAACGACGCAAGTATGGCAGGTGCGGTGCGATCCGCGTGGATAAAGACATCAACAAAACTCCCCAGGTGACGCTATGGTACAAGTTTGCAAACGCGGCGCTACAAATAACGTTCCGTTTGAATGGAACTTTTTTGTCGCTTAATCATTGAGTGAGGCGATCCAGACATTCGGGCAATATTTCATGATGATAAAGGACCACGCAGTGGGTGACCAGCGAACGCGAATAGGGGAGGGGCAATCCGACGACGGTCTTGGCCCAAATACGGACATCGGGTCGCGTCTGCGCGCGCTCTATGGATCAGTTCAGGACGAAGGTGTGCCTGATCAATTGCTGGACTTGCTGGAAAAGCTCGACAGTGCTGAAAAGTTGCAAGGTCGTGATGATGAGGCACACGATGAGTAAAGGGGCCGGTGATGAGCAGGCACCTTCGTTCAAGCGTGAGATGTTGGCAACGCTGCCAAGTCTGCGGGCCTTCGCGGTTTCGCTGACCGGCAAACACGACAAGGCCGACGATTTGGTGCAGGACACGGTAATGAAGGCATGGGCGAAGCAGTCGAGCTTTGAAATGGGCACCAATATCAAAGCGTGGTTGTTTACGATCCTGCGCAACGAATTTTACAGCCAGATGCGCAAGCGCGGCCGTGAGGTGCAGGACAGTGACGGTGCATTTACCGAGAGACTTTCGGTACACCCGGCCCAATATGGCTCCATGGACATGCAAGACTTCAAGAACGCTTTGAGCAAGTTGCCCGACGATCAGCGCGAAGCGATCATCTTGATCGGGGCATCAGGCTTTTCCTATGAGGATGCGGCGGCGATCTGCGAGTGTGCAGTAGGGACGATGAAAAGCCGGGTCAGCAGGGCACGCATTCGCTTGCAGGAAATTCTCCAGGTAGCGGGGCAGGCCGATTATGGCCCCGATGCAGTCTCGACACAGGTAACGACGACAACCCTGTCGCTCGGCAATCGATAATAATTGCAGCTGATCAATCATCTGGCACTGGTAAGGGCGCCCAAAAGCGGTCACTACTTGATGCTAGGTGCCCGCTCGGGTGCTGCATACAGTCACGAGACCGATGGGCCAGAATAGCGCTATGAACGAGGCCGCCGGCCAAACCGAGAGCGATATCGTCAACGAACGGCAGGCTCCTGCGTCGGATTGCCATTCTGGCAAGCCTGGCGCTAGTATTCGTGGCCGGGTGTGCGGCGCTGCTTCTGGCCCAAGGTGTCAATCGCCAACTCATGGACGTGCAACATACGTTCGACATGCGTACGGCGGCACGCGATATTTCCATTGCGCTCGTGGACGCGGAAAGCGGTCAACTGGGGTACGTTCTGACCCAGGATGAATCCTATTTGCTGCCTTACGAAAAGACCGTCCACACCATCGATGAACGATTGCTGGCGCTGCGGGACATGGCAAAAGGCGACGCCGAGCAGAGTGCCAGAGTGGACAGGGTGGCTAAGGCGGTTCAGAGCAAAATCGCCGAAATGGCGTCGACAGTGACGCTGGTTGCCAACAGTCATGAAGCCTTGGCCACCTCGATCGTCAAGGGGGTGGCGGGGCGCGTTTGATGGAAGATCTGCGCAACACACTGAATGCCTTCATCGCCGAGGAGGACAAGAACCTTTTGATGCGCAACGATGCTATCGGCCGAACCCGCCTGTGGATTACCATAGCCATTCTGGCGGCATTAGGGGGCGCAGTTGTGTTGGCCTATGTGCTGTTCAGCCGAACTGAGCGGCAGGTTTCGGCGTTGACCCGAAGCCGAAGCGAACTTAACACCCAGCGTGACGCGCTTGCCCAGCGGGTTTTGGAGCGCACGGCTGCGCTCGAGGAATCCCAAGCCCATGCGCAACGTGAGCGCGAACGGGTGGAAACCCTGCTCAAAGATACCAATCACCGGATTGGCAATTCGCTAGCGACGGTGTCCTCGCTCCTTGGTTTGCAAATGATGCGCAGTAATTCGGTGGAGGTCAAGAACGCCCTTGAGGCGGCGAGATTGCGCGTTCATGCCATTGCCTCGTCGCATCGACGACTGCGACTTGGGGACGATCTGGAATCGACAAGAGCGGACGAGTTTCTGCACGCGGTGCTTGATGATCTGGAATCGACGCACGAGGGCACCGACCCGGTCAAGTTTGAGCATGAATTCGCCGATATCTGGATCAGGTCGCGCGATGCGACGACTTTGGGGATCATACTGGGTGAGTTGGTTACCAATGCGCTCAAGCACGCGTTTCCCGAGGGTCGGGGTGGCACAATAAGTGTGCGGCTGTTTCGCGACGAGGCTGGTATTGCCACATTGGAGGTCAGTGACGATGGGCTCGGACCGTCCGATAAGGCCAATTTCGACGATGGCGGACTCGGCTCGGTCATCGTTCGACAATTGGCGCAGCAGTTTGGCGGCAACCCGGTTTACGAGAAAAGCCCGACCGGCGGTCTGCGCGTCAGCGTGTCATTGCCCAAGATCACGACGGAAACAACGCCGGCCTAGAACCGATTGGCTGCTGGCGCGTTGGTTGGTGCGAGACTGAACCAAATTATCAAATTACCTAATGGGACAAGCCATTGCGCTATGCGGCTATTCTAAACCGCCATGGCGGAACACTCCGCACGATGGATTTGGACGATTTTTGTGCCAGGGCCGAGGTGATATTTGCCCGGCATGGTCATAATCTGACCTGCCGCATTGTTGCCGGTAGCGAGATTGTCAAAACCCTCGAGCAGGCAGGGGGGACAGTAATGTCGATGTCATTCTGGCGGGCGGCGGCGATGGTACGATCTCGGCAGCGGCGGCCATGGCGTTTGAATGTGGCAAGCCGCTGGCTGTGTTGCCTGCAGGCACTATGAACATGTTTGCGCGGGCATTAAACCTGCCGCTCGAACTTGAGGCGGCGCTGGAAGCGCTGGCTGGGGGTGACGTCAAGTCAATCGACATTGCCACGGCCAACGGGCGGCCATTTGTCTATCAGTTCAGCGTTGGCGTTCACGCGCGGTTGGTGCGTATTCGTGAGACCATGACCTATCGGAGTCGGATCGGCAAAATTCTCGCCAGTGTACGCGCCATCGCATCAACGGTATCGCGACCGCCCAACTTCGAGGCCGAAATTCATTATAATGGAACGGTGGAGAAGCGGCGCGCTTCGGGCATTGCTGTGTCCAACAATATGCTGGCCGAGGGACATTTGCCCTATGCCGAGGGTTTGGATGGCGGGGTGCTGGGGGTATATGTAGCGGCACCAATGGGCCCGTGGGCTTTGATCAAGCTGGCATTTAACCTGATGCGCGGCCATTGGCGCGAAAGCCCGATGGTTTCCGAACGGGTGGTGCCCGAATTGCGCCTGACATTTCCCCGACGGCGCGGATCGGCCAAGGCAGTTATCGATGGCGAGTTGATGAAATTGCCGCCCGAAACGGTGTTGAAGGTGCATCACAAGGCGTTGCGCGTGATCGCGCCCAAACCCGAGGCGGTGGCCGTACGTCGCTGAGTTGCGGTTTTTTAACGCGAATTTGCAACCATTTCGGATCAAAAGCGTTTGCGCGGATGACACGCAACCCGTGGGCGTGTGCGAGTAATTTGATTTGACTGGACATTGAGTGAGTGAGCCTGGCAATCCACTGCCACATGCCGTTCGTGATGCAGTGGCAGACATTGGACGATTGGAGGTGCTGAATGTGCTCGATGTCCTTCCGTCCCAACCTGACCCGGATTTTGATCGCCTGACCCGATTGGCGGCGAGTGTGTTCGATAGCGAGTTTGCGTTGGTAACGCTGGTCGACGAGACCACACAGTTTTTCAAATCGTGCTTTGGCGTCGATGATCTGGAGAAAAGCCCTGTCGACGCATCGTTTTGCGCCCATACGATCGCGGCGAAAGGGCAGGATTATCTACTTGTTCCCGATCTTGCCGCCGACGTCCGGTTTGCGAACAACCCCTTTGTTACCAATACACCCTATGTGCGGTTTTATGTTGGCGCGCCAATCGTGGTGCACGGGCAACGGCTGGGGTCGCTGTGCGTGCTGGCGACCACGCCCCGCAATGACGTCACACCAGCCCAGATCGAGCAGCTGATTGATCTGGCCAATGTAGCCTCGACTTTGTTCTTGCTCAAAGAGGAAGCGCGAATACGGGCAAGAACCTCCTCGGCACTGATCCGTGAAGAATGGCGGCACGCCTTGACGCTGGAAGCGGGCAAGGTGGGAAGCTGGGTCTGGGACGTGCCGAGTGGTGAGGTAACCTGTAACGAGACATTTCGGCATATGCACGGTTTAGCTGAGCAGGGCCCAATATCGAGGGATCAGGTGTTTGACGCTATTCATCCCCGCGATCGCGACGCCATGAAAAAGGCACTGGTGGCGGCGTTTGATGATGGTGTGGACTTTGAAACCGAGGCACGCGCGCTGGAGACCGGGCGGTGGCTGATCACGCGCGGTCGTGTCTATCAACGTGACGGGCAGGGTCAGCCGATTACGCTTATGGGCGTTAGCCTGGATGTTACTGAAAACAAGAAGACCGCCCAACAGACCGAGCAGTTGTTGCGTGAGACTCAATCACAGGGTCAAGAACACACTGGCGATGATCCAGTCCATCGCACGCCAGACCATCCGGCAAAATCCTGACCCCCAAGGGTTTATCAACGCGTTTTCAGGTCGTTTGCGTACGATCTCGGAGGTGCATGTGTTGCTGGCGGATCGTGATTGGAGCGGGGTGCAGCTGTATGAAGTGATCGGGGCGCAGTTCGGTCCGGATTTTTTGACCAATCCACGACAGGCGGTCATTGAGGGAGACGATATTTTTCTGCCTGCCGATCATGCGCTGGGGCTGGGTCTGATCCTGCATGAACTAACGACAAATGCTGGAAAATATGGCGCCTGGACCGACGGGCAGGGGCTGGTGGAACTCACATGGACCCTGATCGAAGGGGGAGATCGCGGCATCGACATGTGCTGGAAGGAGCGCAACGGACCAAGGGTCACATCGCCCGAAGATGTCGGATTGGGGGTTAAGCTGATCGAACGCAGCCTCGCCAAAATTCTGGAGAGCCAGGTCAATCTGAAATTTGACCCAGATGGGGTTACAGCGCGAATCTGGCTTCCCCTGCCGCCGCTTTAGCAGCGACAGGGTTCAGTCGTTTCTGTCGTTATCCTTATCGTTGCCGAGAATGAAAAAGGCGGCGACGGCGGCAAGAGGAAGACCGATTGTGCGCGCGACGGGGGAGCGCAGCAATAGAGGGAGCGCTGAAATGGCGGCGGTGGTGATCAACGCGCTGGATTCGCTGGAGTGGCGGCGTTCAACTTCCTGTCGCTTGCGCGACCCTTGCCCGATGAGACTGCCCAGATAGACGGCCAACGCCAATATAAGGGCGCCGCCGGACATGGCCAGCGCCGCGATCAGAGGGCCGAATTTTGCCGCCAGCGCGATATAGCCGGCGGCCAAGGCAAAGCCCAGGGCAATCGTTACCAAAATGCCGATCAAGACGCTGATGATGAGCGTGCGCTTGAGCTTGTCGGTCAGGGATTCGAGTTGAATGCCCATAAGACCGGCGAGCGATGACATGATATGCATGGACTATGACCGCGACAACAGAGCCAGGATAAAGCCTATGCCGATGGCGCTAGCCACTGCAGTCAGGGGTTTGTCGCGGATGGTGTCCTTGAGCTGTTTCTCGATATTGGTGGCCTGATCCTGCACTTCCTCAACCACGTGCTGGCCCTGGCGACGAAGTTGGGAATATTCGGCCTTGGCAGTGTGCTTGGCCTCGGAAACCTTGTCGCCACTGATCCGAGTCAGGGTCGAGGCAATCTCTTTTAGGTCAGTTTGCAATTGGGCAATCTGATCCTCAAGATGCTGTTCGCGTTCGGTGGCGTTGGTTCGTGCGGTCTTGGCTTTAGCTAGATCGGATGTGGTAGCCATATGGCGCTCCTATAACAAGTGTTGGCGGTTGGCTGCCCAATAGCGCTCGTGAGCGGGTCTCGCCTCGAGCGAGAAACTCACCCCGGCGCCACAAGTTGGGCCGGGGTGAAAGGTGCGGGCTCAAAGTGGGGCGACCTTGAACCCGCGAGGCACTTGACCGTTTAATGGTCAATCGGCTTACGCCGAGCGTGCCCTTCTTGTGGACCTATAGTCGGCCGAGCAGCATCAAGATCAACACGATCACCAAGATGGTGCCGAGAATGCCCGATGGGAAGTAGCCGAAGCCGCGCGAGTAACCCCAAGTGGGCAGGGCGCCGATCAGCAGCAGGATCAGGATGATGATGATGATTGTGGTCATGACGCATTTCCTTTTTCTTGTTTTGGTTTCGGCGACGTCAGCTAATGAAAAGCAGCAGCGCGGTGGTGGCGCTCAATAGTGCCAGCGCTGGCACCATTGCCCAGAGCAATGCGTTCAGGTGTGTGTGGCCGTCATAGCCCTGAATAATCGATGAGGCGGTGAAACGGTTCGAGTGGGCAGCTGTCATGGGTCTGAACTGGGTCATATCTCGCTCCGCCAAGGTCTTTTCAATCAAACCAAGCGTAATTCGCCTATTTGGTTACGCGTTGTTGCGCTTGCCAAATGAACGGGGAAGATATGATTTTGGTTCCCGACAAGTTCTATGAGATTTGCAGGAAAACCCTATTCGAGTCGCAAAACATCGACTGACTGGCTGGTTTCCTGGCTGCCGGTGGTCTTGAGAACGCCAACAATAGGGGCGATATCGGCGTAGTCGCGACCGTGCCCGATGGTGATGTGATCGGGACCAGCGAGCATGGCGTTCGTGGGGTCAAATTCGATCCAGCCGGCGGCGCGACCACACCATGCGCGAACCCAGGCGTGCATAGCATCGGCGCCTTCCAGACGTGGCTTGCCGGGCGGGGGGTTGGTGCGCAGAAAGCCCGAGACGTAACCAGCAGGGATGCCGAGGCTGCGCAGGCCCGAGATCATGACTTGCGAAAAATCCTGACATACGCCTTTTTTCAGAGCAAAGGCCTCGGCGGGGGTGGTTTCGACGTCGGTTGCGTTACTGTCATAGGCGAAATCGGCGTGGATAGCGTTGCACAGCGCCATGGTCTTGGCAAAAATTGAGGTGTGTGACGCCATGATGGGGCGTGCATAGGCAGCGATTTCGGGGTCAAGCGGAATGCGTCGCGAGGCCGCCAGAAAATGGTGCGGACTATCGGGTGCCAGCGACCATAATTCGGTGATTTCGGTTTGCAGCACGGCAAGTGTCGGGGAGAGATTAGCGGGGCGTGCCGGTTCTTCGATCATGACGCGGGCGACCAATTTGACGTCAAGGTGCTCGTGGGCGTTGGAATAGGCAATGGTGCTGACGTCGTTGCCAAAAAAATCCTTGAAATTGCTAGACTGATCCGGCGGTGGATCGAAACTCAGCGACGCGGCGACGACCCGCTGAAGGTTGGCGATGGCGCCGGGGCGGACGCGGACCAGGTGACGGCCACCCTGCACCGGCGCGTCATATTCGTAATGGAGCTGCAAACGAATATCGTAGAGCATGGCGGTCATGCGAAATAGGCCGAGGCGACAAGGCCCGCCAATGCGCCAATGTCATTAGCAAGGGTTTCCAAACGCTCGGGCCGCATGTCTTCGGGATCGGCAATCACCAGTTCGGTGCGTAGTTGCAGCGCCGCTTTCGCAGCGGGAGACAATTGGCCATTGTAATTGCCGCCAGGCAATTTTTCTATCTGCCTGCCCAGTTCAGCAAGCTGAAACAGTACTGATCGGGGATTGAGGGGGTCAAGGACCAGTAGGTCGACGGCGCTCAAGGCACCAGCGCTTACCGAGTATCTGCGGCGGTGTGTCATGACGCTATCGCCAATTTCGAGTAACATTTCGAGCGAGCCATCAGGGGCGTCGAGATCGGTCAGCCAACCAGTGATCCGGGCAATCTGGATGCCGCGTTCCAATCGTCGTCCCAGTTCGAGAAAACGCCAGCCGACGAAACGGTACATGTTTTCGTGCACCAGGCCGGAAAATCCCGCGAGTTTGCGCAGGATAACGGTCATTGCGCGGGTGGCGTCGTCGCCGGGGCGGACCCGTTCGGCCAGTCGCCGAGTGCTTTTCTGCAAATCGTTGAGGGCCAGCCAGCCATCGGGCGAGAAGCGATCACGGATCTGACTGGCACTTTGAACGGCGCTATCGATGGTGGCCAGCAGGCCAGCCGGTAACGGCTCGTCCGCGTCAACATCAATGGAGGTCAGGTAATCGCGGCAATGCTGAAGGATCGGCAGGTCGGGATTGGAGAGTTCGGCCAGCCGGGCGTTGTAGGCGCGAAGGATCCGTACTATTGCCTCGCAGCGTTCTGCATAGCGGCCCAACCAGATAAGATTATCGGCGGCGCGACTTGGCAGGTTGCCCGGCATGCTGCGCACCAGCTTGTCACCGTCCTTGGGCAATAGCGAAATCGGTTCTACCGGCGTTGAACTGACCACCCAGACATCGGCCGCCTGGCCGCCGCGCTGCATGGCTATGGCGGCTGTATCAAGGGTTGAGCCGACACGAGCAAACCCGCCGGGCATCACCGTCCAGCCTGTTTCGGTGCGGGCAGCATAGACTCTCAAGGTAACGGGTCGCGGCTGCAATTTGCCATCGACATAGACGGGCGCGGTGGAGAGTTGAACCGGCTCCTGGCCAACATAATCGAAACCCTGTGCCTGGATGCGCTCGATCAGGCCCGCACGGTGTTCGGGCGAAATGGTGGCGCCCAAGGCCGTGCCGCGCTGATCGTCAAACGGTAGGCTGGTAGAAAAAGCAGGGCCAATCATCAGATTATCGAAATTATCGATGACATAATCGCGTTCGGTGGGTTGCCCACACCACCACGTGGCAATTTCGGGCAATGCCAATGGTCGGTCGAGTAGCGCCTTGGCCAGCCTCGGCATGAACGCCGCCAGTGCCCGTGTTTCAAGGATACCAGTGCCCAGGGCATTGATCATCGAAATGGAGCCATTGCGCAGGGCGTCCACCATTCCGGGCGTGCCGATGCGGCTATCGGATCGCAACTCGAGAGGGTCGACGAATGATGCATCCATGCGGCGCCAGAGCACGCTGACCGGTTTCAGTCCCGCCACCGTACGCACCATGACCTGACCATTGTCGATGGTCAGGTCTTCACCTTCAAGCAGCATGAAGCCCAGATAGCGGGCAATATAGGCGTGTTCGAAATAGGTTTCGTTGTGCTGTCCAGGGGTCAATATGCCAACGCGCCCGCCATCCTTTCGCGCCTCTGCAAACAGGGAGTCGCGGAAGCCGCGGAAAAATCCCGCCAGCCGATGCACATTCATGCCGGCGTAAACATCGGACAGGGCGCGAGTTGTGGCGACGCGATTTTCGAGTGCAAATCCGGCGCCTGAGGGGGCTTGGGTGCGATCACCAAGTACCCACCAATCGCCGTTGGGTCCGCGGCCCAATTCGAAAGCACAAAAATGCAGGAAATGGCCGTCGGCGGGTTTGATGCCCATCATCGGACGTAAAAATTCGCGATTGCGGGCCACCAGTTCGGGCGGCAGCAGGCCACGCTGGACCAATTTGTTGTCGCCGTAAATGTCTGCAACCACAGTTTCAAGCAACTCGGCGCGCTCAATCAGACCGTTAGAGATTTTTGCCCATTCCACCTCGTCGATCAGCAGCGGAATGTGGGCCAATGGCCAGGCGCGCTCCTTGCCTTCAGCGCCATCATATTTGCGATAAAATACGCCAGCGTCGCGCAGATACTGATCGGCGCGCTCAAACCGAGCGCCCAGGCTCGATTGGTCCCAATGCGTCAAAAGCCGACATCAGCGCGGCCCAGCCGGGGCGCACCGAACCGTCCGCCGCGATCATCTCGTCGGGCACGCCTGGCTTCAGGACGTAATCGGCAATCAGGCTGGTGGTGGACGGCGAATCATCGCCGCCCGGTTCTGTACGTGTATCCATGGCGCTAGGTGAAGCTTGCCGGGCGGCGCAGGTCAAGCGTTAGTGGAAATTCGTCCGCAGGCTTTTCAGCGATCAGGTCAAATCCGCCCGCCGAATAATTACGTGGTTCGAACCGGGCGAGCCGTCGGGCTTCGGCTTCATTGCCATTGACAGGGAAGGTGTCGTAGCTGCGCCCACCCGGATGGGCTACATGATAGATGCAGCCGCCGACGGGGCGATGCGACCACATATCATAAATATCAAAGACGAGCGGCGTGTTGACCGGTAGGCGCGGGTGCAGGCCCGAGGCTGGCTGCCAAGCCTTGAAGCGAACGCCAGCGACCGAAACACCGGCAGTGCCGGTTGGGCGCAGCGGTACCTGCCGCTTGTTGCAGGTGACGGCATACCGTTCGGGATTGAGGCCCTCCAGTTGAACCTGAAGGCGTTCAACCGAGGAATCGACAAATCGCACGGTGCCGCCAATGGCGCCCTGTTCGCCCATGACATGCCACGGCTCCAGAGCCTGGCGCAGTTCGAGTTTCAGACCCTCATATTCGACCTCGCCGCAAAAGGGGAAGCGGAATTCGAGTTGGGCTTTGAACCACGCCGGATCAATGACGAAACCGGCCCGATCAAGATCGGCCAGAACATCCAGAAAATCGTGCCAGACATAATGGGGCAGCATGAATCGGTCATGCAACGTGGTGCCCCAGCGGCTAAAGTGGCCGGTGAGTGGATTGGCCCAAAAGCGGGCGATCAAGGCGCGGATCAAAACCTGCTGCGCCAAAGACATGCGGGCATTTGGCGGCATTTCGAAACCGCGAAACTCAACAAGGCCAAGGCGTCCAGTGGGGCCATCGGGTGAAAACAGCTTGTCGATGCAGATTTCGGCGCGGTGTGTGTTGCCGGTCACGTCGGTCAAGAGATTGCGGAACAGCCTATCGGTCAACCATGGCGAGGGGTTTTGGCCCTGACCAGTTGAGGGTACCTGCGCCATGGCGATTTCAAGGCTCGTAGAGACTATCGTGCCGGGCCTCATCGAAACGCGGGGCTTGGCTGGTGGGCCCAATGAACAGCCCCGAGAACAGATAGGACATCGCCGGGTGGCGCTGCCAATGCAGTACCAGCGATTTCAACAGGTCCGGGCGGCGCAGGAACGGACTATCCTTGGGGGTGGCACCACCAACTACGACATGATTGCCGCCGCCAGTGCCCGTGTGGCGACCGTCGATCAGGAACTTGTCGGCGCCAAGGCGACAATTGCGGGCCTCATCATAGATTGCCGTGGTTGTGGCCACACAATCATCCCAGTTGGAGGCGGGGTGAATATTGACTTCGATGACGCCGGGGTCCGGGGCAACGCGAATGACATTGAGGCGTGGATCGTGCGGGGGGAATAGCCTTCGAGGTGGACGGGCAGACCGATAGCTTTGGCGGCAGCTTCGGAGGCAGCAACCAGTTCGAGATAATCCTCAAGCTTTTCGACCGGCGGGAGAAATACGCACAGCCGGTGATCACGCACTTCGACAGTGACGGCGGTGCGTACTTCGCCTTCGATCTCGCTAATTTCCTGCTCGGTGCGATCCTGCTGCTCAGTGGCCGCGGTGAACGACGCGGTGGCCTGAGCACGCGGATCGGCGGCAACGCCAGGTTCGCGGTGGCCGGTGCGGTTGAGCAGATTGTCGGGGTCCGGCAAGTCGCCGCGCTCTTCGCCCGGATCCTGTTGGACCACATGAGGGAAATCGGTGGCATCAAGGTGCTTGAGCGCGGCAAGCGGCAGGCGGTAGCCCGCGGCGCTATCGCCGGGGGCGAGAAACAGTTTGCCGCGTCGGGTTTTCCATAGTTCGGTCAGCCATGGGCTGGAGGCCTGGGCGTTCCAGCGCTGGACCGGCAGCACATAACCGGTAGGACTAGTCAGGCCACGTTCAAATACTTTGGCGATGCGGGCGCGGGCCTCAGGATCAGCCAGTTCGGAATTGGCCGGATCGACATTGGGCGGCAGGTTGGCTTCGCGTAGCAACCACTCGCCGGGATCTTCGTAGGCGGCAGCAATGGTTTCGCCGGTCAGACCCAGATTGGTGGCAAAGGCTGCAAGGAAGGCTTTGGCGTCGTCTGGCGTTGCGGCGGTTTTTTCGCCCTCGCGGGCGATCAGCGCCGCATCGGACCAGACTGGTTTGCCATCGACGCGCCAAAAAAGCGAAAAGGTCCAGCGGGGCAGGGTTTCGCCCGGATACCATTTGCCCTGACCATAGTGGAGCAGGCCATTAGGCGCGAAGCGCTCGCGCAGGCGTCGAATCAAACGGTCGGCGAGGGCGCGCTTGGTCGGGCCAACCGCATCGGTATTCCACTCCTCGCTTTCAAAGTCATCGATCGATACAAAGGTGGGCTCGCCGCCCATCGTGAGTCGGACGTCATTGTCGGCCAGGGTTTTATCGACCTGATGGCCCAGTGCGTTGAGGGCGTCCCAGTCCTGATCGGAAAATGGTTTGGTGATGCGGGGGTGCTCGGCGACGCGATCAACACGCATGTCGAAGTTGAAGTCGACATTGGCGAAGCTGGCAAGGCCAGAGATCGGTGCGGCGTTTCGAAAATGCGGCGTGGCAGCAAGTGGGACGTGGCTTTCCCCGGTCAAAAGCCCCGATGTGGGGTCGAGACCGACCCAGCCGGCACCCGGCAGATAGACTTCGCACCATGCGTGCAGGTCCGTGAAATCATGATCAGTCCCGGCGGGACCATCGAGTGAAACCAGATCGGGTTTGAGCTGGATGAGATAGCCTGAAACAAAGCGGGCAGCGAGGCCGAGATGGCGCAGGGTTTGGACGAGCAGCCAGGAGGAATCGCGGCATGATCCCTTGGCAGCGCTTAGCGTTTCCTCGGGTGTCCAGACGCCGGTTTCCATGCGCACGATGTAATTGACGTGCTGCTGTATCGACGCGTTGATGGCGGTAACGAAATTGACGGTATTGGCAGGCGTCTTATCGATGCCGGCGAGAAATTGGGTCAGGAGCGGGCCAGCGGGCTCAGGCTCCATATAGATCGACAGATCGGGCTGAATGTCCTCGGGATATTGAAACGGCCAGATCTCGGCGCTTTCCTCGACGAAAAAATCGAAAGGATTATAGACCGACATATCGGCTACCAGATCAACTTCGATCTTGAACTCGGTGACCGGTTCGGGAAACACGAAACGCGACAGGTAATTGCCGTACGGGTCCTGCTGAAGATTGACGAAATGATCAGTCGGGGTCACGCGCAAGGAATAGGCTCAAAACTTTGGTCTTGCTGTGTGAAGCCGGTTGCAGCCGGATAATCTGGGGCTGCAGATAGACGGGTCGATCATAACGATAGTGGGTGAGGTGATAGACGGCGGCTTTAATTGACATGCCTAGGCGTCTCTCGCTGTTTGAGCCACAATTTCAACTTCCCCGCATCAGTTTAACTGGAGAACTGGTTCTGCGATAGGCTTGGCGAACAGGCTCAATGGTTTGACTCCGCTACACTTTTTAGTTTGGCACCAAATGCTGTTTGTCGGGTAGTTTAGACTTCTTCTAAACTATTGAATTTATTGTTGATTTTTAATGTTGATGTTGTTAGTCCGCTTTCACCGTGGCGACCCGGTCGGGCGCAAATGCAATTCTCAAGAACTTTCGGAGCAGGCCTGTAATGCGTAAATCCAGAACTCTATTGGCGACGCTGAGCCTGGCATTGAGCCTATTTACGGCACCAGCGGCGGTTCGGGCACAAGAGGTTAACACTGGGGGTGTTTTGACCACTTATGCCGATATCGCCCAGGCGGGTTTTGAAGATGCGCTGAGCCGGGCAAAGGAACTTGAAACTGCTGTTGATGCCCTGATTGCGGCGCCGAGTGAGGACACACTGGGGGCAGCGCGTCAGGCCTGGATTGCGTCGCGCCCCGCTTATCAGCAGACTGAGGCCTATCGGTTCGGCAATCCGCTGGTCGATGCCTGGGAGGGACGCGTCAATGCCTGGCCGCTAGATGAGGGATTGATTGATTATGTCGATGCTAGCTACGGCACCGAGAGCGATACCAATTCGCTCTACACCGCCAATGTCGTCGCTAATAGCACACTGATGGTGGATGGGGTCCGTGTTGATGCCAGCAATATCACGCCGGACTTTTTGCAGAACGATTTGCAGGAAGCGGGTGGAATCGAATCCAATGTCGCGACGGGCTATCATGCCATCGAATTCCTGTTGTGGGGGCAGGACCTCAATGGCACCGGGCCGGGCGCGGGCAATCGCCCCGCCACTGATTATTCAACGGCGCCGCACGCGGATCGACGCGCCGCCTATCTCAAGGCCGCTACCAGTCTGTTGGTCAGGGACCTTGCGGAAATGGTGGGGGAGTGGCAGGCAGACGGAGCCGCACGCGCTGCGCTACCGGACCTTGGGATTTCCGCCATTTTGACCGGTATGGGGTCGCTATCGTTTGGCGAATTGGCCGGGCAGCGCATGAAGCTGGGTTTGATGTTGCACGATCCAGAGGAGGAGCATGATTGTTTTTCGGACACCACCGCGACCTCCTACCTCTATGACGGGGTCGGGGTGCGCAATGTCTATCTGGGCAACTATATCCGGATCGATGGCAGTGCGGTGACGGGGGCTTCGATCTCGGATCTGGTCGCGGCCAAGGACCCGGCACTCGACGCTGAAATCCGGGCCTTGCTTGATGACAGTGTCAACAAGCTGCAGGTGCTTGTCGATCGCGCTGCCGGTGGGGAATCCTATGATCAGCAGATCGGGGAAGGCAACATCGCAGGCAATGCGGCAGTACAGGCAGCAATCGATGCTTTGATGGCGCAGACGCGCGGCGTTGAACGGGCAGTGGCGCTGCTCAATCTGGCTGGAGTTTCGATTGAGGACAGCGATAGCCTTTCAAACCCCGAGGCTGTGTTCCAATAGTTTGCAGGGTGGGGAAAATTGTCCCCGGCGCGGTTGTGCGTCGATCCTGCGCAGAAAACAGAGCGGCGGGTGCATTGTGGGTGCGAGACGCGCTGAATAGAAAATTGCGACCAGTGGGGCCTTGTGGCCTCATTTTGCGTATGGAGGATAGTGGGTCCGATGCAGGTGCGTTTGACGATATTGCTGGCGGTTACGCTGATGTCGGGGATTGTTCTGGCACAGGACAATATCGGGGTGCGCAGCGATCTTTCCGCCAATGATATGGCAAGAGTTCGCGCCGTTACCGCGCCGACGACCGATTTCAGCAAGCCTGAGAAGTTCGAGAATATGCAGGCGGGCGCCGCAACAACGAAAAAAGTCGTTGATGCCAATGTCTATTCGCACTTCCAGGCCAATTTGAGTTTTGCCCAACAAGCCGATTTCGGTGTCGGGGATGCGCTGTTCCGCAAGTTGTGGATTTCGGCGCCCTCCTCGACCCAGGCATCGGACGGCCTAGGTCCGCTGTTCAATTCTCGGGCCTGCCAGAGCTGCCATGTCAAGGATGGTCGCGGGCATGCACCGGGCCCGGACGAGGTCGCCGAATCCATGTTCCTGCGCCTGTCCGTGCCGCCGGGTGAGAAGGACACGCGCCAATCTCTTGATGGCGTGTTCGCTGGTGAAGTCGGTGACCCCACCTACGGCACCCAATTGCAAAATTTTGCTGTCGGTGGCCTGCCCGCCGAGGGGCGCATGGTGATCGACTATACCGAAATGACCGCTACGCTCGGCGACGGCAGCGTCGTGAGCCTGCGTAATCCACACTATTCGGTGAGTGATCTTGGCTATGGGCCGATGGCAGACACTGTAATGATGTCGCCACGCGTGGCGCCACCGATGATCGGCCTGGGGCTGGTCGAGCAAATTCCGGCAGAGGATATTTTGGCGCACGCGGACCCCGCTGATAGCGACGGCGACGGCATTTCGGGCAAGGCCAACTACACAATTGAACCCGTGAGCCAGACAGTGATGTTGGGCCGGTTCGGCTGGAAGGCGGGGATGGCCACAATCCGCTCACAGGCGGCCGCAGCCTTTGCAGGTGACATCGGTATTGCCACCCCACTGGTCAACAAGCCGTTTGGTGATTGCACCAGCAACCAACCGGCGTGCCTGGCAATGCCAACGGGTGAGCAAAAGCGGTTGGGCCTATCAGAGGCACCTGATCCGGTGCTGGAGATGGTCACCGCCTATTCTCAGACTTTGGGTGTACCGGAGCGCCGCAAGGTTGATGATCCGCAGGTTTTGCGCGGCAAGCAGGGGTTTTACGAGATCGGGTGTGCGTCGTGCCATGTGCCCAAGTTCGTAACGTCGCGCGATGCGGATAGCGCGCATAAATTTCAGTTGATCTGGCCCTATTCGGACTTTTTGCTGCATGACATGGGTGAGGGATTGGCGGATCATCGGCCAGAGGGGCTAGCAGATGGCTATGAGTGGCGCACGCCGCCGCTTTGGGGCATCGGGCTGAACGAGACTGTGGCGGGGCAGGCGCAGTTCCTGCACGACGGTCGGGCCCGCAGCCTGAGCGAAGCGATTTTGTGGCACGGCGGGGAAGCACAGAAAGCACGTGATAATTTTGCCAAACTGTCAGAGTCGACTCGCGACGATCTGATCGCCTTTCTGGAGTCCCTGTAATGCGCTTAATTCTGGCTCTGATATTGTTGGCAATGGCAGCGCCGGTAATGGCGCAGGAAGGAAAATTGCTGCCCCCTAATGCGGAGGCGGCAAAATATCCGCTGGTGACACGTTCGAGTGTGCTGGAGCGTGCCGTCGATCAGGTGATCCGCCCGGCATTCCAGAACTTCAAGGACAAGGCGGATGCGTTGACGGTTGCGGTCGATGGCTTGTGCGCGGCGCCCAGCACACCTAATCTGGATGGTGCCAAGCTGGCGTTTGCCGATGTGGTGGACGCCTATTCGCGCGTCGAGTTTTTCAAGATCGGGCCGCTAGGGCAGGACAATCGCGCCGAACGTATCTTTTTCTGGCCAGACCGCAAGGGCATTGGGTTGCGGCAGGTCCAGCAGCTTCTGGCCGAGCATGACGCCGCAGCAACGACGCCCGAGGGTCTGGCCAGCAAAAGCGTCGCCGTGCAGGGGCTGGGCGCCCTGGAATATGCACTCTACGGAACCGGCAGCGATGCGCTGAATGATAATGATGGCAGTTTCCGTTGTCAGTTCGGACTGGCGATTGCCAAAAACATGGCAGGGATCGGCGCCGATCTGGTCGCTGACTGGATGGCACCGGACGGGATAGCCTCCCATCTTATGGCGCCGCGCGAAGATTATGCTGATTATCGCACCGAGATCGAGGCACTGGAAGAACTTGTCGGCATCATGTCCCATGGCATGGAAGCTATCCGGGACACCCGTCTGCTGCCATTCATCGGCCGAGAGGGCTCGGCCAAACCCAAACTTGCCCCGTTCTGGCGTTCCGGCCTGACGATGGCGGCGGTGCAGGCCAATATCGAGGGTTTGCAGAAGTTGTTTGACCAATCCCAGATTGCCGATGCGGTGGGGCCGACCGACATGGGACTGAAAGCCTCGACCGAGTTCGAATTTTCCAATGCTTTTCGTGCCACCGATCTGGTCACGTCACCCATCGATGAGGCGGCGACCACGCCCAAGCAATTGTCGGCGCTCAACTATCTGGTGATTGTCACGCAATCGCTACAGACATTGTTTGGAGAACAATTGTCAGCCGCCCTGTCGCTGTCGGTGGGCTTTTCCGCCCTGGATGGAGATTGATATGTGGCAACGCCGGGCGTTTCTGCGGGCAGCGGGTGTAGGTTTTGTCGCCAGCCTGCTGCCAGCGCAGACAGAGGCACTGGAGCGCGCCGATATGGTCGTGGCCTCCGCCATCCGTACCGGCACGGGTCATTATGGCGCGGCGCTGGTAAGCGAGCGTGGTGAGGTGGTCAGCAAGTTGGTGCTGCCGGACCGCGGGCATGACATTGTTTTTGCGCCGGACGGTGGGCGAGGCGTTGTGTTTGCGCGTCAGCCGGGCACATTTGCGGTGGTGTTCGATCCCGCCGGCAATGCAGCGCCGCTGACGTTGACCAGTGCGGCAGGGCGGCATTTTTATGGCCATGGCGTATTCTCGCCAGATGGGCGATTGCTCTATGCGACCGAGAGCGACTTCGAGGCCGCGAAGGGGGTTATCGGGGTCTATGACGGCACCAGTAATTATCGTCGTATTGGCGAATTTCCGACTTATGGCACCGGGCCGCATGAACTCTTGCTGATGGGCGATGGCAAGACGCTGGTTATTGCCAATGGCGGTATTGAAACCCATCCCGACTATGGGCGCGCCGAGCTTAATCTCGAGAGCATGGACCCATCAATAGTGTTTGTGGACACCGAGAGCGGCAGCTTGATTGGGCAAGTGCGGCTGGATGCAGGGCTGCGCCAACTGTCGATCCGGCACATGGCCATCGATGGACGCCAGCGTGTCTGGTTTGGATGCCAGTACAAGGGCGATCAGACCGATCAGCCGCAATTGATCGGCTATGCGACGCTGGACGGCGTGATTGAGCTCGTCGAATTGCCCGGTGATTTGCTGTCCGACCTGCGCAATTACATCGGTTCAGTCGCCGTATCGACTGATGGCGGGATGATCGGAATTTCTTCGCCAGTGGGCAATCTGGCGGTAACAATTGACGCGGCGAGCCGCAAACCGGCGGTGATCAAGTCAATACGGAATGGCTGCGGACTGGCGCCGCAGGGTACAGGGTTTGTTGCCTCAAGTGGCAATGGCGAATTGCTCGGCCTTGCAGGCTCCAAGGTCGCCGATCAGACATTTGACTTTGGTTTCGACAATCATCTGGCGGTCTTGGCCTGAATATGAGTGGGGGCGGGGCCAGAGGACTGCCGCAGGACCAGATCGACGGGCCAGAGACTCGTGAATGGAGTCAACTGGTTTGCCCGTCAGCAATTGCTGGAACAGTTCGGCAATTCGGACCCCCGCCGCCCGCATTGATGAGCGGGTGGTGGACATGGATGGCACCATGTTGTCGGCGTTGAGATAGGGAAAGACATCGTCGTGAGCGATCATTGAAACATCCTGACCCAGCGTAAGACCGGCGATGCGCAAGGCCCGGAATACGCCAAGCGCCGTCATCATGGAGCCAGCGAGAAACGCTGTCGGTGGTTGTGGCAATTCCAGCATTGACTGGGTAATGCGGAAGGCTGCCTCGTCGGTAAAGCTGGAATTGGCGATCAGGTCGGGATCAATGGCGAGGCCGCGTTCCATCATTGCCGTCCGGTAGCCGGTTTCGCGATGCTCAGCGAACGTGCGGCCCTTGAAGCCATTGAGAAGGGTAATCCGGCGATGGCCCAGATCAATCAGATGGGAGGCGGCGCGTTCCATGGCGCCCTGATTGTCAATGTCGAACCAGGCATGGGGTTCGTCAATTTCGGTGCGACCATGCAGGATATAGGGCAGGCGCAGTTTGCTCAGGAGCCTGGCGCGGTCATCGTGCAGGGTAGGAGAATGCAGCAACACAGCGTTGACCGATTGGCTGGCGGCGAGGCGGCGATAGGTGGCCACCTCTTCGTCGTGGCTACCCACGGTGGAGACCAGAATATCCATTTCCTTATGGGCGAGGCCGGTGCCCATGCCGGCGAGAAATTCGGTCATATGCGGTCCGAATTCGGTCGACCCGTGCAGGACAAGGCCGATGGTGCTGGCGCGTCCGGTGGCGAGGCCCAAAGCATTGGCGTTGGGGCGATACCCCAAGCGGTCAGCGGTTTCGGTGACGCGCCGACGCGTCGCCTCATTGACCTCGGGATAGCCATTCAGGGCACGGCTGACGGTGGTCTGAGACAAGCCCAGATGTTCGGCGAGGTCTTTTAGTCTCATCTTTGTATTGGCCCTGCAATGTGCCGGTCGAACTTTGGCAAACGCTGTGGCGATAGGGCGCGCAGGTCGCCATCAAGATAGGGGCCTGGCATTCTCCTCCGTGGTTATTCAAAGCGATTTCAAATTATTTCGCAACCCGGAAAATGGATTGCCAATTTTTGAGGTGCGTTCATCAACGATTTTGACGTCCCCGGGCAGTATCGCGGCGGCGCGATTATATAACTAATTGATATATATAGATGTTACGCGACTTTTGGTGAAAGGCCTGACGAAAATCGGAAATGCATGCTTGACAGAAAATCCGTCGTCTGGTTGTTTTTGGTTCAAAGCGCTTTGGAAGGTGACTGGCGAGTGCCAGATCAGCCGGGGGCTTTCGGAAGGGAGCACAGATCTGGAGGAAGTGCGTTGCATGTCCGATCGATCATGTGTGTCTTCCGGCATTTTGTATTCGGGAGGAATTTTCATGAAATTCAAATTGTTACTAGCCGGATTGATGGCCACGGTTGCCTTGGGCGGCGTCGCCCAGGCGGCCAGTCTTTCGATGGTTTCGGGCGATACGGGCAATGGGCTGGCATTCCTGCGCACCCAGCTTGATCGCTTTGAGGCTGAAACCGGCAACACCGTGACCATCGTGCCAATGCCATCGTCGACCTCTGATCAGTTCGGTCAGTATCGCTTGTGGCTCGCCGCTGGCAACAGCGACATCGATGTGTACCAGACGGATGTGATCTGGGCGCCGCAGTTGGCGGACCAGTTTCTCGACCTGACCGATGCCGCCAAGGATGTGATCAAGGATCACTTCCCGTCAATCATTGAAAGTCAGACCGTGGACGGCAAGCTGGTGGCGCTTCCAGCCTTCACCGATGCGCCGGCCCTCTACTACCGCACTGACTTGCTGAAAAAGTACAACAAGACCCCGCCCAAGACCTGGGAAGAAATGGCCACCACAGCAAAGGAAATCATGGATGGTGAGCGGGCTGACGGCAACAAGGACATGTATGGCTTCGTGTTCCAGGGTAACGCCTATGAAGGGTTGACCTGCGACGCGCTCGAGTGGGTTAAATCCTCGGGTGGTGGCCAGATCGTGGAAGCTGACGGGACGATTTCGATCAATAATCCAAAGGCTGCCGCGGCGATTGACCGGGCGGCAAGCTGGGTAGGCTCGATCGCGCCCGAGGGCGTGCTGGCCTATCAGGAAGAGGAAAGCCGCGGCGTGTGGCAACTGGGCAATGCCGTGTTCATGCGTAACTGGCCCTATGCCTATCAGTTGGGCAATAGCGCGGACTCGGCGGTGAAGGACAAATTCGACGTGGTGCCACTACCCGCTGGTGCTGGTGATGGCAACAGTTCGGCCGCTACACTCGGCGGTTGGAATGTCGCGGTTTCGAAATATACGAAATCGCCAGATGAAGCGATCAAGCTGGCATTGTTCCTGTCCTCCAAGGAGGTCCAGAAGGAACGCGCCATTGATCAGTCGAACCTGCCAACTATCGTTTCGCTCTATGACGATCCTGATATTGCCAAGGCTCAGCCCATCATTCCACGGTGGAAGGATGTATTCCTGCAGGCTGTGCCACGTCCATCGGCGCCAACCAAGGTGAAGTACAACGAGGTGTCGTCGCTGTTCTGGAGCGCCGTGCATGACACGCTGTCGGGCAATGGCTCGGCTGCGGACAATCTTGAAGTGCTCGAAGCCAAGTTGACCGACCTCAAAGGTGACGGCTGGTAAGACCTCCACCCAGCCAAATGGCTGCGGGGACCGGGCTATCCGGCCCCGCAGCCATCCCTGAACCTTTGTCGCAGAGGATCAATATGTCGAGCGAAACAATCGTGCCGCCGGCCGTGGTGCTGGCCAAGCCGATAAAATCAGAACTCCTGTCGCAACGGGTCGCTGCGGCACGGTGGTTTCTCATTCCAATGCTGGTTGCGCTGGCTATCGTTGCCGGATGGCCGCTACTGCGCTCGATCTATTTTTCCTTCACCGACGCGTCGTTGACCGATCTCTACAACGCCAAGTTCGTCGGATTCAAAAATTACATATCGTGGACCACGCTCAAAAGCGGTCGTACCATCTATTCGGGGCTGTTGGTAGACCCGGTTTGGTGGAATGCGGTCTGGAATACGCTGCGATTTGCCGTGGTTTCGGTGTTTTTCGAGGCTGTGCTGGGGATGATCGTGGCGCTGGTGCTCAATGCCGAATTCAAGGGGCGCAGCATCGTGCGCGCCGCAATTCTTATTCCATGGGCGATCCCCACCATTGTCTCGGCCAAAATGTGGGCCTGGATGCTCAATGACCAATTCGGTATTCTCAATGATCTGGGGCTGCGGCTTGGGTTGTTGAGTGAGAAGGTGGCATGGACGGCCCAACCCGATACAGCCATGACGGCGGTGCTGATCGTGGATGTCTGGAAGACCACGCCATTCATGGCCCTGCTGGTGCTTGCCGGATTGCAGATGATCCCCAAGGATATTTATGAAGCGGCGGAAATTGACGGGGTTCACCCGGTCAAACAGTTTTTTCGCATTACCCTGCCGCTGGTTCGCCCGGCGCTGATGGTGGCGATCATATTCCGCCTGCTCGACGCGATGCGCATTTTCGATCTGATCTATGTGCTGACGCCCAACAGTTCGGCGACCAAGACCATGTCAGTGGTTGCGCGCGAAAACCTGTTTGATTTTGACAAGTTCGCCTATGGGTCGGCGCAATCGACACTATTGTTCCTAATCATTGCGGTGATGACGGCGCTTTATATATGGCTGGGTCGGGTGCGCTTCGACGGGGGGGATCGATAGATGCTCTGGAGCTATACCAAGACAACAGCCTTTTATGCGCTGGTGCTGGTGATCGTCGTTATCTCGGTGTTTCCATTCTACTACGCCATTCTGACGAGTTTCAAATCCGGCACGGCGCTGTTTCAGGTGGATTACTGGCCAACCTCGTTTTCCTGGGACAACTATATTTCGGTTTTCAGTCAGGGCGCGTTTCCGCGCAATCTGCTGAATTCGGTGTTTGTTGCGACAACCACTGTACTGCTGGCGCTGTTCCTGGCGGTTACGGCGGCGTTTGCGCTGAGTCGGGTTCGATTTCGGGGGCGCTCGCTGTTGTTGATGACAATTCTCGGCGTTTCGATGTTTCCCCAGATTGCCGTGTTGGCGGGGCTGTTTGAGGTTATCCGGGCGCTGGGCATCTACAATACGCCCTGGGCGCTGATTTTCTCCTACACGATCTTTACGTTGCCGTTCACCGTTTGGGTATTGACCACGTTCATGCGCGAATTGCCCATTGAGATCGAGGAAGCAGCGATTGTGGATGGGGCCACGCCCTGGGTGATCATCACTCGCGTATTCCTGCCATTGATGTGGCCCGCACTGGTGACCACGGGATTGCTGGCGTTTATTGGCGCCTGGAACGAGTTCCTGTTTGCGCTCACTTTCACATCGTCAAATTTGACACGCACAGTGCCGGTGGCCATCGCGCTTTTGTCGGGTGGCTCGCAGTATGAAATACCTTGGGGCATAATCATGGCGGCCTCGGTTATCGTGACGGTACCGCTTGTCGTGCTGGTGCTCGTCTTCCAGCGTAAAATTGTGTCCGGCCTGACCGCCGGCGGGGTTAAGGGGTAGGCAATGGCCAATATTCAACTCAAGGACGTGCGCAAGTCATTTGGCGCGGTCAATGTGATCAAAGGGGTCGATCTCGAGATCAGGTCGGGCGAGTTCATGGTGTTTGTGGGCCCGTCGGGATGTGGCAAGTCAACATTATTGCGGTTAGTGGCCGGGCTTGAGGATATTACCTCGGGGGAGTTGCTGTTTGACGGCGAAGTGGTCAATGGGCTGACACCATCCAAGCGCGGCATTGCCATGGTGTTTCAGTCTTATGCGCTTTATCCGCACATGACTGTTTACGACAATATGGCGTTCGGGCTGACGCTGGAAAAGGGCAGCAAGCAACAAATCCGCGAGCGCGTGACCAAGGCGGCAGACCTGTTGCAGATTGGGCAATATCTGGATCGCCTGCCCAAGCAATTGTCTGGTGGGCAACGGCAGCGCGTGGCTATTGGACGGGCTATTGTGCGCGATCCCAAGGTGTTTCTGTTTGATGAGCCGCTGTCCAATCTCGATGCGGCCCTGCGCGTGGCGACCCGGATCGAGATCGCCAAGCTGCATGAAGACATGAACAATGTCACGATGATTTATGTGACCCATGATCAGGTCGAGGCGATGACGCTGGCGGACCGGATCTGCGTTTTGCGCGATGGGGTCATCGAACAGGTGGGCACGCCGATGGAGCTTTATGAGACGCCCGATTCCCTGTTTGTCGCAGGGTTTATCGGCTCGCCCAAAATGAATTTCCTCAGCGGCGACGCGGCCAAGGCCTATAACGCCCACACTTTAGGTGTTCGAGGCGAGCATCTGAACATTGTACCAGAGGGCGGCAAGTGGCAGGGCAAGGTCATTCACACCGAGAATCTTGGCGCAGACTCCTATGTCTATCTTGAGATGGGCATGGAGGAGCCGGTTGTTGTCCGGCTGGATGGCACCAACAGCTATCATACCGGCGACGTTGTCCATATTTCGCCGATGGAAGACAAACTCCATCGATTTGACGATAAGGGTAAGCCAATCCGCTAGAACGCATGGTCGGTAAGTTTGACCGGCCGCCACAATCAGTATTTACAAGCCGGATCAGCCGACGGGGTTGGTTCGGCGCTTGGCTGAATCGGGGACGGAGATATCCATCGATGCCGGTCAGGTGACACCAACATCAGAATTGCAGGAGTTTATTGATGGCTATTCGCACTTTGGTTTGGGGCGAGAACGTCCACGAGCATTTGAACAAAGTGGTGCACGACACCTATCCCGAGGGGATGCACACCCAGATTGCAAAATTGTTGGGGAGCGACGCCAACATATCGGCGAGTACCGCAACTCTGCAGGAGCCAGAGCACGGATTGACCGAAGCCAAGGCTCGCCGAAACCGATGTTTTGGTTTGGTGGGGGCACCGGGCTCACGGCGACGTTGCCGACGAAGTTGTCGAGCGCGTGGCCAAGCGGGTTTGGGAAGGCATGGGGCTGATCGTTTTGCATTCGGCCCATTTTTCCAAGATATTCAAACGCCTGATGGGGTCTCCTTGTGCACTGAACTGGCGCGAGGCGGGCGAACGGGAGCGACTGTGGGTTGTCAATCCGGGACATCCGATAGCCAAGGGTCTGCCTGCCCACTTCGAGCTGGAAAATGAGGAAATGTATGGGGAGCCGTTTTCGGTGCCGGAGCCGCTGGAAACCGTGTTCGTCTCGTGGTTTCAGGGCGGCGAGATTTTTCGCTCGGGGCTGACTTATCGTCGCGGTGCGGGCAACGTATTTTACTTCCGACCCGGCCACGAAACCTATCCCACTTACTATGATGAGATGATAGGAAAGGTCCTGCGCAACGCGGTCAACTGGGCCTATAATCCCAATAGATATCCCAATATCACCGAGGCACCCAACGTGCCCGTCGACAAGGCGCTAGAGCCGATTGTCGCGCGCGGTGAGGGTCTGCACAGCGCCGGTGAAGAAGGTTTCAAATAGGTCCGCGCCAACTTTTTAGAATTGGGCATTCGCGTGGTCGCGGCAATGCTCGATTTTTCATTCTATCGGTTCAAGGATTTCACTTATGCGTCTGCTCATTTTGGGAACTGGTGGCATGGCCAACCAGCACGCCAAACATTTTTCCGCTATCGAGGGGGTGACGCTGGTCGGTGGCGTCGATGTCGATCCGGCACGGGTCGAGGTGTTTGGCAATGCCCATAATATCGAGCGCGGATTTGGCTCGCTCGATGCGGCCCTGGCGTGGGGCGAGTTTGACGCCATTGCCAATGTGACCCCGGACAGCGTGCATTATCCGACGACGATGGCGGCGATCGCGGCGGGCAAACATGTGTTTTGCGAAAAGCCGCTGGCGACCGACCATAACAGGGCCATGGAAATGACCGAGGCAGTTGAAAAAGCTGGTCTTGTTGGCATGGTCAATCTGACCTATCGCAATGTTGCCCAGTTGCAAAAGGCGCGCTCGATCGTGCAGGCCGGAGAAATCGGGGCGGTAAAGCATGTCGAGGCGAGGCTACTTGCAGAGTTGGCTGGTCTCAAAGGCTTGGGGCGATTGGCGGACCGAGAGCAAGTGGCTGTGGCGGTTGAGTAAAAGCCACGGTTCAAACGGGGTCCTGGGCGATATTGGAGTGCATATTCTCGATTTTGCCGTATATGGCGCGGGATCGGATATTGACCGGGTGTTCTGCCGTTTGCAGACTTTTGACAAAGCGGAAAACAATCGTATTGGCGAATATGAGTTAGACGCCAACGACAGTTTTGCCATGTCGGTTCAGTTGGAAAATGGCGCGCTGGGCGTGGTGCATGCGACGCGCTGGGCGACGGGGCACATGAATGAATTGCGCCTGCGCGTCTACGGCGAAAAGGGATCGGTTGAGGTGCAGCACCGTCATGATGGCAGGCTCGCTGCGAACATGCCTTGGGGCAGACGCGGAAACCGGCACCTGGAGCACTGTTGAGTGTGATCCGGTGCCAACCAATTACCAGCGGTTTTATGAGGCAGTAAAAGCGGGCAAGACGATGGAGCCCTCGTTCCGCCATGCGACCAATCTGCAAAAAGTGCTGGATCTGGCGACGGTCACCGACACCGACCGGTGTGAGCACCAGGTCGATGGTTGATAAGTCTGGTTACGGGGGCGCAAAAAAGAACCCCAGCCATTGGCTGGGGTCCGTATATGGTAACCGCGCTTATGAGCGGTCATCTACATAAACGATGACCGAACTATCAGCGGCGCTTTTGACGGCGACAACGTCGCTGGCTACATAGCCATCGGCCTCGAGCTTGGCCATGATTGCCGCGTTACCCTCAATGTTGGAGTGCAGCGTGGTCATGGCATCAGCACTTGCCGTCAAGGCTTGGTCAAGACTGGCTGCGTCGGCTTCGGCATTGCCCTGAAGCGACGACAATAGCACAATCGATACCTGTGAAGCATCGGCAATGGCCGACAGGTCCACGTCGCTCGATGTGGAAACGGACGACATCACGGCGCCAAAAGTATTGTCCGACATTGCGTCTGTAGTGGCGCCAGCGCCAGCCTTCGCATCGGTGCCGACCCCAGCCTTGGCGTTCGCATCGGTCGACGCACCTGCAGCGGCATCGACGGCTGGCGTTTCGGCACCAACGGCAGCACCAGCATCTACTCCAACCGAAACGCCGGTATCCTGTGCAATAGCGGGAACGGCGCTCGAGGCGAGCAGGGCGATAATGGCAGTGGTGATGATGGATTTTTTCATTTTTAGTCTCCTTGGTTGTGGGATGTGCCCCCCACTTGGACAGCCAAGGAACGATGTCTCCGACGCTTGGTTGCGAAATTTTGCGATCACAAAATTTGCGACAGGCGAGCCGTTGCAAATTCGTCACGCGGTACTTGCAACCTGTTGCGACAGTTCTGACTTATTTATGTAGCGAACAACAGGAGCGTCGACATGGGTATTCTCTGGGCCATCATTATTGGTTTTCTCGCAGGCATGATCGCCAAGTGGATCACGCCGGGTGAGAACAAGCCGTCCGGGTTCATCTTGACTACTGTTCTTGGGATCGTGGGATCACTGTTGGCCACATGGCTGGGGCAGGCGATAGGCTGGTATGGTCCAAACGACGGGGCCAATTTTATCGGCGCCATCGTGGGGGCGGTAATAATTCTTCTGGCCTGGAGCCAGATTGCGCGCAGAGCGTGAACTCGGAAAAGAAGAAGGGGCGCCGCCAGGCGCCCCTTGTGATAATTTGGTGACCGAAATCTATTTGATTTCAGTGATGCGACCATCGGTGTAGGGCGTGTATTCGCCGCCGAGCTTGGCGATATAGTCAGCCAGAATATTTTCTAGCGGTGGTCCGAAGTCGTATGGATTGTCGCCTGAAGCGAAGGTTTCATAACCGTCGCCGCCGCCACGCACATAATTGTTGGTGGCAAGCGTGTAGATGGCTTCCTGATCGATTGGAGCGAAGTCGTCGCCGCTACCAACCATCACCTCGCTAACGCGCGACCCGGGTGGTTTGGACAAGTCAAACGAGAATTTGAGGCCAGCAACCTGCGGGAAGCGACCGGCACCGTTTTCAACATCACTGACGCCATTTTCCAACGCTTCAATGACATCGGCGCCGGAAACCTGAACCGTTGCCAACGTATTTGAGAATGGCAGAACAGTGACAACTTCACCCATGGTGATGTCGCCCTGATCAATCGAGGCGCGCAGGCCACCGCCATTGGCGAGGGCAATGGTGACGCCCTGTTCGGCGGTGCGGTCAAGCATGGCATCGGCCATGAGATCGCCCATCTCGCACTCCTGAGCCCGGCAGGTTTCACGCGAGCCATCGATAGCTGCGGTGGTGGTGCCGATGACCTTACCCATGGCTTCCTGGATCGGGCCGGCAAGGGTGCCCAATTCGTCGGCGAATTTTTGATCGCCCTTGACGGAAGCATCAATCAAATAGGGCGCGCCAGTAGCAGAGGTCACGTTGCCGTCGTCGTCCCAGGTAACTGCAATCTCGCCGAGATATTTGCCATACTCATTGGCCTGAACCACCGGAACTTCAACGCCCGCGGGGTTGGTAACCATGGTCGGGTAAGGGCCAGCAGCTTTTTCGTCGGTGTTGGACAGGAGCGTATGAGAGTGTCCGCCAACAATTATGTCAACGAGTGGCAGCGATGCGGCGACCTGTTGATCGATAGTGTAACCGATATGGCTGAGCAGGATGATTTTGTTGATACCAGCGGCATCGAGTGCTTCTGAGGCGCCACGGACATATTGAATGACGTCGTGAAATTCGACTTCGCCCGGTGACGAAATTTCGGGCGTATCCTCGGTTGTCGCCCCAATGATGCCGATCTTTTCACCGCCGATATCAACGACGATAGAGCCTTTGATCTTGCCGGCCAGGTCGGGGGATCGGGATACGTCGAAATTGCCGCCAATGATCGGGAAGTTTGCGGCTGCAATGAATTTGGAGAATTCTGCCGGGCCATCATCAAATTCATGGTTGCCAGTGGCCACCACATCAAAGCCCATCTGGTTGAAAAATTCGGCTACAACCTTGGATTTGTAAGTGGTGTAATAGAGCGAGCCCTGGAAATTATCGCCAGCAGAGAGAAGCAGGACGTTGCCACCATCCTTGCTGAGTGAGTCCCGGGTGGTGTCGATGATGGTCTTGAGTCGCGCTATGCCGCCGAAGCACTCGCCCTTGGCATCTGTCTCGGCATTGCAGTCAGAATTTGAGCCGGTAATAGGCTCGAAGCGCGAGTGAAAATCGTTGATGTGCAAGATGTTGAGTGTGTAATCGGCGTATGCGGTGCCGACCATACCGGTAAACAGCGTTAGCGCCGTGGCACCAAGGAGTAGCTTTTTCATCCCGTTTTCCCTCATTTTGTAAGCATTGGCGACGCCGGGCCTGCTATTATTGTTCTGAAGTGAACCAGCATCGCGAACTGTCAGTTAATCAGTAAATGGTGACAGTGAAAAGTGGACCAGACGGTCAATTTTTAAATTTTGCCACGGTCAAAGACTGGTCAGCACAGGGGGCTTTCAATCCGGCTTCATTGCGCTAAGTTCCCCCGGTTGATTTGCGAAGGAATTATTCATGCGTAGCGCTTTGATCGTTTATGGGGGTTGGGCCGGTCACGAGCCCGAAGAATGTGCAACGATTTACCGCCGCTGGTTACATGAAGACGGGTTTTCTGTCCGTACAGCAACAGAAACGGCAGCGTTTGCCGATCCGTCAATTCATAACCTGTCACTGATTATTCCAATTTTCACCATGTCAAAAATCGAGAAGGACGAAGCGACCAATCTGGCCAAGGCGGTCGAGAATGGCGTAGGGCTTGCCGGCCACCACGGCGGCATGAGTGACGCGTTCCGTGACTCGGTTGAGTATCAGTTCATGGTCGGGGGGCAGTGGGTCGCCCATCCCGGCAACATTATTGACTATCGGGTGGACGTGGCAAAACCCGACGATCCGATCATGGCTGGGGTAAAATCATTCGACTACACATCCGAGCAATATTACATGCATGTCGATCCCTCGATCGAAGTGCTGGCCACGACAACATTCTCGGGCGAGCATAATGACTGGATCGACGGCGTCGTCATGCCGGTCACCTGGAAACACCACCATGGCAAAGGGCGCGTGTTCCACACCACGCTGGGGCATGTGGCCAAGGAATTCGAGGTACCTGAAATGGCGACGATGCTGCGCCGTGGCATGAACTGGGCGGCGCGAGACGAATAGCCGGCCGGGGGCGCTACCAGCGTAACAGATAGCGTCCCAGAATGGCGCCAGGCTCCGGCGACAAGTGCAATGCCCAGCGTGTACCAGATCAAGAGGAACGCCAGACCGTTTTCCCCGCAATGGAATGAATAGACCCAGGCGCCAGCGCCACCGGCAAACAGGCCGGCGGCAAGGCCAGCCAGCGTTGGATTAGCGGGCGCCAGTTTGCGCATTGCAATCAATAATGCGGCCAGAATGGGCGCGGACAGTGCCACGATCAGCCAAGGGCATACCAAGGCTGAGCCGCCCAGAATATAGACCATGGCGGTTTGCTGGTCAGTGCCAATCAATTGCGTTGCGGCGGCCAAGGCAAGAACAATTGCCAGTATTGGCGCTGCAAACCATGGCCATATGATTCGCCCTTCGGGTCGCGCCAAGGTCAGCGTGAGTATCGCGCCCAGCAATGCCAGGGCCATGGTGTAGCCCGATTTTATCCAGAACACCGGGCCATGCATGGCGCTGTCGATATCGGCACGGAATCCGAGTTGCATCAGTAAAGCGGATACGGCAATAACCCCGCCTACAGCCAGTGCGCCAAGTATCAATAGTTGCACGGCGTTGCGCGGTACGGGCTTGAGATCACCGCTGAGGCGGGCAATCAACTCATCGCTCATTTGCTGCCTCCTGAAAATCTCGCGGTAAGGGCTTTTAGGCCGCGGTGGATCGAAACCTTGGCCGCCGTCTCGCTCATATCGTTAGCCTTGGCGGCTTCGGCAATGCTGGCTCCTTCAATACGTACTTTGCGAATCAAGGTTTCGGTTCGCTTAGGCACTGTATGCAGAACGGTATCAATATCCATGCGCGTGGCCGCATCGGCTGTGTCGTCGCGGGCAAATACCGGTGCGTCATCATCGAGGGGCACAGTTGGTCGCAGGGCATAGCGGCGCACGTGATCGACGAACTTATGGTGTGCGACGGCATGTAACCACGCGGTAAAAGGTCGTTTGCGGTCATAGGACATTCGCCGCGAATGAATTGCCAGCAATGTCTCCTGCACAAGATCCTCCGCGTAGGCGGCATGGGCGGCATGCAGCCGCCGGGTGAAATAGCGATGCAAATGTTGGCGTAACTCAGAGAGCAACGCACGGTAAGAGGCCGCATCGCCATCGAGCGATGCCAGCATCAGCGCGCGCAACTGCGTCTCGATGGTGTCAGGTTCGCTCATTGCCGCTCATTCGCTCAGATCATGCATATGGTTACAGTGTGGGCGCCTTGACGTGGAGTATATAGGGAGGTCACGACGGTGTGAATGTGTAACCGGGCAGACATAGGGGGCGAATTGGTGTGCATGTATCATGGCATGGTGCGCATGATACCCTAAGGAGAATTTTTATGACCTTCCAATTCTGCCATGTGTCAGTGCCGCTTGCCGCAATAATGATGTTGGCTGCGACCGCCGCTGGCGTCAATGCTCAAGATGCCATGAAAGCTGATGCAATGAAGGGCGGTGCCATGGCAACCAACGCGATGGCCGGCGATGCGATGGGCATGATGAGCGATGACGACTTCAAGATGTGCATGGACCAAACGAGCGCCATAACCTTTCCAGAGGTCATGAAAGTCGCGCAGGACGCGTGCAACACCATGCACGATGGCATGATGGGCGGTGCCATGTCTTCAGGTGGGGCTATGTCGTCCGGCGATGTGATGGCGCCGAAGAAATAAAAAATATGTGACCGACGACAATTGTTCCGCGCGACACCGTTACTCTAGGCAGAGTGTAGAGCAATTGGCTTTCGGCACCGGCGAGGGGAGACATAATGGCAGACGCAGTTGAGACAGTGCCAACCAAGGGGCCGCTGATCTATCGGCAGTCGATTTTTACCCGCGTCACGCACTGGGTCTGGGCAATATGCCTGTTCTTCCTGTTGCTGTCCGGGTTGCAGATATTCAATGCCCATCCCTCGCTTTATATTGGCCAGCAGTCAGGTTTCGAGTTCGACAATGCAATTTTGGAACTCTATGCGGTCAATACCGACGATGGACCCCGCGGTCGCACGAGGCTGTTCGGACAGGAATTTGATACCACCGGTGTCCTGGGGATGAGTGGTTCGGCTGATCGTCCAGCATTTCGGGGTTTTCCCGCGGCATTGACCATTCCCTCGTTTCAGGATCTGGCAACGGGGCGGGTAGTGCATTTCTTTTTTGCTTGGCTGTTCGTCCTGACCATGTTCATCTGGTTTCTCGCCAGTTTCATTAACGGTCATATCAGACGCGACATTGTGTTGGGGCCCAAGGACATCAAGGGTATTCCCAAGGATATCAAGGATCATGCAACGCTGAAATTTCACCACGGTCGCAGCTACGGGCCGCTACAGAAATTGAGCTATTTCGGCGTGTTCTTCATCCTGTTTCCGCTGATCATCTTAACCGGACTGACCATGTCGCCGGGCATGGATAGTGCCTGGCCGTGGTTGCTTGATGTGTTTGGCGGTCGTCAGACAGCGCGAACAATCCATTTTGGCGTCATGGTGCTGCTGGTTTCGTTCTTTATCATTCACATCATCATGGTGCTGGCTGCGGGGCCGATCAACGAGTTGCGGTCGATGATTACCGGTTGGTACCGCGCCAGTCCGGGTACGACGACCAATGAAGGAGAACAGAAATGAGCCGATTGCAATTGACGCGTCGCCGTTTTCTGGGGGCGTCCGCCGCCACCGCGTCTTCGCTGGTGCTGGCGGGATGCGAGCAGTTTGATTTTCTGGGGTCGCGCGACAACGAAGTGCGCAATGTGCTCGAAATGGCCAATACTCTGACCTACAAGGTGCAGCGGGGGCTGATCGGGCAGCAGAGTCTGGCTCGCGAATATTCGGCTAGTGAAATCCGGCAGGGCCAGCGGCCAAACGGGTCGACCGACCCGACGACGGAGGAATACAAGGCGCTGGTAGCGAGTAATTTTGCCGATTATCAGGCTCAAGATTACCGGCATGGTGGAGCAGGAGGTCAGTTTTTCGCTGGACGAATTACGCAATATGCCGGCGCGAAGCCAGATTACCCGTCATGACTGCGTTGAGGGCTGGAGCTGCATTGCCAAATGGACCGGCACGCCACTTTCGGGGCTGTTGGATCAGGCCAATGTCATGCCGGAGGCGCGGTTTGCCGTCTATCATTGCTTTGACAACATCCAACGCAGTCTGAGTGGCGACATTCTTTATTATGAGAGTTCGGATCTGGTGGATGCCTATCATCCGCAGTCCATTCTGGCCTATGGGCTCAATGATGAGACATTGCCGATATCCAATGGCGCACCAGTCCGGCTGCGTATCGAGCGGGCGTTGGGCTACAAACAGCCAAAATATCTGCATACCATCGAGTTGGTCGATGACCTCGCCCCATTCGGCAAGGGCAAGGGCGGCTATTGGGAAGACAATGGCTATGACTGGTATGGCGGCATCTAACGCATGAGGGAGCGCGATGGGCGATCTGGGAGAAGCACAATTATCGGGCGGATGTCTTTGCGGCACGGTGCGCTACAGCGTGGCGGATGCCTTTGAATATGCCGCCAATTGCCACTGCGCGAATTGCCGACGTGCGACGGGATCAGCATTCAAGCCCTTCGGCGGGATCCGGGCAGGCCTGTTTGCCCTGATCGCGGGGAAGGACAGTTTGCTGATTTATGGCGATCCATTGGCAAGTCACGATGTCCATTGCGGCAAATGCGGGTCACTTATCTATTCGCTGGTGCGTGAGCAGGCCTATGTTCATATTCCGCTGGGGACCCTGGCCGATGCGCCAACCATGCGCCCCACAGCTCATATTTTCGTTGGTTCCAAGGCACCCTGGTATGAGATTTCCGATGGGCTTGCACAATATGAAGAACATGCTCCCTGAACTGGCCGTGCAGGGCAGGCATGCGGCGATTACAGCAAATTGGCTTGCTATTTGAACGGTTCTACCCCATATCACAGCCATCGTCCGTGGCAGCAGCGCGCCTAACAGCGCAATATAGCTGCGAAACAAACGTGACGGACTTCTCTTCTTATCGACCAATGCGGTGAGCGGCGAAGTATCCCGGCAGACGACCAGCCGGGCCAGCCAGCACCCGCGCGATAGTTTTCTCATATCGCCGTATGCGTATTTATGAACCCGCCAATCCAATGGGATTGGCGTCGGCGGTGCCCGCTTTGGATGGCGCGCCATTTGAAAGACCTTATATTGACTAATTTTGCTGAACTCGGATTGCCTGAATTGCTTGTCAACTCGCTGGCGCGCGCCGGTTTTAACGAGCCGACCAAGATACAGTCCGAAGCTATACCGCCTCTGCTAACCGGCAAGGATTTGATGGGCATTGCCCAGACAGGATCGGGCAAGACTGCGGCATTTGCCATGCCAATTCTGGCCGGTATCCTGACGTTAACCGGGCGCCCGCGTCCGCTGACCACACGCGCCTTGATTCTGGCGCCGACACGCGAGTTGGCAGTGCAAATTGACGAGGCGATCCGAAAGTTCGCCGGATCCGAAATGCGCCTGCAGACTGTGCTCGTGCTCGGTGGCGTGTCGCGCTACCATCAGGTGCAGCGGATCGCCAGAGGCGTCGATGTGGTGGTGGCGACGCCCGGTCGCCTCAAGGACCTGATTGACGACGGCAAACTCAAACTCAACGAAACGCGCTGGTTTGTGCTCGATGAAGCCGACCGGATGCTGGACATGGGCTTTATCGCGCCGGTCAAACATATTGCGCGGGCCATCGGGCCACGCCGCCAGACGATGCTGTTTTCCGCCACCATGGCGCCTGAAGTGGCCAATTTGGCAAAGGGTTTGTTGAACGAGCCCATTCGCGTCGACGCCAATCCGCAAGGCCAGACGGTGGTCAAGATTGATCAGCGGGTGATCCTGTCTGGATCCAAGGCTAAGCGCGGGGTGTTGAACGAATTGTTGGCCGAACCTGAAATGGAACGGGTGATTGTGTTCTCGCGCACCAAGCATGGGGCTGACCGCGTCGCCAAGAACCTGAATATTGACGGGCACAAGGCTGCCGCAATTCATGGCAACAAGAGCCAGAATGCCCGTCAGGCAGCGCTCAAGGGGTTTTCCTCGGGGCAGGTACGCCTGTTGGTTGCTACGGACATTGCCGCTCGCGGTATCGATGTGCCCGGCATTACCCATGTCATCAATTATGAATTGCCCGATGATCCTGAGAACTATGTGCACCGTATTGGTCGCACCGGGCGCAACGGTGCGTCGGGCATCGCGATTACACTGTGCGACGGCAGCGAGCGGATCAAACTGCGCGATGTCGAGCGCCTGATTCGCAAAAGCCTGCCGGTTTCCGGCGAGTTGCACCTGGCCAATGATACCGGTGTGGTTGAGGCACCGCGTTCGGCCTATAAAGCCAAGGGCAATCGTGGACAGCAGAAACCGCGTGGCGCGCAAAATCCCAAAAAACAGGGCGACCGGCGTTCGCCGGCTGAACGTCGTCCGTTCGCCGCTTTTGGGGACGGGGCGGGCCAGCCGCAACGTCAATCCAAGCCTGTTGAGGTCAATAGGGCCGATGGTCAAGTCACGCGTGTGCGTCGCGATAGCGAGACGGGCAAGCCGGTCGGTGCCAAGCCTGCGGCCAACAAGCAGCGTTGGGGCAAGACCCAGAAAGATGCGGCCAAATCTACGCGCCGTCCCGAGGGCGGTCGTCGGCCGCGCGGCGAGCGCGTCGCTTAACCTTAAGTTAAAGAAAGGGCGGCGCAATGCCGCTCTTTTTCATCAAAGCATAATGATTAATGTATTATGAACGGGTCGGGCGGACCTAGTTCAGAGGCGGAGCAGTATGAGTCAGTTAGTATTTCAAGGACTTCGCACCATGCCCCAGTTTTTTTTAACCGCCCTGTTTATTCTCGCCTTGAGCGTTTTGACCTTTGCCGCATCTTTTGCCGACGTTCCTCGGAGCGAGATGGTGGCAAGTGCGGTAGTTACCGAATAGGCGTTATGCCAGCGGAATGCCTTTTTCGCCTTTGTCGGCCTGATAGATGGCCGACAAGTCGGCGTACAGCGCCGTAATATCATCAAATCGGCCTAACAGGGCCTCGCGTCCGCCACGATCCAGGCTGGCGATCAATTGCGCAATATTGTGGCTTTGCCAATATTGGTTGGTTCGGTTGTAGAGTGGTCGATCTGCCGAGACGATGCCGGTTTCGGGCTCAGGGACCGCATAAACCGCTTTGAGAATGGCGATGTCATAGGGGATAGCAAAGCTGTCGCGGGTGTCTTCGTAACTGAACAAATAGTAGAAATTGTCGAACCCTGACCACGTTATGCCCGACAGGCACAGCGAGCATGGTTCGTGCGTGGCAAGGAAAATGCAGTCCTTCACATCCGGCCGCGCTGCCGGGTCGAGTTCGAAAAATCGTTTGATGGCGTGCATCTCGCCGTGCCACAGCGGATTTTCGGTCTCATTGTTGGTTTCAGCGATGACAACGGACAGGTCGGCTTTTCGCAGGATCGCCGCGCCGAAAACCTTGTTCCCCGTTTTAACGCCAATTCGAGTCTTGGGCGCGATTTCGGTTTCGATGACATCGAGTAGCCGATCAATCAAGTCACTGGTCTGCATGGCTACCTCTGAAGCTGATTTGCTCCAGTCAGCCAGCGAGCGCCGACAATGTCAATTCCGTCTAGCGTGCAGTTTGAGCAGGACGGCCCCGTCGGTCCCGAGCAGGACGAGTTCGGACTTGGTGAGTTTGTAGGTCCAGACATTTTCCAAAGCGGCAAATAGGGCCGCTTCCTGCACCATTACGGCGGGCGCACAGGCCATGCGTGTCGCGGCGATCGGGCCGACAGTCAATTGCTGGCCATCAATGTTGATTTGGGCAAAATAGCTGTTGCATCCGGCGTTGCCGCCACCACGATGATCTGTCGCAATCGAAAAGCTCAGATCGGTTTCACCGATAACCGGATTACCCGCGATGGTGACAATCTGCCACTGAGTATCAAAAAGTTCACCTGAGACGGCAAGCCTGACGCTTGGACTGTTGGCCGCAAGGGTGACATTGGTGTTGCTGGTGTCGGCCATGGAGAGGGTCAGTAACAGGGCGGGTGTCGAGCCGGACCGGATAGGAACCGGGCGCGCAGTGGCAAACCACACCTGATTATCGGCGATGATCTGGGCCGTGACGCCGAATTGGCCGTTGGCATTGAAGAGGCGGGACTGAACCGAGAAATCAAACTGCAATGGCACCTGGCCAGTCGGGGATATGGCGGCGGTTGCCACGACAATCTCGGGAAAGTCAGGCTTTGCAATATCAACAATGGCCATGCGCAAGCTGGAATTTGGAGGCAGGGCGACGCGTTCCCGGTAGGTTATTTGACCGGTAACATGCTGGGAAAGGCTCGGCAGCGTATGTTGGCATCCAAGCCATAATGAGCAAGGCCACGGCGGCAAGGTTCGTTGCTAAAATTTGGCGGGCCATGGTGATTGTCCTCCCAGGTTGGCCGATATCATAGGCATTGGTTGGGGCGAGGCCAAGGATAAGTAACTGCCGTCGTTAATCGGGGCAGGTCAGGCGGTGCTGACGATCAGGTAGGTGAACCCGAAATGATGCTCGTCCAGATTATTGCCCTCACCACCACGGTCGACGACAATAAAGTCGCTGATCTGATGTAGCGGTGTCAAAACGCCATGCCAAACGTTCATGGCGATGTTGATGCCCTGGCCCGGCGTGGTGAGAAAGGCTAGCGGACGGGCCGGTTGGCCTTGATTGTCGGGCGCCACGATGACGATAAAGGGTTGGTCCGACAATGGGTAAAAGGCCTGGCTGCCCAGCGGATGGCGTTCCATCATTTTCAGTTCGAGCGGCATTTGATAGGGCTGGCCGCGAAAGATCGAAATCATGGGTCTGGAATTTTCGCCAGCCAGTTCGATCGTTGCCAGATCGTGGTAACGCTCGGTCATACCCTGATTGATGGGGTAATGGGTGGCGCCGTCGCATTGAATGAGTTGCCCGAACGGCGCAAATGCTCTGGCTGTCAGCGGTTGCAGGCTCAATTCTGGGCAATCGGTTTTCAGTCATGGCGCGACCCTGCCGAACAGTTGCATGCGGGACATGCGGCCCGTTGGGACCAGTTTGACTTTATGGCGGACGAGGGTTGGCAATTCAATGTCAGCGGGTGGCGCGATGAGGATGTTCATGAGGCTCGTGCTTTCTCGAATAACTGCGGGCAGTTAGCCGTAGCTTTGGCCTTGCTGCAAGGGGGTATCAGGAAACTGGAACTCTATTGAGGTCCTTCTCGAGCCGTGCCAGCATGGATGCAGCATAAGCGGCATATGGGCCGATCCAGCGCTCGTGCAGGGCGTGAATGGGCAGGGCATCAAGATAGTTCCAACGCTGACGGCCGCGGCGCTCGGCAATGATCAGGCCCGCCTGCTCCAAGACCTTGAGATGCTGCATGACTGTGCAGCGGTCCAACGCGGGCAGCAACTCGCACAATGTTCCGGTGGTGCGCGGTTCTGCCTTGAGCAGATCTAGCAACTGGCGTCTGTGGCGGTGCCCCAGAGCCTTGAATATGGCATCGTCGTGCTCATCGTTTGACATGTTATAGAACTATAACATATTGTTGTTTACGTCAATGTGGAGGATTACCAGATGAGCTATGGATTCAAGGTCGCTGGTCGGATCAACAAGCCGGTTGGCGAGGTGTTCGAGGCGGTGGTCGATCCGCAACAATTGAGCAACTATTTTACTACCGGCGGCGCCAAGGGGCGCCTCGAAACCGGGGCTACCGTTAGTTGGGACTTTCACGATTTTCCGGGGGCGTTTCCGGTGCGCGTCGAGCGCGTGATCAAGGACAAGGAAATCGTTTTGCACTGGGCGGCAAGCGAAGGCGAGGGTGAGGCGGCGGTTCAGTATGAAACGACCGTGACCTTGACCTTTTTGGCGCTCGAGGATGGACGGACGCTGGTGGGCATTGCCGAAGAAGGCTGGCGGGAGACCGCATCGGGCCTCAAATCATCCTATGGCAATTGCGAGGGCTGGACCGGCATGTTGTGCGCACTCAAGGTCTATCTTGAGCACGGCATCATGTTGCGCGAGGGATTCTACAAATAAGCAACTGCCCCCTAAGGCAGCAGGGCATCAAGGCGAAGTCGGGCGATTCGTTCGACCTGACTGCAGGCGGCGTTGAACTCGATTTCGGGGCTATTGTTGAGCCGCTGCTGAAATGCCGCAAGGATTGAGGCCTTGGTATTGTCCTTGACTGCAATGATGAAGGGAAAACCAAATTTTTCGACATAGGTGGCGTTGAGGCGGGTGAAACTGTCGCGCTCGGTATCGGTCAGCGCATCGAGGCCGGCGGACGCCTGCTCGGCGGTGGACGCCTCGGTCAGCCGTTTTGCGGCCGCGAGTTTGCCGGCAAGATCGGGGTGGGCGCGTAGTACGCCGCGTTTTTCGTCATCGCTGGCGAGGCGAAATTGTGTGCGCAAGGCGAAATGCAGGCCTACAGCGGTATCGTTGGCAGGGGCGAGGCTCGCTTTCCCATGCGCGCTCGGCAATCCAGGCAGAATGCTCGAAAATGGAGCCGAAATGTTCGACGAAACCGGCTTTGTCGAGTTTGCTGGGTTGCAACGATGGTCGTTGATAGGGGTGGTTGATGGCCCAGTGACGAGCAATATCGAGGCGGGTCGGCACCCACACTTTATCCTTGCTGGCGATGTAGTCGAGAAACCGCTGCAGCCCCATGGCGCGGCCGGGTTGGCCGACAAGGCGGCAATGCAGGCCGACACTCATCATTTTGGGTCGACCGGCCTGGCCTTCGGCATATAGGCAATCAAAACTGTCCTTGAGAAACTGGAAATAGGCTTGGCCATTGTCAAAGCCTGAGGGCGTGACAAAGCGCATGTCGTTGGCGGAAAGCGTATAAGGAATTATCAGTTGCGGACGATCATTGTGGACCCGCCAATAGGGCAGATCATCGTCGTAGGTGTCCGAAATATAAGAAAATCCACCCTCTTCGGAGACCAGATCAACCGTATTAAGCGAGCAGCGTCCCGTATACCAGCCCAATGGGCGTTCGCCGGTTGCTATGGTATGTAGATGAATGGCCTGTTGGATCTGGTCGCGTTCGATCTCGGGCGGCATATCCTTATGCTCGACCCATTTATAGCCGTGGCTGGCGATTTCCCATCCTGCCGCCTGCATAGCCTCCAATTGGGCGGGGGCACGCATCAAGGCGGTGGCCACGCCATAAATAGTCAACCCAAAATTGGCTTTGGTGAACATGGCATGCAGACGCCAAAACCCAGCGCGGGCGCCATATTCATACATCGATTCAATGTTCCAATGGCGCTGGCCGGGCCAAGGCGCGGCACCAACAACGTCGGCGAGAAAAGCCTCGGATGCCGCGTCGCCATGCAAAATGTTGTTTTCGCCACCTTCTTCATAATTGAGCACGAACTGCACGGCGACATGGGCGCCGCCGGGCCAATTTACCTCTGGTGGGTTGGCGCCATATCCATGGAGATCGCGGGGGTAACGCATCAATTTGTCTCGCTGTTTGTGGCCGAGTTTAACCAACCCGTCGCCAACGGCAAGATGTACAAAATAGACCAAATGGTAAAAATTTGCGTCGCCCCCTTGGAACAGACGAAATTTGCGATAGTCTGCGACGTTGGGGAAACCGAAGGATAGCAGTAATGGCGGGATCTGGGCGCCTGACGACGCACGTTCTGGACACCATGCATGGCAAGCCGGCACGGGGAATGCGTCTTGATCTGCTCTATGTGCATGGCGACCACAATCATCATATCGCTGAAAGCTTCACCAATGCGGACGGTCGAGTTGACCAGCCGCTGTTGGAAGGGGAGCAGTTCGACAAGGGCGTGTTCGAGATCCAGTTTCATGTTGGGCAGTATTTCGAGCGGCTTGGCGTTGCGCTTGAAACTCCGTTTCTGGACGTTGTCCCCATCCGCTTTTCGATCAGCGACGAGAGTCACTATCACGTGCCGTTGCTGGTGAGTCCCTTTGCCTATTCCACTTATCGGGGTAGTTAAGATGGCCAATATACGCGGCGCGATCCGGTTTATTCTCAACAACGAGGAAATCTCGCTGACCGAGGTGTCGCCGACGACCACCTTGTTGGATTTCCTGCGTCTCGACAGGCGCTTGCGCGGCTCCAAAGAGGGCTGTGCGGAAGGCGATTGTGGGGCCTGCACCGTGCTGGTGGGACGGTTGTCGGGCGACGAGATCATCTATGATTCGGTGACCGCGTGTATTCGTTTTGTCGCCAGCCTCGATGGTTGCCATGTGGTGACCGTGGAGCATCTGGCGGCCAAGGACGGCACTTTACATCCGGTGCAGCAGGCCATGGTGGATCATCATGGCAGCCAATGCGGGTTCTGCACGCCCGGCTTTGTCATGTCGCTTTACGGGCTCTGGATGCGCGATCCCAACCCGACGACGGCGGCGATTGAACGCGCCTTGCAGGGCAATCTTTGCCGGTGCACCGGCTACGCGCCCATCATTCGGGCGGCCAAGGCGATTTCCTCTTATGGTGCGCCCGAGGCCGATCCCTTGCGAGCCGAACGCATTAAGATCAAGGCGCGACTCGAGACACTCAATGACGGTTCGCGGGTTGAGTTGGGCGAGGATGCCGAAAAATTTATCATACCGGCGCATCTCGACGAGCTTGCCGAAATTTATGCCGACATGCCCAGGGCGCGCATTGTTGCGGGGTCCACCGACGTTGGATTGTGGGTTACCAAGTTCATGCGCGACATCGGCCCGGCCATCTTTATCGGCAATATTCCCGAGCTGCGCCGCATTGCCGAAAACGACAGTGAGGTCCGCTTTTACGCTGGCGTGAGTTATTCAGAGGCGCTGCCGATCATTACGAACTACTTTCCGCAGCTGGGGGAACTGTGGAACCGGTTTGCCGGTGAACAAGTGCGCAATATGGGCACGATTGGCGGCAATATTGCCAACGGTTCGCCGATTGGCGACACGCCGCCGCCGTTTATCGCGCTCGGGGCCAAGCTGCATTTGCGGCAGGGGGAACATCGGCGCGAGATCAAGCTGGAGGATTATTTTCTCGATTACGGCAAGCAGGACCGGCGCCCGGGTGAGTTCGTGGAAAGTGTCACCATCCCCCACCTCCCGGCGGGCGAGCAGTTTGCTACCTACAAAATTTCCAAACGGCGGGATGAGGATATTTCGGCGCTTTGTGGGGCATTTCGAGTGTTTGTCAACGACACGGGTCATGTCGGCATGGTGCGAATTGCCTTCGGGGGCATGGCGGCGACGCCCAAACGTGCCAAAGCGGTGGAAGCGGCGCTCGATGGCCAACCCTGGACAGTTGAAACAATCGAGGCGGCGGTCGGGGCATTTGCCAGTGATTTTCAACCGATCGGCGACATGAGGGCCTCGGCGGCATATCGTTTACTGGTCGCGCAAAATCTGTTGCGACGGTTTCATGCTGAAACAACCGGGGCCGGGCAGCGGCTGGTGCGAGGGGCCGCCTGATGAACAAGCATCCCAGTGTCGCCCGCTCGCAAATGCATGAGGCAACCCGGCACGATAGTGGACCCAAGCATGTCGCGGGTGCTGCCGAATATATTGACGATATTATCGAACCAGCGGGCACGATGCACGCCTATCTCGGCTTGGCCCAAAGTGCCCATGCCGAGATTGTCGATATTGACTTGAGCGCTGTCAGGACCGCGCCGGGGGTAATCGGGGTCTTGGGCATTGACGATATTCCGGGCCACAATGATGTGAGCCCGAGCCACAAGCATGATGAACCGATCTTTGCGTCGGGCGAAGTGCAATTTTGGGGGCAACCGATGTTTGCCGTGGTCGGGGAGACCCGCGAGGCGGCGCGGCGGGCCGCTCAACTGGCCAAGATCGAACTGCGACCATTGCCATTCATTGCCGACGTCAAGTCAGCGCAGGCGGCAGGCAGCAGACTGGTGACTGAACCGCTCAAACTTGAACGGGGGGATGTTAACAAAGGCATGGCCGAGGCGCCGCGGCGGGTCGCTGGCAGCATGGCGATAGGTGGGCAGGACCATTTCTACCTTGAGGGCCAGATTGCCATGGCCATTCCGGGTGAGGACGAGGATGTTACGGTCTTTTCGTCGACCCAGCACCCCAGCGAAGTGCAGTTGATGGTGGCCAATGTGCTTGGCGTGCAGCAGCATGCGGTTACCGTCAATGTGCGGCGTATGGGGGGAGGCTTTGGCGGCAAGGAGACGCAGGGCAACCTTTTCGCGGCTGTCGTAGCGCTTGCCGCCAAGAAATGGCGGCGCGCCTGCAAGGTTCGCCCGGATCGCGACGATGACATGAGCGCGACGGGCAAACGTCACGACTTCGTCGTAGATTATGACGTCGGCTATGACGAAAGCGGCAAGATATTGGCGGTCGACGCGGTCTATGGCGCGCGGGCGGGGTTTTCGTCTGACCTGTCGGGGCCGGTAACCGATCGGGCGCTGTTTCATGCTGACAATGCCTACTGGTATCCGGCAGTGCGGGTGCGTTCGGAGCCACTGTACACCAACACGGTTTCCAACACGGCGTTTCGCGGTTTCGGCGGCCCACAGGGGATGTTGGCGGCGGAGCGCTGGATCGAGGATATCGCCTATGCGCTTGACCGCGATCCACTCGATATTCGCAAAGCCAATTTCTACGGTACCGACGACAATAATATTACGCCTTACCATCAGACGGTCAGCGACAATATCATTGCTAGAATTGTCGATGAGTTGGAGCGATCCTCCAACTATCAGGCGCGCCGGGCGGCGGTCAAAAAGCACAATGCGCAAAACGCCGTACTCAAGAAGGGCATTGCGCTGACCCCGGTTAAATTCGGCATTTCTTTTACGGCGACCTGGTACAATCAGGCGGGGGCGCTGGTGCATGTCTACAAGGATGGGTCAATCCATTTGAGCCATGGCGGTACCGAAATGGGGCAGGGGCTTTATATCAAAGTTGCCCAGGTGCTTGCCGACGCGTTCGGGGTGGGGCTCGATAGCATCAAGATCATGGCGACGTCGACGGGCAAGGTGCCTAACACGTCCGCTACCGCCGCATCATCGGGATCAGATCTTAATGGCATGGCGGCTCATGACGCGGCGCGTCAGATCAAGGAACGATTGGTGGTGCATGCCGCTAAAATCTACCAATGTGCTGAAGAGGCCGTGGTTTGGGTGCCCGGCGGCATTCAGGCAGGTGACGAGTTTGTGTCATTTGAAGCGTTGATTGCCTCTGCCTATCTCAATCGGGTGCAATTGTCGGCGACAGGTTTTTATACGACGCCGAAGATCCATTGGGACCGGGCGACGGGGCGCGGGCATCCGTTTTACTATTTTGCCTATGGCGCCGCTGTGTCCGAAGTGACCATCGACATTTTAACCGGTGAATACCAGGTTGACCGCGTTGATATTCTGCACGATGTCGGCACATCGCTGAACCCGGCGGTAGACATGGGGCAGATTGAGGGCGGCTTCATTCAGGGCATGGGCTGGCTGACCACGGAGGAGTTGGTTTGGGACGACAAGGGGCAGTTGCGCACGCACGCGCCCTCGACCTACAAAATCCCGCTGGCGTCCGATGTGCCGCCGATCTTCAATGTGGAAATCGCAGAATGGTCGGTTAACACCGAGCCGACGATAGGTCGGTCCAAGGCCGTGGGCGAACCGCCGCTTATGTTGGCGATGAGCGTTGTCGAGGCGCTCTCGATGGCTGTTGCCAGCGTGGGCGACTACAAGGTTGCACCAAGACTGGACACACCAGTGACGCCGGAGCGGGTCCTGATGGGATGCGAGCGGGTTCGACGCGAGGTGCGCGGATGAAAGCCAAGGCTGCCGAGATCGCAAATTTTTTTGAGCGCGAACCGGTAGCCGTCTTGGCGCAATTGAGTGATGTGCGCGGTTCGAGCCCGCGCGCGCAGGGCACTTTCATGCTCGTGGGCGGTAGCAGTGAGTTCGGGACCATCGGGGGCGGTGCGCTCGAATATATGGTCATGGATGAAGCACGTCGGCTGATCCGTGATGGGGTCGCAAAGCATTGGCTCGACGTGCCGCTTGGTCCTGAGATCGGCCAGTGCTGCGGCGGTCGGGTAGCTGTTGCCCTGACGCTGGTGACGGCGACGGTTCGTGAGGCACTGGTGCAAGAGGCTGCAGCGGTAGACGCCGCCCGGACGCCGGTTTTCATTTTTGGTGCCGGTCATGTCGGGCGCGTACTGGCGCGCATTCTGGACTTGCTACCGGTCAAGGTTTGCGTGGTTGATACGCGACCGGACGCATTGGCGCTGTTGCCGCACGATGTCGAAACAAGACGGGTGGCAATGCCCGAGGCAGTTGTGCGGCAGGCTCCGGCTGGCAGTGCCTATGTTATTTTGACCCATGATCATGCGCTGGATTTCCTGATCGCGCAGGAGGCATTGGCCCGATCCGACAGTGCCTATGTTGGTATGGTGGGTAGCAGGACCAAGCGCGCGAAATTTTCCAGCTGGTATCTGGATGAGGGCGGGGACGCTTCGGCCCTGCAGCGGCTGGTTTTACCTATTGGCAATCAAGGGCTTGTGGACAAACGTCCCGAAATAATAGCCGCGCTGGCGGCAGCGGAACTAATGGTCCATATTGGCGCGTGGGAAGCTAAGAGGTTGGGCGTGCAAGGCACCGACCAATGGGGGGCTGCCAATGGACGCCAGTAGGCCGTTCAGGTTGGAATTGAGGGGAATTACCAAACGGTTTCCCGGGGTTGTGGCTAATGACAAGGTCAGTTTTTCGGTCAAGCCAGGTGAAATTCACGCGTTGCTCGGCGAAAATGGTGCCGGCAAATCAACTTTGGTCAAGATGATCTACGGGATCATGCAGCCTGACGCCGGCGACATTCGCTGGGACGGGCAAAAGGTCGTCATGACTAACCCAAAAATGGCGAGAAAGCTGGGAATCGGCATGGTGTTCCAGCATTTTTCGCTGTTTGAGGCGATGACGGTGCTGGAAAACATCGCCCTCGGTATGGATGCGAAAATACCGGCGCGCGAACTCGAAGCCAGTATTCGCAAGGTGATGGACCAGTATGGACTAGTGCTTGATCCACATCGGGTCGTGTCGACGCTGTCGGTTGGCGAGCGCCAGCGCATTGAAATTGTACGGGCCCTGTTGCTCGATCCCAAACTGCTGATCATGGACGAACCGACATCGGTGCTGACGCCGCAGGAGGTCGAACAGTTGTTCGACGTATTGCGTAAGGCTCGCCACCGAGGGCTGCTCCATCCTCTATATTTCCCATAAATTGCATGAAATCAAAGCCTTGTGCCACACTGCCACGATCCTGCGCGCGGGGAAAATGGTCGATACCTGTGATCCAACGGCCGAAACATCGCGCACCATGGCCGAGAAAATGATCGGCACGGGCCTTAAGGATATTGTGCGGGGCGAAGGGCGACAGATGGGCAACGCCAAATTTGTGGTGTCGAACCTTTCGACCCGCAAATTGGGGCATTTCGATGTTGCGGTCGAGGGGGTGAGCTTTTCGGTTCGGGCGGGCGAAATTCTTGGAATTGCGGGGGTTGCGGGCAACGGGCAGAATGCATTGCTTGATGCGCTGAGTGGCGAAGTGGAGGCCCACGCGGCCACCGCGATAGTGCTAGATGGGCAACCTCTGGGGCAGTTGGGCACGACGGCACGCCGAAAGCACGGCCTGTGCGCGGTACCTGAGGAGCGCAACGGCCACGCGGCAGTCGGCGATTTTTCCCTGGCAGAAAATACGATTTTGACCGCGCGCGACCGTATGAGCATGGTGGTCATGGGTTTGATCAATTCGGGTGCCGCGCGAACCTATACCGGCAAGGTGATTACCGAGTTTGCGGTCAAGGCGTTAGGGCCGGCATCGCTGGCCGGGTCGCTTTCGGGGGGAAATTTGCAAAAATACATTATGGGACGCGAAATATTGCAGCGGCCAAGCGTGCTTGTGGTTAGCCAGCCGACATGGGGCGTCGACGCAGGTGCGGCAGCGGCGATCCATCAGGCACTGGTGGATCTGGCGGCGGAGGGGTCGGCCATTGTGGTAATTTCGCAGGATCTGGATGAATTGCTGGTGCTGTGTGACACGATGGCCGTGATCAATAGTGGCCGACTGTCGGCGAGCAAGCCGGTGGGGACGGTGACCGTCGACGAAATCGGCTTGCTGATGGGTGGCGTTCACGGCGACAAAACGGCGGAGGGCGCGCATGCAGTTCCGGCTTGAAAAACGGCAGGAACCAAGCCGGTTCATGCTCTATGCCACCCCGGTTGCAGCCGTAGTGCTGACCATGGTGCTGGGCGCCATCATTTTTTCGCTAATAGGTTTTGACGGTCTGGGGGCGGTGCGCGAGATTTTTCTGACGCCATTGATCAATCCGTTGAAATGGCAGGATCTGGCGGTCAAGGCATCGCCACTGATCATTATTGCCGTCGGGTTGTCTATCGGCTATCGCGCGAATGTCTGGAATATCGGGGCTGAGGGGCAGTATATTGTGGGCGGGCTGGCCGGAACCGGGGTGGCGCTGGCAACTTGGGAAATGACCGGCTGGTGGCTATTGCCGCTGATGATTATCGCCGGTATTGCGGGCGGCATGGCCTATGCGGCGGTGCCAGCTCTGTTGCGGGTAAAATTCAAAGTCAACGAGATTTTGACAACGCTGATGCTGACCTATGTGTCGGTGCAATTGCTCAACTATCTGGTGCTTGGTCCATGGATCAACCCGACCGGGTACGGCCAGGCGCAGACGCGACTGTTCAATGCGGACCAGACATTGCCCTATATTATTCCAGGCACGATCGTTCAATTGGGGACGCCAATAGCCCTGTTGGTGGCGCTGGTCGCCTGGGTGCTGATGTCCAAATCGATGTTCGGATTTCAAATTCGGGTGGTTGGGTTGGCGCCGCACGCGGCGCGCTATGGCGGGTTTTCAGAAGGCAAAACCATCTGGCTCGCTCTGCTGGTCGGGGGCGGATTGGCGGGACTTGCGGGCGTGCTGGAAGTCGCGGGGCCGTTTGGGCGCATGGTGCCGAGTTTTCCCACAAATTACGGGTTTACCGCGATTATCGTTGCATTTCTCGGGCGCCTAAATCCGCTGGGCATCGTAGTGGCCGGTATTGTCTTGGCGATTACATTCGTGGGCGGACAAGTGGCGCAAACTACTATCGGCCTGCCGTTTCCGGCGGTCGGTCTGTTTCAGGCGATGATGCTGTTCCTGCTGCTGGCTGGTGATATACTGGTGCGCTATCGGTTGCGCCGGGTGGTGCCGCTGGCGGTGGCGGAGGATGTGGCATGAGCCCCGACCTGCTGATCGGTCTCATTATCACGCTGGTCGGCGCGTCGACACCGATCCTGCTGGCGGCGCTTGGCGAGTTGGTTGCCGAAAAAAGCGGTGTACTCAATCTGGGTGTCGAAGGCATGATGCTGGTCGGGGCGGTTATCTGTTTTGCCGTCACCTACAATACCGGCAACCCATGGCTCGGCATTGTGGCGGCAGCGCTTGCATCGACTGCCGTTGCCATGATTTTTGCGGTATTGACGCTGGGCCTGTCCGCCAATCAGGTTGCGACCGGACTGGCATTGACCATTTTTGGCACGGGCTTTTCAGCCCTGTTTGGCCGTGCCTATACAGGCAAGCCGCTGGCGCTGTTCAAATCGATTTTTCCTGATTGGCTTGCTACGCATCCGGTTCTGAAGGTGCTGTTTGGCTATAGTCCGCTGGTATATTTTTCATTCGCCATGGTAGCGCTGGTCTGGTGGTTTCTAGCAAAAACCCGCGGTGGCCTGATATTGCGAGCAGTGGGGGAGAGTGATATTTCGGCGCACTCGATGGGCTATTCGGTTATTGGTGTTCGCTACGGGGCGGTCGCATTTGGCGGGGCCATGGCCGGTATCGCCGGCAGTTGTTTTCCGCTGATGCTGACGCCACAATGGGTCGAGGGCCTAACCGCCGGGCGGGGCTGGATTGCGCTGGCGCTTGTGGTGTTTGGCGCCTGGCGCCCGATCCGCCTGTTGGGCGGCGCCTATCTGTTTGGTCTGGTGATGACCATCGAACTTTATGCAAAAGCTGGCGGCGGTGTCGCCCATGTGTTGCCGTCACAATTCTGGGCGGCGCTGCCCTATCTTGCAACCATCCTCGTTCTCGTGCTGATCTCGCTCAGACAATCGAGCAATACGAGTGCCCCGGCGTGCCTCGGCAAGCCGTTCCTGCCTACCAATTAATGAGTCTATTTGGGAGACCAATATGAGCATGCTTTCTCGTCGTAATATTTTGAAGATCGGTGGCGCCGCCGCCGCCCTGCCTCTACTTGGCCGGGGGGCTTATGCCCAGGAACCGCTCAAGGTCGGTTTCGTGTTGATCGGTACGCCCGATGACAATGGCTGGAACCATGGGCACGACATGGGCCGCCAAGCCATGGAAGACGCATTGGGCGACAAGGTAACCAGCACCGTGGTGACCAATGTTGCCGAAGGCCCCGACAGCGAGCGCGTATTCCGCGAACTGGCACAGCAGGGCCACAAGCTGATTTTTGGCACCAGTTTTGGGTTTGGCGACTATATGCTTAAGGTTGCAAAGGAATTTCCAGATGTGAAATTCGAGTGGGCGACAGGCAACGCAACCGCCCCCAATCTCTCGACCTATAATGCCAAGTTCCATGAAGGGCGCGCTGTGCTTGGCACGATCGCCGGCATGATGACGGAAACCAACAAGCTGGCCTATATCGGTTCGATCCCCATCCCCGAAGTGCGCATGGGCATCAATTCGTTCGCTATTGCGGCGCGCAAGGTCAATCCGGATGTGTCGATCAAGGTGGTTTATATTGATAGCTGGTTCGATCCAGCCAAGGAGGCCGATGCGACACGCGCCTTGATCGATCAGGGCGTTGATATTTTTGCCTCCCACATGGATGGCCCGGTCAGTCTGCAAATCGCGGAAGAGCGCGGCATCATTGGCGGGTTTGGTCAGGGTGCGGATATGAGCGCTTTTGCGCCCAAGGCGCAGCTAACGTCCATCATCGATGTGTGGGGTCCGCATTATATCGAGGCGGCCCAGCAGGTTCTTGACGGTACCTGGGTGGAAAGCAGCACCTGGCCGGGCCTTAAAGAAGGCGAAGTGGTTATCGGTCCCTACAACGAAAAAATTCCGGCTGACGTCGTTGCTGCCGCTGAAAAGGTTCGCATGGGCATTATTGATGGCTCGTTGCACCCGTTCGCTGGCCCGATCATGGACAATGCCGGGACTGAACGCGTCGCTGAAGGCGATATTATTGACGACGGCGAATTCTGGGCCGTCGACTGGTACGCTGCAGGCGTTGAGGCCTAAAGGGGCCAGACTGCGCGACTAGCGTGAGGAGGCGGGTTATCGCCCGTCTCCTTTTTGTTGCCGCACCGGGCGGTATGTCACGCGTGCGGCAAACAGGGGACGATGATGGGCGATTTTGCGATTTTCTGGGAATGGCTGAGCTTTGCGGCGCGCTGGCTGCATGTCATTACGGCGATCGCATGGATCGGTTCGTCGTTTTATTTCATTGCGCTGGACCTTGGCTTGCGCAAAACGCCAAGCCTGCCACCTCTGGCACATGGGGAAGAGTGGCAGGTGCATGGCGGTGGATTTTACCACATTCAGAAATATCTGGTGGCGCCCGAGTTCTTGCCCGAGCATCTGACGTGGTTCAAATGGGAAAGCTATGCGACATGGCTTTCGGGGTTCGCGCTATTGGCCATCATTTATTATGTGGGGGCAGATCTCTATCTGATTGATCGCCACGTGCTGGACGTGCCGCAATGGGGCGCAGTGGCGATCTCGATAGCCTCGATCGTGGTGGGGTGGATTGCCTATAACGCACTCTGCCGCTCGCCCATCGGCAAGAGTCAGAACGGGCTCATGGTGGTGTTGTTCGGCATTCTGACAGCGATGGCGTGGGCTTATACCCAGGTATTCACAGGCCGTGCCGCGATGCTGCATATGGGGGTTTTCACCGCCACAATCATGACCGCGAATGTGGCGATGATTATCATTCCCAACCAAAAAATCGTGGTGGGCGATCTCAAGGCAGGCCGCGTTCCTGATCCCAAATATGGGGCCATAGCCAAGCAACGTTCATTGCATAACAATTACCTGACCTTGCCGGTGATCTTTTTCATGCTGTCGAGCCACTATCCATTGGCGTTTGCGACCCAGTGGAATTGGCTGATCGCCAGCCTGATTTTTCTGGTCGGCGTGGTCATCCGGCATTATTTCAACACGCGGCACGCGCGAAAAGGCAACCCGCACTGGACCTGGCTGGCGGCGGTGGTGCTGTTCCTGATCATTGCCTGGCTGTCGACCGGCCCGAAACTGGCCAATTCGGCTGGGGAGGAGGTGGCGTCGCGGGCGGCCGAGCCCTTTCTGGCAGCCAGCAATTTCGCCGAGGCGAGCTTGACCGTGCAAACGCGGTGCGCAATGTGCCACACAATAGAGCCGGCTTGGGAGGGCGTGCATGAGCCGCCCAAGAACGTCATTCTGGACAATGATATTGCCATTGCCAATCACGCTAAAGACGTTGCCATGCAGGCCGGCTTTTCTCACGCCATGCCGCCGGGCAATGTCACCGATATTACGCCCGAAGAGCGTGCGCTGATTGTTGCCTGGTTCCGCGAGGGTGCCGGGCAATGAGCGCAAGGATTTTGCGCGGACGGGTGCTGAGTTTCGTTCGCGAACCGCAGGGCGCCGACGATCACGACGCCTATGTATATTATGAGGATGGGGCGGTCACCATTGCGGATGGCAGGATCGTTGCGGTTGGCGTCTTTGACGCCGCCGCAATCGGGGATGTGGTCGATCATCGGCCGCATTTGATCCTGCCGGGATTTATCGATCTGCATCTGCATTATGTGCAGGCGCAGATCATCGCATCCTACGCCGGATCGCTATTGGAATGGTTGAATAACTACACCTTCATCGAAGAGCAGAAATTTGGCCAGCAGGGTCACGCCGGGGCAATCGCCAGCGCGTTTTATGATGAGTTGATCCGTAACGGCACGACCACAGCCGTTGCCTATTGTTCCAGCCATCCGTCCTCAGTCGACGCTTTTTTCGCCGAGGCGGAAAGGCGCAACATGCTGATGGTGGGCGGCAAGGTAATGATGGATCGCAATGCGCCTGAGGCTTTGTGTGACAGCGCTCAATCCAGTTACGACGATAGTCGAACGCTGATTGATCGTTGGCATGGGCGCGGGCGCGGGCTCTATGCCATATCGCCGCGTTTTGCCATCACCTCGACGCCTGAACAGTTGGCGGCGGCGCAGGCGCTGGCGCAGGAATTCCCCGATTGTTACGTGCAGACGCACTTAAGCGAAAATGACGATGAGATTTCGTTTTCGATGCAGGCTCTATCCCGATGCCAAGGACTATACCGGTATCTACGAGGACTATGACCTGTTGGGCGCAAAAACCCTTCTTGGTCATTGCATCCATCTCAACCATCGCGAGGCACGGGTGCTTGCGGAAACACGCTCGGTAGCGGTTTTTTGTCCGACATCAAATCTGTTCCTGGGCAGCGGGTTATTTGATCATGCCCGGCTGGCGGCGGACGGCGTGCGGATCGGTGTCGCAACCGATATTGGCGGGGGAACCGACTATGGCATGCTGGCAACGATGGCAGAGGGGTACAAGGTGCTGCAGTTGCGTGGGCAGAGGTTGAACCCGCTACAGTCGTTTTTCATGATGACGTTGGGCAATGCGCAAGCGCTGTCACTGGAGGGGGCGATTGGCCAGATCGCGCCCGGCAATGCGGCGGATCTGGTGGTGCTTGATGCCGGTGCGACCCCGGCGATGGCGCTTCGACAGCAGACAATATCGAGCTTGAGCGAAGAACTGTTCCTGTTGCAGACTCTTGGTGATGATCGCAGTGTTGTTGAAGTTTATGTAGCAGGCGCAAACGCCAAGACCAGTCTAGGTGACTTGGCAGACGCTTCGGCTTGACTTAAAACGGCCGGACACAACAAGGAATTATCTATGCGCCAAGACCAGAAGAAATCCGGGCTGTCCATCTCTCCCCTTCTGGCAGATTTTATTGAAAACGAGGCGTTACCGGGCCTTCCCGTTAGTCCGGACCAGTTCTGGGACGGATTGGCGAGCCTTGTGGCCGAGCATGGCCAGACCAACGCCAAGCTATTGGCAAAGCGCGACGATTTGCAGATGAAGATCGACGACTGGCACCGGAAATACGGGCCCGTGAGCAGTAACCGGCAGGGTTATGAGTTGTTTCTCAAGGATATCGGCTATCTGGTGCCGGAACCCGACGATTTTATTATTGAGACTGATGGGCTTGATCCAGAAATCAGCACTCTTTGCGGACCGCAGCTTGTGGTGCCGGTGTCGAACGCCCGATATGCTCTTAACGCCGCCAATGCGCGCTGGGGTAGCCTTTACGACGCGCTTTATGGCACCGATGTGATTGATCGTACCGGTGATCTGGCGCCCGGCCAGGGCTTCAATCCGACACGCGGCGCTGCTGTGGTCGCGCGGGCGGCGGCGTTTCTTGATGAGGCATTCCCGCTGGCCTCGGGCAGCCATGACGCCGTCACCTCCTATATGGTTGGTGTGCAGGGCGGATCAGCGGCATTAGCGATTGCGACCAGCGCCGGGCCAACGACACTCAAGGACCAGGCCGGCTTTGTTGGCTATGCCGACAAGGGGGATCGTGCCGAAATCGTCTTGCGCCATCACGGTTTGCATGTGGTTCTGTTTATTGACAAGGCCAATCCTATCGGGGCGACGCATCCTGCCGGTCTGGCGGATGTGCTGATCGAGGCGGCGATGACCACGATCCAGGATTGCGAGGATTCTGTCGCGGCGGTCGATGCTGCGGACAAGGTCGACGTCTATCGCAACTGGCTGGGTCTGATGAAGGGCGATCTAAAGGACAGCTTTGACAAGGGCGGCAAACAGATAACCCGAACCCTGAACGCGGATCGGCACTATACGGACGTCGCAGGGGCACCATTGGTGCTCAAGGGGCGAGCCCTGTTGCTGGTGCGCAATGTCGGGCACTTGATGACGACGGACGCGGTCCAGGACAGGGCCGGTAAACCCATCGGCGAGGGGCTGATGGACGCGATTGTCACGGTGCTGTGCGCCATGCACGACGAACAGAACAGCCGTACCGGCGCTGTTTATGTTGTCAAACCCAAGATGCATGGGCCCGAAGAGGTGGCGTTTGCCTGCGCCATTTTCAGCACGGTTGAACGCGTACTGGGGCTAAAACCGCTCTCGATCAAGATCGGCATCATGGATGAGGAACGGCGAACATCTGCCAATCTCAAGGCGGCGATCCATGCGGCGCGTGAGCGGGTGTTTTTCATCAATACCGGGTTCCTTGATCGTACGGGCGACGAAATCCATACCTCAATGGAAGCGGGCCCCGTGCTGCGCAAGGACGAGATCAAGAGCGAACGCTGGATCGGCGCCTATGAGGACCGTAACGTGCTGATCGGGCTTGCGTGCGGGCTCTCCGGCCGGGCCCAGATCGGCAAGGGCATGTGGGCGCGCCCCGACGATATGGCGGCCATGATGGCGGATAAAATCGGTCACCCCAAGTCGGGTGCCAATACCGCCTGGGTGCCTTCACCCACCGCCGCGACGTTGCACGCCCTGCATTATCATCAAGTCGATGTGTTCGAGGCGCAAAAACGTCGACACAATGAAGCGACACCCGGCCTTGAAGAGTTGTTCTCAATGCCGGTTCAGGAGCCGTTTTCGCTCAGCCGCGAGGAGATTATTCGCGAGTTGGAAAACAATGCGCAGGGCATTTTGGGCTATGTCGTACGCTGGATTCAGCAGGGTGTCGGGTGTTCAAAAGTGCCGGACATCAACGATGTGGGTCTGATGGAGGACCGCGCAACCTGCCGGATATCGTCCCAGGCCGTGGCGAACTGGTTGCGCCATGGGTTGGTCAGCAAGGACGAAATTACGTCCACGTTCGAGCGGATGGCAAGCGTGGTCGACGAACAGAATGTCGGGGATCCGCTCTATCGTCCGATGGCCGAAAATTTTCAGTCGGTCGCGTTTCTGGCGGCACTCGACCTGGCGCTGCATGGCGCCGACCAGCCTGCCGGTTACACCGAACCGATTCTTCATGCGCGACGGCTTGAAGTTAAGGTTCGAGAAGCAGGCAAGGCAGGCGCTCGGGCCTAGTCGACGAAGTCGAACTTATCGACGTCAAACAGGCCGCGGTCGGTCATTTTGAGATGCGGAATGACCGGCAGCGCGAGGAACGCGACCTGCAGGAACGGCTCGGGAAGAACGCACCCTAGGGCATCGGCGGCATCACGAAGCCGGACGAGTTTGCTGGCGACGGTTTCAAAGGGTTCCTGGCTCATCAAACCGGCGATCGGCAGGGCCAGTTCGGCGGTTATCTCACCATCCATGGCCACGGCGAATCCGCCGCCCAAGGCAATCAGTCGATTGACCGCCAGCGCCATGTCGGCGTCGTTGGCGCCGATGACGGTAATATTGTGACTGTCATGTCCAACAGAGGACGCAATGGCGCCCGATTTTAGGCCAAAGCCGGTAACGAAACTGCGCCCGATATTACCGTTGCGGCCGTGACGTTCGACAACAGCGAGCTTGATGACATCGGCGGCAAGGTCGGGTTGCAAACCCGTTTCTGTCTGTTCGAGGGTGGCACTTTCGCGAAAAGTCAGAATCAGGCCGGGCTTTACCCCGATAACGGGCGTTTCGTTTCGGCCGGGCTTGGCGGGGGTATCAAAACTAGCCGGGGTTACTGTTGTGGCCTTCATCGACTCCAGACCTACGGGCGCGATGATTTTTCGCGTGTCGAACAATGCGGGCGTGACCAGCCGACCAGCGGATATGGTGTCGGACACGTGGCAATCCTCAAGAGTGTCGAGCAGGGCTATATCGGCGCGCCAACCCGGTGCAAGGAGTCCACGATCTGTCAAACCGAACAGGCGCGCGGCTGAGTGGGAGGCGACACGATAGACGTGATGCAAGGGGCGTCCCATGTCGATCAGGCGTCGAATTGAGCTATCAAGGTGGCCTTCCTCGGCAATGTCGAGCGGGTTGCGATCATCTGTGCATAGGGCGACGAAGCTGGAGGAATTTTCGTCGAGAATTTCGGCCAGTGCGGCGAGATCCTTGGAAACCGAACCCTCGCGGATCAGGATGGCCATACCCTTGGCGAGCCTTTTCACGGGCTTCGGCGGCACTCGTTGCTTCATGGTCGGTTCTAATCCCTGCGGCCAGATAACCGTTGAGCGGCAGACCGCGCAGCAGCGGCGCATGGCCGTCAATATGATCGCCCTGAAACGCCAACAACTTGGCAATGATGCCGGGATCGGCGTTGAGAACACCGGGAAAGTTCATCATTTCGGCCAGGCCGATAGTTTTCGGATGATCGCGGAACGGCTCGAGATCATCGATTTCGAGTCTGGCCCCCGATGTTTCAAAGGCGGTGGCAGGCACGCAGGACGAGAGGTTGACCCGAATGTCCATGATGGTTTGATCGGCGCAGTCGAGGAAGTAACGGATGCCATCGGCGCCCAGCACATTGGCGATTTCGTGCGGATCGCAAATGACGGTTGTGACACCATGGGGCAGGACGCAGCGATCGAATTCGAACGGGGTGACCAGAGAGGATTCAATATGCAAGTGGGTGTCGATAAAACCCGGCACCGCGAAACGGCCCGTGCCATCAATTATATTCTTGCCCTCGAAGCGCGCATGTGTGCCAACGATGCGGTCGGCGACAATGGCGATGTCGGTTGTGGTCACCGCACCGGTAATGACGTCGAGCAGACCGACATTGCGAATAACGAGATCAGCGGGTTCCTTGCCCTGTCCGGCGGCAATCATGTGGCTGAGCGTTTGAGTTGAAAGCATTGAATATCCGTTCACTAGCAATAGAGCAAAGTCGGCTGCCGCGACGGCTGCGTCAAGTCGGGGAACCGCAGGTGGATCGGTATCGTTGGTTAGTGAACGGAGTTCGACACATGGAAACCTACGATCCTCACAAAAGTACCAATGAGGCCCGGCAAGGCAATCGACGAAAAGCCAATCTACGGGTGCTGGTCATATCCATGGCACTGATTGTCATCGCGTTTATCGTACTGTATGCGATCTACACCATGACACAGCCGGGTACGGCAGGCGCAGTCTAAGCGACCTGCCGGCTACCTGATACCTCAGGGTCGCCCGCAAACTTGGCGACAATCTCATCAGCTTTGACGGGCCGCGAGAACAGATAACCCTGTAGGGTATTGTTGCCCAATCGTCCCAGAATATCGGCCTGTTCCTCAGTTTCAACGCCTTCGGCCGTGACTTGGATATTCATGGCGTGGGCCAGTGTGATGATGGCCTGAACGATGGCGACAGAATCATGGCCGTCGCTGAGTTGGCTGACGAAGGAGCGATCGATCTTTATACGGTCGACCGGGTAGCGCCTAAGATAACTCAGGGACGAATAACCGGTGCCGAAGTCATCCAGGGCGATGTGAATGCCTGATGATCGCAGGGTTCGCAGGTTTTGCGCTGACACATGTTCATCATCAAGCAAAATGCTTTCAGTGATCTCCAGCTCAAGATCGGTGGCGCGCATGCCGGTTTCATACAGGAGATCAAATACGCGGGCGGCAAAACCTGGATTGCGCAGTTGGGTTGTTGAAATGTTGACCGCGATCGTCCGACCGGGCACCTCAGCACCCAATGCGCAGGATTTTCGCAGGACAAAATCGCCAAGGTCCTCGATTAGCCCCGAATTTTCGGCGACGGGTATGAACTTGACGGGTGAAATACTGCCGAATTTGGGATGGTGCCAGCGTGCCAACGCCTCGGCGCCGACAATTTTGCGCGTTTTTTGGGCGACGAGTGGTTGAAAATGGACCGAGAGTTGGTCCGTCGTGCGCAGTGCCTCGCGTAGTTCTGCTTCGATCGTGCGCTCAAGTTGCAAAACTTCGTTCATGTGCTCCTGGTAGACCACAGCGCGATTGCGTCCGCTCGTCTTGGCCTTGTAAAGGGCAATATCGGCTTTGCGCAGCAGTTCGCGTGGTTCGGATTCGCTGGTGGAGGTGCTGACGATACCAATGCTGGCACCGACAAAAGCTTTACCCCGCTTGGTTTCAAAGGGTGTTTGGAGCGCCTCTATAACCTTTTCCGCTATTTCCGTGCAATTGCAGGTGCTCGGGCATGTTTGGTAAAGAAAAGCGAACTCGTCACCGCCGAAACGGGCGATGATGCCCTTATCCGATATTGTCTGGCGCAATCGCTCGGCAACGGCGCGTAACAACTCGTCCCCAGCCTGATGGCCCAGCGTGTCATTGACCTGCTTGAACCGATCGAGATCGAGCATCATGAGCGCTACCCGTCCCCCTTCGACGTCGCGACGCGTCAGTGCAGCCGCGAGACTCAGTGTCAAATTTTGTGCGGTTGGGCAGGCCGGTCAATCGGTCAAAGTTGGCCTGATGCATGGCGATCAGCCGTTGAGCATCAAGTTCATTGGTTGATCTGCGTAGGCGATACAACAGGTAGAAAACCAGAACCGCGGCAATCGAAAAGCCGCCTGCAAGAACGGGCGCGGTTTGAACCAGCAGGTGTGCGCCGGGCCGTTCGGGCGTCCATTCAAAAAAACCCTGCAAGCGTCCCGCAGCATTGATCAGCGGAAATGCCGATTTATCCGGATCGTGCCCGTCGATGCCGGTGAAACTGGCATTTTCGAACAATGTACCGTTCATTGTCCAACTGTTGGGTTGGCTGATATTGAGTGAAACCAGGCTGACAAAGATCAATTCGGTCCCGAGTTGCTGGGGAATTGTGCGTGTGTCCGACACGATGGGTATGACGCTGACAAGGGTGGGTTGGCCATCGATGATGGCGATGTCGGACAATTGCAACGGGGTATCGGATTGACCGGTATTGTAAGGGGTCAGCCCGCCGGTGGCGATTTCGCCGCGCAATTTTCCGACCATAGAGGCAACGGCGGGGGGAATGGCGGTGCGCCTGTCGGCTGGCACGCCTTGTCCACCGGCCATTGTGTAGAGTCGCTTGTTATCTGGACCCAGCAGTATCGAGCCATCATGTCCAAAAAATGCGAACATGCATGTGCCCAACTGCTGTTCCACCCAGACGGGATCGAAGTCAAAGCGGGTGTGGAGCAGGGTGTCATCACGCATTGCGATGCTTTGTTGTTCTTTCAGCAGACTGTCGCGACGCGCCGACAGCACCTTGGCGGCAACTTCTGTTTGCTGTGCAAGCGCGCGATTGTCGATATTGGATGTCGACCAGACAACAAAACCCATGACGCTGGCTGCTGCAATTAAGAGAGCCAGAACCGCCGAGAGCATTATGCCGGCGGACGAGTGCCGGGTTTGAATTGGTATTTTGGTGTCGCGCATTTGCCGTTCGATTAAATCTTAAACACGCATGTTATCCACCTATGGTTGCTGACTTGTTACCATCCAGGAATTCCTGTTCCATGGACGGCATGGGTGGAATGTTTGCTCCGACCATGCGCGGGTGACGGGTCGTGCTTCACTTACTGGACAATGGCGCGGGTGGCTGGTTGAATATGTTACCCGCGGCGTATTGTCGGCCAGACGTCAGGCGCGACACATAGAGGAATTATCATGACCAAAGTGAGAGCACTGGTGCTTGAGCGCCAGCACGAACTGGCGTTGCGCGACATTGAGCCTGCCCATGTCGGTTGGGCCGGGCATGGTCAGGATCGCGATCCATACCGTGGGGGTTTGCGGATCGGATGTGCATTATTACACCCATGGCAAGATTGGCCCGTTCGTGGTCAAGGCGCCAATGGTGCTGGGCCATGAAGCCGCGGGCACGATCGTTGAGGTTGGCGACGGTGTCAGCCATCTCCAGGTGGGTGATCGGGTTTGCATGGAACCGGGCATTCCTGATCCCAATTCGCGCGCATCGCGACTCGGCCTTTATAATATTGATCCTGCTGTGGAATTCTGGGCGACGCCCCCGGTCCATGGCGTCTTGACGCCAGAGGTCGTACACCCGGCCAATTATACTTTCAAATTACCCGATAATGTCAGCTTTGCAGAAGGCGCGATGGTAGAACCGTTTGCCGTCGGCATGCAGGCCGCTTACAAGGCGGGTATCAAGCCGGGCGATACGGCGGTGGTTCTGGGCGCCGGGCCGATTGGCACCATGGTTGCGATCGCGGCGTTGGCAGGCGGCTGTGCGAGGGTGATCATCGCGGATCTGGCGCAACCCAAACTGGACATCGCAGCGCGCTATCAGGGCGTTATTCCGGTCAATATAAGCAAGCAAAATCTTGTAGAAGAGGTCAGGAAACTCACCGATGATTGGGGCGCCGATTTGGTGTTTGAATGTTCGGGCTCGCCGCGTGCGTGGGAAAGCATCATGGCGTTGCCGCGCCCGGGTGGCACGATTGTGGTGGTCGGCCTGCCCGTCGAACCGGCGCCGTTTGATATTGCCACCGCCTCGACCCGAGAATTGCGGATTGAAACGGTATTTCGCTATGCCCATCAGTATGATCGGGCGCTTGCCCTGTTCGGCTCAGGCCGGGTTGATCTCAAACCGCTGATATCGGCGACATTCGATTTCGAGGACTCAATTGTCGCGTTTGACCGGGCTGTCGAAGCGCGACCGACCGATGTGAAGTTGCAGATCCGGATGGCAAAAGACTAGGCTTGCTGACGCGCGATGTCGCGTGGTTGGGTGGGCGCGATGCCAGGGAGATCGGAACCATTCGCCTGGATTCTGGGTTGTTGAAACAACTCGGAAGGGACGTGATATGGATTTCGGCAACGGTGTGGGATTGGTGGAAAGTTACCTGCCGCTGCACATTGTATTGATCCGTTTGTTTATCGCAGCGGTATTGGGCGGCGTCATTGGATTTGAACGTGAAGTCCACACCGCTGAAGCTGGATTGCGTACCCACATTCTGGTGGCGGTCGCGGCGGCGCTGTTTACCATTTTGACCTTCGAAATATTTCATACGATTTCAGAAAACGGCGAGACGCCGCGCGCTGATCCCATTCGCGCGATCGAAGCTGTTACCGCCGGAATTGCCTTTCTGGGTGCAGGCGCAATTTTCAGGAGCGGGGCAGGTGTTCAGGGGCTAACGACCGGCGCCGGTATGTGGCTCGCCGGAGCGGTGGGCGTAGCCTGCGCGCTCGGTTACTATCTGATTTCGCTCGCAGTTTCAGTGTTTGCGATAGTCATTTTGGCGGCGCTGCGGGCGTTGGCACATAACTATATCCGTCGCCAGGATGAGCTGAAAAAACAGAACGACGGAGATGAAAATGCCAGCACAGTCGAAGGCCCAGCAAAAGGCAGCGGGCGCGGCCCTGTCGGCCAAGCGCGGTGAGACCAAGGTCAGTGAGACTCAAGGGCGCATCGAAATCGATGTATAAATCGATGAGCGAGAAGGAACTGGATGAGTTGGCCAGCACGGAGCGAAAATCGCTGCCTGACAAGAAAGACAGCTAGCGACGCGCATTTTCGCTAACTCTTGACACGGTCGTCGAACAATTGATGGGCCAGATCGATAAAGCGTTTGCCGCGCTCTTCGAAATTCTTGAACTGATTGTAGGACGGTGCGCCCGGTGACAGGATGATGGTGTCAAAGTCGTCCCTGTCGGCAAGCGCCTGCATGGCGGCCTCAAGGTCAGTCGCGCGGATAATCTCGACCCGGGCACCAACATTGCTGGTGGCGACGGCCAACCGATCCCCTGTTACCGGCAGGCAGACCAGGACCGTCACGCCTCGACTATCGAGCAGGCTTGCCAGTTCATCATAGTCCTGTTCGCGTTCGTGCCCACCGGCAATCAGGGCGATTTTCCGATTTGGATAGGCGGCAAGCGCGGCCTTGGTGGCCTCAGGCGTCGTGGAAATTGAATCATTGACGAATGTGAGATCGCTAATTCGATGTTCTTCGAGGCGATGGGGAAGGGGCATAAAGGCTTCGATCCCCGCCACAACGCCCTCGATAGTCGCCCCAGCGCCCAGCGCAATTTGAGCCGCCAGCTGGGCGTTGTCGCGATTATGGCCGCCCTTCAGACGCGAACTATCGATGGCGTCGTTGACGATCCGCCGCTGTTCGTCGCTCAATCGGGGCAACAGTCGGTCGGTGCCGCCCAGCGCCGCCAATACCAGACTATTGGTCTGGGCGGCGGCGCCAAGCGCAATCCTTATTGGCCCTTCCCGATTGATCAGGTGCAGCTTGTCCTTGTAATATTGTCCCACGCTGCCGTGCCAATCGACGTGCTCTGGATAAAGATTGGTGATCGCGGCAATATCGGGCAGGAAATTCATGTCAGCGGTTTGATAGCTGGACAGTTCCAATACAACGACCGGATAGGCGTCGGCCATGTCGAGCGGGGCAACGCCGACATTGCCACCCAGTCCGGCATGGATGCCGCTTTCGGTCAGCATCAGATGAACCAGGGTTGCGGTTGTCGACTTGCCCTTGGTGCCGGTAATGGCAATGACGCTTCGGTCCTGCCGAAAACTGGCGCCCCAAAGATTAAGGTTAGAGGTTACGGTGATGCCGGCCCGTTCGGCGACATCGAAAACCGGTTTGTAGCGCGATACGCCGGGACTTTTGACAATGTGGCCGAATTTTTGGGCAGCAATAGCGCCATCGATGTCCTCCGGCGGGATGAAATGAGTGTCGGCAATATCGGCTTGACCATTGTCGGCGGTGACATAGACGCGCAACTGGGGTTGTTGGCGCGCAAGGAAGGACCGCGTCGAAACCGCCTCCCGACCGGCACCATAAAGCAGGATCGGGGCTTCAAAGTGCATGGGGCGCTACCCGGGCGACAACAGCGGCTGGTATGTGATGATCATCGGCATCGTCGAGCAATGCCTGACGGGCGGCGGTCAATGTTGCGGCGCCGTACTGGGCTTTCAGATCGACCCTCAATGTTGCGACAATGACGTCGTGTTCCCAATCAGGGGTGGTGGTCAATGCAAATAGACAGGCGGCAGCTTCGAGAATTTCGCCCACGCATTCCCAGGGTTTTTGTCCTGCCAATCCGGTCAGTTCGCGGAATGAAGCCTCGTGGTCGGGATCGTTGAGCAGGTTGCGTCCGAAAATCTCGATTAATCTCTGTTTGTCCATGACGGGGGCAAAGATCAAAAAGACGAAATGACATTTTGGGCATTCCCCGCACCACAAAGGTCCGTCGTGACCGGACAGGCGGAAATTGCGATTGCAGCTGGAAAACACTTTGTCATAGCGCGTCTGGCGCACGAACAATGCCGCGATGCGGGCCTCCGAATAGGGGCGCAGCAAGGAAAAATACTGCAATGCGCCAGCGGTGGCGTCGGCTAGGACTTCGGCAATCAGTCGCTCAAATCCGAGCGATTTTGAATGCTGATGATTGGCTTGGCGACCGTCGAATTCGACATTGCCTTCGCTGGCCGAGCGCTCATTGGATAGAACAATCTGATTGAAACCAAACAATAGCGCACTAAGCGCTGCTATCATCGAATTGATTGCCGTCGACGGCACGTGGCCGTTGAAATAACCCGGCTGGCCGGCAAGGCGCATCATTTCAGCGTCAAGCGTACGAGTGACATAGATTGGTGGTGCGCCGATTTTGGCGACGCTGGTCAGGATTGGTCCCTTGGGGTTGACGGCAAACGGCGTAAAATCGATCCCGGCCGCCTGCAGCAGTTCGACACTGACGAGGGAGTCCTTGCCGCCGCCAATGGGCAGCAGCGCGCGATTTGGCAATGAGGGTACGTCCGTAACGGGGGCATCAGCGGGTGGTGCATCAAGGACCAATCGGCCAAAACGCCGCAAATTGTTGCGGGCGTAAAATTCGCCAAGGCCATTTTCATAGATATCAATGATGAATGCTCGTTGGCCATCATTCAACGGCAGGTCAGGCGCTACAATATTCAGCGGCGCTTTCAATTTGAAGTAACTCACGCCAAGCACGAGCGCCGTCAAGTTGAGCAACTGCGAAAATGCCGGGGAGTCGACATGTTCAAACGCTTGGGTGCGTGGAAACGCCAATGTTTCGACAAAATGCATGTCATCAAGGCGATAGCCAAATCGGGCCACGCCGATGGCAGCGTCAAATTGGGGGCGTTCGACCAGAAATTGCATATCGGGATGAGGTCCAGCTGGCGTCCGACGATGATGTCGCAACTTTATATAGCGATTGAAACCGGATTCGTCAGTAGATGCGCATTTGAAGGCGCATGACAATGTCGGTGCCCAACCGCTGGTAGCCATATTCACGCATGGTACAGGTCCAGCCATTGCCGCTTTTTTCAATGCGGAACAGGTTGTAGCGCGCCGGATCATCCAGTCCGCTGCCCTGGGCGGCGCTGGCGGCGGCAACGCCAATGACGGGTACTTCGTGTTTGAGTCCCGAGATTGAATGGATCGAGGAGCGATGGGTGTGACCGTGCAGGATCAGCTCGGCGCCGTGTTCTGCAATAATCTTGCGGAAAAGTTTGTGACCCTTGAGGCCGAATGAGGGATGCTGCAGTTCAGGGTTGGGTGGGTGGTGGATCATGACGACGCGAAAAAGTCCAGCCTTACCTGTCTCGGTCAACAGGCGAGCCAGTCGCGACGCCTGTTCATCGTCAAATCGCCCGGTGGCGAGCAGTGGCCGTGTGGGCACTGCGCTGGAGCAGGAGATGACGGCGATGTCGTCCAGACGGCGAATGAACGGAAAGGCACTGCCGTCAGAGCCTTTCCCCTTCGATATACGGCCCCCATTCGTGTTGGGCTCGCTCAAGGGCGCCGGGCACATAGGCATCATGATTGCCGGGGCAAACGCATACGGTTTCGGCCGGGCCAACGGTTTTGAGCCATTCGCCGGCCCGGGTGATCTCGGCCTTGAGCGCCAAATTGGTCAGATCGCCGGTGACGGCGACAAAATCCGGTTTTTGCTCACGCATATGATCAATGAGCGCCTTCAGGCCCTCGCCGCTGAGCGTGTCGCGGCGCATGATCTTCCAATTAAGGAACCCGGTCAGCCGTTTTCCCATCAGATCCTTTAAGGAAACATGGGGTAGTGGCGCGAGATGAATATCGGAAATATGGGCAAGTGTTGTCATTGCAGCGGTAATGGCACGCTTGCGCGGTCAAGAAAATGGGCAATTGGCGTCACTGACAATTTTGTCATGCCACGGTTCCTGATATCCATGGTGCAAAGCAGGAGCCAATCATGCAGATGAATCGCTTTCAAAGAGTGCGCGCCAAAGTCTATTTGAACGTCATGGGTCTGTGGCGGCGTATGACGTTGGGCACGCGAACCATGCTGGTGGATGGCGACAAGGTGCTGCTGATTCGACACGCCTATATTCCGGGGTGGCAATTTCCAGGGGGCGGGGTGGAGCCTGGAGAAACGCTGGCGGGTGCTGCGGCACGTGAATTGCAAGAAGAAAGCGGCTATCGCGTGATTGGGCCGATGCAGTTATTTGGCATGTATCATAATTGCAGCCCGATCACTGATCGTGATCATGTTGCCTTTTATGTCGGCCACAAATTTGAAAAGGCAGTCGAGTTCAAGCCCAGCTATGAGATTGCCGAGATTGGCTGGTTTGATCGGTCCAAGTTACCCGATAAGGTAACGCCCGCCACATCGCAGCGCATCGACGAATATTTTGACGATGCGCCGCGCCGGGACATTTGGGGCTACTAGCCGAGAAACGCCAATTGTGGACCGATGGGAATGATCCGATGCGGGTTGATCGTGGGATGGCTCCAGTAATAGTGGGTTCGAATATGGTCCAGATCGACGGTCTGTTTGATGCCGGGTACCTCGTATAGCGCTTTTAGATAATGAGACAGGTTGGGATAGTCCGCGATGCGCTTGCGGTTGCATTTGAAGTGGCCGACATACACCGCATCGAACCGCACGAGAGTGGTGAACAGGCGCCAGTCCGCTTCGGTAATGGCATCACCCGCAAGATAGGCGGTCTGCCCGAGAATGTCCTCGACCCAGTCTAAAGCCGCGAACAGATTTGCTACCGGTTCGTCATAGGCTTCCTGGGTGGTTGCAAACCCGGCCTTGTAAACACCGTTGTTGATGTCGTCATAAACCCGCGCGTTGATCTGGTCGATGCGTTCGCGTTGAGCCTCAGGGTACAAATCCTCTGAATTGCCGGTCAACTCGTTGAAGGCCGAGTTGAACATACGGATGATTTCCGAGCTTTCATTGGACACTATGGTGTTGGTTTTCTTGTCCCACAAGACAGGAACGGTGACGCGACCGGTGAATTCAGGGGCGGCCTTGGCATAAATTTGCCAGAGATGGTCCAGACCGTACAGGGCGTCCCCAGTTGAGCCTTCGTCAATAAAACTCCAGCCGGTTTCGTCAGGCATTTTTGGCGCGACGATGGAGACTGAAATCAGGTCTTCCAACTGGCGCAATTTACGCACGATCAGGGTGCGGTGGGCCCAGGGGCAGGCGAGCGAGACATAGAGGTGATAGCGGTCCGCTTCGGCCACATAGCCGCCTTCGCCGCTGGGACCGGCGCTGCCATCGGCGGTAATCCAATTGCGAAAACCCGATTGGCCGCGCACGAATTTGCCGCCGGTCTTTTTGGTGTCGTACCATTGGCTGGACCATTGTCCATCAATCAGCATGCCCATCTTGTACCCTGTCCTTGTCATTTGGTTTGCCGGTGTGCCGCGTTTCTGGAACGCTTGCGACGATATCCCGTTCACTTAGGAACACGGTGCCGAAAAGATTAGATGCGACATCGGCAACACATTGTTGCCTGCATTGAATTGGGGGCATCAATATTCTGGCCGATCGAACGAGGCTTTATGTTTACGTGGAGATTGTGCGATGCTATGCGGAAATCAGGCGTGGAGGCGCCCAGGATGGCGAAAGTTAACTTACGGACACGACGACCCTGATGGGACTTTAGCGCACGATTTGGTGCGCCCGTAGATGTTTTCTGCTTTGCTACTGGATCACCCCATGATCGTTCCCGATGCCGCTTCTGCCGTCGCTGAATCTCACATTGTACCCAATTCGCTGATCGTCCGGCCTGTTGATGCTGATGACGAGGCGTTTGTAGAGGACTTACAAGCCTTGGCATTTGGCCCGGGTCGCTTTTCACGCACGGCGTTTCGCGTGCGCGAACAATTTCCCATCGATCCCAGCTTGTCCATGATTGCAGAGGTCAATGGCACGCGTTGTGGTTCGGTGTGGATGACGCCTATCAGTGTCGGTGGCGTCAATGGTTACTTGCTGGGACCGCTGGCAACACACCCCGACTTTCGCAAACGGGGAGCCGGAAAACTGCTGGCGCGCGAGGTCAGCGCACGTGCATTGGCGCGCGGGCAGGGCCGGTTTGTGCTTCTGGTCGGCGATCAGGATTATTATTGCCCCTTGGGCTGGGAAACCACCACGCAGGGGGCCATCCAGTTTCCGGGGCCCGTCGATCCGACACGGGTGCTGCTGTTGTCTCCTGAAACCGGGCTTAGCAAGTCGCTGTCAGGGCCGATTGCATCCTATCAGGCCGATTAGTGCCTTTATCTCCCCGGCGTGACAAAAGGGTTGCTTGTCGGGGGTGTAGATTTGACAATCATTGGCTATGTTAAGGTCGACTGAGTTTGGTGATGTGGGACGCGCCGTGCTGATGGACGCCAGCATTATTGACAGTATCACAGGGCGTTTACTGGCGCATCCGCCTGGCTATGATGCCCATGGCGAATTGATCCCCGACTGGGCACCGAACCGGCCGTTTGATCGCCCACCCGTATATGCGGCTGTGTTGATCAGCCTGATCGCCCGGCCCGAGGGCCATACGGTACTCTATACCGAGCGTGCCTCCGGTCTTAGATCTCATTCTGGACAAGTCGCATTCCCGGGCGGCAAACTTGATCCAGAGGATTTTGATGCAGCAGATGCGGCGCTGCGCGAAGCGAATGAGGAAGTAGGCATGGCGCGTGATGAGACGCGCGTTTTGGGATATTTGCCGACATACTATACCGGCACCAATTATCTGATCACGCCGGTCGTGGCGGAGGTGTCACCAACGCATCCGTTCGTTCCCAATCCCGACGAGGTTCAATCCCTATTCGAAGTGCCGCTGACCCGTATTCTTGACGCGCGGACCTATGGGGCTTTTCGGGTCCGGCGCGACGGAAGGGAGCATCGCACCTGGCAGATCGACCATGATGGTCACAAGATCTGGGGTATTACCGCCAATCTAACGCGCCAGTTCTGCGACCGGGTCAACGGTGGCATGGCTCGATGAGCATTCCGGCGGAAAGCCGCCTTCATCAGGCAAACTGGCTACGCCAACGCGAGGTGCAGGACATTTTTGCCATGCTGGATGGCAAAAAGAGTCGAACGCGTGCGGTTGGTGGTATTGTCCGGGATACTATTCTTGAACGATTGACGAGCGACAACGACATCGACATGGCCACTGAATTGTTGCCTGACGAGGTTATGGCGCGTGCCAGATCCGCAGGGATCGCCGTCTACCCGACCGGGGTCGAGCATGGCACCGTGACGCTACGTCACGGCGAGGTAAGTGTCGAGGTTACGACGCTTCGCCGGGACCTGGTAACCGATGGCCGTCATGCCGAGGTGACGTTCGGGTCGAACTGGCGAGTTGATGCAGAACGGCGCGATTTTACACTCAACGCACTGTACGCGGACATGGATGGTGACTTGCTCGATCCGCTCGGTGGGCTCGGGGACTGTTTGAGCGGCCACGTAAAATTTATCGGGAACGCCAACGAGCGCATCGCCGAAGATGGGCTGCGGGTGTTTCGGTTTTTCCGGTTTTCCGCCAGCCATGGGAAACAAAATTTCGATGGGGCAGGGTTAGCGGCCTGTGGCGCTGCGGCGGGGCGTCTATCTCATCTGTCAGCTGAGCGCGTCGGGTCCGAAATGCTCAGAATGCTGGGCTTGCCGCGTATTGCGGTGACATTGGCAAAGATGAATGCAATCAGCCTGTTGTCGCTACCCGAGTACGCTATCGCGCCATTGCAAAGCTATGAGCGGCAGGTGAACAAGCCACTTTGCGCTGCTCGACTGGCCCTGATACTCGGGGCAGTTCCGGGGGACGGATTGCAGCGGCAATGGCGGCTGTCGAACGAGACGATGACGCAAGCGCAACTATTGCGACGCGCTGCGGCCCTGATCACTGCAATGAAATTGCACGAGGCGGCCTATCGGTATGGTTCTATCGTTGAGTCAGCGCTTGACGTTGCGGCCGCCGAGGCTGGTTGGGGCGAGGCGGGGAAAGCTGCAGTATTAGGCAATCTTGAAAAGATCACGCCGCTCCCCCTGCCGATCAGCGGGCGCGACCTGCTCGATGCTGGTTTTGCCCCGGGGCCATCTCTGGGACAGGCGCTCAATCGCGCCGAAACCGCATGGATATCAAGCGAATTTTCACTCGAACCAGCATCGCTGCTGTCGATTATACAATCTGATTAAACCAGTCGTTACTGGTTCGATTAGTGTGTACTGGGCCGCTCGTCGATGTCGACGATACGCTCCTTGATACGCTCAATCATGTCCGGGCGCACTTCGGTTTCCCCATGCATGTTTTTAAGATTTTCGACTGCGCGGCGAACAACTTCGGCCTCATTGTCAGCCTCGGCGCGCCATGTCGAACCCGGAATAAGCGAGCCTGAATCAAAACGCTTCATCTGCATCACCTCATTCGATTGTGGTCTATTCAACCACAACGCGCGCGGGTGCCGGTTGGTTCCCTAAAAATATCAGGGCCAGCGAACCTCCGGGGGCATGGATGAAAGAATCGCCTCAACATTGCCGCCGGTCTTGAGGCCGAAGGTTGTGCCGCGATCATAGAGAAGATTGAATTCGACGTAGCGCCCGCGCTGAACCAGTTGTTCGTGCCGTTCGGCATCGGTCCATGGTGTTTCGAAGTTGCGCCGCACCAGTTGCGGATAGATATCAAGAAAGGCCCGGCCAACGTCCTGGGTAAAGGCAAAATCGGCGTCCCAGTCGCCAGAATTGTGCTGATCGTAAAAGATGCCGCCGGTGCCGCGGGGTTCATTGCGGTGGGGCAGATAGAAATATGTGTCGCACCATTGCTTGAAATGCTCATAGTCGGCGCCCGGATGGGCGTCGCAGACGGTGCGCATGGCCGCGTGAAAGTCGATAGTATCAGGATCGGACTGACGCCGTCTGCCTGTCAGTACAGGTGTCAGATCGGCACCGCCGCCGAACCATTGCTTGCCGGTCACGATCATGCGGGTGTTCATATGAACGGCAGGAACGTGGGGATTGCAGGGGTGAACGATGAGTGAAATGCCAGCGCTCCAGAAACTGGCGCCAGCCTCGGTGCCGGGCATCTGCCTGGCGAATTCCTCGGAAAACTCCCCATGCACTACTGAAATATGCACACCTGCCTTTTCGAATACGCGGCCATTTAGCATCGACATTTCGCCCCCGCCGCCGGCGGCACGCTCCCACGGCGTTCGGGCAAAGCGACCGGCTGGGTGATCGCCAAATGGTCCCTGCACGTCGGCCTCGAGGGTTTCAAACGCTGCGCAAATCTGGTCGCGCAACTGGCGGAACCAGGCGGCGGCCATGGATTTCTTGTCTTCGATGTCGGCGGGCAGGGTCATGATAATGTTTTGAATCCATCTGTCTGACGTTTTGCTTCGCCAATAATAAGCGTCGCGGACAGCGCGACATTGATCGAACGCAAACCCGAACGCATTGGAATGCGGACGTGCAGGTCAGCACTGTCGGCCACATTACTGGGCACGCCGGCGCTCTCGCGTCCCAAAAGGAGGATGTCGTGCGCCGCATAGGTGACATCATAGGCCGATTGGCTGGCCTTGGTGGTCAACAATACCAGCCGCCTGTTGGCCTGTTTTCGCCAAGCATCAAATTGGGAAAAGCTGTTGTGCTCGTCAAAATCGGCATGTTCGAGATAGTCGAGGCCACTGCGTTTCATGGCGGCGCGCGAAAAATGAAAGCCGGTGGGGTGAATAATATGCAGGCGCACGTCAAGACAGGCGCCGAGCCGCAACAAGGTGCCGGTGTTGAGGGCGATGTCGGGCTGATACAGGGCGATTTCAACAGGCAATGTGCTGTTCCGGAACAATGGCGAGAGGCTGTGAGGTCGGGGTTTACGCCGATAGTGAGGCGGAGAACATGGGTATAGTGTCGCAGATATGCCTTGTCACGCCGGGGCGCTCTGGACAAGTGTCGGGGACAGTGCAAAAAGAACCGCGAATGACGGGCCGCTTGCGAGCGGACGGCAACCGATTCTGCGTGTGGGTAGAATCGGGTCCGCAGCTGGCGCGTCTTGAAGGTTTTGGACGGGGATCGCACCTTGGCTACGCAAGCAGAACATCAATCGACGCGGCGGGATTTTCTTTTCGTCGCAACTGGCGCGGTTGGCGCCGTGGGCGTTGGCGCCGTAGTCTGGCCGCTGATAAATCAAATGAATCCGGATGCCTCGACACTGGCTTTGGCCAGTATCGAATTTAGTCTGGTCGGTATCGAAGTCGGTCAATCCGTTACGATCCTGTGGCGCGGTCTACCCGTTTTCGTGCGCAACAGAACGCCCAAGGAGATCGAGGAAGCCAAGGCTGTGCCTTTGAGCGAACTCAAGGATCCAGCGACTGATGCGGAGCGCACCAAGGAAGGCCATGAAAATTGGCTGATCATGATTGCCAATTGCACCCATCTTGGTTGCATTCCCGTCGGTGAATCAGGGGATTATGACGGGTGGTTCTGCCCTTGCCATGGCTCGCAATACGATACGGCTGGCCGGATTCGCAAAGGACCGGCGCCCAAAAACCTGGTCTTGCCGCCGTATGAATTTCTCAGCGATACGCTGATCAAGATCGGTTAATGGGGGCGTTTCCGATGTCTGAACATTCGACTTATATTCCAGGCAGCAGCGTCGAGAAGTGGATCGACGATCGCTTGCCAATCATCAGGTTCTCCAAAGAGCATCTGATGGATTTCCCGACGCCAAAGAACCTCAACTACTGGTGGACCTTTGGCGGAATTCTGGCAATCATGCTGGTGGTGCAGATTATTACCGGCGTTGTGCTGGCGATGCACTATACGCCCAATATTGCGATGGCTTTCAATTCGGTTGAGCATATTCGCCGAGACGTCAATGGCGGTCGCATCATTCAGGCGGTGCACTCGGTTGGTGCGTCGATGTTCTTCGCGGCGGTTTATGTCCATATCTTCCGCGGCATGTATTTCGGGTCCTACAAGGCGCCGCGCGAAATACTTTGGCTGCTGGGTGTTCTGATTTTCGTCTTGATGATGGCGACAGCGTTCATGGGCTACGTATTGCCCTGGGGACAGATGAGCTTTTGGGCGGCTACGGTTATTACCAATATTTTTGATGCCATACCGGTGATCGGCGGACCAGTTCTTGAGCCTGCTGCGTGGTGGATTTGCGGTTGGCAATCCGACATTAAACCGCTTCTTCTCGTTGCACTATCTGCTGCCCTTCATCATTGCCGCCGTGGTGGTGTTGCACATCTGGGCTCTGCATGTCCCGGGCAACAACAACCCGGTGGGCGTCGAGGTCAAATCCGATCGCGATACCTTGCCGTTTCATCCCTATTATACGATGAAGGACCTTTACGGGATTGTACTGTTTGCCATTCCGTTCGCATGGTTCGTGTTCTTCATTCCCGATATTTTAGGGCATCCCGACAATTACATCATGGCGAACAGCCAGGTGACTCCGGCTCACATCGTGCCCGAGTGGTATTTCCTGCCGTTCTACGCGATCTTGCGCGCCATCGATTTCAATATCCTGTTTATCGATAGCAAGCTGGGCGGCGTGATCTTTTTTGCCGGTTCGATTGTTATTCTGTTCTTCCTGCCGTGGCTCGATAATGCCAAGACACGGTCGGGTACGTTCCGTCCGATGTTCAAATGGTTCTACTGGTTGTTTGTCGCAAACTTTGTCAGCCTGGCCTATTTGGGTGCGGCACCAGCCGAGGGAATATATGTGGTTTTGGCCAAGATCTGCACGGCCTACTACTTCATCCATTTCCTCATAATCCTGCCTGTACTCTCTCGCATTGAAACGCCGCGGCCCTTGCCGACCAGCATTTCCGAGAGTGTGCTCGGCAAAGCGCATTCTTGATGGCGGGGACCAGTCGTATGTTGAAGATCAAGACCATCCTCGCCGCTGTCGCCATGAGCGCCCTGTGCGCCGCACCAACGGTCGCTCAGGAGCATGATACCCCGCATATCGAGAAGCAGAACTGGAGCTTTGCCGGCATTTTTGGAACCTATGACACCAATCAGTTGCGTCGCGGTTTTCAAGTTTTCCGGGAAGTTTGCTCAAGCTGTCATAGCGCCAACCTGATCGCGTTCCGCACCTTGTCGGACGAGGGCGGGCCGCACTTTACCGAGGGGCAGGTCAAGGCGTTGGCTGCCGAATATGACATTGCGGATCCATCGACAGATAGTGGCACACGCCCTGGTGTAGCCGCTGACAAGTGGCCTGCGCCGTTCGTCAGCGAGCAGGAAGCACGCGACGCCAATGGTGGTTCGTTGCCACCCGATTTCTCGGTTCTGGCCAAGGCGCGTGGCGTCACCGACGCCTTTCCATGGTGGATAACCAATTATTTCACGGGCTATGCCGAGGGTGGTCCCGACTATATACATGCGTTGATTACCGGGTACAAAGAAACGCCGCCCGAGGGCGTCGATATCCCCGAAGGCAAGCATTACAACGCGATCTTTCCCGGCCACGCCATTGGTATGGCACCGCCACTTGCTGATGGTGTCGTTACCTATGTTGCAGAAGAGGGCCAGGAGCCGGTACCCGAGACTGTCGACCAATATTCAAAGGACGTGGCCGCCTACATGATGTGGATGGCTGAACCGGGTCTGGTTTCGCGCAAGGAGACCGGGTTCAAGGTCATATTGTTCCTCATCCTGTTTGCCGGATTGATGTATGCTACCAAGCGCAAGCTTTGGTCGGGTATAGAACATTAGACCGTTCGAACTTCTGGATGCGATTTGATCAGGGGGCCAATGGCCTCCTGTTTCGTTTGTTGAACGCAAAATAGATGGGGGCACTTGTCATTGGTTCTCAGGATTGCCAATGATGTTGTTAGTGCGGGTCCGCAAGGAGAGTCGATATGTCAGCCATGCGCGTTGCCGTCGTCGTTCTTGGCGCTGCCATTACTGTCAGTCGCAATCCTGCGATCCGCGCGGGTGTGCGGGCGGTGATGACAAATGACAAGGCGCGCGACACGGCTATCCATTTTACGCGACGGGCCGCCTACACCGCTGGCGTTGCGGCGCGGCACATTGTGGGCCGCCGGATTCAATAATTTCATCAGGTTATTCAATGACACTCGATCTAAAATCCCTCGTACGGACTATTCCCGACTATCCAAAAAAAGGCATTCTGTTTCGCGACATCACCACGCTGATTGAACATCCCGAAGGCTTCAAAGAAAGCGTTGAACGGATCGCTTCTGCACATCGGGGGTTGAATATTACCCATGTTGCCGGGATAGAGGCGCGTGGTTTTATTTTCGGTGCGGGTGTTGCGATTGCGCTTGGCGTTGGGTTCGTTCCTATCCGCAAGAAGGGCAAGTTGCCGGGCGAAACGATCGGGCAGAATTATGCGCTCGAATATGGCGTGGACACCATTGAGATCCACGCCGACGTGCTCAATGCGGACGACAATGTCCTGTTGGTTGACGATCTGATCGCGACCGGTGGAACCGCGATTGCGGCGGTAAGTCTGCTACGACGAACCGGCGCAACCATCAGCCGGGCAGCGTTCGTTATCGACTTGCCCGACCTTGGTGGCGCGTCAAAGCTGCGGGACGAAGGGGTCGAGGTCGACGAGCTGATCAGTTTTTCGGGCGACTGAGTTCACCACAAATTCCGTCCATCTATCTCCAGGACTGGTAACTTCGCCAAATCGAAGTCGTTGAAAAGCCGGACATTGACGCCGATCTTGCGCGCCTCAGGCACCGTTGGCGTGTCGCTTCCGATATCGGCTTCAGACCAGTCCGGTGTGTCGCCATAGGTGTTGGTGCCGCAATGGGCGCAGAAGTGGTGCAGGTTGAGCCCATTGGGCGCGTAGACCTTGTCGCTATCGGCAGCGAGGATGCGCACTTCGTCGGGTCGATAATAGGCCCAAAGGGCGCCTGCCTTGGAACAATAGGTGCAGTTGCAGGCTGTGGCGTTATCGGGCGCGCGGTCGACTTCGATACGGGTGGCGCCGCAATGGCAGGTGGCAGTCAGGGGCATGGCAGTTCTCCTTTGCCATGCAGCATATTCGGTGGATGCGTCAATTTTTGACAGCAGTATCAGGCCGCGATGTCCTCGCGCGCATCGACCAGGCAAAATTGATTGCCCTCTGGATCTCGCAGGACAGCGTAGGTTGGCAGCATCTGGACGATTGCGGCTCCTGCAGCAGTGAGGCGTTCGACCTCCTGAGCGCGGTCCGCGACCAAAATGTCGAAATGGACGCGATTATTGTCAAAACGTCGCCCCTCGACATTCTGAAAACATATGCTGGGACCGGGGCCATCAGCAAAAACCACCGTGTCCGTTTCCGGATTGAAGCCCAGTGTGGCGAGACGATCGACTGCGAATTGATCATCGTCGCGCACATGATAACCCTCCAGAATCTCGGCCCAGAAACTGGCCAGATTGGCGGGATTTTCACAGTCAAAGACAATTTCCTGTATCGAACCCATAAGTGGTCTCCTTTGGCGATCCACAATAGTTAACGACAAATTGCGGCAAGACTGGAGCAAGGAAAACCGGCGCGAGATTCGCGCCGGTCCGATCGTCAGTTCGGTGCTTTTTTGCCCAGCAAATCACTGAGACTGGGTAAATTCGTCTTGTATGTCTTGGATTTAGCGTTCTTGCGACCGCCTGGTTTGGCCGTCGGTAATCTGGAGCCGTGGCGCGGCACCTTGTTGTTGTGCGGCACATTGGTTGGACGTTGGAAGATGTTTTTTGGCATGATAAAGCCTTTCGCTCCGTGCCTCGTGCAGTGAGGCGAACGTTGTTCGATAGACGCGCGTGCCCGTAAGCCGCGCGGTGAGCATGGATTTTGGTTGGACGTCCGAATCAGGTCGGTGAAGCCACAGGATTGCGCCGCTGTAACGCATAAGCCTGAAAGTTCATCGTCGGAACGAGGCCATGCGCCATGGGCCACATTGAGATGCGGGCAGGGCACTAGCGGGCGTCCGGGGCGATGATCAAATCATTTCAGGCTGAACCTCCTATGGGGAGCCATAAAATAGCCCGGTGAACCAGATTTGGTCAATGGCGTGGATCAGCGTCGTGTGCACACCATGACAATGGCGCTGGAACTTTCCAACTGCATGGAGGGGCCACGGGCTGGATCGTTGACCAATCTTCCGGCCACAATACCGGCATTTGCAACCAATGGTCCATCGGCGAAACCGACACCATCGGTGTAACCGGTTATTGCGCCTATTCCCGATGATTTGTCGCCAAAGCTGCTCGAGGCAAAACCATAGCCGTCGCCGTAAATCGAGAGCATGCCCGCCGTTATGCCATTGGCGGTGCATCCCCAATTGCCAACATAGGATTGTGCTGACGCAGTAGAAACGGCGGCGGTGGCGATTAGGGCAAGGGCGATGATTCGGCGCATGGCACAGAGATTGGCGGGTTGAGGCACCGCTTTCAAGTCATACGAGACAGGGCGCGGCCGAAAAAAGGAACTTTTGCCAGTCCCTGCAAAAGCCTCAACCTGGTCGGCACAGTATAGTCGCGCAGCTTGGAGAAACTGATCAGTTCGGCAGTATAAACAGTTTCGCCATGCTGATTGACAGCGGCGATCTGGTTGAACAGGACACCCCAACCCGGAATGGAGTTGGAACGTCTCTTGCTGGTAACGGTCAGCGAGAATGTGACGGTGTCACCCGGACGGACCGGTACCTTGAAGGTCATGGCGTTGACGCCGGGCGACGGGCCGGCAACGCCAGGCTCTTTACCGAGGGCGCGAAGGCGTTCTGCCTCGGCCGATAGGGCGTCGACCATTTTTCGTTGCCCGATGCAGACCGTGTGCCAGCCGCTGGCGACGAGGCCGCCGAAGTGACTATGGCGAGCCGCTTCGGGGTCGATGTGGAAATATTGCGGGTCGTACTCGGTAGCAAAGTCGATAATTTCGTCGACGGAGAATTGGTGGCTACCCAGATCGAACGCCTCATTGAGGGTGATATCTTCAAACCAGCGGGTCATTGGGCGCGCACCTCGACCAGATTTGCCAGACGCATGGTGAGAACCGGTAGATTTTTTGATTTCGAACATCGAAATCCAGTGTGACAATGCCCCATTGCTGGTGGCTATCAGAGCGTCGCAAATTTGTAATGGTGATGGTGCCACCTATGGTGTCTCCGACCATGACCGGGTTTTTCCATTTGAGATGGGAAAATCCCAGTCCGCCTGCAGATGCAATGTCGGCGAGGAAACTATCAACCAGGGCCCGCAGACTAAGCGCACCGGTTTGCCAGCCACTGGCGGCCAATCCGCCGAGCAGTGACGCCTTGGCGGCTGCTTCATCGAGATGAAACGGCAATGGATCGAACTGGCGCGCGAAACCGGTGACCATCTGTTTGTCGACTTTGGTCTTGGCGAGCGTGATGATTTCACCGACGGCCAGGTCTTCGTAATGTCGGCGAGTCGCGGTTACAGGATTGGTCATTTGGCTGCCCTTAACGTCAACGCGACATTGCACGATTTGTCCTTTTTGGGCAAGCATTGGCCGTGCTATCGATCACGAATCGGACTGGCCGCGCTGTGGAACGCGCGTCCAGTCCGATTCAGGCGGCTAGAGCCAGCCCAGCAATACGCCGACGCCACCCACGGCGACGGCGCCGCCAACGAGTTGCGCGATCAGCTTGCCGCGCGTTGCAAAAATCCGGTTGGTGCCGGCTGCGGCGACAATGCCGGTGGCGTGGAGAAGTGCCGTAGCGCCAACAAAACCGGCGGCGTAGAGTGCACCGGCGCTGTTTGCGGGCATTTCGGCGCCGTGAGCCTGACCGTGAAAAATTGCAAAACTGCCGACCAACGCCATCGCGCCTGCCAGTGGCATCGGGCGCCCGAGGGCGGCGGCGGCACCGATGATGATGCTGGAGGCCGCAATCGCCAGTTCGACCATCGGCAGGTCAACATCGGAAACACCGAATAGAAAGCCGACAAGCATCATGGCGACAAGGCTCAATGGCACCAAAATCAGGGCCCGGCCGCCCAGAACATAGGCGAAAACACCTACCGCCAGCATTGCCAGTACGTGATCCACGCCACCGAGCGGATGAACAAAGCCGTGCATCAACCCAAGCGTGCCTGTCGTGTCAGGATGGGCGAAAGCGGTTGCAGGAAAAAACAGGGCAAGGCCCAAAGCCAGAAGAATACGCATAATGCTCCTTAATGGGACCCACCGTCCCGTGCGTGTTGGTTGGAATGGTCGGTCTCCTGACTCCAGACCAATCCTTGCCCGCCTTCCCAGCGCAAACCAGTGGTTGGATGTTCCCATCCGTGGGCAAAGTGTCGTCTGTTACAGTCGCGGGGGCGGCGCCGGTATCTCACCGGCTTCCCGTTTCCATTCACAATTGGAGGTGTTACAGAATTTGCTCTAATATGAAAGCGGTGGCCGCAATATTAGCGCAAAATGACAGGTATTTCGTCACACTGCGAGGGTGAGTGCCAGTTTGGTCCATGTGACATCAGGCTTACCAAAGTTGCTGGCCTGATCGAGCAGGCAGAGCGTCGGCGTCATGCCACAGGTTGCCGCGAGCGCAATGGTCTCGGTTGCAGTAACATCAAACATGCGACGGCCAGACGGGACAGGTCCATGGCGTAAGGACAGGATTAGAGTCGCTGCGGGCTTAAGCAGGCGCGCAATGACAGGCATAGCGGTTTGGCGTTCAGCCAGATCCAGATGCATCCAGACCGCCGTCATCATGATGAGATCGAATTTATGGGCACGACCGACAATTGTGGCAAGCTGTGGCAGGCCATCGTCGATCCAGGTAATGGCTGGATCAGGATGGAGTCTCGCGGCGAGGAGGCGGAACGCGTCAACCGGTTCTACGGCAATCACTGTATGTCCTGCGGCGGCAAAGCCTGCCGCATCTCTACCAGTGCCCGCACCAATATCCAGAATCATGGCGGGCGCCTTGGGGAATAGGTGCGCCATATGACGGTGGACGTCTGCGAATTCACGGCTTTCATAGCTGGCAGCAAGCGCTTCGGCGGTTTCGGAGTAACCTTGAGTGCTTGGAGATTTCATCTCGGTCCCGTTGCGTCAGATTGGATCGGCGGGCCTCTTCCCGGCCATGCAACCATCGCCCTTATAGCCCTGAAACCACAAATTGCTAAGCTGGAGCGTTTTTTTGCGACGAGCGCTGGTTCAAGTATTAAACTTGAACAACATGACGTCGCCATCCTTGACGACATATTCCTTGCCCTCGTCGCGGGCTTTGCCCGCCTCCTTGGCGGGTTGCTCGCCGCCCAGGGTGACGTAATCGTCATAGGCGATAGTCTGGGCGCGGATGAAACCCCGTTCAAAATCGGTATGGATGACACCGGCCGCGGCCGGCGCCTTGTCACCCTTGTAAATGGTCCAGGCGCGGGCTTCCTTGGGGCCGACGGTGAAGTAGGTTTGCAGGCCCAAAAGACCGTAGGCTTCGCGGATCAGCCGGTTAAGGCCAGGCTCATGCAGGTCGAGGCTCTCGAGATATTCAGCCTGTTCCGCGTCGGGCAGTTGGGCGAGCTGGCTTTCGATTTCGGCGGAGATGACGACCGTGGCGGCGTTATGTTGTTTGGCATATTCGGCCACTTTTTCGGTCATGGCATTGCCGGTCGCGGCGGCGCCTTCATCGACATTGCATACATAAAGAGCGGGCTTTGAGGTCAGGAGTTGCAGTTCCTGAAAAGCTTTTTCCTCTTCATTGGAACGCTCGACATGACGGGCGGACTTGCCCTCCTGCAGCAACAGAAGCGAGCGATCTATCAGATCGAGTGCCAGTTTGGCTTCCTTGTCATTGCCCTTGGCCTTTTTCTCAACGCCGGTGCGACGGCGCTCAAGACTTTCAAGGTCAGCCAGCATCAGTTCGGTTTCCACCACTTCGGCATCGGCCAGCGGATCAACGCGGTTTGCGACATGAATGACATTGTCATCTTCAAAACAGCGCAGCACATAGGCGACGGCATCACATTCGCGGATGTTGGCCAGGAACTGGTTGCCAAGTCCTTCACCCCGGCTGGCCCCTTTTACGAGGCCCGCAATGTCAACAAAGCTCATGCGGGCCGGCAGTTTGGTCGCCGACTTGCCGATTGTTGCCAATTTGTCGAGGCGCTCGTCAGGCACCGACACTTCGCCGACATTGGGCTCAATGGTGCAAAATGGAAAGTTTGCGGCCTGCGCGGCGGCGGTGCGGGTGAGCGCGTTAAAAAGTGTCGACTTGCCAACGTTAGGCAGGCCAACAATGCCCATTTTGAAACCCATGGGAAACTCCTAGAAATGTTGCCCCTGACATCGTTCGGATAGCGCCATATGTCAATGCGCCATGGCGCCATTTGGACAGATGGCAATGTTTGCTATTCAGTTGGGCCGAAGGGCGGTTCGGCGAGGGGAGGGCCAAAGCTCAGCATCCAACATTAGTCGGATTTGAAGAGTTTTTGAGCATTGACGCCATCGGCCCCGTACTCGGTATGAGCGTAGTGGGTTTGGCGGCGCGAGCCTGGCGGATATGGGATTGGGCTTTGGGGGCTGGTTTTGGTGACGCGTCGGGTCTGGTGGCCACAGCAATCTTGTTCATAAATCCAGCATCGTCATCGCGCAGCAGCAGGCCGATATTTTCGGCAATGGCATCGAGCATGGGTTCAAGCCAGTCCTGGTCGGCCTTGGCGAAGTCGCCGAGAACATGGTGGGTGACAAACTCCTTGCCTGGATGACCGATACCGAGCCGAACGCGCTTATAATCAAGGCCGAGCTGGGGATCGATGGAGCGCAGGCCATTGTGGCCCCCATTGCCGCCACCGACCTTGACGCGAAGCTTGCCCGGGGTCAGGTCGAGGCTCATCATAAAGCACGATGACGTCTTGAGGGGCGATCTTGAAGAATTTGGCCGCTGCGACGACGCTGTCGCCCGAACGGTTCATGAAGGTTTGCGGTTTGAGCAACATGGTGCGCTGGCCATCGATTTCGCCATCGGCCAGCAGGCCCTTGTGCTTGGAACGAAATGGCGAAAAGCTATGGTGGCGCGCGATCTGGTCTGCCGCCATGAAGCCGATATTGTGACGATTATGACGATATTGATCGCCGGGATTGCCCAATCCAACCACGAGTTTCACACGCGCTCTCCAAAATGAACGAAGGCGACCCTTGGGCCGCCTTCAATGAGCAAACTACAGACGGATCGGAACTATTCCTTATCGTCTTCTTCTTCTTCGGTTTCTTCAGGCGCTGCCTCGGTCTCTTCGACCTCGTCATCGCCAGCAGACTTAAGCGCCGATGGTGCAACGATGGTAGCGATGGTCGCGTCGTCTTCGTGGCTATGATCAAGAACGCCCTTAGGCAGCGTGATCGAAGACATGTGGACACTGTCGCCAATGTCGAGACCGGTCAGGTCAACCGTGATCTCTTCGGGAATATTGTCAGCGCTGACGTTCAGATCAAGTGTATGGTGGACAATATTGAGCGTACCACCGCGCTTGAGGCCTGGGCTGGCTTCTTCGTTGATGAAATTCACATGCACCTGGACATTGAGCTTGGTGCCCTTGCCAATGCGCAGAAAATCAACGTGCATTGCAAAATCCTTGACCGGATCAAGTTGATAATCACGCGGGATCACCTGGTGCTTTTCACCATCAACATCAAGCGTGAGGATGTGAGAGAGAAAGCCGCCCGAATAGATGCTCTTCATTGCATCCTTGTAGGCGATCGAAATGGTGACGGGGGGCTTCTTGTTGCCGTAGATAACAGCAGGGATTTTACCCTGACGACGCAATTCACGAGCGGCCCCCTTGCCGACAAGCGAACGCGCCTGAGCCTTGAGCTCTTTAGTCGCAGCCATGGAACTATTCCATTCTGGTTGGTGTATGGGCCATTACAACACCATACGCGCCGTCCTCCAGGGGTGACGAGCGCTTCATGGGCGGGCTATAGCCCAAAGCGGAACACTGGGCAAGTGGATGGTGAGGTTCGGCGGGCTAGTCGTCCCGCAGGCCATGCAATTGTTGATGCAGATATTGTCGCACAGCGTCGTCGCTCGACAGGCCAATGGCCAGTGTCAGGGCTTCATAGGCATCATCTTTGCGACCCGCCCGCGCGGCCAACTGGCCACGCGTGGCCCAATAGGGTTGGTAGGTTGCCATGCGGGGGTCGCCGGCAAGAGCCACGATCCTGTCATGGGCGACTGGCGCTCCCTCGGTTTCGGCAAGCGCTGCTGCGTGGTTCAGCGCCACGACCGGAGAGGCGACAATGGTCTGCAGATGCCCGTAGAGCGCGACTATCGCGGGCCAACTGGCCTGACCTGAAAGGCGGCGGGCGACGTGGGCGGATTGGATTGCCGCCTCAATCTGGTAGCGCCCACTCGGTCCGCCCTGGTTAGCCACGTGCAGGAGCGTTTCGGCGCGATCAATACGCGGGACATCCCAAAGACCAGTGTTTTGCTGCTCAAGCGGGACAAATGCGCCACTGCCGTCGCGGCGGGCGGGTCGGCGCGCTTCAGCGTAATGTATCAGGGCCAGCATGCCCTTGGCCTCGGGTTGATCGGGCAAGAGTTGCACCGTTAGGCTCGCCAAGCCACAAGGCTTCGTCAACCAGTTTTGGGGTGCTGCCGGGTTCGATTTCGTCCCAGCCCCTTGCATAGGCGGCATAAACCGCTTCCAGCACTGCGTTAAGGCGGCCAGACAGTTCTTCGCTGGGTGGGATAGCAAAGGGTATTGCCATGGATTTGATCCGCGATTTGGCGCGGACCAGACGCTGACTCATCGTAGAGGGCGGGATCAAAAAAGCCGCGGCGATATCGTGAGCGGGTAGGCCCAAAATGGTTTGCAAGATCATCGGCGCCCGCATCGGCTGATCGATATCAGGATGGGCGCACGCGAACATCAAAGCCAGACGGCGGTCTGGAATGTCGCCCGACGCGGTGGTAGCTGCTTCAAGTTCTTCGGCCAAAAGGCCAAGGTGCTCCATGGCTCGCTCGCGCGTTTTGTATCGGCGAAGCGCATCGGTTTGGCGGCGGCGGGCGACCGTTAGCAACCAGGCATCGGGGTTATCAGGCACGCCGTCGCGGGGCCAAAGACGCAGGGCGGCTGCGAAGGCGTCTGCCAATGCATCCTCCGCCCCGGGCAGGTCGCGCGTTCGTGCGGCAAGAAAAGCCACAAGACGACCGTAGCTTTGCCGGGCGATTTGCTCGGCAATGCGATTTGCGCCAGTGTTTTCGTGGCTCGACATCAGCCGACTATTCGGCGCGAGATCGGCCAGATAGGTCGCACTTCGATGGTGCCATGGCGCGCTGCCGGGCACCTGGCTGCCCATTGGATGGCCTCGTCGATGTCGGGTACGTCAATCATATAATAGCCGCCCAACTGTTCGCGTGTTTCGGCATAGGGTCCGTCGAGAACTTGAGTGCCGTCGTCGTTTACACGCACGCTGGCGGCTTCGGCAGTGGGACGCAGGCGTTCCCCGCCGACCAATATGCCCGCCTTGGCCATGGCACTGTTGTAGGCGTGGTAGTCGGGGCTCATGCCGGTTTCATCGGCAACAGTGGCGGCGTTCATCTTCGATTCGTCGCCGTGGATCAGTAGTAGATATTTCATCATAGTCTCCTTGATGAGCACGAGGCGACAGGCCCCGATACTACAATGACGTGGCAGAGGCGGCAATTTCGACTCGGGCGATAATTTATTTGCGCCTCTGGCGCATGCGCCCGGCGCGGCCACTTAAAGTCAATGTGCGTAAGCCGAAGCAATCTTAACCAGCGATAGCCGATATTGGCTGGCGACTTCGCCGACAGATCAATCGAGCAGGCTGGAGACGCTTTGTTCGCTAGCAGTGCGGGCGATGGCCTCGCCGATCAGCGGGGCAATCGGGACGCGACGGATATTGGGCGCGTCAGCGGTTTGTTCGGTTTCCTCAATGGAATCGGTGATGACCAGTTCCTTGAGTTTTGATGTGGCGACGCGCTCAGCGGCACTGTTGGACAGCACACCATGGGTAATATAGGCGGAAACGTCGAGCGCCCCAGCCTTGAGCAGGGCCTCGGCGGCATTGATCAGCGTGCCGCCCGAATCGACGATATCGTCAATCAGGATGCAGTGCTGCCCCGATACATCGCCGATGATGTTCATGACTTCGGACACGCCAGCGCGGGGGCGCCGCTTGTCGACGATGGCCAGATCGGCGCCAATGCGCTGGGCAATGGCGCGGGCGCGGGCCACGCCCCCAACGTCAGGGGAGACGATCATCAGGTTCGAGGTGTCGTAATGGTCCCGAATGTCGCGCGTCATTACCGGGGCCGAATAGAGATTGTCGGCGGGTATGTCGAAAAAGCCCTGAATCTGAGCCGCGTGCAAATCAAGCGTGATCACGCGATTGACACCCGCTTCGGTAAGCAGATTGGCAACGAGCTTGGCGGAAATGGGCGTGCGGGACGCAGATTTCCTATCCTGCCGCGCATAGCCGAAATAGGGCATGACCGCGGTGATCCGGCGCGCCGACGAGCGGCGCAACGCATCGGTGATGATCAGCAGTTCCATCAGATTGTCGTTAGCCGGGAAGCTTGTTGACTGGAGAATGAAGACATCCTCGCCGCGCACATTCTCGTGCACTTCAACATAAATTTCCTTGTCGGCGAAGCGTTTGACGGTGCAATCGGTCAGTGGAATTTCAAGATAACTGGCGACAGCCTGAGCCAGGGCACGATTGGAATTGCCGGTCACCAGCTTCATTGCACGATCCTGTGATCAAGTCGGGCCGGGAAAGACGACCCCTCCAGTTTCGAGGCAAGGCTCTATATTGTGTGGGCTGTAACCGCAATGTCACAATTGGTCGAAGGCTAACTTTTTCCAACCCAATCAAGGCGATCTGCCGCCCGGTGGTTTGTCCTGCATGAGTTGCGAAGCGATGCGAAAAGTAGCGCTCGGGCGCGCCATAGGTACATAGCGCCAAATCCTGGATAGTGCCGACGCCGCAGGCTGACAGTTGGCTGGCAACAAAGCCGGGCAGGTCAAAATGCTCGCGGCCATTTCGAGGGGTAATGAAAAACTCTTCTCCGTCGGGGTGTAGCGCCAGAAAATCGGCCATGAATTGCGGTCCGACTTCGTAATTGGCCTGACTAATGGTGGGACCGATAGCGGCCACGATGCGGGCAGGGATGGCGCCAAGCGCAGCCATGGCGGCTACACTATTGGCGATAATGCCGTCGGTGGCGCCCTTCCAACCGGCGTGTGCGGCGCCAATAATTTTCGCGACCGGGTCGGTCAGCAGGACCGGGGTACAATCTGCGGTCAGGATGCCGAGCAACAGGCCGGGCACATTGGTAACCAGCGCATCCGCGGCTGGTCGTTCGCCCGCAGGCTGGGTTTTGGACAGCGTGATGACCCGGTTGGAATGGGTTTGGCGCAGGCTCGCCAGCTGCGAGGGTGCATATCCCAATGTTGCGGCGGCGCGAGTGCGGTTCTCCACCACATTTTCGCGGCCGTCTCCAGCAGTTTCTGACACATTGAGGCTGTCGAATGGGGTGGATGAGACGCCACCCTGTCGGCCAAAATAGCCATGGCGGATGCCGACAATTTCGGCGAGGGCGGGGCTGGTGTCGTACAGGCGTGTCATCAGTAAAAGCCCGGTGGTGTCAGGCCGGGACTGGCGACGCAAAAGGCCTTGAACAGGGTGCCCATCCGGTCGGTGTCGGTCAGACGCGCCCGCGCCAAATCCAGATCGGTTGCCGCATTGGGGTTGGCGAGACTGAGCGCCTTGGTACGATCTTTAAGGCCGAGTCGATCAAGGAACTCGGCCTGGGTCGCCAGCGGGTGTACGCTCAAACCGGCCTTGGTGGCCACATTGGCCAGGGCCTCGAAATCGACGTGGGCGGACAGATCGACGGCGCCAGGGTTGCTTAGCACATTTGCGAACGCATGTTTGGCAACCCCTTGCAGGGTCTCGCCGGTTTGCGTTTGGGCGTAGCCGTAGTCGATGGCCAGAAGGGCGCCGCCCTGGGTCGATATTGATCGCGCCAGACGGGCCATAACCTCGCCACCGGCCAAAGCCACCTCAAAGACGCTGTGCAGTTCGGCGTTCTGGACTATATCGGGTAGAGCGGTGTTTGGAATTGGTGTCGGCGACAGGCCAAACACCAGTTTGTCGCCGTCCAGTCCAACAACACGCTCGTGCCAGCCCTTGTCGCCGCGAACGAATTGACGGATTGGCAAGGCGTCAAAAAACTCGTTGGCAATGACCAATAGTGGGCCGTCGCTGACTTTATCGAGCGCGTCGACCCATTGGGGACCATAGGGTTCGAGCCGGGCATGTTGCTCGGCAATCAATGCGGGATTAGTTTCAAACAGGCGCAGGTCAAGGCCATCGCGAAAGCCCTCCGCGCGGCATGCCACGCGCAAAATGTCGGCCATCAGCGTACCCCGACCGGGCCCCAGTTCCATCAGCGTGAAAGCCTTGGGCGATCCCATTTGCTGCCACAAATTAACGATGTAGAAACCGATCAATTCGCCGAACATCTGGCTGATTTCAGGAGCGGTGGTGAAGTCACCAGCTGTGCCGAGTGGATCGGCGCCTTTATAATAGCCCATGGCTGGATGGGTAAGGCAAAGGCCCATGTAATTGGCCACCGACATCGGACCGTTGGCGCGAATTTGCGTGGCAATCAATTCGTGAAGGGTGGGCCTGGTTTCAGCGGCCATGGTTTTTCCTCATGGCAAACAGTACCATCCCTATGCCTGCAAGCAGCAGCGGCAGGGAGAGCACCATGCCCATGGTGAGCCAGCCACCATAGAGGTAGCCCAGTTGCACATCGGGCAAGCGGACAAATTCTACGCCGATGCGCGACAGTGAATAGCCAATGGCAAAGATCCCGGCAACTAGTCCGGGTCGACGCAGGCCATAGGCGATGTGGGTCACATAACGAATGACAAGAAACAACAACAGGCCCTCAAGCGCTGCTTCGTAGAGTTGGCTGGGGTGGCGCGGCACCTGCATGGGATCGGTTGGAAAGATCACACCCCAGGGCAGGCTAGTCGGAGCGCCATACAGTTCGGCATTAATGAAATTGGCGATGCGGCCAAGAAATATGCCGATGGTCGCGGCTGTGCCCAGCAGATCCAGTGATGACAAAAGGTTACCGCCTTTTGAGCGGGTAAATATCAATACGGCCAGGCAGATGCCTATCATGCCGCCATGGTAGGACATGCCCCCGTCCCAAAGGGCGAAGGCTTCGAGCGGATTGCCCATATAGTACGGCAAGTTGTAAAACAGCACGTAGCCAATGCGACCGCCAATAACGATGCCCAATACGGCCCAAAAAGCAAAATCAAACATGTCGTCGGGGGCGAAGGGTGGTGCGTTATTGGCCCACAATGATTTGCGCGCGAGCAAGAAACGGCCATAAAGCGCACCTAGACCCACCCCACCAAGATAGGCGAGCGCGTACCAACGAATGACTAAGGGGCCGATGGCCAGGGCGACAGGATCAATATTGGGAAAGGGCAAGATAGGCTCCGCTGAACTTGCCGGACCATTGCCGCTTCGCCTGCTCTGGTCAAGTCGGAGATGCTCGCCTACATATTCGACACGGCGTCTAGTGGCGCAATTTTACATACAAGGTGTGCGATGAGCCAGAACAACAAAGTATTTGACGGCCTGGGCCGCGTAATGAACGAGGCGGCCGGGGTTGCCGATGGTCTGCGCCGCGAAGTTGAAACGGCGGTAAAGTCGCAGGGACAACGTATTGTCGCCGACATGGACCTGGTCAAACGCGCTGATTTTGATGCGCTGCGCGAGCTCGTGCAGGTTCAAAGCGAGGAAATTGATCAGTTGCGCAAGGACGTTGCCGCGCTTGGCACTGCCAAAAAGGCCAAATAGGTTTGCGTTTCGCTGTAATTTCGGATGTGCACGGCAATGGGCTGGCGCTTGATGCCGTGCTGACGGACATTGCCGTTCAGGGCGTCGATGCGACCCTGTGTCTTGGGGATCATGTCAGCGGGCCGTTGGATCCGGGCGCCGTGGCCGAGCGCTTGATGGGGCTAGGCGGATCAATGATCCGCGGCAACCATGATCGCTGGGTGTGCGAGACCGAGCCCGAGGCGCTTGATCCGGTGGACGCCTTCGCCCGCGAAAAAATGGCACCACGCCATCAGCTGTGGTTGGCCGGACTGCCCGAGACGGCTGTGTTCAACGGCGAGGTGTTTATGTGTCATGGCACGCCGCAGAGCGACACCGATGTGTGGCTGGATAATTACTGGCAGGGTCGCCAAACGACGTTGCCGGATCCAGATGCGATCCTCGGCCATGCGGTCGGCCTGGATTATCCGATCATTTTGTGTGGACATACTCACATTGCCCGATCAGTGCGCCTGCCCGATGGCCGCCGCATCATCAATCCGGGTAGTGTGGGGCTACAATTGGTCCATGGCTCGCCCGATGCGCGTTATGCCATCATCGAACGCCGCGCTGGCCGATGGCTGACCAGCATCCGGGTCGTTGAATATGATTGCGCCGCTGCGGCCCGACAGGCCGTGGCGAACGGCTTCAAGCAATGGGCACCGGCGCTGGCCACCGGATGGGTGGGGCCCGAAGGGCTGTTCTAATGGTCACACCGACCTGTTGATCGCTATTGCGTTAACCAAGCGTTAACCATAGCGGTCCGATCATCCACAAGAGATTAGTGTTCTTTGCTGGGTCTGCGTCCCCTGAATCAGTGGCGCAGTGTAGGATCAAAAAAATCAGGACGATTCGTAGGCTCACGGGCGTGCGGGGCGTTCAATTAGTATCCCATGGTAGGCCATTGAAGATGATGGCCTCAAACACGAATTGCCAGGACGGGTGTCGTCAATGTCACTTCTGCAGATCGAGCCCGACCGAATCGTACATCCGGTTGATATCATCGAGCACATCGCAAATATCAACGACTGGACGTTCGAGCGTCAGGGCGCTGACGAAATCTCGATTTCCGTTCGTGGCGGCTGGAGCGACTATCATGTGTCGTTCAACTGGATGGAGGATCTTGAGTCTCTCCACATCGCCTGCGCCTTCGATCTCAAGGTACCTGATGGTAGGCGCGCCGAGATAAAGCAATTGATCGCGATGATAAACGAACAATTGTGGATCGGCCATTTCGACATCTGGAACAAGGAAGGTGTTGTCCTGTTCCGCAATTCCCATCTACTCACCGGCGGCGCTGAAGTGACGCCACAGCAGTGCGAAGCATTGTTGCGCTCGGCCAGCGATAGCTGTGATCTGTATTATCAGGCATTTCAGTTTGTTGTGTGGGCCGGAAAGAGTGCGCCCGATGCCTTGAGCCATGTCATGTTCGAGACAGTCGGGGAAGCATGAGCGCGGTCAGCCTTAGCGATGTCGGCCCCGTCGTGTTGCTGGGGGCTGGCAAGATGGGTATGGCGCTGGTGCGCGGCTGGCTCGATGCTGGCTTGCAGCCTGAAAATCTGATTCTGGTGTCGCCGCGTCCCAAGCCGGACCTGATTGCCTATGCCGCCGAACGAAACCTGCGGCTTGTCCCTGCCATGGATGCCATTGTGCCGCGTGTACTGGTGTTGGCGGTCAAACCACAAGTATTGCGCACGATATTGGGCGAAATTGCCCCGAAAATTGACGCCAGTTCGCTGGTGTTATCGGTCGCGGCGGGCATTTCGATGCAAGTTCTGACCGATGGGTTGCATACAAAGCGCGTTATCCGCACCATGCCCAATACGCCATCGCAGGTTGGCCGGGGCGTCACCGGTCTGGTGCCGGCCGAAATTGACGATGCTGATCGTGATATTGCCCAGGCGCTGTTTTCGGCGTCCGGTGCCGTGGTCTGGCTAAAAAATGAGGCGGAGCTGGATGCCTTGACGGGTGTCTCGGGCTCCGGTCCAGCCTATGTCTTTCACCTTGTGGAGGCCCTTAGCGAGGCAGCGCGGCGACATGGTTTGAGCGATGAGGTTGCCGACCTTCTGGGCCGCCAGACCGTTATCGGCGCGGCGGCGCTCATGGAGGCCGATCCATCGTCGGCGACGCAATTGCGCACCAATGTCACGTCGCCAAAAGGTACCACGGCCGCTGCATTGGCGATATTGATGGGTGAGGGCGGTTTCGTTGATCTGGTTGACAAGGCCGTGGCTGCCGCGCGGGCACGCAGTGCCGAAATCGGGCGTGAATAGGATCTTTTGGCCTACATGTTCCTTGTGAGGCCGAGACGATCAAGCCTTGGGTGATCACTCGGTTCGACCATGCTGGCCAGAAAGCCGCGCACAATCATGTCGGATCCGGTTGGCAAGGAGGCTATGGCCGCTTCAATCCGGCTTGCCTGACTTTTTGACAGTATGGCAAAGAAATCGCGCCCCTTGTCGGTGGCGAAGAGCAGGCGTTGGCGACGGTCAGCGGGCCCTGTTTGCTGCTCGATATAGCCGTTGTCGATGAGTTGACGCAGAACGCGCGCCAAGCTCTGTTTGGTGATCTTGAGAATTTCGAGCAGGTCGGCTACCGGCATGCCGGGTTTGAGATTGACGAAATAGAGCACGCGGTGGTGGGCACGGCCAAAGCCCTGACGCTCAAGCAATGCATCAGCGTCGCCAACAAAATCGCGATAGGCGAAAAAGAACAGGCCCATGATATCTAGCGGCAATGGGCTGTCGGGGCCATTGTTCGTATTTATGTCAGGTATGTTGACATTTATTTTGTTCGCTGCCATTGTTGCCCCATAGAGATGTCGAAGGTTCTTATCTCGCAGCCATAGTGGTTTGCCAAGGGTCAGGGCGTCGGGCATGATCTAAGCAACGGGTTTTGGTGGGAAGCCGGCCCAAAAATTTTGCAATGTGGGAGAGGATCATGGCGGGCCTGCCAATGGATCAGCGCGAGGGTTGGATTTGGTATGACGGCGCAATGGTGCCGTGGGGCGATGCCACCGTGCATGTGCTGACCCATGGTCTGCACTATGCCAGCAGCGTATTTGAAGGCGAACGCGCCTATGGTGGCGAAATTTTCAAGCTTCGTGAGCACACTGATCGCTTGATTTTTTCGGCTGACACGCTCGATTTCAATATCCCCTATTCGGCCGACGAGATTGACGAAGCCTGTCGTCAGGTGTTGGCGAAAAACAATCTGGTTGATGCCTATGTCCGCCCTGTGGCGTGGCGCGGCTCGGAAGAGCTTAGCGTGCCGGCGCGCAACAACAAGGTACATCTGGCGATTGCTGCCTGGGTTTGGCCGAGCTATTTTTCGCCTGAGGAAAAACTCAAGGGCATTCGCCTCGAGTGGAGCAAGTGGCGGCGGCCAGCGCCGGACACTATTCCATGTTCGGCCAAGGCGGCCGGGCTCTATATGATCTGCACACTGTCAAAGCATGCGGCCATGGATAATGGCTTTTCTGATGCGCTGATGCTGGATTATCGCGGCTATGTCGCAGAGGCGACGGGCGCAAACGTCTTTTTCGTCAAAGGCAAGGATATCACCACGCCAAAGCCGGACTGTTTCCTCAATGGCATAACGCGCCGCACGCTGATCGATCTGGCCAAGCGCAACGGCTATACAATTACCGAACGGCATATGAAACCCGAGGAACTGAAGCAGTTTGACGAGTGTTTTCTGACCGGCACTGCGGCGGAGGTAACACCTGTGTCGCTGGTTGGTGATGTCGCGTTCACCCCCGGCGATGCTTGTCGCACCTTGATGGCGGCCTATAGCGCCGAGGTGCAGCCAAAAAAGGCAGCGGCTGAATAGATTTGGCCACATGACGACTGAAAAGCCGGGATCAGGTTCCCGGCTTTTTGACTTTCAGCTACTCCCAGCGGGCCCTGGCCCGATCGTCCGACGATTTGGACTCGATCCATTTGGTGCCGGCCGGCCCGGTTTCTTTTTTCCAGAATGGCGCGTCGGTCTTGAGATAATCCATCAGGAACTGTGCGCCGTCGAACGCGTCCCCGCGGTGGGGCGCCAGTGTCATGACCTGAACGATGGGATTGCCGGGTTTCATGGTGCCATAGCGGTGGATTATTGTCGCGGCGAGCAGGTTGAAGCGCGTCAGCGCCTCTGAGCGAATGGCGTCGAGCTGATTGACGGCCAGTTCAGGATAGCATTCGAGGGTCAGTGTGGTGATGGGATCGCTCGGGCTTGAGCGAACCAGCCCGGTAAAAGTGACGGCCGCCCCGGCGCCATGATGATCCTTGACGAAGGCATTGATTTGCTCGCCGGGATCAAAATGTTGGCTGATCACCCTGACGGTCACGCCTATCCCCCGGTCATTGGTGGAAACAACGCAATGGTGTGGGCGTCCGCAAGTGAGGCGTCGTGGCTGACGATTTGAGCGTTGATCGCGGCGCGAATCAGGCTGCGTTTCTCAACTGCCAGAGCAAAGGCTTCATCATTTTCAGCCATCCAATTGATCAGATCCGCTACCGTTTTGACCTGTTCAGGCGGCTCAACCTGTTGCTCGCTGCGATCCAGCCGTTCCCTGAGCCACGCGAAATAAAGGACCCTCATTGGGTTTCGCCCGATAGATGTGGCCAACTGGCGCGGAAATACTGGATGCCGGTCCACAGCGTCAACAAGCCGGCGAGCCAGATCAATGCCGTGCCGATCAGGTCGAGCGCGGGGAGGGTGGTCACGAGCAGCAGAATGGCGATGGCAACCAGCTGGGTGGTCGTCTTCCACTTGGCCAGCTTCGAAACGGGCAAGACGATCTTGGTGTTGCCCAAAAACTCTCGTAGGCCAGAAATGAAAATTTCGCGAAACAAGATTGTACAGGCCGGAATCAGGTCCAAGGCGCTAAGAGTATGGTCATAGGCCAGAACAACGAGCATGACACCGACGAGCAACTTGTCGGCAATTGGATCTAGCATCCGCCCCAAAGGGGATATCTGGTTCCATTTACGGGCCAGATAGCCATCGATCCAGTCACTGGCCGCCGCCAATACAAAAAGGACCAGTGCCAACAGGCGCAGACCGGGATCGGCGAGGATCACCAACCAGGCGATCAAGGGTATTGCCACAATCCGGGCGATAGTGATCAGGTTCGGAATCGAGGTGATTTGAGACGTGCTTGCCATGAGCGGAGACAATAGGAAGCGTAGCGAGCGGTCAAGGCGCGATTTCGTTCCGTGACTTCGGATGATGATATTGGATATATGACTTGCTAATAGTTCGGCTGCGACAAGTTTGCCCGCGATATTGGTAACTTGAGCAGCGTCTGCCAAATGTGCTGGCAAACATGGATCAGCAATCGCATGGCACGGGTTGATACCGTGTTGCGCGCCCATTCAACCAAACCAAAGGCAACAAGATGCAACTTGCAATGATCGGACTAGGACGAATGGGTGCCAATATGGTGCGGCGTCTGATGAAAGATGGCCATGAGTGCGTGGTTTATGACCTTGATCCAAAAAATGTCGCCAGCCTCGTTGGTGAGGGCGCCGTCGGTGCCAAGTCCATGGACGAGGTGGTCGCCAAGGTCGGCAAGACTGGTGCTGTGTGGCTGATGTTACCCGCTGCGGTGGTGGGCGGAACGGTTGATAAACTGGCCGATATGATGGGCCCCGGCGGGATTATCATTGATGGTGGCAATTCGTTCTATCATGACGATATCGACCGCGGCGAAGTGTTGGCAGCCAAGGGGATCAACTATCTGGACGTGGGCACCAGTGGTGGCGTCTGGGGGCTTGAACGGGGCTTTTGCCTGATGATCGGGGGGCCGAAGGAGGCGGTCAAGCGTCTCGATACAGTCTTTGCGACGCTGGCACCCGGACTGGACACAGGCGCCGTAGCGCCCACCGACGCGCCAAGTACGGCCTATCTGGGCTATTTGCACTGTGGACCGACGGGGGCCGGGCACTATACAAAAATGGTGCATAATGGCATCGAGTATGGGGTGATGGCCGCCTATGCCGAAGGAATTAACATTCTAAAAGCCGCCAATGAAGGCAAGGGTACCCGCGAGGCAGACGCCGAAACGACACCCTTGCGGAATCCCAAATATTATCAATTCGACATTGATCTGTCAGAAGTCGCCGAAGTGTGGCGCCATGGCAGTGTGATCGGTTCATGGTTACTCGATTTGACCGCGCAGGCACTCAAAGCCGACGAAGGCCTGTCAGGTTTTGGCGGTCGTGTATCGGATTCCGGCGAGGGGCGCTGGACCTTGCAGGCGGCGATTGAAACCGGCGTTCCGGCGCCGGTCCTGTCGTCAGCCCTGTTTGGCCGGTTCAGGCTCACGCGGCGAATCCGAATTTGCTGATCGGTTGCTTTCGGCGATGCGCCTGGCGTTTGGCGGGCATTTGGAAAAGCCGGAAACCGAAGACTGAGCATATGATAGCCGGGCGTTTGCCGCGCCCGGCTGGATCGGTGCTGATCAGGCAACCGCTTTGGCGCAGGCCTTGCGTCGTGCGGTAATCGCGTCGGCAAGATTGTTCAGCGCGTTCACGGTGGTTTTCCAATCGATACAACCATCGGTAATGGATTGGCCATAGGTCAGCGGTTGGCCGGGTACAAGGTCCTGCCGGCCGGCCACCAGATTTGACTCGATCATGGTGCCGATGATGCGCTGTTCACCAGCAGCCAGTTGGGTGCCAACATTAGCGAGCACCAGTGGTTGGTTCTCGGGTTTTTTGTGACTGTTGGCATGGCTGGCATCTATCATGATCGCCGGGCGTACATTGGCTTTGGTCATCTCTGCACCAACGGCATCGACGCTTTGCGCATCATAATTGGGGGTCTTGCCGCCGCGCAGGATGATATGACAATCATCGTTCCCACTGGTGGAGGCAATTGCTGAGCGGCCATCTTTGGTTACAGCAAGGAAATGATGGGGTTGGCTGGCTGAGCGCACGGCGTCGAGCGCGATGCGCACATTGCCATCAGTACCATTCTTGAAGCCGATGGCACAGGAAGTGCCCGAGGCCAATTCGCGGTGGATCTGGCTTTCGGTAGTGCGCGCTCCAATGGCCGCCCAGGAGACGAGATCGGCCAGATATTGCGGCGTGGTCATGTCGAGAAACTCGCAGGCGGCGGGCAGGTCGAGATTGTTTATTTCGAGCAACAGATTGCGCGCCAGCCGCAGGCCCTGATCAATCTGGAAGCTGCCATCGAGGCTGGGGTCATTGATCAAACCTTTCCAACCCACCGTGGTGCGGGGTTTTTCGAAGTAGACGCGCATGATGATTTCGAGGCGGTCGCCGAGTGTTTGGCGCAGTATCGCCAGCTTGCGGGCGTATTCAAGGGCGGCTTCGGGATCATGAATTGAACAGGGTCCAACAATGACCGCGAGCCGGTCATCATGACCATGGAGAATGTTGTGGACGGCGTGGCGGGCGCTGAGCACGGTGCGGGTGGCGGCGTCGGTGCGCGGGAATTCGCGCATGACATCGAGCGGGGTACTTAGTTCGCGGATATCGCGGATACGAAGATCGTCGGTGGATTTCAACACGGCGGTAGGCTCCTGGTTGGGGACCGACCGGCGACAAAAAAAGCCGCCAGTTGGGCTGGCGGCGGCTTTTTGGGATTATTGTGTGACTTGGTTGGTTAGTTCAAGCGCGTCCCTGCCTCCGCCGGTATCGGATAGCTAAAATACCAAAACGAAAATGTGGCGGAACGGGTCATGTCGCCTTAATAACCCAGCAGGATCGGCTTGTCGACTACGACTTTTGATTGAAATGATCGTAGATTAATTGCGCCATCTGCTCGGAGATACCGGGAACCGCCATCAGGTCCTGCAGCGATGCGCGCGCGGCGGCCTTTGCAGAACCGAAATGATTGAGCAGGGCGCGCTTGCGCGTTGGACCGATGCCGTCGATTTCGTCCAAGGGGTTCTTGATCTGGTCTTTTTTACGCTTGGCGCGATGCGTGCCGATGGCGAAACGGTGCGCTTCGTCGCGCAAGCGCTGGACGTAGTAGAGCACCGGGTCGCGGTGCGGCAGCATGAAGGCGTCGCGGCCCTCCATGAAGAATTTTTCTCGGCCCGCGTCGCGCTCTTCGCCTTTGGCAATGCCGATAAACACGACCTCCTTGGGCAGATTCATTTCAGCGATAACGCCGCGAACTGCACTCATCTGTCCGGCGCCGCCGTCAATGAAAACCACATCGGGCCAATCCGGCATGCCCGTCGATTCGTCTTCGTCGACGTCCTCGCTCTCGTTGGCGAGCCGCGTGAAGCGGCGCGTCAGTACCTCACGCATCATGCCAAAATCATCGCCAGGGGTGATGTCTGTCGATTTGATATTGAAGGTGCGATAGTGCTTTTTGGAGAAGCCTTCCTCACCCGCGACCACCATGGCGCCAACGGCGTTGGTGCCTGAAATATGGGAGTTGTCGTATATTTCGATCCGCCGCGGTGCATCGTTCAGACCGAACAGTTCGGCCACCCCTTCAAGTAGGCTGCGGTTGGTGGCGCTTTCCGCCAACTGTCGTCCGAGCGCCTCGCGCGCATTATTGATCGCGTGATTGACCAAGTCTCGCTTTTCGCCGCGTCGTGGCGTTTGCACGTAAACGCGTGAGCCGGCGCGGCTGGAGAGTGCCTCCTCCAACAGTTCGGTTTCGCTAAGCTGGTGACTGAGCAGGAGTAATTTTGGCGGGGTTCGGCTTTCGTAGAATTGGCTGATGAAGGCTTCGAGTACTTCGGTCTCGCTCAGGTCAGCATCGGCGCGCGGCCGAAAAGCATGGTTGCCCCAGTTCTGGAAGGCACGGAAGAAAAACACCTGAACGCAAAACTGCCCGCCGTCCTGATGAATGGCAAATATGTCGGCTTCCTCAACTGACTTTGCCGTGGCGTCGCCCTGGCTCTGGATCAGTGCCAGTGCCCCCAGGCGATCACGCAGAAGGGCGGCCCGTTCGAAATCGAGATTTTCGGCAGCGGTATTCATTTCGCTTTGCATATGATCGCGTACGCCCTTGGAGCGCCCACTCAAAAATTCACGCGCTTCGCTGACCAGTTCTCCATAGCCTTCAATCGATATTTCGCCGGTGCAGGGGGCGGCGCAACGCTTGATTTGATGCTGAAGGCAGGGCCGGGTGCGCGCGGCATAAAAACTGTCCGAACAATTGCGCAGTAAAAACGCCTTTTGCAGGCTGGCGATGGTGCGGTTGACGGCGGTGACGGAGGCGAATGGTCCGAAATAGTGACCTTTGCGCCGGCGGGTGCCGCGATGCTTCATCAATTCGGGCGCTTGGTGATCAGTGGCGATCAGTATGTAGGGAAAGCTTTTGTCGTCGCGCAGCAGCACATTGTAACGCGGTTTGAGGCGCTTGATGAGGTTGGCCTCAAGCAATAGCGCTTCGGACTCGGTTTCGGTGCGCACAAACTCCATATTCGCCGTAGCTGCGATCATGCGCTGGATGCGGGTCGGCAATCCTTCGGGTCGGGTGTAATTGGTAACGCGCGATTTGAGGCTGCGTGCCTTGCCGACATAAACCACGGTACCGTGGGCATCGATCATTCGATAGACGCCGGGCGCCGCAGGCAGGGTGCGCACGAAAGCCTTGATGATTTCGGGGCCGGTCGGAGGCGTTGGCTCAGTCATCGGCGAGGCGTCGGCGCTGCACGGGTAGGAAATTCGAGATGCTCGCCACCATCGAGCGCGAGCATCTGTCCGGTCAATGAGCCGGTTTTGAGCAACAGCAACACCCCGTCGGCGATGTCGTGTGGGCTCGCGTGGCGCTTGAGAGGCAGTTGGTCGACGGAATGGTCAAACTCGGTTTGACTTTGGCGGCTATGCGGCAGCACCGGTCCGGGGCCGATGGCATTGACGCGAATATTCGGTGCCAAGGACTGGGCCAGCGTCCGGGTCGCGGTCCAGAGCACCGATTTGGACAGGGTATAGCTGAAATAGGCCGGAGAGAGATTGAGCACTCGTTCATCGATCATATTGACGATATTGCCTTCGGCGCCGTCGGGCAATTGGGCCGCGAAATCGCGGGCCAAAAACATTGGCGCTTCGGCGTGAATTGCAAAATGCTTGTCCCAAACTGCTTCGTCCAGATCAAGAGCGCTGTCTGGATCGAAAACAGATGCGTTGTTGATCAACACTGTTAGCGGGCCAAATGGGGCTGCTGCTTCGGCGATCAGCGATGCGCGTTCGGTCCTATTGGTCAGGTCGGCGCCAATGGTCGCGGCGTGGCCACCTGACTTGCAAATGGCGGACTTGACCTCATCGGCTCCGGCGGGATCAGAGCGATAGTGAACAATAACGCTATAGCCACTGGTGCCAAGTTGGCTGGCGATTGCGGCGCCGATGCGGTCGCTGGCGCCGGTGACGAGGGCTACCGGTGGGTGAGAAGTTGGGGACATTGAGTGATGATTCGACTGGCCGTGACAAATTGGTTTGGCGGACGATACTGCGATTTGCTGCCTATCAGCAATGTTTGCGCCGTGAGGCGACGTGCCGACCGTGTGCGGTTGGGCAGCGCTATTGCCCTATTGTTGGCGTTCGATCGGGATTAGGCTTTGCTGGTGAGGGCAATCGCCGTGTTGGCGATTCGAAAAGGGGGACTAAATGGAAGCGTTATTACCACTGATCGTGCAATTGATCGGCGGCGGTGCGGGCGGCAATATTATCGCTCAAGTCGTCAAAAAAGTGGATTTGGGACCAGCAGGCAACAGTATTGTCGGGGCTGTTGGAGGGATCGCCGGCACTTGGCTGGCCGGTCAAATCCCCGGTCTTGACGGGCTGGTAGGCAATGTGGTCGCAACTGCCGACGCGACAGGTGCCACTACTGGCGGGCTGGATATTGGCGCTCTGGCTGGACAAGGCATTACGGGTCTTGTCAGTGGCGGGATATTGACCGCGATTGCCGGTCTGATCAAATCCAGCATGGCAAAGGCCTAATATTGGTATATAGCACGGGCATGGCTCCGGACTGAGGGTGTTCGGGGCCTTTGGCTTGTCTATAAGGAAGCTGTCACCATGGATACGCCAGTCATAAACGCCCTGCGTGGCGACAACTACACGCGTGCCATATTGCTGACCATTATCACGGTGATGATTTTCGGCTTGCAGGATGCTGTGGCCAAGGTTTTGGTCCAAACCTATTCTCCGTTCCAGATCACCATGATGCGATATTGGGCGTTTGCCGCCTTTTCGCTGTTTCTGGTGTCGCGGCGAGCACCGTTGCGCCACGCGCTGCGCTCTCGAGTGCCGCTCTGGCAGGTCCTTAGAGGCGTATTGCTCATGGCTGACATCTGGCTGTTTGCGCTGGCCCTGCAAACGGTGCCGCTGGGTGAGTTGCAGTCGATCAGTTTGATTTATCCTTTGCTGGTTACACTTTTTGCCATCCCGATCCTGGGTGAGAAAGTCGGAATATTTCGTATTGTGGCCATTGGCGTTGGCTTCATGGGCGCCTTGTTCATCGTGCGCCCGGGGGGATTGGCGATGAATATTGGCGTTGTTTACGCTGTTGCCTCGGCAGGTTTTTATGCGCTCTATATCGTCTTTACTCGCAAGGTTGGGCAGCACGACAGTGCACGGACCAGCATGGTTTATGTCAGCGTCATAGGTCTGGTGCTATCGGGGATTGTCGGGGTATTTCATTGGCAGCCAATGGGCTGGGGCGATATTTTGCTGGTCGTGTTCATCATGGGCACAACGACGGCCGCTCATGGCTTGATGATGGTGGCGCTTTCGATGGCGCCCGCGAGCGTGGTGCAGCCGTTCAACTATTTTTCCCTACCCTGGGCAATCGTTTTGAGTTTTGTGATCTTTGGCCATCTGATTGATTTATTATCGCTGGTTGGTGCGGCAATCATTGTGGCAGCAGGCCTTGTTGTAATGGCGCGCGAACGCATGCGCCGGGTTCAGCGCGGACAGCCGACTCCGCCGCACTAGATCACAATCAGTCGGGTGAACCAGACACCTGCTGCGGCGCTGAGTGCGGTTAATGCTGTGCCCCAGGCCATGTCGATGGCGGCAATTGTTGGTGTGAATCCCTTGAGCGTCGACAGGTTGGTCAAATCATAGGTGCCGTAGGCGACAAATCCCAGCAATGCGCCGGTGAGTAGTGCCTTCATGACGTCTCCCTCAGCGGGCGCGGCGACCAGTACGACGACGCCAACCAGATAGAGCAGATAAAAGCCTGCCGCGACGGCAAGATTGGGATTGGGCAGGAGAATGGAGCCGATCTCGCGCTGATAGGTCGATTTGGCAATGGTCGTGAGCCACATGAAGTCGAGCGCAAAAAAGACAATTGTACAGGCCGCATAAAGGATCAGATATTTGCTCATCAATGTTGCGCTCCGCTATAATGTCTATGCGATACGCAACATGACGCCGAGAGGATCACTGTCGACTCCAGGTGCCTGACCTTTGACAGTGGTGTCGATGAGACACGCCGCCCGGATCGGGCAGCGTGTCAGGGCGATCAGTTACCGAAACAGAAATAGCCGTTGGAACTGCCAAAGCATGCCTGCGAGCGATGACGCGGAAGATGACGGCGCGGGAAATGACGGCGGGGTTGTGCCCATCCATTGTCGAAGTCGTAATAGTCGCCCCAACTGGGTACCGGAACCCGGCGAGGACGGTGTACTGGTGGGCGACCGCGGTTGAGGTAATTTGAGGCAACCCAACCGTCGCGACCGACCTTTTGAACGAAGCACCAACTACCACGACAATATTGAACATCAACGCGTTCACCGCGATACAGGGTGTCGACGGCGCGATATTGGGTGCTCGGGCCGGAGCGGACATTGACATTTGTGGTGGCATAGGCGGTGGCCGCAAATGCACCGGCGGTGCTGGCGATCAGGGCTAGCGCGGTCAAACCGCCGATTACCAGCTTGTTTTTTATGGCCATGGTATGAACTCCCATTGGGTATTGTGACAACTTGTATGATGACACCAAAGCACTTTTAGTCTGAACCGGACCTGAACGCCCGACCGAGTCTAAAGTCTCAAAAGGGCGCTGAATCTTTTCAGCGTTTCGCCGAGTGATTTTCGCTGCTTCTTCTTGAGTTCGCCCATCAATGCCTTTTCGAGTTCGGCCCAGTTTTCGGCGAGCCGATTGCGGATGCGCACGCCGCGCTCGGTCAGCGCAAGTCCGGGCGTCAGCAAGGGCCCAACGGCCTGGCGGGTCACGAGATCGCGCTCGATAAGTCGTGATATGCGTGGCGTCAGGGTTTCAATCTCAATATCGAGCTCTCGGGCGAGGTCGGCATCATCGGTGCCATGGCGGGCAAGAATGAAAAGCACGGCATCGTCACCCGGCTCCAGCCCCCGTTCGCGCAACGGCACCAGCACCGCCTGATGGGCAAGCTGGCCGGCCTCGATCAGGCGATACAGGTTCGAATGGGCTGATGGTCTGGACATAAGAGGGAAAATAGTCCGAACTCCCGGTGCGCGTCGATCCACAGTCTACCCTATCGTTAATCGAGCAACGGCCAAGTGGGTTTATTGTTCACCCTCTGCAGATGGGTTATGTACCGAGGTAGGCGTTTTTGAGGAGTAGCAAATGGCTCTGTATTTTGCCGAAGAGCTGACTGCTCCCGAATATTCAGCATTGGTGACCAGGCAGATCATCGGGATATTGCCTGTTGCGGCAATTGAACCGCATGGACCACATTTGCCGCTGTCGACAGATTGCGACATCGCGCGCGGGCATCTGGTTGCGCTTTCAAAATTTCTGCCCGACACAATCGATTCTATTGTACTGCCATTGCAGACTATAGGACATAGTATCGAGCACAGTAATTTCGCCGGTACATTCAGCCACACGGCGGAAGCGCTCTTGGTCAGCTGGTGGGACGTTGCCCAGGGTTTTTATGCCGCGGGGGGGCGCAAGCTGATTATTGTATCAAGCCATGGCGGTAACTCGGGGATCGTGAGTCTTTTGTCGACGCGCCTCCGAGTCGAACTGGGCATGTTGTCGGTAAGCGCGTCATGGCTGCGTTTTGGCCAGCCACCGGGATTGTTTGCCGACAGGGAAATTGCCTATGGCATTCATGGCGGCGACATTGAAACCTCGCTGATGCTGCATTATTGGCCCGAGAAGGTGCGTCGGGACCAGCTGGCAGATTTTTCCTCAAATGGGGAAGCGTGGGACGCAGAGACGGTTGCGCTAAAGGTTCATGGCATGGTGCAGATGGGCTGGATGTCACAGGATTTGAACGATGCGGGCGTTGTTGGCAACGCACTGGCGGCGAGTGCTGAGAAAGGCGCTGCCAGTGCGCGCCATGCATTGACCGGTTTTGGCGGGTTGCTGGCAGATGTCGACAAATTTGATCTTGAGCGATTGGGCAGCAGATGACGCAGGACCTGGCCCGCATCCGAGCGTTTGTTCAGGTATTTGATAGTGGCGGCTTTTCCGCAGCAGCACGCCAGCACGGGCGGTCAAAGGCGCTGCTGTCGAAATATGTCACTGATCTCGAAAATTATCTCGGCGTTCGGTTGATGAACCGAACAACGCGCAAACTGGGATTGACCGAGGCCGGTGAGGTCTACTATCGCGAGGCCAGCGCCTTGCTGCAGCAGTTGGACGATCTGGACGCGAGCATAACCGATCAGACATCGGAGCCGCGGGGGCTGCTGCGGGTTTCAGCGCCCCGCAACTTTGGCGAGAGAACGCTGGCGCCGGTCATATTCGGCTTTTTGACCAAGTACCCCAAGGTCAGTCTCGATCTGCGTCTGGAAGATCGCTATGTCGACCTTGTCGATGAGGGGATCGATGTGGCGCTGCGGATCAGCACCCTGGCCGACAGTTCGCTGATTGCCCGCAAAATCGCTGATATGCAGATTGTGGCGGCGGGATCGCCGGCGTTGCTGGAGCGCCTCGGCACGCCCCGGCATCCCGAGGATTTGCGCACGATGCCCTGCGTGATCGATACCAATTTGCAGGGGCAATCAAACTGGCGGTTTAACGATAACGGCAAGACCGTTTCAGTGCCGGTCACTGGCCCAGTGCGGGTTAATTCGCCCCTGGCGGCACGTCAGGCGGCGGTCGAGGGCCTGGGGTTTGCGGTGATGCCTTCCTATCTGGCTGATCCGGCAATTGCCGATGGCAGCCTTGTGGCGATATTGGAAGATTTCATGCCTACCGGGCAGACATTGCAGGCGGTATATCCGCACCGGCGCCATCTGGCGGGCAAAGTTCGAGCGCTTATTGATCATCTGGTCGACTGGTTTTCAGCCCATCCCATTTGAGGTCGATGAAAGGTTTTTTCGTGCGATTTATTGGGAGGCGTCTGGTGGCGCTGGTGGTTGCCGCCTTATGTGCCGTCATGCCCGCAATTGCCCACCCCCATATTTTCATTGATGCCAAACTGGTGGTAATTTTCAGCGATGCCGGGGCGGTCAGCCAGTTGCGGCATATCTGGACCTTTGACGAAGCCTTTTCCGCGTGGGCCGTGCAGGGGTTGGACACCAATGGCGATGGTGATGTTTCGCCCGAGGAGCCTGCAAGCGCTGGCCGACGACAATATCAAGGGTTTGAGTGAATATGGGTTCTATACGCTCGCCGGTGATGCTGGTGAGACAGTCAGGTTTGCCGCTGTTGGCGATCAACGCATGTCCTATGACAATGGGCGGACGACACTGACCTATTCAATCGCGGCAGAACCGGCAATTGATACGGCTAAGCCACTGACATTGGGGATCAGCGATCCTGAATATTATGTGGCGATCACTTTTGCCGACCCGGCTGAAATCAGTATGGACAACGCCCCACCAGGCTGTGCGGTTCAGATGGTTCCGCCCAAGGACCTGAGCGACGAATTGACCAATAAGCTCTATGCTTTGGGGCCGGATGTGGTGCAATTGCCGCCAGATCTGGCGGCCGCCATGCGCGATACTCAGGGGCTCATCACAATAAGCTGTCCGCAAAAAACCGGTGCAGCGACGGCACCGACTTCGGCGCTCGATGCTGTGAACGCGTTGGGCAATATCAAGGCTGCGCCCTTTGGCGGGCCACCGGTAGAGGTGGGTCTACCAACGCCGCAAGGTGGTGTGTTCACAATATTAAAGAACCTTCAGCGGCAATTTTATGCGGCGCTGACCGATGCGTTGGGCACCCTGAAAAGTGATTTTACCGCGTTCTGGGTGCTGGGGGGATTAAGTTTTCTCTATGGCGTGGTGCATGCGGCAGGGCCGGGGCACGGCAAGGTCGTCGTTTCCTCCTATATGCTGGCCAATGAAAGCCAGGTGCGGCGCGGCATCACGCTGAGTATCTTGTCGGCGCTAATGCAGTCGGTTGTGGCGGTTGGGTTTGTGCTGGTGGCAGCGGGCGTTCTGGGCATAACAAGCCTTGCGATGAGCGATGCGGCGCGCTGGATTGTGCTGGTCTCCTACGCGATGGTGGTTCTGTTGGGGCTGTGGCTTATCGGGCGGAAATTGTTTGGCTGGGGGCATCACCATCACCACGGCGAGCATCACGAGCATGGCGAATGTGAGCATGGACATGTGGTGACACCGATGGCTGTTGGTGGGGCGTGGCGGGAGCAGTTGGGCGTTGTCCTGTCGGTGGGGTTGCGGCCCTGTTCAGGCGCGCTGGTGGTGCTGGTATTCGCATTGTCGCAAGGCGTGTTGGCGGCGGGGATCGTGGCGGTGTTTCTGATGGGCGCCGGGACGGCGATAACGGTGGCGGTATTGGCGACGCTGGCGGTGTCGGCCAAGGGCATGGCACAGCGAATCGGTGGTGTGGATAATGCGGGGACGGCGGCGCTTGTCTGGTGGGTTGAACTGGCAGGGGCGATGGCGGTTCTGGGATTTGGCGTCCTGTTGCTGGTGGCCAATTTTTAAGCGCGACCCATAGCCGCCTTGTGTGACACAGCGGAAATTGTATGGTGCGGCGGTTTTTTACCGAACGGATCGCTGCGACCATGACCGAGAATTTGCCGCCGGGGCATCCGCCTGTAAATGACCCGAAGATCGGGGTTCTGCTGCTGAACCTTGGCACGCCCGAGGCGACGGATTATTGGAGCGTGCGACGCTATCTCAAGGAATTCCTGTCTGATCCCAGGGTGATTGAAACCCCTAAATGGCTGTGGTGGCCGATTCTCAACCTGGTTATCCTTTCGGTGCGCCCGCAAAAGAGCGGGCATGCCTATGCCCAGATATGGGACAAGGAAACCAATGAAAGCCCGCTAAAGGTCATCACGCGCAATCAGGCGCTTAATCTAGCACAGCGCATGAGTGGCGAGGGTAAAGTGGTTGTCGATTTTGCCATGCGCTATGGCGAGCCGTCGACGGCGGCGAAGCTGGAAGCGATGCAGAAGGCCGGGTGCCAGAAAATCCTTTTGGTGCCGCTCTATCCCCAATATTCGGCGACAACGACCGCAACGGCGAATGACAAGGCTTTTGCGGCGCTGGGCAAGATGCGGTGGCAACCGGCGGTGCGCACGATGCCGGCCTATTTTGAAGATCCAAAATATATCGAAACGCTGGCGGCGAGTATAAAGAATGGCGTGGAGAAACTCGATTTCGAGCCGGATCTGGTGATTACCAGTTATCACGGCATGCCGGTGGAATATCTGGAGCGGGGCGATCCGTATCATTGCCAGTGTTACAAGACGACCCGGCTGGTGCGCGAGCACCTTGGCTGGGCTAACGACAAGATCATGGTGACGTTTCAATCGCGGTTCGGGCCGACGAAATGGCTGGAGCCCTATACTGATGTGACGCTGGGCGCGCTGCCGGGCAAGGGCGTCAAGAAGGTGGCGATTTTGGCACCGGCGTTTTCGGCCGATTGTATCGAGACGCTGGAAGAAATTTCGATCCAGGCGCGCGAGACCTTTCTGGCCGCCGGGGGCACCGATTTTGCCTATATTCCCTGCCTCAATGATAGTGTTGAGGGCATGGACATGATCGAAAACATGGTGCGGCGGGAATTGTCGGGCTGGCTCTGACCCCAATAGCGGCAACGGGTTTGGCCGCACGGTTGAACAACCTGCGGGGAACACGGTGTGGGGTGGCTTGCGCCCTAGTTGGTCGTGGTAAAGGAGGCGAAAGCCACCCCACACGGTCGGGATTTTTTGCGCACGCCGCAAGCAGCCGCCCTTTCGGGTTGAACGATCCAGCCAAATTTTCCGGCACCGATTGAGCACCCAAAAAACCCGGCCAGCGTTCGGCTGGTCCTAAGCATCCACGCATGGGACTGGGCGACCCCATTCCCCCCGTCTTCCCGCCCGGCGCTTCGTCGGCGCCGCGTGTGTGGCGGGAACGGAAGCAGTATGGCACGGGGCGATCCGGCGGGGATATCTTTTCGGTTTTTCTACTCGTCGGCCAGCCATCTTTCCTGTTCGGGGTCGTAATGGGCGTGATGAAAGGCATCGAGCGCCAGGCTCAGCCTCGCGCAATATGTCGAGCAATGCCGCATTGGTTGGTGGCGGGGCATCAAGCGACAGGTGGGGCAGGGCGTTGGAAAAGGGTTCTCGCGAGGTGAGACGGTAGGTCTGAGCCAATAGATCGGCCACGAGCCGGGTCATGAGCGGCGCGGCGGGGGCGTTGGGGGCGGTTTGGGTGCGGGTGCTGAGGGTTTGCAGCAGATCGGCAAAGCGCGGGGCGAGGTCGAGATAGGCCAGCACCAGTTTATGGGAAATGATTGTGTCGTAATCGGTCATTTTTTCGGCCTCCTTTGGGGAGGCGGTATTATGAGCGGTGTCGGCGGGGTGGGGATTTGTTTGGGTTTTGGCGGCGGAGTTGCGGCCAGCACGGGGAGGCTGGTGGGGTTGGCGCCTTTGACATTTTTGGGGGCGCTTGACGGGCGGTTTGTGATGGTGGAGCGATCTCAGGATGGATTCCGGCCTGCGCCGGAATGACACCGGGTAATTGTTGCAATTCGGACCTATTTGCAAGTGTGGGTGGCGGGGGAGGTTTGTCTTTTTTTGGTAGGGAATGGGAGGGTTGGTGGGCTTGGGCAGGGGGGAGATTTTTTGGGGAGATGGGGCGGTTTGCTCAGGTGGGGCGTTTTTGGATTTTGGCTGCGCTGTTGTTGTTCCGGGCACGGCGTCACCCCGGCGGAGGCCGGGGTCCATCCTGAGATGTTGGCGGGGTTGCGCTGAATAGGCGGTTTGGGGGTGGGGGGAGATGTCACGATGGGTCCCGGGTCAAGCCCGGGATGACGTCCGGCGTGGTAGAAGGGCTAGAGAATATTTTGGGGAGGGGGAGGAAGGTTATCCGGCCAAGGCTGGGGCGGCCCGAAATGTTGGCGGGGGTGTTGGACAGGCGGTTTGTGGTGGTGGAGGGATCTCGGGATGGATTCCGGCCTGCGCCGGAATGACATTGTGGGCGCTTGTTGCAAGTGGGAATTATTTGCAAATGGGTGTGGCGGGGGCGGTTTGTGTTTACTGATGAAGGCAGGCGTAAAGCCCGCTTTCATCAGTGGTTGAATGACGATGGCCGTAACATGCTCATTCACCAAATCGGTCGTGTGCAAGGCCTCATGGAAATGTGCGCTGACATTGACCACTTCAAGCTTACTGCCGAGCGCCAAAAAACGGTATCTATAGCACCGTACTTGTTCGACGATATGAACCGGATCATTGATCCTACGCCCTAGCTTCAGGCATCAAATGGGGCACCAGCCTATAGAAAGATGGCCCGGTTATTCTTCGTCTGATGATTTGTCTTTCTCATTAGGTGCATTTCGCATCCCCCACGCCAACAAATCCTCTAAAGGCTTCCGGACTTGCGGGAAATCCCAATGAAAAGCTAACGAAATCAGAAGAATAACCGTAAGTAGGAATATAGCGGTAAACGCATACCAAGGGATCGACGTTGAGGCGAAACACAGACCGGCAATCGCCACGACAAAGCTTACGATGAACTTGCTATTATCAGTCTTTCGCTTCAGATACTCTAGTTCGTTTTCAAGCCTTGCGGCTTTGTCATCTACCTTTGGCCTAGGCGGCAATAACGCTCCGCCACTCGTCGGCGTACTCAGACCGGTTTCTGGCTTCTTCGATGATGTCTGTTTGGCGGATCGGGATACTTCTGATTCCTGGTTCATACCGCTGCGCCCATCCTCCTCGATCCCAGTGGGTAACTTCGATCAACTCACCGGGGGCAACGTCACCGAAATCCGACCAGACCGTAGCCAGACTTTCATGAGAGTCGCTCTCCTGCTTTAGAGTAAGCGCATCCCTGAATACATCTTCAACACGACCAGCGCCGAACATCTTTAACCGCCCGTAGAGTTTAGGAATCACAGGCCCGTAATCCCATGCTTGAAATTTATCACCAACCAACTCGGCTCCATTGCACCTAGCCGCGTGTTCGACCTGCGCCAAATACAGCAACTTTTGCAATTGTAGGTTTGAAATACTCCAGCCGCTTTGCTCGCACAGAAAACGAGCAGCGGTATCAAGTCGAATTGTCATCACTCCCACCTCATTTTGCTGCGCTGCTCCCGAAATCGGGCGCCGTGATATTGGCAACCATCAAGGCCACCTATTGAGTCAAAAACTATATAGTATTCTTGCACACGTTACCACAACATGGTTACAACGTGTTACCAGCGCAAGCCCTATGGGTCACACACGTATATAGGTCCCATTTCACGCAGCCGCTTCACCTCATCGCGCAGGCGGGCTCGGCCATTCGGGCGTAGCCCTCATGGCCTTCTCACCTAAAATCGCTCCACTGGAGCGATTTTGCCGCCAGAGTCGGCCGGTTCGAAGTCTCGAAAATTCGGGAAAGCCGCTAAGAGACCTCTCCCGATAAGGTATCGAGCTCCATTTCGCGCAAGCGTTTGACCTCGTCGCGTAGTCTTGCAGCCTTTTCGAATTCGAGATTGGTGGCGGCTTCGCGCATTTGGGATTCCATGTCCTTGATGACGGCGGCGAGGTTGGCGCCGACCTGGACTTGTTCCTTGCCGTCCTTGCCTTTGCCAATGGAAATTGTGACGTGGTCGCGTTCGGCGACGCTATCGACGATGTTGTGAATGTTGGATTTGACCGATTGCGGGGTGATGCCGTGTTCGGTGTTGTAGGCGATCTGTTTTTCGCGGCGGCGGTTGGTTTCGGCGATGGCGCGTTCCATTGAGCCGGTGATGCGGTCGGCATAGAGCACGACCTTGCCATCGACGTTGCGCGCGGCGCGGCCAATGGTTTGAATAAGCGAGGTTTCGGAGCGCAAAAAGCCTTCCTTATCGGCATCCAGAATGGCCACGAGGCCGCATTCGGGAATGTCCAGACCTTCGCGCAGCAAGTTGATGCCGACCAGCACGTCAAAGGCACCCAAGCGCAGATCGCGAATGATTTCAATGCGTTCGATGGTATCGACATCGGAGTGCATATAGCGGACGCGAATGCCCTGTTCGTGCAAATATTCGGTGAGGTCTTCGGCCATTTTCTTGGTCAAGACCGTCAACAGGGTGCGGTAGCCCGCCTTATTGGTCTGGCGGATTTCATCGACCACATCATCGACCTGGGCGGTCGCGGGGCGGATTTCAACCGGGGGATCAATCAGGCCGGTGGGGCGAATGACCTGTTCGGCAAAGACGCCGCCGGTCTGTTCCATTTCCCACGAACCGGGGGTGGCCGAGACATAGACGGACTGGGGCCGCATGGCGTTCCATTCCTCAAAGCGCAGCGGGCGATTATCCATGCAGCTTGGCAGGCGGAAGCCATATTCGGCCAATGTTGCCTTGCGGCGCAGGTCGCCGCGATACATGGCACCCAGCTGGCCGATGGTGACGTGGCTTTCGTCAACAAACACCAGCGCATTATCGGGGAGATATTCAAACAGGGTTGGCGGTGGCTCGCCGGGTTTGCGGCCGGAAAAGTAGCGCGAGTAATTTTCAATGCCGGCGCAGGAGCCGGTGGCTTCCATCATTTCGAGATCAAACAGGGTGCGTTGTTCGAGCCGCTGGGCTTCAAGAAAGCGCCCGGCGCCGTTGAGTTCCTGCAGGCGGGCATTGAGTTCGGCGCGGATCAGTTTGATCGCCTGATTCATGGTGGCGCGCGGGGTGACGTGGTGGGAATTGGCGTAGACGCGCACAAAGGTCAGGTCGGCGGATTTCTTGCCGGTCAGCGGATCGAACTCGGCGATGGATTCGATTTCATTGCCAAAGAGGGTAATGCGCCAGGCGGCGGCTTCATAGTGGGCCGGGAAGATTTCGACGGTATCGCCGCGCACCCGGAACGTGCCGCGGACAAAGCCGGTGTCGCCGCGCTTATATTGCAGGGCGACGAGTTTTGCCAACAATTCGCGCTGGTCGATCTTGTGGCCCTTGGCGAGATCGACGGTCATGGCGGTGTAGTCTTCGACCGAGCCGATGCCGTAAATGCAGGAGACGGACGAGACGATGATCACGTCATTACGTTCGAGAATCGAGCGGGTGGCGGCGTGGCGCATCCGGTCGATCTGTTCGTTGATGGTGGATTCCTTTTCGATATAGGTATCGGTGCGCGGGACATAGGCCTCGGGCTGATAGTAATCATAGTAGGAAACGAAATATTCGACCGCATTGTCGGGGAAGAAGCTCTTGAACTCGCCATAAAGCTGGGCGGCGAGGGTTTTGTTGGGGGCGAGAATGAGCGCGGGGCGGTTGGTCTGGGCGATGATTTGGGCGGCGGTAAAGGTTTTGCCGGAGCCGGTGACGCCGAGCAGGACCTGATCGGTTTCGCCATTGTTGACGCCCTCGATCAGGCTCGGCAATGGCGGTGGGCTGGTCGCCAGCGGGGGTGTATTCGGTTTGCAGGCGGAAGCGGCGCGAGGGATCGCGGACCGGGCGTTCGGGGCGGTGGGGCGCCCAGGGCGAGGAGCCTTCAACTTCCTTGCGGCCATGCAGAATGATCTGTTCGAGCGCCTTGACGGTGGCGGTGACGCCGACCGTTGCGGCATTGCCTAAGGATTTGCCGTCGCCGCCGGAGAGTTTTGATTTCCGCGCGGGTTTGACGCTGGCGGGTTCGTGGCCAAAACCGGCCTGTTCGGCTTCGCCAAAACCATCCAGATTGGTGGGGCGTTCGACCGAGTTCGCCTTGGATTTTGGCGCGCGCGGCGACATGCCGGTGACGGTATCGTGGCTGGATTTGGTGGTGCGGCGCTTTTCCAGCGCAGTTTTTTTGATAGCGGCTTTGGCCTCGGCGGCTTTTTTTGCGTCGGCCTCGGCGGCGGCTTTCTGGTCGGCGCGGTCGAGGGCGCGCTTGTTGCGCATGCGTTCGGCATAGAGCGGCTTGGACGCGACAATGTCCTCGGCCTTTTCAATCTCGCCGATGAAATCGTCGATATTGAATTCAGTTTTGCCCGGACGGGCGGATTTCTTGTCGGAGGCCATGAGCACCCTGCGTGAAATGAGAACCATCAAGATGGGGAATGTTGCGCCGATTGCAACGTTCCGTGCATCCTAGCACCGCAGGAACGGAGACGGAACGGGGGCGGTGTCAGTTTCTGGCAGCAGTGTGGGTGGCGGGGGACTAATTTGGGTGCTTTGGGTGGCGTGTGCTCGGAAAATAGGTTCTGCTGGCGCAGAAATGCGGGAGTGGTTCAAATGAGTGCAGCGATGTCGGGTGACGTGGCGGGGGTGCTTGAGGGCTTTCCGGGGCCGGTGCGGACGCGCCTGATGCAGGTCAGGGCGATGATATTTTCAGTAGCGGCGGAGACGCCGGGCGTCGGGGCGTTGACGGAAACGCTGAAATGGGGGGAGCCGGCCTATCTGACAGCAGCGACAAAAAGCGGGAGCACGATCCGGTTGGGATGGCCCAAGGATCGACCGGACTGCGTGGCGGTCTATTTCATCTGCACCACCAATCTGGTGGCGACGTTTCGGGATATTTTTGCCACGGAACTGGAATACGCCGGTGAGAGAGCGGTGCTCTTGCCGATCAAGGGGGTATGGGCTGAAGGGGCGTTGCGGCACTGTATCGGGATGGCGTTGACCTATCACAAGGCCAAAGCGGGGGCGGGCCGTACGGTCGTTCAAGCCTGACATTGATTTTCAAGGTTACAGACCGTGGCCGCCCCAGCGCCAATACATTCCCACAACCTGCTATGGTGGTTTTTTGAAAGGCAGCGCAAGTTATGTCCGTTGAAGCTCTATTACCTACCGCACGTTCCAGACTGGTCACGCTTGCCGATAGTGCTCCCCTCATTCGAGCGGCGGAACTTCTCCGCTCCGGAACTGATATTCTTGTCGTGTGCAACGACGACGGCGTGTTGCTGGGCGTCATCACCAAAACCGATGTCGTGAGCCAGATCAGCCAATGCCAAGGCAGCGGCTGCGTTAAGCCAGTATCCCTGGCAATGAAGTGCGATGTGATTTCGTGCCGGTCGGGCGACTCCTTGGCGGATTTGTGGGTCCGGATGAACGAGCGCGGTCTAAAAAACGTTCCCATTGTAGACGAAAACCTGCGACCGCTGGGCATTATCAATGCCCGAGACCTGCTTCAGGAATTGCTCAAGGAATCAACGGATGAAGAAGCCATGATGCGAGATTACGTGATGGGTGTTGGGTACCGTTAAGTCAAACCTCCCATACGGCACGCCAATGAGATGTTTCACAAGTCAGTAAACCGAAAATTTGACATTGATCGCGCCAGATTGAGTGGTAGTTGGTATGAATCCAGGGGTCGTGGAGATTGGCGCCCGTGGCTGACATCCCAACCTGTTTCATAGGCAAGTACGATGAAGCTGTTTTACTCGACCAACATCAATCCACGGGTCGCGGTTGCTACCGCCCGATTCCTCAAATCGCCGGTCGATCTTATTCAGCCGGACCGCGCCGATGCCGCGCAAATGGCGGATATCAAGCGGCTCAACCCGAATGGCCTCTATCCCATTCTGGTGGAGGATGACGGTTCGAGCCTGTGGGAGACGGACGCTATTGCGTGCCGATTGTCGGCGCTTGCGGGCTCCGATTTCTGGCGCACGGGCGTGGAAATGCCCAATATGATCCGCTGGGTTTCGTGGGCGAATATACATTTGAACCGCGCGGCGGACATGGTGATGTGGGAACGCGTGACAAAGCAACGCTACAATATGGGCGCCGTCGACCAAGGTGGTGTCGAGGAGGGACTCGCGGGGTTTCACGCGCACATGCCGGTGTTGGACGGTGCGCTGGCACGCCAGGCGTGGCTTTGCGGCGACCATATCTCGTTTGCCGATTTCCGCGTTGGCACGGTTTTGCGCTATCATGAGGAAGCCGGTTTGCCGTTGGCAGATTATCCCCATGTGAGCGCATGGCACGAACGGCTCATGCAGATTCCGGCATGGTCAGATACGTTTTCCGGACTCGCGTAGAGGCAATCAGTCCACGCGCCATTCAGCCACGGCCCCCAAGGCGATTAAATGAAGCGGCCTTCGGTGGGGGGCTGGCGGCGGGTGGGGGCACTGTCCATTGTGCCCTTGGCGGCGTCGAGTCGCTGGGCGGCGATGGAGAGGCGTTGTGGCCGGGCGACGAAAATGTGGGGATCGCCATAGTCATTGTCCCACTCATCTCCGGCGCAGCAGTTCCAATAAAGAATGACAAAGGCACCAAAAGGGATGAAGTTGAGAAAATACCACCAGCCTGATTTTCCGATATCATGCAGGCGGCGCACCGTTATCGAGATGCTGGGGATCGCGTGGAACAGCGCGACAATGGTGTAGAGCGAACCCAGACTGCTGACGCGGCTGAATGACCCGGTCAATTTCAGTTCGATAAAGAACACGCTGCTGATGATCAATAGCGCGACCAGCTGATAGATCCAGAACTGGGCACGCCCGGTACGGCCCGAAAACTCGAAATAGCAGATCATGGCATCAAAATAGGAACGCATGGCGAGCAATCCTAGGATTGGCGATTCTGCCACGATAGCGCGCAAGACTGATTTTGATGTGTAGGAATTTGGTAAAATTTTAGATTTTTTGGGGTGGGAGGAGGCGATTCAATAGCGCGAGTTACACAGATTCAACCATTGATGTATCGCGTTACTTTTATGTACTTTGCCCATGGTGGTCATTTGCATTCGGAGTTTGTCGTGGATGCACAAAAAGCTATTATTCAGGACGAACTCTTGTTTGCGGCGGTCGGGCGGCTCGCCGTTTCTTGGGCACATCTGGAGTTTGGGTTGGACTCTATGATTCTGATCATTCACAACGGGATGAACAATTCAGCATACGAAAAAAGTCTACCAAAGGTCCTTAGCGCAAAAATTCAGTATTTGCGTGATGCCTTTAACCGACTCGGTATACCCGATGCTGCCCGTCCTCAATACGAATCGTTTCTAGAGGAAGTTAGTTCTTTGTCGGATACGCGGCATGACATTATTCACGGGTTCCCAATTTTCCACCCATCTGACTCCGGTGAAGCCAAACTAATACGGCTTAAAATTCAAAAATCGGGATGGGCACACAAGGAAGTAATAATCGACATTAACTCAGTCAACCAAGCATCCCGCGAATCCATGGTGCTTGCCAACAGGGCTACCAAATGGGCCGTTACTATGTTTGATGCCTACAGGGCGTATATTGAAGGCAAGAAATAGCAGGCTCGACCCACTAGGACATGTCGCCCGGCGCTACCTTGATGGCGAAAGAAGGGTTGTGGCGGTGGCATTGTTAAAGATATTGCCACGAGCGCTAGAAGAGCGACAGTCAGTCGTCCTGCAGGCCGATTTTGGGTTCGGTGCGGTCCTTCAGGTTCGGCGCGGCGGTGGCTAATTGGCAGTGCAGGCCAGTGGGGGCGAAATCCATGGTGAGCCTGACTGTTGAAGTCAGCCTTGAGGACGCGCTCGATGAGTTTGGAGCCAAAACCGCGACGGTTGGGTTTGGCAACGGCGGGGCCGCCATGTTCGCGCCAGTCCATGGTGAAAATGTCATCATCGCCTGCCTCGGACAGTTGCCAGTGCAAGGTCACGCGACCGGACTGGTTGGAGAGGGCGCCATATTTGATGGCGTTGGTCATCAATTCATGAATGGCCAGGGCGAGTGATATGGCCTGTTTGGAGCCCAGTGTGACCTCGGGACCCGCGGTGGTCACGCGTCCGGCATAGGCAGGGTGGGAATCGAGTGCGGTTTTGATAACATCGGTGATTTCGGCCGTGGCCCAGGTGGTGGTGGTCAAAATGTCGTGGGCGCTGCCGAAAATTGAGAGGCGGCGGCGGAATATGTCGAGTGGACCATCCTGTCCGGTGCCGCTGAGCGTTTGAGTGGCGATGGCGCTGACCATGGCCAGCGTGTTCTTGACGCGATGTTTGAGTTCGGCATTGATCAGGCGCAGATGCTCTTCAGCCTGAACGTGGTCGGTTACGTCGCTGCCTTCGACAAATATGCCGGTGACATTGTTGTAGGCATCCAGAATGGGCTGGTAGACGAAATCGAGAAAGGATTGACGCGGCGCTGTTTCAGAATCGTCCTGAAAATAAATCGGGACACGACGCCCAACATACGCCTTGCCGGAGGTGTAGACATTGTCGAGTAACTCAATAAATCCCTGACCCTCGACTTCTGGCAGTGCTTCGCGCACCGGTTTGCCGAGATATTGCCGCCCGCCAATCAATTTACGATAGGCGGCGTTGGTCAGTTCGAAGATGTGATCCGGGCCGCGCAGGACGGCCATGAAACCGGGGGACTGCTCGAACATGTCCATGAGGTGTTGCGAGTGGTTAGCCAGCCGATCCTTGATCAAATGCTGTTCGGTCACGTCGTTGCACACCACCAGCACCCCACCGACACCACCTTCGATGTCGATGGGGCTGTAGCTATAAGTCCACCAAACCTGTTCGAGCTTGCCGTGGCGGGTGACGGGAACGAGGCGATCCTCGTCCCAGGTTGAACCGCGACCGGCCATGACCTGTTCGATCTGGGGGCCAATAATGGGCCAGATTTCCTGCCAGCAATCGCGACCGCACTGGCCGAGGGCCGAAGGGTGGCGTTCGGGGCCCATGGTGAGCCTGTAGGCGTCGTTATAAAACTGGATGAGGTCGGGACCCCACCAGATAAACATGGGATGGCGGGTATTGAGAATGAGCCGGATGGTCAGACGCAGGCTTTGCGGCCAGTTTTCGGGCGGGCCGAGGGGCGAGTTGGCCCAGTCGTGGGCGCGCATCAGCTGTCCCATTTCGCCGCCATCGGCCATGAAGTCGAGGGATTTTTCGGGTTTGGTCATGGCGGTTCCGTGACGTTGAGGGGCACTGCGGAATCAAGATTATCGGAAAGGCTGCGTAGCGGCGAGGGGTTGGTCTGAATCAGTCCGAGGGCGCTCGCCTGGCAGGTTTGAAAGGGGTCATGCCGTCGTTGGCGAGTTGGTCGGCGCGTTCGTTAAGGTCGTGCCCGGCGTGGCCCTTGACCCATTTCCACGTTATGGTGTGGCGCTTGGTGGCTTCGTCCAGTGCCTGCCAGAGTTCGAGGTTCTTGACAGGCTTCCTGTCAGCGGTGCGCCAGCCGTTCTTCTTCCAGCCATGCATCCAGGCTCTGGATGCCGTTTTTGACATATTGGCTATCGGTATGTAGCTCGACCGTGCAGGGGCGTTTGAGGGCGTTGAGTGCCTCGATGGCGGCGGTCAGTTCCATCTTGTTGTTGGTGGTCAGCTGCGCGCCACCCTTCAACTCGCGGGTCTTGTCGCCATATTGCAGTATGGCACCCCAGCCGCCGGGCCCGGGATTGCCCGAGCAGGCACCGTCAGTATGGATGATGACAGTGTCGGTCATGGCGCGGGTCGATGCAGGATGTGAAACTGGGCGGTAATGCCCTGATAGGTGTCGATATGGGTTTTTTCCATGCCGATACCCGTCAGAATGGCAAGGGACGGGGCGTTGCGCACGTCGGCAAAGCCGATGAAATGGTCCCAGTCGGTATTTTGAAAAATCCAGTCTCGCAGCCCAATGGCGGCCTCAGTGGCATAGCCCATGCCGCGATATTGGGGCAGCAGGGCATAGCCGATTTCGGGTTCGCCGGTGGGCGGGTGCAGGCCAAATCCGGCGCGGCCGACGAAGGCGCCATCGGATTTGCGGATCAGGCGCAGTTTGCCCATGCGGTGGGTCGCAAAGATCTCAATCCAGAGCGCCAGGCTCTTGGCCGCTTCGGCCTCGGTCCAGGCGTGGCCGTCGGCCGAGAGATAGCGGGCGGTGGCTGGATCGCCATGCAGCGCCATCAGGTCCGGCAGTTGGCCGGCGTGCCAGCCAGATAGCGAGAGACGCTCGGTTTCAAACAGTTTCAGATCGTTCATCGGGCGGACTGGACTTCCATGGAGCGCAGTTCGCGCGGAATGTTGAAGGCGATATTTTCGCGAGCGGTGACGCGGGCCTCGACCTTGATGTCGTAGCGCTGGGCGAATGCTTCGATGACTTCATCGACCAATTGTTCGGGGGCGGAGGCGCCCGCTGATACGCCGAGGCGCTTGATACCTTCAAAGCGCGACCAATCAATATCGGAGGCACGATCAACCAGCATGGCGCGTTTGCAGCCGGAGCGTTCGGCCACTTCGACAAGGCGCAGGGAATTTGAAGAATTGGGCGAGCCGACCACGATCATGGCGTCCACCTCGGGCGCGACGGATTTGATGGCTTCCTGACGATTGGTGGTGGCGTAGCAAATGTCTTCCTTGTGCGGGCCATTGATGGCCGGGAAGCGCGACTGGAGGGCGGTCACGATCTCGCGGGTGTCATCAACCGACAAGGTGGTCTGGGTAACAAAAGCCAGCGTATCGGGGTTTTTCGGGGAAAAGGCCATGGCGTCGGCAACGGTTTCGACCAACGATATGGCGCCGGGGGGCAGTTGACCCATGGTGCCCACCACTTCGGGGTGGCCCTTGTGGCCGATCAGGACGATTTCGTGGCCTTCGGCAAAGTGGCGCTGGGCTTCGACATGCACCTTGGACACCAGCGGGCAAGTGGCATCGAGAAAGAACATGTTGCGGGTTTTGGCGTCAGCGGGCACGCTTTTGGGCACGCCGTGAGCCGAGAAAACCACCGGGGCTTCGGTGTCGGGGATTTCGTCGAGTTCTTCGACGAAAATGGCGCCTTTGTCACGCAGACCATCAACGACATATTTGTTATGCACGATGGCGTGGCGGACATAGACCGGGGCGCCGTATTTTTCGAGCGCCAGTTCAACGATCTGGATGGCGCGATCGACCCCGGCGCAAAAACCGCGCGGGGCACAGAGTAGAATGTCGAGATGTGGCCGTGTTTGCATAGCAGTTCAGATGCTTTCCCGGGACGGACAAGTCAAGTGTTGTTGCTCCCAAGGGCATGGATAGGCAATATGGCGGCAATAGACAACCAAAGGACAACCCGGTGAGCCTTGGCCCAGGAAATGTTTGCGATCGCTCCGGCGACGGGCAAGGCAAACCTGTCCGCAACCCAACTCAAATTGTTGGCGGGCAAGTCGCGCTGGATCTATCGCGTCGGCGAAGCGGGGTTTCCAACCGTGCCGACGGTTGCCATTACCCGCACCGCCTGGGAGGCATTGCAGGCCGAACGGGTGCGCAAGGATGACAAGCTGCGGGTGCATTGGGTGGCATGCCTGGTGCGGCTGGTGGGGGCGAGCGGCAAGCCGCCGATGCTGGTGGTGCGCACTTCGGCCAGCGTTCACAATGGCGGGTTGATGCCGGCCAAGACGGCCATTCCGGCGCCAACCAGCGAGGCTGATTCTGTTGATCCGACGCGACCATTGGCGCGGGCGATCAAGAATGCCTTTGACAGTTATGGGGTTTCCGGCGGGCACTGGGGCCGTCCGCGCTCGGACGATGAACGGGCACGGCAGATCGTTCTGGTCCAGGCCGAGGCTGAGGGCGAAGCCGAGCGCTTTTTGACCCGCAACCGGCAGACCGGGGCGCTGGGGCCGGCGGCTGCGGGACCGGGCGGGTTGCCGAAATTGCCCGACAGCATTGAGGCGCTGGTCACCCTGCTTGACGCCAAGGCGGGGCGGCACTTGGAGTGTCTGGTTGCAGTCAAGCGCGGGCAGGTGCAGTTCCTGTCGGCGCGCCCGATACGGGCCAGTGCGGCGGCAGAGCCTGGAGGCGGCGGTTGATCGGGTCAAGGCCAAGGTGTGGACCAAGCAAACGGCGGTGTCGCGGGTGGATGCCGGGCGGTTGTCGCTATTGCTGCATCCCAGCCTTAAATCGAGTGAAGGGGCCAGCCCGATTGCCACCGGCCTCGGCGTAGCGCCGGGGGCGGCCAGCGGGCTTGTGACTTTTACCGCCGAGGACGCGGCGCGGCTGCGCGCGCGGGGTAAACATTGCATTTTGGTGGTGACCGAAACCGGACCAGCCGACATTGAAGGCATGAAAGCGGCGACGGGGATATTGACGGCGCGCGGCGGCATGACAAGCCATGCCGGGGTGATTGCGCGCATTACCGGCAAACCGTGTGTGGCCGGGGTGCGCACGCTGACCGTCGATCTGGCGGAAATGAGTTGTCGGATCGGGGATCGCGAGTTTCACGCCGGGGATCGACTGACCATCGATGGCAGCGATGGCTGCGTTTATGCGGGCATGCTGGCACTGGCCCAACCCCATATTGGCGGGGCGATGGGCACGGTGCTCGGGTGGTCGGATGCCAGCCGCAAAGCGGCGGTGCGCACCAATGTGGAAACGGTTGAATCAGCAAAGACAGCACTGAGTTTTGGCGCAGAGGGCATCGGGCTGGCGCGCTCGGAGCATATGTTTTTTTCGCCAGAGCGCATGTTGGCACTGCGGCGGATGATCCTGAGCGAAGACGAGGAAGATCGAAGCCGGGCGATTGGCGGGCTGGTGGATTTCCAGACCGGGGATTATTCGGCGCTGTTTTCGACCATGGCCGGCATGCCGGTCAATGTGCGGCTGTTCGATCCGCCGCTGCATGAATTTTTGCCGCGTGGCGAGGAGGAAATTGACGATACCGCCGCCTCGCTGGGATTGGCGGTGCGGGCACTGCGGCTGCGCCTTGAGCGGTTGGCCGAGATCAATCCGATGCTGGGGCATCGCGGCGTGCGGCTGGCGATCACCTATCCCGAAATCCTGCAAATGCAGATGCAGGCGGTGCTGGCGGGCGCGCGTGCGGCGAGCGAAACCCAGAGCGAGCCGGTATTGGTCGAGGTGATGGTGCCGTTTGTTTCGACGGCGACCGAGGTGGCGTTCGTGCGCGAACGGGTCGACGCGATGGTCGCCAACTCGGGATTGTTGCGGTCGGACCGGGTGCAGTTTTCTTTTGGTACGATGATCGAGTTGCCGCGCGCCTGCCTTCGGGCAGGTGATATTGCACAAATGGTTGATTTCTTCTCGTTTGGTACCAATGATTTGACGCAAACGACCTTTGGCATTTCGCGCGACGACGCGCCGACTTTTCTGGCCGCCTATCAGCGCAAGGGCATTTATGACAGTGATCCGTTTGTCAGCGTCGACGAAAAAGGGGTTGGCGAACTGATCGCCATGGCGATCGAGCGGGGGCGGGCGGCCAACCCTCGGCTCAAGATCGGCATTTGCGGGGAAAATGCCGGTGACCCGGCCTCGCTGCGCTTCTTTGCCGGTTTGGGCGTGGATTATGTCAGCTGCTCACCCTATCGTGTGCCGGTAGCGCGGTTGACGCTGGCGCAGTCGCGTGGCTAGGTCACTTAAATCGCAATCAAAAATTCCCATATGAGGGGAATGATTTTGGGGTGGAGCGCATCGGCATAGTGAAAATCTGGATCGGACTGGCACTGGTGCCAATGATGACAGCGGGCGTTTCCGTAGCGAGCGCCCAGGAGAATGGAGCGAGCCTGCGCCGCCATTAGTGACGCGAGCGGGCGGTTGGCGTGCTACGACGCGATTTTTCGGCCCAACGCGCCGGCTGAAGGTTCGGTATCGGTAGTTTTTACCTCCGAGCAATCGATTCCAGCGCGGCCCAGCGGGCGCGGGCAGGCAACGATGACGGTGAGCTGCGACGCGGGCAAACTTAGCGTGGCGTTTGCATTTGCCGGACACGCATTGTCTGGCACCAGCCGGGATTCGGGGATTACGCTGCAGCCGGACCTGCAGCCGGCGCGGACCCGGACCCTACCGGCATCAGCTGACAACCGTTCGCTGCTGATCGACAATACGCAGGAGGCGGTGACGTTTCTGGAGCAGCTGGAAGGGGCCACCAATTTGAGCGTGCGCACCACGCCGTTTAATTATCGTTCGCTTTCGGTGCGGTTTCGCATCGATAATGCCACCGATCTATTGGCGCCGGTTCGCGCCGCCTGCGAGTAAAAGATGGACGCCCCCAGACCCAAGCTGATTGTTGTGCTGGCATTCGATCCGGGTGACGACGGCATGTTGGGGCCGGCCATGGAGCCGATGCAGTTTGAAACCGAGGACCGAGCCAAGCGCTTTGCCCGAGACCTTGCCGACAAGCATGCCGGGGTGATCGCCTGGTCGCGCACCGCCGACCCCGATCTGGGCGAATTCGGCGATCCGGTGGAACTGGTGCGCTATGGCGACGTGCCCGATCTGGAATAGATTTGGTCCGGTTCAGTCCATAACCGCGGCAGGCTTTATTGAATATTCGTCGTTTGGCTGTGTTTGTTTGGGTTAGTTCAACTGGCGAAATTGAGCGCAGCGCGTAAACTCTTCTTTGACCCGTTGTATTGTAAATTACAGCTCAAATTTGGCTGAAATTGAGTTACACGTCAGGAACGAGTTGATGAAACTGCGTAATCTGCTATTTGCAACCACCGCGTTTGCGACACTTGTTGGGCATGGTGTGGCGCTGGGTGACGACTGGACCGCCGACCGGCTGCGGGGCATCGTGATGCAACTGGATGGTACCGATTGGCGACCCGTGGTGCGCGGTGAGGTCATTTCCGATGATCGCCATATCAGAACGCTGGCCAGCGGACGCGTCGAGTTTGTGCGCGGGGCCGAACGCATTTCGGTGGGCGGCGATACCGACATTCAGATTTCGGACGCTACCGGGCGGCGCATGACCACGGTCAAGCAGCTGATCGGCACCGTTTCGATTGAAGCCGAGCACAAGAATGTCCAACATTTTTCAGTGTTGACACCCTATCTTGCGGCGATCGTCAAGGGTACCAGATTCACCGTTCGCATTCGGGACGGCGCCACGCGGGTAAATGTCGATCGCGGTGTGGTCGAGGTGCACGACCGGGTCCATGAGGTTTCCGCCAATGTGGGCCGCGGGCAGGCGGCGTCAGTATCCGATTACGAGGTGCTTGAAGTGTCGGGCCCCGGTGCCAGCACGGTAATGACGACAGACGATGGCAAATTTGTCGAACGCAAGACCGTTGTTGCGCATTTCGACAATCTGGCGAACGAGCAAAGTGGCGACGACGACAATGAGGATGGCCACAAAGGTGGCAACAAGGACAAGGATAAAGACAAAGGCGGCGGTCACGGAAATAGTGGCGGCAAGGGCTATGGCAATGGCGGTGGCGGCGGCCACGGCAATGGTAATGGCGGCGGTAATGGCAATGGCCACGGCTGGGGCAACAGCGGCGGCAACGGTCATGGCAACAGTGGCAACAGTGGTGGCGGTAGCCACGGCGGTGGCGGCAATGGCAATGGCAACAGTGGCAACAGCGGTGGCGGCGGCAATGGCAATGGCAACGGTGGCAACAGTGGCGGCGGCGGCCACGGCAATGGTAATGGCGGCGGTAATGGTGGCAACAACGGCAAGGGCGGCGGCAGGCACTAGCCGGTTACGCGGCGCTCTCAGCCAGGAGCGCTGCCATTTCTTCAGATTTGATGGGGCGGGAAAACAGATAGCCCTGTCCCAACACACAGCCCATGTCGCGCAGGGCGATAGCATGATGTTCGTGCTCTATCCCTTCCGCGACGGTGTTTTTTCCTAGACTATTGGCGAGGTCGACAATGGTCTTGACCAAAGTCATGCCGGTTTCGTCTTGATCCATGTTCCGCACAAAGCTCTGGTCGACTTTGAGGGTTTCGAATGGCAAGTCCTTGAGATAGCTCAGGGACGAATAGCCGGTGCCGAAATCATCGAGGGCCACCCCAACCCCCATATCGGCGAGTGTTGCGAATATCTCGAGTGTTCGTGCGGCGGCGCTGGCCATGCTGCTTTCAGTGATTTCGAGCTTCAAGCGGTTGGCGGGCAGGTTTGATGCTTTGAGCGCCGCGTCCACGATCCGGGGCAGGTCGGTCAACGCCATCTGAACGGCCGAGACATTGACCGAAATGCGACCCTGCCAATCCCAACTGTTGGCAGTGGTGCAGGCCTGATGGAGAACCCAGGAACCCAATTCGACAATCAGGCCGGTTTCCTCGGCCAGCGGTATGAACTGATCGGGCGGGATATTGCCAAATTCGGGATGCTGCCAGCGCAGCAGGGCTTCGGCGCCGACAATCCGGCGTGACCTCAAATCCACCAATGGCTGATAAGCGACCCAAAGCTGGCCATTGTCCAGCGCCTGACGCAGGGCCAAATCCAGGGTACGGCGTCGATCCAGCGCCGCCTTGTCGGTGGCGATAAAGGCGCCGATGCTGGAGGGGGCGGATGCAGCCTTGATCAGGGCAATTTCAGCATGGTTCATGAGGGTCGCCGGATCGTCGGCGCCTGCCGCGTACGCGCAGGCGACATCGACATGCACATTCTGTTGCTCAACCAGATAGGTTCGCGACAAAGCGCTGGAGAGCCGCTGGCAAAGCGTCTGGGCGCTGCTATTGCCATCTGTTGGCGCGGTGAGCGCAAAGGTATCCGGCGCGACATAGCCAATTGGTCCCAGATCGAACTTTTTGAGGTCCTGGGCGATGGCAACCAACGTCTGGTTGGCCACCCGATGGCCGACAGAGGCGCGCAGAATGTCCATTCGATTGATGTGGACCAGCACAATGGTGGCCAATGTTGGCGCATTGTCGAGTTCGGCGAGAAAACCACGGCGCGTCAAGGTGCCGGTGGTGACATCATTGGTGGCCAGATAGGCCAGCCGCTGCAGCGCCTGTTGGCGACCTTGATATTGAAACAATGCCTCGTTGGCGACCGCCAGCCCCATAAAGATGAGCATGGCGAGGTGAAACACGCTGGAATCGAGCATAATCGCGCAATAGCGATATGACAGGAAGGCGGCAAGTTCCCAGCCGAGCATCAGCGTCAGCGCCAATAAAGCGAGCATGGTAATCGACAGTCGCGAGCGCAACGCCACCGCCAAAAGCGCAAAAAACAAGGCGGCAAGTGCTGCGGGAACAGCGCCGGGATAGGACACGGTACGACCGGCGCGGAGGGTTTCGACGCCCAGCGCTTGGAGCAGGGGGCCGGAGACGATGCCAAAACGGGGTATCTGGAAAAAATCGCGCAATTCGATGGCGCTGCCGCCAACGATAATTTGCCGACCCTGAATATTTACCGGGTCGACGCGCCCGTTCAGCGCGTCAACAAAGGAGACGCGCTCAATGCTATCGGCGTCTATGCCAAAATCGATATTGATCAGGTCTGGCCTCGATAGCGGGACTTGCGTGAACTTTGCCGGCAGGGACGGGATCGTCGCCTCGGGGGTGACGGCATAGGATGGAAAGGCCAGGGCCTGACCGTTCTGATCCAGAACGACGTTGACGAGGACCGGATCGGCCTGACGGCGAAAATCGGGTTGTGGCATGGTCAGGGTCAGACCGCTGCCGGCACTATCGAATTGCTGAAAGGCGGCGAGAAAAGCATAGCCGCCGGCCCGTTCCAGCGCGGCGGCGAAGGCCTTGTCCTCATCGGGCGCACTGGGATTGGAAAAATCAATATCGAAGGCCACCTCGTCGGCGCCGTCGGCCATCAGGCGATCCAACAGATCAGCGTAGAGGTGGCGCGGCCAGGGCCACACGCCGACATCGGCCAGGCTTTTGCTGTCAATTTCAACGACCAGCGTCTTTTGGCTGGCATGGGCGTTGGACGAAGCGAACCGCATGTCGGCCATGATGCGGTCGAACGAGCGGAAGGCGCCGAACTGAGCGAGCGCAAACAACACGATGACAGTCGCGGTCACAGCGAACAGGCGAACGGCGCTATGCATACAAGCCCCCAAATTGGATGCCGATTGTGGCAGCGCAAACCTGATACCGGGTTAATGTTTTTGGGGTGCGGGCAGGCCGGAGGCGACAATTTTAGGCGCCGGATCGGGTGACCGCGAGATGGTCACAACCTGACCATGATGATGCCATGTCCGGCCCGGTTTGCCGCCTGAATCGGCGTTTACGTGGTGCTAACCCTAATAGGACACAATCATAATCGTCGGCATTTTAGTCTCACTTTGCCGATTGAGTGATTTTGTTGCGTTGAGTTGAGTAGCATTCATGGTCCATCCACACCCACCGGTGGCGCGCAGGCGCGTCGGTAGAGCGGCACGCCGGAAGTCCAATTTCGGCAGAAACCTGATGATGGGCCTGGTTGCCGTGGCAACCTATGCAAGCCTGACCGGGGCGGCAGTCGGGCCGAACCCGGACCCTGCCAGCCAGACAATGGCGGTGGCACAAACCCCAAGCCAGCCGAGCCTTCATTATGTCGGCACGGATCCGGTCATTACCGGTTCGGTGAGCAATCTGTTCAGTTCGGGTGGTTTTGCCGGTCCCAATCGGGCCAACAAGACTGACAGGGTACGCCCTCAAGTTGATGTGTTGTCGGTGGCGCGCAGTTTTGAGCAGACCAGACTGCGGCTGGCGGCACTCCGCCTCGGCCCTGCTGATCCCAAGATTTTGGGGCAGAACCGCGTGGCTGACGCCGGGCGCGGCAAGCTCGTGGAGCCTGAGGGGCCGCGCATTTCGGTAGCCTCGATTGACCCAACCAGTAGCGGCGCGCTGGACGCCATTGCGGCGTTGGCGCCGACTGAGAACGCGCCATCGCCCGCCTCGGCATCGGCAAAACTGGCCTATGCGCGGGCGAGTGCGCCGGTGACAGGTGATTTTACAACCACAGACAAAGTGACGGTTTCGGACAAGCAATTATGGTGCTTGTCGACGGCGATCTATTTTGAGGCCCGGGGCGAAAGCTATCGCGGGCAGGTGGCGGTCGCCCAAGTGGTGATGAACCGCACCAAGACCGATCTTTATCCGAGCACCATTTGCGGGGTGGTGTTCCAGAACCAGTCGCGCCGCAATGCCTGCCAGTTCTCATTTGCCTGCGACGGCATTCCCGAGCGGATTACCGAGGCCAAGGCCTGGAGCCAGGCGCAGGATATTGCTCGCAAGGTTGTTGATGGCGAATTGTATCTGACCGAAGTGGCGGACGCGACGCACTATCACGCCACCTATGTCCGCCCCGACTGGGCCCGCCGCATGCAGCGGGTAACCCAGGTGGGCATGCATGTGTTTTATAAATTCAAGCACGGTTGGCTGTTCGGGTAGGCGTGGGAAGCAGTATGTTTGAGGGGCTGATCCTACCCCTGTGGAATGGCCGCATATGACTCCGTTGAAAACAATGCCGATCATTGGACAATCCGCCGAATATTGCCATGGTAGAGCAAGCTAACGATGGTTTGTGTCCGAGTATGGAAATCAGAAAGGCGATACACGCAGATGCGGTAGCGGGCACTCGCGTGTTGCGACGCTCTATTTCCGAACTATGCACGGCAGACCACGGTGGAGACAAGGAGGCGATAGCTGCCTGGTGCGCAAACAAGACGCCCGAAATGTGGATGTTGTGGATTGATCAGGAAGCGACCGAACCCTATGTCGCTGTAGATGCGGGCAGCATCGTAGGCGTCGGAATGCTCGGACGAACTGGAGAGATAATGCTGAACTATGTCTCACCCGACTCCCGGTGGCGCGGGGTCAGCAAAGCGATGCTGACACATATGGAGACCGAGGCTCGGACTAAACATCTGTGGCAATGCACCTTGGCAAGCACCAAGACAGCCCGCGCCTTCTATAATGCTGCCGGTTATGTCCCCACTGGAATCGGCGATGAACTAGTCAAGAAATTCATCACCTAAGTGACGGCGTTCTAGCCGTCTCGCCCGAAAGCCACCAGACTGAAACTACCCCCTTTCCGGCGTTTGCTGTTGTTTGGTCCCGGATACCGAGCATCGGAAATGTTGTCCATTGCATGGACTGTGACCGCCCATTGGCGCAGAGTTTAGGCTAGTTTGAGCGCCAATCTATTTCGGGGAGCCGCTTGCGATGGCTGTTACCAGAATTATTGCCAATCTCACCGCGCCGGACCCGGCGGCATTGGCGAAATTTTACCAGAGGGTTTTCGGGCTCGACCAGGATTTTTTTTGATATGGGGTGGATTGCTTTTTTGAGCCTGGAGGTGACTCAGAAAATTGAACTGCACACCGCGTCTGAAGGCGGCTCGGGCACCGAATTGCCGGTGATTTCAATCGGCGTGGACAATCTCGATGCAACCGAGGCCGCAGTTCGCGCGGCGGGGGGAATGGTGGTTTACGGGCCGGTCACGGAAAGCTGGGGACTGCGCCGGTTCCATTTCCGCGATCCGGCGGGCAATCTGGTCAATGTCGTCGACAGCTAGACGCTGTCAGCTGGTGCCAAGGGGATGCGTTAGAAGGCCCGGCTGACGTGCAGCCCCGTGGCGCCGGACGTCAGGGGGCGGTGCGGGGTGGTGTCAGTGCGCCCGCTTCGCGCATACCTATCCGCTTGGCCGCATAGGCCAGAACGACAGACGCGAGGATGCACCAGGCGGCCATCCATAGCATCTGATGTGGCAGGGAAATGTTCAGCATCTATCAACGCCCCGGTGATACCTGGCCCCAGTGCAGAAGCCAGCACGCCGCCCGAAACGACGATGGCGCGAATGCCGCCAAGATTGGCGAGACCATAGACTTCGGGCCAGAGGGCACCCAGCAGTGTTGAGGTGAAACCGTTGCTCACCCCCAAAAGCAGCATGAAGGCATAAACGCCCCACACCGGCTCGACCAGCCCGACAGCCAGAGAGGCAACAGCAAGTGGCAGAAGAACAATCGGCAGCAGCTTGAGCGACCCGAACCGGTCAACCAGATGGCCGCAAACCAAACCGAAAACAACCGTGGTTACGGACATGATGGGAAAGCCGATGGCGAACGCCAATGGATCATAGCCGCGAAGGGCGACCAGATAGCCTTGGTGAAACAGGATAGAGGTGCCGATGAATGCAGGCGCCAACGTGCCTGAAAGCAGCAGATAGAGCATAGGATCGCGGAGCACTTCGCTTCGTGTCCAGTCTCGTGCGGTGCGCTCTGGCAGGACCTTCGGATCGGTCGATCTTGGTGTGCGTTCCACCCGAATGAGTGTGATGATAACCGGCAGACCAACCAGTAACACCAGCGCCGCTGACAGGTACCAACTGATCCGCCAGTCGCCGGTCATCACCGCTGCCAGCACGACGAGCGCTGGTAGCAGCGCCGAGCCAGCCTGCTGACCAATGACGACCAGCGCCATGGCCCGACCGCGGTTGGCAACGAACCAGCGCCCGGTCTCGGTAAAGGCGGTCTCAGTCATCATTCCCTGCCCGAATAGACGCAGCAGATAAAGTGCGGCGGTCAACAGCAACAGGTTCGGCGCTATCGCGAGCAAAACGCAGGCAAACGCCAATGCCGGCATGGTAAACCGCACGACCTTCCAGCCGGGCATCACATCGAGCGAGCGACCGAGCCAAGGCAGTGTTGCCGCACTGGCCAGCGTGGCAAGCATATAGATGCCGCCAAACGCGCCACCCGAAAGCCCGAAGGTGTCGCGCAGATCATTGCCCGACAGGCCAATAAAGAAGGTTTGTCCGAAGGACGAAAACAGGGTGAGAAGAAAACCGCCGCTGATCCAGCGGGCGTTTTCGCGATAAAAATGGACATTGCTACGAAGGAAATCAAACATGTTTCTGCTGTAAACGGTTTGGGACGCAACCGGAACCCGGCAGCGGACGACATTGGTATGGTTTGCTGAATTGCGCGGCGATGTCTGCCGTCATTGACCCCGGGGGCGAGACACCCGTCTCGAACGCCAGCAGATGTCAGTGTGCTTCGCGCTCTGCTATCCGTTCAGCCGCTTCCGAAAGAAGACGACGCGTTGGGTTTCCTCGAAGCCAAGAGACAGGTGAAGCTGTTGGCTGGCGTGGTTGTCCAGCGAGGTATCCGACGCAAATTCGGGGCAGCCTAACTGTCGCCCCCAGTCTTCTACAGTGTTGCAGAGCGCTTTGGCTACTCCCTGCCGGCGAACGGCGGGGGCAACGTATATCCCTTCCAGAAAAGCCACTGGCGATGATTCGCACCCGTTAACGTAGTCACGACGCACGCTTGCTTCGGCGAACCCAACCACCTCACCCTCAACGATCGCCATAAAGGCGATGGCAGCCTGGGTGCCATGGAGAAAGATGCGTTCAATGTCGCGCTGATGTTCCGCGGGCTCCGCACTCGGCCATAAGGCGGTTCGCAACCGTGACCATGAACTAACATGGTCTAAGCTGGCAGGTTCGATGATCATGGCATCTTCCACACGTCGTGCATAAATCAGATTTATGCGCCAGAAACGTCAGCGGGCAAGCCCAATAGCTTGCACAGTGCAAATTCAGGTGCGCATCGGCGCACCGATCAGGTCTGATATACAATTGGGTAAGGCTGGCGACGGCTGCTTTCTACCAATTGTGACCAATAGCCGCCCGTCCTACTCGAATGGCGGCGGATACGTTGGAAATTTTCTGGCGCGGGTCAGCAGGTGGTGGCGTTGGCGGTGAAGATGCAGGTCAGGCCTGAATTGGCGCTGATGATCTTGCCGGCGGCGGTATTGAGATAGGTAATTGAATTGCCTTGGGCGAGGGGCAGGCTGAGCCAGCCGTTGCTGCCGCTCCAGGTGAAAAGCGTTGCCTGTGCGGCAGTGTTGACGCGGTCAACCTTGATGCCGGGATATTTCACATGGGGCGACAGCAACGCTTCGCTGGAATAGGTGCCCGACGACGTGGTGGAAATATCGACATAGCTCACCCGGCCATATTCGACCTTTTTGATCCGGACCTGCTTTTGCGGCTCTGTCGAGACGCTGTCGTCATAGTGGACTGAATAGTCGCGCCCGTCGACATGGAGCAGTTTGGATGTGTCGATGCCGCTGGCGAAGCCGTCGGCGAGGGCGGTTGAGATGAAACCCGGGCCAATGGCGGACAATGCCGTGGTGCAGATGGCACCAAGGGTGAGGCCGAGCAGCAGATGACGCGTGGGCATTGACATGGTGATTGTCCCGAAATGGCGCAAAGGGCGACAAAGTCTTAAGGCTTTATCAACCATGATTGTTGCGCGCGGGGCAAAGTTTACCTGATGTTAAGGTTAATGTTCACAGGGCGTCCAGTTTGGCGCTGAGGCTATCGAAAGTGGTGACGAACCGGTCATGGGCCTCGCGCGTCGGGCAGGGGCGGATCAGGCGATCAAACTGGTCGAGATCAAATTCGGGCACACTGGGGGTGCCGAACAGGCGCCGCGCCTCGGGCGGTTCGAACCCGGCAAGATGGACCGCTTCGAAATAGGCCGCTTCCCGATCGGCTTTCTTGATCTGTTTGACCAGCGTGGCCGGGGGCACAGCGGAAAGCGAAAAACGAACATGAATGGCGCCGAGCAGGCGGTTTTCCACTTCCTTGTAATTGCCGCCCATCGCCGCTTTGAAGGGGGAAATGATGTCGCCCATGACATATTCGGGCGCATCGTGGAGCAAGGCATGTAGCGCGCCGGCGGCGGTGGCGAAAGGATTGTGGTTCTGGAACAGGTCGAGCACCAGGATGGAGTGCTGGGCCACCGAATAGGGATAATCGCCCTGTGTCTGGCCGTTCCAGCGGGCGACACGGGCCAAGCCATGGGCAATATCGCTGAGTTCAACATCAAGCGGGGAGGGATCGAGAATATCGAGCCGCCGACCCGACAACATGCGTTGCCAGGCGCGGGTTTTTTCGCGTGCCACAATCAGCCCCCTATCACTGCGCTGCTGGAGATTGAGGCTAAAGCGCGGGCGGCGATTCGCCAAATGGCTTTGGTGGGCGAGGGGTTACCCGACCGGCTTCCCGGTCGGATAAAGCCTAGAAGTGACCCTTGGCACCGACATTGGCAGAGACGGTGAAGGCGTTGGTGGTGGAATAACCGGCTTCGACCCCGGCGGTGAAGTTGATACCGTTATAGGCGTTAAAGGCAGTGTCGAGACCGACAAAGCCACGTGCTTCGCTGGTATTGGTGCTGCCCGCGAGCGTCAGGCCAGTGCCCAGCAGATTGGCGGTGATGGCGTCGCCTCGGGTGAAAATGCCATCAACACCAGCGCGAACCGAGGTATTGTGATCGCCATTTTCAGTGTGGCGGGTGTCGAGCGCTGCATTGACCTGAGCCCGCACTTCAAACACATGGGTGTTTTGATTGCCAATTGTCAGATTGGCGATCGAGCCGGTTTCGCTATAGCCGTTCTGGAACAGACCCGCATAGCGCAGGCGCAGGCTGGGGGTGATGACCATGCCCTTGACCTGCTGGTCGATCCCGACGGTAACCGAGGGGCTGATGAAGAAGCCATTGAAATTGGCGCTGGCGGTATCAACGCCGCCGGGAGCCAGATTGTTGAGCACCTGCCGGTTGCTGTTGTTGAGCATGACGCCACCGGTAACGGCGAATTTGGCGAACAGGGCTTGCACCCGCTGATCGAGATAGGCACCGCCAAACAGGCTGGTGCTGTCGATGCGGGTGGCGGTGCCCTGAGGGCGGCCGGTTGCCGCACCAACAAAGACGCCTGCAGTGGTGTTGGGCGCCAATGATCCATCCAGACCGGCAATGACGCCGCCCTGTACATAATCGCTATTGCCCTGATGACGATAGCCGCCAAAGACGTCGCTCCACCAGGCCAGACCGTTGGCGGTGGGCTGGCCAGCGATGGCCATGACGGCAGCCGCGTTAGTGGCCTGATTGTCGTTGCTGGCGGCATAGCCAAGAGCCGAGGACGGGCCGGTGCCGCCGCTGGCCGGGGAGGCTGTGTGATTATCAATCACATCGGCAATGGCGCGGGTGCTTTGGGTCAGCATGGTGCTGGCGCCATCAAAGCCGGTGGGATCGACCAGCGCCACAATATTGCCGCTGACCACATAGGGCTGGCCATTGGTATTGATGGTTGTCGGCATGCCGGTCAGGGTAAAGGCAGCATTGGCAAAGCCGGGACCGATATCAAGGGTTGCCGTGCCGGGATCACTAAATGCGATGCCGCCCTGAATGAGGGTGCCGGGCAGCAGGTTCAGCGTGCCATTGTTGCTGTCAAATCTGACGGCATTGGACTGCTGGCTGATGAGCGTGCCGCTATTGGTGACGGTGGCGTTGAGGTCGGTGGCATCAATGCTCATGGCGTTGAAGCCCGTCGCTTTGATGGTGCCGCTATTGGTAATGGTGACAGTGTCGCGGTTGGAACGGATGCCGGCGGCGTTGTCGCCGGAGGTGCTGATGGCGCCGCTATTGGCGACGGTGGCGGTGCTGCCGTAGGCATAAATTCCACTGGCGGCCTTTCCGGTCGTATTGACGGTGCCGTTATTGGTGATAACCGAGTTGCTACCGGCGGAATAGAGGCCCAAGGCGCCGATGCCGGACGTATTGACGGTGCCATTATTGACAATGGTGGCGGTGGCGCCGTTGGAATAGACGCCCAAGGCGCTATCGCCTGAGATGCTGATGGTGCCGTTATTGGTGATGTTGGCGGTAACGCCGGCGGAAAAAATGGCGTAGGCGTTATCGCCCGCGGTGCTGATGGTGCCGCTATTGGTGATGGTGGCGGCGGGGCCGTTGGAATAGATGGCGTTGGCGTACTGGCCCAAGGTGCTGATGGTGCCACTATTGGTGATGCTGGCAGTGACGCCGGCGGAAACAATGCCGGCGGCGTTATTGCCCGCAGTGTTGATGGCGCCACTATTGGTGATGGTGGCGGTGGCGGCGGTACCGCTGGAATAAATGCCGTGGGCGGCGGCGCCCGAGGTGCTGATGGTGCCGCTATTGCTGATGGTGGCGGTGGCGCCGCTGGAATAGATGCCGTTGGCGCTGTTGCCGGACGTATTGACGGTGCCACTGTTGGTGATGGTGGCGGTGGCGCCGCTGGATGAAATGCCGTAGGTGGCGGCGCCCGAGGTGCTGATGGTGCCGCTATTGGTGGTTGACTGGCCAGTACTGAGCATTAGGAGAGCGGGGTTAGCGCCGGTTGCAAGGGTGCCGCCCGCCTCGATCGTACCGGTGTCGTTGGGATCGCTGAGGGTCTGCGTGGTGGTTTCGGTTTGGCCGTTGATGATGGTGAAACTGGCGGCCAGCGCGGTGGCGGTGAGCAATAGCGGCAGGATTGCGGTGCCGATTAACAAATTGCGCTTGGACAGAACCATTGTGCGTAACCCTTAAAATGCAGCGACCAAGGGCGGCGTACCAATTGCCAGCCTGCCCCCAAGCGGCCCAAAACAAAATCAAATAATTTCTTATATAATCATTAGTATGCAAAACCGCTGACATTGCAATAGATGCGGCTAAAATGAGGCGAGAAAGGTAAATGGGTGCGGCCTAAAGATTAAGCGTCGACGGCGAGACTATTTATCTGATTTCTATAGTTTTTTTGAACAGGCGCGTACTGGCGCGGCAAATTAATGCCAAACGCGCCAGCAGCGGTTGGATCAAAATTCGTCGATGCGTGGCGATTAAGCAACAGTATATTGGTGTTGTTTTTCAGAAATCTGAAGAGGTTAATGCCGATATCGGGATCAATACTGCAATATTGGGCGAGTCCGCCCGTAAACTATTGTTCGGCGGCGATGTTTTGGCTGGCGTTATATTTAGCAACGAAGCTGCCCGACCGGTTTTCCGGTCGGGTCTGAATGCTTTAGAAGCGGCCTTTGGCACCGATATTGGCGGAGACGGTGAAAGCGTTGGTGGTGGAATAACCGGCTTCCACCCCGGCGGTGAAGTTGACACCGTTATAGGCATTAAAGGCAGTGTCGAGGCCGACAAAGCCGCGTGCCTCGCTGGTATTGGTGCTGCCGGCCAGGGTGAGGCCAGTGCCCAGCAGATTGGCGGTGATCGCGTCGCCTCGGGTGAAAATGCCATCAACACCGGCGCGCACCGAGGTATTGATATCGCCATTTTCGGTGTGGCGGGTGTCGAGCGCGGCATTGAGTTGGGCGCGCACTTCAAGCACGTGGGTGTTTTGATTGCCAATTGTCAGATTGGCGATCGAGCCGGTTTCGCTATAGCCGTTCTGGAACAGACCGGCATAGCGCAGGCGCAGGCTGGGGGTGATGACCATGCCCTTGACCTGCTGGTCGATCCCGACGGTAACCGAGGGGCTGATGAAGAAGCCGTTGAAATTGGCGCTGGCTGTATCAAAACCACCGGGGGCCAGATTGTTGAGCACCTGCCGGTTGCGGTTGTTGAGCATGACGCCACCGGTAACGGCGAATTTGGCGAACATGGCTTGCACCCGCTGATCGAGATAGGCACCGCCAAACAGGCTGGTGCTGTCGGTGCGGGTGGCGGTGCCCTGAGGGCGGCCGGTTGCCGCACCAACAAAGACGCCTGCAGTGGTGTTGGGCGCCAATGATCCATCCAGGCCGGCAATGACGCCGCCCTGCACATAATCGCGATTGCCCTGATGACGATAGCCGCCAAAGACGTCGCTCCACCAGGCCAGACCATTGGCGGTGGGCTGGCCAGCGCTGGCCATGGTGGCGGTTGCGCTGGTGGCCTGATTGCCGTTGCTGGCGGCATAGCCAAGAGCCGAGGACGGGCCGGTGCCGCCGCTGGCCGGGGAGGCGCTGTGACTATCAATCACATCGGCAATGGCGCGGGTGCTTTGGGTCAGCATGGTGCTGGCGCCATCAAAGCCGGTGGGATTGACCAGCGCCACAATATTGCCGCTAACGACATAGGGCTGGCCATTGGTATTGATGGTTGTCGGCATGCCGGTCAGGGTAAAGGCGGCATTGGCAAAGCCGGGACCGATATTGAGGGTGGCCGTGGCGGGCTGCTCAAAGGTCATGCCGCCCTGAATGAGCGTGCCGGGCAGCAGGTTCAGCGTGCCATTTGCGGACCCAAAATGGAACGCGTCGCTTTGCTGGCTAATGACGGTGCCGCTATTGGTGACCGTGGCGGTCACGCTTCCGTCTGCATCGATGCCGATGGCGTCGACGCCAGTCGTGCTGATCGTGCCGGTATTAATGACTGTGGTGTTGGCAGAACCCTTGGTGCTGACATCGATGCCGTGGGCTCCCTCGCCGGTGGTGCTGATGCTGCCACTGTTGGTGATACTGGCGGAATTGCCGGTATAGATGCCTCTAGCAGATTGACCCGCAGTGCTGATGCTGCCGCTATTGGTGATGGCGGCGTTGGCGCCCGAGGAATTGATGCCGTAGCCATACTTGCCGGTGGCGTTGATGCGGCCACTGTTGGTGATGCTGGCTGTGGGGCCCTCGGAATTGATGCCGATGGCATCCTCGCCGGTGGTGTTGACGGAGCCACTATTGGTGATGGTGGCGTTCAGGCCATCGGCATAGAAGCCGTAGGCATCCTCGCCCGCAGTGCTGATGCTGCCGCTATTGGTGATGGTGGCGTTCAGGCCATCGGAATAAATGCCGTAGGCATAACTGCGCGCAGTGCTGATGGTGCCGCTATTGGTGATGCTGGCGGTGTCGCCGGAGGAATCGATGCCGCGGGCACTGTTGCCGGTGGTGTTAATGGCGCCGCTATTGGTGATGCTGGCGGTGTCGCCCTCGGAACGGATGCCGTAGGCATCCTCGCCGGTGGTGCTAATGCTGCCGCTATTTGTGATGCTGGCAGTGGCGTCGGTGGAATAAATGCCGCTGGCATCGTCGCGCGTGGTTCTGATGGTGCCGCTGTTGCTGATAGTGGCCGTGGCACCGTTGGAAGCAATGCCGAAAGCGGAGTTGCCTTTGGTGCTGATGGTGCCACTATTGGTGATGCTGGCGGCGAGGGCGCTGGAATAAATGCCGCCACTGCTGTCGCCGGTGGTGGCGATAGTGCCGCTATTGGTGATACGGGCGGTGGCGCCGCGGGAGTAAATACCGAAGGCGTTTTCGCCCGTGATGCTGATGCTGCCACCATTAGTGATGGTGGCGGCGGAACCGCTGGAATATATGCCGTCGGCGTTTCGACCCGTGGTGCTGATGCTGCCACTATTGGTGGTGGACTGGCCAGTATTGGACATTTGGACAGCGGGGTTGTTAATACCCGTGGTGCTGACGGTGCCGCCAGACTCGATTGTTCCGGTGTCGTTGGGATCGCTCAGGGTCTGCTGCGTGGTTTCGGTTTGACCATTGCTGATGGTAAAACTGGCGGCCAGCGCTGTGGCGGTGAGCAGCATGGGCAAGATTGCAGCGCCAGCGAACAAATTGCGCTTGGACAGAACCATTGTGTAACCTTTAAAATGCAGCGACCAAGGGCGGCGTACCAATTGCCAGCCTGCCCCCAAGCGGCCCAAAACAATAAATCAATCAGATTTCTATCCGATCATTAGCATGCAAAACCGCTGACATTGCAATAGATGCGGCTAAAATGAGGCGAGATAGTAAAAGAGCGCGGCTTAAAGATAATGTGCCGGTGGTGAGCCAATTTCTTTGATTTTTAGGATCATTTTTGAGCGGACGGGTGCTGGCGCGGCAAACTAATGCCAAACGCGCCAGCAGCGGTTGGATCAAAATTCGTCGATGCGTGGCGGTTTAGCAACAGATTATTGGCGTTGTTTGCTGCAACCCGAAGATGTTGTTGCCGATATCCAGAATGATACTGCGCTTTTGGGCATATCTACCGCCGATCTATTGTTCGGTGGTGGAATCGCCCAACTGGTATGTGGCCCAATCGGGGACGGCGAGGGCAGTGGGCGTGTCGGCGGCGGTGATGGCGGTGGGATCGGTCAGGCGATCAAGGCGAAGGATGGCGACGGCCTGATGGTTGAGGACGCGGCCGAGGGTGCCCGCCTCGCGACCATTGGCCATGACCGGGGTACCGCTGGGGGCGGTGGTATTGGTGATCAGAACCGGGCGGCGGCGGGCGGTGCCGCGGTGTTTCATGCGGCTGACGACTTCCTGACCGACATAGCAACCCTTGGCAAAATCGATGCCGCCCAGAATATCCATGGCGATATCATGGGCGAAAAGCTGGTTGGGTTCGAAATCCTGACCCAGTTCGCAAATTCCCGCTCTGATGCGGGCGCTGGCATAGGCTTTATCGTCGGCCCAGTCGGTGGTTTGCTCAACCGGGGCGATGAGACGCCAGCCGAGATTGACCGGGCCGATCTGCTGGCGGTGGGCAAGATGGCTCGGGCCTTCGGCATAACCGAGGCGGTGGGTCACGCGCAGATCCTCAATCTCGGCCTTGGCGCGGAGGCGGTACATTTTCAAGCGCTTGAAAAAATCGTCGGCGACGGCGGCGTGCACATCAAGCCAGAGGGCGTCATCAGCCCAGCCGGCCATGCCTTCGGCCAGAATTTTACCCTGTGGCGACAACAGCGCCCACCAGGCGGCAATGTCGCTTGAAGTGGGGATATGGCCCGTGACCACATCGTTGAGCAATTTGTGGGCTTCGGGGCCGGAAAATTTGAAAATGGCGCGATCGGCACGCAAAGAAATACTCATACTCGCTTGCCCCTTTGGCGCAGCATCCGCTAAACCGGCGCCACAGCCCCACTATTTGCGAACGGACCCCAGACATGGCGCACTATGACGTGATTTTCAAGAACGGTACGCTGGTCAATCACGATGGTGAAGGGTTGGGCGATGTCGGGGTGCGGGGCGGGCGGATCGTGGCGCTCGGCGCGCTTGGGGACGACAGCGCCGACCGGGTCGAGGATTGCACGGGGCTGCATATTCTGCCGGGCGTGATTGACAGCCAGGTGCATTTTCGCGAGCCGGGTGGTGAATATAAGGAAGATCTGCAATCGGGATCGCTTTCGGCGGTGATGGGCGGGGTGACTGGCGTTTTCGAAATGCCCAATACCAACCCGCTGACGGTCACCAAGGCGGCGTTTGACGACAAGATTGCCCGGGCCAGCAATCGCATGCACTGCGATTTTGCGTTCTATATTGGCGGCACGCACGACAATGTTGGCGAACTGGCGATGCTGGAAAAGCTGCCGGGGTGTGCGGGGGTCAAGGTTTTCATGGGGTCGTCCACCGGTTCTCTGCTGGTGCAGGACGATGATGGGGTTGAAGCGATATTGAGCGCGATTTCGCGGCGGGCAGCGTTTCATTCCGAGGATGAATATCGGCTGGAGGCGCGCAAGCAATTTCAGGTCGCCGGGGATGTTTCGAGCCACCCGGTGTGGCGTGATGCGGAAGCGGCGATGCTGTGCACCAAACGGCTGGTGGCGCTGGCGCACAAGACGGGCAAGCGCATTCACGTGCTGCATATTTCGACTGCCGAGGAAATGGTGTTTCTGGCTGAAAACAAGGATGTGGCCAGTGTTGAAGTCACCCCGCACCATCTGACGCTGGACGAGACGGCTTACACCAGATTGGGCACTTATGCGCAGATGAACCCGCCGGTGCGCGACGCGGCACATCGGGCCGGGATATGGGCGGGGGTAGATAATGGGGTTGCCGATGTCTTGGGGTCCGATCATGCCCCCCATAGTCGCGCGGACAAGGCCAAATCCTATCCATCTTCGCCATCGGGCATGACCGGGGTGCAGACGCTGGTGCCGATTATGCTGGATCACGTCAATGCCGGTAGAATGAGCCTGGCGCGGTTTGTCGATATGAGTTCGGCAGGACCGAACCGGCTGTTTGGCATTGCCAAGAAGGGGCGGATTGCCGTGGGTTATGATGCGGACCTGACCATTGTTGATCTCAAACGCACCGAGACGATCACCAATGATTGGGTGGCGAGTAAAACCGGCTGGACGCCCTATGACGGGGTGTCGGTTACCGGCTGGCCGGTGGGCACGATTGTGCGCGGACAGACCGTGATGTGGCAGGGCGAATTGGTGACGCCGTCAATCGGCCAGCCAATGCGATTTCTGGAAGCGCTATCGGCTGAGGGCTGAAACCGCGACTATTGCAGGACGCGATCCAGGTTGTATTCGCCGGCGCGGATGCGATCAGGCAATTGCTCGACCAGGGCAGCGGTTGCGTCATCACCATGCATTTTGACAAAGGTCGCCAGCGCCGCAAACAGGGACGCATGGGCCAGCGCCAGGGTTTCGACGCCCTCGTCTTCAGCCGTATTCCAGGCTTCGGCCAGATATTCGAGCGCCAACTGGCGTTCGGACTGGTCCTGATCCAGCGGGCCATCGACGGGCGATGATGGTGGTGTTGGTTTTATGACGCTCATAAGGACTGGGTAGCATGGCTCCCGGCGGCAGGCCCGCAAGAAGTCACTCAAAGGTTAACGCCGGTCGGCAAATTGCTTCCTGCTGTGGAAAACCGCGTGGTCGGGCATCATTCGGCGTAGCGGGCATGAATGGTGCGCGCCAGCTTTTCCGCCTCGCTCAAGAGCCGGGTCAGCGCCTCACGGGCGGACGGTGTGCAGCTGTGATGAAAGCGGGCATAGGCGGTATAGCCCTGATTGAAAGCGCCGGCGAGGCGCTGGCGCCGGTCTTCGTCGGGTTCATCGAGATTGATCAGGTCGGCCATCTGAGCGCGCCAGTCGTCGGCGTCGGGCTGGCAAAGCGGTTGCAGAAAATAGAGGCTGCCCATGATCTCGGACAGCCGCTCCATCTGGCGCTGATAGAGCGGATCAAGGGCGGTGGCGGGGGCGGCGAGGGCAAGAATGATGGCCACAGGCAACAGGATTTTTGACATGATGGGCAAGGCGGTTTCCGGATATTGGGATCAAGACTGTCTAGCAGGTCAGCGGCTGAGCGCGAAGGCCGCTTGGAGCACAGAATCGAGACGTGTTGTGGTGCGCAAAGCGCCGATGACCGACGGGGCGATCCATTGATGGGCCTTGATTTCGTTTGAAGGCAGGATCCGGCCTTCGAAGCTGGTGGTGGTAAAAACTGCCAGTTGGAATTGCTGGTTTTGCCCCAGGGCCTGCGTCAGGACCGGGGTGAGGTTGAAAACGGTCAAACCCAGTTCCTCCTTGAGCTTCCCGGGCGGCGCACTGCTCGATGGTTTCGCCGGGCTCGATGCGGCCGCCGGGCAGGGTCCAGAGGTTCTGATAGGGAGCGAAGGCGCGTTGAATCAGCAAAACCTTGTCGAGCCGGATCAAGGCGACACTGGCGGCGCTGGGAACGGCTGAGACGGGTGGGGTGGCAATGTACGGGCTGGACATGGGCGATCCATTTGCGATTTCGATACCGACAGATTAGCGCTAAAAGATGAACGAAGGAGCCAGATATGTGCGGACGCTATGCCTCGACGCTGTCACCAGAACTGATGGCAAAGCTGTTCAGGCCGCTCAACATGATTCCGCTGGTGTCGCGCTTCAATATCGCGCCGACCCAGCCGGTGCCCGCGATCTGGGAAATTTCGGGCGAGCGGCAGGTGCATCTGGCCCGTTGGGGATTGATGCCGCGCTGGGTCAAGGACCCGCGCGACTTTCCACTGGTGATCAATGCGCGCAGTGAAACCATGGCGGAAAAACCGACTTTTCGCGATGCGCTCAAGCACGGTCGATGCATCCTGCCAGCCAGCGGCTATTATGAATGGCACACCGGACCGGACAAGAAAAAGCAACCCTATTATATCACGCTGGCCAATGATGAGCCGCTGGCGCTGGCTGGGCTTTATTCGACATGGGTCGGGCCAGAGGGAGAGGAAGTGGATACGGTGGCCACCATTACCGTGCCCGCGAACGCCGATCTGGCGCATATTCATGACCGGATGCCGGCCATTCTGGACCAGCAAGGGGTTGATGAGTGGCTCAATGTGCGCGAGGTCAATGCCAAGCGCGCGGTGCAGTTGGCGTTGCCGCTGGGACCGGGACTGGTCAAGTTCCACCCCGTATCAAGCCGGGTCAATTCAGCGCGCATCGATGAGCCGGGGCTGATCGAGGCGGTGACGCTCGACCGGCCCGAGCCATCGCCCACAAAGCGGGTCGGGGGCGGCGGGCAGGCTCGACTTGTTTTAGACGCCGATTTCGAAATAGCCCAAAGCGTCGCCGATGGACTCTTCCTCGTAGCCGAGATGGGAGAGCAGGACTGATTCCAGCTTGTGATAGTGATCGCGGGCGGCAGTGAAATTGGCTTCGTCCGGGTCGCGGGCCAGCGCATTGAGGGCGTCGACCAGCTTTAGCAATAGTTGATGTACAATGACATGTTCTTCCTGCAAGCGATTGGCGATTTTAGAAAAAATATCGCCCTGTTTGGCCAATTCAGGAAAGATGGCATAGTCTTCGATGGAATGGTGGGTGTTGACGATCTGGCAATGCTGGCCGCACAGATTACCGAACCGACGATAATTATGGACCATGCTCAGCGCTGCTGTTTCGGCTTCGATCTCGGCGGGCGTCACGGTGCCGGCGCTGGCGCGTTCGATCATCTTGCCGAGCACGTCCATATTCTGGCGCAAATGATCGTGGATCATTTTGAGATGCTGGCCGGGCGCTTTTTGCGCTTCGGTCAGACCCTCAAGTTTTGGCGGCTGGGGACGCGTGGCGTCGTCCAGATATTGGATTTCATCGTCGTGCATGAAAATTCTCTCAGATCCGGTGGATGCGAGATGGGACGTCGGAAGGGCATGATCAAGGGGTGACACGCCCGCCATGGCGGCGGACGCTTGTTTGGCGCTGTTGAGCGTCGTGGTCTGCTATTTGCCGGATGCGAGTTCGGCAAGCATCTCATCGATGATCTTGTAGCCGCTGGCCCAGCCATTATCCATGCCGGACATTTTTTCGGCAAAGCAGGCGATTTCGGCCTCGGTCGGATCAATGGGGATCTGGGTGAGGCGTACCTTGGTCTGGGCGTCAGCGTCCGAGAAAGTGACGGTGGTCAACAGGGTGCGCGGCCAATCCGGCATCATCGGATTGGCAGCAATATTCCAATCGGCATCGGTTGAGGAATGGTGCCAGACCAGCTTTTGTTCGGTCTGGACTTGCTTGAACAGGGCCTTGCTCTTGATGGATTTGTCGGCCCATTTCATTTCGTTGAGCCAGACCCCGCCGGGTTCGAGATCGAATTGGTGAATGATGGTTTCCACCCCCGGACCGTACCAGCGCGCCAAAAGTTCCGGCTCGGTCCAGGTGCGCCAGACAAGGGCGCGGGGGGCGTTAAACAGACGGTCGAGCTGATATTCCGGGAGCTTACTCATGGTTTTGTTCCTCGGTGGGTTTTGATTGCAGGTCGACCAACACATCGTCCAGCCGATCAAAGCTGGTGCCCCAAAAGGCTCTGAATTCGTCGAGCCAATTGACCGCCAGCGCCATATTGTCGGCGCGCAAGCGGGCGGGGCGGCGTTGTTCGTCGACTTCGCGCTGGATCAGGCCGGCTTTTTCAAGAACTTTCAAATGGCGCGAAACGGCAGGCTGGCTCATCTGGAAGGGAGCGGCCAATTCGTTGACCGAGGCCTGACCGGTGGCCAGACGCGACAATATTGCCCGCCGGGTCGGATCGGCGAGGGCGCCAAATATGATGTCGAGGTCGGGCTGTTGGTGTGTATAACCGTTTTCTTCCATAACAAAAAGGTTATATAAATTGCAACGCCGAGTCAAGACTTGGCCAGTCTGGCGATCAGGTCAGCATCTTGCCGGGGTTGAGGATGTTGTTGGGATCGAGCGCCTGTTTGATGGCGTGCATCATTTCGAGCGCGACCGGGTCTTTGACTTGTTTGAGCAATTCGGTCTTGAGCTGGCCGATGCCGTGTTCGGCCGAAACGGAGCCGCCGAGTTTGAGCACGATTTCGTAAATGGCCGTGTGGATGGGATCAGCACCGGCCCTGAAGGTTTTGGGATCGGCCCCAACGGGCTGGCTGAAATTGAAGTGAATATTGCCATCGCCCATATGGCCGAACGGCACGGCGCGAATGCCGGGGACAAGGTGTTCGACGGCCTTTATGCCCTCGGCGATCAGGGCGGGGACATTGGCGATGGGCACGGACACATCGTGCTTGATCGAGGCGCCTTCGCGGGACTGGCATTCGCTCATCTGTTCGCGGAAGGCCCACATGTGGGTGCGGTCGGCCAGCGATTCAGCCAGCACGGCATTGGTGATCCATTCCTGCTCAAAGGCGGTTTCAAGCGCTGCCTGCAGCGTGCCGGTGGGGCCGCCTTTCATGCGAGAGACTTCGATCAAGCCGTACCAGGGTGATGTGTCGGCGGTTGGATCGGCGTCGAGCATCTTGTGGCGCAACTGGATATCGAGGCCGATCCAGGGGATCAGTTCAAAGGCATTGAGGCGCGCGCCGGTGCGTTCGCGCATGGCCTGAAACAGGGTGAGCGCCGCGTCGGGCGAAGTGAGGCTGACGAGCGCTGTTTCATAATCTTCGGGTTGGACGAAAATCTTGAGGGTGGCGGCGGTGATGATGCCAAGGGTGCCTTCGGCGCCGACCAGAAGGTCCTTGAGATCATAGCCGGTATTGTCTTTTTTCAGGGAGGTGAGACCGTTATAGAGGCGACCATCGGCCAGGACCGCTTCAACGCCCATGCAGAGTTCGCGGGCATTGCCATAGGCCAAAACGTTGACCCCACCGGCGTTGGAGGAGAGGACACCGCCAATGCGGGCTGAGCCTTGCGAGGCGATCCACAGGGGGAACATGGCCCCTTCGGCTTCGGCGGCCTTGTGGGCTTCTTCAAGGATGAGACCGGCCTCAACGGTCATGGTGCCGGCAGCGACATCGATGTTGCGCACGCCATTGAGGCGGGCGAGGGAAATGATCACCTCGTGTCCGCTCAAGGGGACCTGTGCGCCGACAAGGCCGGTGTTGCCGCCCTGGGGAATCAGCGCAACGCCATTGGCGTTGGCATAGCGGGCGATGGCCTGAACTTCGGCGACGGCGCCGGGCAGAACGACCGCCAGGGCTGGTTGGTGGAAGCGCTTGCGCGGTTCGTTGAGATAGGGGCCCATCTGTTGGGGCTGCGAAATCAGGTGGGCGGGGCCGACAATGGCGGCGAGCGCGGCAATAATCTGGGAAGGGGGCAATGACATGGGCGCACCATAATCGCAGGCGGAGATTGGGAAAAGCGAAACCTTGCCGGTCTGGGCGGGCTGTGGCACAAGCGAGACAAACAGGAATGAGGAAATTACGATGACCAACGGTTTGATGGTGGGCAAGCGCGGCTTGATCATGGGGCTGGCGAACAATCGGTCAATCGCCTGGGGCATTGCCAAGGCCCTGCACGCGCAGGGTGCGGAAATGTGTTTTTCTTATCAGGGGGAGGCGCTCAAGCGCCGGGTTGAACCACTGGCAGCCGAAGTCGGGTCGGATTTTCTGGTCGAGTGCGATGTCAGTGACGAAGCGGCAATGGACAAGACATTTGCCGAGATCAAGAACCGTTGGGGCAATCTGGATTTTGTCGTTCATGCCATCGGTTTTTCCAACAAGGAAGAGCCTTGAGGGGCGCTATATCGACACCAGCCCCGACAATTTCGCGCTGACGATGAATATCTCGGTCTATTCGTTCACGGCAGTGGCCAAGCGGGCTGAAGCGCTGCTCAATCCGGGCGGATCGCTTTTGACGCTGACCTATTATGGCGCGGCCAAATATGTGCCCAATTACAATGTGATGGGCGTGGCCAAGGCGGCGCTGGAAGCATCGGTTCGCTATCTGGCGGTCGACATGGGCAAGAAGGGCATTCGCGTCAATGCGATTTCTGCGGGTGCGATCAAGACGCTGGCGGCATCCGGTATTTCGGGGCTGCGCGACATGTTGCACTGGCAGGAAGCCAATTCGGCGCTGCGCAAGAATGTGACGACCGACGAGGTCGGCGGTTCAGCGCTTTATCTGCTCAGCGATCTGTCGAGCGGGGTAACTGGCGAAATCCATTATGTGGATGCCGGTTTCAATGTCGTGGGCATGAAACTGATGGATCAGGACGCCCCCGCAACTGAATAGTCGTATCGCTGCCATACCGTTGCGGTAAACGCACCAGACATCAACCAAGTGAGCCCGTTAAATGACTGCCCTGGTCTGGCCCGAAATCTATTTCATTCGCCATGGGGAAACCGCTTGGAACGCGGAGCGCCGCTATCAGGGGCGGCGTGATATTCCGCTGAACGAAAAAGGACAGGGGCAGGCCAATCAGAACGGACGCACGCTGGCAGCGCTCTTCGCGGCGCGGCAAATTGATCCGGCGGGGCTGGAATGGCACGCATCGCCTTTGGGGCGGACGCGCGAAACCATGGAGCGGGTGCGCGCATCGTTCAAGACGGATTTACCCGAGGTCATCATTGATGAACGGCTGGTGGAAATATCCTTTGGGGCGCTCGAAGGGCTGCTGCACGAGGAACTGGACCAGCACCTTGCGGTTGCCCCGGGAAAACGCGATGCCAGTTACTGGGAATTTCGCCCCCAAGACGGCGAGAATTACGTCGATGTGGAAGCCCGGATCAGTGATTTTGCACTGGGCATGGGCGGTCCATCAGTGGTGGTGGCCCATGGCGGGATTGCGCGGGTGTTGCGCGTATTGATCGAGCATGCGTCGATCAAAAAAATTCTGAACTGGTCGCCGCCTCAGGATGTGATCCTGCATTTCAACGAAGGCAAGGTCGAATTCATCGGCTGGGATGATGTGGCGGGCACCAAGGGCTGATTGACCTTGGCGGTGGCGGTGCCTAGAAAGCCCTATCGCGCGCAAAGGGTTTTTTGCCATGTCGTTCAATACATTTGGCCAGATGTTCCGCTTTACCACCTGGGGCGAAAGCCACGGACCGGCGCTGGGCGTTGTGGTGGATGGGTGTCCGGCGGGCCTGACGCTAACGCCGGAGATCATTCAGCGCGACCTTGACCGGCGCAAGCCGGGGCAATCCAAATTCACCACGCAACGACGCGAGGCCGACGCGGTCAAAATCCTGTCGGGGGTGTTTGAAGACGAGCGCACCGATGGCCCCCGCACTACGGGGACGCCAATTTCGCTGGTAATCGAAAACACCGATCAGCGCTCCAAGGATTATTCGGAAATCCGCGACAAATATCGGCCTGGGCACGCTGACTATACCTATCACCAGAAATATGGCATTCGCGACTATCGCGGCGGCGGGCGCACATCGGCGCGCGAGACGGCGGCTCGGGTGGCGGCGGGTGCGATTGCACGGTTGGTGGTGGGGGACGTCAATATCCGGGCAAGCCTGGTGCAAGTTGGACCGCACAAGATCGATTATGCCAATTTTGACTGGGAACAGGTTGGTCAGAACCCGTTCTTTTGCGCCGATGCCACGGCGGCGACGCTGTGGGCGGATTATCTCGATGACATTCGCAAGGCCGGCAATTCAGTCGGTGCCGTGATTGAAATTGTGGCCGAAAATGTCCCTGCGGGCTGGGGGGCGCCGATTTATGGCAAGGCTCAGTTCCGACCTGGCGGCGGCAATGATGAGTATCAATGCGGTCAAGGGCGTGGAAATTGGCGCGGGGATGGAAGCGGCGAGCCTGACGGGCATTGAAAATGCCGACCAGATGCGAGCCGGGCAGTCAAAGCCCTATTTTCTGTCCAATCAGGCTGGCGGCATTTTAGGCGGGATTTCTAACGGCGATCCCGTGGTGGTTCGGTTTGCGGTCAAGCCAACGTCATCGATCATCACGCCGCGCCAGACGGTCACGACCGAGAATCGGGACACCGATATTGTCACCAAAGGGCGGCACGATCCGTGTGTGGGCATTCGCGCGGTGCCAGTAGGCGAGGCGATGATGGCGTGTGTTCTGGCCGACCATTTTCTGCGGCATCGCGGCCAGACCGGGCGCGAGGGCGCGGTCGGATTTAATCACGAGGATATCTAGCCGGTCACAACAAAACGCCGCCCACAAGGGACGGCGCCGTTGTTTTAAGTACTGAAAATCTACCAGGTTTGATAGCTGGTGATCTTGTTGTTGAATGTTCCCAGATGGGCTTTCGAGCCTGCTCAGTGTGCGGCAACCGGCGGCATAACCGACACCCTTACAGACCTGAACCTGTGCGCCGCCGAATAGTTTGATCGACGAAATCTTGTTGTTCCAGCCGGCGCTGAGATGGCCCTTTACCTTACCGGCCTGGACGCAATAGTTGGCGCCGCCGAAGTTGGAATTCTTGTAAAAGCAAACCTTGGCAGCAACCGGGATGGGCGCTGGTGGTGGCGCATCGCCCAGGCCGAAGGAGAAGGACGGTCCGCCGGGGCCAACTGTCACCCCGAAGTTGAACGGAATGTCGGGCTCTGGTGCTGGTGCTGGTGCTGGCGCGCCGCCACCTGTGGCAGCAAGGTAGTTGCCGGAGACCCAGCCATCGGGGCCAACATGCTGGATTTTACACCAGGAGCCGTTACAGCCTTCGACATCGACGGTTTCACCGGCGTAGAGGCTATCTACAATGCCGTAGCCGGTGCCGGGGCCCGTGCGAACATTGACAGCTGAGGTTGCCACTGCGGCGGCAGCAAGCGCTGCGCCGGTTGTGCCCAGAATTGCGATGGCGACGATGGTCGAAACGATAGTCTTGCGATTGTTGATCATTGTTCAAATCCCTGTTTTGACTGTTCGAGGCTCATCAGCGAGCCAAGTTGATGAACAGCATTAAACAGGAATTGGGCTGAACTCGTTCTGAACGCGGTGTTTATCGGGACCAGCATTTCATTCAGATTGACGCTGGCCCGGCGTTTTATTTGGGATCAATAGACCCGGATCGAGGAGACGTTGTTATTGAGGTAGGAATTTAGCACCGGCTGACTTTTGACGATCCGGGCGCAATAGCTGGAAAAGTGGGCGTCGCGACAAACCGTGGCGCCAGCGGTGCCAGTGACCTTGATCGAGGAATAGCGATTGTCGTTGCCCCAGAACACGAGGTCGCGGAACACCTGGCCGGTGCTGGCGCATAGCGAGGCACCGGTATAGTTGGTGCCGGTATAAAGGCAAACGCTGCCGCCGGTGCCGTAGTTCAAGCGGGGACCAGACCAATGATCGGCGGAGGTCTGGCCGAATGTGATGGCGTGTTGAGGGGCCCAGCCATACTGGCCATTGCCGCGCACCTTGCACCAACGCATGGAACAGCGTTCGACGCGGATGGCGCTATCTTCGGGAATGGTGCCGACGGCGGCATAGCGATTGCCGGGGCCGGATTGCAAGAGAAGCGGTGTGGTGCTCCAGGCGGCGGACCCGTATGGAGGGGCCGCGCTTGCGGGCTGGCTCATGAGTAATGGAGCCAGGAGCACCAGTATAGAGAAAAGGATTTTGGCCGAACGGGTGAATACGCGGTGCATCATCTTGGCTCCATATTGCAGCTTTGGGGCCAGAGTAGCGGCAGGACTGGGCTTCTCCAAGCGCTAAATTGGATGAAAGGCGCCGCCGAAGCGACGCCTTTTTCCGGGAGGAAGACTAACGGACGCGAGCCGATACGATGGTATTGTTGAAGTTGCGCAGATTGGAGGCGCTGGTGGTGTAGGTTCGGCAATCGCGGAAGCGCGGGCGCGCACAAACATCGACGCGCAGACCGTCGGGATTTCGAATCGAGGAGACGCGGTTGGCGAAATCACCCAGATTGCGCAAGCTTTCACCGCGGCTGAGGCAGAACCGCTGGCCGCGATAACGATTGCGATCATAAAAACAGACGTCTCTTGCGACCGGACGAACGACAGGCGGGCGCTGGTTGCCGGTGCCGAAACTGAAGGATGGGCCGTCCGAGCCTACTGAAAAGCCGAAACTGAAATTGGGTTGGCTAGAATTGCTGCCGCTGGTGCGGCTGAGATAATTGGCTGATACCCAACCAGAGGTGCGGCGGTTGCGTACTTCACAGAAATTGCCACGACAGGAGCCGACATCGACGCTGGTGCCGCGCATCAAAGTATCGACAACGCGGTAATTGGTGCCCGGCCCCGAGCGCACATTGACATTTGCCGTTGCCTCGGCTGGTGCGGCCTGAGTTGCGGGCAGGAAAACAACCGTGGCGGCCATGGCTACGGCGATCCCGGTGGCAATATTGAGCAGCAGTTTACGGGTCTGGCGTCTCATTGTTGGCTCCCTGATGTGCTGCCTGCGCCAATTAAACCATGGCAGAATTGCAGCATCGTTTCTGTGAGGGTAGCAACGGGGATATGCGGGAAATAGTTCCGGTGGCATGGATGGCGTTGGCCGCCAGCATAACACTGGCGGCCAAAATAACGTGTTCAGATCAATAGACTTCGAGCGAGGAGATCTCCCGATCTACCTGGCGAGCCAAGCGGCTGCGGCTGCGATTAAGGGTCTGGCAGGTACCAAACAGGTCGCGGTCGGTGCAGATGTCGACGGTGGCGCCATTGAACAGGCTCGACCGAGCGAATGCGATCATTCCAGTTGGGCCGTAGGGCGCGAACGCTTTCGCCTTCCTCGACGCAGAAGCTATTGCCGGAAAAATTCTGGCCGCTGTAGAAGCAGGCCTGGGCGATATCATCCACGGGCGGTGGCTCGGGCAGGGGCAGAGGCTGTGGACGCGGCGGCCGTGGGCGCTGGGGCCGCTGTGGTTCGGGCTGGCTCGGCGGATTGACGCCAAAATTGAAGCTGGGCTCGCCGTCAGGGCCGATCTGGATGCCGAAATTGAAACCCGGTGTTGTCGGCTGGGTCGGCGTTGGCCGTTGCGGGCGCGGCTGGCCGATATAGTCAGCCGAAACCCATCCAGCGGTCCGATTGGCCGAGACATAGCACCAATTGTCGCGACATTGAGTGACCTCGACACTGGTGCCGATGCGCAGCATGTCAACGACGGCATAGCTGGTGCCGGGGCCGGTGCGGACATTGACGTTGGCGGTGATCTGGCCGGGGGCTGCAAGGGCGGCAGCGGCGCTGGCCAAAAGAGTAGCGGTGGCAAGAATGGCGGTGATGGCGTGGCGGAAAGTTTTCATAGGGATCCCCAGAGACGGCCGCATGGTCGGGCACTGCGCCAGATATGACGCAGGTCAGCTGAACGCTGGCTGAACAGAAACCAGAATCACGCCGAAGGTATGGCGCGCTTTTGTCCGTTCTCGCCTAGAGCCACATAGACGAAGCGGCCATCGGTGACCTTGACCCGGTCCGCAAGACGTTGGCGGCGGGCCCAGGCCTCGACGGCAATGGTGATGGAGGTGGTGCCGGTGCGTTCTACGGATGTGTAGACGCACAAAATGTCACCGACCTTGACCGGGGCAATAAAGGTCATGGCTTCGACAGCAACAGTGACGACGCGGCCCTGGGCACGCTCGACCGCCGCGATGGCGCCGGCAATGTCCATCTGGCTCATGACCCAGCCACCGAATATGTCGCCGGCGGGATTGGTATCGGCGGGCATCGCCAGGGTGCGGATGGTCAATTGGCCGGTTGGCTCGGTGCTATCGGCAATCATCATTCGGGTCCTTTTACCGGCCAGCGGCCAATGGCTTCTTCCCAATGTTTGCGGCACAGGGACACATAGGCCGATTTTTCGACCGACACTTGTTCGCCCTCGGTCAGAACGCGGCCATCCAGACTCTGACGTACCACCATGGTGGCCTTTGCACCACAGGTGCAGATGGTGCGGATTTCGCGCAATGTGTCGGCAACGGCGAGCAATTCAGACGAGCCGGGAAATAATTGTCCGCGAAAATCGGTGCGCAGGCCAAAGCACATGACCGGTACCTTGAGCCGGTCAGCCACGCGGGCGAGCCTGCCAGACCTGGTTGGGGTCGAGAAACTGGGCCTCGTCAACAAAGACGCAATCGACCTTGGCTTCAGCAATGTGATCCTTGATCACCTGATATAGATCGACGCCTTCGTCATAAAGCTCGGCGACCTCGGAAATGCCGATACGCGAATGGATGCGACCGACGCCGCCTTCGGCATATTTGGCACTGGTGAACAGCAGCGGGCGCATACCGCGTTCGCGATAATTGTAGGCGGCCTGCAGCAAAAGCGTCGACTTGCCCGCGTTCATTGTGGAATAGGAGAAATAGAGTTTTGCCATGATCGTCCGCCAGCCGTGTCGGTTCTGTTATCGCGGAGCAGGGACGAGGTGGCGAGGACAAAGCGCGCGGGTCCACAAAAAAGACCGCCAAGGGCGCGGGCGGTCAGAAGCCGGTCAATGCCGGACAAAAGGCGGGATGGCGACCCGACCTCGTGGAAATTGCCATGCGCGGCATCCCTTGGGGCGTGCGGGGCAGGCTATCGAACCCGACGTCTGGGCAACGTTCAGGATCGGTTCATACGCTAGCCATTATCTGTGACGGCTGCGTGACGCCGCCGATTTGGCCGGGGGTTTCATAGCGGTGCCAAAATTGGTTGCAAGGTTAGCTGCCAAAAGCCGGAGAATTTGAGTGATGAAGAGATTGATTATTGCCGCCATGGCCGTGATGGGCATTGCCATGGCCAGCCTGCCGGTTACGGCGCAAACGCTGAACCCCGAGGGGCGCTGGGAAATTGAAAGTCGCGATTCACGCTATGATGTGAAGCTGTGCGGTGATGATGGCACCAGACTATGTGCAACGCTGGTGTGGCTGGGCAATGGCGGGGATTCGCCGGAAAATCGGCCCTATCTCAACACGATGATTTTGGACACAATTCCGCTGGTTGGCTCGGCCAAATGGCGGGGTACGCTTAGTCTTTATGGCCATCAGGCGCGCGGGACCGTGACCATGGTCGGGCCTGACCAGATGAGCCTGCGTGGTTGCTTTTTGGGCATTATCTGCCGGACCTACCAAATGTATCGCTATAACGGGTAGGGTCGCGTCAGGGGTGCATGATTTCGGCGGCGGACACGCGCAGCCGCCGTTTTTCGAGTATTGCAGGCACGGTTTCGACCACAACGATGGCGATGAAAAGCACGGCAGCGCCGAAATAGCCGACCAGCGGCAGGCGTTCGCCCAGCACCACTGCTGCACCGAGAGCCGCAAACAGGCTTTCGGCTGACAAGATGATGGCGGCGTTGGCCGAAGGGACATATTGCTGACCGATGGCCTGGAAGGTGAAGGCAACAGCGGTGGACAAAATGCCGGTATAGGCGATCTGGACCCAGCCTGCCTGAAGTGCCGCAAGGTTGGGTTGTTCAAGCACCAGCGCGAAGATGAGCGCCATCAGGCCGGCAGCCAGAAAACTGATGGCGGAAACGTAAATCGGCAAGCCGGTGGCGCGGGCAATGTAGCCGAGCATGAGTACATGACAGGCCCAGAAAACCGCGCTGCACACGATGATTCCGTCACCTAAATTGAAGCTGTCGAGGCCGCCGCCGTTCAGATAGTAAATACCCACCAGCGCCAGCGGTACGCAAATCAGCACCACGGGATGTGGTTTGGTGCGCATGACAATAAAGGCGATTGCCGGCACGAAGAATACATAGAGCCCAGTGAGAAAACCGCCATTGGTGACGGTTGTCGAAATCAAGCCTTCCTGCTGTAGCCATGAGCCCAGGAAAAATACCACGCTCAGGACCATCACCAGACCCCAGTGGCGGCGCGACAGCGGGGTTTTCTTGCGCTTATGTTCGAACAGGGCCAGCGGCATGATAACAAGGCCGCCCAACAAATAGCGGGCGGCGGCAAAGGTCAGCGGCCCCATGGAATCCATGGCGGATTTTTGCGCGACAAAGGCAAACCCCCACAGCATGGTGCAGGCAAGGAGCAGGAGAGTGGCAAGGGGGCGGGTCATGGCGGCTCTGATTGGTATGGTTTGATAGACCACAATTTCAGTCGTTGCGCAAAGGGAAGAAAGCACTTGACTTAGAGTGTACTCGAACCCGTAACTTGACTGGCGTGATGACGAAAGGGGTGGCATGAAAATTGGGGAACTGGCCCGGCGTAGCGGTCTGACGACCCACACCATCCGCTATTACGAGCGGATCGGATTGTTGGCTTATGCTGATCGCGACAGCAGCGGGCAGCGCCGTTATGGCGCCGATATTCTGGTGTGGATTGAATTCTTGCACCGGCTCAAGGAAACCGGCATGCCCATTCGTGAAATGATGGACTATGCCGCCTTGCGGGCCAAGGGGTCGCAATCGGGACCGGCGCGTCGCAGAATGCTGGAGCAACACCGGGAAATCGTGCGGGCTCGGATATCCCAACTCAGTGCCAACCTTGTCGTTCTTGATCAAAAAATTGCTGGCTATGCCAGCGCTGAACAAGGAACGCTGGACGATGACGAAAATTGAAACTGAAAGCCGCCGCGCTCGCGGGGCCCGCCTACTGGCCGCCATCGATGGTGACGGCGGGGAACGGGTTGTGGAGAGCCTGAGCGATATTGCCCCGGACTTTGCTGATTATCTTCTCGAGTTTCCATTTGGGGATATTTATGCGCGGGAGGGGCTTGATGTGCGGGCTCGCGAGATCGCGACAATTGCCGCGTTGACGGCTATGGGAACGGCCCCGGCGCAGCTGAAGGTGCATATTGCGGCGGGCCTCAATGTGGGGTTGAGCCGCGACGAGATTGTGGAAATCATCATGCAGATGGCGGTATATGCGGGGTTTCCTGCGGCACTGAACGGCCTGTTCGGCGCCAAGGAGGTGTTTGCGGCCCGCTGAATCTGAGGCGCGCGGGGTCAAACCCGCGCGCCGCTGGCGTTCAGGCCAATTCAGCATCCAGTGCTTTAATCAGCTGATCGATTTCGGCCGGGGTTGTGTAATGAGTGAAGGACAGGCGCAGGATGCCATGATCGGGTGCAATGCCGAGGGCTTCGAGCAGGCGGTAGGAATAGAAATGGCCAGCTCCAGCCATGATGCCATGTCGGGCCAATCGTGTTGCCACATCGCGGCCCGGTTCGCGCAGGACCATGGAAATGGTTGGAGCGCGGTCGGCGGCATTTTTCGGGCCGATCAGACGCACCGAATTCTTGTTGGCCAGATAGTCCAAAAGCGGTGTCGCCAGAGCAATTTCCTGGGCGCGCATGGCGGTGTGAGCGCGACGGAACGGATCGGCCCCCGTAGTGTCAGGACCGGCGAGGTCGGCGACGGCTTCGAGATAATCAACGATACCAGCGCAGGCGGCGATCTGGGCGTGATCGGGCCCGGCAGGCGTCAGGCGGTAGCGCGGTTTGTCATTGTTGAAATAATGCCCCTGATTGGGCAGTTGGGCGGCCAGCTGGGGGCGAATGGCCATGACGCCCTGATGCGGCCCATAAACTTTGTAGGCGGAGAAGAAATAGATATCGACGCCGAGCGCCTGAAGATCTGGCAGGCCGTGGGGCGCATAACTGACGCCGTCGATGATCGTGAGGGCGCCAACAGTTTTGGCGCGGGCGGCAATATCGGCGACGGGATTGATTTCCCCCACAATGTTGGAACAGTGGGGCGCTGTGACCAGTTTGACGTCCTTGTCGAGCAGCCTGTCGAGATCGGCCAAATCGAGGTGACCGGACCGGGGATCGACCTGCCATTCGCGCACGATTATGCCGCGATCGGCCAGACGCCGCCACGCGCCGGTATTGGCCTCGTGGTCCTGATTGGTGACGATGATGGTATCGCCGGGCTTGAGCCAGCCGCCAAAGGCCTGACCGAGCACATAGGTGTTGGCAGAACTGGAGGGGCCGATGTGAATCCAGTCGGCGGAGACGTTCAAGGCCTGGGCGATGCGCTCAAATGCCAGCATCCATGGCTTTGCCTGCGGCGATCGAGGCGGGAAAGACCCCATAGGGCTGCAGTTTGGTGCGGCGATAGTATGTGTCGAGCCGGTCGAGCACCTGCCGGGATGTGTAGGAACCGCCGGCGCATTCGAAGAATGCCTGACCGGCCAGAGACGATTCGTCAAAGGCAGGAAAATTGGCGCGAATGCGGGCAGAATCAAGCGGCAGAGCAGGATGGGTCATCGGTTGGTTCCCTTGAACGATGACCGATTGGTAGTCGGTGCGCCCGTATGAGGCAACCCGGATGCAGCGATCCCCGGCCGTTGAGGGCCGAGGACCGTTTTGCGCACTGGCTGAGGGGGACGTTCAGCGCGCGCAGGGTGACGGCGTGCCGGGTCCGCAGGAGGGGACGAAACCGGCAGCCGAACTATTGTCAGTTAGCCGTTGATGACTGGGGCATCAGCGGGAGCGACGGTATTGGTTTGTTCAGGGGCACCCCGACGGTCACCGTCATGCTGGCGGTTGCTGCCTTCGTGACGCTGGTTGCCATCGCCGCGACCCATCTGGCGGCCATTGTCGCCACCCCGACGCTGCGGCGTGAGCTTTGCCTTCTGCTCGTCCGTCAGGCTATCGGCGAAGGCCTCAAGCCGTGGCAGCACTTTAGTCAGTGCATCGGCATGGGCCGTTTCAATCGCGGCGCGGGATTTGATCCTGTCAACCATGTCGGGTTGCGTGGTGGCATCGGCGGCAGGTCGGGCAGCGCTGACTGTGGCGGCGAAATTGCCTTGAGCGGTCAGCGCTGTGGTCTTTAGATCGTCCAGCAAGGTCTTTTGCTGATCGGTCAAATCTATGGCGTGGGATATTTTGACTACCGCAATTTCAATGCCTTCGGCGCCGCGGCGGAAGTTGAGCAGGCCACCAAGGGCACCGCCACGGGCATTGCGATTGTCCATGTTGCCATGTTGACGCTGGCCATTGCCGCGCTGGCCCCTATCGGCCATTTTGGTGTTGTCGCCAGCTTTGGTCTGGGCGACGGGAGTTGCCGTCTGGGCGGCGACCGGGGCGACGGCGGAAAGGCCTAGTGCAGCTGTCATCAAGGCGATGATGGCGGTTGATTGAATGGTCTTCATCGGGGTCGTTCCTTTGCATGGGATGCTGGTTTGTCCAGCACGAGAACGACATTAGAGGAGGCAAGTTATACCCAGCCTTGCGGCCAGATGAAGGTTTGGACAGGATGGTAAGATAAGCGAGGGACAATGATCGAGATTATCGCCAACCCCTTTCCAACGCATGCGGCCTTGCGGGCACTTTGGTCAGACGCCTGGGGGAGGGCGGGCCCAGACAGTTTTGAGCCGGTTTTAAAGCGCAGCCTGGCGCATTTTGGCGCTTTTGACGGACCGGCTCTCATCGGTTTTGTCAATGTGGCGTGGGACGGGGGAGGACATGCTTTTGTCCTCGACACCTGCGTGGCTCCCGCCTATCGGCGTTTGGGCGTTGCCACGCGATTGATCGCGGCGGCGCGACAGGCCGCATTGGTCGCGGGCGCTGAGTGGTTGCATGTCGATTTTGAGCCGCACCTGGCGACGTTTTACGCCAAATGCGGTTTTGTCCCGAGCGCGGCGGGATTGATAAAGCTGCGCTAGAATCGGCCTCGCGCGTCCCTACGAGGCGATATAGTCGCGCAGTGCCTCGGCATCGCGTTCGGCCTGTTCGATCTTGTATTTGACCACGTCACCAATCGAAATGATGCCGATCAGCTTGTTATTTTCGATGACCGGCACATGTCGGATGCGGCGACTGGTCATGCGTTCCATGATGTCGTCGATGCTGGTTTCACGGGTGCAGGTGACAACGCTGGTGGTCATCAGCGCCGAAATCGGCCGCGCCAGGGCGTCGACTGATTTTTTGCTGATGTGGCGCACCACGTCGCGTTCGGAAAAAATGCCGATCACGGTGCCATCGTCACTGGCGACGACGACGGCTCCGATATTGTAGGTGTTGAGCATATCAATGGCGTCAGCTACGGCGGCGCTGGCGGGAAGAGTTTTGACGTCGCTGCCCTTGGCGCCCAAAATGGTGTCTACAAGCATGATGCGGTCCTCCACATGTTCAATGATGAGTTTGCACCGCTACGGGCGCGGCGGCAAGCCCACGAAAAAAGGGCTGGCGTGGCACCAGCCCTTTGTAGATCGAAGGAGTGTGGAGGTCAGCCCTCGCGTTGTCCAGGTTTCCAGTAGTGACGGACATCGCGTTGGGCAGGAACCTGTTTGGGGATGGTGCCGTGCCAACAAATGCGCGCGGTTTCAAACAGGATTGCGAACACCAGCATGGTCAGTGGCGCCATAAAGGCGGCAACCTGCGGATCAATGGTTTTTGCCATGTTGGCGGCGCTGGTGGGGGTGACCCCGGCCAATAGTGCAACAATGGTACCGGATACGACAAGTGCCGAGATGGTTATGGCGTAAAGTCTGAAACTTTTGCGCTGGCCAGACGTAGTTTTGTGCATGGGATCGTCTCAACTCGCGTTCACAATGATGCCATCTAGCGCCCTAAATGCGGATGGAGTTTGTGTTGAACGGGGTGAAGCGCGTACCATTTGAGGGCAAAACTGTGGCAGGGCCACCGTTATAGCCGTCAAGACATCAACTGGCAGGAGGCCGGGATGCGCTACGTGCTCGCAATTGTAATGATGATTTTTTCGCTTACAGGACTGGCCATTGCCCAGGAGGCGATGGACGATGCGCCGTGGCAGGCGGTGGTAACCCGGCAGGTCGAGGCGTTTCGCAGTGGCGACGGCGCTGCCGCGTTGGAAATGGCGGGTGTCAAGTTCAAAGAGAATTTTGATAATCCGGATGATTTTTATGCTGCCATCCTGGGCTCGGGTTACGAGCCGATCATCAATTCACGCTCCCACAGCTTTGGTGAATACGAGAAGGTGAGCGACAATTTGGTGGTACAAGTGGTCAGGTTTGTTGGGCCGCAGTACGGACTTTATGAGGCGCTTTACCAAATGGGTAAGGAAGATGACGGTTGGCGTGTGCTTGGTGTAGCGCTAAAGCGCGAGCAAGGCGTTGGTGCCTAGCATTGGACCATTGGGGTGGGTTTGTCATGAAATTACCGATTGCGGGGGCGTTGGCGCTATTGGCCATGAGCCTGCCAATTGCGGCCGCGCAGGAGCGATTGCCGGACGGCGGCGAGGCCCGAGCGCGTGGGCAAGGGGCGGTCAAGGCCTGGTACGCCGGCCCGACTGATCGCTATGATCATGCGATATTGGGTGATGCGATTGAGGCCGGTAGTCTGGTGGCGGTTGACGCAGGCGGCCAACAATATCGGCTGGATCTGCCTAAAACCCAGGTATTTGAAGATATTACCCCGCGACTGGTCGATTTGGATGGGGACGGGCGCAGTGAAATCGTTACTATCCGCACCACCATCTTGGCGGGCGCGGCAGTGGCGGTTTATCGGATCGGTACATCGGGACTGGTCCAGGTGGCGACAACAGCCCCGTTGGGGCGCACGCACCGTTGGCTCTCGATTGCCGGGATCGCTGATTTTACCGGCGCGGGTGGCGCCCAGATTGCGATTGTCAAAACACCCCATATTGGCGGGATCGTTGAAATACTGGCGTTGCGCGGCGGCAAGCTGGCGCGGCTTTTTCAGCCGATTGGTGGCTATTCGAGCCACTTTATCGGCTCGCGTGATGTGAGCCTGGCGGGCGTTGGTGATGTCGACGGGGATGGCATTGTCGATCTGGTGCTGCCGGATCAGGCGCGTCGGGGGCTGGCTGTGTTCAGTTTTGCCAACGGCATGCATCAAAAATTTGCCACGGCAGTGCCTGGCACGATCAGTTTGCCGATGCAGGTCGATGGTGCCGGGCGTATCCGGGTGCCGATGGAACGCGGCAAAATTGTCGAAATTGGTTTTCGCTGATCGGGTTGGCATGTCTTGCCCGGCGGTCCGGCACGTTCTATCAGAACCCATTGTCGGGAGGCGTTGATGGGTTTGTTGTCGGAAGCTTTGAGTCGGGTTGAGCCATCGGCCACCATCGCCATCAGCCAGAAGGCGCGGCAGTTGGCGGCAGCGGGGCGCGATATCATTGCGCTATCGGCTGGCGAGCCGGATTTCGACACGCCCGAGCATGTGCGCAATGCGGCGATTGCGGCGATCAATGCGGGCAAGACACGCTATACCAATGTCGATGGCATTATCGAACTCAAGGAGGCGGTTGCCGCCAAGTTTCGGCGCGACAACGGACTTGAGGTGACGGCTGCGGACTGTTTTGTAGCCTCGGGCGGCAAGCAGATCATTTTCAATGCGCTGATGGCGACGCTCAACCCCGGCGATGAAGTCGTTGTGCCGGTGCCCTATTGGGTGAGCCTATCCTGAAATCGTGCGGTTGTGCGGGGCCGAGCCGGTGTTTGCCGTGGCCGATGCGTCCACGGGTTTCAAGCTGTCGCCCGAGGTTCTGGACGCAGCAATTACGCCCAAAACCAAGTGGCTCATACTCAATACTCCATCGAATCCCACCGGGGCGGCCTATTCGGCCGATGATCTGCGCGGGCTGGCCGATGTGCTGCTCAAGCATCCACAAGTGCATATTCTGACCGACGATATTTATGAGGCGCTGGTCTATGACGGGGGTGAATTTGCCACCATCGCGCAGGTGGAGCCCAAGCTGATCGCACGGACGCTGACCATGAATGGGGTGTCAAAGTCCCATGCAATGACCGGGTGGCGGATCGGCTATTGCACCGGGCCGCGGCAACTCTTGCAGGCGATGACCAAGTTGCAGGGCCAATCGACCAGCAACCCAACCTCGATTTCGCAATGGGCGGCAGTGGAAGCGCTCAACGGGCCGCAGGATTTTCTGGGCGAATGGCGCAAAGTGTTTCAGGAACGGCGCGATCTGGTGGTCAAGGGGCTCAATGCCAATACCGGTCTTGATTGCCTGACCCCGCAGGGCGCGTTTTATGTGTTTCCGTCGTGTCAGCGCCTATTGGGCAAGACCAGCGCGGGTGGCGCGGTGCTCAAGACGGACGAGGATTTCGTGATGGCGCTGCTTGAGGAAACCGGGGTAGCGCTGGTGCATGGTACAGCGTTTGGCCTGCCGGGTCATTTTCGTCTGAGCTATGCGGCCGCTACCAGCGAACTGGAAGCGGCGGTTGGCCGTATTCAGGTGTTCTGCGCCGGGATCAGCTAAGGGGCGGCCATAAAATAGGCCCCGCCCGAGGGGATGGGCGAGGCCATAGGGTCCGATGCCTGAGCATCAAACCTTTTCGGTCCGGCGCCAATGGCCGCCAGGAATGTCAATTCGACTATCGTTGAGATCATCGCCCGGCACAAACGCGCAATGGGAAGATCAGCTATGCGGATCGGGCGGGGGCAGGGCAAAAAAAAGCCCTGCTCGAAAGCAGGGCTGGTGATCGACAGAGCCGATCAAAAGTGGCGGCATCGGGCAAGGGAGGAGGATATGCCGTCTGCCGAGTGGGTCCAAGTCGAGGGAGGAGGATACGACTTAAACCCGGTCGTTGGGCAACGTGGTCCGCGGGAGGAGGATGCGGAGGACGTCGCGTCAACAACGGCAATATAGATTTTGACCAAACGGTCAGCAACAGGGCTATGGGTATGCCAGCCATGCGTTTTTTGCAGCGACAACATGTCATGTCTGGCCAAGAGATGGTCGGCGGCGCAAAAAAAGGCCCCACTCTGGGAGTGGAGCCTGCTGAGCGGCCTAAGCCTAATCTCAAAGTAGTGGTAGTGCGCACGGGAGGAGAATGTCCGCCTTACCAAACGGGCCTTGATCGAGGGAGGAGGATACGATCGCGGCCCGGTGTTGCGATATTGCGGCCCGAGGGAGGAGGATACGGGGCGCGTCTCAGCAACACGACCTAAATGGGCCTTGACCCGAAAAGTTGCAAGAGGTGGTTGGTCATGTCAGCCATGCATTTTTCGCGGGGCGATGGCAGTAGTTTTTAAGTCACTGATAAACATCGGTTTATTGCGAAAGTCATGATCTGTTATCTGGCCCTCGCACCGAAAATGATCATTAAACATTGAACGCCGAAGCCGGTTGCCTGGGAGTCGGTATTTGACGCCACCAAATGAAAAGGCCTCGCCCGAGGGGGACGAGGCCTCTTCTATATGGAGCAAGGCTCCACAGGAGGGAACGCAACGAGCCAAAAGGAGGGAGGGACAACTCGTTGTGTTAGCGCGGATATAGCGCTGGCGCCCGACCGCTTCAATGGCGGTGCGTGTATGGCAGCCATGCAGCGAGCGGGCGGCAGTTTTGGCGCAAATCGGCGTCGCTAAAGGCTCCACTCGCGCGCCTTGGACACGAGGAAATCGCGGAATACGCCAACCCGCTTTGAGCCTTTTCAGCGCCGGTGGATAAACGAAAAATGCCTCATATTCGGGTATTTCAATCTCATTGAACACCTGTACGAGATTGTTTTGATTCTCCGTTACGTAGTCGGGCAGCATCGCAATACCGGCGCCAGCGCTGGTCGCCTGCATCATGCCATAGATGGCATTGACCTTGAGGGCGGCGCGGCGGGGATTGTTGTCGGCGCGGCCAAAGCGTTCGAGATGATTGATATCGCCAAGGTAAGAAGGCACCGGCTCGCCGAAACTGATGATGCGGTGATTGTCGAGATCTTCGACATCCTTGGGCATGCCATGCTCGGCGATATAGTCCTTGGAGGCATAGAAGTGGTTGTGCACGGTGAACAGCTTGCGCAGAATCATTTCGGACTGGTTCGGGCGGTGCAAGCGAATTGCGACGTCGGCCTCACGCATGGCCAGATCCAGTTCGGCATCGTTCAGGCGGATTTCGAGTTGGATCAGGGGGTAGAGATTCAAAAATTCATCGAGGCGCGACGAGAGCCACGCTGAACCGATGCCAACCGTGGTGGTGACAACTAGCGGGCCGGTGGGATCATCCTGGCTCTCCGACATCTGGGTTTCGACCTGTTGGAGTTCCCAATGCATGCGGTGGGCCGTGCGGAAAAGCTGTTCGCCCACTTCGGTCAGCACCAGACCGCGGGCGTGGCGTATGAACAATTTTAGGCCAAGATCGTCTTCCAATGCCGAAATCTGCCGACTGACGGCAGACTGGCTCATGCCCAGCTTTTCAGCCGCGTGGGTGAAGCTCCCGACTCGGCGGCCGTATGGAAGATGCGGAGCTTGTCCCAATCCAGCATTTTGACGCTTTCCCCTCATTGAAGCGCGTCGACATGGTGCGGCGCGTCATCCTTTGTATCCCCGCGCCGCTTGTAGCGGTTCTTGCGCAGAATGGCTATTCGGCAGCTTCGGCCAGTTCGTGTTCAGCCAGAAAGCGCTCGGCGTCCAGAGCCGCCATACAGCCCATGCCTGCGGCGGTGACGGCTTGGCGATAGATATCGTCAGTGACGTCGCCGGCAGCGAAAACGCCGGGGATATTGGTCTGGCAGGTGCCGGGCTCTACCAGCAGGTAGCCACCCTGTTTCATGTCAAGTTTGCCGGCAAAGATCGAGGTGGACGGTGCATGACCAATGGCAACGAATACCCCATCGATGGGCTGTTGGGATGTCTCGCCGCTAATGGTGTCACGCAGGGTGATTGAATTTACCGATGGCGGCATAGCCGCACCGCCGATTTCGACGACTTCAGTATTCCAGCGCACTTCGATCTTGGGGTTTTTGAACAGGCGATCCTGGAGGATTTTTTCGGCGCGGAATTCGTCCCGGCGATGCACGACAATGACCTTGGAGGCAAAATTGGTGAGGAACAGGGCTTCCTCGACCGCTGTGTTGCCGCCGCCGACGACGACAACTTGCTTGTCGCGATAAAAGAAACCATCGCAGGTGGCGCAGGCGGACACACCAAACCCCTGGAACTTTTCTTCCGATGGCAGGCCAAGCCACTTGGCTTGGGCACCGGTCGAGATAATGACGCTATCGGCAGTGTAGCGAGTGCCGCTGTCGCCCGTCAGTACGAAGGGGCGCACGTCGAAATCCACGGCCACGATCAGATCGTTGACGATTTTGGTGCCGACATGTTCGGCCTGTTTCTGCATCTGCTCCATCAGCCAGGGACCCTGGATGACATCGGCAAAGCCGGGGTAATTTTCGACATCGGTGGTAATGGTGAGTTGGCCACCGGGCTGCAGGCCCTGGATCATGACCGGTTCGAGCATGGCCCGAGCGGCATAGATGGCTGCGGTGTAACCGGCGGGACCAGAACCGATAATGATGACTTTGGCGTGCATCGCAACGCTCTCCGAATAACAAGAATATCCTTCCCGCCAATAAAGAGGGGAAGGGGGACGGATTCAAGACAAAGTCGTGATCTTGCGACTTTGTGACGGCGTAACGCACCGAAAACTCACCTTGGGCCAATCGTTTGCCCAAAGATTGGGCGCTAGAGGTATTTTATCTTGATGATTTCATAGCTTTTCGAGCCGCCCGGTGCGGAAACCTCGAACGAATCGCCTTCTTCCTTACCGATCATGGCGCGGGCGATGGGCGAGGAAATCGAGATACGACCAGCGCTGGCGTCGGCTTCGGGATCGCCTACGACCTGATAGGTTTTTTCTTCTTCGGTGTCTTCATCAATATAGGTCACCGTGGCGCCGAACTTTACACTCTTGCCGGTCAACTTGGCGACATCGATGATGTCAGCCAACGCCAGGGTCGATTCAAGTTCCTGAATGCGGCCTTCATTGAGGCTCTGCTGCTCCTTGGCGGCCGAATATTCGGCGTTCTCGGACAGATCGCCATGGGCGCGCGCTTCGGAAATGGCATCGACGATTCGCCGACGCTCATTGGCCGTGCGGTGCTCATATTCGGCACTGAGGGCCTTGTGCCCTGCAATCGTCATTGGGATCTTTTCCATTCGTCTGGCCTCCATCGGCACGGCATATAGGTTTACTTCCTGCCAAATTCCGTTCGGCATTACCGCGACGATATTTTTGGGGGAAGTTTTGATTAGACTGCCCGGCCAAACCGTTTCGGTCAAGCGGGTGGCTTACAGTGAACATGGGGATTGGCGCTGGACTTACAAGGAGCATCGATTTTGCAGGCACATCGACGGCGAGAGAACAAGGATCGGGCGCGGCGCTCGAGACGCCGCGCCCGATCAGATAGTGTCAAATTGGTCAGGAGGCCGTCAGATTGTCAGCGGTGGATTTGCCCGTCCGCTTGTCCTGAACGATCTCGTAAGTTACCTTCTGGCCTTCGTCCAGGCCGTTAAGGCCAGAGCGCTGAACTGCAGAAATATGGACGAAAACGTCCGCCCCGCCCTCGTCAGGTTGAATAAATCCGTAGCCCTTTTGACCGTTGAACCATTTTACGGTGCCAGATGCCATGATGCGCGTTCCCTCGTGCCGTCTGCTGTTTGTCGACTGAAAACTATTTGATTTCAGCCGGTTGCCTATCGAAATTCGCTAATCACTTCAGCAAGCAGACTATTCGTCAGCACGCATCTATCGATCTGTCGCAAAGTCCGACCGTAAATTTCTAGCTTGAAACATCGCGTTCATCAATATGGCACATTGGTGTAGGGCGTTACTTACCCTGGGGTCGCCAGTGAAGAAGATGATTGATTTTTTCCCCAGAACGGTGGAGATGGTGTCGCCGGTGCCTGACCGGTGTTTTTCCGGACAGTTTCGTCTTGCTCAAGGCGTTTTTATCTTCTGGCGACATGATCGCTGATCGGCGGGCGGATCGCGCACGCCAGTATGCTGATGCCGGCGAGTTTGCGGTGGCGGCTGACTTGATGGAACAGGCCCTGAGCCTGACCCCTTATTGGACGGCTGGCTGGAGCCTGCTGGGCGAGTTTCACGAAAAGGCAGGGGCAATATCCCATGCGATATCGGCCTGGCGTTCGCTTGAGGCCCACGATGACGAGGGCGTGTTCGGGGCGGCACTGAAACTTGCGGCCTATGGGGCCGGTAGTGCCGGACAGGGCACGGCGATCGGCTATGTCGAGGCGCTGTTTGACCAATATGCACCGCACTTTGAAACCGCGCTGATTGACCGGCTTGGCTATAGCGTACCGACGATGCTGGCGGCGCTCTTGTCGACAACGATGCTGGAACTGGACATTGCCCGGTTTGATCTTGGGCTGGACCTTGGATGCGGCACCGGCCTGATGGGCGATCGGGTTCGGTCGGTGGTCGAGCGGCTAGAGGGCGTGGACCTGTCGGCGGCGATGATTGCGGAATGCGCGGGCAAAGGCGGTTATGACGCGCTGCAAAAGGGCGAGCTGGTTGACTATCTCAATGGCTTTGAGGGTCAGGCCGATCTGGTGACAGCGGCGGACGTCTTGATTTATTGCGGGGCACTGCCGCCGATATTCGTTGCAGCGCACAAGGCTATGGGTAAAGGCGGGTTGCTGGTGTTTTCGCTTGAGGAGCATGAGGGCAGCGAACCTCAGTTCCTGCGCCCGTCGCTGCGATATGCCCATAGCGCTGAAGCAACGCGACAGGCGCTGGTGGCGGTCGGGTTTGAGGTATTGCGATTGGAGCGCGATACTTTGCGCCAGGATCGGGGTACCCCGATCAAGGGCATCTTGATCGTGGCACGGCGGCTCTGATTTTTGACTGAAAGCCGGGGTGGTGTTGAGGATTGGTTGGGGGTATCGAAGGCGACGATTCGGCCTGAGGACCTGTAATGCAATCGATCCGCCATGATTTTCGTTCCGACACCGTGACCCGCCCGACCCCGGCAATGCGCGCGGCCATGGCCGACGCAGTGGTGGGGGATGATGTCTATGGCGAGGATACCACGGTCAATGCCCTGCAGCAGAGGGTGGCGACGATGCTCGGCAAGGTCGCAGGGCTGTTCGTGCCCTCGGGCACGCAATCGAACCTGCTGGCGCTGATGAGCCATTGTGGGCGCGGCGACGAATATATTGTGGGGCAGATGGCCCATTGCTATCGCTGGGAGGCCGGGGGCGCGGCGGTGTTAGGCTCGATCCAGCCGCAGCCGATTGCGCATAAGAATGACGGCACCATGGCGTTGGCGGACATCGCCGCCGCTATCAAGCCTGACGATATGCATTTTGCGCGCACACGATTGATTGCGCTGGAGAATACTATTGGCGGCAAGGCCTTGCCAATGTCCTATATGGAGGCGGTCGGAGCACTGGCGCGCAGCAAGGGGCTGTCGCTGCATCTGGACGGGGCGCGGGCGTTTAATGCCAGCATGGCGCTGGGCGTGGATATCGACAAGATGGTGGCGCCGTTCGATACGGTGTCGATCTGTCTTTCAAAGGGGCTGGGGGCCCCGGTTGGATCAGTGCTTGTTGGCGGGCAAGCGCAGATCGACAAGGCGCGACGGCTGCGAAAGATGCTGGGTGGCGGGATGCGGCAGGCCGGGATTTTGGCGGCAGGCGGGCTTTATGCACTGGAACACCACGTCGCGCGGCTCGCTGAGGACCATGAGCGGGCGCGTACATTGGCGGCGGGTCTGAGCCGGTTCGAGCCATTGTCGGTCGATATGCCGGATACCAATATCATCTTTGTACGCACCGAGCCTGATCTCGGATCGCGGCTGGTGGCGTATCTCGGGACGCAGGGGATTGCCGTTAGCGGGCTTTATGGCACCCAGCGCTGGGTGACGCATCTGGATATTGACGATGGTGCCATTGCGGCGGCGCTCGCGGCGGTTGAAGGATTTTTTGCCGAAAACTAGGAAAACAGCAGTCGGGTGCCGACCAGTATGAGCACGCAGCCGAGCAGTGTGCGCAGCAGGGTTTCGTTGACGCGGGGCGCAAAATGACTAGTGATCAGAACGCCGGGGATCGAGCCGATCAGCAGTGAAATGAGCATGTGCCCGTCAATCGAGCCGATGGCCCAATGACCCATGCCCGCGACCAGCGTCAGCGGGACTGCATGGGCAATGTCTGACCCTATGATGCGCACCGTGGGCATTTTGGGGTAGAGCAGCATAAGGGCGACGACACCGCCGGCACCGGCGCCAACCGATGAAATCGACACCATGACCCCTATGATGAGTCCGGTGGTAATGGTGAGCACGACTTGCCGTTTTTTGCCCATATCCGGGCGACTGGCCGCCAGTTTTACCAGTTGTGGGCGAAAAAACATGCTGAGTGCGGTCAGCAGCAACATGACGCCCAAAGCGATGGAGATCACGCGCGAGACATCATCGCTCTGGATACCGGTGTTGGAGAGTATCGACACGGTCACAATTGCTGCGGGGACGCTGCCGCTGGCGAGAAGACCGACGATGCGCCAGTCGATAACCTGGTTGAAGCCATGGGCAAGGGTGCCTGCGGATTTGGTGGCGGCGGCATAGAGCAGGTCTGTGCCAACGGCCGTGGCGGGGTGTACGCCAAATAGAAGGATCAGCAGCGGGGTCATCAGCGATCCACCGCCGACGCCCGTCAGCCCGACAATGGCGCCAACGATCAGACCCGAGAGCGTGAACAATGGGTCGATAAAGCCGAATAACGCCATGAAACCCTCGCCGCCGCGTTCACGTCAAACTAACATATTCGGGAAATGGCGCAGGGACCAAATGGGAAAAGCAATTGCGTTGGCCGCGGCGGGAGAAGAATCTTCATCCTCCCGGCGCTGGCTTTTCGCACATTGCGGTTTTCGTCTGTTGGCGGATTAATCGGCGAAATAATCCTGCAGGGACCGCACGCCAAGATTGCCACGCTGATAGGCAATGATGCCATCAACAGCGGCCATGGCGCCGGGCACAGTGGTATAATAGGGGATCTTGGCCAGAAGCGCGGTGCGCCGAATATCGCGGCTGTCGGAAATCGATTTGGCACCGTCAGTGGTATTGATCACCAATTGCACGCCGCCGTTTTTCATTGAGTCAACGATGTGGGGACGCCCCTCGAGCACCTTGTTGATCTTGGTGGCCGGAACGCCATTTTCAACGAGATATTTCTGGGTACCGCTGGTGGCGAGAATTTCGAAACCGGCGCCAACAAGATGACGGATGCTGTCGACGACATTCTCCTTGTCGGCGTCGCGCACCGAGACGAAGGCGACACCGGAGACCGGCACTTTCGAGCCAGCCCCAATTTGCGACTTGGCAAAGGCCATGGCAAAATCTGTATCCAGACCAATGACTTCGCCCGTCGACTTCATTTCGGGGCCGAGTACGGTATCAACGCCGGGGAAGCGATTGAAGGGGAAGACAGCTTCCTTGACGGCGATGTGCTTGAAGGTTTTTTCAACCAGTTCGAAGCTGGCAAGGCTTTCGCCGGCCATGATGCGGCTGGCGATCTTGGCGATGGGTTGGCCGATCACCTTGGCAACGAACGGCACGGTGCGGCTGGCACGCGGATTGACTTCGAGCAGGTAGATGACGCCGTCCTTGAGGGCGTATTGGACATTCATAAGGCCGCCAACCTTTAGGGCGAAGGCGAGTTCGGCGGTCTGACGCTTAAGCTCGGTGATAATTTCGGGACTGAGGTTTTGAGGCGGCAGCGAGCAGGCGCTGTCGCCCGAGTGAATGCCCGCTTCCTCGATATGTTCCATGATGCCGCAGACAAAAACGTCCTTGCCATCGCAGAGGCAGTCGACGTCGATTTCGATGGCGTCGGAGAGATAGCCGTCAAACAGCAATGGATTGTCCGAGAGGACCGAATTGATCTGGCCGGTCTTGTCGTTGGGGTAGCGATGCAGGATATCGGGCGGTACCAGACCGGTTAGCGTGTCCTGCACATAGCGCTCGAAATCATTGGCCGAATGGGCGATGGCCATGGCGCGGCCGCCCAGAACATAGGAGGGGCGAATGACCAGTGGATAGCCCAAGCGCTCTGCAACAAGGCGAGCCTTGTTCAAGGGAATAGGCGATTCCGTTCTTGGGTTGAGTCAAGTCGAGCCTTGTTGAGCAATTTTGAAAACAGGTCGCGGTCTTCGGCCAGATCGATGGCGTCGGGCTGGGTGCCGAGGATCGGCACGCCGGCCTTCTGGACGGCTTCGGCCAGATTGAGCGGCGTTTGGCCACCGAACTGAACGATGACGCCGTGGAGCGTGCCCTTCTGCTTTTCGGTTTCGAGAATTTCGATGACGTCTTCTTCGGTCAGCGGCTCAAAATAGAGGCGATCGGAGGTGTCGTAATCGGTCGAGACGGTTTCGGGATTGCAGTTGACCATGATGGTTTCATAACCAGCATCGGACAGTGCGAACGCGGCATGGCAGCAGCAATAGTCGAACTCGATACCCTGGCCGATGCGGTTGGGGCCGCCACCCAAGATGACGACTTTCTTGCGCTCGGAGGGAAAGGCTTCATCGGCCAGCTTGCCGGCAAAGGGGGTTTCGTATGTTGAATACATATAGGCGGTCGGCGACGCGAATTCGGCGGCGGAGGTATCGATGCGCTTGTAGGCCGGGCGCACGTCGAGCGCGCGGCGCAGCTTGCGCACCTCGCCTGCGCGCTGGCCGGTCAGTTCGGCAAGGCGAGCGTCAGAAAAGCCCATGGCCTTGAGGCCGCGCAGGGCCGCAGCATTGTCGGGCAGGCCGAGCCTGTCGCACCTTGTCCTCGGTATCAACAATGCCTTTCATCTGCTCAAGAAACCAGGGGTCGATCCTGCAGGCTTCGTGGATGTCCTCAAGGCTCATACCAAGGCGCATGGCTTCGGCGACGTGAAGCAAACGATCTGGCGTCGGCGTGCCGATGGCGGCCTTGATGGCGTTCTTGTCTTCGCCTTCACCCAAACCGGGAATGCCGATTTCATTGAGACCGGTCAGGCCGGTTTCAAGCGAGCGCAGCGCCTTTTGCAGGCTTTCCTGAAAGGTGCGGCCAATGGCCATGGCTTCGCCGACAGACTTCATCGAGGTGGTCAGGCGATTGTCGGCGCCGGGGAATTTTTCGAAGGCAAAGCGGGGAATTTTGGTGACGACATAGTCGATGGTCGGCTCGAACGAGGCCGGGGTGGCGCCGCCGGTAATGTCGTTTTCCAACTCATCAAGCGTGTAGCCAACGGCCAGCCGCGCGGCAACCTTGGCGATGGGGAAGCCGGTGGCTTTTGAAGCCAACGCTGAGGAGCGCGAGACGCGCGGGTTCATCTCGATAACGACCATGCGCCCGTCAGCCGGATTGATGCCGAACTGTACGTTGGAGCCGCCGGTCTCCACCCCGATTTCGCGCAGCACCGCCAATGAGGCGTCGCGCATGATCTGGTATTCCTTGTCGGTCAGGGTCAGGGCCGGGGCGACGGTAATGCTGTCGCCGGTATGCACGCCCATCGGATCGACATTTTCAATCGAGCAAATGATGATGCAGTTGTCTTTCTTGTCGCGGACAACTTCCATTTCATATTCTTTCCAGCCAAGAACGCTTTCCTCGACCAGAACTTCATTGGTGGGGGAGGCGTCGATGCCGCTTTCGCAGATGGAAAGATATTCTTCGCGGTTGTAGGCGATGCCGCCGCCGGTGCCGCCAAGCGTGAAGCTGGGGCGAATGATGCAGGGCAGGCCGATGACTTCGAGCGCCTGAAGCGCTTCAATGGTGTTGTGGGCCAGCATCGAGCGGGGCGTGTCCAACCCGATCTTTTTCATGGCGTCGCGGAACAGTTCGCGGTCTTCGGCCTTGTCGATGGCGTCGGCAGTGGCGCCGATCATTTCAACATTGTATTTTTCGAGAATCCCCATCTTGCGCAGCGACAGGGCGCAGTTGAGCGCTGTCTGGCCGCCCATGGTGGGCAAGAGCGCGTCGGGGCGTTCCTTTTCGATAATCTTGGCGACAACTTCAGGGGTGATCGGCTCCATATAGGTGGCATGGGCCAGATCGGGATCGGTCATGATGGTGGCGGGATTGGAATTGACCAGAATGATCCGGTAACCCTCTTCCTTGAGCGCCTTGCACGCCTGGGTGCCCGAATAATCGAACTCACATGCCTGGCCAATGATGATCGGCCCGGCACCGATGATAAGGATCGATTTGATGTCGGTGCGTTTTGGCATGGCTCACTCAATTTGGTTGTCGAGGCGCGGCCACGGCGCAGGAGAATCGCCGGGCCAGTTCAACCGCCCTGCGCCAGTCCGCGCGGCATCTGGCGCTGCGGCGCGTGGATCAGGCTTGGGCATGGCGGTTAAGTGGGCTGTCTAACCGAAGAGTGGCGCAAAGGGAAGGGGGCGCGAGCCGGGTGTGGCGCTTTGCTGTGGGTGGCGGCGTGGTGGGCAATGCTCAAGCAGCTGAGCGTTACGAATTTGATTGTCGGCGGCAATTGCAAAGCGCAAGGATGCTGTTGGCGTCGGCTCATGGCGGCACGATTGTCGTGGCGAAAGCCGGTCGCGATGGAGTGTCTGGAAATGGCGCTGTCGGTTCAGGAACATTACGGCTCAACCCACATTGTTGAAAAAATTCTGGCGGCGGTGCCCTGGTCCAGACAGGACGGGCGCAAACTCGGACCCGAGGCGCTTTACCCGTTTGATCAGTTCCATGGCGGGGAACTGTTGGCCACCCAGGAACATGCGCGACGGCTGGAGCCGGGTGCGAGAGAGCATATATTGGATGTGGGGTCGGGCATTGGTGGCCCCGCGCGGTACATGGCCAGCACGTATGGCTGCCGGGTGAGCGGGATTGATATTACCGAGCGGTTCGTAGCGGCGGCCAATGAACTGACCGCCCTGTGCGGCATGGAGGGTCAGGCACGTTTTGTCAAAGCGGATGCCGCAGCGCTGCCCTTTGATGATGATGGTTTCGAGCGCGGTTATTGCCTTTATGTCGGCATGAATTTGCCGGACCGGGCAAAAGTGATGCACGAATGCGTACGTGTCGTGCAACCGGGTGGGCGGTTTGTGTGGAGTGAAGCGGTTTTGAAGGAGGGGGATCCGCTCTATCCGTTGCCATGGTCATTAACGCCCGAGGGTAGCCATCTTGCTAGTAAAGAAGAACTGGTATCCGTGATGGTAGGGGCAGGCTTTGAAATTCTGACTGTCGATGACGACAGCGCCGAGCAATTAGAATTGGTTGCGCAGATGAAGGCTGCAGGCAAAAGCATGTCGAGTGGCCAACATCAGGCCAATGAGGTGGTATTAGGCCCAGACTTTGCCGAACGACGGATGAATTATGTGCAAAGCCTTGCCCGCAATAATCTGGCGGCACTGGTGATTGTGGCGCAGGTGACAAAGTGATTGTCGGGAACCAGTCGCGTGACGTCTCGTTGTGACCCGAGTTTAAACACGGGAGCGTCACGTCATGTTTGGTTTGCTGATTACTTTGGTTATTATCACCCTGATTGCCGGGGCACTGGGTTTTACGGGGATTGCGCGGGGCGCGGCGGGCCTGGCAAAAATTGTTTTTGTGTTGATGCTCATTGCCATCGTCATCATGCTGCTTCTCGGTGCCATGGGTTTGGCGGTAATCTTTTAGCCAGGCTTATTGGAACGTTTCGAGCAAGGCGCTATCTACCAGCGGTGTAACCAATGCTGCACCGGCGGTGTCGGGCGTTTGAATTTCGAGAAACCTCACTGCAATGCCCGTCTCCAACACCCTGATCACTTCGGCCGGAATGGAGCCGATCGCTACGATGGTGCCCGGGCTGGGGCGCTGCGCGGTGACGATTGCGGCGCCGGACGCGGAGACATTGAGGATCCGGCAATCAACCGGTCGTCCGCCGGGCAAGGTGAGCGTCGAATTCGGATTGCGGGGTGCAAAGCGGGTGTGGGCGCGCAGACTGGAGGAATTGCCCGACTTTCGCAGCCGGGTGACGCTCTCGCCAAAAATCGGATTGAAACGCGAGTCGGGACGCGGGGTGGCAACAGTGGCGTGCACGGCAGCGCCACTGATATATTCTATCCCGGATTCGAATGCATTGATGGCCTTGCCCATAGTGTTGGCGCCGTAGGCAAAGCTATGCAGGCCCTTGTTGGCCGCGCCCCTTGAAAAGCGCATCAATTCCCGATTGAGTTTGGTTTCGTCAAGCTCGAACTCGGCGATGTTGATCGAGACGCCCCATATCTGCTTGAGCAAGGTGGAATCGATGCGACGATCCTGCGGCGAAGCCTGCAGGATTATGGCGTCGGTTATCTGGTGCGCCAAGCCAACCGTGCGGACAAGCGCATCGGTTTCGCCGGTAACCGGGATGCCGACAATGTCGAGCATGACGAATTTTTTGTAAGATGGTGGCAGGGTCGCGCCGAGCTTTAGAAACCCGTCAGCGTGGGCGCTGTTCAAGGTCAGATAATTGACCGGCACGATAATCGTTGCGCGTTTGAGAACCTTGAGAGCATCGTGCAGCGACTCGACGGATTTGGTAAACAGAACGCTGTCCAGCCGCGCCAGAATTTCAATCAGGCTTTCGGTTTCGTCGGCCTCGCTGATATGCTGCGCGGCGGCGGAACCGGCAATGGGGTCGAGCAGACAGCGATTGCTGGTATGGCCGTAATCCTGGGCCGACCAGATTGGTTGAAACAGGGCGCCGACTTGCAGCAAATTGGGCATGTCGCTCTGGCGTCTGCTATTGGTTTCGGCATCGGCCCGAATGCGCTCCAGTGAATTTTGAAGCGCCAATGCCGGGTTCGTCGCATTGCGGATCGGCTCGATATCGACACGGGAAACGAACGCCTTGACAGCGCGCGGCCCTTCGAGATCGAGCAATTCGGTGAGCAGACGCACTTCGATAGCGCTGGAAATGCGCTCGGCGCATACGCGTGCGTAGCTTTCATCGGTTGAGTCAAAGCAAATCAGATAGCCGCTTTCGCCGTCCGGCTTATAGACGTCTTGTGGATCGATGAGTGAATCGATCTCGGCCTCGGCGATTGTCGCCGCTCTGTCAGCGACGGCCTGCCATTTGTCACCTAATCGCTGCTTGAGGTCGGCAAAACCGACAAATTGAACCGACCCGGCCAACAGGTTTGGTGAAGCGAGTTCATCCATGTGACCAATGATGCGCCGAATGCCCCCGGCGTAGCCACCTGGGTCGGAGTCGGTGCCTCGACCGGAACTCCCCGTCGCCTCTTTGTCACCCAATATCAGTCTGGCGACCTTGCCAAACAGGGAGTTGGTACGCATTTCGGTGCTCAATCGGTTTTCGCATCCCTTCTGTTGATCGACCATATCATTATGTGCGTGACCGGAACATTAAACCGGTGCGCAGGTCGCTGAAACCATCGGGAGTGCGGCCAGTTGGGTTAGCACAGGCAACGTCGCAGATAGATAATGGTTGCGCGCCGTGGGTTGATGGGCGGGATCAGGGGTGTTTGGGACTGATCAGCCTGGCAAAGGCGAGCACGAGCACAGCCAATGTTGCGGGGGCCAAGGCGAGCCATGAAGCCGAGGCCCACAGGGCGCCAGTGCCCGCCCACATGATGGACGCAAAGGCTTCGGACAGGGTTGCAGCGCGCGAGGCAACTTGACGGCGGCGGAACATGGAGCGTCGGGCGACCACCCGGAACCAGAGCCTGGATGGCGGTGGCCGAGCCGGCCGAGAGGAGCGCGCAGGTCGCCGTTACCAGAGCGACTTCGATTGATGACAGTGCGAGCAGCGCGATGAGCGGCAACAGGATGATGGCGATGATCGCCAGAACCGCCTCGATTTTCGCGGCCAGGACCATGCGCGGGGATATCGGGGCGGTGACCACCAGATCGTGGGCGTCTTCGCCAGAAATAGCGAGCCACGCCAGGCCGCCGGCCAATTGGCCCGCGGCCATGACCAGCACCGGCACGACAACGACATAGGCGCCTGAATGTTCGCCATAATTGATCCACAGCATCAGGGCGGGGGGCGCCAGATAGAGGATTTGCATGAGCGTTTGCGACAAAAGCCATGGGTCGCGCTGAAGCAGTTTCCACTCCTTGAGGCGCAGGACATGTTTTGGCGAACCGTTCTTGAAGGCGCGGGTGGCGGGACGGCGCTCGGTGCGGATGTGGCTGACACTGGCGGTTGAAATGGCGTGGTGACCATAGGCTCGAAGCGGTGGCGATGATGATAAGCGCCAGCGCCCCAAAGCCAGTCAAGGCGACGGGCACAAGCGCTGCCAGATCGCCCATGGCGGCGCGGGCTGGTAACCAGAGGATATTGGCCAGATCGGGGGCAGCGGCGACTATTTCGCTGGATTGCAGCAGGGTGAAGCGAGAAAACTTGCCATAATAGATAATGGCGGCGGCCTGAATGCCGATGATAAAGCCGGCTCCGACAACGGCCGCGATGATCTGGGCGATGAGGCGGGTACGCTTGGCGCCAACAGTATGGAACAGGGCAATGGTCACCGCGACAGCAATGGCGGCCGAAAGGGCAGAGATTGCCGCCAGAACGGCAAATGCGGCAAGCCAGCGTGGTCCATCGAGCAGCACCAGCACATTGACCAACGGGCTGGCGAGCAGGCAGGACATGGCGAAGGTGGTGAGGGCCACGGCGCCGGTTCGAACGGCAAACAGGCGCTTTGCCGAGGCGGGTGAGGACAGGATGAGATCAAGGTCGGCGCGGGCATAATAGACACGGGTGACCGATTCCAGGGCCTGGGACAGCATGACCGACCAGAACAGCAATCCACCGCCGGTGAGCATGACAAGGGTTGGCTTATCCGGACCAATGCCAGTGGCCAACCAGGACGAAACAACGCCATAGGCAATGAGGTGCATGATCGCCGCTGCGGCGACAAGCACAAGGCCGAGGACGATGCCACGCGTGCGGCGGCCGCCTGTCATCATGGCGGTCCAATCGCGCCAGGCCAGGCCGATCTCGTGGCGGGCGAACCAGGCAACGCTGGCGGGCTGCGTCATCACGCTGCAACGCTTTGCGCATCGATCTGCACCAGATCGAGAAAAATTTCCTCAAGGCTGGTGTTGCCGCGACCAATGCGGGTACGCAATTCAGCCAGCGTGCCTTCGGCGATCAGACGACCGTTGGAAATGACGCCGATGCGCTCGGCCATGCGTTCGGCAACTTCAAGAATATGGGTGGTCATGATGACGGTGACACCGTTGCGGACCTTGTTGAGCAGTACATCCTTGACCTGACGGGCCGACCCTGCGTCGAGACCGGTCAGCGGTTCATCGAGGATGATCAGGCGCGGTTCATGCACCAGCGCGCCGGCTAGGGCGACTTTTTGCAACATGCCCTTGGAAAAACTGCCGCAAAGGGCATTGGCGTGGGGCGCGAGGCCGAGCCAGTCGAGCAGATCGAGCGCACGTGCCTTGGCGGTCGTCGCATCGATTTGCCAAAGGCCGGCGACAAATTCCAGATATTCCAGCGGGGTCAGGCGGTCATAGACCATGGGTTCATCGGAAACCCAGGCGATGATTTTCTTGGCGGCGATCGGATCCTTGCGCGCATCAATGCCCAAGACCGAAATGGCGCCTTCGTCAGGCTGCAACAGACCGGCAACCATGCGCAAAATCGTGGTTTTACCAGCGCCATTGGGGCCGAGCAGCGCATAGAATTCGCCAGATCGAATGGTCAGGTCGAGCGCATTGACGACGGGCTTGTCAAAACTTTTGGACAGGCCGGAAATTTCAAGGGCGGCGTTGGGCATGGCGGGCTCGCAGGTCGGAATTGATGATCAGCCTAGCGGGCAGGCGTTGAAGGGGGTGAACGAGTAGCGTTAACAATTTGGCCGCGTCACGGCGTCGGGGTCGACCAGAATTTGAATATTCGCGATAGATAAAATGCAATGTATTTTACGCAGCTTTTTCTCAGTTCCGGCCCTGATATTGGCAAGCCCAAGGGAGGTAGACCGATGGTCGGGATTACGAGCGCTCAGAGATTGCAGTTGTCGCGGGCAGATTTTTTTGCTGCCCTGCAGAACTATGGTCGCCCCGCCACATTGCCGGTACCCACGGTAAAACAGCTTAGCGCTCGACCCGAAGTTGCACGCGAAGCGGCGAGCCTCTCGGGATTGAAAAAACTCGATGCAGCGTTGGGCAATGCGCGGTTTCTTGAGCAATCGCGATATGGCGTGACCTCATTTGAAGAGCGTTACGACAGCGTTCCCAAATACAAATTACAAGCCAGCTATCGCACCGAGCCGGTAACCCAGTTGGTACCGATCTATGAAGCGCGCGATGTTACCGAGCAACGGGCGATCTTTGAGCAGCGAGATGTGTTTGAGACCCGGGATGTGTTTGAAGAACGCGACGTTTTTGAGGATCGTCCGATTTATGAAACGCGCAATGTCTATGAGACGCGGGATGTTTTTGAGGATCGCCCGATCTATGAGACCCGCGACATTTACGAAACCATTGTTGATGGTACGCGCGATCTTTCCAGTTTTTCCAATCGCAGCGCGTCGGGAGTCGATAGCGGCGCCGACTTTTCGGTAAAAGTTGGCGATGGTTCGTTGGCGGTGGTCAAGTTCAGCACCAATAATCGCATCGCGGTGACCAAGGATGGCACGACCACCAATTTCAATTTCAGCACCGGCACAGGCGAATTCGGCAAGGCGCTGGTTTTGGCGCTCGACAGTATCGAGGGGTTGGACGCCAGCCTGTCCGGCGACGGCAAGTTGCATTTGCAGACGGCGGATGCCCAATCGCTGACGCTTGCCAGTGTTGCCAATGGCTTTCTCGACTTTTCCGGCGATCCGTTCACCGATCTCGGCTTGCAGGCGGGAACAACCGAAGCCAGTGTTACGGGCACTGAGCAAGTGCAGATTGGCACTGAGCAGGTCAAAACCGGCACCGAAGACGTGCTGGTGGGGACCGAAGAGGTGCAGGTGGGGACCGAGCAGGTCAAGATTGGCACAGAGCAGGTCAAGACCGGTACCGAACAGGTCAAGATTGGGGAAGAGACAGTGCAGACCGGTGTTGAAACTGTCGTGGTCGGCACTGAGCAGGTGCAGGTGGGTACTCAAACCATCACCACCGGAACACAGCAGGTCGAGAGTGGGCGCAGCTATGTTCGGGATGGTGAGCAGCAGATATTTCGGGGCTATCGCACCGTAAGTGAGCGCAGCGATCCCGATGAGGCACGTCTGACCACGGAAAGCCGCCGGGCCATTGTGGCAGCGGTGCAGGCGCTCGACACGGCAATCGGACCCGACAAGTTGGCCAACGGCACTGACAACCGATTTGCGAGCTTGCGCGATCAGTTGGACCTTGACAAGGTCCGGTTGGCCTTTAGCCGTGGTGATCTGAATACGCTGGGGCTCAAGCTGGCGGTGGCGCTAAAGGCTTATGGCGACAAAGCGGCTGCAAGTGCGGCGGCGGCCGGGCGATACGCCTGAGTCGAGCCATTGCGGCTGCGGGAACAAAATCAAACCGGACTCGTTGGTGTGCCAAGAGACACCGGAGACTACTCATGCCAGAACCAGTACGTGAAACAGTCGTTGTGGACCGGAGCCGCGGTCCGCTTGGCCCCATTATCGGCATTCTGCTTGTCGTGCTGGTGGCCATCGGCATCTATTTCCTGTTTTTCAACGGGCAGGGCGGTAGCGGCACCGTAGATATCGATGTTCCTGCGGTAAGTGTCGATGTTACCCCCGACGGCCAGTAGTGTCCGATAGAATGAGGACGGAATTGCACGATCTCGCCTTATATTCTTGCGCGAAGAAATCTTCACGACCTGCGTAGAGCAGGCGCCGGTGGCGACTGTAACCAGACGGTAGGGAGTTGCGAATAGCATTGCCGTATTGTGTGAGGCACAAATGGCGATCAGCACCGACTATCCGCGGCCAATTATTGTAAATGGCTACCAATGCCGCAATTGCGACGATGTTGCAGAGGCAAAGAAGTTCATTGATCCCGCCCATCCAGACGCGGCATTGTCCGGGACGGATGTGCGACAGGATAATTTGGTGACGGACATCCAGAACAGCAAATCTGGCATTGAACCCAGCCAAAATGCCGTCAGTTTCGGTGGTTCATTGAGCCAGCGCCAAGGCGATAGCGGCCGTGGGGCGGTGAGTACGCCGAACCCGCCATCCGGTTTAGGGTTGGTGTTTGACAAGTCGGCCTGATGTATCGGAGGCGGCACCAAGAGATGCCGCCTCGATTTTTGTCGGCTAGAGCGTAATGCGGTAGATGCCGAACCCATCGTCGCTGGTCTTGCCGGTCGATTCGATTTTTACCGCCGAAACGTCAGCAACATGATCGGCGGCCTTGGGGCCGGTTTCGAACAACACCGTTGTGTCCCCAATTGGCGCAAGCGCCCAATTGCTGTCGGCTGACGGATTGATGGTGCCGTTTTCAACGATGAAGCGGACCAACAAATCGCGGTTGGTGTCCGGTCCCTTGAAGATGATGACGTCGGGGCCGATGCCGGGGAAGTTGCCACCGCCACCGGCGCGATAATTGTTGGTCGCGATGATGAATTCTGCGGCTGGATCAATCGGCTTGCCATCATACATCAGATCGACAATGCGGCTGGCGTCCGGATTTGGCTCTTCCTTGCCGTCGGCAGAGAAGCGCGAGGGCTGGGTGAGGTCGATCTTGTAGGTGACCCCGTCGATGACGTCGAAATTGTAGGACGGGAAATCATTGTTGATCAGCGGCGCGTCGACGGCGCCTTTTTCGACCTGATTAAAGATCCCCGCAGAGCGTTCCAGCCAGTTCTTGACGTCGGCGCCGGTGATTTTAACCGCCTGAATGGTGTTTGGATACAAGTACAGATCGGCGACATTCTTGATGGCGACGGGACCAACCGGCACGTCAGTGTAATAATCGGCGCCACCGCGACCGCCGGCCTTGAAGGGGGCCGCTGCCGACAGGATGGGCAGGGCTTCCCATTGGGTGCCCTTCATCATCTGTTTCAAATACCAGGTCTGGGCCTGTGAAACGATCTGAACGGATGGGTCATCGGCGACCAAGGCGAAATATGAATAGAGTGGCGCGGAGGTTTCACCAACCGGGCGGCGCACATATTCAATGGTTTCGTCGTGATCGGTCTGGGCAGCGGCGGCAACCGTGGCTTCGTTTTCAACCAGAGGCTGAACCTTGCCATCGACACGCTCGAAAATCGGGCGGGCTTCGGCAGTATGGGACAGTACCGTCCATTTGCCCTCGGCATCCTGTTCGAGCAGCAGATCGATCAAGCCCATATGGGAGCCCCAGAAACCGGCCATAACCGCAGGTTTGCCGTTCAAGGTGCCAGCGTCCGTATCGGCGCCAGGAATGTCGGCATAATCGGGGCCGGGGAAGACGCGATGCTGGTGGCCGGTCAGGACGACGTCGATGCCATCCACGGCGGCGAGTTGAAGCGAGGCGTTTTCCGCGCCGGGGGTGTCGTCGTCAGCAATGCCGGAGTGCGACAGGGCAATCACCAGATCAACGCCCATAGCGCGGATTTTGGGAATATAGGCCTTGGCGGTTTCAACGATGTCGCGGGTGCTGACCTTGCCCTGCAGATGGGTTGCGTCCCAAGTCATGATCTGAGGTGGCAGGAAGCCGATAAGTCCGATCTTGACGGTGGATTTGGCACCGGCACCGTCGGTTACTTCCTTTTCGATGATGCGGAACGGCTCGAGATAGGTTTCGTCGTCCAGCGGATCGGCGGCAAGCGTGTCGCCCTTGACCAGATTGGCGGAAACGAACGGGAAGTTGGCACCCGACAGGGCCTGATCGAGGTAATCGAGACCATAGTTGAATTCGTGATTGCCCAAGGTCGCGGCTTCGTAGCCCAGCGTGTTCATGGCTGCGATCATGGGGTGAACATGGTCGGTGAGGCCCTTTTCATAGGCGATATAGTCGCCCATGGGATTGCCCTGAATGATATCGCCATTATCGATCAGCATGGAGTTGCCCGCTTCAGCGCGGATCGAGTCGATGATTGAAGCGGTACGCGCCAGACCCATGGTGTCGTTGGGCTTGTCAGCGTAATAGTCATAGGGGAAGACCGCGACGTGCAAATCGGTTGTTTCGATGATGCGCAAATGGGCCTGATTGGCCTGCGCGCTGGCAGCAAAAGGATGCAATACAGCCATCGCACCGATGCTGGCCGAGCCGGCAAGGAACGTACGACGGGATAGTTTAGGATCAAATTTCATCACATTTCTCCACGACAGATTACTGGTTGAAACGGGCAGAACGGAACCTAGCCGATTATATTCGATTAGGCTTGGGTGAGCGCTGTTGGGGCTCACGTGCCGCTGCATGGTGACGCTGCGATGACGGCGGCGCCCAGAGTGTTAGGATTTTTGGACCATATGGTCAAATATTTTTACATTACGATTTTGCGGCACACCAGATAAGGGTGTTGGGGACAGCGAAATGGAGAGAAATCCATGAAATGGCGCGGGCGGGAGCGCAGCTCCAATATTGACGATCGACGCGGTGCGGGGGGCGCACCGGCGGCTTGAGCGGTGGTCTCGGGCGGGGTGGTTTTCGCATTCCGACAGGTGGGGGCCGTGGCGGCGGCGGTCGTGGTGGCGGGATCGGCCTGGTTGGTATTGTCGTGATTCTGGGCCTGATCTGGGTCACGACCGGGCAAAATCCGATTGATATCATTTCCGGTATGAACGGGGCGCCGACCAGTTCGAGTTCCGCCGCGCAGCGTCCGTTGCCATCAGCCGGGCAGGATGAACTGGCCGATTTTGTCGGCGTGGTGGTCAAGGAAACCGAAGATTTATGGACGCAGAAATTTGCCGACGCCGGGGCGCAGTATAGTGCGCCGATGGTGGTGCTGTTCAGCGGCGGCACCCAATCAGGGTGTGGCGTGGCGGACGCGAAAACCGGGCCGTTTTATTGCCCAGAGGATCAAAAGGTTTATATCGATCTGGCGTTTTATGATCAGCTGCGACAGGAGTTCGGGGCACCGGGCGATTTTGCCCAGGCCTATGTGCTGGCCCATGAAGTGGGGCATCATGTGCAGAACCTGACTGGTGTATTGCCCCAGTTCAACCGGGCGCGGGCAAGCATGAGTGCCACCGAGGCCAATGCCTATTCGGTGCGGGTGGAGTTGCAGGCCGATTGCTATGCCGGTATTTGGGCAAATTATGCCGGTGAGCAAAATCTGGTTGAAACCGGTGATTTCGAGGAGGCCTTGAACGCCGCCGATCAGATTGGCGATGATACAATGCAGAAGCGAATGCAAGGTTATGCGGTGCCCAAGACGTTCAATCACGGCACATCCAAGCAGCGCCAGACCTGGTTTGCGCGCGGCTATCAAAGCGGCGATGTCAGCCAGTGTGATACTTTTTCAGGCTCGGTCTGAACAGGACAGCATGAATTGAAAAAGGCCGCTCCCATCGCCGGGGCGGCCTTTATTTTTTTGGATATGGTGTTTCAATCAGGCCGCAGGCGCGACATATTCCGGTTTCTGGTCCATGCCCTTTTGAGCCCGCACATAATTGAGGAACCGGGTGAACAGGTAATGGCTATCGCGCGGGCCGGGGCTGGCCTCGGGATGGTACTGGACCGAGAATACCGGCTTCCCCTCCACTGACAGTCCCGCATTTGAGCCATCAAACAGTGAAACATGGGTTTCGGTGATGCCGGGGGGCAGGCTGGCTTTTTCGACGGCAAAGCCATGGTTCATCGAGGTGATCTCGACCTTGCCGGTGGTCAAATCCTTGACCGGATGGTTTGCGCCGTGATGGCCCTGATGCATCTTGGTAGTTGAGCCACCCAGGGCCAGACCGAGCAGTTGATGGCCCAGGCAAATGCCGAACATGGGCTTGCCGGTATCGAGCAGGGTCTTGATGGTGGGGACGGCATATTGGCCGGTGGCGGCTGGATCGCCGGGGCCGTTGGACAGGAAGATGCCATCGGGATTGTGTGACAGAATATCGGCCGCCGAGGCGCTGGCAGGCACAACCGTTACTTTGGCGCCCTGATCGGCCAGACAGCGCAGGATATTGCGCTTGGCGCCGAAATCGACGGCGACGATATGAAATTCGGAGTTTTCAAGGGTGCCATAGCCTTCGCCCAACTTCCAGCCGGTCTGATCCCAGTGATAGGTTTGGGCAGTGGTGACCTCGCGTGCCAGATCCAGGCCGACAAGACCGGGAAAGGCCTTGAGTTCGGCATTGATCGAGGCCTCGTCGAACTGACAGTCAGGAGCATGGGCGATTACGCCGTCAGGCAGGCCCGACTGGCGGATCAGCGCGGTGAGGGCTCGGGTATCAATACCGGTGATTCCGACGATGTTGCGCTTTTTGAGCCAGGCATCGAGCCTTTCAAGAGAGCGATAGTTGGAGGGATTGGTGATGTCGGCCTTGAGCACGACGCCACGTACGCCTGACAAGGCGGCCATGTTGACGGTTTCAATATCCTCATCATTGGCTCCAACATTGCCGATATGGGGGAAGGTGAAGGTGACGATCTGACCGGCATATGAGGGGTCGGTCAGAATTTCCTGATAGCCGGTCATCGCTGTATTAAAGCAGATTTCGCCTGCCGAATGACCGACGGCGCCTATGCCGCGGCCCTCAAGGCGCGTGCCATCGGCCAGTATCAGGAGGGCGGTCGCGGGTGATTGTTCCCAGCCGGTCATGGTGGTTCTCCTTGGTGCAAGGCGTCTTGTGGCAAGGTCGCGAAAAGTGCCTGAGCTCTTTGTCGGTGTCACGCTCTGCGCAATGGTGGTTGAGAGCCTTCTCTTAAAAGGGGCGTCGCCAACACGCAAGTGGCACAGTCGTGTTTGCAGCGCTATATGGGGGTGAAACAGATATGGGCAAGAGGATCAATTAAATGCGCGAACAGTTCAGCGAAAGCCTCAAACTGGCTCTCAAGGCCCGCGATGTGCGGCGCACGTCAACGCTGCGAATGATCAATTCAGCGATCAAGGACAAGGATATTGCAGCACGCGGCGACAATCGTGGCCCGGCAACCAACGAGGAAATCCTGGCGTTGCTGCAAAAGATGGTCAAGCAGCGCGAAGAAAGTTTTGCCATCTTTGCCGAGGCGGGACGCACCGATCTGGCGACGGTTGAGAAGGAAGAGATCGACATTCTCAACGAGTTCTTGCCCAAGGGGTTGAGCGACGCTGAAGTAGAAGCGGCCATTGCCGCAGCCATTAGCGCTACCGGCGCAGAAGGACCAAAGGACATGGGCAAGGTCATTGGCCAACTCAAGGCGGACTATCCGGGGCGGATCGATTTTGGCAAGGCCAGCGGCAAGGTCAAGGCCGCGCTATCGGACAATTAGGCCGGCATGGTGGTCAGCGATGGGGGCGTCGCGCCAATGCGGCGTTCCCAAAAATAGGAAATGAGCGCGATCACAAAAGCCAGGGTCAGCGTGCCCGCGCCGATCCATGGCAGAGCGCGATAGCCTAGCGATGATTCGAGCACGACGCCGCCAAGAGCCTGCACCGATGGCGATGCCGATATTAAAGCCGGTTGGGATCAGGGACGAGGCCAGGTTTGGCGCGTCACCGGCCCATTGCAGCACCCGCGACTGTACCGGGGCGCTGAACGAGAAGTTTATGCCGCCCCAGACGAACATGGCGATCGCCATTGGCAGGGGATAGGGGCTGGCGAGAAACAGCACCACATGGATTGCAGCCAGCAGCGCCAAAATGGTGATCAGCGACGGCATCAATTGCCAGTCAGCCAAACGACCACCGACAAACACCCCGATGGTTGAGCCCAGACCCAAGACCAAGAGGAGCCAGGGAAGCAGATTTGCCTCAACGCCGGTAATGGTAAGCAGGAACGGCGCGATATAGGTAAAAATGCTGGCCTGTCCGATCATGGCCAGAATGACGATGAGCAGGGACAGCATGATCTGCTGGCGCCCCAACGCCTTGAACTCACGACGAAAACTGGACCTAGTGGTGGTGGGGCTGACGGATGCGGGCAAATAGAGGGCGATGGCAGCGGTCGCCAGCAGGCCCAGAATGCCGACGGCCCAGAAGGTGGCGCGCCAGCCCAGAAGATTGCCAATTGCGGTGCCGCCGGGCACCCCCAATATGGTGGACACGGTCAAGCCGGACAGTATGAGGGCGACTGCCGAACCGCGCTTGTGCGGGGGCACCAGGCCAGTGGCAACGATTGAGGCGACGCCGAAATATGTACCGTGGACGGCGGCAACCAGGACCCGCACCGCCATCAGGGTTTCAAAATCGGGTGCCAGAGCACACAGGACCTGACCGAGTGTGAAAATGCTGGCGAGCCAGAGGACCAGGGTCTTGCGACTCAGTTTTTTCGACAGCACCGCCAGTGTTGGTCCGCCCAGAGCGATACCAATGGCATAGCCAGTGACCAGATAGCCGGCGGTGGGGATGGAAATGGTCAGGCCGGTTGCGACCTCTGGCAACACGCCAGCGATGACGAATTCGGCGGTACCGAAAGCGAAAGCGGCGATGAACAGGGCAATCAGGGGCAGTGACATCACAAAACCAGCGGACAGGCGTCAAGAGAAAGCCTGCTCAGACCACAGGGCGGCGGATGACGCAATGCACATTTGTTGTTGATGAGTTGCCAAAATCTTGAATGGCGTACGGTCGGGCTGGACTGGCCGCTATTACCAGCTACATTTGGCAAGGGTTCATGGATGCGGAACGGAGATCAACATGGCGGTATCTACAGAGACCAAGCGCCGTTTTGCGGCGGCGACGGCGCTGCGGGGACTTTTGATGCTCGTGGCCGGGCTTTATGCGCTGATCTGGCCGGGGCAGGCGCTGACGGTGCTGGTGTTGTTTGGCGGCATCTTGCTGATTGTCGATGGTGTGTTGGGGCTTTGGAGCCTGACCTTCGGCGGCGGCAAGAGCGGCAATTACTGGTTTGATGTGGTCGCCAATGCGCTCAGCCTCATTCTCGGGATATTGATTTTCATCAGCCCACTGATCGCAACCATCCTGACCGCGTCGCTGTTGGCAACTCTGGTTGGCATAGTGGCGCTTGGTGTGGGGATCATGCAGATCGTCGTGGTGATGCGGGAGCGAGCGCTCTATGCCCATATCTGGCCCGTCATCCTGTCTGGCGTCAGCTATGTGGTGTTGGGGCTGGTGTTCCTGTTTTTCCCAGTGGTCAGCACGACTGTCATGGTGATGTTTGGCGGGATCATGCTGATCGTTTTGTCGCTCGGTCTTTTTGGCTGGGCGTGGAAACTCTATCAGCGGACACGCTCGGCCTAGTGCTGAACATGGTGACAAAGCCTGAGGTTGGGCTTAGGTAGAGCCATGCGTTTTACCGACCAGTTTCTTGAAGAGATCCGCCAGCGCCTGCCGATAACGCAGGTGGTGGGCGAGCATGTGCTCTGGGACAAGCGCAAGAGCCAGCCGGGGCGCGGCGACATGTGGGCCTGCTGCCCATTTCATGGCGAAAAGAGCCCCAGTTTTCATGCAGACGATAATCGCGGCATCTATCATTGCTTTGGCTGTGGGGTGACGGGCGATCATTTTCGGTTTCTGACCGACAAAGTGGGCATGAGTTTTCCTGAAGCTGTGGAGCGGCTGGCCGAAATGGCCGGTGTGCCGATGCCGGCGCGCGACGAGCGTCAGGAAAAGCGCGAGGCGGCGCAGCGCAGTCTGATTGACGTGATGGAACTAGCGGCCAAATATTTTGAGGCAGCACTGGCGCATAATATCGGGGCCAAGGCGCGTGGTTATCTGTTTGATCGCGGGGTTTCGGCGACGGCACAAACGCGTTTTCGCGTGGGCTTTGCGCCCGACAGCCGCAATGGGTTGAAGGAGCATCTGGCAATCAACGGGGTCTCGGCGCAGGACATGATCGATACCGGGCTGGTGACCAGCCGCGAGGGCGACCCGCTGACTTATGACCGGTTTCGCAATCGAGTGATGTTTCCCATTACCGATTTTCGCGGGCGGGTGATCGCCTTTGGCGGGCGGGCGCTGTCCTCGGATGTGCCGGCAAAATATCTCAATTCGCCCGAGACAGAATTGTTTCACAAGCGGCAGGTGCTTTACAACGGGCAGGCGGCCCGGCAGGCGGCGCGTGATGGCAAAAGCGTCATTGTGGTTGAGGGCTATCTCGATGTGATCGCCGCGGTATCAGCGGGATTTGAAGGCGCGGTGGCGCCGCTGGGCACGGCGCTGACCGAGGAACATCTGGTCTTGCTGTGGCGGATGAGCGACGAGCCGGTGTTGTGTTTTGATGGCGACAAGGCGGGGTTGAAGGCTGCCGAACGCGCGGCCGATATTGTGTTGCCGCATCTCAAGCCGGGGCAGACGGTAAAAATTGCAACGCTGCCAGAGGGGCAGGACCCCGACGATTTGATCAAGGCACAGGGACGCGGTGCCTTTGCTGATGTGATCGAGCGGGCGCGCAGCCTGTCGGACATGGTCTGGAGCATGGAAACCGGCGGCCTGGTGCCTGAAACACCCGAAGCGCGGGCGGCATTGCAAGCCAAGCTGCGCGAACGGGCCAATTCTATCCAGGATCTGTCGGTGCGGTTTCACTATGGCCAGGCGTTCGATGAAAAGCTGAAGGCGTTTTTTACGCCCAGCCGCAGCGGCTATGATCCGCGTGGCGGTGGGCGCAGCAATTATGGACAGGGCGGCTACGGGCAGAAAAATTACGGGCAAAAGGGTTTTTTTGGGCGCGGCAGTCCCAAGCTGGTGTTGTCGGATACGCTGCGCAATTCGCGCATCGTCAAACCCAGCGTGACCAATAGCGATGCGACACCGCGGGAGGCGGCGATCATCATGTCGCTGGTCAATCATCCGGGGCTGGTGGAAGACCATTTTGAAGAATTGGCGATGCTGGATCTGGAAACGCCGACGGCGCGCAAAATTATCGGGGCGATTCTTGATCTTGTGATGCGGGACCATGACATTTCGGCGGCGAATGTGGGCGACGCACTGAGCGCGCGCGGATTTGATGAAACTATCGGCCGAATGCGGCAGTTATTAAGCAGGCAGGGGGTGTGGCAAATATCTTCTGAGATTGCACAAACTGATGCTGAGACGGGATTGAGTCACGCGCTGGCCTTGCATAACAAGAAAGTTCAGCTAAATAAGGAACTCAAAGCAGCCGAAGCGGCGCTGGGCGAAGCCCCGAGCGAAGAAACTTTTGAAAGGCTGCGAGACATTAAGAACCAGATTACCACTGTCGATGGCACAGAGGCATTGATCGAAGGATTTGGTTCGTTATCGGGGCGCGCAACACGCAGTTTCTAGAAAAATTTCTGGAACCGGCGCGTGTGCGCGATTTTGCGTATGGCGATATATGCAAAAGGCCGGGCGAACCACAGGAGGCCATGTTAACACTTGGTTTACCAAACCTTTACCTCGTCTTGAGCCTATCCCCATTTATGACCTTACCGGCACCCGGCCGCTGACGGGTCCCGAGGAGCACCAGATGGCCACTAAGGCAGCTACCAAAACCACCAAGGATGCCGAAAAGCCCGAATCGGGCACGCCGGCTACGGGCGCTGAGACCACCAACGACAGCCCGTTACTTGATCTTTCCGATGCCGCGGTCAAGAAACTTATCAAGGTCGCCAAGAAACGCGGCTATGTGACCTATGAAGAACTCAACGCGGTCATGCCCGCCGAAGAAGTGTCTTCCGAGCAGATCGAAGACATTATGTCCATGTTCTCGGACATGGGCATCAATGTGGTGGACGAGGACGAGGTCGAAGAGACCGAGGTGGAAAAGGACGAAGAGGAAAGCCAGGAACTGGCACCTTCGACCGGGACCGCCGTCGCTTCGAAATCCAACACCCGTGAAGGCAGTGACCGCACTGATGATCCAGTGCGCATGTATCTGCGCGAAATGGGTTCGGTCGAGCCTGTTGTCGCGCGAGGGCGAAATCGCCATTGCCAAGCGCATCGAGGCGGGTCGCGAAACCATGATTGCCGGGTTGTGTGAAAGCCCGCTGACCTTTCAAGCCATCATCATCTGGCGCGACCAGCTGGGTGAAGGCGAAATCCTTTTGCGCGACATTATCGATCTGGAGGCCACTTACGCGGGGCCGGACGCCAAGCAGGCGGCCCCGGCGCCGGTGCAGGGGCCCATCAGCCTGACGGTTGCGGCCAAGCTTGAAAGCGTCAATGCTGAAAAAGCCAAGGCTGCCGCTGCAGAGGCGCGGCGGGCGAAAAGTGCCAACGGCGAATACGTGCCCGAGGAACCCGAGACCCCGCAGGATCCGCCGCCAGACGACGATGATGACGAATATGAGAACGCCCTATCGCTCTCGGCCATGGAAGCTGAGTTGAAGCCGCAGGTGGTTGAGACTTTTGATCGTATCGCCGACGCCTATGGCAAGATGCGGGTCATACAAGATCTGCACGCCGAGGATCGGGCGGTTGATGTCAGCGATGCCGATACCAAAAAACTTGATGTGTTGCGCGCCGACGTGATTTCCGACGTCAAGTCGCTGGCACTCAACAATAGCCGTATCGAAAGTCTGGTTGAGCAACTCTACGACATCAACAAGCGTCTGGTGCGACTCGAAGGGCGCCTGCTTAGACTGGCTGAAAGCTACGGCGTGACGCGCGAGTCTTTCCTCGAAAGCTATTATGGCTCGGAGTTGAACCCGGCTTGGGAAGAAAACCTTGCTACCAATTCGGGCAAGGGCTGGGGTGAGTTCGCCAAGCGCGAAGCCGATACGATTGCCGAACTGCGCGGCGATATCGCCACGCTTGCAACCGAAACCGGCCTCGATATCGCTGAATACCGCCGGATTGTGCACAAGGTGCAGAAGGGTGAGCGCGAGGCGGCCATTGCCAAAAAAGAAATGGTTGAAGCCAATCTGCGCCTGGTGATTTCGATTGCCAAAAAGTACACCAATCGCGGCTTGCAGTTCCTGGATCTGATCCAGGAAGGCAATATTGGCCTGATGAAGGCGGTCGACAAGTTCGAATATCGGCGCGGCTACAAGTTCTCCACCTATGCCACATGGTGGATCCGGCAGGCGATTACCCGTTCGATTGCCGATCAGGCGCGGACCATCCGTATTCCGGTGCATATGATCGAAACGATCAACAAGATCGTGCGGACAAGCCGGCAGATGTTGCATGAAATCGGGCGTGAGCCGACGCCAGAGGAATTGAGCGAAAAGCTGCAGATGCCTTTGGACAAGGTGCGCAAGGTTCTCAAGATTGCGAAGGAGCCGATTTCGCTCGAAACCCCAATCGGGGACGAGGAAGACAGCAATCTGGGCGATTTCATTCAGGATGTGAACGCCACCCAGCCGATTGACGCGGCTATTCAGTCCAATCTGCGCGAAACAACGACGCGGGTTCTGGCGTCCCTGACGCCGCGTGAAGAGCGTGTCCTGCGCATGCGGTTCGGGATTGGCATGAATACCGATCATACGCTGGAAGAGGTTGGTCAGCAGTTTTCGGTGACCCGCGAACGTATTCGGCAGATCGAGGCCAAGGCGCTGCGCAAGCTCAAGCATCCAAGCCGCTCGCGCAAGTTGCGGAGCCTTCCTGGACAATTAGGGGCAGGGCAGATGGCGGCGGTGCGCCTGAAAATAACGGCGATCCGCGCCATTGTGCCATTCAAGCTGGTGGTGACGTTTTCGGACGGATCAAACGGTACGTTCGATGCCGCTCCGATGATTGGCGAACGCGGCGAGGGCACTGAGGCCTTGCGGGATCGGCGCTATTTCGGGCAGGTTGAACTGGCCAATGGCGTGCCGACCTGGCCGAATTATTTTCACCTGTCGCCGGACTGGCTGCGCGAGGAAATGCAAAAACAGGGTGAACTGGTGTTGCCAGCGCCGGTACGCCGTCCACGATATCAGCGCCGAATTGATTGAAGGAGTAGGTCATGTCATTTCTCAAAAAGCTCTTTGGGGGCGGGGAAGCCAAGTCTGAGGGGCCAAAGGGCGATGCCGTGCTCGGCGAGGAGAGCCTACAAGGACTTCACCATCAAGGCGATCGAGATGCGGGCTGGTAGTGAATATCAGTTGGCCGGCACCATCGAAAAAGAAGTGGGCGGTGAGATCAAGAGCCTACCGGTTCGTGCGGGCTGACCGGATGGGCAGCAAGGATGATCTGATCGCGCTGGCGATCAGCAAGGGTCGGCAGATCATCGACGAACAGGGCACCGGCATCTTCAACTAACCGGTTCAATAGAGCAAAAGCTGGAACTGCGTGGGCGCCCGCCAAGCGGCGAGCGGCTCGCGACCGGCTGAATTGGAGTGAGTATCATGGCAAGAAAACCAACAGCACGCAGCGAATTCGTGATGTTCGATGTGGTTTATGAAGATGGCAGCCAGCGGTCCAACCGCAAGGTGGATGCCAGCCTGTTGGGGGGGCTGGACGGCGACGAGCCGGCACGGACCGCCATTGTTGAGCAGGATCTTGTAATCTCGGAAAAATCCGGCGTCCCGCCATTGGCGATCAAGTCAATCAAACGCTCCGGCAAGTAGCGGCGACTGCGACGGTCGGGGGTCGTGACGATTTTTGGTGCTAATTGAGGCCGGACTAGTGCCTGATTGAAGGTTTCGATCAGGACCATTCAAACGACTGGCGTCTTCAAGAACCTTGTTCAGAACCAGGAAAACAAAAAGCCCCGGCGGAAAACCGGGGCCTAGTGGCGTTGCTACAATTGTTGTGTAATCCCGCCGAATAAATTTTCTTACTGTGCAGCTGGGGCGGTTGCGTCCCCAGCAGGGGCCGTAGCGGGCGCTGTTGCGTCAGCAGCGGGTGCTGTGTCAGTTGCTGCTCCGGCTGCGGGTGCTGCATCAGTTGCAGGGGCAGCTGGTGCCTCAGTCATTGGGGCTGGCGCTGTGTCAGCAGGGGCAGCAGGCGTAGCAGGTGCTTCAACTGCGGGGGCGCCATTCACATCGACTGACGTGCTCGTCCCGGAATTGGCCGAGAAAATCAGATAGCCAATGGCCAAGAGGGCTAGAACGACGACGATACCGACAAACCATGCGGTACCATTGCTTTCACGCGTGTAGACTGCGCGGTTGGTGTCATTGGAGTAAAGGTTGTCACGATCGGGGGTTGCCATGGATAGGCTCCTTTGTTTCACCGTACGGCAAGAGCAACGCCGGTGTTAATGAATCGTTCCCGAAAACGTGTTCGGTTAATTTTTGGTGTTTAATCTATATATTTCAATTGGTTGAGAACGTATTCCGAGGATTCCGAAACTTTTTCGAAATAAATTATGCGGCCAATCGACGTCTCAATTCGTTGATGCTGCATTTTTGCAACGAAAAGACCGGGCGCGACGCCCGGCCTTTTCAGTTTGGTCAACCAGTTCTAGCGGGCCGAGGCGACCGGGGTGACCAGCGGTGTGATCCGTCGGATGGTGACGCGACGGTTGGCGCGTTCAGCCATTTCGGTACGGATTTTCAGATAGCGTTCGCCATAACCCTGGGTGGCCAGGTTTTCGGGCGGTATCTGATAGAAGTCGGTCAGAACGCGGGCCACGGTGGCGGCGCGCAAGTCCGACAGCTGCAAGTTGGAAATCTCCGAGCCCACCGCGTCGGTATGGCCTTCGATGAGGAAGGTCTCGGCCGGGTTGGCGCGCAGCAACTGGGTCATCGCAGCGGCCACCTTGCTCAAGGCACCGACCTGGTCGCGACTGATCGAGGCAGCGCCCGTATCGAAGGTGAGACCCCCGACTTCGAGCTTGCGCACGCTGTCGCGAACGCGGGCGGAGCGTTTGACCTCATCGATTGAATATAGACGCGCGACCTGCTCGACAGGGGGCTGGCGGAAGAAGGTTGCAACCTGCTCCTCATCGACATTGCGGGCATCAATAACATATTGATCGACCGGAATATTGAGGCGCAGCGGGGGCAGGTCCTGACCGGGGTCACGCCATTCGAGCAAGTCTTCATCATAGCGGTCATCAAAATAGGCCAAGACATATTCGCGCCCGTCCGGATCAATCTTGGAGCGGCGCAGGACGTCGCCATTCCGATTGCGCACGGTTACGATCTGCCAGCCGTCGGCCCGCACAATGGTTTCGCGCACGCGTCCGTTGCCCAGGCGATCATAGTAGATTTCGTCCTGACCGTCGGCATCGAGGAAGCGATCGGTATCCTGTCCTCGATTTTCAACGATCAGTTGGCTACCCACCTGCAAGATGACCTGGGTGAGCGTGTTGCCGAAGCTGGCTTCGACATTGTTTTGCTGAACAGCCGTCGTGTTGGTCGAATTGTCGATGGTGTTGTTGGTGACGTTGTTGGTCGTATTGTTGGTCGTGGTGACATTGGTCTGGTTGATCACCGTAACGTTTTGCGGCATCTCCTGAGGGGCCAGTTGCTGGACCTCTATGCGCTCGCCCTGTTCCTCGTTTACTGGCTGAATTTCAGCGGCGTCAGGCGCGAAGTTTGCCTGGGAAGCCTTGTCATCGGCCGGTGGTGGCTCGGCAGGCGCTTCGGGCGCTGCATCAGCTGCGGGCCGGTTGGCATCCGCAGGGGCGGCCTGTTCATCCTTGGCACTGTCGAGGACCGGGGCGACCTGATCCTGAGTTACGCCTTCAGGCAGGGCTTCGATGGTTTCTGTGGGTTCTGCAGGGGCCTCAACAGGTGCTGCTGCTGGCGTTTCAGCGGGTGCTGCCGGTTGCTCAACTGCGCCTGCGGCTGCTGGCGGCGGGGCGGGCAGTTCCATACCATAATTGGCCAGACATGCTGCCGTGTCAGGGAAGTTTGCCTGCTGACAAAGTGCATCGATCTGTTGTTGGGCAGCTGCCATTTTGGCGTCGGCCCCGGCGCGGTCGCCACCAGCCAGAATATCGGCAATGGCGTCATTATAGATATCGATCTGGGCCTGCAAATCGGCTGAGATATCTACCGTGGCTTCAGCCGGTGCTGGTTGCTCAGCGGCAGGGGCTTGCTGTTCGGCAGGCGCGGCCTCGGCTGGTTGATCGGCGGGCGCGGCTTGTACTGCTGGGGTTTCTGTTTCAGCAGGTGCAGCTTGCTCCGCAGGGGCTGGTTGTTCCGCCGGGGCTGGTTCAGCGGCGGGAGCCTGGTTCGGTTGGAGCTGCCTGTTCTGCGGCGGGTGCCGCCTCAGCGGGTGCCGATGGTTCGGGAACAGCTTCAGGCGCGGCTTCAGGCTCTGGCGTCACTTCTGGCTGCGGCTCAGGTTCTGGCGCGACCTCAGGTTGCGGTTCGGGCTCTGGAGCGACCTCGGGTTGCGGCTCAGGCTCTGGCGCCACTTCTGGCTGCTGCTCGGGTTCTGGTGCGGCTTCAGGCGCTGGCGCTGGTTCAGCGGCGGGAGCCGGTTCGGCGGCGGGAGCGGTCAGGGCGGCAATACATTCGTCAACGCTGGCGTATCCAGCCACAATGCATTGCTCGTTAAAAGCGTTCTGGGCAGTCTCCAGGGCGGCTGCGTCGCCGCTGTTCTGGGCGGTTACAAAAGCCTGATAGGCGGCAACAAGGCCGCTGTCCTGCGCGCTGGCGGTGAGCGGGGATAAGGTCAGTAACCCAAGACTGGTGCCGGTAAGCAGCCAATTTCGTAAGCGCATGTTGGTTTTCCTTTGGTCAAGCGTCGAGTTGAGCCAGCATCGCGATGGCAAGGTGAACGGGATATGAATGGAAGCGCACATTCCAAATTCGAGGCGACTTCCTGATAAGGTTAGCAACTCCAAGGCCCTGGGAAAGTTCCGAACTGGGCCAAGCGCCGGACCCCGTTGCTGATCGTGGCATCATTGCGGCACAATGGCTGGCGCGCGCAAAAGGGAAGTGGCAGGGTGGCGCGGTTTTGCAGTGGTAAGGGATTCTGCGTAATGGACTGGGGGACGATCATTGGCCTGTGGCCATTTGTTCTGGGGTTGATGGTCACCGGCGTGGTTTCGGGGGTTGCCGCAGGATTGCTGGGCGTCGGCGGCGGGGCGGTCATTGTGCCGGCCCTGGCAACGGCGCTCGCCTGGCTGGGCTATGACACCGATGTGGTCATGCATGTTGCTGTTGGTACATCGCTCGCCATTATCATTCCCACCGGATTGATGAGTGCGCGCTCCCATTATCGTCGTGGCGCACTGGATCTGGAAACACTCAAACTCTGGGTGCCCTTCATTGTGGCGGGCACCTTGCTGGGCGGACTGATGGCCGGGTTGTTTTCGGGCAATGTGTTGCGCATTGTCTTTGCTGTGATGGCATTTGTGATCGCCATCAACATCGTTTTTTCCTTTCAGACCAAGCTGATGGGTCATTTGCACGGCTCAAAGACGACGCACCGGATCTCGGCGTTTGTGGTTGGCTATATTTCAGCACTGATGGGGATTGGAGGCGGGTCGCTAAGTGTGCCGACGCAGGTAGCGTTCGGGGCACCAATTCATCGTGCGGTTGGTACGTCGGCAGCGCTGGGCGTGGCCATTGCGGTTTCCGGCACGATTGGTTTTATCATTTCGGGATGGGCTGTTGCGGATACGCCACCCTTCAGCATCGGCTACGTCAATCTGATCGCACTGGTGCTGGTGGGCGTTCTGGCCGCCACTTTTGCGCCGGTGGGGGCGACGCTGGCGCACCGGCTGGAGCAAAAAACGCTCAAATATGTGTTTGCAGGGTTTTTGGTGCTGGTGGGGCTAAACATGCTGTGGAAGGTCATGGCAGGTTAGGGGTCGGTGGAGACGGTTGACTACGACGGCCGTCCCCACCTTCCCAGCCCCTCGGCGAAGAGGGGAACAGTCTATTTTGTTTGGGACAGATCCCACTTAACTGAAACATCGGCGGAGAAAGTTAGTTCCCCGGCCTGAACGGGAACGTCGGCGCGCGGTGCCGCCTCGGCCATGGCCTTGACCATATAGGGCTGGGGCTGCGCGTAATTTTGCGCTTCCTCGATGGTGACGATGTCTCCCAATGTGCCGTTGGCGGCTTCGGCATAAAGTTCGGCGTTGCCCAGGGCGTCGGCAAACGCCTGCTTGCGGGCTTGCTTGTAGAGATCGGCCGGATCGGCAACGGCAAAATTTACGCCATTGATGGTATTGGCGCCGACAGTGACCGCACGGTCGAGCACGCCGCCCAGTGTATCAAGTGCCCGCACGCGAACGGTAACCGAGTTGGAGACCTGATAGCCGCTGATCTTGGGCGGCTGGGTATAACCCGAAGGGGTGCGCTGGTCGGAATAGACATAATTGGGGCTGACCGAAAAGCCTGACGTCTGAATGTCGCGGGCTTCGATACCGGCGTCCTTGAGGGTGGCGATAAGCTCGGCCATGGCGGCAGTGTTTTCGTCCAGTGCTTCGCGCGCGGTCGTGCCCTGGGTGGTGACCCCCGAGGTCACATAGGCCGTATCAGGCGCGGCGCTAACTTCACCATGGCCATTGATCGCAATGGTGCCGGCAAAGGCAGGGGCAGCCAGACCCGCCATGATCGCAAGCGGGGCGAGCGAGAGAAATGTTCGCATCATTTGGACTCCAGAATATATTGGTGGCACGTCTCGCCACTGAATACGTCAGTAATTGGGCGCAGATGAACCGGCGTTGAACGACATGTGGAAAATGAAGTTAGCCAAAGGTCGTGGTCCAATTCGCATTTGCAAGGCTTGCATGGCGATATGGTGACGGGTTAGCAAGGCGCTAACATTTTACAGGGGACGGGATATGAACATAGCGGCCTTGCCTGACAATGGCGTGTTGATCGGGCGCGCGCGCGCGCCGGGTTTTGCCTATCCGCGGGTCGTGAGCGTGCGTTCGGGGCAGTTGGTGGACATTACCGCTGCGGGCGCTGCGACGGTGCGCGATATCGCCGAGGGTGAAACGCCAACCGAATATGTGCGCAAGGCTGCGGGGACCGTCTTGGGCGATATCAACGAGATCATGGCCAACAGCTGGGCAGAACAACGTGACGAGAACCAGCCCAGCCTGTTGTCACCGATCGATTTGCAGGCGATCAAGGCGTCCGGCGTGACCTTTGTCGTGTCGCTGCTTGAGCGGGTGATCGAGGAGCAGGCGCGGGGCGACAAGGCGCGCGCCGATGCGTTGCGAACAGAAATTCTCGGTCTGATCGGCACCGATCTGTCGGAACTGGTGCCGGGTTCTGAAACGGCGATGCAGGTCAAGGCCGCGCTGATCGAGCGCGGTGTGTGGAGCCAATATCTCGAAGTGGGCATCGGGCCGGACGCCGAGATTTTTACCAAGGGCCAGCCAATGAGTTCGGTCGGGTTTGGCGCCGATGTCGGCCTGCACCCGGTTTCGAGCCTGGAATAATCCAGAACCCGAGGTTGCCCTGCTGATCACCAGCGCTGGCAATATCATCGGCGCGACGCTGGGCAATGACGTGAACCTGCGCGATGTCGAAGGACGCTCGGCGCTGCTGCTGGGCAAGGCCAAGGACAACAATGCTTCGGGCTCGTTGGGACCGTTCATTCGCCTATTCGATGATGCATTTACGCTTGAAACAGTTTCAGCGGCAGAGATCGCACTAAATGTGTCGGGGGAAGATGGATTTGAGCTGGTTGGGAATTCCTCAATGAGCCAGATTTCGCGTACCCCGGCGTCGCTGGTGGCGGCGACCATCGGGCGGCATCATCAATATCCTGATGGATTGGTGCTTTATCTGGGCACGATGTTTGCACCGGTTCAGGACCGTGGCGGGGCAGGCAAGGGCTTCACCCATAAAATAAATGATGTGGTGTCGATCTCGACACCAACGCTGGGCACCCTATCTAACAGGGTGAGGCTATCCACTGAATGCCCGCCCTGGACCTATGGCGCCAGCCATTTGATGCGCGATCTGTCGCGTGCCGAACTACTTTGAAATTTCTGAATTGACCCAAAGGCTTTGATCATGACCGAACTGCACAAGAACCTCATCAATGGCGAATGGGTGGGATCTCGATGGTGCCGAAAATATCAATCCATCCAACATAGCCGACATTGTCGGTGTTTATGCTCGCGGCACGGCCGAGGACACCAAGCAGGCGATTGCCGCCGCCAAGGCCGCGTTTCCGGCATGGTCGCGTTCGGGCATTCTGGAGCGCCATGCCATCCTTCGCAAAACGGCGGACGAAATTCTGGCGCGCAAGCAGGAACTGGGTGAATTGCTCAGCCGTGAGGAAGGCAAGACCCTGCCTGAAGGCATTGGCGAGGTAACGCGCGCCGGTCAGATTTTTGATTTTTATGCTGGTGAAACCCTGCGGCTCGCCGGTGAATTGATGCCAAGTGTGCGTCCCGGCATTGGCATTGAAATTACCCGCGAAGCTGTTGGCGTTGTCGGGATCATCACGCCGTGGAACTTCCCCATCGCCATTCCGGTCTGGAAAATCGCGCCGGCGCTGGCCTATGGCAATACTGTTGTGGTCAAGCCAGCTGATCTGGTGCCGGGCTGTACCTGGGCGATTGTTGATATTTTGAAGCGCGCCGGGCTGCCGAACGGTGTTTTGAACCTAGTCATGGGCCGTGGTTCGGTCGTTGGACAGGCAATGCTGGACAGCAAGGACGTCAATGCCATCTCGTTCACCGGATCGGTGGGCACCGGCAAGCGCGTTGCAGCCGCCTCAATTGAGCATAATCGCAAGTTCCAGTTGGAAATGGGCGGCAAAAATCCGGTTGTTGTGCTGGACGATGCCGATCTCAAAATTGCGGTCGAAACCGTGGCGCAATCGGCGTTCTTTTCAACCGGCCAACGGTGCACCGCCTCTTCGCGGGTGATCGTCACCGAAGGCATTCACGACAAGTTTGTGTCGGCGCTGACCGACCGCGCCAAGGGCCTCAAGGTTGGCGATGCCTTGGCCAAGGGCACCGATATCGGGCCGGTGGTCGATGCGAGCCAGCTCAAGCAGGACACCGACTATATCGAAATTGGCAAGAGCGAAGGCGCCAAACTGGTTGTCGGTGGCGAGCGCGTCAAATGTGACACCGAGGGCTTTTATTTGCAGCCAACGCTGTTTACCGAAGCCAACAATCAGATGCGCATTTCGCGCGAAGAAATTTTCGGTCCGGTGGCGTCGGTTATCCGGGTCAAGGACTATGACGAAGCGCTGGCGGTTTCCAACGACACCGATTTCGGTCTGTCGGCTGGTATTGTGACCACCTCGCTGAAATATGCGACCGATTTCAAGCGCAATGCTGAAGCGGGCATGGTAATGGTCAATCTGCCAACGGCGGGGGTTGATTTCCACGTGCCCTTCGGTGGGCGCAAGAACTCGTCCTATGGCTCGCGCGAGCAGGGCAAATATGCCGCCGAGTTCTTCACTGTGGTCAAAACCGCCTATACGTCGGCAGGCTAGGCCCGCCTTTCGGTTTGCAAGGTTTGGGTGCCCCGGATTGCCGGGGCACCTTTTGTTTGGCGATTATTTTGAATCGGCCTGATCGATGGCCCAGCTGACGCCGAACGGGTCTTTGACCTGGCCATAAATATCGCCCCAAAACTGCTTTTCCAGCTTCATCGAGACGGTACATCCGGCGGCCACGGCGCGATCCCACCATTTTTGGGCGTCATCGACCTGAATATGCAGATTAAAGGCCTGCGGTTGGGTAACGACACTGCCAAATTCGGGGAAGAAATCGCAGAGGAAAATCGGTGCGCCATTGATCTCGATTGTGGCGTGCATGATGCGCGTCTTGTCATCGGCGAGCATGACATCGCGTTCGACGGCATCAAATGCCTTTTTGTAAAAGTCGATGGCGTCGCGGGCGCCATTGATGCTGAGGTAGGGCGTAATGCCCGAAATTGCTGCGGGGTCGGCCATATTGAGATCCCTCCAACTGTCGTGTCCGCGCGCCGGGGATCGGCGGTGGGACGACTGCGCAAAAATATGCGCCATGTGGGTGGGAGCCTACAAGTGCGCGCTGATTGACACGGAGCGATCAAAAAAACCTATCGGGGACCGAACAAAACGCACTGTCCTATTTTTCAGGGATGGTTAGGTTGCGCCAACGAGATGCGCGACTGGAAGGATATGGCCGATGCCCAAACCCAATATTTTGCTGATTACCACTGATCAACAACATTTTGAAGCGCTGGGCGTGCACGATCCCAAACTCAAGACGCCGAATCTGGACCGCTTGTGTCGCGAGGGATCGCGGTTTGACCGGGCCTATTGCCCGTCCCCTGTGTGCACGCCTTCGCGCGCCAGCATCATTACCGGGCAATATCCTTCCCATCATGGTGCCTGGACCATCGGGGTCAAATTGCCCGAGGATGTGCCCACAGTCGGTGCAGCACTGATTGAAGCGGGCTATTCAACGGCCCTGATCGGCAAGGCGCATTTCCAGCCGCTGGCCTCGACCGCGGAATCCCCTTCCATTGAAGCGCAGCCGACATTGCGGGATCTCGATTTCTGGCGCGGGTTCAACCAGACCTGGTACGGGTTCGAGCATGTGGAGTTGGCGCGCAATCATGCCGATGAAAGCCATGTCGGCCAACATTATGCCATTTGGCTTGAAGAGCATGGCTTGACCGACTGGAAGGAATATTTCCAGCCCTTGCCGGGCGACAGTGCTTCCAAGGCCCCGAAAAGAGCGGACAGATACGGCTATTGCCGCGACGAGCGATCCTGGCAGTTGCCGCAGGAATTGCATTATACCTACTGGACCGGCGAGCGGTCGCTGGCCTATCTCGATCAGCAGGCCGATAGCGGCAAACCCTTCTTTCTGTGGTCGAGTTTTCATGATCCGCACCCCCTATACGGTCAGCGAACCGTGGGCTTCGATGTATGATCCAGGCGATATGAGCGTTGGGGCCGTGGTACCGGGCGAGCATGAGCGCAATCCGCCCCATTTCGGCAAGACACAGGAAGAAGATCCCGATTTTGGTGATTGGCACAAACCCCATGCAGCCCACGGGTGCTCCAGCCATCTCTATCCCGAAGCGGAACTGAAGAAGGACAAGACCACCTATTACGGCATGATCAGCTTTATTGATCAGGAGGTGGGCAAACTGCTCGACAAGCTCGATGCCCTTGGTATCACCGAAAATACGCTGGTGATCTTTACCACCGACCATGGTCATTTTCTCGGCCAGCACGGGCTGATTGCCAAGGGTCCGTTCCATTATGAGGATATGTTGCGCATTCCCTTCCTCGTGCGGCAACCCGGAACGGTGCCTGCCGGACGGGTATCGGACGCGCTGGTGTCGCTGGTGGACCTCGCGCCGACGATGCTGGATGCGGCGGGCCTCAAGGTGCCGGGCGAAATGCAGGGCGTGTCACAAATGGCTTATTGGGCGGGCGGGACGGAACCGGTGCGCGATTTTGTCATTTGTGAAAACCGCCACAATCCTGAAATGCCGCATGTGCAGACCTATGTCGATCAGCGCTACAAGATCAGCGTCTATCGGCATGGTGAATTTGGCGAACTGTTTGATCTTGAAACTGATCCGCGCGAGATCAGAAATCTTTGGGATGATCCCGCCAGTGCCGCGCTCAAGCAGGACATGCTGCTTGCCATGGTTCAGGGGGTGATGCGATCCGAGCCAACCAGAATGCCCCGGATCGCAGGTGCGTAACGCCTAACGATGGGCGGTGGTTCGGTCCATGGTGTGGACTGAACTGTCGAGCCGCCATTCGAGCAATCGCTGACGCAGCGCCGCAATCTGGGGCGCGGCGGCGGGATCGTTCCAGCGGTTGTTTTCTTCGAGCGGGTCGGTTTCGAGGTCGAAATACTGGCCCTGATCGGAGCCGAGGTAGAGGACCGCTTTTTCGGTTTCGGTGCGCACCATGGTGATCAGGCGAGTATCTTCCATGGTGACGTCGCCTGCCTGTTCGCAGAATACCGCGTCGCGGCCAGACCAGTCGTTTCCCTTAAGTGCGGGGACCAGACTTTGGGCCTCGAAATCGGCGGGCGGGGTGACGCCAGCCAGTTCAAGAATGGTGGGGCCGAAATCGAATAACTGGCACATTTGTTTGAGGCGCCGACCGCCGACAAACTTGCCGGGGGCCCAGACGATGGCAGGCACGCGGGTGACCATGTCGTACATCGACCATTTTTGCGACAGGCCGTGTTCGCCAAGATTGTCGCCATGGTCGGACATGAAAATGACGATGGAATTGTCGATGTAGCCTTTGGATTCAATGGTTTCGAGCAGACGTCCGAGTTGCTTGTCGATCAGGGTGACATTGCCGTCATAATGGGCGCGGAGGCGCCGCAATTGCTCGGTTGTGGGATTGAGCGACCATGAGATGGCGTCGTGATCGACCGCCACGTCATGGGTGCGTTTGTCCTTGAGCATCGGCGGCAAGCCATCGAGATCGGCCGGACTGACGAGGGGGACCGGCAGATCGTCCCTGGCGAGATAAGCGTCGGCATATGCCTTTGGTGGGTCATAGGGGGTGCGGGCCGGGAAAGCCAATTTGCATGAACAGGGCTTCGGGCATGGGGCGGGTTTCAAGCCACCATGCGGCGGTTTCGGCAACAAACACATCGGCATGCTGGTGTTCGGCCAGCGGCCATTCAAAGGCGCCAAGGCGTTCGCTGTAATCGGGCAGGGTGCGGTACATGGCGCGCGAGGGTTTGGTTACGCCCTGATGCTGGAGCGATTTGTCCCATTCGTCGGCAAACCAGCGGCCTTCAAAGAAGCGATCCTTGTTTTCAACCACGAACCTTTCGCTAAAACCTGCTTTGGCGTCATAGGGGATGGTGTGCATCTTGCCGACATTGACGCAATGATAGCCGGCATTGGCGAGCAGTTCGACCCAGGTTTTTTCCCAGTTCTGACCGTTGCGCAGCACGCCGGTGGTATGAGGGAAATAGCCCGAGAACAGACTGGCGCGGCTGGGCACGCAGGAGGGCGCGTTGATAAAGCAATTGTGGAACGAAACCCCTTCATTGACGAGGCGATCCAGATTTGGCGTGTCCATGTGGGACGCCCCAAGCGCGTTGATGGTGTCAAAGCGCTGCTGGTCGGTAATGACCAGAAAAATATGAGGGCGCTTGGCTGGTTCGTCGGTCATTATGCGTGATCCTGACTGATGTTGGATTTTGTGCGAGACAGGAGTGTTTCCATGGCCGTGCGGGCCGCTTCCGGGTCTGCCGCCTCTATAGCTTTGAGAATATTGTGGTGGAGCGGCACGGAGGGGGCAGGCGCGCCGGAGTGGCGCAAAGATATGGTGATGAAGGCGGCAAGGCCTGCTTCGATCATCGCCCCGAATGCCATCATGAACTCATTGCCCGAGGCTGCCAATATCGCCTTGTGAAAGCGCAGGTCGGGGTCGACAAAGCGGGTGCGATCATGGGTGGCGGCTTCCATTTCGGCAAAGGCAGCCGCGATCACGGCAATGGCTGCCTTGTCCTGATGTTGGGCGGCGGCGGCGGCGGCGGCGGGCTCGATGGCCTGACGCAGGGCCAATAGGTCGGTGGCGAAACTGTGTTCGGGGCCAATTTCAAGGCGCAAGGCCAGTAGGTCTCGATCCAGCATTTGCCAATCGGCCCGCGGGCGAACGCTGGTACCCGCCTTTTTGCGTGACTGAATAAGACCCTTGGCCGAAAGCGACTTTAGCGCTTCGCGCACTGATGTGCGGCTGGCCGAGAACTTGGTGGCCAGTTCGATTTCGCCCGGCAATATTGATTCTGGCGGATATTCGCCGCGCAGAATGGCGGAAGCTAGTTGACGCGCTATGACGGCAGCGCCGGTTTCAGCAGGGGCGACGTCGCGGTTCATGGCGCGAAACATCAAACAATGTCCTTTCGATATTATGTTGGACATAATGCTTTATGTCTGACATAAAAGCAAATCGAGTTTGTCTTTTGATTGGGTGCGGCATATGTCGCGAGCGCTAAGCGGCGGGATGAAAATGAGCAGCGCACAGGCGCAACAGTTCCTGCATGGGCGCATAGTCGGCAATGGCCCGGCGGAAGGTTGCGCCCGAGGGGCCGCTGCGCCGCCCCATGTCGAGCGGGGTAGGAATGATCGATTCACCTTGCATGCCGGTAACCGCCGCGTCCGGCAACATGCACAGATAGTCTCCCTCCTGAAGCAACCGCAACGCGGCCAGAAGCGAACTGGAGCGGGCGCGGATCTGCGGCGGCACGCCGGTGCGTTCGACAAGAGTGTGCAGGGTTTCAGCCTCATAGACCGGGTCAATAGCATAAATGACCCAAGGGTACCGGTGCAGTGCTGCATAGTCGGTGGGGTTGCATTGATGAATGGGGTGGCCGGTGCGGGCCATGACACGGTCATGAACGCGGGTAAATTCTCGGGTTTCGAGTCTGGCTGGACAGCATGTCTGCCGCGTGCATGCCGCCAAAGGACACATCGATCCTGCCCTCCATCAGGTCGGCATTGACGGCGGCACCGGACCGATTGCCAATTTCAACAACCAGATTTGGAAACATCTGGTGCAGCTTTACCAGAATTGCGGGAAGTGCGACTGCGGACCAGAGCGGGCCGGCATTGATGCGCAGCAGACCTTCGGCCAGGCGACCACCACTGGCCAATTCAATTTCAGCCAGCTCCCAGTCGCGCGCCAGACGCGAAATGGTGGAGAGCAGCCGCTGGCCAAATCCGGTTGGTCTGACACCACGCGCGTGTCGTTCCAACAGCGGTTGAGCATAGTGTTTTTCAAGTTGCGCCAGCGAGCGGGACAGCGCTGGCTGGGTGATGTTGAGCCGTTCGGCGGCCCGACGAACGCTGCCCGCTTCAGCAATCGCCTGAAAGCGGAACAAGAGATTCATGCGGTCTAGCATAGTGATCAAATTCCTTAATCGCTGTTGGCGAGAATGGCATTTGTTTTCTATAGCTGCAATGGATAGGACGAAGGAATTATTTCGGAACGACTGGCCAATGGTTGTTTCCGAATATTGGAGGAGAAGACACAATGAAGCGTATTACCAGTGCTGGCATGAGCCGGCGCAGCTTTTTGGTAGGCTCGACTGCGTTGGGCGCGGTGGCGCTAAGCGGCATCGTGCCAAGCCTGGCGCAAGAATTCAGCATTGCCGAGCCAATCGCGCCGCTTGAAGCCGATGGTCCGTTCCGCTGGATCGATAGCGGCGACCAAAAGGCCGTGTTCTACAAGGCGTTCTTCAAGAAGTATGGCGAAGATCGCGGTATCGAGGTGGTCTATGACGGGCTGCCCTGGAACGAAATCAACACTGTGCTGCCGCTGGGTGTGCGTAATAATACCGCCCAGGATGCGTTCTGCCTGCCACTGAACCTGCCACCGGCCTTCGCGGTCAAGGAAGGTTGGGTGCAGCCGCTTGACGATTATATTCCGGATCTGGCGGCCTGGAAGGAAGGCTTTCCTGCTGGCGCGTTCCTTGAAGGCATCAATGAGTTTGACGGCAAGACATATGGCTTGCCCTATACTTCAGCCCGCGTGACCAGCGCCCACGTGCTGTTCAATCGCCAATATATGCAGGATGCCGGGTTCGATCCGGAAACGACACCACTTGATTGGGACACGTTCCGGGAATCTGCCCGCAAGATCACTGAAAACAGCAAGGGCCGCGCCTATGGCCTTATCATGGGCGGTGCGCAGGTCAATCGTTGGGCAGATATCACCCGGACGCTGGCCCAGATGGCTGGGCGGGCGTGTGGCGATACCTCGATTGGCACCGGCATTGACTTCCGGACCGGCGAGTTGGTGTTTGACAGCGACGAGTTTGTCGGCGCCGTTGAACTGCTGCTGGCACTGAATGCCGATGGGAGCATTTTCCCCGGCATCATGGGGTTGAATGCACCACAGGCACGCGCACTGGTGCCTCAGGGTGCCGCCGGGATGATTTTGCAGGGGCCGTGGAATATTCCGCAGTGGGAACGCGAGAATCCGGATTTCGACTTCGGTATTGCGCCACCACCGGCACCAGCAGGGACGACCGGAACATATGTGATCGCTGGCAGTCTGGCATCATCGGCGAATACAATGTTCATCAATGCCAAGGCCAAAAATCCGCAAATTGCGGCTGATGTGTTCCATTATCTCGGTACTGAGCAGGGCCAGACCGATTGGGGCAATGTGGTTGGACCGTCTGATCCCCCGATATTCCCGGCCGCGCAGGCCAACTCAACCATGTCAGAACGCTCCAAGGCGGCACTCGCCATGTTCCAGGATGTCATCCGCATCGGCCCCAATCCGTTCGCGCGCAATCCAGCGCTTTCGGAAGTTGCAAAGGCCTATGTCGAACCGACGCCGAGTCTCGCACAGACCGTGCAGGGACTGTTTACCGGCCAGGCCAGCGGCATCAAGGAGCAGTTGACGACGCTCAAATCGGCGACCAACACCGCGCTGGACGCAGCCTTCAAGGCGGCCAAGGACGGGGGCGCAGACGTCAGCCGCGACGAACTGGTTTTTGCCAACTGGCAGCCAGAACGTGACTATGTCGGCGCTGACTACAAAGCGCTCTGATCTCCCCGACCGGGCCCGTCCGTACCACTCACGGGCGGGCCCTCGATTAGAGAGTTCCTTCATGGCAAGTTCAATTTCGACAGTTCCGCACCGCGCCGGGCTGGGGCATCGCCTCTGGCAGAGCCGGATCGACTATCTGTTCCTCGTTCCGGGAATGGTGATTTTCGGGCTGTTCATACTCTATCCCCTGTTTGCATCGCAGTGGTTTTCGCTGCTCAACTGGTCGGGATTTGACGCCAATCAGGCTTTTGTGGGCTTTGCCAATTACGCAGAACTTTTGCAGGACAAATATTTCTGGGACGCGTTCGCGCGCTCGTTCATATTCACGCTGAGCACCGTTCCGGCGCAGATGGCGGTGTCGCTCGTCTTTGCCATCATTCTCAACAACAAGCTGTTGCGGATGTCGGCGCTGTTTCGCACCCTGATCTTTTTGCCGGTTGTTACCCCCGTCGCCATTATCGGCATTGTGATGACCATCATGCTCAGCCCCTTCAACGGGCCGGTCAATATCGGGTTGCTCGATGCGGGCCTGATCAATCGGGCCATTGATTTCCTTGGTGATCCCAATCTCGTCCTTTGGACGCTGGCGGGGATTTTCGTCTGGAAGTGGGTCGGGGTGACCATGGTCTATTGGCTGGCGGCGCTACAAACCGTGCCGGCCGAGCTTTATGAGGCCGCCAAGTTGGATGGGGTCAAGGGCTGGCAGGTGACCTTCTTTATCGTTTTACCAATGATCACCCCGTTTGCCATCGTCATTGCACTGATCTCGGCAATTGGCGCGCTCAATGTGTTTCCACTGATCCAATCAATGACGCAGGGCGGGCCCTATTTCGCCTCCGAAGTGATGGAAGTCTACATTTTCCGCAATGCCTTTGCGACGCTCAACGGGGCAGTGCCAAGGCTCGGCTATGCCAGTGCCGCCGGCGTGTTCTTCGGGCTGGCGATCATGGTGCTGACCATTCTTCAAATATTTGCCGTTCGCTATCTGCGCAGCCGGGAGAAGCCAAATGGCGCTTGAAGCCGCCAGCAGTGCGGCCAGCGAATATGTCATTCGCCAGCCATTGATCACGCCACGTGTGCGACGCTGGATCGTCAGCGCCCTGCTGGCTGCGGTGTGCTGTATCTGGATCTATCCGCTGGTGTGGATGGTATCGGCGTCGTTCAAGACCAATGCGGCCATTTTCGCTAGCGAAGGATTGATCCCCAGCCAGCCGGTATTCGACAATTATCTGCGGGCCTGGAACGAGGCCAATATTGGTGCCTATTTCTTCAACACGCTGTTTGTCACGGTTGGCTCGGTGCTGCTGGTGACCATTGCCACAGCCATGATGGGCTATGTTCTGGGGCGGCGGAAGTTCTTGGGCCGCGGTTTCATCTTTGGCCTCCTGGTTTTCACCATGTTCGTGCCGCAGGGCTATACCATCATTCCAGTGTTCGAACTGTTGAGCATGCTGGGGCTGGGGCAATCGCTCTGGGGCGTGATGCTGGCGACAACCGGTGGGTCGTTCGTGATCTTTGTTCTGCTGTTTGCTGGCTATTTCAGCCAGATGCCGGACGAGCTTGAAGAAGCTGCCAAGATGGACGGCGTCGGGTTTGTTCGCACCTTCTGGTACGTGATGCTGCCGCTGTCCAAGCCGATCATTGTGACGGTTATCGTCATGCAGACCCTATATGCCTGGAACGATTTTCTGCTGCCATTGGTGGTTACGCTGGCCAATCCCGCGATCCGCACGCTTTCGGTGGGGGTTTATGCCTTCAAGGGCGAAAACTTCGTCGATTGGGGCGGGATGACCGCCGCCTCGACCATCACCATCGTGCCGGTGGTCGTGCTGTTCCTGTTCCTGCAACGCTATTTCATTGATGGACTGGCTGGCGCGGTAAAGGGCTGAGCGAGCCATGTTCGACAATTTCAACTGGAGTGTCTCACCCCATGCCCGGACTTAGTCTCAAAGGTGTCACCAAAGCCTATGGCGCCACCAAGGTAATCCATGGCGTCGATATCGAGATCGACAAGGGAGAATTTTGCGTCTTTGTTGGCCCATCGGGGTGCGGCAAGTCCACGCTGTTGCGCATGATCGCGGGGCTGGAGGAAATATCGGGCGGCGATGTGTTCATCAATGACCATCGGGTCAACGAGGTCGATCCCTCGCATCGCGGGGTCGCGATGGTATTCCAGACCTATGCGCTTTATCCGCATATGAGCGTTGAGCAGAATATGGGTTTTGGCCTGCGTATGAATGGACGGCCCAAGGCCGAGGTTGCCAAGCGGGTCGAGGACGCGGCAAAGATTTTGCAGATCGAGGAATTGCTGGATCGCAAGCCACGGCAATTGTCCGGTGGACAACGCCAGCGCGTGGCAATCGGGCGCGCCATCGTGCGCGATCCGCAGGTCTTTCTGTTTGACGAACCGCTGTCTAATCTGGACGCTGAGTTGCGCGTTGCCACGCGGCTGGAAATTGCCAAGCTGCATCGCCAACTGGGCGGGGCCACCATGATCTATGTGACCCATGACCAGGTCGAAGCGATGACGCTGGCCACCAAGATCGTGGTGCTGCGCAAAGGCATTGTCGAGCAGGTCGGCGCGCCGATGGAGCCTTACAGCAACCCCGCCAATCTGTTTGTCGCCGGGTTTATCGGTTCGCCCAAGATGAATCTTATCGATGTTACGCCGGGGGCGGGCGGTGCGTTGCAGTTCAAGGATGGCCGCAGTCTCACGACTTCCGGTGATGCTCACAACGTTGCAACGGTGGGTGTCCGGGCCGACCAATTGCGCTCGGCGCCAGTGGAATCGGCGGCGCTGACCGGAGAGGTCAGTGTGGTCGAGCGTTTGGGCGATGCGGAATTTGTTTATGTGCGCACAGGTTGGGGCCAGGAAATCGTTGTGCGATTCGAAGGCGGCACCGACACACCGGTGGGCTCGACGGTCGGGTTCGACCTTTCTGGGCGGACGCACTTTTTCGATGCTGGCGGGGTCGCGATCAAGGGTCTTGCGGTCGCCAGTTCTTAATTTCATTTGCCGCGGATCGACCGGGCGCAATTACCAAACAGGATAAACGATGCAGCCGAACATATTGTTCATCATGTCCGACGACCATGCGGCGCGGGCCATTTCAGCCTATGGGCAGGGATTGAACCAGACGCCCAATATCGACCGTCTGGCCACCGAAGGCATGCGGCTCGACAATTGTTATGTTACCAATTCAATCTGCACCCCGAGCCGGGCGGCGATCCTGACCGGGACGTATAATCACGTCAATCGGGTGACGACGCTCGATACCCATATCGACAATCGTCTGCCCAATGTAGCCAAGCATTTGCGCGCCAATGGCTATCAGACCGGCATGTTCGGCAAATGGCATCTGGGTGAGGGCAAGGCGCATGAGCCGACCGGCTTTGATCAATGGTCGGTGCTGCCAGGTCAGGGCGACTATTTTGATCCGGTCATGATCGACAAGGACGGTGCGAGACTCGAGGTGGGATACGCCACCGATATCATTACGGACAAGAGCCTCGATTTCATCAAAAACCGGGATACCGACAAGCCATTTTTTCTGATGTGCCATCATAAGGCGCCGCATCGCAGTTTTTCGCCGCATCCGAAATATCGCTCGCTTTACGACGATGAGGACTTGCCGGTTCCAGACAGTTTTGACGATGACTACAGCAATCGCGGAGCAGCGGCGGCGGCGGCCAAGATGCGGGTTCGCGCCGATATGACCTACGAGGATCTGGGGCTTATCCAGCCGGAAGGCGGCGCGGAAATTGGCGAGCCTGATGTTTGTGGGCGGGCGTAATCGCAAGGTACCGGACGTCCCTGAGGGCGGCGAGTTGCGGCTGGTCGATGCGCTGAGCGGCAAGAATTTTGTGTTCACCGATAGTGCCGAACTGGCCCAGTTCAAATATCAGCGCTACATCAAGCGCTATCTGCGCACGGTCGCCTCGATCGACGAAAGCGTCGGGCGGCTGCTCGACTATCTCGACGAGAGTGGTTTGGCGCAGAATACCATTGTCATCTATACGTCGGACCAAGGCTTTTTCCTCGGCGAACATGGGTGGTTCGACAAGCGGTTCATGTATGAGGAATCGTTGAAAATGCCGTTCCTGATCCGCTATCCCGAGGCGATCAAGCCGGGCAGTACGTCACAAAAAATCGCCACCAATGTCGATTTCGCGCCGACATTTCTCGATTATGCCGGGGTGCGAGTGCCAACTTACATGCAGGGCAGAACCATGCGCCCAGTGCTCGAGAGCACGGCCCGAGATGAGTGGGAAAACCTCGCCTATCATCGATACTGGATGCACAAGGATATCATCCACAATGCCTTTGCCCATTATGGGGTGCGCAATGAGCGCTACAAGCTGATCTATTGGTATAATGACCCGCTGGAGCAGTTGGGCGCTACCGATGGCAGCGAACCACCCGAATGGGAATTGTTCGATTGCGAGGACGATCCATTTGAATTGAACAATCTGGCGCATGATCCGCAGCACCGGCAGATATTTGAAACCATGCTTGGATTGCTGGATAGCAAAATGGATGAGATCGGTGACCTTGCAGAGCATGACACTCGTGCGGTATTGGCTAGCTAGGCACATGCTGGTTTGCGTTGCCTACGCCACATAAAGGAAAAATCCAATGTCATGCTGCGCGCCCGCGCGCGGTCCGGGCGACAAGTCCGCCGTTGCTGTTTCGTCCCTCAAATTGGACGCCAATTCCGTTAAAGTGACGCCACGCGTCCGATTTGCGGCAACGCGCAGCATTGTTGGCACGAGCAAGCCCGAAATTGCCGGGGATGGCGAGGGGCCGATACGTACTGTAACGCTCAAGGCATTTTCCCTCGATGCGCATTCGGTGACCAATGCCCGGTTTGCCGCGTTCGTGGCGGCTACCGGTTATGTCACCGAAGCCGAACAATTTGGCTGGTCGCCAGTATTCCGGGGACTGCTGGACGGTCAGGGCGTGCCGCCGCCATCCAATACAGCGACGCCCTGGTGGGTAAAGGTCGATGGATCATACTGGGCGGCGCCTGAAGGACCGGACAGTTCGGTCGAGGCGCGCATGGACCATCCGGTAGTGCAGGTCTCCTGGGCCGATGCCAAGGCCTTCGCGGCATGGGCGGGTGGTCGGCTGCCAACGGAAGCCGAGTGGGAACATGCGGCGCGCGGCGGCTTGGAAAATCCGAAGTTTCCATGGGGCGACGAGGAGCCTGACGACCAGACAATATTCTGCAATATCTGGCAGGGCGCGTTTCCGCATACCAACACTCTGGCCGATGGATTTTTGGGGACTTGTCCGGTTGAAGCGTTTGAGCCCAATGGGATGGGCCTTTACGGTATGGCGGGCAATGTCTGGGAATGGACGGGCGACGCCTTCAAGGTGCGTTCGCTATCGCGCGAGGCCAAGGTGCGCAATGCCAACGCCAGCAAAACCCAGGAAAAAGTGCTCAAGGGCGGCTCGTTCCTTTGTCACATATCCTACTGCTATCGCTATCGGATTGCGGCACGGTCAGCGCTTACGGCGGATTCATCGGCCAGCAACACCGGCTTTCGACTTGCCTATGACGACTGAGCGCCACCTAGCGCTCGCCCCTGACAGATAGTCTTCGGTTTTTCGAGCATTTGTCATCTTTCCAGTTTTGACGGCTGTCCCCCTCGGCACGCCGTCGCGTGCTTTTATTGTTTGATCGGAACGCATCTTTTATGCCTGGCCCAGATATTCACGCTGACATTGTCGACGAAACCGGGGCGAAAGCGGAGGAAACAAGGGAAAAGGAAGGGCGCTTGACCCGGCTTGGGCGCCGGTGGGGTCATTGGCATCGACAGGTGGTCAGCAATAACCATATCGGGATTGGTGCGCGGCTGCGCATGCTGGTGCGCCAGCGTGAACTTTGGTTGGTGCTGCTGGCGGTAGGTGTGGGGTGCATAGCAGGTCTCGTCGTTGTGGCGCTGCACGAACTGGCCTATCTCGTCCAGACACTGCTTTACACATTGCCGCCCGAGCAACGACTGAGCGGGCTTGGTGGTATTGACCTTGGTCAAGCCTTTATCCCGGCGGCGGGTGGGATTATCCTGGGTGCCATCGCGCTGTTGTTGCGCAACCGCAAGTCGCGTTATGTCGATCTGGTCGAAGGCAATGCGCTGCACGGGGGGCGCCTGTCGATGGTCGACAGTTTGATCATTACCGGTCAGACGGTGGTTTCCAATGGATTTGGTGCGTCGGTCGGCCTTGAAGCGGCCTATACGCAGATGGGGGGCGGTATCGCTTCCAAACTGGGCGATCTGTTCCAACTGCGTCGGGTTGATCTGCGTCGATTGGTGGGGTGCGGGGCGGCAGGGGCGATCGCTGCAGCCTTCGGTGCCCCGTTGACCGGCGCGTTTTATGCGTTCGAATTAATCATCGGCACCTACACCATTGGCACGCTGGCGCCGGTCATGGCGGCCTCCATTGCGGCGGTGTTGGTTAGCGGTCTGTTTGGCCACGGTGCGCCCATTGTTTCTATTTCGCAGGCCGTGGCGATAAATTTTCCCCAGATTGCCGTGATCCTGTTGTTCGGGCTGATTTCGGGTGGCCTGGGGATCGTGTTGATGCGGCTGGTGACCTGGGTTGAGGCGGGGTTCAAACGGCTCAATATCCCAAACTATCTGCGGCCGGCGGCCGGGGGCTTGCTGCTGGGCGGGATGGCATTGATTTCGCCAAAAGTGCTGTCGTCGGGTCATGCGGCGCTGCAACAGGCGTTTGAATCTGATCCGCTGCCAATCTGGATTGCGGCATTCGTGGTTGTGCTCAAGATAACCGCTTCGGCAGTGTCGCTGGGGTCTGGATTTCGTGGTGGGCTATTTTTTGCGTCACTGTTTCTTGGGGCGATGGTGGGGCAAATCCTGTTTGCTGTCGTTCATTTCATTGACCCATCGATATTTGTCGATGACAGCGTGCCGATGCTGGTGGGTATGGCGGGGCTGGCCGCCGCCATTGTCGGTGGTCCACTGACAATGGCGTTTCTTACGCTGGAAACATCGGGCAGCCTGCCGCTGACGGTGGCGGTGCTGGCCTCGGCGGTCGCCTCCTCAATGCTGGTGCGCGAAACCTTTGGCTACTCGTTCACCACATGGCGATTCCATCTGCGCGGCGAGACTATCCGCAGCGCCCATGATGTGGGGCTGTTGCGCAATCTGACCGTTGGCAAGATGATGCGGCGGGATCTCAAGTCGATCCCGTTGGGTCGGCCAATCCGCGAATTTCGCAGGCTCTTTCCCCTGGGCTCGGCACAACGGGTGATTGTCATGAACGATCAGGAAAAATATGCGGGCATGATCTATGTCTCGGACGCCTATGGCGAGGGGGTGGACGATGAGGCAGCGCCGATCGATGAGTTGATGCGATTTACCAACAATGTGCTGCATCCGGCGATGGCGGCCAATGACGCGGCGCGGATATTTGACGAGGCCAAGGCCGAAGCGCTGGCGGTGGTAACCGATCTTGCCGACCGTACCGTCATCGGGACGTTGACCGAGGCCCATTTGTTGCGGCGCTATTCAGAGGAGCCTTGAAAAGGTCCGGGTAGATCTGTCTGGTCAGCGCTAGGATGTTTGGATGCCGATGCGATATTGGTGCTGGCAATTTATGCTGCTAGACCGGGGCAGTGGCGCCGCGATCCAAAGGAATTGATCCCGTGAAAGTTGTATTTCTGCTGTTTGATTCCCTCAATAAGGCGGCACTCAATTGTTATGGTGGCACGCGGATAGATACGCCGAATTTTGATCGGTTGGCGGCAAAATCGGTGCGATTTGACCGACACTATGTCGGCTCGATGCCCTGCATGCCGGCACGCCGGGACATGCATACGGGGCGGCTGAATTTTCTGCATCGCAGCTGGGGACCGCTTGAGCCGTTCGACAAATCCTTTGTCAAACAATTGCGTAATGCGGGCACCTATACCCATCTGGTAACCGACCATTTTCATTATTTCTATGAGGGCGGCGGCACCTATCATACCCAGTATTCAAGTTGGGATTTCGTGCGCGGGCAGGAGGGTGATCGCTGGAAGGCGATGGTTGAGCCCCCCATGGACCGTTTCGAACAACTGTACCACCCGCACCAGACCAGCCCTGAAGACGAGCGGTTTGTACCGCATATGGTCAATCGCGAAACCATCAAGACGGAAGCCGATTTTCCGCTGGCCCAGTGCATGGCGCGAGGCTTTGAGTTTCTCGAGGGCAATCGGGACAAGAACAATTGGTTCTTGCAGCTAGAGTGCTTTGACCCGCATGAGCCGTTCTTTGCGCCAGAGCGCTTCCGCAAGGATTTCCCCACTGACTATGACGGGCCGATCCTTGACTGGCCCCGCTACTCGCGGGTTGACGAAAGTGCCGCCGAGATCGACGAGTTGCGCGCCAATTATGCAGCACTGGTGGCAATGTGCGACGAGTATTTCGGCAAGGTGCTGGACTATTTTGACGAGCATGACATGTGGAAAGACACCACTTTGGTGGTGTCGACCGACCATGGCTATTTGTTGGGCGAGCATGATTGGTGGGCCAAGAATCGCATGCCGTTCTACAATGAAATCGCCAATATTCCATTGTTCATCGCTCATCCCGATCATGCCGATCAGGCCGGTTCGGTGCGCACCGGGCTTACCCAGACGATGGATCTGATGCCGACGTTTCTAGACCTGTTCAACCAGCCGGTTCCTGACACTGTCGAAGGGCGATCGCTGCTGCCGCTGTTGGCAGCGGATGGACCAAACCACGAGGCGGTGCTTTACGGGATTTTTGGCGGGGCGACGAATATCACCGATGGCCGCTATACCTATTTCCGTTATCCGGTCGATGTGCATGAGCAGGAGATTTATGAGTATACGCTGATGCCGACACACCAGCGCAGTCACTTTTCGGCCGAGACACTGGCGCAGAGCAAGCTGACTGAGGGCTTTGGCTTTACCAAGGGCATGCCCACGTTACAAATACCGGCACGCAAGGCGCCGGATGGGCGGGTGTTCGGTCAGGGGTTGATCGAGGACACGACGACCGTGCTGTACGATCTGGAGATGGATCCGGGTCAGACCAACCCGATCGAGGCGCCCGAAGTCGTGGCGCGGCTTGAACGACAGATGGTTGAATTGATGCAGCGAAACGAAGCACCAGTTGAGTCCTACCCCCGATTGGGCCTCGCGCCATAAGTGCGAGGGTTGGACATGAGGCTGCTACCGGTGTGAACACTAGGGAATGTTTGGCGATCCATTGAATCGTCAAACTGGCCTAACGTCTTGTCTATAAACCATAATTTCAGATCGAAACCCGGCGCCAGATCTCGCTTGCCATATCTTATATCACCAGCCCGGTTTTTTGATCAAAGAAGTGATATTTTCCGGGCTCGATGACAAAGGCGACGGGGGAGCCGGGGGGCAGGGTGACGCGTTCCTTGACGGTAGCCAACAGGTCGCTACCGGCGCATGTGCTACTGACCAGGGTCTCGGCGCCTGTGGGTTCAACCAGCGTCAATTGACCTTTGAGCCCGTTCTCGCCCTGTGCAAAGTCCAGGTTTTCCGGGCGGACACCCAGATCAATGGCCCGTCCGGCTTCCACCTTGTGATCCAATTGCAGGACTTGCCCATCAGCCAATTCCACCTTGCCATCAGCCATGGTGGTTGCCGGTAGAATATTCATCGATGGCGAGCCAATGAAGGTGGCGACAAAGCGATTAGCGGGATGATCATAAAGGTCCAGTGGCGTGCCGACCTGGGAAATGTTGCCGCCCTCGAGGACAATGATCTTGTCGGCCATGGTCATGGCCTCGATCTGGTCGTGGGTCACGTAAACGATGGTGGTCTTGAGCTTTTGGTGCAGGGTCTTGATCTCGGCCCGCATCTTGACGCGCAGCTTGGCATCGAGATTGGACAGGGGCTCATCGAACAGGAATACCGCGGGATCACGCACAATGGCGCGGCCCATGGCGACACGCTGGCGCTGACCGCCCGACAATTGTGCCGGTGTGCGCTCCAAAAGTTCACCAAGTCCAAGAATATCGGCGGCACGATTTACCGCCTTGGCAATCTCGGCCTTCGAAACCTTTTTGAGCCGCAACGAAAAGCCCATGTTCTCGGCCACGGTCATATGCGGATAGAGGGCATAGTTCTGGAACACCATGGCAATGTTGCGCTCTTTTGGGAGCAGATCATTGACGACGCGCCCGCCAATGGAAATTTCACCGCCAGTGATCTCCTCAAGCCCGGCAATCATGCGCAAGAGCGTAGACTTGCCGCAGCCGGACGGGCCAACCAGAACCGCAAACTCACCTTCGTCAATATGAGCATCGATGCCGTGAATAACTTCAAGGCCACCATAGTTCTTGACCAGTGCGTTGATATCAATATGAGACATGGGCCTATTTTCCTTGCAGTGCGCGGTTCATGGCGATGTCGATATGTTCGCCCAGAGCAGTGGCAGCGCTATTGCCGTCGCCGTTTCGACAGTGCTCTAATATAGACATATGTTCACCCAGTGCCGCAATAGCGCGCTGGTGTGACATGCGATTACTGACCTTGATCAGGCGTAGACGTGCGACGTTGACCTGATAGACCTCGGTCAACAGGCCATTATCGATATGGTCTATAATCTTGTCATGCATTTCCCAATCAATGTCGACGGCGGTTTCCAAGACTTCGTCGGGCACGTCTGTTCTTGCTGATTCAAGGACTTGCAGTGTTTTGTTCATTAATTGAGTCACTTGGTGCTCATTGTCCGGTTGGGCAAAGGAGCGAACGGCCTGCATTTCGAGCATTTTGCGCAGGCCGAAGGCTTCACGAATGAACCGTGTGGTGATGTCTGCGACCTGAATGCCGCGTTGCGGGTGCACTTTCAGCAACGATTCGTGTTCGAGCCTTTTGAATAGCCTCGCGCGCCGTCGCAATAGGCACGCCGGCCAAGTCCGCCAGTTCTTTTTGCGTGACGAACTGGCCCGGCGACAGTTCGCCGGACAGCAGGCGCTCTCGAAAGTTCTGATAGGCAGCGACACGGGACATAGAGGTCTCACGGTTGTTGATCTGAGGGTCGCCCAGCGCTTTTTGATGAATGACCCGCGGCGAAGCTACGCCGATTCAACCAGAAAAGACAGACTGAAGTCAACTCGATTTATGAATAGACAATCACTGATTGATCAGTTATCGATATCGACATGAAGACAGTTTTGATGGATCAACCCGGCGCCACGAGCGCTCACAGCATCGACCGAATCGAGGCCTATGCGCTGGCGTGCGCGGTCGAGGGCGGGCCGGTATCGACACTGGCGCTCATGCCGGTGCGCACGGGTCTATTGATCAAACTGACCAGTACGGATGGTGCTGCCGGGTGGGGTGAGGCGTGGTGCAATTATCCGCCCAAGGGCAATCTCAACAAGCTGGGCCTGCTCGAAGATCCGATCGCGCCGACCTTGTTCGATCTGCCGCGATCGGGATGGGACGCGGTGCGGCCAACGCTTGAAAATCGCCTCCATCGCATGGTCGTTCATACCGGCGAGTTTGGACCTTTCGCGCACTGTTTTGCAGCCATTGATATGGCGATGGCCGATCTTGCGGCGCGCCGGGACGGCATTTCACTGGCGACATTGCTGGGCGCGGGACAAGCGACCAAAGCGCGGGTCTATGCCAGGCTCGCCCGATATACGCGACGTCGACAGTTTGCCAATGCGCCTGCGCGAGGCCGGCCATAGCGGGGTCAAGATCAAGATCGGCTTCGATAGCGAGCGGGATCGCCAGGTGCTGGCCCGGTTTCGCAAGGCCGATGATGGCGGCTTGGCGCTTTATGTTGATGCCAACCAGAATTGGTCCATTGCGGAGGCGTTGCGCATTATTGCCGAAATTGCTCAGTTTGAGCCGGGCTTTGTTGAAGAAGCAATCTTGGCGGATACCCCAGTTGCGCAGTGGCAGGCGTTTGCCAAACAATCGGCATTGCCGCTTGCAGGTGGCGAAAATATCGCCGGACTGGCGAGCCTTCAAACGCCATGTCGACGCGCGGCTCCTGAGTGTAGTGCAACCCGACGTGGCGAAATGGGGTGGCGTAAGCGGCGCGTTGGCTGTGGGTCAGCATGCGCTGGCCAACGGGGCCGGTTGCACCTTGCACTATATGGGCACCGCCGTGGGGTTGGCGACGTCGCTTCATACATTGGCAGCAATAGGCGGGGAGGGGCGGGTGGAGTTGGACTTCAATCCCAATCCGCTGCGAACCGACCTGGGAGCGATAGATCTGGTGCCCGTTGCGGGGTTCCTGTCGCTGCCAGAGGGGACGGGGATCGGGTTTGAGCCCGACCCGATGGCGTTGGAACGCTTTGCCATCGCCACACTCGATATCAAGAAATAATCGTTCAATGGAGGAAAACACATGAGACATCATATTCTTACCAAGCTGCTGCTTGCCGGCACCGTGCTGGCGATGGGCGCTGGATCTGTTCTCGCCGACGCCAATCTGGTGTTCCGCTTCAATGATAGCGAGCGTGACGAGATGCGTGCAGCGCTGGATGAGTTCGAGGCTGCGAACCCAGGGATAAAGGTCGAGTTGCAAACCATTGCCTGGAATGACGCGCGCGACCAGTTCTTGCGCGAGTCCGCAGTCGGTCAGGGACCTGACGTTGTGCACATCGCCTTCGTCTGGACCCAGGAAATGGCAGAGGCGGAAGCCATCATGCCGCTGGATGAGTTGACCAAATATGGCGAACTGCCAAACGGGTTCGATGATTTTATCGCTACGGACCTGACCATGTATGAAGGCAAGGCATATGGCTTGCCGTGGACGGCAGATACCTGGGCAATGGTTTATCGCACCGACGTTCTGGCCGACGCCGGTATCGACGATTTGCCAACGACCTGGGCTGACCTGCGCAAGGACAGCGAAATCATCAAGGAAAAGACTGGCAAAACCGGCTTTTCGTTCCCCGCTGCCAATCAGGTCTGGTTCCCGGCCAATTATTATCTGTGGTCCAATGGCGGCAGTTTCATCGAAGCCGATGGCAATGGCGGGTACAAGGTTGGCGCCACGCGCGAGCAGATCGCCGATGACATGAATTATTTCAAGGGCTATATCGATGATGGTCTGGCGCCGCGCTCGATCCTGTCGATCGATGAACCTCAGGACCCGGCACTGATGCAGGGGCTTCTGGATGGCTCACAGGCCATGGCATTGATGCCGACCAATACATATCGGCAATTACTGGGCGCCTATGAACAGGCGCATCCGGATGAAAAAATACCATTCAACTCCGGTATCATGATGGCCGGATCGCAAGCGCCGCAGACCCATCTTGGCGGGCGAACACTGGCGGTCAATGCCAATACCGAGCATCCCGAAGAAGCCTGGAAGCTGGTGCAGTTCCTGTCGTCCGCCCCAATCTTTGAAAAATACTATACCAACCAGTTCCCGGCTCAAAAGTCGCTGCTGTCAAAGATTGAATATCGGCCTGAAGAACTCGGCTTCGCCAAGGAGCCTGGCCGATCACACCCGCACCTGGGGTGCCTATGCCGATAGTGGCGTTGGCGTTGGTCCATTGTGGAACCTGACCGCGCGGGCCTTTGGTACGGCGCTGTCTGGTCAGTCGAGCACCGAGCAGGCGGCCGATGACCTGATTGCCGAAATCAACCGCATGCTGGGTCAATAGCTTTCCCGCGGCAGGGGCAGCAGCCCCTGCCAACTTTCTCGTTTTATGAATAGGCCGTTAGGATGACCTTGTCTCCCAAGATGCGCACCAGAATGACGGTGTTCTGGATGTTGCTGCCGACATTTTTGATCCTGATCGGGTTTTACCTGTTTCCAACGCTTTATAATCTGGAACTGAGTTTTTCAGATATCACGCTGCTCAAACTCAAAAAGGGTGGCGATTTTGTTGGCACCACCAACTACACCGAGTTCCTGACCAGCTCGTCTTTTCGCGATATCGCCATCAATACGGTATTCTGGCTGACCGCGATTTCGGTGAGTGTGCGCATTGTGTTGGGCTTGCTGTTTGCGCTGTTGCTGAATTCGAAATTTCTAAAATCCATGCGGCTGACTACCATTGCGCGCCTGATGCTGCTGGTGCCATGGGCTACGCCGCCGGTGGTCGCTGTGATCGCGTGGCGCTGGTTATTCGATCCAACCTATGGGCCGATCAATTCCTGGTTGATCAGTTCGGGGCTTATCAGCGATCCAATCGCTTTTACGGCGAACCTTGCAACGGTCTGGCCCGCAATCATTACCATCATCGTGTGGAACACTACGCCGCTCATTGGCGTCAGTCTGCTGGCAGCGCTTCAAACCATTCCCGAGGATCTCAATGAAGCCGCAGCGATTGATGGTGCTAACCGCTGGCAACAATTCCGCTTTATCACGCTGCCTTATCTGATGCCCACGATATCGGTTTTGACGCTGATGAGCGTCATCTGGACTTTTAACAATTTTGTCTATGTCTGGCTGACGACGGGCGCCGGACCCGGAACCTTCACAAATGTGCTGGCGACCGAGGTCTACATGAAAGCCTTCATAGATCTGCGGATCGGCTATTCGGCGGCCATCGGGGTGTCCATGGCGGTGGTCATGGCGTTCTTCGGCGCCATGTATTTCCGCTATTTCGGCCTGACCGAAATGCAAGACAAGGTGGGTTGAGATGATGAAAACCAGATCAACCAATGCACTCGCCAACGGCATCGAGAACGGTGCCTTGCTGGTCGCGTTCGCGGTCTTCGCGGTTTTTCTACTGGGACCCGCATTCTACGTGTTCAAAGGTTCATTTGAAAACCTGTCGGTGTCGCTGATATCCAGCGATGGCGGCTGGACGTTGCAGAACTATGTTTCGCTGTTCCAGTCGGGTTATTTCATCTACGTCGTCAACTCGCTGGTGGTGTGCATTACAGCAACGGTGCTTGCCTGCACCATTTCGCTGTTTTGTGCCTATTGCCTGTCGCGCTTTCGGTTCAAAGGGCGGGGATTTGTGTTCGCGGCGATCATGGGCGGGCAGTTTTTCCCATGGATCATTCTGGTCAATCCAATCTTTATCGTTTTTGCCCGCACCGGGTTGATCAATAGCCAGATCGGGTTGATCCTGTGCTACACAGCGTTCATTACCCCGTTCACGATCTATTTGATGGTGGGATACCTGACCACCATTCCAAAGAGTCTTGATGAAGCAGCCATTGTTGATGGCGCCTCCCGGTTTACGGTTGTGACCAAGATCATCCTGCCGATCATGTGGCCGGGCATGGTGGCTGCGGGCACATTCGGGTTTTTGCAAAGCTGGTCAGAATATTTGTTGGCGCTGGCGCTGATCACCGACAATGCCAAAAAGACAATTCCGCTGGGGCTTTATCAGTATTTTGGCGACGTGCAGGTGGATTGGGGCGCAGTCATGGCCGGATCGGTTGTGGCCACGGTGCCAACGCTGCTGCTGTTCCTGCCGCTGCAACGCAAACTGGTCTCGGGCCTCACAGCAGGCGCGACCAAATAGCGGGTCGTTGGGCGCCGCCCGCAGTAACGGCGCATACTCACATAGATTGGCCGTATAAAGTGACGTCGCGTGGCAGGTTGCCTGAACGGCCTCTTCGGCCAAGTCTTGTTCGCCATTACACTGATGGAACGAATGTTTGTTTCGACGATCGACGCTAGCGATATGCGTCGCTAATGACTATGAATTGGGCGGTGTTGACGGGCAGGCAGAATGTTGTGCCCGTCATCGTTAGAGGATTCTCGCGCGGCCGACCTCTGTCGACGAACGTGTAGCTCATTTATCAGGATTGGAAATTCATCGTGCAGACCATGATAATCGAAAGCGTTGAAGTCAGTCGCGTCATTGAGACACCGACACCGACGCCGGGCAGGGGCGAGGTGCTGGTCAAGGTTGATTATGTGGGCTTGTGCGGTAGCGATCTCAATACATTCATGGGTGTCAATCCGCTGGCCAAACTGCCGCGCATTCCCGGCCATGAGATTGCCGGAACAGTAGTCGAACTCGGCGAGGGGGTTCAGATTGAGGGTGGGATCGGGGCACGGGTGGTTGTGGTGCCTTATACGACTTGCGGCACCTGTTCTTCATGCCGCAAGGGGCGGGTTAATGCGTGCCGCTACAATCAGACAATGGGTGTGCAAAAAGACGGCGGCATGAGCGAGATGCTTGTGGTTCCAGTTGAAAAAGTCATTGTGAACAATAATTTGCCGCCTCAACGACTGGCATTGGTCGAGCCGCTCTCGGTGGGATTTCATGCAGCCGCGCGCGGTAGCGTCGGCAAGGGTGATCGTGTCGTGGTGCTTGGCTGTGGCATGATCGGGGTCGGGGCCATCATGGGGGCAGCGGCGCGCGGCGCCGAGGTCATCGCGGTCGACCTTGGATCAGCGAAAAAGGACAAGGCCCTGGCATTTGGCGCCGCGCACTTCGTTGCTTCGGGCGAACAGGATCTGGACGCCATCGTCAATGAAGTGACAGGGGGCGATGGCGCGGATGTAGTGATCGAGGCGGTGGGTGTGCCTGATACCTTCGTCAAGGCTGTCGATCTGGCCTGTTTTGCCGGTCGTGTGGTTTACGTCGGCTATTCAAAGGCACCCGTGAGCTACAATACATCGCTGTTCAATCTCAAGGAATTGGACATTCACGGCTCGCGCAATGCCACTCGCGCCGACTTTGAGGCGGTTATTTCCCATCTTGAGGGCCTGGGCGATGTCGCCGACGACCTGATCTCCAAGATGTTCCCGCTATCGGACGCGGCTGAAGCCTTGCCCCACTGGTTGCGCGAACGGGCGGATACATTCAAGGTCATGGTCAAATGCTCGTAGCCATGGGTGTGGAATTGGGCAAATGTCGACGGGTCAAGCTAACAGGCCGATAATTTGATTTCGTGGATTGTGGGATAGTAATGCCAACCAGCGATATTGTGCGCGTTCATGATCGGGGTTTCGAGACTTGTCTCGATAAGGGCGCCGAAGTCGTCAAACTGTGGAGCGGTGGCAAATGGGTTGAGGGTCCGGCCTGGTTTGACGCGGGATATCTGATCTGGTCGGACATACCCAATGACCGGATGCTGAAATGGGACGCGACGATCGGTACAGCCAGCATATTTCGATCGCCGTCCGCGCTGTCAAACGGCAATTCGGTGACCCGTGACGGACGCTTGCTTACTTGTGAGCAGGCCAGTCGCGCTATTTCTCGTACCGAGCCAGATGGTCGTATCACGGTTTTGGCGTCTCATTATCAGGGCAAGCGGTTCAATGCGCCCAACGACATTGTTGAAAAGCTGGATGGTTCGATCTGGTTTACCGATCCCGATTATGGACCAGCAGGGCGGGAGGGATCACTCGAGATCGGCGGATGCCACGTCTATCGAATTGATCCGCAAAGCGGGGGGTTCGTCAAATGACCGACGATATGGTGATGCCAAACGGACTGGCGTTCTCACCTGACGAGCGATGGCTATATGTCGTGGACACCGGCAGCACGCACCAGCCCGACGGGCCGAACCATATTCGTCGGTTCGAGGTTGCCGCTGATGGATCACTTGGCGGTGGGCAGGTTATTGCTCGCAATGAGGCCAAGGGATTTGATGGCTTGCGTGTCGACGTTGAGGGCCGCCTATGGTGTGGCAGTTGGGATGGCGTAGATTGCCTCGACCCTGACGGCGCGATGCTGGGGCAAATTCTGGTGCCAGAACGGGTGGCAAATCTGGCATTCGGTGGACCCGACCGCAGTTTGCTTTATATGTGCGGCACGACTTCGCTCTATTCATATCAAACCAACGTCGTCGGAACGCCCTGAGCAGCAATAGTGGCGTTATAGTCGGCCCATGATGAGATCGGCGCAACGATCACCCAGCATCATGGCCGGAGCCGTTGTATTGCCGGCATTGATGTTGGGTACTGCTGACATGTCGCATACGCGTAATCCATCTACCCCCCGAACTCGCAAGCGTGCGTCGAGGACTGCCATCCGGTCGCCGTCCGCACCCATGCGCGCGGTGCTGGCAGGATGATAGTTGGTTTTGACGAAGCGTTTACAGTGGGTGCGCAATGCCTCGTCGGACAGATCGGCCGGGTCAGGGCTGACGATGCCACGCGTTCGCTCGGCTAGCGGTTTTTCGTCAAAGGCCCGCAGGAAAAAGCGTTGGCCGTCAATCATAGCCTGCATGTCGTCCGGATGCTTCAAAAGGTTCGGCGAGACTAGCGGCATGGCGGCAGGGTCGGCAGAGGCGAGGCGCACTTCGCCACGAGACTTGGGCTTGATCAAAACCGTGGTGATGGTCACCCCATAATCGTCCTTGAGCGCATCTAGGGCGTCACGGTCCAGATAAACAATAGGCACGCAAAAAGCCTGGATGGTAGGGGGTGCCTCGGGGGCGTTGGGGTTAACGAATGCGCCTGCTTCGATGCCGGCAGAGGTGATGGGACCGCTGCCGAAGAGCCTTGAACTGCAAGCCGTTGCGGAGCATGCGCCAACCGACGCCCTGCTTGTAATAACCATAGGGGCCATTGGCATAGGCGGTCATGGGCACTTCGGGGTGGTCAATCAGATTTTGGCCGACGCCGGGCAGATCAACCAGGCATTGCACGCCGTGCTCAGCCAGGTGGGTCGCGGGACCGAGGCCGGACAGCATCAGCAATTTAGGCGTGATCAGCGCACCGGCGGAGAGGATGACTTCGCCCTCGACGGTCACGCGATTCTCTTGGCCGGCGCGATCTTTATAGATAACGCCGATTGCCCGCCCATTTTCCACGACAATGCGTTGCACTTCGCTATGCAGGCGCACACTCAGATTGGGGTTGTTGGCTTGGGGTGTTACATAGGCGTAGGCGGCGGACGAGCGTTTGCCATTGCGATTCATGAACTGGTAAAAGCCGACGCCCCGCTGCGTGCCGTCATTGAAATCGGGATTGAAGGGTTCTCCGAGCCCCTGAACCGCCTGCACGAACCAGCGCGAGACCTCATTGATGTGGCCGGGGTCGGATACGAGAAGGGGGCCGGCGTGGCCGTGAAATTCGTTGTTCAGCCGATTGTTGTTTTCCATTCGTGTAAAATGGGGCAATACGTCCTTCCAGCTCCAGCCAATGGCGTCATTGTTGCCGCGCAGGGTTTCCTGCCATTCATCATAGTCAGCGGCGCGACCGCGCATATAGACCTGGGCATTGACTGAGGTGCCACCACCGAGCACGTGGCCCTGGGGAATGTCGTGGATGCGCCCGTCCAGATGAGCCTGGGGCGTTGTATGATGGTAGTGCATGAATTTCGAGCCATTGATCATCTTGAATATGCCGGGGGGCATATCGAGCAATGGATGGCGATTTGAATGACCTGCCTCAAGCAGCAGCACGCGCGCGCGCCCTTCACTGGCGAGACGCGCGGCAGCAACGCACCCTGCGGCGCCGCCGCCAATAACGATATGGTCGAATTTCTCGCTCATAGCTTATCAATGTTGAAAGTTACGCGTACGTGCTCCCATGCCGCGTTCAAGTGCTCGGTCAAGGCTGCCTCGGCCGCTGCTGGATCTCGCTCCAGTATGGCGTTCATGATGGCTTCATGGGCACGATAATTCATGGCGTTGCGTTCCGGGGAGCGAAGCATTTTGCTCCAATGGGGTGCCAACCAAGCAGTGTAGCCTTCGTGAATGGCTGGAAAAATCGGGTTGCGGATTACGCGATAGAGCGCACCATGAAATGCAGTATCGGTGCGATAGAATTCAAGCGAGTCTGAAATGGCGGCTTGATTGGCGGCCAGGGCTTGTTTGAGATCGGCAATGTCCTGCTTGTCGGCAGACACGGCGGCCTCACGCACCAGCGCACGCTCAATGAACAGGCGACTTTGATACAAATTCTTGACGCCCCCTTGGTCGGCAAGCAGGTGCCTGACCACGCCACTGACGGCGTGCAGCGCCGACTCGTAATCGGGTTTGCGTACGACAGGACGAAATCGGGGTTTGCTTTCAACCAGACCGCGATTGGCGAGTATTGAGATGGCCTCGCGAATTACGGTGCGGCTGGTACCAAACTGTTCCATCAGGTCGCGCTCGGCGGGTAGCGGGCTATTTGGCGCCAACGCGCCTGAGCTGATCTGCGCCTCCAGTGCCGCCGTGACGGCATCGGCGGCCCGCCCGCGTGACACTGTGCCGTCCGCTGCGGTCATCAGTGCATCTCCGGACTCTTGCCCCATCGGTTCGTGTACCTGATTGTTGTTGGTCGGCGATGCCGCATTTGGTAAACCAAATTATTCACAATCTAATGCCTAGTGTAAATGTAAATATTGAAATTGCTGGGTTTTGTCACAAGAATTTGGATACGGTTTGACCTTGCATCGCGTCTAAGATCTATATAGAAATTATATGGTAGGACCAAAATGAAAGCGGCGTAATGGATAATCGCAACGATTTCAGCACAGAAATTGCCCATGAGACCATGTATGTCGATGGGGCATGGCTGAGGGCTCGCGGCCGTGAGCGGATCGAGGTGCGAAACCCGGCAAACGAGCAAGTGCTGGCGACCATTGAAGAGGGCACCATCGAAGACGCGGTGCTGGCACTGGAAGCGGCGCGGCGGGCGCAACCGGCCTGGGCCGCCCTGCCGGCGCCGACGCGTGGGGCGCTGGTGGCCAGACTTGCCGATGCCGTGACATCCAATGCCGAGCACTTGGCGCGCGTGGTGACGCTTGAGCAAGGCAAGCCAATCTCTCAGGCGCGCGGAGAAATCGGGGCGGTGGTGACGTTCCTGCGCTATGCGGCGGAAAATGCGCGTCGCATCGAGGGCGATATCATTGCCTCGGACAATCGGGATGAAGAGATACAGATAAGGCGGCATCCGCATGGTGTGGTCGTCGGCCTGACGGCGTGGAACTATCCGGCTGCGCTGGCGGCGCGCAAACTGGGACCGGCGTTGGTAACGGGCAACACATTTGTCTTGCTGGCCCACGAAATTACACCCCTATCGGGCCTTGAGTTGGCGCGATTGGCTCACGGGGTTGGTTTTCCACCCGGCGTAATCAATGTTGTGACAGGGCGGGGTTTGGTGGTGGGCAAGGCGCTGGTCGAAAGCCCGCTGTCGGACCTGATCACCATGACCGGCAGTACCCGCGCCGGCAAACAAATTTATGGTTCGGGGGCGGCGGGGCTCAAGGTCTTGCGGCTGGAGTTGGGCGGCAAGGCGCCGTTCATCGTCATGGAAGACGCCGATGTTGACGCGGCGGTAAAAGCGGCGGTGGCGGCGCGTTACACCAATTGCGGGCAGATTTGCACCTGCAATGAACGGATGTATCTGCATCGTGATATTGCGGACCAATTCCTTGACAAGTTCGTTGCTGCATCCAAGGCATTGACGATTGGCGATCCAATGGACGATCCCGACATGGGGCCGAAGGTTAGCGCACTTGAGGTCGACAAGATCAAGGACATCGTTGATCGGGGCATGGGGGATGGGGCGGAGATGTTGCTCGAAGGTGGCCCGCTGACCGGCGGCATCTACGACAAAGGCCACTGGTACGCGCCCACGGTGCTAGAAGTGCGCGACAACGCATCGCCGCTGGTTCAGGAAGAGGTGTTTGGTCCGGTGGTTCCGGCAATGCGTGTCGACAGCTTCGAGCAGGCAATATCGCTGGCCAATGACACTGAGTATGGTCTTTCGGCCTACCTGTTTACCCAGAACATGAAGCGCTTGCTGGCACTTCCCAGCGCGCTCAAGTTTGGCGAAGTCTATTTCAATCGCAGCAATGGCGAGGCCATTCAGGGATTTCATACCGGCTGGGGGCATTCGGGACTGGGGGGCGAGGATGGCAAATACGGATTTGACGGCTATTTGCGCAAGCAAACGCTTTATGTGAACTGGGGCTAGATAAACCATGGCGCGGCAGGCCGGTATCGCCTTGCCCGCCTGGCGACTGAGGCTGGGCGAGTGATGTTACATAAAGAAGGACAAGTTTGAACATGACGTCAATTGCCTCGGTAAAGGTCCGCCGATTTGCGGTGCCGCTGGCGGAAGTACTGGTTGATGCCAAGCATGGCGATCACACGCATTTTGAGTTGATAACGGCAACGGTCACGCTTGATGATGGGCTTTCCGGTACCGGTTATACTTATACCGGGGGTAAGGGTGGTCGCGCTATTGTGGCGATGATTGAGCATGATCTGGCACCCATGCTGGTCGGCAGGGATGCGGAGCCCGTCGAAGCGCTCTATGAGGCGATGGGCTGGCACATTCACTATGTGGGGCGCGGCGGCATTGCCGCCTTTGCCATATCCGCGCTCGATATCGCCCTTTGGGACATTCGCGGCAAACAGCGTCAGCAGCCATTAATGCAAATGGCTGGCGGGGCCGCCAGCACCTGTGCCGCCTATTGCGGCGGCATCGATCTGGGGTTCGATCTGCCAAAGCTGCTCGGCAGCGTGCGCGGTTATCTGGATCGTGGCTTTAACGGGGTCAAGATCAAAGTAGGCCAGCCCACGCTGGCGGAGGACGTCGCAAGAGTTGCAGCGGTTCGCGACCTGATTGGGCCAGAAATCGCCTTTATGGTGGATGCCAACTATTCGATGAGCGTCGACCAGGCAATCGCGGCGGCCGAGGCGTTCCGGCCTTTCAATCTGACGTGGTTTGAAGAGCCGACGATTCCTGACGATTATAAGGGATATGCAAGAATTGCCGCAGCCACTGGCATGCCGCTGGCCATGGGCGAAAATCTGCATACCATCCACGAGTTTGAGTATGCCTTTGCCGATGCCGGACTGTCCTATATTCAGCCTGATGCGTCCAACTGCGGTGGGATAACCGGCTTCTTGCAGGTCGCGGCGCTGTCGCGGCAAAAAGGCATGCCAATTTGCAGTCATGGCATGCAGGAGTTGCATGTCAGCCTGGTTTCTGCCCAATCAAATGCGGGGTGGATCGAGGTGCACTCATTTCCGATTGATCACTATACCAAGCGGCCGCTGGTTGTTCGCGACGGACGCGCCGTTGCGCCCGATATGCCGGGCATTGGGGTCGAATTTGACTGGGATAGCTTGGAAGCGGCCTCACGCAAAGGCGATGATTACTGATAGGGGTTCGCTGGACAGCATTGGCATGGCGTTTTAGGCATTGATCCAAAGCACAGCATCGATGAAAACCCTGATCATGAACCAGGTCGGATCGTCATTATGAGTATTTTGGACAAGTTCGACCTGAGTGGCAAAACGGCATTAGTAACAGGCGCCAAGCGCGGCATTGGTCGCGCCATGGCGGAAGCGCTGGCCGAAGCGGGTGCCGATATCATTGGTGTCAGCGCAACGCTCGACCCGGCGAACAGCGCCGTCGGCGATGCTGTTCGGGCGCTGGGCCGGGACTTTAGCGGGTACGCCTGTGATTTTTCCGATCGCAACGCAACGCTGGCTTTTGCGCGCACGGTAACGGCCAAACATCGCGTGATCGATATATTGATCAACAATGCCGGAACGATCAAACGCGCGCCAGCGGCGGAACATGGCGATGACATCTGGGACGAGGTGGTCGAGGTCAATTTGTCAGCCCCGTTTATCCTGACACGGGAGATCGGGCGCGGCATGTTGGCGCGCGGTGCCGGCAAAGTCATTTTTACCGCATCGATATTGACGTTTCAGGGCGGCATCACCGTGCCGGGCTATGCAGCGACCAAAGGCGGTGTAGGGCAGTTGGTGAAGGCCTTTGCCAACGAATGGGCGGGCCAGGGCATCAATGTCAACGCCATCGCGCCGGGCTATGTCGATACAGACAATACAGCAGCGTTGCGCAACGACCCGGACCGGTCAAAATCCATTCTGGATCGCATTGCGGCCGGACGCTGGGGCACTTCGGGCGATTTTGCCGGACCGGCAGTGTTTTTGGCATCTGAAGCCTCGAGCTACATGCATGGTTCAATCATTACCGTCGATGGCGGGTGGATGGGACGCTAGCCGGCGTGACCAGCGCGGTCGCGCGTCGGATTTCGCAATCTGTTACGATAATGTTCCGTTGGGTGCCGGCGATCCCACAAATTGTGCGAGTTGACAGCCAAACATATTACTTTGATAAAACTCGTATGAGTGAAACCCTATTTTACGATCTCATCGGGTCAAGCAGCATGGTCCCCAGCCTGTCTGGGCAGGTGGTGCGCGAACTTGGCCGCCGAATTGTTGCTGGCGAATATCTTCCCGGTGATCTGATCGACGATGAAGATGCGCTCGCGGCGCGGTTCAGAGTTAGCCGAACGGTTGTGCGGGAGGCCGTCAAGGTCTTGGGCGCCAAGGGCCTTGTGGAAGCGCGCCGGGGTATTGGCACAAAGGTGCTGCCGCGCCATCGATGGCGGCATTTTGACGACGATGTTCTGGCTTGGCACCAAACCGCACCGGCCGACGCGGTCAATCTATGGCAATTGATGGATTTGCGGCAGGCGATCGAGCCCAAGGCGGCGCGGTGGGCCGCCGAACGCGCCACGGAGCAGGATCGGGAAACCATCCTCCAAGCTGTTGGTCGCATGGAGCGCGACCTGACAAATATTCAAGACTATATCGAAGCGGATGCGAGCTTTCATCGGGCCGTTCTTCGCTCGGCGCACAATCCCTATGTTGAGGGTCTGGAAGGGGTGATTTATGCCGCGCTTCTGTCGAGCATTCGTCTGACCAATAATGACCCGAACAAGAACCGCAAATCGCTTCGGTTTCACCAAGACGTCGCGACGGCGATAGATTCTGGTGATGGTGATGCGGCGGAATCGGCAATGGAGGTGCATTTGGCGGATTCCATTTCGCGGCTCAAACAGGCGCTGGCGACCTAATAGCGGGATATCCGGCACTCCCGCCCAACATCTCATGTTCGCTATGCGTGAGCGGCACTTCGTCCAGAACAAAATTCGGATTGGACAATTAAACGTATGATGTTTAATTAGGTGTGAGTAATGCGGGTGCTTTTGGGGCGCAGCAGCAATGGTCGATCACGACGCGGTCCGAAAAAGTCGACGGCATGGGATGGGAGCTTGGCGATGGCGCTGGAAATGAAAATGTATGTCGGTGGCGAACTTTTGCAGGGTGGCTCGCGCTTTGATGTCATCAGTCCAGCCACGGACCAGGTGGTTGGAACAATCGCGTGGGCGGGGGCGGGGGATGCTGAAGCTGCCCTTACGGCGGCAGACGCCGCGTTTGAATCGTGGTCCGGACTGTCCGTTTCGGCGCGCGCGGTCTGGATGGGGAAGTTACGCGACGCGGTCATAGCCAATGAAGAACATTTACGCGAATGCATTCATCTGGAAATGGGCAAGCCGTGGGCGAGCACGCAGGAGGATTTCGACAGCCTGGTCAATTCGCTGCAATTTTATGCTGAAGAGATTTCGCGATTTCGTCCCGAAGCACTGGTTGATCGGGAAGGTACGCACACCCACACCTTGGTTCACGAGCCGGTAGGTGTGGTTGTGGCCTATATTGCGTGGAATTTTCCGTTACTCAATCTGGCATTCAAGATCGGCCCGGCGATGGCGGCGGGCTGTCCAATAATCATAAAACCCTCTTTCAAGACGCCGTTGTCCGCCTACGCGCTGGGGGCGCTGTGCCACCAGATCGGGCTGCCGGCAGGCGTGGTCAACATAATTTGCGGCGATGATATTGAGGTTGGCGATACGCTGTCGTCATCCAAAATCCCGGCGCTCCTGACGCTTATTGGTTCGACCAACACCGGCAAGCACATCATGAAAATGGGCGCGAGTTCGATCAAGCGCTATTCGATGGAGTTAGGGGGCAATGCGCCCGCCCTGGTATTTGCCGATGCCGACCTCGATCAGGCCGCTGACACCATTTGTGCTGTGAAGTTCGGCAATGCCGGCCAGGTCTGCGTGACGCCGAACCGGGTGTTTGTCGACGCATCGGTGCTGGATCAGTTCACCGAAAAGGTCATGGATCGGGTCAGGAAAATCAGGGTTGGTTATGACCGTTCGGGTGATATCGACATGGGCCCGGTGATCGATAAGGCGGCCTGGAGCCGGATCGATGGATTGGTTAGGGACGCCAAAGCCAAGGGGGCGACGGTTTTGGCGGGCGGTGGACGTTCGGACGGGATGGGTGCGGGCCAATTCTATGCGCCCACAGTGCTGGTTGGGGTGACGCCCGAAATGGCGAGCCTATCAGCAGGAAATTTTCGGGCCCGTGTTGAACATCTTGTCGTTCACCAATGACAATGAGGTTCTAAAACTGGCCAACGATACCGACGCCGGTCTGACGGCCTATGTCTTTACCCGCGACCTAGCGCGTGCAGAGCATTTTTCAGCCAAGCTGCGCTTTGGAGAAATCCAGATCAATGGAGTGAAGTACGGCATTGATCTGCCGCATGGCGGGATAAGGCAATCGGGTCTGGGCTGCGACTGTTCCTATCTGGCATTGCACGACTATCTGGCGACCAAACGCGTGTCGCGCGCGCTGGCGAACTGAGGTAAATCATGAAGATCACACGCGTCACCAGCCATGTCCTGCAATATGACCTGCCTGAAGAGTTGGGCTATTCCCAACAATATTATGCCAAGCGTTCCGCCCATCTGGTTGAGGTGGAAACCGACGAAGGCGTGACTGGATGGGGCGAATGTTTTGGCCCCGGCAATATCGCCGTGGCCAATAAGGGGATCGTCGAAAAGGTCATTCAGCCGATGATCATCGGTGATGATCCGCTGGATCGTGATGTGATCTGGCACAAGGTTTACAATCTAATGCGCGATCACGGGCAGAAGGGGATGCCGCTGCAATCCTTGTCGGGCGTTGATATTGCGCTGTGGGACATTGCCGGCAAGGTTGCGGGATTGCCGGTTCACAAACTGATCGGTGGCGCGCATCGCACCAAAGTGCCGGTTTACGGCTATGGCATGATGCTTAGGCGCGAGGACGCCAAATCGTTGGCGGCGCGCTTTGTTGATGAAGCGGCGGCCATCAAGGAGATGGGGTTTGTCGCCGCCAAGATGAAGGTGGGTTTTGGTCCTGGACCTGACGTCGAACTGGCAGCGGCGGTGCGCAAGGGCGTGGGTGTGGGGTTTCGCTTCATGGTCGACGCCAACCATTGCTACAATACTCATGACGCCTTCTATGTGGGGCGGGCGCTTGAGGAACTGGATGCCTATTGGTTTGAAGAACCTATTGCTCCCGAAGATCATGATGGCTATCGCGAACTACGCGCGGGGCTCAAGGTCAACATTTCGGGCGGCGAAGCGGAATTCAACCGCTGGGGCTGGCGGGCAATTCTTGAAAATCGCGGCCTTGATATTGCTCAACCCGAGGTCTGTGCGCTGGGTGGCATTTCCGAATATTTACGCGTGCTGGCGCTTTGCCACGCCCATTTCACGCCGGTCATCAACCATGTTTGGGGGTCGGCGATTGCGGTGGCGACCAACCTGCAATTGCTGGCGGCCATGCCGCCGATGCCTGGAGGCATGCACCAATGCGAGCCGATGCTTGAGTTTGATACGACTGACAACAAGTTTCGGGATGAACTGCTCAAGGAGCCGCTGAACATTCAAGGGCAGATCAAGGCCAATGATGGGTGCGTGACAATTCCATCGCAACCCGGGATCGGCGTAGAGCCGGACATGGATTTCATCAAGCGGTTCGAAATCGACGTCTGACCACAAACTTCGGTCCAGATATCTACTGCGCGAGGCCAGTATTGCCCCAGCGGGCTTGCCGGTCAGGCCGAAACATCCAACTGGATCTGCCATTCGACGCTGCTATCTGGCTGCAGTACTTTATGGGTGTTTTGGGCGATGGCCTGATCCAGTTGACCAACGGGGGCCGTCGTCGGCTCGATGGCGATCTGGTGGGTAGGATTATCGGTTGGCCAACCCCCATAGGAGAGCCATAGGCCAAGATAGGGGGCATCCTCTTCGGCCCAGGTGAAATGAATGCTGCCCTGAGGCCCAACGACGCCTATTCGAGCCTGTCCACGAACCTTGCCATATGATTTTTGCGCAAATCCATCCTCCATACCGCGAATGGGCGTCAAATCGGCCAACTCACCACTGTCGGTGCGGATGTCGCCCAGACCCTCAATTTCGAAGCGTTCGCCGGGTTGGCAGGCCAACAGACAATGCTGGCTCCAAATCCAGGGCAATGGTGTGCGGCTGGTTGCTGAAAGCTTGTAGTCGACTTGCAGCCTGGCGCCGTCCAGAGTCAGGCTACGCGTGAAGGTATAGTCCGGCGCAGAATAGGTGCAGGCAATTTGGCCCTGGGCGCTGGTATGGGACCAGCGGCGCGCCCAAAGATCACCATGGTCGCGCAGGTTCCGACCCCAAGTCGGGTCGAGACAGCGACTGACGGTAGGAAAACACTCGTCCCAGCCCCGGGATGGGTCGCCGGTAAAATCTGCGTCGTTATCTTGCGCGCCGACCATCGGGCCCTGGGTCAACCAGTTTCGGCCGCTACGACAATCGACAAGCGAGATCACTCTGGCACCAAAATCGGGGGCAACTTGAATCTCGAGTTCGTCGGACCCCAGCTTTTTGATTTGGGTAGTATTGGACGCAATTGCCATAAATGTTCCCCGGCGTACGAGCGTATCAATCTGGTGCCAAATTTCCGATCATTGGACAATCAGCCGCCCGCTGCGACGAAAGGCTCGGCACGGCTCTTGGATGCGGCAGGTTGGGTAGCAGGCTGCACCTTGGCGATTGATTTACGCAGCACCAACTGACTGGATTGAATGATCGTTCTGGGGGGCAGGGCGTTTCCGGTGAACCGGTCCAGCAACAATTTGGCGGCCATGCGACCAACTTCGCGCATATCGCGTTCAATGGCGGTAATTGGCGGGCCGGCAATTTCACCCAGTTCAGTATCGTCAGCGCCGACAAAGGACAAATCGTCCGGAATGGAAAGGTCCAGGGCCCGCACGGCCTTCAACGCGCCAAAGAAAAAGTCGCTGCCTGCTGCAATAAGGGCCGTGGGCGCTGCGCCATTTGTCAAAAGGTCATAGGTTTCCGACGTGCCGTAGGCGGCGCCGCGCCCGGCACCATCAATACGCATCAGGTCCGGGTCAATAGTGATGCCTGCCTGCTGCAGCGCTCGACGATAGGCCGCCACTCGATGGCGACCGGGTCGGTTGAGTGCCGCAGTTACAAGGCCAATACGCTGGTGCCCCATGGCAATGAGGTGCGCCATGAGCGAATCCATCGCCTGGGTGTGTTCGACAAAGACACGGTCGGCATCAAGTTGGATTTCGCGATCCACCACAATGATGGGCACGCCCATCATCTGAAGTTCATGGGCGGTTTCGGCCGATGTTTCGTCAACGACCGAAACGATCAAACCGTCGAGCCTGGCGCTGACGGGCGGCCTGGAGGAAACTGATTTCCTGGGCCGTTTCGGATTCTGATGAGAAAGTGAAAAGCATGTAGCCGTGCTGCGCCAGCACTTCCTTGACCCCGGCAATCATGCGCACAAAAACGGGACAGCCAAGATCGGGTACCAACATGCCCACGGTCTTGGACACATTGGTGCGCATGGCCCGGGCGGCGGCATTGGGCTGGTAGGCCAGATCCTTCATGGCGGCCACGACGCGAGCGCGGGTCGCCTCCGAGATGCGTGTGCTTCCGCTCGCCACACGCGATACCGTGCCCATGGATACGCCCGCAGCGGCGGCAACTTCGCGAATCGTGGCGCGGGGCCGGGATGGGGTGCTGGTCATGTCTGGTCTCTGGTTGCGCCTATATCAGTGGCGTTCCTTAGCATGAAAACTGTGTGATGACCATCAGCTTTTGTGGTGACGTTTGCATAGAATTGTGGGTGTTTGCAGCGAGCGTTAGTGCCCATGTATGCGGTGTCTAGTCTAATCATTTCGCGTATTGAGTTTACCGCGCGGTGGAAATTTGCTTGACATTAGCTTGGGTAATGATGACGTTTGCACGACGTTCCAAGGCGCTTGCCGTTGGTCTTGATGCTCATGGATCGGTGGGCCGCGCTCAAAATGCCTTGTCAGCACTGTTTGCAGACGGGTGCGGCACGTAGCTTCGTATATTAGGGCTCGATAAGAATGAAGATTTCCAAAGTTGAGGCTTTCCCGATCAAGTTGAAGCGGGAGGACGAGTATACGGAGAACCTGCGCGAAGAGGACATGAACGATTTTGGCGATTATGTCATCGCACGCAACCAATGGACCTCGATCTATCCCAAGCACATCGAAACCACATTGGTCCGGATTGAAACCGATTCCGGTATTGTGGGGTGGGGTGAAGCCTTTGCGCCGGTGGGGCGACGGACGCCAGCGACGGTCGTTGAGGATATCTGCCGGACTGTCATAATGGGGCATGACCCTCACGACGTGGAATATTTATGGTACCGCAGCTATAGCGCCATGCGCGAGCGCGGTCACGGTACTGGGTTTTTCGTTGACGCATTGTCGGGTGTCGACCAGGCGCTTTGGGACATTGTCGGCAAATCGCTCAACAAGCCGGTCTACAAGCTTTTGGGCGGGCGATATCGCGACAAGGTCAGGGTCTATTCCGGGTTTGGCGGCACCGATCCGCAAATCATGGCGAACCAGTCCGCCGAAATGGTGCGACTAGGCTATACGGCCCTGAAGCTGCATCTTCGGGTCAGCAATGCTCGCATTCTCGATATTGTCAGCGCGGTGCGCGAACGGGTTGGTGCCGATATTGAGTTGATGGTTGATGTGCACACGACGCGCTCGGTTTCCGAAGCTATCCAGCTGGGCAGGGGCCTTGAAAAGCTGAGCGTTAGTTGGCTTGAAGCGCCGGTTGCGCCCGAAGATATTTCAGGTCATGCCGAGGTGGCGCGGGCGCTCGACATGGATGTAGCGAGCGGGGAATGGCTGCGCACTTCCTATGAGTGGAAGAGCCTGGTTTGAAAACCGGGCGCTGGACGTGCCGATGCCCGATATAGGCCGCACCGGGATCAGCGAAGGCAAGCGCATTGCCATGCTGTGCGACTATTACAACATGCCGATGGCACCGCACATCGGGGCAGGTTGCATATTGGCAATTGCGGCGGGGCTGCATGTGTCGCTGGCGTCACCACGCCTGCAAATCATGGAGCATGGCCACCATGCCATGCCGATAAAATCATCATTCGCCGACGTCTATCCTGATGTGGTGGACGGTCATTTTGTTGCCGATGATCGCCCGGGACTGGGGGTCGACGTCAATGAAGACAAAGTACGCGCCATCACCAGCTACTGATATGTTTTTGCCTGAAAGGTCGAATTGAATGCTGCAAGTTTATAATGATTTTGAGCGCCGCCCTGATCTGTTGGCCAAGTTTGACGCGGTGGTCAAAAGCTATTCGGCGAGCCTGCATTTTTGCCGATGCGCTCTACCGTACCGGGGTGATGGATTCCGGCATCAAGCCGCCCTTTCGTGCCAAGACGGTGGGGCAGGCGCTGACCGTGCAACTGTCGAAGGGCGATCTTGTCGATCCGCTCAAGGCGCTGGAAATGGGTACTGATGGTGACATCATAGTGGTGGATGCCGGTGGCGACATGCAAACCTCGGTTTGCGGTGGGCTGATGGGCGGGTTGGCGAAAAATCGCGGCATCCGTGGTATGATCGTTGACGGTGCCGGACGCGATATTGACGAGTTGGAAGACATCGGCTGGCCGATCTGGACACGCGCCATTACCGCGCGCGGTACCCACACGATGTTCTCCCAGCGCAAGGAGGAATTGTCGATCAATGTGCCGATCAGTTGCGGCGGGGTGGTGGTGCAGCCAGGCGATTTTGTTGTTGCAGACACTATCGGCGTTGTGGTCGTGCCGCTGGCGGAAGCGGAGCGGATCGTGGGTCTGGCCCAGGAACAGGCCGATCGCGAGCAGGCAACACGCGAATGGGTGGCCAAAGGCAAGACAATTGACGATCTTCTGGCTGAATTTGGCCGGATTTAGGCGCGGTTGATCGTGGGCGAGATCGGGGAATGGCTGTGGTAGGCAAGTACACGCTGGGCGTAACCGTGATGCCCGAATATGTACAAAGCGAGGGCGCCGAGGCGGTTCTTGACCGATTGGTTGGCGGGCTTGGTGCCAATCAGCTTACCACCTCGCCCTATGTTGCCGCTCAAACGCAGCCGGGGGAAGGTTTGCGAGAACCACCGGCGGATGCTGGCGCTGGTGCTGTTCGTATACTGGATCGCCCGTTGTGGGGCGCCAATGCGGTTTTCATGCGTGCGTCACCCAGTTTTGTGCCCGATGATCGGCTCTATGCCAACATCGGTTACGCGCCGCAACCGGCCGATGATCTCACGCGCCGGGAGGGGCACCTTGTCGGCGACTTTGTGTCGTTAGCGAAAAAACGCGGGGTGGAAGTGTATTTGCAGATCATGGCGGCGATCCCGCCCTGCCTGCGGGTTCAGTTTGGTGGTCCCAGCGCGACCGATGAACCGATGCTGCCTGATGGCCGAATATTGCCGCAACGAGTGGACAAGAACGCCAGTCTGGCGGCGCGCGGCGTGCGCGACTATATGCGTGCGCTTATTGTCGATTTGAGCCGCCACTATCCTGACGTGGATGCCTTCAAATTTGATTGGCCCGAGTATCCGCCCTATCACTTTTTGGCATTGTTTGCCGACTATAACCCACAAGTTCGCCCGTATGCAGTGGCGCTCGGCTTGGATTTTGATCCATTGGCCGAGGCAATGTCGGGGTTGCTGGAAAAAATATTGGGTGGCAATTTGCCAGACTTGGGGCTTGGCGGCGCGACAGATTTTGATGAGGCGTTGGCGAAACTTACCCACTATTGTCCCGCGGTTGCGGACCATCTGGCGTTGCGAACTCATCTGGTTGAGCGCTATGCAGCGTTTTTGCGGCAATGTGTCGACGAGGCGAGTGGAGGCACCAAGAAAGTCATCCTGCAGGGGTTTCCGACGCCCTGGGATCAATTATCGGGATTTGCCGTCAAGCCGCTATCCCGACATGCGCACGGATTGGCGGTTAAATTCTACACAATGCATTGGCCAATGATGCTGGCCAATTATGCGAGCCATCTGGTGCCGGCCACGCCGGATCAGGATATGGCGATCGCGGCGAAGTTGTCGCAACTGTTTTTGGCGCGAAGTCGAGGATATGAAAAGACGGGTGATTTTATCTATCCAGAGCCCGGTCAGGGACACGGTATCACCGCCGCTAGCATAGCGACGAAACTCGCGCCGATGCAGGCGGCTGCGACGGTGCCGATTGCGGGTATTTCCCATGCCTATGGGCCCATTTCGGATGTGGTCGATCGGTTCAAGGCGGTCTGGGATGCCTCGGGGCGGCATGCGGAAATCAATCGCTACTGCTATATGAGCGATGCCAAGATCGATGCTTTGGCGGCGGTCGTGTCGGGTAGCATCTGAGGGGTTCGCGCGAAGTCGACCAGCGCCTTGGCAGCGCGGCTCGGATTGTCGGGGCGGTAGGCCAGACAAAGTTCGGACTGGAAACTGGTGTCGGCTAGATCAATGTAACGGACCGTGGGTGCTGCGATCATCGATATGCTTTGCGGCAGCAGGGCGATACCGACGCCGGTGCCGACCAAGCCGATAGCGGTATACATGGTATTGGCTTCCACCGCGATTTGGGGTGAAAAACCGGCGCTGGCGCACAGGCTTATCAGCTGATTGTAAAAGGCGGGCGACCGGTGCCGGGGATAGAAGACAAAATTCTCGTCGCGCAGGTCGGACATTGTGACCGAAGTTTTGCCGCAGAGCCGGTGCGCTATGGGCACGGCTACGCAAAAGCCTTCGCGCTGAACGGAAAAACTGACAATCGTAGGGTCCAGAACCGGCGGTCGCACTATGCCCACGTCGATGGCGCCAATGGCCAGTGCGTCGATCTGCTCGCTGACGCTCATCTCGTGAAATTCGATCCCTGTTTGAGGAAATTTCTGGCGAAATGGGCCGATAAGCTTTGGCAAATAGCTAATTGAGGCGGAATGGACAAACCCAATGCTTGTCCGTCCGGTTTCGCCGCGATGGGCCCGCTCGGCGGCGAGGCGCCCGACCTTGGCGCTTTCAAGGATGGCTCTCGCGGCAGGCAGGAATGCGGCGCCGGCCTCACTCAGTTTGACGTGCCGCTTGGTGCGCTCAAACAGGACGACACCCAACTCATCTTCCAGTTTCTTGATTTGCAAACTGAGCGGGGGTTGCGAGACATGCTCGCGCTGTGCCGCCCGGCTGAAATGTAACTCCTCGGCAACGGCGATAAAGTACCGGATCTGGTGCATTTCCATGGTCGGAAGCTCACGCTCGATTGATATCGATACGGTATAATAGCATCATGAAATGAATATTGGCGGTATTTATTGGGTGAGATGTACTATGCACCGGTGCAAAGCGCGTTGTGTCGGCCGGTGTGGAGGGCAATTTATTGAAACCGCAAAATCTTATCGTCATCATGGCGGACGAGCATCGACGTGACTATTTGGGCGCAAGCGGCCACCGGTTGGTGCAAACTCCCAATATTGATGCTTTGGCGGCGCGAGGAACGCGATTTACCGCGGCCTATACACCCAGTCCGCTCTGCGTTCCGGCGCGGTCGGCTTTCGCGACCGGCAGGCCAATCCGCGATGTTGGGGCGTGGTGCAATGCCTGCGCCTATGATGGTGAGCAAGAAAGCTGGCACCACCGGCTCCGGAATGCGGGGCATCATGTGCACTCCATTGGCAAACTGCATTTTCGCGGGGCGGAGGGCGATGACAACGGGTTTTCGCACTCAGAAATGCCGATGAACATCGTTGATGGCCAAGGTGATGTGTTGGGGCTGATCCGGGATCGTAACATTGAGCGCGGCGCGGCTAACAAGATGGCCGACATGGCAGGCCCCGGCGAGTCGGTTTACACAAATTATGATCGAGACATTTCGGCGAGGGCGCAGATTTGGCTGCGCGAAACAGCGCCACAAATAACCGACAAGCCATGGGTTCTATTCGTGTCGCTGGTGGCGCCGCACTTCCCGTTGACGGCTCCGCCGGAGTTTTATTATCGCTACGATCAGACGCAGATCGACATGCCGAAGCAATATCCTAACGATCAGCGTCCGCAGCACCCGTATCTGAACGACTACCAGTCGGTATTTGCCTATGATCGCTTTTTCAAGACCGACGCTGACGTCAAACGGGCAATTGCTGGCTATATGGGGCTTTGCAGCTTTGTGGATCATCAGGTCGGTGAGGTCATCAAATCGCTTGCTGCGTCGGGGCTCAGCGAGCAGACGCGCATTGTTTATACCAGTGATCATGGTGACAATCTGGGCGCGCGCGGGTTGTGGGGCAAGAGCACACTTTATGAAGAGTCAGTGGGCATTCCGCTCATCGTGTGTGGGCCTGATATAGAAGCGGGTGCTGTACGCGAACAGCCGCGCTCGCTGATCGATGTGTCGCGGTTTATTCTCGACGCGACGGGGTGCAGTTCCCAGGGTTTTGGCGAGGTCGATCTGTTCAGCGATGATGATGTTTCGGTGATTTCGGAATATCACGGCACGGGTTCGCGTAGCGGCGCCTATATGCTGCGCTGGGGTAAATGGAAATATGTCCATTATGCGCTTTATGATGCCCAATTGTTCGATCTTGAGTCTGACCCTGAGGAGTTGCAGAATTTGGCCGATGATCCGGCACATGCCGATCAGGTCAAACAATGTCTGGCCATGCTGCAGTCGCGACTCGACCCCGACGCCGTGCATCTCGATGCTTTGGCCGAACAGCGGCGACGCATTGATGCGCTGGGCGGCGAGGCCGCGATATTGGCGCGAGAGGATTATGGATTTTCGCCGCCGCCCGGCGTTCGAGTGCGAGCCGGCAGGTAGCTGCGCTCATGGTCAAGGTAGTGGGGCACATGCATGGTTGACGCGCAGGCCGACATCATTGCGCGTATCGGCCCCCTGGTGGATAGCCATCACCATTTGTGGGATTTGGATGCCAACCGCTATCCGTGGTTGCAGGACCGGCTGGTCGATGCGCATTTTGGCGACTATGAGGCGATCAGACGTAGCTATTGTGGTCCGGACTATCTGGCCGATCTGGGACCCATCCGGTTGCTGGCCTCGGTTCACATCGAAGCTCATTGGGACGGGTTCAACGACAGTGCGGGCGAAACTGCTTGGCTGGACCAGCACGCCGATCGCCATGGTGTGCCATCAGCCATCGTTGGTTATGCCGATCTGACTGATAAGGGCGTTGAAACAACCCTTGATACTCATATGCGCTCGCCACGTTTTCGCGGGGTGCGGGTGATGACCGGGCGGGCTACCGCGCCGTCGGGGGCGGCGCTGTTGGCCGACGATGGATTCCGGCGTGGGATGAGCGCGGTAATGGAGCGCGGTCTGAGCTTTGACTTGCAGGCGCCACAGCCAATAATGGCCGCGGCAGCGGACATGGCCGATGCGTTTCCGGATTTGTCGATCATATTGACCCATGCCGGATTGCCGCTGGATCGAAGTGCTTCGGGCGTGGACGCGTGGCGGCGCGGTATTCGCGCTTTGGCCAAACGCCACAATGTTACGGCGAAATTGTCGGGACTGCCAATGACCGATTGGCGCTGGAGTATTGCCAGTCTGCGGCCGTTCGTCGAGTTCCTGTTGATGTGCTTCGGGGCTGATCGGGTGATGTTTGGCAGCAATTTTCCGGTCGACGGTCTGTTCTCTAGCTATCCTAAACTGTTGGCGGGATACGGACAAATCGTCGGTGAACAGGGCGATGCTGCACTCGATGCGGTTTTTCGAAAGACGGCTGCGCGGGTCTATCGACTAGATATTTCCGACCCGATTACAACACCAAGGACCTAATTATGGCATTAGGCATTCAGGATTCAGCGGCTTCTATCGGTAAGGCCGGCCTGCGGGTTTCCCGTCTCGCCTATGGCGGCGTGCCATTGGGGAATTATCCGACCAAGCTAAGCGATTCCGAAGCTGCCGCAGCAATTACCTGCGCATATGATCTGGGTATCAGATATTTTGACGTCGCGCCCCTATATGGCCATGGGCTGGCCGAGCATCGGTTGGGCGCTGTATTGCGTGAGGTGGCACGAAATAGTTTTGTGCTGTCAACCAAGGTCGGCAGACGCCTGGTGCCGGCGCCCGACAAGGCGCTAAAGGCAGATCCCATGGCGGGGATATTTGAAGACCCGTTACCGTTTTCGCTGACCAACGATTATAGCTATGATGGCGTCATGCGCTCAGTCGAAGACAGTATGCAGCGACTGGGGCTGGCGTCGATCGACATATTGCATATCCATAACATTGATCCCAACAATCACGAGCCTGAAGCGCTTGAGGCATTGTTCAGCCAATGCATGGCCGAAGGCTATCGGGCACTGGAGCAATTGCGCCGTGAGGGTACGATCAAGGCAATTGGCGTCGGCAACAACTCGTTGGCAATGTGCGAGCGGTTTGCGCGTGCCGGCGATTTCGATTGCTTCATGATGGCTGGGCACTTCAACCTGTTGGATCAAGGCGCTACCGCAAGCTTCCTGCCCTATTGCCAGAACCGAAATATAAGGATTCTGCTTGGCAGTCCCTTCGCCTCCGGTCTGCTGGTCGCCAAGGAGCCGGCAAAGGCCTTTTACATGTATAAAAAGCCCGATCAGGAGGTACTGGACAGAGTTCGTGCCATCAGGCGCGTTTGTGCGGATCATGGGGTAAGCATGGCGGCGGCGGCATTGCAGTTTCCGCTGTTGCACCCGGCGGTTGCCACTATTGTGCCCGGCATGCGCACGGCGGAAGAAGTTGGTGAGTGTGTTGCCGCCTTCACGCAGAACGTACCGGACGCGCTCTTTGCCGACTTGCAGTCGGTTGGCCTTATCGACGCGGGTCTGACGCTTCAGTGAGAGTATCGGCGGTGCCATCTAATAAATTAGTTGAAACTCACTGATCAATCAGTCATAAATTTTGGAATATTGCTGAAAATTTCATAGGTTCTGTCGCGCGATGCCCGGCATTAGGGGCAATCCGGCGTTTTCCTATTGATGCAACCTGAGAGAGCGCATGTCACGCCGCCCAAACTTCATTTTCATCATTGCTGATGACCATCGATTTGAATCGATTGGTATTAACTGCCCCGAGGTTCAATCACCCAATCTGGATCGATTGGCAAAATCGGGTGCCGTATTTGACAATGCGCATTGTCAGGGCAGCCTGCACCCGGCGGTTTGTGTGCCCAGCCGTGCATCCCTGATGTCGGGGCGTAACATATTTGCGCTTGGCGGCGGCAGCGCCGATGAGCCCGCGATCGGGATCCCGGAGACGTTTGATACCTTCCCGCAACGGCTTCGGGAGACGGGTTACAGAACACATGCGATCGGCAAATGGCACAACGACTTTGGCGCATTCGAGCGGTCATTTTCCTCCGGTGAGAGGCTGTTTTTTGGCGGCATGAGCGACCATGACAAGGTGCCGCTGCACGATTTTGATCCTGATGGTGCCTATGCGACAACCAAACCGCGGCTGGAGACAGGACTGTCTACTGATCTGTTCGAACAATCGGCGAAAACGTTCCTTGAAAGCGTTGGTAGCGAGGAACCGTTCTGTCTTTATGTCGCATTTACCGCGCCACATGATCCGCGCACGCCGCCAGACCGGTTCAAAGTCGATCCGGCAATCGTTTCACTACCTGATAATTTCCTGCCCATTCATCCCTTCGACAATGGCGAGTCCGTGGTGCGCGACGAGCCTGCTTGAGACAATGCCAAGGACGCCGGAAGCGATACGCCAGCATCTGGCGGATTATTACGGGATGATCGCGCATCTCGACGATGCCATCGGCAATATTCTGGTGACGGCAGACCGCGCCGGTCTGCTTGATGATTGCGTGGTTGTTTACACGGCGGACCATGGGTTGGCACTGGGCCAACACGGGCTTATGGGCAAGCAAAACCTATATGAGCACAGCCTCAATATTCCGCTGATAATTGCTGGTCGGGGGATCAAGGGTGGACAGAGATTGTCGCCTCTGGTGTGGCACGCGGATACGCGCGCGACCGTTCTTGACTTGGCAGGGGTGCCGGTTGAGGAAAATTCTGAAGGGGTCAGCTTGTTACCAATAATCAATGGTGATGGCGCGGCGCCAAGGCAGCGTTTTGGCGCCGCCTATCGCATGGGGCAGCGTATGGTTCGCGATGAGCGTTACAAGCTGATCCGCTATTATGAACAGGGCGACCATAGCGATGACGAGCCTGCCCGAGTTACCGACGCCAAGCGCAGGGGCGGCCCTAGACCAACTTTTTGACCTTAAATCTGATCCCGGCGAAACCACAAATCTGGCGTTCGTGCCAGCAATGAACGAGGTCCATCAGCGCCTGAGTGCTGCGCTGATCGAATGGCAAACCGATGTTGGCGACCCGCTGGCGCGATGACACAATCTCGGTCGGTAGTCACATGCCCGGTATGGCAATTGCCGCGACAATGTCGACGCGAACGATCTGCGGCGTTGCAATAGTGACAGGTCGCCAGATGTTAGCGCTGACGGTAGCCTCGCCGCCGTTTGGCGGGCGTTGCCGAACAGCAGGGCGCAGTCGCTGATAACCGAAACAAAGTCGAAGCCGGCCTCCAGAAAGCTGTTGGCTTGAGCCGGGGACAGCGCCAGCGTGCCCGCAAATTTATCGGTCTTGCGTACCCGCTCCAGCGCTGCACTGACAATTTTGGTAAATTTTTCGGTGCCGCCCTGTCCCGGGAAGCCAAGACTGGCGGACAAGTCGGTCGGGCCGAAAAACACCGCGTCGACACCATCGACAGCCAGAATTTCTTCAAGCCTATCCAGGGCTTCACCGGTTTCGATCTGTACGATCAGAAACAGGCTCTCGGAAGCCTTGGCGAAATAGTCGGGCACGGCGCCATATCGGTTGGCGCGGTGCATGCCCGCCATGCCGCGCTTGCCCCTGGGTGGATAATGCATGGCATCGACCGCTGACTTGGCTTCCTCGGCATTTTGGACAAACGGCAGCATAAAGCTTCGGACACCTGCATCGAGGTGGCGTTTGAGCAAAAGTTCGTTGTTGAGGGTCAGGCGTACAATCGGAATGGTAGGTGAGGCGTCGAGCACCCGAAGGTGGGAAATGACATCGTTCAACTCGATAGGGGCGTGCTCGCAATCGATCAGCAGCCAATCAAACCCCGCCCAGACCAGCCCCTCTATGGCGTTGGTCGAGTTCAGCTGCGACCAGATGCCAATTTTGGCGCGGTTTTCCTGCAGCGCTCGCCGCATGGGGTTGGTGATGTCGGGGTAGTGCGGGCGGACGGGTGTGTCGTTCATGACATTGGCCTGTGTTCGATATTGAGGAAGGTGAGGCGACTATTTGTTAGTGCGGGTGAAATCGATAAACGTTTGCACATATAATTGGGGTCGGTGATGGTTTCGTGTGGCCGGTTTTGAGGCGTTATTGACAGGTATGAGTGAAAAATTCAGCTTTTCCAAGAAATATTCAAACATATGATGTTGACGTTTGCACAAATTATCCCGATTGTAGGGTCGAGGAAAATATTGGGCGTTCCGGGCGGGTGACGGCTGAAATCGCTCTCAGGTGACGCCAAAAAATGCGCTGCTCGGTGCCGTTGCAAATAAACATCCTATTAGTGGTACTTTTGAGGTTGCAAAGGTTCTATAAGTAGGACTATACAATTTGAACGAGGGGCGCAATCGCAGAAATGGAACAGGCGTTGGCGAGTTTACAGCAGATCAAAGCATTTCAGAGCTCCCGCCGAAGCGGGCAGCCACTCTATATGCAGGTCGTCGATCACTTCAGGCGCCACCTGACCGAGGGGCTTTGGCAGCCCAACGATGTTCTGCCGTCGCTTGATGTACTGACCGAGGCACTGGGTGTTGCCCGCGTCACGGTTCGTGATGCCGTAAAAATCCTCGCTGATGAGGGGCTGCTGCGCCCGGAACGCGGTCGGGGCACGATTGTGACCGACAAGGCGCGCGGGCATCGGCCGCTTAAGCTCGAGACCAAATTTGACAATCTCAATTCGGCCCTGCGCCTGGATCGACCGGCGGTGACCAATATCGCAGAAGGCACCGGCATGCCCGTCATTGGTGATTTGCCGGGCACTCTGGCCAACACCTACTATTACATTCAGCGCGTCCATTTGCGCGACGAACTGCGCTATTGCGTAATTTCGTTATATCTGGATGAAGCGGTGTTTGCGCGGTCGCCGGATCGGTTTCGGGTCGAATTGGCCATCCCAGTGCTCAATGAGATTGCTGCCGACGACATCGCCCACGTCAATCAATATGTCCGATTTGGCAAGTGCGACGAGGACACTTCGGTTCAGCTCGAATATCCCGCCGGCGACCCGGTGGCCCATATCCGCCGGGTGATCTCGCAATGGTGATGACCGGATTATCTATTATGCCGAAGTGACCTATCGCGCCGATATTCTGGAAATGGAAACCGAGGCTCACCGCAGCAATGGGGGCGGCGAATGACAAAACGACCCAATGTCATCCTCATATCTTCCGACCAGCAACGTGGCGACTGCATCGGCGCGGAACCGCGACAGGTCAATACGCCTAATATCGACAGGATCGGCGCCAATGGGGTGCGGTTCTCTAAGTGCATTACGCCCCACCCGATGTGTCAGGCCGCGCGTGCGTCGATCCTGACCGGCAAACTGCCTTATACGCATGGCGTTCGCGACAATGGCCGTGATCTTGATGAAGCGTTGGCGGGGCAGGGGCTGGGTGCCGTTTTTGCGGCTGCCGGGTACGATAGCCATTTTATCGGGAAGGCGCATTTTTCGTCGCACCAGACTTTTCAGCCTACCGGGAAGCCAGAATGTCTGGCCAGCGCAAAGGATTATCCAGAGGACTGGCAGGGGCCGTTCTTCGGTTTTGATAAGGCGCAGTTAATGCTGCGCCCGCACCACCACACCAAATGGGCGGAGCCGCCCGAAGCTCTGCATCACGAATATTGGCTGGATCAGGATGGTCGTGGTGGCCAGCGATGGGCGCAGGCGGCGGAGCATTTGCCACCAAAGTCGCACCATTTTCAGGCCTGGCGTTCGGCGCTGGACAATGAATGGCACTCGTCGCCCTGGATTGGCGATCGGGCAGTCGAGATGATCAACGGTAATAATGAAAAGCCCTATTTTGCCTGGGTTTCATTTCCCGATCCGCATCCTCCATTTCTGGCGCCACGCCCGTGGTCCGATTTGTACGACCCGTCCGAGGTGGATCTGCCGACCCATTTTGAATTGGATCTGGACCGACGTCCCTGGTGGCATCGGGCGTTTCTTGAAAAAAAGAATACCCAGCAAGGCATTGAGCATAATCAGGGCGGTGTCGACTGGGGTCAGAAGGGCGCGCTCAACGAAGCGGCGCTCCGCGACATTACGGCGATCTATTATGGCATGATTTCAGCTGTGGACCATCAGGTCGGTCGGATGCTGGATGCGCTGGAGGCTGCTGGCGAACTGGACAATACAATCGTCATTTACATTAGCGACCACGGTGAGTGGCTGGGCGATCACGGCCTGCTGCTCAAAGGGCCGATGCTATATGATGGGTTGCTACGAGTGCCCTGCCTGATCCAGGGGCCGGGTGTGCCAGAAGACCGGGTCATCGGCGATCCGATCAGCACGCTCGATATCCGCAGTACGTTGGTGGATTTGTGCGGGTTGGACGCGGAACAGGACAATGGCACCTCATGGCGCGGCCTGATGTCGGGGCGCGATAGTCGCGACTTTGCCTTGTGCGAATGGGAAGTCGATGCCAGCCGCTCCGGCATTGATCTTGACCTGCGCACCGTGAGGACTGCGCGGCATCGCATGTCACTCGACCTGACGACGGGCACGGGTGAACTTTATGATTTGCACGACGATCCGCATGAAATGGAAAACCTGTTTGACGACGCCGGGCGCGCTAGCGTTCGCCGTGAACTGACAGATATGATCCGCAGCCGCCCGGCGGACGAAATACCCGCCGCGCCGCGCGTTGGCTGGCACTGAAAAGGACATGGTTTTTGAGTAAAATTGCCTCCATTGAACCGTTGCTTGCCCGCGTGGGTCGGCGCAATCAGCTGTTGGTTCGGGTTGAGACCGAGGACGGTATCGTTGGCTGGGGCGAATCCGGGCTCTCGGCGCGTCCAGAGGCTGTGGCTGCAACGCTGGAGTATTTTGCCAAGTTTCTGGTGGGGCAGGATTCTGCGCAAGATCGGGCGTATCTGGCAGGAAATGTATCGCAGCCAGTATTTTGAAGGCGGACGGGTGTTTACCGCTGCCATCTCAGCGATGGACCTTGCGTTATACGATATATTGGGCAAGGCGCTTGATGTGCCGGTCTATCAGCTGCTCGGTGGGCGCCAGCGCGACGTTGTTCCTTCCTTCGCCAGCGCCACCGGGCAAAGCTATGAAGAGGTGCGTGACCAGGTCAGCACGCTGGTCGAAGCTGGCTGGGATTGTGTGCGGGTTACGCCAAGCTACTACGATACCGGGACTATTTTTGAACCCAACAAATCCATCGCTCAGACAGCTCGCGATCTGATTGCGCTGCGCCAGCAATTTGGGCCTGAACTGGTCATCGGCATTGACTATCACCACCGCCTGTCACCAGCTGAGGCGGCGAACTTTTGCAATATGTTGCCCCCCGGCACATTGAACTTTCTTGAAGAGCCAATTCGCAACGAGACGCCCGAAGCCTACGCGATGCTGCGCGGTATGACCGACGTGCCCTTTGCCATCGGCGAAGAGTTCGCGTCGAAATGGGCTGCCGGACCCTATCTTGAGCGCGGTCTGACGCAATATATGCGGCTCGATATCTGCAATATTGGCGGGTTCACAGAGGCGACGAAGGTCGCTGGATGGTGTGAACGGCATTATATTGATCTGATGCCGCACAATCCGCTGGGGCCGATCTGCACGGCGGCGTCCGTACATCTTGGTGCAGCCGTACCCAATTGAGCCTGGCTGGAAACCCGGCAGAGCCCGGTGGAAGCCCTCGGCTTTCACGATCCCGAAATTTTCCCCAAGCAGGTGACAATGGAAGGGCCGGTTTACATCGTGCCCGACGCGCCAGGGCTTGGGGTAGAGGTCAATGAGGCGCTTATCCGCGCCTCCAAACCAACTCATGTGGAACCGCCACATCTGAGGCGACCGGATGGTTCTGTAACCAACTGGTAAGACGAAATTTTGTGTAACTGCAAGGGAGGACAACATGCAGCACATCAAGTCGAAACACGGACGGTGGATTTTCCGTCTGGCATCAGCAAGCGTTGTTGCCGCACTCTGTTTTCCAGCATTGGCTTTTGAAGAAGCGCCGATGCTCAAGGAAATGGTTGACGCGGGCACACTGCCCCCGGTCGAAGAACGTATGCCCAATGAACCAATGGTCATGGAAGTAATTGAACAGCCTGGTGAATATGGTGGCACGTTGCGCCGCGCCATTCTGGGCGGTGGTGACCAGCACAACCTCGTTCGCACCATCGGCAGTGAAAATCTGGTGCGGTGGGACGCGACCTGGACTGAGGTCAAACCCAATATTGCAGAAAGTTGGGAAGTATCGCCAGACGCCAAGTCGTTCACCTTCAAACTGCGTGAAGGCATGCGTTGGTCAGATGGTGAGCCGTTCAACGCCGACGATGTCATGTTCTGGTACGAGGACGTGTTTTCCAATCGTGACCTGACGCCGACATGGGACTCCAACTATGTTGGTCCCAATGGACCGGTGGTCGTGACCAAGATTGACGACTACACCGTCAAGTTCGCGTTTGATACGCCAAATGGCCTGTTCATCCAGAACATGGCATATGGTTTTGGCTATTATCCAACTGCCTATGCCAAGCACTATCTCAAGCAGTTCCACATCAAATATAATCCTGATGTGCAAGAGCCTGGTAGATGCCGAGCCGGCTGCCTCTGACTGGGTGCAATTGTTCGGTCTCAAGGCTGGTGCCATGGATACCCCGTTATTCTGGCAAAATCCGGATCGCCCGACGCTACATGCCTGGCATTTGACCAACGCCTACGGCTCGACCGATCGCGTGGTTGCGGAACGCAATCCATATTATTGGAAAGTCGATCCCGAAGGGCAGCAACTCCCCTATATCGACCGGATCACCTATGATCAGGTGGAAGATGTTGAAACCATTCTGCTCAAGGTCTTCAACGGCGAAATCGACTATATGAACCGCCATGTCGGACGACCCTCCTACCGAGCGGTGCTGACCGACAATATGGAGCGCGGCAAGTATCATTTCTTTGATACAAATGATTTGCCAGCCGGTACCGTCATTTTGATGATGAACCTCAACAACACCGATCCGGTCAAGCGTGAGGTCGTCAACAATCGGGATTTCCGTATCGGCATCAGCTACGCCATGAACCGGCAGGAAATCATTGACCTGCTGTATTTTGGGTCGGGACATGCGGCCCAGACATCGCCACAACCAGGCTCAGTGCTCTATGACGAGGAATTTTCCAAGGAATACACTGAGTATGACCCGGACAAGGCCAACGAATATCTCGACAAGGCAGGCCTGACCGAACGTGACAGCGAGGGCTTCCGGCTTGGGCCTGATGGCAAGCGCTTCACACTTACGTTCATGGTTGCGGATGTGTTCGGGGTTCAGTTCCCCGATGCGATGGAACTGGTTACAGCCTATGCCGCTGATGTGGGCATTGACTTTCAGGTGCGCGCTACCGACCGTTCGCGCTTGATCGACATGACCACCAACAATGAGCAGGACGCTTATATCTGGAACTGCGGTGGTGGTCAGGCCGATGTCTATACCCAGCCAATGTGCTATGTGCCGCAACCTAGCAATTCGGTGAATTGGGCGCGCCTGTGGGCTGAGTGGGGCGTTGACCACACCAAGGGCGAAGAGCCGCCAGAAGACGTCAAGGCAATCTTTGCTGCCTATGACGAGGTGAAGGCTGCTACGACGCCAGAAGAACAGAAAGCCAAGATGAAGCATGTTCTTGATCTGGCCAAGGCCGAGCCTGTTCACAGTGGGTCTGGTTCAGAACGAGCCAGCATTCGGGATCGCACGCAATAATATGCGCAACATTCCTGATCCGCTGCCCATCGCTGGACAGCTTTGGTATCCGGCTCCCTATACGGCGCAGTTCTACTTTGAAGGCGGCAAAGCGCTGCCCTGATGCCACAGTGCTGGTCCGGGCTGCGCCCGGACCAGTTCGACGCCTATACAAAACACCTTTCATGTCGGCGGTTTAGCTGCCGACATTCGACCCACAAAGGACTTTGGGTAATGCCTGCAATTGCAAAATGGCTGGTGGTTGTTGCCATCGGTCCAACAGCGGGAGCCACGATGCCATGCTCGGTTTTCTAGCCCGTCGCATACTTTATATGATTCCGACCCTGTTTCTGGTGTCGATCGTTACATTCGCGATCATCCAGCTGCCGCCGGGGGACTATCTCGACACGTTGGCAGCCGATATGGGCGAGGCCGGTTCGGACAATAACGCGGCTATCGAGGCACTGCGCGTGCAGTACGGTCTGGGTGAGCCGATGTATGTGCAGTACGGCAAATGGATGAGTGGCATATTGCTGCACGGCAATTTTGGCCTGTCCTTTGAGAAAAACCGTCCGGTTACCGATCTGATCTGGGATCGGTTGGGGTGGACGTTCCTGATTTCGTTGCTCACACTGGCCTTTATCTGGCTGACGGCGCTGCCCATCGGTATCTATTCGGCGGTCAAAAAATACTCGGCCGGGGACTATATCGCGACGTTCTTCGGCTTTATCGGCCTGGCGATACCCAATTTCCTGTTGGCGCTGGTCATGATGTATGTGGCCTTCCGCTATTTTGGGCAAAGCGTTGGGGGGCTTGTCAGCCCGGAATATCTTGACGCGCCCTGGACATGGGCAAAATTTGGCAATCTGCTGGAACATATCTGGATGCCGATTTTCGTGATTGGCACGTCGGGCGCGGCGGCGCTGATCCGCATCATGCGGGCCAATCTGCTCGATGAACTTTATCGGCCCTATGTGGTGACGGCGCGCGCCAAGGGCATGAGCGAATTTCAACTGCTGTTGCGCTATCCGGTGCGGGTGGCACTCAATCCGTTCATTTCCACGATTGGCTGGATTCTGCCAACGCTGGTTTCGGGGGAAATCATCGTTTCGGTGGTGATGAACCTGCCCACGACCGGCCCCATGCTGCTGCGGGCGCTTTTGGTGCAGGACATGTATCTGGCCGGTTCGCTCATTCTTATCGTGAGTGTTCTTACTGTTGTGGGCACGCTCATTTCCGATTTGCTTCTGGCATGGATCGACCCAAGGATCAGATATCAATGACCCAAGCCTCAACTCTTCCCTTAGCCGACGATCCCGCCGAGCACTCACCGGTCGTTCTGGGGCCGTGGGCACTGGTGTGGCGTAAATTCATGCGCCATCGGCTGGCTGTCATCAGTGGCGTGATCATTATTCTTATCTACCTGATCGCGGCGTTTGCTGAATTTGTGGCGCCAGCCGACATTAGCAAAACCAGCGTACGCCACACATTTGCCCCACCGCAAATGATGCATCTGTTCGCCCCAGGCGACGATGGTTCAACTGTTTTCCTGCCTCACGTCAAAGGTCTCAAAACCACGATTGATAAAGAGGCACGCCGTCGAACCTTCGAGATCGATGACACCAAGATCATCCCGCTGGGCTTTTTCGTCCACGGATTTGAATACAAGCTGTTTGGATTGATCGACACCGACCTGCATCTGTTCGGCGCGAAAAATCCACGCGACACATTCTATTTGTTCGGTGCCGACCGGCTGGGCCGGGATATATTCAGCCGTATCGTGGTCGGTACGCGCATATCCATGTCCATCGGACTTGTCGGCGTCGCCATGTCGCTGGTCATCGGGGTGCTGCTGGGCGGCATTTCGGGCTATTTTGGTGGCTGGCTAGACGGTTTGATCCAGCGGTTCATCGAATTTATCCGGTCGGTGCCGACCATCCCGCTGTGGATGGGGCTTGCCGCCGCCATACCGCTGGACTGGCCACCGTTGCGAACGTATTTCGTGGTGACCCTTATCGTGTCGATGATCGGTTGGACAAGTCTGGCGCGAGAAGTGCGTGGCAAATTCCTGTCGTTACGCAATGAGGACTTCATCATTGCGGCGCGGCTCGATGGGCTCAGCCATGGCGAAGTGATCCTGAAGCACATGGTGCCATCCTTCTCGAGCCATATCATCGCTTCGCTCACGCTGGCGGTGCCATTGATGATCCTGGCTGAAACCTCGCTGTCCTTCCTTGGCATTGGCCTTCAACCGCCAATCGTGTCATGGGGCACGCTGCTCAAGGAGGCGCAAAATATCCGCTCGATCGCCCAGGCACCATGGCTGCTGATTGCACCTGGTACGGTGATCGTCATTGCGGTTCTAGCATTCAATTTCCTAGGAGACGGCCTTCGTGATGCCGCTGACCCCAATGCACACTGATAGCCCCGAACCGCTGCTGCGTATTCGTGGTCTCAAGACGCACTTTTTTACCGCTGATGGCGTGGTCAAGGCGGTTGATGGCGTCGATCTGGACGTCCAGCAAAGCCGAACCACCTGTATTCTGGGTGAAAGCGGTTGTGGCAAATCGATCATGGCGCGCTCCATCCTGCGCATCGTCGATGCGCCGGGACGAATCGTTGAGGGCAGTATCACCTATCGCGCTGCCGACGGCCGCACCGTGGATCTCGCAGCGATGAGTCCCACCTCCAGAGCCTATCCGGGAAATTCGCGGCAGCGATATTTCGATGATATTTCAAGAACCTATGTCGTCGTTGGGGCCGATCCAGAAGATCGGCAAGCAAATCAGCGAAACCATTCTGCTGCACCGCAGGATGAGTAAGGCAGAAGCCAGGGAGGCCGCGATCGACATGCTCGACCGGGTCGGAATTCCCAACCCTGCCAGGCGCTATGAGTCCTATCCATTCGAGCCTGTCCGGCGGTATGCGCCAGCGGGCGATGATCGCCATGGCGCTTAGCTGTCAGCCGCGCATGCTGATTGCGGATGAGCCGACTACGGCGCTGGACGTCACAACGCAGGCCCAAATTCTCGATTTGATTGCCGATCTCAAGGAAGAGTTCGACATGTCGGTGATGCTCATTACCCATGATTTGGGGGTGGTGGCGGAAGTGGCTGAAGACGTCGCGGTAATGTATATGGGCAAAGTTGTTGAGCGCGGTGACGTCTATTCGGTTTTCGAGAATCCAAAGCATCCCTATACGCAGGCGTTGCTGGAATCGGTGCCGCGCATTGGTGGGGTGCGCAAGAAAAGATTGCCTGCGATCAAGGGCATGGTGCCGCATCCGTTGGCACGACCTTCTGGGTGTTCGTTCCGTACGCGTTGCGAGCGGTACATGCCCGGCGTCTGTGATCGGGCCGAACCCGAACTGACCAAACAGGGTGAGTCCGAAGTGGCGTGTTTCCTCTATTCGTCGGAGTTGGCCGATGTCCGATAACATTCTGGAAGTCAACGGGCTGAGCATGCATTTCCCGCTGAGCGGGGGCGCCTTTCGCAAGTCCACATCCGTGGTGCGTGCTGTCGAAGACGTCTCGTTTTCGGTCAAGCGCGGCGAAACATTTGGCGTGGTGGGTGAAAGCGGTAGCGGCAAGACGACGTTGGGCCGGTGCATCATGCGTATTCTAACCCCAACAGCGGGCACGATCCAATATACTGGCAAGGCGCAGGAGCCAGTTGAGCTGGTCACTAGCGACGATAGCCTGTTGCGTACAATTTGGCGCGATATCCGCATGGTGTTTCAGGATCCACAGTCCTCGCTCAATCCGCGGCTGCCGGTGATCGAAATTGTTGGTCAGTGCCTCAGGAAGTCGGAAAAGCTTTCGGGCAGTGCGTTGGCCGACCGGGTATCGACGCTATTGACCAACGTCGGTTTGCGCCCGGAAATTCTGCACCGTTATCCTGGTGCGTTTTCGGGGGGTCAACGCCAGCGATTAGGCATTGCGCGTGCACTGGCGACCAATCCGCAGTTGGTGGTCGCCGATGAGGCGGTTTCGGCGCTGGATGTGTCGATCCAGGCGCAAACGCTCAATCTGATGCAGGATCTGCAGGAGCAGTTCGAACTTACCTATATTTTTATCGCCCATGATCTGGCGGTGGTCGAGCATATCTGCGATCGAGTCGCGGTGATGTATCTGGGGCAGATCGTGGAACTGGCCGACAAGGACGAATTGTTCAACAATCCCAAGCATCCTTACACCCGTGCCCTGCTCAATGCGGTGCCGGTGCCTGATCCACGCAAACGGCCGGAAAAGCGGGCGCGGCGTGGTGCCGGTGAAATTCCGAGTGGCGGGGTCCGCCCCGACGCATGCCAGTTTGCGCCACGCTGCCCACATGCACAGGACATATGTCGAAATTCCTCTCCGCCTGAAAAACAGATCGACGGCGTCGCCGTGCTCTGCCATTTCGCCGGGGAGATTTAGCGGCCACGCATCAGGTGAGGTGTCGATACTAGGTCGGGTTTCTGCGCTTGGCCAAATAGATATGATCGCAGGCGAGCACGACGTCGTCACGCTGGTTGATGACGCGCACTTCTTCGGTTATCCGGCCATGATCGAGGCGTTTTGGATCGTCTTCCAGCCTGGCAATCCTGAGTTGGGTATGGATAGTGTCGCCAATGAAGACCGGTTTTGGAAACCGCAAACGGTCGTACCCATAGGAAAAAGCCAGCGGGTTAATCTCCGTGGCGGTCAAACCAATGCCTATGGCAAAGGTCAGGGTGCCGTGGGCAATCCGTTGGCCCCATTGGCTCGATTTCATGGCTTCGGCGTCCATGTGGTGAGGGAAAAAGTCCCCGGTATGGCCCGCATGTACGACGAAATCACTTTCTGTGATCGTACGCCCGAACGTCGTGCGGGTATGATCCAGAACATAGTCTTCAAAATAGCGCTCGTGTTCCATCAAAAGCTCTCTCGAAACAGTTGGTTGATGGCCTCAATGATGGCGGCGGGTTCTTCGCGCGATTGCAATCCGATATTGAGGCGTCGGGCGGCTGCGTCCTGAAAGGCCATGTAGCCGTTGTGACGCGGTCGCACCCAGGCTTTTTCCAGCGTTTTGCGTGTACACCGATAAAAGTCGTCGACGGCCAGATTGACCGCGTCGTCCTCCCAAGCAAGACCATGACCGGGTTGGCCACCGGCTTTAGCATAGAGGCCGCGCTGCACCGGTGCGCTTGCCACCCAATAGGCATAATCGATTGCCTCGGCCTTATGGTCGCAAAATGCGGATATGGCGATGCCTGTGCCGCCGAGCGCTGAGCCGGACGGACCAGCAGTGCCTGCTGCGGGAATATCGGCAAATTTTAGCCGCTTTGGGCGGAAGTCCGCTAGTCCATAGCTGAGATAGCCGTAGCCCAGGGGCATGATCGCGAAGGGGCTATCGGGCTTTGCCATAGCCTCCGAGGCGTCAATGGGGTCCATATCGAACTGGTCAGCACCGATATGGTCGGTGACCGCCCGCAGGAGGGCAATAATCTTGACGCCCGTTGGCAGATCCAGCAATTCGTTCTGGCCGCCGGTGGGGCAGGGATGGCCAAGGTTTGCGGCCAAGGTGTAAAGACACATAAGGGAATGGGGCGGGCGCATCGGCAATATCACCTGGCCATTTTTGGCCAATGCAATAACCTCATCCCAGCTCGTAGCCGGTTTTGGCAATAGATCGGGTCGATAGGCCTGGACCTGCGCTGCCGCATCGATGGGAAATGCCCATTGGCGGCCATCCCAATTATAGGCTCTGGAACGACTGACCTACCGTGTGGGCTCGCATATCGGCCAGTTCGGTCTCTCGTCCGGCAACGTCAAGCGGCACAAGACAGTGTTCAGCCGTGATCTGGCCAACATGGGGGTGATCAATCACGATCAAATCATATTGGCGTGCCAACTCCTCAACCGGGAAACTCTCAAAGTCCTGAAGGCTGCGCTTGTCCCAGCTTATTTCGACGCCTGTATCTTTGTGCCATTGCCGCGCCGTCGCCACCATCGGATCATAGCCGCGCGGGTGACTCCAGGTCATGCCTTTCAATTTTTTCATAGATTGAACTCGGCGCGAATGGCGGCGCTTTGTTCGCCGATGCGCGGCGCGGCCCGTCCGGTGCTGGCACGCTCGCCGTTGACGCGGAGCGGTGAGCGGGTGGTGACAATGCTCACATCGTCCGATCGGGTGACAGTCTGGAGCATGTCGAGAGTCTTGAAACCGGGGCTGTCCATGAGTTGGCGCCAATCAAGCACCGTGGCACACCAGATGTCAGCGGGCTCCAGTATTGATAACCAGTGCTCGCTGGTGGCGGTGACCAGCCGATCGGCAATGATCTTCTTGATCTGGTCGCGCGCCGTAAACCAGGTTTTTGGCTCTTCATAGGCAGTCAGGGCGTCAATATCGAGCAGGTCTCGCAATTTTCCAATTGGGGTCATGGCAATGGCGATATAGCCGTCGCTGGTGGGATAGACGCCATAAGGCGCAGACAAATAGGCATGAGCCGATCGGAAGGCGCTGCGTTTGGGAATGCGGCCGCCATCATTTAAATGGGTGGTCAGCACTTCGAACTGAAAATCTACCAGCGCTTCAAGAAGAGAGGTTTCTATGTGGGCGCCTTCGCCCGATATGCCGCGGCGTACCAAAGCGGCCAGAATGCCTTGCGCCACGGCAGCGCCTGCAAGCATGTCGGCGATCGCCAGTCCGAAGGGCACCGGGCCCTGATCGTCATCACCGTTGAGCCACATGACGCCAGATCGGGCCTGTGCGAGCAGGTCCTGCCCTGGACGATCAACCCATGGACCGTCCTCGCCATAACCGGTGATCGATGCGTAAACAATGTCGGGATTGAGTAGTTTTACCGCCTCATAATCGAGGCCGAGCCGAGCGATGACGCCGGGTCGAAAATTTTGTAATACGACATCCACCTTGCTGAGTAGCTTGCGCAGTGCCGCCAGATCGTCGGGATTTTTGAGATCGAGGGCGAGACTTTCCTTGGAGCGATTGATGGCGTGAAAGATGGTGGAGTCCCCGCCAATCTCGGTGTCGCTCAAATACAGGCTTCGGCTCAAATCGCCGCCGGCGGGCCGCTCGATCTTGATGACGCGGGCACCAAGATCCTGCAATCGCAGGCTTGCATAAGGACCAGACAGGAACTGACATAGATCAACGACGACCAGTCCATCGAGTAGGCCGGGCTTTAACGTACTCATGATGGTTTATCAATCTGGTTGGCGAAGGCTTCGGGGTTGCGGTATTTGACGGTCTGGAGATGTTCGCAATAAAGCACCAGCTCACCGTCGCCCTTGTACACTTCGTAGCTGGCGCGGCAGAGGCCAAGCTTTTGATATTTCGGGCGTTTGTCGAGATTGGTGCGGATAGTATAGATGGTGTCGCCGATAAAGGTTGGCTTGATGAACCGCAGGCGGTCATAGCCATAGGAAAAGGCGTTGACGCAATTGGTGGCGACCAACCCCAGTCCGGCGGAAAAGACCAGCGCACCGGCGATCAGGCGTTTGTTGAACTGACCTTCCGTCGTGGCAAATATTTCGTCGGCAACATACGGGTGCATGTCCGTCACCAGCGCGTTGAACTGCATGGATTCACCCTCCGACATGGTGCGGCGGAGCGAGCGGATTTTGTGTCCAACCGTCCAGTCTTCATAAAACCAGTTTTCTGCGTTCCAGACCGGTAGTTCAGCGTGGTGGGAGGGCATGGTTTTAGGGTGTGTCGAGGAGACGCCAACTGTTGCGCTGCTCATGGTTTTTCCTTGATGGGGGTAGCCGGGGATCGAGCGGAGGTAAAGGCGGCTTCAGCCAATGCCATGGTGTGCCAGGCATCTTCGACCGAGGTTATGAGCGTTGAATCCTCGCCTGCTGCGACGCGTTGCAAATTGCTCATGGTGCCCACGAATGCGTGGGGAAACCATCCGCCTGTCAGGGGTATCTGGTGCCAGTCCTTGCCACGCTGCACGATCCAAAGCTCATCGGGCTCGCCTTCGGGATAGTTGAGCAATAGGCCAAGCTTGATGATTGCAGCGCCTTGCGTGCCTTCGACGCGGAAGCTGGCGTCCTGAAACCGACGACCGAAATCATGATCATGATTGATCGACAAGGTGGTGCGAATGCCATCGGCAAAATCGAGGATCGCGCTGGTGCGGGTTTGCGCCAGATCGTGATTGGGATGGCCTAGAGTGCGAACGTGGACGCCCTCGGGATTACCCAGCAGCGAACGGATCATATCGAGGTAGTGAATGGAGTGAACCGCAATTTCGACCCGCTCCATGCGCTTGAGAAACGGGAAGAGATGCCAAGGGGTAACAAGGTTCAGATGAACCTCAATATCGACCAGATCCCCCAGCCAACCTCGCTCTACCGCATCGGAAACTGCCAGCATCATGGGCGAAAACCGCAACTGGAAGTTGACCGCTGCTGTCAGGGACTTGGCTCGGCACAATTCAAGAATTTTTGTTGCTTCAGCAAGGTCCCGACCCATGGGCTTTTGCAACAAAACCGTGGCGCCATCGGGGAGTTCTGACAACACCTCCAGATGGGCGGCAGGGGGAGTGCCAGGTCAAATACAGCGCCGGGTGTGGCCACGGCGTCGGCCAGGGTTTTGAATGTCGGGATATCCCACTTTGCGCCCATCGCCGTGGATTTTTCCGCGTCGATGTCAAATATCCCCGCCACCGGCAGGTCGGCTAATTTGTAGGCGGGCAGGTGGGCGTCATTGACGATGCCCCCAGCGCCGATGATGACAATCGGCAGAGGCGCGGTCGGCCGCGGCCAAGCCTGTCGCAGTGGTTTCTTATCCTCCATCCTCAACCGTCCTTCAGCAAGCAGTTCATTCTTATGTGAATAATCTTTTCACATACAAGCGAACTATGCAAGCTGGCTTCGGCGACTAGTCGAGGTGGAAAACTTCGTGGGCAGGGGCCCACCATTCGCCGTCTTTTCTGGTGTCGAGGGGGCGTTGCATGGGCATGCAGAGGTCCCACCATTTCTGGGTGACGGGATCGGCGGCCATGGCGGCCATGTCGGCGTCGTGGTCCTGGCCGGTATATTCATAATAGGCGAAAAGCAGGTTTTCTGGTTGGCGCAGAAAAATAGAGTAGTTGGTGATATTGCTGTTCTTGATCTGTTTTAGAACATCGGGCCAGACCTCGGCGTGAACTTTTGTATATTCGGCAATCTGGGCAGCGTCCAACCCAATGACGGCACCATATCGTTTCATTGACGTTCTCCTGTTTATTTCGATTTTTCGCTGGATCGTTGAGACAATTCGTGTCCTGCGGCCTGCAACATTGTCAATGCTTCGGTGATGTTGGGGGCATTGGCCTTGTCGATACGCTGGGTGTAAGGGCAGGTGAGGGCGGCGATGACGGAACCAAGAGGGCCGAAGATCGGGACGGAGAGGTTGAAGACGCCGGAAACCTGTGCACTGGGCATGTTTTCGTAACCGAGTTTGCGCACAGTGGTGAGCCGCTGATCGAGGCCTTTTGGCAAGGCGTTTGGATCGGTAAATCCTTGTTCTTCCAGCATTAATTTAGCTTCTTCGTCGCTATGATAGGCGAGAAAAATGTGTCCTGACCCCGTGTTAACAAGGCCGACACGACTGCCAATACGGATAGAGACGTTCCAATATCCGGGGCCATCCATCTGGGCAACGACGACAAGATGGCCACGGTCATGAATGACGAGATGACAGGCCTGTTCGGCCTCCATGGCGAACTGGCGAAGGACTGGTTTTGCCTGGTTTACAAGGCGATTCATCGGGGGTCGAGCGTGCCCGAGCCTCGAAGAGTTTCAGGGTGATTTCATAGCGATCCTCAACGGTGCGCCGGACGTAGTTGCGGCGAACGAGACGCTCAAGCATGCGGTAGATTTCATTGGGGGAGCGGCCAAGGGCCTTGGCAATTTCAGCCTGGCTCAAACCGTCGTCGGTTTCGGCCAAAAGCTCAATTATATCAAGACCTTTGTCCAGTGCCGGGGCGCGATAGCGATCATCGTCGTCCAGTGTGATCAAGGTTCAACTCCCGTTATACCGATCCGTACCCTGCTACTAACAGGTGGTAGCATTAGGGTAACGTTGGCCGTCACGCACGGGTCAGCAAATGCGCAGTGTCGTGTCGCGACGACTGTTGACGTCATTGCACGGATTGTGCTTACCTACAAATAGATCTTTCAAATATGGATTATCAAGCCCCCAAAATTGGCGGCGTTGACCGAAAGGTCCCCTGTGGAGGAGAAATCAATGGTTAGTAAATTCCTGGCGAAAGCCCTTTTGGCGTCCTGTGCCGTGGCTGCATTGTCCGGCACCGCGCTGGCGCAAGAGTTTGATTATGGGTCATTCCCCGACTATACGCTCAAGGTGAAGCTGATTGGCGGCACCCAGTACGAAAAACTCTATACGCGCATTCCCGAGTGGGAGGCCATGACGGGCGCTAAGGTCGAAATCGTGTCGTCCAAGAACCATTTTGATCTTGACCGCGAGATCAAACAGGACATCGCGACAGGCCAGATCAGCTGGTGCCTGGGGTCGAACCACACCAGTTTTGCGCCCCAATATGGCGATCTCTATATCGACTTGAGGGACATGATCCCGGCCGAAGAACTGGCCAAATATGTGCCCGGCACATTGGCCGCTTCCGAGGTCGACGGACGGTTGGTGCAGTTGCCACGCGTTACCGACGTGTCCAACATTTATTACCGCAAGGACATTTACGAAGATCCTGCCAATATGAAGGCGTACAAGGAAAAGTTTGGCACCGATCTGGCGCCGGCCAAGACCTTTGACGAACTCAAGCAGCAGATCATTTTTCTGGCCGATCCCCCGAACCTTTATGGCACTGCCTTTGCCGGCAAGGACGAGGGCATGTCGGGTCGTTTCATGGAAATCCTGCGCGCCAATGGCGGCGACCTGTTTGACGAAAACTGGAAGCCGATCTTCAATTCGCCTGAGGGCGTAGCCGCGCTTGAGTGGTTCAAGGATATCTATGATGCCGGTGCGGTACCCGCTGGCACGGTCAATTATACCTGGGACGATATCGGGCAGGCCATGGCCGCTGGGCAGTTGGCAATTGACCTTGACTGGCCCGGCTTTGCCGGATTCTACAGCGATCCCTCCGCCTCCAAGATCTCCGACGTTCTCGGCTTTGCCGTGTCGCCGGTTGGCAGTGCAGGGGTTCGCGGTGGCTGGTCCGGTTCGCACTCGTTCTCGGTGACCCAGGCGTGCGACAACAAGGAAGCTGCTGTTTCCCTTGCTGTGTTCCTGACCAATGACGAGAGCGAGATGATGGAAGCCGAGGCAGGCAATCTGCCCACGCGGACCAAGACGTTCGATGAAGTGATCAAATACTTCAAAGAGAACGACAAGCCCGCACTGGCTGAAATGTTCCCGATCTGGCAGGCCTCCCTGGCAGACGCACGTACGCCGCCATTGATTCCGCAATGGATCGAGGTTTCCAACATTCTGTGGCCTCAGTTGCAGGCCGCGATCGTGGGCGAAAAGACCCCGCAGGAAGGCTCTCGACAAGGCCGCGGCCGATGCGACCGTGATCATGGAAGACGCTGGATTGCTCTAGTTCCTCGTTGCTGCTCCGGCCCTGGCTGGAGCAGCGTATTTCGCGATATTCGTCCGGGCCTGCGTCCGGACGAATTTGGATTGGCAGGCACTGCCGACCACATGATTATTTCGGGGGTGCAGGTTTGAGCGCAAGTGTTGAGACTATGCCGCATCACAAGCCGCGTAATCGCATAGGCGCGTTCATGCGCTCACCTGCGGCAACGCCCTATCTCCTGCTGTTGCCAGCGGCGCTCGTCATTCTATCGGTGGTGCTGCTGCCTCTACTGGTTTCGTTCTGGACCAGCTTTACCAACTATAATCTGACCCGACCGGCAACCTTGTTCAATTTTATTGGCCTGCGCAATTATCAGCGGCTGATGGGCAATAGCGATTTCTGGTGGGCGTTCGGGCGTACGATCATTTTCATTACCATCGCGCTCAATCTTGAGATGCTGCTGGGCTTGGGGCTGGCATTGCTGGTCAACAAGATCACCTGGGGACAGCGTACCCTGCGCACAATCATGATGTTCCCGATGATGTTTTCGCCCATCCTGGTGGGCTTCCAGTTCAAATATTTGTTCAATGACTCGATTGGACTGGTCAACAATGCGCTATTTGACCTTGGCCTGATAAAACAGCCGATTGCCTGGCTAGTTGATGGCAATCTCGCCAATTTTTCGATTATTTTTGCAGAAATCTGGATGTCGACGTCGATCTTTGCCATCCTGTTGCTCGCGGGGTTGATGGCGCTGCCCAAAGAGCCGATCGAGGCGGCGCGGGTGGATGGTTGCAATCCGTGGCAGGTATTTCGGCATATCACCCTGCCGTTTCTCATGCCCTTTGTTTATATCGCGATGACCATTCGCTCGCTCGATGTAGCGCGCGCCTATGACATGGTGCGGATCATGACCAATGGTGGCCCGGCGGGACGCACCGAGTTGATCTGGACTCTGATGACGCGCACCGGATATCAGAACAGCCAGATGGGTATGGCCAACGCCATGGGCTATGTGTCGATCATCCTGTCGATCGTCTTTACCTTCTACTTTTACAGGAAGCTGGTGAGCGCCCGCACCTTTATGGGAGGCGCACAATGAGCCGTCTCACGATTGAAAAGCCCTGGCAGCGCTGGCTAATCCGCTTTGGCGTATTCGTCGCCATGGCCATTCTGACCATTCCGGGCCTTTGGGTGGTGGTCACGGCGTTCCGGCCCAATATCGAGGTGTTGGCGCGGCCAGCGGTATGGATACCGCAAAACCCGACGCTGGATAATTTTGCCCGACTGTTCGGCCTGTCGAGTGAGCAACAGGGCCTGCCAGTGGCGCAGTATTTTATCAATTCGCTGGTGATCTCGGTCACCTCGACGCTGGTCGCGGTCGCTATCGGCATGGCGGGTGGCTACGCATTTGCGCGGTTCCGGTTTCCGGGCAAGGGCGGGCTGTTCCTGGCGTTCATGCTGAGCCGCACGGTGCCGGGCGTGGCGCTGTCATTGCCGCTCTTTATCATCTGGGCCCGGATCGGGCTGATCGATACATCGATGGGGCTGATTCTGGTGTATCTGGCGGTCAATGTGCCGTTCACCATCTGGTTGACCGACGGGTTTTTCCGGCAGATCCCAGTTGATCTGTCCGAGGCGGCGCAAATCGATGGGTGCACGCGCTGGCAGGCGTTCTGGAAAGTGGAATTTCCACTGGCCCGGTCTGGCCTGGCGTCAGCAGCGATCTTTGCGTTTTTGACCTCGTGGAACGAATATGCGTTGGCCAGCCAGCTCACCCGTACCACGGCCTCCAAGACCATGCCCGTGGGCCTGATGGACTTTACCGCCCAGTTCACCGTGGACTGGACGGGCATGAGCGCCATGGCTGTTCTCATCATTATTCCCGCGTTGGTTTTGACCTTCGTTGTCCAGAAACATTTGATCGCCGGCCTGACTTTCGGCGGCGTCAAGTAAGGAAGCATCATGGCTGAAGTTCGCCTCGAAAAAGTCGTCAAACGCTATGGCAAGACCGAGGTGGTGCATGGCATCGACCTTGAGATCGCGCATAATGAATTTGTGGTGCTGGTGGGGCCGTCGGGCTGTGGCAAGTCCACGACGCTGAGAATGATAGCGGGCCTGGAGGATGCGAGCGATGGCGCCATCACCATCGGAGACCGGGTGGTCAACGAACTGCCGCCACGGGCGCGCAATATCTCGATGGTGTTTCAATCCTATGCGCTTTATCCCCACATGACGGTGCGCGACAATCTGGGGTTTGGCCTCAAGATTGCGGGGCAGGACGAGGCGCGGATCAAGAAAAGCGTCGACGCGGCGGCCGAGATTTTGGGGCTGGGGCCCTATATGGATCGCTTGCCGGCCAACCTGTCGGGTGGGCAGCGTCAGCGCGTGGCGATGGGACGGGCCATCGTGCGCGATCCGGATGTATTTCTGTTTGACGAGCCACTGTCCAATCTGGATGCCAAGCTGCGCGGGCAGATGCGGGTTGAAATCAAGAAGCTGCATCAGCGGGTCAAGACGACGGTGATTTATGTGACCCACGATCAGGTCGAAGCGATGACGCTGGCCGACCGGATCGTGATCATGCGTGACGGCTATATTGAGCAAATCGGCACGCCTACCGACGTGTTCGAACGGCCAGCCAATACGTTTGTTGCCGGGTTCATTGGCTCGCCGCCAATGAACCAGGCTCGATGCAGTGGTGCGTTCGGGCAAGGCAGTTTTGTCGGACGGGGTGGAAGTGCCATTGTCGGCAAACCACAAAGTGAGCGAAGGGCAGGCGATCATTTTGGGCTTCCGGCCTGAAAGCTTTGCGCCAAAAGGGCATTCGCTGCATGGAGATGCCAATGCACTGGCCATTGAGCGCACCGTCAATATTGCCGAGCCGCTTGGTACCGAAACGATCCTCTACAGCGATCTGGGCGGGCGGGAAGTTCAGGGCAAAATGCTCAATCCGCGCGTCGTGACCGAGGGCGAGGCGCTCAGCTTCACGCTCGACCTGAGCCGGTTGCACGTCTTTGACAAGGCAAGTGGGCGGAGCGTGATCGCGTAATGGCAAAGATCGTCCGCATCGAACTGTTCATGGTTGACCTGAAGCCAAAGGTCAGACGACAGGACGCCATTCAATCGTTTGTTTCTCAGGAAACCCCATTTGTTCGGATTACCGACAGCGATGGGGTGGTGGGGACGGGCTATAGCTATACGATTGGCACTGGCGGCCATTCGGTGATGGCGCTTTTGGAGCGCACGCTGTGCCCGGCGCTGATCGGGCGCGATGCGATGGAGATCGAGCGCATCTGGCGCGACATGCTGTTCAGGACCCATGCAACGACAGTAGGAGCGATTACCGCGATTGCCATGGCCGCCGTTGATACAGCACTGTGGGATTTGAAATGCTGCAAGCTCGGATTGCCGCTGCATTTAATGGCGGGCGGGGCACAGCCGGAAGTCGCGCTTTATACCACTGAAGGCGGGTGGCTGCATATTGAGCAGGCGGCGCTGGTTGAAGACGCGTTGCGCGCCAAGGCGGCAGGTTTTGGCGGGTGCAAGCTCAAGGTGGGGCGGCCCATTCATCAGGACGTGCAGCGGATCGGGGCGGTGCGCGAGGCGGTGGGCGCCGATTTCGAGATTTTTACCGACGCCAATCAGGCGTTTGCGGTGGACGAGGCCATTCGGCGGGCACGCGCCTATGAACCGCTGGATATCGGATGGCTCGAAGAGCCGTTGCCAGCCGACGATATTGCCGGCCATCAACGCCTGAATGCGCACACCAGCGTGCCGATCGGGGTGGGAGAGAGCATATATTCGGTGTTGCATTTCCGCGAATATCTGGAGCGGCACGCGGCATCGGTCATTCAGGTGGACGTGGGCCGAATTGGCGGGATTACGCCATGGCTCAAGGTGGCGCATATGGCTGAGTGCTTCAATATTGCGGTCAGTCCGCACTTTTTGATGGAGCCTGCATGTGTCGCTCTGCGCGGCGGTGCCCAATGCGCGATGGGTCGAATATATCCCGCAGCTCGATGATCTGACGAGCGAAAAGATGAACATTGCCGATGGCAAGGCGCGACCGTCCGATGCACCGGGGCTGGGCATTGCCTGGGATTTTGACGCAATCGACCGGCAGGTGGTCGAGGGCAGCCGCGCGACGATAAGTCAGGATAGTTGAGACGTTCATGAGCAAGATTACCAGCCTGAAAGTGCATGATTTGCGGTTCCCGACGTCGGCGGCGCTCGACGGGTCGGATGCGATGAACCCGGATCCCGATTATTCGGCGGCCTATGTGATTTTGGGCACGGACGGTGAGCATGAGGGGCATGGGCTAACCTTTACCATTGGTCGGGGCAATGAAGTCGTGTGCACTGCCATTGAAGCGTTGCGCGGGCGGGCAGTCGGGCTGGAACTGGACTGGATCCGCGCCGATACGGGGCGTTTCTGGCGACATGTGACCGGGGACAGCCAGTTGCGCTGGATCGGGCCGGACAAGGGGGCCATGCATCTGGCGACCGGGGCGGTGGTCAATGCGGTATGGGACCTGTTGGCCAAGGACGCGGGCAAGTCGGTGTGGCAATTGGTGGCCGACATGACGCCCGAGCAACTGGTTTCGATTGTCGATTTTCGCTATCTCAGCGATGCGATCACGCCGGACGAGGCCCTGGCGATATTCCGCAAGGCGGAGGCGGGCAAGGCGGAGCGGATGGCGACGCTGCGGGCGGAGGGTTATCCCTGCTATACCACCTCGGCGGGGTGGTTGGGCTATTCCAACGAAAAGCTGAGCCGCTTGGCGACCGAAGCGGTTGAGCAGGGGTTTGACCACATCAAGATGAAAGTCGGGCGCGATCTGGACGACGATATCAGACGGCTGGAAATCGTGCGTGAGATTATCGGGCCGGAGCGGCTGTTGATGATCGACGCCAACCAGGTGTGGGAGGTCGACGAGGCAATTGACTGGGTCGGGAAATTGGCGCGGTTCAATCCCTATTTCATTGAGGAGCCGACAAGTCCTGATGATGTTTCGGGGCATCGTGCCATTCGCAAGGCGATTGCGCCGATCAAGGTGGCGACCGGGGAAATGTGCCAGAACCGGATCCTGTTCAAGCAGTTCATCAAGGACGGGGCGATTGATATCGTGCAGATCGATGCCTGCCGGATCGGGGGGCTTAATGAAGTGCTGTCGGTGCTGTTGATGGCCGCCAAGTTCGAGTTGCCAGTGTGGCCCCATGCCGGTGGGGTGGGGCTATGCGAATATGTCCAGCATCTGTCGATGATCGATTATCTGGTGGTATCGGGCAGCAAGCAGGGGCGGGTGATTGAATATGTGGATCATCTGCATGAGCATTTCATTGACCCGTGCGTGATCCGCAACGCCGCTTACATGCCACCCGAGGCGGCAGGTTTTTCGATTGAGATGAAGCCGGCATCAATCGCCGAATATACGTTCCGAGCCTGAAATCAGGCGGCGAAGGTGCGGTGGGTCGAGGCGCGGAAATGGGCCTCGAGTGCGGCAATGGCGCCGGGTGTGTCGCGGCGGTCGAGAGCGTCAATTACCAGCAGATGTTCGTCAACCGTGTCGATGAGTTGACCGCGGAAAATTGAGCGCTGGTGAACCCGCCGGGCCATGGAAATGTTTTCCTGCACGCGCGCGTGATTTTGCAGGATCGCCCGGTTTTCCAGCGCCTCGACAATTTCGCGATGCATGCGGCGGTCAACGTAGGTAATCTGGGCCTGAGCCTCCTCGAATTCAACGGAACCCTGGAGCTGGATGCGGCATTCCTCATGGCGTTCGCGCATGTTGGATAGCCATGCATCAGTCACCTGATCGCCAAAGGCGCGCAGGGCATATGTCTCGATCATGATGCGGAACTGGTAGTTCTCGCGGATAAAGGCGACCTCAGGATAAATGATGCGGATGCCGGTGCGCGGCTTGATCTCGACCAGACCGAATTCTTCAAGCAGGACCAAGGTTTCGCGCAGGGGCGATAGCGAGATGCCCAGCAGCTCGCATAGATCATTCTGGGTTACGATCATGCCCGCCGTCAGGGTCCCCTGCTGAAGCGCTTCGCGGAAGCGGCGGTATCCTTCATTGCTTTGTTGTTCGGCGTCGGGGCGAGAAATCTTATCCATCTGGCTAGCCTTAATTGCGCCGAGGAGACTGGTCTACACCCCTGCTGTAACATATCAACAGGCGTGTTGAAAATATCTTGAACGAGAGAAGTATGCTGTTTCTGCTGGACTTTAGAGCCCTTGAGTCGTCGTATTAACTGAAAATCTTGGCATTATTAGCATAATGGGGCTTGTCGCTCGGTTCGTAATATCTCATCATCGCTGAATAATATCTCAATGGGGCTGTTGGAGGCTGTTGATGAAGATCACTGGGTTTACCGCATGGTTGGTTGAGGCTGATCCCGGCCCAAAGTTTATCTGGCGAAACGGCTTGCCCGGCTCACATGGCGATATCCCCCGCGGTAGTAAGCCGCGCAAGGCGGTGATCCGCATGGAAACCGACAGCGGGCTGACAGGCGCCATCGAGATTGGCCGCGGCGATGCGGTAGTTGATATGGTGCGCCGCCGCTATTCGGGATTTATCGGCGAGAATCCGCTGATGACTGAACGGATGTGGCACCTGATGTGGGAAATCGACCGGGTCGAGGAAGTGCACATGCGCTCGCTTGGCCTGTTGGACCAGCTTTGCTGGGACGTGAAATCCCAGGCGGCAAAAATGCCGATCTACCAGATGCTGGGCGGCAATGATCCAAAAGTGCCTGCCTATGCCTCGACGGTCACCTGGCCAACGCTTGGAGAATATGAGCGCTATATCAAGATGAGCCGTGATCTGGGGTTCAAGGCATTCAAGCTGCACGCCTGGGGCGATGTGAAGCGCGATATCGACCTATCGACAAAGTTGCGCGAGTGGGTGGGGCCGGATGCGGATCTGATGTTTGATGGATCGGCTGGCTGGGACTATGTTGATAGTCTTGAAGTTGGACTGGCGCTGCAGGATCTCGGATTTCTCTGGTACGAAGAGCCGATGCGCGAGTTCTATCTCGGCTCCTACACCAAGCTGTGTGAAAAACTGACGATCCCCGTTTTGGCCGCCGAAACCTCGGACGGCGTTCACTGGAACATGGCGAGCCTGGATCGAAAACCGGGCGTTGGACATGACGCGGGTATCCACTTTCTACAAGGGTGGCTTTACCGGATCGATGAAAATTGCCCATATGGCCGACAGTTTTGGCATGCGGGCGCAGGTGCATGGCATGGGGCGCGAAAATGCCCAATTGTGTGCCGCCATCGCCAATAATGACTATTATGAGCAGCTGGTCATGGACGAGGCGCAGATCAAGGGCCTCGACAAGCTTGGCCCGTTGGCCATTACTGATGGCTATCTCAATGTCACCGATGAGCCGGGGCTGGGTTATTCGTTCGATTTTGACGCGCTGGACCAGACCGCTTTGACCAAGGTCAGCGTTACCGAGAAAATCGAGTAGGGCGACGTCATGGCGAGTGTCGAACTCAAGGCGGTCACGAAATCCTTTGGATCGGTCAAGGTTATCGAGGGGATAGATCTCGCGATCGAAAAGGGCGAATTCGTCGCTTTTGTCGGGCCGTCGGGTTCGGGGAAATCGACATTACTGCGCATGATCGCAGGTCTTGAGACCGTCACTGAGGGTGACATTCTGATCGATGGCAAGGACGTCACCTTTGCAGAACCCTCTGATCGGGGGATTGCCATGGTGTTCCAGTCATATGCGCTTTATCCGCATATGAATGTCTATGACAACATTGCCTTTAATCTGAAACTGTCCAAGTTCGACCGCACTGAAATCGACACACGTGTCAAGGAAGCGGCACGCATCTTGCGGCTGGAGGAATTGCTGTCGCGGTCGCCTGCCCAGCTTTCGGGCGGGCAGCGCCAGCGTGTTGCCATTGGTCGCGCCATCGTCCGACATCCAAAAGTGTTTCTGTTCGACGAGCCTTTGTCCAATCTGGATGCGGCGCTGCGGGTGCAGATGCGGCTTGAGATCGAACGGTTGCACCGCGAACTCGGAGCGACAATGATCTATGTGACCCATGATCAGGTCGAGGCGATGACGCTGGCGGACCGGATCGTCGCGCTTGACGAGGGTGTCATTCAGCAGGTGGGCCCGCCGCTGGACTTATATGCGGGGCCCAGCAACAAATTTGTCGCCGGGTTCATCGGCTCGCCAAAAATGAACATGCTGCCTGGCACCGTGCTTACTGTCGCCAATGGGGTGGCCAGCATTGGGCTGGACGCCAATAAAGAGGCGCGATTGGACCTGCCACTCAAGGGCGCCAATAAGGGTGATGCGGTTACCATCGGCGTCCGGCCCGAGGGCCTCGAACTGATCGCGGCGGAGGAGGCGGTGCCAGACGGTATCACCGCCCTGCCGGCACGCGTCGAGTCCGTCGAGCGGTTGGGCAATATCACCTTTGTCTATCTCGATGCCGGGGCGCCCGACGTCGTCACAATTCAACTTATCGGACATTCACCCCTGACCAGTGGGAAACAGGTCAGGGTCGGGTTGCGGGCGGATCACGTCCACATCTTCAATGCCGGGGGTAGCGCAATCACCACGGCCAAGAACACCTAAGCCGGTGGGAAACCGGCACATAACAGGAGGAATAGCATGCATAAACTGAAGACAACGACGGCAGTTGCGGGCGGATTGGCGTTGGCAATGATGGCGGGTGGTGCCTTGGCACAGGATCAGGTGACGCTCAATATCTGGTCGGATACACCGCGCCTGTCGATGTTCGAGCTCTATGATCAGACCCATGACAATGTCACGCTGAACGTTACCACCGTGGCACCAGCCGATCTGATCGCCAAACTGCAACTGGCGATGCAGGCCAAGAGTGAAATTCCCGATGTCGTGTTCTTGTCCGATATTGGCTACACCGCCCAATTGTCGACGCGGCGCTCCAACTATCTGATGGATCTGACCGACAAGGTGCCGCAGGCGCTGCAGGACGAATTTTATCCCAATGGCAATTCGCCCTGCGAGGTCAATGGCAAACTGTACTGCCTGCGCAACGACCTGGCCCACATGATGGTGTGGTACGACAAGCCATTAATGGAAAAGCTGGGCAAGGCTGTGCCGACGACCTACGCTGAATTCGAAGCGCTGGGAGCCGAATTGGGACCTGAAGGCTATGTGCTGGGTTCGGCTGTAGAATCCTTCCCACTCTATAGTTTCCTGGTGTCGGATGGTTGCGATATGGCCATGCCGGTCGAGGGCAAGCCCGACACGCTCAAGATCGATCTGACGACCGACAAATGCACCAAGCCTGCTGCCATGGTCGATGCCATGGTTGCCAATGGCAGCCTTGCCAAGGTTGGGCCATTCGAGCCCGATTTTGTCAATCTGGCCAAGACCGGCAAGGTGCCGCTGATCATCGGGCCAACATGGTTCGGCGAATATGTGATCAAGCCAACCTATGAATGGCCCGAGGGCACCTTGGCAGCCGCAATGCCGCTGAAGTGGGACGACCAGGACCAACCATTGACCTGGAGCTGGGGCGGGGGCACCTATGGTGGCTGGAAAGACACAGCGCATCCCGATGAAGTGGTGGATGTTATCGAATGGATGGCTACCGATATTGCCAACCAGACCGACGCTGTGACCTTGCCGGCCCATGAGCCTTCAGCAATCGCCTGGGGCGCCAAGCTCAAGGCCGACTCTTACTATGCCGACGCCGATGTGTTCGATGTGGAAGTTGGGTCCGCCAAGTATAGTCATCCCGGCTATGTCAGCCTGCGTTTCAGCGTATCGGACGCCATTGCCAAGGTCGTGGCCCAGGGCATGAGCGGTGGGGGCACCGTCGTCGATGCCCTGCCTGCGTTGCAGACTGAGCCTGACCAATCTGGCCAAACTCAATGGCTATACGGTCGAATAGTTGAAAAACGGGGCGCCCTGCGTGCAGGGCGCCCAGCTTTCACACGGGGCGCAGATACCTTCATGAGCCTAGCAACCAGCCCAACATCCGCACCGCCAATGACCGCCAGCCGGGTCGCCCAGGAACGGCGCAAGGCGTTTCTCGACACGCGCATGTCGTATCTGCTGCTGTTGCCCTATCTGCTCTTGCTGCTGATGTTTGGCCTGGTGCCGATTGGCTATGCGTTCGGCCTGAGTTTTTTCGATACCATCGAAATGGTGTTTTGGGGTCCGACGAACTACCAGTTCGTCTTTGATGATTTTCGCGTGCCGGCCAGCGTCGTCAATGTGCTCACATTCGTTGCGATCTGGGTGAGCATGACGGTGATCTGCGTGGGGGCACTATCGCTCATGCTCGACAGCGTGGGGCGGCGAGCGGCTACGATGTTGCGCACGGTCTACTTTCTGCCGGGCGCGGTTACCTCATCGGCCATTGTAGTGTTGTGGCTGTTTGTGCTTGACCCTTCGGTCAGTCCTTTCCAGCCTATCCTGCAAATGGTGGGCTGGGTATCACGGGCTGATGTGATCTCGGGCATCGGTCTGGCCGGTGTTTTTGCGCTTATGGCGTACTTTTCGGCTTCAGGCGGCTGGATCGTGGTGTTCGGCGGCGCCTTGGCGAGCCTGCCAACCGAGGTAATGGAAGCGGCGCGCATCGATGGCGCCAGCCGATTGCAACTGGCGCTGCGCATCAAGCTGCCGATGATCTGGCGATCAATCGTATTGATGGGTATTTTGTCATTTGCCACGGGACTACAATTATTCGTGGAGCCGCAATTGATGGGCATGGCTGGCACCCAGTTTGCCCAGAATGACTGGTCGCTGAACCAAATGGCCTTTCAATATGCCTTCCGTATGGGCGATTTCGGGGCTTCGGCGGCGCTGAGCACCATGCTGGTGGGGTCGTCCATCGCGATTGCATTGGTGATCGTATTTGCTACCAATTTCTATAAACTCGATTGAGGGGGTAAGCGAATGGCCAGCCGCAGTTTGCAATCTCGCTTCAGTTTGGGTCGTTTTGTCGTCTTTGCGGCGCTGGCCTTTGCCGTGTGCTTTTACGGCATACCGCTGTTGTGGTTGTTCATGGCCGGTACGCGCTCGGAAGCGTCGCTGTTTTCCGATGCCCCGTTCACGATCGGCAGTTGGGCCGCGTTCAGCCAAACATGGACTAACCTGACCAGCTATAATAATTTCCAGATCGGCACCTGGGCCGCCAATTCTGCAATCTATTCGGTGGGTGGGGTGTTGCTGTCGCTGGTGGCGTCTATCCCGGGGGGATACGCGCTGGCACTTTCGGAATTTCCCGGACGCAAGCTGATCCTGATCATGACGATGATCGCGATGATCACGCCGAGCACGGCGGTGGTACTGCCGATATTTCTCGAAATGAATCTTTTGGGGCTCAATAATACCTATGCCGGGCTGATCCTGGCGTCGGGGTTTTTCCCGTTCGGGGTCTATCTCGCCTATGTATATTTTTCAACGTCCTTGCCCAAAGGGGTGATGGATTCAGCGCGGGTCGATGGCTGCAACCGGTTTGAGTTGTTCACGCGTATCGCGCTGCCGTTGGCGCGTCCGATCGTGGCGCTGGTGGCGTTTTTCAGTTTTCTGGCGATCTGGAGCAACTATTTTTTGGCCTTCGTGCTGCTCAGCGACGACAAGGCTCTACAATTTACCGGTGGGGCTGACGGCGCTGGTGAGCGGTTCGGGGGCGCTGAGTAATCTGCCGGCCAACGATGTGCCGATAAAAAAGCCGGAGGTCATTCTGGCGGCGATCATCGTGGTGCTGCCAGTATTGCTGATTTTCATGGTGGCGCAGCGGTTTGTGCGCTCGGGAACGTTGTCGGGAGCGGAAAAAGGCTAAGCAAGCCAATCGCTCCGGACGGGAGGTTCGGCCTTGGTCGAATTTGAAAAAGTTACCCGCATTGGGCGGGTAAAATACTGGGAGGACGAAGCAATGAACAAGAATTTCAATCGACGCTCCGTATTGAAAATTGGGGCCGGGTTAATGGCCGCCACCGCGCTGACGCCAAGCCTGGCGTTCGGACAGACAGCCAATATCAACTATTGGCACACCTTTACCAGCCAGTCCGAGTTTGCCGGGCTTGAAGAGGTGATGAAGCTGTTCAAGGCAGCGCATCCGGACATTGTGGTGACTCAGGAGAATATTCCGAACCCTGATTTCATGGCCAAGATCACGGCGGCCGTGCTGGCTGATAGTCGGCCAAACGTGACCATGGTGTCGTCCGAACGGTTTGCTGATCTGTTGGCCATGGGGGCGCTGACCGACATGACCGAGCGGCTCGCCAACTGGGACAAGCGCAGCGATTTCGATGATAGCCGGTTTGATTCAATCACCAAGGACGGCAAGATCTATGGGCTGCCCGCGTTCAGTTTTGTCGATTGGATGTATTACCGCAAGGACTGGTTCGAAGAAGCCGGCATTGCGCCGCCGACAACTTACGCAGAAATGCGTGACGCGGCGATTGCCATTACCGACCCATCCAAGGGCCGGTACGGGTTTGGGCTGCGCGGTGGTCCGGGCGGTCAGAACTATATCAACAATGTGATGGAAGCCTTTGGTTCACCTGTGCAGCAGGGCGACCAGATAGGGCTGGATCGGGACAAGGCGATTGAAGGCATCGCCTGGTTCTCCGGGCTTTTGACCCAAGACAAGGTTGTACCGCCGAGTGCACCCAATGACGGGTTCCGGCAGGTGATCGAAGGGTTCCAGACCGGCCAGACCGGCATGATCTGGCATCATACCGGTTCGTTCCAGGATATTGCTTCCAAGCTGGAGCCGGGGGTTGAGTTCGGCACCTTGGCGATGCCGGCGGGACCGGCGGCGCGGGTGGCGCGCCTGGCCTATGCTTACAATTCAATCACCAAGGACGAAAACGCGGATGCGTCCTGGGAGTGGATCAAGTTCTGGGGCGAGCCGGATGCGGCCATCGCGTTCCTCGACAAGACCGGCTATTTCCCCGCATCCAACTCGGCGTCGGCAGATCCGCGCATTGCTGATAATCCGCTCTACAAGCCAGCGGCTGAAACGCTGGTTTTTGGCAGGCCGCAGCCTAGCTTCCCAGGGCTTGCCGGGTGGTTGGAAAGCGTTGTGCTGCCTGCCTTCCAGCGGGCGTTAATTGGCGAGGCTACCCCCGAGCAGGCCGTCGATGAAATGATCGATGGGTTGAACCAGGCCATCGGCTGACCGTGTGGGGCGGCCAAACGTGGCCGCCCCATAATCTGATTGAATGGCAGGAGCCGACATGACTTCCAATCCGCAATCCATTATGGCGTCGTCCAGACCGCTCTCGACCTGGGATCGGATCAATCCGGCGCGCTATATCGGCGAATTGTCGGAAACGCGGTTCTGGATGTACCTGCTGCTGTTGCCCAGCGCGCTGCTGATCATGGGCGTGGTGATCTATCCAACGCTTTATGGTTTTCAGCTGAGTTTTCGGGAGATGCGGTTGAACCGGCCCGATCTGGGCACGGACTGGGTGCTGCTCAAGCATTATCAACGGATGCTGTCGGACCAGATATTCTGGATATCGCTGCGTAATACGGCGGTGTGGGTGACGGCGGCGGTGACGATCGAGTTCAGTGTCGGGCTGATCGCGGCGCTAGCACTTAATCGTAATCTGCCCGGCACCAAGGTTTTGGCTGTCTTTATCCTGTTACCGTTTTTCCTGCCCAACGTAGTGGCGGGGCATATGTGGGCGCTGATGCTCGACCCGCGGCTTGGGGTGATCAACGACCTTTTGGTCAAGGTGGGATTGCTGGGTGGATACAAGGCCTGGTTTGCCGATCCATCAACCGCGATGGCGGCGGCGATCATTGTTGAGGCCTGGCACAGTTTTCCGTTTTTCACACTGCTGCTGCTGGCGGGGCTCAAAGGTATTCCGACCGATCTCTACAAGGCGGCGGACATTGATGGGGCGGGATCGATCTCGCAGTTACGGCTGATCACGCTGCCGATGCTCAAGACAGTGATCGCGGCTGCGGTCATCTTGCGGGTGATCGGCCTGGTCAATTCGCCGGACCTGCTGCTGATTCTGACCAGCGGGGGGCCAGGGCGGAGTACACAAGTGCTGTCGCTCTATGCCTTCCAGACTGCCTACAAAGACTTCAACTTCGGCTATGCCGGGGCGCTCTCGGTCATCATGTTCATTCTGCTGATGATGTTTGCCTGGGTCTATGTCCGTCTCTCCAAAGTCAATCAGGATTGAACCATGGCTGTTGCACGCTCACGCTCAAAACTGGTCCTCGATATCGGCAGTTATGTTGTGCTGATCTTTCTGGCATTCATCTGTATTGCGCCGATTGTCTGGACCTTCCTGACCTCAATCAAGCTGGAAGAAGATATCGTGACCCGGAACATGATCTATATTCCGACGCGGATCACCTTTGAGCACTATGTCAATTTGTGGAACCAGTCGGGTTATCCGGTGCTGGTGGTCAACAGTCTGATCACGACGTCAGTAACGGTGTTGATCTGCATGTTGACCGGCACCATTGCTGCCTATTCGTTCTCCCGCTTTCACTTTCGCGGTCGCACGCAGCTGATGCTGGCCTATCTTATTGTGCGCATGTTCCCGGCGGTCCTGATGATCGTGCCGCTGTTTATCGTCATGCGGCAAGTGGGGCTGCTTGATAGCTCCATTGGGCTGGCAATTGCCTATACCAGCTTTCTGCTGCCGCTGTTCGTGTGGATGCTCAAGGGCTTTTTCGATGCGGCGCCCAAGGAACTGGAAAGTGCGGCGCGCATTGATGGGACGACGCGATTGGGGGCGATGTTCCGAATTGTCATTCCCATTGCGCGCAATGGTCTTCTGGCAACGGCGGTGTTTGTCGGCATCGCCGCGTGGAACGAATATTTGTTCGCGCTCATGCTGACCACCAGCCAGGGATCACGCACATGGCCGGTTGGGTTGCAACTCATGGTCGGCGAATTCCAGCTGCCATGGGGCATGCTGGCCGCTGGCGGCATTATTTCCATCCTCCCCGTCATCGTGCTGTTTGCCTTTGTGCAGCGGGCGATGGTTGCCGGCATTACCGCCGGCGCAGTCAAAGGCTAGGAGCCCACTATGGCAACACTTTCCATCAAGGGTGTACGCAAGAGCTTTGGCTCGGTCGAAGTGCTCCACAATATTGATCTGGAGCTGGAGGACGGCGGCTTTCTGGTGCTGCTGGGACCATCGGGATGTGGAAAGTCGACATTGCTGTCAATCATTGCCGGACTGGAGCCATCCTCGGGCGGCGATGTGGTGATCGGGGAGCGGACGGTCAACGATATTCATCCCAAGGATCGCAACATCGCCATGGTGTTCCAATCCTACGCGCTTTATCCAACCATGTCGGTGCGACGCAATATTGGCTTCGGACTGGAAATGCGCCGGGTCGACACCAGCAGTCGCGAGGATGCGATTGGCCGGGCGGCGGATCTGTTGCAGATATCGCATCTGCTCGACCGCAAGCCGGGGCAGCTTTCGGGTGGGCAGCGCCAGCGGGTCGCCATGGGGCGGGCTATCGTGCGCAACCCAGACCTGTTCCTGTTTGATGAACCACTCTCGAACCTTGATGCCAAATTGCGCGTGGAGATGCGCACCGAAATCAAGCGGCTGCATGACCGGTTGGGGACCAGCGTTGTTTATGTGACCCACGATCAGGTCGAAGCCATGACCTTGGGCACCAAGGTTGCGGTGATGAAGGGCGGGGTAATCCAGCAACTGGCCGATCCCCAGACCATTTATGAGCAACCCGCCAATATGTTCGTGGCGGGGTTTATTGGCTCGCCAACGATGAACTTTCTCAATGGCACGCTAGAAAATCAGGACGGCAAGCTGGTGCTGCATCATGGCGAGGAGACACTTGAACTGTCGGGCGTTGCAAAGGGAGCCAGCGCCTATGTTGGCAAAAAGGTGGTGGCGGGCATTCGCCCGGAAACCTTCAGCAAGGGCGCGGGGCCCAGTGCACTGACGGGTATTGTCGATGTGGTGGAGCCGACGGGACCGGATACGATGGTGGTGCTCGACGTTGGCGGGCAGATGATTTCGGCGCGACTGGGTTCGCGCGAGCGACCGCATCCGGGCGAGCCCATGACCCTGAGTGTCGACACAACCGCGCTTAATCTGTTCGATCCCGAAACCGGCGATCGCATATAAATCCTGAAAGGCAAAGCAAATGAAAGATCTGCGCATCAAGCGCCTGACGGTGCACGAATATAAATGGCAGCAACGCGACCTCGGGGTCGACTATAACGGCTTCAATAATGTCTACCTCAAGGGTGCTAAGACTGAGCACACCGACTATGTGTTCACCATCGAAACCGAGGCAGGCATAACGGGCGAATATGTCGGTGGGGTAGGTGTTTCCTATGCGCAAGTGGCGATGGCGGCACGCTATTTGATCGGCAAGAACGCGCTGCACCGCGAAGTCATATGGAATGACCTAAAACGCGCCCTGCGCAAGCATGACCGCTTTGGCATGGGGCCGATCGATTGCGCGCTATGGGACATTGCGGGCAAGGTCTATGGCGCCTCGATTTCGGAAATGCTCGGCGGTTGGCGCACAAAATTGCCCGCCTACGCCTCGACCTATCATGGCGATGACAATGGGGGGCTGGATAGTCCTGAAGCATTTGGCGATTTTGCGCTGCAATGCAAGGAAATGGGCTATCCGGCCTACAAGATTCATGGCTGGGGACATGGCCCGATCGAGCGCGAAGTGGCGGCTGTTCTGGCGACCCGCAAGGCGGTCGGCGATGGCATGGATCTGATGATCGATCCGGGCTGCGAATATGAAAACTGGAGCGATGCACTCAAGGTCGGTAAGGCCTGCGACGAAGCCAATTATTTCTGGTACGAGGACCCCTACAAGGATGGTGGCCACTCGGCCTATGCGCACAAGAAACTGCGCCAGATCATCAAGACACCAATTCTTTTGGGCGAGCATGTGCGCGGCATTGAGTTGCGGGTTGATCAGTTGATTGCCGAGGGCACAGACTATGTGCGCGCTGATGTCGATTATGACGGTGGCATAACCGGGGTCATGAAGCTGGCTCATGTGGCAGAAGGTTTTGGGGTGGATTGCGAAATCCATGCGCCGGGCCATGCGCCCCGCCACTGCATGTCGGCCATTCGCAATACCAATTATTATGAACTCGGGCTGGTCAATCCCAAGGTCGCCGGGCCCAAGGCGCAATGCCCGATCTTTGCCGACGATTATTCTGATGATCTGGACGCGGTGGATGCCAATGGCTGTGTACCGGTACCCGAGGGCCCGGGGTTGGGGATCAACATCAATTGGGATTGGCTGAAAAAGAACGAAACCGGCAAGGCAGTGTACGAGTAAAGTCATGACCAACCCCAGCGACGAGATGCCCCGGATCCACGCCCGGCAGCGGCACGATTTGCCGAAATGGGCGCTGCTGCAGCGCCAAATATTTGCTACGCTCGACGTTGCAGCGATAGAGTTTGCCGATCGCTATACCCGTAGCGACGGCACGCTGATCTGGCGGGAAGAATGGCCGGGCATGGATGGGTCGGACGATCCCTATGAGGGGTTCATGAACATGCCGCTCTATTATGCGCTGGGGGGCAGCAAGGAAGTTTATGAGCGGTCGCGGACCATTTGGGACGGGATCACCTGGCAATGGACCGAATATGGGCAAATACATCGCGAGTTCGATGCCTATTATGACTGGATGCATCACGGCGAGAGCAATCTGTTCTTCTATTTCTTTGGATTGGCTGATCCGGCCGTGCCCAAGGACCGGCAACGGGCCCGGCGGTTTGCCGGTTTTTACAATGGCGAGGACACGGAAGCGGCCAATTATGACGTTGAAAAGCGCCTGATCCAATCGCCGATCACCGGCAGTCGCGGGCCGCGTTGGGTCCAGACGGGCGAGGACTGGTCGACGCATCGGGAAATTCTCGACAATTACCTGCCGCCATTTGAAGATTTGCCGGGGATTGATCGTTATGCCGCCAAGACACCCTGGTCGGATGACGCAACTTATGCGGCGATATTGGAGCGGATAAATAGCCGCCAATCCCGTGGCGATGTACCGCTCAGCCTGACGGCAACCTCGCTGATGACCCATGCATTCTTGTATGGCGGGGAGGAAAAGTACCGCGAGTGGGTGCTGAATTATCTGGCGGCCTGGGAGGAGCGCACGGCGCGCAATGGCGGCATCATTCCCGACAATATCGGGCTGTCGGGCGAAATTGGCGAATATAATGGTGGGAAATGGTGGGGCGGCTATTATGGCTGGCGCTGGCCGCACGGTTCGTTTTCGATCCAGGAGCCACTGTGCGTGGCGTGCTGCAATGCGGCAGCGCTGACCGGCGATATGGGCAAGTTGGATCTGGCGCGTGGGCAGATCGACATGCTCTGGTCGCTGGGCAAGGACGACAACGGGCACTGGGTGGTGCCGAACCGGCACTATGATGAGGGGTGGCGCGACTATCGGCGGGTCCATCCAATGTATGCGGTATATCTTTGGAACCTGTCGATGGACGAGGCCGATGCCGAGCGGGCGGAGCGCGGCTGGTCGGGTGAATATTTCGATAATGTCAATCCGGCCTACAATGGCTACGGCGTGACCAATGGCGGCCATATGGGGTTCAACGGCAACACGGCGCAGTGGTTCAGGTTCATGCGGGGCCGGGACGAAAGCTATCCTGAAAAGCTGCTTGAGGCCAATCTGACGACGATCGCCAGCCAGATCGAGAATTTCAGAAAGCCGGAAAATGACCCGCTAACCATGGATCATTATCGGGAATCGATGACCATCCATATGTGGCAACAATTAACGCCGATGATTGTCGAGGGGTTGGCGCAACTGACGCTGGGCGGGCCGATGCATGTCTATCATGGCGGGTTGCAGCATGCGCGGTTCCGCTATTTTGACGCAGACACCCAGCAGCCGGGGCTGCCACCGGGTGTGGCAGCGCTGGTCGATAAGCTGGGGGCGAATAGTGCCGATATTGTGTTGTGCAATACCGATATGGTCAGCGCGCGCGAGGTGATCGTGCAGGCTGGCGTATTTGGTGAGCACCAGTTTACTACGGTCGAAGCCGTTGGCGAGGATGGCGCACCTGTGCCGGTAGATGGGCGCTGGGTGCGGGTTCGGCTGGAGCCGGGTGCCAGCGTGCGCCTGCGGTTTGGCATGACGCGGTTTGCGCAGGCGCCGTCATATGACACGCCATGGGTCACCGCAGCAGGGGCAATTGCGCCCCTGCGGGGGCGGGTGCTGGATGAGGCCAGCGCCTGAACAAGTGTGCGTCAGATGGCTTTAATAACCGAAGCGAGCATATCGCGGACCTGACCGGCGACATTTTGCAGTTCGGCATTTTTTATGGCGGACATGGATGCGACCGGGTCGATGGCGCTGACCTCGATCTTATTGCCGTCGAGTTGGCGCACGATAACATTGCAGGGCAGCATGGCGCCGACGCGCGGCTCGATCTTGATGGCTTCGAGCGCCATTTTGGGGTTGCAGGCACCCAATATCAGGTAAGCGGGCATGTCAGCCTCGAGTTTGGCCTTCATGGTTTTTTGAACGTCGATTTCGGTGAGCACGCCAAAGCCCTCGGCCGCCAGTGCGTCTCGTGTACGGGTGACCGCGGTGGCGAAATCGGTGTCGATGAGTGTTGTGTTGAAGGTATACATTTGAATTCCTTGGGCGACTACAGAAAGGCGATGAAGGTTTTGGCGGCCATGTAAATGGCGACGAGAATGACAAGGCCGGCAAAGGCCATGTTCAGCACGCCCTTCCTTGTAGAAAGCATGACGGCAGTACGCGTTCCCAAAATGCCCCCAATCAGGCCGCCACCAATGAAGACACCGGCGAGTGGCCAGTCGACAAGACCGGAAAAAGCGTAGCTAAGTGCCGTGGTGAGGCCGAAAGCGGTGACGGCGACCAGTGAGGAGCCAATGGCGTTGAGCATGGGCATGCCGGTGGAGGCGACGAGGCCGGGTACAATTAAGAAGCCGCCACCGATGCCGAAAAAGCCGGAAAAGGCGCCGGTCAGGCCACCAAGGCCGAGCACTTTGGGCGCTTTTTCGCGATTGCAGGAAACCCCGGGTGTGCCGACATCACGGCGGGAGCGGAACATCAGACCGCCAACCACGACCATGAGCAGGGCAAACAGGAATAATAGTTTTTGACCGTCAATGGCCTTGCCTAACAGTGAGCCGAATAAGGCACCAAAAACACCGGCAACGGTGAACATGGCGGCGCAACGCCAGATGACATTGCCACGGCGCGCATGGGAGACCAGATTCATCGCGGCATTGGCGGCTACAGCGAAAGCGCTGGTGCCGATGGCGATATGGGGAACGGGCACGCCGACGACATAGACCATTAGCGGGACGGCAAGGATCGAGCCGCCGCCACCAAACAGGCCGAGGGTGAAGCCGACGAGGCTGCCCGACAAGACACCCAATATGTACTGGAACGGCTCAAGGAGCATGACGAGGCCTTCGGTTTGGCTATCGAGCGGCCTGATTGAGGCTGCCGGGGCGAGAGCCTGATTATGACCTCGACGCGGGATCTGGGTCGGACGTCGCGGCATTGACTATTGGTAAAACTACTTATGATTCAGTGTTATATTATAGAGTATTAATAGGCACCTTGAGGTAGGTTTTGCCGTTGTCGGCCTTTGGCGGCAGGTTCCCGGCGCGCATGTTGACCTGAAGCGAGGGGATGATCAGCTTGGGCATGGAGAGGGTCTTGTCGCGGGCTTCGCGCATTTGAACGAAGGCGTCTTCGTTGGTGCCGTGACCAACGTGGATATTGTGTTCGCGCTCGGCCTCGACGGTGGTTTCCCACTGAATGTCGCGGCCGTTGGGGCCATAGTCATGGCACATGAACAAGCGCATTTTGTCGGGCAATTGCAGGAGCCGTTGAATGGAGCGGTAGAGTGTACGCGCATCGCCGCCGGGGAAATCGGCGCGGGCGGAACCGCCGTCAGGCATGAACAGGGTGTCGCCGACAAAGGCAGCGTCGCCGATGATGTGGACCATGTCGGCGGGTGTGTGTCCGGGCGTAAACAGGGTATGGGCGGTCAGATTGCCGATTTGATAGGTGTCGGCCTCTTTGAACAGGCGATCAAATTGGGATCCGTCGCGCTGAAAATCAGTGCCCTCGTTGAAAATCTTGCCAAAAGTATCCTGGACGACGCAAATCTGGTCGCCGATGCCGAGCTTGCCGCCGAGTTCTTGCTGAATATAAGGAGCGGCGGAGAGATGATCGGCGTGGACATGGGTTTCGATGAGCCATTCCAATTGCCATTTATGGTCGCGGATATGCGCGATGATCTGATCGGCGCCTTCGAATGCCATCTTGCCAGCGGCGTAGTCAAAATCCATGACGGAATCGATCACAGCGCAGGCGTTGGAGCCGGGATCCCTGACGATGTAGCTGATCGTATTGGTGTGAGCGTCGAAAAATGGCACGACAACCGGGCTCGTGGCCATGTCAGGGACAAAAGATATCGACTGTGGCGTGGTCATTTTGCTTCCTTTCAATTGTGCGAGGGTTGCGGAACGAGTTTGACGTTTGCGGATCGCAATCTGCGCACGCGATTGACAAGCAGCATAGTCACAAGCATTGCGTCGACAAACAAGAAGGCAACGGGCTCACCAAGACCAAGGGCCGGTATCGCCCCACCGGGGCAGAAGCCAGATAGTCCCCAACCGATGCCGAAAAGCGCCGCCCCCCGACAAGGGGCAGGTCCAGATCGCGGCGCGTGGGCAGGTGAAACCTGACATCGAACAGGGGCGCCGGACGTTTGAAAACCCAACTATAGCCGACGAGTGTCACGACAAGGGCGGAGGTCATGACCAGCAACAGGCTGGGGTCCCAAGTGCCGGCAAGGTCGAAAAAATTGAGTACCTTGGCCGGGTTGCTCATGCCGGAGATAATGATGCCGGCGCCAAAAACGAGGCCGATCGCGAGTGCTGAAACCAAGGAACGCATCAAAATCCCCCCAGTACATGACGGACAATGAAAACCGTGGCGAATGTAAACGCCATGAAGATTGCCGTCGCGACCATTGAGCGGGGCGATAGGCGCGCATTGCCGCAAACGCCATGTCCGCTGGTGCACCCGCCTGCTAATGATACGCCTATTCCAACGATGACACCGCTAAAAAGTACGGCCCCGACTGGCGCGTCGCTGGCGAAGGGTAGCGGTTGGCCCATGGTGAGGGTGGCGACAAGCGGGGCAGCAATGGCGCCGAGGAGGAAGGCGAAACGCCATCCCCTGTTGCGATCCGCTGTGTCCATGGCGCCAGACAGGATACCGGTCATGCCCGCGATCCGGCCGTGCAGGACCATAAGTGCTATAGCGGCGGTGCCAATGAGCGTGCCGCCCAGCAGGGCGGAGATGGGCGAAAAGTCTGTTATCATATTGGATATTGGTCGCTTATAGGTGAGGATGCCGAAATCGGCGGTACTGTAATTCTCTTGCATTAATATATTCGAATGTTCTAATATGTCAACCATGGACGTCAAAGAACTTGAACCCAGGGCCGAAGAGGCGGCGCTATTGCTGACGGCGATGGCCAACACCAAACGGCTGTTGATCCTGTGCAACCTGCTGGATGGTGAGCGCAGCGTCAGTGAATTGTCCGGACTGGTGGCGTTGGAACAGTCGCCACTGTCGCAGCATCTGGGGAAATTACGGGCGTTAGGACTGGTCCGAACCCGTCGTGACGGTCAATCGATCCGCTATAGTCTGGCCTCGGATAATGTCACCAAGGTGCTTGAGGCGCTGTACGATATTTATTGCACGCCCTGACGGAAATTGGGCGGGGCCAAATGCGCCACCAAATTCCAAGCACGACTGACAGGTGAATGGTTTGCCGGATCTGGAGCAGAACAAAGCGAGCGCGGTCGCATTTTGCCAGTTGATGTTTAACGACTGCATGCCACGCGAGGCCATCGAGCGCTACACGGGGGCCGACTACATCCAACACAATCCGCACGTGGCCACCGGCAAGGATGGCTTTATCACTATTTCGAACATATGCAGAAAGAATGGCCGGGTAAGCGCGTCGCGGTAAAGCGTGCCATCGCGGAGGGCGACAAGGTGGTTCTGCATTGTTACCAGCACTAGCCAAACGATCATGACTTTGCAGGCATCGATATTTTCCGGTTCGACGAAAATGGCAAGATCGTTGAGCACCGGGATGTTCTGCAGGGGGTGCCGGAAAACGCGGCAAATCCAAACGGCATGTTTTAGGCGGACCTCTGGCCCAACGCGCGCTCGGGCGTTCCACCATTGGCTTTGCAAAGCGCTTGCAAAAGACTTATTGTTAGGACTATAGAATTTATAGAGCAGAGCCAACGGCCATAAGGGCTATTGTCGGGTGAATATAGAGCAGATCAAGCCATTTCGTATTTTGCGGGGCAGTCGGCAGCTGCTTTACATGCAGGTGGTGGACCATTTTCGGCAGTATTTGCGAGCCGGCGTTTGGGCGCCCAATGAGTTATTGCCCTCGCTTGATCAACTGACCCACGAACTGGGCGTCGCCCGGGTAACCATCCGTGATGCCATCAAGATACTGGCTGACGAGGGGTTGCTGATTGCGGCACGGGGCCGGGGCACGATTGTGACCGAAAAGGCCAAAGGGCATCGTCCGCTGAAACTTGAGACTGATCTGAATCGGCTAAGCGCCAGTCTAAAACACGACAAGCCCGAGCCTGACCAATATTGACGAGGGCATCGCGATGCCGGTTGTGGCGCCCACACTCGGCCTGCTGGCGCCATCGTACAATTATATCAAGCGCGTGCATGTGCGCGATGCACTGCGTTACTGCGTTATTCGGCTGTTTCTTGATAGCGATATGTTCGGCCGAGCGCCGGAACGGTTCCGGAACGAGTTGGCAATTCCCGTGCTTAATGAGGTGGCGGTGACCGACATCGTCCAGGTCAACCAGCTGGTTCGGTTTGGCAAATGCGATGAAGAGACATCGCTGATGCTGAAATATCCGGCGGGCGATCCTGTGGCCCATATCAGACGGGCACTGCGCGATCACGCCGACCGAATCCTTTATTATGCGGATGTGATCTACCGCGCCGATATTCTGGAAATCGACACGGAGGAACATTTTGACTAGATTTGCCCGCGTCGAAACCTTCGTATTCCGCTACCCGATTGCTACGCCGGTTCGCACAGCGCTTGGTGTGATGCATGATCGGCCAATGACATTGGTGGCGGTAACCGACCATGACGGGGTTACCGGTTATGGCGAAATCTGGTGCAACTACTCGGCTGTCAGCCCGGAATATCGGGCCAAAATTGTTGATCAGATATTGGCGCCACTGGTGTTGGCAACGACATTGGAAACGCCCGCCGATATTAGCGAATGTTTGCGTTCCAAGACCCATTTGATGGCCCTGCAATCGGGGGAGACAGGGCCGTTCGCCGCTTCTATCGCCGGACTTGATATCGCGCTCCACGATCTGGCAGCGCGGCAGGCCGACATGCCGCTGTGCGCGATGCTGGGGCAATATAGGGAGCATGTGCCGGTCTATATCAGCGGGATCAACCCTGACAGACCCGAAGATGTGGTTACCGCCTTCCGGCGGCAGGGATATGACACATTCAAGGTCAAGGTCGGGTTTGGCGAAGGGCTCGACATACGCAATCTGGCGGCGGTTCGGGCGCTTGACGGCGATTTCGCCCTGGCAATCGATGCCAATCAGAACTGGGATCTGCGAACTGCCATTTCGATGATGAATCAGGCTGCAGAATTTGATCTTTCCTGGGTCGAGGAGCCATTGGCGGTGGACCGCCCGCAGGCGGAATGGGCGGCGCTCGAAAGCGCCACCAGTCAAAAACTGGCCGCGGGAGAAAATTTGACCAGTTGGGCGCTGCTGGAAGCGGCTATTGAAACGGGCACATTGTCGATCATTCAGCCCGATGCCGCCAAATGGGGTGGCGTCAGCGGGTGTCTGGCGGCGGCACGCAGCGCCGAGCAGCATGGTCGCCAATATTATCCGCACTATCTGGGTGGCGGCATCGGCTTGGTGGCCTCGGCTCACATTTTGGCGGCGGCTGGCGGCGATGGACTGCTGGAAGTGGACGCCAATCCCAACCCATTGCGCAGCGCCTTTGCTGACCAATTTCTGGACGATCCGCGATTGGGCATGCGGCTGACGGATCGACCGGGCCTGGGGATCGAGCCGGACCTCGATCAGTTTTCGGGCTATGCGAGCCACTATCAGGCGATTGGGCTGCCCTGATATCGGACATCATTGGGGCGATTGACAATGGGTCATATCGACTGGGGACGATGAGGCGCGACACCGCCACGAGCGTGCTCAAAATTGATCCACGCTTTGCCCCTGAGAACGACCTTATGCCGATTGGCGGTGCACGCATAATTTTCCGCGGCTCTGCACTCATCGTGATATTTACGCAGCCGGGGTAACGGATTAGCGTCGGCGTGGCTCGACAAACGGGCGTAAAGACGCAATTCTCTGACTCATAAAAGAGGAGGAGAGTTCCGGATGAAGATCACGGATATTAAATGCGCCATTATTGCCAACAGTCCCGTGATACGCATCATCACGGATGAAGGCATTACCGGGTGGAGCCAGATCGAGACGCCAAAACCCTATCTGCAACCGATCGTGTTGCAGGCTCAAGGACTGGCTGGTGGGGCAGGACCCGGTCAATGTCGAGCGGGTGGTAAAGCGTATTCGCGTGCGCGGTGGGTTCAAGCCCTGGGGGCTGCTGTCAGTGCCATCGAAACGGCGTTGTGGGACATTGCAGGCAAGGCGGCCAATCTGCCGGTTTATCGACTGCTCGGGGGCAAGGTGCGTGATCAGGTGCGCACCTATCGCACGCTTTATCAGGGCGAAGTGGGCGTGGGGCATACACCAGACGACTATGTTCGCTGGGCGGAGTATGGCAAGGCGCTGCCCGAAGGCTTCACCATGTTCAAGCTGCCAACTTCGTTCCATTCCTCGATGGTCGCCGATGTGCCCGGTTTTCACTATGGAGCGGTGCAGACCAATGCGCCGTTTCCCTATCCCCACAAGGGGCTAATGAGCCAGGAGGGGTTTGAGCATCTGGTTGCCTGTGTCACCGCCGCCAAGGACGCATTGGGCAAGGGAATCGGGATGGCGGTTGATGCCGGGCCGGGCTATCTTGCCCATGACGCCCTGCGGTTTGCCAAGGCGCTCGAACCGCTGCATCTTTTGTGGGTCGAAGACATGATAACGGGGGACTACTCGCCCTTTGTCAATCCCGATGTGTTCCGCGAGGTCACGCGAGCCACGACGACGCCGATCCACACCGGCGAGCAAATCTATTTGCGGCAGAACTTCAAGGCATTGATCGAGTCGCACGCGGTCAATGTGGTGGGGCCCGATCCGTGTGACTGTGGTGGTCTTGCCGAGCTCAAATGGATCGCTGAATATGCGGACCTGCACGGTATTGCCATGGCCCCGCATGGAACAGCCAATGGTATTTTGGGCCTTGCCGCGCTGATCCAGGTTTGTGCGACGCTTCCTGACAATCTGATAGCGTTTGAATATCCGGCGCGGTTTGAGCCCTTCTGGTACGATATCACCGAGGGATTTGATGGGGTGCCGGTCAAAAATGGTATGATCGACGTGCCGGATCGCCCCGGCCTCGGGGTCAATCTCATTCCTAAAGAGGCTAAAAAATATCTGTCCGAAGGGGACGCCGACTTTTTTGACTAGTTGCGAGCATGTGCATTGATCTTGTGTTTTTCTGGCGGCAGTGCTGCCAGAGAGACATTTACTGTGTGGCGTCTGTCGCTAGATATGGCGGCTGTCATAGGCCCAGTGCAAAAGGGCCTGGCGTTGGCGTGGGCGGCACATTGGATTGCCCGGCTCGCAGTTTTTCCTGACCTGGGATATGTGCCGTCGCATCGCCTTCCATCGTTTGATCTGGCGGGCATCCTCGTCGGGCAGGCGGCGGCCAATGAAATATCGACAGTACCATTGAAACCAGCCGCGCGGATCATCGGGGTGAATCCATCCTCGGTTTCGCCACGTCGCCAGGGGCTGACTGGCGTCAACGCCATAATAGTTTAGCGAGCAATCGCGACCAGCGGGCGACAAAAGGGCGTTGGTGAACCAGCTTTTGGGGAATTCATTGCGGCAATCGGTAATGTATTTGCCACAGAACACGCCGAGTTCAAGCATTTGTTTCGGGGTCAGTTCGGGCTGAAAGTCGACGTCAAAATCGTGCCCAACCGGCGCCACAAGGGTATATCGATAATCGGTCTGCATTTTGTCGTTGGCGATGACGATACGGGTCATGGCAAAATGATCTCACGATAAAGTTATGGGGTGAATGGCTGTGCTAAGGACGCCGCAATTATGGATATTCTGCGCGCTGACCTATGTTGCGGGGTGGCAGGCAATACTGTAGCTAGCCTCAATAATTACCGCGTTTTAATGTTAGGCGGCGGCGAACTGGTGCATAGTTTGGTGCCACCATAGGCCAACGTGGCACATGACACAAAGTTCCGGGATTCTCGCTCTTGCTTAGACAGCTGTTAATCTGCCTAGTCATTCTCATAATCGTGGGCGCCGGATGGGTACTATATATGCCGGGCGCCAACCAGACATTGGCAGATTTTGGCATTGTTTTGCCGGGCGCGGCCAGCGCGCAAGCCGCTACCGGCGAAGCGGCCAGCGCCGCTGCCGGGTCGGCACAAGCCAGAGCGCCGGGGCGGGGAGCCGGAGGACGGGGCGGTCGGACATCGTCGGTGGTTACCAGTGCTGTGGTGATGGCAACGATCAACGACACGCTTTCGGCGATTGGTCAGGGTAACGCCATACATTCGGTGACTGTTGGCTCGCCATCTGGCGGCAAACTTGAGGAATTGTTGGTGTCGCCAGGTGATGCGGTCAAGGCCGGACAGACCATCGGTCGACTGGATGCTACCAAGGAAAAGATTGACTTTGACCTGGCGCAGCTTGCGGCAACCGACGCCGATGCCACGCTTGAGCGTAATCAAGGACTGGCGCGCTCTGACCTTGTCGCGGGATCGGCGCTGGCCACGGTTCAACTGGCCGCGGACAAAGCGCATCTGCAATTGCGCACTGCCGAGGATGCGTTGGAACGGCGCACCATTGTCAGCCCGATCGACGGCACCGTTGGACTGATTCAGGTGCGACCGGGCAATTACTTGTCAGCACAAGCCGCGGTGACCACGGTTGAGGATGCATCGAGTATTCTCATCGATTTCTGGGTGCCCGAGCGCTATGCGACATCGATATCGAAGGGGATGCCAGTGGATGTGCGTGCCGTCGCGCTTCCCGGTCTTGCCATTGAGGGCGTAGTGAGCGCGGTGGACAACAAGATCGACCAGCAAAGCCGCACGCTTCAGGTCGAGGCGCGGGTTGCCAACATTGACAACGCCCTGCGGCCCGGCATGTCGTTTTCAGTGGGCCTGAAATTTGCCGGCGAAGAATTTCCGGCGGTGAACCCGTTGGCGATCCAGTGGTCGGCGGAAGGGTCGTATGTCTGGCGGTTCGACAATGGCAAGGCCAACAAGGTGATGGCCGAGATTGTCCAGCGCAACAGCGACGGCGTGTTGGTCAAAGGTGATCTCAAGCCGGGCGACGCGGTGATCACCGAGGGCATATTGCAACTGAGTGAGGGGGCAACGGTCACCCTGCTGGACGGGCCGGGAGCGGCGGCACAAACCAATGATGGTCCACCAACAAGACCAAGGAGCCTAGGCACCAGCGTGTCGATCCAACAGCAAAACGAACGGGGGGTATGTTGGCGGCACTGTTTGTGCGCCGACCGGTGCTGGCCGTCGTAATCAATGCCCTGATTCTGGTTGCCGGACTTGCGGCGCTGCTGGGTGTCGAAATTCGCGAATTGCCAAGTGTCGAGCAACCAGTGCTTTCGATCAGCACCAGTTTTACCGGCGCCGCGGCCGAAACAGTGGATCGGGAAATTACCGCCAAAATTGAGGGTGCTGTAGCGCGGGTTCAGGGGGTCGCCTCGATCTCCTCGCGCTCCTCAAACGGCAATAGCCGCGTGACGCTGGCCTTTAATGATGGCACCAATCTCGACACCGCCACTTCAGACGTTCGCGATGCATTGAGCCGGACCGGACGCAATCTGCCGGATGGCGCCGATGATCCGGTGATTTTCAAGGCGGATGCCGATGCACAAGCCGCCATAAGGCTGGCGGTTACCTCGGACACGCTCAGCATCGCCGAAATGAGCGACCTGGTGGATAATGTGGTGGCCGAACGGCTGGCGGCGGTCGAAGGGGTCGCTGATGTCCAGATCTACGGCACCAAGGAAACCGCCTTCGAAGTTGATATCGATCAGGCCAAGCTCGCCAGCCTCGGGTTGAGTGTGGTTGATGTGCGCAACGCGTTGTCCACAATGGCGTTTGACGCGCCAGCCGGATCGATCAACGCGGCTAATCAGAATATTTTGGTTCGTGCCGTTGCCGACGTCAACACGCCTGCCGAATTTGAAAATCTGGCTATCAAGGGCAATACGCGCCTCGGCGATGTGGCCAGCGTGGTGTTTGATGCGGCGGCCAGCAATATCAGCCTGCGCTCCGACGGTCGGCAGGGTATTGGTCTGGGGATCGTGCGGCAGGCGCAATCGAACATGATCGAGATATCGCGCGGGGTGGAAGCCGCTGTTGCCACGCTCAACGAGATTTTGCCCGAGGGTGTCAATGTAAAAATATCCAGTGACGAGTCGGTATTTATTGATGGCGCCCTGCATGAGGTCGAGGTTGCGTTGGGCGTTGCCCTTCTGGTTGTTGCGGGCATCATCTATTTGTTCCTGTTGGATTGGCGGGCCACGCTGATTCCGGCTCTTTCAATGCCGATCGCGCTGTTGGGGGCGGTGGCCGGGATCTATCTGGCAGGATTTTCGCTTAATATATTGACGCTGTTGGCGCTGGTGCTGGCCACGGGACTGGTGGTGGACGATGCCATCGTGGTGCTGGAAAATATTGTGCGACGGCGCAGCCTGGGGGCGGGTAATCGCGCCGCTGCGGTGTTGGGCACACAGGAAGTGTTTTTTGCCGTCATCGCCACCACGCTGACATTGGTGGCGGTGTTCGTCCCCTTGTCGTTTTTGTCCGGACAAACCGGTCGGTTGTTCCGTGAATTCGGCTTTACCCTGGCGATGGCGGTTCTGGTGTCGTCGGTGGTCGCCCTGACGCTTGGCCCGATGCTGGCATCGCGACTATTAAAACCAAGCGATGACACCAAACATCATGGTGGTCCACTGGGTCACATTGGGCGGGCGCTCGGCAAACTCTATCGTGCAACGCTGCACCAGGCGCTGAACAATCCGCTGGTGGTGCTGCTGGTCGCCTTATTGTTCGCAGGCGCGTCCTATCTGGTCTTTACCCAGTTGCGCCAGGAAATAACCCCGCGCGAAGACCGCGCGCAAATCAATGTGCGCGTGTCAGCGCCCAGTACGGTCAGCCTCGATTTCGTCCGCTCGCAAATGCAACGGCTTGAAGATTTACTGCAGCCGTTTGTCAAAAGTGGCGAGGTCGAAAGCATTTTTGTGATCTCCGGGTTCGGCAATGGCGGGTTTCTTGGCCTGCGTCTGGCGCCATGGGATGAACGTCGTCGCAGCCAGGCCGATATTGTCGCAGACGTGAACAAGTTACTGCCGTTGGTGCCTGGTGTGCGTGCGTCGCTGTTTCAGGGCAACAGCCTGGGCATTCGCGGCGGTGGTAGCGGGCTGCAATTTGCGGTAGTGGGGGATAATTATTCACGGCTTGCCGAAACGGCCCATGAAATAGCGGCCAAACTGGAGCAGAATCCCGCGTTCGGTAATCTGGACGTCAACTATGATACGACGCAGCCACAATTGACGCTTACCATTGACAGGGCTCGCGCAGCGGCGCTGGGCATTGATATCAATGGTCTGGCCACAACGATGCAGGCCATGATCGATGGCGCCGATATCGGCAATGTGTTCATCAACGACACCAGTTACACGGTTCGCATGGTCTCGACCAAGAACCCGGTCAATGATCCACACGATCTGGAAAGCCTGTTTATCAAGACGGGAGACGGGCGCTATGTGCCAATGTCGACCATCGCCAGCATTGTCGAGGCCCCTATTGCCCCAACATTGGGACGCGAAGAGCAGCGTCGAGCCGTTACCGTTACCGCCAGTCTTGACGGGTTGGCGCTGGGTGACGCCTACCAGCAGGCGCTGGAAATTGCCCGTCCACTATTGCCCGAGGGCATGGCGATCATTCCATTGGCCGAAGCCAAAACCATTGGCGAGGCCAATAATGGTTTGCTGATCACTTTCGGGTTTGCCATCATCATTATTCTGCTGGTGCTGGCAGCCCAGTTTGAAAGCCTGTGGAGCGCCATTATCGTCATGGTCACCGTGCCGTTTGGGGTTGCTGCCGCAATATATGCGCTGTTCCTAACCGGTGGTTCGCTCAACATATATAGTCAGATCGGTCTGGTGCTGGTGGTCGGCATCATGGCCAAGAATGGCATTCTGATCGTCGAATTTGCCAACCAATTGCGTGATCGCGGCATGGCGGTGCGCGAGGCCGTTGAAGAAGCAGCCAATATTCGATTGCGGCCGGTGATGATGACAATGATTGCCACGATCCTGGGCGGTGTACCATTGGTTCTGGCCAGCGGGGCGGGCGCGGAGGCGCGTCAGGCTTTGGGTTGGGTAATCGTTGGCGGATTGAGCATTGCCGCGATCTCAACACTCTATTTGACGCCGGTTGCCTATCTGCTCCTTGCCCGTTTCGCCAAGCCACGGATCGAGGAAGAAAATCGTCTGCGCACAGAATTGGATGCGGTTAATGAAGCCGCCGTTGGTGCGGCCGAGTAAGGTTGGGCACTATTCGAAGTGCCGGGCTCGCTTGATGCACAACAAATTGCAGCCGTTCGACTAGCCCAAATTGCGGAAGTGCTCCGGATTTTATAGCGTATGGTCGTGCAAGCGGCTGTGCCCGTCGCGTTGTCACCCGAAAGTCGATGAAATGAAAATTACTGCTCTCAAAACCTTTCTGGTCGCGCCGCGCTGGCTGTTCCTCAAGATCGAAACCGACGAAGGGTTGTCGGGGTGGGGTGAGCCGGTGCTTGAAGGCCACGCCGAGACCCTAGCAGCCAAGATTGCCGAGTTGACGGATTTTCTGGTCGGCGCCAATCCACTCAATATTGAAGATATCTGGCAGATGCTCTACCGCAATGGCTGCTATCGCGGCGGACCGGTTTTGATGAGTGCGCTGTCGGGGATCGACATGGCACTTTGGGATATCAAGGGGCGCTATCACGATGCCCCCGTTCACGCGCTATTGGGAGGACCGGTGCGAGACAAGGTTCGCAGCTATTGCTGGATTGGCGGCGACCGGCCCGACAATCTGATAGCGGGGGCGCAAGAGCTGCTGGCGCGCGGGTTTGATGCCTGCAAGATGAATATTTGTGAAGAGCCTGCAAATCGTCGACACCTACGCCACGGTCGATATGATCGTGGCGCGCCTGTCGGCCCTACGTGACGCTGTTGGCGCGAAAATGGACCTGGCGTTCGATTTTCATGGCCGCGTGCATGCGCCAATGGCCAAGATATTGCTCAAGGAGCTCGAGCCGCTGCGCCCGATCTTTGTCGAGGATGCGGTAGTGTCGGCGCAGGTTGACGCGATGGCCGATCTGGCGCGCACCACAAGCATTCCGTTGTGCATCGGCGAACGGCTGCATTCGCGCTATGATTTCAAACAGGTATTCGAAAAGCGCGCCGCAAGCGTTATCAACCCCGATACCGCCCATGTTGGTGGCATTTCGGAAATGGTTCGTATCGGGCACTGGGCTGAAGCCTACGATATTGCGCTGGCGCCGCATTGCCCACTCGGCCCGATCGCGTTGGCGGCAAGCCTGCAGGTTGATGCGGTGTGCCACAATGCGTTCATTCAGGAGCAAAGCCTGGGCATTCACTACAATCAGGGCGGCGACCTGACCGACTATGTGGCGGCGGATGCCGGGTTCGAACTCAAGGATGGGTTCCTGTCGATCCCCAAGGGTCCCGGGCTTGGGATCACGGTCAATGAGGAATTCGTTATCGAACAGGCCAAGACTGGCCATCGCTGGCGCGCGCCGGTGTGGCGCCATTCTGACGGCTCCATCGCTGAGTGGTAGAACTTAGTAGCGGGGACGACGGGTAGCCGTGATCCGTCTATTGGCAGAATTTGTTGTTGCAAACATACCAACCAGTTGGTATGTTATATCTCAGGAGGAGAAATTGCCCAAACTCGACACCAAACCGGACGCCAAGGCAAAACTGCTCGATGCCGCGCTGTCGGTCATTCGAACCAAAGGCTATTCATCCACCAGCGTTGATGATTTGTGCCGTGAAGCAGGCGTCACCAAAGGAGCATTTTTTCACCACTTCAAGAGCAAGAACGATCTTGGTGTTGCGGCAGCCGATTATTGGTCGCTGTTCACCGGTACCCTGTTCACCAATGCGCCTTATCATGATCACGCTGACCCGTTGGATCGGGTGCTGGGCTATCTTGAGTTTCGCAAAGCGCTGCTGCGGGGCGGGGTGCCTGATTTTACCTGCCTTGTCGGCACCATGGTTCAGGAAACCTACGAGACCGCACCCAATATTCGCGACGCTTGCGACCGCAGCATCAGCGAACATGCCGCCAAAATTGAAGCCGATATTGACGCGGCGATGCAGGCGCGAGCGATGGCGGTTGATTGGACCGCGGAGTCTCTCGCGCTCCACACTCAGGCGGTGCTTCAGGGCGCTTTCATTCTTGCCAAGGCGAAAGGTGGCGCCGCTATCGCCGCCGACAGCATTGATCATCTCATTCGCTACGTAAAACTGCTTTTTGACGTCCAAACAACATGACTAATTTATCACCGGAGAGGAGCTTAAGATGACAAAAATTACCCCGAGTTTGTGGTTCGATGGTAACGCGGAAGAGGCTGCGGAGTTCTATGTCAGCCTGTTTCCCAATAGCCGGATTGACAAGAAAGTCGGTTCAGCGAGTGATAACCCGTCGACCAAAAAAGGCGAGATACTGGTTGTCGAGTTCGTGCTGGATGGACAGAAATTTATCGGTATCAATGGCGGCCCGGCATTCAAGTTCACCGAAGCAATTTCGTTCTCGATTGATTGTGCCGATCAGGCAGAGGTTGATCGCTATTGGGACGCCCTGACGGCAAATGGCGGCGCGCCAAGCCAGTGCGGCTGGTGCAAAGACCGTTTCGGACTCTCCTGGCAGGTGGTTCCCAAGCGATTGTCGCAACTTCTGGCAAGCCAAGACCGCGCGGCGGCCGAACGCGCCATGCAAGCAATGCTCAAGATGACCAAGATTGAGGTTGCCGCGCTTGAGGCCGCGGTCGCAGGCTGACGATCTGCTGTATTTCGGAACAATAGATACACAAGCGGTAGCTAAACTTGCTGATAAACCCAAGGAAAGGACAGTGACATGACCACAAAAGCATCACCCTTTGTCTGGTACGACGTCATGACGACCGATGTGGCGGCGGCCGAGCGATTTTACTCAGCGGTTATCGGATGGACCGCTGCCGATTCAGGCATGGCGGACACAAAATATTCAATATTGCGAGATGGCGACACGATGGTTGGCGGTATTATGCCGATCCCCGACGAGATCGCGCGTCATGGGGTGCCTCCTGCATGGATGGGGTATGTCGGTGTGGCCGATGTTGACGCCAAGGCGGCGGAAGTGGTCGAGGCGGGCGGCAAGGTTCATCGGCCACCTACCGATATTCCTGGCGTCGGTCGGTTCGCGGTGATAGCCGATCCACACGGGGCTGGCCTTATCATTTTCAAGCCCAGTACAAACGACAACGCCGATCCTGTTCCGTTGATGGCGCCCAAGCATATCGGGTGGCACGAACTGCACGCCGGGGACCGCGAGGAAGCCTTTGCGTTTTATGAAAAACTGTTTGGCTGGACCAAGGTTGAGGCCAACGACATGGGCGGCTTCATTTACCAGACATTTGCCACCGGCGGTAAAGACGCGGTTGGGGGTGTCATGACCAAGATGGACAGTACGCCATACCCGAGCTGGGTCTATTATATTTCTGTCGCCGATTTTGACGCTGCGGTCGCGCGGGTCAAAGACCATGGCGGGGCCGTATTGATGGAGCCGATGCAAGTACCGGGTGGTGCCTGGATTGCGCCGGCCCAAGATCCGCAGGGCGCACATTTTTCGCTGATTGGCATGCGGGACGCGGCCAAATAGCTGTGGTTGATCATCCCGCTCACCGCGGGGTGATCCACTCACTTAGTGCAGAATTGGTTTCGAGGGGTTGGTCCAGTGTTGGCAAATGGCCAGCGTTGCTGATCTTGACCAAACTGGCGTTGGTCATCAGGCCATGCAGGTCTTCATGCATTTCCGGCGGGCACACGCGGTCGTACTCGCCGCATAAAATGAGTGTGGGCACTTTGGATTGGCCAAGCGTTTGGGACTGATCGGCACGGCCACGAACGGCAAGTGACTGGCGCACAAATACCGCAGGTCCCAGGCTCAGCGCCATGTCCAGCACCAAACTGGTCAGACGCGGCTCTGACTTGCCTGGAACGGTGAAATAGGACGGCGCCACCTGCTCGGCAATCATTTGTTCCAGCTCGCCGCTCTGTGCTCGTGCCATTTCGCCAGTGCGTCGTGCGGCGCGTTCCGGCAGTTCGGCGCGATAGTTGCAGTCAAGCAGGGCGAGGCGCTCCACGCGGTTGGGCGCCTGTCGCAGTACTTCCATTGCAACAATGGCGCCCATTGAAAGTCCGGCAAGGGCGAATGGTCCCGATCCACTTTGCTCCAGCACCGATCGTGCCAGCGCTTCTATGGAATCGGCGCCGGAAATATCGGCGACGATAATGTCCAAACTGTCTGCGAACGCTGCAATCTGTGGGGTGAACAGGCGATGGTCGCACATCATGCCGGGGACAAGGACAAGTTTCATTGGGGCGTTCCAAATGGCGATGCATTTTCAATCATGCTGCAGTCCATCCGCCATCGACGCGCAGGGCGCTGCCGGTAACCATGGCCGACAGGTCGGACGCCAGAAACAGTACTGCACCCATAATATCTTCAGTCTCGCCAATACGCCCCAGCGGGATATTGGCCTCGACCCATCGCCGCTTTTCCGCGTCGTCCAGGGTTTGTGCCGCCAGCGGGGTGCGCACAAAGGTGGGACAAATCGTATTGACCCGGATTCCCCTGGTAGCCCATTCGACTGCCATTGCCTTGGTGAAGCCTTCCATGGCGTGCTTGGAGGCACAATAAACCGCACGTTCGATACCTCCGACATGCCCCATTTGGCTGGACATATTGATGATCGAGCCGCGCTTGCCAGCGTTGATCAGCCCGGCTGCGACTGCGCGGCACAAGAAATATGCGCCGCGCAGATTGATGCTCATCACCGCGTCGAAATCTGCCGGCGTTGTCGTAAGGGCTGGGCCGTGGCGGGCCGAACCGGCACTGTTGACCAACACGTCAAACGGTCCCTCGGTCGCCACGGCGCGTTCTGTGGCTTCGACGTCGGCAATATCGAGCTGGAGGGGGGCTGCATCAAAACCTCTGCTGCGTATTGCATCGACGGCGTCTCCCAGTTCCGGGGGGCGGCGGGCGCATATCGTGACATGCGCACCGGCCTCAGCCAACGCCATGGCGCAACCGAGACCAATGCCCGACGACCCGCCCGCAACCAACGCTCGGCGGCCATCAAGACGGGCGGACGGTGTGCTGGGCAATTCATGCTGCATTGGGGCACCCATCCATTATTTTATCTACCGCGTTCATTCAGCCGGCTGACCATAGCCGATATTACGACCGCCATAGCGGCGCACCCGGACATTGGCCTGTTCGGCGTGCCCAACAAAGCCCTCGAGCAGGCTGAGCCGCGAACAGTAGGCGCCGATTTCCGCCGCCGCCGCATCGGTTGTGATCTTTTGGTAGCTGTGGGTTTTGAGGAATTTTCCGACCCAAAGACCGCCGGTGTAGCGACCAGCCATTTTGGTAGGCAGTGTGTGGTTGGTGCCGATTACCTTGTCGCCGTTTGCCACATTGGTGCGCGGACCGAGGAATAGAGCGCCATAGCTGTGCATGTTGGCCAGGTACCAATCGTCGCGATCCGTCATGATCTGGACGTGCTCGGATGCAAGGTCGTTGGCGACCTTGAGCATTTCCTCATGAGTGTCGCAAAGAATGACCTCGCCATAATCACGCCAGCTGGCGCTGGCGGTCTCAGCAGTCGGCAGGATTTTCAAGAGTTCATCGATGCCTGCCATTGTTGCCTCAGCCAAGGCGCGCGATGTCGTGACCAGAACGGCGGGCGAATTATAGCCATGTTCGGCCTGGCCGATCAGATCCGTGGCACATAATTCTGCGTCAACAGTATCGTCGGCGACCAGCATGGTTTCGGTGGGTCCGGCCAGCAGATCAATGCCAACCCGACCAAACAGTTGCCGTTTGGCTTCGGCAACGAAGGCATTGCCGGGGCCGACGATCATATGCACCGGATCAATAGTCTGGGTTCCAATCGCCATGGCGCCGACCGCCTGAATGCCGCCCAGCACATATATTTCGTGGGCGCCGCCCAAATGCATGGCCGCGATGACGGCGGGATTGCGTTGCCCCTTGAACGGCGGTGTGGCGGCCATAATGCGGGGCACACCAGCGACCGAGGCTGTGACAACCGACATATGGGCAGAGGCGACCATGGGAAATTTGCCCCCCGGCACATAGCAACCAACCGATTGCACCGGAATGTTGCGGTGACCGAGGATAACGCCGGGGCGAGTTTCCACTTCGATATCGTGCATGGAATCGCGCTGGGCCTGCGCAAAACCGCGTACCTGCTCCTGGGCGAATTTGATGTCATCCAGATCGCGCTTGGCTACCTTGGCCAACAAGGCCTCGATTTCCTGTTCGCTGAGGCGAAAGGACGCCGGGGTGTAGTTATCGAATTTGGCGCTGAGTTCGCGTACTGCGTCGTCTCCGCGTGCTGTGACGTCAGCCAGCGTCGCTTCAACGCTGAGCCGTACTTTGGCGTCATCGTCGCTGCGCTGAGTTTCGGGCTTTCCGCGCTTCAAATACTGAATGCTCATGTGATCTCACTGGTTGCTGCCAACGTGGGGCGTGGCGGTGTCAAATTTTGTTCAAACGGATTGGTCGGCGGCGCTAGTAGCCGCTGCCGCCCTTGGTGTTGCCCGCGTCTGCCGCAGGATTGGCGCGCGCGCCAGCAACCGCGTTGCGTCCGGCCTGGGTCAACATACCGGCGTCGTTGCCGGGAACGACAAAACCAAACCCTTGGGCAATCCGTTTTGCGGCTGCTGCCGGCGAGGAGCAGAATATGCCAGCTACTTTTGCCTGGTTTTGTGCGGCTTCCAAAATTTTGGCTATTGCCGCCACCACTTCGGGGTCTGTCGGCTCAGCCATCGGCGCTTTGCCGAGCGCCAGCGAGAGGTCATTTGGACCGATAAACAGGCCATCAAGCCCATCGACCGCCGCGATCGCGTCTACATTATCCAGCCCTTCGCGCGTTTCGATCATGCCGATGGTCAAGATTTCGTCGTTGGCGTGTTTGGCATAGTCGGCACCGCCATAGAGCAGGCCGCGCGCCGGGCCAAAGGAACGATTGCCATGTGGCGGGTAGCGGCAGGCTGACACAAAGGTTTGTGCGTCCTCAACGTTTGAGATCATCGGACAAATTACGCCATAGGCTCCGGCATCCAAAAGCTTCATCATTGCCGCTGGTTCGCTGTTGCCGACCCGGACGATGGGTATTGCATCGGTTGCCGAAATGGCTTGAAGCATGGGCACAGCGTGATCAAAGCCGATCATGCCATGTTGCAGGTCGACGTTGACGCAATCAAATCCCTGTCGGGCCAATATTTCGGCGGAATAGCCCGAAGGGATCGAGAGCCAGGCAGAAACAATCGGTTGATTGTCCCGAATGCGTTGTTTCAAAGTATTGGGACGCATCAGCGGGCCCTCCTGTTGGTCAGTGGTCGAGAGAATGCCGGGCACGTTGGCGCGACTAATATATTGTAATTGGGGTTGTCAGTCCGGTATTCTGGCACTGCTCTAGGGGTGCTTCGCCCAAACCGAACGCACGCGCCGATCCGAGCCGTCATTGGAGTGCCGAGTTGACCAGCGCGATTACCAGAATTGTCACGACCCTGTACGAGGATATCGTCCTCGGCATTTTTCCGGCCGGCAACAAATTGGCCGAAGAGCGCCTGGCAGAGCGGTTCAGCGTCAAGCGGCATACGATCCGCGAGGCGTTTCTGCATCTCGAAGAACTGGGATTTATTGACCGTGTGCCCAATCGTGGCGTGCTGGTGCGTGAAATGACACCGACCGAGGTGCGCGAAATCTACGATGTGCGCGCGGTGCTCGAAAGTCATGCGGCGTCGGTGACCAAGTTGCCGGTAGACCCCGACATTACTGACAGAATGGCGGCGATTCAGGAACGGCATTCCAAAGCGATCGAAGATGGGGATTACCGAGCCGTCCTGCATCTGAATACGGAGTTTCATCGCACCCAGTTTTCGGCCTGCGCCAACACAACGCTTGTGGCCGCCATTGAGGACTTTGCCATTCGCGTGCACGCGATTACGGCGATGAAATATGGTGATCGCAGCGTCATGGAGCGGGTCACGGAACATCATTGGGAAATCATAGAGGCCATGAAGGGCACGGATAATGCCAAACTGATCGATACGGTCCTCCGGCATTTTGATCTCCGTCGTGTTGAAGAATATGGCCAGCGTTACCGGATGAAATATGGCAATGCCGAACCCGCTGTTTCACAGCCGCGTCGCTTGCGGGTGGTTGTGTAGCCAAGGTCGCGTACGTCCTTGGCCGGGTCGAACGGTCAAGCCGGGAGACGTTCGACCAATCCGGCCCATTCGTCAGGCGTGTAGGCGCGTGTCATCTGCGCTGTCACATTGCCCGACTTATTCAATGCCATGACAAAAGCGGTAACCGACTCTTCGTCCGGCGCCTCGACTTTCATGACGAAATCGAAAAGGTTGTTGCAGTAGAAAAACTCGATGATGCGAACATCGAACGATGCTGCAAAGGTCACAACACCCTTGGCACGACCGGGAGCTTCCTTGACGGTCATCATGGCTTCGCGCGTGACTTTTTCGGTAATAAAATAGAGTTTCATTCAAGTTTCCTTACTTGTGGATTTGAGGATGGTGGCGCCAATCCGGATCAGATTGGGCAATGCAATAGCGCTGATCAGCAGGAGGCCCAGATATATATTCATGACGATGCCGGGCACGTTGACCAGCGACAGGCCAAAGGTCAAAAGCCCAATCAGGAATACCGAGAGGGTGACGCCCAGAATTGAACCGGTGCCGCCAGCGATGCCAACCCCGCCCAGCACGACCATGGTGATGACCTGCAGTTCCCAGCCTGTAGCGATGTTGAGGCGCACGCTGCCCAGTCGGCTGGTCAATAGTACAGCGGCCAGACCGGCCATCAGACCGGTTAGAGCAAACAATCCAACGCGATAGCGGGTTACGGCCACACCGGAATAGAGTGCGGCTTCGGGGTTACTGCCAATGGCGAAGATGCGTCGACCGATAATGCTGGCATGGAGCAGGACGGCAAAACCGATGGTCGCTACCAGATAGATGACAAATTCAACCGGCACAACATCCCAGAGATAACCCCGTCCGAGGAAGGCGAAGTCGGCGGGAAAATTGGTGTAGGCGCCATCACCGACGATGGCCACGGCGATACCGCGATAAAGTGACAATGTGCCGATGGTGACCACGATCGAATGCACACGCAACACGCTGACGATGGCGCCGTTGAGCAATCCTGCGGCCAGGCCCGTTGCGAGCCCCACGGCCACCAGGCCGGGTGCGCCGAGGCCCGCGTCGGCGGCAATGCCCATCATCACTGCGGCCAGCGCCGCGATCGAGGCGACTGACACGTCGATTTCGCGAGAGATAATCAGCAGCGCCATTGGCAGGGCGATGAGCGCTTTCTCCGAAAAGGCTCAACGTGCTGTCGATGAGATTATAATAGTCCAGAAAATAGGGTGAGAGCCATGAATTGAGAACTACCACGCCTCCCAACAATACGACCAATGCGGCTTCCCAACTGGTAGCGGCGCTTTTGAGACGATCCCGAATTGACGTCATGTGGCGCTCCCGTGGCTGTGACTATCCTGGCTGGCGCTAGCGTCGTCGCGGCGCAGAATTTGCCGTCCCGGCTTGCGTTCAGTCCATGCATTGGCGGCGACCGCGATCAGGATAACCGCACCCAAAATGGCAGTTTGCGCAAAGGGGCTGATCCGAAGGAACGGCAGGGCTGTGTCGATGATGGTGATAAAGCCCGCGCCAAGCACGGCGCCGATCACCGTGCCGCGCCCGCCCGCTATGCTGACGCCACCGATGACGCAGGCAGCGATAATGGCAAATTCGCGCCCCTCAGCCGCTTGGGTGTATGCGATTGCAAACCGGGCAGTCCAGAGGTAGCCGACCAGACCGGCCGCGGCGCCAGAAAGAACATAGACCAGAAATTCGGTGCGCTCGATGGAAATGCCCGCATAGCGCGCGGCAGACGGGTTGCCCCCGACCGCCAGAATATTGCGGCCAGTTCGCATGGCGGCCATCAGGTACCAAAACAGGGCTATCACCACCAAGGTGATCCAGAATACCAGGGGCAGGCCGAGGAATTGAAGCGAGGCGATCGATTTGAAATTGTCCGATAGGCTCGTTGGACGACACCCATGCGCCACCGCTTAGCAAATAGACGAAGCCTCGATAGATGGTCATCGTCCCCAGTGTCATGATGATCGGGGGCAGTTTCATCAGCGAGATCAGACCGCCATTGATAGCGCCCATGACAGCGCCGATGCCGATCGAGGCAACAAGAAAAACCACCGCCGGTACGCCGGGATATTGCTGGGAAATCAGCGCCAGCAACATGCCGGCAAATGCTAGCGTCGAGGCTTGTGAAAGGTCAATGCCGCGTGAGATCAGCACGGGCAACTGACCCAGAACCAGAATGGTCAGGAAGCCAAAGTTGTAGACCAAATTGTCGAAGTTCTTGAATGCAAGATATTCGGGCGCCCGCAGTGCGATGCCGATCAGCATCAGGCAAATCGTTATGAACAGGACGCCCTCGCGGGGTAAACTGCGGCGACGCGGTCTGGCGGCCGGGGCGGATGTGTTGACGGTCATTGTCTCGGTCATCGAGCAGCCTGCTTCACATTATCGCTGCCTGGCAAAACGCCAGCGGCCTTGGCCATAACCAGTTCTGGTGAAAAATCGGCACGTTCCAGCACCGCATCAATTCGCCCCTGACGCATGACCACCATGCGGTCGGCCAGTGCCAGAACCTCCTCGAGCTCGGACGAAACGAGAATGACTGAAAGGCCCTGTTGCACAAGTTTGCCGATATGGCGATGCACGGCAGCCTTGGTGCCAACATCAATGCCCTTGGTGGGTTCATCCAGAATGATGATCGAAGGGTTGGTAGCCAACCATTTGCCGAGCACCACTTTTTGTTGATTGCCACCGGAAAGTTCTGCCACAGGTTGGCTCCAGCTGGAGGCCTTGATTTCCATGTCCTGACCATAGCGGTCGACCAGTTCCTGCTCGCGCCCCGGCATGAGGAATCCCCAACGGGCCAATCGATTGATTATTGGCAGTGAAATGTTGTCGCGAATGGAGAAGGCCGTCAGCGCACCGTGGCGTTGGCGATCTTCAGGCACATAGGCGATACCCGCAGCCATGGCATCGTTCGGTCGGCGAATGTCTTGCTCCACCCCGCCAACGCTTAATGTGCCAGAGTGATCCTTCAGTCCGAAAATTGCTTCCATGACCTCGGTGCGTCCCGAGCCGACCAGCCCGTAGAACCCAAGTATTTCTCGTTCTCGTAGTTGGAAGCCGATGTTGGCAAATTCGGTGGGATGGCTGAAATTTTGTACCTCCAACACCGGGGCACCGACCTTAACTGCCGCCTTGGGATATATTTCTGTGAGCGAACGTCCCACCATTTGGGAAATCAGATGTTCCTGACCGATGTCAGCCAGTTCACCTTCATCGACTGTTTCGCCATCGCGAAGAACGACATAATCATCGCAGATCCGATATATTTCATCGAATTTGTGAGAGATGAAAATGATGGCCTTGCCCTGATCACGCAGCTGCTCGACAATGCCGTAAAGGTGACGAATTTCAGATTGCGACAGGGCGGACGTGGGCTCGTCAAAGATGATCAGCTTTGCATCTGTCGACAAGGCGCGCGCCAGCGACACCTGATGGCGCTCGGCAACGCTCAAATTGCGCATCAACATATTGGGGTCGAGGTTGACTCCGATGTCTGCCAGCAGTTGGCGGGAGCGCTGACGCATCGTGCGCCAGTCGATTCCGGCCACGCCCCGTTCGGGTTGAGCACCAACGAAAATGTTTTCGGCCACACTGAGATCGTCGAACAGCGACGGCTCCTGCTGGATGGCCGAGATACCAATAGAGGCCGCCTGTTGAGGGCCCGAGAATTGATGTTGCTCACCGTCAAAAATGATCTCGCCAGCATCGGGCGCAAAATTGCCGGTCAATATTTTGACCAGCGTGGATTTGCCAGCACCATTTTCGCCAATTACGGCGAGAACTCGTCCTGCCTGAGCCTGCAACGAAACGCTTTTCAGTGCGTGTACGCCGGCAAACCGCTTGGCCAGATTTGATATCGTGAGCAGTGGTGCCATGACACTATCGCCTTTGTTAACGCCAAGTTGCGGATCGCGACGCGATGCACCAGTCCCTGCTGATACCTGTTGGAGTGGATCAGCGGGACATGGCCCCGCTGGTCAGTTACTATTTCTGGAGTGACGCAATAAGGTCGGCGGCCTCTTGGACATTGGTTTTGTCGTAGACAAACAATTCGCCCATGACGGCGGTGCTATTGTCGCCGACGGTCAAATCGCCCATCCGACCGGCATGAATGACATCGCCGGTGGCACCGGTTACCTCACCATCAACGACAGCTTTTGCCGCGTAGACGGTGGTATAGCCGACGTCGACCATGTTCCAGATGGCAAAGGCGGGAACGGCGCCCGATTTGACATAGCCCACCATTTCGTTGGCAAAGCCAAGGCCGGTTACATAGACTTTGCCGATCAAATTCTGATCCGTCACCATTTGAGCAGCGGCGGCCAGACCTACGGAGCCTGTAGCAAACGATTACCTTTAGGTCAGGGTATTTGTTCACGAGAGCCAGCGCCTCATTGTAGGCTTTGTCAGACCGTTCGTCGCCATAGGCCACTTCAACGACATTGAGGCCCTTGAAGGCATCGTCTTCCTTGGTCAGACGGATCATTTCATTGACCCAATCATTCTGCGTGGTCGAGTTGGCGGGTCCTGATACAATGCCGACCTCGCCGGTGCCACCGGTCAGATCCAGCGCAATTTTGGCGGGTCCGAGCGCAATCAAGGCATTGGTTGAGGAGGCGATGGAAAGCGTGCGGGCGTTGGGATCGGTATCCTGGTCAAAGGTCACAACCTTGACCCCGCGCCGGGCGGCCTGCTGTAGCGATGGCGTCAGCGCCGTAGCGTCATTGGCGGACAGGATCAACGCATCGACGCGCTGGGCGACGAGCGAATTGATCAAGGCGATCTGACCCTCGGCGGTATTTTCCGTTGGGCCGGTGAAGATAAGGCTCGACACCTTCCTCGTCGGCGGCTTCCTGGGCTCCAACATGGGCCAACTCAAATGCGGTGTTGCCCAAGACGCGCACCAGCATGGCGTAACGTGGCTTGTCCTGGGCCCATGACGGCAGGATGCCGCTGGCAACCATTGCCGTGCCGGCAAGTCCGGCCACTGCGATACGGCCAAGGCCGCGACGTGTGATTTTTGTATTCATTCAATCCTCCTCAGATTGAGACGCTGGCCAGATTTCGGGCGAACAAACGTCATCTCCAAATGAACTATTGCAATTGTCAGCAAAATTGTCAACACTTGGAAAGTCGACATAATCGATGCCTGTGCAAACACTGAATGCCGGGCGATAGGGCAGGGAGAAATGACATGACCATTGCGGTTCGTCGGGTAGTAACGGCGACAAACTCGGCCGGAAAATCCTGTTTTATGCTGGATGGACCTGCGGGCGCTGTTCTTGACCAGCCCGGGCGCGGACTGGTGTTTCATGAGCCTTTGGGAAACCACTGGTCCATTGGCCCAACTTGGCGGCACCGAGGATGCCGGTGCAGGCCCAGTTAAACACCATCCCCCGGTTGGTGGTTCGCGCTTCAGAATTGTGGAGTTCATGCCTGATCAGGTTCAGCGTCCGGATCTATCTGCTGCCGACTTTGAGATCATTCAGGCGACCCAACATGTCATCGAGGATGCCGCCGACCCCGGCATGCACCGCAATGACACCGTCGATTACAACATCATCCTGTCAGGCGAAATTCACGCCGTGCTCGAAACAGGCGCCGTGCTGCTCAAAGCAGGCGATGTGCTGATTCAGCGCGGCACTACCCATACCTGGCACAACCGCAGCGACAAGCCCTGTGTATTTGCCTCCATCATGGTGAGCGCCGAGCCGCTACCAGCACCCAACAAAGGTTAGCCCTATGTCAAACGACATCACTGTCGCCGCGAGCGACCTCCAACTGTTTCTCTATCAGATGTTTGCAGGTCTGGGCATGACCACCGCCAATGCGCAACTGTGCAGCCAAAGTATGGTGACAACCAATTTGTGGGGTATAGATTCCCACGGTCTGCTGCGCATGCCCATCTATGCCAAACGCCTGATGGGGCATGTGATCAAGGCCAATCCCGAGGTCAGCACTATCGCGGCGCGTGGCGGCTTTGAAGTTATGGATGGCAATGAGGGCATGGGGTTTCTGGTCGGTCATGCGGCCATGGAGCGTGCCATTGCCCTGGCCAAGGAATATGGCATCGGCGCCGTCAGCGTGACCAATTCCAACCATTTTGGCGCCGCCGCACTTTATGCCCGTCAGGCCACTGACCAGGGCATGCTGGCGCTATCTATGACCAATGTAACCCCGAATCTGGTCGTGCCGGGTGGGTCAAAACCGATAACAGGCAATAACCCTATTGCTTTTGGCGCGCCGACGCGACTCGGATTTCCGTTTCTGCTGGATATTTCAATGTCCTCGGTAGCAGGGGGCAAGCTGCTTCTCGCCGAGGAAAAAGGCGAAAAAATACCGATGACATGGGCGACGGATCGATCCGGCAAACCGACCGACGATCCACGCATCGGCTTTGAAGGCTTCTTGCTGCCGTTGGGTGGGCACAAGGGTTTTGGCCTGTCACTTATGGTCGATATCCTGTGTGGCGTCATCAGCGGTGGCGCATTCCAGTTCGATATCAAGAGCATGTATGGGGCGCCGGACAAAACCAGCGACACTGGCCATATGGTGATCGCGATCGATCCAACGGTGTTGATGGGAGCATCCGAGTTTTTGGATCGGATGGACAGCTTTTATCAGACCGTGAAAAATTCGCCGATGTGGGATGACCGTCAACGCATGTACATTCCCGGGGAGATCGAGCACCAAACGATGGCGAGGCGGCAGGAAGAGGGCCTCCCTATGCCACGCTCGCTGGTTGATGAACTTGTTGGCATCGCCAGAACGATTGAGGGCGAGGCCATGCAAGCCTCAATTGACCAATTCATGGCCACCACGTCCTAGAAACGGCAGGACGATTGCCCTGATTGTTACGACACTGGCGAACGCGGTTTGAACGCCGCGTTTGGCGGCCACGTGCGTGAAAAGATTGGTGGGCCCACCAGGACTCGAACCTGGAACCAGACCGTTATGAGCGGTCGGCTCTAACCATTGAGCCTATGGGCCCTCGCGGGTTCAATAGCAGGCGGGGCAGGCAAGTCAAATAGGTTGGGCGTGATTTTTGTTGGTGGGCGACGATACGGGGCTAATGTTGCAAGACGACAAGGCCGGCAGCGGTGGCCATCATGGCGCCGGCGGTCTTGTTGAGCCGACCGAGCGCCTTGGCGCTGCGGAAGAAGTCGCGGGCAACCGAGGCGAGCAACGCATAGCCGCAGCCGATGGCGAGCAGCACGATGATAACGATGGCGGTCAGTTCGGCAAAGGCCAACGGGTTCATCTGATCAAGCGGGATCACCGTGGGCAGGATCGCAAGATAGAAAACGATGGTTTTCGGATTTCCCAGGGTGAGCGAAAACCCGGCTAGAAATGTTTTCGTGGCGCTTTCCTGCTTGGGACGCATTTGTTCGGTGCCTGGACGGGCGGTCCAGAACCGATAGGCAACATAAAGCAAGTAGGCGGCGCCGGCCCAACGGACAATAATGAAGATCGGGCCGAAATAGGTGGCAATGGCAGCCAGCCCGAAAACCGCAAAGACGAAGTAGAGCAGATCACCGGCCAAAATGCCGAGGACCATGGGAAATGCTCCTTTGAAACCACCGCCCAAGGCGCGCGCCACGACGGCGGCGACGCCCGGGCCGGGAACAAGAACGGCTATCGCATAGGCGAGAGTGAAAGCCAGCAGCGTGAACAGGGACATGTCGTCGATCCGGGATGAAAGTGCGCCACCCTATGCCGCCGCAAATGCGGCGACAAGATGGGTTTTAGAACTCAGGGCAGGCGGGCCAGACGCTCTGTCAGCAGCGAAAAATAGCCATCTGCATCGCCGTGCCGCAAATAGGTGGCGTTTCTTGGGCGGTCAGTAACGTGCCAATAGTCGACAACCGTCATGCCGACCGTCAGTTCGCTGGCCGTTTCGATAGTGACATTGCACTTGCGACCCTCGAATAATTCTGGCCGCAGCAGATAGGCAATAACCGTGGGATCGTGCAGGGGCGCACCGGCCCAGCCATATTTCTTGAGATCGAAAGTTTCGGAAAAACTCAGCATGGCGTGGACGGCGGCGCCGGTCTTGTTGCCGATCTGCTTGATGGCATCCAGACGCGGCGGCGTCGCCTGCATGCCGTGCGACACATCAAGGGGTTGAATGGTGATCGGGGCGCCGCAGCGCATGACGACATCGGCCGCCTCGGGATCGACATAGATGTTGAACTCGGCAGCAGGCGTGATGTTGCCGGCCTCGAAATAGCCGCCGCCCATCAGGACGATTTCGGCAATCCGTTCGGCGATTGCGGGTTGCTTGATCAGTGCCATGGCGATGTTGGTGAGCGGGCCAAGGGCGCACAAGGTTACGGTTTTGGCTGGCTCGTTCATCAGTGTTTCTATGATGTAATCGACGCCGTGCGTGGGTTGGATGGCAATTTCTGGATCGGGAAGGTCTGGTCCGTCCAGCCCGGTTTGCCCGTGCACATGTTCGGCGGTGACCAAGGGGCGACGCAACGGACGTTGGCAACCAGCGTAAACCGGAATGTCGCTTCGACCTGATAATTCAACGACTTTCAGCGCATTTTTGACATTCTGAGTCAGGCCGACATTGCCGGCAACGGCGACGATGCCCACGACATCCAACTCTTGGGGCGATGCGAGCGCCAAAAGAATGGCCACGGCATCGTCCTGCCCCGGATCGGTGTCGATGATAATTTTCTTCATGATTTGAACTCTCTGGCTACACGGCAGCAATCTATCGTGATGTGTGACTGGGGTCGACGCCCAACTTGGCGCTTATCCAAGGGAACATATGGCCTCACGCTTCGTTAGCGTGGGTGGAGAAACCAAAAATGATCAAGCCAACGCGATTGCCTCGTGCCTTGCCCGATTCTCAAGGCGTGACGGATAGTCAGTTCGAGCGCATATTGGGTAATGCGGCCAAAGTCGCAATTGTGTTGATCGGGCTAGTCGTGCTGCTGACCGCACTGAAACTGGGACAGGTTATTCTGGCCCCGGTTAGCTTGGCCGTGCTTGTCGGCCTGATGTTCGGGCCCGTGGCGGACCGCGTGGAGGGGATGGGCGTGCCGCCTGCATTGTCTGCGGCGGCGGTGGTCTTGATGCTGATCTTCATCCTGCTGGCCGGGGTTGCGCTGTTTGCGGTGCCGCTATCGGACTGGGTGGACCGTGCACCATTGATCTGGGAAAAATTGCGGAACGAGGTGGCAAACTGGCAGGAGCCACTCCAGACCGTGGCGGCATTCCAGGAGCAGCTGTCAGGTATTGTGCGCGGCTCTAATTCCATGGCGGTTACCGTCGAGGACGGTGGACCGGTGACCAGTATCGCATTTCTGGCCCCGGCGGTTGGGGCGCAGATCCTGGTGTTTCTGGCGAGCTTTTATTTCTTCGTAGCGACGCGGGACCATATTCGAATTTCGGTGCTTTCGCTGTGTGTAAGCCGGCGGATGCGCTGGCGGACGGCGCACATTTTTCAGGATGTCGAACACAAGGTTTCACGTTTTCTGCTGTCAATCACGTTTATCAATTTTTGCGTGGCGGTGGCGGTGTCATTGGCGATGTGGGCGATCGGCATGCCGTCGCCGATCCTTTGGGGCGCCATGGCCGGGGTCCTGAATTATATTCCCTATGTCGGGCAGGGAATCATGGTGATCGTGTTGCTCGCGGTCGGCCTTGGGACCCAGACCGGGTTGGGACCGATCCTGCTGCCGACGGCGTGCTATATCGGTATCAATTTTGTCGAAGGGCAAATTGTGACCCCGCATTTCATCGGGCGGACGATGACGCTCAACCCGTTCATGATCTTTTTGTCCATCAGCTTCTGGCTCTGGACATGGGGCCCGGTTGGAGGCTTGATCGCGGTGCCGAGTCTGCTGATCGTTACCTCGATATTGGATCATGCCATACCGCGTAAACCGGTTATGCCAAAGCGCCCGGTGCGACGAACCCGGAATATGTCGGATCGAGACGAGTTGCTGGCCAATGCCGCCGAGGTCATTCGCGAAACTAGTGACGCAGAGGCCAAGGCCAAGGCAAAGGCCGAGGCGGACAAGGCAAAGGGCAAGAACGCCGAGGCGGTTGCTGAAACCGAACCCGAAAAACATTTGCCGCCCGAGGGCACCGCACCATCGGGCGTGCAGGCGTCGTCCTGAGCCTTCCGCAAAAGTTGAGGCTTGCTTGACGCGGCTTGGCTATGGCTAAACATTGTCTGGGCCCGCTTGGGCAGCAGTCAATGATCAGGGGCGCAGAGTGTCAGTTGAAGCAGTTGCCGGCGGCGCGGAGGCGGTTGCCCACGGGGTCGATCTGGTGCCGGTTGTGGTATTGCTGGCGGCGGGCGCTTTCGCCGTGCCGCTGTTCAAACGGTTGGGGCTGGGGTCGGTTCTGGGCTATCTGGCCGCCGGTTTGTTGCTTGGTCCCTCGGGTATCGGGCTGATTGACGATCCGGGCTCGGTGCTGGCGGCGGCGGAACTGGGCGTTGTCATGTTCTTGTTCATCATTGGCCTTGAGATGGAGCCGAGCCGTTTGTGGGCGCTGCGCCGCCAGATATTCGGGCTGGGTGCGTTGCAGGTGGCGATTTGTGGCGCGCTATTGACTGGGTTTGGCGTTCTGTTGGGGTTCGCACCCGCGGTGGCCTTTGTGTTCGGCATGGGGTTCGTCCTGACCTCGACGGCAATTGTCATGCAGATACTTGGCGAGCGCGGTGAATTATCGAGCCAGGGTGGGCAGCGAATTGTCTCGATCCTCTTACTGGAAGATCTGGCGATCGTGCCGCTATTGGCGCTCATTGCCATCCTGGCACCATCCGGGGGCGACGAGAGCCTTGTAAGCCGTTTGACCGGCATCGCCATCGCTCTGGGTGCTGTTGGATTGCTGATCGTTCTGGGGCGGCGGATCATGAATCCGCTGTTTTCCCTGCTCGCTTCGGCAAAATTGCGCGAAGTCATGACGGCTGCGGCGCTGCTGGTGGTTCTTGGATCGGCGCTGTTGATGCAGGTCAGCGGGTTGTCGATGGCGATGGGGGCGTTTCTGGCCGGTGTACTGCTCTCCACATCGTCTTTCAAACACCAATTAGAGGCCGATGTGGAGCCGTTTCGCGGTATCCTGTTGGGCCTGTTCTTTCTGGCGGTCGGGATGTCGCTGGACCTTCAGGTCGTGGCTGGGCACTGGCAGATCATTGCGCTTGCCGTTGTTGGCTATATGGCAGTCAAGGCGCTGGCAATCTATGGGTTGGCGCGGCTACTGAAGTCTAATCATGTCGAGGCGCTGGAGCGCGCGGCAATGATGTCTCAGGGCGGTGAATTTGCTTTTGTGCTTTATACGACAGCGAGTGCAGCCGGGCTGATAGACGGCCCCACCAATGCGATTTTTACAGCTACCGTGATCATTTCGATGGTGATTACACCGTGCCTTTTGATCGTCTTGCGCTATGTGACCCCGAAATCCCAGCAATCCATGGATGGCGTCGAAATCGCCGAAAATCTTAATGAGCGCATTCTGATCATCGGCTTTGGACGCTTTGGCCAGATGGCCAGCCAGACCTTGTTGGGGCAGGGTCACCGCCTGTCCATCATTGATAATGATACGGAAATGATCCGGGTTGCCGCGCAGTTCGGTTTCAAGATCTATTATGGCGATGGGGGACGGCTTGATATTTTGCATGCGGCGGGCGCCGCCAATTCGGACCTGGTGCTGATCTGCATTGATGACAAGGCTACAGCCACTCGCATTGCCGAACTGTTTCGGGACGAATTTCCGCTGGTCAAGGTCATGGCACGCGCGTTTGACCGGGTGCATGCAATCGAGTTGATCAAGGCCGGCGTTGAATATCAGCTTCGCGAAACATTTGAGTCGGCAATCCGATTCGGTGCGCAAGCCATCGAGATATTGGGCGCGACCCCCGACGAGATCGAGGCGGTGGTCGAGGGGGTGCGCGAACGTGACCGTCGCCGCTTCGAAATGCAGATCACCGAGGATGTCAGCGCGCTTGATGCGGCCAACATGCTGTTGCTGCGAAATGCGGCCGAACAGGCGCGGGAAGGGGGTATCACGGCAGCGCCCGATCAGATCGCCAAGACAGTCTCCGATGCGGGTATAGACACCGGTAAAAAAGGGCATGACTAGTCGGAGACGAATTGGGGCTTTCACCGACTGAAATTAAGTGCAAGACTGATTCATCTAAGAGGGGAAAACATCGTTATGAAATCTGGATTGCGATATGCCGCAAAAGCCGATCGTCTACGACGCCCCCATACCCCTACCGCGGGCGACCACAGTTGAAGCCATTCAAGCGGAAATTCTTGAAAGACTAATCTACTCAATTGGCAAGGATCCCATTGTTGCTCGGCCACATGATTGGCTGGCCGCGACGATTCTGACTGTCCGGGACCGGGTCATGGATCGCTGGATGGAATCGTCGCGCGAAACGTGGCGGTTGTCGCAGAAACGCGTCTACTATTTGAGTCTTGAGTTTCTTATCGGTCGGCTGATGCGCGATGCGATGAGTAATGTCGGCCTGATCGAGCCAGTTCGAGATGCCCTCAAGAATCTCAATGTCGATCTGGGCGAACTGGTCAATCTGGAGCCCGACGCCGCACTGGGCAATGGTGGGCTTGGTCGGTTGGCGGCGTGTTTCCTTGAATCAATGTCATCGGTCAATATTCCCGCATACGGCTATGGAATTCGCTATGTGCATGGCCTGTTTCGGCAGGAGATGAGTGAAGGCTGGCAGGTTGAACTGCCCGAGGAATGGCTGACGCACGGCAATCCATGGGAGTTTGAGCGGCGTGAGAGTGCCTATGAAATAGGGTTTGGCGGCTCGGTGGAACCAGTCACTGATCCCGATGGGACAGAACGGCAGGAGTGGCGACCAAACGATCATGTGATGGCGGTCGCCTTTGATACGCCAATTGTTGGTTGGCGTGGGGCCAGGGTCAATACGCTGCGCCTGTGGAGCGCACAGCCGATCGATCCGATCCTGCTCGACAAGTTCAACTCGGGCGACCACATTGGCGCTTTGGAAGAAAGCGCGCGCGCAGAAGCGATTACACGGGTTCTTTATCCAGCCGATTCAACGGCGGCGGGACAGGAATTGCGCCTCCGGCAGGAATTTTTCTTCTCGTCTGCATCGCTTCAGGACATCATCCGGCGACATATCCAGCATTTTGGCGATCTCGATTCGCTGCCGGACAAGGTGGCCATTCAACTCAATGACACCCACCCGGCAATCTCTATTTGCGAAATGATGCGTATCCTACTCGATATTCACGGGCTGGAATGGGATCATGCGTGGAAATTGTCGCGGGGGTTTTCGGCTACACCAATCACACCTTGTTGCCCGAGGCACTGGAAAGCTGGCCGGTGGCTCTCCTGGAGCGGCTGTTGCCGCGACATATGCAGATCATCTACGCCATCAATGCGCAGGTGCTGACCGAGGCACGCCAGCGGGCGCAATTCAGTGATGCCCAGATCGCCAATGTTTCGCTGATCGATGAGAATGGTGGGCGTCGTGTGCGCATGGGGCAGTTGGCCTTTGTAGGGTCGCACTCTATCAACGGGGTGTCGGCGCTTCATACCGAACTGATGAAAAAGACGGTTTTTTCGGACCTGCACAAGCTGTATCCGGATCGGATCAACAACAAGACCAACGGCATAACGCCAAGACGTTGGCTGATGCAGTGCAACCCCGCGTTGACCAAGCTGATTGCCGAGCGGATCGGGCCCGAGTTCCTCGACAATATCGACCTGTTGCAGGGGCTGAATGCCCACGCCGAGGATCGGAACTTCCAGACCCAGTTTGCGGCGGTCAAGCGCGATAACAAGGTTCGACTGGCCAAGCTGATAAAGGACCGTATGGGCATTGTCGTATCGCCGGACGCGCTGTTCGACGTGCAGATCAAGCGTATCCATGAATATAAGCGCCAGTTGCTCAATATCATCCAGACGGTTGCCGCCTATGATGACATCCGTGCTCATCCCGAACGCGACTGGGTGCCGCGCGTCAAAATTTTCGCAGGCAAAGCGGCGCCAGGATATTGGAATGCCAAACTGATCATCAAGCTGATCAATGATGTAGCCAAGACGATCAATAATGATCCGTCGGTGCGCGGCCTGCTCAAGGTTGTGTTCCTGCCCAATTACAATGTCAGTCTGGCTGAAGTGATCGTGCCAGCGGCTGACCTGTCGGAGCAGATTTCGACGGCGGGCATGGAGGCTTCAGGCACTGGCAACATGAAGTTCATGGCCAACGGGGCGATTACCATCGGCACCATGGATGGCGCCAATGTCGAAATGCACAAGGAAGTGGGCGACGACAATATCGTCATATTTGGCCTGACGACCGACGAGGTAAACGAAAAGCGCGCCAAGAGCGAAGTACCACGTTCGGTAATCGACAGCTCACCAAGGCTGAAGGAGGCACTGGAAACAATCAGCTCCGGTGTATTTTCGCCCGATGATCCGAACCGCTATCGCGACCTGATCGGGGGGCTCTACGACCATGACTGGTTCATGGTGGCGCGCGATTTTGACGCCTATATTGCCGCACAAGCAGAGGTGGACCGGTTGTGGAGTGACCAGCGACGCTGGGGCGCCATGGCGATCAGGAATACGGCGCGAGTGGGGTACTTCTCGTCTGATCGGACCATACGCCAATATGCGGAGGATATCTGGGACGTTGCGGCACCCGAGACATAGTCTTGGGTGATCATCGGCACGGGGCGCATTATGCCCCGTGTCAGATTGAATGATGGCCTGGACACGACCAGGAAGCAGCCGCAATAGCGGGGGGATTTGTAGTTGAAAAAGGAAAGCTGGCAGGCAAAATCGGACGAGGTCGAGGCCGTTGTGAATGGACGGCACGCCAATCCGTTCGGATTTTTGGGCCTGCAGCAGGTCGGTGAGCAGTTTGTATTGCGCGCATTTGTCCCCCACGCCGAAATGCTTACCGCCTTTACGCTCGACGGTGAAAAACTGGGTGTGCTTGTGCCACGGCATGGCGGCGGATTTTTCGAGGGCAAGGTCGAGATCAGTCGGCGCCAACCGATCCGATATCGGGCCAAGAATGCGACCGGCGAGTGGGACGCATTTGATCCATACACCTTTGGGCCCGTATTGGGGCCGATGGATGATTATTACATCGGTGAAGGCAGCCATCTGCGCCTGTTCGACAAGCTCGGTGGCCATGAGATGGAATTTGATGGCGTCCATGGCACGCATTTTGCGGTATGGGCGCCAAATGCGCAGCGCGTGAGCGTTGTTGGTCCGTTCAATGATTGGGATGGGCGGCGCAACCCGATGCGCAAACGTTTCGATACGGGGATATGGGAAGTTTTCGTGCCGGTCCTGGGCACCGGTACGATCTACAAATTCGAGATTGTCGGGGCTGACGGTGTGTTATTGCCGCTCAAGGCAGATCCGTTTGCACGGCAGTCGGAAATGCGGCCCCGTACCGCGTCCGTGGTGCCTGACCCGACGCCATTCACCTGGACGGATGGGCAATATCTTGAAGAGCGGGCAAAGCGGGACTGGCGGCGGACGCCGATGGCGATCTACGAAGTTCATCTGGGATCGTGGCGTCGGCGGCCCGACGGCAGCTTCATGAGCTATGATCAGTTGGCTGAGCAATTGGTGCCCTATGTCGCCGACATGGGATACACGCATATCGAGTTGCTGCCGATCACCGAACATCCGTTTGACCCCTCCTGGGGATATCAACCTATCGGGCTTTATTCGCCGACCGCGCGGCATGGTGATCCGGCGGGGTTCGCGCGTTTTGTCGACGCGGCGCATCAGGCGGGGCTTGGGGTAATCCTTGATTGGGTGCCGGCACATTTCCCCACCGATGAGCATGGCTTGGCCAATTTTGACGGGACGTCTCTGTATGAGCATTCCGATCCGAGGCAGGGATTTCATCCGGATTGGAATACGGCGATCTATAATTTCGGGCGCAAGGAAGTCGTGTCGTTCCTTGTCAACAATGCGCTTTATTGGCTGGAAACCTTCCACCTTGACGGGTTGCGGGTCGATGCCGTGGCTTCCATGCTCTATCTCGACTATTCGCGGCAGTCGGGGGAATGGGTGCCCAACAAGTTCGGTGGTAACGAAAATATCGAGGCGGTCGAGTTTTTGAAACGCGTGAACAGCGAAGCCTATCGGCTGCATCCGGGCACGTTCATGATCGCCGAGGAATCGACAGCGTGGCCCGGCGTCAGTCAGCCGGTCCATGCCGGTGGTCTTGGGTTCGGGTTCAAATGGAACATGGGCTTTATGAACGACACGCTCAATTATATGAGCCGCGAAGCTGTTCACCGGCGCTATCACCACAATGACATGACTTTTGCCGCGGTTTACGGATTTTCCGAGAATTTCGTCTTACCGCTCAGCCACGATGAGGTGGTGCACGGCAAAAAATCGCTACTGGAAAAAATGCCGGGCGACGACTGGCAGAAGTTTGCCAATTTGCGTGCCTATTTCGCCTTCATGTGGGGATTTCCAGGTAAGAAGCTGCTGTTCATGGGGCAGGAATTTGCGCAGCGGGAAGAGTGGAGCGAGGCCAGGGCGCTGGACTGGTGGCTGCTCGACGCGGGCATGCATGAGGGGGTGCGCCGTCTGATCACCGATCTCAACACCGCCTATCGCCAGATGCCAGCGTTGCACGCGCGCGATTGCGAGCCCGAAGGCTTTGAATGGATCATCGGCAATGATCACGCCAATTCGGTATTTGCCTGGGTGCGGAAAGCGCCGGGTGAAGAGCCGGTCGTGGTGGTGGCCAACATGACGCCGGTGCCGCGGGACAATTATGTCATCCCGATGCCCAAGGTGGGCAAATGGGTGGAGCGCATCAATACGGACGCCGGTTGGTATTCCGGATCCAATTCGGGCAATCAGGGTGGGGTAAAGGCATTGGCGGGTAAGGGCGGTCACTGGCCGGCCTATGCCAGTCTGCATCTGCCGCCGCTGTCGACGCTATACCTGAAATTCGAGGCCGACTAGCCCGGCTTTGCAGGACAAGATCCGGATCAATCCGGACTAATTGAGGAGGGTATTATGGCAGACTATCGAGTTCCATCACCGCTCGCACGTGAGGCCATGGCCTACGTCCTCGCCGGTGGTCGCGGTACGCGACTGGTGGAGTTGACTGACCGGCGCGCGAAGCCGGCGGTGTATTTTGGCGGCAAGTCCCGCATTATCGACTTCGCGCTCTCCAATGCGATCAATTCGGGGATCAGGCGAATATCGGTGGCCACGCAATATCAGGCGCATAGCCTGATCCGCCACCTGTCGCGGGGCTGGAACTTCCTGCGCCCTGAACGAAATGAGAGCCTTTGACGTATTGCCCGCCAGTCAACGCGTCAAAGAGGACATGTGGTATGCGGGCACCGCCGACGCCGTCTATCAGAACATGGATATCATCGAAGACTATGGCGCCCGCTATATCGTCATTCTGGCGGGCGATCATATTTACAAAATGGACTATGAGATCATGCTGCGCCAGCATGTGGATACCGGTGCCGATGTGACCATCGGATGCCTGGAAGTGCCGCGCATGGAGGCGACCGGCTTTGGCGTCATGCATGTCGATGGGCGCGACCGGGTGATTAACTTCATCGAAAAGCCCAAGGATCCGCCGGCAATTCCGGACAAGCCCGACACGGCACTGGCATCGATGGGTATCTATGTTTTCGAGACCCGCTTCCTGATGGAGCAATTGCGACGCGATGCGGCGACCGAGGGGTCTAGTCGCGACTTTGGCAAGGACATCATCCCCTATATCGTCAAAAATGGCACGGCCTGGGCGCATCGGTTCACGCGATCCTGCGTGCGGTCGTCCAAGGAAGAAGTGGCCTATTGGCGCGATGTTGGCACTATCGACGCCTATTGGAAGGCGTCAATCGATCTGACCGATATCAATCCGCAGTTGGATCTTTATGATCGGGACTGGCCGATCTGGACCTATGCCGAAATCACGCCGCCGGCCAAATTCGTGCATGACTTTGACGGTCGACGCGGTACGGCGGTTAATTCGCTGGTTTCGGGCGATTGCATCATCTCGGGCGGCTATTTGCAAAAAACCCTGCTATCTACCGGATCGCGGGTGCATTCTTATTCCGAGTTGAACGAGGCGGTGGTGCTGCCATATTGCGATATCGGGCAGGGTGCCCGGCTCAAGAAGGTGGTGGTTGATCGCGGCGTCAATATACCGGATGGCCTTGTGGTCGGAGAAGACCCAGAGTTCGACGCACGCTGGTTCCGGCGTTCGGACGAAGGCGTGACGCTGATTACGCAAGCCATGATCGACAAATATCTGGCGGGGCGATGATAGAAGTTCTTTCTGTTGCATCAGAGGTCTATCCGCTGATCAAGACCGGGGGGCTTGCGGATGTCGCGGGTGCCCTGCCGCTTGCGATATCCGAATTTGGCGTCACCATGCGCACTCTGGTGCCCGGTTATCCAGCGATCCTGTCGGTGTTGAGCGACCGCAGGGTTGTGGGCGAGATCGAGGATTTGTTCGGCGCACCAGCGCGCCTGCTAGCTGGTCGGCATGCTGGATTGGACCTGATCGTCATTGAGGCAGAGCACCTCTATTCACGCCCGGGCAATCCATATGTGGGGCCCGATGGATGGGACTGGCCTGATAATTGGCGACGTTTTGCGGCGTTGTCGTGGGTGGCGGCTGAATTGGGCAATGGGCTGGTCGCGGGCTATCGGCCACAACTCATCCATTGTCATGACTGGCAGGCCGGACTGGCGCCAGCCTATGTCAAATTTGGGCCATCGGTAGGCGTCAAGACAGTGATGACTATCCACAACATTGCCTTCAAGGGCTTTTTCGGTCCCGAGGTCTTTAGTCAGTTACGATTGCCACCACACGCATTTTCAGTGTCTGGCGTCGAATTTCACGGTGGTGTTTCGTATTTGAAGTCGGGCATGGAGTGTGCCGATTTTGTTACGACGGTTAGTCCCAATTATGCTCGGGAGATCTGTACACCCGAATTTGGCATGGGGCTGGAAGGATTGCTGAACGGCCGATCGGACACTGTGGTCGGCATTCTCAATGGCATCGACACCGTGGCCTGGGATCCGGCCACCGACAAATCATTGGCGCAGCCATTTAGCGCCAACAACATACAGAAGCGGCGTCTGAACAAGTTGGCGGTTATTGATCAATTTGAGCCTCGATGGTGCCGACGGGCCGCTGTTTTGCGTGATCAGCCGTCTGACGGATCAAAAGGGCATGGACCTGTTGCTTCAGGCGATGGATGGGTTAGTGGCGCTTGGGGCGCGGCTGGCGGTTCTCGGGTCCGGCGAGGAAGCGCTCGAGCATGGGTTCCGCCAAGCCCGCACGCGCCATCCCGGTAAGGTTGGGTTGATTACCGGCTATAACGAAAAATTGTCGCACCTTATTCAGGCCGGGGCCGACGCCATTCTGATCCCGTCACGGTTTGAACCATGCGGGCTGACGCAACTTTATGGCCTGCGCTATGGCTGTGTACCGGTGGTCAGCCGCATTGGCGGTTTGGCCGACACCGTAATTGACGCCAATCCGGCAGCGCTTGAGGCGGGCGTGGCAACGGGTCTGTTGTTTGATGCCAATAGTGCCCACGCGCTTTACGAAGCCATTCGCAAGGCTGTGCGGCTCTATAGGGACGAAAAAGCATGGAAGAAGATGCAGCGGCGCGGCATGAAAAGCGAAGTTTCGTGGCACAATAGTGCGCGTCGCTATGCTGAACTTTACGCCTCACTTATCGGAATTGAACCAAATGTCGATACTGACTAAACAAACAAGCCCTTTTGATGATCAAAAGCCCGGCACTTCGGGGTTGCGCAAACGCGTTGCTGTCTTTCAGCAACCTAACTATGCGGAGAATTTCCTGCAGTCGATTTTCGACAGTATCGGCGATGCGTCGGGCAAGACGCTAGTCATTGGCGGGGATGGACGATTCTATAATGATGTGGTCATACAAAAGGCCATCCGCATGGCGGCCGCCAACGGGTTTGGCCGGGTCATCGTTGGGCAGAACGGGCTACTTTCGACGCCGTCAGCGTCGCATCTCATTCGCCACAACCAGGCCTTTGGCGGGCTGGTGCTGTCGGCAAGTCATAATCCAGGCGGGCCAGATGGCGACTTCGGGATAAAGTACAATGTCGGCAATGGCGGCCCCGCGCCTGAAAATATCACCAACGCGATATTTGCCCGCAGCAAAGTGATCGATCATTTCAGGACAATAGATGCGCCGGATGTGGCGCTGGGTGCAATAGGGCAGCAAAAGTCCGGCGACATGGTGGTCGAGATTGTTGATCCGGTTGCCGATTATGCGGCCCTGATGAAAACATTGTTTGATTTTGATGCTATTTCCAAGCTGTTCGCCTCCGGCTTCCGAATGACGTTTGACGCGATGCACGCGGTAACTGGACCTTATGCGCATGCCATTATCGAGGATATGCTGGGTGCGCCCAAGGGCACGGTGATCAATGGCGTGCCGCTACCCGACTTTGGCAAGGGGCATCCTGACCCGAACCTGGTCTATTGCAAGGACATGTTTGACCAGTTGATGTCGGCCGATGGTCCTGACTTTGGCGCTGCATCGGATGGCGATGGCGACCGCAATCTGATTATTGGCAAGAACCGGTTCGTGACGCCATCGGATTCGCTGGCCATACTTGCGGCCAATGCGGCGCTGGCGCCGGGCTATGCGGCAGGGATCAAAGGGATTGCTCGGTCGATGCCGACCAGCGCCGCAGCGGATCGCGTGGCGGACAAGCTCGGTATCGAGATGCATGAAACGCCAACCGGATGGAAATTTTTCGGCAATCTGCTGGACGCGGGTCGTGTCACCATTTGCGGCGAAGAAAGCGCAGGCACCGGGTCCGATCATGTGCGTGAAAAAGATGGTCTATGGGCGATATTGCTGTGGCTGAATGTGATTGCGGCGCGTGAGCAAAGCGTTGATCAAATTGTTCGTGACCATTGGGCGACTTATGGCCGTAACTATTACACGCGGCACGACTATGAAGAGGTGGACGCGGCGATTGCAAACACACTGGTCGATGATCTACGCGCCAAATTGCCAGGACTGGCCGGCCAGAATTTTGACGATCTTCAAATCGCCTTCGCCGATGATTTTGCCTACCATGACCCCATAGATGGTTCGACGAGCGCGAAGCAGGGTATTCGCATCGGGTTTACCGATGGATCGCGAATAGTGCTACGGCTAAGCGGAACCGGGACCGTTGGCGCAACGTTGAGGCTCTACCTTGAGCGCTATGAGGCTGCCGATGGACGACATGATCTCGAAACCCAAACCGCACTTGCCGAACTCATCGACCTTGCCGAGCGGCTCTGCGGCGTCCGCGAGCGCACCGGTCGACAAAAGCCGTCCGTCATCACCTAAATTCAGGAGCACAATGAGCAATTCGCTTATCCCCAATGGGGGAAGCACCGAAAATCTCGGCGCCACGATTACCGACGAGGGTGTTAATTTTGCTGTTTATTCGGAAAGCGCGTCGGCACTTTGGGTTTCGATTTACGACGAGCAGGACAGGCAGACCGCGCGAATAGAGTTCGACGTACATCAAGACAATATCCACGCGGTTCAAATTGCGGGGCTTGGGGCGGGCGCGCGGTACGGGTTTCGCGCCGACGGTCACTATGAGCCTGATCAGGGATATTTTTTCGATCCGGCCAAGTTGCTGGTTGATCCCTATGCCAAGCGGCTGGATCGAGTATTTGTGCGCTCGCCGAAGCTACGGTTACCACGGGAAGAGGCACTGGATACGTCGCCCCTGATCCCGAAGGCAATAGTGCAGGGCGGCGGCTACAAGCCGATCAAGCCGCGCAGCAAGACACCAAGCCTGATGTATGAATTGAATGTGCGCGGGTTTACCATGCGTCATCCCAGCGTACAGGGTCCATTGCGTGGCACGGTGGCGGGGCTTACCACCCAACGGGTGATCGATCATTTGCTTTATCTGGGTGTCGATACGGTCGAATTAATGCCGATTGCAGCCTGGATCGATGATGGGCATTTGCCCAGCCTGGGACTGACCAATGCCTGGGGCTACAATCCGGTGAGTCTATTTTGCGCCCGATCCCCGCCTGATGCCACGCGGACCGCAGGAACTGCGGCATATGACCGACCTTTACCGTAAACACGGCATTTCGGTGATTTTGGATGTGGTCTACAACCACACCGGCGAGGGCGACGCGAACGGCCCGCTGCTCAGCATGATGGGGCTGGATGCCAAAACCTACTATCGGTTTGTCGAAGCTGACGGAAAACAGCATTTGGTCAATGATTCCGGCACTGGCAATACGCTGCGCTGCGACCATCCGGCAACGCAGCGGCTGGTGATTGAAAGCCTCAAATATTGGATTGAGGAGATGGGCGTTTCCGGGTTCCGGTTCGATCTGGCGCCGGTGTTGGGGCGTGAACCGGGGTTCAATCCGGATGCGGTTCTGTTGCGAAAGATCAAGGCCGACCCGGTGCTATCGAAGGCACTGCTGGTTGCCGAACCCTGGGACCCAGGTCCTGGCGGGTATCAGTTGGGTCATTTCGGCGATGAGTTTCGCGAGTGGAATGACACCTATCGCGATGAAGTGCGCAGTTTCTGGCGCGGGGATGCACACAAGATCGGGGCACTTGCCGGGAAGGTGACTGGATCGGCGGACGTTTTCAATCATGGCGGGCGGAAGCCGAGTCATGGCGTCAACCTGTTGGCCGTGCATGACGGTTTCACGTTGCGGGATCTAGTCAGTTACAACGACAAGCATAATGAGGCCAACGGCGAAGACAATCGTGATGGGCACAGTCATAATTCATCTTGGAATTGTGGCGTGGAAGGCGAAACAGATGACGAAACCATCAACGCCAATCGGCGGCGCGACGTACGGGCGCTGCTGGCCACGCTGTTCATGTCGCGCGGCATCCCGCTGATCCAGCAGGGCGACGAGATGTATCGAACGCAGGGAGGAAATAACAACGCCTATGCGCAGGACAACGACATAAGCTGGGTCGATTGGGAAAACGCGGACGGTGAGCCTGGTGGATTTTGTTGCAGCGCTTGATCGCTTTCGCAAGCAACACAAGGCGCTTGTGCACGACCATTTCCTGACTGGAAAAATCAGAGCGGGCGTGCGCGATGTTGTTTGGCTGCACCCGGATGGCCGCGAAATGAGCGATCATGATTGGGGCGATGAGCACGCGTCAACCGTCGGCATGCAACTGCGCACCAAGGATGACGAGGTTCTGGTGTGGTTCAATCGACGGGCCGAGAACCGGTCGACGCAACTACCCGACGGCGATTGGGTAGTTGGCCTGCAATCTAACGTCGGTGACGCTGTTGCGGTTTCGGATGGCGCCATTGAGTTACCCGCACGATCCGTGCTGGCACTGGTTCGGCGGTCGGACGCCGACGAACAGTGATCCATGCCTATTCGGCGGCGCGGGTGGTGGTCAATCCACCGGTGGTTTCAATGAAGGCGATGATCTGATCGAGATTTTCGCGCTGCAGCATGTTGCCAAACACGTAGGGGCGACCCGCGCGGGCCCGTTCGGTATCGCTGCGCATGACATCAAGATCGGCGTGGACATAGGGCGCGAGGTCAGTGTGGCTGACGATGAGCAGGTCGGACCTAGTGATCGCGGGTCCGCCCTTGCGGGGGATTTTTTCGCCCTGTGCTACCGAGATCACGTAGATGGTAATGTCGGCAAGGTCGGGGGAAAAGGTCGCGGCCAGATTGTCACCGCCGGATTCGATCAACACCAGATCGAGATCGGGAAATTTCCTGTTCAAATCGGCAATGGCCGCCAAGTTCAACGATGCGTCTTCTCGGATCGCGGTATGGGGGCAGCCGCCTGTTTCAACGCCGACAATCCGGTCTTCGGCAATCGCCTGGGCACGCGCCAGGATGAGAGCATCCTCACGGGTATAAATATCGTTGGTGACGACGGCCATGGAGTAACGGTCACGCAGGCCCTTGAGCAGCATCTCGCAAAGGGTGGTCTTGCCCGAACCGACAGGGCCGCCGATGCCAACACGCAAGGGACCGTTCGGGGACTTCATAGCAACCTCAATATGGTCAAGGCGACAAAGCCGGCGCCCAAGAGCAGGCAAAGCGGAGAATAGACGCGCCGATCATTGTAGCGAAAGCTGAGGTGAGGTGTTTTGTCGGCCCAGCGTTTTGTATAGCCGATGGCGCCACGGGTAATGAACACAGCGGCCAGCGGCACGCCAAGCAAGGTCAGCCAGACGCCGCCACTATCGTGATCGGCCAAGGACAATGCAGCGATTCCGGACGCCATGGTGATAATGGCGACGGCAAGCGATGCCAGTTTGGGTGGCATGCGTTCAACATTTTCAAAGCCAGTGACAGTTTGAGCCAAGAGTTTTTCATCCCGAATGGGCCAGGTTCGCCCCATGGACCAGAGCAAGTGCGCGAGCGCTACTGCCAGCAGTGGAACAAACATCAGGGCGGCAATCATCATGCTCATGATCTGAAAATTCTCGTAGACAAGGTTTCGTGACGCATCTGGGCGATATCGGCGGCGTAGGCGATGCTACCAATATCCGCAAGGTCGGCGGTCAATATTTTGACGGTACGGTTGGCAATTGTCGGCTCGAGCGCGACGAGAATTGATAGGCCGTCTGACTGCCCGATGGGTATGAGCCGCACGGCCACAGAAATCTGGCCGTGCACCGCGGCGGTCAGAAAGGCTGAGATGGCTGGTTCGACGGCAATATTGTGAGCACCTGCGAAAGCGCCAACTGCAACCGGGTAGGGGCAGGGGCTCGGCAGGCGGGGTGGCGCGACTGTCGGCCATGTTCTGGCCGCAAGGACAAAGGCGTCGCCCAAGGCGACTGACTCCTCGTGGCGTTCCCTCGCGGGCACCAACGCCAGACATAGATCAGCCAATTGACGGAGCCTGGCTGGGGTCGTCGTAGGCCCCAATGGCGTAGCGCAATATGATGGCGTCAGTTTTTATGCCGCCATGACGCAAAATGCCCTCAATCCAGTTTTGTGTCGACGCTGTGTCATACACCTGATTGGTGGCGATAGCGGTTTCGAGGCCTGCAGACCATGCAAATGCACCGACAGGAAACGCAGGGGAAAGCCAGGTCATGAGCTTTTGCACGTCGGCGGTGCTGGTCATTGGGCATGCAGCGCGTGGCGCGCGCCAGCATGGGCATGATAGGCGCCGTGCACCGGAAAAAACGGCTCATTGATGCCGGTGATCTCGGCGCCAAGGCCTTCCAGCATGGCTTTGAGTACATGATCGCGCTTGATTAGGATTCGCGATTGTTCCAGCTGCGCGGCGGTATGGCGATTGCCGATGTGCCAAGCCAATTGCACGAGATGTGCTGGGTCGCGGGCCGTGACCTGATGGAGCAATTCAGGTGCCGCGACAATTTCAACGATTGTCGCGTTTTCAAGCAGCAGAGCGCCGTTATGTTCGAGCGTCAGGGTTTGCGCAAAGTCGACGAGCACCGCGTCGCCTGCTGACGTCCGCAACAGTTTGCGGCGAAGGCGGCGCTCGTCGGCGACAAGCGAAATCTGGTCGGTCGCCGACTTTCCGTGTCCGGGCGGCAGGTAATCAGTGGCGCGGTGCATTGACACTCCTGAAAATGAACCCTTTTGGGATCTGTGGCTATCTACCCCGAAGCCGGAGCGACCGATAGCACCGGGTTAGAAAAGCGACATTGGATCAGGGCGCGTCGGTGACGGTGTAGCAGGCATCAATGGGGGCGGCGTCGGGTCCGTCGCGCAAATCATAAAGCTGGGCCTCATCGCCCTTGGTCCACCAAACCCAAACGTCTGCGACATATTTGGCGCCGGACGCCGACAGCACTTCGCGCATCAGCACCTGATCACCGTTTACCGGCATCATGGCGAGATAATTGGGGGCGGCGTTGATATAGGTCACCTTGAATGGTTCACCCTTGTCGCATGCATATTGAACGACCCGCTGCTCGGCAGTGCCAGTGCCGTCGATGTCAAGCTCCAAGGTGATTTTGGCTTCCAGAGCCAGCGTTGCTGGCGCGGTCATGGCCAGCAAAATGGCAGCGGCGACAAGGGCATTGAGGTGCATGGCAATTCTCACGGTCAGGTGGGACAGGGCGTTAAATCTTTTCAACTTGCTCGGAATGGACGATCTCGATTTTGGATGCTCTGACAAACGGTTTGCTGGCGGCTTTGAATGCCAGCATATGCGGGCTGGCAAGGTGAGTGTTTAAGGCTTCGCGACTTTCCCAGCGTTCAATGAACACCACCCGTTCGGGGTCGGTAACGCTTGCGCACAAATCGTAGTGAACGCATCCGGGTTCGGCACGGGTTGCCTCGATGCAGGGGCAGGCGGCGTCGACGAAGGGTTCCAATGCGCCCAACTCAATCTGCAGCGTGGCGACCACGTAAATCACGGCTGTCTCCTGTTTGGACAAAGTTAGCGCAGTCGTCCTTGCGATGCCAGTACTGCCGGTGAAATGGGGCCGAACTAAAACAGGAAGTAGCGTTGCGCCATTGGCAGTTCGGTCGCTGGTTCGCACGTCAGCAGCTCGCCATCGGCACGCACCTCGTAGGTTTCGGGATCAACATCAATGTCGGGCGTGGCGGCATTGTGGATCATGGCGGCCTTGCCAATGTCGGCACGCGTATTGGTGACGGGTAGCAATTGTTTGTCGACGCCCAATCTGGCGCGCAGGCCATCATCATGGGCGGCCTGGGATATGAAGGTGACCGATGAATTGGTACGCAGCTTGCCAAAAGCGCCGAACATCGGGCGATAGTGCATGGGCTGTGGTGTTGGAATGGACGCGTTGGGGTCACCCATTGGTGCCGCCGCAATGGAGCCACCGAGCAGGACCATTTCGGGTTTGACGCCGAAAAACGCCGGGCTCCAGAGCACAAGGTCGGCACGCTTGCCCACCTCGACCGAACCGATGTGCTGACTCATGCCATGGGTAATGGCGGGATTGATGGTGTATTTGGCGATGTAGCGTTTGACGCGGAAATTGTCGTTGTTGCCCGTCTCTTCGGCGAGTGCGCCGCGCTGCTTTTTCATCTTGTCGGCGGTTTGCCAGGTGCGGATCAGCACTTCGCCAACCCGGCCCATGGCCTGACTGTCCGAGGATATGATCGAGAGCGTGCCCATGTCGTGAAGAATGTCCTCGGCGGCGATGGTCTCGCGCCGGATGCGGCTTTCGGCAAAAGCAACGTCCTCGGGAATGGACGAGGACAGATGATGGCAAACCATGAGCATGTCGAGATGCTCGGCAATTGTGTTGGCAGTGTAGGGGCGGGTAGGATTGGTCGAGGAGGGAATGACATTGGGCAGGCTTGCGACGCGCAGGATATCGGGGGCGTGACCGCCGCCGGCGCCTTCTGTGTGGTAGGCGTGAATGGTACGACCCTTGAAGTCGGCGATAGTATCTTCAACAAAGCCGCTTTCGTTGAGGGTGTCGGTATGGATCATCACCTGAACGTCATAGTCATCCGCCACCGACAGGCAGTTGTCGATGGCGGCGGGGGTGGTACCCCAATCCTCATGCAATTTGAGGCAAGAGGCGCCCGCCAGTACCATTTCAACCAACGGCGCGGGCAGGGACGCATTGCCCTTGCCTGCCAAGGCCAAATTCATCGGGAATGCATCAAAACTTTCGATCATGCGGCCTATGTGCCAGGCGCCAGTGCAGGTTGTCGCCAAAGTGCCATGAGCAGGGCCACTGCCGCCGCCCAGCATGGTGGTGACGCCGCTCATCAGGGCTTCTTCGATCTGTTGGGGACAAATGAAGTGGATATGGGCGTCCATGGCTCCGGCGGTGACGATCTTGCCTTCACCGGCTATGGCCTCGGTCGAGGGGCCGATGATGACGGTAACGCCAGGTTGGGTGTCTGGATTGCCCGCCTTGCCTATGGCCTCGATGCGACCATTCTTGAGGCCGATGTCGGCTTTGTAAATGCCGGTCGCGTCGACGATCAGCGCATTGGTGATGACAGTGTCGACCGCACCTTCGGCCCGCGTTCTTTGTGATTGCCCCATACCGTCGCGGATTACCTTGCCACCACCGAATTTGACCTCCTCGCCATAGATGGTGAAGTCCTGCTCCACCTCAATGAATAGATCGGTATCGGCCAATCTCACCCTGTCGCCAGTGGTCGGTCCGTACATGTCAGCATAGGCGGCGCGGGAAATCTGTGCGGGCATGAGCAAATTCCTCGTTATGCGGACAGATGGTCCGGACTAGTGTGTGGCGGCGCCATGCAGGCGCCGGTAGGCGGCTACCGCAGCGTCAATTATTGTATCGAGCAATATTTCGCCCTGACGGATGACCGGGTCGGCGCGCATGGTGCCTGCGATCAACGAAATGGCCAGCGCCTGAATAGCGTAGGCGTGCTTTTCGCGCCCGGCCTGGTGGTGCTCATTACCTTCCTGCTCGAATTTTTCGAGCAAGGTGGAATAGGTTGGCGTGGTGATCAATTTTTTGGCCTGGCTCCAGTTTACGGCGCGAAGGTTGCCCGACAGATCGAGTGCGAGACTGCCAAGCAATTCCATTGCGGCCTGATCCTTGACCCCACTTTCCTGCAAATCTTGAAGCACGGTCGCAAGGCGCTGTTTGAAATCCTGTTCTTTGGTCAATGTTTTTCTCCTGAACTGCGATTGCCGCGCTTAGAGCATTCTGGAAAAGAATTGACCATGCCTGCCAATGCTGAACGTGGCGAAATCGAGCCTGATTGACGCTGGCTCACGCCTTGTCCACCGTGCCCATGACCAGTTGCCTGAAACCATAAAGGGTGCGGCTGCCGCCAATGGCCACCAGCGTTACCTCGCGCGTTTGGCCGGGCTCGAAGCGGACGGCGGTACCGGCGGCGATATCGAGACGCATGCCGCGCGTTGCTTCACGATCAAAGCGCAGACCGGTGTTGGCTTCAAAGAAATGATAGTGCGAGCCGATCTGTATCGGACGATCACCGGCGTTGGCCACTTCTATGGTAAGGGTTGGTGCACCGGCATTAAGCTCGATGCTGCCGGATTTGGTCACGATTTCACCGGGGATCATGGTGTTTCCTTAGCGGATGGGTTCGTGGACGGTGACCAACTTGGTGCCGTCGGGGAACGTGGCTTCCACCTGAATATCGTGGATCATCTCCGCTATGCCATCCATAACGTGGGTACGACTAATGACATGGGCGCCCGCTTCCATCAGTTCGGCGACCGGGCGACCGTCGCGGGCCCCTTCGACGACAAAATCGGTGATCAGCGCGATGGCCTCAGGATGGTTCAGCTTGAGGCCGCGCTCGAGACGTTTGCGCGCTACCATCGCGGCCATTGAAATCAGCAGCTTGTCTTTTTCGCGAGGGGTAAGGTTCATGTCTGCTTCCTAGGTATGCCAAAGCCGGGGCAGGGTACCGCCGCCCGATAATTGAGCAATAAGTGGAACAATCAGGCGCCGCAAGGCCAACCCGTTGGGCGCCAGAGCCCGGATGATCAGGCGGTCGCCGATGGCACTGGCGGCAATTTTGGCATCGTCGGGCAGCAGACTACGGATAGTGTCGAGACGGGCAACAGCATCGGGCGCAATCCGCAGGATTGTTGCGAAGGCACGCGTGCCGGCGAGCAGGGACATTCCGTCACGCTCCGTTGAGGTGCCGCCGAGTTGAGTTGCCTCGGCATGGATCAGCCGTCCATTGCGCCGGACACGCCACTGATCGGTCAGTTGGGCGTTGCGAGCGTCCTCGCCCATGGCGTCGCGACCGAGCAGGACAGCCTCGACGGCGGTTAGCGTTGCACCTTGGGCGAGATCTATGTTGATGGCGCGCCTCAGCTTGCTGGCGTCAAAAAGGATGGTTTCCTGAGGGAGCCAATCGATATGGGCGTTTTCCTCAGCGATCAGTTGAGTGTCGACCCGGGCGACGTCACCGGTTGACTTATAGATCCGCTCACAAGCCTGCGTCGTCAGAACCAGCTGGCTGTTGGGGGCCGCGTGGGCGCTCCATTGCATATTATCACCGCCCGTCAGACCGCCTGCGGTGTTGATCAGAACCGCCTCCAAGGCCTGACTATGGGTATTGGGCAAACGAATTTTTGCACACCCGTCCTGATAAAGGGAAAGCAGGCGGGTGCCGCGCGAGCCGAACTGGGTGGCAACACGACCTTGTCCCCATGCCCGTTGCATCGCGACTGGGTTGGACTTGTTCACGATTTCTTTAGTCGAATTTTTCAAGGCAACGAATTCCGATTGGTGACGTTGTATATCCGAGCCGCAAATGTTGCGTCAGTAAAAATTTGAAATACAGAGAGGATTCTAAAATGAATATCAAAACCATTGCTTCCGCTATCGCTCTTTCTTCTGCAATGCTTCTTGGTGGTTCGGCTTATGCTGAAACAATGATTGGCAGCACAACTGTAATGGAGGCCGATCTTCCAGCAGTTCAGCAGCGTTGTGATCAGCTTGCATTAGCTTCTGACACATCGGCCACCGAAAGCGATGCCATGGGCACCGATAGCACGGCCGGCGGTTCTGCTGCGAATGTGGAAGACGCTGAAGAGGTCAACGAACTCGAGCAGGTTACCACCACAATTGACCTTGATACTGTGACTCTTGAGCAGTGTCAGGAAGCGGGCCTCATCGCCGAATAATTGGCTCGCATTCCCGTCTAATCAATGCCCAGCGCAAGCTGGGCATTTTTTTGTTTTCATATCCATCAAATGGTGGCGTACCTCCGGCAGATCGAGATCGCAGGCGGGGCCAGCGTGCCGAATTTCACCGCGATCCATGTCATATATATCGTCGGCGATCTTGCGGCAGAAATCCAGATAATGTTCGACCAGCAGAATTGTCATGCGTTTTTCGTCGCGTAGAAACTTCGGCGCGCTTGCTATTTGCCGAAGTTTGGCGTCGCGGCTTACCTTAGGCGATTTGCGGCCGTCGGGGTATCGGCACCGGGTTGCGTAAACAATCAGAACCGGTTCGATCACATCATAGCGCGTCGCGGAACCGGTCCATTGCAAACCCGTTAAGTCCTCTGCAAGACACTCGAATTGGCGACCCAGGTTGCCCATGGTTCGGTTGACTGCCGCAAAGGCCGACGCTCCTTTGTGGTGTCGCCGTAGGGCGCGGAACTCTTGAGTTCCGCGCTTTCTTTGTTATGCCGCCAATACGTCTTCTGGCGTTAGCAGCGTATAGTTCTGGACCTCGGCTACCGGTGCGCAGGTCACGTGTCCTTTCCAGACATTGAGGCCGGCACGCAGGTGCTTATCAGTTCGAATTGCGTCTTTCCAACCTAGATTGGCTAGTCGCAGGACGTGGGGCAAAGTGGCGTTGTTAAGCGCGTAGGTCGATGTGCGGGCAACGCCGCCGGGCATGTTGGCGACGCAATAGTGCACAATGCCATCAACAACATAGGTGGGGTCGGCGTGCGTCGTCGCGTGCGATGTCTCAAAGCACCCGCCCTGATCGATGGCTACGTCGACCAGCACTGCGCCGGGTTGCATGGTCGCAAGCATGTCACGCGTCACCAATTTTGGTGCCGACGCGCCAGGAACCAGTACGGCACCGACGACAAGATCAGCGGCGGCAACATGTTCGGCAATTGCGGCCTTATTGGAAAACAGGACACGTGCCTTGGCACCGAAATGACCTGAGAGACGTTCGAGCGCGGCAGGGCTTCGGTCGAGAATAGTGACGTCGGCCTGAAGGCCCACGGCGTTTTCGGCGGCATGAAAGCCCACAACGCCCCCGCCCAGAACCACAACTTTGGCGGGTTTCACGCCCGGCACCCCACCGAGCAGGACACCACGGCCGCCATGCGCCTTTTCCAACGCCGTGGCGCCAGCCTGGATCGACATGCGACCGGCAACCTGGCTCATCGGCTTGAGCAGGGGCAGGGCGCCATTGGCGTCGGTCACGGTTTCGTAGGCGATGGCGATAGCGCCGGAATTTACCAGATCGCGAGTCTGTTCAGGATCGGGGGCGAGATGAAGGTAGGTGAACAATAGCTGATCGGGGCGGAGCATGGCACGCTCGACAGCCTGGGGCTCCTTGACCTTGACGATCATGTCGGCGGCGTCGAACACCACTCGGGCATCATTGGCAATTTCGGCGCCAGCGGCGCGATATTCGTCGTCGCTGTCGTCAATGCCAGCGCCGGCCTGCGTTTCCACCATTACCCGGTGGCCTGCATGGGTCAGTTCTGTCACGCTTTCCGGCGTGAGGCCGACCCGATATTCATGGTTTTTGATTTCTCTTGGTACACCAACCAGCATTGCCATCTCCCTCGACAAGAACAGGCAACCAACAAAACAAGTTTTTACTGAAAAGTCCTTGCAATGTTTACGCTAAACCGGCAGTTTTTCGAATGTTGTTCGAACAAATGCTGGAATTACGCAATGACGTTGCAACTTGATGCGGTAGACCAAAAGCTGTTGCGAGCACTCCAGCAGGATAGCCGGAAAAGTGTCCAGCAGCTGGGAGACCTGGTGGGCCTCTCCGCCTCTGCCTGTCATCGACGTCTCAAGGCGCTGGAGGAACATGATATTGTGGTTGGCTATCAGGCCATTCTCAATGCGTCGGCTCTCGGCCTCTCGATGCAATTCTTTATCGAGGTTGGGCTGACCAGCCAGAGCGAAGCGGTACTGGAGGCGTTTGAGGCTGCGGTGCTGGATATTCCCGAAGTGCTCGAGTGTCATTTGATGGCGGGACAGTCGGATTATATCCTGCGGGTGATCTGTCGAGATCACGAGGATTTTGAGCGTTTGCACCGCCGCTTGAGTGCGAGGCTGCCGGGCGTGGCGCGGGTGCACTCCAACATGAGTATTCGCACGGTCAAGGCGCGTTCTGGCCTGCCGCTCTAACTGTGGCGCTGGTGATGGCGTCAATTTGACTTGCCGAACGCGACGAGCCTGGCGACAATGACCTCAAAGGACGGTTGGTGACTATGGAAAAGCAAATCGTAGGTGGTGGACCAAAGAAGGTTCTCTATACGCTCCAGACAGTGGGCAAAATGGGTTTGGGCAAGGCGGCCAAGGCGCTGACCTCGAAAAACACCTGCAAGGCCTGCGCCTATGGCATGGGTGGCCAACGCGGTGGGATGACCAATGAGACTCGATGAGTTTCCATCGGTTTGCAACAAGTCCGTGCAGGCGCAATCGAGCGATGTTCAGGGGGCAATTCCAACCGAGATATTTGATCACGATATTGGTGATTTGCAGGAACTAAGCGGGCGCGAAATCGAATATCTCGGACGTCTGGGTACCCCGATTTATAAAGCGGCCGGTGAAAACCGGTTTCGCCCGGTCGATTGGAACTGGGCGCTGGAACGTGCCGCTGAAAAGCTAGTGGCCACCGATCCGGCGCGGAGCCTTTTTTATTCATCGGGACGGTCATCAAACGAGGCCGGGTTCATTTTTCAGCTGTTGGCGCGGGCCTATGGGACCAACAATGTCAACAATTGCTCCTATTATTGCCATCAGGCTACCAGCGAAGGGTTGGCAACCACCATCGGCAGGGGAACGTCCAGCGTCGAGCCTGGATGATTTAACCGGCGCCGACCTGATCTTTGTGATCGGGGCTAATCCTTCGTCCAATCATCCGCGTTTCATCCATATGCTCAAGAACTGCCGCGAGCGGGGCGGGCAGGTCATCATCATCAATCCCGCAAAAGAGCCGGGTCTGGTCAAGTTTGCGGTGCCGAAATCGCCGCGTTCAATGCTCCAGGGCGGCAGCGAAATTGCCTCGGAATATTTGCAGCCGCGTATCGGGTCGGACATTGCGCTGATGAAGGGACTTGCCAAGGCCGTCATTAAATTGGGCTTGGAGGCAGAGCCGTTTATTGCGAGCCATAGCAACGGCTTTGCTGATTTTCGCGCGGATATCGAAGCGCTGGGCTGGGACGAGATCGAGGCCAGTAGTGGCATCTCACGGGCTGAGATCGACCATATTGCGCGTATTTATGGTGCCGCAGAAAACGCCGTATTTGCCTGGGGCATGGGGATGACGCACCATCTGCATGGCGTTGCCAATGTCGAGGCCATTGCTAATCTGGCGTTGTTGCGCGGCATGGTGGGAAAACGGTTTGCCGGCCTGTTGCCGCTTCGCGGCCATTCCAATGTGCAAGGGATCGGTACGATTGGCGTCAAGCCGGTCCTGGCTAGGGAGGTGCTGGCGAAAATGGAGGCGGCGTTTGGCGTCACGTTTCCAGCAGCCAAAGGCATGGATACCATGGCGTGCCTTGAGGAAGCGGCGCGTGGTCGCATCGATTGCGCCATTATCATGGGCGGCAATCTTTGGGGTGCAACGCCCGATCAGGCTTTTGCTACCCAGGCGATGGCGGCAGTGGGTTTCAAACTGTTCCTGACCACCACGCTCAACCTTGGTCATGTCAATGGATTGGGCGAGGGCGAGGCACTAATCCTGCCGGTGACGGCACGTGACGAGGAATGGCAACCTACCAGTCAGGAATCAATGTTCAACTATGTGCGACTGAGCGACGGCGGTATCAAGCGGGTCGGCAACGTACGCCCCGAAAGCCAGATATTGTGCGATATCGGGGCGCGGATATTGCCCAATGGCCCGATTGATTTTGCGGCGTTCAGCCAGCATCGCAAGGTGCGTGAGGCGATAGCCGCCATTGTGCCGGGCATGGAGCAGCTTGGCGATATTGACGTTGCCAAGAAAGAATTTCATATCCGTCACAGGGTGTTGCATACGCCGGCGTTCGGAACGCCGAACGGTCGCGCCAATTTTGTTATTACACCATTGCCTGCCCGCACCACGGGGAGCCTGACGCTTGCCACCATTCGGAGCGAGGGGCAATTCAACACGATTATCTATGAGGATGCCGACAGCTATCGTGGCGGTGCGCGGCGGGATGCCGTGTTCCTGAACCGGGACGATATGGCGGCCTTTGGCGTTTCGGACGGTCAGCCGATTACCATTAGGCTCGGGCAGCGGGCGCATGCGGGGCACCGCCACCATGTTTGACCTGCCGCGCGGCAGCGCCATGGCCTATTACCCAGAGGCCAATGTGCTCGCGGGACGGGACGTTGACCCGCGTAGCCGGACCCCGGCGTTCAAGTCGATCGCGGTAACCCTTGTAGCCTGAGATCAAACATCGCCGCCGATGGCGGGGAATTTGGTGGTTGGTTAGAATGGTGCATTGCCCCCCGACCGGGGATGGCCTAGATACGGGGCAAATTTGAAACCGCTCCAAAGAGGTTTGCAGCCTATGGCTCGCCAGTTTATTTATCACATGAACGGAATGTCCAAAGCCTATGCCGGTGGCAAGAAGGTTCTGGACAATATCAACTTGTCTTTCTACCCGGACGCCAAGATCGGTGTTTTGGGCCCCAACGGCTCGGGCAAGTCGACGCTGCTCAAGATCATGGCGGGGATCGATACCGAGTTTGGTGGCGAGGCGTGGTTGGCGCAGGGCGCCAAGCTTGGTTATCTGGCGCAGGAACCCGATTTGGACCCGGCGCTCAATGTGCTCGGCAATGTAATGACCGGGGTCAAGGAAAAGCAGGCAATCGTCGACCGCTACAACGAGTTGATGATGAACTATTCCGATGAGACGGCGGACGAAGCCACCGAGTTGCAAGACCGGATCGACGCAGAAAATCTATGGGATCTGGAGAGTCAAGTTGAAGTGGCGATGGAAGCACTCGGGTGCCCGCCCGGAGATGCTGACGTAACAAAGCTATCGGGTGGTGAACGGCGGCGCGTGGCGCTGTGTGCCTTGCTATTGGCCAAGCCCGACCTGCTGTTGCTTGACGAACCAACCAACCATCTGGACGCTGAAACCACCGCTTGGCTGGAACGGCATTTGCGCGAATTTGATGGTGCCGTCCTGATCATTACCCATGACCGCTACTTCCTTGACAATGTGACCGGCTGGATTTTGGAGCTGGATCGTGGCCGGGGTGTTCCTTACGAAGGCAATTATTCGGCTTATCTAACCGCCAAGGCCAAGCGTTTCGCGCAGGAGAAATCCGAAGATGCGGCGCGCGCAAAGGTGTTGGAACGCGAACGCGAATGGATGGGGCAAAGCCCGCAGGCTCGCCAGTCAAAATCCAAGGCCCGCCTCAAGGCCTATGATGAACTGGTCAAACTCAACGATGCCCGCACGCAATCGACGACGGCACAGATCATTATTCCACCCGGCGAACGTCTGGGACAGAATGTCATTGATATTGAAGGGTTGTCGAAATCCTACGGGGACCGTTTGTTGATTGACAATCTGAGCTTCAAGCTGCCGCCCGGTGGTATTGTGGGGGTCATTGGACCCAATGGCGCGGGCAAGACGACACTGTTCCGGATGCTGACCGGCCAGGAGGTACCCGACGCTGGCACTATCACCATCGCCGACACGGTCACGCTGGGCTATGTTGACCAAAGCCGGGATACGCTCAACCCCAACAAGACCGTGTGGGAAGAGATTTCCCAAGGCGATGAAATATTGATGCTGGGCAAGCGCGAAATGAATTCGCGGGCTTACACATCGACGTTCAATTTCAAGGGTGGCGACCAACAGCAAAAGGTCGGCAATTTGTCAGGCGGACAGCGCAACCGCGTGCATCTGGCCAAAATGTTGAAGTCAGGCTCCAATGTGTTGCTGCTTGACGAGCCAACCAATGATCTGGACACCGAGACATTGGCGGCGCTTGAAGAGGCGTTGGAAGAGTTTGCCGGTTGCGCCGTTATCATCAGCCATGATCGCATGTTCCTCGACCGCCTTGCCACCCATATGCTGGCGTTTGAGGGTGACAGCCATGTGGAATGGTTCGAAGGTAATTTTGCAGACTATGAAGAAGACAAGATCCGTCGGCTGGGGGCCGATGCGGTCAATCCCAAGCGTGCGACCTACAAGCCGCTGACGCGGTAACGAGGCGGAAATGAGCGAAGCGTTTGGCGTCACCTACAGTGGCGCGAAGCTGGCGTGTCGGAGTGAAGGCGAGGGGCTGCCGATTGTTTTTCTGCATGCGGGGGTTTGCGACAGCCGCATGTGGGAAAGCCAGATTGCAGCGGCTGCCGCCGAGGGGTTTCGCGCGATCGCCTATGATCGCCGGGGATACGGGCAAACAACTTCGAGCGATGTGTCGTTCAATCATCTCGACGATCTGGAGGCGGTTCTCAGGGCGCTGGATATTCACGCCGTCATTCTGGTTGGCTGTTCGCTGGGCGGGGGACTGGCGCTTGATTTCGCGCTCAAATATCCCGGCAGGGTAATCGGTCTCGTGCTGATGGGCACATCGGTGGCAGGTGCACCCTATGATATGCTGGAAAGCGAGCAGGGACTGGAAATGGCCGAGGCGGATGCACTTGAGCGCGGCGACCTCGACATGCTCAATCTGGTTCATGCCCATGAATGGCTGGACGGGCCGCGGGCGCGCAATGGTCGAGTGGGTGGGGACATTCGCCAGTTGTTTCTGGATATGAACGCCAAGGCGCTTCACGCAGCCCCACTGACGCAGGAGCAACAGCGACCTGCAGCCTATGATTTGGTCGGGACGATCAATGCACCGACATTGTTGATTGTGGGGGATCAGGATTTCAACAGCCAGATCCAGTTGCATGAATATTTGTCGGAAGAAATGCCCAATGCTTTTGCCGTGGTACTGGAAGATGTCGCGCATATTGCGAGTATCGAACGCCCCGATCTGGTCAATCCGTTGCTGGTCGAATTTCTTGACGCGGTGGTCGGGGTCGATGACGAGGAAGATGACGGCGAGGAACTCGACTAGGACCGTCAGGTAACAATCTGATTCAACGCCCTACCCAACTGAATCTAGACAGGGCGTCAAGATATTGAAATAAAACGGTTTTATACCGCAAGAATGCCGTCGAAATGCTTGGCCAGCTGGGCGGTTGGAGTGTTGGTCAAATCCTTATCCAACTCGCCAACGATGGCGTTCTTGACTGCCGGTGTCATTGCCTTGCGTATGACGCCCAAGGCGATTGGCGACGCAGAAATGACCAAGCGGTCGTAGGCGCTGTCGCGGAGTTTTTCGTCGAGCATTGCGGCCATGGATTTGACGAATTCTGCCTCGCGGTGCTGAACCGGATCAGTGCGGGGCTGCATGCCGCTCTTGCTGTCGCCGCCTGGAATGGCTCCGCGGCCAGGGCGATCCGCCATGATATCCTGAGCCTGAAGCGTTGGAATGGCAAAATCCAGACCATCAACCTGTTTTAACCCTTTGCCTGGACCGGTATGCTCAAGCACGCGTGCCTGTGCGCCGTCGGCAAGCAGAATCCAAGTGATGGTCTTTTTCATTGCAAATCTCCTTTGGTGGGGAATTGTATTGCCCCTGAATGGCAACGCGGCACAGTGAAAAAAGTTGATAGCGATGGTGCAGCAAATTCGGTCAGAATTAAAGGCGAATTGACGCACTACTTGGATGTAGCGATCAGTTTGATGATTATCACGTCGGTGGCGGTCTGGTTTCCCGAATAGTTTCGGCGATCTGGTGAAAGACTGTGGCAAACGGCGTTGCCTGGCGCCAAACAAGCAATAATTGGCGCCCGGCGCCCGGCGCCTCAAGTTCGTGAATGGCGATCCGGGCGCTGGCGGTTTCCTTTCGCAGCGATATCCGTGGCAGGAGTGTTACACCCTGTCCGTGGGCGACAAATTCGACGATGGTTGATAGTGAGGTTGCCGCAAAGGTCCGACCCCCGCCAGTGCCATCCAAATGACAGGCGGCGATGGCCTGGTCTCGCAAACAATGTCCCTCATCCAACAGCAAGATTGTTTCAGGGGCGACGTCCGCGAGCGCTATCGGCGATGAGCTAGTTTGATTTGCGGCAGTTGCCAGCACGAACGGATCAAGAAATAGGGGTGCACTTGTCAACGCCGGACCGTTTTCGGGCGGTTCAGTGGCAATGAGGGCGAGGTCGACATTACCTTCGTAAAGACCGGTAAGAAGGGCATCAGTTCGACTCTCGCTGACCATGAATTTTACGCCAGGGAGCCTGTCGGCCAGCGCGGGAAATATGTCGGGCAGCAAATATGGTGCGACTGTTGGAATCAGCCCGAACCTTATCGGGTGATGTGGGGAGCCGTCTTGCCCGGCAACAAACGCCTCAACAGCGTCAGCGGCCTCGATGACCTGCTGGGCCCGGTCAATAAATTCGCGCCCAAACGGCGTCAGTTGAACAGCCCGGTTGGACCGGTCGAACAGCAGCGTGCCACACTGGGCCTCGATGAGCTGGATTTGCTGGGACATCGCTGGCTGGCTGATGTGACATTGCACGGCGGCGCGCCCGAAATGGCCGGTTTCAGCAATGGCAATGGCATATCGAAATTGCTTTAGCGACAGCGTCATAGTGTCAGCTTATACTAATTAGTAGATCAATCAATTTGCCTAATGGATATGCATGGGCCACAACAATGGTCAGCAAAATCATTCAATGGGAGACGAACGATGGTCGACAAACCGACAATGACGACGAGCGCCGGAGCGCCGATTTCGGACAATCAGAACTCGCAGACGGCGGGTCCGCGCGGACCGGTGCTGCTCCAGGACTTCCATTTGCTGGAAAAACTGGCGCATCAAAATCGCGAGCGTATTCCCGAGCGGGTGGTTCATGCCAAGGGTTGGGGCGCGTTCGGCACGCTGACCATAACTCATGACATTTCGAAATACACACGCGCCAAGGTGTTTTCCGAGGTCGGCAAGAAGACCGACATTCTGTTGCGATTCTCGACGGTAGCGGGCGAAATGGGGGCGGCAGACGCAGAACGCGACGTGCGCGGTTTTGCGCTCAAATTTTATACAGAAGAGGGCAATTGGGATCTTGTCGGCAACAATACGCCGGTATTTTTTGTGCGTGATCCGCTAAAATTCCCCGATTTCATTCATACACAGAAACGTCACCCCAAGACCAATCTGCGCTCCAAGACCGCAATGTGGGATTTTTGGAGCCAAAGCCCGGAATCGCTGCATCAGATCACAACGCTGTTTTCGGATCGCGGTCTGCCGGTGGCGCCGATGTATATGAATGGCTATGGCAGCCATACCTATTCGTTCTGGAACGATGCGGGCGAGCGCTATTGGGTCAAATTTCACTTCAAGACACTCCAGGGTCATCGCACTCATACAAATGCCGAGGCGGAAAAAGTTATTGGCGCCAGTCGCGAAAGCTACCAGGAAGCGCTTTATGGTGGCATCGACCGCGGCGAATTTCCAAAATGGCGGGTCGAAGTCCAGATCATGCCGGAGATGGATGCGGACAAGACGCCTTACAACCCGTTCGATTTGACGAAGGTCTGGCCGCACGCCGATTATCCGCAGATCGAGGTTGGCGTGCTCGAGCTTAACCGGAACGCCGACAATTATTTTGCCGAGATTGAACAAGCGGCCTTTTCTCCCTCCAACGTTGTGCCGGGTATCGGGCATTCACCCGACAAGATGTTGCAGGCGCGCATATTTTCGTATGCGGATGCGCACCGTTATCGACTGGGCACACATTATGAGGCGCTGCCAGTGAACCAGCCAAAAGTGCCGGTCCATCATTACCACAAGGATGGGGCGATGCGTTTCATGCCCAATAATCCAAATTCTGACGCCTATTATGAGCCCAACTCGTTCGGTGGCGCGGTAGAGGATAGTTCGGTAAAGGAGCCGCCGTTGCGCCTGACCGGCGATGCGGATCGTTTCAATCATCGTGAGGGCAATGACGACTACAGCCAACCACGGGCGCTGTGGAACCTGTTCGATGACGACCACAAGCGGCGGCTCTATGCCAATTATGCCGCGGCAATGGATGGTGTGCCTGATGAGATCATTGCGCGACAACTGGCTCATTTTGAGAAAATTCACCCCGATTATGCCGCTGGCGTCAAAGCAGCACGGGCGGAACTTGCCGGCAATGCGCACAAGGCCGACGCAATTTCGGACAATGAGAGCGCCGGGGTCTAGGCCTAGTCGCGGGCATCGAGCGGTGCCCGCAGTTGGCCGCTGATGGGGGCCCGCCCCCATCAATTAGATAAAGTTTGAATCAAATATCCTCGCAATTTTTCAATTGATGCAATTCTTGCCCTGTCATGGTGCCGGCACATAAGCGCCGCAGCATGGAGGGCGACGATGAGTGAAATTATTGAAGGTGAGAAAGCGTTTTCAAGCTTTCGGGTTCTCAATGGGGACGCTGAAACCGGGGAGCGGGACCAATTATTTCGGAACATGGCGCAATTGTTTGCCTATGTTTCGGATCGTTGCGACGATGACCAGGTGGCCCAGTATGACGAGGTGCTGTGTCATCTGGCCGAGCTGGTCGAAGTTGAAGCGCGCGTGCATGTCGCCAAACTGTTGGCGCCGCTTGAACGGGCGCCGGGTACGGTTGTGGTGCGCCTGGCCAACGATTCGTTTGAGGTGGCGCGGCCGCTTCTTGAGTTTTCCAACGTCCTCTCCGACGATGATCTGATCGACATCATCAGCATGCGCAGCGAGGCCCATCGCACCATTATTGCCGGACGCGAGACAGTGCCGCCGCGTGTAGGCGATGCGATTGTTGATCACGGCGGCACAGCTTCGGTGGCGCGTCTGGTTAGAAATGCGGCAGCAGAACTTGGCCATGTAACGCTCGAAAAGCTTTTGGTTCGGGCCAGCAAGGACGCTGAAATCGCGACCGACCTTCGTGGCCGCCCCGAAATTGACTGGAGTGGACTTCACGGCAAGATCCGGGTGGTGGCGGACAAAGTCATCGACGATCTTGGCAACACCGACGGCACGATTGATCCGGCGGCAGCCAGCAAGGTCAATGCGGTAGTCTATAACCGGCTGCGCAATAGGGCCGGGTTCTCGGCCACTGAGTGGAAAGTTGCCTACAATCAGATCAAGGCACTCAGCGATCGGCGGCAACTTGACCAAAAGGCGTTGGCGCGGTTTGTGCGCTTCGGCTACGGTCACCACGCAGCGGCGGCGCTGACCGCAATGCTTAAGGTCGGTCCGGAAGTCTTGATCAAGTGGCTGGCCATGCAGGATTATGTTGCCATTACTGTTGCGCTAAAAGCGCTCGGCCTGCCATCGGATATGTTTGAGGGGCTGGTGTCTGTTCTGCCTTGGCGGGATCTGCCCGATGACAGCGATTTGCAGATGATCAATGCGCGGTATGAAGCGCTTAGCGTTGACGAGGCTAGTGGCATATTCGAATTGTGGCGTGCCCACGCGTTCCGCAAGCGGCAGGTGACCGAGGAACGCGCCTCCAGCGTTGCTTGACCGTAGATTTCCACGAGCGCCCGAACTGACTATGTTCAGACCGGGCGCTCTTGTTTTGGCTTTCCCAACGTTGTGCATTGCACTGGACCTTTTCCTGGATCAAATATAAAGACATCTTTATATCTGATTTGAGGTCTAGCCGCATGGCGGAGCTGACGGCACTGGTGAACATCTTGAAGGCGGCGGGTGAAGACACGCGTCTTCGCCTATTGGCGTTGCTGGCCGAGGGTGATCACACGGTCAAGGACCTGACCGAAATATTACGCCAAAGCCAGCCGCGTGTCTCGCGTCACCTGAAATTGTTGGCGGATGCGGGTCTGGTTCAGCGCCACGCCGAGGGGGCGTGGGCCTATTACAGTCTGACCCAGCACGGGGCAGGTGCCGCATTGGGTCGGTGGCTGGTTGAGCGGCTGGATGATGGGCCCGAGCGACGGCTTGATCGTGAGCGCCAAGACTCTGTGCGAGCGGCACAACAGGAGCAGGCCGCCGCATTCTTTGCCAAAGTTGCGGGACACTGGGACCAATTGCGGCGATTGCACGCACCAGAGTCGGCAGTTGAAGAAGCAGTGGTGAACGCCCTTGCGGGACAAGACGTCGAGTTGCTGATCGATCTTGGCACCGGCACGGGTCGCATGCTCGAAGTGCTGGCTGACACCTATCGGCGTGGCATTGGCATCGATTCCAGCCGCGAGATGTTGGGGGTTGCGCGCGCCAAACTAGTTACCGGTGCTATTGGCAATGCCCAGGTTCGGCTCGGTGATATTACAGCGATGGATGCCTCAGTCGGGCCGGCCGATGTGTTGGTGTTGCACCAAGTGTTGCACTATTTCGATGATCCCGGTCGTGTCCTGGCACAGACAGCGCAATTGCTCAGCGCCGACGGGCAGATTTTGATCGTCGATTTTGCGCCCCATGAGCATGAGTTTTTGCGTATCGAACAGGCGCACCGGCGTTTGGGCCTTTCAAATGAGCAACTTGACGATTGGGCTGGCGCATTGGGTTTTACAGCGGATCTGGTGCGCGAATTTCCCAGCGAGAACGGCGCGCGGGGACTGACTGTGTGTTTATGGCGACTGACCCGGCCCGCCGAGACGATCAATATAGGTAACTGAGAATGTCACATATTTTAGAGCGGCCCAGCCGACTATCGGCGCAAGACCGCCCCGAATTGCAGATTTCCTTCGAGTTCTTTCCGCCCAAAACGGATATGATGGAGGAAAAGTTCTGGAGACTCGATTAACAAGCTGGCACCGCTTAAGCCACGGTTTGTTTCGGTGACCTATGGTGCAGGCGGTTCCACCCGGGAGCGTACCCTGCGGATGGTATCGCGCATTACCAGTGATACTGGCGTTGCGGCAGCGGCGCACCTGACGTGCGTCGGGGCAACGCGGACGGAAGTTGACGATGTTGTACGCGGCTACAAAAGCGCTGGTGTCGACCGTATCGTGGCACTGCGTGGTGATCCGCCTGAAGGGGTAGGCCAGCCCTTTGTCGCGCATCCCGAGGGTTATGCCAATGCGGCAGAGTTGGTGGCGGGCATACGCAGGCTTGGCGATTTTGATATTTCAGTCGCCGCTTATGTCGAACGCCATCCTCAAAGCGCCAACTGGGATGTCGAAATTGACAATCTCAAACGTAAATTTGATGCGGGCGCTGATCGTGCAATTACCCAGATGTTCTTCGACAATGAGGACTATTTCCGCTTCATCGACCGGGTGCGTGGCGCAGGGATTGCAGCGGAGATCGTGCCGGGCATTCAGCCCATCCATAATTTCAAGCAAATCGCCAATTTTGCTTCACGGTGCGGGGCAGGAATGCCCGCGTGGCTTGCCGAGCGATTCGAGGGGCTGGAGGACGATCCTGAGACGCAAATGTTGGTCGCGGCGGCTGTCGCTTCGGAACAAGTGCTCGAGTTGGTTGACGCCGGTGTTACCCGATTTCACTTCTATACGCTGAATAGATCAAACCTGGTGCTGGCGCTGGCACGTCTGTTGGGACGACGACCGGAATAGCGGTTTGCTGGGTCGTTCAGTTTGGGTTCAGGCGGCAGCAGATAGATTGACAACGGGTGTGGGTTCACAAAAAGGCCACTAAATTCGGCTTGTCATGGGCGGGTCAAATCAATGGTCGGAATGACAAAATATGCAGATTAGCGGTAACATCAGCAATGGCATGGCCTGGGCTGGCGTCGTTTTCGTCGTCGGTGTGGTTACTTTTGACTTGGCCACGGGCACTTTAACACCAAGCGCGGACCAGTTTGCCGAAGCCAGCGTGGTGGCGAGCAAGCCGAACCCGGCAGTGGTGAAGCGCACAAGCAATATTGCCGAAGTCGCGCCGGTCAAGGTGGCGCCGCAACCTGCCGGGATGCGCCCGACGGTGCCGGTAAACGCGGCGATTGTCGAAGCAGCCAAGCCGGTGTCGATCGATGCGTCCGAAGGTACGCAACTGGCGCTGAGCGGCGATGTCGATGTCGTGGACAAATATCTGGCCAGCGGCAGATCCTTGCCTGCCTATATCAGTGGCAACGCGGCGCCTTCCACGGCCGCAAACGAGACAATCACACCGGTGATGGCTGAATCCGAGCCAGAAGCCGCTCCCCTGGCCACGTCGACACCCCAACAGGCGGCTGCAGCAGACACGATCACCGTTGGCTCGATTTCCGCGCCTGAAAAGGTCGCGCCAATTCCCATGCCGCTTTCAATGCGGCCAAAATCAGTTGCGCCGCTGATAGTCGATGAGGCACGACGTGACGAGTCCAACCATCCGGTTCCAGTAGCCGAAGTGGGCCCACAAGTGCTGGGTCCGGACGATTTGTCGGGGTGGACCTCGGGTCCGTTGTCCGATTTTTTGGCGCGTAAACGGGCAGGGCGCGTGTCCGACAACTATGACGCGGATGGGTTTTTTCTTGATCAGGGACCGCAGCGTGGTGGCGGGGCGCGGGTTGTTCGACGATTGTATGATGGCGGCTTCTGAAGGTTCCATGACCAAATTGTAACGCTGCTGTGCAGTGATGTAGGTGGACCCGTCCGCCAAACACCTATAGCCTTGAATTAGCGACATTGCGGTTAGGGACCGCCAAACGGACGGGAGGCTGCCATGACATTTTGTTGCGTGCGCAAGCCCGAAGAAAATTATGATATCTGGCAAAAGCTATCCTGCTTCCTGGGCTCGGTATCGCGGCGAACAGGGCTGTTCGGTTCCATGATCAATATTCTGGATCCCGATACGTGGTTGCCCGGGGGCGAGATGCGGCGTTTACGCTGTCGCTTATCGCACTGGCTGCAAAAATGGCGGTGGCCGACGGGGCTGTAACGGCGTCAGAAGTCCGGGCCTTTAATGCAACGGTCGAAATTGCGGCGGGACAGGAACCCCAAGTAGAGCGCCTATTCAATCTGGCCAAACAGGATGTCGCAGGTTACGAGCACTATGCGCGCAAGATTGGCCGGTTTTTTTCGGATAGTCCCGAAACGCTCGAGCATGTTCTAGACAGCCTGTTTTTTATTGCCACTGCCGATGGGATGGTGCACGAGGCTGAGACCCGATTATCTCAAGTCGGTGAGTATGATATTCGGGTTTGATGAAGCCCGGTTTGAGCAGATGGCTGCCCAGCATGTCATGCTGGAGGCGGGAGTTGACCCTTATATGGTGCTCGGATTGTCGCCAGACGCAGATCCCGCCGAAGTGCGTCGCGTCTATCGCCTGCTGGTTGCGGAACACCATCCGGACAGGTTGATTGCTCGTGGTGTGCCGGGCGATCTCATTGATGTCGCAACGGCGCGAATGGCGTCGATCAATCGCGCCTACAATGCAATTATGAAGCCACCAACCCCAAAACTGATTGGTTGAGCTTGCGGTTAGCGCGCTGGCCCTCTAATGCTCCACCCGCCAGTTGACCGGGTGGCCGCGCTCCAGTGGGTAACCGCTGGAGGGAGGAAAGTCCGGGCTCCATTGAAACACGGTGCCGGGTAACGCCCGGCGGGGGCGACCCCAGGGAAAGTGCCACAGAAAGCAAACCGCTCCGGTTCGCCGGAGTAAGGGTGAAAGGGTGCGGTAAGAGCGCACCGCGGGACGGGCAACCGGACCGGCACGGTAAACCCCACCGGGAGCAAGACCAAATAGGGATGACGCGGGGCTTGCCCCAGCCGGTTTCAAGGCCAGATCATCCGGGTTGGTTGCACAAGGCGTCTGGCAACAGGCGTCACAGATGAATGGTCGCCACGTATTGCGCTCCGGTGCGATGCCCTACAGAACCCGGCTTACAGGTCAACTGGCACTTATTGACCCACGCGCAGGCCAGCGATTTTTACAAATCGTCTATGGGAAACAGAATCTTAAAAGTCATCGGGCAAAGTGCAGCCAGAACCGCCTGAGGGCGAGATTGTGTGAGTGCCGGTCGGCGACCGGAATTTGGAGTGGCGCCAGATCATGGGCAAGCGTTCAATGCCCGAAGTTTCCAAGGCCTCTGGGCCCCATGTTCCCGTTCTGTTGAATGAGGTTGTTGCGGCGCTTTCACCGCTTGCGGGCAAGCGAATTGTCGATGGCACGTTCGGGGCGGGTGGATATTCGCGCGCGCTGCTGGCAGGCGGCGCCGATGTTATCGCAATAGACCGTGACCCTAGCGTCTTGCCCTTCGCGCAGACGCTGGACGAGGCGTTTCCGACCCAGTTTTCGTTCGTGCCCGGCACCTTTTCGGGGTTGGACCACTTGGCAGGCGGGCGCGGCGTCATTGACGGCGTTGTTCTCGATATCGGCGTGTCGTCCATGCAATTGGATGAGGCCGATCGTGGGTTTTCGTTCATGCGCGACGGACCGCTGGACATGCGGATGAGCGCCGACGGACAAAGCGCTGCAGATCTGGTGAACACGCTGGAAACCGAGGCACTGGCCAATCTGCTTTATGCATTTGGTGAGGAACGAAAATCTCGCCGGATTGCCCAATTCATCGTGGCAGCACGCGAGACAGCACCCATCGTGACCACGCTTGATCTGGCGCGCGTGATCGAAAAGGCAATCGGGCGCAAACCCGGTGACGCCCATCCAGCAACCCGCAGCTTTCAGGCGTTACGCATTGCCGTCAACGCCGAATTTGAACAATTGGTCGAAGGATTGTTTGCCGCAGAACGCCTGTTGGACGAGGGCGGAACACTGGCGGTAATCAGTTTTCATTCACTCGAGGACCGGATTGTCAAAAGATTTTTTGATCCCGAGAAGGGCGGGCCGATGCAGTCGCGCCATCTGCCTCAGGTCGAGATGGCTACGCGACGCTGGGCGAAGGTCGCCAAGGCCATCAAGCCGGGTAGCGAGGAACTGTCACGTAATCCGCGCGCCCGTTCATCGATATTGCGCACTGCCAGGCGCACGGGCGCGAAAGCGCGCCCGACAAGCTCTGAGGGACTAGGCATGCCGGTGGTGCGAGGCACATGATGATGCGCAATCTCAACATAGTCCTGATGCTGACCAGCGCCATCGCGCTGGCTGGGGTCTATGGATTGAAATTCTCAATCGAGGATACCGCCAACCAGCGTTCGGCGCTGGTTGCCAAGATAAAGAGCCAGGAAGGCGATCTGTCGCTGCTCAAGGCCGACTGGGCGGCGTTGAACCAACCCGGTCATATTGAACCCATCGTGCGGCGGCACGAAGAAGCGCTAGGTATTGGCCCGGTCCAGCAGAAGCAGTTCGGATCCTTCGCCGATCTACCGATGCGTCCCGCCGCGCCTGACAGCAAGGCGCTCAATGCATTGTTTGAATCGCTGGATGCAGGTGTGGATCCAATCGACGCTATACTTGAGGGACTGCAATAATGGCTGCGATCAGTGAAAATTATGCACCCACAATTGCGCTCGATGGGTCACGCAAGACTCGGGGCAATCTGACCCAGGCACGTATCCGTTGGATGATTTTGGCAATATTGCTGGGATTTGTAGTGGTCGGTGGGCGGCTCATTCAGTTGGGTATGGTGGTCACCGATTCAACCATCGAGGGGCAGGCACGCGATGTGATCACCGCGACAAGACCGCCAATTCTGGATCGTAACGGACTGGAAATGGCAGTCGATATACGAGTGCCGTCGCTTTATGCCGAACCGCGCCGCATTATCGATGTCGATGAAGCGGTACGCAAACTGGTGACGGTGCTGCCTGAACTCGACCCGGAATGGCTTCGCAAACGTCTTAGCGGCGATCAAGGATTTGTCTGGGTTGAGCGCGAATTGTCTCCCGCCCTCGAAGAACGCGTGATGCGTCTTGGGATACCGGGTATTGATTTTATTACCGAGAGCAAGCGGTTCTATCCGGGCCTTCGAGAGGCCTCCCACGTCCTGGGATCAGTCAATGTCGACAATCAGGGCATATCCGGGATCGAAAAGCATATTGACAATGAAGACGTTGCGCTGTTGCAGGATATTGGCTTGGCGCGCGGCAACGATCTGGCGCCGGTCACCTTGTCGATGGACATGCGCGTTCAGCACGTCATGTATGACGAACTCCAGGATGCCCTGGTGCGCTACAAGGCCATCGCCTCGGCGGGTGTGATGATGGATATTTACACCGGCGAGGTGGTTGGTCTGGTTTCCTTGCCTGACTTTGATCCCAACGATCCGAAGTCGGCATTGGTCAAAGGCAGCTTTAACCGCATCACCGCCGGTATTTACGAGCTTGGTTCGACCTTCAAGACCATCACGATGGCCGCGGCGCTTGATAGTGGCAAAGTCAAGCTGACCGATCAGTTTGATGCGCGCTATGGGATCAGGTTCGGGCGCTATACTATCGATGATTTCCATGGCAAGCACCGAATTTTGAGTGTACCGGAAATCTTCAAATATTCTTCGAATATCGGCACGATCCGTGTCATGCAGGCGCTGGGAAAAGAGAATTTCCGAGCGTTTCTGACCAAGCTGGGGTTCGACAAGCGGGTGCCGTTTGAGTTGCCGGAAATGCGGACGCCTACAATTGCGAAGGAATTTTCAGATGTTGGCGCGGCGACAGCATCATTTGGCCACGGTTTGAGCATCAGTCCTTTGCATATGGCTGTCGCTGTCTCCGCCTTGACCAATGGCGGTAACTACATCGCGCCCACCCTTTACAAGCGGACGCGGGCGGAAGCGGAACAGTCCTACGTACGGGTGGTGCAACCCCAGACCAGCGACTGGATCCGCTACTTGCTCCGGTTGAACGCTCTTGAGGGATCGGGACGACAAATGGACAAGGAAGCCGATGGTTATCGCGTTGGCGGCAAGACCGGTACAGCAGAAAAAGTTGTCAATGGACGCTATTCGAACAGCAAGGACTTCAACGTCTTTGCGTCGGCCTTCCCGATGGACAATCCTCGCTATGCCATGGTCATTCTTGTTGACGAGCCGGAGGCCGAAAACGCGCAAAGTGGTGTTACTGCAGGCTGGAACGCGGGCATGGTTACCGGTCGGATCGTCCAGAGGGTAGCGCCAATGCTGGGGATCGCGCCCGATTTCAGCCCGGCGCTGGATGTGGCGACCACGCCATCATTCCTGCGTTCGAGCGGTTCGGGAGAATAGTCGACCGTGTCTTTCAGCGTCACTCAACTCCTTGAAGGTTCGGGCGCCCTACCCAGTTCTGGCGTCGGTGCCATTTTCGGCGTCAATTCCGATAGTCGTAGAATAGAGCCGGGCGACGTCTTCTTCGCGTTGCCGGGTGCGCATGCCCACGGCAATGAGTTTGCCGCCGAAGCCATCGCCCGGGGGGCGCTGGTGATTGTGACCGATCACAAACCCAAGGCCGATCCGGGTGTGCCGGTGATCGTCGTTGAGGATGTCAGGGCCGCCTATGCGCGGGCCGCCTCGCGCATATTCGCGCCGCAACCCCAAATTGCTGTGGCGGTAACTGGCACCAATGGCAAAACGTCGGTCGCATCCTTTGTGCGTCAGATATGGCAGGCGTCCGGACTGGCGGCGAGTAGCGTGGGCACATTGGGCGTGGAAACATCCTGGGGCCTGCGCAGCGGCAGTTTGACGACACCCGACTCGCGCACACTGCATCAGAATCTTCGGGCGCTGAAGGCGCAGGGTATCGACCATGTCGCCATCGAGGCGTCCAGCCATGGGCTTGAACAGCGTCGTTTGGATGGTATCCACTTCGAAGCCGCCGCTTTTACCAACCTCAGTCGCGATCACCTTGATTATCACGTCGACATGGAAGGCTATCGGCAGGCAAAGCTGCGCTTGTTTACGGATCTGCTGGTTGAGGGCGGGCCAGCGATCGTCAATGTCGATGATCCTGAACATGAAGCATTCATGTTCGCAGCGCTTAGTCACAACGCAACGCTTCTCACCGTGGGCAAAGAGGGCGCCTATATCGAGATCGCCTCCATCGAAAGGGAGGGGTATGGCCAGCGTGTTGAGGTGAAGCACGTGGGCGAAACAATCAGTTTTCATTTGCCGTTGACGGGCGCATTCCAAGTTAGCAATGCGTTGATCGCGGCTGCATTGGCCATGTCCACCGGCGTTGAACGGGCCGCCGCGTTTGCCGCCCTGTCCGAACTCAAGGGTGCAAAAGGCCGGTTGGAGCTGGTTGCCGAGCATCGTGGGAGCGCGATTTTTGTCGATTATGCCCACACCCCTGACGCATTGGAGACGGCACTTGCCGCGTTGCGGCCCTATGTTACTGGCCGTCTGATTGTTGTGTTTGGTTGTGGTGGCGACCGCGACAAGGGGAAGCGCCCGTTAATGGGGGCGGTCGCGGCCATGAGTGCTGATCTGGTTATTGTCACCGACGATAATCCTCGGACCGAAGACGCTGCGGTGATCCGGGCCGAGGTAATTGAAGCAGCGCCCGGCGCGCGCGAAAACGGGGATCGTCGCGCGGCCATCGCGGAAGGGATCGGATCGCTTGGTGCGGGCGATGTGTTGTTGATCGCTGGCAAGGGCCATGAGGACTATCAGATCATTGGTACGTCCAAGACGCCGTTTTCGGACCATGAGGTGATCCATTCCGTGCTTGGGCAGACCTGATGGCGCCATTGTTCACGAGCGATGAGATATATACCGCGACCGGCGCGCGTCCCGTTCACCACGCGGTGGGCTCGGTCAACTCTATTTCAATAGATTCCCGCGAGTTAGGCCCAGAAGCGCTGTTTGTGGCGATCAAGGGCGACCGATTTGATGGACACGACTTTGTAGCGACGGCGCTTGAAAATGGCGCGGTGGCCGCCATGGTCAGTGAGGGTAGGGCTTTTCGTGACCGTTGCATTGTAGTGCCTGACGCGCTGGCCGGTCTACGCGATCTTGCCAGGCTGGCGCGCGAGCGCTGCAATGGGTGCATTGTTGGTGTGACTGGCAGCGTCGGCAAGACCACGACCAAGGAAGCAATCCGGATCGTGTTTGAAGCGGCGGGGGCAACCCATGCATCGATCAAGAGCTTCAATAACCATTGGGGCGTGCCATTGATGCTGGCGCGCATGCCCGCCGCGACCGAATTCGGTGTTTTTGAACTCGGCATGAGCGCCGCTGGTGAGATCGAGCCGCTTAGCCGGTTGGTCAGGCCGAATATTGCGCTTGTCACCACGATTGCGCCAGCGCATCTCGAGGCCTTTGACGGTATCGAAGGTATTGCGGCTGCCAAGGCCGAGATATTTAAGGGGTTGGAGCCGGATGGCACCGCGCTGCTGAATGCCGACCATGATCAGATTGGACTGTTGGTTGATGCGGCACACGCCGCCGGGGTCCGTAATATCGTGCGCTATGGATTTGCTGCCGCAAGCGATTGGCATATTGAGAGTTGTGTAGCTGAGGGCAATCGGTCGCGGGCATCGGTGCGTCACGGCAATGACAGGTTTGAGTTGGTTATCAACGCACCGGGTCGTCACATGGTGGCAAACGGTGTCGCGGCGTTGGCTGTGGCCTCGCTCGCCGGGATTGACCCCGAACTCGCCATTGCCGCCCTTGCGCGATTTGGAGCGCCAACCGGTCGGGGCCAACAGCTATTGCTTGGCGACCCAGGGAAGCCGCTGCTGCTGATCGATGAAAGTTATAACGCCAACACCGCGTCTATGACTGCGGCACTGGATGTATTGGCGCAAACCGCCGCGCCGGGTGGTCGAAAAGTTGCCATTCTTGGCGACATGCTTGAGCTTGGCCCCAATAGTGCAGTCCTGCACGCTGGCCTCAAAAACGCGGTGCTCGCCAGCGGCGCGGAGCGGATCTATCTGGTGGGAGACGAAATGGGGGCACTGGCCGATGCGTTGGGCGCGGATCGGGTGCAAATGCACGTAAGAACCACTGCAGAACTGGTCGATGTGATCGTTGATGAACTTGCACACGGCGATGCAGTTATGGTCAAAGGGTCCAATGGCGTCAGGCTTGCGGGCATTGTTGATGCGATCCGCGCGAGGTTCCAGTAAAGCCAATGCCTACTCAGAGGACCGTCTAACTCATGTTGTATTTTCTCGGCCAGCTGGGTGACAGCCTTACCGCCTTCAATGTCTTTCGCTATATCACCTTCCGCACGGCGGGTGCGGTGGTAACGGCGCTATTCTTCGTATTCCTGTTCGGTCCGGGGATGATCAAGGCCTTGCGCCTCAAGCAGGGCAAGGGCCAGCCGATCCGCGAGGATGGCCCGGCGGGGCACCTTTTGACCAAAAAAGGCACACCCACCATGGGTGGTCTGATGATCCTTTCGGGTGCGGTGTTTTCTACCCTTTTATGGTCCAACCTCGCCAATGGCTATGTCTGGGTGGTGTTGTTTGTGACTGTCGGTTTTGGCGCAATTGGCTTTTACGACGATTATCTCAAGGTCAAGCGCATGAGCCATCAGGGCTTTGGCAGCAAGCAACGGCTGGTGCTGGAAGCGCTAATCGGTGTCATTGCCTGCTACGCGCTCTCGCAACTGAGCGGGGAGCCCTATTCCAATTCGCTATTGTTCCCGTTTGTCAAAGGATTGGCGCTGAATCTTGGCTATTTCTTTGTGCTGTTTGGCGGCTTCGTCATCATGGCAGCCGGCAATTCGGTCAATCTGACGGACGGGCTGGACGGGCTGGCGATCGTGCCGGTGATGGTGGCGGCGGCGTGTTTTGCGTTAATTGCCTATCTGGTCGGCAGCGTTACATTTTCCGAATATCTGTTACTGAACTACGTACCGGGGACGGCGGAGCTATCGGTGGTTTGCGGTGCCCTCATCGGCGCAGGGCTGGGGTTTTTGTGGTTCAATGCACCACCGGCACAGATTTTCATGGGCGATACAGGCTCGCTGGCACTCGGCGGCGCGCTGGGCTCTATTGCGGTAGCGACCAAGCACGAAATCGTGCTGGCGATTATTGGCGGGCTGTTTGTTCTCGAAACGGTGTCGGTCATCGTGCAGGTCGCATCGTTCCGCCTCACGGGAAAGCGAGTTTTTCGAATGGCGCCGATCCATCACCATTTTGAACATCTGGGTTGGACCGAGAGCCAGGTGGTTATTCGGTTCTGGATTATATCGTTTGTGCTGGCACTGATCGGCCTGAGTTCGCTCAAACTTCGTTAGGGATGGAATTTCGCAAAACGCGATTCCGGTGTGAAATCAGTAACCATCACGGCGTTAGAGTGCGTTCCTGAGTTCCCCCAGGAGGCCGGTCGTCGGCTGTCGCGCACATGTTTTCACGGGCACAAAAAACCCCTATTGCCGAATGGTGGTGGTCTATCGACCGCGAACTGTTGGGCGCACTGATCCTGTTGATGATTTGTGGGGTTGTGCTCAGCTTCGCGGCCAGCCCGCCGGTGGCAGAACGATTGGGGTTGGAGCCATGGCATTTTGTCATTCGCCAGGCTGGCTTTTGCGTTCCCGCGCTGGTGGTACTGGTCGGTGCATCATTCCTGTCACCGCGGCAGGCGCGGGTGGTGGCGCTGGTTACGCTGATTGGTTCCCTGGCCATGCTTTGGGCAACGCTCAAATTTGGCACCGAGGTCAAGGGCGCGCGACGCTGGATTTCAATTATGGGACAAACCGTTCAACCTTCAGAATTTGTCAAACCGGCATTTGCCGTATTGGGCGCGTGGTTGTTCTCCGAGAGCATGGTTCGAAAAAATGTGCCGGGAAAAACGCTGGCGACCCTAGTTGGCGCGGCGATTGTCGGGGGCCTGCTGTTGCAGCCTGATATTGGCCAAACCGCGCTTATCCTGGCTACCTGGGGCGCATTGCTGTTTCTCGCCGGAATTTCCTGGTGGTTGATTTTCGGGTTAGCGGGGGCCGGCGTTGGATTGATCTTTGGGGCTTATTTGTTGTTTCCACATGTGAGCAAACGCATTGATGCTTTCATGAACCCCGAAGGGGGTGGCAACACCTACCAGATTGATCGGGCACTGCAGTCGTTGCTTGAGGGGGTGGTTCGGACGGGGGCCGGGTGAATCGGTTGCAAAGAAGCTTATTCCCGACGCCCACGCCGACTATGTGTTTTCTGCGGCAGCAGGGGAGTTCGGCATCTTGTTCTGCCTGGTGCTTGTGGGTTTGATTGCCTTCATTGCGGTGCGTGGACTGGCTGGCGCGCAGCGTCAGACCAATCTTTTTCCGCGACTTGCGGCATCGACATTGGCGATTCAGTTTGGCCTGCAGTCCGGTATCAATCTGGCGGTTAATCTCAATCTCATTCCTCCCAAGGGCATGACGTTACCATTTGTGAGCTATGGCGGTACGTCGATGATCGCGATTGCGCTGGGGATGGGGTTGATGCTGGCGTTGACACGCTCCAAACCCGAGGAGCGACTGGTTACGGGCATTCCTGCCTATCGCAGCGCGGTGGCGCCTGCCGAATGAGCACATTTGTTTTAATGGCGGGGGGCACCGGCGGCCACTTATTCCCGGCGATGGCTCTGGCGCAGGAACTGCGTCGTCGCGGACACGTGGTCGATCTGATGACGGATCATCGGGTGGAAAGCTATGGTGCCGACTTTCCGGCGCGGCGCATTCACGTGGTGCCGGCGGCAACGCCATCGCTCAATAATCCGGTCAAATTTATTGGGGGGGGCTTCAAGATATTGGGCGGGATCGGCGTGGCGCTGCGAAAACTGCGTGAGATCAAGCCCGACGCCGTGGTGGGGTTTGGAGGCTATCCGACGTTTCCGCCATTCGTGGCCGCGAGCCTGCTTGGCATACCCGGTGTCCTGCATGAACAGAATGCGGTTCTGGGGCGCGCCAATCGCGCGCTTTGCCGGTTTGCGAACCGACTGGCACTCAGTTTTGAGAAGACAACCCACGCTCAGGCAATGCGCCTTCAGAAGGTGATTACCGGCAATCCTGTTCGGGATCGGGTGCGCGATATTGCGGACACACCATATCCGGCTATTTCCAATAATGGCCCTATCAGGCTGGTGATATTCGGGGGTAGCCAGGGCGCGCGAATATTCTCCGATATCGTGCCCGCAGCCGTTGCGCGGATGCCGGAAGATTTATGCCATAGACTGCATATCGTACAGCAATGCCGGGCCGAGGATCTCGACCGGGTGGCCGAGGTCTATCGGCAGGCAAAGGTCAATGTCGAGCTGGCGGCGTTTTTTGATAATCTGCCGGAGCGCATTGCCGGTGCTCATCTGGTGGTGGCGCGCTCGGGGGCATCAACCATTACGGAGCTTGGTGTGTTGGGTCGTCCCGCAATCATGGTGCCGTTGCCCAGTGCCATCGATGGTGACCAGAAACAAAACGCATTGGTATTGGAGGCGGCCGGTGGAGGCTGGATTGTTGAACAAGCCTCGCTTTCGCCGCTTTCATTGGGCACGCGCCTGGCTAATCTGCTTGCCGACCCGAATATTCTGGCCGCGGCTGCCGTAGCGGCCAAATCGCTTGGCCAACCGCTTGCGGTTGAAAAACTGGCAGATGTGGCCGAGGAAATGGCCAACTTGAAGAACGCAAAACTGGGTAACGCACAATGAAAATGCCGCGCAATATCGGACCTGTCCACTTTGTCGGCATAGGCGGCATCGGCATGAGTGGCATTGCCGAAATCCTGCACAACCAGGGTTATGTGGTGCAGGGGTCAGACGCTGCCGCCAATCCCAATGTGCAACGCCTGCGCAACATGGGCATCCGCGTCGAGATTGGTCAACATGCCGACAATCTGGGCGAGGCCACCGTCGTAGTGGTGTCGTCGGCGATCCAGAAGGACAATCCCGAACTGGTCGCGGCGCGCCAGCGCGCCCTGCCGGTGGTGCGTCGGGCCGAAATGCTGGCCGAGATCATGCGCTTCAAAAACGCCATTGCCATAGGCGGCACGCATGGCAAAACCACAACCACAACGCTGGTTGCGACGCTACTGGATGCCGGTGACCTTGACCCCACAGTCATTAATGGCGGCATCATCAATGCCTATGGCACCAATGCACGCTTGGGTGACGGGGAATGGATGGTGGTGGAAGCGGATGAAAGCGATGGCACATTTGTGAAATTGCCCGCTGACGTTGTGGTCGTCACCAACATGGACCCTGAGCATCTCGACCACTACAAGGATTTTGAGGGGGTCAAGAAGGCATTTGTCAATTTCGTTGAGAACGTGCCGTTTTACGGCTTTGCCGTGATGTGCCTTGACCATCCCGAAGTGCAGGCGCTGGTCGGACAAATTCGCGACCGCCGGGTGATTACCTATGGGCGCAACCCGCAAGCGGATGTGCGGCTGGTTGAACTCGAAAACATCAATGGCATCAGCACTTTTTCGGTCGAAATTCGCGATCAGATCCGGCAAACTCAGCTTCGTATCGAAGGTCTGGAACTGCCGATGCCGGGCGAGCATAATGCACTCAACGCGGTTGCAGCCATCGCGGTGGCAGATCAGTTGCATGTGCCGGCCGAGGCGATCCGAAAAGGGCTAAAGGGCTTTTCTGGTGTCAAGCGCCGCTTCACCAAGACCGGTGAGGTCAACGGTATTACGATCATAGATGATTATGGGCACCACCCGGTCGAGATATCGTCGGTTTTGCACGCGGCGCGGCAGTCGGCACGGCGCGATGTAATTGCGGTCGTCCAACCGCATCGCTATTCGCGCCTGCAGGATCTGTTTGACGATTTTTCTGCCTGCTTCAACGATGCGGATACGGTCATCGTAGCACCGATCTATGCGGCGGGTGAAAGCCCGATCCCGGGGGTTACCCATGAAGAACTGGTCAATCGCATTCGGGCACGAGGCCACCGCGACGCGCGGGTGATAGATCGCCCCGAGGCGCTGGCGCCACTCATTGCCAGCCGCGCCGAGGACGGCGACTATGTCGTCTGCCTCGGCGCGGGCAATATCACGCAATGGGCCAACGCGCTGCCGGACGAACTAGCCGCAATTTTGGGGCAGGAGGCATCATGAGCTTTCCCGATCTCATCCCGACGTTTGAGCCGTGGATTTCCGAGGTGCGTGGCCGGTTGATCGCCAACCAAATGCTGTCTGAAATCACCTGGTTTCGTGTCGGCGGTCCTGCGCAGCTATTGTTTACGCCGGCCGATGAGAACGATCTGGCGTTATTTTTGCGTCACTTGCCGCAAGATATTCGCGTGACGGTTATCGGCCTAGGTTCCAATTTGCTGATCCGCGATGGCGGGTTGGACGGGGTGGTTATTCGCCTCAATGCAAAAGGCTTTGGTGGGACTGAAGTGCTCGATGGGCAGCGTATTCGGGTTGGAACGGCGATGCCCGACGTAAAAGTGGCGACGGCGGCGGCGGAGGCGGGCATAGATGGGTTGAGCTTTTATCGCGGTATTCCCGGCGGAATCGGTGGTGCGCTCTATATGAATGCGGGATGCTATGGCACCGAAACCCGTGACCGGATGGTGGAACTGCGGGCGGTAACGCGGCAGGGTGAGATCGTAACGCTGACCAATGCTGACATGGCCTATCGCTATCGAAAGTCCAATGGCCCGCGTGGTGCGGTATTCGTTTCAGCGGTCTATCAGGGCTTTGCCGGAGATTCGGCCGATATTCTCGCGCGCATGCGCGAAATCACCGAAAAGCGGGAAAGCAGCCAGCCGACCAAGTCTCGGACGGGTGGGTCGACTTTCAAAAACCCCGAAGGGAAATCGAGTTGGAAACTCATTGATGCCGCTGGATGTCGCGGACTGAAAGTGGGTGGCGCGCAAATGAGTGAGCTGCACGCAAACTTTTTGCTCAATATCGACAATGCGACCGCCCACGACATTGAGACGCTGGGCGAAACGGTGCGCAATCGCGTTCGTGCGACCCATGGCATCGATTTGCAATGGGAAATCCGTCGAATGGGTCACTTTGCGCCCGGTGCGGAAGTACAAGAGTTTCTCGACGGCGACGTGTTCACGGGGGCGGTGTGACCATGGCCAAACATGTTGCAGTGCTCATGGGTGGTTGGTCCAACGAGCGCCCGGTGTCGCTTATGTCGGGTCGCGAGTGCGCGGCGGCGCTGCGCCGGGCTGATTATCAGGTCACCGAGGTCGATGTGGACCGCGACATTGCCAATACATTGACCGAATTAAAGCCCGACGTCGCATTTAATGCGCTGCATGGTCCGTTCGGCGAGAGCGGCATGGTGCAGGGACTGCTGGAACTCTTGCAATTGCCCTATACTCATTCGGGTGTTTTGGCGTCCGCCCTGGCCATGGACAAGCACCAGTCCAAAATCATGTTTCGCGCCGCTGGTATTCCGGTCACCGATCATTTGATTGTGACCCGAGGCGACGCGGCAAAGTCGCATGTGATGGCGCCTCCCTATGTCATCAAGCCGGTAGCCGATGGGTCCAGTTTTGGCGTTTTCATCGTCAAGGGAGATTCCAGCCATCCACCCCAGGAGATCTTGCGCGAAGACTGGAATTCTGGCGATGAGTTGATGGTTGAACGGTTCATTCCCGGGCGCGAGTTGACGTGCTCGGTCATGGGGGATGTAGCACTGGGCGTGACAGAGATCGTTACGGACCTCAGCTTCTACAACTATGAGGCGAAATACGCCAAGGGCGGTTCGGCACATATTATTCCTGCGCAAATTTCATCGAAAATTTACGACAAAGTGCAGAAGATGAGTCTTGCCGCACATGCGGCGCTTGGCTGTCGCGGGGTGACGCGAAGTGACTTTCGATACAATGACCTAGCGGGGCCAGACGGCGAACTGGTCTGCCTGGAAATCAATACCCAGCCGGGCATGACCCAAACCTCGTTGGTGCCCGAGCAAGCCGCCCACGCCGGGCATTCGTTTGAAGAACTGGTCGCCTGGATGGTGGAGGACGCAAGTTGCAACAGGTAGGAAGCAGGGTGATGCTGGCCTCGGCGCAGGTAATTGATCCACGCGCCTTGCCGGTACTCCAGCGTGCCCCACATCGCCGCCACATCCTCGGTCTTGGACGCATCTGGGTGTTGCATCGGTTGGTGCTGACACGGGCTATCGCTGCGTTTGTCGTGTGCCTGGCGGTTGTGGGACTCTATCAAGTACGCGCCCATGTTGTTGGTGGCTTGGCCGTGCTGGGCGAAATTGCCCAAGGCGAATTCGCCGACGCAGGATTTGGCATTTCGGCAATCTCGATTACCGGGCAGGCCCTGACCAGCGAGCAGTCGGTATTCGACGCGCTCGGTATCGAGCCGCGAACCTCGACGCTGGATTTTGATGCGGAGGCGGCACGCCAGCGCATTGCGCAGTTACCCTCGGTGGCCGGTGTCGATGTACGCAAACACTATCCTGGCAATGTTGCTGTCACCATCACGGAAAAAACGCCGGTTGCGCGCTGGCGCGTTGACGGCGTCACCTTTGTTGTTGACGCGAGCGGCGAGCAAATCGGCGAAGACAAGGGAGCCTATGGCGACCTGCCGTTGGTTGTGGGAGACGGGGCGGCGGACAACGCGATGGTGATGATCCGCGCACTAAATCAGTATCCGACCTTGTCGGAGGGCATTATTGCGCTTTCGCGCATTGCGGATCGGCGCTGGGACATAATTTATGACACGGGCCTGCGTGTTCAACTGCCTGAAAAAGGTGTCGCACAGACGCTCCGCTTCCTCGAGGATTATCAGCGCGACTATCGTTTGCTCGACCGCGACGTGACGATAATCGACCTGCGCGTGCCGGACTCGGTGGCGGTGCGTCCAGCCACCCATGACGAAGAAAACAAAAAATCATGATGACCAATTCGATGACGTCCCGGCTTCGTCCCGTTCAGTCTGGCCGCACCACGCTGGTGGCGGTGCTCGACATCGGATCAACCAAGATTTGCTGTGTCATTGCGCGCCTGACGCCGCGTCCGGAGGGCAAGGCGCTCAAGGGACGAAGCCACCAGGCCGAGGTCATCGGCTTTGGCTATGGCCAATCCACCGGGGTCAAGAGCGGCGTTGTCACCGATATTGAAAAAGCCGAACAGGCGATTCGCTCTGTCGTTGGCATGGCCGAACGTGCCGCCGGGCTGACGCTGGAATCGGTGATTGTCAATGTTACGGCGGGCCGATTGGGGTCGGAGACATTTTCTGCAGCGGTATCGCTGGGTGGACAGGAAGTTGAGAAATCGGACCTTTACAAGGTATTGCGGGCGGTTAATGAGCGTAGTGTGCGGCCCGAACGGTCCATTATACACGCCTTGCCGATCGGTTATTCGCTCGACGGCCAGAAGGGTATCCGTGACCCCAAGGGCATGGTTGGCGACAAATTGGGTATCGACGTCGCGGTGGTAACTTCGGAAACGCTTGCGATGCGCAATCTGGAACTGGTGTTGCACCGGTGTCATTTGCAGGTTGAGGCGCTGATCGCCACGCCCTATGCAAGCGGTTTGGCAACGCTGGTGGACGATGAGGCCCAATTGGGTGTCGCCTGTATCGACTTTGGTGGCGCGACGACTACCGTGTCGGTCTTTAACGATGGCCATTTGTGCTACGCCGACGCCATCGCCATTGGCGGTCATCACCTGACGCTGGACATTGCACGCCAGCTTTCGGTCAGCGTGGCAGATGCAGAACGGATCAAGACTTTTTATGGCAGCGTGTTGCCCGGGCAGGCAGATGAGCGAGACATGATCGCCATCCAACCTGTTGGTTCGAGCCACGACGAGGCGCCGGGGCAGGTTGCGCGCGCCGTATTGACCCGCATCATGCGGCCCCGCATCGAAGAAGTGCTGACCGCCGTGCGTGACCGAATGCAGGCCACAGGCATGATGGATGTGTGTGGTCGTCGTTTTGTGTTAACCGGTGGCGCGAGCGAAATGACAGGACTGCCCGAGGTGGCACGCCGCATCCTGGCCCGCAATGTACGCAATGGGCGTCCGATGGGTATCGCGGGACTGCCCGAGATGGCCAAGGGTGCCGCGTTCGCCTCGGTTGCGGGCATGTTGATCTATCCGCAGGTGTGCGCGCAGGAATATAACGAGCCGCGTAGTGTCAACAAGCTAACCGGGACTGACGGCTATTTCGCCCGGGTGGGGAATTGGCTCAAGACCAGCTTCTGATAACCGTTTTGGCGTGTCGAGTGCGGGCGGGTGCATGGTTAATTGCGCCTCAACTTTGACCAACCATTCGTCGCAAATTGCGTTCACGTTAATAAAATTGGTGCAATTGTTAGGGGCCGGTTAACGAATTTCCGCGTAAATCGTTAGCTAACCAAGCCACATATGGGGCCTTTCATGACCATCAACCTTACTATCCCTGACATTCAGGAACTTAAGCCCCGTATCACCGTTTTCGGTGCCGGTGGCGCTGGCGGCAATGCCGTTAACAATATGATCGAATCCGGTCTCGATGGCGTGGATTTCGTGGTTGCCAACACCGATGCCCAGGCATTGGCCTTGAGCAAGGCACCCCGGATCATCCAACTTGGCGTGGGTGTCACCGAGGGTTTGGGCGCTGGCTCGCACCCCGAAGTTGGGCGCGCGGCGGCTGAAGAAAGCTGGGACGAGATCAATGACCATCTCAGTGGCTCGCACATGGTTTTCATCACCGCTGGTATGGGCGGTGGAACGGGTACGGGGGCGGCGCCTGTGGTGGCGCGTGCAGGCTCGTGAGCAAGGCATCCTGACTGTTGGTGTTGTTACCAAGCCATTTTCATTCGAGGGTAGTCGCCGACAGCGCCTGGCCGACGAGGGAATTGATGAGCTGCATCGGCACGTTGACACGCTTATTGTCATTCCCAACCAGAACCTTTTCCGTGTCGCCAACGAAAAAACCACTTTTGCCGACGCTTTCGCGATGGCCGACCAGGTGCTGTTCTCAGGTGTTGCCTGTATTACCGATTTGATGGTCAAAGAAGGCCTGATCAATCTCGACTTTGCAGACGTTCGCTCGGTCATGCGCGGTATGGGCAAGGCGATGATGGGCACAGGCGAGGCGTCGGGTGATGATCGTGCACGGCACGCTGCCGAAGCCGCCATTGCCAACCCGCTGCTTGACGATGTGTCGATGCAGGGCGCGCGCGGCCTGTTGATATCGATCACCGGTGGTCCTGACCTGACACTCTATGAGGTTGACGAGGCCGCCAGCCGTATTCGTGAAGAGGTTGATGCCGACGCCAACATTATTCTGGGTGCAACTTATGACCCGAGCCTGACCGGCACGATCCGCGTTTCCGTTGTCGCGACGGGCACAGATGCCACTATGGTTCAGGCGCTTGAGCCCGCCAAGCCACATGCCTCGCGCACCCCACTTTCGGTCAAGCGCCATGTGCCTGTAGATGCCGATCATCGCGGCCCGCATCTGGCCCCGGATGGGCAATCGACGCAGGCCGAAATCGAGCATCAGGTTGAAACGGCGGTGGCCGAGGCCATGACGCACGAGGACTTTGCGACTGGCGGTGACGAGATTGGTGACGACGGTATCTATGTAGAGCCATATACCCCATCGGGATCTGTCCACGAAGATGTTGACGAACCCGCGCCAGCAGTCGAAGAGCCCGTACCCAGCCTCTATGTTCCGTCTAATGCGGCGCGTCCGGAAGGTCAGCGGCGGATGCCCCGGACCGAGGAGTTGCCAGTTGTTGCACGACGGTCACACGAGCCACAGGATCGTCATGAAGGCGAGCCACGCAATGCTCGTGCATTGTTCAAGCGGCTCGCGTCAAATGTTGGTATCAATCTTGGCCAGCAGGAAGCTGAGCAAGCTGTTGAGCCACCCCAAATCGAGGCCGATGACAATGCTGCCCGAAGTGCCATAGAAGCCGGTGGCACAAGGCCTTCGCGTGCTCCGCAGCCGAGCGGGGGTGCTCATGGCAGCCTCGACGCGCAGGGGCGTCAGCCCGCGCCAGCACCACAAAAAGAACACCTCGAAATTCCAGCGTTCCTGCGTAAACACGGTTAAGTGGGCGCTGCCAAGTCTGTGAAACATTGCTCGGTGCGGCTTCCGCGCCGAGTTTTTTTGAGTAAGCAATGAGTCAAGCGATTTTGGGCTGGGCTGGAGTTCCATATAGTATGCATAAACTTTCGACGCGCCAGCGGACGCTAGGTGCCACGCTCACTTTCAGTGGGTACGGTGTCCACAGCGGACAACCGGTCAACCTGACCATGGGACCCGCGCCAGTCGACAGTGGCTTTCTGATCTGCCGGGAACTTGGCGACGGGCGCACGACCACGCCTGTGGCAGTCCACTTTTCTCGTATTACGCGCACTACGCTATGTACGACGCTCGATCTCGGCGACAGTGTCAGTGTGGCGACAATTGAACATGTCACCTCGGCCCTGAGTGGGATGGGCGTTGATAATGCGCTGATCACGCTTGATGGCGCCGAATGCCCGATTCTGGATGGCAGTTCGCAGCCGTTCGCTGAAGGCATTTTGGAAGTCGGTTTGGAAATCCAGCCCGCCCAACGCAAGTTCCTCAAGGTCATGCGCGCTGTTACGGTCCGTAACAATGATGCCTTTGCAGCGCTTGAACCTTATAATGGCCGTGCGCTCGATCTCGAAATCGATTTTGACAGCAAGGTTATTGGCCGCCAGCGGATGATCTTTGACTGGTCGCCACGGCGCTATTACGAAGATGTGGCGATGGCGCGTACCTTTGGTTTTGTGCGCGACGCCAAGATTTTGCGCCAGGCTGGCTACGCGCTGGGGTCCAGTCTCGACAATTCGATCACTGTTCACGAAGATCGGATCCTCAATCCCGGTGGCTTGCGATTCGAGGATGAGTTCGTGCGTCACAAGTTGCTTGATGCCATTGGTGATCTGTCGCTGGGCGGCATGCCCATCTACGGTCGGTTCCGCTCGTACAAGGGCGGGCATGCGCTCAACGCACATGTGTTGGCAGGTCTCTTTTCGAGCGATGCCAATTATGAAATAGTCTCCGCCGAGGATCTGCCGCTCGAATTTGACGCGCTCAACGATCTGCCAGAGGGATTGAACGTCAATCCGTATCTGCGTTCCGTCGGAGCCTAGTCTTGTCGCGGTCACAGTTTTGATCCAATTAATATCTAGTCCGCATGGCGTATGCGTGACCGAAGAGGACGGGCAGTTCGTGACACTTGATGGATTTGGTAGATTGACCGGCCGACTCTCCCGGTTTTTGGCGATGGGCATGGTCGCGCTGGCGCTCGCGGGTTGCTCAGGTTTCAACCTGTTTGGACCGCCCAAGGTCAAGGACGAGGTAATTATCCCGGCTGAAGCGCTATATCAGCAGGCGCTGAACGATATGGATTCGCAGCGTTACCTCACGGCCATCAAGCTGCTCGAGAAGCTGGATCGACAGCATCCGAGGTCGCCGACGACCGAGAAGTCGAAGCTAATGCAGGTTTATGCCAATTATCGAATTGGCAAATTCGACGATGCGATCCTGGCAGCTGACCGTTACCTGGCGATATATCCGTCTGGCAAGGACGTACCCTATGTGCTCTATCTCAAGGGCACGTCCTACTTTGGCCAGATCAAGGACATCACCCGGGATCAGCAATTGTCGCGCGATAGCATCGACACCTACAATCTGTTGATCAGCAACTATCCTAAGTCCGATTATGCCAAGGACGCCAAGGAAAAACTGGTTATTGCCTATGACCAGCTGGCGGGTAAGGAAATGTCTGTTGGGCGCTATTATCTGGGACAGGGGCAGTACGCAGCCGCAATCAATCGTTTCCGGACCGTGGTCGAAAACTATCAGACATCAACGCATATCGAGGAAGCTTTATTCCGTCTGACCGAAGCCAATCTTTCGCTAGGTCTGGTTAATGAGGCGCGATCGGCGGCGGCGGTGCTTGGACACAACTATCCTTCAAGCAACTGGTACAAGGAATCCTTCGATTTGCTGGCCAAGCAAGGATTAACGCCGCAGGTAGCCGAGGGCAGCTGGTTGGCGGCACAGCGGAACTGACATAGAATTTTGTTGCTTGTTTGTTCCGGGGTGCGCTAGCTTGTTGGCGCACCCCGTTTGTTTGGGGAAGGTTGGTTACACATTGTTGGGTTGGCGCCAATCTTCGACTGATGCTGTACTGGCTTAGGGACTGTCCGGAATGCTAAACGCGCTTTCGGTTAGAAATATTGTATTGATTGACCAACTGGATCTGGTGCTCGATGGCGGTATGACCGTGCTGACGGGTGAAACCGGCGCCGGTAAGTCAATATTGCTCGATGCCCTGACGTTGGCTCTGGGTGGGCGTGGCGATGCCTCATTGGTGCGCAATGGCAATGAGAGCGGCCAGGTGGTCGCGGTATTGCAACTCGCCGAAGGCCATCCGGCGCGAGCCGTGTTGCGCGACAATGCCATTCCCGATGACGAGGACATTATTCTCCGCCGGGTTCAATATGCAGACGGTCGAACCCGCGCCTTCATCAATGACCAGCCGGTTTCGGCAACCATGCTGCAACGGGTTGGTGCACAAGTGGTCGAAATTCACGGCCAGCATGACGACCGGGCGCTTGTGGATGCGGCGACCCATCGCGCGGCACTGGACGTGTTTGGAGGGCTGGAAAGCCAAGCGCGGACCGTACAGGCGGCATGGGAGACGCTGGTTGAGACCATGGATGCCGTGGCAGCCCAGAAAAGGCTTGTGGCTGAGGCGCTGGCCAAGGAAGACTATGCCCGTCACACCGTCGAGGAATTGTCGGCCCTGGCGCCAATTGCAAGTGAAGAGGACGAACTGTCGGCGCGGCGCCAGGCGTTGATGCAAATTGAAAAATCGGCCGCCGATGTTGGCGAAACCGACGAGTTGCTCAATGGACCATCGGCACCGGGGCCGGCACTGCTCAGCCTGATGCGACGGCTGGCACGCAAGATCGACGGTGGCGCAACATTGTTCCAGCCAATCGTCGAGGGACTGGATGCAACGCTGGTGGCGCTCGATACCACCTCGGAGGCGCTAGAAGCGCTCAAGCGCGAAATGGCATTTGATCCGATGGAACTGGAGCAGGTGGAGGAGCGGTTGTTTGCCCTGCGGGCTGCAGCGCGAAAGCATCAAACCAGTTGTGATGAACTCAGTGTGGTTCTGGCGCGATATGAGGCCGAACTGGAAACGTTGCAAAATGGCGAGGCGCATCTGGTGGCCTTGGAGTCCGCCGCCGCACGAGCGACCGAGATCTACAAGAGCGCCGCACAATTGCTGAGTACCGCGCGTGCCAAGGCCGCGATCCGACTTGGCACGGCGGTGGAGTCCGAATTGCCGGATCTAAAGCTGGGTGCGGCGCGATTTATCGTGGACCATCAAATCGATCTTGATCAGGTATCGGCCACCGGTTTTGACAAAATTTCCTTCCACGTACAAACCAATCCCGGCACCACCGCCGGGCCATTGCTGAAGGTCGCCTCGGGGGAGAACTGTCGCGCTTCCTATTAGCGCTAAAGGTTGTGTTGGCCGATCAAGGTTCGGCGCCGGTCCTGATTTTTGACGAGATCGACACCGGCGTTGGCGGGGCCGTTGCCGATGCAATCGGTCGCAGATTGTCGCGTTTGGCGGACAAGGTGCAGGTTTTGGCGGTGACGCACGCGCCCCAGGTAGCCGCTCGTGCCCAGCGCCACCTTCTTATCGAAAAGCAGGCGGTGGCGGAGGGGGCATTCGTTCGCACGCATGTAAAGCGGCTGGACGACGCGGCGCGGCGCGAGGAAGTGGCGCGTATGCTGGCTGGGGCATCGGTTACAGAGGAAGCTCGCGCAGCGGCGTCAAAATTGATGAGTGAAGTTGGTTGATCCAGCCCAATTAAGTGAGATTTGCGTTGAACGATTTGTCTGGAACAGCAATCGAAGAGCTTAGCGAAGATGAGGCTCGCGCCGAGTTGGAGCGGCTTGCGACCGCTATCGCCGAGGCAGACCTAGCCTATCATCAAAATGATGCGCCTGAGATCACCGACGCCGAATATGATGCGCTTCGCCGCCGTAATGTGGCGATAGAAGAGCGCTTCCCGGCGTTGGTGCGAATGGATAGTCCATCGACAGCGGTCGGGGCGGCGCCGTCAGACGGGTTTGACAAGGTTCGACACGGCATTCCAATGCTCAGTCTGGCCAATGCGTTCGACGATGCGGACGTTGAAGACTTTGTGGCACGCGGTCAGAAATATTTCGAGCGTGACAAGGATCTGGAACTGGTCTTTACCGCTGAACCCAAAATTGACGGGCTTTCGGCATCGTTGCGGTATGAGAAGGGCGTTTTCGTGCGTGGCGCGACGCGCGGCGACGGCACGGTTGGCGAGGACATTACCGCCAATCTCAAGACCATTGCTGATATTCCTCAACGGTTGGCCGGTTCGGACTGGCCGGATGTGATCGAGATTCGCGGCGAGGTTTATATGACACACGCCGAGTTCAAGGCGCTCAATGAGAAATCGGCGGCAAGCGGTGGGCAGGTCTACGTTAATCCGCGCAACACAGCGGCCGGATCGCTGCGGCAACTCGACGTTTCGATAACGGCCAGCCGCAACCTCAAGTTTTTCGCCTACGCATGGGGCGAGACCTCGAGATCACCCGCCGCAACCCAGTATGAGGCAGTCCAAAAATTTAGGGATTGGGGGTTCAAGGTCAATCCGCTGATGATCCGCACGTCGGAAATATCGGTCTTGCTGGAGCACTACCGGTTGATTGAGGCCCAGCGTGCGACTCTCGGTTACGATATCGATGGGGTCGTCTACAAGCTTAACCGACTGGATTTGCAGGAGCGCTGGGGCTTTGTCGCGCGAGCGCCGCGATGGGCGCTTGCCCACAAGTTTGCAGCGGAGCAGGCAACAACTATTCTGACAGGCATCGACATTCAGGTCGGTCGGACGGGGGCACTGACCCCGGTGGCGCGCTTGGCGCCGGTGACGGTGGGTGGGGTGGTAGTGGAAAATGCCACGCTGCATAATGAGGATTATATCAAGGGGCTGGGCAATAGCGGTGAGACTATCCGCAACGGCGTGGATTTGCGCGTCGGCGACACGGTTATCGTGCAGCGGGCAGGAGATGTCATTCCGCAGATCGTCGATGTTGTTCTCGACAAACGCCCGGCAAATGCGGTCCCCTTTGACTTTCCCCATATTTGCCCTGAATGCGGGTCGGAGGCCGTTCGTGAGGTTAATGAAAAGACCGGCAAGCGCGATGCCGTCAGGCGCTGCACTGGCGAATTGATCTGTCCGGCGCAGGCTGTTGAAAATCTCAAGCATTTCGTGTCGCGCAATGCCTTGGATATTGATGGTCTTGGCGATCGGCAGATTGCCCAGTTTTACGCGGAAGGACGCATTGCCCGGCCGGCCGACATCTTTACGCTTCGGGCACGGGATGATCGCGCCCTCAAGAAACTCAAGGACGTCGAGGGGTTTGGTCCGGTGTCGGTCAGCAAGCTGTTTGATGCAATCGATGACCGGCGCGAACCCGAACTTGACCGGTTTATTTTCGCCCTCGGTATCCGCCACGTGGGCGAGACGACGGCGGCCTTGATGGCGCGAACCTTTGGTACCATGGAAGCGTTCCGGGACGCTGCGGTTGCCGCCGCGAATGTGGATGGCGATACGCACGAGCAATTTCCGTCCATTAATGGCGTCGGCGAAGTTGTGCGCCAATCGGTCCTCGCGTTTTTTGCCAATGAGCGCAACGGCCAGGCACTCGAGGAATTGCTCGCTGAGGTTCATCCGAAGCCATATGTGGTGACGATCTCGACCGATAGCGAAGTTGTCGGCAAGACGGTGGTATTTACCGGATCGCTCGAAAAAATGACACGATCCGAGGCCAAGGCTATGGCCGAACGCCACGGCGCAAAGGTTGCCGGTTCGGTGTCGGCGGCGACCGACATTCTGGTGGCGGGGCCGGGCGCTGGTTCCAAACTCAAAAAGGCAGAGGAAGCCGGGGTCCGGGTGGTCAGTGAAGAGGAGTGGTTTACGCTGATCGGCAAGTAGGTCAACGAGGAGGGCAAGATGCGATTTGTGATCGGGATAGTGGCCAGCTTGATGTTGTGTCCTGCTATTTCGCTGGGTCAAGGATTTGGCAGCCCCGATGCTTTGGTTCAGTTTGCCTATGAAAAAATCAGTCCACAGGATGGGTTGGCAACGCGCTCCTATTTTACCGACAGTTTGAATGGATTGATCATTGCCGAATTGGCACGCGATGATGGCGAGGGAATAGGTCCTGATTTCAACCCATTGTTGCACGGCCCCGGTAGCGGGGGATTAGATTTTACCGTTGCCGCGCCCATCGTTAGCGGCGACACCGCAAGCGTTGAAATGTCGATCAGCAAGCCGACCGTAGAGACAATCCATTTGTTGCTGATTTCGCAGAGCGATGGTTGGAAAGTTGATGACATTGTTTATGCGGATGGCATGCGTTTGAGCGAGATTCTGGCTGCCGATCCGCTGTTGAACTAGAAAAGCCGACGCTTGGTCCGTCGGCTTTCCTCTACCGTCCTAGACTGGGGAAGTAGCCGATTTCAACCAGTCTTTGACCTCGCCGGTCAAGCGAGGCCCGATTTCGCTCCAGACACGTTGGTGGTAGGCGTTCAGCCACTCGCGTTCGGCGGGATCGAGCAGGGTCGGCTCGATCAGGCGTGTGTCGATGGGCACAAGCGTCAAGGTTTCAAACTCGAGGTAGTTGTCGCCAACGGTGCTCGGCTGCACGATCAGCAGATTTTCAATCCGGATGCCGTACTCGCCGGCTTTGTAAAAACCGGGCTCATTGGACAATATCATCCCTGCTTCAAGTGGCAGCGGATAGCGCGGCGAAATGCCGATTGGTCCTTCGTGCACGGCCAGAAATGCGCCGACGCCGTGGCCAGTGCCGTGGCTATAGGTTTGGCCGGCCTGCCAAAGATGTTGGCGCGCCAGCACATCAAGCTGGGCACCGGATGTGTTTTGGGGGAAACGCGCCCGGGATATGGACATCATCCCTTTGAGGACGCGGGTAAAGCGGTCGCGCTGTTCGGCGGTTGATGAGCCAGTCGACATGGTACGGGTGATATCGGTAGTGCCGGACAGATATTGGGCGCCGCTGTCGAGCAGCATGATTTCGCCCGGTTGCAACGTGCGGTTGGATTTGGTGGTGACACGGTAGTGAATGACGGCGCCATTCGGACCGGCGCCGGAGATGGTGTCGAAACTGGCATCGACGCAGGTGTCGTCTTCGCGTCGAAAAGCCTCAAGAGCGGTGACAATGTCGATTTCGGTGGTCTGTCCTGCAGGGGCGGTCTGATCAAACCAATGCAGGAATTTGGCTAACGCGACCGCATCACGCTTGTGCGCTTCGATCATGCCAGCGACTTCGACCTGGTTCTTGCGCGATTTTGGCAGCAGCACAGGGTCGCGGCGTTCCAAAATCTTGGCTCCAGCGTCGCTCAGGGCGGTGACGATCGCCTGCGGCGCGGTTGCGGGGTCGATCATGACAGTTTTGGCGTCGGACCCCAGTTGCTTCAAATCGGCAGCAAGGCCAGTGCTTTCGACAAGTTGGGCGGTGCCTTGCAATGCGGCTTTGATCTCAGGGGTTATTTTCGCCGGGTCCAAATAAAGCGTTGGCTGACCGGTAGCGGGTACAATGGCGAAGCCGAGGACAAACGGGGTGTTTGGCACGTCGCGGCCTCGCATATTGAGAAGCCAGCAAATGGACTCGGGCAGGGTGAGCACCACCGCATCGGCGTGGTCGTCGGCAAGTGTTGCCTGCAGGTCACCGATCTTGTCATTGGCAATTTTTCCGGCGCGGTTATGGCCTAAGAACTCCACGCTGGAGACAGGCGCTTCGGGGCGATCCGGCCAGATGGCATCTACGAGATTTGTGGACGCCACCAAAGTAATTTTATCGCCCAGTTTTGCGTCCAGGTCCTTGATTTCGCCGGGCGTGTGCAGCCATGGGTCATAACCGAGCCGACCGCCGACGCTCACATAGTCGCCGATCTGGGCGGAAAGCCCGCCCTGGCCGGTTTCAATAACGTCGACAAGCGTTGTGTCGGTTTGGGCGGGGCCCTGGAGCGTATAGCGACTGTCGACAAACAGGGCGGCGCGGTCCGTGCCGACCACGGCGATACCGGCTGACCCGGTGAAGCCGGTAACATAGGCGAGGCGAGCATCGCCCGGTGGTACGGATTCACCGCGATGGGCATCGGCGCGGGGGATCAGAAAGCCATCAAGCCCAGCTTTGACCATTTCCGCGCGCAGTGCTGCCAGCCGCGGCGCTACATTTTTAGGGTCGGCGGTTTCGGAAAATGACTGGAATACGGCGGGTGGGAACGATTGGGCGGTCATGAAATTCCTCAAAGTGAAGGTGCATTGGCGGCATGGCTGGCTTGTTCAATCTGAACTACCGCCGGGGGCAGGAAAGACTATCTTAGCGACATAGTCACAAGGAGCGAAGATCATGAGCAACAAGAATTTTGTGCGTCGCGCTGTTGACGCCCTTATTGAAAGCCGGACGCGTCAGGCCAAGCGCTATGTTGAGCGTTTCGAAGCCGATCACCGCCTGTCCAGGCGGACCGACTCTACCAAATATTAAGCTGCCCTGCGAAAGTGACATGGCTGTCCTGCTAAAATGAGCCTACCGAACTAATGCAGGTGCACTACATAGGGTGTGTCGATGGATATAAATCGACATCAAGTGCATGGAGATGGAAATGACAACGAACAGGAACGATTTTCGCAAAGCCCTCGGGTCAGTTATTGACGCCAGCGGCCGTTCAACAAGTCGTCAGGTCAGCTATCGCATGCAGCATCAACTGATTGGCGCATTCACCAAGCGCCCATAAGGCGATTGCTGGACATTGCTGACAATCGATGTGATCCCCGGAGTCCGCTTCGGGGATTTTGCTTTTTCACCTCTACATTTTTTCCAATATCAGGGTCGCCCACTCCTTTTTGATGATCTTGTGGCGTAGCACCACGCCCTGGCGCGCATAAGCGGAAATGACCCGGGCGGCCTGGTGCTGAAGGATGCCCGACAGGATGATCGTGGCACCGTGATCGGCAACCTGACCCATGGCGGGGGCGAGTTGAACGAGGGGCCCGGCCAGAATATTGGCAACGATCATATCGTAGGGGCGGTTCTGAGTAATGGTCTGGTGATCAAGGCCAGTGGCTTCGAGCGGAATGATGAGCCGTCCGACGCCATTATATTCGGCGTTTTCAGCAGTTGTTATTACCGAAACAGGATCGATGTCGGTGGCGAGCACAGGGGTTTTCAATTTTTTGGCCAATGCGATGGCCAGAACACCGGTGCCGGTGCCAACATCAAGCATGTTGCGCGGTTTGCGGCGCTTGAGGGTGCGTTCGATGGCTTCAAGACAACCAGTGGTGGTTTCATGGTGGCCGGTGCCAAAGGCCATGGCCGCATCAATACGCATGGCCGTGTAGCCGGCGGGAACGGGGGCGGTTTCGTGACTGCCATAGACGTAAAAGCCGCCAGCGATGACCGGGGCGAGCCCTTCAAGCGAGCGGGCGACCCAGTTGATCTCGGGATCAATCGGTTCGACGGAAAAATCGACGGTTCCACCAAGGGTTAGCCGGGCCAATTCAGAAAATGATTCCATGTCCGGCGGGCTGTCGCAGGTGGCTTCAAAGAACCACTCGCCGGTTTCTTCATTTTCATGAGCCGAGGCGGTCAGGGCCAGATCATCACGTTCCATGACAGCATCGACCAGCGCATAGGCCTGATCCTTGGTGAGGGGAGCGGAAAGTTGGTCAACAGCCATGGTACGCGGTTCCGATTTTCTAATGAGTTCTGTTTGGGCATGGCGACAGAGACTGTCAATAAAGACATTGGAAATGGCGTACGGAAACCCCGCCCGGTGAAAAACCTGCGGTTGATAAAAGATTGCGACATGCGGCGAGAACCGGCCTCATGTGATTTATTTTGTGCGAGACTGGTCTCGCCGCATGCGATGGGCTTTCAGGACTATGGAGCCTGCGTTCCGGCCTGGCCGGAACTACGTGTCACACGGACCCAGGAGCGCGCGACCGCCTCCCACCCATCTGCTCTCCCACGGACCGTTCGTCGCGACCCCGCAATCGCGTGGGGAGTGAGGCCATTGTGCCAGAGGTTTTGGGCGTGGGGATAAGTTTATCGGGTGGTGCGTCGGCGTGGCGCTAACCTTCCACCCGAACCGGGTCATTCCGGGGAGGCCGGAATCCATCGTAACAGTCGTACTGGTCGTGCGGGCGGACAAATCTCATGATGGACCCCGGCCTTCGCCGGGGTGACACCGAGAGGGGGGCGATCGCGGTGTGAGAGGGGAGCAAATGTGAATGGGAAGGCGTCGCGCTGACCTTCCACCCTCACAAGGTCATTCCGGCGGAGGCCGGAATCCATCGTGACGGCCGGACCGGTCGTGTGGGCGGAGAGATCTCACGATGGGCCCCGGGTCAGGCCCGGGGTGACACCGAGAGGGGGGCAGTGCGGTTGGGATGACACTTTGAGTGTGGGGTACAGTGCGAGTGGGGAGACAGGTTAGATTTTGACAGCGGTGCCGGAGGCGGAGACCATCAGCATGGAGCCGCCCTGACCGACAACTTCATAATCGATATCAATGCCGATGACGGCATCGGCGCCGCGTTGGCTGGCCTGGGCTTCAAGCTCGGCAAAAGCCTGTTCGCGGGCTTGGCCCAATGTGCGCTCGTAAGCACCGGCGCGGCCGCCGACAATGTCGCGAATATTGGCAAACAAATCCTTGAAAATATTGGCGCCGACAATGACTTCGCCAGTGACAATGCCGAGATATTCGCGCACGGGGTGATTTTCGATGGTGGGGGTGGTGGTGATGAGCATTTTGGGTCCGGACCTGTTGGGGTAAGGTCCGACGACGCTATCAAGATATTGTATGGACAAGCTTAATAAGCGTCAGCCGAAGGCCCGGCCGGTCATTGTGCCCCCGAAACGCCGGGTACGAAGTGGCTCAACCCCTTTTGATGAAACTATCGAGGACGCGTTTGCGGCCGGCTTTTTCGAAGTCGATGGTGAGTTTATTGCCTTCAACGCCAGAGACGGTGCCGTAGCCGAATTTGAGGTGCAGGACCCGGTCGCCGAAAGTGTAGGCGGAGGAGGAACCGCCCAGATCGACCGAGCGGGCGACCAGATCGCCTTCGATGGTCATCGGACCGCCGCCCTTGCGGCTGGCCTGTTGGGCCTGGGCGCGTTTCCAGCCGGGGGTTTCGTAAACACTGTCGAACGGGTCGGCCTTGTTGAACCGCGAGGCGGCGCCGCCGCCATAGCCATAGCCGCCATAAGAGGAGCCGGTGTCCTTGACCTCGACGGCGTCGGCAGGCAATTCATCCAAGAAACGCGAGGGAATGGCGGATTGCCAAAGACCGTGGATGCGGCGGTTTTGCGCCACTGAGATCAGGGCGCGTTTGCGGGCGCGGGTGATGCCGACATAGGCGAGGCGGCGTTCTTCCTCGAGCCCGGCACGCCCCGATTCATCAAGCGAGCGTTGATGGGGAAACAGACCTTCCTCCCAGCCGGGCAGAAAGACGGTGTTGAATTCCAGACCTTTGGCCGAGTGCAGCGTCATAATGGAGACGGCCTCGCCATCGTCGCCGGTGGCGCGGTCCATGACCAGGGCAATATGTTCGAGGAACCCACCCAGGGTCTCGAACTCTTCCATCGAGCGCACCAGTTCCTTGAGGTTCTCAAGACGTCCGGGGCTGTCGGGGGATTTGTCGTTTTGCCACATGGCGGTGTAGCCGCTCTCGTCGAGAATCTGTTCGGCGAGTTCAAAATGAGGGATGGTGCGCAGGCGCTCGGCCCAATCATCGAACTGGGCGACGAGATTGCGCAAGGTGGTGCGTTGCTTGGGTTTGAGCTTCTTCGGTTTCGAGCAACATGCGCACGGTGGCCAAAAGCGGCTGGCGTTGGTGACGAGCGGCATCAAACAGGATTTTGACCGTGGAATCACCCAGCCCGCGCTTCGGGGTGTTGATGATGCGCTCAAAGGCCAGATCATCGGCGGGCTGGGCGACCAGCCGCAGATAGGCCAAGGCATCGCGGATTTCCTTGCGCTCGTAAAAGCGTGGACCGCCAATGACGCGGTAGTTGAGGCCAAGGGTGATGAAGCGTTCTTCAAATTCACGCATCTGGAAGGAGGCGCGCACCAGAATGGCAGCGTCGTTGAGATTTTCGCCCTGGCGCTGGATCTGCTCGAGTTCCTCGCCGATGGAGCGGGCCTCCTCTTCGCTATCCCAGACGGAGGTAACGGCGACCAGTTCGCCTGCCTCGGCAACATCTGTCTGGAGCGTTTTGCCCAACCGGCCTTCGTTAAAGGTGATCAGGTGGGAGGCGGCCTTGAGAATATTGGCGGTGGAGCGGTAATTGCGCTCGAGCTTGATGACCTTGGCGCCGGGAAAGTCTTTTTCAAAGCGCAGGATATTGTCGACTTCGGCACCGCGCCAGCCATAGATCGACTGATCATCGTCGCCGACCACGCAGATGTTGGCCTCAGCGGCGGGTTTGCCCTGGGCGAGCAGGCGCAGCCATAAATATTGGGCGACGTTGCTGTCCTGATATTCGTCGACCAGCATATAGCGAAAGCGGTGATGATATTCGGCTAGAACTTCGGGGTTTTCGCGGAACAGGCGAATGCATTCGAGAAGTAGATCACCAAAATCGGCGGCGTTGAGGGTTTTCAGGCGAGCCTGATAATCTGCATAAAGATTTTGGCCTTTGCCATTGGCATAGAATCCAGAATCGGCGGGCGAGACATCCTTGGGCAGCAGGCCACGGTTTTTCCAATTGTCCATCATCCCGGCAAACTGCCGGGCGGGCCAACGCTTTTCGTCGATGTTTTCGATCTGTAGCAATTGCTTGATCAGGCGGATCTGATCGTCCGTATCCAAAATGGTGAAATCGGATTTGAGGTCGACCAGTTCGGCGTGACGGCGCAGGATGCGCGCGCCGATGGAATGGAAGGTGCCCAGCCATGGCATGCCCTCGACCGAGGCACCGACCAGTTTGGCGATGCGCTCCTTCATTTCGCGAGCCGCCTTGTTGGTGAAGGTGACCGACAGAATTTCCGAACCACGGGCCTTTCGGGTGGTCAGTATATGGGCGATGCGGGTCGTTAGAACCCGCGTCTTGCCGGTACCAGCACCGGCCAGCACCAATAGCGGGCCCTCGAGCGACAAGACGGCGTCACGCTGCTCTTCGTTGAGCCCGGCCAGATAGTCGGCATCGCGTCGGCCAAACTGACTGGTGATGGGCCCAGCAGCCGGGCGTTGCATATTGTCTTGATCAGCGGCCATACGGGATTGACGAATCTCTTTTTGTTCTGGTTGTTCAATATAGGCAGGTGAAAGCTTGATGTATATGGCGGCAGGCAATCAACAGCGCGGCATTTGGCGGTTTTTGGCCGCTATTGTCGTGGTTGCGGGGTTGCACGCCGCCTGATCTTGCCTACACTGGCGACGGCTTAATTGAGCGGACATAACTCCTTGCTGAATCGCATCTATATCGTCATCGGCTTGCTCGCGATCATGGCGCTGGCGGCAGCCTTCATCGCGCCGCGCTTCATCCAGTGGAGCGACTATCGCGATCGCATGGAAATTCTGGCATCGGGGGTGCTGGGCACCGAGGTGTCGATCCGTGGTGACATAGAATTCTCGCTGCTGCCACAGCCGAGGCTGCATTTTGCCGATGTGATTGTGGGCGATCTCGAGGAGCCCGCAGCAACAGTTGCGCAGGTTGACGCCGAATTTTCGCTGATGGATTTTCTGCGCGACAATTACCGGGTCACCAAGCTGGTGCTGGACGGGCCGGTTGTCGATCTCAAGGTCGATGAAAGCGGACTGTTTGGTAGCGGGTTTGATATCAATGGTGGCACGGGGGGCAACAATGTCGACGTAGCCCAGGCGCGCATCGTTGATGGTTCGCTGCGGCTGCGCGATGAACGATCGGGCGAAATTTACGCGGCGGAGGCGATCGATGGCGAACTCAAGCTCGGCTCGATCCATGGGCCGTTCCAGTTTCAGGGCACTTTGGACTATCGGGATCAGCACTATAGTGCGCGGTTCAATTCATCGGTTGCTGATGGCGATGGCAACAATCGGGTATCGGCATTTGTCCAGGCTGATGCCGGCTATTCGCTGGCCGCCGATGGGCTGCTGAAGCCGGGCATAGCGCCACGATTTGAAGGCGCCATCACCTACCGGCAAAAGCCGCCATCAACAGATGTCGCCGATGAAATTCGCGGTGATCTGGTGCTGGAGAGCAAGGTCAATATCTCGACCGACCGTGTGGTTTTGACCGGCTATACGCTGCAACCCGATGAAAATCGCGCCGGGACGCGGCTGACGGGGGCGGCGAGTATCCAATTAGGCGCGCGGCGTTCGTTTGATGCGGTGATTTCGGGTGGCGTGTTTGCCTTGCCGCCGCGCGACGCCTCAGAAGATCTGGCAAGCCAACCCTATGATTTTGTGCGCACGCTAAGTGAATTGCCGCCGCCGATAATCCCGCCCATGCCGGGGCGGATCGGCGTGGATCTGGCTGAAATCGGCTTGCGCAGTTTCGCCTTGCGAGCGGTGCGGCTGGATGCCCACACCGATGGACGGGCCTGGGCAATCGACCAGTTTATCGCCAAGCTGCCCGGTGACACTGATGTGCGGGCGAGTGGTACCCTGAACGCTGCTGACGGAAAACCCGGATTTTCAGGACAGGTGTCGCTGAGTACCGAGCGGCTCGACGCGGTAGGGCAGATGTGGCGTAAGGGCGGTGAGGTCAATCCGCTGTTTGGCATGCATGCGGCTTTGTCCGGTCGGCTGATGCTGGCAGGCGATGCGCTGGGGTTGAGCGACGCGATATTTACGCTGGGCGAGGTCAATCATTCAATTGGCATTCGGGTTGGATTCGGGCGTGAGCGGCGGTTGGATGTGACCGGCAAATTCGGCGTGTTGTCGCCAGGCGACAGCGCTGCACTGGCGGCACTCCTGCCCGATGCGGCCAACAGTCCGAATTTTTCGATCAGCTTTCCCGAGGGCAGTTTTGGACTGTCGAGCGCAAGCGCCAATATTTTCGGTCTGAGCGGGACCAAACTGGTGGCCGAGGGCCAGTGGTCGAAAGACCGGATCAGCTTTAACCGGATAGTGGCCGAGGATTTGGGAGGCGTCAGTCTTGATGCTGCGGTTTTTGCACGCGGTACACTGGCGGCGCCGCAAGTTTGGGGCACCGGCAAAATCGGGGCGCAATCAGGATCGGCGCCGGGATTGATGGCGCTCTATGATCGGTTGGGAGTGGGTACAGGCATACGCAATAAATTGGCACTTTCCGCGCCGGCGGCGCTGAATTTTGAGGTGGACCAGCCTGATGGCAACCAGTCGCAGACGCTGGCACTCAATGGTCAGGCTCGATGGTGCGAGGTTGAGTCTGCGCGGTCAGTTGGCGGGTGGTCTGCTGGCTGCGAGCAAGGACCAGATCGCGCTCAATGGCACATTGGAGTCGAGCGATCCTGACGCCCTGACACGACAATTGGGATTTGGCGACGCCGCACTGTTTTCTCCTGACATACCGCTATTTGTTTCGGGGCGACTGGATGGGCGATTGGATGACGGGTTTTCAGTCCGGGTCAATGCCAGTGCGGGCGAGGATCATCTGGGCTTTGAAGGCGATATCTCCGTTCAGCCTGATGGCATGATTGACGGTGCGGGGGCCCTTAATGGCTATTTGTCCGACGCGAGCGGGCTGGCGCGAATAATTGAGGCGGGCGGCTTGACGCTGCCGGGTGGCAATGCCACGGCCAAGGTGCAGTTTGAAGGCGACCGCACGCTACGGCTGACCGAAATCGATGGGCAATCGGGCAGTGACAAGTTTGCTGGAGATATTTCGCTAACGCGAACCGGCGGCATCGGTGCGGTCAGTGGTAATCTGGCGCTGGACCAGGTGGATTTCGGTATTGTGGCCAAGGCGCTGAGCGGCCCCGCTGCCATGCTCAAGGGCGACGGCGCGATCTGGCCGGACGGGCCGCTCGATATCGGCGACCAAAGCCGAAATAGTCGTGGCGCGATTGCCATCTCTGTGCCCAAGCTCAACGTTGCCGGACGCACGGCGCTGACCGACGCGCGGTTCGATCTTCAATGGGATGATAGCAGACTGCGCATATCACGCCTGACGGCGGGGCTGGGCGGCGGGCAGATCAGCGGCGACGTGGCCATTTGCTGTAGTGACAAATTGACCAACAAGACGCTGAGCGGTCGGGTTAGTCTGACAGACGTGCCATTGGCGGACATCTTGCCGACGGGGGTGACGGCGAGTTTGAGTGGCATAGTGGATGGTGGCGTGCAGTTTTCCGGCACCGGCGCATCGGTGGCCGATCTGGCGCGCAATATGACGGGCGAGGGCAGTTTTGCCACACGCGAACTCAAGGTCCGTCACTTTGATCCGCAGGTCTTTCCCACGGTTGCCGGTCTCGACAATCTGCTCGAAATCAGCGGGACCGTGCTGGGGAACCAGATCTCAGAGGCGTTGAACCGAGGCACCTTCGAGGCTGCAAGTGCCGAAGGTGCATTTACCATTGCGGGCGGAGTGGTGCGGCTGGCAAATCTCAGCATCGATGGCAATTCGGGGCTGGTTGCAGGGGAAGCCAATGTCGCGCTGGAAACGCTTGATTTGAGTGGCGGCTTTACGCTGACGCCACGCAATTTCGTCGACATCAACAATCTGCTCAATGAAAATACGGCGAGGATCGTGGCGCAACTGGGTGGCACATTGCTGGCGCCGGAACGCACGCTGGATATTGATGGATTGATTGCGACCGTTCAGATGCGTGCCAATGAAAATGAGTTGGCCCGGCTCGAAGCCCTGCGGGCCGAGGACGCGGCGCGGCAAAAAGCGGCGGCGGAAGCGCGCAATGCGCTGATTGCGGCGCAGCGCAAGCGACAGGCGGAGGCAGCAGCCGCCAAGGCGGCAGCAGAGGCTGAGAAGCAGCGGCAAGAACAAGAAGCGCTTCAGCAGCAACAGGACCAACAGGCAGCGCCACCGCAGGAACCGCTGGATTTGGGTTTGCCGCCTGCTCAGCTCACGCCCCGCAATGGCGTCAACCAGCCATTTTTTGCGCCGCTGAACTAGGCGCTGCCAGGGTCGGTTTCGGGCGCGGAACGGGGTGATTGTGTGGCGGTCCAGCGCAGCGCGGCCAGCCGGAGCGCGGAGGCGAGATTGGTCACTGTTCGCGTCTCATCTATGGTCTTGACCATACCGGGCAAGGCTAGCCCGTCCTGGGCGGCCATTGCTTCAAGCACGGCCCAGAATTCAGGCTCCAGGGCAATGCTGGTGCGATGACCGGCAATGGTGAGCGAACGCTTTTCCATCGCACCCCAGCATCAAGGCTTTTTGCGGAAGGCGTCGAGGCTGACGACTTTTTCGCCGCTGGCCTCAGCGTCCTCGCCGTCGGCAGTTTCTGCCTTTGGCGCCGCCTCGGCGTTGTTCTCGCCTTCAGGTTCAGCGACATCCTCGTCGGACGCCGATTCGCCACCGGACACGTCGAACTGCAGACCGAACTGCACTGATGGATCAAAGAACCCTTTTACCGCAGAGAAGGGGATGACCAGATGCTCGGGAATGCCGTCAAACGACAGACCGACCTCAAAACTGGCATCGCTAACCTTTAGGTCCCAATATTGGTTCTGCAGGACAATGGTCATTTCCTTTTCATACTGGGTCAGCAGTTTTTCGGAAATGCGCACACCGGGGGCGTGGGTGACAAAGGAGATGAAAAAGTGATGTTCGCCGGGCAAACCGGTCTTGACCACTTCGCCAAGGACTTTGCGGACGACGCCGCGCAGTGCCTCCTGGGCCAAAATGTCGTAGCGGAGATGATCTTCTGCCATGGTCGCCCTTCCGGCGTCGTTCGATTCTGTTGGGCTCTTTTCGGCCCGATTGACCCAGAACGAAAGACCCCAATCCCAATTTTATCGTGCTTTGCCCATCTGAACGGCAAGTAGGGCGCACTGCAAGTCATCTTTGTTCACTTCAGTCTGAAGTCGACTGAAATTCAAGGCAAATTGGATGAAGGTGCGAAGGGAAATGCAGGCTTCTGTTGCCAGGTGCCTGCGGACCCCGCCTAACGCCCTGCAACAGGCCCTAGGACTTCAAGTTCGAGGTGTCGAACCGCTTACGCAGCCAGACGAACCTCTGCAGTGTTGTCATTTGCAACTACTGTTATAGCCCGATAACGGTGGTACAATGCCGAGCAAAAACACACCCTTTACGCCCTCGTCGATCCTATTTCGCCCCCATTGGCTCCTCTCGCATAAAGAGGAAATGGTGGAGGCGCCGGGTACCGCCCCCGGGTCCGAAAGGTTTATTACGATGGCAGTTTATCGCCATAGCTCTTGCGAGCCCCTTCAATATAGGGCGGTTAGGGGCGGGATGCAAATGATGGTGTGCAGAAGGGGTAAAAATTCTCCGGGCTGATTTCAGGCTGTTTTAACCGGCGCCGGGCATGGTGATGGCTTTGCGGGGGTGAAATTGGCCAGGCTCATCGGGTGCCGGACGGATTATCGGATTAGCGCACTGGCAGCGGCGGCGACGCAGCACCTCCTGGATGGCAATTGGTGCGGCGTTGTTGATCGGGTTTGGCGGGGCGTGGACCCTTTCTGACACCGGGCTGGGCAGTTGGCTGACCAACGATGCCGCGGCTAGTGTTACGCCGGATATGAGTGTGGCACCCGAAATCGTGGTCAATCGGCGGTTTTCTGTCTGTGCGAGTCGGCATCGCGTAAGCTGTGTGGTTGATGGCGATACCATATGGTTGCAGGGCAAGAAGATCCGCATTGCCGATATGGATACGCCCGAAGTGTTCAGCCCCTCCTGCGCCGGTGAGGCGGCCCTGGGGGCGAAAGCTACGCAGCGATTGACCGAACTACTTAGCGCCGGCCCCTTTGAAGTGCGCACGGCGGGTAGCCGAAACAGCGACCACTATGGGCGCGATTTGCGGGTGTTGGTGCGCGATGGGGTATCGCTAGGCGACATTTTGGTGTCCGAGGGCCTGGCCCACCCCTGGCGAGGGCGGCGCGAGAGTTGGTGCGGTTAGGCGGCGCGCAAATTTGTTAGCATCGTGATCGGAGCGCGCGCGCCGGCCGCAGAATCGTTCTAGATTGTCGCCATGCAGCAATATCTCACGCTATTGAGCGACATTATTGAACGCGGCACGGACAAGGCCGATCGGACCGGAACAGGGACGCGGTCGTTGTTTGGTTATCAGATGCGGTTTGATCTGGGAGCCGGGTTTCCGCTGGTGACCACCAAGAAACTGCATCTCAAATCCATCATCTATGAGCCTGCTGTGGTTTTTGCGCGGCGACACCAATGTGCGCTGGTTACAGGAGCATGGGGTCAAAATCTGGGACGAGTGGGCCGATGACAATGGCGATCTCGGTCCCGTTTACGGCTCGCAATGGCGGAGTTGGCCAACGCCAGACGGCAGGGGAATCGATCAGATCGCCAATTTGATCCAGTCTCTTACGAGCAAGCCGGAGTCACGTCGGCATATCGTGTCGGCATGGAACCCTGCTGAAGTGGACGAGATGGCGTTGCCACCGTGCCACTGCCTGTTCCAGTTTCATGTTGCCGACGGCAAATTGAGCTGCCAGCTCTATCAGCGGTCTGCCGATGTGTTTTTGGGCGTACCGTTCAATATTGCCTCTTATGCGCTATTGACCCATATGGTGGCGCAGGTCACGGGCTATCGGGTGGGCGATTTTGTTCATACCTTTGGTGATGTTCATCTTTATTCCAACCATTTTGAGCAGGCGCAATTGCAACTGACCCGTACGCCCAAATCCTTGCCGACACTGTCGCTCGATCCAGCAATCAGGCGGCTCGAGGATTTCACCTATGAGAGTATTTCCATTGAGGGCTATGAGCCGGACGCGCATATCAAGGCGCCGGTGGCGGTTTGATGCTGAATATTCGTGACAGCAGCAACGCCGATGCCGGCCTGATCGTACGATTTGTGCGTGAACTGGCGGCGTACGAAAAACTCGGCCATGAGGTTGAGATTTCCGAGGCCGATGTGACGCGGGACCTGTTTGGCGACACGCCAAAAGTGTTTTGCCGGATCGCGGAATGGGATGGCGCGCCGGTGGGTTTTTCGCTTTGGTATTATACCTATTCCACATTCCAGGGGCGGTGCGGCATCTGGCTGGAAGATCTTTATGTCGATCCGGGTCAGCGCGGGCGCGGGATTGGCAAGGCGCTTCTGACTGATCTGGCGCAGCGGTGCGCGGCCGAAAATCTGGGGCGTCTTGAATGGTCGGTACTGGAATGGAACCAACCCTCGATTGACTTTTACCTAGCCCAGGGTGCGCGGTTGCGCGCCGGGTGGCATCAATGTCGACTGGATGGAGCGGCGCTGACCGCGTTGGGGAATTTGTGAAAATCTCGCTAATCGCGGCGGTAGCGGCAAATGGCGTGATCGGGGCTGACCAGGCCATGCCTTGGCATGTTCCGTCCGATTTTGCCTATTTCAAGCGGACGACGCTGGGCAAGCCGATCATCATGGGTCGCAAGCAGTTTGAAACGGTCGGCAAGCCACTGCCCGGCCGGGTCAATATTGTCGTGACACGACAGGCGGGCTATCAGCCCGATGGCGTCATTGTGATTAATAATCTGACTGCGGCGATTGAGCACGCCAAAACAATTGCGGCGGCGGATGGTGCTGACGAAGTCATGATTATCGGCGGCGGCGAAATCTATGCGCAGGCCATGGAACAGGCGGATAGACTGTATATCAGCCATGTTGACTTGCATCCGGTAGGCGATGTGCTGTTTCCACACATTGATGCAACCGACTGGGCGGTGGTGGATGTGCCCGAAATTGTGCCGTCGGACAAGGATGACGCGGTCTATCGCGTCAAAGTCTATGAGCGACGAAAGCCTGCTACGCATTGATAGCGGCCACTTGCTTGCCTATATAGGGCAACAATGTTTTTGAAAGACTGAAAGGGACGCGATGCCGTGGGAGAATAATGGAGGCGGGGGTGGCCGCAACAATGGCGGCCCCTGGGGACAGCCACCTGGTGGTGGTGGTCCGCGCAAACCGGGCGGTGGCAACACCCCGAGTTTGGAAGATATTCTCAATCGCGGTCGCGACAGGTTCCAAGGTGGCGTTCCAGGCGGGCTTCCCGGTGGTCGCTGGGCTATCGTCGGCGGTATTTTAGCGCTAGTCGCATTCTGGGGACTGAATTCGGTTTACACCATCAATCCGCAAGAAGTTGGCGTCGAACTTCGGTTCGGCAAGCCCAAGGAAGAACTGTCCAATCCGGGCCTGCATTTCCTGCTCTGGCCCATAGAGACGGTTGAACGAGTCAATATTACGGAAAACCAGACGACAATCGGCAGCACCTCAACCGGTGGACGTCAGTCCAATGATGAGGGATTGATGCTCTCTGGTGACCAGAACATCGTTGATCTGAGCTTTTCGGTACTCTGGGCGGTATCCAACCCGACCGAATATTTGTTCAATGTGCGCGACCCTGAAGACATGGTGACCAACGCCGCCGAAAGCGCCATGCGCGAAGTGGTTGGTCGGCGTCCGGCGCAGGACATTTTCCGGGACGACCGTGCCGGTATCGCCATAGAAGTGCAGCAAATTACCCAGACAATTCTCGACAGTTACGGCATGGGCGTTCGTATAAGCCAGATTGCCATCGAGAATGTGGCGCCGCCTACCGAGGTGGCGGACGCGTTTGACGAAGTCCAGCGTGCCGAACAGGACGAAGATCGTTTCCAGGAAGAAGCGCGATCCTACGCAAATACCCTGTTGGGTGGGGCACGCGGTAAAGCCGCGCAGATGCGTGAAGACGCCGCTGCCTACAAGAACCGGGTGGTGCAGGAAGCAACGGGTCAGGCGGATCGCTTTGACTCGATCTATGAGGAATATGTCAATGCGCCTGACGTGACGCGCAAGCGCTTGTTCCTTGAAACCATGGAGCAGGTATTGGCCGGTTCGGAAAAGACCATCATCGAGAATGGTCAGGGTGGGCCCGGCGTCGTGCCGTATCTGCCGCTACCCGAACTGAGGAACAATAGTGTGAGGAACAATAGCGCCAACACTACTGGCGATACTCCAGCAAGTGGGGGGAATTGAGCATGAACCGTCTCGTTATTGCCGGTGTCGTCGTTCTGGCCGCCATTTATGTGTTCTTTTCCTCGATCTTTATCGTCAGTGCGCGTCAACAGGCCATTATCATGCGCTTTGGCCAAATTACCGATGTGAAGTCCGAGCCGGGAATTTACTTCAAAATCCCGACTTCGATTATCGATACGGTGCAAATGGTCGACAAGCGATTGTTGCGTTATGACATCGCCAACATGACGTTGCAGGTGTCGGGTGGTAAGTTCTACGAGGTAGATGCTTTCCTGACCTACAGAATCACCGATGCGCGCCTATTCCGCGAAAAGGCACTAGGCGAATTGCGGATTGCTGAACAGCGTATTGGCACGCGTTTCGATGCTGCCCTGCGTCAGGTCTATGGTCTTCGCGAATTCAATGCGGCGCTTTCTGAACAGCGTCCGCAGATGATGATCGAGGCGCGAAACCTGATCCGTCCGGACATGGCGGAGACTCGGCATCGACATTGTTGATGTGCGAGTGCTGCGCACCGATTTGACCCAGCAGGTGTCGGCACAGACCTTTGATCGAATGAAGGCAGAACGTCTGGCGGAGGCGGCACTCTTGCGTGCTCGTGGTCAGGAACAGGCGCAAAGCCTTCGCGCGATTGCAGATCGTCAGTCGGTCGAGATTGTGGCGGCAGCAACGCGCGACAGCGAAGTACTTCGCGGTGAGGGCGATGCCGAAACCAACAAGATCTTTGCTGCGGCCTATGGCAAGGACGAGGAATTCTTCGAATTCTATCGTTCTATGGAAGCTTATCGCACCGCCTTGACCGGCACGGGCACCAGCATGGTTCTGTCACCTGATAGCGAATTTTTCCGCTATTTCGGTTCTGACGGTTCGTTGCCGATTTCGACCCCGGCTCAAGCCGCCAATGACGATGCCGCTAGTGCAGTTGCGTCTGACGAAGCTGCCGACAGTGCACCTGCTGCACCTGCCGAGAGTGCACCCGCCGTAACCGCGCCGGAGGCGACTCCGACACCGGTCGCGCCGGCTGCTGAGCCGGCTGCCGTTCCGGCGCAATGAATGATCTGTTCGCCGCGCTTGCGCTGGCGATCACATTGGAAGGGCTGCTTTATGCAGCCTTTCCCGAACAAATGAAGCGGGCATTGGCAGGCCTTTTGGCCTTGCCAGTGCCCCAATTGCGTCTGGTGGCGCTGTCGGCGGCCGCTCTTGGCCTGGTGTTGCTCTGGGTAGTTCGGGCGCTGCCTTAACGCCGATGTGGATTGGCGAGCCGATATAAGACATGGGCGCGCAGGCGATGACCGACCGGAATTCGCGGGTGTTCGAAATCCGCTGCGGGGTCTTGCGTCATGCCGATCTTGCTCATCACGCGCTGGCTGGGCAGATTGATGCGGGCGGTGAAGGCGACAATTTCGGGCAGGCGGCGCCGTTCGAAAGCATCAGCCAGTACAGCGGCGGCGCCTTCGGGCGCATAGCCGTGACCCCAGTAATTTTTACCCAGTACCCAACCAATTTCGACGCGCGGCGCGGTGGGTAAATCAAACTCGATATTGGCGGTGCCCAATAAGCCGAGTAATGCAGCATCGCTTTTTCGTTCGGCGGCGAGGAATTGACCGGTCTTGTTGGCAAGTGAAGTGATCATCTTGTCCATCCAGGCGTCAGCCTGGGCGCGCGTGCGGGTATTGGGATAAAACCGCATGACATGGGGATCACCGACAATGGCGGCGAAGGCGTCGCGATCTTCATGTCGCCACGGTCGCAATATCAGCCGTTCGGTTTCGATAATCATCGCACCAGGTCCTCGTCGGCATAACCCTGCAAATAGAGCAGGGCTGTCAGATCGCCATGGTCGATGCGGTAGGGTGCCTGTTCGGCAACCTTTGGCTTGGCATGAAGCGCCACGCCCATGCCAGCTGTTTGCAACATTGGCAAATCATTGGCGCCGTCACCGACTGCCAGGGTCTGCTCGATCGAGAGCCGATGCTCCTCGGCCAGCGTGTGCAGGCGGGCACGTTTGGTTTCCTTGTCGACAATTGGCTTGGAGACCGTGCCGGTCAGGCGGGTGCCATCAAACTCAAGGACGTTGGCAATAGCTTCGTCAAAGCCAATGCGTTTGGCAAAATAGTCGGCGAATAAGGTGAAGCCCCCCGAAACCAGCGAGGTATAGGCGCCATAGGCCTTCATGGTCTGGACCAGCACGCGCCCCCCGGGCGCCAGGGTGATATTTTCACGACGCACCTCTTCGATGACCTGGCGCTCCAATCCCTTGAGCAGGGCAACACGGGTGTCGAGCGCCGCGCCAAAGTCCAATTCGCCCCGCATGGCGCGGTCGGTAATATCGGCGACCTGTTGCTTCAGGCCGAGGGCATCGGCGAGTTCATCAATGCATTCCTGATTGATCATGGTGGAATCCATGTCAGCAATAAGCAGCGATTTTCGTCGGTCCTGGGTTGGTACGAGTGCGACATCGACCGCGGCATCTGCAATAATGTCGCGGGCCTCGGCCAGCGCCTCGGTTGACTTCGGCGCGATGATCTCGCAGGCAATGGCATGATTGAGCCAGTTCAACTCCCCACCGACGGCTTTATGGACCCTGGCCGCCAGGGCGACGCTGAGTTCGGAATTGATCGGGTTGGCAATAAGGCAAAGAACCGGCATGGAAGGGCCTTGTGGGGAGATGTTCAAATGACGGACGATGGCGCCGGGCGCGTGGTTCTGATAGCGGGTCCGACTGCCAGCGGCAAGTCGGCTCTGGCATTGTCGATGGCTCAACGACGCGATGGCGTCATCGTCAATACCGATGCCATGCAAATTTATGACACCCTCAGCATCGTTACGGCGCGGCCAACGGCGCTGGACATGCGGGTCGTGCCGCACCGGCTTTATGGCACTGTGCCCGCAACAACGCGCTATTCTACCGGCCGGTGGCTTGACGATGTTCGCGGCGTTATGGAGGGCGACAAGGGACGAACGCTAATTTTCGTAGGTGGAACAGGGCTTTATTTCGATGCGCTGATAAATGGATTCGCGGCTATTCCCGAAATACCGGCGGCCGTGGCGCTTGAAGTTCAACAAGAGATTCAAGCGCTGGATGCTGATGGGCGGCGAGCGGCACTCATGGCGGTGGATCCGGTTTCGGCATCGCGGCTGAGGGTGGTCGATCCACAAAGACTGATCCGAGCGCTGGCGGTGCAGCGGGTGACCGGACGGACGCTGTCGAGTTTTCAGGATGCGCCGCAGGTCGGTCTGCTTGACGGGGTTGATGTTGAACGCATTGTGCTGGAGGTGGAACGGGACGTGTTGCGGGACCGCATCGCTCGACGGTTCGAAAAAATGTTCGAGAGCGGGGCAGTTGAGGAAGTCGAAGCGTTGCTGGCGCAATCGCCCGACCCCCACCTACCCGCGATGAAGGCCATCGGCGTGCCTGAAATTTCGGCCTGGCTTAACCGATCATTGTCCTCGGAAGACGCGATCAGTCAGGCGATCACGGCAACCCACCAGTATGCCAAGCGGCAGCGGACATGGTTCCGCAACCGAATGGGGGACTGGCCCCGGTTCGATCCGCTGTCGTCATAGAGTCCGTCGAAGCAAGCCCAGTCGCTCGCGCATGGCGAATCTGATGACCAGAACAATTGCCGCAAACGCCAGACCTGCGGCCAGTCCCAACCAGCATCCCGACGCCCTGCAAATTGAAAGTAAATCCCATGACATAGGCAATGGGCAGGCCAATGAACCAATAACTGACGATGGCAACAAGCATCGGCACCTTGGTGTCGCTCAGGCCGCGCAGTGCGTGGGCCGCGACAACTTGGGCCCCGTCGACCAGCTGGAACAACCCGGCCACGACCAGATAACTTGCACCCAGGCGCAAGGCGTCAGTGTTGGCAGCGCGATCGGGATCAAGGAATATGGTGACGATCAATGGGGCGCCCAGAATGAAGGTGATGCAGCTCACCGTCATGAAGGCGGTGCTCAAGCCCAGCGCGGTCCAGCCGGCTTTGCGAACCCCTTCATCGTCGCCACGCCCATAGGCGTATCCGACACGAACGGTGCAGGCAACGCCAAGGCCAAGGGGCACCATGAATGCCATCGAGGCCGATTGCATAGCGATGGCGTGGGCAGCAATTTCGTTGGTGCCGATCAACCCCATCAGCAGGGCCGCGGCGGTAAACAAGCCAACTTCGGCCAGAACTGTCATGCCGATTGGGGTGCCAATGCGGAAAATCTGGGCCAGATGGTGCCAGTCCGGCTTCCAAAAATTCCACAGAATATGGAAGCGTCGGAAGCGCTTGTGATTGAGCACGTAGGTCAAGAATACCGCGAACATGAACAGATTGGTGATAACGGTGGCGATCGCGGCGCCGCGTAGTCCCAGTCGCGGCAGGCCAAAAACGCCGAACATCAGCAAATAGTCGCCAATGGCGTTGACCACGACGGCGGCCAGCGTGAGCACCAGAATGATGCGCGTGGTGTTGAACGCCGATAGCATCGAGCGCAAGACGATGACCGCCAGTCCCGGCACAAACATGGCGACGCCGATCTGAATATATTGCTCAGCCAGCATTGTGGTTTCGGGATTTTGTCCCAAAAACAGGAAAATTGGTTTTACCTGAAGGATGAGCGGAATCAGCACCGCACTCAAAATGATCACGGCCCAAAATCCCTGACGAACGATGCGTCGGACGGCCCGAATATTACGAGCGCCGCGCGCCTGGGCAACCAGGGGCGCGATGGCACTGATTACGCCGACGGCGCCAACCAGAAACGGCATGATGAAGGTCGAGGCCAGCGTGCCGGCGGCCAATTGCTTGGGCCCCAGCCAGCCCATCATGATCACGTCGGTAGTAATCAGGGCGTTCTGGGCAACCTGGGCAATCACCAACGGCCATGCCAGGGTAAAGGTCTCACGCAACTCCTTTAGCCAGCTGGCACGCTTGCCAGCGGCTATTGCGGCTGCGCCGGGCGCCGCCGTTATCTTTTTATCCATGTCAGTTTCCTACTCGCCACACACCCCTATCAAAAGCGTCAGAGGCCGGGAAGCCTTTCCGTATGTGGCGTGGTGTCGTAGGCAGGCAGGGCAGGGAGAGTAATAATGAGTCGATCAAAATTTGCCCGTCTGGTGGTGGTCAGTGGGGGCGTGTTTGGTGCTATCGGCGTGATGAGCGCGGCGGGCGCGTCCCATAGTGGCGATGCGCGCAATCTTGGCGCTATTGCCTCTATCTGCCTGGCACACGGACCAGCATTGCTGGCATTGGGGCTGCATGGCGTTCGCGGTCGATTATATGCAGGCGCTGCCTTGTTACTGGGCTTCGGAACGTTGATTTTTGTTGGCGATCTGGCATTGCGACAATGGCTTGGGGCCTCGCCACTGCCAGTGGCCGCCCCGGTCGGTGGAATCGGAATGATTGCGGGCTGGTTGATGGTGATTTTGGGCGGAATCACGGCGCAAGCTACGGAATGAATATACAAAAATTAAAATTTGGTTAGAATTGCACTGGAACCTAGGGCAAGTTCCTGCATTTACTAGACATTGGCCTTTTGGAGGGAAAGATGCATAAATTTTTGATTATCGCTGCTGCCGTTTTGTCGCTGGCGGCTTGTACCGCAACTGAAAAAGGCGCCGCTGTTGGCGCTGGAGCGGGCGCTGTCATTGGCGCTGCTACCACTGGTTCAGTGCTTGGCACGGTCGTTGGTGCTGGCGTTGGTGGCGTGGTCGGCGCTGCTGCGGGCAATATGATTGGCCGCGTTGAAGGGTCCAACAATCGTTGCGTTTACGAGCGCCGCAATGGCACGCGCTACGTTGATGCCTGCCCACGCGGCTAAACTAAACGGTCGTGAGAACTCATGACCAGTCGCCGAAAGGCGTTTTGACATCCGGTTCCGGGCGCGCCCCGGGATCGGATGTTTTTTCAAGTGCGGTAATTTGTCTTGAAATTTGAGTCGGAAACGGCCATATAATCGGCTACACGTTTACACTTGTCTTGCGCTATCTGATCGACCGGCTCGCCGGAAAGCTTGGCTACCTCCTGATCTGTGAATCGTTAGGCCCGGATTACCGTCCGGTTTTCAACCCTTAGCCGCACAATGCGGCGACCACTCGTTAAGAGGACTACTTTAATGGCCAGCATCAATGGTACCGTGAAATTCTTTAATACCACCAAGGGCTTCGGCTTCATTTCGCCAGAAAATGGCGAAAAGGACGCATTCGTGCACATCTCCGCTGTTCAGCGTTCGGGCCTGCAGGGCCTGTATGAAGGCGACAAGGTGTCGTACGAACTCGAAACCGGCCGTGACGGCAAGGTTTCGGCAACGAACCTGACCCTGCTCAGCTAAGAATTTCGCGCTTGCGCGATGACGAGAGAGGCCCCGGAAGGGGCCTTTTTTGTTATTTGGGACTAGCGGCACCGGCGTAGCGTCAGATTGTCGCTTGACTTCGCGACGTCGATCCTACTATTTTTGCGCCACTAGTTCTCAGGAGACGTCCCGTGCGGACAGCTATTCTCGTAGTAAGATTGCGCATTGGCACCGTGGGGTAAGTCCCCGCGAGCATGCTGATGCGCCGAACACAGGTCCCGAAAGGGGCCTTTTTTATTGCCTTTTTTCCACTTTTGCGGACAAAAGGGCGCCATGGACCAGAAACGCCGACTTGGCGGCCCCCGAAGCCAGATGCGCAGGGGTGAAGAAGAAGGACCGAGACGATGACGGAGCAGACCAGCCAGGATAACCAGATGACGGGGGCCGAAATGGTGGTGCGGGCGCTCATCGATCAGGGCGTCGAGCATATTTTCGGCTATCCCGGTGGGGCGGCTCTACCGATTTATGACGCGATTTTCCAGCAGGACGCGATCCAGCATATTCTGGTTCGCCACGAGCAGGGTGCAACGCACATGGCCGAGGGATATGCGCGCTCGACCGGTAAGGCCGGGGTCGTTCTTGTCACCTCGGGCCCGGGCGCGACGAATGCCGTGACCGGGCTGACCGATGCGTTGATGGATTCGATCCCGCTGGTCTGCATTACCGCGCAGGTCCCGACGACGCTGATCGGTTCGGATGCATTTCAGGAATGCGACACGGTTGGCATTACCCGCAGCTGCACCAAGCACAATTATCTGGTCAAGAATGTCACAGACCTGCCACGGATCATGCACGAGGCATTCCTGATCGCGACGACTGGCCGGCCGGGTCCGGTGGTCATCGACATTCCCAAGGATGTGCAGTTTGCGCTCGGCGAATATACCAAGCCCGATCTCGATAATCTGCGCCATGCCAGCTATCGACCGCGCATGGATGGTGATCATGCCGCGATCGAAGCGGCGGTTGATTTGATGCTGCGCGCCGAGCGCCCGGTGTTTTATACCGGCGGCGGCGTGATCAATTCGGGTCCCGAAGCGTCTGAACATCTTCGGGAACTGGCCGAATTGACTGGTTTTCCGGTGACCTCGACGCTGATGGGGCTAGGGGCATTTCCTGCGTCAAATCAGCAGTGGCTGGGCATGTTGGGCATGCACGGCACTTATGAAGCCAATCTGGCGATGCACGACTGCGATCTGATGATCAATATCGGTGCGCGGTTTGATGATCGGATTACCGGTCGCGTCGATGCGTTTTCGCCCAATTCACGCAAGGTGCATGTCGATATCGATCCCTCTTCAATCAGCAAGGTGGTGCATGCCGATGTGCCAATCGTCGGCGATTGCGGGCGGGTGTTGGAAGAAATGATCCGCATCTATCGCAGCAAGACTAACGAGCCGCGCAGCGAGGCCATCGCGCCATGGTGGAAGCAGATTGCAAAATGGCGTGCGGTCAATTCCCTGGGGTTCAAGAATTCCGACACGGTCATCAAGCCACAGCATGCCATTGCACGGCTCTATCAAGCCACCAAGGATCGGGACGTCTATATCACCACCGAGGTTGGGCAGCATCAGATGTGGGCGGCGCAGCATTTTCATTTTGAAAAACCCAATCGCTGGATGACGTCTGGCGGGCTGGGCACGATGGGTTACGGCCTGCCAGCCTCGGTTGGCGTGCAGGTGGCCCATCCTGATGCGCTGGTCATCGATATTGCAGGTGAAGCCAGTGTGCAGATGACGATGCAGGAATTGTCGACGGCGGTGCAGTATCGGCTGCCGGTCAAGATTTTCATTTTGAACAATGAACGCATGGGGATGGTGCGACAGTGGCAGGATCTGTTGCATGGCTCGCGATATGCTCATTCCTATTCGGAATCGCTGCCTGACTTCGTCAAGCTGGCTGAAGCCTATGGGGGCAAGGGTATTCGCTGTTCGGATCCCGCCAAACTCGATGCGGCGATTGCCGAAATGCTCGATTATGATGGTCCGGTGCTGTTCGATTGCCTCGTGGAAAAGGACGAAAACTGTTTGCCGATGATCCCGTCGGGCAAGCCGCACAATGAAATCATACTGCCCGACACCGCCAATATCGGCTCGATCATCGACGAGAAGGGGCGGGCGCTGGTTTAGGCCGGGTTCGAGGACAAGATCATGAACGCAAATTTGTTGCCGACTGGATCGGCTTATTTTCTGACCAAGGAAACCCAGGAAACCGAAAAGCATACGCTGTCGGTGCTGGTGGATAATGAGCCAGGTATTCTCGCTCGCGTGGTGGGGCTGTTTTCGGCGCGCGGTTATAATATCGACAGCCTGACCGTCAGCGAGACCGAACATAACCGGCGACTTAGTCGCATCACTGTGGTGGTGGTGGCGACACCGAAAACGCTGGTGCAGATCAAATTGCAGCTGGAGCGGCTGGTGCCGGTGCACAGGGTGCACGACTTGACCGCCGAAGGGATAGCGCTGGAGCGTGAGCTGGCGCTGATAAAGGTCGCCGGTACGGGTGAGCATCGGGCGGAAACTTTGCGGCTGGCGGATGCATTCCGGGCGCAGATTGTTGATGCGACGGTCGAGAGCCTTCGTATTCGAAGTGACAGGCAAGCCGTCCAAGATCGATTCCTTCATTTCCCTGATGGCGCCGTTGGGGCTGGTGGAAGTTGTGCGGACCGGGCTTGCAGCTATTTCGCGTGGCCAAGAGGGCATGTAGGTCGACTTGACGCTTTCTGGACGGGCGGGATAGCACGCGCTAGCCGTCCGTTACCTTGTTCAAGAGCGGCTTTGCTGCCGCTGGAGCTTTTGCCATGACCCTATTATCCGTCAATCTCAATGCGGTGGCCCAATTGCGCAATCGTCGCGATTTGCCCTGGCCCAGCGTTGTGGGCATGGCGCGGATCGTGCTGGATGCGGGTGCGTCGGGGGTAACCATTCATCCGCGTCCCGATGAACGCCATATCCGACGCCACGACGTGCACGATTTGGCAGCACTTTTGGCCCAGGAATATCCAACGGCAGAATATAATATCGAAGGTTACCCGAGCGACGATTTTCTGGCGCTGATAGAACAGGTCAATCCGCATCAAGTGACGCTTGTGCCTGATGATCCAAGCCAGGCCACTTCAGACCACGGTTGGGATTTTCGCGGCAAGGGCAATTTTTTGACCTCGGTCGTGCAAAAACTGAAGCAGCCAGGGCGGCGGATTTCGCTGTTTTGCGATCCGGACGCCGGTGAGACCGGCATCCAACTTGCCAAGGCGACCGGTGCGGATCGGGTGGAACTCTATACCGGTCCTTATGGTGGCTGTTTTGACGATACCGAGCGAGCAGAGCAGGAATTGGCGGCGTTGGCCACGACCACACGGGCGGCCAAGGCCGCGGGAATGGGGGTCAATGCCGGTCACGACCTGACCCTGGCCAATCTTGTGGCATTCCAACAGGCGGTTGTCGGGGTCGACGAGGTCTCGATCGGGCACGGCATAACCGCCGATGCGCTGATCATGGGATTTGCCGAAGCGGTACACCAATATCGGGCAGTGCTGGCACCCGCGCCAATTAGGCGCGTTGACTGATCGGTGTTGTCGAACAGTTTGTATTCGGTTTCGCACTAACTGCAGTTGTTCGGCGTATATGAGTGCCAAATCGACAAAAATCGTTGGATCTATAAATACTTACATTTATGTGCCCTAGGTTGGTCGCTGTGGCCGGGCGACGGCGATGTGCCTCCTTGTAGGTATGTCAAACAGGCACATATATAGCCCCAGTTACGATTTGTTCCTGCATTGCGCACGGAAGATCGTGCAGGAACATCTCATGGGTCTTTGCTCGTGAGATAGCCAATCTGGAGAGCGAAATGTCCAAGCCAAAAATAGCCATTATTATCTCATCGACCCGCGACACTCGGTTTGCCGATAAGCCAGCACAGTGGATTTTGGAGATCGCCAGGCAACGTCCGGAACTGGACGTGGAACTGGTCGATCTCAAGGCGTTTGATCTGCCGTTCTTCAACGAGGCCGCGTCCAATCTGTGGATGCCATCGTCGGACCCGCGGGCCGTGGCCTGGCAGAGCAAGATCGGCGAGTTTGACGGCTATATCTTTGTAATTGCGGAATATAATCGATCGATCACCGGTGCGCTAAAGAACGCGCTGGACCAGGCCTATACGGAATGGAATCGCAAGCCGGCGGCGATTGTCGGCTATGGAGCACTGGGCGCTGCGCGTGCTGCGGAACATTTGCGTACGATCGCGATCGAATTGCAGATGGTGCCGGTGCGCTCGGCGGTTCACATTGGCGGCAGCGATTTCATGACCGTCCATCCCATGGGCAAAAATGAACCAATTGCCACGATTGCGGACCATCTTGTCGGTAGCGCGCGTGACATGCTTGACCAGTTGACCTGGTGGGTCAATGCAACCAAAACGGCGCGAGAAGAAGACCAGATCGCTGAAGCCGCCGAATAGGGTGTGTTCACGCTACTAGCCTAATTTAATTCCATGCCATCTGGCGTGGCCGCTCCCCCGGGGCGGCCACTTTACGTCAGGTATGAACCAATCTGGTGCTAGGGAGTTGTATGGAAGCCGTGTCGGGTGTAGAACCCGCGCGCCTTTGACCAAAAAGAGCGCAAGGTTTATGACGCAGACCAGTGCGACCGACGAACCAGTCGGCATCGACGCAAGCGAATCATCCAGCCACAAAACCGATAATTTTCCCGTGTTGCTCCTTGGCGCACTCGGCGTGGTTTTCGGCGATATCGGCACCAGCCCGCTTTATGCGTTTCGTGAGGCACTGCACGCGACCACCGGTGGCGTCGAACACAGATTGCCGCTGGCTTCGGACGTATTGGGCTTGCTGTCGCTGATTTTCTGGGCGCTGGCCATTGTTGTGTCGACCAAATATGTCGGCTTTGTCCTCCGGGCTGACAATAATGGGGAGGGCGGTACGCTCTCGCTGATGAGTTTGGCGCGGCGCGCGCTGACCGGCAGCCCCTCATGGGTACTTTATGTTGGTGTGGTGGGCGCGGCGCTATTTTTTGGTGATGCCATTATTACGCCGGCCATTTCCGTGCTCTCGGCAGTCGAGGGGCTAGAAGTTGTCGAGCCGCGCCTGACGCTGTGGGTCGTTCCGCTGACAGTCCTGATATTGATTGTGCTTTTCATGGTGCAACGGTTTGGCACCGGCAAGGTGGCGGCGGTGTTCGGGCCGATTACCGCGCTCTGGTTTCTGGTGCTGGGCGTGTCGGGCGTCGTGCATATTATCGACGCGCCTGAAGTTTTATGGGCACTTAATCCCTGGCATGGGCTGCGATTCATTTTCACCCACATCAGTATTTCGCTGTTGGTACTGGGTGCGGTGTTTCTGGCGGTAACGGGTGCCGAGGCGCTTTATGTCGATCTGGGGCATTTCGGGCGGCGGCCGATCATATTTGCCTGGCTGGTATTCGTGTTTCCCTGCCTGCTGCTGAATTATTTCGGGCAGGGTGCTTTCGTGCTGCGTAATTTTCGGGCGGCAGAAAATCCGTTCTTTCTGATGCAGCCGGAATGGGCCCAGCTACCGGTGGTGATACTGGCTACAATGGCGACGGTGATCGCCAGCCAGGCGGTAATTTCGGGCGCCTATTCGCTGGCGCGGCAGGGGATCAACCTCAACCTGTTGCCCCGTTTGCATGTGCTGCACACATCCGAAACCCAGAGCGGGCAGATCTATATGCCGCAGGTCAATTCGATGTTGCTGATTTCGGTGCTGCTGCTGGTGCTGGGCTTTCGCAGTTCGAGCGCATTATCGGCGGCCTATGGTATCGCGGTGACCGGCGAAATGGTGGTGACCAGCGTGTTGTTGTTTATCGTCATGTGGAAAATCTGGGGCTGGCGCGTTGGTGCGGCATTAGCGGTGGTGACGCCGCTATTATTAATCGATATTGGCTTTTTCGTCGCTAATTCGGCCAAATTTGCCCAGGGCGGCTGGGTGCCCGCGCTGGTTGCGTGCATGCTGATCACTGTCATGGTGACCTGGATGGGCGGACGGCGTCGATTGGCGGAGAAGACGCGCCGGGACGAAGTGCCGCTGCAGTTTCTGGTGGACAATCTCTCACGCAAGCAGCCGACCATTGTGCCGGGTACGGCAGTGTTCCTGACGAGCGATATTGAAGGGGCGCCAACCGCGCTATTGCACAGTCTCAAGCACTACAAGGTCTTGCACGAACAGAATGTCATTTTGACGGTGCGCACGTCGGCCTCGCCGATTGTTGCCGATGATGAAAAGGTGACGATCGAGACCTACAACGAGTTATTCAGCCGCGTGATCGTGACCTTTGGTTTTGTGGAAAGCCCCAATATTCCCAAGGCGCTGGCGCTCGGCCGAAAGCTGGGTTGGAAGTTTGACATCATGTCGACATCGTTCTTCCTGTCGCGCCGCTCGCTCAAATCCGGCAACAAGAATGGGATCATCCGCTACTGGCAGGACAAGCTGTTTACAGCCCTTGCCAGGAATGCCAGCGACGCGACTGAATATTTCCATATTCCTACCGGACGCGTGGTGGAAATCGGCACGCAGCTGGTACTGTAAGGTCAGCTATTTGGGGATGTCCGGGCAGAGGTAGGGGGTGCTGGCGGCGGTGAAATGCTGTTCCTGTATGTCACTGCCCAAAGTGAGTTTCAGCACCAGTTCTCTATCGCTGAGTTCGGCTATATCGGCGTTGATGGTAACGCCGTCTTCGTCCCAGCTGATGGCGGTTTTGGAGAGCTGCTGCCATGTCGAAAGTCGATAGGTTTCCCAACAACTGTCGCTGACCAGCGTACCGTCAGCCAGAAATATCTGCATGACACCGGGCAGGCCATCGCCTGTATCGGTGCGCACCCAAACGCGATTCAGTAGCTGATTGTCGGCGGCAGCGGCGTCTTCGACGCTCATCTGGTCGCTGGAGTCACCGGCTATGGCAGGTGCGGGGGCGCAGATGCCGACACCCCAGACACTCATCAGTGCAATTATTGCTGCCTTGGTATCCATATGCCGTCGCCTCCTACACTTCGATTTGGCTATGCCGGTGTGCACTTGCAAGAGTGCGCTGGATATTGCGGTGAATTTAGGAAAAAGCCGTGGCGGTTTCACGGCTTTATTCCTGCTATTTGACCGGAAGTGTGGCGAAGCCGCGCTGATGCAGGGCCTTGTCACGGTCACGAATGCGCCCGGCGGCCTGGATGGGCCAAAGGGAATAATCCTTGTCGTCAGGTTGCAGCGCCAACTGGGCGTGCACCGCCCAGTTGGGATTTTCGAGAGCGCCACGCGCCAAGGCAACCAGATCAGCTTCTCCCGCAGCAATAACCGCTTCGGCATCCTGCGGATCGCGGATCAGGCCAACGGCGGTCGTGGCGATATTGGCGCCCTCGCGAACAGCTTTGGCAAAGGCCACCTGATAGTGTGGCTCCGGCTTGATTTTGCCTTCGGCAAAGCCGCCACTCGAGCAATCAATCATGTCAACGCCACGCGCTTTGAGTTCCCTGGCTAAGGCAATACTGTCCGCAACCTGCCAGCCGCCCGCAGCGTCGGCGTTATCGCTTACCGATATGCGAACGAACAAAGGCTTTTGGGCGGGCCAGACGGCGCGCACTGCCTCCACCACTTCAAGCGGCAGGCGCATCCGATTTTCGCGGCTGCCACCATAGTTGTCGGTGCGTTTGTTGGCGAGCGGGGAGAGAAACTGGTTTAGCAAATAGCCGTGGGCGGCATGAACTTCGACGAGGTCAAAGCCAGCCTCGTCAGCGCGTTTGGCGGCATCGGCAAAACTTGTGACGATATTTTTGATCCCTGCTTCGTCGAGAGCGCTGGGGAGCGTGTAGTTGGCGTTGTCCGCGTGGATAAGGGCACTGGGCGCAACCGGGGTCCAGCTCTCAAAACCATGGTGAGATTTTTCGACCTCGGTTTCATCAAAGCCGTGCCGCCACGCAATCGGGGTCGATGCCTTGCGACCGGCATGCGCCAACTGGATTCCCGCGGCTGTGTGCTGGGTGTGCAGGAAATCGACAATGCGCTTGAGCGGCGCGATATGATCATCTTTCCAGATACCGAGATCACCGTACGAAATACGCCCTTCAGGCGAGACACCACTGGCTTCGGCGATCACCAGACCGAAACCGCCCATGCCAAATCGCGCGAGATTGGCAAAATGCCAGTCATTAGCGAAACCATCGACCGCCGAATATTGGCACATGGGCGCGACGACGGTGCGATTGCGCAGGGTAAGATCGCGCAAGGCGAGGGGGAGAATAACTTGGACATGATTGGTCTCTGGTTGGCTTGAAACATTCACCGACAATCTGGGGAACTTCTACTTCATCGGCAAGTACCGATATAAGGAAAATTTTCTGTGTTGCGGCCAAATATACGCATGAGCGCACGGTTAATCGCGTTGACTCGGCATAATTGGGTAAAAGTTTCCGCAACTCAAGTTCACTCTTGCCCAGAACCGTACGGTACGGTACGCCTATGCCGACAACGAGGAGATTGCCTGTGGTGGTTGCCATCAAGATCAACGAGGACAGCTTTACGCCCCGGCAACAAGTCGTGTTGACGGCTGCGCTTGATCTGTTGGTGGAAAATGGCGACGGCCTGACCATGACCGGGGTGGCGCGTCGGGCTTCGTGCTCCAAGGAAACGCTCTACAAATGGTTCGGCGACCGTGACGGGCTGTTAACGGCGACGGTACAGTGGCAGGCTGCCAAGGTGCGGATGCCGCAGGTTAACCGGACCGGGCTCAATGTCAGTTCGCTACGGGCCAGCGTGGAGCAGTTTGCCCGCGATCTGTTGGCGGTTCTGACCGGTGAAATATCCGTAACGCTGAACAGGACGGCTGTTACGCACGCCGCCCAGGAAAAAGACAGTCTTGGCACCATCGTTCTGGAAAACGGGCCGCTCGCCATTCGGCGTCGCCTGAAGCCGATCCTGGAGGCGGGCCGCGACGCCCGCTTGCTGCGGTTCGAGAACAGCGAGGAAGCGTTTCGAACCTTTTTCGGCCTCGTGGTGCGGGATGTGCAAATTCGCTTGCTGCTCGGCGACAAGACGCTGAAGCAAACCGATATCGAGGCCGACGCCAAACAGGCGACCGACCATTTTTTTGCCCTATACGGGTACTCAGCAACGCAATAACAGGGAAAATTCCAATGCGCGTTTATTATGATCGTGACGCTGATCTGAACATCATCAAGTCGAAAAAAGTGGCCATCGTCGGCTATGGTTCGCAGGGTCATGCCCATGTGCTGAACCTGCGTGACTCGGGTGTTACCGATGTTGTGGTGGCGCTGCGTCCCGGTTCACCATCGGCCAAGAAGGCCGAAGGCGAGGGGCTCAAGGTGATGAGCGTTGCCGATGCTGCGAAGTGGGCGGACGTCATCATGATGCTGACCCCCGACGAATTGCAGGCCGACATCTACAAGGACCATATCGAGCCCAATATTCGTGACGGTGCCGCGCTTGCCTTCGCGCATGGCCTGAATGTGCATTTCAACCTGATCGAGCCCAAGGCGTCGGTTGACGTGATCATGATCGCGCCAAAAGGTCCGGGCCACACCGTGCGTGGTGAGTATCAAAAGGGCGGTGGCGTGCCGTGCCTGATCGCTGTGCATCAGGACCCGTCGGGTAATGCCCATGATATCGCCTTGGCCTATGCATCGGGCGTCGGCGGCGGTCGGTCCGGGGTTATTGAAACCAATTTCCGCGAAGAATGTGAAACCGATCTGTTCGGCGAGCAGGCCGTATTGTGCGGCGGACTGGTCGAATTGATCCGCGCCGGTTTTGAAACGCTGGTTGAAGCCGGTTATGCGCCGGAAATGGCCTATTTCGAGTGCCTGCACGAAGTGAAACTGATTGTTGACCTGATCTATCAGGGGGGCATTGCCAACATGAATTACTCGATCTCCAACACCGCTGAATGGGGTGAGTATGTCACCGGTCCCCGCATCATCAATTCCGACACAAAGGCGGAAATGAAGCGCGTGTTGCAGGATATCCAATCTGGCAAGTTCACCTCCGAGTGGATGCAGGAAATCAAGTCGGGCGGTGCCCGGTTCAAGGCAACCCGACGCCTGGCGGATGAGCACGGCATTGAAGAGGTTGGCACCAAGCTGCGTGACATGATGCCCTGGATCAAGGCCGGTGCATTGGTGGATAAGGAAAAGAACTAGACTTTTCTCGCATTAATTCGATTGGAAGGGGCCTCGGCCCCTTTCTTTTTGTCTGTCGCCGATATCACAATGGCCAATACAGGGATGGGCTTGATGAGCAGGGCAGATGACATCGCCAAAATAGTGGCGCAGGAACACGCGCTGGTGTTTTCCGACTTTGACGAGCATGTAGCGTTCGAGCTTGGCTCGATATTGTATCGCCGCGCCGTGGCGGAAGAATTGCGCTTCGTCATGGATGTGCGCACCTGGGACCGGCAATTGTTCTTCGCGGCAATGCCGGGCACCAGCGTCGACAATTCGGAATGGGTTCGGCGCAAGTTCAATTCAGTGCGGCGTTACCACAAGGCCAGCTATCGACTGTTTCTTGAGCGCGATGAGGTCGGGCTTCTGCCACCAATTTCGGGCGCGGATTCAGCCGATTTCGTTGCGGCCGGAGGCGGTTTTCCAATCCGGGTAACGGGCGCAGGCATTATTGGCTCGGTGACAATTTCAGGCCTGCCAAGCCGCGAGGACCACAATGTGGTGGTTGCTGCATTGTGCCAATATCTGGACAAGGACGTTGCCGTGCATTGTCTGGCACCGGAATAAGCCAAATGAGGGAGACCGCGATGGCACTGGACTATTTGTTGCTCGATGTTTTTACGCGGGAGCGGTTGCAGGGCAATCCATTGGCGGTGGTGCTGAATGCCGACGGCATGCGCGATGCGCATATGCAGGCAATTGCCAAAGAATTCAACCTGAGTGAAACAGTGTTCCTGACAAAGCCCGCCGCGGAACGCAACAGCGCCGCGGTTCGGATTTTTACACCCAACCAGGAATTGCCGTTTGCCGGCCACCCCACAATTGGGGCTGCCATTGTGCTGGGTTTGGCCAACAAAGCCAACGCCGTGCGGATCGAGGAAAAAATAGGACTGATCACGGCCTTGTTCGAACGCGTCGACAAAAATAGCGGCGAGGCGCGGTTCACGCTGCCGCAGCTGCCACAGCAGGTTGCGCCTTCGGCGGATCGCTTTGCCATCGCCCTGGCGCTGGGGATCGATCCGGACGAGGTTGGATGCGGACCATACAAACCGGCGGTCTATTCGGCGGGCAATGTGTTCCATCTCGTGCCGGTACGTGACGCGGGCGTTCTGGCGCGGATCGAGCGCAATTATGGGGTATGGAGCCATGCGTTTCCGCATGGCCGCCAGGCGGTTTATGTTTTCACCCAGACGCCAGAGGAAGCCGATACCGATCTTGGCGCGCGCATGTTCGCACCCGGCATGGGCATGTCCGAGGATCCCGGCACGGGTTCGGCGGCGGCGGCGCTAATCGGTCTATTGGCCGACCATGAAACTGTGGCCGACGGGCAGGTCAATCTGAGGCTGCGCCAGGGGCTGGAAATGGGACGGTTGTGCCGGATAGAAATCCAGTTGCGCAAGAAGAATGATGTTCTTGACCATGGCGCCATTGGTGGGCATGCCATCATCGTTGGTGAGGGCCGGTTGATGCTGGATTGATAAAATCTGGTCGCCATATGGGCGTTCGACTATATCAATGGACGGATTCAAGCAGCTTTGACTTGCGCTTGGTCGAAAAGCCGCGCATTATTAGCGGGTAACTGGAATTTCGTCATGCAGCGCAAACGCGCCATCGCCATTGCCGTTGAACAGCGCCGGGTCGCCCAGACCCGTTGGATCGCTGCGGCAATGTTGGTGCTCCCAGCTCTATTTCTACTTCTTATCAGCCCCTGGTAACCGACGGCTCGGCACGCGAGCGGGTGGTCAGGGGATAGCGTTACAAGCCGACACAGCAATGTCCGGCCTGCAGAGCTTGTGTCTCGCGGCCGTTTGATAGGAAAAATGCCATGACCGCCGCCAATACAAATAAAGACCGCGTTTTCATTTTTGACACCACATTGCGTGATGGCGAGCAATCGCCGGGTGCGACAATGACGCTGGAAGAAAAACTGCAGGTTGCTGAAACACTTGATGATATGGGCGTCGATATTATCGAGGCCGGATTTCCAATTGCCTCAAACGGCGATTTCGAAGCCGTGGTCGCTGTCGCCAAGCAGGTAAAGAAAGCGACTGTGGCGGGTCTCGCGCGCGCGATATCGGCTGATATTGACCGGGCAGGCGAGGCGGTGCGGCACGCCCGGAAAGGGCGTATTCATACCTTCGTTTCAACCTCTCCCATTCATCTGGCCCACCAAATGAAAAAAACCGAGGATGAGGTCATTGAAATCATCGCCCGGACAGTGGCGCAGGCGCGCAATCTGATCGACGATGTCGAGTGGTCCGCCATGGACGCCACGCGCACGCCCATCGAGTTTTTGATGCGGTGCGTGGAGACAGCAATCAAGGCGGGGGCGACAACGATCAATCTCCCCGACACCGTGGGCTATGCCATCCCCGAAGAACATTTCGCCATGTTCAAGACAATAATCGGCAAGGTGCCGGACGCCGACAAGGCGATTTTCTCAGTGCATTGCCACAATGATCTGGGGTTGGCGGTAGCCAACTCGTTGGCCGGGGTGGCGGGCGGGGCCCGCCAGATCGAGTGCACGATCAATGGTTTGGGTGAGCGGGCGGGCAATGCGGCGCTCGAAGAAGTTGTGATGGCGCTGCGTACGCGGGCGGATGCGATCCCTTATCACACCCATATCGAAACGACGCACCTTGCGCGCGCCAGTCGCACAGTGTCGGCAGCGGCGAATTTTCCGGTGCAGTACAACAAGGCAATTGTCGGCAAGAACGCCTTTGCGCACGAAAGCGGCATCCATCAGGACGGCATGCTCAAGAATGCCGAGACCTATGAGATCATGACGCCGGAAAGCGTAGGCATCAAGGCTACGACCCTGGTCATGGGCAAGCATTCGGGGCGGGCCGCCTTCAAGGACAAGCTCAAGGAATTGGGCTACGAGCTGGGCGACAATGCCTTTCAGGAGGCGTTTGTGCGCTTCAAGGATCTGGCCGACCGCAAGAAGCACGTCTATGACGCCGACATCGTCGCCCTGGTCGATGATGAAGTGGGATCGGTTGGTGACCGCATTCGTCTGATTGCGATGGAAGTGGTGTCGAAGACCGGTGGCGTGCATCGGTGCGACATGACGCTTTCAATCGATGGCGAAGAAAAGTCGGTAACCTATGAGGGGACCGGCTCGGTGGATGCGATTTTCAACGCCATCAAGGAGGCTGTCGGGCAGTCGCCGCATCTGGTGCTTTATGCTGTCGACGGGGTCACCGGTGGTACCGACGCGCAGGCCGGGGCGCATGTCCGCCTGGAACTCAATGGTCGGATTGCCTCGGGTAACGCCGCTGAGCCCGATACATTGGTGGCGTCGGCGCGTGCTTATCTCAATGCCTACAATCGCTTGCTGATCGAGCGCGGCGCGGCGGCGCAAGGCGCCATGGCCGGTTGATTTCTGGCGCTCTGCTCGCGTGATGTCGCCTGATGCGTGCGGGCGGAGATCTGGTTGGTGCACATCGCAGGTGCGCGGCGGCAGGAAAATGGTAGGTGGGTGCTAGACACGGCAGAAACCCTTTGCTAGAGAGCAGCCACTTTGGAAGGCTCCGGCAGGGGCGAGTAGCTCAGCTGGTAGAGCAGACGACTCTTAATCGTCCGGTCCACGGTTCGAATCCGTGCTCGCCCACCAAAGTTTTCCCCCAAGTAGCCGATTGTGTTCATAAAATCCGGTCTTATGGACATTTTTTTGGGTACTTCAAGAAATCCCTCTTGAAGATCGGACCTGTCGTCCACAAATGCATTAATCAGCAGTGATATTGTCTGCCTGAGCCTGCCGTCATGGTGTTTGGGGCGATATATCGCCTTGAGCCAGCGTGCTGGCAATTCAGGAGACACAGAATGCCGTTCGGCCTTGAGTGGAGCTTTATTACTGCATTCTTTCAAGTGATCATGATCGATCTGGTGCTGGCCGGGGACAATGCGGTGGTCATCGGGTTGGCCGCTGCTGGCCTTCCCAAGGACATGCGCGCCAGGGCGATCCTGATCGGCATTGCCGCCGCCACGATCATGCGCATCGGTTTTGCGCTGATCGCCACGCAGCTGTTGGCGATCACCGGTCTATTGTTGGCAGGCGGGCTGTTGCTGCTCTGGGTCTGTTGGAAGATGTATCAGGAGCTTCAGGTTGATCATGCCGGTGAGCAGGCGGCGCTCGAGGCAATGGCGGAGCAGGATCCGAATGCCGATGGCACCATTGCAGGTGGTGCCGGCCGGAAAACCCTGCGTCAAGCGGTGACACAGATCATTATTGCCGACGTGTCGATGTCACTCGACAATGTCCTGGCGGTGGCCGGGGCGGCGCAGAAGCATCCAGAGGTGCTCGTGTTTGGTTTGCTGCTGTCGGTGGCTCTGATGGGTGCGGCATCAGCCTTCATCGCCGGGCTCCTGAACAGGTTCCGCTGGATTGCGTGGTTGGGTCTGGCGATCATCCTCTATGTGGCGCTAAAGATGATGTATGAGGGCGCAGATCAGCTGTTGGGATATACCCTTCCGCACATCCCCTTGGTCTATGGGGGACCCCACGTAGCCGCATAGGCTTTGGTAACCAAGCGCCCAATTTTGTTGAAATTTGCGTGACGAAATAGGGATTTGCTCATTTTGGGGCAGTAGTGTTCAGCGGCAACAAGGCAAGCTGGAACTAACAATGTCTATCACCGCTGACCTCATGAATGGCGACACGACCGTAGCACCTGGCATAACACAGGCGCAAACCGGCGTGCGGCTTGATGTTTCGACGGTCTCCGGACAGGAATGGGACCGCACTATTGCCGAGTTCGACGAGGTCTGCCAGGAGCAACTTCACGCGTTTGCGGTTACCCGGTGGCCCGATGTTGTCCAGGAACCGGTGGTGTTTCGGCTTGATGGCGAGGTCGTTGGGGGCAGTTTGACCATGATCCAGCGCTTGCCGCTGGGGATTGGGCGTATTGCGGTTTCGAAATGGGGGCCGATGCTCAAGCGGGCCGATGATCCGCGAGCAGACGAGATCTATCGCGCCATGATTGGCGCATTGACGCGCGATTATGCGCATGAGCGCGGCATGATGCTGTCGATCCTGCCCCGTGCATCGCTGACGCCGGTAAATGCCAATTATGAGTATCTGATCAGCCAGGGGTTCAAACGCGGGTCGTCGCTGCTGTTTCCGGATCGCTATATTGTCAATCTGCGGCAGGATGATGCGGCATTGCGCAAGAGTTTTGCGCAGAAGTGGCGTTATCATCTCAACAAATCGCAAAAAGCCGGGCTGAGTTTCGAGCATGGCGATGCCGGGCGCTTTGGCGACTTTCATACGCTTTATCAGGCCATGAGCGACAGGAAGCAGTTTCCGGACCATTCCGCCTATGAAACGGTTGAGTCTTTGATGAGCCTGGATGCGGCGCTGCGACCCGAACTGTTCTTTGTTCGGCATGATGGCGAAGTGATCGCGGGGGCGCTGATATTCAAGAGTGGCGACCGGGCTGTTTACCTTTATGGCGCGACCAATGATCGGGCGTTGCCATTGCGCGCCGGCTATTTTTTGCAATGGGAGATCACACGCTGGCTGCGTGATAATACGCCGGCGAATTGGTATGATCTGGGTGGTACCGATGGTTTCCAAGGTCTTCACCAGTTCAAGAAGGGCATGGTCGGAGACGCTGGCGTCATCGAACCGGTACCACCGGTTGCGAATTTTGCCGCCAACAGGTGGAGCTATCTGCTCGGGACGGGCGCGTTTGCTGCCCGCGACGCCGTGCATAGTGCCCGCCGCAAGTTTGACGCCATGCGCTCCAGCAAGGCACGACCGACACAGACGCGCGTACCCGATAATGAAGGCAACTGAAATGAGTGTGCATCGACGACTGGCGTCGCAATCCACGGTCATTTTCGCGGTCAGGCTGGTGGGGGCAGGGCTGGTGTTTCTGGTTCAGGCCCTGTTGGCGCGTTATTGGGGCGCTGAGGTCCTGGGTGAGTATTTGCTGATCGTTGCGACGGTCAATCTGGTGGCTGTGGTCATGCCGCTCGGCTTTCATACCGTGGGTACCTATTTTGCAGCCGAGTACCGCGCCAGGGGCGATCGGCGTCGATTGAAGAAGTTTCTGATCAGCGCTTATGGCCATGTGCTCGGCGCGATGGTGGCGTTGCTGGTGTTTGGCCACGTCGTCCTGGATGTTTTCGGCGCGGGCAATACAACGCTGGCTTCGCATTTCGTTCCGGCAAGCCTATTGGCGTTCGGGACGGCAACGATCTTTGTCAATGGCGCCGCCCTTGTGGGGCTGAAACGCCCCTATGCAGGCTTTTTTGCCGACACGATGTTTCGCCCGCTCACCCTGATCGCGGCGTTTCTGATCGGGGCAACCTATGCGACAGCCGACGAGGGCTTTTCGGCCATGTTGTGGGTCGTGGGCATCGGCTATTGCTGTGTGGCGCTGGTCCATTTCGGCTTTGTCATGTTCACGCTGCCACGCGTGGCCGACACGGCGGACACCGGGCCAAGTCACCGCCCTCGCTGGTGGCGATTTGCCATGCCATGGGTGCTGGTGTCTCTGGCGACGGACTTCTTTTTCGACATTGACCTGTTGCTGCTTTCAAGTCATCTCAGCCGCGAGGAACTGGCGGTGTTCGGCGTGTGTACGCGCATTTTCTCGCTGGTCTCGTTCGGCGTGGCTGCCGTCTATGCGGTTACGCTGCCTGACATATTCGAAAGCGAAGCCAATGCTGATCGGTCCGGGTTCAACCGCAAACTGGGCGATGCCAATCTGGTTGCCACCGGGTTGGCGGTATTGTTGTTGATCGGCACCGCGATTGGCGGCCCGCTGGCGCTGATGATATTCGGACCCAGTTTTGTCGCGGGAGCCTTGCCGCTGGTCGTGTTATGCGTGGCGCTGGTTGTGCGTTCTGCAATGGGACCGGCGTCGCTGGTACTTTCCATTCATGATCGACCCTATGCCAGTCTTCCGGCAATCTTTTTGGCATTAGGGTCGCTGTTGTTGGGCAATTATTTGCTGGTGCCACCTTTTGGCCTGATGGGGGCGGCGGTGGCAGCACTTATTTCCATATCGCTATGGTCGGGGGCCCTATGGCTCGTGGCACTCAAGACAGCGCACATCGATGTTTCGATATTGCAATGGTTTCGTCGGGGTGCCGTGGTGGCCAAGCCCGCCGAGTAACCCCAGTTCAGAAACTGAATCGGGGTTAGGCCGCAAAGTGTTGGCGCATGAGACTATTTTTTCGCGAGCCAACGCCTTGCCATGCGTCCCAAACTGCGGCGCGGGCCACCAGACAGGCCATGATCATAGCCCGGCACGGTCTTGGTCAACTTGTGCTCATAGAGCAGGTAGTCTTCACCGAAAATGTGCTGTTCCAGCGTGGCGGTCAGGGTAAAGCCCTGTCGCTCCATAATCGCTCTGGCGGGCGCATTGCCCGCCATTGTGTAGGTTGAAACCTTGTGGAAACGTCCATTGTCCCAGTGCTTGAGAAAATTGCGGACGCTGCGAATAGCAATGGAGCTCTTGCGAAATTCGGGGTAAACGCAGCTCCAATAAAGCCACAGGGTGCCCAGATCAGGCCCACTGATCATGAAGCCGGCGACATCATTGCCGCTAAGCAAAAGCATGACGTGAAACGGGTCGGCGTCGATCAAGGCGGCCAGATGGTTCTTTGACATGCGCGCGGTTTCGAACGCTTTGAATTCGTCGCTATAATAGGGCATGTCGGCGATGATTTCGCCAAGGCGCCGGTGGACCAGATCAATATCGGCGAAGCGGGCGCCGCGATAGGCTGGAGCCTCGGCCTTGTGTCCGACCTCGCTAGCGGTCTGCGGCATCGCTATGTCGTTCATGACTGTCTCCAGCGTCGGTGAATAATCATTTTACCATCATGGCGGCCTTAGCCGAAGCAGTGTCCCGACACGGGGTTAATTCGTGCTGCACAGCGATGTCAGCATCTCCGCGTGGATATGGTGGTTTTCCTTGCCCCGGCCTTCGGGTCTGACTAATCTCGCGCCAAACCGATACTTTGGAGGGGACTAATGAGCGACCAACTAGTTTTCAGGCCCAGCGAGGCAGCCGTCGCAAACACTTATGCGACCAAATCGCAATATGAGGAGATGTATGCGCGCTCAATAAGGGAACCCGAAGCATTCTGGGCTGAGCAGGCCAAGCGGATTGATTGGATCAAGCCCTTCACAAAGGTCAAGAATACAAGCTTTGCCTATCCTGACGTCTCGATAAAATGGTTCGAGGATGGTGTGCTCAATATTGCCGCCAATTGTATCGACCGGCATTTGGCGACGCGTGGCGACCAGGCCGCAATCATCTGGGAAGGCGATGATCCGGGCACCCAGGAGGTAATTACCTATAATCAGCTTCACAAAGAAGTCTGCCGCTTTGCCAATGTGCTCAAGGCCAATGGTGTCAAGAAGGGCGATCGCGTAACCATCTATATGCCCATGATCCCGGCCGCCAGCTATGCGATGCTGGCCTGCGCAAGGATCGGGGCGGTGCATTCGGTGGTGTTTGGCGGCTTTTCGCCAGATGCCTTGGCCGGTCGCATTACCGATTGCCAGTCGCGGGTGGTCATTACCGCTGATGAAGGACGCCGTGGCGGCAAAACCGTGCCGCTCAAAGCCAATGTCGATCAGGCGCTGAAGAATGGCGCTGAGGCCGATACTGTTCTGGTAATCAGAAACACGGGCAATGATATTGCCATGCAGGCGGGACGAGATCTCTGGTTCCACGAGGCAGCCGAGGGTGTCGACAGCGATTGCCCGGCAGAACCAATGAATGCTGAAGATCCGCTGTTCGTGCTGTACACCTCTGGTTCCACCGGCAGGCCCAAGGGCGTTTTGCACACCACGGGCGGCTATCTGGTGTGGGCGGCGCTGACCCACCAATATGCCTTCGACTATCAGGATGGTGAAGTTTACTGGTGCACTGCCGATGTCGGCTGGGTCACTGGGCACACCTATATCGTCTATGGGCCACTGGCCAATGGTGCCACGACGCTCATGTTCGAGGGCATTCCCAGCTATCCGGATGCTGGGCGGTTCTGGGAAGTGATCGACAAGCACAAGGTCAATATTTTCTACACGGCTCCAACTGCTATTCGCGCCCTGATGGGGGCGGGATCTCAATGGGTGGACAAGGCCGATTTGTCGTCGCTGCGACTGATCGGATCGGTGGGCGAGCCGATCAATCCTGAGGCATGGCTTTGGTACAACAAGCATGTGGGCCATGAGCGCTGCACGGTGATCGACACATGGTGGCAGACCGAAACGGGGGGGATATTGATATCGCCCCTGCCGGGTGCGGTTGCCGCCAAGCCCGGTTCGGCAACGCTGCCATTTTTTGGGGTGCAGCCTGTCGTATTGTCGCCCGAAGGGGTGGTGCAGAGCGAAACCAAGGCCGAAGGTGTGTTAGCGATCAAGGATAGTTGGCCGGGGCAGGCACGCACCATCTGGGGTGATCATGACCGCTTTGTTTCGACCTATTTTGAAACCTACAAGGGGCTGTATTTTACCGGTGATGGCTGTCGGCGTGACGAGGATGGCTATTACTGGATTACCGGACGCGTCGATGATGTGCTCAATATATCTGGCCATCGGCTGGGGACCGCGGAAATCGAGAGCGCACTGGTCGGCCACCCAAAGGTTTCCGAGGCGGCGGTCGTGGGATATCCGCACGACATCAAGGGGCAGGGCATTTATTGCTATGTCACGCTGATGGCAGGCGAATCCTACGATGACGAACTCAAGACCGAGTTACGCAACTGGGTGCGCAAGGAAATCGGCCCTATAGCAACGCCGGATCTGATCCAGTGGGCACCGGGCCTGCCCAAGACCCGTTCGGGCAAGATCATGCGTCGGATATTGCGCAAGGTTGCGGAAAACGAGTTTGGCAGCCTTGGGGATACCTCGACATTGGCGGACCCCGCTGTGGTCGAGAATCTGGTAGAAAACCGACAAAATCGGCCTGACTGATACCCAAGCGCGGCGGAGACTTGTTTTCCGCCGCAATTGGCCAGCAGTTTCAGGGCGTTGAAATCAACAGGATATTGCCGTGTTTTTTGCCCTGAAGCCCGCCCTGGCTGCCATTGCCGCCAGCATGTTGATGATTGCCCCTGGTTTTGCCGCCTCGCTTGAAGCGATGGCGGGGCAAATGATTATCGTGGGATTTCAAGGCGACAGCGCCAGCGATAAATCCATCAAGACGCTGACTGCAGAACTGGCTGCCGGTGACATTGGCGGCGTTATGTACCTCAAGACCAATGTTTCGAGCCTCGCGGCGGTCAAGGCCATGAATGCGGCATTTCGCGCCGCCAGTCCTGATTTGCCACCGTTCATCACGCTTGATCAGGAAGGCGGGGCGGTCGAGCGGCTGACCAAGGATGTTGGCTTTACCGAAATTGCCAATGCGCGCACCATCGCGCGGCAAATGTCGCCGGAACAGGCCGAAGCTGTTTATGCCAAGATGGCCAAGGCAATCGCCGGTCTTGGCTTTACCGTCAATTTCGGGCCGGTGGCCGACCTCGATATCAATCCCAACAATCAGATTATTGCCAAGTTCGGACGCGCATTCAGCGCCGATCCGGCGGTTGTGGCCAAATATGATGCAGCCTTTGTCGCGGCGCACGAACAGGCGGGTATACTGACAGCGCTCAAGCACTTTCCGGGGCATGGATCTTCTACCGCCGACAGTCACGAAGGCTTTGTCGACATCACCAAGACCTGGTCAAAGACCGAGTTGGAGCCGTACCGCGCTCTATTTGCCCAGGGTTATTCCGGCATGGTGATGGTTGGCCATCTTTACCACGCCGACTATACAGATGCGGGCGCCAAGACACCGTCATCGCTATCAAGACAATGGATTACCGGCGTGTTGCGCGGCGATCTTGGATTTGATGGCGTGGCGATAAGCGACGATCTGGAAATGGGCGCCATTCGCAAGCATTTCAATCTCAAACAGACCGTCACCGGGGCGGTGCGCGCGGGACTTGATGTGCTGCTGTTTTCCAACACCGCCAATTACCATGCCGGGTTGGGCGATGAGGTCCGCGCGATATTGGTTTCCGAGGCGGAATCGGACCCAAGTTTTGCCGCACTGATTGAGCGAAGTTATAATCGAATCACGGCGCTCAAGGCCCATATCCGGTGAGATGTGAGGCGAATTAGGGCGCTGATTGATCGCCACGACCTGATAATTTGATTCGCTTATTCACGATAAGATATTGGTATTAAATGTCATTGTGACTTAGTCGTGAGCATGTGAACGCGGATTGTTTCCACTTTGGCGTTGCGCGGTTAAAGTGGCCACCCTTTGCGCATGACGAGACTGCGCAGGCATGGATGAAATGAGGCGCCGCGCTCAATGAATGAAACCCGTGAGACCAGACACGTTCGAGCCCTGTTTATCTCGGATGTGCATTTGGGGATGAAGCCCATCCGGGTAGGGCAGTTGATTGACTTTTTGCGGGCCCATGACGCTGACACGATCTATCTGGTTGGCGATATTCTCGATGGTTGGCGATTGGCGAAATCCTGGCACTGGCCCGCTGAGTACAATGTGCTGGGCCAGATCCTGCTCGACAAGGCAAATGCCGGCACGCGGGTTGTCTATCTGCCTGGCAATCACGATGAATTCTTACGCGAATATCTGGGCACCTATTTTGGCGAGATCGAATTTGTTGATCGCACGGTGCATACAACTGCCCAGGGCAAGACCTATCTGGTGATCCATGGCGACCAGTTCGATGTGGTGGTGATGAACGCCAAATGGCTGGCCCATGTCGGCGACTGGGCCTACAATCTGGCGCTCAGGGTCAATATTGCCATCAATTGGGTGCGGCGTCGGCTCGGCCTGCAATATTGGTCGCTATCCTCGTGGGCCAAGCAAAAGGTCAAGAATGCCGTCAGCGTCATCGGGCGTTTCGAGGAGGCGTTGGTTTACGAAGCCAAACAGTCCGGCGTCGACGGGGTGATTTGTGGCCATATTCACTTTGCCGACATGCACGACCGGCTGGGGATTCATTACATCAATACCGGTGACTGGGTGGAAAGCTGCACCGCGATTGCAGAGACTGAAGATGGCAGTTTCGAGTTGATCAAATGGACCGAAATGGCCGCGGGTGAACCGCGCAAATTCCGCCGACGCCGCCAGGACCGTTCGACCGCATCCTGAGGGTTTTGCCCCGCATCCACACTATTTGATCGCAATGGCGCCGGTCGACTTGATCTTGTGACAAATGCGGGCAAGGTTGGCGCCGGGCTTATTTTCGCCCGGAGTTCAATCCATGACCTTGAATATGGTGCAGCGGCTGACGCCGGAACTGCGCGCGTCCATTTTTCATTTCACCGTATTCATGTCGATGGGCGTGGCGTCGGTCTATCTGGCGATCTGGCTGACTGAAAAAGGGCTGAATACCGATCAGATCGGTATCATCAATGCTTTTCCTGTGTTGGTGTTGCTGCTGCTCAACCAGCTGATCGGTCGACTGGCCGATCGCGCCAGCGACTGGCGGACAGTCATTGCGATATTGGCGATATTTGGCGGTATGGTGCCAATCGGCTTGTTTTTCGTCGACGAGTTCTGGGGCATTTTGTTGTTCTGGGGCTTTTGCGCCATGGCCGCCGGCTCGATACCACCGGTGGTTGATGCGGCCACCGTCAGGCTGACCCAGCGCAATGGCAGCGACTTTGGATTCATCCGGGCATGGGGAACCGTTGGGTTCACGCTAGCGACTATTGTGGCCGGATTGGTTATCGCATGGCTGGGGCCGGGGGCGTTCTTGCCACTATTTCTCCTTGCCTCGATGTTGCGTACCCTGGCCGCGCTACAATTGCCACGATTTCGAGCACCGGCGCATCAGTTGACGCTGTCGACGGCGACGCCTGCGACGTCCAACATCAGGACGCTACTGAAACCGTGGTTTTTGTTGCCGCTCATTGGTTTTGCTCTGGTAAATTCCACCCATTCGATCCTGGGTGGCTTTGCAGCGCTGGTTTGGCATCAAAATGGTGTCTCCGATCAGCTGCTTGGGCCACTGATCGCTACGGCCGCAGCGGCGGAAGCGGTGATCATGTTTGTCTGGCGGCGGATCGGCGGCAATATTTCGGCGCGGCACATGATCATGATAGCGGCAGTGGCAACGGTGGTGCGTTGGACCGTTATGGCGTTCAACCCGCCCGTCATCGTGTTATTCGGGGTGCAAATGCTGCATGCCTTCACGTTTGGCATCGGCTATTTTGGCGTTGTGCATTTCATCGCCAATTGGACCAGCGAAGATATAGCAGCCGAGGCGCAGGGCGGAGCGGTTATGCTGCAGCAGGCCGCGTCGGTGTTGGCGCTTGTCAGCTTCGGCTGGCTACTGGGGCAGGCCGGCGTCGCAGCGTTTTTTGCACCGGCGGCACTAGGCGCCGGGGGGGTCGTGCTGTTGCTGATATCCCTCAAGTTGCAGCCTCCAAAGGCTTCGTAAGCAACGTCGCAACGCAGAAATTTACTCCCCACGCAAAACGGCCCCATGGATGTCCATGGGGCCGCATCTATTTCGGCATTACGCGCGGGAGAGAGTTCAGGTCAGGCGACCGCTTGCGTGGGCCAGGGTGGTATAGACCTTGCCACGATCCGAAAGCAGGTAGGTCCGGGTTTCAGCCGCACCGTTTGGACCGGCGACAGCGCGTTTCAGCAATTGCTCGAACTCGCTCATATAGGCCTGTGCGGTGCGGGCGAATTCGGGGTCGCGCTGGATCTTCTTGCGAACCTCGTCATAGGTGCCTTGACCGGACAAGGTATAAATCCGACGCGAGAATACGTTGGATTCACCTGCCTGATAGCGTGCCCAGGCTTCTGACAGGGCAGTGTCGTCAATGGCGCGGGCGATTTCTTCGGTCAGGCCGGAAAGGCTGGCCTGTTGAGCGCCCACCTGCTTGGCAGTAGCGTTGCGCAACACATCACGCAGCCAACCGCCGCCTTCCTGATTTTGCGCGGGCACCTCGGCCGTCACCGTGTCGCTGTCCTGACTGCTGGTCGAAACGCGGGCGGTTTCAACAGGGGTGGGTTCGCGGCGCGTCTGCTCTGGTGCCGGTGCTGGTGTCGCTGGACGTGGTTCCTGGCGGCGAACCTCGGTGCGGGCAGGCGGCTCCTGGTATGGCGGGCGTTCAACAGGCGCGCTCGGCAAAGCAGGGCGCGCTGGTGGACGCCGCTCGTTGTAGTCACTGGTGGCTGGTTGCGCGCGCACGATGGCGTTGAGTTCTGACAAGGCCTCGATCTGCTCGGCGACGACGCGTCGCATGGCCGCCGCGCTGGAGCGTGTCTCCTCGGGCAGTTCGGAAACGCCGCGGGCCAGTTCGGAACGGGTGGCCTCAAGTTCGCTGCCGACTTCACGCGCGGTTTCACGCATGGCACTTGCGGTTTCATTGAAGCGCGCGGTTGCGTCTTCAATGGCCTTTTGCATTTCGGCCAACATTGCCTCCTGCGCGGTGCGCAGTGCATCGTTGGCGCGTCGGCTTTCTGCATCGGCGCTTTCGCGGAAGCCGCCCATGCGTGCGGTGACTTCGCTGCTGGTCTGCTCGAGTGTCTGGCGAAGCGTGCCGGTGTGTTCCGCCACCGCTTTTTTGACCGTGTCGGCGTTTTCGGCAATCGTGCTGGCGAGGGCGCCTTTGCTGGAGTCGAGCGCGTCGGAAACGCCATCGGTGGTGTGCGACAGAACCTCGCTGACCCGCTCGGACGTGATCGTGAGAACCTCATTGACCCGCTCGCCATTGGCAGACAGGGCGGCATTAACCTGCGAGGTGTTTTCAGCGAGTGCGCTGGCCACGACATTGCCGGTCTGGTGCATGGCCGACGACGCGGAGTCGCTGGCACGCAACAGGGCGCTATCGACTTGGGCGCTAGTCGATGTCAGCGCGTTGTTGACCTTCTCGGTGGTGACATAGAGAGCGTCGTTGACCTTGTCGGTGGTGCTGTTGAGCGTATCGTTGATGCGTTCGGCCGTCGTGGTCAGCGAAATATTGACGGTTTCGGTGGTCGTGGTCAGCGCCTCGGTCACCGTGCTTGAGGTGACAGACAGGGTTTCGTCCATGCTCCGGCGGGCATCGATCATGCGGCGCTCGGTTTCGTTGACCGTGTCGGCGATGGACTGGGCGAACATGCGCATCCGCCCTTCGATGTCGTCTGCACGCGCCGCGAAGCTGGCGGCGAGCGAGTCCATGGCGCCGCGGCGCTCTTCAAGATTTTCAATGGCAAAGCTGCCTGTTGTCGTCAGGGCAGTGGCGGCTTCGCCAATATTGTGGCTTTCGGTATCGAGCTTACCAAGGATGCCGGCGAATTCGGCGACCATGGACTGGATGGTAGTTTGCAGCGCGCCAACGTGCTGGCTGACCATTTGGCCGGCCTCTTCGGTCTGGCCCACGGCGTCGCGCACGGTATTGGAGTAGTTGGCTGTCTGCTGAGCCACGCTTGATTCCAACTGAGACAGGTTGGTAGTCGAGGCCTCGAGCACACGCTGCAACAGGCTGTTGCTGTCGTTGAGCTTGCTAAGCGCGTTGTTGACATCATCGAGAATGCGCGATGTCGAGTGTGCCATGATCTCTTCGGCTTCTTTGGCATTTTCGCCAAGGGCCTCACGCAGAACATTACCATGGCTGAGCAAGGCGATCTGCAACTGGTCGGATTTTTCGCTGACCAACGCAGCGAACGCGCTGGTCTGCTCGTCAACCGCTGAATTGATTTCGGACATGCGCTGGGCAATGCCCTGGGCGGTGTTGACGGCTTTAACCGAAACCAGATCATCGATATTGGTGGCGGCCAGCTGGATCTGCTCGAGGGCGCCGCGAACGGCGAGGTCCATACGATTGGCCGTATCGGTAACATCGGCCGTGATCGTATTGGTGGCAGTGACCAGGCGGGTGGCGATGGTTTCTTCAATGCGATCAGCGCCAGACTCCAGATCCGCCATCGACTGTGTGATGGCCGTATTGATGGTGGCGTTAAGTGCCGTCAGGCGATCAGCGGTGATGTCAGCGCGCGCGGTGATGGCCTCGGGCAGGGTGCCCAAACGCTGATCAACCATGTCGGTGATGGCCTGGCGGGCCGAATTGACACCATTCTCAATAAGATCGGCAGCCTGGCGGTTGCTTTCGCTGACCGTGGCCGTCGCGGCTGCAATCCGGCTGGTCAGGCCGGTTTCGGCATCCACAATGCGAACAATCGCGTCATCAATGCCAGTGCCCAAGGTGTCGTTGAACTCGGTAACTCTGGACCCAATGAGGTGCGACATCGAATCGACACGCTCGGCCATAGTGTCGGTGACACCGCGAAGCGAGGTTTCGATCTTGTCGCGCGCTGTATCGCCCTGATGTTCGATGGTCGTTGCCAGTTCTGCTGTCCGCTGGCCGATGGCCTCGGACAGTTCGCCGGTGCGTTCACCCAGCATTTCAGACATTTGCTGGGTACGGGTGTTGAGCGCTTCGGACAATTGGGTCGTCCGCGTGCCAACAATGCCGGCCAATTGCTGGGTGCGGGTGTCGAGCGCCTCAGACAATTCAGTGCCGCTGGTGGAGATGGCACCCGATAGCTGGGCAGTCCGGTCGGCAATATTTTGAGAGAACAGTTCCGACTGTGAATTCAGCGCGCCGGTCAGGCTCTGTGCACGGTCATCGATCTGGATGGCCAGATTTTGCGCCCGGTCATCAATCTGGGTTGCCATGCGTTCGGTGCGTTCATCGACCTTATGAATGAAATTTTCAGTGTGGCCGTCGATCTGACTGGACAGGTTCCGGGCCCGGTCATCGATCTGGTTGGTCAAATGCTCGACCCGGTCATCGATCTGGGTGGACAGGCTCTGAGTGCGCTGATCAAGCTGCGTGGTCAGGTGTTGAGTGCGATCGTCGAGTTGGGTGGTGAGTGTATCAGTGCGATCGTCGATCAGCGTGCTTAGCGTCGTGGTGCGTTCGGCAAGCGTGTCGGCCAGACGCTGGGTGCGCCCGGCAATGGCTTGATCAAATGCCTTGGTGCCGCCAACAAGGGTCTCGCCGAGTTCCTGGGAGCGAACGCGGATTGCTTCGTTGAGGTCGCGACTGCGATTTTCGAGCGTTTCCTCGAGTTCGCTGGCATGGGTCTGGAAGGTGGTGCTCAATTCCTTTGAGCGCCCACTCAGCATGCCGTCCAGCTGCTGGGTGCGCCCGTCCAGCGCCTCGGCGATGATTTCGGTGTGTCCGGCAAGGGAATCAACGATTTCGCGCGTGCGGCTGCCAATCGTGCCGGTGATCTGTTCGGCGCGCTCGCCAAGAGCCGCGTCCATTTCGGCGGTGCGCTGTGCAACAGCCTCGCTGAAGCGGCCGGATTGCTCATCGAGCGCCATTTCAAGCACGTTGGCTCGTGCCGCAAAGTTTGAGCCTGTGACGACTCAAAGCCTCAACAAGGCGGTCGCCCTTGTCGCCAAGCACACCATCAAGGCTGTGCAAGCGTGAATCGAGGATATCGGAAATTTCGTTCAAGCGACCATCGAACAGCGAGAGGATTCCGAGCCCGCTGTAACGATGGTGCCATGGGCCCGTTCGGAGGTTTCGTCTAGTGCGCCGCTGATTTCGATCAAGGCAGATTGCAGGCGGCTATCCATGGCGTTGAGCTGGATCGCGACACTTTCATCAAGCTGACGGGTCAATGCCGTCAACATGGTTTCAGCTTCGCGCGAGCGACTTGAAATATCATTGTTGACCTGGGTGCCGATCATATCGAGGGCACCAGCGACTTCGTGGCCGCGTTCACGCAATTGGTCGAGCAGCGCACTGCCACCGTCGGTGAGCAGATTAGACAAGGCGCCGGTGCGCTCCTCGAAGGCGCTGGATAGTGCATCGGTGCGCTGTTCCAAAGCGCTGGCGAGGGCGCCGGAGCGATCCGCCAGCATCCCCGACAGAGAATTGGTGCGCTCCTCGAATATGCCTGTCAGGGCATTGGTGCGATCCTCTAGTGTGCCCGAGATCGTGGCGGCGCGGCTGTCGAGTGCGTCGGTAAGGGTCGCCATGCGGCTGTCTATGGTCGAGGCGATTTCGTTTTGACGAGCCTCAAAGTCGCGTGAGAGCGCGCTGGTATGATCTTCGAAACTGCTCGACAGGCGTGCGGCACTATTGTCCAGCGCACCGAGGAAATCGCCGGTGCGATTGTCAACCAGCGCAATAAAGCTCTCGCTGCGGTCGCCGAATGCCGTTCCCAGGGTATTGCCAGCGGTTTCGAGGGCTTTGGTCAGGTTACCGCCGCTATCTACAATCGATCCGGCAATACGCTGGGAGATCATGTCGAGGTCGAAAACGAGACCGGTATGGCTTTCGGTGATCGCTTCACGGACGCGGTCAGTATTGGTCAGAACGCTTTCGCGCTGGCTGGCCAGTTCCGAGATCAATGAGCGCATGCGCGATTCATTGTCTGAATAGGTGCGCTCCAGCGCGGTTACCTCGTTGTGGATCATCACTTCGAGTTCGCCGGCCCGTGAGAGCGCGCGTTCCAGTCCGTCACCGAGGGCGTTGACTTCACGCCGGACAGCCTGACCGACTGAGGCGACCTTATCGGCTGCCGCCACTTCAGGCTCGGCCAGCCGGATTGCGGCCTGCGTGATCGAAGAGGCGGCATTGCGCAAATCCTGTGCGCGCCGGAATAAAGTGGCAATGCTAAAAAAGCCCAGTACAGGCAGGATCATGATGGCCAGGAGGCCAATAAACTCAAGTGTGCCGACAAAGCTGGCAAGATCTACAGCGCCAAACCGCATATAGGCCGCAATACCGGTAACCGCCAGCCAGGCGACAGACAGCGCCAGGGCGATCCATGTTGGTCGAGCCGATGAGGTTCCATTCAGAGTGTAAAGCGCCCGGGCGGCGGGGAACCTATCGTCATTGGCGACCGATCCGGCTTGCGCTGCAATCTTGTCGGCGGCTCGCGAGCGCTCGGATCGCGAACTATCGCTCTTGGCGGGTTCTGCGTCGGCCGGGGCTGCGGTAAACACCGAGTCCTTGAGGGCATCCTCTACGGCCGAAAATGCCAGTGCTGCGGGATCATTTGCGGATTGGGTCGGGTTCTTAGCCATACTCTATTACAACTCTCGCGTCGGCCTTGTTGCGACTATGCGGCATGCGCGAGTTGTTATGACACGCGCCCAGTTTCCAGGACGTCCGCCAAATGAGTACAATTGGATGCAAAACCCCATTGCCCCATCAACCCACGCCGCCGCGCGCTGGTTAGCCCTCATTAATACATTCAATTTGATCCAAACCGAACAATTTCTTACCCAAAGGTTAATTTTTCAGTGAGGAACTTGAAGAGCCAAGCCGTAAACAAAGGCAAAGGTGTGACTTAATCACCTGTTCATCCCGGCAAATTATGGTTGTCCCAGCAAAAATGCCTCGTGGGAGGCGGATGTGCCCGACAACGAGGTAAGTGACCCGATGAAACGCGGTTCGGCAGCAGTTGAAGTTTCACATCCCGCACCTGGTGGGAGCCGTCAGGGCCCGATTGATCGCGAGCATCTGGCCAAGCAGTGCCTGGGGGATGCAAACCTCGAGCCTTGAAGTGCTGGCGATGTTTGACGAGACCATCCAGGCCTATATGGCCCGGTTGCGCGGCGTGAACGCCGTCTCTGACTATGCGCCAATCCTGCATACGCTCAAAGGGGCGGCGGCAGGCGTAGGTGCTGTTGGTATCGCCACATTGGCCCGTCAGGCAGAGCAAGCGTTGAAGGACGGATTGCCGCCCCAGCAGGAAGCAATCGATGACATCGGCATAGCGGTGGAAGAGGTGCGCGCCTTCATAGCCACGCAAATTGTCGACCTCGACGACTAGCCACCGATGCGGCGGCAGTGCGTGTCCGGTCGGCATTTGTTTGACGCCTGCGCGGGCTTGGGCCTATAGAGCGGCCATAGGCACTTACAGTCCACTGATGTAAAGTTGCAAGCGCGCCTTATATAAAGCGGCTGGCAACCGGCAAGGCGTTTCGAATTTTCATGAGCATGACAGACCTGTCCCCCGAAAAAGAGCGCATGGTAGCAGCGCCATTTCAGACGCGGCGAACCTTTGCCATCATCTCGCATCCGGATGCGGGCAAGACGACGTTGACCGAACGGTTGCTGGCGGCTGCCGGCGCTATTCAGGCCGCTGGAGCGGTGCGGGGCAAGGCGGGCGCACGCTCGACACGATCTGACTGGATGGAAATCGAGCAGAAGCGCGGCATTTCGATCACCTCCTCGGTAATGACCTTTGAATTGAATGGATTGACGCTCAATCTGCTTGATACACCCGGCCACTCGGATTTTTCCGAGGATACTTATCGAACCCTTACCGCGGTTGACGCGGCGATCATGGTCATTGACGCGGCCAAGGGTATCGAGGCGCAGACGCTCAAATTGTTTGAAGTATGCCGCCTGCGCGATATTCCCATCATCACCTTTATCAACAAGGTGGATCGCGAAGGGCTTGGCCCGCTGGAGCCTAATGGACGAGATCGCGAGCAAGCTTGCACTCGACCTGACGCCGATGCTTTGGCCCATCGGGCAGGGCGTCGACTTTCATGGCTACATAGATTTGCTGGAAAGGCGCGTGCTCAGTCCGGCCGGCAAGCCAATTGCCGAATATGGGGAGATCGAGGATCTGCTCGACAATGAAGCGCTGGTGGATGACCCGGTATTCATGACCGCGCTTGAATCATTGGAGCCTGGCGCGTTCAGCGCTGCCGCCATTTGATCTGGACACTTTCCATGCCGGTCATTTGAGCCCGGTCCTGTTTGGCTCTGCGCTCAAGGGCATCGGGGTGGCCGAATTGTTGCGCACCTTGGGCGAATGGGGACCAGAACCGCGGCCCCAGCCGGCGATCCCAGAGCCGATCCAGCCATCGGACAAGAAGGTTTCGGGCTTTGTCTTCAAGGTTCAGGCAAATATGGATGCCAACCATCGCGACCGCATCGCCTTCGTGCGGTTATGTTCGGGCACCTTCACGCGCGGCATGCGCCTCAAGAATGTTCGTTCCGGCAAGGACATGGCGGTTTCCAATCCGATGTTCTTTTTCGGCCATGATCGCGAACTGGCCGAGGAAGCGGTGGCGGGCGATATTGTCGGCATTCCCAATCACGGCACGCTCAGCGTTGGCGATACGCTGACCGAGGGGGCATCGATCAATGTGACCGGCATTCCCAATTTCGCCCCGGAAATCATCCGTCGCGTGCGGCTGATGGATGCGATGAAGACCAAGCAGATGGCCAAGGCTCTCAATGATCTGGCCGAGGAGGGCGTCGCCCAGGTATTTCGGCGCATGATGGGTTCGGACTGGATCGTGGGCGTCGTTGGTCCCCTGCAGTTGGAAGTGCTCGGTTCGCGCATCGCCAAGGAGTATGGCGTGCCTATCGATTTCGAGAACATGAATTTCGAGGTTGCACGCTGGATCGAAAGTGATGATCCCGAGGAGCCTGAAACGCTTTATCGCCGTGCAGAAAACCAATATTGCCGAGGATCGCACTGGTGCGCCGGTGTTTTTGGCCCAAAATGCCTGGTGGGCGGATCGGGCCAAACAGGATTTTCCCAAGCTGCGCTTCATGGCCACCAAGGAACGGCATTGACCGCCGCCCCACAAATTGAAACCTTCCTGAACGATGTGAAAACGGCGTTCAACGATGGTCGTTTGGTGCAGCTCAAGCTCATGGGCTATCAGGGGCCGGATGCGGCACTCAAATCGGTTGCAATCAAGAAGATCGTCGTGAAGCGGCAGGACATGCTCAGTTTCACTTATCGCTACAAGACCCGCGACATTATCAAAAACCATATCCTGCCCGAAGCTATGGCGTTGCTGCGCGCTGATCTCGGTGCGGTGTTCCGCACGGCCCTGCTGGAAACGACCGAGTTCGACCTAAACTTTGAGCAACATGGCGACAAGGTGCGGATCAAGCGCCGGGACGCCAACCGAGACGTGCCGTCGACGAGCCATGATCGCACCAAGCATCGATTGATTGCGCCGGAAGGCAAGAGCCTATCTGCATGCGCTCAAAATCGCGGATGCGCAAGGCAATGTGCTCAAGGCTGCACAGGATAAATATCGACAAATCAACAAGATGGTCGAAATATTTGCGCCGTTGATTCAAGCGATCCCTGCAGATCGGTTGCACAAAATTGTCGATATGGGATCAGGCAAAGGCTATCTCACATTTGCGCTTTACGATTATTTGACCAGCGTGGCCAAGGCCGATATCGAGATTGTCGGCGTGGAGTTCCGCGATGAACTGGTGGCGCTTTGCAATCGGATCGCGGCAGAGGCCAAGTTTGCAAGATTGCGCTTTGAGCGGGGCGCCATCGAGCAGTTTGACAGCAGCGACGCATCGGTGGTCATTGCGCTGCATGCCTGCGATACCGCGACCGATGATGCCATTCACAAAGGCATTGCGGCGGGGGCCGAATTGATCGCGGTGGCGCCGTGTTGCCACAAGCAGATCCGCCGCCAGATTGAAGCGAACAAAGCCAGCAATGACCTGGATTTTCTGCTGACTCATGGCGTTTTCATGGAACGTCAGGCGGAAATGGTCACCGATGGCCTGCGCGCGCTGATCCTCGAAGCTGCAGGCTACAAGACCAGGATTTTCGAGTTTATTTCCGACGCACACACGCCCAAAAACGTACTGATCGTGGCGCAGAGGGCGAAAAAGTCACCGGCAGAACGGGAGGTTGTCCTGCGCAAGATTGCGGACACCAAAGCCTATTTCGGCATTGGCTATCATCATCTTGAACGGCTGCAGGGCCTCTAAAACTTGCAGCGTTTCGGCGCTGCGGCTATATCCCCAAAATATTCTCACCCAAGAACTGGCCCCATGACCAAAATTACCTTTATCGAAGCCGACGGCACGCGCCATGAGACTGATGCGGAGGCTGGAGCCACCGTCATGGAGACGGCGATCATGAACGCTGTACCGGGGATCGTTGCCGAATGTGGTGGCGCCTGCACCTGCGCGACGTGTCATGTTTATGTCGATAAGGACTGGGAAGAAACCGTGGGCGGACCGTCGGCCATGGAAGAGGACATGCTCGATTTTGCATTCGAGGTCAAATCGTCCAGCCGCCTGAGTTGCCAGATCAAGGTCAAGGATGAATTGGATGGTCTGGTGGTTCATGTGCCGGGTCGTCAGGGCTGATAACGGCTGTTTGGACCCAAATCGACCAACGCAAAATTTTCCCGCACTGGCCATGCAGCAGTTTTTTTGGCGACATTGTCTGTTTGCATCGCGGCACGTTCTAAGTCGGTGGTCCGGCGGGAAATATAAAAGCGATTGAGGCTGAAAGCCTTGTGAAAGCTGGGGTTTCCGGCCTATTTTTAGCCTCAAAGAGAGAGGCGCAAGAATGGGTCAACTCAACACATTTCCGTTGAGCCTTCAAGGTTCAAGGGCAGCGCGTCGTCATCGTGGGTGGTGGCGTCGAAGCGCTGAACAAGGCGCGGCTGGTAACCAAGACCAGTGCTCAAACCGTCGTCATCGCGCCGAACATCGACGCCGATTTTTCGGGCCTCGATGTGACGCTGCACCGTCGGCCATTCCGTGAGAGCGACCTGGACGATGCAGCGCTGATCTTTGTGACCGACAATGGTCCGGATGGAATGTTGGCCAAGTGCGCGGCCCGGGCCCGCCGAGTTGCGCTCAATGTTGTCGATGTCCCTGCAGAATGCGATTTTTATACGCCATCGATAATTGATCGGGCGCCGCTGACGATCGCCATTGCCACCGAGGGTACGGCGCCGGTGTTGGCGCGGCTGGTGCGGGCGCGGATTGAGGCGATGCTATCGCCGCGTCTCGGTGCCATTGCCGCGCTGGCGGGTCGGATGCGGCGACAGGTCGAGGCGCTCATCGGCGATAGTGGTTCGCGGCGGCGCTACTACGAAGATCTGGTTCAATCGGCCGAAGTCGACATTGCCGTCGCGACGGATCAGGGCAATATCGCGGCAGAGGCTTTGTTGGGCCGCCATCTGGAGCACAAGCGTCAGGGATCGGTCGCGCTGATCGGGGCGGGACCGGGTTCCGAGGATTTGTTGACCCTGCGGGCGCAGCGTCTGCTGCAGCAAGCCGATGTCATCGTCCACGACCAATTGGTGCCTGACCTGGTTGTGCAGATGGGGCGCCGCGACGCCGAAGTGATCGCCGTGGGTAAGGCCAAGGGCCACCACTCGTTTTCCCAAGCCCAGATCAATAGTTTGCTGGTGCGGTTGGCCGGACAAGGCAAGCAGGTTGCGCGGCTCAAATCGGGCGATCCAATGGTGTTTGGGCGCGCTGGCGAAGAAATCGCGGCATTGCGTAGAGCCGACATAAGCTATTCGATTGTACCGGGAATCAGTGCCGCAATGGCGGCGGCCGCCGATAGCGCGACGCCACTTACCCTGCGCAAGGTTTCAAGCGGACTGGTGATGGCAACTGCACATGGTGCGGACGATATCGAACTCGATCACTGGGCCGCTCTTGCGGCAGCGGGTATCACGCTGGCGCTCTATATGGGCAAATCCATCGCCGACAAGGTGGCGACAAAGCTGATCGCGCATGGCGTTTCGTCACAGTTGCCGGTGGGCATCGTTATCAATGCTGGTCGGTCGGACCGGGCATTTTATCGCGGCACGTTGGGCGCGTTAGCAGGTGGCACGGTGCCGTTCCCGGCGGGGCCGGCAATAATATTGGCGGGCGAGGCGGTGGCGGCCGGCGATTGGTCCGGAGCCGCCGATGTCGCGGTCGAACTCAGTAAGGTGGCATGATGGAAATTCTGGCGGGTAATGAGTTGACGTCTGGCGGCGTGGTTTATCTCGATCCAGCGGGTCGCTGGGTGCAGGACATGCAAGCCGCCTGGCGATTCAGCGAGGATGATGGCGCGGCCCGCGACAAAGCCATTGCCGATAGCAATGCAACAACGCGGATTGTCAGCGTCGAAATCGTTGCGGTCTGTGAGATCGACGATATCCTCGTGCCGTTGCGCATGCGGGAGCGTATCCGGTCCAAGGGACCTACGACCCGCAATATCCTCGATGGCGCGACTTTTGACCGTCAGCATTTGAACGAGGACGGCCATGTATCGATATGACGAATTTGACGCGGCGTTTGTTCGCGCGCGCACCGGGCAATTTGCCAATCAGGTCGAGCGTCGCCTCAAGGGCGAAATCAGCGAGGAGCAGTTTCGGCCGCTGCGGCTGATGAACGGACTCTATCTGCAGTTGCACGCTTATATGCTGCGGATTGCCGTGCCCTATGGCACGCTTCGATCCCAGCAAATGCGAAAATTGGCCCATATTGCGCGCACCTATGACCGGGGTTACGGGCATTTCACCACGAGACAGAACATTCAGTTCAACTGGCCGCGCCTCAAGGACGTGCCGGTTATTCTGGGTGAGCTGGGCTCGGTGGAAATGCATTCGATACAGACATCGGGAAATTGCATTCGCAATGTCACCACTGATCAGTTTGCAGGCGCTGCTCATGACGAAATCATCGATCCGCGCCCGGTTGGCGAGATCATTCGCCAGTGGTCGAGTCTGCATCCCGAATTTTCCTATCTGCCCCGCAAGTTCAAGATAGCGCTCAATGGGGCACCGCACGACCGTGCTGCTATCCGGTTTCACGACATAGGTCTTCAGGCCACGACCAATGGGGATGGGGCCATTGGTTGGGAAGTCTGGGTCGGTGGCGGGTTGGGACGCACGCCCATGGTGGCCAAGCTGATCAATGGTTTTGTGCCCCATGAACATTTGCTGGCCTATCTCGAATCCATCGTCCGGGTTTACAATCGCTATGGTCGTCGGGACAACAAATTCAAGGCGCGGATCAAAATTCTTGTCCACGAAGAGGGTTTGGAGACGATCAAGGGGCAGGTTGAAGCAGAATTTGCTGAAATGCGCGGGGGCGAACTTACCTTGCCGCAAGAGGAACTGGACCGGATCGGCGCCTATTTCGCCCCGCCTGAGTTTTTGAGCCTTGCCCGATACGCCGATTGATATTGCCCGCGAGGATATTCTCGATCCAACCTATGCCCGCTGGCTCAAAAACAACCTCAATCGCCATGCCACGCGGGGCTATACGTCGTTGACCATTTCACTCAAGCCGGTCGGCGGATCGCCCGGTGATGCCACTGCCGAGCAAATGGACGCCGTTGCGGATCTGGCTGAACGCTATTCGTTTGACGAATTGCGCGTTACCCATGAACAAAATCTGGTGTTACCACACGTGGCCATCCGCGACTTGCGCGCGGTCTATGATGGACTGGTCGCGGTGAAACTGGCCGAGGGCAACACGGGGCTGATTACCGACATCATTTGCTGCCCCGGCATGGATTTTTGTTCACTGGCAACGGCGCGCTCGATTCCAATTGCCCAGGCAATATCTGAAAAGTTTGCCGCACCGGAGCGGCAGAAGGACATTGGCGATCTCAAGATAAAGATCTCAGGCTGCATCAATGCCTGTGGGCATCATCATGTTGGCCACATCGGGGTTTTGGGTGTCGAAAAAAGGGCGGCGAGCTTTATCAGATCACGCTGGGGGGCGATGCCAGTGAAAATGCATCGGTCGGCAAAATTCTGGGGCCCGGCTTTGACGCAGAAGGCGTGCCGGAGGCTATCGAAACGCTGGTCGAAACCTATTTGACCAGGCGCGAAAGCGCCGATGAAAACTTTATTTCCACCTATCGCCGATTGGGCGAGGCACCCTTCAAGGAGGCGCTTTATGGCACTGCCTAGCACCCTTCATTCGGACCGGCAGCCCGACAAATTGCGTTCACTCGGCATTGTCGCGCTCAATGGCATGTTCGACGAAATGGACGCTGTTGGCGTGCTGCGTCAGGCGGTCACTGAAATTCTACCCGGCGATGTGGCCATCGTTTCCTCGTTTGGAGCGGATTCAGCGGTCCTGCTGCACATTGCGGCTCAGGTTGATCCCAGTCTGCCGATCTATTTTCTGGAAACGGGAAAGCATTTTTCCGAAACGCTGGCCTATGTCGAGCAACTCAAAAAGCAACTTGGCTTGATCAATGTCACTGCCATTCACCCGGATGCGGCCGATCTGGCGCGTTTTGATCCCGATGGCGATCTTTGGGAAACCGATCCTGATAGTTGCTGTCATATTCGCAAGACCGAGCCGCTGGAGCCGATTACGGAGCAGTATGGCGGCTGGGTTACCGGGCGCAAGCGGTTTCAGACCAAGGAACGCGGCGTGTTGCCGCATTTCGAACTGACGAGCGATGATCGTATCAAGATCAATCCGCTTGCCTATTTCAACGACGCCGATGTTGCGACTTACAAGGCCGAGCACGATCTGCCAGAACATCCGCTTTTTGATCAAGGCTACAAGTCGATTGGCTGCGCGCCATGCACTTCGGTCGTTGCCGAGGGCGAGGATCCGCGCGCCGGACGTTGGCGCGGCCTAAACAAGAAAGAATGCGGGATACATTATGATTTCAGCGGTGCCATTGCCTCGCCGATGCGTGCGGCTGACAAGTACACCCTGTTCAAGGATGGCACCTTTGTCGCCGATCCATTCCGCGCATGGGATGACACCGAGGCTCCCGCGGCGGCTCGCTACACCCATGTACCGCTGTCGGTATTTCGGGCGCACCGCGAGGCGTTTCTGGCCAATCCTCATCCATTGGGTTTGCTGATATCACCGGGCGATCGAATTGAGGACGCCGAGGGCGATCTTGGTCGCTTTGCCTCGATTGCGATAATGTTTCCGGCCTTTACCGACGGTCGTGGCTATTCTACCGCGCGACTGCTGACTGAACGTTACCACTATGCTAACGAATTGCGCGCTGTTGGTGACGTATTGCAGGACCAGATTCCGCTTATGCGTCGCTGCGGTATCAACGCGCTTGTGATATCCCACAAGCCGACGCGCGAAGCCCTGATTGAGAATCGTTTGCCCGAGGTTAACATTTTCTATCAACCGGTCGGGACCACCGAAGTGCCTGTTGGCACACGGCCCTATTTGCGCCGGGCAGGCTGAACACGACCATTACGCATTCCCGCAGACGTGGGGGTGACCCCGACGAAACGAGGGCATTTGCCCTCCAATTGGACTTGAGACCTGATGAGCGGAACTGAAATCGTCACCGATGTTGTGGTAATCGGCGCTGGCCCCTGCGGGCTTTTTGCAGCGTTTGAGACTCGGCCTGTTAGATATCAAATGCCAGTTCATCGACATTCTTGACCGCCCAGGTGGGCAGTGTGCCGAGCTTTATCCGGAAAAGCCAATCTATGATATTCCGGGTTTTCCAGTCGTTACCGGGCAGGAACTAACCGAAAATCTGATGACGCAGATTGCGCCGTTTGCGCCGGAATTTCATTTCAATCGCATGGTCAATTCGATTGATAAGCAGGCCGACGGTTCGTTCAGGCTGGTCACTGATGCTGATGAAGTGTTTTTGGCGAAAGTCGTCGTCATTGCGGCAGGCGGTGGCTCGTTCCAGCCGAAACGGCCGCCTGTGGCCGATATTGAACAGTTTGAGAACAGCTCGGTATTTTACTCGGTCCGCAAGATGGACGATTTCCGCGGTCAGGACGTGGTGATTGTCGGTGGCGGTGATTCTGCGCTCGATTGGACGTTGAACCTGCAGCCGATTGTGCGGTCGTTGACGCTGGTGCATCGCCGGGCAGTGTTCAAGGCGGCACCGGCCTCGGTCAGCAAGATGCAGGAGTTGGTCGGCGAGGGAAAAATCAACTTCCTGACCGGCCAGATTGCAAAGCTTGATGGTGAAAATGGCCAGCTCAACCATGTGCATCTGACCACTGATGCCGGTGATTTGTCAGTGCCCGCAACGCGGCTACTGCCGTTCTTTGGGTTGACGATGAAACTCGGTCCCGTCGCCGACTGGGGGTTGGAACTCAATGACAATCTGATTGTGGTGGACACTGAGAAATTTGAAACCTCCGTTCCGGGCATTTTTGCGATTGGTGATATCAATACCTATCCCGGCAAGCTCAAGCTGATCCTTTCGGGGTTTCACGAAGCCGCGCTTATGGCGCAGCGGGCCAAGAAGATCATTTCGCCCGATGAACGTGTGATTTTCCAATACACCACCTCTTCGACCAAGCTGCAGAAGAAGCTGGGTGTCGCCTAGCGGAGAGGACCGGCTATGAAAATCCATGTGACCGATCAAGCTGGTGCCGAGCATGAACTTGAAGGGCTGGACGGATGGCGGGTGATGGAAGTCATCCGCGATTGGGGGCTTAATATCAAGGCAGAATGTGGCGGCGCCGCCGCCTGCGCGACGTGTCATGTTTATGTTGATCAGCAGTGGCTGGACAAACTGGCTGACCCCAGCGATGACGAAGAGGATCTGCTCTATTCTACACTGGACAAGAAGCCGAATTCGCGGCTGTCCTGCCAGATATTGTTGAGCGATACACTGGACGGCCTGAAGGTGACATTGGCGCCAAGCGCTGCACAAAGCTAATTGTTGCCGCCCCAATGACAGCAACAATGAATGAGGAGCCAATTTTGGCGCTGGTCGTCTGCGTCAGGCGGCCATGAGGGCTTCGAGCTTGTCGATGCAGCCACCCCAACCTTCCAAATGCATGTCGCGCACACTCGGATCGGTAAAACGGGAATGGTGCAGGACCAGTTCGGTGCCTTCCGGGTGGGGGTGGAAATCAAGCGTTACCAGGGTTGGCTCGCCCGGGATCATGCTGACGCTCCAGGTATAGACGAGTTGATCTGGGGGCGTGACGCTCTGGAATACCCCGGAAATCCAAGTGATCGAACCATCGGGCTGCGCGTTGGCGATGCGATAGGCGCCACCAACGCGCAGGTCGATCTGTGCTTCGGGGCAGGTTACGGTCCCCGGACCCCACCATTTGACCAGAATTGCGGGGTCGGTCCAGGCTTTGAACACACGATCGCGCGGGGCGCGGATGACGCGCGACATCGATAGAGCAGTGGGCGTCATGGTTTGTCCGGGGGGTGGCATTTTCGGTTTCGACGAATTGGACGAAATTGTCGAGCCTTGTCGTCCCAGAATGCCTTGTAGGTATCAAGCCACTGGTCGGCGCTGGCGAGGGCACCAGTATTGAGTGCACATATGTGCACGCGTCCGTGCACGGTTCGATCTACAATGCCAGCGCTTTCGAGCACCAGAAGGTGCTTTGAAACGGCAGCAAGCGACATTTCGAACGGCGCGGCAAGCCTCGGTGACCTTGGCCGAACCCTGGGCGAGCCGGGCGACCAATGCGCGACGCGTGCGATTGGCCAGTGCCTGAAATATGACGTCGAGCCGGTCTTCGAGCGGAAACGGAACGGCGGCGGACAATACAATTCTCCAATATTCAACCATATGGTTGACAATGAGCGACGCGGGTGACATACCGCTGTTCATTCAACCGATTGGTTGATCAATATCGTGACATTGTCTCAAAGTCAAACAGGAGTGCCAAAATGACCATCCATCAGGAAGTGAAAATACCCGCCAGCCCGGACGCTATATTCGGTATATTGACCACGTCGGACAAGTTTACCGCCATGACTGGCGGTCGCAGCGCTGATATTGCGGCTGAGGAAGGCGGCGCGTTTTCACTGTTCGGCGGCGATATTCGTGGTCGTCACATAGAATTGGTGCCCGGCAAGCGCGTCGTGCAGGCGTGGCGCTCCAATGCGTGGCCTGAAGGGGTTTATTCGATTGTCAGCTTCGTGCTGTCAATAGATGGCAGCGAGACCAAGCTACAATTTTCTCAATCCGGCTATCCCGATGGGGCACAGGAAATGCTCGAAGGGGGTGGTCACAAATGTATTGGCAGCCCATGACGGCAATGTTGACGACCAAGGCCTAGCGTGCCGGCCGGGTTTTATCCGGATTGAGATTGGTGAGTTCGGGTAGAAAGTCCCGAACCACCGGTTGAGGCTGGGTATTAAACGGCAGCGGGCGCACGACGCGGATGGCGGCGATACCGACCCGCACTGTCATCAAACCGTTGACGACGCCTTCGCCGAGACGGGCCGACAATTTGGCGGCCAACCCCTGGCCGACCAATTGTTCGACAATGCCGTCGGTCAACACCAAACCGCCGGTGACGGCGAGGTGGGCAAGGATGGCCCCGGTCAGGCGCCAGAAGCCGAAAAAACCTGGCCTGGCACCATATAAGGCAGCTATGGCGCCGGCGAGGCGGATGCTCTCGTATATGACGAACATGATATCGACCAGAGCGCGGGGTGAGACCGCTGTTACCAACGCTACCCGGCGGGCCGAGGCCGCTGTGAGGGCCTTGGCCTTGCGGTCAAGCGGTGACATCAGGCCACGTTCGGCCAGGTCGATCAGTTCGTTGCCGTCAAACAGATGCCTGGCGTGATCGTCGACATCTTTGCGTGCAGCGGCTAGATCGGGTCGGAGGGCGTAGATGTTTTGAAGGTTGCCAAGCACATGCTGGGCTTCGTGCAGGTTGTTGTTGGCAAGCGCTTGCGTAGCGGTTCTGCGCAGCCGGTCCAGAACCCGGAGGCGGCGAAGCGCCAGGAACTCGCGGAGGGCCAGAAGGATTAGTGCCAGAGCGAACAGGGCGAGGACCACGACGCCCACCCAACCCAACCATTCATAGCGAGCGAACAGATCGCGGATTAGGCGGTCCGCCATCAGGCTGAGGCCAAATGACACTAAGATGGTGCCGGTAGTCCAAGCCAGGCGCCCCAGCCATCCCATGGTTTTTATCGGTAGGTTGGCCACTGTGTCGTCGGGTGGCGGCTCAAAACTTTTCTGGTCAATGGTTACCTGATCCGGCAAGAAAGCGCGGGGCGTTCTGCTGGTGTCACTTGCGGGATTGGCGGTGTTGATCGGGCGTGCTACCGGGCGCTTCATGCGAGTTTGTCCCCAATGAGAAAATCCAACGCGCGATCAAAACGAATGTGCGGAAGCACCGGATCGCCACTCGCGTTGCGATCCAAATTTTGAGGCGGCACAAAGCGCAGGAAATTCAGCGAGACAGGATTGCCATCTTCAAACAATGAGTCCGGATGTTCGGGCAAGTCACCAGGGAACAGTGCAATTTCGGATTTGCCGTCATAGGTGGTGCCGTCCAGCACTTCTCCAGGCATTGGTGTGCCAACGATGGTGGGCAGGACCTCGCCGGCCTCAAGGAAACTGCCTTCACGGGTAGCGCGGATGCCTGCAAGGGCAAGGGAGCGGGTTTCTGTGCCAGCAAAGCGAGCGCGCCGACTGGCATTGGCGACCAGGCGATTTAGGATGGCTTCAAGCCGGTCGTGACTGGTGTGATGAACGTGGTCGGCCTTGGTGGCGGCAAAAAGGATACGGTCTATGCGGCGCGAGATCAGGCGGGTAAGCGGGTTACTGTCGCCCTGCCGGAAACAGGACAGCACCGCCGTCAGCGCCGTTTCAAGATCAGCCACCGCCGCAGCGCCGGTATTGAGCGCGCGCAGCGTGTCCACCAGCACCACCTGTCGGTCCAGACGGGCGAAGTGGTCCTTGAAGAATGGGCGCACGACCTGAGCCTTGTAGGCCTCATACCGACCCTCGAGCATGGCATAGAGGCTCGTCGAACGAACAGGCTGCGTGGCGGGGGAGCGGGGCAAAGGTCAGGGCCGGCGACCCCTCGAGATCGCCGGGCAGCAAGAAACGACCCGGCGGTAGCGTTGACATGGCATTGTCTTCCCGGCTCTGTCGCAAATAGCGGGTGAAACTTGCGGCCAGCTTTTCGGCATCGGAATCGTTGGCAGGCTTTTGTGGGTCGATCGACGCCAATATGTTCAGGAACGGGGTTGCCTCATTTGCCGATCCCGGGCGATTGGCGCGTTCGAGGGCTTCGCGGCTCCAATCGGCAAAGCTCAGGCTCAACAAGGGCAGGTCGAGCAACCATTCGCCGGGATAATCAACGATATCGAGATTGAGTGTTGCCGGGCCGCGCCAACCGGCGATCCAATTGGCAGATTGATATTTGAGGACAAGCCGCAATTGGGAGATGCGACGCGTGCTCTCGGGCCATGACGGTTTTTGACCGGTCAGTGCCGCCAGATGTTGCTCATAGGCAAAACGGGGGATGGTGGCGTCGGGATATTCGGCCAACTGTGCGCCGATAAAGCGGCCGTCCGCCATTGGCGTGAAGCCGGGCAGGCGGCCGCCGGTCAACAGATTATGCACCAGTGCGGTGATGAAAATGGTTTTGCCAGCGCGGCTCAGCCCGGTAACTCCAAGCCGTAGCGTGGGCGTGAAGGTGCCGGTGGCCGCGTCCGCCAGATTGGCGAGGGCGATGCCGAGACTCGTCAACGATGGTAGTTGGCGGTTGTGCCAAGCTCGAACCCTTTGTGTGTTGGTGAAACGTAAGGGGCCAGCGTATTAATGCAAGGGGTCAGTCCGCTGACAGATTGATTCCGTCGTTGGCGGCAAACCCCTCGCACAGTTGGATGATTTCACCTACTGCCCGATATGATCCAAGTCAAACGGGGTGGTCTGGTAGATTTCATTGATCCAGTTCTGAAAGAGCAGGTGGGCATGGCTGCGCCAGCGGTTCTCCGGCTCGACGGCGGTGTCGCCATCCGGAAAAAGGTTTGTGGGCGGCGGCGTATCCAGTCCCGATGTAATGTCGCGCTGGTACTCGTCTGCAAGCGAACGATTGTCATATTCGAGATGGTTGAGCATATGTATCGCGCGATGCTTTGGATCGTCGAGCATGCAGATGCCGATATCGGCATTGTCGATGAGAACTTCAAGGTCGGGATTTAGACTGGTGCGGTCGATGTCATTGAAGCGGGAGACCGGCACCATCGGACTGTCGGAAAAACCGCGCAGAAATGGTGATGGACCTCCGGCAAGGGTGTGGCGGAAAACGCCAAAGGCCTTTTGGGGCATACGATAGCGTTTGACGCCATGAAAGTGATGCAGGGCCGCCTGGGCGCCCCAGCAGATGAACATTGTGTGGTTCACATGGGTCTGGGTCCAGTCCATGATTTCAATCATTTCCGACCAGTATTTAACCTGATCGAACGGAATATGGGCAATCGGGGCCCCGGTGACGATGAAACCGTCGAATTTGCGCGACCGCACTTCCTCCCAAGTCTGGTAAAAACTCTTCAAGTAGTCTTCGGACGTGTTTTTTGAGAGATGGTCGGAAACCCGCACCAGCGACAATTCGATTTGCAGGGGGGTGGAGCCGATCAGGCGAGCAAATTGGGTTTCGGTGCGCTCCTTGTTGGGCATAAGGTTGAGCAGGCCAATCTGGAGCGGACGGATGTCCTGACGCGCGGCGCGCGTGGAATCCATGACGTTGACGCCCTCGCGTTCGAGGGTTTTTCTGGCAGGCAGGTCATCGGGAATACGTATGGGCATGATGTGATCCCTTACAGGCAGGCAAAGAAGAAACTGAGCGGGGTCGGCGGGCCTTACGGCTAGCGCATTCGATCGGTAATGGCGCTGGCCATCAGTTCCTTGAATTCGTTGCCATTGCGAACAGCCGCCAGATCGGAGGCTTCAATCGCGTAGCCAAAATTGTCGGCGAGCGCCTGATAGCGCGGTAGCCGATCATGCAGCAGTGCCTCAAATCCCCAGGCGGCAAAGCCGGCGGGATCGACCGCGCAGTCATCGGCGATGTCGTTGAGTTTTTTATATTCGGCCCATTTGCGCACCAGAAATTCAGGTGTGTAGTACATGGGCTTGGGGTTTTGGGTGAACCGATCGACCAGTTTTTCGGCATCGGTTTCCGTGCCGCGAATGTAGAGCAGGGCCGTTGATTCCGCCAAGGTCTGGATTACCGGATCTTCGGGATCATGAGGATCGACAACCTCGATTAGCGAGCCGCCGGTATCGACGATGAAATCGTCATAGCCGTAGAGCACTTTGGCCCGCTCGATAAAGCGCGGGACGTCCTGGAGTGCGAATATCTCGGCGACACGATGCTGTTCCTGTCGGCGCTGATATTCAGCCAGTGGCAATCCACCCTCGGCGGGGTTGCCCGGCGTGCCGAGATAGGCTCGACAGCGGGTCGAGATTGGCGAAGGTGATGTTTGAGGAAATATAGATCGAATCTGATCGCAGCAATTGGGCAAGGAAGGGCACCTTCATGGCCTCGGCCTTGAAATTGTCGACGATGAACTCGCCCATGTGCCTGGTGCCGATACGATAATCGACCGAATAGTGAAACCAGCGGCTGGCGCGCAGCAGGGCGCTCAGACGGGTTTTACCGACGCCAGCCATGCCGAACACCGTTACAGCGCGGCGGGGCGCGTTGAGAAATTCATCGGCATTCTTGTACAGCATAGCGTCTTATACCCCAGCCACGGCACTTGATGTTGCGTTTAGAACAGTTGGAGCACCCGCACAAGCGGGCGGCAATTTCTGCCGGTTGGGCGGACTCTCTTGCCGGTCCCACCAGTCGGGCCCTGTTCGTCGCCCGATATTGTTCAATGGATTCAAGGCGTGGGTTAGTTGGCATCGTGCTTGCATGTTGCTGATCAAGAATGCGTCGCGGGGGCGCGACAACGCTTATGGAGTTTTAAATGGGTATCTATGGGGCTCTTTCCAGCGCGGTGACCGGTCTTAGGGCACAGTCACACGCATTGGAAAATATTTCAGGCAATATCGCCAATTCGCAAACTACCGCCTATAAGCGGCTTGAAACTGACTTTGTCGACCTCATTCCCGATGCGCCTTTGGCGCAGCAGGTGCCCGGCGCCGTATTGGCGAAATCGCGGAGCACCAATGATGTTCAGGGCGACATTCAGACTGTTTCCACCGAGACATTTATTGCGTTGAACAGTAACGGTTTTTTCGTGGTCGAACCCTCGGTGGGCCAATCTGATGGCAATCCGGTATTTGCCGGAACCAACTATTATACCCGGCGCGGCGACTTTCAGATCGACAAGGATGGTCTGCTGGTCAACGGGGCTGGCTATTATCTCAAGGGGCTGCCGATCGACACCAAGACCGGTAACGTTTCGGGGTCGGTCCCAGAGGTTATCAAGCTCTCCAACGCCTTCCTGCCTGCCCAACAGACCGAGCGGATCAACTATCAGGCCAACCTGCCGCAACTGCCCAAGAACGCCGCCTATAATCCGGCGATCCCAAATAGCGAACTGATGAAAACGAGCAGTTTCTCGGGCGCCCCGGCAACGGCAAACGGGGCAGCCGCAACCACGGCAACCACTGCCGCCAGTCTGATGGCCGCGGGTACATCCATTACGCTTGATGCGGGCGGTACGCCTGTCGTCTTCGATTTTTATGATAGTGCGGGCGGTCCCTATACGGGGACCAACCAGGGCATCGACATCGGGGCGGGCAAAAAGATCAATGTTGCGCTGAGCGAGATGCAGTCAGCGTTCAGAGCGAATGCCGGACCGGATGCGTCTACGGCAACGTTCGGTCTGAGCGGCGGTCAGGTCGCCGTTACCCTTGGGGACAACAAGACGGCAACGCTGACGGTTTCAGCCGATACCACCGCTTTGGCGCTTCCTGCCACGTCGACGCCTGTTGCGCCGCTTCCTGCCTCAACCCGCGTCAGGCTCGGTGACGGCGGATCAGGCTTCGAAATTCGAAGACAGTTCGGTTGCCGGTGGCGCCATTACGGTTTACGCCGCCAATGGCTCGCCAGCCAATGTGCAAATGCGCTGGGCAAAGGTGGACAGCACCGCTGCTGGTGGAGCGGAAACCTGGAACCTCTATTACATGAGCAATAGCGGTGCCATGGGCAGTCAGGCGATGTGGACCAATGTTGGCAAGGATTACACCTTTGGCGCCGACGGTTCGCTTCTGCCGCCGGGCATCGACTCGGTTACACTGAATAACCTCACGGTCAATGGCGTCAATGTAGGCAATGTTGAATTGCACCATGATACCAACGGCATATCCCAGTTTGCCGACGTCAACGGCACCGCTACCGTTTCAACGCTCAATCAGAATGGCTACGCGGCCGGTGAGTTTGTTTCGGTGGCCATTGACGACAGTGGCCGGGTCGTTGCGACCTATTCCAACAACCAGCGCGTTGATATGGCACAGGTGGTGACGGCCCAGTTCAATGGCATCAATTCGCTCAAGCGCATGGATGGCGGGGTGTTCGCCACGACATCTGAGTCGGGCGATGCGATTCTTGATTTGAGCGGTAGCGGCATTATCGGCAGTTCGCTTGAAGCGTCCAATACCGATATCTCGGATGAGTTCACCAAACTCATCGTTACACAGCAGGCCTATTCGGCGGGCACCAAGATCGTGACCACCGCCAATGACATGCTGCAGGCTGCCCTGAACATGATCCGGTAGCGAAAAGTTTGGCAGCCCGGCGGTTGCGCCGGGCCTGCCAGTTTGAGGAGTTGGAGTAATGGGTTTAACAACTTCGCTGGGCCATGCGCTTTCTGGATTGAATGTCACCCAGAGACTCAATCAGCCTGCTCAGCAAAAATGTCGCTAATGCGGGTACGCCCGGATATCATCGGCAGTCGCTTAATGTCGTTGACTACGATACGGGCGGCGCAAGCTATGTGCGCGACGCCGGTACCGTCAGGGCGTTCAACAGCAGCTTGCAAACCTACTACACAAGGCAGGTTTCGGACACCTCGACCTCAGGCGTGCAGGCGAGTTATCTCGACCAGCTACAAACCTATCTCGGCAAACCCGGCTCGGCCGGGTCGCTCGATACGATTTTTGGCGACCTGCAGAATGCGATGCAGTCACTGGCCACCAGCCCTGATGATTTTACTGCCCGCGCCCAGATGCTGGACAAGGCGCAAAACATGGTGGCGACGCTCAACCAGCTCTCTGGCGCTGTTCAGGACATGCGACAGCAGACCGAAGGGCAGATGGCCACAGACGTGGGCCAGCTCAACAGCATGTTGAAGTCGCTTGCCGAGGTAAATTCTCGCGTGCTGAACGCGGGCACGGCAGAAGATGCACGCGCCTCGCTATTGGATCAACGTGATCGGCTGGTGTCGTCCATTGCCGAAATGGTGGACGTGCAAGTCGATTACCGCAGTGATGGATCGGTCGCACTGATGACCCGCTCCGGCGTGGGGCTGCTCGACGGGGGCGTTTCAACCTTCAATTTTGAAAGCGCCGGCAATCTGGCCGCGACCTCGCAATATGATCGCGATGCCTCGCAATCCAAAGTTGGTGCGCTGACCCTGACGACGCCGTCAGGTTTGACCATCAATCTGGTAGGCACTGGCGTAATCCAGGGCGGCGAACTGGGCGGCTTACTGACGTTACGCGATCAGACGCTGGTCACTGCGCAAGATCAACTTGACGAAATCGCTTCGGGTCTGGCGCTGGCTTTTTCGACCGTTCAAACACCTGGGACAGTAGCAACTGCCGGTGCGGCAACCGGGTTCGATCTTGATCTTACAGGCCTTCAGAAGGGCAACGATCTGGTCTTTTCCTATCATCAGGGCAGCACCGACATTCCGGTCCGACTGGTGAATTCGACCCAGCCAACAGACTATCTCGACGCGAGCGGTCAGCGCGTTATCGGGGTCGATCTGAGTAATCCTGCCAATGCGGCAGCGCTTTTGAACAGCAAACTGCCGGGGCTGGCGATCAGCAGCAGCGGACCGAACAATTTGCGCATCATGGATGATGGCGCGGCCAATACCACCGACGTCAATTTTGCCGTTGTGCGACGGACGTCATCGGGATTGCAGGGCGACGGTTCGGCTCTCTCGCTTTTTGTCGACCAGGGCAACACGGCGTTTACAAACAATCTTGATGGCAACACGCCGCAAAAGCTTGGCTTTGCGTCAAGGATTGCCATTAATCCAGCTGTTCTGCTCGACAATACCCTGTTGGTGAAGTCAACCACCGGCACCGCCTCGGGCGACGATACGCGGCCCAAGTTCCTGCTGAACCAACTCAACAATATGCAGTTCGTTTCTGGCGGTGATCCCAAACAGAATGCTGGCAAATTTCAACTTACCGGCAATTTGTCCCAGATTGTTGGGCAAGTCATTAATTACCAGGGCAGCACAATCTCAACGGCGATTGCGCAGCGGGATAATCGTCAGCTGGCGCTCGATACCGTGGTTCAGCAAATGGACAGCGAGTATGGGGTCAATCTGGACGAGGAAATGGCGCGGCTGACACAATTGCAGAACGCATATGCTGCCAACGCCCGCATCGTTTCAGTGGTGCAGGAATTGCTCGATTCTCTGCTTCAGTCGGTCTAGGGGGTGAACTAAATGATCGTCAATAAGTCCATGTACCCCCTGCAAACCGGGTTTGCCGCCATCTCCAGGATGCAGGAAGCGCTGGGCACTTTGCAAAAACAACTCGGGTCGGGCCAAAAAGCCTCGAACCTGTCCGAAATGGGACGGGATCTGCCGATGTCGCTGAGTGTGCGGGCGCGCCTGTCCAAGATCGAGGGTTATTCTGCCAACATTGATACCGTCAACCTCCGGTTGAGTTTTCTGGACAATTCGATGTCGCGGTTCGACGCGATCGAAGGTGAGGCGCGTAGCGCTGCAATAGTGGGTCAATACGGCACCGACGGGATCAATCTGGCGACGGGACCGGGCCTATCGACCGCGCGGTTCGACGAAATTGTCACGATGCTCAACGAGCAGGTGGCAGGACGATATCTGTTTGGCGGAAAGGCCACGGACAAGGCACCGTTGCCGGACAGTACGACATTGTTGAACGGCGCGGGGGAAAGCTTGGCTTTACCGGCGTCCGCGACCTGCGACAGGACGCTGATGGTGTGAATAGTACATCGGCGCCCGGGCGACTGACGAGTTCAATTGATCCACTGGCGACTGCCACCGTCAATCTGACCGAGGACGGTTCGCACCCATTTGGGTTCAAGGCTCTCAACGATCAGCACCAATGCTGCTGCCACGATCAATGTCAGTGGTCCGAACCTTACTGTTCCTGGCGATCCGACCAGCGCCAAACAGTTTGGCGTCGAGTTCACCGGACTGCCGACACCGGGGCAGGTGGTCAGCATCGGGCTGACAATGCCAGATGGCACCGAGACGCAGGTCAAGCTGACCGCGACCGCCGACAATCCTGCCGGGGCGGGGGCCTTTACCATTGATGCTGATCCGGCAATCATGGCGTCAAATTTTCAGGCGGCGCTGGACAAGAGTCTTGGAACGGCGGCACGAACTGATCTCAAAGCGGCGTCCACCTTCGCCGCTGCGACCGATTATTTTAGTGATGACGGCGTGCCGCGGCTGCCCGACGGCGGCCCTCCAGCGACAAGCCTTGTACCCGACACCGGCAACACGGCAGTCCACTGGTATACAGGCGAGGTGGGCTCTCCCGGCGACAACCCTCGCCAGTCGGTGACAGCGGCAATAGGTGACACCAGCAAGGTCGATTATGGCGTACGCGCCAATGAGAGCGGGTTTTTGCGACTGATCAGGTCGCAGGCAGCCATGGCCGTGTCTGACTATCCATCAGAAGCCGAGGTGCGGGCCAAATATGATAGCGACCGGGTCGCAGCGATGGGACTGCCCGCTGGCAGCGGTCGCGACAGCGCCCTTGCGGCCTACGAAGCCAAGGTTGCGGGAGAATATCGAGAGTCGACTGGCTTTTTCGATGGTATGGCGCAGCGACAGGCTCTCAGAGTTATCGGAAAGCCATAACAGCGAAGCGGGTTCTATCGAAATCATTACCATGCAGATGGGCGTGGCCCATGGAGCGCTCGAAAGTGCCAGCACACGCCACAGTGACTACAAGTCGCAACTTGAAAATCTTTTGAGTGACACCGAGGGCATTGATGAGAACAAGACGGCGATGTCGATCCTGGCGCTACAGACCCGATTACAGGCCAGCTATCAGGTGACATCAATGGTCAGTCAATTGAGCCTTGTTAATTACCTACGTTAGAATTTGCGTTACTCAAATACAACAAGGCCCCGCACATTGCAGGGGCCTTTTCTCATTGGCAGGAACTGATCGGTTATTTACCGCGTAGCCCGGCGGCAAGTTGGCGATTGATGTTGACCAGCGCTTCGAGCCGCGCAGGATCCTGAGGGTTTTCGAGAATTTCGCGGGTTTCGTTCAATATGAATATTCCCAGATTGGCAATATTCTGGCGAACGGGGGCCGGCAGTCCACCCTCCTGCTCGGTCGCGGAGACTCATAAATATGGTCCACAATTTGCGATTGTAGGTCAGGGCGTCAACCAGTTCTGAAAAGTCAACCGGCCAGGAATCGTGGGTGCGCTGGATGCCAGCCGCGGCTTTGACAAGTAACGCCGCTTCACGCTCGCGCGGTGTTTCAACGGTCTTGGTTGTCTGCTGGTACGCTAGTGCCCCGTGCTGCATTTTCGATTAGATCCTGTTCGAACTGAATGAGCTTTTTTGCTGACTTCAGAGCTTTGTACAGGTCGCCAGTTAAGATGTCGTTATTTACCGCATCGACAATTGCCAGACTTGAGGGGGCGGCGCGTACGATTTCGTTGATCAACTCGAAATATTGCTCGCGCAGTTTTTTTGAATCGTTGTCGATATACATGAGCTGTACCGCAAGATAAACGCGCTTGGCGGGTGTATCGGCGGTGGTTGAGGTCAGTATGTCTTTTTCGCGCAGTATCGGTGCCTTCCCCTCAATGAAGAGGCGCGTACGCTGGTCCGCATTGGTGATGATGCAATTGCCCACCAGCAATTTCTCGCCGGGTTTGAGTTCGACTTTAAGCGCCATTTCGGTTCTCGATCCCTGATTGGAAGGGGAGGGTCCCTATGCTGACCTGATTTAGAGCAAAAAGAAAAGGCGGGCTTGTGGCCCGCCTTTCCAAATCGGTCTGTGCGGCGATTAACGCAGCAGCTGCAGGACGCCCTGATCGGCCTGGTTGGCCATCGACAGGGTCGACTGGGCCAGAGACTGGCGGGTCTGCAGAGCCAGCATGTTGGCAGCTTCCTGGTTCATGTCAGCCAGGGTCAGGTTGCCAGCGCCGGTTTCAAGCGTGTCGATCATCGACTTGGTGAAGTCCTGACGGTTCTGAACGATCGAGAGGTTCGAACCAAAGGCTGAGGCCTGTGAACGAACGGTGTTCATCGCCGACTTAACCTGGGTCAGGTAGCCATCAATGCCGGTGTCGCCGTCGAGATCTTTTGACACAAGCGTCGTTGGCAGCATCAGGTTAGTAGCATTTACAGCAGCATTACCCTTGCTGTGAATGTCGATCGAGGAGGAGCCGGTTTCGTTAAAGGTGATCTTGAGATTGTCACCACGAAGCAGGTTGATACCGTTGAACGATGCGTCATCGGCAAGCTTGTCCAATTGGTCGCGCAATTCATTGAACTGCTTGGCCAGATCGGCCCGGACAGTGTTACCGGAAATATCGCTGGTCGCGACGCCACCGGTGATCTTGTTGTCTGTCAGGCCCGTAACGGTCAAGTCCTGAGTCGACTGGTTTTCTATGCGCAGCTTGCCATTGTCATTCGATGCCCGGACTTTGCCGGTCAGATCGGTGTTGGCGTTGATGGAGGCGACCAGTTCGTCAACAGTGCTGACCGTGCCAGTAACGCCAGCAACACCATCGGTCGAGGTGGTACCGGTTGCGATACCCATGGCAGTCGCTGTAGCCGCATTGGAAGTTGTCAGCGTAACCTGAGCGCCGTCTGCGCGACTAACGTTCAAACCACCGGCGACGCCGGTTGCCGTGAAGCCCGATGCGCTCAAAGCCGCTTCGAGTGCTGCTTTTTGGCCGGCGGCGGCGTTGGTAAAGGTGTAGGTCGCGGTATTGGTGCCGTCAGTAAGCGTGACCGACTGACCGTCGAGTGCGCTCAGATCGGCGTCGCCAGTCAGGTCGGTACCGCCGGCGGCTGTCAAGGTCGCAGCAGTCGCTGCCACATCAGCCGTGTTCAGCGCTACATTGACGCTGCCAGTAACGGCGCCGCCGCTGATTGCCAGGTTCTGGATGGCGCTTGTATCTACCGTGCCAATGTCGAAAGACTTGGTCTGGAAGCTCTTGTCCTGACGTGCCTGGGTCAAGGTCGACTGCATCGATTCCAAAGTCTTGGTAATCGAGGTCAAGCCGTTGTCGGCAGCTTCAATGGTCTTGATACCATTGGCCATCGAGTCCATGAGGCTGTTCAGATCGCCAGCGCGGCTGTTCAGCGAGGAGGCAGTGAAGAAGTTGGTTGGATTATCCAGCGCCGAGTTGACCTTGTTACCAGTCGAAAGACGGGTCTGGGTCTTGGACATCATCGAAGCAACGTTCTGCAGCGACGAGAGGTTGGAACGGACAGACTGGGTAAGATTGATTTCAGCCATTTTTGATTCCTTTTCTAGGATCAGTAATTGTGACGCCTCTTCCTGAGACGCTGGGATATTCAAACGCTGCGGTCTAAAGAACTATTAATTTCATCCCGCAGTTTCTTGTTAAATTAGAAATACGCCGGGGCAGTTAACATTACCTGAATCAGACCCGACCAGGTGGCAGGCTAGACTGAGAGATCGCGTAGACGCGAACTGGCCTCCGGCGGGATTTCGCTGGTGCCAATACGCAGATAGAGTTGATCGAGCGTTTTGGGGGTTGGAGTAAGAGAACCCGCCAGCACGGCCGCTGCAAAGATAGTGCCGGACTTGGCGTTACTCGACGGCGGCGTGGGTGGGCCGGATTTTCTGTCCGCATTGGGGGCAGGCGCAGCTGGCGTGCTGGCCACGCTTTGCGGGGTTATTGTACGCTCATTATTTTGGGGGCGCACGGCGTTGCTGCCCGGTTGGGCAGGTAATTGAATCGGCTCCGTGGCAACTATTGAGAACATTGTTCCTATCCTCGAAGGCACTAATGCCGTTCGCAGAATAGGGCGCAAATGCTAGCAGTGGCGTTGCCGGAAATGTGCGCAATTGTATAAAATTGTTTGTTCTACAGTGCGCGATTTAGGGTTATGCCGCGTGCAGAACTTTTTGGATCGGTGGTAATTCTGCCGGCAGCACCATAGACGCTGGTTCGATCCTGTTGTCCTACAGCGATAGCAACGTCGGTCAACAGGTCCTCGGTCACCGTTTTGGCCGTGGCGAGGACGCGCAGGTTTTCCGCCATCTGGGTGGCAAGTTGTTCATGGCCGACGCGCAGCCGATCGACGCTTGATGGCGCTTCCTGGCGCAGCCGCGTGTTTTGTCGCTGAACCGTTCGGGCAAACACAACATAATCCTGTGCCAATCGCGCCTTGTCGGCCGTCAGGGTTGAGGCCTGACGCAAGCGGCCGGCACGCAGCAGCATGGTTTCCTCGTTCATGACATTGATCAGTGAATTGAGTGCCGTTTCGGCCATGGTGCATAGTTCGGCGGCGGGCATGGTGTCCAGGGCGGCAAGGCGTTCAGCAGCGCTCATTTGCTGTAAGCTCCATTCGGTACAGTCGAATTGTTGATCGGGTTTTGCGCGGCCTCCTGCATGGCAATCAGGCTGGGCATGAGTTGATCGGCAAGGCCGATGCCACCGGCCTGGGCCATGGCGGTTGAATATTGTTCGGCTTGCATGCCGCGCCAGGTCTGTTCTGCAAAACCGCCCCCGAACGAACTCTTGTCGGTCTTGATGCTTGAAAACATTTCCTTGACCAACGTATTCAGAAACACGCCCTCCAGCCCTTCGGCCTGTTCTCGCAGCTTGGCAATTTGCGGGGTGGACAGGGTTTTGTTGTGTTCGATATTGTCGATCATCACAGCACCTCTATTTCGGCTTGCAGAGCGCCGTTGGCCTTGATCGCCTGTAGAATCGCAATCAGATCACGCGGAGTGATGCCCAGCGCGTTCAAACCGTCGACAAGCTCCTGCAGCGTGATCGAGTCATCAATTACGGCGAGGGCGGTGTCGCTCTGGTTGACATTAAGCTGTGTGCTGGGCTGAACGGCTGTGACGCCATTGCTCAGCGGGGCTGGCTGCACGACAGTGGGATTTTCCGCGATTGTGACGGTCAGATTGGATTGTGCGACCGCCACGCTGGAAACCTTGACATCCTTGCCCATAACAATGATGCCGGAATTTTCGTCGATGACGATTTTGGCGGTCTGGTCGGTTTGCACTACCAATTGCTCGATATCGGTCAGCAGATCGACAATATTACCGTTAAAGCCGCGTGGCAGGGTGATCCGCACCGTCGCCGGGTCCTCGGGAACGGCCGTTGGGACGCCAATGAAGTCATTGATCGACAAGGCAACCCGGCGCGCGGTGGTCAAGTCGGGATTGCGCAACGCCAATCGCAGTGTGTGTTGGGCGCCAAGCTTGAAGTCGATTTCGCGCTCTATGAGCGCCCCTGAGGAAATGCGCCCGGTCGTGGGGACGCCGGCAATAATGCTGGCGGAATCGCCCGTTGCGTTAAAACCATTGATCAGGACCGATCCCTGAGCGATGGCATAAACCTCGCCATCGGCACCGAGCAGGGGCGTGACCAGCAGCGTGCCACCCTGCAAACTTTTGGAATCGCCCAGCGCGGCAACCGAGACGTCCATGCGGGACCCCTGGGTGCTGAATGGTGGCAAATTGGCAGTGACCATTACCGCTGCAACATTGGCAGTTCGAACATTCTGTCCGGCAGTGTTGACGCCCAGTCGTTCGAGCATGGATTGCAGGGATTGCTTGGTAAACGGGGAATTGTTGAGGCTGTCGCCGGTGCCGTTCAATCCAACGACCAGCCCGTAGCCGACCAGTTGGTTTTCACGAACACCCTCAATGTCGACGATGTCTTTGATCCGCGCCGATGCGGCCATTGCAGTGTGAGCGCTCATCAATGCCAGCGTGGCTGCGATCAGGAAGGCTATCAGTGTGCGCGACAATGTGGATTTCATGGTCGTCCCCGTGGTTCTGACTCTTCCATCCCCATGGGCGAGCCAATCGAGAACCATATTGCGAATATCGTGCCAGCTTCGTTCGAGCCTGGACGATTGGCGCTAATGATTTGAAAAATAACGAGTTATCAATCAATCGCCGTCGACAGTGTCGTCTTGTTCTCGGACAGGTGAGCAATTCTTGCCGGGTGCGTTAAGCTGGTGTTAACGGTTGGCGGCAGATTTTGCCGATAAGGCAAATCAACTCATTGGGTTCATTGTGCGGATTGACGCCAAAAATCAAACGACAGGCGTGACGGGGCGCAAGGTATCCGGACGGTCGGGTGGTGCGGCGTTCGAACCGGTGGGCGCGGCGACTACCGCGCCTACCCAGAGTGCTGCCCAGGTTACCGCGCCGACAGATATCGGCGCGCTTCTGGCGCTGCAGGCGGTCGAAGATCCGCTGACGGGTCGAAAGAAGAAAGCCTTACGCCGTGGCAAGTCGCTTCTGGACAAGCTCGAGGACGTAAAAGCCGATCTTCTGGTCGGCACCGTTAGTGAGTCGCGGCTGGATGCGCTGATGGTGCTGGTCGCCGAGGCGCGAGAACGCAGTGTCCCACAGGTGGATGAACTGCTTGACGACATTGAGTTGCGCGTTCGCGTCGAACTGGCCAAATTTGGGCGTTTTCCTGGGTAAAGTCGCGCCACATCATTACAATGCAGACAATCCTGAGCTATGGGATTGGTGCAAAAGACCTTTCACTTATTAACGACAGGTGCTTTGCGTGCTTGCCCGCAAGGGACAGCTTGACTATACAGGCCGCCATTGGGGGCGCATTGGAGTTGAGTCTGCTAATGTCTTCGGTTGAAAATCTAGTTGAGTATCGGCCCAGTGATGATGAGCCGTTCATGAATCCTCGCCAGCGCGACTATTTTCGCGCCAAGCTGAATGGCTGGAAAGAGGATATTCTACGAGAAAGCCGCGAAACGCTCGATAGTTTGCAGGAAGAGAGTACCAATCATCCTGATATGGCAGATCGAGCATCTTCAGAAAGCGATCGTTCGCTGGAATTGCGGACGCGGGACCGCCAGCGCAAGCTGATCTCCAAGATCGACGCTGCGATAAAGCGTATCGACGACAATACCTATGGCTACTGCGAGGAGACAGGGGAGCCGATTGGCTTGGCCCGGCTGGACGCGCGGCCAATTGCCACCCTGAGCCTTGAAGCGCAGGAAATGCATGAGCGCCACGAGAAGGTTTATCGCGACGAATAGACCGTTTGTGGCGGTTTCTTAAACTCAATTGTAAGGGGCGGCGCGGGCGCGGCCCCTTCTTTTTGACCACGTTCATCAGGTCAAAGTGATCTCGCGGGTCACCCCAATATTTTCCAGAAATGCGGGGTCATGGCTGACGACCAATATCGCCCCGTCATAAGCGCTGAGCCCGGCTTCAACAGCTTGAATTGCATAAATATCGAGATGATTTGTGGGTTCGTCCAGAATAAGAAGTTCAGGCGGGCGGGTGCCACCGATGGTGGCGGCCAGGGCGGCGCGCAGAAGTTCGCCGCCACTTAGCGTTTTTACCGTTTGCAATGCCGCGCCAGCGCGAAACATGAAGCGAGCCAGTGCAGCGCGGCAGACATTTTCGTCGCCGTCGGGATTAAGAGCGCGAAAATTGTCGCGAATTGATAGATCAGGGTCCAGCAAACTGGCGGTTTGATCGAGAAGCGCGTAGGTGCAATGTATCCGGGCTGATCCCGATTGTGGCCGCAACTCGCCGGTCAGCAAGCGCAATAGTGTGGATTTTCCGACCCCATTGGGCCCGGTGATACCGACACGCTCCGGACCGGTCATGGAAAATGACAGATCATGTATCAAGGGTACGTCAGGTGCCGTGCCACCGGTCAGTCTGGTGCAAGTCACAACGGTTCTTCCCAAGGGCAGGGCGGTAGTGTTTAGGGACACCGTCAGCGGCGTTAATACTTCAATTTGATCGCGGGCGGCCTGCAGGTCGTCGATGGCCGCCCCTCGCTGCTTGTCGGCCAGTCGCGCATGATCGGCGCTGGTATTTTCGGCACGCTCCTTTAGCCCGCCCAGCAATATTTTGGGTGCACCGCCGCGTTTGGCGCGCTTGGCGCCTTCTCTATTTTTCCGGTCCTGGCGCTCGGCTTGAACTTGTCGCTTGCGATCAATTGCGCTCAACTGCCGTTCCGCTGTGTCCAGATCATGCTGGTGCGCCGCCAGTTCTAAGGCCTTTTGTGCTGCATATTGATCCCAGTTGCCGCCATAACTGCTGCAGCCAATCGATGTGAGTTCGACAATTGCATCCATAAGTCCCAACAGCGCCCGATCGTGACTGATTACGATGGCCCCGCCACGCCAATCCATGAGAAAGCGGGTGACGATATCGCGACCATCGGCGTCCATATTATTGGTCGGTTCATCCAGAAGGACGAAATCAGGTTGAGCCAAAACGAGTGCTGCCAGGGCAAGGCGCGTGCGTTGTCCGCCGCTTAGATTGGCAATAGGACGGTTCGGCGTCATGTCGGGCAGGCCCATTTGTCTGATCGCACTTGCCATCCGGTCGGGCAGGGTCCAATCGGCGTGTGCGGCATCTTCGAGGGTGCCGGCGCCGGCTTCGAGACGGAAAAGTCGAGCGAGATCAGACGCGATGCCAAGTTGATCGGCCACGGTGGCAGCATCCAGCTGAGTTGATTGGCGCAAAATGCCTGCCGTTCCGGCTACGCTGACCGACCCCGAATTCGGGGCGAGTTCCCCCATGATCAGTTTGAACAGGGTGGACTTGCCAACGCCATTGCGGCCAATCAGACCGGTTTTCTGGCGATTGAAGGTCAGGTTGAGCTTGTTGAAGAGCTCGTGATTACCGGGCGTGGCGTAGGAAAGGTCGTTGAGTGTAATTGAGGCGGGCATGAATGGATTCCGGATGGGCGATGCGGGTGAGGCAGTCGTTCATCGTGAAATCCATCTGGTACCGTCCGGTCAGTGCTGCAACTGCTGGGGAATTTACGCAGCGATGTGGTCAAGTCAAGTCGGTCTTTGACCTCGGCCTAACCAATCAGGGCAAATAGCGTTTTTTCAAATGTGCCTTGAAGTGGACTGCGTTTAACGGTTCGCCGGTGGCGCGCGTGATCAGGTCGGGCGTCGAATAGCGCGATGCCTGCGACCAGATATTGTCGGCGCGCCATTGATTGATTGCCGTGAAATCGCCCTTCGCAATTGCCGTCCCGATCGTTGGCTGGGCCTTTTCCAACGCCGTCCATTGCTGCGCGGCGATCATGGCGCCGAGAGTATAGCTGGGAAAATAGCCGAAGGCGCCGCTGGGCCAATGCACGTCCTGCATTGGACCATCCTTGGGATCGGCAATAGTTGAAATACCCAGATATTCGATCATTTTTGCGTCCCAGGCCTCCGGTATCTGGCTGGCCTCGAGCTTGCCGTTTACAAGATCCTGCTCAAGTTCGTAGCGCAGGATGACATGAAGCGGGTAGGTAACTTCGTCGGCATCAACCCGGATATAACCGCGTTCGACAAAATTCACGTGCGCCAGAATATCGGCAATTTCCCAACCGGCAACAGCATCGTCGCCCATATGTTGGCGGACCAATGGGAGAGTAAACTCCCAGAACTGCGGGCTGCGTGCCAATTGCATTTCGACAAACAGCGATTGGCTTTCGTGAATGCCCATGCCACGCGCCTTACCCAGCGGCCAGTGCGACCATGCTTTTGGCAGGCCCTGTTCGTAAAGTGCATGACCGGTTTCGTGCAGGACGCCCATGAGCGAGGACAGGAATTCATCGGTGCGATAGCGCGTGGTCATGCGGACATCGCTGGGGACGCCGCCACAGAAGGGGTGATGGGAAACCGCGAGACTCCCATGGGTGAAGTCGAAGCCGACCGCGCGCATGGCGGCGAGGCCCAGGTCACGCTGATGTTCGATGGGGAACGGACCGTGCAGCGGTTTGAGCGGCCGTTTGGTGAGGCGTTCGTCCTGCGCCGCCAGTGCCTCGGGAACAAACGATTTGAGAAAACTCTTCAGATCGGCAAAAACCGGGTCGATCTGGGCAATGCGATTGCCGGGGTCGAATTGCTCCATCAAGGCGTCATAGGGCGCCAAATTGAGTGCTTCGGCGCGCATTTGGGCTTCCTCGCGCACGAGGGTAACGACGCCTTCCAAAGCGGGCAGGAAGCTGGTCCAGTCGCCGGTAGCACGTAATTCGCGCCAAAGTTGCTCGGACCGCATCGTCGCCGCGGTCTTGCGCTCGACGAACTCGGTGGGCAGACAGGTGGCGCTGATATAGGTGCGGCGGAATTCCTCCAGTGCCAATTGCTGGTCGCTGGAGTCAGCCGTGGCCGCATCAAGCCAGTCGGCGATTTCGGGAGCGGTGGATTGGGCGTGGTACATGCCAGCCAGGTTGGCCATCGCTTCGGCGCGCTTTTCGCCGCCACCAACGGCCATGTGCGTTGCTTCGTCGGCACCCAGTATGGACAAGGCATGTTCCAGCGCTTCGAGGCGGTGACCGAGGGCGTCAAGTTTGGCGAATGACATAGCTAGCTCCGAATATCAGTGGCGGAGATGTTCCACAGGTCAGCGCCAGATGAAAGGCCAGTGCCGAGATTTTCCCCGACTGGCCGGCGCAGGGCGCCCCGGGATTGCTATTCCGATTTATCGCCACGGTTTGTCGCACTCACGTGCCAGGCCAGGCCAAGGGCAATGCCGATGCCGATTCCCGCGCCGATATTGCCCATCAGGGACCCGATCGCGACGCCGAGCACGACACCGAGTGTGATGCCGAAGGTCAGGGATTTGGTCATTCTGGTTCTCCTTTCAGGTCAGCGCCAGACTTAGGAACACGCGCCAATTTGTAAAGGGGCATGAAAATAACGACGAGGCGCAGCCGGGGGACTGCGCCTCTGATAGCGGCTCTATTCTGGAGGCGCCTGTGGCAATTTCCTTCTGGAGCCTGCCGCGAGCCCTGATGCACCATTGGGGGAATGTGCAGCAGGGAAGTTCGAAGGATCAGAATGGCAGGATCGCGTCGAGTACCTGCTGACCGTATCGCGGCTGCTGGACATCGGTGATCTGGCCGCGACCGCCGTAGGCAATGCGTGCCTCGGCAATTTTGGAGGATGGGATGGTATTATTGGCCTGGATGTCGGATGGGCGCACGATACCGGCAACTACGAGATCACGAACCTCGAAATTGACCCGTACTTCCTGATGACCTTCGATGACCAGGTTGCCGTTGGGCAGCACCTGTGTGACCACAGCGGCGACGGATGTTGTCAGACTTTCCGCCCGATTGACCGAACCATTGCCACTATCCTTGGTGCCAGAATTAAGATCGATGGCGGCCGACGGATCGATGCTGGGTGCGACATTGCCAACGACCGCGCCGAAGATACCGCCCATGCCCGCCGAGTTGGTCGAGGTGCGGGCGCGCTGCGTCGAATTGTTGATCTTGGCACTATCATCGATGGTGACCATGACGGTGAGAATGTCACCGATGCGGTGAGCACGTTCGTCCTTGAAAAAGCCTTTTGCGGACATGCGGTAGAGCGAATTGGGCTGGTAGGTGTCCTTTATCGCTTCCGGCATCGGCATCCGTACTGGCTGATAACCGGCGACCGTGGTGGGGTCGGAAATCGCCGACAGAGCAGGGGCCTGACCGACATTTGCGAGGCGGTCCATGGTATTGCAAGCGCCGAGCAGGCCGGTCAATGTCAGGAGTGTTGCGAGTTTCAAGGCGTTCATGATTGTTCTCCTGATAACGGCTTAGAGCTGTGCCAGATTTGTTGGCGCGCTGGCGATTTCGACGGCACCGGGCGCCGTGGCGGTGGCCGATACCACCCGGTTGGACATTAAGTTCAAGACCTGGACGGCTTCGCCGGGTGCCGCACTGGCCAGTGCCTGCCCCTTGACGGTCAGTGTCATCGGGCCCTTGTGAAAATAGATTGTGACGAACTGGTTGCGGGCGATCAGTTGGGCGGTGGCGACGTCGGCGGGTTTTAGCAACATGCCCTCACGGCTTTGTCGCTGCAGTTGTTTTCCAACGAGTTGGTCAAGTGACGCGAAGCCCGTGGATTCGGCATATTTCAGCGGCACCGGGCGCATGATGATGTCCTGCTGTGACAGGATGGTGCCAGCGGGCAGGTTGGCGGCCAGATGAGGCGCGGGAATCATCAGGTCGATCGTTCCGGCGAGGTCGAGCGGCGTGGCGATGCCCGAGATCATGAAACGGGCGGTAAAAGCACCGGTTTCCGGCAAGTAGCGCAAATTCACAAGGGTCGCGGGGGCATCAACGGCTTCCGCATTGATCGGGGTGATGGCGTTGGAAAACATTGTCTGCGCGGTCATGCCGGTGGTTAAGATACCCTTCGATGTCAAATTGGTCGCGATCAGTTTGGTCAGTGATTGCTCGTCGACAACGGTGGACTTGCGCATGACGCGGACATTGACCACTCCGGCAGCGTCAAACGTCTTGAGACCAATGCGCGCCGCCGCGGTTTTTATCGCGTCAAGCGGCACCATGCCTGCGGTGCCAGGTTTGGGAGCGCGGAACAGAGGTGCTTCGGCCATGACGCCAGCATCGTCGAACATGTCGCCCACGGTAACTACCTGGGAGACAACGTTGACTTCGGGTTTGAGAACGGGCGCCGCTAGCGTCGTCACGCTCATCGAAGCGGCAAGAACGAGTGCGGCAAGTGCTGTGCGAATGATCATGGCCATGGCTCCTATCAGCGCATCTGGCTGGTTGACTGCATCATCTCATCGGCGCCGGAAATGACACGGGCGTTCATCTCGTAAGCGCGTTGAGCCGCAATCAGGTCAGCGATTTCAGTGACGGAATTGACGTTGCTCATTTCGAGATATCCCTGGAGCAGGTCGCCATTATTGTTGGAGTTCGGTACCCCGATTTGGGCGGGGCCGCTGGCCGCGGTTTCAACGAACAAATTGTCGCCGATAGATTCAAGGCCAGATTTGTTGACGAAGTTCGCGAGTTGAAACTGCCCCAACTGCGTCGGCGTTGAGTCATTGTTGAGATAGGCTTCTACAGTGCCGTTGGCCGAGATGGACAGGGACTTGGCGCTATCGGGTACGACGATGCCGGGCTGGATGGCATAGCCGTTGGCGTTGGTGATCTGGCCGTTGCCATCGCGCTTGAAGGAACCATCGCGAGTGTAGGCGGTGCGTCCATCGGGCATGTCGATCATGAAAAATCCGTCACCGCGGATGGCCAGATCGAGTTCGGCTTCAGTCGGATTGACGCTGCCCTGGCTCATGACGCGGGGTGTCGCGACGGTGCGCACACCCGAGCCAACCTCAAGGCCAGCTGGCAAAACAGTGCCCTGATCAGATGTCTGGGATCCGGCGCGGCGGTACTGCTGATAGAGCAGATCCTGGAATTCGGCCCGCTGGCGCTTGTAACCAGTGGTGCGCATGTTGGCGATATTGTTGGATATCACTTCAACATTGCGTTCCTGGGCGCTCATGCCGGTCGATGCGATATAGAGTGCTTTCATCGGGCTGGCTCCTTACTAGACGGACGCGGCGCCGAGGCGCTGGATGGCGGATTGGCGCATTTCGTCCTGCCGTTGCATGATCTGCGCGATCGATTCATAGGATCGGGTCACACGGATCATGTCGGCCATTTCACTGACGCCGGTTACGTTAGAGCGCTCGATTGCACCCTGGGTGACCGTCGTTTTGGCGTTGGGCTGGGGTGTGCCACCGGCATAGAGGTTGCTGCCTTCGCGGGTCAGTGCCTGGGCGTTGGCGAATTCAACGATCTTCAGCTTGCCCTTGATCCCGGCGCTGGTCGAAATGGCGCCGTTAGCGCCGATGCTGATATCGCCTTCATCGGGACTGAACTGAATAGGACCACCCTCGCCGAGCACGGGATTGCCGCTAAGATCAACAAGCGTGCCGGAATTGTCGATCTGGAATGAGCCGGATTTGGTCCAACGCTCACCGGCGGCTGTTTGGACGGCGAAAAAGCCATCTCCGTTCAGCGCCGCATCGAGTGGATTTCCTGTCTGGGTGATAGCGCCACCACGCAAGTCATGCAGCGTCGCCCAATCCTGCACATAGGAGAGCGGTTGATCCTGACCCGGGAAGTCGCGGTCACGGGCGACAGGCATGACATATTGTTCGAACAGAAGCTTTTCGGCCTTGAAGCCGGTTGTGTTGACGTTGGCCATGTTGTTGGCCACCACGTCCATCTGCCGCTGAAGTGCCATCTGCCGTGACAGGCTGATCAGTTGCGCATTTTCAATCATGCGAGTTCCCCGAAATCTTAAATCCTGAAACGCACTGCCTCCCCAGGCCGAACGTTTCGTCGTTTACATTGCAGAAACCATGCCAAAGTAGAAAATTTAATAAAACCAAATAGATAATGTTTATTCTGCGTTGGGGGTGTTCGCGCCTAACGGTACCAGAAGGCAAAAACTGCCCGGCAAAATCTGCCGCTTCGAGCCGGATCGTAAGACTTCGTTAACCACGCGCCTATTAGCTGGTGGGGAACCGGAATCGCCCGGATTTACTCTCAGGCGCGGGAATTGTCGCAATGGCTGCCGATGCGGAAATTGATGAAGGTGCGGCCGAGGCCCCCAAGAGCAAGAAGAAGCTGTTCATCATTATTGGGGCGGCCGCCGTCGTAATCATGGTTGCGGGGGCGGGACTATTTGTTGTGCTGTCAGGCAATAGCGCACCCGCGCCCGATGAAGCCAAGGTCATCGCGGCGCATCAGAGCTTTATTTTCAATCTGCCCCCCATGACGGTCAATCTTAATACCGCAGGCGGGGACGAGGCATTTTTGAAACTGACGGTGGCACTTGAAGTGGCCAACGAAGAGGTGATGACCGAAATACAACCGCGCATGGCCAAGGTCGTTGATGCATTTCAGGTCTATCTGCGTGAGTTGCGAAAGAGCGACCTTGAGGGATCGGCGGGCATTTACCGGCTTAAGGAGGAACTGCTGCGCCGGGTGAATGTCGCGATCTATCCCTCCAATGTCGAGAGCATCCTGTTCAAAGAGATATTGGTACAATAGATGGCGCAACCCACTGATCAGGACAAGCTGGCCGAAAACTGGGACGCCGGTGGCGGCGCCGCATCTAGTAAAAACGATGTTAGCGCCAGACTCAAACGACGGGTCTCCGGATGCGGCAGCGGAATGGGCCGCGATGCTGGAAGCCGATCCGGCGGCTGCGATTGGGCCGGGTGAGGCCGATCGCGTTCTCAATCAGGATGAAATTGATAGCCTGCTAGGGTTCGACCCCAACGCCAGTGGTAGTGTTGAATTGACCGGTGTACAGGCGCTGATCAATTCCGCGCTGGTTAGTTACGAGCGCCTGCCAATGCTCGAAATCGTCTTCGACAGGTTGGTGCGACTGGCGACGACCTCGTTGCGAAATTTTACCTCGGACAATGTCGAAGTTACTCTGGATTCTATTTCGTCGGTGCGTTTTGGTGACTATCTGAATTCCATTCCTTTGCCGGCAATTCTATCGGTGATCAAAGCCGAAGAGTGGGAAAATTACGGGTTGCTGACCGTTGATTCCAGCCTGATCTATTCGATGATCGATGTATTGCTGGGCGGACGGCGGGTCTCGGGCAATGTTCGTGTCGAGGGGCGCCCATACACCACCATTGAGATGGCACTGGCCCGCCGAATGATCGAGGTTATTCTTGAAGACACACATCGCGCCTTCGAGCCTGTGACCCAGGTGAATTTCAAACTTGAGCGCATGGAAACCAATCCGCGGTTTGCAGCGATTTCCCGACCCGCCAACGCAGCGATCCTTATTGAGATGCGGATCGAGATGGATGATCGCGGCGGCAAGATCGAAATCCTGTTGCCCTATGCGACGATCGAGCCGATCCGTGTGCAGCTGTTGCAAATGTTCATGGGCGAGAAGTTTGGCCGCGACCCGATATGGGAAGGGCATTTGGCGACGGAAATTTACGCCGCTGATGTTGAGCTATCAGCCATCCTGCATGAGCAGGAACTGCCATTGTCGCGGGTGCTGGGGCTGACACCTGGCGATACGGTGCTATTTGACCGCACGCCGAGCGAGCCCATCCAGCTGCGGTGCGGCGATGTTGATCTTGCTGAGGCGATCATGGGTCATATCGGCAATAATGTTTCGGTCCGGGTGACGAGCCCACTCAATCCGCCAAAGGTCACGATGGCGGGCTTTGAGGCGCTGGACCAATCTATGGAAGGACGATGATGTTTGGATTGCCTTTGGGCCTTATCGTTGAAGGGTCGGTTGCCGTTCTTCTTGTTATGACAATAGGTTATTGCACCGTACTAAATGGGCGTCTCAAGCGACTGCATGCAGACCGCGAGGTGTTGCAACAGATGGTCAATGATCTGGTTGGCGCAACAAACCTGGCCAATCAGGCGATCAAGGAGCTTAAATCCACTGCGGTCGAGGCAGATTTGGTGCTTGGTGCGCGATTGGAAGAAGCTGAACGTTTCGGAATTGAACTGGCGAACCATGTGAGCGCGGGCGCGGACGTGATGGAACGCATCGCCAAGATAACCAGTGTCGCCAGAAAAAGCCCATCATTGGATGCCGCCAAACCCGTGCCGACCACAATGCCGGTCGAGGACGCACGGCCGGCACCCAACAAGCTGCACTCGGCGCTGGAGCAGTTGGCGACACGAGCACGGACGCGCGGAGCCGCGGCATGAAATCGGTCCGCCTGCTGCCGGTCGTTATTTGCGCCATCACGGCTTTACTGGTGTTCAAGACCGTGAGCCTGGTGACGACAGGCAGCTATGTGCTTGGTGTGGCCACCGCCCGCGCCGAGGAGCATGGCGGCGGTGCTTCCGAGACAGGCGGCGATGCAGCGATCGAGCTGCCGGGCGAACCAACGCTGCAGGACGATAGTCCGATCATGACCGACATGTCGCCAACGCTGGCGCAGATCGTCGGCAAAAAGGTGACCGACGGGGAGCACTTGCAGGCAAGCGCGGACGCGCCGGCAACAAGTGACGGCCACTCGGCGACGGCAGCGGAAAGTGACAATTCGAGTGGGCATGAATCGCCGCCGACAGACGGTGAGCCAACACCGGTTGCGAACGCGGCGGTTAGTTGCGCTGCTGATGGCTCCACTGGCGAAGCGGGCGCGAACGGGAATGGCGCCGCGGCCGAGGGTGCGGGCGGCCACGCGGGGACGGGTGGGGAGTCCGCCGGTTTTGCCGAGGGCATGGTGAGTGGGGACTGTGATCCTTATGCCGAAGCCATTCCGATGAAATATGGGCCAGATGGCACATTGATCCCGCTTACAGACGCCAATGGTGGGTCTTTGACCGAGCGTGCCCTGCTGGAACGGTTGGGCGAGCGACGCATCGATCTGGACAAATATGCGGCCGAGTTGGACATGCGGCAGTCGCTGGTGGACGCTGCCGAAAAGAAAATCGACGAGCGGGCAGCAACGTTGAAGGCGCTGGAAGAGCAGATATCCAAACTGGTTGATCAGCGCAAGGAAATGGAGACCGGACAGTTTGCGGGCATTATCACCATGTATGAGAGCATGAAGCCCAAGGATGCCGCCGCGATTTTCGACAATCTCGACATGGATGTGCTGTTGCGCGTCGCCAAGACCATGAACCCTCGCAAGATGGCGCCGGTTCTGGCGGCAATGAGTTCAACGCGGGCGCAGGAACTTACAGTGCGGATGGCGGCAAGCGCCGACGCGCCAAACGACATTATGGACAAGGCCGACCTGTCGGCGCTGCCCCAGATTGTAGGGCAATAGCCATCCGGCTGGAGAGGGGTGCCCTGGCGCGCCGCTGGGTAAGGCGGCGTTAAGCACGACGCGATAGTGTCACGACATTAGTTGTGTAATCGCGTTTTCAGTGTCCGGGCTAATAGCAGTTCGTTTGAAGACGCCTAATTTGCCAGGCGGGCTGCGGTCGGTGAAGACTGCGATACAGGTGGGCTGGAAAAGGGCGCGTATTGCCCTAATGGTTGGTGCCGTCACGCTGGCGGGGCTTTTGGCATGCGCAACGCCGGGTTTGGCGCAGGATCGCGGCCAATTATCGGTCAGTGCAGAGAATGGCTACGGCCGCATGATCGTTACCTTCCGCTCCCGCACTGACCTGCCCGCCTATAAGGTGAGCAGCGAAAACGGTGTGCTCTCCGTCACCTTTGATGAACCTGCCGATGTAATTTTGCCGGATGTGGGTGGCATGTTGCCTGACTATGTCACGGCGGCACGGATGGATTCAGACAAGAAAGGACTGCGGTTTGGCTTGCGGACCGCCCTTGAGGTGCGGCATACGGAGGCCGACAATCAACTTTACATCGACTTGTTGCCAACCGACTGGCAGGGCGCGCCGCCTGCGCTGCCCCAGGATGTGATTGATCGTGTGGCCGCCAATGCCAAGGCGTCCGCCAAGCAGGCGGACAGACAGCGCAAGGCGGCAGTCGTTCGCGATCAAAAGCCAAAGGTTACGGTAAGAATCGGTACCAACCCGACCTTTATGCGGCTCCAGTTTGACTGGAGCATCGATACCAAGGCCGATTTTTCATTCAAGCAAAAGAATGCCACGCTTGATTTTGAATGGCCGGTGCCGGTCGATATAGCGGAACTGGCGACCAGTTTGCCGCCCGAAATTGTCAATGTTAACAATAGCGTATCCGAAGATGGCAGCGCGGTCTCGCTGAAGTTTGCCAGTGGTGTTGTACCGAGATTTTATCAGGAGACGCCGCGAACCTATATTGTCGATGTAGATCTGCCGCACGCCGGTTTGCCCCCGATTACCGCACAAGCGCTGGCTGACAAGTCGAATACGGCCGATGCAGCAGGCTCGACCGATGATGGCCACGACACGGGCGCAGCGGGTCACGAGGAGAGGGTGTCGTCCGAGACTCGGCGTTTTGTACCCTGATACCGCACCAGCAGCGATCCAACCCTATGTGAGCCAGGTAGGGAGCACTTTGCGGATCGTGTTTCCGTTCGAACAGGATACGGCAGCGGCGGTATTTCGCCGTGGCAACACAGTGTGGACAATTATTGACACAACCTCGGCCATCGACACGCCAAAGGACATGAAATCGCTATCAGCCGTGGCGAGCGATTTCTCGGTCATTGCAGGGGGCGACACTCAGGTTGTGCGCATTGATCTGGCCCAGGACAGGTTGGCAACACTTGGATCGGAGGGCCGGGCCTGGGTGCTCTCGCTCGGCGACATGGTGTTAACACCCACTGAGCCTATCAGTTTGACTCGCGAGCGTGCACAGGATGGCGGGTATGAAATGGTCGCCAATGTGGATCGTCCGGCGCGGGTACACCAGTTTGTGGATCCCCTTGTTGGCGACAAGCTTGAAGTGGTGACCGCCTATCCACCATCCCGCGGCATGTTGCGCGACCAAAAATATGTCGATTTTACCGCGTTGCGCACTGTGCACGGTCTGGCGATCAAGCCCCAGCATGACGGGTTGAATATTCAGGTTGAGAACAAGCTGGCCGTTATCAGCATGGAAGGGGGTCTGGTGCTGTCGAGTGCGGACCAGCAACGCGCGTTGCGGTCAGGCTTTGACTCGGCCAATCGACTTAGCTTTGTTGATCTGGACAGGTTGCTGGTGAGCGATCCCGCCCGATATGAACAGCAATATGATGATCTTGCCTCAACAGCCGCCAGTGCCAAAGGTGGGGCCCGTGATGCGGCTCGTTTGGATCTGGCTCAATTCCAGCTGGCAAACGGCTTTGCCTACGAAGCACTGGGTGTGTTGAGCGTTATCGGTGACAAGCCCGAAGGCGGTGACGATCTTGTCCAAAAAGTGCGATTGACCACGGCGATCGCGGACACCGTCGTCAACAGATCAACTGAAGCATTGGCGATCTTGAACAGTGCGAAGTTGGCGAATGAAGGTGACGCCCTGTTCTGGCGCACCATCGCGCGCGCCGACAACAATGATTATCGCGGGGCGTTAGAGGACGCATTTGCGTCCGAGGATCTGGCGCGGAACTACCCGGCCTGGGCACGCAAGCGTTACACTTTCGCGGCAATCCGCGCTGCGGTTGAAACGGGCGACGAGGACAGCGCCGATCGACTGCTGGACAGCATCGACACTGCCGAATTGAATGTGGAGGAGGTTAGCCAGTTGCATCTATTGATGGGGCGGGTTGACGAATTGAAAGACCAAAGCGCCGAAGCCATAGACAATTATGGCCAGGTCATTGCCGCCGATATCCGTCCCACACGCGCCGAAGCTATTTATCGGACACTCAAGTTACTGGACAAGGAGGGCAACCTCAATCTTGACAAGGCGACGGCGACGCTGTCGGCCGAGGCGATGTTATGGCGTGGCAATGGGCTAGAGGCCGACATGCAGCAGTTGCTGGCCGGTTTCTATTTCCGCCAAAACAATTTCCGAGCCGGCTTCGAAACGGTCAAGCAGGCGGTGTCGGTTTACCCCGAGAGTCCACCGGTCAATGCGTTGCGGGATCAGGCACAACGGATATTTGTCGATCTGTTCCTGAATGGGCAGGCCGAAGCGCTGGCGCCGATTGATGCGCTGAGCCTGTTTTATGATTTTCGGGAGCTAACGCCGCCGGGTGCACGCGGTGACGAAATGATCCGCAATTTGGCACGACGGCTGGTCAAGATCGATCTGTTGCCGCAGGCAGCCCAATTGCTCGACTATCAGTTGAACAATCGACTCAAAGGCGCTGCCAAAGCACAGGTTGCGGCCGATCTGGCGGTGATTTATCTGGCGGATCGCAAGCCACAAGACGCTCTGAGGGTGCTGGGATCGACACGGACGCCGGGACTGTCGGAGGCGTTGACGCGGCAAAGGCGTGTGCTGGAAGCACGTTCGATGATTGATGGTGGTCGCGACGAGTTGGCACTGGACCTGCTCAAATCCATGCAGGGGCGCGACGTTGACCAATTGCGCGTTGACGCGCATTGGCGGGCCAAGCGCTATGGGGATGCGGCCGAACTGTTGGAGGCCATGTATGACAATTCAACAGATATACAGTCGTTGAGCCAGCCAGCACGCATGAACGTCATCAAGGCCGCCGTAGGGTATGTGTTGGCGGGTGATCGGTTGGGCCAGTCGAGATTGCGGGCGAAATTTTCTGACGCCATGGTGACGGCACCGGAATGGCCAATGTTTGACTATGTTACTGGGACGATCACCACGGACAGCCTGGAATTCAAGAATGTAGCCAGCGCCGTGTCAGGTCTGGACGGGCTCAATTCGTTCCTGTCTGCCTATCGGCAGACCTATGGCGCGGACGGGGCGATGGTGCCGCCATTTGCCGCCAAACCGGACTTGAAGGTTGCCGGGTCTGGCTAGCCGGATGCAAAGCTTCGAACCAGCGATCCCGCGACCAGATACCAACCATCGACCAGAACGAAGAAAATGAGCTTGAACGGCAGTGAAATCACCACTGGCGGCAACATCATCATGCCCATCGACATCAGGACCGACGCCACCACCATGTCGATGACCACAAAGGGCAGGAATAGCAGGAAGCCGATTTCAAACGCACGCCGCAGGCTCTGAAATCATGAAGGCGGGAATGAGTAGCGTGAGCGGAATAGTTGCGGGGTCCTCGGGTGGCGGTGTGTCGGTAAGGTCGTAAAAGAGCGACAGGTCCTTCTCGCGGACGTTGGCGCGCATGAAAGTGTGGATTGGAACGCTACCCGCCTCGAATGCCTCGCTAATCTGCATGTCACCGGCGAGTAGTGGCTCAATCCCAAGATTATAGGTTTGCTCCAGAGTTGGAGACATAATGAAAATCGTCAGGAACAGCGCGAGCGATACCATGACCGAATTGGGTGGGGCGCTCTGCAGGCCAATGGCGGTACGCAGCAGCGACAGTACAACCACAATACGGGTGAAGCTGGTGACCATCACCAGAATTGACGGGGCCAGCGCCAGCACGGTGATCAGGCCGATGAGTTGAACGGCCCGTTCGGTCAGCGTTGTGTCGTTTCCGAAATCGATCGACACATCCTGGCCAAAGGCGACGCTGGGCACCAAAGCCAGACCAAGAAAAACTGCGAGGCCGGCCCACAGGGCGTACCTTGAGCGCTTAGTTGCGGTCGGTGTTGTAACCCTTGTCGTCGATGTGGCTGCTGGAGTCGTCAACTTGCGGACGCCCGTTCTGCTCAGTGGAAGTGTTAACAACTTCTTTAACTGAGTCGGCGCCTTGGCTATCGCTCTTTTCTACAGGAAGTCCGGTTGGTTCGACTTTACTAACAGGTCGCATCAGGCCCGTCTGGCGAATTGAGGTTGGAGCTTTGTTCGATGAGGGTTTGCGCAGTTCGCGCAATCGATCCAGCGGCGACACTTTAGGGGGCGTAGCTGCCGACGCAGACGAGCGTACCGACGGTTGCTGATTTGCCGCAACGACCCGCGTCTTAACTGGACGGGGAACAGGCTTGGCCGACGCGATGTTGGGCACCGCGCGACGGTTTGACGCGGTTTGTGCGACCTCGGTTACGGGAATGCCCGTCTCGATGACAACATCTTGTGGACCACCGGTCAAAAGCAGATGCTCGACATTGTCGCGGCGAATGATGACCAATTGCCGTTTTGGGTCGATGGCCAGGGTGTCGATCACCAGCAGGCGGCGGTTTCTGCCGCGGGCGACGTTGCTAGACGCCTTAAACAGCATTTTGAGGGCCCAAAGACCAAGCACTATCAGCACCAACACGATGCCAAGAGCAAAAGTCGCTGTCAGAATGGAATTGCCCGAACCGCCGAAAAGGCTGGTGATGAATTGCAACGCGTCTACTCCACTACGATTACCGAAGGGCTCGGCACAAATTGCCTATTTGGCCCCGAAATCTGCAAATTGCGAGACTAATGCCCCACCAAGCCGTTCCGGTTAATAGTTGATTAACCATACCTCGGCAAGAATTGCCTATCGCGAGGCGAGTCTGCCAAGGGGGTATCAGGCCATGGGCATTATGAACATGCCATTATTTACAGCGCTATCCGACAAGATGCGCTGGCACCAGGCGCGTCAAGGTCTATTGGCTGAAAATGTCGCAAATGCGGAAACGCCAGGTTACCAAGGGCGAGATCTGGCCCAGTACAATTTTGGTGACCATATGGGTGGTGGGTCCAGCGCCAGCCTCAGCGTCACGGCGACCCAGCCGATGCACATTTCCGTTGGCGGGGATAATAGCGCGGCCTTTGGCGCGCAGCGCATGAACAGTTTTGAGGTCACGCCCGAGGGTAACGCAATCTCACTCGAAGACGAGATGATGAAGGTGACCACCAATATGAGTGATTATCAGGCCGTCACCTCGGTGTACCAGAGTTCAATGAAAATCCTGCGGACCGCCCTGGGGCGGTCCTAGTACGGCTAGGTTGGCACCATGAGCGACTTTAATTCCTCCCTGAAAATTGCGGCTACCGGGCTGCATGCGCAGACCGCGCGAATGCGTGTTATCGCGGAAAATCTCGCAAATGTGGATTCGGCGGGCAAAACGCCGGATGAGGATCCGTATCGACGCCGTATTCCTACCTTCAAGACCGAGTTTGACGCGCAGGCTGGCGGCAATATTGTGGAAGTGGGCAAGCTCGCGTACGACATGAGCGATTTTACGACCCGCTTCGAGCCCGGTCATCCAGCGGCTGATCCTCAGGGTTACGTCAAATATCCAAACATCAATCCGTTGATTGAATCGATGGACATGCGCGAGGCCCAACGAACATACGAAGCCAATTTGAACGTGGTGACGGTGACCCGGCAGATGCTGGGCCGTACCCTGGATATTCTGCGCAGTTAGCCCCATCAGGACCAAAAAACATGGCAATACCCTTTAACGCCGCCGCTGCTGCCTACGGTAACGCATCCAAGCTGATCGCCCAGACGGCAAAGCCGGGCACCGATATTGTCGCCAAGGCCGATCAGGGAAATGACTTTGCCAATATGCTGGCGCAGTCCGTTCAGGATGTCGTTGATACCGGCAACAAATCGGACAAGATGGCGATGGAAATGGTCAACGGCAAAGCCAATGTCGTGGATATGGTCACCGCACTGTCCCAGACCGAATTGGCTATCGACAGCATGGTATCGGTTCGCGACAAGGTCATTTCGGCGTATGAAGAGATCATGCGAATGCCGATCTGATTCTCGAAAGGCCGTGCCATGAGCGGCGCTGAAGTTCTCGATATCGCGACTGACAGTATCTGGGTTTTAATTATCGTGTCGTTGCCAATGATGCTGGCGGGCCTATTGGTCGGCGTAGTGATTGCCTTGTTCCAGGCGCTGACACAAATCCAGGAACAGACATTGGTATTTGTTCCCAAGATTTTGGCAATCTTTGTGACATTGTTGATCTCGCTGCCGTTTCTGGGCGCTACCATGGGTGCCTATATGAACCGCATCGTCGATCTAATCATCATCGGCGGTTAGGGTGACGCTCAGTCTAAATTGGCTGCCCGAGGTTGCCTATATCTATATCCTGCTATTCATGCGGATCGGCGCCATTCTGATGCTGATGCCCGCGCTGGGGGAGCAGATGATTCCGGCGCGGATGCGGCTCAGTTTTGCGCTGGCATTTACACTGGTTCTTTATCCCCTGTTGGCCAAGGTCATGCCGCCGATGCCAACGCAGTTTCCGGCGCTTCTGGCATTGATCCTGCATGAGCTTCGCTATCGGGCTGATCATTGGTGCGATTACGCGCATTACCGTGATGGCGACGCAGGTCGCCGGGGCGGTGATAGCCTTTCAGTCCGGACTAAGTGCGGCACAAGTGGCCGACCCGACCCAAAGTGGTGTGCAGGGCGCTGTCATCGGCTCGTTCCTGTCCTTTGTCGGGGTCACCTTGATATTTGCGACCAATCTGCACCACATGGCACTTGCCGCAATATATGACAGCTACATGGTGTTCCTGCCTACTGAGCCGTTGATGTTTGCCGACGCGGCACAAATGGCTATTCAAACTGTCGCACATGCCTTTACGATAGGTGTGCAGATGTCGGCACCGTTCATTGTGTTCGGGTTGGTGTTCAATCTTGGCGCCGGGATATTGGCGCGACTGATGCCGGCGCTACAGGTTTATTTTCTGCTGATGCCGGCCAATATTCTGGTCGGGCTGGTATTGTTGGCGCTGCTGCTTACCATGATGATGGGCTGGTATATATCGGCGTTCGAGAATCATCTGGCGATGTTGCGAGGTTAGGCGATGTCCGACGAAGCCCCGGAACAGTCCAGTAAAACCGAGGATCCCTCCCATAAAAAGCTTGAGGACGCGCGCAAGAAAGGCGATGTGGTCAAGAGCCAGGAGGTGACTACCTGGTTCATGCTTGGGGGGACGACTGCCCTGTTTGGTTTCATGGCACCGGGTGCAAGTTCGGGCCTTGCCAACTCACTCAAGGAAATATTTGCCAATGCCGATCAGTTCGAAATTGGCGGGGCGGCACTTCAGGCATTTTTCGATGGCTTGGCGCTGCAACTGGTGTTGATCGTGCTGGGACCCCTGCTGGTGTTGTCGATATGTGCCATTGCTGCCAATCTGCTCCAGCATCCGCCACTGCTTTCCGTCGAGCCGATCACGCCTAAACTAAGCAAAATATCGCCATTGGCTGGCGCAAAACGGCTGTTCTCAAGCGAGGCGCTGGTCAACTTTATCAAGGGGCTGCTCAAGTTATCGATTGTTGGTGTGGTTGTCGCGGTAACGGTCTGGCCTGAACAGGACCGACTTTCGACCCTTATGACGGCTGATCCGGCGATCATTTTGGGAGAGTTTCAGGAAATCGGGCTAAAAATTCTGCTGTCGGTGCTGGCCGTCGTGACCATCATAGCGTTCGCGGACTTTCTTTATGTGCGTCAAAAGTGGTGGAAGCGCCAAATGATGACGGTTCAGGAAACGCGCGACGAATATAAGCAAATGGAAGGCGATCCAGCAGTCAAGGGCCGGATACGACAGTTGCGACAGGAACGCGGGCGGCAGCGGATGATGGCGTCGGTGCCCGATGCTACCGTCATTGTTACCAACCCGACGCACTTTGCCGTCGCGCTCAAATACGACAAGTCGATGAAAGCGCCGCTCTGCCTCGCCAAGGGGGCAGATGCCATTGCGTTGCGTATTCGTGAAGTTGCCAAGGAACACGATGTGCCGATCGTTGAGAATCCGCCATTGGCACGGGCACTGTTCGCCAGCGTCGAAATTGATCAACCCATTCCGAACGAGCACTTCAAGGCGGTGGCCCAAGTCATCGGATTCGTGATGCGCCTGCGTGATAATCGTGGATGGACGCCCGGCAATTCGGTAAACTAGGCATTAACTCTCCCAAGGCCGTGAGCCATTTGGTAGAGCTTAGGTATCGATTGATTCGGCTAATTTGATCCGTCCCCGGAGCATATGCATCCATGGCAGCTACCCCGCTTGGCGAGGACTCGTACCCAGAACCACTCCAAACGCGCCAACGAGGCAATGCTGGATTGTGGCGAGTCATGGTGCTCGGCGTCAGTCTGGTGCTTATCGCCGCCGTGTTTTCGTTTTACGGCGAGCGCATACCTGCCGATGTGACGCTTACTTTCGTGGGTCTCTTGGCTGTTGCGGGGGTGTTTTGTCTGTTCGGGCTGGCCGCTGGTCTGTTCAAATTTGCCAATGGCGAAGAAAAGCGGACCGTCTCGCGGGCCGTTGTCGACAGTTTGCCTTATGGCGCGGTCGTTGCGGATCGGGACGGCAAGATTTCTTACGTCAATGCGCATTATGGCACCTTCGCGGGTGCGATCGTCGGTGGCGTTCCGGTGGGCGTGTCACGGTTGTTTGCGGGGCAGTCTGAGGCCAGCGAAGCGGTCTATCGGTTGTCTCGCGCTGCCAAGGATGGACGCAGCGCGATTGAGGATATTCGGCTGATCGGTGGATTGGGCGGATCACACACGGACGCAAGCCGTCCATTCTGGTATCGCGTCGCTGTCCGTCCGCTGCCGGACGTTGACGGTGGCACGAAGTCGCTATTGGTTTGGTCAGTCGAGGACATTACGCGGGACCGCGAGAACAATGAAAGTGCCTTTCGCGATCTGCAGCGCGCGATTGATTATCTTGATCATGCACCGGCAGGCTTCTTTTCATCTGACGCCCATGGGCGAATACAATATCTCAATTCCACTCTGAGTGATTGGCTGGGATATGATCTGGCCGAGTTCAACTCAGGGCAGCTAAGCCTTGGCGACATTGTGCGCGGTGACGGTGACAGCCTGCTGATGCGTGGTCGTGGCGACGGCGAAATCGGCACCGAAATCATCGACATTGATCTGGTGCGTCGCAATGGCACGGCGTTGCCTGTACGCCTGCTGCATCGCGCGGCCCGATTGGCCGAGGGCGAACTGGGCGAAACGCGTACACTGGTGCTCGACCAAAGCAGCGCACCCGATAGTGAAGAAGAACTACGCGCGGCCGAAGTCCGGTTCTCACGCTTTTTCAATGATACGCCATTTGCGATTGCGACGCTTGATACCAGTGGCCGGATTGTGCGTACCAACGCGCCGTTCAGCCGGATATTCAAATGGTCAGGCGAGCAGAAAAGCCTCGAACTGCAGCCGCTGGCCGACCTTATAGGGGAAGGGAGCCGCGAGCGGCTGGCACGGGCAATTGTTGATGCTGGTGCCCAGCAATCGGCCATCGAGCCGGTCGATGCACTATTGACCGCCGAAGGCGATCACGCTGTACGATTATACATTTCCGGATCGGAAATGAGCACCGGTTCGCCCGAGCGCGTCAATGTCTATGCCCTTGATATGACCGAGCAGCGCAAGTTGGAGGCCCAGTTTGCCCAAAGCCAGAAAATGCAAGCGGTCGGGCAATTGGCCGGTGGCGTTGCCCACGATTTCAACAATCTGCTGACCGCCATTATCGGGTTTTCCGATTTATTGTTGCTCAAACACAAGCCCGGGGATCCCTCCTTTTCGGAGTTGATGCAGATCAAGCAAAATGCCAATCGCGCCGCGGGGCTGACCCGGCAATTGCTGGCATTTTCGCGTCGGCAGACCTTGCGACCGCAGGTGCTCGAACTGTCCTTGATCGTTGATGATCTCACGGTACTGCTCAAACGCATGATCGGTGAGAAGATCAATCTCGGTGTCGAGCATGGGCGAAATATCTGGCCCGTCCGTGCCGATGTGGTCCAGGCTCGAGCAGGTCATTATCAATCTGGTTGTCAACGCGCGCGATGCCATGCCTGAGGGCGGGGCCATCAACATACGGACCAGCAATGTGACGGCTGCGGAAACCGAGACATTCAATTTCGAGGGCATGGTTGCTGCCGACTATGTTCTTATCGAGGTGCAGGACACCGGCACCGGCATGTCGACCGAGGTGCTGGACAAGATATTTGAGCCATTCTTTACAACCAAGGACCTTGGCAAGGGGACGGGGCTTGGATTGTCGACGGTTTATGGAATCGTCAAGCAGACAGAGGGCTTCATATATCCGGTGTCAGTTGTTGGTGCCGGTACGACATTCAAGATATTCCTGCCGCGTCATGTGTTGGCGGCGAGTGAAGTGGGATCAAAGGGCCCAGCGGCGGCACCAGTGCGTGACCTTACAGGGCATGAGCGCATCTTGCTGGTCGAGGATGAAGAGAGCGTACGCAATTTTTCCGCCATGGCTCTGCGCACCACCGGCTATGAGGTGTTTGAGGCGGACGGGGGTGAGGAAGCGCTTGAAATTCTCGAGGATGAGAATTTCGAGATCGACCTGATGGTATCAGACGTGCTGATGCCAGAGATGGATGGGCCGACGCTACTCAAGCATGTGCGCAAGAAAATGCCGACGCTCAAGGTGATATTCGTCTCGGGGTTCGCCGAAGACAGCGTTCGCCGCGATATCGAGGATGACCAGAGCGTGGAGTTCCTGTCCAAGCCCTATTCGCTTGATCAGATCAACTCCAAGGTCAAGGAAGTGTTGCAAGCCGCGTTGCGTGGCAGCCAGGACTGACGGCAACGCTTGCAGTGATCGCCCAAAGTTCTACGCGCTATTACCACGCGCTTGGTGCGGTCGGGGGCGACATTACATAATCGACGTCACCTGGATCTATAATGTCTAGCCGGGAACCGGTGTTCCTGGAGCGAGAAGCTTTTGCTCGAGGAGTGCTGACCAAAGCTCATCGGGAATTTCGGTATGCCACCAATCCAGAATACCATCCAGTTCACTCGGTGAGCGTGGACCCGGCAGGACATTGCACACCGCGGGGTGGGTCAGCGGGAACTGAAGCGCCGCAGCGGGCAGGGGCACGCCAAAATCATTACAAACCGCCTCAAGTCGGCGTACTTTTTCAACTACAGCGTCCGGTGCCTTGGCGTAGTTGAATGTCGTGCCGCCGACAAGAATACCGGAATTGAACGGCCCACCAATGACAACTGAGGTGTTGCGCTTGACGCAAGTGGTCAGAAACGGATCAAGAGAGGTTTGTTCAAGCAGGGTGTAGCGGCCGGCTAGCAGGAATACATCCCAGTCGCCAAGGCTCGAAGGCGTCCATGAGAACTTCCCACTCGTTGACCCCCAGACCAATCGCGGAAACCACACCACCGTCTCGAAGTTCACGCAATGCTTTGTAGCCGCCAGCCGCCAGTTGCTCCCAGAGCCTGCTTGTTAGCGTCGGCGCCATGGGTGGCAAAGCCGATGTCGTGAACGTAAAGAATATCGATCTTGTTGACGCCGAAACGTTGCAGGCTGTCTTCGAACGAACGCATGACGCCGTCATAGGAATAGTCATAGACTTCGTCGAATGGCAGCGGATCGACCCAGTTATGTGGTGACTTTCGATCGCCGTGGACGGGTGTCAGCAAGCGTCCGACCTTGGTGGAGAGGATGACGCCGTCGCGGCGTTGGCGCAGTACGTCGCCCGCCAGATGCTCGGCGCGCCCAAACCCATACTGGGGGGCCGCGTCAAAATAGTTGATGCCGCAATCAAGCGCGTGCTCCACCGTGGCGCGCCCCTGATCGGCGGGTACGGCTCCGCCAATGCCAGCAAGTGAGGCGCAACCGAGGCCCAACTCTGTCACCCGCAAATCTGTTTGCCCGACGCGGCGCTGTTTTAGCGATTGTTGGCTCATGCTTCGTCCCCTTGAAATCTATGCCACTACTGACATGTTAGTGCCACACGGTAAAGCGCCACCGGCAATTTTGAATTGGAAATTGGTTGCAGGGCCGCGATCCGTGCGCAACGCGTCCTTTAGATATGGAGTCCGAACGGGCGGGTGAGGTGTTGAGACTAGTAAATATTGCCAACTGTCACGGGGGTTTCCTGATCGATCCTGATCGGGTTGCGCAGCGCCGCACCGAACTGGCCTTCCTCAATTTCGAATATGTCGCCGGGTTGGGTCGAAACGCCGTCGGCAAAGCTCAGTGTGGCGGTGCCAAACATATGGATATGAACATCGCCAGGCGTGCGGAATAGGCTCATATTTGAAATGATGATATTCAAGATTGGCGATGGTGTGGCTCATATTGTCCTCGCCCGACAGGAACGGTTTTTCCCAAATCGTTTCACCGTTTCGTACGATTTTGGAGGTGCCCTCGATGTGAGCCGGCAGGTCGCCGACGCGAATTTCGGGACCAAACGAGCAAGCACGTAGCTTTGAGTGGGCCAAATACAGGTAATTAACCCGCTCCGTCACATGGTCGGAAAACTCATTGGCAATGGCGAAGCCCAGTCGGCGTGGTTGGCCATGTTGATCAATGACATAGATGCCGGCGATTTCGGGTTCTTCACCGGCGTCGAGTGCAAAGGCTGGTGACGGGATCGGATGGCCTGGTGCAATGACGCTGTAGCCGTTGCCTTTGTAGAACCATTCCGGCTGCACGCCTTTTTCGCCCTCGGCGGGCTTGCCATTTTCCAACCCCATGCGGAACATTTTCATTGTGTCGGTTTGCCCGGCTTCGTTCGTACCCGAGTTGGCCGTGTGCATGGCGTCACGGGTAGAGGCGGAGCCCAGGTGCGTAAGGCCAGTGCCCGTAACATAGAGATGGGCGGGATCAGGGTGGTCAATGGGCGAGAGCATGCGGCCTTCGGCCAGGATCAGATCGCGATCGACGGTGTCGCCCAGGCCCATTTCATCGATCAGCGCACCGAGCCCGGTGTCGTTCTGGAACGCGCTGACCGCCAGATCATAAACGCTGGATGCGTCGTTGAGACGACGTGCGTTTGCACCATCGACGACACCTACGGCGCGCTGACCGTTGGAATCAAGAAACTGGATGAGGTTCATGGCGGTGCTCCTGACGTGTGGATTGGGCGCCATAAAACGCAACATGTTAGTTGTGGGCAAGCGGAAAGTTCGATTTTGGCATCATACCTGCGACGGATTGTGAAACAGGAGGTGAGGTCGTATCTAGGGGCGACGCCAGCCCGGCGTGTTGGGGCAAACTATGGTTTTGGATAGCGTTGAAAGTGCAGTTGCAGCGATTGCAGCTGGTGAACTCGTCGTCGTGGTCGATGACACCGACCGTGAAAATGAGGGCGATCTCATAATGGCAGCAAGTCTGGCTACGCCAGAAAAAATTGCCTTCATGATCCGTCACACCAGCGGCATTATCTGTGTGCCGATGCCGGCAGCGCGCGCGGCGGCACTTAATCTTGAGCCGATGGTTGCCAACAATATCGATCCGTTCCGGACCGCGTTCACGGTGACGGTGGACTATCGGATCGGGATGACAACAGGGATCGCGGCGACTGAACGGGCGGCGACAATTCGCGCGCTGGCGGGCAGTAATAGCAGCGCCGGCGATTTTATTCGTCCGGGCCACATATTTCCCCTCGTGGCGCGCGAAGGGGGCGTGTTGGCCCGCTCTGGTCACACTGAAGCGGGTGTTGACCTAGCATGTCTGGCGGGGTTGGAAGCGGCTGGCGTTTTGGCGGAAGTTGTCAATGACGACGGCACGGTCAAACGACTGCCCGAACTCATCGAGTTTGCACGCACGCATGGGCTCAAGATCATATCCATCGAAGATTTGATCGCCTATCGGCTCGACAAGGAGCAATTTCTGCGGCGGGTGGCAGTGGTGCCAACCTTGGTCGCGGGTATGCAGGGGCAGGTCTACGCCTATGAAACGCCATTTGATCCGGTGCAACATGTGGCGCTTGTTATCGGGGAGGTTCAGGACCAATCCAATGTGCCGTGTCGAATTGTTCGTGAACAGCCATTGCGTGACGTTGTAGCGCGGGCGAATGCGGAGACGGATCAGATCACAAGGGCCGTATCCGAAATCAAAGGGCGTGGACGTTGCGGTGTTGTGTTGGTTTTGCGGGGTGTCCAGGCGGTCGATAGTGATATCGACGGGCGACGCGCGCCGCAGGAAGTGACACTGGATGGGCAGGGTGGCGAGTCGCACGGTAGCGCAATCAAGCGAATGTCAGGCTGGCGCGAGGTAGGGGTTGGCTCACAGATATTGCGTGATCTCGGGGTTCGTTCAATTGCGGTGATGACAACGTCAGAACGCCAATATGTCGGTCTGGGTGGATTCGGTATTGAAATCTCCGAGACAATTTTACTCAGTTAGCGGTCGAAAAGCGCTTGACAGGATGAAAACAAAATGAGAACAAACAGAGGACATTAAAAGCACGACTTGCTGCGGTACTGGCGCGTTGCATGGATACCCCGGGCGTGGAATAAGGAGAGAGAAATGGCTAACTCACCGCTTCGCGTTATCGACGGGGGATCAATGGACAAGGATAAGGCGCTTACGGCTGCACTCAGCCAGATCGAGCGCAGTTTCGGCAAAGGCTCGATCATGCGATTGGGGGAAGCTGCCTCGATCGAAGTCGAATCAATATCTACTGGCTCTCTGGGACTGGATATCGCGTTGGGTATCGGTGGGCTGCCCAAGGGACGAATCGTCGAGATATTTGGACCCGAAAGTTCCGGCAAGACGACCTTGGCGCTGCATGTGATTGCCGAGGCACAACGTGGTGGCGGCATTTGCGCCTTTGTGGATGCTGAACATGCGCTTGATCCGGTATATGCACGCAAGTTGGGCGTCAACGTTGATGATCTACTGATTTCGCAGCCGGATGCAGGTGAGCAGGCATTGGAAATCACCGACACACTCGTGCGCTCGGGCGCCATTGATGTGCTGGTGATCGACTCGGTGGCGGCGCTAACGCCGCGGGCGGAGCCTGGAAGGGGAAATGGGCGACAGCTTGCCCGGTTTGCAAGCGCGTTTGATGAGCCAGGCCATGCGCAAACTGACCGCCTCGATCGCAAAGTCGAAATGCATGGTCATTTTCATCAACCAGATCCGCATGAAGATCGGTGTGATGTTTGGCTCTCCTGAAACCACGACCGGGGGCAATGCGCTAAAGTTTTACGCTTCTGTACGCCTTGATATTCGCCGGATCGGGGCGATCAAGGATCGTGATGAGGTCGTTGGCAACCAAACCCGTGTCAAAGTGGTCAAGAACAAGCTGGCACCGCCGTTCCGTCAGGTTGAGTTTGACATCATGTATGGCGAGGGCATTTCCAAGGTCGGCGAGTTGATCGATCTTGGCGTCAAGAGTGGCATTGTCGAAAAGTCCGGTGCCTGGTTCTCCTATGATAGCCAACGGCTTGGGCAGGGACGTGACAACTCCAAGCAATTTTTGCGAGACAATCCGGCGATTTCGGCAACCATCGAGCAAGGTGTTCGAGAGAGCGCGGGGTTGCTGAGCGAAGTTTTGATTACTGAAGGCGGTACGCTGGCCACCGACGACGAATAGACCGGTCGACATTGTATAAAACTCGGGGTGTCAGGCAACTGGCGCCCCTTTTTTCTGTCCTGACGCATGTGGTTTGAATTGGTGGTGGGCAATGCTGGACATACCCAAGGGGCGCGCGATAGAAAGCCTGACCAATCAATGGGCGCAATCTCGGCGCCATTCCCGCGACGAAAGCCTTGTTATGACGAGCGTTAACGATATCCGGTCGAGTTTCCTCGATTATTTTGCCCGTGCCGGACATGAGCCGGTTGCGTCCAGTTCGCTGGTGCCGCGCAATGACCCGACCTTGATGTTCACCAATGCGGGAATGGTGCAGTTCAAAAATGTCTTTACGGGGCTGGAAAAGCGACCCTATTCAACTGCTGCCACGTCACAAAAATGCGTTCGGGCTGGGGGCAAACACAATGATCTGGACAATGTAGGCTTTACGGCACGCCACCACACATTTTTTGAAATGTTGGGGAATTTTTCCTTTGGCGATTATTTCAAGGAACAGGCCATCGAGCCTGGCCTGGGGACTGCTGACCAAAGAGTGGGGTCTGGAAAAAGATCGTTTATCGGTAACAGTTTACCACACTGATGAGGATGCGCGGGCGCTATGGAAGAAAATTGCCGGTTTGCCCGACGACAGGATCATTTCGATCGCGACCAACGACAATTTCTGGCAGATGGGCGACACTGGTCCATGTGGTCCCAGCTCCGAGATATTTTACGACCACGGCGATCACATCTGGGGCGGCCCTCCTGGTTCAGCAGAAGAAGACGGGGACCGCTTTATCGAGATATGGAATCTGGTCTTCATGCAGTTTGATCAGCAGTCCGGCGGAGTCCGCACCAATTTGCCGCGACCATCGATTGATACCGGCATGGGTCTGGAGCGTGTTGCTGCAGTTTTGCAGGGCGTGCACGACAATTATGATATTGATTTGTTCAAGGCGCTGATCGGGGCGGCCGCCCAGTTTACCGGTAGTGAAGCCAATGGCGATGGCATGACCAGCCAGCGGGTGATCGCGGATCATTTGCGGTCGATGTCCTTCTTGATCGCCGAGGGCGTGCTGCCATCAAATGAGGGGCGAGGCTATGTACTGCGCCGTATCATGCGCCGCGCGATGCGCCATGCCACGCTGCTTGGCGCCGATGAACAGGTCATACACAAGATGGTGCCCACGCTGGTGCGTGAAATGGGCCAGGCTTATCCCGAATTGGTACGGGGCGAGGCAATGATTGCCGAGACGGTACGATTGGAAGAGGGGCGGTTTCTCAAGACCTTGGGGCGTGGCCTACAAATATTGGCTGATGAAACCAGCAGTCTGGGTGAAGGCGACACATTAGCCGGCGGCACCGCGTTCAAGCTGTATGACACCTATGGCTTTCCGCTGGATCTGACGCAGGACGCATTGCGGACACGCGGCATCGCTGTTGACCAGCAAGGTTTCAACGACGCCATGTCACGCCAAAAGGCCGAGGCGCGCAAGAGTTGGTCGGGTTCAGGCGAGGCCAGCACGGATCATATCTGGTTCGGTCTGGCCGATAGTCTCGGACCGACTGAATTTCTGGGCTATGAAACCGAGGATGCCGAGGGTGAGGTCACTGCCCTCATTAATGATGGCGCGCTGGTCGATAAACTCGAAACCGGTGACGAGGGGTTTGTGGTCCTGAACCAAACGCCATTTTACGGCGAAAGCGGTGGTCAGGTTGGTGACCGCGGTCGATTTGCAGGTGAAGGGGTTGCTGCAGATGTGCTGGACACCCAGAAGCATCACGGCGTTTTTGCTCATAAGGTCAAAGTCACCAGCGGTCGGTTAATCAAAGGCGGAGCACTTGCCTTGCAGGTTGATCATGAACGGCGCGGCGCAATCCGATCCAACCACTCGGCGACCCACTTGTTGCACGAAGCGCTTCGGATGGTGCTGGGCGATCATGTCGCTCAAAAGGGGTCGATGGTATCGCCCGACCGACTACGTTTCGATTTCGTGCATACCAAGGCGGTTACCGAACAGGAGATGGCCGAGGTCGAGGACATCGCCAACGCGATCGTCCTGCAGAACACGCCGGTAGAAACACGTCTGATGGGCGTCGAGGAGGCCAAGGACTCGGGCGCGCGTGCCTTGTTCGGCGAGAAATATGGCGACGAGGTTCGGGTTGTTGCGATGGGAGAGCCAACCGGTAACGGATTGGGGTGGTCAGTTGAACTCTGTGGCGGCACTCATGTTCGGCGGACCGGTGACATCGGATCGATCAGCATTGTGGCCGAGAGCGCCGTGGGCGCCGGTGTTCGTCGAATTGAGGCGCTCACGGGTAACGCGGCGCGACATCGTGGTAACACAAACGTGGCAATTGTTAACGCGGCGGCTACGCTGTTGCGCAGCACCGGACAGGACGTTCTGGATCGGATCGGTTCGCTTCAAGAACAACTGAAAAAAGCCGACCGAGCACTTACCGAGGCGCGCCAAAAAATTGCCATGGGCGGTTCAAGCACCGAAAATGATGACGATAAGGCCATAATTAATGGCGTTGCGTTTGTCGGACGCGCTGTTGAAGGGTTGCAGCCTAAGGATCTGCGCGGGTTGGTTGATCAGACGAAAAGCCAAATTGGCTCGGGCGTAGTTGCCATTGTCGGGCTGACCGAGGACGGCAAGGCTGGTTTGGCCGTAGGGGTAACCAAGGATCTGACCGGGAAGTACTCGGCTGTCGATCTGGTTCGCGCGGGCTCTCAGGCACTTGGTGGGCAGGGTGGCGGCGGTCGGCCAGACATGGCGCAGGCGGGCGGTCCCGATGCGGGCAAGGCGGATGAGGCCCTGGCAGCTATTAGGGCACTGCTCTAACCGCTACTGACCGAGTCGATATGAGAAGACGCGGGCTTTCCAACGGGCCCGCGTTTTTCCGTTTATGACGTTGGTCATGCCCGTGGCCAAGACGATGAGCAGGCCTATGATTGCCAGGCGGTCTGGATATTCAGCATAGAGCACGGCACCAAATAATATGGCCCAGATCAGCTGGCTATATTGTATGGGGGCGACAACGCTGGCGGGGGTGATTTTGGTTGCGGCGATGATGATCAATTGCCCGGTGCCCCCAAATAAGCCGACCAACCCGATCATTAGCCACTGATGAGCCGTAGGGGCGGTAAATTCGTGCAGCATCATCGCGCCATTGAAGGCCAGCGAATAGAGCGTCGTAATCGCGATGATGCTGATGCGTTGTTCGATCGGGGCGATGTGGCGCAAGATGATGGCTGCGACGGCGCTGGACAGAGCGGCTGCCATCATCAATACGTGACCAAACTCCAGCGTGCGAAAGCCTGGCCGGATCACGAGCAGGACACCGAGAAAGCCCAGCGCCAGCATCGCCCAGCGGGTGGGCGTCATATGCTCTTTAAGAAAAAATACTGAGAGAACGGTAATCAGGATCGGCGAGGCGAAGGCGATCGCATAAACGTCAGCAAAGGGGATGTGGGTGAACGCGTACATGACGCAGGCTGTACTGGCGATGGCGCATAGTGCACGTAGCTGGATCAGAAATGGGTGACGCACCCGTAGCGCATGTCGCCACCGCTCACCACGGTTTGAGATGATCGCGGGAACCACGGCAAATGCTGTGGTAAAAAACGCCAGTTCGAAAACAGAAATTCCAGACCCGATGGCCTTGATTAGCGCATCGCTCACGCAAAATATCGCATAGGCAGCAAACGCAAGAATGACGCCGACAGGCATCGCATAATCCAGAAATGCAGGGAAACAGGCAGTAATTGTGGAACCATATCCTTTGAAGGGAGCGGCGTCGATAGGGTCCTCACAATATTGTCGGCCAACACACGCTTGGCGGCGCCAATCGCCAAGTTCTGGATGAATGCGTGGTTCATCAAAAGTTCAGGCGGTAAATGTTGTCACTTCCAAGTTGCGATGGGATTGATATTGTTCGCAATCGTTTTGGAGGACAAGCAATGGGACTGTTTCGAAATCTGATGATTGGCGTGCTGCTAATCATAGCGGCGGCCATGCCGAGTTTTGCGGCGGAGCGTGCCATCATCGTGCTGGATGGATCGGGTTCCATGTGGGCCCAAATTGACGGGAAAGCCCGGATTACGATTGCGCGTGAGACTCTTGCATCGGTGCTTAAAGATATTCCCGCCGATCTTGAACTTGGCTTCATGAGCCTATGGGCATCGGGAAAAGGGCAATTGTAGCGATATTGAGCTGATGGTTCCGCCGGGCCAGAACAACGCTGAAGCGATTACGACGGCCGCAAAATCCATTTCCCCAAAAGGCAAGACGCCCCTGTCAGCTGCTGTTCGCATGGCGGCGGAAACTTTGAAATATACCGAGGACAAGGCCACGGTCATATTAATTACCGACGGGTTGGAGACCTGCGACGTTGATCCCTGTGCCCTGGGAAGTGAGCCTTGAGGGCCAGGGCGTTGATTTTACGGCCCATGTTGTTGGATTTGGCTTGACCGATGAAGAAGGCAAGCAGGTTGCGTGCCTCGCGGAAAACACCGGCGGGCAGTATTTAGCGGCCAACGACGAGACGGGGCTGGCCAAGGCGCTGGAAACTACCGTGGCCGAGGCTGTAATCCCGGTTGCGCCTGAGCCAAAGCCCGAACCAAAACCAGCGCCGCTGGACTATAATTTCAAACCCAGCGCGTCCTTCATCGAAGGTGGTCCGGATATCGTCGATGATCAACGCATTGATCTGGTCTGGAAATGGTACACGGTGGCAGCAGATGGCGGTGAGGGCGAATATGTCGGCACCAATTATCATTCGGCATACCGGGGTATGCTGGATCCGGGGGACTATTTCGTCACTGCGACAATGGCCAATGCTTCAGTAAGCCAGAAGGTCACCATCAAGACTGGCAAGGTCGCTGAACCCCACTTTGTATTGAACGCGGCGATGATCAAGCTGCATCCACGACCGTTTGAGGGCGCAGACCTGGATAAGGGGGCAACCGTGACGCTCAAATGGGCAGGCGATCAGGCGACCAATTATGGCGACGTGAGTACGATTGTACCGGCGGGTGACATTGTTGCCGAGGTCAAGATCGGCGCGGCGGTGGTATCAGAAAACCTTACCGCCGTGGCAGGGGAAACCATCGACAAGGATATTGTTGTCGGTATCGGTCTGGCTCACATAGCGACGGAATATATCGAGGATATGGCGATCGACGATGATGTATTCCTTGAAATTTCCAAGGCCAAGAAATCGTTGGATGGTTCGCGCGAGAGTGTCGCTAGCGGCTATGGCGGGGAGCAGAGTTTTGAACTGCCGCCCGGCGATTATGTCGTCAGCTACAAGTTGGACGCGGCAGACGGCGAGAAACCGCTTTCGGTAACGGCCGGGGAACGAACCGATCTGATCGTAGTGATCGATGCTGGGGTTCTGGCGGTGACTGCGCCGGGCAACGATTTTGTTGAAATCTTTTATGCCAAGAAGGACATCAAAGGAAATCGCAAATCGGCGGCCGGTAATTATGGAAACCTTGAAACCACGCTGCCTGCTGGCGACTATATCGTGGTTCGCAAAGAGGTTGAGAAGCCGGTCAGCATTTCGGCCGGAGAGCGGAGCGAATTGAGTTTCGAATAGCTTGCTGGTCGGCCAAGTAAGAAGGCGGCGCAATGCGCCGCCGATGGCGGTCCAGAATCCGGCGCCTTCGAAGGCCATGGTGCCGCGGCAAATTTGGGAAACGAAAACGGCGCCAGTTTTGGCGCCGTTGGGTTGGCATAAGATGGCGGGTTGGTTGCAGCTAGAACGAGGCCTTCAGACCACCATTGACCGCGAAAACACTGCTGGTCCCCCATTGCTCGCCGGATGCATTGGTGCCGCCGACAAGTGTGCTGGCCGAAACGGCTCCGGTAAACTGCACAGATTTGGAGATATCGTAGCCGACGCCCAGCGTGACGCCATAACGATCAGTTTGACTGCCAGCCATCAACACGCCGCCAGCGCCGGGGGTCGAGGTCCCGCGGTCCCAAGTTACGAGGCCGAGGATGCTCAACTGTTCATTTATCGCGTGCCCAACACCGGCCGTTACCGTCCAGCCGTCGCGATAATCGAGATTTGACACCAGCGGCGCGCCAATAGTGTCGACCGTCAGTTTTTGCAGGGCATTCCAGTTCACCCATTTGACAGAGGCCAGCGCTAACCAGCCTGGCGCAATGCCGGTCTGCGCCTTCAGTTCGATTGATTGCGGCGTTTCGACGTTGGCGGTCGCGGCGCCGCCGTAAGCGGTGCCCGACAAGTCATATTTGACAGGGGAATTATAGATGGCGCTAACCCGCAAGGCAATTTCGGGGATCTCATAAGCGACACCAGCACGCCAGCCCGCCGACCAGCCGCTGATAGACACAGGCGTGCTCGTGGTCAGGGTGGTGGGAACATCGGCGTCGTAGCTGAGGTTCTGCGCGGATAGGCCGCCAATAACGCTGATAACGCCCGAGTCTGTTTGCATGCCAACGGCACAGGTAAGACCGGTATCGGTGGAGCGGATGGATTCATTGACCGCCTGTCCGGTGAGTGCTGCGTAAGCGTTGGTGCGCGCAGTGTTCGCACCAAAAGGATTCTGCACGCTCAGCAGGCAACTGGCCATGTCCAAAAAATCGGCCTTAAAGCCTGCATTGTAGTAGACGATGGAGGGTGTGGTGGCGACTACACCGGGTTGCACGCCCGCATTGGTTACATCCTTATTGATGTATACATAGGTGGCGGTGGCTTTGCTGGCGTAAGTCGCCGGATCAAACAGCGCGTCCCAGTCGTACCCGTTGGCTTCAAGCCCTCCGGCAAAAGCGCCACCAACCAATGGTAGGCTGGCAGCCAAACCAATCATTGCGGCCGTAATATTGCGGTGTGCTTTCAAAACATCCTCCATCCGCAAATTGCGTCAAATGCAATCCGGGTAAAGTCTCTGTCTAGCCTGCATGGTTGAGCGCCGAATCATCCCCGCGAAAGCTAGTTGGGATTAGTTAACCCAATATCAATTTGTTGTCAGCAGCTAATAAATAGCGAGCGTTTGGTAGATGAACGCTGCGTTATTCGCTGAAATGGCCCGCGAGTGCCCAGTTTGGGAACGCAGAAAAAGGCGCCTCACGTGAGGCGCCTTCAACATCGCGAAGCACTTCAACTATTCACGTGGACTTACGCCATTGCCTTGCGCAGGTTCTCGTCAATGGCGTCGAGGAAGCCCATGGTGGTAAGCCATGGCTGATCAGGACCAACGAGCAAGGACAGATCCTTGGTCATTTTGCCTTCCTGAATGGTCTCGACCACGACTTTTTCGAGGGTGGTGGCGAAATTTGCCAATTCGGCATTGTCGTCGAGTTTGGCGCGATGGGCCAAGCCGCGGGTCCACGCAAAGATCGAGGCTGTGGAATTGGTCGAGGTTTCCTTGCCCTGTTGATGCTGGCGATAGTGACGGGTCACGGTGCCGTGGGCGGCTTCGGCTTCTACGATTTTGCCATCGGGGGTAGTTAGAACCGAGGTCATGAGGCCGAGCGAACCAAAGCCCTGCGCCACGATGTCGGACTGAACGTCGCCATCATAATTCTTACAGGCCCATACATAACCGCCGCTCCATTTGAGGGCCGCGGCCACCATGTCGTCGATCAAGCGGTGTTCGTACCAAATCTTTTTGGCCTCAAATTTTTCCTTGAACTCGGCGTCGTAGATTTCCTGGAAAATGTCTTTGAAACGACCGTCATAGGTTTTGAGAATGGTGTTCTTGGTCGACAAATAGACCGGAACGCCACGCGCCAAACCATAGTTGAACGAGGAATAAGCGAAATCGCGGATCGAATCGTCAAGATTATACATTGCCATGGCAATGCCAGCGCTTGGGGCGTCGAACACCTCATGTTCAATCACTTCACCGTCGTCGCCGGTAAATTTAATGGTCAGCTTGCCCTTGCCGGGGAAGCGGAAATCGGTGGCGCGGTACTGATCGCCATAGGCATGACGGCCAACAATGATGGGCTGGGTCCAGCCGGGCACCAGGCGAGGGACATTTTCGCAAATGATCGGTTCGCGGAAAATCACGCCGCCAATGATATTGCGGATCGTGCCATTGGGCGAACGCCACATTTTTTTGAGTTTGAATTCTTCAACACGCTGTTCATCGGGGGTGATGGTGGCGCACTTGATACCGACGCCATGCTTCTGGATGGCCTTGGCGGCATCGATGGTAACCTGGTCATCGGTTGCATCGCGGTTCTCAACGGACAGGTCATAATATTCGATGGGCAGATCAAGATAGGGATGGATGAGCTTGTCTTTGATCGCCTGCCAGATAATCCGGGTCATCTCATCGCCGTCCAGATCCACGACCGGATTTGCGACCTTAATTTTGCTCATTGAACGCTCCCAAGTAGATTTATTGTGGCTGTAGCCATGTTCCGCGCCCCTATAGCACTACCAGATAAAAGCGCAAAGACCGCCTCGGCAAGGGGCCATGCCGGGTCGCGTTAGGCTCAGTGTCGAGAAGGCGTTGTGGGAGTAGCGTATTTGACGGCGTCTCAATACACGCCTATTTGCAGGACCGTACGGTGAGTTGCGCCAAACAGGAGACTTGAATGCTCATACCCGATAGTGCTGACCCTATTGTAGTCACTGGCATGGGCGTGGTGTCGCCGTTGGGCGTCGGCGTCAAAACCAACTGGGAACGGCTCATCGCGGGCAAAAGTGGCATCGTGCACAATGACAGGTTCGATACTACAGGCTACACGGCCCAAATTGCCGGGTTGGTGCCAGGCAAGGATCGTGACCCAGAAGGTTTTGACCCTCTCGTGGCCATTGACGCCAAAGACGTCAAGAAAATGGATTTGTTCATCCAATATGGATTGGTGGCTGCCGCTGAAGCGATAGCGCAGTCGGGATGGGCGCCCAAGACATTGGAAGAGCAAAACGCGACGGCCACTATCATCGGTTCGGGTGTCGGTGGATCGCCGGTCATGGCCAAATCCGCGCTACTGGTGGCTGAAAAAGGACCGCGTCGACTGTCTCCCTTTACCGTGCCGTCATTTCTCGCCAATCTCGCAGCCGGCTGGATTTCCATTCAATATGGATTCAAGGGACCGATTGGCGCGCCGGTTACCGCCTGTGCCGCATCGGCTCAGGCAATTGGTGATGGCATGAGGCTCATTTTGACCGGGGAAGCAGAAGTTGCCGTGGTGGGTGGTGCCGAGGGGTCGGTTGATCCGATTTCCCTGGGTGGCTTTGGCGCTGCACGAGCACTATCAACGGGCTATAACGACGACCCGACCAAGGCGTCGCGACCATTCGACGCCAAGCGTGACGGCTTCGTGTTGTCGGAAGGTTCGGCCATTTTGGTGATCGAGAAGCTCAGCCATGCCAAGGCGCGGGGCGCCACGCCACTGGCAATCCTGTCAGGCTATGGCACGTCGGCAGACGCCTATCATTTAACCTCCGGGTCACCCGACGGGGCGGGCGCCCAGGTGGCAATGCGAAATGCCCTGAAAATGGCTCAGTTGGCGCCCGCAGACATTGACTATGTGAATGCGCACAGCACCTCGACTGAAGTCGGTGATGCCGCGGAAATCGCAGGAATTTCGGCGATATTCTCGGGTCGTGGCAAAGATTTGGCGGTATCGGCGACAAAGTCGGCTACTGGGCATCTCCTTGGCGCCGCCGGTGCCATGGCGTCGATCATTTCCGTTGAGGCGTTGCGACACGCCATGGTGCCCGCGACGCTCAATCTGGATGAACCGGATGCAGATGCAGACCGATTTGATCTGATACCAAAGGTGGCCAAAGCCAAGGCGCTACGCCATGTGCTGGCGAATGCATTTGGTTTTGGCGGGGTTAATGCCGCCCTGGTGTTCAGCAAATTTGGCGACTGAGCCTATTTGGGTGGCAGAGTGGAGGTGAATGCCATTGCCAGATCAATCCAGGCAGTGAGGCGGTCGACTTCCTCGATCGCCTCGCTCGGAACAATAAGGAAACCACCCATTCGCTTTGAGGCGAAATCGACGAGGTCGGCGCCGGGCAGGGCACGGGCCGCGTCATCGTTATTTTTGCCAAGACGGACCATAAGCGCACCCTTGCTTGTGGCGCCCACAACCATATTACCGTTGAGCATGAAGCCAATGCCACCAAACATTTTTCGTTCGGTGATGCGCGGGTCCAAGGCGATGCGATCCCGAATACGGGCGGCGACTTCCTGGGTGAGTGTCATGTCTTGGGCCTGGGTTGAGGATAGGTGTGGTGTCGGGCGATTGCAGCGCCCATCGCGTCCCAATCGTGATGGCTGCGCGCAAAGATCTGATGTTGGGGCGAGAACCAGTCGGCATCTTGAGCAAAAACCCCTACCGGCAGCATAACAATGTCCGGTGCGCGGCTGGATTTGCCAAATATTGGGGTGCCGCAATTGGGGCAGAAGCTGCGTGAGACAGTGCCGCCGGATTCCGCCGTCAAATCATATGTTCTGACTGTCCCGGTTGTCGCTACGTCGCCAGCACGGACCATGGCAAGGCAGGAATGGCCGGTGCCGGATGCGCGCTGACAATCAAGGCATGAGCACACGAACATCGACAGGACTTCACCGCTAAATGTGAGGCTGACCTGTCCGCAGGCGCAGACAGCAGACGTGTTTAAATGCGGGCGCGGTGTACTGCTCATTGCGCTAAAGTCGCATGAGTATAAGCGCCAAGACAAGCGGCGGACTTGCAAATATGCGCGGCGTGGGCAAAGTGCGGCCAGGCGAGGACCCATGGCACTAGTACCAGACTATCCGATAAAAACCGCCCGGCTGCGATTGCGGCCGTTTACGCGTGGTGATGTCGATGCCGTATACGATTATCGTCGGCGTGACGACGTAGCTCTTTATCTGTTTGATGTGGCGCTTAGTCGCGATGAATGTGCGTTGGCGGTGCGGCAACGCATCTCGCAGGTGGCTCTTGCCCGCGAAGGTGACAAGATCATACTGGCGGTCGAACATAAGGACGACAAAAACCTGATCGGTGAAGTATCGTTGATCTGGCGCAGTCAGGAGGCACGACAAGTGGAGTTGGGGTGGATATTTCATCCCGACTGGCAGGGTCAAGGCTTTGCCAGCGAAGCAGGGGAAGTGCTTTTGAATCTGGCCTTTGAAGCTGGCGATATGCACCGGGCGACGGCACGATGCGGCACCAATAACGTAACGTCCTGGCGGCTGATGGAGCGGTTGGGCATGCGACGCGAGGCCCACTTTCGCGAGCACAAGCTGTTCAAGGGTAAATGGGACGAGGAGTATGTGTACGCCATTCTTCGGCGCGAGTGGCGGCTTAGCCGTCAACAGGAGCAATCTGTACCCATCAATCGCGCATAAATCAGCCGACGATGGGTACGATTTTCTATCGGCAGGGCAGGAACCCTGTGACTCGGCGCGCGTTGAGTTTGTGGGCTTGAACGGACGGCGGAGGGAAGTGGACGATGGCATCTTTGAAGTTACCGATTACAACCGACCAACTTGTTCTGACAGCGTTCGAGCGCGCTGACCTAGAGGCTTTGGGCAGCTACCTTTGCATGCGCGATGCTCAGCGATATATTGATGGCCTGGCGCGCGACAGGCAGGATGTTGAAGCGGTGCTTCGGCAGATGTGTGAACAGATAAATCTGCGTCGGCCAGGCGACACACTTACGCTAGCCATGCGGCGCAAGGACAATTTGGAGCTTGTGGGGCACACATGCTTGCGATGGTCAGACGCTACCGCTGGCCAGAGTGAGTTGCGGTTTATCCTGCACCCGAGACAGGCCGGCCGAGGGTACGCGCACGAAGCCATAAGCGCGATGCTCGACCTGGCATTTGACCACTACAACATTCATCGAGTTTTTGTACGGTGCGACGGGCGTAACCATCATTCCGCCAAGCTCCTGGAACAGCTCGGTTTGCGGCTTGAAGCGCATTATCGCGAGCACGCGCTCTTTCAGGGCGAGTGGGATGAAGAATTGCACTTCGCGATACTGGACCGTGAATGGCGGCCGTCGAGCAAGATCAGGCATTTCCCGCCACGGGTTCGCGTCGCCTGACATTGTAAATTTGCGTCGTAGGCAAATCTTAGGCTATGTCCCGCTGCACCGTAGGGAAGCGCGACATGGCCGGAACAGATTCATCCAAAGATTTTGAGACACGCCCAAGCCCGGCAGTCATATTGTGCGAACCGCAACTGGGCGAGAATATTGGTACCGCCGCCCGTGCCATGGCCAATTTCGGCTTGTGGGATTTGCGACTGGTGCGACCGCGTGATGGTTGGCCCAATGAAAAAGCGGTCAATGCGGCGTCGCGGGCAGACCATGTAATTGATCGCGTCAGGGTATTCGAAACACTTGAAGGTGCCATTGCTGATTTGACGATGGTCTATGCCACGACAGCGCGACCGCGCGATCTGCAAAAGCCTGTGTTCGGCCCTGAAAAGGCGGGTCGAAATCTTGTCGGCCACATAAAGGGGGGCGGTGGTGCGGGCTTGCTATTTGGTCGCGAGCGTTGGGGTCTGCTCAATGAAGAAGTGGCGCTGGCCGATGCCATTGTAACGCTGCCGGTCGAAGCCGCTTTTGCCTCGCTCAATATTGCGCAGGCGGTATTGATTCTTGCTTATGAATGGCGACGGCAAACCGAGTTGGGCACGCAACTTCCGTTCGCAGATGTGTTAGCAGATGTGGCACCGCGAGAGGAGTTGACTGGACTATTCGGTCACCTTGAAGATGCCCTTGAACGATCCGGCTTTTTTACCTCCCCTGAAAAACGTCCCACGGTTGTCAATAATCTGCGGACACTGCTGACGCGGGGACAGTTTTCGAGTCAGGAGGTTCGTACGTTGCGTGGCGTGATCTCCTCGCTTGATCGAAAGCATCAACGCCCCAATCCCAATAGAAACAAGTTCGACGAATAATATTCGTCACTGGACCAAACAGGCGATTTTCGGCTTGGCGGATGAGATGGCGCGTGGCAAGGATGCGTCATCATGACCCAACCCTCTGATGCGCCCGGCGTCTCCAAACTCGCCTTCAGTTACAAAGGCTTCCGGTTCTTCTGGCTGACGACACTACTCGTCAGCTTTTCGGTGCAGATCATGTCGGTTTCGATTGCCTGGCAGATCTATGATGTAACCGGCAGCGCCTTTCTGCTGGGGCTGGTGGGGCTATCACTGTTCTTGCCGGCGCTGCTGCTGATTTTGGTGACCGGATTGGCGTCGGACCGGTTTAACCGACGCATGATCATGGCGACGTGCCTGGGCGTTGAGTTGGTGTGTGCGCTGGGCTTTCTGAGCCTGGTTAGTGCCGAGGCGCATGAGGTTTGGCCGATCTTTGTCATTTTGGTGATGCTGGGCACCGCGCGGGCCTTCTGGGGCCCCGCCGCGCAGTCCCTCGCGCCAAATCTGGTGCCACCCGAGGCATTGTCCAACGCCATTACTGTTAATGCGTCGGCATGGCAATTTGCCGGTATCATGGGGCCGGCGGCTGGTGGCTTGCTTTATGGTGTTGCGCCGACGGCGGCATTCGGCACGGCTGCGACATTGCTGGTGTTGGCGATGATTTCGGTTTTGCTGATTCCCAAACCGATGCAACGCTCGTCCCGGCAGGCGACGAGTCTTGAAACGATGTTTGCGGGCTTTCGCTATATTTTCTCCAACAAGGTCGTATTGGGCGCGATTTCGCTCGATATGTTTGCGGTGTTGATGGGTGGCGCAGTGGCGCTACTGCCGATCTATGCCAAGGACATTTTGCACTCTGGACCGCAAGAGCTTGGGCTGTTGCGGGCGGCGCCGGGCGTCGGTGCGATCGTCATGGCAATTTTTCTGACCCGCTTTCCCATCCGGGATCATGCGGGCAAGGCCTTGTTCATTTTCGTTGCGCTGTTCGGACTATTTACTGTGGTGTTCGGTCTTTCGACCACTGCGTGGCTGTCCATTCCAGCGCTGACGCTGGTGGGGGCCGCTGACATGGTCAGCGTCACGATCCGCGAAACCATCATGCAATTGTGGACGCCCGAGGAGGTGCGCGGGCGGGTCAATGCGGTCAATAGCGTGTTCATTGGCGCATCCAACGAATTGGGCGAGTTCCGGGCGGGATCGGTGGCGGCTCTGATTGGTCCAGTGCCGGCGGTGGTGATCGGGGGTGTCGGCGCGATGATGGTGGCAGCCATTTGGAGTCGGGCATTTCCAGGACTTCGCGAGCAAAAAAGTCTTGACCGGAAGATGGCTTGAGCCCCGCAGCGCTTGACTTGACGGGGACTACCCCTTATTAGGCGGCCACCTACCGAGGCTTTCGAGCCCAGAGGCGCACCCGGGATCTCCTTAATAGTTGGGATCTCGTCGGTCATCCGGGTTACCGGATGGCAGAGGAGGGCGCGATTTTCTTTCGACGTTTCTAGAAAGGATACGCGATGTCGAAGCGCAATTCAGTCAAGCACAAAATTGATCGCCGTCTTGGCGAAAATATCTGGGGTCGCCCGAAGAGCCCGCTCAACGCTCGCGCCTATGGGCCCGGCCAGCATGGTCAACGCCGCAAGGGCAAGCTGAGCGATTATGGTCTGCAGCTTCGTGCCAAGCAGAAGCTCAAAGGCTATTACGGTTCGATCACCGAGAAGTCGTTCAAGCGCCTGTATTTCGAAGGCTCAGCGCGTCAAGGGCGATACCGGCGAGAACCTGATTGGTCTGTTGGAACGCCGCCTGGATGCGGTTGTGTATCGCGCCAAGTTCGTTGCTACGGTTTTTGCAGCGCGGCAGTTTGTTTCGCATGGCCATGTTATGGTCAATGGCAAGCGCGTCAACATCCCTTCCTACCAGTTGCAGGTCGGCGACAAGGTAGAAGTACGCGAGCGTTCCAAGCAACTTGCCGTGGTCATCGAAGCGACCCAGTTGGCAGAGCGCGATGTTCCAGAATATGTCGACACCGATCATAACAAGCTGACCGCGACCTTCGTTCGCGTACCAGCTTTGTCGGATGTGCCATATCCGGTTCAGATGGAACCAAATCTGGTGGTTGAATTTTACTCGCGTTAAACACAGCACGATCTGGTTTCGCGCCGGTCGAACGATAAAGAATTATTAAAAGGGCCGCTCGATGGAGCGGCCTTTTTTTGCGTTGTTGCTGGTCAGACGGCGGGGGCTGGATCGCCCGTGGCCATACCATCGACAAGCGCCAGGTAGCGGGAATCGTCATAGTCATTGATGAGCGGTGCATCTCCGGGAATATTGGACTCAAAGGCACGCAAGCGCTTGAACACCGAGATCAGTGAAATAATTGTGGTCCAGGAACTGGCGAGAAATTTGAATGAGTCTTCGACCTGACCAAAGGCGGTGCTGATCTGCTGGAATAGGCCCAGGGTCAATGCTCCGGCAACAATTGAAGGGGCCATGGCAATCAATGGAATGAAGTTGGAACCCTGCAAATACGCGTAGCGGGCAACATTGAAGTAAAGGTAATGCCGATAGAGTCTGAAATAGTTGGACTGCATGTTGAGAAACAGCTGGCGCACGGTAACCGGCTCGGCGCGCTCGTCATGATCTTCGCCATAGACCAGTTCCTTGCGATAGGCCGCTTCGACCCGCTGGTTGATGAACTCGAGACCAGGCAGGCGGATACCCACCGTGGCAAGTAGCACGGTGCCGAAGGCCGAGGACACCAACGCTACCCAGACCAGACTGCCATCAACCTGGCCTACAAAAGGCAGGCTCGGTAATGTGTTGGGACAGGCCCCAAAGTAACGGCAGGAACACTACCAATGTCATGACCGAAGACACCAGCGATACGGCAAGAGATTCAACAATGCTGGCGAACCGTTGCGTATCCTCCTGAATGCGCTGGGACGCGCCTTCGATGTGGCGCAGGCTGCGCCAGTTGCTGAGATAGAAAAACGACATGGCGCGGCGCCAACGGAACAGAAAATGGGCGATAAAAAAGGCATTGAGTACCAAAACGGTGATATTCGGCACCAATACGTAGGCCACCGTGACAATCTCGCCGAGAAACTGGTCTAGTGTGACGGTACCTGGATTGGTCAGCGCCGACTGGATCAGATCGTAGAATGTTCCGTACCAATCGTTGAGCCATGCGCTGATCTGAACATTGAAATAGACCACTTCGATGATGGTGACACTGCCAACCACTGACCACCAGTACCAGTGCCTGTTGCCGCCGATCCAGTACCAGGGGATGCAGAACAGATAGCCGGACATGATCACAAATTGATAGAGCCATACCTTGTCGGGGGAGAAAAACGGCGTTGGATTGGCGTCGGTGGGCTGAATGCCCAACCAAGGACCAAGGCTGAAAACACTCTGCAAGTTTGAGCCGATTGTGTACCAAATAAGCATTGCCAGCGCGGTCCAGAGCAGGGCGGCGGGGAAGAATATCCGTGGATTGGGAAAAAAGAACGAAACACCGTGTACTCCTGACAGTCTGCGAAGCTGCGCCATCTAACTGAGGCAAATCGTTTAAAGCAAGAATTCGATATTAAACCTTGGTAATGTTGGCGTGTTTGATTTGCTGTAGTTTTACTTTCCCCGGATGGCAGGAGGCGGTATCAGCAACGCAGTCCTGTCGTTGAGGGTTTCAAGATGACTGAAGTGGCGCTGGCCGATGAGATCACCGATGACGCGTCCAGCGGTGGTGCGCATCCAATATTTGCGCACGTCCCCAGGTCGGTGGCCTTCAACAAATTGCGCAAGCGATTGATCCGCAATGCGCGAGAGGCCATCGATAAATTTGCCATGGCACGAACCGGCGAACGCTGGCTGGTGGCACTGTCTGGTGGCAAGGACAGTTATGGCATGTTGGCCATATTGCTCGATCTCAAGTGGCGCGGACTGCTACCGGTTGACCTGTTGGTTTGCAATCTGGATCAGGGGCAGCCCAATTTTCCCAAACATGTACTACCCGATTTTCTCGCGGGACTAGGGATCGAGCACCGCATTGAATACCGCGATACATATTCCATCGTTACGGACAAATTGCCGGCAGGAGCGACATATTGCTCGCTGTGCTCGCGACTGCGTCGGGGCAATCTATATCGGATCGCGCAGGAGGAAGGCTGTTCCGCGCTCGTGCTGGGGCATCATCGCGAAGATAGCCTCGAGACTTTTTTCATGAACCTGTTTCATGGCGGCAAACTGGCGGCGATGCCGGCGCGGTTGATGAATGACGAGGGCACAGTGGAAGTCCTGCGGCCAATGATCTTTTGCGCAGAGGACGATTTGCAGCGCTTTTCTGATGCCCTGGCATTTCCCATTATCCCCTGCGATCTGTGCGGTAGCCAGGACGGGTTGGAACGCAACGCCACAAAGGCGATGCTCAATGACATTGAAAAGCGAATGCCGGGGCGCAAGGATGTGATGATCCGGGCGCTCGGCAATGTGAACCCCAGCCATTTGCTGGACACCAGACTGTTTGATTTTGCTGGATTGACTGACCGGAGAACCATTTGATGCCGTTCGATATTACCAAGGCTCGCCACAATATTGCGCGACGCGGCACGGGCAGAAATCCTGCCGCGATTCCGGCGACTGGACGCGGGCATGGTCAGTATCAAGTCCGAGGCAATCGACCTCGTAACCGAGGCTGATGTGGCGGCGGAAAAGCATATCATGTCGGGTGTATCGGCGCTGATGCCGGAGGCGCTTTTTGTCGGTGAGGAGTCGGTCGCGGCGGACACGAAGCTACTTGATCGGCTGGCATCGGCGCAGCTTGCGGTCGTTGTCGATCCAATTGATGGCACGGCCAATTACGCCGCGGACCTACCGCTGTTTGCGGTGATGGCAGCGGTGGTGCGACACGGCGAAACCATTGCCGGCATCATCTATGATCCGATGGGTGATGACTGGATCATGGCTGAAAGAGGCGGCGGTGCGTGGCGCCGGCGGCCGGATGGGGAGGCGGTTCGGCTACGGTCGGCGGCGACCCTGCCACTGGAACAAATGGTTGGGACGGCATCGGTTGCCTTTATCCCGCCGGACCGCCGCGCGGAAATCATGAGTAATCTGGCCAAGGTCCGGCTGGTATCGAATTTTCGTTGCGCGGGGCATGAGTATCGCACGCTGGTATCGGGGCACTCCCAATTTGCGATGTATAACAAGTTGATGCCCTGGGATCATCTGGCCGGTGTTCTGATCTCTCAGGAGGCAGGGGCCTATGCGGCACGCCTTGATGGATCGACCTATCAGCCGCATCATGTTGACGGTGGTTTGCTGGTGGCGACTGACAGGGATGCGTGGGCCGACTTGCGGCGCCGGGTTTTTACATTTTAGAGGCGCGGGTGTTTGATCCACCCACGCCGCAATGCTAATGCGCCTCGGCCATTCCTGCACTGTTCTCATATTCCTTGCCGACGCCAAACAGCTTGCCGTTTTCCGCGATCAGTATGCAAATGAGTGCCAGCGACCCCATAATGAAATATCCCGCAGCGACTGGCACAACAGTGTTGTTGAACTGTTGACCGATAAAGCTGCCGATCAGCGCGCCGCCCACAGTCTGGATGAAGCCAAAAACCGATGCCGCGGTACCTGCCACTGCTCCCAATGGTTCCATTGACAGTGAGTTCATGTTCGACGCGGCCCAGCCGAAGCTGAACATTATGATCGCGAGCAGCGTGAAGAACAGCCAGAGTGGCATGAAACCGGCAATCGACAGGCCAAGCCATATGGCCGACACGGTTGTGAATACCAGCATGGCCCCATGCGACAAACGTCTCATGCCTAGGCGTCGAACGATTCGCGAATTGGTGAAGGAGGACACAGACATCAGCGCGGCCATGGCGGCGAAGGCGACTGGGAAATAAGGGCCCAAGCCATAGATGTCGACATAGACCTGTTGCGATGTGCTGATGAAACCGAACAGGGCGCCGAAGGTAAAGGTGCCCGCCAATCCATACATGAACGCCGAACGATTGCTGACAACCAGACGGAAGCCATCGGTGACTGCACTGAAGGTCAGGGGGCGTCGATCGGCCGGTGCGAGTGTTTCCGGTAGGCGGATAAAGCCCCAAACCCCGGAGATTGTTGCCAGTCCAGCCATGAAAATGAAGATGGTTTGCCAAGGGCCGGTTAGCAGCAACACCTGTCCAACGCCTGGTGCGATAACGGGAATTGCCATGAAGACCATGAAGGTGAGCGACATGACTTCAGCCATTTCGCGCCCCGAATAGATGTCGCGTACCATTGAGGTGGCGATTACCCGGGTGCCAGCAGCGCCCAGACCCTGAATAAAGCGCAGGGCCAGCAAGACGCCAAATGTGGGGGAGAAAATCGCTGCGACGGCTGCGACTACGTACACAACTATACCAATGAATAGCGGGGCGCGGCGACCAAAACGGTCCGACAAGGGACCAAAGGCCAGTTGTGCCATGCCAAAGCCAAGCATGTAGGCGGAAATAACGAACTGACGTTCGTTCTCTGATTCGACGCCGAGAGCAGCACCCATATAGGGCAGGGCGGGCAGCATGACATCAATAGCCATAGCATTTAGCGCCATAAGCGCTGCCATCAAGGCAATGAATTCCGGACGGGAAAGTACCCGCGTCAGGTGATTGGACATAAATGATTCTCGAAAAATATGCGGCAGCCGATGGTGCGGCCAAGTCCGCGCGACATTACTCGTGTGCTAATATTTGGCAACCCCATCATCGGTATTAACCGATGAATTGGACAGGATGTTTCCCTCAGGCAGATTTCAACGCAAAACTGGTGGCGCCTTTTTCGTTTATGGGCAGGTGGATGGCGGCTGAACCCAGACCCAACAATATACCGAGATACCACACAAGGCTGTACGAACCGGTCTGGTCAAAAACATAGCCGCCGAGCCAGACGCCGACGAATGACCCCAATTGATGGGAAAAGAAGGCGACGCCGTAGAGCATGCCCAGATAGCGGGCACCAAAGAACATGGCAACCAGCCCTGCGGTCAGCGGTACCGTGGAAAGCCATAGAACGCCCATTACCGCTGCAAACGCAAAGGCGGTGAAGGTGCTGACCGGCACAAGCAGGAACAGGCCGATGGCAACGGCGCGGGAAAAATATATGGTCGCCAATAGCAATTGCTTGGGGAAGCGCCCGCCGAGATAGCCGGATAGCAGCGATCCAACGATGTTGAACAGGCCGATGACAGCGATGGTCCAACTGCCGACTTCAGGCGACAGGCCGCACTGAACCAGATAGGCGGGCATGTGGACGTTAATGAACGCCAGGTGGAAGCCGCAGACGAAAAAGCCAATGACCAGCAAGCGGTAGGAGCCATGGCCCCATGCGCGGGCCAGTGCCTGCATGAAGGGCAGGTCGGCTTGTCCGACGGCCTGTTCGGTGCGACCGCGCAAGGCGTAGGACAGTGGAATGATCATCAAGATCATCACGCCAAGGTAGACAAGGGCGGTTTGCCAGCCAAATGAGTTGATGAAGCCCTGACTGATCGGGGCGAAAATGAATTGGCCGAATGATGAGGCGGCGGTGGCAATGCCGAAGACCATCGAACGCTTTTCGGGCGGCACGGAACGGCCGAAAGCGGCCATGACGACGCTGAATGAGCAAATGGCGATGCCGACGCCGGTAATCACGCCACCCGTTAACGTCAACGCACCGGCATCGGGCGAAAACGTCATCAAAATGACGCCGCCGGCGTAGATGAATGCACCAGCCGCAAGGGTGCGTCCGGTGCCGACCCGATCAGCAAAGTTGCCGGCGAATGGCTGGGCGATGCCCCATGCAAGGTTCTGAATGGCCATGGCCATGCCGTAGCCTTCGCGCGTCAGACCCAGATCGGCCGACATGGGCAGGGTGAACAGGCCGAAACTTGTCCGCACGCCATTGCCGATTGCGGCGATGGCGCAGCCGCAGATGATCAACAAAAGCAGTGGGACGGCCGGGCGCAGTGCAGAGGTGGGCATGGTCGATATCCAATTGCGAGGCGCGCAGATTAGACCTGCGACGACATCACGCAAAGTGATTTTGGTAAATGGGTGTTATCGGTTTTGGTGATGGCATCATTTTCATGCCCGCCCACAATCGAGCCTTGTCTGGAGTCCTAGTTGATCCGCCACATCGTGTTTTTCAGCGCCAAGAAGACCGAAAATATCGACGCTATCTGTGAGGGGTTGAATTTGCTCGGGACAATTCCGGGGTCAATGCGCTTTGAGGTGACGCGCAACACCAAGGTGGACCAGATTTCCAACGAGGTGGACGTCGTGGTTTATGCAGAGTTTGCCGACGCAGCTGGGTTGGCTGCCTACAAGGCGCACCCGACCTATGATCTGGCGACGCAGCGGGTTCGCCCCCTGCGCGAGCCTAAGGCTGTCGGCTGACGTTGCGGCAAAATAAAACGCCGGGCGAAGACCCGGCGTTGAAACGATCAGTCTGAATGCTTGTCGATCAGGCAGGCTGTTTGACTTCAATGCCCGCCGCGGTCATATGCGACTGCAACTCGCCAGCCTGGAACATTTCACGCACGATGTCGGCACCACCGACGAATTCGCCCTTAACGTAAAGCTGTGGGATGGTGGGCCAATTGGTATAGGCCTTGATTCCATCGCGCAGGCTCGGCGCTCTCGAGCACATTGGCGCTATCATAGGTGACGCCGAGATAGGCTCAAAATCTGGACGACCTGACCTGAAAAACCGCACTGGGGAAAATCCGGCGATCCTTTCATGAACAGGAATACGTCGTTGTTCTTTACCTTGTCGTCGATGAACGCATTGATATCGGTCATTGGTGTTGCCTTTCATAAGCCGGGTGCAAGGGCCGGGTTTGGTCTGGTTGATAAATAGGCCACCACTGCGGCAGTGTCGAGATCATCATCGCAAAAGAACGATGCGGTTGGTGTTATGCGATTGCCAATTGTGACGCGACCCATGGGTGGTTGGTGAAATCGGTGAGTGCCTGGTATTCGATTGCGTCCCAACCATAGGCGCTGGCGGCTTCGACCACTTTTGGCGTGTCGTCAAAGAATAGCGGCGGCACCGACTGTGGCCCGATGCGGGCGGCAATGAAGTCGAAGAAGCCGTTTTCGGGCTTTCGGATGCCGACGCGGGCCGAATAAAATATGTCCTCGAAAATATCGCCAAGGCCCAGTTTATCCCACAACCAAAGGGCCCGCATGTGGTCCTGGTTGGTGGCTATGAACAGGCGGATATCGGCTTTTGCCTTAAGCGCGCGAATGGCAGCGATCAGTTCATGATTGAGTTGGCTGTCGTGGCTGAACCAATAATGCACGAGCGTCATGGGCGAACCGTTATAGCCAAGGGAGGGAAGGCGCTTGTCGAGCGCCTCGACCAAGGCCATCTGACCCGTGACAACTTTCTTTATAAAAATATCGAAGATGAATTCGTCTCGAAAACGGTTGGGATCGATGCCGAGATCGGCCAATAGATTTTCATCCCAGCGGCGCCGCAACGCGGGGTTGGCGTGATAGCCGTGCACCAGGACGCCATCGATGTCGAAAATGATGGCGCGAGTCACCGCGGGCCACGCGGCATTACGCCAAGTCCGACAAGCACTTCGGGGGTAATCTTCAACTCATGAATCACGTCGGTGTGACGGCGGAAGCCGACAAGTTCGCGTTGGACGAAATATTGCCAGACCAACCGGCGCGCTTCGTTCAGGGCGTTGTCACGATTGGCAGTTGCCTTTTCGAGTCGTTCCAGTGCCGCCACAACATGGCGCTCAGCTGCGCCCAAGGACGAGGCGCGTTCGGCGGCGATCTCGTTTTGCAGCGCCGCCGTGCCCGCTTCGGGGCGGACGACACGGATCAGATCAAGAGAATCGCGCAGCGACACGATTACTCAGGTGCACTGGTCTGGAGGGCAAGCGCGTGAAGCGCGCCGCCCATATCGCCCTGCAGCGCTGCATAGACGAGTTGATGTTGCTGGACCCGCGACTTGCCGCGAAAAGTTTCGGAAATCACCGTGGCGGCATAGTGGTCGCCATCACCGGCCAGATCGCGGATTTCGATTTCGGCGTCGGGCAGGGCGGTCTTGATTCGGCGCTCGATTTCGTTGGCGTCCATGGCCATGACGTACCCCTTTTTGTCGTAGTTGTGGACATTCCACCTCGCCCTGATATGGCATGGCAGAGGGGGCGCTTCAATACGAGGTCAAGTTATTGTGGGGTAGCGGTGTCTTCCACCTTCATGCCGACGCAGCAGTCGGCATCCGAATGGGTCGAAAAGTTGGCGATGATAAAATTGACGATGGGACGAGCCTGCTGCTCGTACTCGGTAGCGTAGAGGCAATCGAGCGAATAGCCGCGCGGGCCATCGACGGTCTCGGTGTGGACGATGGTAAGCGGCATGTCCATCGGTGAGTCTGTGCTCGTACCTTCATAGAGCAGCGCATCGCCACTTTGATATCGCGTTATGGCCTTGTTGGTAATGGTGAAACCGGGAAAGCGATCTATCCAACCCTTTACAACCTCACCCTCGTCCAGATTGTCGAGGGCAGATTGTGCGGTCCAGCCGGTGTCCTCGACCTGCACAATTTCGGAGGTGCATTGCAGCGGCGCTTCGGGATGGTTGATGGTTACGGGCTCGCCAGCGGCGCCGGTCGCTATCATGAAATCAGGATAGATCAGGGTGTAGGGCTGGTCAGCCAGAATTGAGCGGGAGACCGAAACACTGATGCTTTGCGCCGAGGCGGGGGAGGTGGCCAATAGTGGCAAAAGGGCCAAAAACGCCGTGGTGCGGGCAAAGGTCATGATTACTCCGGGGGTTTCCCCCTACATTAACTCAATATCTGTGAAAACGCCCCAACAACGGCAATCATATGGCGAAGGCGATTGTTGACAATGACAGGGGTGTGATGCGCGGCTTGGTGCAGGACTAAATTTCGCCGCGCATATATTCGGGAAACCAGCTTTCATGGGCCTCCTGCAGTTTTTTGACCAGAACAGGGCGGGCGCTGCCAAGTACCAGTTCACCGCCGCCCGTTGTTCCAATCCACGGAGCGAAAATACCCGCTGCCTCGATCTCGGCCATGAGGGCGGTGAAGGCGTCAATATCCAGATTGTCGCGGATCGTGACCAGGTATCGACCTTGATCTTCGCCAAACCAGGTTGGAATTGGGTCAACGCCTTCGAGCCTGGGCGATCTTGGCGCCGATGCCTGAAGCAATCGACATTTCGGCTAGTCCAATGGCAAGGCCGCCGTCGGAAAGGTCGTGTACGGCGGTGGCCCTGCCCGCTCGGATGAGGTTTCGCACAAAGTCGCCGGTGCGGCGTTCATGGGCAAGATCGACGGGCGGCGGCGGACCGTCGCGGCGGTCATGCAGGTCGCGCATATAGATGGATTGGCTCAGATGAGTGCCCCAGGCGGGTGGGGCGCCGAACAACAGGATGAGATCGCCGGCTTGGGCAAAGCCCGTGCGGGCCATTTTGCCCCAGTCGGGAATGAGGCCAACGCCGCCAATGGTCGGGGTGGGCAAGATGCCCTTGCCGTTGGTTTCATTGTATAGCGAGACATTGCCGGAAACGATGGGGAAATCGAGGGCGGTGCAGGCTTCGCCGATGCCTTTGATGGCGTGGACCAGCTGGCCCATGATCTCGGGACGTTCGGGATTGCCGAAATTAAGATTGTCGGTCGCGGCGAGTGGATCGGCCCCGGTGGCGGTCAGATTGCGCCAGGCTTCGGCCACCGCCTGCTTGCCGCCCTCATATGGGTCGGCTTCGCAATAACGCGGGTTAACATCGGACGTGAACGCCAGCGCCTTGGTCTTGTGACCGTCAACGCGGATCACGCCAGCATCGCCGCCGGGGCGCTGCAGGGAATTGCCCTGGATCAGCGTGTCGTACTGCTCGTAAACCCACCGACGAGATGCGATCTGATGGCCACCAACCAAGGCCAAAACAGCGTCGGCGACGTCCGACTGCGGGATATCGGTGGCGGCCAGAGGGGCTGGAGCCTTGGGCGGCGTCCAGGGGCGGTCATATTCAGGCGCTTCGTCGTCCAGTTCCTTGATCGGCAGGTTGGCGACTTCCTCGCCCTGCCAGAGCACGCGGAAACGCAGATCGTCGGTGGTTTTGCCGACGGTGGCGAAATCGAGTTCCCATTTGACGAAAACGGCACGTGCTTCGGCTTCCTTGTCTGGGTGCAGTACCATGAGCATGCGCTCCTGGCTTTCGCTGAGCATCATCTCATAGGGCGTCATCTCGGTTTCGCGGACGGGCACCAGATCAAGGTTGAGTTCGACGCCAAGATCGCCCTTGGCGCCCATTTCCACCGCAGAACAGGTCAAGCCCGCCGCGCCCATATCCTGAATGGCGATAACGGCACCTGTAGCCATCAATTCCAGGCAGGCTTCGAGCAGGCGCTTTTCGGTGAATGGGTCGCCGACCTGCACAGTGGGGCGCTTTTCCTCAATGTCGTCGCCAAATTCTGCCGAAGCCATGGTGGCGCCGCCGACGCCGTCGCGGCCGGTCTTGGCGCCGAGATAGACCACGGGAAGGCCGACGCCCTTGGCAGTTGAATAGAAAATCTTGTCGGTATCAGCCAGCCCGGCGGCAAAGGCATTGACCAGATTGTTGCCATTATAGCGGGCATCAAATTCAACCTCCCCACCAACGGTTGGCACACCAAAGGCATTGGCATAACCGCCGATGCCGGCAACGACGCCAGAGACGAGGTGACGGGTTTTTTCGTGGTCAGGTGCGCCAAAGCGCAAGGCATTCATGGCGGCAACAGGACGCGCGCCCATGGTGAAGACGTCGCGGAGAATACCGCCCATACCAGTGCCAGCACCCTGATAGGGTTCGATATAGGAGGGGTGGTTGTGCGACTCCATCTTGAACACCACAGCCTGTCCATCGCCAATGTCGACAACGCCCGCGTTTTCACCCGGTCCCTGAATGACGCGCGGGCCGCTCGTGGGTAGGGTTTTTAGCCACTTTTTGGACGATTTGTAGGAACAGTGCTCGTTCCACATCGCCGAGAAAATGCCCAATTCGGTGTAAGTAGGTTGCCGACCAATCAGCGCAACGATCTTGTCAAATTCCTCAGACTTCAGGCCGTGATCGGCGACAAGTTTTGGGGTGATAGCGATGTTGTTTTGATGGGTCATGGAGCGGTCCGAGGTGAACGAGCGAGGGCGCGATCAAGCGCTATGACAATGAGGCAGAGTGCGCCCAGGGCGACCGTCATGACAACGGCATTGATCCAGACCGCACCGTAGCCAAGCGTTGTGACGTCAAGGATCGGATATGGATATTCATTGACCCAGACGCCACGCGCCAGAATGGCAAGGAAATAGACTAGTGTGGGTGCCAGCATGGCTGGCAGGCTTTCCCAACGCAACTGGCCATGTTTTTGCGTCGTGAGCCACCAAAGGACATAAATTACCGGGGTCACATAATGGAGCAAATTGTCGACTAACAGCGACAGGCCGCTAAACGCGTAGGTCTTTGACAGGACAAAATAAACGAACAGAAATACCAGTGTGATATTGGCAGCCATCATTGCGCGGACGGTGGGGTGCCGGAACAGGGACATTGGTCTGCCAGACCAGATTGCCGAGGAGTAGATCAGCACCAGCGTGATGTTGGTCAAGATCGTATAAAAGGCGAAAAAAGTGCCTAGAGCGCCCGGGAGATCCTTGCCCTTACTGAGATAGAGGGGAATGGCCAGCCAGAACTGCAGCACGAGGGCGCATACGCCAACCAGCAGGCCAAGCCATGTCAGTAGCGTTCGCGCGTTCATTTTATGCGGCCCGTCCAAGCAGGCCCGAGAATAGCGCCCGACCGTCGGTGCCGCCATGAGCGGCTTCGATCAGGTTTTCGGGGTGCGGCATCAGGCCGAGAACATTCTTCTTGGTGTTCAGAATCCCGGCGATGTCATTAATCGATCCGTTTGGATTGGTGTTTTCGGCATAGCGGAATGCCACCTGTCCGTTGTCTTCGAGCTGGGTGATCGTCTCACTATCGGCGAAGTAATTGCCATCATGATGGGCAACGGGACAATTAATGACCTGGCCCTGGGAATAGCCACGTGTAAAGTCGGTATCGGCGTTGGTGACTTCGAGTTTGACGTCGCGGCAGACGAATTTGAGCGACATGTTGCGCATGAGAGCGCCCGGTAAAAGACCCGCTTCAATCAGAATCTGAAAGCCGTTGCAGACGCCAAGAATGTTGACGCCACTGGCGGCTTTGGCGCGGACTGCATCCATGATCGGGGAGCGCGCCGCGATGGCGCCGCAACGCAAATAGTCGCCATAGGAAAAGCCGCCGGGAATGACGATGAGATCAACATCAGGAATTTCGGCGTCCTGATGCCAGACCGTTGCGGGCGCTTTGCCTGAAATCTGAGTGAGCGCGGCGATCATGTCGCGGTCGCGATTCAGGCCGGGAAAGACGATGACTGCAGATTTCATCGGCTGGTCCTCGAAAGGGAGATGGGATAATCGCCCTTTTCGAGAGTCCCGACCCAAAAGGCAAGGGGGAGTCTTGCTTTATTCAGCCGGTGTGGCGGAAACCTGCGTGCGCGGCTGCCTTGCACCGGGGGTGCCGGGGATATGAGCCCAGTCTGGGCGCTCGAACAGGAATTTTCCGAAGCCTGTCCACTGGACCAGCCAATAGAGCACGACGGGGCTGACAACGGCGGTCGCCATGACGACAATGCTTAGCACGCTGATATTGGTGATCAGATCGAATTTAATCAGAATTGTGCGCACGATGCCCATGGGCAGGACGAAGGCGAGGTAAACCACCAGGGATTTGGAGCCGAGCCAGCGCAGCCAGTCCATGAAGGCGAGTTTTGTCAGCAGGCTAGCGATAACGCAAAGCGCAGCCGTGCCGATCAGCGCCAGCAGGAGGTGCAGGACCGGGAGCGAGGCGAGGCCCATGTGGATTTCGCCGGGAAGGACGGCATAGCCGGGCGAGAACACGAGCGCTGCGTGGACCAGTGCCCAGGTTACAAGCGTGGCGAGCGCCATGCCGATATTGGCCTGTGCCCAGGCGACGAGCTTGAACAGCATGGGCGCGAACACGTAGCCAGAATAGAAATAGACGAAATAGGCGGCGAACTGGTCGATGAGATAGCTGCCGATATGAACCGGTGCGATCTGAAGCACTGCCGCGAGGGCGAGCACAATCCAATGCGGCAGGCGAAGCGTGAAGCAGAGCTTGGCGACGGCGCTGAACACGGCCAGCATGTAGATGAACCAAAGGACGCCATAGGGCTCAACGACGGCCCAGGCCAGATCGGTCAATGCCATCGCCGGGTCGCCCGCAACAAGTCCAACCTTGAAAACCAGATGGATAATGGCCCACACGGCATAGAAATAGAAATAATGCAGGACACGACGATCAGAATAGGGTTTCCAGTCACGCGCAATGACGAGGGACAGGAACAGGCCGGAAATCGCAAAAAACTCGGGCATCCGGAATGGTGTGGCGAAGGCGATGATCCAATGCAGCACGCCGGTCTGGCCGGTGTCCTCGCCGACACTGAATGCAGAATACATCATGACAACAAGCAGGATCGACAGGCCTTTTGCCATATCGACCCATTGCAGGCGTTGATTATCACTTCTCATCGGATGGCCTCCAGTACACTACCGGGCCAATATAGCCGCAACGCTTGGTATCTTGATGGACAAATTGCCAACAGACTTAAGGCGATTGATTAATGGCTAAACTTTTACTGATTGGTGGTGGCGCGCTAGATTGGCACCGATGCATAGGCGGCGAAAATTAGTCCGAGTGTTGCGACGAACAGCATCGATAGCGAAATGGTCTTCAGCATAAACGGGCAATCCTGCGCAGGGGGCGACGCGCGAGCCTAAAATAGTGGGCGGGTGTTAATTAGAGATTTCGATCGTGTAGTTTTCGATCACAGTATTGGCCAGCAGTTTCTCACACATGGTGGTGACCGCGGCGCGGGCGGCCGACTCGTCTGTTGCATCGAGAAGCAAGTCAAAAACCTTGCCCTGGCGTACGCCACCAACACCGGACATGCCCAGGCTTTTTAGTGAGCCTTCAATGGCCTGGCCCTGGGGGTCCAGAACGCCGGCCTTGAGGGTAACGGTGACGCGCGCTTTCATCGATTTACCTTTGGCACTGCAGCTATTGAACGAGACGGGGACCGGTGGTCAGGGCATTTTCGGTTTCAACCAGAATGCCGAGGCGCTGGGCCACATCGCGGTAAGCATCGACCAAGCCACCGAGATCCTGACGGAACCGGTCCTTGTCGAGCCTTGTTGCGGGTCTTGATATCCCAGAGGCGGCAGCTGTCGGGCGAAATTTCATCGGCCAGGACAATGCGCATGATATCGCCCTCGTAGAGGCGCCCGCACTCGATCTTGAAATCCACCAGCTGGATGCCGACGCCCATGAACAGGCCCGACAGGAAATCGTTGACGCGGATGGCAAGACTCATGATGTCGTCGAGGCTCAGCGGGTGTCGCCCATCCGAAGGCGGTGATATGCTCTTCGCTGACCATGGGGTCGTGCAAGGCATCGTCCTTGTAGCAGAACTCGATGATCGAGCGCGGCAGCTGGGTGCCCTCTTCCAGACCCAGCCGTTTGACGAGAGACCCGGCAGCGATGTTGCGCACGATGATTTCGAGCGGGATAATCTCGACTTCCTTGATCAGTTGCTCACGCATGTTCATGCGGCGCAGGAAGTGAGTCGGGATGCCCAACCCGTTGAGCCTTGGTAAAGACGAACTCCGAGATGCGGTTGTTGAGCACACCCTTGCCATCGAGCACTTCGTGCTTGGCACCGTCGCCAGCGGTCGCGTCGTCCTTGAAATACTGAACCAGGGTACCGGGCTCAGGGCCTTCGTACAGGATCTTGGCTTTGCCTTCATAAATTTTACGCCGACGGTTCATGAGGTCTCTGCCGTTTCCAATGAAGGGAAGTTCGATGAAATTTGGCCGCTTCATGCGCCAGAATGCGTCCAAAAGGCAAGTCCTTTTGCATTTGGCGTGTGTAAGGAGCCGCAGCGCCCGTTGATTTGGGAACCTGAACCGCCTATGTGCAAGGGGTAGCGTCAGGGGGCGCCAAAACCAAGATATGCGGAGAGAAAATGTCCGGATTCGACGATCGCAAGAAGGGCCAGGAAGCAAAGTTCGCGCTGGACGCGGAATTGCGTTTCAAGGCTGAAGCGCGCCGCAACAAGCTTCTGGGCATCTGGGTGGCCGAGCTATTGGGGCTAAAAGGAGATGAGGCGACTGCCTATGCAGCCGAAGTCGTGGCCGCCGATTTTGAAGAAGCGGGGGACGAAGACGTCTTCCGCAAGGTTTCTGCCGATATCAAGGCCAAGGGCCTCAGCGTTGATGATGAGGCGATTCGCCTGAAAATGACGCAATTGGTGGCCCTGGCCCAGCAGCAGGTGCTCGCTGAAGGTTAAGGCCAGTCACAACAAATTTGCGCGAACCGGATGGGGGGACATCATTCGGTTCGCGCATCGCCGGTCTAGCTGAGCGAAATACTATCGACCTTGTGGGTCGTGCCGTTCATCTCCCATTTGACACTGACTTTTGATCCAACCTTCAGGCCAGGATCCTTGAAATTGTCAGGCAAGGAATAGACAATGCCATTGCCCAGGGTGATGGTCTTGGCGGTCAGGTCAAAAGATTTGACCGTGTCCGTAATGGTTTGTGGTGCGCTGGTCGCTGTGGTGCTGGCGGCGAATGCGACACCTGACATGCCCATGGCGATTGCCAGAGCGGCGGGAATGATAATTTTCTTCATTTCAAATACCCACTATCAACAGCCGCTATGCGGCCGTGGACTGAGCAAGTTTACAGGTCGCGTCGAGTCGCAGGTCTAATAGGCTTGCCGGCGGATCCAAACTTGCCAGACCTAATTATGCCTCGGGAAAGCCGGTCTCAACTTATCGATATTTAATTTTGGTAGGCAAAATTTTCGCCACACTGAGGGCAAGCGTGGCGAAAAACCGGCAATTGCGGGGCAGGTATTGTCTACCAATCAGCTCTTGAGCCGTTGCATCAATCGCGTGAACATCAATAGACCCTCAGGCCACGGGCCGTGGCCGGACTGGATGTTGAAATGACCGGCATCACCCGCCTGATGGAAGTCGGATCCCCAGCAAGTGGCAAATTCGGCGGCCCGATCAATGCTGCAATAGGGGTCGTTGGTCGAGGCGACCAGCATTGAGGGAAACGGCAGCGGGTCGCGTGGGATGGGACTGAACGGCGCGGCGGCGGGCGGCACCTCGGGATGGAGTTCTACATCGGGCGGGGCGACGAACAGGGCGCCGCGAACCTTGGTATCGACAAGGCCTAGGGCGGCATGAACGCTGGCGAGCACGCCCAACCCGTGCGCCAGGATCACGACGGGCCGCGTGGCCATCATCACGTCATTGGCGATGGCTTCGACCCATGGCGCCAGGGCGGGTTTGTGCCAATCGGCCTGCCGAACGACTTTGGCGTTGGGGAGGCGTTCAGACCATCGGCGTTGCCAGTGACCCGGTTCGCTATCCCCCAGTCCGGGGACAATCAGAAAATCGACCTCGGATATTTTCATTGTGCCGGACCGAAGACGCGCGTGAAAATAGTGTCGACATGCTTGAGATGGTAAGCGTCATCAAACATGGCGTCGATTTGCTCATTGCTCAGAGTCACTTCGGGGTCGTTTTTCAGGTTTTCGGCGAACTGGCCAGTACGGTCTCCCTCCATCTGCCACACCTTCATGGCGTTGCGTTGTACGGCAGCATAGCTGTCCTCGCGCGAATAACCGGCCTGAGTAAGTGCCAGCAACATGCGTTGGGAATTGTGCAGACCGCCAAGCAGGTCGAGATTGCGCCGCATGTTTTGCGGATAGACCAATAATTTATCGATGACGCCGGTCAGACGCGCCAATGCAAAATCAAGCGTGATTGTTGCATCAGGGCCAATCATGCGTTCGACCGATGAGTGCGAAATGTCCCGTTCATGCCATAGGGCAACATTTTCAAGGGCTGGCGTGACCATGCCGCGCACGAGGCGGGCAAGGCCGGTCAGATTTTCAGTCAGTACCGGATTGCGCTTGTGCGGCATGGCGGATGAGCCTTTTTGGCCGGGCGAGAAATATTCTTCGGCCTCGAGCACCTCTGTGCGCTGAAGATGACGAATTTCAACTGCTACACGTTCGATGGATGACGCGATGACACCAAGTGTGGCAAAGAACATGGCGTGCCGATCGCGTGGGATTACCTGAGTTGAAACCGGCTCGACCGCCAGACCCAATTGCTCAGCGACATATTCTTCGACCGACGGGTTGATATTGGCAAAAGTACCGATAGCGCCCGAGATGGCGCACGTCGCGATTTCGGCCCGAGCGGCCACAAGTCGCGCGCGGTTTCGGAAAAATTCGGCATAGGCTTCTGCCAGTTTTACCCCGAATGTCGTCGGTTCAGCGTGAATCCCGTGGCTGCGCCCGATAGTTATTGTGTGTTTGTGCTCGAGGGCGCGGCGCTTGAGTGCGTCCAGAAGCGCATCAATATCAGCCAACAGCAGATCTGCAGCGTGAGCCATCTGGACCGATAGCGTTGTGTCCAGAATGTCCGACGACGTCATGCCCTGGTGAACAAACCGCGCCTCGGGGCCGACGATTTCGCTCAAATGGGTCAGAAAGGCGATGACGTCATGTTTGGTGGTGCGTTCGATTTCGTCGATGCGATCAACGTCGAAATGATAGTCGCCATGCTCGGCTTTGCGCGCCAGCATTACCTCCCAAATGCGCTGGGCAGCGTCTTTGGGCACCACGCCCAGATCGGCCAGCTTGGTGGTGGCGTGCGCCTCGATTTCGAACCAGATGGCGAAGCGGGCTTCCGGCGACCAATTGGCGACCATTTCGGGGCGGGAATAACGCGGAATCATAGGGTTAGGCTTTCTGGTTCAGAGATTGAGTCAGGCGGTCAACGTCGAGGCGGCATCGCGGATCGCGGCAATTCTGGGGGCGTAGTGGGCCGGATTGTTTCCCGAAAGGATCGCGGAGCCTGCGACCAGTACATTGGCGCCCGCAGCAGCAACCTCACGCGCGTTGTCGGCAGATATGCCGCCGTCGACCTCAAGATCGATGTCACGCTCGCCTATAAGATCACGCGCCTGCCGCAGCTTGACCAGACTTTCGGGGATAAAGTTTTGGCCGCCGAAACCGGGATTGACACTCATGATCAGGACTAGGTCGATGTCGGCGATGACATGTTCGAGTACACCAACGGGGGTGGCAGGATTTAGTGAGACGCCGGCGCGTTTGCCCTCGGCCTTTATGGCTTGCACGGTGCGGTGCAGGTGCGGACCGGCTTCGGCGTGAACCGTAATGATGTCTGCTCCCGCCTGTGCGAAAGCGGGGATGTAGAGATCAACTGGCGCGATCATCAGGTGGACATCAAAGGGCCGCGTTGTCTGGGCGCGAATTGACTCCATGACAATCGGGCCGAAACTGATGTTGGGGACAAAATGGCCGTCCATAACGTCAATGTGAATATAGTCTGCCCCCGCAGAGTTGAGGGCGCGGACCTCGTCGCCCAAACGTGAAAAGTCGGCGGAGAGGATGGATGGCGCGATACGAATGGGTTTGCTCATGCGGTGCTGCCGGGTGCTGACGGGGTTAATGCCCTGCCTTAACGCCCTGCAGGGCGGGCGACAAGGGCACTAGAGCGAAAACAGCGCGGTGCTCACGACTTCACAAACCGGCGATGCGGCGGTCCGGCACATTGCTTTGATGGCGCGACAGATTAAACAGGGGGCGCAACAGGCGGAGCGTCACCGTGGAATTTTCATTGCCAGTCGTATTCGGAGCCGGGGTCTTGAGCTTTCTCAGCCCCTGTGTGTTGCCGCTGGTGCCGCCCTATCTGACCTATATGAGCGGGGCGAGCCTTCGATCAGTTGCGCGACGAGCGTACCACGACTGGCGCCCTGCATCGGCGGGTGATGGTAACGTCGCTGTTTTTCATCCTTGGCTTTTCGGTGGTGTTTATCACGTTGGGCGCGACCGCGACCGCGTTTGGGCAGGTATTTCGTCAATTATTGCCGATACTGACACCAATTGCCGGGCTGATGATCATTGCGATGGGGCTGCATTTTCTGGGTGTGTATCGTATCGGGGTGCTGGATCGGCAATTGCGCCATCAGGGGCCGGGTGTTGCCAGTGGTCCAGCAGGTGGTTTCCTGCTCGGCCTGGCCTTTGCCATCGGATGGACGCCGTGCATAGGGCCTATTCTGGCGGCGATCCTATCGGTTGCTGCCAGCAAGGACACGGCGCTCGAAGGCGCTTCACTCCTTGGTGTTTATTCGTTGGGGTTGGGCGTTCCGTTTTTCCTGGCGGGAATCGCCGTTGGACCGTTCCTGACCTTTTTCGATGGATTCAAGCGCCATCTCGGTTTGGTTGAAAAGCTGATGGGCGGGCTGCTGGTGCTGACGGGTGTCCTGTTCCTTACCGGCAATTTTGCGCGGATTTCCTACTGGTTTCTCGAGACATTCCCCGCATTGAGCACTATCGGCTAGGCAAGCGGTCCTTAACCTTCCCGCGGGATAGGACCTGCCAAATCAAATTTCTGTGTGCATATTAACGGCGATTTTGCATGTGACGCCCAAGGTTGCGTCGGAATATTTGATTCGAGTGGATGGCAATATTGACCTCCGTTGTAGCTAAGCAATTGCCAACCGATTTGGGCAAGGTTGCCAATGGTGCGCCGGTGCCCGCAGACCGATCTTCTGACTTCTCCTTTTCGTTTAGCCTCACGCACAATATTGAGGACGTTGAGGCTATCTGGCGCAAACTGGAGAAGCAGGGCATTCAGTCGCCGGGGCAAAGTTGCGACTTCATCAAATTGTGGACCCGGACGCGAAACATCGCACCGAGGAATCAGTTTTATGTTGTGGGTTACGTTGCCGGGACGCCGGTTGCACTGCTGCCGTTGCACCGCAAATCAGTAAAAGGCGTCAGACTGTTTACGTGGTTTCCAGGCGCCAATGTGGGAGCCTATGCGCCACTGGTCGATATTGGTGCGCTAAAACACATGTCGCCCATGCAACGGCGGCAATTGTGGCAGGGCATGGCCAAGTCCCTGCCACCGGCAGATCTGATCTATCTGCGCTCGGTACCGATGGAGACAGGCGACTCCGGAGGGCTGTTCGACGAGTTGGGAACGCTACAGCCGTTCGAGACGCTTTACCGCTCCCAGTATGCGAGTTGGGAAGAGTGCGACCGGTTGCAGCGCAGTAAGTCGCGGCGCAAGCACGACAGGCAGCAGGGCGAGCGACTTGAGGCGCTGGGCGATGTCGATTTCGAGGAGGTCCGCGCCGGCTCGGAAACCGGGTCGATTGTCGACACGATGTTTCGTCAGCGCTCAGCACGATTCAAGGCCATGGGTATCCGCGATACCTTTGTGATTGAGGGGCTTGTCGATTTTTATCAGCATGCGGCACGGCCCGATTCGGGTGTGGATGTGCGCTTGCATGTACTGCGGCTGGACCGGGAGATTGTGGCGGTGCGCTACAACGTGGTGTGCCGCGACACCATGTATTGCCTGATTTCCTCTATGAGCGAAGATCCGCGCATCCAGGGCGGCTCCCCCGGCAAGCAGTGCCTGTTGCGGGTGATGAAGGCTGTATTTGACGGCGAAATCGGCGTGTTCGACATGGGTGCGGGTTTTACCGACGAGAAGCGGCATTGGTGCAATGTGCAGGTGCCGTTGTGCCAGCATTACGTGCCACTGAGCGCCCGCGGGGCGATGGTGTTGGCGACTCATCAATGGGTTCAGCGCACCAAGGGGCGGATCAAGGCCAATAAGGCGATGATGAGAGCGTTGCGGCGTCCGATACAGCTATTCAATCGGATTTTTTGCGGCGTCGACGACGCATCCTAGAGCAGTTTGAGGGCGCGGAGTGACGCGTGTCCGGACTTTCCAATGACGATGTGATCATGAACGGTGATGCCAAGCGGCTTGGCAATGTCGGTAATTTCGCGGGTCATGCGCACGTCTGCCGATGAGGGAGCTGGGTCCCCCGAAGGATGATTGTGCACCAAAATGAGCGCTGTGGCTGAAAGCTCCAGCGAGCGGCGGATGACCTCACGGGGATAGACCGGGGTGTGGTCGACCGTCCCGACCTGCTGGACTTCATCGGCAATGAGTCGGTTTTTCTTGTCCAGAAACAGGACGCGAAATTGCTCAACCTTCTCGAACGCCATTTGCGAGCGGCAGTAGTCGAGCAGTTGCGACCAGGCACCAAGCACCGGCAGTTCCGTTGCAATCTGGTCGCGACCGTAACGTTGGGCGACAGCCTGAACCACTTTGATATGGGTAATCGAGGTCTCGCCCAGTCCCTTGACCTCGGTCAGGCGATTTGGAGCGGCCCCCAGCACTTCGGAAAATGACCCGAACTTGGCGATCAAGTCCTTGGCCAGACCCTTCGTGTCGCGCTGGGGCAGGATTATGTGAAGCAGTAGTTCAAGCAATTCGTAATCTTGAAGCGAATCGCCGCCATTGGTTTTGAAGCGCTCACGCGCGCGCTCGCGATGTCCAACATAATGTGGTGTGGAGGCGGCCTCGGACAGGCCGCTCGATACAGGTGATTTTCCCCTGGGCATGACTATCGCCTGGCGTTCAGAGGGTTGAAAAGTCCATCTGGGGACAGCGTGAAAATCTCGCAGCCGGTCTCAGTGATACCGATCGAGTGCTCACATTGGGCGGACAGTGTGCGGTCGCGGGTTACCGCGGTCCAGCCATCAGACAGGATTTTGACGTGTGGTCGGCCCAGATTGATCATTGGCTCGATGGTAAAAATCATGCCCGGTCGAAGTTCCGGGCCGGTGCCGGGCGCGCCGAAATGCATGATATTGGGTTCGTCGTGAAAGAGCTTGCCCACGCCATGACCGACAAAGTCGCGGACGACGCTTGTGCGTTCCGCTTCTGCAAAGCTCTGGATAGCGGCGCCAATGTCGCCGGTGGTATTGCCGGGCTTGGCGGCGGCAATGCCGCGCTCGAGGCTTTCATAGGTTACTTCGATCAGCCGCTCGGCCTTGCGGGAAATGTCGCCGACCGGATACATGCGGCTGCTGTCGCCATGCCAGCCATCAACAACCAGGGTCAGGTCAATATTGACGATGTCGCCTTCTCGAAGCGGCCGATCATCTGGAATGCCATGACAGACGACGTGATTGATGGATGTGCAAATTGAATGTCGATAGCCACGATAAAAAATTGTCGCAGGAACAGCGCCATTATCGCGGGAAAACTCATAAGCGATCTGGTCGAGGGCCGCGGTTGTTACGCCGGGTTCAATCTGCTCGTACAACAGATCCAACGCGCGGGCCGTTAATTGCCCAGCTTTGCGCATCCCCTCAAAACCGTCGGGACCGTGCAACGGAATGGTGCCCGAGGTGCGGCGCGGCTTTGCGGGAGCGTCGACATAGTTGATCATTGGGGACTCCAGAATTCTTGGTCCGAAGTTAATCGTTGCCACGGTTCAAGGGAAGGGCTGACCGAGCCGACCGATAAACTTGCGTGCCATTGCTTGACGCGACGCGCAAGGGCAGGCATCCATTCGGGCAACAGATATTTATGGTCAAGTCATGAATCCCAACCAATCCATTACTGCCGCACTTCTCGTTATTGGCGACGAAATCCTTTCGGGGCGAACCAAAGACGTCAATATTGGTGCAACCGCCGACTTCTGCACTGACCTTGGCATCGACTTGAAGGAGGTGCGGGTCATTTCTGACGAGACAGACGAGATCGTCGAAGCGCTCAATGCGGTGCGCCAACGATATACATATGTGTTCACCACCGGGGGTATAGGGCCGACCCACGACGATATTACGGCAGATGCCGTGGCCAAGGCATTTGGTGTGGCGCTGCCCATAAATGACGAAGCGCGGGCGATGCTTGAAACCCGGTGGAAAACGACGGGTACACAAATCAATGAAGCGCGATTGCGCATGGCGCGCATCCCCGAGGGAGCAGATTTGATCGTTAATGCTGTTAGCGCTGCACCAGGGTTTCGTATCGGCAATGTGCACGTGATGGCGGGCGTACCCTTGATCATGCGCTCAATGCTTGAGGCGTTGGCGCCGACATTACAGACAGGCAAAAAAGTCATGTCCGAAACCATCAGGGCAGCTGTTGGCGAAGGCACAATCGGGGGGCCGTTGGGCGCGTTGCAGGCGCTTTATCCGGACGTCAAGATGGGCAGTTATCCTCAGATGGGTACCAGCCGGGTGATGACAGAACTGGTCTTGCGTTCGTCCAACGAGGCCCTTTTGCGCGAGGCAGCGGCCAAGGTGCGCGAAATGGTGGCGCAGGAGCACGCAAAAGCGGGGATTACACCGCCTGATTGAGATGGAATGATTGGCGCGCAGGCTCAGGTTTGCTATGGGGCGGCATGCTGGCCTACAACCCGCGCACAAACCGCTACCGGAGTTGATAGTTGAACAATCCTAACCAGAAGTCATTTCCCGTTTCCTGGGATCAATTTCATCGCGATAGCCGGGCGCTGGCCTGGCGATTGACCGGCATGGGCACCTTTGACGCCGTTGTCGCCATTGCGCGCGGGGGACTGGTGCCGGCAACTATTGTGGCGCGCGAACTCAATATCCGGGTGGTGGAAAGTGTTTCGGTCAAATCCTATGACCATCAAAATCAGGGCACGGTCAAAGTGCTCAAGCCAATATCGCAGCAAATTCTGGATATCGCTCAGAACGGTGGCAAGGTGCTGATTGTGGACGATCTGGTGGACACTGGCGCGACGGCGCGTGCTGTGCGCGACATGTTGCCCGGTGCTCATTTTGCGACGGTATACGCCAAACCGATGGGGCGCGAACTGGTCGATACATTTATTACCGAGGTCAGTCAGGATACCTGGATTTTCTTTCCATGGGATCTCGATGTGGCGTATGCGGCCCCGATCTCAGGAGGAACGGACTGACGAATTCGCTGTCATAGCCTGTTTGGCCATCTAGCGAGATATTCGGCGCTTCAAGTGCTCTAAAATCGCGCCATCGGTTCAAATATGCAAAACAGCGACAGTCTTCAGTGTCCACACCAAATTCATGGGTGGGCGACACGCTTTTGCGGGCGTGGTGGAATGGTAGACACACAGGACTTAAAATCCTGAGAGGGTATCCTCGTGCGGGTTCGAGTCCCGCCGCCCGCACCAGAAAAGGTCGAGTCGATGATTGAAAAAGTTGAAACCGGCATAGCGCCGTCGTCGGCGCCCGTCAGCGATGCGATAAAGGCTGGCAAGCAGGTTTGGCTTGTGGCGATAGCCGAGAATCCTGAAACGGGCGATATCGTTGCTGGCGATATCGAGGTGCAGACTCGCCGGACCATTGAAAATCTTGCCATTGCAATCCGGGCCGCCGGTGGAACACTGGCGGATCTGGTGCAGGTACAGGTGTTTTTGACTGATAGCGCTGACGCCAAGGGCATGAACGCGGTCTACGCTGAATATTTCCGCGAGCCTTATCCGGTGCGGGCAACGGTGGTCGTCAAGGAATTGCTGGCCAAGGGACTGCGTGTCGAGATGCTGGCTACCGCGATGGTGCAATAGAGATGTTGCTGAAACGCGAACTGCTTGAGCAGATCAAGGCGGGCAAGGTCGATCTGGTGTTTCGGCGCTGGAGCCGGCCGAGCGTCAAGGCGGGCGGTACGCTCAAGACCAAGATCGGAATATTGGCGATCAGGTCGATGGACGAAATGAGCCCCCATGATGTGAACGACCGGGACGCGCGGCGTGCTGGATTTGCCGATGCCGAGGCGTTTCATCGCTGGCTCGAGACCATGAAGGCTGGCGAACATTTTCACCGCATAGAGGTTGCATTTCTGGGCGACGTCTAGCCGATTTCAGAACGGGCAGGGCACAACGAAGTTGCAGGGTTCACCGGTGATCGGATGATCGATGCCGATTTGTTCGGCGTGAAGTTGCAAGCGATCGGCGGCGGTGAGGGGGTCGCCCTGCGCGTAAAACGCATCCCCCAGAATCACATGGCCGATTGCCTTCATGTGAACCCTTAGTTGATGGGTTCGCCCGGTCAGTGGATGCAACTGGACGCGCGTCACGCCGCCTTCACGATCGATCACAGTCCATTCTGTCCGGGACGGCCTGCCCCCTTCATGGTCAACACGCTGGCGGGGCTTGTATTGCCAATCAGTGGCAAGCGGCAAGTCGACCAGACCATTGTCCGCCTCCATGTCTCCCCACACGCGGGCAATATATCGCTTGGTTGTCAATCGTTTTTCGAATTGAATGCCGATGCCCGCATGGGCGCGTTTGTTTAGTGCCATCACAATGACGCCCGACGTATCCTTGTCCAGACGGTGGACCATTCCGGCGGTGGGATATTGCTTGCGGGCGCGATATTCGAGGCAATCCCACAAGGATGGATGGCGCCCCGAAACGCTAAGCAGGCCGCTGGGCTTGTCGAGAACAAGGATATGATCATCGACATGAACCACGTTCAGATAGGGTTCAAGTGGCGGGTTGTAGTCAAGCATTGTGGGCAACGGATCGGACATGACGCCTGTTAGCAGGTCTTTGGTCACAAAAATAGTTGGCGCATCAGCGCAAACCTCATTGCGGGAGACCAAGTCTCGCGCGAACATTCCTGATCTAACGCTGGGGGACACAGCATGTGGGATTTTTCTATTGGACGTGCATTGGGTATGATGGGCAAAACCCTGCCCTTCATCATTTTTCGAATGGCGGTCTATTTCGGGATAGCGGTTGCCTATGTGCTGGTAACAGGCGTTGGCGCTGGTCTGGGCTGGGGGTTGGGCGGATTTGGCGATGAGGATTTTCGCCTGAGCGCCACCTTCTGGGGCGGTGCGCTGGGCTTTGGGATCACAGCCGGTGTGCTGTATTTCCTGCGCGAATATATTCTATATATCGTCAAGGCTGGTCATATCGCGGTACTAGTCGAGTTGATCGACGGGCGCCCCATCCCCAACGGACGGTCGCAAATTGAGCACGCTAGTGCGGTGGTCAAGGAACGGTTCGCCGAAACCAGCGTGCTGTTTGGCATAGACCAATTGGTCAAGGGCGTTCTGGCTGCGATTACCGGATTGGTGCAAGGCATTGCATCTTTTATGCCCATACCCGGTCTACAACAATTTGTTGGCCTGATTCGAGCGTTTCTAAAAATTGCCGTGGGTTTGGTGGACGAGGTTATTCTTGGCTATGCGATCCGCACAGCATCTACCAACCCATGGGGATCGGCGCGCACGGCGCTGGTGCTTTACGGGCAGAATTACAAGGTGATGCTTAAAAATGCCGCGTGGTTGACCATTATCACCTATGGTCTGGCGTTCCTTGTATTTTTGTTGATGTTGGCGCCGGCCGCCGCGCTGGTCTGGTTCATTCCGGGTGCCTGGTCGGCTGGTGGGCTGGTCTTTGCGATAATCTTTGCCTGGGCGGTCAAGGCGGCACTGATCGAACCGTTCGCCATCGCATGCATGATGGATGTCTATTTCAAGACCATCGAAGGTCAGGAGCCTGATCCCGAATGGGATGCGCGGCTGGATACGGCGTCCAAGAAGTTTGGGAAGCTGAAGGACAAGGCGGCAAGTTGGGTTGGTCAGGGTGGGCGATCCGCGCCAGCGGGTACTACCGATCCTGCAGTCTAAGTTGGGGACCGCTCCGTTTGGGGCGGTCCTTAGCTCCCGCTACTCGGCCGCTGTCAATGCGTGACGGCGCGCCTTGATACGGTTGAGGTGGTGGGCCGCATTGGCCAGCAACGCTGAACGGACTGTTGTGTCGGAATCATTGTTGGCGACATCGGTGCGCACCTTGAGATCCAGATTATAGGCGCTGGTATTGCCCATGAATTCTTCAACGATGGCGACGCGAACAACGCCGGTAATCCGGCCGGAGATAATCGGATGAGGCTGCACAGACTGCAGCACACAACTGGTGATTTCAAAGGTCATTTCAACCGTTTCCTACCACTGATTAATATCTGTGGAAGGTATTGAAATCATAGTTGACAAACAAAATCACTACAAAAATGATTCGGTGTTAACGGTAGAGTAACCTCTTCATTGCCAGCGTTTGAAGGATTTGAGGTGGCTTAGGGCCTTCACAACGGTATCGGTTATTTTTTCGATGCTGTCGCTGATCGGTACTGAAATAACATTTTCTGTAGCGGAATCAGGAACTTCCAACGTTTCGAACTGGGAGTCGAGCAGGCTTTCGGGCATATATTCGTGATGGCGCTGCGCCATGCGTTCGGCGATCAAATCATGCGAGCCATCGAGATAGACAAAGGTGATGGGTTCCTCAGCTTTTTCGATAAGATAATCGCGATAGGCGCGTTTTAGAGCCGAACAGGCGCCCACCGCGGCCCCTTTTTTGTCGGCGGCCTCACTAAGCGCCTTTGCCAGATTTTCGAGCCAAGGCCAACGATCCTCATCGGTGAGCGGCGTGCCCGCGCGCATTTTTTCGACGTTGGAGTCTGGGTGATAATCGTCGCCATCAAGGAACGGTACATGCAGCCGTCGAGCAATCGATTGACCAGCTGTTGATTTGCCGGACGAGCTGACCCCCATGGCAATGATGATGCGGGCCGGGGCGAGGTTAGACTGTTGCGGAGAAGGCACCGTCGACATAGAGGATGTGTCCGTTCACAAATTTGGCGGCATCAGAGGCGAGAAAGATTGCAGCGCCGCCGAGTTCTTCAACATTTCCCCAACGTTTCATGGGGGTTCGGGTTTCGATCCAGGCGTTGAATTTTTGGTCATCGACCAACGCCTGGTTGAGTTCTGTCCTGAAATAGCCGGGCGCGATGCCGTTGATATTGAGGCCATGAGCGGCCCAGTCAACGGCCATGCCGCGGGTCAGATTGGCAACCGCCGCCTTGCTGGTAGCGTAGGGGGCAATCGAGGGGCGGGATACACCTGACATAAGTGAGCAGATATTGATGATCTTGCCGCTGCCACGCGCTATCATGTGAGGCGCTACGGCCTGAGATACGTTAAAAACAGAGGTGACGTTCGTGGTCATCAACTGGTCGAATTTTTCCGGTGGAAATGATTCGAGCGAGGCTGCGGAACTGCATGCCGGCATTATTGACCAGAATATCGATCGGCCCGAGTTCCTTTTCACAGTGAGCAATTGCGTCGTTGACGCTGTCGCGATTGGTAACATCGAACGCCAAGGCAGTGGCATTGGCGTTTTGCGCGATCAGGTCGGCAGTGGCGTTGCCCAGTGCGGCGGTATCGCGGCCATTGAGAACCAGCCTTGCACCGGCGCTGGCCAACGCGGCGGCAATGGCCAGGCCAAGGCCGCGACTTGAGCCGGTGACCAAGGCGCGTTTGCCTTCAAGGCTAAAGCGAGAAAGGGATTGCAACTGATCCTCCAAATTTGTCGCGAGCCTAAGCCTGATCAGGGCCATGGAGCAAGATAGGCCGGAAAATCAGGCTCTCGAATGGTAAAAAAGCGACCTCGCCACTTCCGTCCCGGCGCGGATTGTGGTCATGTTCGGCTCGCTCCGCCGGATGTAACCGGACGGTGACATATTGCGTGATCTCGGAAGGACTTTGGCATGACAACGGCGGATATCGGGCTTATTGGCCTTGCGGTTATGGGATCCAATCTGGCGCTGAACATCGCCGAAAAGGGCTATACAGTCGCGGTTAACAATCGCACGCCTGCCAGAATTGATGAGTTTGTTTCCACGGCAAAGGCGCAGGGGCTGGACAGCAAGATCATTCCCAAGGCCGATCTGGCGGAATTCGTACAGGCGGTTTCGCGGCCACGCTCCATCATCATCATGGTCAAGGCGGGCGCGCCGGTTGATGACATGATTGAGCAGTTGCTACCGCTGCTCGAGAAGGGTGACGCCATTATCGAATGCGGGAACTCGCTGTTCACCGATACGCAGCGGCGTTTCGATTATCTCAAGCCAAAAGGTATCGGCTATCTCGGGGCCGGGGTTTCGGGCGGTGAGGAAGGCGCGCGACATGGTCCATCAATCATGGTTGGTGGCTCCAAGGAGCAATGGCACAATGCGGAGGATGTGCTTACCGCGATTGCGGCGAAGTTCAACGGCGAGAGCTGTTGCGCCTATCTCGGCGAGGGTGGTGCTGGCCATTTCGTCAAAACCATCCATAACGGCATTGAATATGGCGACATGCAGATGATCGCCGAAGTCTATGGCGTGATGCGCGACGGCTTGGGTATGACCCCGCAGGCGTGCGCGGATGTCTTCAAAAAGTGGAACGAGGGCCCGCTTAACTCCTACCTGATCGAAATCACTGGCCATGTTCTGGCGGCGATTGATGAGCCTACCGGCAAGCCGCTGGTTGAGTTGATTCTGGACAAGGCAGGCCAAAAGGGGACGGGCGTCTGGTCGGTAATTGCAGGCTCAGCAGATGGGCGTTCCCGCAACGGCAATCGAAGGCGCAGTCGCGGCACGGTCGATTTCGTCGCGCAAGGACGAACGTATTGCTGCCGAAGAAATTTATGGCAAGCGGGCGGCTGGCAAGGCTGATGTAAGTCTTTCGGATCTCGAGCACGCTTTGCTTGCCGGCAAGATTGTCAGCTACGCGCAGGGATTTGCCGTCATCGCCAAGGCCTCGGACGAGAACGGCTGGAAGCTGCCATTGTCAACGATTGCCAAGATCTGGCGGGCAGGCTGCATTATCCGCTCGCGCTTCCTTGACCAAATGGCCGATGCCTATGCCAAGGGCGACAATGCCAATTTGCTGGTTGTTCCTGATTTTGTCGCGCTGATGAAAGAAAACCATGGTGCCTTGCGCAAGGTAGTGGCGGCGGGTGCTGTTGGCGAATTTCCGCTGATCTGCCTTTCGGCGGCACTCTCCTATTTTGACAGCTATCGTCAGGCGCAAGGAACGGCCAATCTCATTCAAGGTCAGCGAGATTTCTTTGGCGCACACGGCTTTGAAATCGATGGTCGTGGCAAGGATTTGCATGGCGACTGGCCCAGCACATTAGGCAAGTGAGCCGACATATTGATCGAGATGACCCCGCTTCGGCGGGGTCACCTTTTTTGGCAATGGCTAAAACGTTTTGAACATTACAACGCTATCGACATAGCCAAGGTCGGGATGACAAAAGGCACCTGGCAGTGTGCCAACGATATCGAAGCCGAGTCTTTGCCATAGCGCGATAGCACGCTGGTTAGATGACACCACATGGTTGAACTGCATGGCCAGAAAACCGCGTTCAACCGCTTGCAACTGTGAGTGCTGGCACATCTGGCGGGCGACGCCTTTTCCCTGAGCGTTGGATGCAGTGATGTAGCCGCAATTGGCAACGTGGCTGCCATTGCCCTGCTGGTTTGCCATCAGATAATAGGTGCCAAGAATTTCGCCGGATTCCTCGGCAACGTAAACGGTATGGGTGGGGGCGAGCCAGAAATCCAGCACCTGGCTATTTGTGAGGTTGGTGGGTAGCGCGTAGGTGGTGCCGGCGGCAAGTACCGGCGCTACGATCGACAAAATAGAGGCGTGGTCGGCCTCAGTAGCCGGTCGGATCTGCATTGGAATCTTCGTCTTCTTCTCTTGGCACCAAAATTTGTCCCGGTGGCGCCATCTCCGGTACTTTGGGCTTGTCTGCAACGCTGGGGCGACGGGTCAGGCCGAACCGGAACGCCGCGATAATAAACACGACCAGCGCCAAGGCGACCGCAATGCTTGCCGCTAAAAACGGCGCACCGGGAAAATAGTCCATCGCTTGGCGATCGTGCGTGAAGTAGGAGAATATCTGGGTTGCGGCGAGCGGGCCAATAATGGTGGCCAGGGAGTTGGCCGCATTGACTGCGCCCTGCAGTTCGCCTTGCGCGTTGTCCGGCACCTGGCGTGAGAGGACGCCATTGATCGCGGGTGCTGCCAGGCCACTGATCGCGCCAACCATTATGTAGAGATAGAGATAATAGACATCACTGGTAAAGGCGACACCGGCAAACGCGGTTATCGCGGCAAGCAATCCGATGATAACCACCGGCGTTTCGCCGAGTCGCTTGACGAATGGCCCGACCAAAAAGCCCTGGCAAATCGCAAATCCTATGCCGAAGGCGCCCAGCGACCGGCCGATCTGACTAGAGGTGAAGTAAAATACCTCGACGGTAAAATAGCTGAACACCGAAGGCAGCGACTGGGCCGCAAGCGAAAACATGAACAATATCGCCAACAGCCACAACACCACTGGATATTGGCGCAGCGATACCAAGGCACCAAATGGATTGGCCCGCCGAATATCGAACTTGCGGCGGGAATGGCGAGGCAGGCTTTCAGGCAACACCAATAGCCCAAAGATGAAATTGGTGAAGGCAAGCGCTGCGGCGGCATAAAACGGCACGCGCGGGCCAATCGAGCCCAACTCACCACCGATTACAGGGCCAATGATGAAACCTAAACCAAAGGCTGCCCCGATTAATCCGAAACGGTGCGTGCGCTTGTGCGGCGGGGTGATATCGGCCATGTAGGCAGTCGCTGTGGCTACAGCGGCGCCTGCGATACCAGCGATAATGCGACCAACGAACAGGTACCAGACATAGGGCGCGATGCTCATCATCAAATAGTCAAAAGTTAACCCGAGCAGGGAGGCTAGCAGCACAGGTCGGCGGCCAAACCGGTCGGATAAATTACCGAGTACGGGGAAAAAACGAACTGCATGAACGCATATGCAAAAACCAGATAACCACCGATGACGGCGGCGTCGGCGACGGTGCCACCGGTGAGTTGTTCCAGCAATTCGGGTAGCACCGGAACGATAATGCCGACGCCAATCATATCGAGCAGAATCGTGACCAGAATACAGGCCAGAGTCAGTCGAGATCGCATTGCTGATGGCATACTGGCTTCACTAATTTCCTAGATTTGTCACGCAGTTGACACAGGCAAGGTGGTCAAGGCAAGGCACAATGAGGAACTGTGAGGAGCGGTGCTGTCACTTCTCTTGCACCATTGTCGCAGCTGCATGCGCATAGAGCCAGTCCAGTCGTCGAAAATGCCCGCGAGGGCCTTGAATCCGCATCACCTGATCACGGCCAATCGTCCATGGCCAATGCATGTGAAAAATCTGCCCATTGGAGTGTGACGTTCGCATGACGCGCTGCACGCGCGGCTGTCGGGTCGCCTGATATTTGGAAAATGCAGACGCAGCGTCCGGTTCGCCAACGAGCAGGGGGGCGAGCACCGCAGCATCTTCGACGGCCATGGCGGCGCCCTGCGCCTGGAAAGGCTCCATGGCGTGGGCAGCATCGCCAACAAGGCCGATATTGCCATTAAACCAGCTGGGTGCCTCGACGGTGTAGAGCGGCCACGCTCCCCACTGTTTGGCTACGGCCGTCATTATCCCCGATAGGCGAGCGCTCGGTTCACTCTTGCCCGATAGCGTTGGTGCGCGACGCGACTGAACATCCGCGATGGGGGTGTCGACAAAAAGTGCCAGATTGAACTGGCCGCGGTGATGCAGGGGATAGGCCACCAGATGAAAGTCCGGTCCAAGGAGCACCGAGGTGTGCTCGCTATCCAGATAAGATCGCAGGGCGGGAATTGGTACCAGTGCCCGCCATGCAGTGCGACCGGTATAAATCGCGGGTGGCCCCGCGAGCAGGTTAGTGCGGGTGCTGGAATGAACGCCATCCGCGCCAATCAGGGCAAATGCGGTGCCGGAGCGGCGCTGGCTTCGGGTTTGCACGCCGATGGTAAGGCTCGGCGCCATTTGCATTTGCTTCCCATCGGTGGGCGTCGAATATTATGTCTATGTTGGCAAACCGTCGGCAGGTTTTGTACAGCGCCTCAACCAGGTCGGCGCGATGCATTACAACGTAGGGCGCGCCATATCGCTGAGCAATGACAGCGCCGAGTTCGAGCGTAACAACGGGCGACCGGTGTGGACTGGAATAGACGTCAATGCCGGTTGGCGCGAAGCTGTTGGCGGCGATTGCCCGGTCGAGTCCGAGTTGGTTGAGGATGTGGCGGGCATTGGGACTGATCTGCAAGCCTGCGCCAAATTCGGCAATCGCGCTGTTGCGTTCCAATATTACAACGCTGGCGCCAAATTTGGCCAACGCCAACGCCAACGTCAGTCCAGCGATGCCCGCGCCGGCAATGTAAAATGTCCGGCGAATGGTTAGCCGCCTATTGGTCTGGATTATGCAGCGTCAGCTTGAAAAACCGCCGACAGTGGATTGGATGTACCTTCGGGCAAGTCACCGCTGAAGACAAAGAGCGTCGAGCAATAGGGGCAAACGATTTCGCTGTCCTTGCCCATATCGAGATAGACGTGTGGATGATCAAATGGGGGCAGGGCGCCAACGCACTGGAATTCTTTGGAACCTACCTCGATGCGCGTCAGGCCTTCGGTATTGTGAAAATGCGGAGTTGTGCCGTGTGCCATCAAAAAGACCTGCGCAGATAGGGTGATTTGGCGCGACCTTATCCAAACCGAGTTCGGAATGAAAGGGTTTGAAGGGTCGTCAAACCAGATTTGGACGCGCTAAAAGACGCAGACCAGATTACCGGTTTCGCAGGAGTGCAAGGTGCCCAGTTTTACGTCCGAGCAATTAACGCTGTCCTATGAGGTTGTCGGGCACGGGCGTCCGGTACTGTGCATCCACGGATTTGCCTCGAGCGGCAAGGTGAACTGGATCGATACCGGATGGGTGCAACACCTGACCGACGCAGGCTATCAGGCGGTTGTGCTCGACAATCGCGGGCATGGGCAATCAGACAAGCCACATGATCCCGAACTCTATACGCCGCAAGCGATGGCGCGCGATGCGGTCAACCTTTTGGACCATCTCGAACATGATTCAGCGGTTCTGCTTGGGTATTCAATGGGTGCGCGGATCGCTGCATTTGCCGCATTTGCTGATCCGGAACGCGTGAGCTGTGCAATCTTTGGCGGCATGGGCATGAATTTGGTCAATGGGTTGAGCGACGGCGGTGACATTATCGCGGGCCTGCTGGCGCCCAGCCTTGACGGGCTGACCAATCCAACGGCGCGCCAGTTCCGCATTTTTGCCGACCATACCAAATCTGACCGGCAGGCGCTGGCCGCCTGTATGGAGACATCGAGATCGCCGATGGCGCGAGCAGACGTGCGCCGAATTGACCGACCGGTGCTGGTTGCAGTCGGCGCCGACGACGAAATGGCCGGTCCACCAGACGCCCTTGCGACATTGCTTCCCAAAGGGGAGGCGCTGGTGATCCCGCGCCGCGATCACATGCGGGCGACGGGCGATCCGAAATTCAAGGCAGCGGCGCTTGAATTCATTGGGCGACATTTGCGCGATGATGCGGATTTGTGATCGATAGTTTTGATCCGGGCTTTGTCTTGAGTGCGAAAATGCCTTATATCGGTAAATCACGATACACGGAGATTGCGCAATGAGTGTCAGCGCCAAGAAGCCAAGCGGCCTGAAGGCCGTTGATCCTGTTTGGGACGCGGTGCGCGGGAATGCGCAGGCAATATTGGCCGAGGAATCCTCGTTGGGTAACCTCGTTGTGTCCGCAATACTCAATCACGAAAGTTTTGAGGCCGCTTTGGCGCATCGGTTGGCGGCGCGGTTGGACCATGACGATGTGTCGGCTGACCTGATCCGGCAGGCGTTTGCTGAAACCTTGTCGGATCATACCGAAATCGGCACCGACGCGCGAGTCGATCTGGCCGCAACGCTGGAGCGCGATCCAGCCTGTCATCGTGCCATTGAGCCGTTGCTATATTTCAAGGGCTATCAGGCGATTCAGTCGCACCGATTTGCGCATGCGATGCTCAAGGACGGGCGGCGTGACCTGGCACTTTACATTCAAAGCCGCGCCAGTCAGGTCTTTCAGGTCGATATCAACCCGGCGGTACGTATTGGCCATGGCATCATGCTTGATCATGGCACCGGGCTGGTGATCGGGGAAACCGCAATTGTTGGCGACAATGTTTCCTTGCTGCAGGGTGTAACGCTGGGCGGGACCGGCAAAGCCGACCAGGATCGTCACCCGAAGATCGGCAATGGTGTTCTGATTGGTGCCGGTGCAAAGGTGCTCGGCAACATTGTGATCGGGGAGTGCTCGCGCGTGGGGGCGGGATCGGTCGTCCTCAAACCCGTACCGCCGCGCGTTACGGTGGCGGGTGTGCCCGCCAAGGTGATAGGAGCCTGCGGGTTGTTCGCAACCGGCGCTTGTCATGGACCAAATGGTGTTGGCCTATGATTTGGCAGGTTCTGACGCGAGCGCATAAAGCGAATCAAGCAAACGGCATAAATATCGGTAAAATCAGCGGTTTTAACGATATCGATAAATCAGTACTCGCTTGGTAGCGGGTCAAAGATTACCGTTTTCACCGATAAATAGTTTGGTACAGGGTTGCTCAGGCAATTTGAGGGCTTACAGTCGCGCCGAATTCAATCCACCGCAGGATCGCCAAGTGAACCATCCCGAGATCATCAAGCTGCAAAAATTCTTGCAGCAAAAATTCAGCAATAATTCCATCGATGTTCGACCGCGTCCGAAACTCAACGATTCTGTTGAGGTATTTATCGGTGAGGAATCGATCGGACTGATCCATGTGGACGACGAGGACGGCGACAGGTCCTACATATTCAACATGTCGATACTCGACATCGATCTCGATGACATCGAGTAGGACGCTGACAATATTGTATTGGTGCTAAAGGGCGCCTATTCGTCCCAGCCATTGGTCCATTTGCTCATCAAAACTGCGCCACGACGTCAACAGACTGGTGTCGAAGCTATAGATGGCCGCAATGCCGCTGGGCAGATAGACAGAACGCAGGCAGTGTCCCTGCATGCTTGTCGCGAGTGGCGCCTGGCATTTGGCAACGAACGGTGCCGGTGATAGCGGGTCGTACCAAACCGTTTCACTATCATAGCCGCCGATGCGTTTTAGCGGTTTGCCGACCAGACCCGGCACGCCGGGCTGGGTCGTGTTTTCAAACTGGTGCAAATACACGCCGTCCAGCAGTGCACTGCTGGGGCGAACGCGGCTGCGTGGCACTAGCGTAACATCCACCGGCACGGGCGCTTTCGTTTCTGCCGACATCAGATTTATGCGCAGGTCGACCTGACTTGAAAATTCAGCCCGTACAGGCCCCTCATAGCGAAACCAGGACTTTGGGATCATCAGATCCTTGTCACCAAGCGACAAGGAGACAGCATTGGTATCGTCGGGGTGCGGCAGGGGCGTCCTGTCGGCATTGACGATTGCATCGAGTAAATAGACTGCACCGAGCGCACAGAGCACCACCAGCACAGCGATGCCCGCCATGTTGTAGCCAATGTTGGTGCCGGGCTCGAACCGGCGGGCAATCGGGGTGCTCATGGTGCGCGTTAACCAGTATTGCGAGGAGGTGATGACAGCCGATAGGGCACCTATTATGATTAACGAAGGGTTAATAAAACCGCCGGAACTACTGCCTGGCGATGGAGATGACAAATATGGTCAGAGAACTGCTACTCGCAGCCTTCATCATGGGCGTTGGACTGTGCATCGCGGGGGCCGGGACGCATCTGTACCAGTGGTTGTCGCGCCAGCAGGCTTTGCTGCGCTATGACGGGGAGACGTTTTTGGGGTCGATGGGCAATCTGGCCGTCAGCTTTGTGTGTGGTCCGTACATTATGCTGCAGCTTGGCTGGATGCAGGACGACAATGGTTCTGGCTCCGTCGGCTCCGCGCTTATCGCCGCCATGGTGGCGTTTGGCTGGGCGTTTATTACCGGCCTTCTGTTCATGGGCGCCTATGTGGCCATCCGCTACTGAGGGCAAAAAAACAATAAAGCCCACGCCATTTATGGGTGGGCTTTATTCATCAGACCCCTATCAGGGATAGTCGGGCGGGGTCCGGAACCGGATTATTTTTCCAGGGCGGCGACGACAATCGGTCGGTTGTCGAACATATCGACCCATTGACCGGGGTTCGCCTGTGACTGGCGCTTGATGTATTTGTAGGGCGTTTTGTTCCAGACGTTGATCGTGCCGTCGAGATTGTCGAGAACAAGATCGCCGCGATCGGTGCGCACCATCAAGACGGCATGGCCTTCGCCGTTGGTCTGTCGTACGACAGCGATCAGCAATGTGCTTGCGGGCCAACCGGCGTTGATCAGGTCGCGGCGTTTGGCCAGCGCAAAATCCTCGCAATCGCCATAGCCATTCGGGTAGGTCCAGAATTCGGCGACCCGGTAAAGATCCTGATCGGTTACCGAAACGACAGTGTCGTTGTAGTGCGCGTTAATGTTCAGCAACTGGTTCCAGCGCGCTTCGGTTAGTGTTTCTGCGGCGACAACAGTGGCATTGGGCTGGCATTCGCTTGGGTGCGAGTGACAAAACTCGGCTGCACCGATCGGAATGCTGGTTGTGTGCGTGGCCGTTTGAACAAAGGCGACATTGGAGGTGTCGAGCGCGGCGGCGGGTAGGGTGGTTGCGAAGACGCCAAGCAGGACGCCGATGATTGGCACTGCTATTTTTGTTGGATTGAACATTGGTGATCTCCCTGATGGAGACCACGTTAGAGGGGGCAGATTTCGACGATCGGAAAACTACCGCATAGTTTTTAGGCAAGTTTTATCGATGTCGTTCAGCGCTGATTAACCAAGAAAATCAGGGGTTTTGGGCGATGGTCGGATGATAGAGGCGAGTTTTGTTATGGCCCACGCAATGGCAACGCCTGTTGCTGCGCCCGCCATTTTGGCAGCGAGATCGGCGACGCCCCAATGGCGGTCCGGTGTCCAGTTTTGGGCGACCTCAAGCAGATAGGCTATGGTCCACAACCCGGCCAAAATCAGTAACAATTGGCGACGATATGCTAGCGCGAAGCTAACGCCGAGAAGCGCAAACGCTAACAGGCGCTCCACCTGTGGTGGTGCGGCGCTATGCGGACGCAGTTGAATGGGGGAAAGAGTTGCTATCGCAACGGCGAGCAGGACAACCCAAGGTAACAGTCTGACAAGTGACACACGCATGATGCTGTGTAACTGAGCCTGAGCCAATTAGGCGACCGCAAACTTGCAGCGTCGGTTGGGCAGTGTCAGTTGATCCGGAGGTTTTGCTGAACCACGGTCATGATTGCCTGTGTCGAAGAGAATTCGACGCCGACGCCATCCTGAAAATGTCGGATGACCCGTGCGCGCATCCGCCCCAGGGTAACCGGCGTCCCCATCGCCGGGCGAACGGCCAGTTCAATGGCGGCGCCAGACAGGGAGATGTCTATAATCTTGCAATTGTAGCGACGGCCATCATCGAGCACGACGGTGGAATGACGATTGTCAGGCACGACGCGCTCATGGCGCCGGTCTTCGGGCAGGTTGAGAATATCGCGGTTCGCCAACCAGGTAAGTTGTGCGGCGAGTTTGTCGCGCTTGCGTGAGGAGGCGGCGATGCTCATGACAAACCCACCGTCGATGGTGGATTGGATCATGCCTTCAACGCGACCGAGATGGTCGAGGTAGACGATTACCTTTTCGCCTTCAAGGCCAGCGGCCGGCGCGATAACAACGGCGTCACCCGGCGACATTTCAAGCACCTGACAGGGAAACTCACGGCGATCAGCAAGCATGTAGCGGCCAAGAATGGACACTTTTACCCGTTGATACTTGGCAGAATCAGCGCGCGTGCGCCGTGGCGCAACATATTGCGGAGAGGGAACCTCGTCACTGAGCATGCGCCAACCCTTACGGAGACTTGTATCGTGACAAGTACCTTAACCGGTTTTGGTTAACACATGGTAAGACGGGCCCGTTCACTTAGGGCCAGATTGGATAAAAAAATCACTCCCTGTTCTCGCGTAGTATTACTGACGTCCACCGTCAATTACAGCAAGATGAGCATAGCGGCGGGCCGACCGGCCAAAGACCGTCGCGGGTATTCCGCCGGCGGGCATTGTGTCGGCAAACCCGATTTCATTGGCATGATTTGCGGCAACGGTTCGCGGCATGTCTTCAAGGGCGGCATCATCTGGCCAGATCAGCCGCAATCCGGTGATGCGCTGTTCGAGTATGGGTTGGACGCCTAGCCAGTAGGGGTCTTCGAGCGCAGTCATGGCACCGAGCAGGCGGGTCTGGGTGGAGCCATTGTGACGCAGCGGCATGAGTATGGTTTCAAAGCTGGCTTTGGTATTGATCGCGGTGGTGCCCTGGAAGGTAACCAGCGCGACAGCATGATCCTCGGTGACGGCGCGGATCAAAGTGGCCATGGCTTCACGGTCGCGATCATGCCACAGAGCGGAGAAGGAGCGACCCTTGAGTTCGCGGGAATAGGCGGTGCACAAGTGCGAGCCGGCAAGGCGAAAATTGAAACGATCGTCGCCATCGAGTCTCGAGAATGAAGGTATTTGCAAGAGCCTCGCGAATCCGGGTCGGATCAATATCCTTCCGGTCTGGTGCACTGCGTGAGCCGCGAATACCGTTCCAGTAATTGTATAGGGTTTTCGTGCTCGTTTTTTTCATACTTCTCAACCTGCCGGATTTGCTGGACAGGTCCGTATTTGGACCAATCCGCCGCGGCTCCAACAATGTCAAAATCGGGGGGCAAAAGCGCCCTTAAACAATGGTTAAGGTTAACGCGGCGGCCCTAATGTGGAAAACAATGTGAATAGGGCGTACAGCCGCCGAGTCGGAGCAATTCAATGAGTGAAAACGGCCAAGACGGCGGAAATGTGGGCGAATCGGAACGCCAGCCGATATTCTTATTGCCCGGCATCGTAACGGCACTGATCGGGCTGATCACCGCGATTCATATTGCGGCAACCTTAGTGCTTAACCAGAACGGGCAGCTGCAACTGATTTACTGGTTTGCGTTTTTACCCGCGCGGATTGCCGCGTCGACCCAGCAATTGGACCTGGCACTGCCGCTGATCTGGACACCGTTTACCCATGCACTTTTGCACGCGGGTTGGGAACATTTAATCTTCAATATGGCCTGGTTGGCAATTTTTGGAACGCCGGTGGCCAGACGGTATGGTGCAATACCGATGCTGGTGATTTTCTTTTTAACGTCAGCGGCGGGCGCAGCGTTCTTTGCGGTTACAGACTGGAATAGTGGTGCGTATCTGGTGGGCGCATCCGGCGGTATTGCCGGTCTGACCGGGGCAGGTGTTCGGTTCATGTTCCAGCCCGTGATCGTGACGCAGCATCCCGAAACCGGCGAGCGAATCGTATTGGGACGCAAATTGGCCTCCTTGTCCGAGGTGATGCGCGAACCACGGGCGCGAACATTTTCGCTATTCTGGCTCATCCTCAACGCCGCAGTGCCGCTATATCCCCTGTTTACGGGCGAGGTGGTCCAAATCGCCTGGCAGGCACATCTGGGCGGTTTTATAGCGGGATTCGTACTGGTCGGGCTGTTTGAGCGTGCCGCAATTGCGCGTCAGTAAACTTTTTTGGGATCGAATAGTTTTGGCAGGCCGATATCCACCAGACTTGGCTTGTCGTCAGCCACGACGACGCAACGGTAAAAGCAGGATTTGCGGCCGGTATGGCAGGCGGCGCCACGACCGGTCTGCTCGACCTCGATGACGACGGCATCCTGATCACAGTCGACACGGATTTCGACCAGACGTTGCAATTCACCCGAGCTTTCGCCTTTTTTCCAGATCTTGCCGCGGGAGCGTGACCAATAGTGAGCAAAGCCGGTTTCGAGCGTCAATGACAAGGCCTCGGCATTCATATGCGCCAGCATCAATAGTTGGTTCGACCCTGTTTCGATGGCCACGGCGGTAACCAGACCGCTGGCGTCAAAGCGCGGCGCGAAGGCTGTGCCTTCTTCCAGTTCGTCGTGGGTGAGGGCGGATGGGTCAGCAAATGTCAGTGTCATGGCGCGGGTTTTAAACCGCGCCACACGTTTTGCCAATCGGCGCCGTAATATCTGGCGCCAATGAGCAGGTTAGCGCCTGCTGACCATGGCAAAAAATCGGTCCTGCTCGGTACGGTCCTCGGCAAATACACCGGTAAACCTGTGCGTAAGTGTCGAAACACCCTCCGAATGGACGCCACGCATGGACATGCACATATGTTCGGCATCCAACATGACGGCCGCGCCGCGCGGCCCCAAATTCTCATTAATGGCATCGATAATCTGGGCCGTCAGGTTTTCCTGGGTTTGCAGCCGACGCGCAAAAACTTCCACCAGCCGGGCGAGCTTGGAAAGGCCAACAACGCCATCGTGGGGCAGATAGGCGATATGTGCCTTGCCGGTAAAGGGCACCATGTGGTGTTCACAGTGGGAGTGAAACGGAATATCACGGACCATAACGATATCGTCGTAGCCGCCGACTTCCTTGAATGTGCGTGACAGGATCGCCTTGGGATCCTGATCGTAACCGGCGTAAAGTTCGCCAAATGCCTTGGTAACGCGCTTGGGCGTATCAAGAAGTCCCTCGCGCTCGGGGTTGTCTCCGGCCCAGGCGATCAATGTGCGCACAGCCGCTTCGGCCTCGGCGCGAGTGGGACGGTTGGATGTGGCGAGTTTGTTTGGGTCGGCGGACAGCGGATTTACTCGGGCGTCCATAAAATTTCCTTTCGGGGCAAGCATCAGTTAGACGCCGCCGGATTGGATTGGTTTCAACGCGAATGCATATCCCGGCCCTGACAGCCCGCGTTCGGCACCCTATATAGTGGGATGGGCGCGTGCCCACAAGAAATAGAATTGTGAGCCTTCATGGAACTAAGCGATCTATATTCCGAAAAGATCCTCGATATCGCCGCGAATGCCCTGAATCCGCCAAGACTGGCTGGCGCGGATGCGAGCGCGCGCAGGGTCAGTCGAATTTGCGGTTCGGTGATCGAGGTTGATCTGGTTGTGCGCGATGGGATCATCGTCGACTACGGGCACGACGTTTCGGCGTGTGCGTTGGGTCAGACATCAGCGGCAATCGTTGCCAAGCATATCGTGGGAACGACGGTTGAGGGCTTCAAGAAGCTGCATGCGCAGATGCACGCGATGCTGAAGGATGATGGGGCGCCACCGACCGGGACGTGGGCGGAATTGCGGTATCTCGAGCCTGTGCGGGACTATCGCGCACGGCACGCCTCGACGCTGCTGGTATTTGATGCAGTGGTTGCGGCGTTGGAGAAAATCGAGTCGGCGGAATCGGTTGGCGTGGTTTCCTGATGCACCGAATCATCGATGCGATGTGGCGGGCAATTGATTTTCCCTTCAAATTGGCCGCCGTATTTCTGATCAGCCTCTATCGCTATACGCTGTCGGCATTTGCCGGCCGTACCTGCAGGCATTTACCAACCTGCTCGGAATATACTCGCGACGCGATCTGGAAGTTTGGCTTCTGGCCCGGCGGCTGGATGGGATTGGCGCGGTTTTCAAGGTGCCGACCCGGCGGCACCCATGGTTACGACCCTGTGCCCGAGGTCCGACCTGCCGACGCACGGTGGTATCAGCCCTGGCGCTACGGCACCTGGCGCTAGCGAGCGCTATGGGCTGGCATGGCGCGAAAACCATGCTAGAGAACCGGGCCTGCGGCAATTCTTGCGCAGGACAATTGATTTTTTGGAGATTGAGAATGATTAAGGTGACGTTCCCCGACGGTGCAGCGCGTGAATTCGAGCGTGGCACGACCGGGACCACCGTGGTTGAATCGATCTCCAAATCGCTGGCCAAAAAAACCGTCGCCATGCGCTGGAACGGCGTGCTGAGCGATTTGAGCGATGTTCTGCCGGACGACGGCAATATCGAGTTTGTAACGCGCGACAGTGGCACGGGCGATGTGCTGGAGCCTGATCCGGCATGATGCGGCGCACGTGCTCGCCGAGGCGGTGCAGGAGCTTTGGCCCGGCACGCAGGTGACAATTGGTCCGGTCATCGAGAATGGTTTTTATTACGACTTCAAGCGCGACGAACCGTTCAGCGAAGAAGATTTTCCCGTCATCGAAAAGAAAATGGCGGAAATCATCGATCGCGGTGCGGCCTTTACCAAGGAAGTCTGGAGCCGGGACGAAGCGAAGGCATTCTTTGCAACCAGAGGCGAGAACTTCAAAGTCGAACTGGTGGATGCCATTCCCGCCGATCAATCGCTCAAGATGTATAAGCAGGGCCAGTGGATTGACCTTTGTCGCGGTCCGCATATGCGCACGGTCAAGGATGTTGGCAACGCGTTCAAACTAACCAAGGTGGCGGGCGCATACTGGCGCGGCGACAGTCGCAACCCGGTGCTCAGCCGCATATACGGGACCGCATTTGCCAACAAGGCAGAACTTGATGCCTATTTGACCATGGTGGCCGAGGCTGAGAAGCGCGATCACCGCAAAATCGGGCAGGAGATGGATCTTTATCATTTTCAGCCGGAGGCACAGGGCAGCGTGTTCTGGCATCATAAGGGCTATGTGATCTTCAACCAGATGGAAACCTATATTCGTCGCCGCCTCAATAAATCCGGCTATGTTGAGGTCAAGACGCCGCAACTGATGTCCTCCAAATTCTGGGAGCAGTCAGGGCATTGGGGCAAATATCGCGAGAACATGTTTGTGGTACCGGACGAGGTCCCGAACGTTGAGGACACCGGTCCGGTGCTGACGGGTGAGGGCGACCTGATGGCACTCAAGCCGATGAACTGCCCGGCCCATGTGCAGATTTTCAACCAGGGCATCAAGAGTTATCGCGACTTGCCGTTGCGCATGGCCGAATTTGGGTGCTGTCACCGCAATGAAGCGCATGGGGCCCTGCATGGGCTGATGCGGGTGCGGCAGATGACGCAGGACGACGCGCATATTTTCTGTCGTGAGGACCAAATTCAGGCCGAAACCGAGCATTTTGTGCATCTGCTCTATTCGGTATATGGCCATATGGGCTTTGACGATGTTGTCATCAAGCTGGCAACGCGGCCGGACAAATTTGGCGGCACCGTTGAGCGGTGGGACGCAGCGGAGAAAGCTTTGGGCGATGCGTTGCGGGCGACCGGCTATGATTTTGAGATTGCTGAAGGTGAGGGAGCGTTCTACGCCCCCAAGCTGGAATTCCATCTCAAGGATGCGATCGGTCGCTCATGGCAGGTCGGGACGCTGCAACTCGACTATGTGTTGCCCGAGCGGCTGGATGCCACCTATGTGGCTGAAGATGGTTCGCGCCAATATGCAGTGATGCTGCATCGCGCCATCCTTGGCTCGCTGGAGCGCTTTATCGGCATGATGATCGAAAACTATGCCGGCAAGATGCCGATATGGCTGGCACCAACGCAGGTGGTAGTTGCCACCATCGTGTCCGAGGCGGATGCTTATGGCGAAAAACTGGTGCGGCAACTACAGGATGCTGGCGTTCGTGCTGAACTGGATGCCCGCAACGAAAAGATCAACTATAAGGTGCGCGAGCATTCGGTTGGTCGCGTGCCGCTGATGTTTGTGGTTGGCCGGCGCGAGGCGGACGAGGGCACGGTGTCGGTGCGGCGGCTGGGTGTGGAGGGGCAGAAGGTGCTGCCCGCCGATGTCGCCATCGAATCATTGGTGCTTGAGGGCACACCGCCGGACCTGAAACAGATTGCCGCAGAATAATATGGACCCGCATTGCCCAGGCGATGCGGGTCACATTCACCAGAGAATTGTCATGCCGCAACGCCCCAGCAATCGCGAACTCAAGGTCCTTGGCAATCTCGGTGCCGATGGTGTTCTCGGGCCGGAGGATTTCAAGGATATTGGCGACAGGGTTTTCGGACTGATGCTGCGGAAGGGCTGGATACAACCGGCCGACGCGCCGGGAAAATATCGCATCACCGAAACCGGTATCGATATTCACGACGAGCAGGCCTGGTTCGGCCGCTCGAAACGCTAGGGCTGGCGCGTGGCGGAACCGATCACCATTACCCGAACCATCGCCATTGATCCCGGCGAGGTGATGGAAAATTTCATTCGGAGTTCGGGGCCCGGGGGCAAAACGTCAACAAGGTTTCGAGCGCAGTGCAGATCCGGTTTGATCTGCGCAATTCGCCGTCGTTGCCGGAAAGTGTCAAACGCCGGGTGGCGGCGATCGCGGGCAGTCGTCTGACCAAGGATGGTGTTTTGGTTATCACCGCCAATGGTTATCGTGAACAGCCGCAAAACCGTGCCGATGCGTTGTCGCGGCTGGTCGGGCTTCTTCGTCAGGCGGCGATCCCGCCGAAGCCGCGCGTTGCGACCAAGCCAACGCTGGGGTCAAAAACCCGGCGATTGGCGGGAAAGTCACAGCGCGGCGCCATCAAGCGCCTCCGCAGCTCGAAAATAATGGACGACTAGAACCGGGCGCCCACCGGGGTGGGCGCCGCCATCGCTATTCGGCGCTGGCCGAAATGTTCACCTTGCCGATCAGCTGGGTTGGATCGTCCTCGGCGGTCATGAAATCGTCGAGCGTCAGGCCCGGTTCCTCTTTGGCGGTCAGGTTGATCGACAGCGATTTCGCCGTCCCTGCGATGAATTTGCTAACGGCCTTGCCCACATTTTGCGCTTCGGCAGCACCGACAAGGAAGCTGACGATCGTGCCTTGCGCGAGGCTGGCAAAGACCGGGCGAATGGTTGCCGCGTCGGTGCCCTGCTCTTTGGCCACGCTGGTCAACACGAGATCAGTGAGGCCGGAATCGAGCACATTGAGATTGAGGTTTTTTACGACAATGGCGGTGCCAGCAATCAGCGCCTCAGCAGGTTTTAGCGAGAACACTCGTTCGGAGACTTTGCCCAATGAGCCGGACAGTTTGACATCCACCAGATTGGCGCCGGTCAATGACAATTCGTTAAGGGCAATGGTTTGATCCTCTCGGTTCCAGGCCGTGTCGAAGGCGAAACCAAGATCGAGGTCATTCAGGCCCAGGGCAATCAACTGCTGGAGTTGTTCATCCTTGCTTTTCTTGGGTAGCCTCAAAAGTAATATGGGTGGCTGACGTCTTGATATCGGTTGGGATGCCATTGAGATAGTTCGCCAGGGAAAGGTCGAAGCTACCAATGCCGCCCTTAATCCTCTCTCCGGCGCTCTCTGGGTTGGGCACGTCGATCACAACGCCGGAAAAGGATAGCCCGGCATAGTCGGGGATCAACAGGCGGGCGTTATCTTCAAGCCATTTCTGGTCGATATTTTGCGGCGCATTTTCAAGTGTCGCAATCGGGCCTGACAGATCGAACGGCTTGGAGACGAAAGAGCCTGAAGTCGAATACCCCGTCCGTGCCAAAGCTGGTCTTGAGCCCATCAATCGAGATGCCGGGATAAATGCCTGGCTCATAACCGTCCATGGTGATCGGGCCGAGCCTTCATTGCAAACTGCTCGCCGTCAGCGTCACCGGAGCAATCCAGACCGGAAAAATGCGCCGGGGTCGATTTGAAGGCGGTGAACAGATCGGCATAAATGCGCAGCAGCTTGCCAACAGTTTCGGGTGGTGGATTGCCATCGTTGGCTTCCATTTCCGACGCTAGCGCGATTATTTCAAGAAAATTGGTTTTAAGCGGGCGGGCCTGGAACTCGTCCAGTGTCACCTTGCCGATCTCACAGTCGGCATCGGGTCCAGATATCGTACCGCCTTCAGCTGTGAAATCGGCGTAAATTGTCTGAAAGCTGGTGTCAGTCGGTTCGGGCACCAGACCAAACGCGCCAAGCATCGCCGCGATATTCAATTGTTTGGCAGACATGGTGCCGAACGTGCTGCTGACGTCCCTGGCTTCCACCGTCGTGGCGCCGACTGCGACCGAGCCAACAACGCCGTCAACAACATCCGACAAGACGATATCGGTATATTTCACAGTGCCAGTGGCGGGGGCGCCCTTATCGCCAACGGTGGCATAGGTGAAATTGATTTGGGGGATAGTGATGCTGGCGGCATCAAGAGCGGCCAATTCGGCAGCGTGAGGGACGATGTTGCCGCCAAGAATGTCACGCAGCGTCGCCTCGTCCATATTCGCCCCGACCAAGTCGATGGTGGGTATTTCAAATTTGTAATCAAAGGGACTTGGGGCCGTGGTTTCGGCCGCCGGTTTTTCCTTGGTCTTGGCAAATACTGGCGAAGCAGGCATGGCCAGGGTCAGCAGGCACGCAGCGGTAAGCGCAGACAAGCGGCTGCGGGATCGAGTTGCCAGGGTCATCGTCCAGTTCTCCCAAATTTGCTAATCTATGTCAGCATGGGTCAAACGGGGATGTTGGGCAATAGCCAATTGGATCAAAGTCTAACTGGTGGCTGGCAGCGTTAACTTAATAGACAGTGGTCAAGACCTCGATCTCTTTGGCGGGGCCGGGCAGAACCTCAAAGGCGCGATTGAAAACCTTGTCGCCCTGCTTGGCCAGAACCAGATAGTCGCCTTGCTCCAGAACAGTAGAGGGAAACGCCCCAAGGTCGGTAAAGACGGTCGCACCGTCTGCAGTCTTGACCGTCCAGTCCACATCGGCAATTGCCTCGCCACCAGCTTCGGAAACCAGTTTGAATGAAACCTGACTGGCATGGTGATAGAGCGTCGCATCAGTCAGTTGGCCGGCCTCAACCCTCAGGTCTGCACGAACGACGGCGTTGACGTCACCGAAATAGGAAACCACATGATAGGTGCCCGAGTTGAGGGTCACAATATCGTTGGGCGCCAGGTTTTGAGCGACCATGGTGCGGTCCGCCTCGGAGTCGGCGGTAAACAGGTCAAAATGCAGCAGGTCCAATGGAATGGCGATGTCACCGTCCACGGCGGCGTTGAGGCGAAGCGCGCCCGCCCCGAGTACTACGACCTTGGTATTCTCGCCTTCCTTGACGGTCAGTGTATCGCTGGTCTGGGCCCGACCATAGGCGACGTGCACCACATAGTTGCCCGGTGGCAGTTCAATTTTGGCGGTAGCAACATCGGATTTTGCTGCTAGCGCCAGTTCGCCGGTGGCGTCAGTCTTGGTGTCAAAGACGCGCCAGACAAGACCATCGGGGATCGGGGCGCCGTCGGCCGTAATCGACGCTGTCAGCGTTACCGGTTGTGGCGTGGATGTCAGCGCGTCGATAGCCGAGGTTGCGGCTGTGTTGGGCGGTGGCGCCGGCACTGGCGCTACCTGTTCGGACTGCGGCGTACTGGTGTCGCCAGGTGCGTGCTGCGGTCTGGGCCTGGGCAGCGGCGGCATATCGCTTGCCGACTCCTGGGCAAACGCAATCGGAAACGGCAGTGATGCGGTGACCAATGAGGCAAGCGCGAGCAGTACGATCGCCAAACAATGTCTAAGACTCATTGTACTCCCCTACGCATGCCAGCCAATATCCCCTATCTCGTCGCAACGGCAGACTCATGGTGCGATTGCCAAGTGCGGAACAGGGAAAAGCTGTGTCATAGACCCGGCTTAAATGGAACCGCTGTTGCGATTTTCATAGCGAATTTAACCAAATGCCAGTTTGAAGCAGGTGACCCCGGCGACCGAATGTGAAATGACCATTGTGTGAAAATGAGGAGTGCCCATGCCTGCCAATACTGCTGTGCGCGATTATCTGTTGAGCCGGCGTTCCGTCGGCCTTGCGTTTCTTCGCGAGCCCGGACCCAACCCCGAGCAACTCAAGGAGTTGCTGACAATTGCGACGCGCGTGCCCGATCACGGCAAGCTGGTGCCATGGCGGCTGGTGCTGATCGAGGGCGATGCGCGGGCGCGTGCCGGAGAAAAGCTGGCCGGAATCGCAAAGGAGAAGAACCCGACAATTGAAGAGGCGCAACTGGATTTGGAACGCCGCCAGTTTCTGCCCGCGCCTCTGACCGTTGGGGTCATCTCGAGCCCACAGGAGCACCTCAAGATTCCGAAATTTGAGCAATTGCTTTCAGCAAGCAATGTCGCGCTCAATCTGGTTCACGGGGCCTATGCATTGGGCTTTGCCGCGCAATGGGTTACGCGATGGTATGCCTATGATGATGCCGCTTCGGCAATGCTGGGGGCGAAGGCCGGTGAGCGTTTTGTCGGATTTGTCCATATCGGCACGCCGGGCGTGGTGATCGAAGACAGGCCTCGTCCGGCGCTCGAGGACGTGATCAGTTCATGGCAGGGTTAACGCGAAATTAACTGGACTTAGGGTTTTGTTAACCGACTGAATTTTGGGATAGTTCCTCACCGATGGCCGTTCAACCGATAGCGGTGCCGCAAAGTCTGGCCTATGTTCTGAACGCCGCTGGCGACAGGAATGGGGTGGATTTTGACTATCTGCTGCAAACGGCGATGCGCGAAAGCAGTCTTGACCCCACGGCCAAGGCGACAAGCTCCAGCGCAGTCGGATTATTTCAGTTTTTGGCCGGGACATGGTTGCAGGTCATGAAGCAGCAAGGGCCGCGCCTCGGCTACGGCCAGTATGCGGATCAAATCACGTCAGACGGGCAGGGCGGTTATAGTATTGCCGACCCGCAGATGCGGGCCAAAATTTTAAAGCTGCGTGAGGATCCCCAAATCGCCTCTGACCTGGCGGCGGCTTTTACCAAGTCGAACGGGGATTATCTGTCGCATAAATTCGGTCGAATGCCGAGCGCTGGCGAACTCTATATTGCTCATTTTCTAGGGGCGCAGGGAGCCGAGCGGATGTTCAAGGCCGGTCTTGCCGACCCTGACCAGATCGCGGCCAAACTGTTTCCCCAGCAGGCGGCGGCCAATCGCAATATTTTTTATGCCAACGGAACGCCCCGGACCATTCGAGACGTTTACCGCGCCCTGGTTTCCAAGCATGGCAATGATGGTGGCGCATCAACCAATTTTGCGGTCCAGCAAATGGCACAGCAACCGCCGGAGCGACCCGTTGAAGAAGTGGTGCCATCTCGGTTTTCGCGCGAGAACATGTCGTTTACCGGCCTGTTCCGTACCGAGCTCGAAACTGGCAAGGCCTCGCCGATCGAACCCTTGCCTGAACTTCCCGACAGTGCCTTTTTTACCCAGGCTCTACGCCAAGGAGCAGTAGGGGGTCTGGCGGGCGAGTGCTGGATATTACTTGACCAATGAACCAACAAACATGGTGAACAGTTCCTTAAACCTTGTCCGATAGCATCGCGCCAAGTTGTTTGGAGAACAGCATGGTCGCCTATCAAGAGTTTTTCGCCCTGTCGCAGTCCAGTGATAGCGAACAGCGTGGTGCGGCGGCGCATCTGGCGGCGCTGGCCTATCTCGGTCACAAGGGCCCCGCGGACGAGCAGGCGGGACTATATGCAGCGCTGATCGGTTTTCTGGACGATCCTTCTGTAAAGGTCCGAGCGGCATTGGCCTATGGTTTGCTGCATTCGCCTGAAGCGCCTCGCTCAATCATGCTATCGCTATTGCATGATAGCTCGATCATTGCGCGGGCGGTGCTGCAATATTCGCCCGTGCTGGTAGACGCTGACATGGTGGGGTTGATCCCGAAGCTGGATCTGCCAATGCTGCTGGCGTTGTCGCAACGCACAAAGTTGAGCACGCGCCTTGCACAGCTCATGTTGGCACGCGATCTTGAGCCGCTTACCCTGCGCCTGCTGCGGCGCGATGATGTTGTGCTTGAACCAAACACACTTATCGACATGGTGCACCGTCACGGTGCGGCGCCGGAATTGCGCGGCGCATTGTTGCGACGTAAGGACTTACCGGCGGAAGCGCGCTTGACGCTTGTACACGCCGTTGCTGATGCGTTGGCAGGGACGCGAATTGTCAAGGGCGCGATTGCGCCAGAACGTTTGTCTCGTCTGTTGCGGGACAGCAGTGATACGGCATTGGCGTCCATCGGCGAACGCGAGGCCGGCGCGGCGAACATGCGATATGCCGCCAATCTTGTTGCCTCGGACGGGCTGAGTACACGAGTCATGCTACACGCCGTAATTGGCGGGCACGTGTTGTTTTTTGCGGATTGTCTCGCCGAGCTTGGCGATACGCCGCGCGAAAAGGTTTTCAACCTGCTTGATCGCGGCAGTCGAGCCGCCCTCAATGCACTTTTGGTGCGATGCGGTCTTAATGAGGGCGTGCGCAATTTGCTGGTGCGACTAATTCTGCATGCGCGCGCCGCCGACCTCGCCGACGATATTTCCGCACGCCATTTTGTGGTGACGGCACTCACCGAGGAATTGATTGCAGAGCATGAGGGGGTTATTCCCCACGAGCTTGAGGAAGCTTTTTCATATCTGAGCGAACAGAATATCAAACTTGCCCGCAAGGCGGCGCGCGGGGTGATGGCCGCATTTGCGACCGAAGCCCAATCTCCCATGCCGCTGCCCGATTTGAGCGAGCCGCGTCTGGCGCTACCGGCTGCCTAGTAACGGAACTGTTCGATCAAGACGCGCTCTTCAAGGCTCGTGCCTGGATCGAACAACAGGGTTACGCCATGGCTGCGGTCTTCGCGCACGGTTACTTCGACAACGTTTTGAAATTCCACATTGTCGGCCACGGCGCTTATGGGGCGCTTGTCGGCTTCGCGCGCCACAAATTTGACGCTGGCGTGGTTGCCCAGAATGGCGCCGCGCCAACGACGTGGACGGAAGGGCGAAATTGGCGTCATCGCCAAAAGGTGTGCTTCAATGGGCAGGATCGGGCCATGAGCCTGACAGATTATAGGCCGTCGACCCAGCGGGCGTCGATATCAGGACACCGTCGCAAATCAACTCATCGAGCCGCGATTCGCCGTCGACAATGATTTGAATTTTGGCGGCCTGGTAGGTGGACCGGAACAGCGACACCTCGTTCAGCGCCAGGGCACTATGGGGGGTGCCAGAGCAGTCGAGGGCATGCATGGACAGCGGGTATATCTGGGTAGGCTGGGCCGCAGCGAGCCGGGCGTTCAGATCAATTTGGGAGAAGGTGTTCATCATGAAACCGACCGAACCGAAATTCATGCCGTAAACCGGAATATCAAGACGCATAGCCCGATGCAGGGTTTGCAGCATCAATCCATCGCCTCCCAGCGCAACTATGGCGCTGGCATTGTCGAAGCCGACATCGCCGTAGATGGTCCGCAAGGCGTCGGCTGCGGCGTCGGCTTCTGGCGTTCCGCTGGATACGAAGCTGATCGCGCCTGTATAATCTTGTGTCACGGAACTCTCCGACTGCTAAGCGCGGCTTGACTAGCATGGCACAAAGCCGGGCGAAAGGCTCCCGCTGTAAGGGATCGGCCGCACCTAGTGGGATGTGTGCGCCACTGGCGGTTGTAATGGACGATTGTTGCTGGGGGATTTGGTACGCCCTGGGGGAATCGAACCCCCCTCTGCACCGTGAGAGGGTGCCGTCCTAACCGATAGACGAAGGGCGCATGGCCAAATGCACGGCTCTGACGCTCAGCAATATTCCAACAGGAGTTGGTACGCCCTAGGGGAATCGAACCCCTCTCTCCACCGTGAAAGGGTGGCGTCCTGACCGATAGACGAAGGGCGCCTAAGCGCTGGGTTCGTATATTGGGCTTGCCCCAAATGCGCAACCCCGTTTGTCATAGGATCGCTGTGTTTTTTCAGCAACCACTGAAAGTCACAGGACGTTGATAACCGCGAGGCCGGTCACGGACATCAATGTGGATGAAGTCGCGGCTTGGGTAGCAGCCTAGTCCGCCCACGGAATCGGTGCGCATGGCGAAGGCAATCAATTGCTGCTTGTCGACCCCGGGAATGCGAATATCGGCGGCCATGCACTTTGTATGATAGGAATTTGTGACGCCGCCAGCCGCTGCATTGTGGTTGTTGTCGCGGAAGCCGGAATTCATCACGACTTTCTTGCCGAAGTGACCTTCAATATCCCAGATGGCAAGGCGCAATTTTGGCGACAGACACAGCGCATTGACTTCCTTGCTGGCGACCAGCGTGCCCCAGTCCGACTTCAAGCCGCGATAGCCGGCTCCCGAACTGCTGGCGAACATGGCCATGGGCACGCAACCCGAAATGGTCATGGCTAGAATGGCGGCGGCGACGACGGCTTTCATGGCAACTTCCAAACCCCGATTGTTGCACAATTGCAACGAACAATGTCGGGTCGACTGAAGTCGCTAAAATACGATCAACTTCGCTAACCGCGCGCTAAGCGACGTGGTTAGCGAAGTGTTAGTCGGTTGCGGTCGGCTACCAAACGCCAGTGTTGGGCATCGACAGCCATGGCTCCTGTGGTGCGAGACTCGCCGTCCTGGATCAGTTCTACGGATATGCCGTCGGGTGAGCGCACAAACGCCATATGGCCATCGCGTGGGGGGCGGTTGATAACAACGCCCATATCGGACAAATGTTGGCACAGCGCATAGATGTCCTTGACGCGATAGGCGAGGTGGCCAAAATTGCGACCGCCAGAATATTCCTCCGGATCCCAATTGTAGGTGAGTTCGACTTCGCCACCAGCATCGCCCGGTGCCTTGAGGAAAATCAGGGTAAAGCGGCCTTTTTCATTTTCGACGCGTCTCGACTCCTCAAGACCCAACCCCTGACAATAGAATCGCAGGCTTTGTTCGACATCGGTGACGCGAACCATCGTGTGCAGGTATTGCATCGCACGCTCCTCAGGTAAAATTGTGAGTGATTGTGAAGGCTTAGCAAGCCCAGCGTTGGCACGCAATGCGGTAGCACTCGATAGCTATGGACGCGTCGCAAACAAAGTGACAACATCTTCTTAACTTTTGGCACTGAATCGGCCAGAGTATGCTGTGTTGTTATGTACCTTGCCTGCGGCGAGGCGAGTGCGAAAAGGCTTATAATATGGGGGCGAAGTCGTCTGGGGATGGCGAGACCACAGAGATGAGCGGGGATGCGGCGCGTGCGGCTGGCGCGTCGGAACCGACCGAAGGCAGCCAGGACGCCAGCCTTGATACGGTCGAGATCGTTGGCACCATCAAGTGGTTTGATGCGGGCAAGGGGTTTGGGTTCATTGTCCCTGACAATGGCCTTGCCGATGTTCTGCTGCATGTGACCTGTTTGCGTCGTGACGGTTTCCAAACCGCCTATGAGGGCGCGCGCGTCGTGTGCGAGGCGCTCAATCGGCCTGGTGGCCTCCAAGCGTTTCGTATCCTATCCATGGATGAATCCACAGCTCGCCATCCAGCACAAATGCCGACCTCGCGCACCCATGTTACCGTCGAGCCGACCTCAAGCATGGTACGGCTTGAGGTCAAATGGTTCAATAGAATCAAGGGTTTTGGATTTCTGTCGGCGGGCGAGGGTACGCCTGACGTATTTGTGCATATGGAAACGCTGCGTCGCTTTGGTATTACCGAACTGCGGCCAGGCCAATTTGTGCTGGTGCGTTATGGCGAGGGCCCCAAGGGGTTGATGGTTGCAGAAATTCGTCCCGACGGCTGGGGTGAGGCGCCGTCATCGCATTAGGATAGTTGATATGCGCGTCGTTGCTCAAGGTTTGGCCGGTATCGCGAATGCATCACGGGTACTGGCCCTGATATTGACGATTTTTGTGGCCTCGACGGTGGCGGGTTGCGCCAGTAGCGGCGACGAAAAATTGACGCTTCATACCGCCAAGGGCGACTTTGCCTTTAGGGTTGAGGTTGTCGACACCCCGAAATCCCGCGCCGACGGCCTGATGTTCCGGCAGGAGCTGGCAAGCGATGCGGGGATGTTGTTCGACTTCAAGGAAGAACGACCGGTTTCATTCTGGATGCGGAATACGTTTATTCCCCTGGATATGATCTTTGTAGACGCTGAAGGCATCGTCAAAACCATTCATGTCAACGCACGCCCCCAGGATCCGACATCAATCCCGTCGGGAGTTCCCGTCCAGTTTGTGCTGGAAATTCCGGGCGGTCGGTCAGTTGAGATCGGGCTTAAGGCTGGCGACAGAATGGATCATGTTCGCACAAGTGGCGGGCAGGGCGGCTGACGCGCCGCTCCTTGGTCAGGGATGATCAAGGACGATAAAATTAATGATCGCCAGCAGATGTAGGCTTGCGCCGACAACCACGAAAACGTGCCAAAGGGCATTTTGAAACTTCAGCTGTTCCCATAGATGGAATACGACCCCTAGCGAATAAACGATGCCGCCTGCCAAAAGCAGGCCCATGGTTGAGGCGGGCAGGGTTGCGGCGAGCGAGTGAAACACAAAAACACCACTCCAGCCGATCGCCAGATAGAGGGCAATTGCAAGGCGGCCAAAACGTTGGGGCACGAAAAGTTTGAGCGCTATGCCAATCAGAGAAGCGCCCCAAACAAAAGTCGTCATCAATATGCCCATCGGGGTGCCGCCGAGCACGGCGAGAAACGGGGTGTAGGTGCCGGCGATAAACAGAAAGATGGCAGCCTGATCCAGTCTGGCCAAATGCATCTTGATCGGGGAAACCGGCCAAAGATTGTAGGCCATGGAGATGCTGAGGACACCAACCAGAGATCCCAAATAGAGAACCAGGGAGGAAAATTCTGCTATCGAGGCATCCGGTGTTGTCCCCAGAAGCAAAACTGCGCCGGCGGCGAGTGCCAGCAGCAGGCCTACGACATGAACGATACCATCAGCGATCAGTTCGGCGGGTGTAAGGGGACGCTGCACGCGACTCCACCACGAGTAATTCGTTTTTATTGTTGATTTTTCAGCCATGTGGCGCTCCCAAACTGAGGTCACATTCCTCCATGAAAATAACCAGAACCTTGCCGACCGCGACCAATTTGGAATCGGCGTAAAGCCTGCCAAAACAAATTGTCTAAACTTTTATTGAAACGCAGAAGGCGTGCTGTCGTTGCTTGAACTCTTGGTGATCGCTGGCGCCGAGAGTTAGATCGGATGCAACGCTCGCCATTTCATGCCTGTTGGGGGTGGCAGGTCCTTCGAAAATCCAGACGCGGCGGATGGTGCTTTTTATCATATTGTCGCGTTGAGAATGGCCTAATTGCCGTGCTCCAGCGATATGGCCGAACTAGGCGTCTGTGGAACCAATTCGGTTAGTTGGTCAATGCGGCGACATCAAGTCGCGCCCCTGCGCTTAAACCTTGGCGCTCTGCCTCATTGAAAATACTTGGTGATCCCGACAGGATCGCAACCACAAAAGTCAAGTTGCTGTTTATGTTGCCTTTTTCACGATGATTCCCGCACCGGATTGCAAGGTGCGGGGATAGACGTTCACGTTTAGGCCTCGTTTTCGTCTTTCGGGTCGAGCATGCCAACGCCCATTGCGGCCATCTTTGCGCGGCTTGCCGTGCGGGTATAGACGGCGGCTTGTTCTGGATTGGTCCAGCCGAATATTGCCATTAGTTGCTGATCGCTAGCCCCATTCTCGGCGGCGAATGTTGCCCCAGCCTTTCGCAGGCCATGGGCGCGACCGGGCACGTTTGCAGCAATGCAGGCGTTGCGGAACCATGTCCCGAAGCTTTCCTTTTTCCATGGCGTATTTCGCATGGTTGCCAAAAATGTCAGGTCGCCCGTTGGCCCGGCGTCAATGGTTGCCTGCAATACCGGCAGCATGGGCAAGACGATCTCGACGCCATTCTTGGTCGCCCGATAGCGAATGATCCCGTTGCGGACGTGTTGGCGCCCCAACTGGACCAGATCGCCGCGCCGAAGGCCGGTATACAGTAACAAGTCCATTGCCAGCCGTTCGCGCGTACCCAATGGGTGGCGGTTCTGGTATCGACGGACCTCGGACACCGTCCAAGTGTGATGGCCGTCTGTGGCCGGTGATGGGCGATCTATGCCCTTGGCTGGGTTGTGGGGCAGATATCCAGCATCAACGGCAAATGCAAATACCTGGTTCATCACCTTGAGATAGTTGATTGCTGCAAATGGCGTGGCTGCTCGCCTGTCGCGCCCCTCGGCAATCATCGATCTGGTGATGCTGGCAATGCGCAGGTCGCCGGCCGTTTCAACAACTCGCCTTAAGACCCCGCTGCGAAACTTCTGTGTCTCTTGCGCCAGACCTGCAAACTTGGCGCTGGCCTGATAGCGCTCGACCAACCATTTGAATGTGCCGGTCGCGGTTGATTTTGCTGGTTCCGGCTTATTTCCGCCGAGTGCCGCTTCGTATGCCGCCAGCCATTCCGGGCTTTCATATTCGCCGGGAAGCCGCACGCGCGGGCCATCACCACGCCGAAAATACCAAACGGTCTTTCCGTGGCGCGTTTTCTCCCTATGAACGTACTGCTTTCTGGTGCGCGGCATGTCGAGCATCAAAAGTAGCCTTTTGGCTCTTTGTCAACGCTCTCATCGTCCGATGATTTGTCCTTGGGGATAAGTCGAATTATCCCGATGCTGGTTTCGACCTCGACAATGCCGCCCTGTTCCTGCGCTGCCTGCAACAGCGTTTTGGCCTGCCGCTTGGTTATGGCAAGCGGCTTGCTCATTCCGAACCCTCCAAGGTTTTGCGGGCATTGGCTATGCGTTTCGCTCGTTCAGCCTCCCATTCGACATGAGATCCGCTTCCGTACACGTAAGGCGACGATGCCGTTTCAAGCCACTCAATGACGCTCTTTAGCGCCGCTAGAAGCTTTTCCCGTTCAATTTCAGCCATTATTCTGGTGCCTTCATTGGGCCGTCAGAAATTGACTGCATGGCATCGGCTGGGGTGCTGCCCGTGAAATCGCTGATCGGCTGATAGATAAGCCGTCCGTCTCGATCCATGCTGACCACGTTTACAACGCCGGGTATCCGCTCATGACTTGCATGTGTGGTGCTGGCGCATCCGGTCAGTGCAGCGCCCAATGCAAGTGCTGCGATAAGTTTTGTTTTAATGTCAGCCATGTGCTGCCTCCAATCTCTGTCCCATGTGCACCAGCACGAACGCCGGATAATTTGGTCGCAAGCCGGGTCGGGTTTCTGCGTTGACCTGTATGGCCCAATCGCTGGCAACCCTTGCTGTCGCGTCCGTTGATGGCTCCAAAGGCGAGCCGGGCCCGTAACAGCGCCAAACGCGGGTTTCTGCAGCATCGTCAGATGGCTGCTCTTTCAACCAGGCAATAACGTCGCCAATGGTGAACCGGACCGCGTGGGGCCGGTCGCCGATCATAATGACCAGATGCCGACGAAAGCTGTGGGGAAGCTGGTTCATGATTTCTCCCGTTGAAATGGTTTTGATGAAATTTTGCGGCCAACCGGCCAGTCGTTTCGACCGTTGATCTTGGTTCGTTGCTGCGGTGGCTTGCGCGGCTTCGGCGGGCGCTGGCTGGCTGGCTTTTCGATGGTGACGGGTACAATGATCAGCCCGCGATCTGCGCGGTTCCTGAACGTCCGCAATAGGCCGCGAATGATATGGAACTGGACAACAGCCCATTCGACTTTTCCGACCCAGCCATGATCTAGAAATGCATGGCAGGCGCTGCACCCGTGAATGGTGGCGGTGTCGTCAGCTTTTTGCGCGGCACCAAAAGATTCATCATGGACATGGCACGAGACTGTTGTTGCTGGGTCGTAGTTGCAGACCCCGGCAAAGTTCAAGTCGCAAGGCTGACCCTTTGCCCCGGCCATCAGTTTGGGCGCACGTATCGGTTCGCGGCGCTGGCGGAGTTCGCTCATGCCACCACCTTTGCCTTTTTCTCGGCAATCGCTGCCGCGCGCTTGGCTCGCGCTTCATCAATACGAGCCCATGCCGCCTCACGCTCTTTGCGCTGGCGCTCCCAGAATTCGGTGGCCAGGCTGATAACCTCGGCCTCGGATGGAGCCTCGAAGAAGACATGCAGTTGCGTTCGTGGGTGCTGAACCCGCGCGCACCATTCCTTGCCGGTTGGGGCATTCTCCGAACGATAGGTTGTGATCTTGTAGTCTGGGTCTGGGGTGGCCATCAGCAAAAATCCTCGTATGCCTCTATTGGAGTGGCTGGGCGATTGTCCTTGGGTGCCGGTTCGCTCCAAACCACTCCTTGCTGGTCACCGAATGCTCTGATGATTGTCAGCAGATCGCGCATTTCATCGTGCGATAGGTCAGACGAAGACGTGCTGCTTACGTTGACGAACCCGGTAAGATCGATGTTTGGGACCAAGCGAATTTGGTCCTTGTGCTCCCTGCGTAGAGCGTCAATGAACACCAGCTTCCAAGCTTCGGTATCAAGCCGGTGGCCATGCCAGACCAAACTGCGGGACAGATCGGAAAGCATCGCCCACATGGCTGCATTTTGATCGTTCGAGCGCTTCGGGCCCTTAAATTCAACACGACTGCCGGGCTTGGCCGCGCGGACATAATCCAACGCCTTGCTGCGCAGGCGGTCATTTGCCAACGTGACAATGTGCCGGCTCATTTTCGGTCACCGGGAAAATCGTCATCATCTGGAAACGGGAAGTCCCCATTTTCCTGCTCTGGCGACTCATCGGCGTTGGCTCTTGCCTCCGCCTTTTCCAGATCGGCAAGCTTGTCAGATTTTTCGGTGACAAGTTCGTTCTTCCAGTCATGCGGCAAAGAATTGGCGGCAGCACGAACGCTGTCGGTCATCCAGAATTTGTTGAATGCATCGATCGATTGCAATTCGCGGTTGGCCTTTGACAGGCGCGAATACACATCGCGGCTATCCGCCTTTGACTTCGCCCCTATCTGTGAGGGCTTGGCGGCATCCGTGGCGGGTCTTTGCGCTTCATCTGGGCCATTGGAAGCCTGCGCCATTTCGTCGGCAGTATAGAGGCCAGATAGTTCTTGCGGGAAGGCTCGGCGCAAAGCCAGAGCCTCGGCGCACTTGGCAATCATCACGTCGGGCATAACCGACCACATGCGGGTTAATCCGCCATCTTTTTTTGTTTGGGCGTAGGACTTGAAGCGCGCGACACCAAAGCATGGCTCAGAGAAGTCAGAGCGCAGCACACCAATTTTTGCAGCGATGGGCGGATTATCCTCAACCCACACGTCTACCCATTTGCCATCAGGGCCGCACCAGAACGGCCCGACCTGTCCGGCATAGACCCCAGAGCGTTCGGCGATGAGGCGAAAGCCGTCAATGCTGGTCTGAACAGCCATAACCTCGCGGCGCTCGCTGCTATCCCAGCGCTTGACCGCGTATATCTGGCGGGCGAATGGATCTAGGCCTGTCCGCTTGCATTGCTGCATGAACAACTGCAATTCATCGTCCGTCGATCCCTTGGCGATTGTGCGCTTGATTAGGTCAACCTGATCATCGCTGAATAGGGTTGCGGGTGACGATGCTACGGGGCGATGCTCGAGAGTTGCGACAGCACTAGCCATTAGATGGCCTCCTTGATTGTCTTGATTTCAAAGCCTGGGATTTCGCGGGCGCCAGAACGGACAGATTTTGCTGCCAATGTCTGGACAAGCGCTTCAAACTCGGCGCGATCTGTCTTCCAATAGTGCTGAACCGCTGCATTCAGATCGGTCAGTTCGGCGCGATAGCTTGTGCGCAGTCCGGTCTTGGTGGTCGCGGCCTTGTCGGCCTGTTTTGACTGCTTCGCCAATTCGGCAGCGCGTTCAGCCATACGCTCGGCTTCTTCACGTTGCTCAAGGTCTGCAACGCCGGACTGGCGGAAAGCTTCTTGGGCAGCGCGTTCCGCCGCTTCGGCTTCTTCGCGTATTTTACGGGCCTCGGCATCCTTGATGCGTTGCTGTTCAATGCGCCATGCGCCAAGCAATGCCTTGAGTACGGACCGGCCTAGATCGACCTTGCCCTTACCCTTTTGAATGTAGGGATTGAATTTGGCCTGAATGGCGCTGATCTGTTCATCAAGCGGGCGCTTTTCCTCTACCCGCAAAGCTTCGGCCTCTTGGCTTGCTTTCAGCAATGCCTTGTCGAGCATATCGATCTGGTCGGCCTGTTCCTGGCTCTCGATTTCGAACCCATCCGAAGCCCAATTCTTGGCCTCATCGTAATAGGCTTCAATCTCGCCAAAGATGATCTGTTCTGGCGGCTGGTTTGCTCCCATGGCAATACGTTCGTTGCCGGTTGTGGATAGGGCCTGTGCCATTACGCTACCCTCCCTTTCTGTGTTGATGATTTTGCGCTTTGCTCTGCAATCTTGAGGGCTAGTTCAGGATCACGGCGGCGCGTTTCTGCGAGGGATAAAACCTCGATGGATACGTTTTCGGTTTTCATGCCCCCAGGCTCCAAACCGGCGTTACCGTCACGACAAACAGGATCGCGAATAGTGCTATGGGGTGGTATTCAATGAAGTGCTTGAGGGAGGTCATGACAGGCCCTCGTCCGATTGCGGGATGGCAGCTTTCGCTTCAGGTGTTGGCCATGGATTGGTTGAGTCTGGTCCGATTACTGCTGCGAACGCATCAGTCATCTGTGACCACCATTCTTCAGAACAAAGCGTCATTCCGTCGTGGCTCAGCGGCGCCCCAGACCGGGCGCGGATTGCGTTGAACTCGTTCCATGCGAACCAGAGTAAGCCTCGTATTTGTGCTTCCCGCGCCGCCAGTTCGGCAATATCCGCCTTGGCGTCATCAACGAAATACTGCATCTGTGCGGTCGAGCCGGACGCAACGCCTTGGGCGGTACAATCACGGTATTGTTCAAGGGTGCGGTTCATAGCGACTGTCCCCGGTTCCAAGTCCGGTGCTCTGCATTGGGATCAACCCAAGCTGGCTCGTCGCCAATAACCTGCTGGTAGATTTTGCTGCCGCCATCGATCAGGCCAAGGTGGTAACCATCAGCTACCAAGTCCTCTAGCGTTTCATCGCTGCGGATAATCGCGCGGCCCTGCATGAATTCAGCTTGATCGAAGTAACCGACCCTGACGCCGCTATGAGCGTAGTTCAGTGATTTCAGCATAGCTTCGCGGGTGGTGTAGAACTCGCCATCCTGAGGCTGGTCGTCGTCCAGGATGAACCAGAATGTTGCGGGTGTGTTGGGCATCTTGCCTTGCCTCCAATGTGAGTTAAGCGGCCTGCATTTCGGTCAGGTGCAACCACTGGCAACCGGGCGCTTTCATCTCGATAAGGATTTGAACCACGTCCTCAGCGAACTGGCTTAGAACGTTGTCCCGAGCGGCATAGGCAGCGGCATAGGCAGCGGCATCGGCATAGGCAGCGGCATAGGCAGCGGCAGCGGCATCGGCATAGGCAGCGGCATAGGCATAGGCAGCGGCATAGGCATAGGCAGCGGCAGTGGCATCGGCATCGGCATAGACAGCGGCAGCGGCATAGGCAGCGGCAGCGGCAGCGCGTGCTACTTCCCGTGCATCAAGCAGCGATTCCCGTGTTTGTTCCGTCTCAACGCAAACTGCGGCAGCTTCTAGCGCGTCCTTATGTCCCTGCTTTGGGTGGACCGATGCGGCGCTGCGCAATGCCATCGGAACATATTTGCGTGTAACCAACGCCGAACAATGCTTCACAAAATCCTTGTCATCAAGGACATCAGCGCTACCCAATTGAGCCAGTGCCAAGCGCCGCAATCCTTTGGCCCGCGCCTCGTTGCTAGACCATGCACTATCGTTCAACCTGACTTTGAGTTTGCGCAGGGCTTTTGACACACAGGTTGGTTTGTCGCTGTGATCCAATCCCATGGCGTAGCAGACCGCAGCCTCTACGCACATTTGTCCCGGTATCTGCTCCCCCATCCCACTGACCAGACCCGCGTCAACGGTTTCAAGAACCTTGCGGGCCAGTGCTTCGTTTATTTCGATTGTTGCGGTCATTTCCATCTCCATCGTGCCGGTAGTGGTCGGCTGTTGATGGATACCGTATGCGCATACGGATATTTATGCAAGAGGAAAAATCCTGTTGCGGATAATTTGGCGCGAAATGGTGTCAATGGGCGATATGACGATTATCCAGCACAGACTATCGGCATATCTGAAAAATTCGTCTAGTCAGGATTACTTAAGGTGAGATGCCTGTTTGCGTAATATGATACCGCATGTATCCGATCAAGCATAAATATGCGTAGAATAATATTGCTTGAAATGGCCTTTTTTCGGACGCATACCCAAATAGGGCCTCGCGTAAACACCAATCACTGAACTCTCAATAGGAACTGGATCTATCAGAGTAGCCGCGTTTAACGCGGCGCTGCACTGAGGTCATACAAGACTCTCAGCACGTTGAGAGTTCAGTATGAACAATGCGCGCGAGGAAAATTAGGCATTACCATGCGGCGTCATTGAAGAAATATCAGCCGGATTATTCATGCCGGCCATTTTTCTGACTTCCGCAATATGGTCAGCAGCTTCGCGCAAGATCGCTTCCAGATCGCGAATCGGAACGTCGTCTATCGCGTCGGCAAAGAACCGAAGGCGATGCAAAATATCGGCAGGCGGGCGGTTGGTCACCGCCATTGAAACCACCCGACAATCCGGCCATAGACGTGAACATCTGAACGTAAGAGCTCATCCGCCCCATATCGCTCGTTGTCAGAAATCACCATGATCCGGTCTGTTCTTGGGATCAGCTTGAGCCGTTTGACCACCAAGCCATCGCCATAATCGAGCGCATAGATATCGTTTGGTGGGAGTGCGTTTTGCTTTGTGTCGACAAACACAACCGATCCGCCCGAGAGGGTCGGGTCCATGCTATCGCCGCGAACCTCCCAGGCATAAATATTCGACATATTTCGGAATGCCCGGACCATGTAGTCTGGAAAAGTCCAGTATCCGCGCAGGTGTTCGGGGTCGGCAAAATCTCCGCTTTCATCAACGGTGACGTCGAGAAATCCCCCGTTTCCTAAGCCGCCAAAGATGGCGAGGTCAGGGATTCTTGATGTGTTTTCTTGCCGATCGATAGCTTTTGGGCTGGCGGAGAAGTCGCCAAATATTTCCGCATAGAAATCACGGATTGCATCCCGATGCCGCCCCTCTGGATCGGCGCCCTTTATCCACCGGTTGACGGTGGACTGGGATACGCCAAGGCGGTCAGCGACCCGCATTTGGGTCCATTCTTGGCGTTTCAAAATCGCGCGTATCATAAGTTCTGGCTTCATGGCCGCACGCTATTCCGCAAGTTCGGATTGTGGAAATCCGAGCGCGGATAATTTTCTCTTGACGAATATCTGTTTGCGCATAGTATGTGCGCCATGAACGCAATTCGACACATTCGCAAAAACATCTTCAAGCTGACCCAGGCCGACTTTGCCGCGCTCGCTCGAGTACAGCAGTCATCGGTATCCCGTTGGGAGGCCGGTGGATCTCCGACGCTTGCCGAAATGCAAGCAATTCGTGATGCCGCGAAGGAACGTGGCATTGCTTGGGACGACGCTTGGTTTTTTGAGACGCCAGCCGAACAGGTGTCGGCATGACCAAGCCCAGCCCATCCGTGGGGGCGGCATAGCATGGCCACCCAAACATTGAACCAGTACTGCCGATCAGTCGTCGGAGAGGCGCGGTGGAACGAAATCAAGGAAGTACTCGACCGCAGCAAGAGCGGTAGTTCTCCACTCGTCTCTAGCCTCGACGGGGACGCTATCGGGGACTTTGATGTCTGCTGCCATAAGTCGGGCGGCTCGGATGACGGGCGCGTATCTGGCCCTATTGGAAGCCTCGATAACCTCGTGCAAGGCGGTGTGGGTAAGGCAGTAGAGCCCATAAAGCACCGCAAGGCCCATCTCTCCATCAACCAAATGTTCGAGCTTCGCGGTTTCGTCGTCCCACCCGCTGACCATGTTATTTCCCCTGAAATGAAAGCGCGCATGCAAGCACGTCTGCGCAACCGGATCGAGGGCAAAAAGTGAACCGCCCCATTCCCAAAACCATCAGCACCACAACCGCCGTTCTCATGGTCATTGCCGCCGTCATTTTCACCATTTGGCTGCTGACCGGACCTCTTTGAATTTTCAACCATAACCATCGTCCCCGTTGGTCATAGCCAACACCAAACAGTCTCCGAAATCTTGGAATCATAGGCCGAAATTATGGAAATCTGTGCAAATCCAACCGATGAAATGCAGCGCCTTATCCGCGTGATCGCTGGTCCAAAGATGGCTGGCGAGACAGACGCGCATATCCGCAGCCGCGCCGTCCGCAGGGTCAACCGCGAATTATCGCATGATCGCCGGATAACAGACCGGACAGCCTATGCCCTCTGGCACGGCGAAAAGACCGACATTCCCAGCCACGTCATGGACGTTGCCCGCAAACTGGCGGCACCGGCTCAAACGCTGGACGACAAACTTTCCGAAATCATCAGCGCCAGCCAGAGGCTTGAAAATGCCGAACAGGACCGACTTACCCATGCCATTGAGATTATCCGGTCAGCGTCCCTTTGGCGGCTCCTTGATCGCCGCAGTGGCAAGGGTAGCGCGTTCGCTGGCCGTGATCGTAGGCGCGCGTCTGGTGCGTCGTCTGGCGTCTTGGGCGCGGCGCTTTACCCGCATCTGAACCCCGAACCATAAAGGAAACGGACATGACCACGAAAGCGGAAACCACGCATCCAACGGCCAAGGCCACAAGCACCAAAGTGCGCAAGGTGACAGCCAAGACAAACCCGGTTGATCGTGTTGCAGCGCCAGTTGTTCCAGCCGATGAGGCGTTCGGCAACGTCCTGATTGCTCAGCGAGATACCGCCGTTTGCGATGAGCAAGCGCTGCGATCCCAACTGACAGCGCGTGACGGCAAGTACGAACGCGACGATGCCCGGCTCAAGGCTGAATATTTCGCGGAATCTACCGCCTTGCACGAGCAGATCGCCCGGCAAGTCAAAATCATCGAGGCCACGGACGCCGCGCTTAAGGCCCTTGGCGGCGGGGTTGCTGACGAACTTCAAACCGAAACCACAAAACTCAGGATGGTGTCATGACCAGCACGGCGGTTGAGCAAAAGAAAAACGGATATGAGGACGCTGATTTTCTCCAGGTTGTAGAAGAACTGGAGGAAATGGACGACGAATGCGAAACGATCAGCGCGACCGCGCGGGGTAAGATCGGCGCCGTCAAAACCCGCCAGAAAAACCGCATCAAGATTGCCAAAGTCGAACTCGGCATTCCATCCGATGTTCTCAAGGCGGTGATGAAACAGCGCAAGCTTGAACGGCAAATCGCCAAGATCAGCGCGGGAATTTCCGACGATCAAATTGAACTGTATGCGGACGCTGCCGGTCAGTTCTCCTGGCTCAAGCCCGACGCCGACCATGCGACAGAAAACGCCGCTCAAACTGCAGCCCGCCAGCGCAAGGCCGACATCCAAAAGATCACCGATCAGGAGCAAGCCGACGGCGCTGCCGCGCTCGATGAGTTGGCCGGGGCTGTTCACTGATGGCCCGGCGCAACGCGGGATCACCGGTACAACTCGCGGCGATGGCAGCCGGTCGTAGATCGACTGCGCGCCATATGCGCAGGGCAGCAGAGGCCCAAGCCCGCAAGGAAGGGCAGGGATTATCCATCCCCAAAATTAAAAAACTCATCAGGCGCAATAAGCAGAGGCAGTCATGAGCAAGGGCTTTCATCGTTTGGGGCCTGATACTCTGTGGAGCAACAATCAAGTTGACCCCCTGGCAAAGCACGACAATGACATTCGCCCGGCTGAAATGGCATTCGTTGGCACGCAAGCGGTCGACCTTGGCCCTCCAAAAATGACACGCAGTCAGGCTACGGAATCTGGATTTACGGGCAATTCCTGCAATGAGTGCGGTTCTCTGCAAATGGTCCGAAACGGAACATGTGAGAAGTGCAATTCCTGCGGTGCCACGACGGGGTGTTCGTGATGCGCTCAATCCTCGCGTTGGACGTCAGCGCCACAGCCACGGGCTGGGCATACGGTCTGCCCGGCGACCTTCCCATAAGCGGCGTTGAGCGGTTCGGTCGCGAGGGCAGCACGGCAGACGAAACCTTTGTCCGCGCAGTTGTATGGCTGAATGGCCAGCTATCGGTTCTCAATCCTGCGATTGTCGCCATGGAAGCGCCGATCCTGACCAGCGGCGGCGGGTTCACCAACCCGCATACCGCCGATTTGTTGCAGGGCATCATTCACGTTTTCCGGTTCGCCGTGAAAGCAAGAATGCCGGGCAGGGCGCATTTGATCGCATCATCGACCGCGCGGAAAACATTCACGGGGCATGGGCGGTACGGCAAGGGCGCTGCAAAGCCAGCAGTTCAGGCTGAAGCCGTTCGACGTGGCTGGCTGACGCTGGAAAGCATGGACCCAGATAAGGCCGATGCTTTGGCGGTTTGGTGCCACATGGCCGCGCAGCAGCTTCCAGAACTCTCATTCAACCAACCCAAGACCAAGCGCCCGGCGCGGGTCGCAGACGTGGAGTTTTGATCATGGCAGGTAGCATCAACAAGGCCACCATTCTTGGTCACTTGGGGCAAGACCCCGATATTAGATCAACTCAGCAGGGCATCAAGATTGCCAACCTGTCGGTTGCCACGTCGGAAAGCTGGAACGACAAAAGTTCCGGTGAAAAGCGTGAAAAGACCGAATGGCACCGGGTTGTGATTTTCGGCGCAATGGACAGCGATGGATTGGCCGGCATAGCCGAAAAATACCTGCGCAAAGGTAGCAAGGTTTACGTCGAAGGGAAAATCCAGACCCGCAAGTGGCAGGACCAGAGCGGACAGGATCGGTACTCGACAGAGATCGTTTTGCAGGGGTTCGGCTCCCAATTGGTTCTGCTGGACAATCGCGAGGGCGGCAATCGCCCGCCAGCGGTCGACAGCCCCGATGCTTATGGGACCAGCAAGGATCGTCCGCAGGCCAATAGGTCGGATGCAGGTGGCGGATTTGGCGATCTTGATCAGGACATTCCGTTTTGACCGGGGCGCATAACATGTCCGGGTGCAAAGACTGCGGTAAATCTTGGAGCGAAAGTGCATTTTACGCTTCATATCCGTCGCGGTGCAAGGATTGCGTCAAGCGGCGCGTTAGAAATCGTTCGCGAACAAACCCTCAGGTTCAAGAGTATGACCGGGCGCGGTCCAAGTCTCCTGAACGGGTGCGCCGAACGATAGCAACAACCAAGTCATGGCGTAAAAAGCATCCTGACGCCTACCGGGCGCAAAACGCGGTTAACAACGCGATACGCGACGGAAAGATTACCAAGGGCCCATGCTCAATCTGCGGAGCAACGAAGGGCATTCACGGACACCACAAAGATTATTCCAAACCGCTCGAAGTGGTCTGGTTGTGCGCACGTTGCCATCACCGTTTGCACGCCACGTTTCCAGAACTTTGCGGTCACGGAAAAGGAGCAGCAGCATGACCCAATTTCCAGAACAAATTGACGTTTCAACGGCCCGCACAGTGGCCAGCCTGCTCGGCATAGCTGAGCGGCACGAGGCAGATGCCAACAGGCTTGCATCACTGGCCACAGAAGCGCGGCAGACGGCGAAGTCAATCGAACGTTTATTCGGCAGCGCAACGGCGGTTGCTGCGCCAGACATATCCGAGGTTCCTAAGCCGCTCCCTGATGTATCGGACAATTCAGCCGATGCGATAGCACAGCCAGCGGAAGCAAAGGCCTCGGAACCAGAGGACGACGGCGAAATCGCTGCAGTGACGGGCAAAGCCCAACTGGCGGATGCCGTTGGCGTCAAATCGCCGTCGTCCATTTCATCAAAACCGGTAACGTTAACAGATACAATTGCACAGAAATCCAAGAAGCCAACCCAGCTTGATCTTGTTGAACAGACGCATAAAGATCATCCCGACTGGCCAGCCAGGGTTATTGGCGATCATCTTGGTATTGATCCGAAGCGGGTACGGACATGCGCCGTGAAACGCGGCATCAAATTGCCCAGACACGGCCAATGGACAGCGGCGCAAGCAGCAAAGACGAAAGCGCGGCTAGAGGCCAAGGCGCAGCCAGCACCGACGCCGGTGGATATCGTCAAGCATCTATTGCCCGTTGCGCAGGAAACGCGCCAGTCAGAGCCGGTCATGTCAACACGGGATCGCGTGGCCGTTGTGCTCAAGCAGTACCCGCGCTGGACGCCGCGCATGATCGCCCATGAACTCGGCGCCAACTATGAAACGGTCAAGCGGTATGTGACCGAACTGCGCAACCCGCAATCCTCCAGCACGCAGGCAAAACCACAGTTCGCCAATCGCAAGGAAATGGTTGCGCACTATGGCGATGTTGCAAAGCGGTTGGGGAAATAGGCATGACCCAGACAGCATCGAAATATGATCGGCTCGATCTGGAGAAATATTTCACGCCCGCTTGGCCAACCGAAGCACTGCTATCGGCGGAGTCGTTTGTTGGTGGCATATTTGATCCAGCGGCGGGCGACGGCGGCATACTGAACGCGCTGCCAGCCAGCATGAAGCGGCACGGATCAGATATTTCACCGGATGCAGATGGCATCACCGCGATTGATTTTTTCGACATCAAGGCCGGTTCCTGGCCGAACATTGTGACGAACCCTCCCTATGGGCCCGGTGGTAGATTGGCGGTCAGGTTCATCGAGCATGCGCTTGAACTGACAAAGCCTATGGGCGGCAAGGTTGCGATGCTGCTGCGCGTCGATTTCGACAGCGCCAAGACGCGCCGGCACATATTCGCTGATCACCTAGCATACGCGGCCAAATATGTCCTGACCCGGCGCATCCGGTGGACAAATTTCGAACAGAAAGAGGCGGGCCCGACCGTCAACCACGCTTGGCTGGTCTGGGATTGGCGCAAGCGAGCAGGATCGCCCGTCACCCTTGGTTATCTCCCCACGCCAGAATTGGAGCAGTCCGTTGCTTGATAGACCATCGAATGCACGTCCGGGCAACCAGAGCGCAGCCACATGGACAGATGAGCGCATTGAAACGCTCAAAGAAATGTGGATGGAGGGGAAACCCGCGTCAGAGATTGCCGCCCATTTTGGCGAAGGAACAACCAAGAACAGCATAATCGGCAAGGTCCATCGGCTGGGGCTGCATAAGCGGCCAAGGGTGACCAATTCAGCCGCGCAGCGCAATCAGGCAAGGCACGGCAATTATGGCCAGCCAAAGGCCAATGCGATTGTCTCTCGCGTTCGCCAGCGGGTCAGCAAACAACCCGCGCCGGTCCGTGAAAACTTTGACATGGAAGACGGCGATGGGAACGACGCCACATATCTGACAGTTGAGAAAATCGAACTCTATACGCAGTGCCATTGGCCCTACGGCGATCCCAAGACGCCTGAATTTCGGTTCTGCGGGAAGCCAACGCAAGACCGGGGGTCTTACTGCCCAGACCATCACGCCCGCGTTTATCAGCCAAAGGTGCGGCCATGAGCGAGGCGGAACTACGCGAGCGGGTCGATATTCTTGAGGCGGAAAACGACTATCTCAAGCGGTTGCTTGGGCGCGATGCTGATGAAGCCTTCATAGAAGCGGCGCGAACAACGCTTGGCATTCCGCCCGCCTGCTGTCGCATGCTTTGGGCCTTGGTAAGCGGCAAATCCGGTAAGAAAGAAGCACTGCTGCGGGCCTGCGTAAAGAACATGTACGACGAGCCGGACATTCAAGTTGTCGACGTTCATATGTGTCGGTTGCGCAAGGTGCTGCGCCCTCACGGCGTTACCATCGACACGATCTGGGGCTTTGGGTTTCGTATGACCCCGGAGAGTTGCGCCAAGGTCAAAGCGTTGCTTGGATGGGACGGCACAGAATGAGCGGGTTGGCGATGAAACGTAATGACGTTCCGCGTCCCGTCCTACGCTGGCATGGCGGGAAATGGGTGCTTGCGCCGTGGATAATCGAGCACTTCCCGCCCCATCGGGTCTATGTCGAGCCGTTTGGAGGAGCCGCATCCGTGCTGATGCGCAAGGCCCGCTCATATGCCGAAATTTACAACGACCTCGACGGCGATGTGGTTAACCTGTTCCGGGTGCTGCGTTCCGACCGGGCCGGTAGTCTGGTCGAAGCGGTGCGAATGACCCCATTTTCGCGAACCGAATTTTCCGAAGCATATCAGAAAACTGATGATGACTTAGAGCGTGCCCGCCGCCTCATAATCCGTTCCTTTATGGGTTTTGGATCTAACGGGCATAACAAAGCAACTGGGTTCCGCGCAAATTCAAATCGTAGCGGGACCACGCCAGCGCATGACTGGGTAAACTATCCAGAGAGTCTGGTTGAAGTGATAAAGCGCCTACAAGGCGTTACTATCGAGGGCAAGGACGCTAGGGCGGTCATACTCCAACACGATACCCCGGAGACGCTTCACTATATTGACCCGCCATATGTCATGGCAACGCGCTCTGACGCGGACGCCGATTATGCGGTTGAATTAACTGACGACGATCACTCATCGCTTTTGGATTGCCTCCATGGGTTGTCTGGAATGGTTGTTTTGTCGGGATATCCGCACCCACTTTATGAAAATTCATTGACTGAATGGATGCGGGTTGAGCGCCGTGCGCTTGCTGATGGCGCGCGCGAGCGGACGGAAGTTTTGTGGATCAACCCAGAATGCAAACGCAGACTGGATGCTGGACGCTCGCAACTCTCGCTGTTGGAGTATGCCGAATGAGCCTCGCGGTACGCGACATATTCAGGCTCGAAACGCGCGTTCGGTTCCATGCCGAACGACTGCGCCGCGATTGGCCGGAATCGATGCTGATCGATCCCGCCGTTTCCCCGGAAATGAAGGGCCATGCCCAGAATGAGCGGGCCAAGGCCGATGATTTTGATCTGATTGGCGACCTATTGGTGGGCTTGCAAGGCGATTGGGAGGCATTGCGCCCGCTGTTGCTGAACGCCCGGGCCCGGCTTTTGGCCGAGCATGAGGAAAAATCACAGGCGCAGGATACAGCAGCATGAGTGCTTCGGATTTTGCCGTTCATGCCGTTGCGGTCGCCACATCGTTCTGGGGCGAGCCGAACAAGTCCCTTAGCACGTCCAAGAAAGTATGTTGGGGATCGAACGGCGGCAAATCCGTTTCTGTCGAGAAGGGTACTTGGTTCGATTATGAAGCCGACGTAGGCGGCGGCGTGCTCAAGCTGGTCGAGCATGAACTTGGATGCGATAAGTCGACGGCACTGAAATGGCTGACGGATCAAGGGTTCCTCGAAGCCAACGAAGGAGCGCCAGAGCGCCCGCAGGAGCGCCGGGAAGCTGCGCCGACACCAGAACGCCAGCCTGAACGGGAAATGCCACCAGATGAGCCCAAGGGCGACATGGTTGCGGTCAAGGGCTATGACTACACCGACGCCGACGGCAATCCACTGTACCAGGTTGTTCGATATCAATGGAAACTGCCAGATGGCTCTTGGGCAATAGACGACAAGACCGGCAACCCGAAAAAGACGTTCCGCCAGCGGCGCAAAGATTCGGCTGGCAATATTGTTTGGAACCTTGACGGGATCGGGCACACCATCTTTCGGCATCCGCTGGTCGAAATCGGTATTGCCGAGGGCAAGCCGATAGTTCTGGTTGAGGGCGAAAAGGACGTTGAAACCATCGAGGGATGGGGGCTTGTCGCATCAACCAATTCGGGCGGAGCAAAGCACTGGTCAGCGGATCATGCCGAATTATTGCGTGGCGCTGATGTAATCATCATTGTCGATAACGACGACGCTGGGCGGGCAGGTGGCGAAATTCGGGCCAAGAGCCTGCGCGGTATCGCACGGCGCATTCGGTTGCTGGACCTATCTCAGTGGGTCAACAATTTCCCCGCCAAGCATGACGTGACCGACTGGCGCGATCATATGGGCGGCACGGTCGACCAGTTGAAAGCCATCATTGACCGGTTGCCGGACTGGAAGCCAGCGCCACCCGTGTCCAAATTTGGCGCGGTCGGGCTGCATGAACTCGGCCGCAAGGATCTGCAGCACGACTTTCTGATTGATGGCTTTCTGGACCGGCGTGGCGTGGCGATGATGCCTGGGGCCAGCGGATCGGGAAAGACATTCATCACGCTCGAGATCGGCATGTGCGTGGCGCTGGGCCGCAAGTTCTGGGATATGCCGGTAAAGCCCGGCCTTGTCGTTTATCAGGCCGGAGAGGGCGCGCCCGGTGCCGCAAAGCGCATGGAAGGGTGGATGCTGGACCGGGGCGTTGATGATCCAGCCAGCGTACCGTTCCGCATGTTGCCCCAGAAGATCAATCTGTTTGCCGACGACAAGGACACAGACGATCTGATTGCCGAATGCCAGGCATGGGCGGAACACTTCGACGTTCCTATGCGATTGCTGGTGATCGACACCTTCAACAAAGCCATCACCGGCGCCAACGAGAATGCCGGGCAAGATATGAGCCGGGTTCTGTCGCGGGCCGAGCGCATATCGGACACCCTCAACTGCGCTGTTCTGATCCCGCTGCATAAGAGCAAGGCCGGAGAAATGCGCGGGCATACGTCGCTGACCGGCGATGTTTCCAATGTGTTGAATGTGTCTGAACTGCAGATCAGGGATAACAATCGCCGCATCATTCGCACGGTCTCGCTGGACAAGAACAAAGACGGCGAAAAGGGGAGCCCGCTTCGCTTCGTATTGCGTCAGGTGGTCTTGCCCGACGATCAAACCGGCAAGCCCCGGACAACCTGCGTTGTCGACCGGCCGGACGGCAATGACGATGAATTGGCGCTGCAAGGCAAGCTGAGCCTCGATCAAGTCATGGTGCTGCGCATCCTCAAGGAAACGATTGATCGTGATGGTGTAGAAGCGCCGGCCGATCTGCGCGGCGTCCCATCAGGTCGAAGGGTGGTGGAGCAGCGAAAATGGCAGGAATCGGTTCGGCGGGAATGGTTTTTCAAGTCGCCGGATTCTGAGCCCGAGAAGCGAGCCAAGGAATTGCGCGATCTGATCGCGCGTACCGCCAAGGCGCTCAAATCTGCTGGATACATCGACCGCGACGAGATCGGGCCGGAGGACGGGCGCAAAGCTTACGTCTGGTGGACTGGCAAGAGCGACCAGCCCGCACACAGGGCGCGTGAGCCGGATGCCCCGCCGATCAATGAAGAACTACGCCGCGAACTAGCCACCATGGACACACCGTTTTGAGGCCACAAAACATGACGATTGGAAGCGTAAACGACAGCCCCCGCACCTCCCGGATTCGCAGCCCGTTGGTATATGTCGAAACCAAAACCAATGCTTGGGCCGCCGAGATTGGCTATCTGACCAGCGCAGGTCTGTCGGCGGACGCAATCGCCGAGGCATTGGGCGATGGAACCAGCCCCGACACGATCCGCAAGCAATGGCAGAAATGGCGGTTCAAGGAACTCGGCCACAACAGCAAGGATATTCGCCTGCGGGTGCCATTCAACGTTAAGGAACGGTCGCTGATCCAGTTCCGGGCCGCCGATAACGGATTGTCTGCCGTTGAGTGGCTGCGCCGCCTCGCGCTGGTTGTGGCCCAAGAGCGCAATGGCTTTGCCAAATTGGTCGGGGACCAGTTCTATTGATGATGAACATTCCAGAATACGCCCGGTCAACCCGCGAACTATGGACGCCCAGCCTGATGAGGGCCGCATTCGTCAACGCCCTGCGGGTGGAACGGGCCTTGCCGATCCGTGGCGGCGGCAGCAGCGGATGGCCAGAGTTTGCAGCCGAGGTGCCCGACGATGAGCCAGTAGAGCCCAGATTGAGGCCAAAGGCCGCTGATGTAACCCACATGCACATTATCCTGATCGGCATCGGCAGCAAGAGCGGGCTGATCAATGGCGCTGTCAGAAACTACCCGGAACAGCGCAAGGCACTCATTCGCTGGGGAATGTGGGTGGCCCATGGTTGCCGCGACCGGGACGGCGAACACGAAACCGGGGAACAATTCGCGATCCGCATCGGTATCCCGTCAACAACGCTGGACAGACGAATAGACAGCGCTGCGGGCGTGATGGCCGTTCAGGCCAACCGTGACGGGGTAGATGTATGGCACGCAGAGAAGCCCGTCAGGCGGCGCAAGAAGCGAATGAACCTACACGCCGCAGGAATGTAAAACGCCCGCCCATGGCTCTCCCCGTGGCCGGAAACGCTATGCAGCATGGTGGACTCGCCTCAAACCCTTTACGGATGGGGCTGTTAAGGCCATTTTGATGTGCATAGGCGGTAGGTTGGAAATCCTGCCTGAGAAATTTGCCCGATAGGGCATACGAGCAGGGAGGTACGGAGTTAATCGCCCGTACAGGTAAGGGCTGATTACCTTTGCCACTCCCGCCTAACACGCCCAATAGGGCACACGAGATTGAGCGGCGACACGGTGAAATTTTGCAGGCCGTAGCACGATATCGGTATACCGATATCGGAGCGTATTGCCGGGTTCATTGCAGGCCCGGCCCGCTCGATACCCATTACAGAACTACCCACGCCCCGGCCCGGCTGGGGTTTTTCATATGGGAGCCACCCCATTGTCCCACACCCTCCGCATAGTAGAGCCATTAGACCCTGAAGAAGATGATGGAGACATGACGGACGGCGATGTAGCGCAGATGGTCAAGTCCATAGCCTGCCTGGGCATTGATGTTCTTGGCCCTGCCATGACGCGAGATTTGTTTGAGCAGGTAATTGCAGAGCATGAGGCTGGAGCGAACTGATGATTGACCGCATACTCAACCGCGTCATTGCCTTTGTCCTCCGCCACCCCATCGCTACCCATCCAGACGGCAAGCAGTACGTGCGGGTAAACGATCATTGGCCGCCGGTAGGGCTGATGACTGATGCTCGAAGCATATGGCCAGATGACCGCGTAAGGCATCAAACACTACGCCATGAGCGCGACCAGTACGACAGGCTGTTCCCCGTCTTGCTTAAGTGGAGCCCGTTTGTCGGCATGATCCGGTGCACGCCCTATATGGATAGCTGGCCAAGCACCAAAATAACATGGTCCGTTACCTGCAGACTGTTCGGTTTGATCCATATCAGGCTCCCGCGCTCCACAAGGTAGCAGCATTAAATCAAAGCAAGCTGAAATAAATCATAGGAAATCAAAATGGCCCGTGGCGGAAAGCGAGACGGCGCAGGTCGCCCGGCTGGCGCTGCGACCAAGCGAACAAGAGAGATTGCAGATAAAGCGGCAGCATCAGGCATTACCCCGCTCGATTACATGCTGCGCATTCTGCAAGACGAAACTCAAGCCGTCGATAAGCGCATGTGGGCGGCGGAGAAAGCGGCTCCCTATGTGCACCCCAAGCTGGCAAGCGTTGAGCATGCGGGTAAGGACGGTGGTGACATAGGGATATCGTTCAAGACGGTTTACGAAGCGGCGCCCAAGTGAATGAGTACGAATATCGCGTTCGCTGGTATCAGCAGGCATTCCATAAGGCGTTAGTTGAGCGCACGCATGACCGGCTAATGGCTGTTTGGCATAGGCGGGCTGGCAAGGACGATATTGTCCTGAACGCCATGCGCACGCTGGCCCTGCAAGACCCTGGCACCTACTGGCATTGTTTCCCAGAGCAGAAGCAGGCCCGTAAGGCCATCTGGAATGGTGTGAATGGGCACACTGGCAAGCGAAGGATATTTGAGGCGTTTCCCCTGCCGCTGATCAAGCGCATGCAAGATGATGACATGTTCATCGAGTTGCATAACGGGGCGACGTTCCAGCTTATCGGGTCGGATCGCTACGACAGCACGGTTGGATCTGGCCCTAAAGGCATTGCCTATTCAGAATGGGCGCTGAGCAATCCAAGCGCATGGGCGTACCACTCGCCCATGATCCGGGAATCTGGCGGCTTTGCAGCGTTTATCACGACGCCGCGCGGCAATAACCACGCCAAGACAATGTTTGACCGGGCCAAGGCCAATCCGAGTTGGTTCGCTCAATTACTAAGCATTGAGGACACAAAGGCATTAGACGCAGAGCAGCTGGCCGAGGCGCTGCAAGAATATCAGGATTTGCACGGCATTGATCTGGGCCGGTCCATATTCGAGCAAGAGTATTTGTGCTCATTCGCTGGCGCAATGGTCGGTGCTTACTGGGGCGCTGAAATGTCCCGCGCTGATCGTGAGGGGCGCATTTCGGTTCTGCCGGTGGATTGGGGGCACCCTGTCCATACTGCTTGGGACTTGGGTAAGGCGGTCAACAACCCGATCTGGTGCTTTCAGGTTATTGGCGGACGCCTCAAGATTGTGGATTTCTACCGGCCAGAGAATGATGACCTGACTGAGTGGGTCAAGTGGCTCGATGACAAAGGTTATCGCGGCGATGACTATGTGCCCGATGATGTGTTGGATTTCATCTGGGGCGCAAAGCACACCCGCTGGGACTTGCTCAAGCGGGCAGGTCGCAAGCCAAAGCTGGTCAAGCGCATTGCAGTGGCCGAGGGCATCCACGCTGGCCGTGAGGCCATCAAGGTGGCTGACTTCGACGCGGAGCGCTGCGAGTTGGGAGTTGAGGGCCTCAAGAACTACCGGCGCGAATGGGACGATGAGTTAAAGACGTTCCGAGAAAACCCGGTCAAGGATTGGGCCGAGCATATCGGCTCATCGTGGCGATACTTGGGGCTGGCATGGCGTGAGGCCATCAAGGTTGCACCACCCAAGGATAAGCCGAAAGAGTTGATTTACACCGCCAAAGCCAATGGCAGCGTTGTTGGCAATATGAGCGTGAAACAGGCCGTTGACGCCATGGTTAGAAGGAGACGCGCACGATGAAATCTAGGCTGGTTGATACGATCACCAATAACGAGGACCACGTTCGTATGCGTATTTTTGATGGTGATTTGAGTGTGGACGACGCCGCTTCGGAATTGATCCGTTTGGCTCATACTCAAAACGCTGCACGTATTGAACGTCTATCATCGTCTCTACAGCGTGCGAACGCGAAGTTGCAGTATGTGGGGCGCGGGTGGCGCGCTTATGCGGCCTGTCGTCTATTCTTCCGCGACCTGTTGGGTTAGAAGGGGGCGTAGGCCATGAGTTCTCAAGACTTTGATGCAGCCGTTATTAAAGAGATCGGTGATCGACTTCCAGATTGCCAGACAGTGCCCCCTAGCGGTAAGTACAATTCGTATGTGCGTCCCTATTTCCGCATTATTGAATTGAATGACGGTAACTTCGAACAAGAGAATATTCACATTGCGGCCACTTCATCGCAGATGAAAAAGGCGGCAGAACGTGGTGAAATCGAGGCCTTAGCCAAGAAGCTATGTGATAGTGCTGTCACCGCTTTTCAGGCCAACAAGTACCCAAACGCTGAGATCAAACGGATAGTCAAAGTTGACGCGTAGCCAGATTGTGGCAAGCAAAGCAAGGTAATCATTCATGTCTGACTATCTTAAGACCAACCGGCGCAAGCTGGACGGCGAAGCTTTGCGCCAAGACGGCAAGCGCTGGATCGAGCGCATCGAGGCCGCTGCCAAGCTGGAAAAGGACTGGATTGACGACGCTGAAAAGGCGGAAACTGCCTATACGGGCAAGCATGTTTCTGGCGATCACAAGGACTATGACTTCAACATTCTGTTCTCGAACGTTGAAACCATCGTTCCAGCTATCATCAATAGCCCGCCCCAACCAGACATTCGGCGCCGCTTTGCCGATAATGATCCGGTGGCCAAGGATGGCTCGGAAGTGCTCGAACGCGCTATCCGTATCCAGGTTGACGATAGTAAGCTGCAGATCGAAATGGAGTCGGCGGCGCAGGATGCATTCCTTGCGGGGCGTGGTATTGTTCGTCTGCGCTTCAAGGCAGACGTAGAAGGTGGAGAGACAGACAATGACGACCTCAAAGAACTCGCAGAAGACTTTGCAGAGGGCGAGGACGATGACAGCCCTGCGCCTACAGACCCAGAGGATAGCGATGCTAGCGACAGTGAGCAGTCTTACACTGACGGCAGCGTATCGGCCGATGACACTGGCGCAGAGAATGCGCAGGGCATGGGACGAAATGCCCAGCTATCTGCCACCGTCCGCAACGAACGCATCTGCTTCGAAGCGGTAAGCTGGCGCGATTATCGCCACGGCCCAGCCAAGCGCTGGGAGGACCGCCCATGGGAGGCCTTCCGCCACTCCATGCCCATGGAAGACGTTGAGGCCTTTGCCGATACAGCCCTGTCTACAGCCCAGCTTGTTCCAGAGGACAAGATTGCCGAGGGCAACACTGACAATGACGTTGTGGTTTGGGAGGTCTGGAACCGCAAGGATAGGTCCGTTCGGTTTATCGAGCAGGACACCGGCAAGGTTTTGAAGATTGTCGATGATCCACTTGGGTTGTCAAACTTCTATCCCATTTGCACGCCGATCCAGCCGATTGCGATCACTGGCCGTCTTATGCCGGTCAACCCGTTCTCGATCTACCGCAAACTGGCCGATGAGTTGGACACGACCACACGCCGCATCAACGCCATTACCAAACAGATGAAGGTTGCGGGCTGGTATTCGGGCGACGCCACCGAACTGTCCAACATGCTGGACTCGCTTGATACTGACTTTGTGCCGATCAGCAACCCAGAAATGTGGGCGCAGAACGGTGGATTGGCTGGTGCGGTCGCGTTCTGGCCCATTGAGAAATTCATCATTGCGCTGCGTGAGTTGTACAACAACCGTGAGGCCACCAAGCAGGCGATCTATGAAATCACCGGCATTAGCGACATTGTACGCGGTGCATCGGCAGCAGCAGAAACGGCAACGGCCCAGAACATCAAGAGCCAGTGGGGTTCGCTGCGCATTCAGAAAATGCAGCGCATGGTTGAGCGTGCGGCCCGCGATTTGTTCGTGATGATGAGCGAGATTATCGCATCCAAGTTCTCGGATGAGACATTGCAGACCATGACCGGCGTGCAACTCCTGCCAACTGAGCAGGAAATGCAGCCTATTCCGCCGCCGCCTATGCCACCCCAACCCCAACAAGGCGCTGACCCGCAGCAGTTGCAGCAAATGCAACAGCAGTTTCAGCAGGCCATGGGGCAATATAAGCAGGCCGAACAAGCCCGCCAGCAGAAATTGCAGCACCTTGAGGGCGTCCGCAAAATACTGAGCGACACAGCATCACGGTTTTATCGCATTGACGTTGAAAGCGACTCGACCGTTCGCGCCGACCTGACACAGAAGAAACAGGAGCAGGCCGAATTCCTACAGGGTACTGCGGCATACTTCAAGGGCGTTGAGCCAATGGTTGCATCTGGCGTCATGAGCAGGGAGGGGGCGCTGAAAATTTACGCCGCAACGGCCCGTCTGTTCACGCTTGGCAAGTCCACAGAGGATGCGCTCGATACTGAAGTCGCCCGCGCTGAGGAAGAAGCCAAACAGCCCAAGCAGGAAGGTCCGAACCCAGAACTGTTGAAACTCCAGCTAGAGGAACAAAAGGCCAAGTCTGCCGATGCTCAGGCGCAAGCCAAAATGCAGGCAGATGAGCGCGCCGCCAGCCAAAAGGCCCAGATTGAGGCCATGAAGGCGGAACAGGCAGGGCGCAAGGCTGAGGCCGATGCGGCACTGGCTCAATCCAAGCTAGAGATCGAGCAGCAGCGCATTAAGCTGGACGAATACAAGGCTCAGTTGGCAGCGGCTACCGCTATTGACGTTGCCGAAATCAAGGCAGGTAACGACGCTGAGGCCGACGCTTTGAACGCCACGCTTGAGAGCAGCCTAAACGTTCAGAACCACACCCACGAGGCTGAAATGCAAGTGCGAGATCAGTTGCATCAGCAGACCATGCAAGCGGCAGAGCATCAAAACCGAACGCAGGTTGAGGCCATGAAGCCGAAGACTACTGACACGGCAAAACCGAAGAAGAAATGACCCGATATATCTGGACCGACAAGGGCTTCGTTGATGCGTCAACGGGGGATCGCATGGCCATGCCTGAACGGGATGGAATTTGCCTGCCCCAGATCATCACAGAGCAGTTTGAGCCATTCATCAGCCCGGCGACTGGCAAGCAAATCACCAGCCGTGCCGATCACCGCTATGACCTTGCGGCAAGCGGGTGCCGGGTTCTTGAGCCAGACGAAAGCCCAACCAATGGCAAGTTGCGGAACAAGAGTTTTACCGACAAGCGCGGCCTCTCAGTCTCAGATGAATATCGCGATTATGACAAATCCACCAAACAGAAGGAAACATCATGAGCAGCGTCGAAGCTCTTGAGCAAGAACAGCCAACCACAGAAGCGCCTATCGAGGCAGCACCAGTAACGGAACAGGTCAGTGAGGCCGTAAGCCTTGATGATGAATTGGACGGCATCTGGGACCGCGCCAATGTGACCAATGGTGCCAACCGTGGCGAAAATGGAAAGTTCGTAAGCCCCAAGGGCGCGGAAGCCGAACAAACACCGGAAGCTGATGAGCAGACGGACGCGGCCTCACTGGAAGGTGAGACGGGAGAGGATCAGCAAGACGGTTCGACGCCCGTTGATGTTCCTCTCCCAGCCAATCGCCTCCTGAACAGTATGGACGCCGAATGGGCAACCCTTACGCCTGAACTACAGCAAAAGCTGACAGAGCGGTCCAATGAACTGCACACCAAGCTATCTGAGCAGGGTGCATTGGTTTCCAAGTTCAAGCCGCTCAGTGAAGCCGCTGGTGAGTTTGCCGAGTATTTCAACGGCAACCTCAAGGACGCGAACGGCGAGCCTATCAGTCAAGCTGATGGCATCCGCTATCTTGCCGGTATTCAGCGGGCCATGGATACGAACCCGCTCGAAACGCTTATGTCAATTGCCGATACCTATGGATTGCGCGAGCAACTCGCAGCAACCTTTGGCGGCGAAGTAAAATCGGTTCCGGCCGATCAGCAACAACTCCTGAACGAGATCGCAGGGTTAAAACAGACGGTTGCGCGTCTGCAAGACCCCGCCACCTTTGAGGGGGTTTTAGAACAGAGAGACCTTAAATCCGAGATTAGCCGCTTTGCATCGTCAAAGCCGCACTATGCTCAGGTTGAGGCCGATCTGCCGTTTTTCATCAACAAAGCAAAGACGCAATTAGGCGAGGGGGCAGCACGAACCGCTATTCTCGAAAAAGCCTATGACCTCGCCGTTCAAGCTGATCCCGCCCTAAGAGCACAGACCCAACAGGCCGCGCCAGCCGCCAAAGGGAATGCAGCCAAGGCCGAGGCAGCAAAGCGCGCAAATGGCGTCAACGTTACCTCAACCTCAACAGGCAAGGCCAAACAACCGTCATTGGATGACGAACTCGGCGCTGTCTGGGACAAACACAAAAGGGCATAAACTATGGCAACCCCATCTTCCGTCTTTACGGAAATGGTCACCACCACGTTGCGACACACCGCAACCGAAGTGACGGACAACGTTTCCAACCACAACGCGCTGCTACGCAAACTCAAAGCCAAGGGCAAGATCAAGTCCGTTGGCGGCGGATATGAAGCGCAGATCCCGCTCGAATACGCGGAAAACTCGACCTATACCCGTTACTCCGGGTATGACACCCTTAACACCAACGCCTCTGACGTGATCACCTCGGCCAAATACGATTGGGCTCAGGTTGCTTTGCACGTCACGGCATCGGGTAAGGAACTTCGCCAGAACAGCGGCAAAGAAGCGATGATCAACCTTGTGAAAACTCGCAAGGCCAACGCGATGAAAACCGCTGCCAACGAATTCTCCAAAGACCTGTATTCCGATGGCTCGCTGACCAACCAGATTGGTGGCCTGGCTAACGTTATCCAGACCAACGGACAGGGCACGGTCGGCGGCATCAACTCCGGCACTTGGGATTTCTGGCGCAACCAGTTCCGCGAAATGGCAGGGACCAACACCTACGACAAGACGACCATTCAGGGCGAGTTTAATGCCATGTGGTTGCCGCTGGTTCGTGGCGCTGACAAGCCTGACCTTATCGTTCTGTCGCACGACATTTACTCGGTGTTCGAGTCGTCTCTGCAGCAGAACATGCGTTACACCACTGCCAAGGAAGGCGAAGTCGGCTTTGGCGGCCTGATGTACAAGGGTGCTGAGGTCATTTTTGACGACAACACCAACTTCACCACCACTGCCGAAAAGGGATATTTCCTGAATACGGACTATCTCTATCTTGTCCAGCACAAGGAAGCGCAGTGGACCCCCGATGACGAGAAAAAGCCTCTCAACCAGGATGCGGTCGTTGTGCCGATGTACTGGATGGGCTTTCTCGCCTGTTCCAATCGTGCGCTTCAGGGCGTGCTGATTGACGCGGCATAAGGAGAAAAAACCATGACCGCATTTATTGGCGCAAGCCTGACCGCAACCTACACCACAGCCGATATGACGGGTGCCGAGTCCGGGAAAGTCCCCGGCATTGGTGACCGCTATGTTGACAACAACGGCAAGGAATACCGCTTTGTCCAATATAACGGCGGCGCTGGTGGCGTTGCCGCTGTCGCTGGGCATATGACGTTTTACTACGCCGTGTCGGGCGCATCTGCCGGACAGACCACAATCGTTACCTCTGACGCTACCGACTCCGGTGGCATTGGGGCTGGCGTATTGCAGGCAGCACCGGCGTCCGGTGACTATTGCTGGATACAGACACGCGGCGAGGCCACTCTGTCTGTTTCGCTCACGTCTGGCGCTGATGGTAATGCACTGACTGCCGGAACCGGTGATAGCACTCTCAAAGTGTCTGGTGCCGTTACCGACGCTGTTTGTGCTTTTGCTGTCGATGCGTCGGCCAAGGTCGTTTTCCTGACCTGCCCATAACCTTAGGGCATACCCAAACCTTGGGCCTCGCATTCGTGCGGGGCCTTTTTGTTCCACCTTCCAAACGGAGATTAGCGTCGTGGCTGATATTTTGATTACTGGTTTTACCCAGAAATACACCAAGAGCGGAGATCCTGTCGATTGGGTCACGTGGGTTCCAACCCATGCTCCGCAATCAATGAGCAACACAGAGCGCGTTGACCACCTCAACCCTGCCAACGTCAAACTGCCTGAGGGCGCGAATGGCGGCGAGAAGCTGAACCATATGGGCTTTATCTGGGCCACCATCGAACCAGCCTATAGGGCATGGAAAGAAGGCCGCGAAGTGCCTTTGAACGGCACGCCATTGGCTGCATGGCCGGGGATTACCCCAGAACAGGCAGACGTGTTCCGCCTTGTCGGCATCCGATCGGTCGAACAGGTCCGCGACATGACCGACACCATTCGCTCGAAGGTCCGACTGCCCAACACCCGCGAATTGCAGGATGCTGGCGCGGCTCTATCTTGAGAATAGCGGGGCAGCAGCCGCCGCCGAGCGTGAAGCCGCCAAGGATCGCAAGATTGCCGAAATGCAAGAGCGTATGGAGGCCATGGAAGCAATGCTGCAGGGCACCACAAAGCCGGTCGATGATGAGGTTATCGCCCTGCGCGCCGAACTGGACGCCAAGGGCATCAGCTACCACCACAAGGCCGGTGCGGCAAAGTTGCGCGAACTTCTCGACAATCAGGAAGCCGCATAAATGAGCATCCTATCGGTTTGCCAGACACTATCGACAAAGATCGGCATTGCTCGACCTACGGTAATCTATGGGTCAACCGATAGGGACATGCTGGCACTGCAAGGCGTCATTGCTGACGCAGTGCTGGCCATCAAAGAAGCCCACGATTGGCAAAAACTCAAGGCCATCGCCACAATGACCGGGGACGCAACCAAGGTCGGGTTTGATCTGCCAACGGACTATGACCGAATGCTCAAGACCGCAAGCCTATGGTCCAGCAGGTATCTGTGGGCAATGAACCACATTCTTGACTCTGACAAATGGCTTGAACTGCTGACCATCCCCTATACTCAGGTCACCGGGTCGTGGACCATTTACGGCGATCAGGTGCAAATTCTCGACACCATGGCAACGGGCGACACGGCCAAGTTTTTCTATATCAAGAACCTGCCGGTGGTTGCCGCCGATGGCACGACATTCAAACCCGCCTTCACCATCGACAGCGATGTTTTCCGGCTCAATGAGGATTTGCTGCGCCTCGCCATTATCTACAAATGGAAGCAGGCCAAGCAGCAATCCTATGAAGAGGAAATGAATGATTTCAATATCATTCTAAACCGCATGATCGACAAGGACGGTGGTGGCAAGCCCATCGTATCGGGACGCCACTCAACACGCGGCATGAACGTTGCTTGGCCAGGTACTATCAGCGGGGTTTCGTAATGCTTGCACAAGGTGCCCGTAAGCCAGCAAAAAAGCGCCCCCAGACGTTCACGCCAAAGCCGTTTGTTGCGCCAACTCGCGGATGGATTTCAGCAACCAATCTGGCGGCTGCTCCGGTTGGCGCTGCTCAAATCCTTGAGAACTGGTATCCGACCACAACCGGGATCAAAATGCGATCTGGCTCGCGCAAGCACGGCACGGCATCAACCACCGAACCGCTTGAAAGCCTGATTACCTATATTGGCTCTGCAACGCGAAAAATGTTCGCCGCCGCCGATGGCAAGATCATTGAACTGACCGCACCAGCCAGCACCACTACCGTTCCAACGGCTGACGTGTCGGGCCAGACCAGCAATTACTATTCGTTTGCCAACTTCCCTACATCGGGCGGTAACTACATGTCGGTGGTTAACGGCACTGACGATTTGCAGCTTTATGATGGTTCGGCATGGGCGTCGATTGATGGATCGTCAACACCGGCAATTACCGCAGTCACGACCAGCAATTTGAGCCATGTGAACGTTTACCGCAACCGGCAATGGTTTGTCGAAGCCGGGACAATGAACGCATGGTATCTGCCGACTGATAGCATTGGCGGGGCCGCGAGCAAGGTTTCCTTGACCGGCGTTTTCCGCAAGGGCGGGGCGCTCCTGTTCACAGCTACATGGTCATTTGATGCAGGCCTAGGGCCGAATGAGGTAATTGTCTTTGCTTCAACGGAGGGAGAATTTGCGGTTTATAATAGCGATCCCGCGCTAGACGATTGGGGCATAATCGGGCTTTACGATGCATCGCCACCATTGGGCAAAAACGCCTATTTGCGCGTCGGCGGTGATTTGCTGGTGCTGACCGAGATCGGTCTTATTCCAATGTCGGCAATCAAGCAAAAAGACCCGGCAGCTTTGGCCCTAGCCGCCATCAGCCGGAACATTCAACCCGACTGGCAAGCAGAGGTTCTGGAACGCCGCACCCTACCATGGGAAATCGTCAAGTGGACCAGCCGAAATATTGCCTATGTCAGTTGCCCGGTAACCGCTGTCGAGACGGTCACGCCGCCGATCTGCTTTGCAGTTAACCTTGAAACGGGCGCTTGGTCAAAGGTAACGGGCTGGAATACCCGCTGCATGGCCCTTCACGATGACAGTGTTTATTTCGGTACCAATGCCGGAACACTGATGCAAGCCGATATTACCGGTACTGATGATGGCGAACTGATCTATTACACCTATGTCGGGCACAATGACCATTTGGGCCGCTTGGGGCAAGATAAGACTGTCTTGCAGGCGAGGGCAATTTTCCGAACCAAGTCGGCATTTACCCCGCAACTGTCGGTCACGACCGACTATCAGAACAATCTACCAGCCTATCCCAATGCAGCCACTATTACCGATAGCCCCGGCGAATGGGACGTTGGCCTCTGGGACGTTGCCAAATGGGACACCGGAGCGAACTATTACACCTCGCAAACCTATTGGGTAACGATTGGCATATCGGGTTTCAGCCACGCGCCAATTCTGCAGGTTGTGAGCGGATCAACATCAGCCCCATCGGCTGAGTTGGTCGTGTTTGAGGTTCTATTTGAACCGGGCGGCGTTGCTGTCTGATGGTCGATCTACTTTATGGCCACAATGAAACCGTTGCCCGGTGGGTCGCGGCGCATATCCCTGGCTGCGAGGCGGGATTTAACAACCCAACCGCGATTGGCGTTCTCGACAACGGCAAGCTGATCGGCGGCACGGTTTTCCATAACTGGCACGAGCCTTGCGGCGTCATTGAAATGTCTAGCGCTGGAACCTCACCCCGTTGGCTGGCCCCGAAAATGATCCGGGCCATCTTTGGCTATGTATTTGATCAACTGAATTGCCAGATCGTCGTCATGCGCGTTTCCGAGCGCAACAGGCGCATGGTTCGCATTGCCGAGCGGTTCGGGTTCACCGGCTATCTAATCCCCCGCCTACGGGGTCGTGACGAGGCGGAATGGGTGTTTACGCTCACTGACGACACATGGCGCAGCCATAAATTGAATAGGAGATAGTCCATTGGGCAAGCCATCCACTCCACAAGCCCCAGATCCCGTTGCAACCGCCAATGCGCAGACCGCTTCCAACAAGGAAACGGCTATCGCACAAACCGGCCTCAACGCGATCAACCAAAATACGCCGCAAGGCAGCTTGACCTATAGCCAGAACGGTACTTGGGCCGATGGTACGCCAAAATTCACGGCTACCACGACGCTAAGCCCTGAGCAGCAGAAACTTTATAATACGGGCATTGGCACGCAACAGAACCTTGCGACCTTGGGACAGCAGCAGTCAGACCGTCTTGGCGGTTTGCTCGACAAGCCGTTTTCTCTGAGCAATGACGCCACCGAGGCCCGCACCATCGAGTTGGCCAACAAGCGGCTAGAACCGATGCTGGCGCAGCAGCGTGAGGCCCAAGAGGCCAGTCTTGCCAATCGCGGCATTCGCTTGGGTTCGGACAATTATAACACCGCCCAAACCCAGATCAGCAACAATGAGAATGATGCGCGCAATCAGCTTATTCTGAATGGTCACAGCCAAGCTGTTCAAGACGCGCTGACCGAGCGAAACCAGCCATTGAACGAGATTATCGGGCTTGCCTCTGGCTCGCAGGTGCAATCCCCTCAATTCGGCAGCACCCCGCAAACCGGCATGGCAGGCACGGACGTGGCCGGGATTACCCAAGGGGCCTACAATGGCCAGATGAACGCCTATAACCAGCAAATGGGGCAGTACAACAGTACCATGGGCGGTCTATTCGGGCTGGGTGCTAATGCGCTAATGGCATTCTCTGATCGGGATCTGAAGACCAACATTCGCTCAACCGGCGAGAAAATCGCAGGCGTTCCGGTCAAGGAATGGGATTGGAAAGACGGTAGCGGGCATGATGTTGGCGTTATCGCTCAGGAATTGGAGCGTAAGCACCCCAAACTGGTTGAAATGGACCCCAGCGGCTACAGGAAAGTAAATTACGGTGGGTTGATGAAGCTTGGCCGGCGGAGGGCATCATAATGGCGTTTCAGAACCCGTTCACGTGGGGCGCTGGGGGGCAAAAGGCCAGCCCGTCCAGTATCAAGCGCCAATCGGAGATTGCAGCAGCACTGGCCGCACGTAGTGGTGCGCCTCGTAACGTGGGCGAGGGGCTAAACCGCGTTGGAGAGGCCTTGCTTGCCAATTCGATGAACTCGCGCGCCGACGCAGGGGCAGCGGAAGGCGCAACGTCCCGCAAAGCTATTATGGACGCCCTTCTTGGCAACCCTGACCCGACCATGGCTGATATTGGCGGCGCATTGGGCAATGAGTGGGTAACATCGGACCCCGGTTCCAGTGCTATCGTTCAGGCCCTTCTTGGGCAGGAAATGAAGCAGAACGATCCATCTTCACAACTCGATATGCAGTATAAGCAAGCCCAGCTAGATGCGCTGCAAAATCCCGTACCTGATCCAACCTATCAGATGATTTCGCCGGATGACGCCAAAGCAATGGGCCTGCCGGATGGCACCTACCAGCGCGCGCCAGACGGGCAGATCAAGGCGGTTGGCGGCAGCGGGCAGACGATCAATATCGGTGATGGCACGCCGGGGCTTGGCAAGCTATCGACCGATTATGGATATGTTCTGGACGAGAGCGGCAAGCCCAAGATTGATCCAGCAACAGGGTTGCCGACCGCTGCCCCGGTTCCGGGTTCGCCCGCAGCACTGGACGTCGCCAAAGCCGCACAGGCCGCGCAGGATAAGTCTGCCATGACTTCACGCAATGGCAACATTGTGGTTGAGGACATTGACCGCGCTTTGGCCACGCTGGACAAAGACCCGACTTGGACAACTGGCGTTCTGGGCCAACTTATGGGCAACCTCAAGGGCAGTTCGGCTGATCGGCTCAATAACCTGCTTGATACGGTAAAGGCCAACTCCGGCTTTGATAAGTTGCAGCAGATGCGCGATGCTTCACCAACGGGCGGCGCATTGGGACAAGTTTCCGAACAAGAGAACAAACTGCTTCAATCTGCCATTGGTTCGCTGGCAACCAGTAATGCCGATGATCTGGCCTATAATCTCAAGCGCGTCCAACGCATTTACGATGAAATCATCAATGGTCCGAAGCAGGATAAGCCTGCGGGCGAAGCTGATTACAATGCCGAAACTCCGCCCGATGATTGGGGCGGCGATCCGGCCCTATGGCCTTACATGTCCCCAGAGGATCGTGCGCTATGGTAGAGATGAGTATTGCTCAACGCCGCGCTATTGCGATGGCTAAAGCGCGGCAGGCGGCAGCAAATGCCAGCCAGGCATCGCAGCCGCAGGTTGCCGATACGAACAGCATGGATTTGCCCGTACCCGGCGTGAATGGCGGTTATGATCCGCGTTATCAGCCGCTAGACCGTGGTCGGCCCGCACAAGCGCCGGTTGATGATAGTGTCCTTGCCAAGGTTGGCCGTGGCCTGAATGCCGCCCAAAGCGGGGCAATGCAGGGCATGACCTTTGGGCTGAACGATGAAATACAGGCTGGTTTGCGCACGCCGTTTCTGATGGCGCGTGATGCTGTTCAGGGGCAAGGCGTCGATCCGGGCAGGGCCTTCAATGAAGGCTTGGACCACTACCGCAAGATTGATGAACAGCTTGCGCAGTCCAATCCCAATGAGGCAACAGTCGGGAATATTGTTGGTGCCGTTGGCAATGGGCTTTCTCTATCAAGAGCCGGGTTGAGCCTGATGAAGGGGGCCGCCCCGACTGTTGGTTCCATGGCCACTCGTGGCGCTGCCGAGGGGGCGGCTTATGCTGCGGCTCATGGGTTCGGTAGCGGCACCGATATGAATGATAGGATCAATCAGGCGGTAAGTGGCGCGGGCTGGGGTGCCGGTGCCGGTGGGTTCCTTGGGGCGTTGGGCGGGGCTATCGCCAGCAAGTCCGCCGCCGGGAAAGTACCAACCGTTGAAAGTCTGAAGGCCGAGGCCGGAGCGCTATACGACAAAGCCCGTGCTAATGGTGCTGTGGCCCCGCAACCGGCCACGCAAGCCCTAAACCAGACTATGAAGGGTATTGCCACCAATGAGGGTTTAATCACGCCTACGGGGCGAGTGAATTCATCATACCCCCGCATTGCGGAGACGCTCAAAACTTTTGATGACTTCTCCAATGGGACTATGGACGTGGCGCAAGCCCAAGCTGTCCGCAAGGTATTGTCTGACGCAGCCAAGAGTAACGAACCGGGGGAACGCCGCATTGCGACAATAATGCTGGACCAGTTCGACCAGTTTCTTGACCCGTTGGCTCCTGAAATAAGCGTTGCCAACCAGATTTATAGCCGCGCCAAGAAGGGTGAGGCCATCCAGACGGCTATCGAATTGGCCCGGTCGCGAGCCGGTCAGTTCTCCGGGTCTGGCTTTGAAAATGCCTTGCGCACCGAATTCCGGGGCCTTGACCGTCAAATCATCAAAGGGCAGTTGAAAGGGCTGACGCAGCCGGAAATTGATGCGATCAGGCGTGTTGCCAATGGCGGGCCTGTCGAGAACATTCTGCGATTTGTTGGAAAGGCCGCACCAACCGGCGTTGTCAGTATGGGCGCAGGATTTGGCGTTCCGTTTGCCGTGGGCAATGCCGTGGGCGGGCCGGGGGTGGGCGCTGCCGCTGGTGCGGTCACTATGGGCACAGGTTTGGCAGCGCGGCAGGCTGCAACGGCTATGCAGGCTGGTAACGCCCGGAACGCTATTGTTCAGGCCCTTATGGCGGGTCAAGCGCCAGTCAAGGCCAATCCAGCTATTGCGCCGACTGTGCAAGCGCTCATTGCGGGGCAGGGTGTTGAGGCACCCAAGATCAACCCCGCGATTGCAAGGGCACTGGCTGGATACTAGCTACAAGTGTGGGTTAGGAATTTACAACTAAGCCAATAGCCTAATTGCCCAAAAGGCGAGGTGAGGATTGAAACCCCAATCCCAATTGCGAGCATTAGAAAAAACAACACCAGCAACTTTAGCCCGCCCGGTGCAAAGAACGGCTCCCCCTTGATCGGGGTTGCTTTGTAGTCTTTCGGCTCTAAGTCGATCTCTTTCATTCCGCACAAATAACCTGTTTTCACCTCGGTCACAAGCCGGGGCTTTTTCTATGGGGTGATTACTCTAATGACACTAGCAAAAGTCAGCAACTTCATTGAAAAGCTGGCCCCTGCGGCGATTGAGATCGGGGCAAAATACGGGCTTGATCCCAATCTCATCCTGTCGCAATCGGCGCTGGAAACAGGCTGGGGCGAGAAAGTCGCCGGAAACAACTATTTTGGCGTCAAATCGCATGGCAAGCCGGGTGGCCAAACGGTCTCAACCCATGAGGAAGTCAACGGCAAACTAGTGCCCGTCAATGACAGTTTCCGCGCTTATGACACGCTCTATGGCAGCATGGAGGATTACGCCAAGTTCCTGCGGGACAACCCTCGATACAGCGACGTATTCAACCAAACGACTGCTGATGGTCAGATAAAAGCAGTGGCGGACGCGGGTTACGCCACCAGTAGCAAATATCTGCCAACCCTGCGTGCTGTGTCGAAAATGATCGATCTGACGCCGTATCAGAACGGCGATGCTATGCAGGCTATCAACAAGATGGTTCCGGGCGCACAGCCCCAAACCAATGCTTTGGCATATGCACCCACGGCAAAAGCCCCCCAATTATGCGAGCACCGCAAAAGCCCGGCAATAACCTGTTTGCCTCTCTCGGCGGCGGCATCAACAACGTTATCGGCGCTATTCAGGGCAACGCCAACCCCATCATGAAGGCCGCTCAGAACAGCATGTTCAGCACAGTGGCCGGTAGAACAGCCATTGGTAAAATGTTGATGGCCAAGAATATCGGCTCAGCCCCAACGGCTGTTGCAGGGTTCCAGCCCGGTGGATCGCAGGTCATGGCCGTGACCGGGCAGGGGTCTAGCCCCATGACCCTGATGAGATCGGCAAGTAGCCCGTCCCGCTCATTCGATGCAGACGTACACGCAGGCCAGAACATGGATGTGTATCGTGCCAATCGGGCAGCAACGGGCGGTCCAATCACTCAATCCAGCATTAACAGCGCTCTTGGCTCCGGCAAGACGCTCTACAAACGCGCATAGGAGTCCAATATGCCTCGTGACGGTTCAGGTGTAGCATCGCCCCCAGCGGGTACCACCGCAACGCCAAACACTACCATTCTCAGTGCAAACTATAATGCATGGGTTGCAGACGTAACGGCCATTTTTAACACGGCGTGGCCTGTCAGTCTGGGCGGCACCGGCACCACTGATCTGGCGTTTCCTGATGGCACCATTCGCATCAAAAACACCGCCGACCCGTCCAAGAAGATCGCCTTTGATGCATCCGGCATTACCACTGGCACAACGCGCACAATAACGGTTCCCGATGCAAACGGTACGATAGCGCTCACCAGTAATATACCCACGGTGCCCATCGTTACGGATTGGGTTGCGTACACGCCCGCGTTTCAGGGGTTTGGAACGCCGACTGGCGTTAGTATGTGGTCGCGCCGGGTAGGTGACACGCTACAGATCAGGGGAAAATTCACTACCGGGACGGGAACGGCTGTCGAGGGGCGCATTTTTCTTGGCTATAACGGCACAAGTTCAAACGTCGCATCTGACTCGACCAAGGTCGTGTCGATCCAGTTGGCGGGTACCCTCGTACTCAGCATTGGGGCGAGCGTGTATTCTTTCTACGCGCTCATCGAAAGCGGGACTGGTTACCTTACCTTTGGTTTCCATGACGCGACGACTTCAGGCATGACCAAGCAAACCGGCAGTCAGTTGGGCACCGCGACTACGGTTTCAATCATGGCTGAAGTGCCGATCTCAGGTTGGGGCAGCTAAATGGCGGTCTATACCGGATCATGGCCGTTCACCCTGTCGGTTGATGCGAACGGCGTTTACTCCTTGACTGACGAGGTTGCCCCATCCGCACCAGTTACCGCCCCAGGCGTTGCCTTTGCTGGTTATACCCAGAGTGTCCCACTCTCTGCGCTGATCCCGGCAGACGACACCGTCCCGCAAAGTTACGAAGGCACGGAAATCCTGAGTGTCCCATTCGCAGCATCATCGGAGACCGCCGCCGTTCTAGTCGATTTTTCCGGTTCGGCGTTTAACGATACCGGCGACGGGGCGATTATTTCAACACTATTTATTGACAGTGAAACAAATGCGCGCCAAACGGCTTTGGCCAATCCGCCTGCGGCTGGCTATTTCGTTACGGCAAGTCTCAAATATCAATTGGTGCCCGGTGACACAGAATTACACACCTATAAAATCCGCGTCGGTGGTGCGAGCGGGACTATCCGTTTTAATGGCACTGGTGCTGGTCGTTTGTTCGGCGGCTCTGCTGCTGCCATCCTTGCTGTATCCGAGTCAGGAGAGCCACCCTAGTGGGGTTCAAGGGCAATGGCATCAAGTCACTGAAGTCTCCACTTGGAGTGGCCGCGACGGAGCGGGCTTTCTAGCGCTTGGCGATGATCTATATCTTATGGGCGGGTGGAATACCGCTTGGACAAACGGATTTACCACCAACGAGGTCTGGAAATCATCGGACGGCGGCAGATCATGGGTTCAGCTTCCAAACGCACCGTGGGAAAGTCGCCACACAGCCGGATGGCTGGTTCACGACAATAAGTTGTGGGTGCTTGGCGGGGATACTTTGTCGGGGCACTATCAAACAGATGTTTGGTCATCGCCAGACGGGGTGAACTGGACGCTTGCGACTGCCAATGCGCCTTGGGCCTCGCCGGGACGAGTTTTGTTCCAATCGTTCGAACATGACGGAAAAATGTGGGTAGTTGGGGGCCAAACTCTTGACGAATACACGCCGGGCCATGAAGCAAACCGCGCCGCTGGTCCATACTATAGCGATGTTTGGTCATCGGCGGACGGTGCCAACTGGACAAAGGTGTCTGACGGAAACGCTTGGGCACCGCGCGGGCTGATGATCGGAAGTGCGGTCAAAGATGGGTTTATGTGGCTCATTGCCGGCGGGGCCTATGATACCGCTGGTAATCCTCGCATCTATAAAAACGATGTATGGAAGTCTGCCGATGGTGTCACATGGACCGAGGTTACACCGGATGGGGGTTTTCCCCCCGGCAATTCGTGGTCACAGGGGTTTTGGGTGACGAATTGGTTCTTTTCGGCGGATGGGACGGAGCCAATAGGAGCGATGTTTGGGCGTCAAAGGATGGCGTTTCGTGGCGAGAAATCAAGGGCACACCTTGGAGCGCCAGACACGCTCTATCTGTATGCACATTCAAGTCGCAACTATTAACCCTGGGCGGTACGCTCACTGATACATCTGTGTGGGCGCTGAACTAGCGTTCCCCCCTGATTTGTAGATCAACCAAGGTCTCGCTTTTGCGGGGCCTTTTCTTTTGCCCAATTTTTGGAGACTACCCACATGGCACTGAACAGCGCCACGCTTAAACTCGTGCGTGAATACGAAGGTTTTGTGGACCACTGGTACCCGGACCCTGCTCATGGCTGGAAGGTGCCAACCTGTTGCATTGGTCACACCGACGCGGCTGGCGATCCGAAATATGCCGACACCAAAAGCAAGCGGTTCAGCGAGGGTGAGGCTTACGACATTCTGGCCAAGGATTTACGCGCCGTTGAAGCAATGGTTAACCGGGCCGTCAAGGTTCCGCTCAACGCAAATCAGCGCGGCGCTCTCGTGTCATTCACCTTCAATCTGGGCGGGGGCAATCTCAATAAGTCCACCCTGCTCAAGAAGCTGAACAGGGGCGACTATAAGGGCGCGTCAAAAGAATTCAGCAAGTGGATCAATGCCGCCGGGAAGCCCATGGCTGGCCTCAAGCGCCGCAGGGAAGCCGAACGGCTGCTGTTCCTGTCCACTGAGGGGCTAGACGACGCCCCCGCCCCTTCCACACCCAAATCCACCAAGAGCCCGCTGGCGGCTCTCGCTGCTGCTCTGGCGGTCATTGTCGCGGCTGCGGTCACATTTCTCAAAGCAAAGGGGATACTGCCATGATCAAGGAACTGTTCAACCATGCCAAGCGCTGGCGCACATGGATCGTGAATGTGCTGTTCGGCATCATCATTACGCCCGATCTGGTGTTCGCGCTGCTGGGCTTTGATTGGTCCACCATTGTGCCCCCGAAGTACATGCCATTTGTCACCATCGCGGTTGTCATTCTCAACGTCTGGATGCGCCCGCGTCCTGCCGTGCTGGCCCATGATCCAGAAGCGCAAGTCTCCAAGCTGCGCAAAGAGGTTGGCGAGTATCAGGGCGAGAACGTCTGATGGACTGGCTCATATCGATAGCCATGGGGTTTGTGCCCTGGTGGGTCTGGATCATCATTGCTGGTGCCACTATCGGGGCAGCATTCAAATATCTTGGCTGGCAGGGCGTCTTGGGCGCCGCAATCGCCGTCCTGACCCTTGGCGCCTACCGTGAGGGCTGGCGCTCTCGTGATCGGTACAAGCCGCCGTCCGATGACAAGCTGATCGGGCCTTATACCCCGCCACCAACCCGCAAGCGCAATGTTTGGTCCGCTTGGGACATACTAAGAGGCAGGAATGACTGACATGACCTTCACAGCACATTCTGGACCCGGCCTATGGGTGCGCGTCCAGCATCGGTTTGGCGCAAGAATGATGGAATGGTTTCTGTCCGGGCATATGATGCTGTTCGGGCTCGTGCTGCTGGCGCCGGGATCAATATTCGATCACCCGGCGTATTCATGGTTTTCGAGCGTGTTCTTTTCAGAATCGCTGGTCGGCATGGTGATGGTCGCTGTTGGGCTGGCCCGGTTCGCCGGGTTGATCATCAACGGGGCCAGAAAGCATGTCACGCCGCGCATCCGACAAATATCGGCTGGCATCGGCTGTCTGATCTGGTTTGGTATCAGTTATGGGTTCTTGGAGTCTGGCGTGTTTAGCACCTGGTTGGCCGTCTATCCGCTGTTTGCTCTTGGCGAGTTGGTCAATATCCACCGTGCTGCGCGAGACGAAGGAGAACACCGTGGATCAAGTCGCTGATTTGCCGCCATTGGCAATCGTCACGTTTGGGGCTGTTCTGGCGGTCATATTCGGCGTTCGCTACCTTGGGCTAGCGCAGGGTGGCAGTTCTCGCACAAACCCGCCAACCGGTGCCGCGCAAGTCGCTGCGGTGATTGTCGACCCCAAGGCGCTGAACGAAGCTGCCGCCGAAGTGTCGGGGCTGTCGGTGGCCGTTCATAGTCTGACTGAGCAGGTCAAGCGAACCGCCGATGAAATAGATGCGCTGCGCGAGGAAATGCGCGTGCAGGGTGCGGGGGGCGTTCGGAATTCGTAAGTAGATTCAATGGTCCAATTTTATGCCCGGTAAGGGGCAACGCCATTGAAAACATTGATATTTTTGGTATTTTTGGCGATCCCGACAGGATTCGAACCTGTGACCAACAGCTTAGAAGGCTGCTGCTCTATCCAGCTGAGCTACGGGACCGTTTGTGAGGAGTGTTTAGCCTATTTTGGGAGAAAATGAAGGTCAGTTTTCATTTTCCGGGATATCTAATGGCCTGTTTGCAACAGAAATTGGTTGGTTGGGCGGCGGGTGTTGGTTGGTTGCGGAAATCCGATCCGGTCGGCGTGAAAATTCGGCAGCAGAGAGGTATTGCCGGGCCAATTTGGGGAGGTGTCGTCCACGAGAGAGGTTGAGGAATCGATTCTCAAATTCTTTGTAACTATCGGAAAAATCACACGTATTTTTCTTGTTTGTCGGTGTGTGAGACGATTGGTTTTCCCCCGTCTGTCAGTGCGATTGAATCGATCTTGACAGGCGCAAGGTAAGTGTCGGACATTACTGAAATCGATTGCATAGGTTTCTACACGCAACCTGAAATCGATTGCAGGCGGATGACGGGAACCTCCCATAGAGGATTATGCCGTCAACCGAATGCTTCGTCGGGGCCATGTGCTCCAGGAGTTCGTTGGGAGGTTTACATATGAAGAAATTTACAGTGGCTGCCGCAATGGCGGCTGCATTGATGTGCGGCACATCGGCTTTTGCTACCGATCTGGAGGTTACCCATTGGTGGACGTCGGGTGGTGAGGCGGCGGCAGTTGCCGAGTTCGCCAAGGCGTTCGATGCGACTGGCAATCATTGGGTCGATGGCGCCATTGCCGGTTCCGGCGACGTTGCCCGTCCACTGATTATCAGCCGTATTCTTGGGGGTAACCCAATGGGTGCGACCCAGCTCAATACCGGCCGTGACGCAGAGGATTTGATCAAGGCCGGTCTGATGACCGATCTAACAGATTTGGCAAAGTCCGAAGGCTGGTACGACGTTATCCGCCCGAAGAAATTGCTCGAATCCTGCGAATTCGAAGGCAAGGCTCTACTGCGTTCCTGTCAATATTCACTCATGGCAGTGGCTGTGGCTGAGCCGTCCGGCTTTTGAGGATAATGGCATGGAAGTGCCGACCGACTGGAACCAGTATGTCGCGGACTTCCCCAAGCTGCGTGAAGCAGGCGTCATTCCGTTCGCGTTGGCGCAGGGATGGCCAACCAATGGTATCTTTGGCGTTCTTCTGGCCGGTATCGGTGGAACTGATCTCTTCCTTGCAGTCAATCGCGACAAAGATGTAACGGCGGTCGAAGGGCCTGATTTCCGCAAAGTTGCGCAGGCCTATGCCGATCTGCGTGATGCTGTTGATGTCAATGAAACAGTTGGGCAGTGGAACGAAGCCACGGCGCAGCTAATCAACAACACAGCAGCGGGCAATATAATGGGCGACTGGGCCCAGGGTGAGTTTGCCGTCGCTGGCAAGGTTGCCGGCAAGGACTATGACTGCCTGCCAGGTCTTGGATTGAACGCCGTTCTCGATACGGGTGGGGATGCATTCTACTTCCCCAAGAATGATGATCCTGCCATCACTGAAGCTCAGCTGGTGTTGGCCAAGACCATGCTGTCACCGGAAACTCAAGTCGCCTTCAACCTCAAGAAGGGTTCGCTGCCAGTTCGCGGTGACGTCGATATGAGCGCGGCTAACGCCTGCATGCAGAAGGGTCTGAAAATTCTTGAAGATCCCAATGGCGTTTTGCCCTCCGGCGAACAGTTGCTTTCGAGCGATACCCAGCAGCAGCTGCAGGATCTTGAGATAGAATTCTTCTCGGACAAGTCCATGTCGATCGACGACTTTGTGGGTCAGTTTGCTGACATCATGAGTTCGGCAGATTAAGCGGTTTGCTTAGCTGAATTAGATCGTGGCCGGTTGGGAGATATCCTGGCCGGCCACTCTTGAAATCCAAGCATGAGGAGGTTGGTTGCATGGCCGACCTGAGCCATTCGCGTTCGGCATCGGCAGGTTCTGCCGCGAACGGATCGAGGCGCTTATTTCATAATCTGTTTGTTCGCAACTTTAGCGCCAAACTGGCGGCGACGCCGATGATAATGACTGTGTTGATTGTTTTTATCGGTTGCACTGCGTGGACCATATTTTACTCGTTTACCAACTCGCGCTCGCTGCCGTCGGGCGAGTTGGTCGGGTTCGACCAATATACACGCCTCTTTTCCAACCGTCGCTGGAATGCGTCTGTCCTCAACATCATGACTTATGGGGTGACGTCCCTGTGCTTCACCATGGTGGTCGGCTTTCTGCTGGCCGTCTTCATGGACCAGAAAATTCGCTTCGAAAGCGCCTTTAGAACGGTATTTCTCTATCCGTTCGCGCTTTCGTTCATTGTGACGGGCCTTGTGTGGCAATGGATCATGAATCCGGCATTCGGGTTGCAGGCGGCGGTGCAAAGTTGGGGTTTTACCAGCTTCACCTTTGATTGGCTCAAAAACCGCAACATGGTGGTTTATGCATTGGTCATTGCAGGGTTGTGGCAAGGCACCGGGTTTGTGATGGTTCTGCTTCTGGCCGGATTGCGCGGCATTGACGAAGAGATATGGAAGGCCGCTCGCGTAGACGGCATTCCAACATGGAAAACCTATATTTTCGTGGTGTTGCCTATGATGCGCGGGGTGATCGTGACCACCCTGGTTATCGTCGGATCGGGCATTGTCAGACTCTATGACCTTGTGGTGGCGATGACACAAGGTGGGCCCGGTATCTCCTCTGAGGTGCCGGCAAAGTATGTTTACAATTACATGTTTGGTGCCGGCAATCTGGGCCAGGGGCTGGCCGCATCCTCAGTGATGCTGCTGACGGTGTTCATCATCCTCATTCCGTGGATGCTGATCGAGTTCCGTCCCAAGAGTCACAGTTAAGGTCAGGTCGGGAGCCACCAATGTCAAATATTGAGCCCAGCGGGCCGAAGCCGAAGAGCTTTTTACCACCTCACGCATCGTCACCTATTCGGTGTTGCTGTTTGCAGCGCTCTACTATCTCTTTCCGCTCTATGTGATGATAACCACGTCACTGAAGGGCATGCCCGAAGTCCGGTTGGGTAATATTTTCGCGCCGCCGATGGAGGTGACCTTTGCGCCGTGGGTCAAAGCCTGGGACAGCGCCTGCACCGGACTTTATTGCGAAGGGCTGAAACCGGGTTTCTGGAACTCGGTCAAGATCACCGTTCCCAGCACCATCATCTCGGTGCTGATCGCTGCCGTGAACGGCTATGCGCTGGTGAATTGGCGGTTCAAGGGATCAGAAATATTCTTCACCGTGCTCTTGTTTGGCTCGTTCATACCCTATCAGGTCATGCTCTATCCATTGGTCATCATCACTGCGCAACTCAAGGTTTTCGGCACGTTGCAGGGTGTTGTGTTGATCCATACGATCTTCGGCATGCCGATACTGACACTATTGTTTCGAAATTACTTTGCCTCGCTGCCGCCGGAATTGTTCAAGGCGGCGCGCGTCGATGGCGCAGGATTCTGGCGCATTTTCTTCGAAATCATGGTGCCAATGTCGCTACCGATATTTGTGGTGGCGGTCATCCTGCAGGTTACCGGGATCTGGAACGACTTCCTTTTCGGGGTCGTGTTCGCCGGTACCACCAACTATCCGATGACGGTGCAGGCTCAATAATATCGTCAATTCGGTGCAGGGCGTTCAGGAATACAATGTCAATATGGCGGCGACCATTCTGACCGGCGCTGTGCCACTCATCGTCTATTTCGTTTCGGGAAAATGGTTCGTACGCGGCATCGCCGCAGGCGCCGTGAAGGGTTAAGCAGATGCAACATAGTGTTTCTATCAAGGATCTTTCGCTCAATTTTGGCCATGTGAAAGTGCTGCAGCATCTTGACCTGGATATCGGGCAGGGCGAATTCATCGTTCTGCTCGGGCCTTCGGGGTGCGGGAAATCAACGTTGCTGAACTGTATCGCGGGGTTGCTCGACGTTAGCGAAGGGCAGATTTTTATCGGCGGCAAGAATGTCACCTGGGAGCAACCCAAGGACCGCGGCATTGGCATGGTGTTCCAGTCCTATGCGCTTTATCCCCAGATGAGCGTTGAACGGAACCTTTCGTTCGGTCTGCGCGTCTCGGGGATGAAAAAGGACGAGATCGAGAAGCGCGTCAGCCGCGCGGCGGAGATTTTGCAAATCGGGCCGTTGTTGCAGCGCAAACCAGCAAATCTTTCAGGTGGGCAACGCCAGCGCGTGGCCATCGGCCGGGCTTTGGTACGCGACGTAGATGTGTTTCTGTTTGACGAACCGCTCTCAAATCTGGACGCGAAATTGCGCTCTGATCTGCGGGTCGAAATCAAGCGGCTGCATCAACGGTTGAAGAACACAATGATCTATGTGACGCACGACCAGATCGAGGCGTTGACGCTGGCGGATCGCATCGCGGTGATGAAGGGCGGGGTCATACAGCAGCTGGATACCCCGCACGTTATCTATAACCGTCCGGTCAATCTCTATGTCGCCGGTTTTATCGGCTCACCTTCAATGAACTTTTTCGAGGGGTCGCTGAGCGGTGGGACGGAGCCGGTGTTTACCGCCGATGATGGCACCAAGATCCCGGCGCGCAACTACAAGTTTGACACAGTCCCTGACTCAAAACCAATGGCGGCGGTGCTGGGCGTGCGGCCGGAACACATTGTGATCGGCGATCACGCAAAGACCATGACCTTTCAGGCTGAAGCAGAAATCGAAATTGTCGAGCCGATGGGATCGGACACGCTGGCATGGACCAATATCTGTGGCAAGTCGGTGACATTCCGCTGCGACAGCGATGTGTTACTCGAAGCGGGGCAAAAATTGCCGGTGGGCTTTGATGTCGAACGCGGTTCACTGTTCAGCGCCGAAACCACTAACAGACTGTAACAGATTAGTCTTCCGGGGTGCCGATTCACCGGCACCCCAATCAGGCATTTTGTAGCGATGTTACTTTGCGCCCAATTGAGCTTTCCGCGCGGCGGGACGGGGCCCGAAAATCATATTATTGCGTTGTCTCGCGCTCGAGGCCGCACCAATCCAACCCATGAGGCAATCAAATGACCCAACTGTCATTCCAGGCTCTATAGTGCACGCAATGTCGCTTCACTCGACAACTTTCTTGGCAAGCTGAGTGCGCTTGGATACGCGCAAGTGGAAGGGTTTGGTGGGCTCTATTCCGACCCTGCCGCGCTTGCGGCAAGCCTTTCAAAGCACGGACTTTCAATGCCAACGGGTCATTTTGGCCTGCCTCAGGCTCCAAGACACGGCAACGGCGTTGAAGACGGCGGAAACGCTGGGCATGAAGAAATTGTTTTGCCCCGCCATCCCCAAAGAAGAACGCACTGGTGACGATGCCAAATGGGTGGCCCTTGGCGAGACGTTGGCCGAACTGGGCGAGATATATACCAAGGCGGGTTATGGATTTGGTTGGCACAATCATGATTTTGAGTTCGCCAAGACCAGGCTCCGGTCGCACCCCGATGGATATAATTCTGGCCACCGCGCCAAATATCGAATGGGAAGCCGATATTGCCTGGATCGCCCGCGGCAATGCCAATCCCAATGAATGGTTCGACAAATATGGGGAGCGTATAACGGCGGTGCACGTAAAGGATATTGCCCCGACGGGTGAGGCGCTGGACGAGGATGGTTGGGCCGATGTGGGGCAGGGCACCTTGGATTGGGACAATCTTATCAAGGACGTAACAAGCAAAACCCGGGCCCAATATTTCGTCGCGGAGCACGACAATCCCTCCGACGCGGAACGTTTCGCGCGTCGGTCATTTGATGCTGCCAAGGGCTGGTAGTTCGTTCTATAGGGAGACAAAAATGGATCTTTCATTTCAGCTGTTCAGCGCGCGCAATTATCCGCTCGATGAGGTACTCAAAACCGTCGGTGCGCTGGGCTATAAATATGTAGAGGGCTATGGTGGCCTTGATTATGCCGCGACGGACGGTGGTCTGGGTGGGCTTTATGGCGATTTGCCCGGCCTCAAGGCCCAGATGGATGCCAACGGGCTTTCAATGCCGACGGCTCATGTTGGGCTTGACTTGTTGGAACAGCCGGAGCGGGCGCTGCAGATAGCAGAAGTGCTGGACACAAAGGCTTTCATGTGTCCGTGGCTGGCACCTGACCAGCGGCCGGCAACCGCCGCCGGGTGGCAGTCATTTGGCGAAAAACTCGCGGCGCTGTCCGAACCCTTCACCAAAGCCGGTATCACATTTGGCTACCACAACCACGATTTCGAGTTCGCGGCGCTGCCTGATGGTCGCTATCCAATGGATGTGCTGCTCGCTGCGGCGCCCGACATCAGCGCCGAAGTAGATATTGCCTGGATTTATCGCGGCAATGCCGATCCGTTTCCTTGGCTCAAAGCCAATGGTGATCGGATTTTTGCCGTGCATGTCAAGGATCTGGCGCCCGAGGGGGAGAACGCTGACGAAGATGGCTGGGCCGATGTCGGGCACGGGCGCCTGCCGTGGCAGGACTTGCTCAAGTACGTCAAAGCCCATACCAAGGCACGTTATTTCGTTGCAGAGCACGACAATCCCAGCGACGTCAGCCGCTTTGCGAAGCGGTCCATTGCCGCAGTCAATTCTTTTGGAGTCTGAGAATGTCTAAAACCTACGGCGTCGGCATCATGGGTGCTGGCAATATTTCATCTGCCTATCTGCGGTTGGCACCCTTATTCAAGGGGCTGGATGTGCGGGCGGTGGCCGACATTATTCCGGAGGCAGCCAAGAAGCGGGCGGACGAGTTTGGTGTTGCGGCTCAAACGCCCGACGAACTGCTTAAAAACAGTGAGTTGGATGTCATTGTTAATCTAACGATTCCGGCTACACACTATTCGGTTTCCATGGATATCGTATCGGCAGGCAAACACGCCTATTCCGAAAAGCCATTTGTTCTGACACTTGAGGAGGGTGAAAAGCTCAAGGGTGCGGCGGAGTCCCGTAACCTCAAGGTTGGTAGTGCCCCCGACACCTTTCTGGGTGGAGCGCATCAACAGGCGCGCGATATCATCGACAGCGGCAAACTTGGAAAGATCATGAGTGGCACAACCCACGTGATGAGCCGGGGCATGGAGCATTGGCACCCCAATCCGGATTTCTTCTTCCAGGTTGGTGCGGGCCCGGTGCTTGATATTGGGCCCTATTATGTGACCGATCTCATCCACCTGCTGGGGCCGGTGAAGCGGGTTACCGCCTTTTCAAACATGGCGCGAGAGGAGCGCGAGGTTACGGCGGAAGGACCGAACAAGGGCACCTTCGTCAAGGTGGGCACGCCGACAACAATCCATGGCGTGCTTGAATTCCACAACGGTGCAATCGTCACCCTGGGTGCCAGTTGGGACGTCGCCAGCCATGGGCACCACAACATTGAACTATACGGCACCGATGGATCGATGTACGTTCCTGACCCAAATTTCTTCGGTGGCGATCTGGTGACGACCGACATTGCAGGCAACAAGGACAAGGTTACGCCATGGGCGCATCCGTTCGGCGTCGCCAATCAGGATCTCGACAAGCCGATGCCACGTGCGAACTATCGTACGGCCGGATTGGCGGACATGATCGCCTCAATCGATGGTGGGTACAAGGCGCGGTGCGGGCTGGATGTGGCGTTGCACGCAGTTGATGTGATGACGTCTTTGCTGGTCGCGGGAGAAACGGGACAGGTGCAGATCCTGACGACGACTTGCGAGCGTCCGTTGGCGCTCGGACCAGATGCTGCGCGGGCACTACTCAAGGACTGAACAGGTCGTCCGAGTGTGATTTCGGCGCCTGATGGGGCCGAAGTCAACTCGCGTGACAGAATGGGATTCGAGGCGGGTATTTTGAGGTACGATCATCAAAATCTTGCCGGTGCGCAGCCGAGCAGTTAGAACCAGTGTCATGCCGTCCCGGTGGGGCAGCGCCAGACAATAGAGGAGCACGTCATGCGTACCATCAAAGGGCCCGCAATTTTCCTGGCACAGTTTGCGGGGGACACAGCGCCGTTCGACACTTTTGACAATATTTGCAAATGGGCCGCAGGTCTTGGTTACAAGGGCGTCCAGGTACCCACATGGGTTGGCAGTCTGATTGATCTTGAAAAGGCGGCGACGTCCAAGACCTATTGCGACGAGTTGGCCGGAACAGCCGCAAAGCACGGCGTTGAAATCACCGAGTTGTCCACACATTTGCAGGGCCAATTAGTGGCGGCCCATCCTGTCTATGACACGATGCTGGACGGCTTCGCGCCCGCCAGCGTTCATGGCAATCCCAAGGCGCGGCAGGAATGGGCTGTCCAGCAACTGCACTGGGCGGCAAAGGCCTCAAAGAATTTCGGCCTGAGCGAACATGCGACCTTTTCGGGCGCACTGGCATGGCCGTTTCTCTACCCGTTCCCACAGCGTCCCGCCGGTCTGGTCGAGGAGGCGTTCGACGAATTGGCGCGTCGCTGGCTGCCCATTCTTAACGCCATGGACGAAAACGGCGTTGACCTCTGCTACGAAATTCATCCCGGCGAAGATCTGCACGACGGGGTGACCTACGAGATGTTCCTCGAACGGGTCAAGAACCATCCACGCGCCAATCTGCTTTATGATCCGAGCCATTTTGTACTGCAGCAGCTCGATTATCTCGATTACATCGACATTTATCACGAGCGCATCAGAATGTTCCACGTCAAGGATGCCGAGTTCAACCCGACCGGGCGGCAGGGCGTTTATGGCGGCTATCAGAGCCTGGATTGATCGGGCCGGGCGTTTCCGCTCGCTGGGCGACGGACAGGTCGACTTCGCCTCTATTTTCTCAAAAATGGCGCAGTATGATTTTGCTGGTTGGGCGGTTCTTGAATGGGAATGCGCCATCAAGCATCCAGAAGACGGCGCGCGTGAAGGCGCTGAATTCATCAAAAGCCACATCATTCGGGTGACGGAGAAGGCGTTTGATGATTTTGCGTCATCTGGAACCGATAGCGCTGCCAATCGCAAAATGCTTGGTCTGGGTTGAGGAGATCTGAGAATGGCTGAAAATGGATCACGGCGAATTCGACTTGGCATGGTTGGCGGCGGCACTGGCGCGTTTATCGGCTATGTGCACCGCGTCGCCTCGCGCATCGATGGTGACTATGACTTGGTCGCCGGGGCATTGTCGTCGCGTCCCGATGTTGCCATGGAATCCGGGCGCAATCTTGGGTTGGCGGACGATCGTATCTATACCGACTATGCGGAAATGGCCAAGGCGGAGGCGGCTCGTGCGGATGGGATCGAGGCGGTTTCGATCGTTACACCGAACCATATGCATTTTGGCCCCGCCAAGGCCTTTTTGGAGGCGGGAATTCATGTCATTTGCGACAAGCCGTTGACCGCGACTTTGGAAGATGCCCGAAAATTGGCAGCGATCAAGCCTGCCAGGGGCGCCAAATTCCTGTTGACCCACAATTACACCGGCTACCCGCTGGTGCGCCAGGCGCGTGAACTGGTGGCGTCGGGCGCCCTGGGCAAAATTCGGGTTGTCCAGGCGGAATATCCGCAGGATTGGTTAACCGAAGCCGCCGATGCGGACAACAAGCAGGCGTCGTGGCGCACTGACCCAAATCGCTCGGGTGCTGGTGGCGCCATCGGCGATATCGGCACGCACGCCTACAATCTCCTGCGGTTTGTCACTGGCCTTAAAACCGAAGCGGTCGCGGCGGATTTGACCAGTTTTGTACCGGGACGCCAATTGGACGATAATGTGCATATCATGCTGCGGTTCGACGGTGGGGCGCGCGGTATGCTGTGGGCGAGCCAGGTCGCTGTTGGCAATGAAAACGGCCTGCAGCTGCGAGTTTATGGGGACAAAGGGGGCCTTGAGTGGCGACAGGACAATCCTAACCAGATGTGGTTCAGCGAGTTCGGCAAGCCGCGGCAGCTATTGACACGCGGGGGCGCAATTTCAGGCGACGCCGCTGCGAGCATGAATGTTCGCGTGCCCGCCGGGCATCCAGAGGGGTATCTGGAAGCATTTGCAACGCTATACAGTCAGTTCGCCGACATCATTCGGGGTGACGGGGCGGCTTATGCCGATCTGCTCCCGAGCATGGCGGACGGTGTCGAGGGGATGGAATTTATCATTGCATCGGTGGAATCGAGCAAAAATGAGGGGCGTTGGACCAAGCTGAGCGAGGTTTGAGACGCGTTTGACTGCCACGACAGCGGCGACGTTCACCGCGATACGCATAGAAATAACAAAGCCTCCGCAAGCAATTGTGGAGGCTTTTTCAAACTATAAATGAAAAATCAGTGCGTCCAGGGCGTCTTGCGATCGGCGCGGAAATTGTCGGTATAGCTTACGCGCTTGCGGGTTGCCTCGTGCGCCGGTTGTACCGCGTAGGGGATACCGTTTTTTTGCGCATAGCCCTCAGCCTCTTCCAGCGTATCAAATGACAGGCGGATCTGCTGCTTCATGTCCGCAGAAGCGGTATATCCCATCAAAGGTTCAATTTCGCGGGCGAGCGCAGGGTCATATACAAGAACCCACTGCCTAGTGTTGCCCGTGCCCGACTGCATGGCGTTTCTCGCCGGTCGATAAATACGTGCAGACATGCTCGTTCCCTGACATTGTGGGCTTAGGAACGCACCGGTTTTCCCGACTGGCTCCTGTCGTCAATAAGGGCGATGGTCGGAGTACAAAGATTCGAACTTTGGACCCCTGGTTCCCAAAACCAGTGCTCTACCAGGCTGAGCTACACTCCGTCATCGCTGCCACCCGATACAGGGTTCGATTGCAAAGGGCAAGTGCATGCCACCACCTTTCTGCGCCCTATTGACGAAACCATGTTGGAATCCGAAAAGAGCCGCATGATAAATCTTACGTCACGCTGGCCGCTGGGTCTCAATTCGCGCAATTGGCCACTATTCGGGGTGGGATTTGTGGTCCTGCTCGCAATCACTGTCGGGTTGGATGTTCCCGCATCACAGGGTGCAATCCACTGGCCAGAGTCCTGGCGACGACCCTTTGCGATCATTACCGATTACGGCCTGTCAGATTGGGTGCTGATTCCCAGTTTGGCGGCTTTGATTCTGTCGTTATTGGCCGGTATGGTTTTGGCGGCGCGGTATCGCCCGGCGGCGCTGGAGGTTCGGTTATATTCAGCCTTTATATTTCTCGGTGTCGGCGTGCCTGGTTTGGCATCCAACCTGATCAAGCGCTTGGTGGGGCGAGGGCGACCTGTTCTGTTTGACGATGTCGGCGCGTTCAACTTTCAGAGCATTTTGAATGACTGGACGCACCAGAGTTTTCCTTCGGGGCATACCACCACCGCCATGGCAGTGGCATTTGTGATCGGCTTTCTAGCGCCACGATTATTTGTGCCGTTTCTGATCATCGGCATCGCAGTAGGCATTTCTCGTGTACCGGTTGGGGCACACTACCCCACGGATGTGCTCGGGGGCATGGTCGTTGGCACGTTGGGTGCCTATGCGGTACGCAATTTCTTTGCCGGCAAGAACTGGGTATTTGGGCGGGCGCCGGACGGCACTATCCAGCGCCGTCCATTGCAGGCACTCCCCAATCTTTTTCAGCGCGCGCGCCCGTAGCGGATCAATGCTGCGTCGAGGTCGGCTTTGAGGTCCTCGACATCCTCGAACCCGATGTGCAGCCTGAACAGATTTCCAGCATGATCCCACGGCCGCACGGTGCGACGGGGCTTGGTTGGCAGGCATAGACTTTCGTAGCCACCCCAGGAGTAGCCCATGCTGAACAGGCGCATATTGTCGACGAAGGCGGCAACGGCAGCGCGTGGCGCTGTCTTGAGCAGCATGGAGAACAGGCTGCCAGAGCCAGAAAAATCGCGTTTCCACAAGGCGTGATCCGGATGGCTGGGGAGGGCGGGATGCAACACCGATTCGACTTCTGGCTGCGATTCGAGCCAGCGCGCGATTTCGAACGCCCGTTGCTGGTGCTCTTTCATCCGAATCGATAATGTTCGCAGTCCGCGTGCCACCAGAAAAGCGTCGTCGCCGGAGGTAAAAAATCCCAGCGCGGCTCGGGTCGTTTCGACATTTTCCCAGCAGGACTCGGTTGCTGAAATTGTGCCGGCAAATGCATCGGAATGGCCAACGAACATTTTTGTACCGGCATGCACGACAAGGTCCGCGCCAAGTTTGATCGGTTGGCAATATAGTGGGCTGGCCCAACTATTATCGACGATCAGTTTGACGCCAGCCGATTTTGCAACACGCGAAATGGCGGGGATGTCCTGGATTTCAAAGGTGAGTGATCCGGGGCTTTCGGCCAGAATGGCCTTGGTATTGGACGAAATATGCTCGCCTATATTCTCGCCAATGTGCGGATCAAAGTAGCGGACGCTCACGCCCATCCGCGCCAAAAAACCGTCGGCGAACTTTCGGGCCGGGTCATAGGCGCTATCGGAAATCAGGACTTCGTCGCCATTTGACAGGCAACTCAACAACGCAATTGTAATGGCCGATAGCCCCGATGGCACCAATCTGGTGCGAAAGGCGCCCTCGAGCTGCGTGATTACAGCTTCGACACCTTCGGTGGTGGGATTGCCAGCACGGCCGTACAGATAGGGCTGTGACTGGGCGTCAAGGTCAGCCAAAGTCTTGAACAGGACGGTGGAGCCCCGGTAGACAGGGGTGTTGACGAACCCGAACTGGTATTCAGGATGTCGACCGCCGTGGGTGAGAATTGTTTCAACAGGTTGGCTGGAATCGTCGCGGGAAGGGTCGTGGTTCATGTATTGGTCCTGCACAAAATCAAATCACTCTCGGAATAATGGCTAATAAAGAGACAGTAGTATTGTCTCATCTACGCATCTGCCCTTGACGTAACCGTCAATAGAGGTTTCGATGCATACCAGCATCCCAGTTGCCATGAAAGGCAGCGGGAGCCACCACAGCAACTGACAAGCAAAAATGCTTGCGTTGCTATTGGTGACAGGGACAGGAAACAAAAGGCATAAACATGCAAAAAAAGTTCGTTACTATTGCGTTGGCCGCGACGCTTGGCCTCGCAGCTACGGCTGCGCACGCCGATACGCTGGCTGACGTAAAAGCCAAAGGCTACCTGCAGTGCGGTGTAACCGGCGGTGTTGCCGGATTCTCGGCACCGGACGCAGACAACAACTGGTCTGGTCTTGAAGTCGACTATTGTCGCGCGGTTGCAGCAGCTATCTTTAACGATGCTGACGCTGTCCGCTACACGCCGTTGACGTCGACTGAGCGCTTTGCTGCGCTGTCGTCGGGCGAAATTGACATTTTGTCGCGTACAACGACATGGACGATGAGCCGCGATACTACGTTGGGCATCAACTTCGCCGGGACCATGTTCTATGACGGCCAGGGCTTCATGGTCCGCAAGGCCGATGGCATTGATTCGGCGCTTGATCTGTCTGGTGCCGCGGTGTGTATCGAATCGGGTACAACAACCGAGGCTCAATGCGGCTGACTATTTCGCTGCCAACAATCTTGAATATGATCCGATCGTTTTCGTGGATCAGGACGAAGTTGTGAAGGCATTCGAAGACGGTCGTTGTGATGTTTACACCACTGACTCTTCGGCACTTGCATCGGAACGCACCAAGTTCGCCGTTCCCGATGATTACAAGATCCTGCCAGAGATCATCTCCAAGGAGCCGCTTGGGCCATCCGTTCGTCAGGGTGACGATACATGGTTCAACATCGCTCGCTGGGTGTACTTCGCTCTGCTCGATGCTGAGGAACTGGGCATCACCCAGGCCAACGTCGACGAAATGCTGGGATCGGACAATCCGTCCATCAAGCGTATCCTCGGCGTAGAGGGTGACTTCGGTACGCCGCTGGGCCTGGACAAGAGTTGGGCGTACAATATCATCAAGCACATTGGCAATTACGGCGAGATCTATGAGCGTCACGTCGGTCCAAGCACGCCAATTGGTCTGGAACGCGGCATCAATGCGCTCTGGACACAGGGCGGCATCCAGTATGCTCCGCCAATCCGTTAAGGCTTAAAGACTTTGACCCGGCTTTCGAAAGAGAGCCGGGTTCTTCATTTCGACGCCACAGGGCAGACGGCGCGGAATTCATCAAGTCGAGCTCGCATTTAACGGGGGTTTTATGTCCGCACAGGACTCAGAGCGCGCTCCGGCGCCAAAAACGTCATTTTTTAACGATCCAGTCATTCGAGGGCGGCTCTACCAGCTGATTGTGGCAGCGGCAGTGCTCCTTTTCATCTGGTTTATTGGTCAGAATACCGCAGAAAACCTGGCGCGACAGAACAAGACTACCGGTTTTGACTTCTTTTTCGCGACATCCGGATTCGATATTTTCTTCACCCTAATTCCCTATAGTCGCGCCTCCGAATACTGGGAGGCATTTGTCGTTGGGCTGCTGAACACACTGCTTGTGTCCGTACTCGGCATTATTTTCGCGACAATCTGGGGTTTCATTCTCGGCATCGCCAGGCTGTCGAGCAATTGGATCATTTCGCGTCTGGCGGTCATCTATATCGAGACGCTACGTAATATCCCGCTGCTGCTGCAATTGTTCTTCTGGTACTTTGCCGTACTCAAGACCATGCCTTCGGTGAAGGAAAGCTTCATATTTTTCGGCGAGTTTGCGCTCAACAATCGTGGTCTTAACATTCCGCGCCCGGTATTTGACGACAAGTTCTTTCTGGTGGTGATTGCTATTGTCTTGGCAATCGCAGGCAGCATTGTTCTGGCCAAGTGGGCGCGGAAGCGTCTCGAGGCAACAGGGCAGCGCTTTCCAACCCTTATTACCAGCGCGGCGGTGCTGATCGCGCTGCCGGCGATAGTCTGGCTGGTTTCAGGCACCAATGTTGAATTGGATATCCCCAAGCTGGCCGGCTTCAACTTCAAAGGAGGCATTTCTTTGCCACCTGAATTTGTCGCGTTGCTGGTAGGTCTGATCCTTTATACATCCACCTTCATTGCCGAAATCGTACGCTCGGGCATTCAGGCGGTCAGTCACGGACAGACCGAAGCTGCGGCAGCGCTGGGACTTCGCGAAGGCGACAGATTGCGATTGGTTGTCATTCCGCAGGCAATGCGGGTCATCATTCCGCCGCTGACGAGCCAATATCTAAACTTGACCAAGAACTCATCGCTGGCCGCCGCCATCGGATATCCCGAACTGGTTTCGGTTTTCATGGGCACAACACTCAATCAGACGGGTCGTGCCATCGAGGTCGTGTTCGTGACCATGATGGTCTATCTCACGCTGTCGTTGCTGACGTCGGCATTCATGAACTGGTACAATGCGCGCGTTGCGCTGGTTGAGCGGTAGGGGGCGCGAAGATGGCTGTACAATCGTTCAACTTTGTTCGTACCGACATGGAAGAGGCGGCGCCAGCGCCCGGCAACAGTGTTGGCTTCGTCGGATGGATTAAGAAAAATCTGTTCTCGACGCCGGGCAATTCGGTGCTCACCATTCTGGGTGTGCTGTTGCTGGTATGGGCGGTGCCGCCGCTCTACAATTTCATGATCGGCAAGGCTGTGTTTATCGCCGAGAATGGCGAGGCCTGTCGCGTAGAGGGCGCAGGGGCCTGCTGGGCCTTTATCTGGGCGCGCATAAATTTCTTCATCTACGGATTCTATCCGCTGGAGGAGCAGTGGCGGGTCAATATTTGTTTCGTCCTTGGTATCGTACTCATCGTGCCTCTGCTCTGGCTCGATCTGCCCGGCAAAGTGCTCAACGCAATCCTGTTTTTCGTCGTCTATCCGATCATTGCGTTCATCTTGCTCAATGGCGGCCTTTTCGGGCTCAGTTCCGTGCCAACGGAAAACTGGGGCGGTCTGACGGTCACGCTGATCATTGGCATCACCGGCATTGTGGTGTCACTGCCGATCGGGATCGTTCTGGCTTTGGGCCGACAATCCAATCTGCCGGTGATCAAATCGCTTAGCATCATGTTCATTGAGCTTTGGCGCGCGGTGCCGCTGATTACAGTATTGTTCATGGCCTCGGTCATGTTGCCGCTGTTCGTGCCGACCGGTATGACGGTCGACAAACTGTTACGGGCACTGGTTGGCGTGTCACTGTTCTCGGCGGCGTATCTGGCCGAGGTAGTGCGCGGAGGCTTGCAGGCCTTGCCTCGCGGGCAGTACGAAGCGGCAAGTGCCATGGGTTTGAACTATTGGAAATCCATGTTGCTCATAATCCTGCCACAGGCGTTGAAACACGTCATTCCAGGCATCGTGAACAGCTTTATTGCCTTGTTCAAGGACACGTCGCTGGTTTCGATCGTTGGCATTTTCGATCTGTTGCAAACGGTGCAATCGTCCAGTTCGGATCTCAAATGGGCGGGCCCACACCAAGCGATCACCGGCTATATATTCGCCGCGATGGTTTTCTGGATTTTTTGCTTTTCAATGTCGCGCTACTCGATCTTCACCGAGCGCCGACTCGACACTGGACATAAGAGGTAGCGCAGATGAGCGTTCAAGAAACAAACCAGGGCGCGGCGGCGGTGGACCGGTCCAAAATGACGGTTTCGGACACCGATGTGGCGATCGATGTCGTCGACATGCACAAATGGTATGGCGATTTTCACGTGTTGCGCGATATCAATTTGCGGGTCATGCGTGGTGAACGCATCGTTATCGCGGGTCCTTCGGGATCGGGTAAATCAACCCTGATCCGCTGCGTCAATCGTTTGGAGGAGCACCAAAAGGGTCAGATCATTGTCAATGATGTTGAATTGACCAGCGATTTGAAACGCGTCGATGAGGTCAGGCGGGAAGTGGGAATGGTGTTCCAGCACTTCAATCTGTTTCCGCATCTGTCTATTTTGGAAAATTGTACATTGGCACCGATCTGGGTACGGGGCACGCCGAAGGCAGAGGCCGAGGCAACAGCCATGCACTTTCTGGAGCGGGTAAAAATTCCCGAACAGGCGCTCAAATTTCCCGGCCAATTGTCGGGCGGGCAGCAGCAGCGTGTCGCGATCGCGCGTTCATTGTGCATGAACCCCAAGATCATGCTGTTTGATGAACCAACCTCGGCGCTTGATCCCGAAATGATCAAGGAAGTGCTGGATGTGATGGTGGGGCTGGCTGAAGAAGGCATGACGATGATTTGCGTCACCCACGAAATGGGCTTTGCCCGTCAGGTGGCTAACCGGGTTATCTTCATGGACCAGGGGCAGATTATTGAGCAGAATGAGCCTGAGGAATTTTTCTCCAATCCCCAACACGAACGCACCAAGCTGTTCCTGAGCCAGATACTGCATTAGCCTAAGGGGGAAAAACACATTCGGCCATCCTGATTTCGGTCAGGATGGCTTTGTTCTGTGTGTAGACCGGCAAAGGCCCGGTTGATGCTTGACCCCGGCACCACCCTTGCCAATATGAGCCGATGGGAAGACGTTTTGAGTTTGGCACCAGTGCAAATCATGAACAATAGAGTGGCGGTTGCCGCCCGGCTCGTTCTGGTCTGCATCGGGATCATCGCGCTGGTATGCACCAGCGCCTGGGCGACGACACTCGATGATGTCAGGGAGCGTGGTTTTCTGATCTGCGGTGCCAACGCGGCGCTGCCAGGATTTGCCGAACAGGACGCAAATGGGCGGTGGTCCGGATTTGACGTCGATTTGTGCCGCGCCATTGCGGCGGCGATTTTCGGTAATCCAGACATGATCGAGTTTCGGCCCTTGCGTGGCGAGTCCAGATTTGCCCCGCTGCAAACCGGTGATCTCGACGTCATGATGCGCGATGGTCCATGGACGCAGAAACGCGATAGCGTCTTTGGCGTGCGGTATGTGGCGACCTCCTTTTTTGACGGGCAGGCTTTCATGGTGCCGCAATCGTTGGGCGCGGTTTCGGCTTATGAATTAGACAATATTTCGATCTGTGTGCTCGATGGTGGTGATGAGCAGTCACAGTTGCAGGATTTTTCTTTTCAAATCAAGCCAGTTACACCGAGGTATTGTACGAGGATGTGGCAGATTTGGGCGTCGCCTACAGGGCGGGGCTGTGCCAGGGGATTTCGGCACCGGCCCGGCAATTGCAAGCGGTTCGCCGCAGCCTGCCCGATCCGGCCAATCATCGCATCCTGCCCGAGCGCATTTCCAAAGAGCCTTCTGGGGCCGGTGGTGCGGAACGGCGATGACCAATGGTTCAAGATCGTGCAGTGGACATTGTTCGCGCTGATCAATGCCGAGGAAGTCGGCATTACGTCGCTCAACACTGACTCGCTCTCGGCGGCGCGGACACAGACGGTGCGGCGCATTTTGGGCACCGAAGGCGATTTCGGCACGCCGTTGGGGCTGTCGCCGACCTTCATGAAAGATGCGATACAGGCTGTGGGCAACTACGGCGAACTGTACGATCGGAATTTTGGCCCGCAAACCGGCGCGGCGTTGTTGCGTGGACAGAATGCGCTGTGGAGCAATGGGGGGCAAATGTATGCGCCCCCAATACGATAGTGCGGTCGGCTAAAGCACTGGCGACAGCAATTTTGCCGCCTGGGCAGCAAAATGTGCGGTCCAAGGGCGGGTTCTGACCTCATCGTGGCCGACTCTTCGGCAATTCTCAAAGTCGCGTAGCAACATGGATTCAATCTCGGAAATGCTTGTTGGATCGACGAACCACATGGTTATCTCGAAATTGATGGCAAATGATCGATTGTCGAAATTGACGCTGCCGACGCTGGCAATCTTGTCGTCCATGAGCAGCACTTTTTGATGCAGGAAGCCGGTTGTATAGCGGTACATGGCGATCCCGTGATTTACCATGGCGTCGGCGTGGGCGATGCTGGCCAGATAGACGAGCAGATGATCAGGCTTTTCAGGCAGCATGATGCGGACATCTACGCCGCGCAATTGTGCGGCATAGAGGGCAGTCCTCACATCGGTATCGGGGACAAAATAGGGACTGACGATCCACAATCGTTCGCGTGCCTGGGCGATGACGTCTGTAAACGCTATAGCGCATTCTTCGAGCTTGTCGGCGGGGCCAGTGCCCATGACCAGGACGGAATTGTCTCCTGGCGTGGGCACATCTGCGAGGGGATTGGCGGGGAGCAGTTCGCCGGTGGCCCAGTGCCAGTCCTCGCGAAACAATAGGGCGCAGGCCAGGGCGGCGGGCCCTTCAACCCGAACATGCGTGTCTCGCCAGTGTCCGAATTTGGGGTCCTCGCCGAGATATTCGACACCCACATTGTGGCCACCGACCCATGCGGTTTTGCCGTCGGCGACCACGATCTTGCGGTGGTTGCGATAATTTATCCGCGTCGGTCCATAAAGACGCAGAAATTTGTGTCGGTGATTGAAGCCTGAAACCCGAACGCCGGCCTCGCGCAGACGGTGGCGAAAGGTTTTAGGCATGCCATTGCTGCCGACATCGTCATATAGCAGGAACACTCTGACGCCGGCGTTGGCGCGTTCGATAAGTCTTTCGGCGAGTTCCTGACCAAGTCGGTCGTCGCGGACTATGTAAAACTGTACCAGCAAATAGGATTGTGCAGACGAGATCCCATCGAAGATGGAATCAAATGTTGCCTTGCCATCGATCAGCAATTGCACCGCATTGCCAGCAAGAAACGGTACTTCGGAGACACTTCTCAGTACCGGCCATTGGGCGCCCATTTCATGATCGATCAATGCCAGATCCTTGGCACGAAGCGGGCGTTGGGCGCGGCCATTTTTCAAACGGTCAGTGGCGTAATCGTCAAACAGCTTCCAGCCGAAAATCAAATAGAGAAAGACGGTTGGGAAGGGCAGGAGGGCCAGCGATATCAACCACGCTATCGAGCCCTGGGAGGTACGCGAAATCATGATCTCGCGGAGGGCGCATACTATCGCCAGCAGATAGAATGCGGCGAGTACCAGGGCGATCAGATAGTAGTCTGCGGCGAAGGCGCGCAACACGTCATCGATACCGAACACTGCTTTTCCATCAACCCGTTAAACTCCTAACCAACTTAACAGGAATGGATTGGCTTACAACTCCGATGGATCAGGTGGCGTCTGGTTCAAAAAGGCCGGCGATGTCAATGGCTGAGGATTGTTCCAACCATTCCGGCACTGGCAGGTCCCTGGCCCGCAGAAATTCGGGATTGAACAGTTTTGACTGGTAGCGATTGCCGTAATCGCACAGGATCGTCACAATGGTCTTGCCGGGACCCAAATCCTTGGCCATTCGGATCGCGCCGGCGATATTGATGGCGCTTGAGCCGCCAACACACAGACCTTCGTGCTCGAGCAAGTCGAAAATATAGGGCAAGGCTTCGGTATCGGAAATCTGGTAGGGGTAGTCGACTTTCAGTCCTTCAAGGTTTGCGGTGATCCGGCCCTGGCCTATGCCTTCGCTGATACTGCCGCCAGAAGATTTCAACTCACCAGTTGTGTAGTAGCTATAGAGCGCGGCCCCTTCAGGGTCTGCCAAGCCGATTTTTATTGCCGGGTTATTGGACCTGAGGGACTGGGCGACGCCCGCAAGCGTGCCGCCGGACCCTACTGAACAAATGAAGCCATCTATCGTGCCGCTGGTCTGTTGCCAAATTTCGGGGCCGGTAGTTTCGGCGTGTGCACGGCGATTGGCGGTGTTGTCAAACTGGTTGGCCCATATCGCACCGTTTGGTCGATCGCGATTGAGCTTGTCCGCCAGACGCGCCGACACCTTGATGTAATTGTTGGGATTTCGATATGGCTTGGCCGGCACTTCTATCAATTCCGCGCCGAAGAGCCGCAGGGCGTCCTTTTTTTCCTGGCTCTGGGTGTTGGGGATGACGATGACTGATTTGAACCCCAACGCATTTGCGACCAAGGTCAGGCCGATGCCGGTGTTCCCCGCCGTGCCCTCAACAATGGTGCCGCCCGGTTTCAAAGCGCCTGACGCTATCGCATCACGGACGATATATAGCGCGGCGCGATCTTTTACTGACTGGCCCGGATTGAGAAATTCGGCCTTGCCCCAAATGTCGCAGCCGGTGATCTTTGAGGCTTGGTTCAGGCGGATCAGCGGTGTGTTGCCAATCGCAGATATCATGTCGGGGTGGTTTGTCATTATTGGCCATAGCTTGAAGAGTTGGCTAAAAGGTAGGTGTTGGCGTGGGACGGAACAAGCTCAAACCGCTGCGCTGGAACGGCTTTTTCTCATGCGGGCAAAATGCGGAACCAGCGTGTCGCGCGTACTGAAAAAGGGCAAGCTCATTCCAGTGTAGTCAGGGTTCGACCAATCGGCATCGTCGACGCGGCGGCTATTGTGTCCAAGTGCCGCGTACCAAATCGCTCAGCGGGCAAAATGCCCGACGCTAGTTGCGGATAATCCATTGGCGGGCAAATGAGCGCTGCCCCAAGTTTGCCTTAGGCTCCAATTGCTTTCGTGTGTTTGCGACATTATGGTGCGCGCCAATTACAGGTTACACAGTCAAGGCGTTCCATGTCCCAGGAAAATATTTTCCGCGAAGTCGATGAAGAGTTGCGTTCCGACCGCATGCGTGCGTTATGGAAACGCTTTGCGCCCTTGGTCATCGGGGCGGCCATTGGGGTTGTCGTGCTAGTCGCGGTCAATGAGGGCTGGAACTGGTATCAGTCCTCCAATGCGGCGCAATCTTCGGACAAGCTTTACGCTGCATTTGACGCCGCCGACGGCGGGGACTCCGCCAAGGCCGAGTCTATTCTAGACGATCTGGTTGCCAATGGTTCGGGCGGATACCCCACTTTGGCGCGCTTCCGCGATGCTGGTTTGCTGGCCAAGAATGGCAAGAGCACTGAGGCAATTGCAGCCTATGATGCACTGGCGAACAATGAAACCAGTCCCAGAATGCGGGAATTGGCTTTGGTGTTGGCTGCCAATCTTCTTGTTGATCAGGGCTCGCTTGCAGATGTGGAGGCGCGCGTATCGACACTCGCGGCCGAGAGTGGGCCTATGCGGAATGCCGCACGCGAAGCACTCGGTCTGGCGCAGTACAAGGCAGGTGACTTTGCCGCAGCGCGTGACAGCTTTCAGTCCGTCATTGATGATCCGCGCAGTCAAAGCAGCGTGCGTAATCGCATGAGCTACTATATCGCCCAATTGCTTTCAGAGGGAGCAATTGCGCCTGATGCGCCGACTGAGAATGCCGCTGATGCCACTGACGTCCAGCCCGATAGCAGTGTCAACGATGTCTCGCCTCAGGTGCCTGCCGAGCCAGCGCCGACTGAATGATCTCGGCCAACCTGCCGCCCGATTGGACATCAAGACCATGACAGTTACTGTCGCCATCGTTGGCCGACCGAACGTTGGCAAATCCACGCTTTTCAACCGTCTCGTGGGACGCAAGATAGCGCTGGTTGACGATACGCCCGGCGTAACGCGCGATCGCCGTGAAGCTGAAGGCCACATTGCTGACCTGACTTTTCGCGTGCTGGACACAGCCGGTTACGAGGACGTCAAGGATGGCAGCCTAGAAGATCGCATGCGTCAACAAACCGAACTGGCGATCCGCGAGGCGGACGTCATCTTGTTCATGATCGACGCGCGCGCCGGCGTCGTGCCACTAGACCAGCGATTTGCGCAGGTATTGCGAAAAGCCGGTAAAAGCGTGCACCTGGTTGGCAACAAGGCCGAAAGTGCTGCCGCAGAAGCGGGGTTGGTTGAGGGCTTTAAGCTGGGCTTTGGCGAACCGATTCCACTTTCGGCGGAACATGGACTCGGTCTGTCTGAACTCTATTCGATCGTTTCCAGGGCTATCGATGTGGCCGCCGCGTCCCAAATTGCCGAGCACAACAACAATCTTGATGAATTGCCTGCGGTCGAGGTTGATATCACCGAGGATATGCTCGAGGGAGAGGGTGACGAAGCAACGCTTCGCTGGAACCCCAAACGCTACCTGAACGTGGCTATCGTTGGTCGCCCCAACGCTGGCAAATCGACGCTAGTCAATCGGTTGGTGGGCGAGGATCGGGTGCTCGTCGGGCCCGAGGCCGGGATTACGCGCGACAGCATCCTGGTGCCGTGGGAATGGGAGGGCCGCGTCATAAACCTCGTGGATACCGCCGGTATTCGGCGGCGGTCTCGGGTTACTCAAAAGCTCGAAAAACTGGCGGTTGGCGATAGTTTGCGCTCCATTCAGTACGCAGAAGTCGTTGTGTTGATGATTGACGCCACCATGCCGTTCGAAAAGCAGGACCTGCAGCTGGCGGATCTTGTCGAGCGCGAAGGTCGGGCCATGGTCATAGCGATCAACAAGTGGGATTTGATTGAGGACAAGAACGCTACGCTTGCGGCGCTGCGCGAAGCCAGCGAGCGCTTGCTGCCGCAGTTGCGCGGTATTCCGATGGTGACGTTGTCGGGACTGCAAGGGCGTAATATCGATAAACTGATGGCGGCAATTTTCAAGATTGAGAAGAGTTGGAATTCCCATGTTTCGACGGCGCGGCTCAATCGCTGGCTACAGGGCATGATCGAAGGGCACCCACCGCCAGCGGTGTCTGGACGGCGGCTAAAAATTCGCTACATGACGCAAGCCAAGACGCGCCCGCCAAGTTTCATTCTGTTTGCTTCGCGTCCTGATGCGTTGCCGACCTCATATTTGCGTTATCTCAGCAATGGGTTGCGCGAGGCGTTTGATATACAGGGTACGCCGATCCGGCTTTGGGTTCGGGCAGGCAGCACCAATCCCTATGATGATGTCAGCAAACGACGCCTTGGCTAGATACCAGGTTTGTCTAGCCGCACCGAATTCACTTCAAGCCATGGTGCATTCGACAAATTTTTCGATATAAGTAGCGCGCCAAAAGCGACCCGATGCTGAGTGCGGGTCCGCCAACCAAGTAGTTGCCTTGTTCGCCGAAATTCTGATCGTTGTCGTCCTCACCATCACGAACGGTTTGTTGTCAATGTCCGAGCTGGCGGTTGTGTCCGCCCGGTCGGCGCGCCTGAGGGTGTTATCGGATCAGGGCAACCAAGGCGCCGATGTGGCGCTTCGGTTGGCGGATAATCCGGGCCGGTTTCTGTCGTCGGTACAAATCGGTATTACCCTGGTGGGGGTGCTGTCTGGGGCGTTTTCCGGCGCGACGCTAGGATTGCGTCTTAGTCGCTGGCTTCTCACGCTGGGCGTTCCCGCCAACCTGTCCGATGTGCTCGGCGTTGGCATCGTTGTGGTCAGCATAACCTACATTTCCCTGATCATTGGGGAGTTAGTGCCCAAACAAATCGCGCTGCGGGATCCGGAGCGAGTGGCGGCGCGTGTGGCGCCTGCCATGGAAATGTTGGCCAAGATCGGTGGGCCGATCGTTTTCATTCTCGATATTTCGGGCACTGCGGTGTTGCGGTTGCTGCGTCAACACGGGGAGGGCGAGGAGACGGTGACCGAAGAAGAGGTCAAGACCATCATCGCTGAGGCGACTACGGCGGGCGTCATTGAAAGCGATGAACATTCAATGATTTCGGGTGTCATGCGTCTGGCGGATCGGTCAGCGCGAGGCCTGATGACGCCTCGGCTCGATGTCGAGTTGATTGATCTGTCGGACGAGCCGGACGAAATCCGCAAAACCATCCTGTCCTCGCATCGATCACGATTGCTGGTTCAGGACGGCGATGCGGATTCGATCATTGGGGTGGTGGCCATTACTGATCTGCTCAGCGTTTTTGCCAACGGGCAGCCGTTCGATACGCGAAAATATGTGCGTCCGGTCCCGGTTGTGATGGATCACGCCGACGCGCTAGACGTCGTACGCGCCATCCGCAACTCGACAGTGCATATGGCACTTGTGGTTGATGAGTACGGGCATTTTGAAGGGATCGTGACCTCGGGAGATATTCTTGAGGTCATCACCGGGGTATTTCAGGAGGAAACGGGCGACGATCCGGCGTTGGTGCGGCGCGACGACGGTTCCTATCTGGTTGCTGGCTGGATGCCCGTAGATGAGTTCAGCGACAAGCTCGGCATCCCAATTCCGCGCGATGCTAAATACGAGACCGTGGCGGGCTATGTCTTGTCCGCAATTAACCGCCTACCCAATGTGGGTGAGAGTTTTTCAAGCGATGGATGGCGCATTGAGGTGATCGACCTTGATGGCCGCCGTATCGACAAGGTTTTGATGAGCAAGCTGGGTTAGCAACACATCAGTAGTGGCGAATTTAGACGCAGCTGGACACTCAGCGCTCGATCTGGTGCCGTTGCTAGAGGTCTTCGAAGCTGTTGGTGCCCATGTTGAACACCCGGCCGTTTTCGCCAATACCGGGCGCGATCAAATCAACCAGTTTTGGCGCGATTTCAATTGGACGCGGGAGCGTATCGGGATCTTCGCCGGGCATGGCCTTGGCGCGCATCGCCGTTCGAACCGCACCAGGATAGAACACATTGGTGCGTACCGAGGTTTGAACCATCTCGCCGGCATAGGCCTTGACCATGGCGTCGACGGCAGCCTTGCTGGCTGCGTATAAACCCCAGTATGGCTTGGCGGAGCGGGCGGCCGACGAAGAGACAAATACGGCACGACCGGCATCCGATTGGCGCAACAACAGGTCCATTGACCGCAAGAGGCGGAAATTGGCTGTTACATTGATGGCCATGACCTTATCAAATTCTTCGGGCGCGATATGGGGCAGGGGCGACAGCGTGCCCAACAGGGCGGCATTGGCAATAAGTCCGTCCAGCGCACCCCACCGTTCAAATATCGCGGCACCAAGTCGGTCTATTGCCTCGCCGTCCTTGAGGTCCAGTGGAACAAGTGTCGCTGACGATCCCATGTCCTGGATTTCGTCGTCGAGTTCTTCAAGTCCGCCGACGGTACGCGCGACGGCCACCACATGAGCGCCTCGGCGCGCCGCTTCGCGCGCAGCAGCATAGCCAATGCCGCGCGATGCACCTGTCACCAAAACGACTTTTCCGGTGAGTTCCTTGGCCTGTGGCCCTTTGGTTTTCGGCATCAACCGGCCTCTTGCAGCATGGAAAACTGTTTGGGATCGTTCTTGGTGCGCCCATTGAGGTCAGTCAACTGTGTCGGATAGTCGCCCGTAAAATAGTGGTCAGTAAACTGGGGGGCCTTGGGATCGCGTTTTTCGCCACCAACGGCCTCATAGAGGCCGTCAATTGACAGGAATTGCAACGAATCAGCGCCAATAAATTTGCACATTGAATTCAAATCGGCGTGCTGATTGGCTAGGAGCTTTTCGGGGTCCGGCGTGTCGATGCCGTAATAGTCGGAATGAAAAATCATCGGGCTGGCAACGCGGATATGCACTTCACTGGCACCTGCGTCACGGATCATTTGCACAATCTTGAGCGACGTCGTGCCGCGCACGATTGAATCATCGACCAAAACGACACGCTTTCCTACAATTTCGGCGCGGTTGGCAGAGTGCTTGAGCTTTACGCCAAAGGCACGGATCGACTGACTGGGCTCGATAAAAGTGCGACCGACATAATGGTTTCGGATTATGCCCAATTCAAATGGGATGCCGCTTGCCTGGGCATAACCAATGGCCGCAGGTGTGCCGCCATCGGGTACCGGCACGACGACGTCGGCGTCGACCGGCGCTTCCCTGGCCAGATTGATGCCCATATGCTTGCGCGCCTTGTAGACGCTGCGACCCGCTACGATAGAGTCGGGCCGGGCGAAATAGACATACTCAAAAAGACACATGCGCTCGCGGCGCGGCTTGAATGGGCGCAGCGACTCGATGGTGATTTGACCGTCAGGTTGAATCTCGCAGACCACAACTTCGCCATTTTCGACGTCACGAACGAATTTGGCGCCGATGATATCGAGAGCGCAGGTTTCCGAGGCGAAAATAGGTTTGCCATCGAGGTCGCCCAAAACCAGGGGCCGAATGCCATTGGGATCGCGGGCGCCGATCAACTTGGTCCGGGTCATCGCCACCATGGCATAAGCGCCTTCCACGGCGCCGATGGCGTCAACAAAGCGGTCGCTTGACGATGTTCGTTGCGAGCGGGCAATCAGATGGAGCACGACTTCGGTGTCGGATGTTGACTGGCAAATGGCGCCCTGGGCAATCAATTTGCGTCGCAGGGTCAATCCGTTGGTCAGATTGCCGTTGTGGGCTATGGCAATGCCACCCACTTCAAGTTCGGCAAACAGCGGCTGCACGTTTCGGAGTATGGTCTCGCCAGTGGTTGAATAGCGCACGTGTCCCATGGCCATCGAACCGGGAATGCGTTTGAGCGTGGCTGGATCGGTAAAATGATCACCGACCAAGCCCAGTTGCCGCTCCGAATGGAACTGGCGACCATCGAACGTCACGATGCCAGCCGCCTCTTGGCCGCGATGTTGCAGCGCATGCAGCCCAAGCGCGGTCAGCGTGGGCGCGTCAGGATGGCCTAAAATGCCGAACACCCCACACTCTTCGCGCAGGGTGTCGCCATAAAGATCGAACGAATCGTCGCTCGGATGGTTCAACGGGCTCTCCATTCCATGCCTGCTACTGTCGCAGAACTGGTTTTTGGACATTTGGTCGCCGACGCCAAAAGATGGATCGGGCGGCGGACAGGCAGCCCGCCAAACATGTTATCCCTGCACGGCAGCATCGGTAAACGGACTACTGTCTTCGGTCTGGTCAGTGCCCTCTTCAGGCAAGGGGGCACTTGTCGCATCGGGGGAGGGCGAACCATCTTCCGTGCGAGAAATATTGCCCTTGAGCAAATTGTCCAACTGGGTTTGAAGCTGAGTTGGCAACATTGTACGCAGCGTATCGCCCATCTGAGTGAGATGGGGCAGTGACTGGGAACCCGCAATGCCCGGTGGCAATTTTCCGGCGAGAAGCCAATTGCCAAAGATCACCACAACGATAGCGATGAGCAAGCCGCGGAGCAGGCCGAATATGAAGCCAAGAGTGCGATCAATCGGCCCGATCTTACTGTCGACCACGAAATCGGCGATACGCATGGTGAGCAGATGCAGAACAATCAGCGACACGATGAACGTAACTACCACCGTAGCGACCTTGGCCACCGTCTCATCGGCAATGTAATTCTGCGCGATCTCGGGGTGATAAAGCAGCATGTACACAGCGATTGCGGCAGATCCGGCCCAAGTCGCCAACGAGAGCACTTCGCGGGTCAAGCCGCGCGCGGTCGCCAGAATGGCCGAGATCAGGAGGAGCAACCCGACTCCAACGTCAAATGCAGTCAACATATCGTATTCGCCCCGTCCCAGCGTTTGCCCTGAGCCTATCTCGGGCATCGTTTAGCCGCTTTGTCCGCCTCTGCCAAGGGAGGGAACGCCACTGACAGGTGATGTTCCCAGAAAGCATGACATTGGTGCAACTATTTTTTATTCGGCAGCTTCTGCAGGTCGCCCCTTGGCCGCGATTCCGGCAACGAGATCGGCAAGAGCGGTATATTCAGCGATTTGCAGGCCGCCATTGCGATCCGTTGAACTCAGCTTTCCGGTTGAAACCGATCCGAAACCGAGTTTTTCGGCTTCGCGCAGGCGCAACGAACCGTGCACAACCGGACGTATGCCGCCTGCCAGGGAAATCTCGCCAAAATATACTGCATCGGCGGGCAGGGGTGATCCGGTCAGCGAAGAAATCAAGGCGGCCGCCACGGCGAGATCTGCTGCCGGCTCACCGATCTTCAGGCCGCCCGCGACATTGAGGTAGATGTCATTGGCGCCTATCCGTACACCACAGCGGGTTTCCAGCACCGCAACCACCATCGACAAGCGTGCAGAATCCCAACCTACGACTGCTCGTCGCGGCGTGCCCAGCGGAGAGGGGGCGACGAGCGCCTGAATTTCCACTAGTAGCGGACGTGTGCCTTCCATGCCCGCGAACACGGCAGAGCCAGCTGCGCCCTCGTCGCGTTGATCGAGAAACAGCGCCGACGGGTTGGCGACTTGCGCCAGCCCCAGCATGGTCATTTCAAACACGCCGATTTCGTCGGTCGCGCCATAGCGGTTCTTGACGCCGCGCAAGATGCGGAAGGTGTGACTGGTGTCGCCTTCGAAATAGAGAACCGCGTCGACCATATGCTCGACAACGCGTGGACCTGCGATCTGCCCGTCTTTGGTGACGTGACCGACCAATACGACAGCGGCGCCGCTTTTCTTGGCAAAGCGGGTTAAGGCCTGAGCCTGAAGTTCGAACCTGGGTAACGGTGCCGGGCGCGCTGTCAACGCGATCTGTCCACAGGGTCTGAATGGAGTCGATGATCACAAGATCTGGCGCCGGGCCGTCTTCGAGCGTGGCGAGGATAATTTCAACATTGGTTTCGGCCGCCAACATGACGTCTGCATCGCCCAGACCAAGGCGCTGGGCCCTCAGGCGCACCTGCGCCACGGCTTCCTCGCCCGATACATAGATGACGCGCTTGCCTGTATTTGCCAGTGCAGCCGCTGCCTGAAGCAGGAGGGTCGATTTGCCGATGCCGGGATCACCGCCGACGAGAAGTGCCGAGCCCATGACGAAGCCACCACCCGTGACACGATCCAGTTCGGCAATGCCTGTTACAACTCGTGCCGCGCTTTCGGTTTCGCCGGATAGCGGCACCAGTTGGGCCGGGCGACTGCCCGCCTTTGCGGCCTTGGGACCGGCTCCAACGCCGCTGTCGGCGAGTTCTTCAACCAGCGTATTCCAGTCACCGCAGGCTTCGCATCGACCGTGCCAGCGGCTATAGACGGCGCCGCATGCCTGACAGAGGAAACTGGATTTTGTTCTGGCCAATACAAATAGTCCCAATTTGATGCCGAGTTTTCAATAGAGCGAAAAGCACGACTATGCAAGAACAAATAGCGAACGTTATTATTCGGTTTCGCCGACATAGCTGCGGGTATAGCGTCCCTTGAGTGCTGTGAGCACCTCATAGCCAATTGTGCCGGCGGCATCGGCTACATCGTCGATGCCGATGTTCGGCCCCAAAATTTCAACGCCTTCGCCCGGAATTGGCAGGTCGTCGCCAAGTTCGGTGATATCAACGGCGATAAGGTCCATCGACACACGACCGACGACCGGACAAATGTGCCCGCGTACAGCAACCGCGCCACCCATGCGGCCGGTTGAACTGGAGAGGGCGCGGAAGAAGCCGTCGGCGTAGCCAATTCCAACAATGGCCAGTCTGGTCTCGCGCGCCAATGTGATACCCGCGCCGTAGCCGACAGTTTCACCGGTGCGCGCGGCCTTGATCTGCAGGATAGGCGCGTGAAGGGTGACGACAGCGGCCATTGGATTTGTGCGCCCGATCACGGCGCGGCCGCCGAACATTGCTACGCCGGGGCGCACCATCTGAAAATGATAGTCTCGCCCCGCCATGACCCCGGCGGAATTGGCCAGTGATGCGGGGATGCCGGGAAAACGAGAGATGACCGACTGGAACAGGGCGAGCTGCGTGCGGTTTTTCTCATGATTTGGCATATCGGCGCAGGCTAGATGACTCATGATCATCTGAGGCGCGAAGCCAAGCTTCTCGGTTTGCTCCTGTACAATGGATGCTTCATTGAGCCGGAAGCCTAGCCGGTTCATGCCCGTGTCAAAATGGAGGGCGGCGGGGTAGGCCTCATTGCGCTCGATGCATTTGGCCAGCCACTCCTCAAGCATCGCCATTGAGGAGATTACCGGCATCAGATTTTGGCGGACATAGAGATTGGCGGCGCCGGGATACAATCCGTTCATTACGAAAATATGCGCATCCTGCAGCGCAGCGCGGACTGTAACCGCCTCATCAACGGTGGCGGTGAAAAAATCGCGCACCAGCGGCGTAAAGCGATTTGGCCACGGGCACGATACCAACGCCATAGCCGTCCGCCTTGATGACAGCACCGGTCAAGGCACCGGCGCTCACCTTGTCCAGAGCGCGCCAATTGCGCACCAAAGCGCCAAGATCAATGGTGAGGTGACCGCCGAGGCCGGATTGCAATGCCATGCCTATTCCATGCGCTCGGGCAGATAGTCGGCGCGCGCCAGATTGCCAAAGCGCGTATATTGCGCCTCAAAGGAGAGTTGTACCGTGCCAGTGGGGCCATGTCGCTGCTTGCCGATGATGACTTCGGCCTTGCCGTAAACTTTTTCCATTTCCCCTTGCCAAGCCAAATGGTCTGGTGAGCCCTCCTTGGGCTCCTTGTTCTTTAGATAGTACTCTTCGCGGTAAACGAAAAGCACGACGTCGGCGTCTTGCTCGATAGAGCCCGATTCGCGCAAGTCCGCCAATTGTGGGTGCTTGTCATCACGATTTTCGACCTGACGCGATAGCTGGGACAGAGCGATAATAGGCACTTCAAGGCTCCTTGGCCAACGCCTTGAGCGTGGTCGTAATCTCCGTCAGGCTCCTGCACTCGGTTCTGGTTGGCGGCCTTGCTGGAGCCTGAGAGCAACTGCAAATAGTCGACAATCAACAGGTCGAGACCCTTTTGGCGCTTGAGGCGGCGCGCGCGCGCTGCAAGTTGGGCGACGCTGATGCCGCCGGTATCGTCAATGTATAGTGGTACCTGAGCCATCTGGGCGGATACATCGACGAGTTTGGAGAACTGGCTTTCGTGAATATTGCCGCGGCGAATGTCGGAGGAGGATATTTCGGCCTGTTCGGCAAGGATACGCGTGGCCAATTGTTCGGCGCTCATTTCCAGGCTGAAAAAGCCTACAATACCTCCATTGACGGTTTTGCTACGACCGTCCGGGGTGACGTCCGCCTGCCATTCCTTGGCGACGTGAAATGCAATGTTGGTGGCGAGAGAGGTTTTGCCCATGGCGGGACGTGCTGCCAGGATAACCAGATCAGAACGCTGCAGGCCGCCCATCAGCCGATCAAGATCGGACAGACCCGTGGCAGTGCCAGATAGGCTCCCGTCGCGACTATAGGCATCGCCTGCCATGCGAATCGCGTCTTTCAGGGCGGCGTTGAACCCTTGGAACCCCCCGTCATATCGACCTTTTTCGGCGAGTTGGAACAGAGCTCCCTCCACCTCTTCAATCTGCTTGTCGGGGGTGGTTTCAACTTCTGACTCATAGGCGGTCGAGACCATTTCCTCGCCAATGAGAATCAGGCTGCGGCGGATCGCCAGATCATGAACGCTGCGACCGTAATCTGCTGCGTTGAGTACTGTGGTCGCTTCGGCAGCCAGTCGCGCGAGATATTGGGCCATGGTCATGTCGGCCAATAGCGCTTCGGGAAGGTGCGTCTTGATGGTTATGGGATCGGCGGATTTGCCGGCGCGGACAAATTTGCCGATTACCTCATAAACTTCGCGATGGATCGGCTCATAAAAATGGTCGGGCTCGAGAAAATCCGAGACGCGATAAAAGGCTTCATTGTTGACGAGAATGGCACCCAGCAGCGCTTGTTCGGCTTCCACATTGTGGGGGGCCAGACGAAAAGCCTTGTCCTCGGCCGTTGGTAGCCGCGCGATCTCTGCCATTGCTGCCTCAAAAGTTATTGCTTCTTAACCACGCGTCGGAGGCCTGTCGATTCACGAAACGCGCGCATGTCCGCTTTGTTTCCCATTGTTGATAACCGCAGGTTAACACTGTGATGAGCGGGGAAAACGGCAGCTGGCCATTGCAATTGTACAAGCAGGCATTGTGCCCGAGTCGGACCGCGCATCGCAACCATCAGGTCGGATCGGCTCAGCAAATGGCCAAAAAAATAGGGTCGGGCAATGCCCGACCCAAAATATTGTTCAGTCCGTGCTGACTAGGCTTCGTCGTCGAAGCGGTCGTCTTGCTGGGCATCTTTCTGACCGGCAGCAAAATCGCCATCAACGTCGTCTTCGTAGACCGTGACGGTGAGATCTTCGCCCTGGTCCTGACGCGCGGCTTCGTCGGTGGAACGAGCGACGTTCACATTGATCGACACAGCAACTTCGGCATGCAGGTTCAGTGACACTGTGTGCATGCCAACCGACTTGATCGGGTCAACCAGATCGACTTGGGTGCGCTGAACGGTGAAGCCGTCTGCGGCCAGAGCTTCGACGATGTCGCGTGATGCGACGGAGCCATAAAGCTGACCGGTTTCACCGGCCTGACGGATGATGATGATGGTCTTGCCATTAAGTCCTTCGGCAATACCGGCAGCAGCTTCACGACGTTCGTCGTTGCGCTTTTCGATATTGACGCGCTCGACCTTGAATTTTTCACGGTTGGCGGTGGTGGCGCGTAGTGCCTTGCCTTGTGGCAACAGGAAGTTGCGGGCGAAGCCGTCTTTGACGTCAACTTCGTCGCCAATGTTGCCGGTGCGCGCGATGCGCTCGAGCATGATCACTTTCATAGAATATATCCTTTGAGCTGTCCCGCCCTTGCTGGACGGTTAGGAGCCGCAAACCATTCGCGACCCCAACGATAGTACGCCGCCTGGGCGCGGGGTCTTACTTGACCGCGTAGGGCATGATGCCGATGAATCGCGCGCGCTTGATGGCGCGGGCCAGTTCACGCTGCTTCTTTGCCGAAACAGCGGTAATGCGGCTTGGTACGATCTTGCCGCGCTCGGACACATAGCGCGAAAGCAGGCGCACGTCCTTGTAGTCGATCTTGGGTGCACCTTCGCCCGAAAACGGGCAGGTCTTGCGCCGACGCTGGAAGGGACGGCGGGCTTGGGCGGTTGTTAGATCACGAATTGCCATAGCTTTTGTTCCTTAGTTCCTAGAAGCGGCGCGGACGACGGTCGCCGCCGCGATCGGGGCGGTCGTCACGGTCACGCTTCTGCATCATTGCCGAGGGGCCTTCTTCAAGTTCGTCCATGCGAACAGTCATGAAGCGCAGGATGTCTTCGTTGATGCGCATCTGGCGTTCCATTTCGGCAACGGCGGTGGCCGGTGCGTCAATATTCATCAGCGAGTAGTGCGCCTTGCGATTCTTGCGAATGCGGTAAGAGAGGCCTTTCAGGCCCCAATATTCGTTCTTGGTGACCTTACCGCCATTGGCAGTCAGAATTTCGGTCAATGCAGTCGTCAATTCTTCAACCTGCTGGGCGGAAACGTCCTGGCGGGCTAAAAAGATATGCTCATAGAGGGCCATAAACAGCGCCTTTCTAAGTGGGTTTCACTCAACATCTGTCAGGCGCGGAGCCTCTTTGAAACCGGAAAGGCATCAAAGCAGTCTTGCAAAGAGCGGGAACACGGGAGGCCGGGATATTTCACCCTATTTGCATGCGCAAACCCTCCGTTCAGCCCCCGGCCAAACGAATGTTGGCGTTCCATTAAGCGAGCAGACGAGAAAACGCAAGGGAAATAGCCAGTAGCAGGCGCTGGCATTTCGGCATCGCGTGTCCTTGTCTCCCTTGACAGCAGTCGCCGGTTTGGCCAAACGCCGCGCAACTGGACATTGGCGAGGCGTCGGGCCAATCTGATGTTTAACGGAGGCAACATGAGCAAACACGCATTCACTTTTCCCGGGCAAGGTAGCCAGGTAGTCGGGATGGGCAAGGAATTAGCAACAATTTACCCCGAGGCCAAGGCGGTATTCGACGAGGTGGATGCGGCATTGGGCGAGACTCTCTCCGCGACCATGTTCGACGGTCCTGAGGATAAGCTGCGCCTGACCGAAAATGCCCAACCAGCCCTAATGGCGGTCAGCATGGCGGTCGTGCGTGTGCTGGAGAGCAAAGGCGTCAGACTGGCTGATAGCGCCGCCTATGTTGCCGGGCATTCGTTGGGCGAATATTCAGCGCTATGTGCGGCCGGTACATTCAGTCTCGCGGACACGGCGCGTTTGCTCCGGACTCGTGGGCTTGCAATGCAAAAGGCCGTTCCGGTTGGTCAAGGGGCGATGGCGGTCTTGCTTGGGCTGGACCTGCCAACAGCGCGGGAAGTTGCGGCAGAAGCCAGTCAAGGCGAGGTTTGTGACGTGGCCAATGACAATGCGCCGGGCCAGGTCGTGATTTCGGGTGCCACTAGTGCGGTCGAACGGGCACTGGATATTGCCAAGGCCAATGGTGCCAAACGCGCGCTGCTGTTGCCGGTCAGCGCGCCGTTTCACTGCTCGCTGATGCAACCAGCAGCCGACGCCATGGGGGCAGCGCTGGCCGAGGTCACGATGAGTGCGCCGGTGGTGCCGCTTGTCGCCAATGTGCTTGCGACCCCAATTGATACGCCAACAGACATTCGCCAACGCTTGATTGAGCAGGTAACGGGCGTTGTGCGTTGGACGGAAAGTATTTCGTGGCTTGCCGGCCCCGGCGGGGTCTCGCATCTTCTGGAGCTGGGTACCGGAAAGGTCTTGACCGGGCTGGCCAAACGAATTGATTCCAATCTGGTCGCCAGTGCGGTAGGCACCGCGACCGATATTGACGCGTTGGTCGCGGAACTGCAGGCTTGAACCCATTGTCCATTTGAATTCGATTCTGACTGGAAATGCATAGATGTTTGATTTGTCTGGGAAACGCGCGCTGGTAACGGGTGCTAGTGGCGGCATCGGCCGCGAGATTGCCAAGGGGCTGGCGGCGGCGGGTGCCACCGTCGCGTTGAGCGGCACTCGGGTTGGTGCACTTGAGGACGTTGCCAGCGAGATCGGCGGCAATGTTGCGGTTTTGCCCTGCAACCTGTCGAAGCTGGATGAGGTGGACAAGCTGGTGCCCAGCGCAGAAGCGGCGCTTGGCGGGCTTGATATCCTGATCAACAATGCGGGCATGACGCGCGACAATCTGTTCATGCGGATGAAAAATGAGGAATGGGATGAGGTGCTTGCGGTCAATCTGACGGCGGCCTTTCATCTCACGCGCGCTGTGTTGCGGGGTATGATGAAGCAGCGTTTTGGCCGGATTATTGGCATTTCCTCGGTGGTCGGCGTGATGGGGAATCCAGGGCAGGGCAATTATGCCGCCTCCAAGGCCGGTCTGATCGGGATGAACAAGGCGCTGGCGCACGAAGTGGCGTCGCGCGGGATAACGGTCAATTCAATCGCGCCGGGCTTTATCGCCTCGGCCATGACCGACGACCTCAATGAAAAGCAGCGCGACTCGATACTTTCAACGATTCCATCGGGGCGGCTGGGCACTGCGCAGGAAATTGCGGGTTGCGCCGTTTTTCTGGCAAGCGACACAGCGGGTTACATCACAGGACACACGCTAAACGTCAATGGTGGCATGGCAATGATATGACAGTTCGGCACAAAGGCGGAAAAAGCTGGGGTCTGCCTTATGGCAAAGGCAAAAGAAGTATGCTAATCGGCGCCGCTGTTGAACATGGCAAGCTATCTTGCGAGTGCCGCGCCGCCCGCTTACAGTTGGTGTGTGCAAGCCAACACCGTGCTTGAATACTTGGCGATGCGCCAATAAGAAGCGAACGATACGTCGATTTCAAAAGGGAAGTCAAACATGAGCGATGTCGCTGATCGGGTCCGCAAAATCGTTGTGGAACACCTCAATGTGGATGCCGAGAAAGTGGTCGAAAAGGCCAGCTTTATTGATGATCTGGGCGCCGATTCGCTTGATCAGGTTGAGTTGGTGATGGCTTTCGAAGAAGAATTTTCAGTCGAAATTCCAGACGATGCAGCCGAATCTATCCAGACTTTTGGGGACGCAGTGTCCTTTCTGACCAAGGCGGTTGGCTGATTCCTGCCGTTTATTGCTAGTCTGGTAGGATAAATCATGGAATTGCGCCGCGTTGTCGTGACGGGAATGGGTATTGTCAGTCCATTGGGCTGCGGTATTGAGGCGACTTGGTCCAATATTCTGGCGGGAAAAAATGGTGCCAAGCGCATCGAGGATTTCCGCGTTGATGATATTGCCTGCCAGATTGCGGCGCGCATTCCTCTCGGGGATTATGCCGAGGGGAAATATAACCCCGACGACTGGATGGACGTGAAGGATCAGCGCAAAGTTGATCCATTCATTGTCTTTGCCATGGCGGCTGCAACGCAGGCGATTGCCGACGCCGGGGTTGAGCCAAAAACTCAGGACGAGCAGGAGCGCACCGGTGTATTGATCGGTTCGGGCATTGGCGGTGTCGGCGGCATTTATGATGCATCTGTTGCATTGCATGAAAAAGGCCCGCGTCGGATCAGTCCGTTCTTTATTCCTGGTCGGCTGATCAATCTTGCATCGGGCTACGTATCCATTCGTTTTGGCCTCAAGGGTCCCAATCATTCGGTGGTTACCGCTTGTTCGACCGGCGCGCATGCCATCGGCGATGCGTCGCGGTTGATTGCGCTGGGCGACGCTGATGTGATGGTTGCCGGGGGTACCGAAAGTTGTGTCAACCGACTCGCAATGGCGGGTTTTTCTGCTTGCCGCGCGTTGTCGACCGGCTTTAACGACACGCCCGAGATCGCCTCGCGACCATACGACAAGGCTCGTGACGGGTTCGTCATGGGCGAGGGTGCAGGCATTGTGGTGCTCGAAGATTACGAGCGCGCCAAGGCGCGTGGCGCCAAAATCTATGGTGAGATCATTGGGTACGGCCTCTCGGGGGATGCGCATCATATTACGGCCCCTTCTGAAGACGGCGATGGTGGCTATCGCTGTATGCAAGCGGCGATAAAACGCGCTGGTATCACCCCGGCCGAGATTGACTATATCAATGCACATGGCACATCCACGCCATTGGGCGATGAGATCGAGCTTGGTGCCGTGACCCGAATGCTGGGTGATGCGGCAACGACCGTTGCCATGTCCTCGACCAAATCTGCCGTTGGGCACTTGTTAGGCGCCGCGGGGTCGGTTGAAGCGATCTTCTCGTTGTTGGCAATTCGCGACAATATTGCGCCACCGACCCTTAATCTTGACAATCCGTCGATGGAAACTGAAATCAATCTGGTGCCCAAGGTGGCGCTTGAGAGGGAAATTAATGTCGCATTGTCAAATTCCTTCGGATTTGGCGGCACCAACGCTACTTTGGTGATGCGCCAGGTCCAATAGGCGCGCGGGCGGGTCAAATTCAGTTCATATTGGCCGCTCTGTCCGATGCCGCTCTTGTCAAGTTCGGACGGCGCCGAGATTATGCCGTCGCATCGGTGAGCCAGGCGGCAGTCGAATTTATTGATCCGAGGGCGCCGGGCGTCGCGACGGTCCAGCTGGGATATTGAGCAACATGAATGATCGCAAGTCACGTCGCGCAAAGCCTCGCCGCCGCAACGGTTTCATCGATATTCTGAACGGCCTGTTGTCGCTGTTTGTTCTCGGCATGCTCGTTGCCTGCGGGGTCGTGTTATACGGGGCGTCCCAGTTTTATGGCGACGGTCCCAGTTCGGGCGAAACGGTATTCAGAGTTGAATCGGGTAATGGCATGGGCCTGACCGGCCAGCGCCTCGAGTCGGCAGGGTTGATCAGCAACAACATGATTTTCCAGATCGGCGGCCGTGTTCTTGACATCAAAAAGCCGATCAAGAAGGGGGATTTCAAGATTCCCGCTGGTGCCAGCATGGCAGACATATTGCGGGAACTGACGGAGGGCGATCCTATCCGCTATGCCGTAACCATCCCTGAGGGGTGGACAGGCTGGGAGGTCGTGCAGCGGTTGAACGCTGATGCAAATCTCAAGGGAGAGATATCTACGCTGCCCGCAGAAGGCTCGGTGTTGCCGGGATCCTATGATTATGTGCCGGGCGATGACCGCAACGATGTCTTGAGTACGATGCAGAAGGCAATGACGGACGCGGTCGACGAAGTGTGGGCAACGCGTGCGCCGGACCTGCCGATAAAGACGCCTGAAGAAATGGTAATTCTGGCCTCGATCGTCGAAAAGGAAACGGGGGTTGCGACAGAACGACCAGAAGTGGCCGCTGTCTTTATCAATCGCTTGAAGCAGAGCATGCGACTACAGTCCGATCCTACCATCATTTATGGCATCACCAAGGGCCAGTCGAAGTTGGGGCGTGGCCTCCGGCGGTCAGAAATTGAGCAGCAAACGCCGTTTAATACCTATCAGATTGACGGGCTGCCGCCGACCCCGATTGCTAATCCGGGTATCGATGCCATCAAGGCGGTGGCGCATCCTGACAGCCATGATTACCTGTATTTTGTGGCGGCGACTGCCGATCCAGCGGACGGACATGTCTTTGCGTCGAGCCTACAAGGAGCATCGGGAGAATGTCGCCAAATTGCGGGCCATCGAGCGCGAGGCGGCAAAGAACGCGGAAGCGGATGCCGACGCTGCCAAGGATGCGATAGAAGCCGATCAGGCTGGTGAGGCGGCGCCCCAATAATCTGGCGGAATTGGGGCAGCGGTCTTGACCTCGGAACATGGATCGATCAACTAGCGTTCACGAGTCGTCAGATCGAGCAGGGCAGGGTATCGGAATGGATTTTGCGCGTCGCGGCGTCATGCTGGTCATAGCGTCGCCTTCGGGTGCGGGGAAATCCTCGATATCGCGGTCGCTGTTCGCACAGGACCCCAATATCCGCCTGTCAGTTTCAGTCACCACGCGGGCGCGGCGAAACGATGAGGTGGATGGCACCCACTATTATTTCATTGACGTGCCGACCTTCGAGCGAATGAAGGCGGACGATGAGTTGCTCGAATGGGCAAAAGTGCACGACAACTATTACGGCACGCCCCGCGCCAAGGTCGAAGAACAGCTGCTGGCCGGCAACGATATTCTATTCGACATCGATTATCAGGGCACACTGCAACTGTATGAGAAAAGTCGCGCCGATATGGTGACGGTATTCATCCTGCCGCCGACGATCGAGGAGTTGCGCGCCAGGCTTGAGCGGCGGGCCCAGGACAGCGTTGGCACCATTGAAAAGCGCCTGCGCAATGCCAAGCTCGAAATGCAGCATTACAATGAGTACGATTACGTTATCGTCAATGACGATCTGGAAGCGTCGTCACAAAAGGTGCGCACGATTCTGGCCGCTGCACGGTTGGCGCGTTTGCGGTGGACTGAACTCGATAGCTTTGTCGATGACCTGCAGGACCAGATCGATCGGTTATAGGTCTAGGGTCAGGCCGGTCGCAAGGATGGCAAGGCACGTGCCATCGCCAGAAAGGCCTCAATCGGCAATTCCTCGGCGCGTTCGTTTCCCTCAAGACTCGCGGTTTCGAGCAAAGCCGGAACTGCCACCCCCAGTGACTTCAAACTCTGGCGCACCATTTTTCTGCGCTGACCGAATGCGGCCTTGGTGACATTTTCGAGATCGCGGACAGCGACAGTTGCATCGACGCGGCGGGGTTTGAGGTGGACGACCGCCGAGGTGACATTTGGCTGCGGTGTGAAGGCTTCGCGACTGACGTTAAACGCAATGCGCGCCTCGCAGCGCCACCCCGCCAGCACGGCCAATCGACCATAGGCCTCGTCGCCGGGACGTGCGCAGATACGTTCCGCCACTTCGCGCTGAAACATTAGTGTAAGGCTTTCAAAAAGGGCGGCCAAGGTGCGGTAGTGAGCCATCCTGTCAGCAATGGCGTCGCGATGTTGTACGGCAGATTGGCGATAATTCTTGTCGGATTTCTGGCGAGCGTGGGATAATCGATCTCCAGGGCGTCACCTGAAACAATTGTCAAACGGCCCGGGTACGCGTCGGCGATTTGTGCCAGAGCGGGCAGGGTGCGAGGGTCGCGTTCGATGGCGATGACTTCGGCGGCACCTTCGGCAAGCAGGGCCCGGGTCAAGCCACCAGGGCCCGGACCGACCTCAAGCACACGGACTCCATCAAGTGGCCCCCCAACGCGGGCAATACGCGCGGTCAGGTTGAGATCGAGAAGGAAGTTCTGGCCGAGCTCCTTTTTGGCGCGCAGGCCATGTTCGGCAATGACTTCGCGCAATGGCGGGAGCGCGTCAATCTGGCTCATTAGTCGCGACCACGGGTCAACTCATCGGCCATGCGAATAGCTGCGAGCAGGCTCCTGGTAGAGCCGCGTCCGGTACCGGCGAGTTCAAAGGCGGTACCGTGATCGGGCGAAGTGCGAACAATTGGCAACCCCAGGGTAACGTTGACTGCCTCCTCGAAGGCGACCGTCTTGATCGGGATGAGCGCCTGATCATGGTACATTGCAATGATCACATCATATCGGCGCCAGTGGCGGGGATAAAAAAGTGTGTCGGCGGGAAAGGGGCCTTCGACATTGATTCCGGCATAGCGCAGTTGGTCGATGGCTGGGCCGATGATGTCGGTTTCTTCCGAGCCGATATTACCACTTTCGCCGGCATGCGGATTAAGGCCAGCGACGGCGATACGCGGTTGGCCGATGCCAAAGCGCAGTCGAAGATCATAATGGGCAGCGGTAACCGTTTCGACGATGCTGGCCCGTGTCAGTTGCGAAGGCACATCTTTGATCGGGGTGTGGATGGTCACAGGGATAACGCGCAGGTCGTTATGCGCGAGCATCATGACCGGTCGGCGCTCCTTGCTGCCCTTGGCGCAGAGATAGGCAAGAAATTCGGTATGACCGGGATGCTTGAAACCGGCGTGGTAGAGGGCAGCCTTGTGAATTGGTGCGGTGACCAACGCTCGACAGGTTCCCGTCTGGACGGCAGCGACCGCTTGCTCGATGGCGCCGATGACCACTTTGCCCGTAAGGGCGCTGGCTTTGCCTGGACTATCTGAAATCAGTCCGGCAATTGACACAACCGGCAGCGCGTCGGCGAAGGTTTTTCCCGCCTCGGCAACGCTTGTGCTGGCAATGTTGAGACCCAAGCCCAGTCGTTTGGCGCGTGCTTGTAGAAATTCAGCATTCCCGAACAGGCAAAATGGCGGCAATTCGTTCTTGGCGCGGTTTTCATAAAGTTGAAGAATGAGGTCAGGCCCAATACCGGCCGGCTCCCCCATGCTTATTGCAAGCGGCTTGTCCATTCTGGCCCCAAATACGCAGAATTATTGAATGCGCCCGGCGTGCCGGGCGCCGTGCGATCAATTGTAAATGATCTTGGCGCGAGAGCGCAGATCTTCGAGATAATTGGTAGCTTTGGTTTCAAGAGCGGCATTGCCGGCATTCGCGCGTAGGTCACTCTTGATAAAGGTCAAATCTTCGGCCACTGCCTTTTCGCACACTGCCAGCATCGAAACGCCGGTGTTGACGACACGCGGTCGGGTGATACCGCCAACGTTGAGGCCCGCCAATTCCTTGGCAACGGCTTCTGGCAGTTGGGTCGCATTGCGACGACCCAGGTCGATGACGGCGGCATCTGTATAGTTGAGCGACAGGTCAACGGCGCTGTCACAACCTTTGAACTGCTGGCGATAGCGGTTGGCCTGTGATGTGCGTCCGCTGGCGCCGCGCCCACCGGGCGCCACGAAAATCACTTCCTTCAAGATATAGTCGAAGCCATTGTAGGAATTCATCTTTTCGGCCGCCTGCTTATCAAGCTCAAGCTCGGAAACCTGAACCTGTGGCATAATGGCGGCTTCGGTAACACCGTTCCAGGCAATAGCGGCACGCAGGCGATCTTGCAGCGATTCGATGCTGACGCCCTGTCCTTGCAGCATTTGGGTCAGTTTGTCCTTGCTGATCTTGATGTTGCGGGCCACCTGCTGATAGGCACTGTCGACCTGGGCGTTCGAAACGGTGATCCCGAGGCGCTTGGCTTCCTGGAGCCTGCAGTGCTTCGTCGATCAATTGTTTGGTCGCGCCGTTTCGACCTGATTTATTGCCTTCCAGCGCGAAAAGCTTGACGCGCTGCGAAATCTGCACGTCGGTAATTGGCTGGCCGTTTACCGAAACCTTGACTGCGGCCGCCTGGCTTGGCAAAGCCGTCGCCACGCACAGCATGATCCCGATTAGAACTGCGCTAGCGCTGTGTCTCATTAGAGCAATCGCCATCATCCTCATCCGTCAGTTATTGGCATTGGACCCGTTGGTCCGTTGCGCAGTGTGCTAGGCAAAAATTGCGGCTAAAATCCGGGTAGATTCGAACTGTAACCCAGATTGAAACCAGCGGGGGCCTTGAGCTTAATCGAACCGGTAATCCGGGTTTCGTTGGGGCTCACATTGGTTGAACCAGTCCGGCTTGCCGTGGCTCGAAGCAACAGATAGCCATCGTCATACTGCAACGCGCCCCCTACCTGCAACCAGGTGTTGGCGCGCAAGTCCCAATATGTGTTGCCGCTGACTGACCAATAGTCGGCTATGGGAACACTGAGTTCGGCGCCGACTTCGTGTTGATCGGCGAGCACGCCCGTGGCGCTATTGGCGGCAACATAGTCGTAATCCAGCGTCGCTGCATAGCCGGCATTGGCGTAGCTGACACCAAGTCCAGCGCGGGAGACGCCGCCGGTGGCGGTGTTAATCTGTAGTTTGCCGCCACCCTTGAGGTTGCGGTTCATCGCGCCGTAGGCACCGATGACGGCATAAGATGATGAGACGTCCAGGCCGGACCCGATGCCGGTCTGAGCCTGATCCGGCATCGCAAAGGCGTTGCTGCCGGCCAGTTGGAAGGATTGTCCAGCGATCAGTTCGAGATAGCTGCCGTCGATAAAATTGGCCTGGTAGCGCCCGCCGATATTTGCCCTCAGGCCGGTTTCTTGTCTGTCCGAGCCGGAAAACCGGTTGTAACTGAACAGGTTGGTGTCGTCGAAGACAAAGCTCTGCGCGTTGTCATTGGTGATGCCGACCGCCGTGGTGTTGCTGCCGCGATAGACCAATTGTGCGATCGGTTCGATTAATTGGGTCACCGATCCATCGTTAGCGGCCATGGGAAAGCGAACGTCCATTGCGGCAATCGGGGTGGCACTGAACAGCGAGGTTGCGCCTCCCGGGAAAGTGCCGGCGCCATCATACTGGGCAACATCCAGGCGACCGCCAAGATAAGGGGTGGCAACAAAACCGCCTGCGCCGATAAACTGGTTTTGCCAACCTGCCTGCAATGCGACGTGAAGCTTGTTGCCGGCATACCCGAATTTGTAGGGCACACCATTGACCGTGTGGGTCGACGTTTCGCTGTCGCGCTGAACGCCGAGGAGGCGGCCGGACAATTCGAGTTGACCCATGCCCTTGGCCAACATTGTGACATTGTCGAACCGCACCACCGGCAGGTTTTTGCCTTGCTGCTGCTGACTTGCGTCAGTGACCTCGCCCAACTTGTTGAACTGCTGCAGCCTGACGTCGATAAACGTGTCCTGCGTCAGGTTCTGTGCATAGACCTCGTTGATGCTCGACTTGTCGGTTGAGAGAAGATAGTCGCTAAAATATGCAGCGTCCGTAAATGCGGTATAAGACCACCCCACGGTCCAGTCCTCGACTGGCCGGAACTCGCCCGATGTCTGGATGGCACCGCGCCAATCGAGATCACCGACCCGACCGGTAAATCTGCTGCGTCCGAACTGATAAATTCCCGAACCTTTGATCCGGATCGCACCATTGTCAAATCGCTGTCGCCATTCTGCGCCGAACAGCAGACCCTGCTGGCTGACAAGGCTGGGCGTCAGAATGATGTCCGTGTAGCGGCTGCTATAGGCGCGATACGGTACGGTGACCTTGGCCCCAATATCTTCACTATAGTCTATTGAGGGCGTGTCAAAGTCATCGAGAATAGTGTCGCTGGTGTCGGGCAACCACAGAAATGGTAACCAGGCGATGGGTATGCCCAATATTTCGAGATGGGGCTGATCCATATAAATCGACCCATCCACTTCGTTCGTGGTGAAGGTGGATGCTGATACCGACCAACCGATGCGGCGTCCCTTGTCATCCACGCAGGCACCGCACGGCGCATATTGGGCGTTGATCAGCATGGTTTGAAGCGTTGTGTCATAGTCGGCACTGTCGGCGGTTATGCGCGAGCCATCGTAGGCGGTGATGGTGAAGCTGGAGATCAGCGCCTTTTTCATACCGCCGGTCATGCTGAAATTTTCGGTTTCCAGGATATTTCCGGATGGATCAATAATCGTAACCGCACCAACGAACTTAACGTCGTTACTACGGCGATTGAATACCAGGCGCTGGCCCTTGATCGTATATCCGTCATAGAGGAACACAACGTCGCCCAGGGCCGTTATGACACTGGTATTGGCGTCAAAGGTCAGGGATTGCGCATCTACCGAGGCGGGCGCGTCGGCACTGATCGGGGCGTTGAATAGGTCGAGCGGCATCAGGCTCTGCCCGAGTGCGGTACCGGATACCCAGGTCGAAACGAGCGCAACCGCCAAAGCGGCGCGGAACGCGTATGCTGTCGCTCTATGTCGGTTTGCGCCCGTCACGTTCGCCCGTCTTCCTTGTAAAGGAGCACAGTAACTCCGATCACAATAGCCACGAAAGCCGGTCCAACTGCTGCAAACCCCGGATCGAGTACGCCGCTGGACCCTGCCCGGTCCGCCATCTCGGTAATCATAAAAACCACAAAACCCAAGACGATCCCATAAAGGATCGCTGCACCATATCTATCTGACCTTCGATAACCTGCGGTAAATGCAAATGCAATTAGCAGCGAGCCGCAAAGCACAAGCGGAAGCGCCAGCAGCTTGATCACGCGCATCTGGGCGGCGGCATGAATGCTGGGATCGGCAACGCCGCGATTTAGCAGGTCAATCAGGCTCGAAAATGGTCATGTCTTCAGTCGAGGACAGTTTCAAACTGATTTCGGCGGGGGTAGATGTCGTGGGTAAAGTATAGTTGGATAGACGCTCCGGGGGGCGGTCAGGGCTGTCGCCGACCGCATTTACGAGCACCCACTTCCCGTCCATCAGGTCGGCCTGGTCGGCGGTAATGCGTTTTTGCGATTCTGCGCCGATGTTGAAAACCGTCACACCATTGAGAACGGCACCGCCAGGCTGCATGCCGAGCGCCATCAGAACATAGCGGGTGTCGCCGCTGCGTTGCTCAAGCCAGATTTCGCCAGCGGGCGTAAGTGACGCGGCTGCGCCAGGCGGCGTGGGGTTCAACACCCGGTTGATTTGTGTGCTGACCGTCTCAAGCCCGACCGAAACCACCATGCTGGTAATGAAAAGGCCAATGAGTGGAGCGCGGACTATGCGCCAGATGGAGATGCCGCTGGCGTTGATGACTGTCAGGCTCGCGATGCGACTTCAGATCCATTATGCCTAAAATGGCGCCCATCAGGACGGTCACAGGCAACGTCTTTATGGTCCATCGGACCGCGCTGGCCATCACCATCAGTATCGCTACTAGTGTGCCGAATTTTTCGGTCACATATTGAAATCGCCAAGTGTCGAGAGATTCGACCAACGCGATGATGCCGTAGATAACGAGTAAGGTTATGCCGATGCGGCCGCCGAGGCGTCGCAGTACCAACCAATCAATTGTGTTCATGCCACCATTCCCGGCATCGTTCGCGGGCGGGTGCGCACAAAGATCAGCGCTACACCAAGGACCATCATGATAAGCGCGCCGCTGGTGGGGCCAGTCGGGCTATACGTGCTGATGCCGCGCTCAATGAACCCCATGGCCAGAACTGCCGCTTCCATTGGAATAATAAATCCGGTTCGCCGCCCACTAGGAAAGCCGCTGATGCCCACAACAAGAGCGCAAATGCCTAGTACCCTCAGCCCTTCCGCAAACCGCTCTACCAGCGTGTTGGTAACCCGTGGTGACCAACTGGCGCTGTTAATGGCTTGCATGATCATGGAGGCACTGTCCTGATCATGCAGACTATTGTCGGTCGTTACGAGCGCGGTCAGCTGTTCAATTGCCAGATCGTAGCGATCAAAAGTGATTTCGGAGAAGCGACCCGCCTCGTCGTACTGCACTGAGCCATTACGTAGGTCCAGCACATAGCCCTGGCTGGTTCGTGAAATGGTGGCGGACTCGGCAATATAGGTGCGGCGTGTGTCGGGATCGCGCCGGTCGTCGGCAAAGAATTCCTTGATTTGTCCCGTGCCGGAGCGTCCACCGATTAGTAGCAAGACGCCTGGCGTTACCTGGGTGAACCGTCCCGGCTTGAGGGTGGAACTGACAAGGTCGGCCGCGATAGCATTGGTGAGTTTGTTTGATTGGCGTGCGGCATAGGGCGCAATGAAATTGGACAGTATCAAGGCCGCGATGGCACCAATTATCGCCACCAGCGCCACGGCGCGAAACATGGCACCCATCCCGTTTACGGTGTGAACGATGTGTAGCTCATGGTTTGACTGCAGGGCCTGAAGCGCTCGGGCCATGCCAATGCCAACGCAGATGAAAAGAAACGCCAGCGCCAATGGCGGGAGACTGAGCAAGGCTTGCCAGCCCAAGGTGGCGACGCCCTGTCCCTTAACGGAAATTAGATCGAAAGAGCGCAGGCAACCAACCAGCCAAAGCAGAAACGAAACCACGCCGAACAGGATCACCGCGTCGATTGCAAATTGGCGCGCCAGGTAGGCAGTCAGTCTATTCATGGGATTTGGCGCATTCAGGGTCATGGCGCAAGCCGGATCGGCGATGGCCTGGATATTGATAAACATTGTTGCAAAAGTTGGTCAGACTCAAGCGTGCGTGACAGAATAGTTCAAATTCGCACTGGCTTTGAAATTCAGTGTTGCGGGATTGACGCGAACGTCAAAGCCAATAAACGATCGCGGGTCGCGTCCTGCGGCCAAAAATATGTTCACTCGCCAGCAAGGCCCTATCTTCATGCCCCAGAAACTTTTCGTCCGCACCGCACAATTGTCGGGTGCCTCAGCTGATCTTCTTGTGATTTACGCATCCGAAGGGCAGGCGCCTACGGGCATCGGTCAGGAGATCTGGGCGGCGACTGGTCACGATTGGGAGCATGCCGCCAAGACGGGCGCGTTTGCCGGTAAACAGGGGCAGGTTCTAGACATTGTCCGGCCCGCCGGAACTGATTGCAAAAGGTTGTTGGTGCTGGGCGCAGGGCCCGCCGAGGCATCATCGCTCACCGCCTGGACCGATCGCGGCGGATCGCTGATGAACAAGATTGCCCACACGCGTGCGCGTCATGTAGCGGTGATAATTGATGATGCTGACGCAACGCCCGAAGCGATCGCGGAACTCGTGGCAGGGGTGCGACTGCGTCAGTATAGATTTGATAAATACAAGTCCAGGGCCGACGACGACGATGCTTTAGGTGATTTGCAGATTACGTTGCACGTTGCCGATGTGACCAAGGTGGACGCGGCGATTGCCGATCGGGACGGGACGGTTTCAGGCACGATGCTGGCGCGGGATCTTGTGAATGAGCCGGCCAATGTACTGGGGACGCTGGAGTTCGCCGAGCGAGCCTCGGGATTATCGGCGCTCGGGGTCGAGGTTGAAATCCTGACGCCAGAGCAGATGCGGGCCTTGGGTATGGAATCGCTGCTTTGCGTCGCACAAGGTTCGGAGCGTCCGGCGCGCCTGGTTGTCATGCAATGGCATGGCGGAGAAACCGGCGTGGCGCCGCTGGCATTTGTGGGAAAGGGCGTGGTTTTTGATACTGGCGGTATCTCCATCAAGCCGGCGGGATCAATGGAGGACATGAAAGGCGATATGGGGGGCGCGGCCGCGGTCGTCGGTCTGATGCATGCCCTGTCGACGCGCAAGGCCAAGACCAATGTCGTGGGTGTGATTGGTCTAGTCGAAAATATGCCAGACGGCAAGTCCGTGCGACCGGGTGATATCATCAAGGCGATGTCGGGGACGACGATCGAAGTCATCAATACCGACGCGGAGGGGCGGTTGGTTCTGGCCGACGCGCTCTGGTATACGCAGGATCGATTTAAGCCAAAATTCATGATAGACTTGGCGACCTTGACCGGGGCCATTCTAGTGGCGCTTGGGCACGATCATGCCGGATTGTTTTCCAATGACGAGACGCTGGCGAACAATCTGCTGGCGGCAGGCCTGGCGAGTAATGAAAAGGTCTGGCGCCTGCCGCTCGCTCCCAGCTACAACAAGATGATTGAAAGCCGCGTGGCCGATATCAAGAACTCTTCGGGACGGCTTGCCAGTTCGATAACGGCGGCCCACTTTCTGCAGCGCTTTGTCAATGATGTGCCTTGGGCGCATCTGGATATTGCAGGGATGGCATTTGGCGGTGGCGGTACGAAGATCAGCGAATCCTGGGGGTCGGGTTTTGGTGTCGCCTTGCTTGATCGCCTGGTTCGGGACTATTACGAGGCCTGATTATTCGACCCATCGCAAAGTGAGCCATGGCTGAGGTTTTATTTTATCATCTTGAACCGCGCCCGCTTGAGGCCGTTCTCCCGGTGCTTCTGGAAAAGACACTTGAACGGGGCTGGCGGGCGGTCGTTGAGGTGGGGAGCGTTGAACGGGCAGAGGCGCTGGACGCACATTTATGGACCTATCGGGACGACAGTTTTCTGCCGCATGGATTGGCGAGTGGTGAAACCGACATGTTGCAGCCGGTGCTGATAACAACGGGTGCCGACAACCCCAATGGTGCAACTGTGCGGTTTTTTGCCGACCGCGCGGTGCCACAGTCGGCCATCGGATATGAGCGGATCGTCTATATGTTCTCCGGCCTTGATCCTGACGCGGTCAGTGAAGCGCGGCTGGCCTGGAAGGCGCTACAGCTAGATAATGATGTTACCTATTGGCAGCAGGAAAGCTCGGGGCGCTGGGTCAAACGGGCATAGCACCTGCGCGGGCACGTCATCCTACTCGATCCGACCGTTGCGCCTGATCTGGCCCGGCGCCGTTATGCCGTCGGGTACGTCGTTGACATAAAGGGAAATAAAGTCGTCCATTAGTTCGTAGCAATAGATGATTTCGACCGTGTCGGCGTCATAGTAGGAATTGGCGTCGCCGTCGCATCGCTTGGCGGTGAACAAGACCTTGTGGCGCAAGTGATAATTGCGACGTAGCCTCGTCGGCCACCCGGTCGAAAACACCGCTATCCCGAAACGCGTCGGCTGCCTGCCGCAGGCTGCCTGACACTGGTTCATAGGTCACACTGACCTTGGTAGTTGGAGGGTTTTTCACGTTGCGACTGGCAAATACCCCCTTCATGCTGCGGCTGATCTTTCGGTAATCGTCGGCACAGGTGAGCCTGGCGTATGATGTCCATGCCGTAACCGTCGGCGATCTTGTGAAATCGTTTTTCGTTGTTGCCAACCATAAGGCAGACGATCTGATAGGCGCGCTGGCGATCGAGGCTGTGGGCGGCGTAGAAATCGCTCTCGGCGGCGCCGCTATTGTAGGCCAAGCCGGTCAGTATCCAGCCATAGGCTGCGTCGTCCAGCGCCTGGTCAGATTTCCCATTGTGCTGGTTAAGCATCGTCCAGGTGGCGAGATTGTCCGCCGCATCCTCCTCACGGCCAAGGATAGGGACGTTCAATTGATCAAACAGCAGGTGGGCGACTTCGTGATAAAGCACGAACAGGCTGTTGTTGGCGGCAAAGCGTAGCGCCAAGCGCTGTGGCGTCAACGGCAGGGCGCTGGCGGTTGCGAGACTGCTCAGCGCGCCCAAGGTCAGGAAAGCAACCAGTATTAATCGAGTGCCCCAGATACGCATCAACCGTTTCCGCCAAAAATGCCCGCCGCCAGCAGATGGCAATTGGGGTGAAGTGTCAATAAACCGAGGCGTACGCGGTTAATCGGTGCCAGACGACCAGGCCGGTTGGGTCGTGTCAAAACTGGAGAACTGGAACCCGGGCGGCACCCGACAGCCCACCAATGTCCACGCCCCCACAGTGCGAGCCGATTGCCAGCTTCGGCGCGGTAGCACCGTTTTGGAGTGCTGGCCGCTATCGGCGTCAGGTCCGAGTGTGACCGGTGCGTGCGTCGTGCCGTCCGACACCGTGAGTTCAAGCGGCGCGCCGGTATAATAGTTCCAGACCTCGGTGGCATCGACATGGTGCCAGTTGCCGCCATCCTTATCCTCCAGCAACAAATAGATTGCCTTGGTCGGGTTCGGACCATCCTGATCATTGCCATCGCCGAAGGTCCGGGCATACCAGCCTCCCGCTGGGTGACGTTTTAACCCCAGGGTGAATATGACGTCCTTGGCAGTCAGTTGACTCATGCGCGCTCGAGACTTTCCAGTTCTGAACTCAATGTCAGCCAGCTCTCTTCAAGTGATTCGAGCTCGGCGAGATATCGGGCTTTGTCTTTGCCCGCCGCGATTAGACTATCAGCAGGGCCGTTGTAGAACTTTGGGTCGTCCAATTGTTTGTCAATTTTTTGGATTTCCACCTTCAAACGGGAAATCTTGGTTTCTGTTTCCTTAATGGATTGCTTGATGGGGGCGACCTGAGCTCGTTTGGCAGCAGCTTCGGCTTTGGCGGCTTTGCGTTCTTCCTTGCTCATTGAAGCATTGCCGCCACGATCCTTACCGCCGGTTATCGAGCGCTGGTAGCTGTCCAGATCCTCGTCCAGTTCCTTGATGGTGCCATCGGCGGCAATCCACAGGGTATCGCAGGTGGCTTCGATCAGGTGTCGATCATGCGAGATGATCAGCACGGCGCCATCAAAATCATTGAGCGCGTGCACCAGCGCGTCACGGCTATCGATATCAAGGTGGTTGGTGGGCTCGTCGAGGATCAACATGCCAGGCCCGTTGAAGGTGATCAGCCCCATTAACAAGCGCGCCCGCTCGCCGCCCGAGAGGTTTTTCGCCAGCGTATCCATACGCGACTTAGTCAGGCCCATCTGCGACAGGCGGGAACGGCGTTTGGATTCGCTATCGGTCGGCATCAGTTCGATGACGTGCTCGAATGGCGTCCAATCGGGCTTTAGTTTGTCCATCTGGTGCTGGGCGAAGTGGGCGATCTCAAGTTTTTTGCCCTTGTTGAAAACGCCGCCCATCGGCTGGATGTCACCTGCCAGAAGCTTAGCGAAGGTCGATTTACCGTTGCCGTTGACGCCGATCAGGGCAATTCTGTCCTCGGGATCGATGCGCATATTGATATTGCGCAGGATTTTCTTATCACCATAGCCGGCCGCCACGCCGTCCAACGTGATCATCGGGGTTGCGACCTCGGCCTTGGGCTGCTGGAACGTGAAGGGGGCCGAATATTCGTCAAACATGGCGGCAGGTGGCTTGAGCTTCTCGATCATCTTGATGCGCGCTTGAGCCTGTTTGGCCTTTGAAGCCTTCGCCTTGAAACGATCGACGAATTTTTGCATGTGCGCGATCTGATCCATGGTCTTTTCGCGGCTCTTGTTCGAAAGCTCCATCTGCATGCGTCGGGTGGCTTCAAAGGTGTCGTAATTGCCTTTGTAGAAGGTCATCTGCTTGTGTTCGAGATGGATGATCGAGGACACCGACTTGTTGAGCAGGTCGCGATCATGGCTGATCATGAAAACGGTATAGGGATAGTTGGCCAGGTATTTTTCCAGCCATAGCGTACCTTCAAGATCGAGATAGTTTGTCGGTTCGTCGAGCAGCAGCAGGTCGGGCTGGGCAAACAGCACGCCAGCAAGGGACACGCGCATGCGCCAGCCACCAGAAAGCTCATGAGTGGGCGAGCCCTGGCGTTCTTGTTCGAAGCCCAGTCCTTTGAGAATTGCGGACGCTCGAGCCTCGGCGGTGTGGGCGTCGATGTCGGCAAGCCGAACGTAAATTTCGGAGATGCGATCCGGGTCAGTCGCGGTCTCGGCCTCTTTCATCAATCGGGTTCGTTCAAGGTCGGCGGCCAACACGACATCCAGTACGCTGACATCGCTGGCTGGTGCTTCCTGAGCCTACCGCGCCGATCCGCGCTTTTTTGTTAAGTTCGATGCTACCGGCATCGGGAGCAAGGTGTTCCTGAATCAAATGAAACAGGGTGGTCTTGCCCGTGCCGTTCTTGCCGACGAAACCGGTTTTTGATCCGGTTGGGAGCATCACCGAGGCGCCATCGAACAATTCACGTCCCTGAATGCGATAGGTGAGGTTGTTGATCGTAAGCATGGCAATACAGTTCGAAAAAGAGGGCAGGGATATTGGCTGTGGGGCGCAGGCGTGGCCAGCCGGGCTCGAGCAGCCTTAATACATGGGTGCTGGATAGAGTTTTGTAGCCCGATTGGCAACAGTTGCGGCGGCGGGACAGGGTTGAGAAAATCGTGGCCACGATTTTCTGTCTGCCGCGACACGCGGCAGTCTTGTCTATGTCAAAGACTGCCGCTACAAGGCGCCACCATTCGGATAGACCGATCTAATTCATCAAGGACCACACCATGGCTCTAGAACGTACTTTTTCCATTATCAAGCCAGATGCGACCCGCCGCAATCTCACAGGCAAGATCATTGCCAAGTTTGAAGATGCAGGCCTGCGCGTCATCGCCTCCAAGCGCATCCATATGACGCGGGCGCAGGCAGAAGGCTTTTACGCTGTCCATAAAGAGCGTCCGTTTTTTGGTGAGTTGGTCGAGCAGATGATCGCTGAGCCGGTTGTCGTTCAGGTGTTGGAAGGCGAGAACGCCATTCTCAAGAACCGCGAAATCATGGGCGCCACCAATCCTGCGAATGCGGACACCGGCACGATCCGCAAGGAATTTGCGCTGTCTATCGGCGAAAACTCGGTTCATGGCTCAGATGCGCCGGAAACCGCTGCCGAAGAAATCAAATTCTTCTTCAACGACGATGAAATCGTAGGTTAAGGCTACCCCTTAATTTCAATCTCGAGGTTCTGGCGGCCGAGGCCGATACCGAATTCGAGATTTCAGGATGAACCCCGGCCTTAGTCGCGGTGACACCATGGATGTTTACGGCATCCTGAGACCCTGCCTCTGGTAGGCCGCCCGCCGGGCGGCCTTTTTGCTTGTATGTGCTATATCACCCTGCCGTCCTATCGAAAGAAACACCGTGTCCCTGCCTGAAACCATCGTCGTCCCACTTGCTCGCGCCATGGCGGCCAAGGGTTATAAAAATCTGACTGAAGTTCAGAGCGCCATTCTGGCTGGGGACGCGCAGGGTCAGGATTTGCTGGTATCTGCGCAGACTGGATCGGGCAAGACCGTCGCCTTTGGTATGGCCATTGCCCCGACCTTACTGGAAGGCGCTGATCGGTTCACCGAGCAGGGCGCGCCGTTGGCCCTGATCATTGCACCGACTCGTGAACTGGCGCTGCAGGTTCAACGCGAACTCGATTGGCTTTATGCCGAGACCGGCGCCAAGACCGCCTCGTGTGTCGGCGGTATGGACATGCGCACCGAGCGCAGGGCGCTGGAACGTGGTGCGCAGATCGTCGTGGGCACGCCGGGGCGTCTGCGTGATCATATTACCAAGGGTGTGCTTGATACTTCGGCGTTGCGCGCCGTTGTGCTCGACGAGGCCGATGAAATGCTGGACCTTGGGTTTCGCGAGGACCTTGAGTTCATTCTGGATGCGGCGCCGGCTGATCGGCGCACGCTACTGTTTTCTGCGACTGTGCCGCGCCAGATCGCCAATCTGGCCAAGACATTCCAGAAGGATGCGCTGCGTATTGCAGCAACAAGTGCGGCCAGCCAGCATGCCGACATTGACTACAAGCTTGTGTTGATCCCCGCTGCGGAGCGGGAAAACGCCATCATCAATACGCTACTGTATTTCGATAGTGCCAACACCATTGTGTTTGCCTCAACCCGTGAAGGCGTGAAGCATTTGTCGGCGCGACTGCATAATCGCGGCTTTGATGTGGTGACGCTGTCGGGGGAGTTGAGCCAGTCGGAGCGCACCAATGCGCTGCAGTCGATGCGCGACGGACGGGCACGTATTTGCGTGGCAACGGACGTTGCGGCGCGTGGCATTGACCTGCCCAATCTCGACCTGGTTATTCACGCCGATATGCCGACCAATCCTGACACGTTGCTGCACCGGTCGGGCCGAACGGGACGGGCGGGTCGCAAGGGCACCTGCGTGCTGATCGTGCCGATGCATCGCCGCAATGCGGTGCAGCGTGTGCTCAAAATGGCCAAGCTTGGCGTTGCCTATATGGCCGCTCCGACCAGTAATGATATTGAAGCGCGCTATCGTGAAAGCATTCTCAACGATGCTTCACTCAGTAAAACGCCGAGCGAAGATGAGACGGCCATTGTGGCCGAACTGATGGCGCTTCACAGCCCCCAAGCCATTGCGGCGGCGTATCTGCGTCAGCAGATTGCGGCGCGACCAGCACCTGAAGAACTGTCGGAAAACATGGCACCAGACAAGCCGGGGCCCAGCGATCCAAGGGAAAAGGCTCGCTTTGAGACCGGGGTATGGTTCAAGGTCTCGGTCGGGCGCAAGCACCGGGCCGAGCCGCGCTGGCTATTGCCGCTGATCTGCAAGGCAGGTGGGGTTACCAAAGCTGCAATCGGGTCGATTCGGATTTTTGACACGGAGTCCCATTTCGAGGTCTCAACGCCCAAGGCGGAGGCGTTTGCCGCCGCGATTGCGCGCAATGGGTCCGGTGAACGCGGTGTCACGATATCCGCGATTGATGGCGACAGTCCGCCGTCCGGCAAACGCACTTTCCCCAAATCGCCGCGTCGTCCGGAGGGGCCGGTTGAACGCTATGATCCGACGGCGTCGCGCCCCGAGCGGGCAGATCGGGCGGCACGGTATGGTGCGGGCCCAAGCGATGTAGATGTCGTTAATCCACGGGCTGAAAAGATCAATCCCAAAGACAAGGGCAAGCCCAAGTGGAAGGACAAGACCAAACCGGCAACCGCCAGTGCGCCCGGACCAAAAAAGGCAAAAGTAGCCAAGAAGAAGGATCACAAGACCAAGCGCAAACCGCAATATTAGCCTTGGGGTAATGCCGACACCGGAATGGTGTGTTGCAAAAATGGCGGAAACGGGTCGAAATTTGGGCGCTCGCAATATTGTTAATGGCGTCTTGATGGATGTTTGGTAGCCTTGGGTGGTCGGGCTGTTCCCGGCCTTAGTGATTTGCCGATCCGCGTCGCCGGCGTAAACTATTGGAGAGCATATTGCCTTTGCGCTGGCAGGAAGTGGCTTTGCCACTGTTGATGATCGTTGTTCTAATTGCCCTGAAACATTTTCCGATTGCTGAGGAAATGCCGTTGGCACGGACGGCGGGGGTTATTGCCTTTGGCTATGCGGCTTTTCTGGCGCTGCGACTGGTGCAGAGCGAGGAACCGGTGGTGGTCGATGGCTGGTCCGAATTACGGCCATCGATGGTCGAATATTTTGCCGTTTATGGCGCGGCGGCGCTGGCGGCAGCTTTGATGGCTGCGATTATCATTGGTGGATTCAAGGCGGTAAATCCGGCCGAAATGATCGCCGCTTTCATTATTTCAGTGGCGCTGGCTGGCGGCGCAATCGTGCTGGGATTGATGGGTTTGTTCGTCAAGATCCGCTGGAACCACGCTCAACTGGAATATTGCAATGCATTTGGTCGCATGACGATTGTTAAGTGGGCCGATGTGCTCAGCGTTCATCCCAATTGGCGCGGCGTAACAATCACTACCAGTACCAGTAGTGTAAGTTTTTCCCAATTCCACTCGGGTGCGGCGCACCTTGCCAAACACGCGACCAATCGTGCACGACGCAATACGGAAACGGCGTCCAAGGCGTTTGCGAGTCGATAGGTTCTTCCTGACAGCATGAGGCTGGCATTGCCGAGGATATGGCGGTAGCTTTGTCAAATTACCAGCATGAGCCTTTCCATGAACAAGCCCGTTGCCGCCCGTACCGTTCGCTCGGTTTGCCCGCATGATTGCCCATCGGCATGCGCGCTGGACGTTGACCTGATTGACGACGAAACCATTGGACGGGTGCGCGGCGCCAAGGACGATCCTTATACTGCGGGGGTGATATGCGAAAAGGTGGCCCGCTACACCGAGCGTATTCATCACCCTGAGCGGCTGCTTCATCCACTGCGTCGTGTCGGCTCCAAGGGGGCCGGGCAATGGCAGACAATAGGTTGGGATGAGGCACTCGACGAGATCGCCCGACGCTTTACGCAAATCGAAGACGAATTCGGCCCGGAGAGCATCTGGCCCTATTTTTATGCAGGTACCATGGGGCATGTGCAGCGCGACGGCATTGATCGATTGCGCCATGCGAAAGGCTATTCGCGCCAGTACGATACGATTTGTATCGGGACGGCTTGGCCCGGTTATATCGCGGGAACCGGCCTTTTGGGGGGCGTCAATCCAGAACAGATGGCCGAGGCGGACTGTGTGGTCATCTGGGGCACCAATGCGGTGCATACCCAGGTTAATGTGATGACGCACGCGATGCGCGCCCGCAAGGAACGCGGCGCCAAAATCGTAGTGATCGATATTTACCACACGGCGACCATGGCACAGGCCGATATGGGGCTGGTTCTGCGCCCCGGATCGGACGGCGCGCTTGCTGTTGCGGTGATGCATGTGTTGCTGCGCGACGGATTGGCTGACCGGGCCTATATGAGTCGATATACCGATTTTGATTCGGGATTTGAAGCGCATCTGGCGACAAGAACCCCCGAGTGGGCCGCTGAAATAACTGGCCTGAGCGTCGCCGAAATTGTCGACTTCGCGCATCTTGTGGGTCGGACACCAGCGAGTTTTTTCCGGCTTGGACTTGGTTTCACCCGGCAAAGGAATGGCTCAAGCAATATGCACGCGGCCCTATGCATTCCTGCAATGACCGGGGCATGGCAGCACCGGGGCGGTGGGGCGTTCCAGTCAAACTCAGGCACCTTCAAGGCTCGATAAAGCCCGTTTGACCGGTGCAGATCGCGCCAAGGGCCAGCCGCGCTGGCTCGACATGTCCGAAATCGGGCCGATCTTGACTGGTGACAATCATGCGCTCAAAGGCGGCGGGCCGGTCAAGGCGATGATTGTGCAAAATACCAATCCGGCATGTGTTGCACCTGACCAGTCGAGGGTACGCGCGGGCTTGGCCCGCGAGGATCTGTTCCTGGTGGTCCATGAGCAGTTCATGACCGAGACCGCAGAAATGGCTGATATCGTTCTGCCGGCAACAATGTTTCTGGAGCACAATGATTATTATACACGTGGGGGGCACACGCGAGTGCTGTTCGGACCACAGGTCGTTGCCCGTCCGGGCGAGACCCGTTCCAACCATGAAGTGATCAATGCCTTGTCGCTGAGGCTTGGTCTGGACGATCCGAGTTTCAGTATGGATGATCGCGCGGTTGTGGCTGATACTTTTGCGCGTTCGGGATATGGCGATCTTGACGACATTGCGAAAACTGGTTTCGTAGACCGCGAGCGCCCGGATGCGGAGGCGCGGTTCGCGTACGGTTTTGCTTGGCCCGATGGCAAGTTTCGTTTCACGCCAAACTGGCAGGGAACAGCGGACAAAAAGGGCTATCACTGGGTTTGTGACCCCTCCGAAATGCCAAAATATGCCGATTATCTGGACATCAACGAGCGAACTGACGCCACGCATCCGTTTCGACTGGCGACGAGTCCGGCCCGGGGCTTTCTCAACTCTAGTTTCAACCAGACGCCTGGCAGCCTGAAGCGTGAGGGCGCACCATCGGTGTTTATCCATCCCGATGATGCGGCGCGGCTTGGGATCGATGACGGCGACGCGGTGACCATGGGCAATCGTCGAGGTACGGTTGAACTAACCGCTCGCCTGTCAACCAAGACCAAGTCGGGGATGCTGGTGGCAGAAGGGCTGCACCGTAATAAAGCGCATCGGCAGGGTCGGGGTATCAACACGCTCACCAACGCCGCGCCAGCCTTGCCGTTTGGTGGTGCCACCTTTCATGATGCAGCAGTTTGGATGCGATTGTCTGATCAGTAGTCGCGCGCGCGTTTGTTGGCTCGACACCATGTCCGGATAATGGATTTTCGTCGTTCTATTATCATGGCGAAGATGTCGTTCAACCAAATATACGTCAAATTTTAAGTAAATTTCTGTGCGGCGACTACGCATTATTGTGACATGCACCATCAGGTAAGAAGATCAGTGCGTTTAGTAGTTTTACTTAAGTACAAATTGCCACTGAATGACGCGATCAGACAGTTCAGATATCGAATTTTCAAGGTACATCTTTGGAGCCTAAGTACCCCTTAATCATTGGTTAATATTAACAATACCATAAGGACTTTGTTTTCAATGCAGGCAGATAGTGGCAATTACGTACTACCAGAAAAGTAGGCGTGGATTGTCCGAGACCAAATCGTCATCTTGAAGCAGAGCGCTTTGTTGGATGTACGAAAGTTCTTCTCAATTCAAACCTAGCCATTTGACAGGAGATAGAACGATGAGTGCAGAAAGCGAAACCCAGGGTCCCGCCGAGAATGGACAGGCGGCCACCGCGACCGCGCGCAATAGTGGGCTGGCAGTTGCGGCAAGCAGCGATCCGGTGTCCATCAATTCAAACCGCTATTTCGACCCGAAGGTTCATGACGAACTTGACCATCAGTTGCGTCGCCACCGTGCCGACCTGCACAACATCGACGGCAATATTGCCAAGCTCGAAGAAGCAATCGATGTCGACCAGAAACGGATCCAGGAATTCAAGCTGGCGCTGGCAGAAAAGTCGCAGGCCCGCACCCGGCTCGTCGCCGTACGGACGGCAATGGCCCGCTTTATTCAGGGACTGCAAGCCAAGGATGGCCGATAGACGACTGTCGGCCCGTCCCGTCGGTACTCAGCACGCGGAGCAAGCCAGATGCAATTGCACGATGAACTACGAACCCTGATGGGGTCTATCGACCCGATTTTTCCCGAAGCGCCAGCCGCCTCATCCAAAGATCCTATCGACGAACTAGCGGAACGACTGGAAGCGCAGCGCGTCGACAGCATGTTGCTGGCCATGATGGAAGAGACGCTGTTTGCGGTCGATGGGCTCGAAGAAATGACAGCACCGCCGTCCGCGGCGATGCCCAGGAAATCGGCACGAACAAAAAAACCCGGCACAGTACCGTCGTCGGTGGGTGCGAAAAAACCACTCAAGTCACGAACCAAGTCACGTTCCGAGGCGCCAGCAGGTGTCAAAGAGCACGAGGCTAAAGATCATATCAGCCCTGAAGCAGAAGCGATCATGGATGAGTTGGGCTGGCAGTTGACCTCACATCGGCAGGAGCCTTGTGGTGATCGACAGCCAATTGTCGCAACTCGACGATACGATCGGTTCGGAGCAGGGGGCATTGGCGCAATATCGAGAAATGTTGCGCTGCAAAAAGCAGGACCGCGCGCGTCTATTGCGTCTACGCAAGGCTACGGCGCGCCTGGTCGATACGCTGCAGCCGCTTTCCACGGCGGTCGGAAAGGGGCCGGATCAAACACCAGTGGCGATTTGAACCGGCATCGCTGATCACGTGCCGCGCGTTCACGCCAAGATTCGCCAGAAAAAATACCCGGTGGTCACCAGGCCATAGATGATGACGGCGAGGCGGATTGTTTTGGTTGGCACATGATGCGAATAGCGCGCCGCCAGATAGCCGCCGATGGTCACACCCACCAGGGCTATGGAGCCATGATACCAGTCGATTGAACCGCTCATGGCGAAGCGGATGACGGCGACACTGGCTACAACAGCGGAAATCCATAGTTTTAGGCCGTTCATCGCGTGTATGTTGGTCATGCCCGCGGTGGCCAGGAACGCCAGTAGCAAAATGCCGAGTCCGGCGTTGAAAAATCCGCCATAAATGCAGACTAGCGCCAAAAAGGCCAACAACAGTGCCGCACCGGCGAGCGCCATTTTGCGGCTGGTGCCGGCTCTCGCCGCAACCATGACGTTGATCTGCTTGCCAAAGGCAAACAGCACCACGGCAAAGAGCATTAACCAGGGGACTACGAGCGAAAATTGCCGATCCGAGACTACAAGCAGCAATTGGGCCCCGACGTAGCCAAAAATGGCCGCGATTACCGAGTACAACACAAGGCGATGGCGATATTGCAATATTGACTTCCAATAGCCTACAGCGCCGCTGGCATAGCCGGGCAACGCGGCGTAGGTATTGGAGGCGTTGGCAATAACCGGCGGCACACCCGCCAGCAATAGGGCCGGGAACACAATAAAAGAGCCACCGCCAGCAAGGGAATTTACGGCGCCCCCCAGCAGGCCGGCCAGCAGCAAAAGCAATTCAGTCATCGTTGGATCCTGTTCGCACCGTCGGCCTTGACATTATCTCTATTCGATATCATTTAGCGGGGAGGCTATTGACGCCTGCCGCTCGCCGGGATTTCCCGAAGGTGAAGTCAGTCACGCAGCGCGTGCCAATCGCATGAACAGTCTTGTTAGTGAGGCATTCATGGCAACGCGAGCCCCATGAGACATTGGCCTCTTGCTATAAAGGACTTTATTCATGTCATATTCTCTCGATACGCCCAGCATTCAAACTCTTAAAGCCGAAGCCAGATCACTGCGCGACGAGCGCGTCAAGGCAGGGGACGCACTTACTCACGCAACAGCGCTGGAAGAAGTCGCTAAAACCCACGGCTACCGTGATTGGAACACTGCGGTCGCGATGTTGCCCGAACGGGTAGCCGTACCAGTTCAGGTCGGAAATCGCACAGCAGGTCATTATCTCGGTCAGCCGTTCAAGGGGCTGGTAATTGGCGTGCATTTGCTAAGCGACATGCAACACTATCAGGTGACCGTAAAATTTGACGAGCCGGTCGACGTTGCGACGTCGAAGCTGTTTTCCGCGTTTCGTCATAGAGTTACGGCGACGATCGATGTGCACGGTGTTTCCCCAGCCCGCACCAGCAATGGCCTGCCGCAAATGCGGCTGCGCCGGATATGACCGAGCGGCAGCGAGCGTAGATAACGCTCGTTGCTTGCCATTCATCGTAAAATAACGATATAAGGTGCTGGTTGGATATTTCCCTGCATCCGCAGGCAGCACATGGATACTGGCATGACCACGCAGCACAAGCCGATCGAACTCTTCTTTTTCCCAACGCCCAACGGCTACAAAATTTCGGCGATGCTTGAAGAATTGGGCGTGCCCTATGATCTGCGGATCATCCATATCGGGAAGGGCGATCAATTTACGCCAGCGTTCCTGTCGGTGTCACCGAACAACAAAATTCCAGCGATAGTTGACCCGGAAGGTCCCGGCGACGCGCCCATTTCGGTTTTTGAATCTGGCGCCATTTTGAAGTATCTCGCGACCAAGTTTGGCAGATTTTATCCGACTGACCCACGATCTCAGGTTGCCGTGGACGAGTGGTTATTCTGGCAGGTTGGCGGGTTCGGCCCGATGCTGGGTCAGAACCACCATTTTGCACTTTATGCGCCTGAAAAAATCGAATACGCCATCAATCGATATCGCGACGAGACGCACAGGCTATATGGTGTTTTGAATAAGCAACTTGAGGGCAGGGACTACATGGTGGACGATTTCTCCATTGCCGATCTGGCGTCGATCGGATGGGCACGCGGTTGGGAGCGCCAAGGGATGGACATCAAGGAATTTCCCAATGTTGCAGCGTGGATAGAGCGTGTCAGTGAGCGCCCGGGTACCAAGGCCGGTCTGGCGCTGACACTGGACAGCGGCGAGCGGGTCGACCTGACCAAGGATGACGATGCCAAGGCTGTACTGTTTGGCCAACGCGCCCGCTAAGGCAAATGCCGCGTCGCCGCCAATGTGACGCGGTTCGCGGCGATCCTTCAAATCATTGAGAATTTTTTGGGTAGGAGCGAGATTACCGCTTGCCATCCGCGGTACTCGTCGTTAGACCGACCGGCGGAGAGGTGGCCGAGTGGTCGAAGGCACGCCCCTGCTAAGGGCGCAGATGGTGTTGAACCGTCTCGAGGGTTCGAATCCCTTCTTCTCCGCCATTTTACCTTTTTTGATGATTTGAATGGGTCGCCTTGGGCGGCCCTTTTTGTTTGTTTTGCTGGGTTTTTGCGCGATTATTGATTGTGCTGGATTTCTTTCGATTGTGCCCGTATTCTTTTCTTGCGTGGTATGAAATGTGGTATGAATCATAGGCTCTCGTTGGAAAGCTGACCAAGAAGCTAGTGGAAAATCTTGGCGCTGGTCGGCATGGCGATGGCGGTGGTCTTTATCTGGTTGTTGATCCATCGGGTGCGCGGCGGTGGATCGTGCGGGTGGTAGTCAAAGGCCAGAGGAATCTGAAGGGCGCGCCACTTCGGACAGACTTCGGTTTGGGTGGGGTCCATGTGGTAACCCTGAACCAGGCGCGCGAACGGGCGCTAGAATATAGGCGGATGGCCAAACAGGGGTTGAACCCCCGTTTTAATGCCAGCCGCGAGATACCCAGCTTTGAAGAAGTTGCTGGGCAAGTTCATATTGAACGAATGCCCACTTGGAAGAATGCCAAGCACGGTGCGCAATGGATCAACACGTTGCGCGACTATGCTTTTCCCAAGATCGGGCGGATGCCTGTCGATAGCATTGGCCAGCCCGAAGTGCTGATGTGCCTTTCCCCAATCTGGACCGATAAGCACGAAACGGCGCGACGGTTAGCGCAACGGATCAAAATCATTTTGGACGTGGCTAAATCCAAAGGCTTTCGGTCGGGCGAAAATGCGGTGACCGCGATTTTTGATACGCAAGTGTTGCCAAGGGTCAAAACCAAGGCCAAGCACCACCGCGCGATGAAATGGCAGGACGTGCCCGCCTTTTATGCTGACTTAAAGACCCGCGATGCCATGGCGGCAAAAGCTCTCATGTTCACTTGCCTAACTGGATCACGCACGGGTGAGGTTTTAGGGATGCAATGGGGCGAGTTGGATTTGGCGGCAAAACTATGGACCTGCCCAGCCGAACGGATGAAAATGGGCGAGTCGCACCGGGTGCCGTTGACCGATGAAATGTTGGCGATCATTGAACCATTGCGCGAGATGCAGTCGGATTATGTGTTTGAGGGGCAAAAGCGGCATAAGCCGTTGTCGAATATGGCCATGCTAATGCTATTGCGCCGTATGGAGGTTGAAGGCGTTACAGTGCACGGATTCAGGTCTACATTCAGGGATTGGGCGTCCGAAGTCGCGAACGCGCCGCGTGAAATTGTAGAGATGAGTCTAGCCCACAAGGTCGGGTCTGATGTGGAACGGGCGTATGCGCGGTCAGACCTGCTGGAAAAGCGACGCGCATTGATGGTCCAATGGACAGGTTTTGTGGCGGGTGTCGAAAAAAGTAAATGCCGAAAGCATGGCGGGGGCTAACCGTTCGGTGCCTCACCATGAAAACACGCCGTCTCAAGTTCGATAATTGAAATGTCAAAAGGTTGCTGTAGTGTGACCTTTATGCTGGACCAGAAGCAACTAAAACAATTGAAAGACATTGTTGACAAGCTATTAGGTCGTGATGAGGCGTTAGTAAATGCCTTAGCGCGCTTTACACCACCGTTTGATATTTCTCGCCCTAACATTCACGACAGTAAAAAAGAATTCTCGCAAGAACTTGCGATGGTTGAGGCAATCTTCAATCATTTGGCGGGTGCTGTTGACCAGCTTTTACCGAATAAAGATCAAGAAACCGCCGAATTCAAAGTGTTGCGTGAACGTATACGTGACGCAATTGAAATAGGTGCGGTCCAAAAGTTTCGCAACATGGCGCTTAATCAACCGCGCGACCTTGCACTTAAAAACATGTCGGATACCGGCTTTTTTATGAACTCAATGCGGATTATAATCGATTTAGGCTCAGGACTCATTGATTGAGCCAGAAGATGACGGTTGCAGCGATGCAGATGGCGGACATGAAGGTATGTGCGCATCGGTCGTAGCGGGTGTGGATTCGTCGCCAGTCCTTGAGTTTGCCGAACATGTTCTCGACCTTGTGGCGCTGGCGGTAGAGCCCTGCGTCGTGAGCGATCGGGACCTTGCGGTTGATCTTTGACGGGATGCAGGCGGCAATGCCGCGCTCGGCCAAGGCGGCTCGGAACCAGTCGGCATCGTAGCCTCTGTCTGCCAGCAGCGTCTTGGCCTTGGGTAAGGCGTCGATCATCAGCGCTGCGCCCTTGTAGTCGCTCATCTGCCCCTCGCTGAGCAGCATGACCAGTGGTCGGCCCTTGCCATCGCAGACAGCGTGCAGCTTGGAATTCAGGCCACCCTTGGTGCGTCCGATACGTCTGGGAACAGCCCCTTTTTAAGCAGGCTGGCCGCCGTGCGGTGCGCTTTGAGATGGGTAGCGTCGATCATCAGTTGCTCCGGCTTGCCGCCCTTCGCCGCCAATGCCGCGAATATCTTGTTGAAAACGCCCATCCGGCTCCAGCGAATGAACCGGTTGTAGATCGTCTTCGGCGGACCGTAAGCCGCAGGCGCATCACGCCACCGCAGACCGTTGCGGATCACAAAGATGATGCCGCTGATGATCCGTCGGTCATCAACCCGCGGCACTCCGTGCGACAACGGAAAATATGGCTCGATCCGGTGCATCTGCGCCTCCGACAGCCAGATCAGGTCACTCATGGCAACGCCTCCTCGCGCTGCCAATGAATCAACTCATCGCCCGCTCTGCAAGCAATTTAATAGGTCCTGAGCCTAGATCACCTTTACGGTCAAAGACTTATAGAACTCAAGGACCAAGAAAAAGAGTTCTGGAGTGCTCCGAATCGAGCACCGAATTACCATGTGCTCCGTCTTGCGCGTCGTTACGGCAAAGAAAAAGGGCAGCGCCCTACCGTTGGTGTTGCGCGGGATGGAAATCATCCCTCAACTGATTTTGGCCGCGCATTGGAAGGGCGTTCAAACGGGGGTGCCAGAGCGCAGGCATGCCCTATTTCAATCCACAGTCTGCCAGGCATTACTTGAAGTCGGTGCGCGATGAGTTCTGCCATACCGCTGATCAACGGAGGGCCTGGTCGTATAATTTCGGCCATGAAAACGAGCAGATCACCAAGGCCAACTACGCCAAGATGACTGACCAGCGCCGCGATGAGATTTTCGCCAACCTTTCTATCGGCAACATTGAAACCGAAGCGGAGAAAGATCTGCTGCTTGCCTATCACGAGCATCGACTGCAGCCAGGGTCACCAGAGTTTGAGCGGGCGGAGCAGTTGCACGAGGAGCGGTGGCGCCGCATGCGGAAAGGCTGAGATCGTTGTCAGCGACAAAGTGTTAGCAGCGAGGCGGCTTCTGGCTCGATGGCTCGTCATGGGCGACGTGAGTTTGAATGCCGCGTCACTAAGACTGCGTTTTCGATCCGCGCCCCGACTTAACCTCGATACAATCAACGTCTCTTAAGTGGAAAAATCGGCGGCATCTTCCTCTATCCGATAAGACGACAAACGCCGTAGGTGTCCAAGGTGACTAGACCGCCCTCATAAGGTTGGACAGGAATATGCATTGGATCGCTTCGGCTTAACGCCGTTGCATCAAGCAATTGAACCTGATGGAAACTTGCACCGGACGTCCCGATAGTTATCGGGTCGCCGGTCAAGTTGGCGAGCCACAACTCGAGGCCTTCATCACCATGGGCGGCAAGCGCTGCAAAGCCTGCGCCTGCAACCTCGAGCCGGTGGCGTGGCCGCCCGGCAAGCTTTGAAAGCCCGGCCACGACAAATGCCAACGGAAAACTTGTTGTACCCTCGTTGATTGCGGCGGGACCATCGCAGCACCCCAGCGTCATCGCGTCCAGATCAAGCGCGGCAACTGTTGCGGCGTAGCCCAAGCTAAACGCAGCCGCAAAAAGGCCGCGTTGGCGCGGGTCAGAAGCAGCTGTGGGCATCCGAACTCGCGCCGGGTTGTCAGCAGGTCGGGCCGCGTAAAATGCGGGCGGCGCGCCGATTGTCGCGGGACCAAGGCGAATGGCGACGCCCGGCGCGAAGCTGCGAGCGGTCCGGATGATGTCGGGCAGGCTTTCGAGTGTTTCCATCACCGATATGTCATCGGCCGCGTGCACCACCGCCTGTGTCGAATGCGCAATGAAGGCAATTGACGATGGTGGCCGATTACGGTTGAGTCTCGGGAAACCCGACTACTGTGCCCCCACCAATCGCCACCCCCGGAAATGCCGCCCGGGCCGCAGCGGTGATCTCGGGATAGTCTGCTTCGCCTTCGGGCAGATGTCGGCTCGCCCGGCTGCGCAAATCGCGCGCCGGCACCACCAGAATTCGCGCCGGCCCGAGCCCGGCAGCTTTTATCATCGCCGAAATCCGGGCAAGCTCGGCGATTGGAGAAATGCCGTCGATAACTATATCAGCGTCAAGCGTGGCACCGGTTTCACCAAGAAGCTTCCCAAGGTCGTCTAATGCCAGATCTGCCAGCGGCATCCGCGCGTCGAAGCGCGCCACAATATGGGACGGGCAAAGCCCTTTCGGGAACGCGGTATCTCCGCCGGTCCAGGCCAGACCTACGGCCGGCATCGAGCCAGTAGACTCCCTGATACTGACCGAGGGCGTGATCGGTGAGGCGGGGCTAGCACCGTCTGCCGTATCGGCGATTTGAAGTTCGATCGACTGGATCACCGGCACCTCGGGGTCGATGACATAGGGGTAGCCGAGCGCTAGGGGGCGGACATAGGTCTTATAGGAGGCATCCGTCCAATTGCGCTGGTCTTCCATCTCGAAGGCTTCGCCACGCATCGTGACCGTGACTGAAAGTCCGGGGCGCGGAGAATGCGTCAGCGCGCGGATGTTGGTTATTGGCGTGTCCGGGTCGACCAAATCCGGGAATTTTGCCCGACTGCGCCGCCCATCGGAATGACGCACGTCCACCATTGTGCCGCGCACTCCCTCTAGACCATGTAGAACTACAAAGCCGGTTCGGTTGGTACTAAACCCCGCCGACGATGAGCCCTTTGCCGAAAAGCTGAGCCGGCCATCGGCGCTTCCTTCAATTCTGGCCTCGAAATCAAAACTGCCGTTCGGGCCGGTGCATTGACCGCTATAGCTGATGCGAAAACCGAGATCGGACGCATCGACATGCCAGTCGTCAAGCACCGGCGCGTACGTGCCCCAGGACGTATCACGGACGACGAAGGAGATCGCCCGTAACACTTCAACACCATCCCATCGAACAAAACGGACATTACCGCGGTCGAGCCTGCATCGAAAGCCGACCGGTGACGAATTGTCGATTAGGCTCTACTGGCTCGTCGGTGCCGAAAATAATCATTGCCCGGCTATCTGTTGGCATCGCATCATCACCGTTTGGCAGGTTCGCTGGAGCGCAAATTCAAACTCGCTTGTCGCTGGGTCTTGGCAGCATTACGCCATCGAATTTCAGAATATGGTCCCTAAATCAGGCGCAAATCAAAGACAGTACTGTTGCAGACCGACTTAGTCAGTTGGGGGCTCGAGACGGTGGAATTTCTGGGCTGCCGCTGATCACCGATCGATAAGCAGCCTCGACCAGCGCATAGGTTTTGAGATTGTCGGCCCCCGAGGTTTCCGCTGCCTGGCCAGCGCGGAACGCATCGGCATGGGCCCTGCAGGTCGCAAGCGCACTTCCGGCGGCAATACTTGCACCCGGGTCACTGAAATCGAAACCTTCCGGTACCAACCGCTCGGTACGGTGTTGCCCCTTGCTGGACACCGCGAGGGTCAACTGCCGGTCAAGCGTCAATACTCCATCCGTCCCCTCTATCTCGAGAATGGTTTCGCCGAGCGCGTCGGGCAGCCTGCGGCTCTCATAGGTGCACTCGACCACCGACACGGCGCCGCCAACATGACGCAGCATCATAGTCGCAGTGTCTTCCGCTCGAACCGCGGGATTGCGCCTTTGAGTCTGACAGAACACATTTTCGACTTCGCCCATGAACAGCCGAGCCAAGTCCAGCAGATGAATACCCAAATCAAGGATCACCAACCGCTCCTCGTTGAGAAAATATGGTTGGTTCTTGTAGACGTCGACCCCCGTGCGAACCGCGATCCGCGACCAACTCGGTTCACCAATGGCGCCACTGCGAACAATTTCCGCAACCCGCTGCATGGCCGGTTGAAATCGGAAATTTTCGTGGACAGCGAGAAAGCTTCCTGCCTGCTCCGCCCTTGCAACGATTGCCACCGCTTCGTCCCAAGTCGGGGCTAGGGGTTTTTGTACGATCACCCCTATTCCGCGCTCTGCACACGCCGCCGCGAGTGCGCGATGGGTATCCATGCGCGTTGCGATATCGACGAGGTCGAGCCGGACTTCATCAAGTATACTGGCATCGGTGAACGATTGCGGCGCCCCGAATTCGCGCGCCGCAGCTGCCGCCTTATCCGCATCGAGATCGCACACGGCGACAAGATCGATCCCCTCCCTGGTTAAAGTTTTCCATGCCTCAAGATGGTAGCGGGCGTAATAGCCGCAGCCAATCACGCCTACCCGAAGCCGCGCCATGCTCAGAGTGCTCCTTGCGCCACGATTCGATTGCGAAGTACACCAATGCCCTCTGCCTCGATCTCGATGACGTCACCGGGCTTCATGTAGACCTGTGGCTTTTGGAAATACCCAACGCCGGCCGGTGTTCCGGTCGTTACGATGTCGCCGGGCTCGAGCGTCATGATACCGGCGAGATACGACACAAGCCGCGGCAGTGAGAATAACCATTCATTGGTATTGCCGTCCTGAAGCGTGCGTCCGTTAAGGCGTGTTTTGAGCGTGACGCTGTCCGGATTGGGCATCTCATCGGTGGTGACAATGCACGGCCCGATCGGCGCAAAACGATCAAAATTCTTGCCGGTCGTGATCTGGTTGTTGTCGAACTGCACATCACGGGCAGAGACGTCATTCAGTAAGGTATAGCCAAAAATCGCGGGCATCACTTCGGCCTCCGATGGACGCGTCAGGCGCTTGCCGATGACTACCGAAAACTCTACTTCATAATCCAACTGCTCGGTTGCCTTGGGCGCCTCGATTTCGTCCTCTGGTCCTGCGATGGCGGTTGAGACCTTGGCGAAGAACAGGGGGTAATCCGGTTTGACGGCCGTCGGGTTTTCATTGAGGTGGCTGAGATAGTTGAAACCGGAGCATAGCACCTTTCCCGGCTTGACCGGCGCCTTCAACTGAACCTTTGCCAAGTCCAGCCGCGGCCCGGGTCCAGCGACAGCCGAACGGGCTTTGGCGAGCATAGCGTCACCGCCCACGATCAACGACAACATCGTATCGGCGATCCCGGCGGCGGTTAGATCAACGACCTGCGTGCCGTCGAGCGCGCCAACATGTTGGACGCCGTTGGCGCTAAATGTAACGAATTTCATTTTGACTCCCTGGTGAAAACTACCTTGTGCAATCCGTGGTTCGGCTCAACTAGGCGGTCGAACACGGCGACGGCTTGCTCGGGCTCGAACCGGCTGGCGATCTCGGGATAGCGAATGGCGCCGCTGGCGAGAAGTTCAAGACTTTCAGAAAAGCAATCAACGCTGGCGCGCGATCCCACGATGGACATTTCCTTGCGGGTTAAATCCAGGCCGGGGAACGAGATCGATGTGCCAGCCGGCACAATGCCAACAATCACGACGCGCCCGCCGGCGGCGACCAGATCGGTGGTGGATTCCATCACTTTGGCGTTGCCCGTCGCCTCCATGACAACCGGCATGCCTTCGCCATTGGTAAGTTTCATGACATTTTCTAGCAGGCCTGGGCCGGCATCGAGCGTTTGCGCTCCAAGATGGGCGGCGGTCAAAAGACGCTTCGGGTCGACATCCGTGACATAGACCATAGCACCTCGAGCCCGGGCGACTTCTAGGATTGCAAGGCCGATCGGTCCCGCACCAAGCACGAGAACACTATCATTGCCCGTGACCGCACCACGCCGACACGACTGCACACCGATCGCGACAGGCTCGGCAAAGGCTCGCTTGAAAGTCAGTGAGCCCATCGGGAATTGGGTGCAGTCGGTCGATTGGCGCGACGACATAATCGGCAAAACCACCATCACGATGAATGCCGATGATCTGCAGGTTAGAGCAGCAATTGGACTTGCCAACCCGACACGCATAGCATTTGCCGCAGCCGATGAACGGTTCGACAACAACGCGCTGCCCGATTGGGTGACCCGAAGCACCCGGACCAAGTGCTGAAACGACCCCGGCGATTTCATGGCCACCGACCCGCGGATAGACTACGTATGGATTATTGCCTTTGTAGATATATAAGTCACCGGCGCACACGCCTGCGGCCTTAACTTCGACAAGTGCTTCGCCATGCCCCGGTTGCGGTATCGCGCGTGTCTCAAAGTGGAGCCTCATGGGGTGAGCCGAAAATTGCGGAATGCATATTAGTTTCTCCTCACGAGGCAAGTTGCACCGCACCGCCGCCCGCTGGCACGTCGATGCTATCGCCAGCGTTCAGGACCACAGAACGCGGCACCCGACGCCCTGCGGCTGCCAGTTCGGAAAGATGTTGCTCAAAGGCCACCACATCGGGATCGCTTGCGTCGAGATAATGACATGGCAATACAGTTTCGAGGCCGAGCCACTCCGCGGCAAGTGCGCCCTCGTACGGAGACATCTCTGCTGTCAGCATTTTGCCGGGCATCGGGAAACGGGCAGCGACTTCGTGCGGATTGGCAATACCGATGCAGCCAATCGTAGGCCGATAAAGTTCGGCATGGAGTTTCAGGTCCGAAAAAATCGCGGTATCGCCGTAGTGATAAAACCGAACACCCTCGTCGGCATAAACTATGAAAGCCATTGGCAGTCCGGAGGCGTAGGTTCCGTCAGGCATAACGATCTGTGACCAATGGTGGCATTCGAGCGGTTGCACCTCAATGCCGGCCACTTCTACGCGAATACCCCATGTAGTCGCCCGAATTTGGTCGCCCTCAATGCCCCTGGCTTTGAGATAGGCTTTGACCTCACCGCCGCAAATGACCGGGCAATTGTATTTCCTGACGATCTTTTCAGTATCGCCTAGGTGATCAATGGCGGCGTGACTGACGATCACAAGGTCCACCTGGTCGAAACTGTCATGTTTGACCGGACTCGCAGGATTGTCGTCCAGAAAGGGATCAAGTAGCAGGCGCTTACCGCTGCGAGTAATGATTTCATAGGCAGCCACGCCCAAGAAGCGGATACGAGTAGCATTGGCGAGGGTCATGGCGGTCTCCAACTTTGGCACAGCATGCAGCTGAATGATGACAGGGGGCCGAGTAGTCCCCTGTCGAGACTTGTCAACTATTCCGCGGCCGCGACGGCATCTTGCATGGCACCGATATTATCCTTGGTCATGACCAGCACGCCGGTATTGATGTTGACCGGGATCGGTTTACCCTCAAAGCCCTTGAGCCCGTTGGTTGTCAGACCATTGTGATGGAAATCGTAGAGCGATTTGAATGCGTAATAGGTGAACAGCTCCCGGTTCTGCACGATGATCGCATTAACCGATCCGTCCTTGAGCGTATTGAAGAACTCTGGGGTCTGCTCCATCGCGGTGACCACCACCTTGCCCGATAGTCCAGCCTCGCCTAGTGCCGTGACAATTCCGGCACCCGATTCAGAATCGAATCCGGCCAGTCCGGCAATATCCGGGTGCGCCGCAATCAGAGCAGCAGTCACTTGTGCCGCCTTTTGTGCATCACCGCCGTCGTCTTCGCTGGCAACGACCTGATATTTGTCGCCAGCAGCCTTTATCGTTTCGTTGAAGCCTTGCAGGGCATGGACGGTATTGGCTGCGTTGATGATGGACATCGTCGCGATCTTGCCGCCATCAGGCAAAGCCTTGATCATCGCCTTGGCCTGTTCCTCGCCGATAGTCGTCCAATCGGTACCGATGAAGGTCAGGCGCTTGGAATTCGGCAAATCGGCGTCGTCAACAACCGTCGGCACGCCCATTTCGATACACTTGTCAACAGAAGCGGCAAGCGACGGGTCCCAACCCACTACCGACACGCCTGCCGGATTTTGCGCGCAGACTTGATCGATTGTGGCAATGAATCCAGGTAGATCGATCGTAGTTGGCCCAGCGATCCTGATTTTTACGCCAAGTTGCTCGGCTGCCTGCTTCATGCCGCGATAGTCGGTGCGGACGAATAGCGGCAGCGTCGCGTTTTGCGATATCCAGTAGTAGGTCTCGGTCGCATTGTCCGGTCCGAAGCTGGTTTCTTCTGCCATGACTGCGGTGGCCGTTAATGCGAGGGCCGACACCATACCGGCCATAGCAATTTTCATTAGACAATTCATTGTAATTCCTCCCATTTTTGCGGTTACAAGCTGCCGCATCAGCTTCTGTGAGTCTGCTTGAACCGGTCCAGCGACACTGCAAAGAGCAGGACCAAGCCGACAATAATATTTTGCCAGTACACACCGACGCCGTTGATGATCAGCGCGTTTTGAACCAAGGCGATCAACAGCACGCCGAGCACACCGCCGAGAACCGATCCTTCCCCACCTCGAAGGCTTGCGCCGCCCAGAACTGCCGCCGTGATAACGGATAGTTCGACGCCAATCCCCGCCGACACCACGGCGGAATTTAGCCGAGCCGAACCCAGCACACCGGCGAGGCCGGCGAGCGCACCCATGATGATAAAACCGGTCAAGGTTATCCGCGCCACGCGGATGCCCGACAATTGAGCGGCATGTGCGTTGCCGCCGATGAAATAGAACTGGCGAAAATAGCGCGTCCGCGCCACCAGCCACCAACCGGCTGCCACAACGAAGAGCGCAAACCAGAAAGGCGACTGCATGCCTAGGAAACTGGCCTGGCCATAGGCTTTGAAGCCATCCCCGATCGGGGTAACGCCCGTGCCCGACACAAGCTGGGTGGCGCCCCGAAATATCGCCATGGTTGCCAGCGTCGCGATGAGAGCGTTAATATTGATGCGCGTCACGATAACGCCGTTGATCAGGCCACAGAAGGCACCGGCAGCAATCCCGGCCAGGAGGCCGGCTTCCGCCGGTAGCCCCCACCATGCCACTACCACACCGGCGACAACGCCCGACAATGCCAGCGCCGAACCAATCGACAGATCGAATGTGCCGCCGATCATCAGCAACATCATCCCAGCGACCAGAATGCTGTTCTGCGCCGCGTTCAGCATCACTGCCGAAAAATTGTAGCGCGTGGGAAAGTTGTTGGGATAGACGACCGTCATCACCACCACCAGAAGGGCAATCAGGATCACCAGCGTCAACTCCCGGGAGTCCGCCAACTTCCACAAAAATCTTATTGGCCATGCTTGTTTAGTGATCTCGGTCGATGCCGGTTGACGTTCGGTTTCAGGATTTGGTTTGGTGATTGCTGTCTCGGTCATGCGGCACCCGCAGATTGGATTGATGTATGTTGGGTGGCCAGCCTGAGGACGGATTCCTCATCGGCCACATCACCCGGCAGTTCTCCGACTGTTCGGCCGTCGGCCATCACCACGATCCTGTCGGCCAGGGTCAGAACTTCAGTCAGGTCGGACGACACGACCAGCAGTGCAAAGCCCTTGGCCCTGAGTGCCCGCAACAGGCGATAAATTTCGGCGCGCGCGCCGACATCGACACCACGCGTCGGCTCGTCGACAATCAACAGATCGGGTTCCGGTGCTAGCCATTTGGCTAGCAAGACCTTTTGCTGATTGCCGCCGGACAAATTGCCGACCAATTGCAAGATGTCGGGAGTCGCGATGTTGAGTTCTTTTACGTAGCGATCAGCATATGATGCAATGGCGCGATCCGAGATTACACCGCCTGGTGAGACTTTCGACAGCACAGCGATAGTGATGTTTTCCGCCAGACTTTTGGCTAGAAACAACCCCGCGGTCTTTCGATCTTCGGGAACCATGCCAACGCCAGCAGCCATGGCATCCCATGGCCCCTCGAACCGCATACGGGTACCATGCAACCGAATCTCACCCCGTTCATGGCGACGGGTGCCAAATATGGTTTCGCAAACTTCTGAACGTCCCGACCCTACCAGACCGGCAAGACAAACGATCTCACCGCGCCGGACGGAAAAGCTGGCATTACGTACAAACGGCGCCGCAGCCACCGAGTTGACCTCCAGCACCAGTTCTCCCGGCGCCAGGTTGCTTTCTCTTGCAAAGTGCACGTCCCGACCTACCATCAACCGGATCAGTTCATCTTGATTGGTCTCCGCCAAAAGCCGCCTCCCTGTAACCTGGCCGTCTTTCAGCACCGTGACGCGGTCGCACAGTTCAAATATCTCTGAGAGCCGGTGCGACACATAAATAATGGAAACGCCGCTAGCCTTAAGGCCGCGCACCAAATCGAACAGGCGCGCTGTTTCCGTCAGCGTCAGCGCCGAGGTCGGTTCGTCCAGGATCAACAGCTTGAGATCACGTGACAGCGCTTTGGCAATTTCAACAATTTGTGCCTGCGCCGTCGAAAGCGCTCGCACCGGGGTCCAGGGGTCGAGTGACACCCCAAGTTGATTTAGCAATTCGCGAGTGCGCCGCACCATTTCCCGCCGATCAACGACGTTAAAGCGACCTATGGGTTGGCGCCCAGCGAAGATATTTTCGGCAATTGATAGTTGACCGACAAGAGAGCCTTCCTGGTGAACGATACCGATACCAAGTGCCCCGGCCGATGTTTCATCGAGGCGGTCGAGCGCTATACCATCAAACTCAATGGCGCCGGCATCCCAATGATAGACGCCAGCAATGATCTTCCCCAACGTCGATTTTCCGGCGCCATTTTCACCGAGCAGAGCATGGATTTCGCCAGCACCTACCGTCAGCGAAACTTCGGTCAGGGCCTGCACGCCAGGAAATCCCTTGGAACAGCCCGACACCTTAAGACGCGTTGTGGTCGCTTTAGTCATTTGGCCTGCCTGGCTTTGCCGAGGTAGGCTTCTTCAAGACTTTTAATAAGCCACACCATTGTATCGTTGAGAGGGGTGGCCACGCCGTGGACTTTGCCGGCGGCGACGATGGCGCCGTTGATGACGTCAATCTCAGTCCGCCGTTCGGCTTCGACATCTTGCAGCATCGACGCCTTGGCACCGATGGCACGCGCCAGCAGTCCTGTAATGGCCGCCCAGCGCTCCTCGCCATCAAGCGAAATGCCTTGCGCGGAAGCGACGGCGACAGTTTCGTCCAGTAGGCCGCGCATGAGCGCCATCGTGCCATCGTGTTCAACAAGTTCATCGGCGTGAAAACGCAGCAGGCCCGCCGGCGGCAGTGTGCACACATTGAGTGCAAGCTTTTTCCAGACTTCATCGACAATGCGCGTCGACGGTGCGACCTCGAAGCCCGCATCTTCGAAGGTCGCGGCCAGACGCTCCAAGCGGGGGCTGAGAGTGCCGTCAAGTTCGCCTATATGTGTCACCCCGACGCCCGGGTGATTGATATGACCCGGCTTTGCCAAGTTGGCGGAATGATAAGTTAGCCCCACTAAGAGGGCGTGCTCGCCAATGATACCGGCAATGCGCGCTGCGTTTCCCCAGCCGTTTTGCAACGACAGCACCATCGTATCGGAGCCGATCATTGGCCGCGCGGCATGAATGGCAGCTTCGGTGTGATAGCATTTTACAAAATTAACGATTAGGTCGACTTGGCCAACTGTACTCGCATCGTCTGTCGCTCTTGCCTGCGAGGTGAGAACCGTGCCGTCCTTTTCTTCGATCGCAAGCCCACTGGCGTTGATGGCGTCCAATGCTGGACGCGATACATCAATTAAGCTGACATCGTTACCGGCGTGCGCCAACATGCCGCCGAATAGGCCGCCCATGGCGCCGCCACCACCTAAAACTGCAATTTTCATGACCGGTCCTCGCGAACTGATGTTCGACAACCGGTAATTCGATCCCAATGACGAGGATTAACAACCATAGCGTACAATTCACTTCCCCCTTCGCGTCCAATGGCTCGGTACGCCTTGAATTGACGATGATCAAACGCTATAGTGGTGTATGCGTGTTGTCAAGTATGATGGTATGATAGGTTGAAAATATGTTGAATGACCCCGTAGTGATCAATCGGCGCAAGCTGTTCGAGCAGGTCGCCGCCCATCTCGAGCAGGAAATTCTTGCTGGCAAGTTCAAGCCAGGCGACCGGCTACCACCGGAACGGGACTTACAGGAAATGTTCGGTGTTGGCAGACCCGCCATTCGCGAGGCGCTGATAACATTGCAGCGCGTTGGGTTGCTTGAAATCAGCAATGGTGCACCCGCCCGGGTGGCAATGCCGACGGTGCAGGGGATCGTCACCGGCCTGACACCCGCCGTGCAGCAAATACTTTCGGGGGCGGAGGGTCAGCGACAATTGCAGCGTGTCAGACTGTTTATGGAAGTTGGTTTGGTGAGGAATGCCGCAACCGACGCAACTGACCAGGAAGTGCAGGCGTTCGCGGATGCGCTCGATGACAACCGGCGCGCTGTCGGCAATGTCGAAGACTTCATTCGCACTGACGTTGCCTTTCACTACGTGTTGGCAACTATGATGCATAATCAGGCTTTTCTGGCTTTACATGACGCAATGTCCACGTGGTTGCTCGAACAGCGTCGTATCGCGCTGATTGAACCTGGTGAAGATACCGCCAGCCACGAGGCCCATGTCCGCATCTACGAAGCTGTCGCCGCCCGAGACGCCGACGCCGCCGAGCCTAGCAATGCGGCAACATCTTGAAGCAGGATGGGTCGCATTCTGGCGCCGCTATGGTACGCCTGAGGCAGATAAGCCTTAGTGCCGGCGTAAGGTGGGGGTGTTCGATAGAGATTTGAAGCGCTGACTATAGCTTTGCATCGAGAGCTTCGAAAGATGTCCTAACGCCGTCGGCACAAATGAGTTTGTGGATGTTGTAATAGCGCTGCCAGTCGCCCAGTTTGACCTTGATATCCACATCAACTTTGCCACTGAGTATTCGATACAACGTCTGGCCTTCAACTCTAAGGGCTGTTGCTGCGGTTTCAAAGATTGTTACCTACTTCGTGTGAAGTTCAGTGTGTTCGTCGTCAGATGATTTGGCTCAGCTTGGATCGTAGATTAGTTGAGTGTTTGGCTCGTCTTTGGGTTGAAATTAGGCGGCGAGTTTGTGGTGTTGCGAGCGCCGATGCGGGATGGACTGGCGTTTGATCCTTTTGCGCTGTTTGAGGATGTTTGAATCGTCCCGGTTTCACCGGAGACCTTTAGCTTCATTTCACGCGACCATATCGAGCACGTCGCGCTGTGCATAGAAGTTCTCTTCAGCCTCTGCTGGCGGGATGTTTCCGATGGGGCCAAGCAGGCGTCTGTGGTTGAACCAATCGACCCATCCGAGGGTGGCCATTTCCAGATCTTGCATGTTGCGCCATGGACCCTGGCGGTGGACCAGGCTCGGTTTTGTAGAGACCGTTAATCGTCTCAGCGAGGGCGTTATCATACGAGTCCCCGACGCTGCCGACCGATGGTTCGATGCCTGCTTCGGCCAAACGCTCGGTGTATCGAATGGACAAATATTGCCCGCCGCGATCCGAGTGGTGAACCAATCCGCTCTTTTGGACCGGCCGTCGATCATGCAGGGCCTGCTCGAGAGCATCGAGAACAAAGTCAGTTTTGGCCGATCGTGAGACCCGCCATCCGACGATGCGATCAGCGAATGTGTCGATGACAAAGGCCACATAGATGAAGCCTTGCCACGTGGACACATAGGTAAAATCGCTGACCCAGAGCAGGTTCGGTGCAGGCGCCCGGAACACGCGGTTTACCTTGTCACGCGGACAGGGCGCTGACGTGTCAGGGACCGTCGTCTTGACCACCTTTCCACGCACGGCACCACGGATGCCGATCTGTTTCATCAAGCGCTCCACCGTGCAGCGCGCCAGCGTATAGCCTTCCCGCTTTAGCTGATGCCACGCCGGACCCCATAGACCTGATAGTTTTCATCCCAGATCCGTTTGACCTCCGGACGCAACTCCATGTCACGCCGATGCCGTGCGGAGGCTTTGGAGGGATCGGCTTCGCACGCCAGACGATGATAATATGTTGACGGCGCGATCGGCAGGACTCTGCAGATCGACTCGACGCCGTAAACAGCGCGCTGATCTTCAATGAAGGCGATCATCGCTTCAGTGGGCGGTCGAGTTCCGCCTGCGCAAAATAAGCTGACGCCTTGCGCAGGATCTCATTCGCCTGGCGCAACTCGCGGACCTCACGTTCCAGGGCCTTGATCCGATCCCGTTCCTCGGTCGTGACACCGTCGCGCATACCGCTGTCTTTCTCGGCCTGCTTGACCCATTCGCGCAGGGTCTGGGGAATACAGCCGATCTTCGGTGCAATGGCCGCAATCGCGCCCGCCTGCGTTTCGTATGAGCCTTGATGCTCAAACACCATCCTGACCGCTCGTGCGCGGACCTCGGGCGAGTAGCGATTTGCCATTTTGCTTTTCGTCATAACCACCATCCTTACTTAAGTTGATGTCTCCGACAAACTCGGGGCGATTCATGCCCCCAACTTCTATCCAGCGTGATGGAGTCCCTGTCGGTTGTTTTGGCTGGGGCATGGACAACTTGCACCCGCCAAACCGCCATCCTGATAGCCGTCTTGAACCACAGCAGATGTCAAGACCGCATGATGTTGTGCTTCAGTGCCCCGAGTAAACGCGCGGCTATGGCAGGATAGAGCGCGGACACATCACTGGTTTCGCATTGGTCATTGTGTGTGTCGATCAACCGCGCATGGGACAGGGTTTTGGGATCGATGGCGGGATCTTCAAACTGATTGCGACTTTCGGCGTGGACATAGCCAGATACCAGTTTGTAGCGCCCGTCGAATGCTATCCGCCACTTGCCAAGTCCGGAAAAAACGATATCGCGATATCTTATCGACGCGTCGGCAAGGGTTGCGCACATTGATCTGCTGTCGACCCCGGCCAGTACATCAGCCTCAGCGAGTTCAAGAATGGTCGCATGGAGATCGATAATCGATGCGGGACCGTCTGATGCCCGTGCCTTCTCAATCCCCGGACCCATAAAAATTAGTGGCACGCCGATTGATTTTTGATGTGGGAGCGATTTCTCCCATAGCCCGCAATCGCCCAGCATCTCGCCATGATCGCTCGCAAAGATGATTATGGTGTTGTCGAGCTGGTTCTTGCTTTCAAGCAAGTCGACATAAGTGCCCAGGATGCGGTCAATATTTTCAACCATGGCCGTGTAGCAACGGCGTATCGCGGTATGCACTGCGGCGTCCTCGCCGTTCCACATTGCGGGCATGGGTGGGCGCCGGTCAGCAACGCTCGCGGCCATCGTGCGGGTAATATCCATCGGTTCGTGGGGGCCGGCAAAATTGACTTGCAGGAACCATGGCGCCGTCTGATCACAGGCATTTTCGATCAGATCATGGCCGCACCGCCCGATCCAGCCGTCCTGATAGGCATCATCGGGTAAGGGGGTCGGATCGGTATTGAGGTAGGTGGCGCCCGGTGCCGCATCCCCCGGCTTCTTTGTGCGGGCCGCGAAGTCTTCAACATGGGCCGATGCAAGGCCACGTTCCTGCAGGAAATGCAAATAGGGCTCGGCCTTGCCTCGATCGTGCGCAACAATGACGGCATGCTTGCCGCCGCTGTCGAGGCCGCCGGTAAATCCCAGGGCTTTGAGGCGGGATTGCCCATTGTCGTCGTGCTGCCCATCCTGTCCCCAGCCAAAATCACCCTTCAACAGATCAGCCTTGCCGCAGGTCAATACGGCGTATCCTGCGGCCGCGAGTTGCCGGTAAAAATTTGGCTCGTCCAGACCGACGCTATAGCGATTATCCGGTACGGAACTTCGATCGAACTCGTACCCCGTCGCCAGACACGCCCGTGACGGGGCGCAGATCGGGGACGGGCAAATCGCATTGCGAAAGGTCGTTCCATGCGCCATCAACCTGTCTATTGCCGGGGTTATTGCCCCGCCAATATTGGCAGGACCGACCCAATCGGGGCGCAACTGGTCAGGAAAAAACAGCAGTATATTGGGTCTCATTGCTCAATATCTTCCAAAGGCCAATGGTCAGCTGCGCAGCCGGTCAGCGTTTCGGCCAATCGCCGAAGAATGTGCCGGGATCGTCGGTCAGTATATGGGGTTCATATAGCGTGGTATCGGCTTCGATCAGCAGCCCCCGGGCAGCAGGAACTGATTTGGCATGGCCAATCCCTTGTTGAGCGGATAAGTGGCCTTCAATTGTGCCTGCCGCGCCATGAGAGGCCCGTCGATATAGTCGTAATCGACATCATCACACGCCTTGGCGCGGAGATATTCTTCCACATCGCGGGGGGCGGCCCCAATCATATTCACGCTCTCGTAAGGATCGCTGTCGAGATCGAAAAGCAGATCGTCATAGCCGCGAAATCCAACATATTTCCAGTTGCGCCACCGCACGACCCTAAACTCGGTACCAGCTCCCCATCGCGCGTTGATGTGGTCACAACAAATGCGGCGGTCTGGCAGGACTGTCGCCCCGCCTATGGCGGCGGTCAAATCCGTCCCGGTCAGCCCCGCATTCGGCGTTCCACCGCCCATTGCGGTAAATGTCGGGACAAGGTCCAGCGTCGATACTGGCGTCGTGATGGTCGCCGCCGGCAGGGCGCCGGTGCGGTGCTCAGGCAGCGAGATCATCATCGGCACGCGGCAGCAGCCCTCGTACCAGCCGCTCTTCCACCAGGTACCGAGTTCGCCGGCCATTTCGCCATGATCGCTGGCGTAGACGATTATGGTATTTTCGAGCAGTCCCGATTTATCGAGGCGCAGCAACAGATCGCCGACGATTTCGTCAAAATAGCTGACACAGGCAAAATAGGCTGCGCGGGCGCGCATATTCTCCTCGGCACCTATTTCCGAAATTGACCAGCCTTTTCGAATAAGGTCGCTGACGGGATGATCATAGGAGGCGCCGCTGGCGGGCACATAGGGTTTGCTGATTGTCTCGTTTGAGTAGGCGTCGTTGAAGCGCAATGGCGACGTCAATGGATAATGTGGACGACTGAATGATGCGCAGGTGAACCAGGGACGATCCGGCGTTTTTTTCACATGATTGCGCAAAAGCGCGATGGTCTCATCGGCGATGATATTGTCGCATATCAGCGATTCGGGGATCTTTGTACGCCCAACAATTTCGGTTCGGGCGCGCAGATTGTCACCGATATTTGGTTCGGCATCCAGCCCATTGTCATGTCGGCTCTGTGCCGCCGACTGACGCTCCCAAAGCTTATCCTCATATTGGTGCGAGGCGGTTCCCATCAAGTCGCCGTATGGCCGATGCTGGAAGCCGTGAAACTGAAGATTGCCACCGAAGTGCATTTTGCCAACCAATGCTGTTTCATAGCCAAGTCGGGCAAGCATTTTGGGCAAGGTGTCGAGACTCGGGGTCCAGGATCGAGTAATTGTTGATGGCACCCGATTGCTGCGCCTCCAAACCCGTCATCATGGCAATGCGCGAGGGAACACAAAGCGGCACGGGGCAATAGGTGTTCTCGAACACTGCGGCCTGGCTCGCAAGATGATCCAGATTCGGCGTCGAAACCTTCTCGCCGCCCAATCCGTCGGGCGTATGCCCCATGAATCGAAAATTGTGTTCGTCGCTCAATATGAACAGAATATTGGGTTGGACCATTGCTCTATCCAGTCTTTCTTGTCTGTCTGGTCATAGGCTATTCGGCAGGCTTGGATCGTGCCCGACGCAGCGCCTGGTAGAGCGCCTTTCCGAGTGGCCACAGCGCAAATGCCACACAGGCGGCAATCGCCGTGCCTGAAACCGGCCGCGTAAATAGCGGTGTGAAGTCACCGTTTGAACTCATCAACGCCGCCCGAATCCGCTCCTCGGCGAGGGGGCCAAGTACAAATCCGATAACAAAGGGTGAGAGTGGAAACCGCAGATAGCTCATCAGGAACCCGAACAAGCCAAATGCGAACATTATCCATGCATCTTCGATACGGTTGTTTGTTGCAACGACACCCACAACACAAAACATCAGTACCACGGGCGCCAGCACGTAGAGTGGGGCACTGATGACACGGGTGAGCATCGGGATCGACACGACCATCAGGATCAGCATCGCGATATTGGCGAACAGATAGGCCGATATGATCCCGTAAAAAACCGTGGGGTGTTCAAGGGCCAATAGGGGGCCCGGTTCGACCTGATGAAGAATAAGCGCCGCCATCAGAATCACGTCCTGGCCCGAACCGGGAATGCCGAGTGAAATCAGCGGGACCAGCGCGCCACCCACGGTGGCATTGTTGCCGGTCTCGGACGCTACAACGCCTTCTTCCGAGCCGTGACCGAATTTTTCCTTATTGCGCGAAAACGTCTGGGCGACCGAATAGCTGATGACCGCACCGATATTCGCGCCGATGCCGGGTAGTATGCCGATCCATGATCCAATCAGGGATGAGCGAATGATATTCAGCGGATATCTGAACACCCGAAACAGATGGCGTACAATGTCTGTAATCGCGGCATGTTGCTGAGGCTTGCCGGTATGGGTCGAGCCGATATCGCTCAGCATCTGACGTAGCGCAAATACCCCGATGAGCACCGGCAAGATGCTAAAGCCTGACGCCACCGAGTGGAACCCGAAGGTGAAGCGACTACTTGCCGACACGCTGTCAAAACCCACCATCGAAACGAAAATGCCCAACAGCCCCGACATCAGGGACTTGATCGGATTGCCGCCGCCGGTGAAGGCGATGAGAATGAGGCCGAGCATCACAAAGGCAAAATAGTCAAAATTTCGAAATTTGGACGCGACAAAGGCCAGAGGAATCGACAGGGCGACCAGGACCACCCACGAGATCATGCCACCGACGAACGATCCCATGATGCCGAGTGACAGTGCTTCAGCGGCGCGCCCCTGCTTGCACATTTCATAGCCGTCGAGCGCCGTCATCACGGCCGAAGGGGCGCCGGGAATGCCGAGCAGAACCGCAGATACCAGGGCGCCGCTTACCCCACCGACGTAGATGCTGATCAAGAAGATCTGAGCGTCCAGGTGAAACATCGTGAAGGTGATTGGCAACATCAGTGCCATCAGCATCCCACCGCCGAGACCTGGGATGGCCCCGAAAATCATGCCGAGGAATGTGCCAAGCAGAACCCAACCGATGGAGGAAGGTTGCGACAGATAGCTCAAGGAATCCAGGAACGGTGTCAGCATGATCCAAATCTCATGGTAAATTCACGTAGAGCAAGTTCTTGAAAACATAGCCGACGGAAAATGAAGTCAAAATAGACGCGACGAAAAGAATGGATATCGAGATATTGCCTCTCGCGCCAATAAGCAGGCCCGTTGCGATAAAATACACCAATGTCAAAACTTCAAATGACGCCAGTTTTATCGAAATCATTGATATGTAGAGCGCCAAAAGCAAAATTGCACCGAATGGACGGAGCATGTCCAGGATACGCGTCTTAAGGCGCGTTGGCTGTCCGGCCTCCAATGCGCCGGGCGGCGCCGGGTGTCGCAGGGCCAGCAGGCCCTGTGCCATTAGCAGGAGCGAGCACCCCGCAATCAGGATGAGTGCAAATTCTGGCATGAATGCCGGTCCGAGGGGATCAAAGCCCGGGTTATGGATCTGCAGGGCCCTAAAATATAGCCCGATCGACAAAATCAGAAATAGTAAACCTGCCGCGATATCAACTATAGATTTTCGCATATTGCCATACCCGAGCTGTATTTCTCTAGTTCGTCTCTACTTTCAACCCGAAAGTATCAACGATATCTACCCGTTCTTTCCATATTTTGTCGGCCAGCGCATCCATGTCGTCACCGCCGACAAAGAGAATTTCTACCCCCAAAGTTTCTTCCAATTGGGCTTTGGTTTCTGGCGCCATCAATTGGGTCTCGAGCAAGTTGGTCCAGTAGTCCTTGATCTCCTGGGGGGTGTCGCGCCGAATCCAGAAATAGCCTGAATTGCACATGGCGCTGGGTGTGTCATACCCTTGCTCAGCCATGGTGGGCGTGTCGGGAAGATATGAACTGCGCGAACTGCCGTAATAGGCGAGTGCCTTGAGTTGGCCGTCCTTTACCAGTGAGGCAACCGCTGAAGGGTTCTGATCGCCGATATCGACGTCACCCGAGAGAATGGCCTGACGGACCCCGCTACCCCCGCCGGCAGAGACAATTCGAGGCGCAAAGTCCAGCGCCTGGCCAAGTGCCAGCATCTCCACGTGACTAAGGGCCCCGATATTCGCGCCGGCGCGAACCATATCTGGGTTGTCTTTTCCATAGGCGGCAAGGCTCATCGAGATTGGAGTAGGGGGCGTCTGCCCGCGCGTAGGTCGCCGGGCAACTTTTCGCCACTTCGGCAATTGGTTGAAGTTTTTCAAGCGTCGGGAACCCAAGCGTTCCCATGGCGCCAGCCTGCAAAACCGCCTCGTGGATAAACAGCAGCGTATAGCCATCTGCCGGCTGCTCGGCGACAAACCGGTCTCCGGTAACAGTGCCGGCGCCCGGCATCGCCTGAACCACCATGGGCACCGGCAACGCATCTTTCAGATAGGGTTGCATGGCCAGCAACATGGTGTGGTAGCCGCCACCAGCATTGTTGGGGAATATTACCCGAACTGGCTTTTCCGGGTAATCGGCGGCGAATGCGGACACGCTTCCGGCACTAAAGATGATTGCTGCCATCGCGGCAATTAGTATGTTCTTCATTCCATCCTCCCAGTAGTTCATTGTTAGTTGATGCCGCGGCCATTCAAACCGCGGCGATTTCAAGCGGTCTCCAGATTGTATCGCTCGTAGAATTCTTCGGGCGTATCATGGCGTCGAAATTCTCGACTTGCCCTTGCCAGAAGCCGTTGTTCGATCTCTTCATGGCGAACCGGGTGCATTTGTCCGGGGTCGTTATCGAGATCAAAAAGCATGGTTTCAGCGTCAGCGGTGTCAAGTCCATCGGCACCGGTCTGGCTGTTTGTCGGGGTTAGTCTGACTTTGAGCAGGGGCACGCCCTTGGTAAAGTCGAACGATTGAACCTGTGTGGCACCAGCTAGTTCATCAATATCGAAAGGCTTTCGCAGATGCGCTGGCATGAGTGTGTACATGTCCAGAGGACTGTCGGCGTCGGCGGGCAGGTAATAGGTGTAGCGTCCATCGGTTACGCCCAGCGGGCCGCCGAAAACCCCGAAAACCGCGACATCGCGCACCCCATCCTGCTGGCCTTGCATCAGTGGCAAAAGTGAATGGCCGGTCGTCTCAGGGGGAATGGCTATCCCAGCCATCTCAAGTATGGTTGGCATCAGGTCCGTTGTCTGGCTCAGGGCCGGAATGTGTTTGCCGTTTGCCGTGCCGTTAGGAATATGAATGATCAGCGGGATATGACTGATTTCTTCATAGGCCGGCATGCAGTTCTTGCCCCACCAATTGTGCTCGGACAGCAAAAATCCGTGGTCGGTCGAGAGGATAAGGCAGGTGTCCTTCCACAGATCGTGCGCGTCAAAATAGTCTAGAAGTTGTCCAAAATAGGCGTCGCACATGGTAAGGAGCGCGGCGTAATTGCTGCGGTTTTCGGCGATTTCCGGGTCTGAATCGGTTACCTTCTGGTAATGGGGCCAATCCCTTGTCTTGCCGACATACGCTGTTGGAAACGCGTCCCTGAAGCGCGCTGGCGCGTCAAACGGTTCGTGCGGGTCAAAGCATTCAAGTTGCAAAAACCAATCGTTTGCGGTGTGGTTGTTGTCCAGAAACCGAAACGCGGATTGGAAGCATCGGCTGAGCGGGTAGTCGCGCTCATCCTTCATCGACATCGTCGAGATCATGTGCCGCGATCGCTTGAATTCCATTGCATCGACATTGAACCGGGTTGCGGTCTTGTCGGCCGCAAGGGAACGCGTTGGATAGTGGTCGGCGGCGAAGTGCTCTTCGAAATGGGCAACAGGGGGCCGTACATGAATGTCCGTCGCATCATATTCCTGCCCGCGGATAAACTCCCAGCTATCGAACGCGTTGACGTAGCCGCTGCCACCGTCCTCAAAATAGTGCAAATGATCGGTGATCAGGTGACTGTAGATGCCCGCCTTGCTCAGTTCGCGCGGCAAGGAATTGTCGAAGGGCTCAAGCGGCCCCCAACTCCGGTGCATGAAATTCAGTCGCCCCGTATGCATGTCTCGTCGCGCCGGCATGCACGGCAGGCTGCCCGCATAGTGGCGGTCAAAGACTGCACCGCGCGCGGCAAATCGATCATAGTTGGGGGTAGGAACCGAGCCACCATAGGCGCCCAATGCCAATCGGTTGAGCGAATCGAAAAGCACAAACACCGTCTTCAATGATTTCGCCCCTGATGATCAATGTTTGCCATTTCGGTTGCCACAATGGACGCAATTCGAAATGATTTAAAATTCCAACGGGTGTCGAATCATAACTGGAAGGAATGGCTTGGATGTATGACGACCTGAGAAACTTTGTCGTCGTTGTTGAGAGTACCAGCGTTACATTGGCGGCAAAACGGCTTGGGCTCTCGCAACCGGCGGTATCGAAATGCATTAGGCGGATTGAAAGCCAGCTGGGTGTCACGCTGCTCATGCGCACGGCGCGCGGTGTGATGCCCACCGAAGTTGGCCGCCAGGTGTATGACCGGGCCAAGGCCATTGAGGCGGAGTATCGCTACCTGCGATGGCACGCGACGGAGGCCAAGGGCGGGCTGTCAAAAACGCTAAGGCTCGGGGCGGGTCCAAACTGGAACGTCGCCTATTTGCAAGGTATTATCGACGACATTCGAACACACTTTCCAAAAACCGTATTGGAAGCCCAGGTTCATGTGAAAGAAATTCTTGTCGATAATCTATCGGCAGGAAAATTGGATTTCGCGATCTGCGGCACAGATATTGAGAGTTCCGACGAAAATATTGAGAAGGAAACACTGACCAATGTGGAAACCGTCATCATGTGCCGAAAGGATCATCCTTTAAGGCGCAGTCAAAATATTTCCCTACAAGATCTTATCGCGTGTGACTGGGTTAGTTTCGAGCCAAACCGGCATTATGTCTATAGCCTTGACGCATTCTTTGCCAGGGAAGGGTTGCGGCCACCGGCGCCGAGCGTCGTCACCGACAGTTGGCTGTCTGGCATCTTGATCGTCGCGAACGGTAATTCGTTGATGAACGTGCCAAGAAATCTGGAAGGTTTGACGAGTAAATTTGACGTGCTGGTGTTGCCGGGATTGCCTGCGGTCCAAAAATTCTCGGGCGGCCTTTGGTATCGCAAGAGCATGATGGATTTTGAAATTGGTCGTAGAGTCAAAGAGATTATCAAGGCACGAATTGTCTTGTAACGCCTGAGCCCAATATCCGATGTCAGCACCGTTAATGCGGTTGCAGATTATGCACGAGTTTAATTCGCCCGACGGGATTTGACCGTGTTTGGCGCCTCGGCTCCCCAGCAACTAGAAGTTGCAGCGTAAATTCTACCGCACAGGCTCCGCTAAAACGAGGGGATTACCGCGGGATCGAACAGGCTGTGCAGCGCAATGCCGCTGTATAATCTGCAAAGAATCGAACCATCAGTGTTCACGATCATTTCCGCAAACGGCGTGGGGTCCATCGTGATAATCTCCCTTCACATGATTTGCAGGACGCGAACGATGCGAAACGCCAACCCTATGACGATGGCAATTTAGCAAGTAGGCTCGTCGAAATTTTTACCAATATCCGCAAATTTCGCGCCGCAATTTTGGTTCGCCGCCAGTTTGGCAGACACGGCTAAATTGCGCGAATTGAGGTGCCGCCACACGCACGCCGCTTTTGCCCCTGAGATAGGGGAGGCACGCGATCAATTACTAGGATTGAGCCATTTTTTAGGCATGCGTCGGCCGCAGTTCTGCTGCCCGCAAGCCCGCATTGACCATCAAGGCTCCGTCGGTTCCTACTACCGCAAGAGTTGATGTGACTGCTCCAGAAGGACGGACTTTGATCCGTTGTAAAGCCCGGGGCCGGGCAGCGTTCGCGAGAGATTGCGAGCAACGCACCTAACCATCGAAAGTCAGGCCACCGCTTGCGACAGGAGACGAGCCGTTGCTAAACGTTCTGTATCTCGTTCCCAATCTGGCAGATACCGCTGTAGCGCGGCGGATAGCCATGTTGCGCCTTGGAGGTGCTGAGGTCGATGTGGCCGGCTTCCGTCGCGCAGGCACCGACATGCCTGATCTGGATGTTCAAACTTACCTAGAACTCGATGAGACATATGATGCCCGCTTCCTGCAGCGATTGGTGGCTACGGCTCGCGCGAGAAGTTCGGTTCAAACGTGGGCAGCCCGAATGGCCCCACCTTCTTTGATAATTGCCCGCAATCTGGAAATGCTGTCGTTGGCTGTTCGATTGCGCCGGTTTTGGTGCAACCAACCACCGATTGTTTACGAATGCCTCGACATCCACCGTTTGATGCTGCGTCAGGATGCAGTTGGTTGGGCCATGCGTGGCGCTGAGCGGCGCTGGCGACGTCAGGCGTCGCTCCTGCTCACCAGTTCTCCTGCTTTTTGCGCAACTATTTCGACATTTACGGCGGTCCCGCGGCCGAGATCGTTGAAAACAAGGTACTTTGGGACGGCACAGGCTCGCGGCCAAAATCCTGCTCTTGTTCCAAATCCTGAGCAAGGTCCGCTGCGCATCGGCTGGTTCGGAGCGCTACGCTGTGCCCGTTCGCTCAAGGCGCTCGGCCAATTATCGGATGCAATGGACGGTGGCATCGAAGTGGTATTGCGCGGTCGACCGGCCGTCACCGAATTCGACGACTTCCATCGCGAGGTCGACGCCAGATCGTATATGCGATTTGAGGGTGGCTATCGCAATCCTGATGATCTGGTGGCGATCTACCAAGGGGTGCACCTGGTCTGGGCCATCGACTTTTTCGAGGCCGGTCAAAACTCAATGTGGCTTTTACCCAATCGACTTTACGAAGGGTGTCTGCATGGTGCGATCCCGGTGGCATTGGCCGGCACGGAGACGGCGGCATTCATCGAGCGACTCGGCATTGGCATCGTCCTTCCCGACATCGAACCGCAGACCTTGCGCACCGTGCTTGGCGACCTGGCTCAAGAGCGGCTCGCCAAATTGGCTGGAGCGGTCCAAACGCTCCAGCCCAGTCATTTTGCCGTCGCTGCCGACGAATGCCGGACCCTCGTTGAAAAACTTGCCGAACTTGTCGTCCCAACTCACCCAATGACGGATGCAGCATGAGCCCCACCTGTTTAATTGTCGTCCCCACGCTAAATGAGGCAAGCCATGTCGGGCCGTTGCTGGAGCATTTGCTGGTTGAAGCGTTGGCGATGGATGCCCAAGTCGTCGTCGCCGATGGCGGCAGCGCCGATGGTACGCAAGCGATAGCGGCCGAAATCGCGACCCATAATTTGCGCTTGTCATTGATTCATAATCCCAAACGGATCCAGAGCGCAGCAATGAATCTGGCTGTGAACCAATTCGGCGCAGACACCGATTTTGTGATCCGCATCGATGCCCATGGCAAATACCCCGCCGATTATTGCCGCGTGCTGGTCACCCAAGCCGAGTTGCTCGATATGGATAGCATTGTGGTTCCAATGACGACTGTGGGTCAGGGTACCTTTCAACGAGCCGTAGCGACGGCCCAGAATTCTCTCGTGGGAACGGGCGGTTCCGCGCATCGCACTGGCAAAATCGCCCAACAGGTTGACCACGGACACCACGCACTGATGCGCATTTCGGCTTTTCTTGCAGTCGGGGGATATGATGAGAGTTTCCGGTTCAACGAGGATGCCGAACTCGATTTTCGACTCGGCGAAGCTGGTTACCGCGTTTGGTTGACAGACGGGACAGGCATGACTTATTTCCCGCGCTCTACGGCATCGGGTCTGTTCCGGCAGTACTTCGGCTATGGCGGCGGCCGCGCCCGCAATATTCTCAAGCACCGCATGAAGCCGCGACTACGCCAGATGATGCCGCTCGCAATTCTGCCGGCTGTGTTGTTGGCGGGGCTGTCCATTGTTCATTGGAGTTTCCTCATTCCAATGGTTGCGTGGAGCCTAGCCTGCCTTGGACTTGGTGCCGTTGCAGCACAACAGCACGCCAAGGACTACGGATTGCCAATGATGCAGGCCCCGCTGGTAGGCGTCGCGGCGATGATTATGCATTTCGCCTGGTCCTCAGGCTTCTGGATGCATCTCGCGCGCACGGCGACCTCCCGAAACGGTCTGGCCTAGGAGGTTTCAATGGTATCTGTCGACATCTGCATTTGTACCTTTCGTCGACCGTTTCTGGCCGAGACCTTGCGCTCGCTTGCCGCGCTGAAAATTGATCAGGTCAAATTGCGTGTTGTCATTGCAGACAATGATACTGTGCCTTCTGCGCAGGATCTTGTTGCTACGACGCGAGCGGACTTTCCCTGGCCGATAATTTATGTCCATGCTCCTGCGGCTAATATCTGCATTGCCCGCAATGCCTGCCTTGACGCGGCGGACGCCGATTATGTCGCCTTCATTGACGATGATGAAACCGTGTCGCCAAAATGGTTGTCCGCACTGCTGGCTGAGGGCCGTGAGACCGGTGCAGATGCCGTCTTGGGGCCAGTTCGTGCCGTCTACGACCCTGCAACGCCGGACTGGATGGTTAAGGGCGACTTTCATTCAACACTGCCCGTAATCGTCAATGGCGCGATCCGCACCGGCTATACCTGCAATGTCCTGATCCGACGTGCGGGGCCGTTCGTGGCACTGCGCTTCGACTTGGCGTTTGGACAGTCGGGCGGCGAGGACACTGACTATTTCCACCGGCTCAACGCTCTGGGCGGCACAATCGTGCAGGCACCTGACGCGCTGGTCTATGAGCCGGTACCGGCAAATCGCGCCGGGCTGCCTTGGCTTATTCGTCGGCGCCTGCGTATGGGACAGACCCACGGCAAGCTGCTGGGCGGTGCGCGCCTGCCGGCCATTGCAGTTGCAATCTCCAAAGCGAGCCTATTGTTTGGCCATGACCGGTATGACCGCATTTTCGCCCATTGCCTGGCGCAAGAACCTACTGCGCGCCACGCTTCATCTGGGCGCAGTTAGCGGCATTTTGGGTATGCCGCAAGCCGCACACTATGGCGATCCTGCCGCGCGCTAACCCCGCAAATCAAACTGCTCCATCCGACGCCGCGGAGGCGAATCATGCTTGAACGAAGCCAGTACCCAGAATCGATGGCGCCGCAACAATCGGACATCAAATCCATCGATCTCGACCGTATTTTTTCGCTATTACGCCGACAGGTCCGCGTCATCTCGCTGTGCTTGGCCATCGCCGTGACGCTGGGTATATTGTATTTGACATTGGCGCCGCGCAACTACGTCTCCGCCGGCCAAATCCTGATCGACAAGAATCTGGAGCAGGTGGTCGATGGCACTTCGGTGCCGGTAAGTGGCGTCGAGCTGGAATCCCAAGTACTCAACCAGATTGAAGTGCTGCGGTCGAGCCGGATTGCCACTGCGGTGGCAAAGGCAGAAAATTTGACAACCGACGTCGAATTTTTGAACCCACCCGTGTCGTTCACCGGGCGATTGAAGGGACTGTTTTTTGGCCCTTTTTCGACGCTGATGGGGCAGGGACAGCCTGGGACTGCGGCGCCACCACAGGCAACTCTTGATCAGGTCGTCGGCATGTTGCGCTCCAATGTCCAGGTTGATCGGATGGGGCGTAGGCTCCATCATTCGGGTAAGCTATGAGGCCTCATCGCCCGAACTCGCTCAAAGACTGGCACGCGCCTATGCCAGTGCCGTTGTTCAGGACCAGTTGAATGCCGACGTCGAAGCGACCAAGGCCGCCGCAGATTGGTTGCAGCAGCGATTGACTGAGATTGGCGAAAGCCAGCGCCAGGCCAACCAGGCGATCCAGCAATTTCGCCAGGATAGCGGAATTTCTGTCGATCAGGACCGTAACTTAAGCAATAATCGGGTCGAGGCGCTGTCAAGCAAACTTGCTGAGGCCCAGGCTGCCTCAGCGCGTATCCGCGCCCTGTCGAACCAGCTTCAGGCGGTGATCGCCGCCGGGCCTGAAGCCGCCGCGCAAAATGTAGCTCTGCTAGCAGGTTCGGAAAGTGCCAATACCGAAATATCCACGCTGCGCACCCAACACGCCATTTTGGTTAGCCGCATTGCGCAGGTGACGAACACCTATGGATCGGACCATCCACAGTTGGTCGCGCTCAACGCCGAGATGTCGGCGCTAAACAGTCAGATTTTCGCACAATTGCAAGGCCTCAATGAGCAATATCTGACGGAGGCTCAACATCGCCCAGCAGCAAGAAGTCGGATTGCGGCGCGACATCGACAATGAGGGTAGGGCCGCCGACGACGTCAATCAATCGCAGGTAAAACTGAGCGAATTGCAGCAGCGCTCAACGGCACTGGGCATCCTCTACAATTCGTTCCTCGGCCGCTATGAGGAATCGATTCAACGGCAATCGTTTCCAATCCCTGCAGTGAGGGTGATCACCGAAGCCCTCTTTCCAGACGGTCCTTCCAAACCCCGCACAATGGTAGTGTTAGCTGGGGCGTTGCTGGCGGGCCTGCTTATGGGACTGGCGTTCAGTGCGTTCAACGAGATGCGCGAACGAGCATTTCGGACCGGTGCCCAGGTCAACAACGAGCTCGGACTTCGTTTTCTGGGCTATCTACCACTTTTGAATCTCGGACGATCAAAGCGTGATCATAACCAACACTCAACCGTTGTTCATCGCTTCTTGCGAAACCAGATTGCGGGGCGGGCAGGGCATTTCCCGAGCGCGCCGCTTCTTGAAACACTAAAGTCGTGCAAGCTGGCACTACGCTCGACGCGCAAGGATGGCGGGCACGTCGTGGGGGTGGTGTCTGTACTCCCCGACGAAGGTAAATCAACGTTCGCGGTGTCGTTCGCGGAAATGTTTGTTACCGGTGGCAGTAAAGTCTTACTAGTTGACGCGGATCTGCGCCAACCCGGCACCACGCAGGCTCATCGGCAGCGAGTCTGATTTGGGACTGATGGATCTGGCTGACGGTAAAAGCTGGCGGGAAGTAGCGGAGACCAGTGCCGATACCGGGTTGGTCACAGTGCCCGCCAATACCTCGGGCGTCGTCGGTCGCACCAATGACTTTTTATCCTCACCCGAGATGCAGGCATTTCTGATCGAAGCACGCCGCGAGTTTGACTATGTTGTAATCGACCTGCCGCCGTTAGGCCCGGTAGTCGATGCGATGTCCGTACTGCCGTGGACAGATGGATTTATCCTTGTGGCCGAATGGGGCAAGACGCCGCGCAGGCTGGTCCGCGCCCTGCTTGACCGGGAGCCCGAGTTGGTGGACGGCGTTCTGGGCGTCGTGCTCAACAAGGTCGATTTCAAGAAGGCTCCCTCGCTACAGTGATGTTGGGAGCGTGGAGCGTTTCGTGGACGTCTACCAGAGCCTACTACCAAGTCGAAAATACCGCTGAACCTGTCGCGCGCTGATCGCGACGCCGACAAAAAAAGACGCGACTGGGTTGGAACCGTCGCGCCATCTAATAGGTTACGACGCTTCTATTCAGCGGCCGTGGTGAAGCCCGCTGACAAGACTGTATCAAGTTCCAACTTGGCCAACGCGACCAGAAAATCATCCGCTATGTCATTGCGACCCAGCGCATAGGCCACATTGGCGGTGAGAAAGCCAATTTTGGAGCCGCAGTCGAAGGATTGTCCCTCGTATTTGACCCCGCGGAAAGGCTGTCGCTGCATCAGCGTCTGCATCGCATCGGTCAACTGGATTTCGCCTCCCGCGCCGATGGTTTGGTCGGCCAGCAGATCAAAAATCTCTGGTTGCAATATATATCGCCCGGAAATGATCAGGTTGGACGGCGCTGCGTCGGGCTTGGGCTTTTCCACCATTCCCTCCAGGCGAAAATTCTGGTCAGGCCTGAACCGCGTGCAACCACCCCGTATGACGAGACTTCGGGCATCGGCACCTCTTCAACCGCGATCAAATTGCCGCCAGTTTCCTCGTAGGTATCCATCATTTGTGCCAGAACGCCCCGTCTGCAGTTGAAAGGCATGTCGGGCAGTAGCAGCGCAAATGGCTCGCTCCCTACAATCTGGCGGGCGCACCAGACTGCGTGACCCAGCCCTAGTGGCTCCTGTTGTCGGGTGAAGCTGGTTCGCCCGGCAGAAGGTAAATCCCGGCGCAATTCTGAAAGCGCTGCGGATTTGCCGCGAGTTTCCAAGGTAGTTTCAAGCTCGAACTGGCGATCAAAGTGATCCTCGATCACCCCCTTATTACGTCCTGTGACGAAGACGAAATGTTCGATACCGGCGTCCCGGGCCTCGTCGACTGCGTATTGGATGAGCGGGCGATCCACCACCGTCAGCATCTCTTTGGGCATTGCCTTCGTTGCCGGTAACAATCTGGTCCCCAGACCGGCGACGGGAAAGACACCTGTTCTGACGCGCTTAACCACGGCAAACTCCTGATTGAGCATTTGGAAAACAGTTGAAGGGCACCATAACGCACCGCGCAAGTCCATCTAAAATTATCGACGGTCACGCATAGCAATGATGCATCAAATGAATAGTTTAAATTCGCCTAGTTTGGCACAAATTCGCCGCAAATGGACACTTTTTAGCCACATATTCACAAATGTATTGTGAAGTACTAGTTCTAAACTCGACCAAGCGGTAATATCTCGTTTCGAGATTTATGGAATATTATAAAGTAGATTCTATTATTTCCTGAATCCGTTCTTCAAGATACAAAAAAGAGTGATGCGTGATCTATTGTGTCTCGCCCGAGCGCACTGTATTGACCGACTGATGAGCAATGTACCGACGCGATTGAAACTTTGAAGCACTGTGTAAGGCAGTTTAGCCCCAAACCGGGGAATCGTGGCGATTGAGCCTATCTCTGGGCGCGGGACGAAGTCTCGGGCGTCAGCGCCGGCCTCACATTGCGTTAAGGTATTTGAACGAGAGTGCGCCCACAGCGCTGAGCGAGGCAGAAGCCTCAAAAAGGGAGCAGAAATGCGGAAAGACGGGCGAGACGAGCCGGTCGTCGAAGAGACGAGCCAACCGTTGCCCATCAAACGTCCAGCCTTCAAATGGCCATGGGGCGTGATCGCTTTTTTGATTCTCGCGCTCGGCTGGGTAGGGGTCTACCTGCTTTGGAATGGCGTCGCTTATTTGTTCCACCTATAGTTTGGTAATCCCGACAGTATTTCCAAAACGCCCATCAGAACTACAAAGCGTATGCACCAAGCAAATCTTATCATAGGTCAGTTTAGCGGCGACTTTCCCCTGAACTATGCAACGCATTCTGTCGGGTTGTCAGTGACCGCAGATAGCTGAAATTTGGCCTTTTTTAGGGCATCTCCGTACATTACAGCTATGCGTGCTGAGGGTTGATTCATGCGCGCAATCATGGTCCCTTTGCTGTGGCGCGGGTCGAATAATATCGCACTTCGCCTTGCGGAAAAATCGGAACGAAGCGGTCGAGTAGATCGTTTGTGGGCGTAATTCTTGGATGAATGCGCCCCGACGAGAGATTTGAAAAATATGCGATGTCTGAACTCAAAAGGTTCTGCAAAGTATGTTTTCGTGTCGAGAGTGAATAATCTAAAAAGGCGACATCAAGGTCCCCGGAAACTCAATATAGTGAGATACCTACATGCCGATCCTAAATGCCGAACTTGATATATCGCGCAGGGTTTCCAAGGCACAAGCGCCCAAAGGGGGAGCGTCCAAACGGGCATTCGATGTGCTTATTGCATCGACGATGCTGCTGTTTGCCCTACCCGCCATGTTCTTCATTGCCGTCATAATGTTCTCGACCGATCGAGGTCCGATATTTTTTGGGCACGAGCGGATTGGCCACAACGGCAAGCGGTTCCGGTGTTTGAAATTCCGATCGATGATCACTGACTCGCAACGCGCCCTGGCTCGGCACCTTGAACTGTTCCCGAAGGCCCGAGCCGAATGGAACGCGACGCAAAAATTGCGGGATGACCCTCGAATTACCCCGATTGGCCGCTTTTTGCGCATCACCAGTCTTGATGAACTTCCCCAGCTGATCAACGTCATTCGTGGCGATATGAGCCTCGTCGGGCCTCGCCCAATCGTGCAGGACGAAGTTGAGCGTTACGCGTCCGCAATCGAAGCCTACGCTGCTACCAGGCCCGGCATAACGGGCCTGTGGCAAATAAGCGGTCGGAGCGAGGTGGGATACGATCAGCGCGTTCAACTCGATAGCCAGTATGTGCGCGACTGGACCTTAGCGGGCGATCTGGTCATTTTACTCAAGACAGTCAAAGTGGTGGTCCAACGGACCGGTAGTCGCTGAATTTTTGAGGAGGGACTAACATGGCATCCATGCTTTCCTGGCGTCCCAAGGTTTTTCGGACCCGTAACCCAGACCGCGACGCCAACACCGATATGGACCGCATGATGACGGTTCGGCGCGCGATCGAGGACGCAATCGTTAGCGCGCGGCGTGAACGGCAGGGATTACAACAGCGGTTGGATGTCTCCTACGCCCAAGCGAGCAATTTACTCGACAATTCAGGCGACTACGGTGCCCGGAGCAGCGAAGACGAGCAGTCGATCCTTGATGCCGAAGCCAACGCAGCAGCGGCAAAAAGGCGGATCGGTCAGATTGACCTCCAGATCAACGGATTGAGTGAAGTGCTTTCCGAATTCGATGGCGTCCTGAGCAGAACGTCCGCCTAGCGACTCCAGAGCCGACAAACGAAGTGGTGACAATGTGTGCTCAAACCGCCCCGATGCGGGACGATCGTCTGCGCCGCTGATCAGCGTGGTGATGGCCAATTATCAGGCCGGCGCAAAGATTGTTCCGGCAATTGAATCAGTGCTGCGCCAAACCATCGGCAAGCTCGAGCTCATCGTGTGCGATGACGCGTCGACTGACAACAGCGTTGGGCTGGTTGAGCGGTTTGTGCAATCTGACACCCGCGTACGATTGATCCGAGCCAAGGCCAATAGCGGTCCGGCACGCTGCCGCAATCGCGGATTTGAAGCGGCGCGCGGACGCTGGATCGCGATTGTCGATTCTGACGACATTATCCATCATGAGCGCCTTGAGCGGTTGGTGGCGGCCGCAAATCAACATGGTGCCGCCATAGTCGCTGATGATCTACTGCACTTTTACGAGGATGGTTCTCCGGCAACACTGCTGTTGGATCGCCAGCGCACCTGCCTATTTGAGGTTGAGCCGGAACAATGGATCCGATCAGGCTTTGATGGAACAGCGCCTTTGGGGTACTTGAAACCTCTCATTCGCGCCGATGTCCTAGGCGATTTTCGCTATGACGAAAGCCTGCGCATCGGGGAAGACTACGATCTAGTGCTGCGCCTGTTGCTGGGCGGCACGAAGATGATCGTGGTGCCAGAACCGTTCTATTTGTATCGTCGCCACCGTGGTTCGATTTCGCATCGGCTTTCTCCTGCTGATCTGGAGGCAATGATCAGCAGCCAGAACGCCATGGTTGACCGGCTGAGTGATTTGCCGTGGCCGCTGGTGATAGCGTTCGCAGTCCGCCACGCCAAACTGAAGCAAAGTTTGCAATTTGAGCATCTGGTCCAGGCAATCAAGGGGCGAAAGCCTGTGCAGGCTCTATCCCTTATGCTGGCTGCCCCGCCTTTAGTCGGGTTGTTGTTGCGCTCCTTTGTGGAGGGAAGGCTCCCCAAGAACACAGCGGGGTACCAGCCAATTCACGACCCACTGGCACTGAAACCAGACGATGTGCCCGCCTATCATCCTATCCAAACGGCAAACTGGGCTGAACCGCGTCCACGCCAGGCATGGGTCGACCTAGCCAATGTTGGTCGAGGTCGTCCCATCGTCGTTGTTTGCACGGGGCGGGCCGCTCACTATGCGGCTGGCTTTATTCCATTGGCCTGCGTCCAGGCATCAGACAGTTCGACCAATGCATTGGCACCGGTGACATGAATGCGCGTCCAGCCACCATCGGGAACCGTTTCACGGTCGATTTGGCTGCCATCATGGTATTTCTGGCTTTGTCGGCGTTGGTTCTCAATGCAATGCTGGGTTCACTCGCCGCATTGGTGTTCATCGCGTGCGGCGGCATGTTGGCCGTCACCAATATTCGCCAAACTATGGACAGCGTCATTCGTTGGTGGATTGTCCTGCTGCTGCCCGTCTATTGCCTGCTCACGGCCCTTTGGTCGCAATATCCTGACAACACGCTGAGATATGGCCTGCAATTGTCCTTCACGTTGGTGGTTGCCGTGGTCATGACGGGGCGACTGTCCACGACAATGCTGATGCGTGTCCTGTTTGTTGTTTATGCCATCGGTGTCGTCGTGAGCATCCTGATCGGCAATAATGGGGGCTCGGCCTGGCTCGGCATCTTTGGCAGTAAAAATGCTTTTGCCGCCCACATTGCAGTGTTCGTGCTAATCGCAGTTGCCATCGTTTCCGACCGCAATGGGCATTTTCTGCTTCGGCTGGCAGCGCTCGGCGGCGTGCTGATTTCGGGGCCGCTGCTCATACTGGCGCAATCGGCTGGCGCGATCATGATGGTGGTGCCCTGTCTGGCGATCATCGTTCTGGTTCTGCTGACCGCTCGCTTGAGCCTTTATCAGAAGGCTCTTTTTTGCAGCACTGATCGGGATTGCGCTGGCGGCACTGGCGCTGCTGGTTGTCACGGCAGGAGATACCCTGCTGGCCGATGTTCTGGAGGAGTCAGGCAAAGACCCTACGCTGACGGGTCGCACCGAACTTTGGGCAACCGGGCTGAGCTTTATTGCTGAACGCCCCCTGCAGGGGTTGGGCTATCGTGCCTTCTGGGTCAGCGGTTTCGCGCCGGCCGAAGAGTTGTGGGCCATGTTCCTAGTCCCCTCTGGCGCCGGGTTCAATTTCCACAATACCTATATTTCCAACGCCGTAGAGATTGGCCTGATCGGCCTTTCGCTGCAAATGATGATCATCTATGGCGGCGGATTGATGATCGCGACTTATGCATTACTGCGACCCAACGCGCCTAATGCCATGCTTTTGAGCCTGCAGGTATTGATGATCCTGCGCAGCTTCATTGAGGTCGAGGTCTTTTTCGAATTTTCCATCCGCTCGATCCTAGCCGTCTGCACCTTCATCTATGCGGCCCAAGGCCTGCTGGCGGTCCGCGCTCAGGCGCAAATGGTTGCTAGTGCTAATCGCGCGTCCGCGCACATGAAAGGACTGATCGATGCGTGAACTTGCAGCCGGACTGGTCCACATCCGAACCCCTACCTATAGACGCCCGACCGCCCTGCGGCGGGCATTGGATTCGATGATCGCGCAGACCTGGCAGAACTGGGTTTGCGACGTCTATGATGATGATCCCGATCAGGCCGGTCGGACGGTGTGCGAAGCAATCAACGACCCCCGTGTTCATTACAACCACAATGTACCGCAGCGTTTTGCCTCTCGGAACATTGACGGGTGTTTCACTGCCGAAAATCCCCGCCACGCCGACTATTTCTGCGTTGTGGAGGACGATAATTTTCTATTGCCATCGTTCTGCGCTAAGAACATTTCACTGTGCCGCGGGCAGGGGGTGGAGATTGTTCTGCGTAATCAATCGGTTGAACAGGCCAGTGGAACCGATCAGGCCCAGCTGAGCGAAAGCGGTGTGCTCGATGAACTTTTCGTGGAGGCCCGTTATGAGCCCGACCAGTTCCGCCTCTCCTTGATGGTGGGCATCGGCGTTTCCAATGGCGGATTGTTTTGGTCAAATGACGCGCGCAGTCAGCTGGAAATTCAATATGCGTGCACAGCGACTCTGCAGGAATATTTGCGTACTTTTTCGATTGTTGATCCAGTGTATGTGGCGATGACCCCATTGGCCGTTTGGGCCGAGAACGCAGAACAGACGACGCGCAACGCTGAACTGAGTTCGTCCTATCTACGACGTGAACTCGACCTCAAACGCTCTATTCAGGCGTTGCAGCGGCAAGTGTGGCACGCGGCGACTCCTGCTCAGCGTGCCGGCTTCATGACCAATCCCCTATTTGCAGCTGTGCCCCAGGCGCGGGCCCGCGGCATGGCCAAGGCAATGCTCGCCCATCCAAATTCAAGTCAATTGCCACTTCGCGATGACTGGGGTTTGCGCGGGCGCGGTCTGGCTATTCGCCTATTTGGCCGTATTACCCCCGAGTTCACCAGTTTTGTGCAGGAGCGTGGTAGTGCGTCACCCACGCCCTGAATATTCGGCATCGGAAAGAGGACGACCAGATTTTGATCGGTTCAGCAATGGCGGTAAGTGACGTCACCGCGGGCCCTGATCTAGATCATGTCAAAACCGGTCGCGCCGCCGCTGCGATGCGCGGTACTTTGTGGTCGATGCTGTCCAGCTTTGCACCCGCCGCGTTTGGCATGGTGGTATTCATGGCCAGTTCGCGCGTGTTGGGTCCAGCCGAGTTTGGCATCGTTGCGTTTGCTGCAAGCATTGCGACTTTCGGCATGGCGGTGGCACCAGCGGGTTTTCGGGATGCAATAATTCAACGCGCAACCATTACGCACCGCCATCTAGATGCGGTGTTTTGGCTTTGCATTGTATCGGCACTGCTGGTCTACGGTGTCATTGTTGCGGTGGCAGGGCCTATTGCCAAAAGCTTTGGCGAACCCCAACTGGGGCTACTCATCCCGTTCATTGGATTGCGGGTTATTTTTGACATGGTGGCCGCTGTGCCCAATGGCCTGCTGGTACGTGCCATGTCGTTCAGGAAAATCGCCATTCGCACGGGTATTGCTTCGCTCGTGGCGGCTGTTGGTTGTCTGACGCTGCTCTGGTTCGGCTTCGGGCTCTGGGCGCTGGCATTCTCGCAATTGGCGACGTCGATTGTCACCTGTGCCGGAGCCTTGATTGCGGCGCGCTGGCGACCAGGGTTGAACTTTGATCTCAAGGCACTCAGGCAATTGCGGGCCTTTGGGCTGTTTTCGACCGGCAACCATTTCATTAGCACTGTCAGTATCGACCAGCTTTTGATTGGCGTTCTGCTGGGGCCTGCAGGCTTGGGCATTTATGGCTTTGCGCGGCGCATCTTTCAAATTTTGACTGACCTTATCACTGGAGCGCTGAACCTCGTCTCCTATTCGCTGCTCTCGTCCATGCAACAGGAGCTAGGCAAGCTACGGGAGGCCTATCTGTTCGGCACCTTCGCGTCTTCGATCGTCGCTTTTCCGGCATTTTCCGGACTGGCGCTGGTCGCCCAAGATCTGATCCCTTTTGCTTTCGGGCCCCAGTGGGTCGATGCCGTGCCTGTGGTTCAGGCCTTTTGTGCCCTCGGTTTGCTGACAGCAGTTGGCGTATTGCAGTCGTCGCTGATCAAGAGCCAGGGGCAGGCCGATCTTTGGTTTTATTACCTGGTCGCCAAGCAATCGATGACGGTGCTCTACGTCTTTCTGTTTGCCGGTTGGGGTGTCAGCGCCCTGACCAACGCACTGGTGATCCAGAACTTCGTCATGTGGTTGCCCAGCGTCTATATGGTCGTTCGCATCTTGCGACTGTCGCCCTGGGCCTATCTCAACAGTTTTGCATTACCCGTATTTGCGACGCTTGTAATGATCGGGGTCGGTTGGCTGGTTCAAACCGAGCTAACAGGTGCCGCCCCGCTGGTCAGGCTGGGCGTGACCGTTGGCACATGTGCCCTGGTCTATGCGGCGACAGTGCTACTGCTCGGTCGCCACAAACTGCTCGAGATCAAGGCGACGTTGCGCCGCCGGTAACGCGCTAGGTGACCGAGGCGCGGCTGTGAACGAACCGGGCGACGGCTGCCTGCGCCCGCTCGGTGGCTTCTTCAATCTTGCTGTCCGCGCTCAATTGCGGGTCAAGCTTTGCCATCGCCTGCAGATGCTGCGCTGCACCATGCGTCAGAACACTATTCGGCAATTTGGCGAGTGGAGACTGGGTGAACCTGCCCACCTTGCCGCGGCTGCCCCCGCGCCCCGTCCGTGCGATGTAATACTCAAGCACGCTGGTAGGCTTGAGCAGGTTCATGCGCAAATCGATGTCGAGTGCGCCGGCCCAGTCCAGCCATTTCATGTGGTGACCGCCATATATCGGCTTGGCCGCGATCCAAGGCGTGCGAAGCGCGTCTGCGACAATGGCGCCATGCATGGCTTCGGTAATCAGAAGCTTTGCACTCCGCAGCTGGCTCAAGATATTGTCGACCGGATCTGTTGCGTCGATCAGTGTGATCCCGGCCATCTGGCAGGCTTCCGCCCAGTTGCCTCGCTCAAGGCTTTCATAATGCGGCATGAATGCGACACCAACGTCAGCCACGGCCTCTGGTAATTCCATCGCCCGCAACAGAACCGCGCTGTCGCAGATCGCGAGGTCAGGCGAAATCTTCAGCTTGCTGGCCGTTTGCGGACCGCGCACAAATCGAATGTCCCAGGTGCCGTCATGCACATCGGGCAATCCCATGTAGCCTGCATAGCCCGATCCCATGACGAACTTGCGCGCCTTGGTATCCATCTGAGTGCCAATGATTGAGCCTATGCCGACAAAGAGCCTCGCTCTCGTCCTCGTCAAGAAACCCCTTGGGCAATAAGGAGGGCCAGACATGCAGATTTAATTCGTCGCCAAAATTGGGGACTATGCCCCGGAAAAACACCAGTTTCATCGCCAGGGCCTCTTGTTGTCTTGCTGAAAGATTGCGAGCGTCGCGGTCATTGCTGCTTGCACAGTACCGATTGGGCGAATGCACAGGTTTCGCCTTGCGCCGTGAAGGCGACCCAATCGATCGCCATGGCGAGCGTTTTGGTCGGCGGTTCCATCTCGCCCATCCAGTCGGTGAGTGTGTCGGAACCCCAGATGCTAAAAAACACACGTTGCGGGTGGGTCGGTATGGTGGCCGGGTCGGTCATGGTACGCAACAGAACCCCGTTGACATAATAGCGGATATGATTGGGCTCCCAGGTTACCGCATAGTCTATGAAATCGCTGTCGGCGCTGTAGGGCAGGGTGTGTTGCTGGCCGCTACCAACCTTGCCGTCGCCACTTTTGCCGTCAACGAACGTGGTGGTTTCAACGATCGAGGTGTCCTTGAGCAGGATTTCGAAGTCGATCTCGTCATGCGGCTTGTCTTGCTGGGGCCCGATATAGGTAAAGAACGCGGCATTGAGACCCGATCCAGTCGGTGTTTTGAACCGCGCCTCATATGTGCCGTAGCCGTAGGCCTGCCTGCTTTGGATTTCGCCGCAGCTATATTGGCGGTCACCCTCCGGTTCGGGGGCAAAACCTACATTAAGCAGCCCATCTGCCGCCCAGACCATGCCGGTTGACCAAATACAGTTTTGATGGTCGCCATTTGCCCAGCCGTCTGAAACGTACCAACGCCCCGTATCAAGCGTTTTGAATTCGTCCAGAAAACTGGCGCTCTGGGCCATAGCGGTGCTTGGCAGTAGGGCCAGGCCCACCAGAAGCGAGACAATCGCCCAAGATATTCTGTGCGTCGTGTCGGTCATGAAAGCGCCTTTAGGCTGATCGATTGAAACTGCGTGGAAATTGCGTCATGGCGACAGCGCAAGTCGGGCGACGATGACATCGCCGGGCCGCACATCGGTGTTCATGTCAGCCGCAATTTCCGCCCCGTCGCGAATGATGGCATAGCTGGAAGTGGGCTGGGTGCGGCCGGACGTGATTTCTACGCCTGAATAGAGCGCTACTTCCTGCAACAATGCCTGCTGATTGGCTATCTTGAGCGCGAGTGCTGCGATCTGCCCGTCGACTGTTTGCCGCTCCAGCGACAGATCCGATATCCGCGCATCGCTTAATTCCGAGCGCTGGCGCTCAGGCTCCGCCGATATCCTTGCGTGCCTGCAGACGTGAAGTATCGATATCGAGCAGGCGCCCCTCAAGGTCCGACACGTTGGTTTGTAGGCTGCTGACGCGGGAGGAAAGGGCGAGGCCATTGTCCGAGAGTTGGGTGATCTTGGCCAACTGATCGCGCGCCTGTTCAAGTTGACGCTCAGTGGCAGTCCGTTTCTGTTCAAATGTATTGATTTCCTGTGTCAGCACCGTCACTTCTTCGTCGAGCGAAACTGTTTGCGCCACCATCTGGCGCTGGCGGGCCAGCAATATGGCCTCTTCCGCTGCAAGTAAGGGTTGTATGGTCTCTTTGTCGGTCAGTTGCGGCGGCAGGGTGATGCTCTTGGCTCCCGCAAGTTCAGCATCCAAACGGGCCCGTCGCACCAGAAGCCGCAAATGCTCGTCCTTGAAAACCTCAAGTGTGCCTGCCGTTGTCAGCAATTCCCGTTCAGGCCGACCACCGTCACCCGAGGAAAGCTTATCTCCGCCAGCCAGACTCAGCGCCTTGATCACCGTCATTCCGGGGGCGAATGGATATTCTCCCGGCGTGTTAACGTCGCCGCTGATGTAAATCGGGCCATAAGCGGCGACTTCGATGGTGACATCGGGGCTGTTGGTAGTCCCAGCTCTTGCTGCAACGCGACTGACAGGGTGGTCGCCAACTCAGTTGCACTTTTGCCCGCGCCTTGTTCTGCGCCTACGAAGGGGAACGAGGCATTGCCATCCGCCCCGATAACATAGTCGCCGCTCAGTGCGGTTTGTTCGATGAACTTGGATTCACCGGCCTGCCATTCAACGACCTTTACGGTGATCTTGTCGGAAATCGACAGCAGATACGGTTCACCGGCGACGGAACCGCCTAATAGCAACAACGTCAGACCGATCCAGCCCGCATGGACAACTGCCCGTCGCGTTCTTATGCGGTCGCCTAGCATGGGCTCGTCCTCACATCTCAACTCAGGTGAGGATGGTTGACCCAGATAATGCCCTCAATGGGGCGAGATGCGAGAATCCGCTGTGGTGTGGCTTGAGGACGGTACCTACTAAGCCTCTGAGTACATTCCAGTAATTGCGCAAGCCGTTAGTGTTGCGCGCGCAGCTCAAGGCAGACATGCAAACAGCGTGACCAATTGGAAGCAGCAGCGGAGAGAATTTCGACCGGCTATGTGCGTCGGATGAAGCAATGGACCTGTAACGGGTTTGCGCCGGTCACCTGAGCGTTTTAAGCCTGCAACAGGAGACCGAGGAGATTATCAAGCATTCAGAATAGTCCGTGACGTTCTACAAATGGAGTCAGAATGTGCTCTGAACCCGCGCATATAATCGGCACTGATCAATGGTCCTACACCGCCAGCCGGTAGGTGGACAGCACCTTGCCAATCGATGCGAGGACAAGCGAACGTGGATCGGATGACTTTTGACTTGCCCGAACTACATCATAGACGCGGCCGCAATACTGGCTGATCATGGTTTCGTCGACGGCGCCGCCGACCGAGAGCAGGTCCGCGACGGCAGTTTGAGCGTCGGCTTCATCCCAATAATAGCGAATACGGTCGCTATAGCTGTAGTGCCGCGCGAGCCGCAACTGAGTTTCGGAGCCGGCATAGTGACCCTGCCAATAGGCGGGCCGGGCCAGCATTAGCCGTTCCATGGTCGCCCATAGCATCGGTGCCTCGGGCGTTGTTATCTGGCGGATTACATCCAGCCCGTAGAGCGCTTCGCGCATTGCAAAGGTCAGCCAGGGACCAACTTTGAGTATGCCAAAGCCGTCAGAGACCAGGTCGGACAGCCCCTGGGGCCGCTGGTAATCGGTCGAATGGGCTTCAAACAGCAGCCCGGGAAACTCATCCAGAACAGCGGGCAGCGCGGCTGCCGCAGCGCGGTCGTAAAAATGCACGCTTGAGCTGCCGAACTCGACGCCAGGCTGGACCACAACGCCAATGATGCGCGCGGTGGCCGTTGCGACACCATGGCGGCTAAAAGCATCTTGATGCAGCCCGATAGTTTCGCGCACGGCCTCAGGCGTGGTAATGGCCAGGCTGGTTTCCACCTCGATCGCGCCACCGGGCGGTGGCACCTCGGTGCCGACAACATAATAGGGGGTGGTGCCTAGACGGGCGGCGGCCTGTTCGGCTATCGCGCAGAGCCTGGCCCGCGCGCTCCGCAATCAATGCGTCAGTCAACTGTGCTGGATCATCTGCGCAGCGCATGCTGCAATCGAGGTGGATTTTCTCAAATCCCGCCGCCACATACGCGGCCACCATCACGCCGGCGCGCGCCATCGCTGTCGCCGCTGGCAGACGGGTCCACGGATTGGGGCCGAGATGATCGCCACCCAGAACGATTCGGTCGTGCGGCAGGCCGATAAGATCCGCCAGTGCCCGCACACGGGCGCTGAAATCATCTGGCCGCATGCCGGTATATCCACCATCCTGATTGACCTGGTTGCAAGTTGCCTCGATCAGCGCAACGCTGCCACTGTCGCGAGCCTCGGTCAATGCGGCCTCAAGCACCAGCGGATGGGCGGAGCACACCGAGACCAGTCCAACGGGCCGTCCAGCGTCACGGGACTTGCGCAGTGCCAACAGCGGATGGGGCGACAGCCTGCTCATCCCTAGGCAACCTTGACCACTTTGGTCAGGTGGCGTGGGGCGGCGCTATCGAGTTGGCGGAGCACTGCCAGCCGTTCGCCCAGCATCTGCAACGCGGGTAGGCTAACAAGCCCCCGTACCGCCGCAGGAGCGACATTGGGGATCTCAACGTCGCCTGGCCCGCCGATGGCCATAACCAGCGCGCCTAGCGCTCGAACGTCGTCAGTCAATTTGGCCTCAGCGGCGACATCGTCGGCGCCGTACAGCATGACAATAGCCATGGTGTCGTCGGCCAGGCTGATCGGGCCATGCCGATATTCGAGCGGGTGGAATACCTGAGTCACCGTGCAACTCATTTCCTGGGACTTGAGGGCGCCTTCTGCGGCAATACCATAAAGCGCGCCGCCGCCAAGAAACACCAGATGTCGCCGCTGGCCGATATCGTCAAGGTTCACCGCAAGCATGGCATCCAACGTGGCCGTCGCCATGTCGGCAAGCGCTGGCAAGTCCAGTTCGACCCCCGCAAATTGCAGCCCAAGCAATAGCATCAAGCTGGCGGAGGCGGTCATTACGATACCTTCGTCCGGGTGCGTCTCGGCCATCAGCACGGCGTCGGCCAGACCCGCCAGCGCACTGGCGGGCTCACAGGTAAGCCCGATGACCTTGGAACCGCGCGCTTGGCTAGCCCGAGCCGCCTCCACAGTTTCGGTGGATTCTCCGCTGCGAGACACTGCAATCACGGTCACGGGGCCGACAGCATAATTGTGCGGACGGATCGTCCACTCATGGCCCGGTGCCGCGATTGCGTCGATGTGCTGGGCGTTTAGCTGGGCGGCAATCGTCTGGGCGAGATAAAACGAAGTGCCACAGCCTACTACCACATAGCGAGTGCCCGGCTCAGCGCGGACGCCTTGATCGGCAAGGCCCCGCCACTGGGCGAACTGCTCAACGATGCTGCGTTTGGTGGCGTTCATGTTCATGATCCCGTATTTGAAAATTGCGTTGTCGGCACTGAGTGCTGCCGCGTCTGTGCACCCAGTTGCTGACCCAATTGTGCGAGCCAATGCGTGTCGATGGACCAATCGGCCAGTTTTGAGGCCCGCCAGAGCGCACCGCCGCAGGGCGGCAGGGCTGGCGTGACCATCGGCCCCAGTTGCCGCTCCAGACCGGAACGGATCAAGGGACTGGCGCTGAGCCCGCCCAGCATGCTCCAGGCACCTTCTGTTCCAAAACCACCGCTCCGGCGTCCGGCGTGCACATGGGCACTCAGATGTACAACCGCGGCATCGATCAGGGACCTGGCGACCGGATCGTTGTCCTCGGCAATAGCAATAGTAGTGGCGGCGAGCGCCGCGATTTGTGAACGGGGATGGTGCAGCGCGCCGATCCACTCAAAAATGGCCGCAAGACGATCTTCCGGTGCACCCGCGAAGCGCCACGGAAGATCGTCGACAAGGCGGGTCGCCTGTCCACGTCCGTCAAGGGCGCGCGTTGCAAGGCTGAGCGCCTCGCGTCCAATCCAGTAGGCGCTGCCCTCGTCGCCGAACAACTCGCCCCAGCCGCCAGTGCGTGTGAGCGTTCCTGCACCTGAGCGCGAAACCGCCATTGATCCGGTCCCCGCGATCAGCAATACGCCGCCAGCGCCCAGAAAGGCCGCGTCGTGGGCGACATATACGTCATTGTCGATCACGGTGGGGATGCCGACCAGTAAGGTTTTCAAGGCATCCTCGACGCGGCGGTCAAGCACCGGGTTTTCCCGATAGCCGCCGATCGCTACGACTGCCTGCACAATGTCGGATCGGAACGGCTCAGTTGAGGCCAATAGCGTTTCGAGCGCCTCAAGCCAGTGGGGATTGTCGGCCAAATTGGTGCCCCCGACACGGCCATAATGCACCACCAAACCGGTGCGGTCGACCAGATTGAGTTGAGTCTTGCTGCCACCGCCATCAATGCCCAGAATGAGGGGTGTCATGGGTCCGCGCCGCCCGAACCGCCGGTAACGATCAACTCGACGCCAGTGTTCCTGATTTCCTGACACCAGCGAGTTGGTAGCGTATCGTCGGTGATCGCATGGGTCAGATTTGAAAATTTGCCCACTACATAGGTGGCGCTGCGGCCGAACTTGCTGCCGTCGGCCAGAACTATGCGCTGACGCGAGCGCGCCAGCATGCGGGCATTCAAGCTGGCCTCGGCAAGATCCTTGGTGAAAATGGTCGGATCCTCGCTGATGGCACCGGCACCAATGAACAACTGGTCGAACTGCATGCGGTCCAATTGTGCTTCGGCGTGCGGACCGACCAGCGACGCATTTTCTGGGCGCAGTTCGCCACCCACCAGCAAGACTTTCACTCCCGTCACGCCCATCAGATCCTGCGCTACCGGCAGGCCATTGGTCACAGCGGTCAGCGGCATCGGATTAAGGCGTAACCGGCGGGCCAATTGCAGGACCGTCGTGCCGGCGTCCAAAAATATTGCTGAATGTGGTTGGATCAACTCGAATGCGGCGTCGGCGATGGCGCGTTTGGCGGCGATGTTGGCGTTTTCCCGTTGGATGAAGCCAAGCTCTATGCCCGTTCCTTCCGCCAGGCGTGCACCTCCATGCACGCGCTCGATCAGTCCACCCTTTTCCAGAACCATCAAGTCGCGGCGCAGTGTGGCAACGGAGGCGCCGACGGCCTCGCACAACTCCGTAATAGTACTTGCGCCATTGATATAGAGGTGCTGTCGGACCGCTTCCAGTCGACCAATTTTCATCCCGTTTCCCCAGCAACATCAGCGATCCGACAATAACGGTAACCGCGAGGCATCGTCAATCAAGATTATGACCGTACATGATCGTATCGTGGCATATGTAACTGGTATCGACGAAATCAGCTGCGTTAAATCATAAAAGTTCAAAAAAATAGCGTTATGTGATTGACGTTGTGGTGTCGGGCGACATAACTTCAGGCAAGGCGGGCCCTGTCTCGCTGCAGGAGGGGCAATGCGGATCGACTTCTCACCAGTGCTGGCACGATTGGACTATCTGCTGTCCGGGCTTAGCCTGACAGTGATGGTGTCTCTCGCCGCAATTGTGCTGAGTTTTGCCATCGGCGTGCTGGTCGCGACCAGTCGAATTTCCCGCTATCGCACTGTTCGGATTTTGGCGGCGGGCTATATAGATCTCTTCCGCAATACGCCTTTTTTGGTTCAGCTGTTTTTCCTGTATTTCGGCCTGCCCGAAATCGGCATTCCTACCGAACCGGTGACAACGGGCATTCTGGCGCTTAGCCTCACCGCTGCCGCCGGTAATGCCGAGATCGTGCGTTCAGGTATTGAGACGGTGCCGCGCGGTGTCGTCGAGGCGGGCCGGTCATACGGACTTTCGGCGCTCCAGGTCTATCGCTACGTGATCTTGCCAATTGCGCTTCGTGTCGCTTGGCGCCCGCTCGGCAACGCGTTCGTAAATCTGGTACTCACCACCTCGATCCTGTCCACCATCACGGTCAACGACCTGACGGGGAACGCCAACAATATCTCCTCGGAAACCTTCAAGCCGTTCGAGGTTTATCTGGTGGTATTGGTGATCTATTGCGCCGTCACATTCACGGTTTCAGCGGTGGTAAACGCTGTCTACGCGCTGTTTTTCGCTCGCATGGCGGAGCGGCCGGTCATTCGGGGGCAGGCGGCATAATGTACGAGATGTATCAAAACGTCGATTTTACGCTGGCCGACCTCGATCTGCTCTGGCGCGGGTTACAATGGACGCTGCTGGTGTGGAGCGCCTCGATGGTGCTCGGCATCGGGCTCGGGTTCGTGCTCGGATTGGTCGCCCATGCGCGTGTGCCAGTGCTGTCGCAACTGGTGACGGTGTTTGTCGAAACATTTCGCAATTCGCCACTTCTGGTACAGTTGTTTCTGGTGTTTTACGGCCTGCCGCTTGTGACGCCCTTTTCGCCGGGTCCCGCAGAGGCGGCCATTTTTACCGTCGCTATTAACACCGCCGCCTTTACCGTCGTTAACCTGGTGGCTGCGCTTGACGCCCTGCCGCGGGGTCAGTGGCAGGCGGCAGGGGCATTTGGACTGAGCTACGGCCAGACCATGCGCTATATCGTGTTGCCGCAAGCCATTCGTACAGCGCTGCCGCCGACCATGAACCTTGCGGTTAGCCAGTTGCAGACAACGTCGCTGGTCTCGATCATAGGCGTGGCCGATTTAACCCGTGTTGGCACCATGCTCTATACGCGCACTCTCAAGCCATTCCTGATCTGGCCGGCTATCGGGCTGATCTATTTCATTCTCGCCAAAATCCTGTCGGTCCTTGCCGCCAGGGTCGAACGGCGCCTGCAGACCAAGAACAGCTGGTTTCAGGCCGCAGCGTAGGGACATTCGATGATAGAGCCTCTCCAATGTCGATAAGCACTACGGTTCGCTGCAGGTGCTCAGCAACGTTTCCATGCACTTCGCCGATGGCGAGGTAACCGCTATTCTTGGGCCGAGCGGGGCCGGAAAATCGACCCTAATCCGCTGCATCAATTGCCTCGAAGCGATTTCGGGCGGCGATATTGTGGTCAATGGCAAATCGGTGCGCGAAAAGCGGGCTATGCTCGATATTCAGAAACAAACCTCTATGGTGTTTCAGCACTTCAACCTCTACCCTCACCTGACAGCGTTGCAGAATATCACGCTCGCACCGATCAAGGTATTGCGGAAAAACAAGGCCGACGTCGAGGCGCAGGCTCGTGGTCTGCTCGATATGGTGGGACTGGCCAGCAAGGGCGATCGTCATCCTGCCGAACTGTCCGGCGGTGAACAGCAAAGGGTTGGAATCTGCCGGGCGTTGGCGATGAACCCGCAGCATCTGCTGCTCGATGAGGTCACATCCGCGATTGATCCAGAGATGACAGCCGAAGTGCTGCGCGTCATCGAGGAATTGGCTGGCACCGGGACCACCCTGATCCTGGTAACCCACGAAATCGAGTTTGCCCGTCGCATCGCCGACAAAGTGGCATTTATGGAGGGCGGCAAACTGGTCGCCCATAGCGACGCTGAAACGTTTTTCAACCACCAGAGCGAAGAGCGCATCAGCCGCTTCGTCGATAAGATGAAACACTGAGATGATCGTGTTAACCAACCATGAAGGCGGTGTCGGTATTGACACCACAGCGCGCGACCTGGCGGCGGGAGTTGGCGCACTTGACGCAGTTGAGGCCGGGGTCCGGATGGTCGAAGACGACCCCTCCATTCGCAGCGTCGGCTATAATTCCTGGCCAAATATTCTAGGACAGGTCGAACTGGATGCCGCCGTCATGGATGGTGCGACGTTACGCTCTGGTGCTATCGGCGGACTTATCGGCTTCAAGAATCCGGTGTCGGTGGCACGCGCGGTCATGGAGCGTCTGCCGCACGAAATTCTGGTAGGTGTCGGGGCAGCAAGGTTCGCTAGCGAAATCGGGGCAGAAACGGCTGAAAACCTCTCCGAGGCTAGCCGTGACACGTGGCAACGTGGTCTCAAAGAGTGGCTGTCGCCCAGAGAGCGTCAAGCATTTCCCGACATTGCCTTGACCGCGCTGTGCCAACGGGCCACCGATCCGGAATATCAGAAGGACACAACCGTGTTCCTCGCCATCGATGGTGCTGGTGATATGGCGAGCGCTGTCAGCACCTCAGGCTGGGCCTGGAAGTATCCTGGACGCCTTGGCGACAGCCCGATCATCGGCGCGGGAAGCTATGCCGACGGCGCCTATGGCGCCTGCGCCTGCACTCATACCGGCGAAATGACCATCCGCGCCGCCACCTCTCGTTCGGTAGTGCTCTATCTCAAAATGGGGCTGACGCTGGAAGATGCATTGTATGAGGCCGGTCGCGACTTGAAACGCCTGCGTGGCGGCCTGCTGCGGGGGGTAGCCATTCACGCGATCGATGCCAAAGGCGCGCATCGGGTCGCCTCGTTCGGTGAGGCAAAAGGGGTCGAATACTGGGTTTGGGAGGATGGCATGACACACCCCGAGAGGCGTGTGGCCATACATCTGGATGTCTAGGAAATCGCCAGCCTGACGCTGCGATGGAACGCAACCGCACCGGTTTGGTGCACTTAGGAGGAGAGACGAATGAAAACCTGGATCAAAACAGCGCTGGTGGGTATTGGCCTGTTTGCGGCCACTGCGACTGCAGCACACGCCGACGACCTGCAGTCCATCATCGACGCCGGCAAGGTGCGCGCCGGCGTATGCCTGACGTCCGAACCGGCGGGCTTCCGCGATGCACAGAACCTGCCCGTCGGCTATGACGTGGATGTTGCCACATTGTTGGCTGAAAAGCTTGGCGTCGAACTTGAAATCGTCGAAGTGACCGGCTCAACGCGCATTCCAATGTTGCTTGCCAACAAGATCGACGTCATTATTTGCAATATCACCGCCACGACGGAGCGGGCCAAGTCAGTGGACTTCTCCTTCCCCTATTTGCGCACCGGCATTCGCATTCTGGTTCAAAAAGATGGTGACATAACCGGCTTCGACAGCCTCGCAGGCAAAAAGGTTGTCGTTGGTCGCGGCACGACCGGTGAAGCCATGGTAAAGCTTCGTGCGCCTGACGCCGAGTCTCGTCTATATCGAGAGCCCCGGCGACGCGATCCTGATCATGAGGCAAAAAAAGGCGGACGCCTATGTCGAGGATAGTCTTGGAATCGACTGGATTGCCAAGACCTACGCGGACCAGATGATGAGCCTGCCCGATACCTACTCGTCCGATCCGATCACCATCGGCGTGCGCAAGGACAACCCCAGCTTCCTGCGCTGGATGGACCTGTTTGCGTCGACATTTGTGTCCTCGGGTACCTATAATGAATACTACACGAGGTGGTGGGGCACCACGCCACCAACGCTCAACGCCGTCTGGTAGCCAACTGTCAAATCTTTGTGGCCTGCCGTGATACGGCGGGCCTTGACCTTACGAATGGATGGATTCCCATGACGCCGTTTTCTGGCCTTGGTATGGATATGGGGACGCTTTCGCTGCTGTCGCACGCCCGAACGCGCTCGATAAGCCCTGAAAATTTCACCGGTGAAAAGGGTCTTGGTGGCATGGCTACCGAGGGCACTGGTGCCATTCATGCGCGCGAACTGGGGCAGGGGTGGAAGGTCTCTCCCTCCATTGACATTGCAGCGGGCGAGACCCGCATTCTGGCCGACATCGCCGGCCCGGGGGCCATCCAGCAGCTGTGGATGGTGACCAATTCTCAGAAATGGCGCAGCTTGATCTTGCGCATATACTGGGACGAGCAAGAACACCCCTCGGTTGAGGTGCCGCTTGGCGATTTCTTTGCAAATGGTTGGGGTATTTATGCCCATGTCAATTCGCTGCCAGTATGCGTCAATCCGGGGCGGGCCTTTAACTGCTACTGGGAAATGCCGTTCCGCGAGCGGTGCCATATCACCTTGGAAAACCGCGATGGCGAACCCGCCACGCTTTACTATCAGTTCAACTACACTCTGACAGATGTGCCTGCCGACGCGGCCTATTTTCATGCTCAGTTCCGGCGCTCCAACCCGTTGCCCGGCGGCGAGGTCTACACCATTCTCGATGGTGTCAGCGGGCAGGGGCATTATGTCGGCACCTACATGGCCTGGGGTGTCAACAACAATGGCTGGTGGGGTGAAGGCGAAATTAAGTTCTTCCTAGACGGGGATGATCCATTCCCCACCATCTGCGGCACCGGCACGGAAGATTATTTTTGTGGTGGCTACAATTTTGATCCCGGCAGCATCGACCCTCGCAAGACTGGCGGTTACACCGAATACAGCACTGCCTATGCGGGTATGCCACAGGTAATCCGACCTGATGGACTTTACAACGCCCAGCAGCGGTTCGGGCTTTATCGCTGGCATATCGCGGATCCGGTGCGCTTCGAGACTGATCTCGGGGTAACGATTCAGGCGCTGGGCTGGCGGATCGAAAAGGATCGCCGCTATTTGCCGCTCCAGGACGATATAGCGTCCGTGGCCTATTGGTACCAGACGCTGCCAACTGCTCCTTTCCCGCAGCTGGGCAACCGCGACGCTCTAGATATCATTTAGAAACGGTGTTGCGCGGTTGCCGAGCGCACCCGCAGTTGGCGACGCTATGGAAACGTGTCGGCGATGGGTAGCGACGATGGCTGTGTGAACGCGATTGTCGATATGATGTTGCTCACGGGACAATTCCATTTTCTGCCAGATTTGGGAGAAGGAAACGTTCACCGCCATGGATCAACGCGAGATATGTCGCATACTCCGACACGCCGAGGAAATGGGCATTTCAAGACCAAAAACCAATGCTGCCCCAGTTTTCACCACGCTCGATCCTGCTACCCTTTGACAGCTGTGTTTGGTACACTAAACGCCATTCGCCTATTCCAACTGACGCTGGCCTGACTTGGTTTTTTGTTTGCTGACAGGCATTTGATCAATTCGACCTATCAAGACCAAAAGGGACGGTAATCATGACCAAAGCTATTGTTGTCGGCGCCACAGGGCACATAGGCACTTATCTGGTACCGCGCCTGGTTGAGGCAGGTTACGAGGTTGTGGCCGTTAGCCGAGGCAAGCGTCCTCCTTATCGCGACAACGCGGCATGGTCTAGCGTTGAACGGATCACCCTGGATCGTGAAAAATTTGAGTCGGAGGGGACGTTTGGTACGACAATTGCCGAGCTTAACGGCGACATCGTTATCGACTTGATCTGCTTCACCCTGCCCAGCGCTAAACAATTGGTGGCGGCGTTAAGAGGGCGCGTAAGTCACTTTATTCACGTGGGAACGATTTGGACGCACGGCCGCTCAACCGTTGTGCCCACCCGCGAAGAGGCACCCAAGCACCCCTTTGGCGAATATGGTATCCAAAAGCGAGCGATAGAGACTTTTCTGCATGACGCCGTCCAAAGGGAGCGTATTTCAGCGACAGTTCTCCATCCGGGTCATATTGTGGGTACCGGATGGTTGCCGGTAAATCCTGCGGGCAACGTCAACCCCGACGTGTTTTCGATGTTGGCTCGAGGAGAACCTCTCACCCTGCCAAATTTCGGAATGGAGACGGTACATCACGTCCACGCCGATGACATCGCCCGTTTGTGCCTCGCGGTGTTAGCCCATCGCAGCCAGTCGGTTGGCGAGAGTTTTCATGCCGTTTCCGAGGGCGCAGTCACATTAAGAGGTTTTGCCGAAGGCGTAGCAAACTGGTTTGGTAAATCCGCCGATCTGAATTTTTTACCATTCGATGAATGGTCCAAATCCCAGCAGACGGCGGACGCTAACGTCACATGGGACCATATTGTGCGCAGCCCAAACTGTTCTATGGACAAAGCAAGGCGGCTGCTTGACTATCGCCCACATTATGGCTCGCTCGAGGCCGTGCAGGAAGCGGTGCAATGGCTTATCGCCGATGGGCAAGTCCGAACTAGCTAGTCCAAATCCCGCCGTATCCCCGATTGTCTTTCCTTACAGGACTGTTCAGAAGGGGCGGTCCGCTTGGTCAGCCGTGCTGTGAGCGGGACCGCTTTATATCGCTCAAATAGCAGTTGCGTTTCAGCGCTCGATGCCCATTGCTACGCCTTGGCCGCCGCCAATACACATTGTTGCCAGTCCCTTGACGTTCAATGTCAGATTGCGCATGAGCTGTGGCAATTCATGGAATCAGCTAACCCGATATGCTCTCGGGAGCCGGGTCATGCTGCACCGCCAGTCAATTTGCTGATGTTGGCACTCTAGATGCTAATGTCTGTCGGCGTTCTATCGAGTACGGCGCGCGCGTCGGCCATCTACTATCACCCTCTGTTGCTGGCCGCTGAGCCAAGCACCATGTTGCGGTGCGCCTTGGCGGCGACAATCTGTTCTTCGGGCTCGCGCTCCAGATCCAACAAGCCCTTGGAAAGCGCGGCGCATTCTGATCCAAAGTTGGATTTCCGATTTCCTGGCCCCATTTGCTCGGCACGTTCATATCAGTGTCGACGCGAGCGTCGTTCCATGCGGGCAATAGCCTGTGGCTTCATCCAAGTAGACTTATTCAACTTGGCAAAAATCAGGCGCCGAAGCTGCCTTCCTCGCGGCACAGATCGACATCGGTGTCGCCGCCGCCCAGACCGTCCTTAAATTGCAGCCACAAATCTGGGACATGGGTGCTGACGAAGAGCAACGCCATTGACTCAACATGAACGTTCATGTGAAGCTTCATGTGAAGGTTCATGTAATTTGGGTGAATTAGCTTGGTCACCATGGCGCACATCGCCAAGTCGCTTGGAGTATCGGTGCAAACCGTCTCGGCCGTCGTCAATGGCAAGCCTGGAATCTCGCTGCACACCCAGGAACGAGTGCGTGAAGCCGTAACGCGCCTCGAATACCAGCCCAATGTGCAGGCGCGAACATTGCGGGGCGTGAAATCGAAGACCATCGGAGTGATTATTCCTTCGATCACTAACCCCTATTTCCCGGAATTCGTGAAAGGCGCAGAGGATGCGGCGCGGGCGCTCGGCTATTCAATGTTTTTGTGCAACACCGATTCCGAACTTCGGCACTTGCTCGAATATTTCGCGCTGATCAAGACCAACAAGGCCTCAGGTCTGATTTGCTCTGTGGGCATCAGCGGGGATTGGCTCGATGACGGAGAGGTCGTTCGCTGGCTCAGGCAATTCGCCAATGATGGGGTGTCGGTCGTGCTCAACGGTAAGGCTAGCGCGGACCTGCCGATCGCATCGGCGGTCGTCGACTCTGACGTCGCTATTCGTGAGGCGGTCATGCACCTGCTGCACCTCGGCCACCGGCGGGTGGCGTTGATTTCCCCGCCGGTAGGGCTGTCAGTCACAGCGGAGCGCGTCGCCGCCTATCGCGCCGCGTTCGCCGAATTTGGTCACCCACTCGCGGAGGAGATGATTGTGCCTGGCGATTTCGATATCGCCGTCGGCGCCGCCGCGACGCGCGACCTGATGAGACGCCGGCAGCGCCCTACCGCAATCATCGCCGCCAACGACCTAGCAGCGTTTGGCGCTATCTCGGCTCTCACTGCTATGGGGCTCAGCGTCCCCGACGATATGTCGGTGGTCGGTTTTGACGACATCGCTTTCGCCAAGGTGTTCCAGCCGGCCCTGACCACCATCAAGCAGCCGGTCTACGACCTCGGGCGCGAGGCGCTGCGCCTTGCGACCACCGACACCCGTGAGGGCACTGCCCCCGAGGTAGTTACACTCGCTGCGAGCTTTATCGCACGCCAATCCACTGGGCCTGCCCGCTAAGGCTGCCCAACATCAAATCTGGCTCAGATAGGGCCAAGCGCACGTAATGTCGTGCAAGAGGGAGAGAGAAAATGACGCATAATCTGACCAGACGGCATTTCCTTGCCGGCACCGCAGCCTCCGCCACTATGCTGGCGATGCCACAAGGGGCCATGGCCGAAAGTTTAACCTACACGGGCGAGCCTGGCCGTCGTCGGCCTCGTCCGTCAGCCGCCGGCCCAGGCTTGGGCCGCACGGAGCATGGCGTTCGAGGCGGCCAACCCTGGGATATCCATCAGGCAGACTGACTATCCGTCGGAAACCTATGTATCTTTGTTCACGGCGCAGCAGGCCGCCGGTCAGCCTAACGACATCATGCTCCTCAATGGCCAGGACCTGCGGCGCTACGCCACCAATGGCACCCTCGCGGCACTCGACGACAGCGATATTGATCTCGCTCGCTTCCGTTCCGGTGCCCTCACTACCGGCCAGATCAACGGCAAGACCTACGGCCTGCCCATTGGTTCGGTTAGCGGGTTCCCGGTGTTCGTTAACCGCAAGGTGCTCGGCAAGGTCGGAGCCGACATTCCGACGAGCTATGATGACATGCTGGCGCTCCGCGACAAGCTTAAGGCCGAGGGGCTGAAGGTCTTCACCCATCCCGGTAAGAACATCTATCTGTGGCCGGTGTGGTTTTTCACTGTCTTTGCTCAGACCAGCGGCAACAAGTCGGTTGAACGGACGGCTGAAATCCTTAGCGGCACCGCCAAGTTCACTGATGACGACGTGGTGCAGGCGCTTGAATTGCTCGCTCAGTTCGGCAAGGACGAACTCATCACCCAGGCCTCATTCTCACAAGACACGCCACAAACGCTGGTGGATTTTTCGGCTGGACGGGCTGCATTCTGGATGCAACACGAAAGCCTGATCGCCCAGGCTCGGCACCAGCAAACCGGCGGCGGTCGAGCCCGACGTCATGCTGATGCCCAAGCTTGTCGAAGCTGACGTTAAGTCGCAATATCCGGGTGGGCCTTCGGGTATCGTCGGTGTCAACGCGAAGGGTGACGGCGACCGCCGTGCTGCAGCACTGGCGTATCTGGATTGGATGACCTCCGACGAAGCCAACCGTGCCGAAGTAAAGTTCGCCAACGGTACCGTGCCGGTCAACGCCGGTGTGAGTTCTTTCGGCGGTGGCAACGTCGAAAAGATGGTCGAATTCTCCTCTAACCTTGTGACCTATCTCGACTGGAACTGGCCACCGGAGGTGACGCGAGCCTTCCAGGAAGGCATCCAGAGTTGCGTAGCGGGTCAGACTTCGGCTGCCGAAGCTGCTGAGGGCGCGCAGCAGGCGCTCGATCAACTCGTCGGCAACGGCTACACGTTCCTGAAATAGGCAGGTAGAGGCTCAGGAGAGGACCATGTCACGCTCTACTCAAAGTCCTGCCTGGGCGCGCGCCGGTGCCCTTCCGAGGGCACCGCGTCGTCTACCGGACGCGGTCATGGCGTTGCCTTGGATCATGCCGGGGCTGCTGTTGTTCTTCGTATTTGTGCATTTGCCGATGCTCATCCAGGTCGTGATGAGCTTTGGCCCCGATCAACTTGGCAAGCCGTTTGTAGCAACGCTCAAGAACTACTCGGACCTGGTGGCGGATCGGAAATTCTGGTTCGCCCTCGGGCACAACCTGCATTACGCCGTTGCCTCAGTGATCGGAAAGGTCGTGCTGAGTTTTGCGTTGGCACTCGCCCTTAATGGGGCTTTTTTCGGTCGCACGTTTTTTCGAGCGGTGTTTTTCCTCCCGGTCGTGATCTCGTTCGTCGCCATCGGCACCGTCTGGGGCTTTATGTTGCAGTATCAGTATGGTGCCATCAATGTTGGTCTGCGTTCGCTCGGGCTCGAGGGACTGGCCGCCGACTGGCTCGGCGATCCGCGCTTCGCCATGTGGTCGATCATCTTTGTCGACATTTGGAAGTGGACCGGCTTCCACGTCATCATCTATCTTGCCGGCCTGCAGGCACTGCCTGGCGACGTCGAGGAAGCGGCAGTTGTCGACGGCGCAAATGCCTGGCAGCGGTTCGTCTACATCACCGTGCCGTTGATGAAGCGTTACACCATCACTAACACCATCATTGCCACCCTTGGCGCCTTCTCGGTGTTCGATCTGGTGTTCGTGATGACCAAGGGCGGGCCGTTCAACGCCACTCAGGTGGCCATGACCCAGGTCTATCTCAACGCCTTCCAGTTCCAGCGTTTCGGCTATGCCTCGGCCCAGGCCACGATACTATTGCTAATTATGGCGGTGGTATCAGTCGTACTGTTGCGGCTCGGGCAGAGAGCGGAACAGCGATGAGCCCCGTAACCCTCTCTGGCCGTAAGGGCATGGCCGGTACAATGCCTTACCTGCGTTGGATGATGTTGGCCTTCGGGGCGGCGGCGATTTTTTACCCGCTCGCGATATTTCTTATCAATTCGCTGAAGTCCGACTCGCAGTTCATCGTTGATCCGCTCGGGCTACCATCCTATTGGGCGTTCGAAAACTATACGACGGCCTGGGTTAAGGCCGACATGACACGGCTGATTTTTAACAGTCTAGTGGTTTCAGTTGCCTCATCCCTACTCGCCATAATCGGCGCCTCGATGTTGGCGTTCGGCCTGCATGTCTTTCGCTTTCCTGGCAGGGGGCCACTGCTCGCGAGCATCATCATGATGCTAACTATCCCAGCACAGATTTACATAATCCCGCTCTATATTCTCGTTATCAACCTCAAGGCTCATCAACACCTATTGGGCTCTTATCCTGCCCTACGCGGCCGGCTCCATGCCGCTGGCAGTGGTGTTGTTTAGCAATTACTTCGCCGGCCTGCCGCGCGAGCTCATTGACGCAGCCCGGATCGATGGTGCCAGCAGCTTTGATATCTATGCGCGAATTCTGATGCCGTTATCGCGGCCGGTGATCGGGGCGGTGACAGTGTTCTCCTTCACGTCCTCTTGGAACGAGTTCTTTCTCGCGCTGGTCTTCATGCAGAACAAGGAAGTCTACACCCTACCGCTTGGCATGCAGGTCTTCGCCACGAGCGAATATTCGATCGATTTCACGCTGCTTTTCGCTGCTTTCTCCATCTCGATGCTGCCTCTAGTGGTCATCTACCTCCTGATGCAGCGCCAGTTCATCGCCGGCATGGCCGGTGGCGCATTGAAAGGATAATCATGCCCAGTATCGCCAGCGAGCGACCGATCAAGCTAGCCTACATTGGCTGCGGTTTCATTGCCCAACATATCCACCTGCCGAATTTCTCGACCCTGCCGCAATGCAAATTGGTGGCACTGGCCGAGCTACGGCCGAGGCTCGGTCGGGCTGTCGCCGATCATTACCGCATCCCGACGGTCGTTAGGCTCGCACCAGGAGCTGTGCAACGATCCAGATATCGAAGCCGTCGCGGTTTCCGCTGACTATGTGGTACAGGGCAATATCGCCGCCGACCTGCTGCGTGCGGGAAAGCATGTGTTCATGGAAAAGCCCATGGCGGTCTCGATCCAGCAGGCCGAAAGCATCCTCGCGGCGGCGGAAGCGGGTGGAGCACCGGCTCATGGTCGGCTACATGAAAAGATACGACCCTGCCAATCTACTGATGCGCGACACAGTGCGGGCATGGAAGGAATCTGGTGACAAGGGTCGGCTGCTCTACCTGAGGGCTCACGGTTTTTGTGGCAATTGGACCGCCGGCCGTGACAAGTTTGCCATCATCTCCACCGACGAGGCTATGCCGGACAAGCCGCGAGATGAGTTCAAGCCCGATTGGTTACCGGCGGACCAAGTCTCCAGCTATATCGGCTATCTTCAACAATATACTCACAACATCAATCTGGCGCGCTTCGTGCTCGATGCGCCGTATGCATCCATCACGGTCAAAGCCACCGATCTGGACGGGGATGGCATGACCGGCGTCGTCCTGATGGAACTGGGCGGTACCCGCGTCAGTCTCGAGAGTGCCCAAACCCGGTTCCATGGCTGGGACGAGCATACGCAAGTGTATTTCGAGGGGGTGGGTGCATGCCCACTCGCCGGTGCTGTTCGCCAATCCCGGCCAGCCGAATATCGAAATCTACGAGGCCGGCGAGCCGCCAGTCTATCGCACGCCAATTCCGACGCCAATCGCAACTTGGCACTTCCGCGCCGAGGCCGCGCATTTTCTCGAAGCCCTGCGATCTGGCGCCCCGTTCCGATCGCCAGGAGCTGACGCTCTAGCCGACGTCACGCTGCTCGAAGCCATCTACCGCAATCACCTCGGTCTCTAACCCAACAGAGGAACCCAATGAAAACCTGCTTTAATACCATTACCGCTGGCCTGGACCGGCGGTTAGAGGACATCATCGCCGCGTGTACCAAATCAGGCTTCGATGGTATGGAATTAGACCTGCGCGCTATCGACGAGGCAGCGTCCCGGCTTTCGATCAATGACATTCGCCAGCGCCTCGCGGATGGTGGTCTCGCAGCCGTCTCAGTGATGGCGTTTGATCTAGCACCATTCGCAGTCGACGGCGCCGCTCTTGACCGATTCAAGCGGGGCGCCGCAGTAGCGCAGGAAGTTGGCGCGCCAATCCTACTCACCTTCTGCTTTGCCCCGGTTCCTGAAGGCATGAGCGAGGAAGCGGCACTCGAGGTGGCAGGCAAGCGCGCTGCGCTTTATGCCGAAGTCGCTGGTCCCACCAAGATTGCGCTTGAGCCGATTGGACGCGCCGAGCTGATGGGAGGACCGGTCGCGGCACTGGATATCGCTCGTCGCACCGGCAGCGCCAATGTCGGAGTAATGATGGACACGTTCCACTATTATCTGAGCCAAGTACCCGATGCCGACGTCCTGAAAATCCCGCTCGAAAAGCTATTCATTGTCCACGTTAATGACAGTGAGGACCGGCCGATCGCCGAACTCAAGGATGCCCACCGCATGCATGTCGGGGAGGGCATTTTGCCACTCAACCACGATCTCGAACTGCTTCGCAAGCTTGGTTACGATGGGTACCTGTCGGTCGAAATTTTCCGTGAGCAATATTGGAAGCAGCCAGTCGAACAAGTCGTTGCCGATGCTAAGTCATCGCTCGATCTTTGGCTTGGTACTCAGGAGAAATGAAATGAAAATCGGCTTTTATACGTCGACCTTCAACGACCGCCCGTTTGAGGAGGTGGCAGATTTTGCCAAGACAGCGGGTTTCGACGCCATCGAGATAGATGTCGGGGGGCATATCAAGACCCCAGACAAGGTAGCCGATGCAGTAAACATAGCACGCGAACGCGGCCTCTACGTGTCCTCGATAACTCTGTTTGGCAACCAACTCGATCCAGATGCTGCCAAGCGACGGGCACTGAGATCTCGCACTCATGATCTGGCTAAGGCAATTTCCGAGTCTGAGGTGCCGATTTTTGTGATCTTCCCCGGTCACGATAACACTATCGATGAGGACGAAAATTATAAGAGCTTCGCTGATCACGCGAATGCACTTGCCAGCGCCAATCCATCGCTGGAATTCGCCATCGAGAACTGGCCCGGTCCAGACAATTCCTATATCGCTATCACCCCTGAAGGCTGGCAGAGACTCCTGGTACTGGTGCCCGACAGGAGGATTGGTATCGAGTTCGATCCCTCGCACCTTATCCGCCTCGGTGTTGATCCCTATGCCGCCTATGAAATCGTGAAGGATCGAGTGAAAATCCTCCACGGTAAAGATACCTCATTCGACGACGCTCGCCTGCAGGCGGTCGGATATTATGGCTCGGCTTGGTGGCGCTATCGATTGCCGGGCAGTGGGAGTCTCGATTGGGCGCGATTCCTGAAGCAGGCGCTTGACGGTGGCTTTGACGGGACGATCTCTATCGAGCATGAGGACTCCGATTTCGGCTGGCCGGGCAAGGATCTCGAGGCGCGCAAGGAGGGCGAGCGGCAGGCGCTGCAGCATTTGCGGTCGGCGATGGCGTTTCAGCGCTAAACAGGCGGAGCCGAGAAAGAACAGCTGACTGGCCCGCATTGGGTTATTTTGGAACGGCGGGCTCTGCGCCGATCTTAGGTGTTGACGTTCTTAGCCGTTGGCAACGCGTCGTGTCGGCTTATATTATAGGTTCGGGGGAGCGGCTATTGGGGCTTCCTACAGCGAACTTCTTGCTACGCCATGTTGAGGAGGATAAGTGGCTCATTTCGCGGTGGCCTATGAGTAGAATCATATATTGTTCGAACGTAATGCTCCACTGCTCGGCGTGCTTGGCATTTTTATAGCGTTTTGTTGCGCTTTGGCGGCAGGCTCGCCGGGTTTCGATGGGATCTGCACTATTTTCGACCTAGCGTCGGCACTCAGGCATTGCTGCTCGGGCGTCGCGGATGGCAACCTCCGGATAGCGGCCTAATCCCAAATCACGCCGTTTTCCTGTAACTGGGAAACATTGCGGAATAGCCATTTGCCGTTTCCCGTTTTGCCACATGCAGCCGTGCGCGAAGGCGACTGCGTGTAGCTTGGGAAACACTCAACTATAGTGGCGAAGCCGAGCCGCGTCGTCAAAAAGACAATGACTGGCTTGAATAGCGCGAATAATTGGCGTCTCATTCCTGACTATCCCTCAATGGCGAGTTCGGCATTGCAAGAATCTGATTTTCGCACTCGCAACATGGATAATGCGCCTAAGGGACCAGCCGCCCGAGAATCTGGCCGCGCGGCCGAGCAGATCGCGGACCACAATGTGCGCGTGACACTGGAAGCAATTAGGCGCGATGGACCCCTGACGCGGCTCGAACTAGGCCATCGAAGCGGTCTCAGTCAGCCTGGAGTATCCAATGTTGTGACCCGTCTCAAAAAGGACGGGCTGATTAAGGAGCGCAAGCGGGCAAAAAATGGCGCACGCCCGTCGTCAACCGAATTTGCAATCAACCCGGACGGTGCCTTTTCGATCGGCGTTCGTTTGCGTCGCAATGATGGGGAGGCAAAATTGCTCGACCTGAGCGGCACAGAACGATGCTCCATAGACTTTCGTGTCGATGCGCAGATAGGCGCCACGCTCGTCGAGCCTTCCGACCCGATTGCAGTCTGGTGTGGCCAAGACAGCCAACATAATCGGTGTTGGCATCGGCACAGATACGCACGATCCGTCGGACCTCGCGCCATTGGTGGCCGCACTGGCACCATTGCCAGTATTCGTTCAACGCGAATCTGTTGTAGCAATTCTCGCCGAGCGCACCCTGGGTATCGGCGCAGTTGAGGGCGGACTCATCTATATTATCATCGGCGACACGGTGCGCGCCGGATTGATGGTGCGCGGTGTCCCGTTTGGCGGCGTCCACGGTCGCGCTGGCGAACTTGGCTCCATGCTGACCGGCGTGGATCGTGTGCCGCTAGACAGCGTGGTTGGGCTTGAGGCTTTACGGGGGCGACTTGATGAGAACGAACGACAAGCCCTAGCGACTGGTGTTGATGTGCCGATATCGCCCGCCATGCTTGGCTGGATCAAGGACGCGGCCGGTCACCTGTTGGATGCAATTGTTGCGGCAGCCGGATTTCTGGCGCCGGGCGCCATCATGATTGGTGGTGATCTGCCCCCGAACTTGATACGCGCCCTGATCGCTCAGCTGACCATTGAGCGTAGCGATACCGCTATCCGCCCGTTTACCACTCCATGGCTTTCGCCAGTCGAACCGGCCACCTTCAGCAAGGGAGGCATAGCCCTGGGCGCGGCCCTATTGCCGTATTTTGACCGATTGTTGCCATCGCCACTATCTCCACCGGTCTAGGCGGTCCAGCGGATTACATCGGTTCCCGAGATGGCTAATCATGCGATTGGCACGTCCGTGTGTTCGCGGTCGGAAACGACTGCAGCGTCGAGTACTTTCTGGATGTTGGCTGCGCGCCGAAATGAAGGTTCCTCGGTTTTGCCCGCCTTTACCGCGGCGGCAAAGCGCAGGAAATTTGTATCGACATTGTCACAGGCAATGTCCCGCCATTCAGCTTGGTTGACGTCACTGCCGGCGCAGGCCCGAAGCGTTGATTTACCGGTGTCGTAGATAACTTCGATTGAGCCAAGATCGCCATAAACTCGCAGTCGCAGCTGGTCAAACTGGCCAGCCGCCGTTCGGCTGGCTTGAATTGTGCCAACCGCTCCGTTCGAATAATCGACGTTCATTGTGAAACTGTCGTTGGCATCGAGAACATAATCTCCGATTACATTTCCCGGCGCCTTGTCAAAAGTCTTGAGCCTTGCAAATACGTGCGCGACGTCCAGACCGGACCCGTAGGAGGCGAAATCCACGATATGAATTCCGATATCGCCCAGCGCCCCGTTTGATCCGTGTTTGGTACTCAGTCGCCACAGCCATTTGCTCTCGGTTTTCCAGTCGCCCCACGCGGTGCTGACCAACCAGCTTTGTAGATGAGACGCCTCGATGTGCCGCACCGCGCCGATTTTACCTGCCAGCACCATCGCCCGCCCCTTCTGCAGGGCAGGTGAATTGCGATAGGTGAAATTGACCATCCCGACTTTTCCGGATCGTTCGATAGCCTCGGTCATTTCCATAGCCAGCGCTGCGTCAGTGGCCAATGGTTTCTCGCAAAAAACATGCTTGCCGGCGGCAATCGCCTGCATCGTTGTGGGGTGGTGAACGTTGTCCGGCGTAACATTGGCGATCGCGTCAAACTCTCCCCATTCCAACGCATCGTCGAAACTGGAAAACTGCCTGGCAATGTCGTGCTCCGTGCAAAAAGCTGCGAGTCGTTCGGGTACGACATCTACGCCCCCGACAAGCGATACCCCGCCAATTTTTGAGAAGTTGGCGGCATGTTGATTGGCCATGCCACCGGTGCCGAGTATGAGAATGCGCATGAACGTCGATCCTGTAAGTTGGTATGGACTTATCGATTTGACCCGGCATGCGGGGCATTGGCGGTTTGAGGCCAAATATTCCCTTTGGTTCTCTTGACATAAAACTAATGTCACTTAATCTCGACAATGCAGCACCAATACGAACTCAGGTCAACTGGGGCATGCACAATTGTGCTGCAATGAAAGTAACGGGAGGAGACCCACCATGATAACCCGACTCGTCGGCGCCTTGGCGCTGAGCACTGCTTTATGCGCATCACTGCCAACGTTTGCTCAAGATCAGGACCTAGCCGCACCGGATCGTATTGGCCTTTCGAGCGCACCCAACAAATTGGTGGTACGCTTAACCGGCGATAGCCCCGGCAACACCGATCCCGATATTGCGGCGGGGTACAAGGATCTGTTCGTAGCCTTCATAAAAAAGCATCCCGAATGGCAACTTCAACTGCAAATCCAAACCCAGGACATCGGCACGGAGCAGGCTAAGATGCTTGAACAGGCGAAGAGCGGTAATGCCCCTGATTGTGCCGCCGTTGACTCATTTGTTCTTGGTCAGTTCAAGGCCAATAATGTTCTGTCCGATTTCACGCCATACTTTAGCAAGGAAGAAATTGCAGATCTGTTCCCGTTCGTTCGCGAGGGCATATCAGGCGCGGATGGCGAGATTTACGCTTGGTGGTGGGACACGGATTTGCGCGTTCTCTATCGCAATAAGTCAATTGTACCCGATGCTCCCCAAACTTGGGACGATCTAAAAAAAGCGGCTCTTGCATCCAAGGATCAGGGCATGGAGGGTGTGCTCTTCAATGGCGGCCGTTGGGAAGGTACTACCTTTGACTGGTTGGCCAATTATTGGTCTCTCGGCGGCAAGCTGGTTGATGATTCAGGTAAACCCGTATTTGGTGACGATGACAACAAGTCCAAGTTTCTTGAGGCCGTAAACTACTTCAAGGACTTGGTGGATTCGGGAGCCGCGCCGAAACGTGTCGCAACCATTGTAACGTACGATGATCTGGCCGCCGCTGCAGCCGCGGGAACCACCGCGCTGTTCATTGGTGGTAGTTGGCAAAATGCCCAACTGGAATCGACACTGGACCCCGATATGTTCGCTGACTGGACTTTCTCGCACATACCCGGACCGACACCTGATGATCATAAGACGGGCACCGGCGGTTGGACCATAGCGTCCTTCTCCAAGGACCCACAAAAGGTCGAGATGTGTGCCGATCTGGTTCGTGACATTTACATGGGCCCAGCCAATGCACTGCAACAGCAACTGCCAACACGCGCATCGCTTTATGACAAGTATCCCGTGTTCTCGACCCCGGCGAACAAAGAGTTCGCCGCAGATCTTGCCGATGGGCAGGCTCGTCCTGGGGCACCCATCTATCCTGAGATATCCAATCAGATTCAGATCATGATGGGCGACGTACTCTCAGGCTCCAAGTCACCTGAAGATGCTCTTAGCGCTGCATACAATGCCTCGCTTGAGGCCTATGATCGACTCTGAGCCTATCCAGCTTTGGGCGAGGTGGCCTGCTCCTGATCGGAAAATGTCGCCCCGCCCGTTTCCAACTGAAAGATTGGATAGATGATAGCAGCAACCATGGATGTCCCAGGCAATGGCTTTCGCGCCCGGTTTAACCGGCGCTATGCCGGAGCCCCTTTGCCATGGATGCTGCCCGTCATAGTTGTAATTGGACTATTCTATCTCTACCCCGTCTTTGATGTGATCCGACTGTCGTTCACCGACGCGACGCTGATAGGTAACGAACACACTTATACTTTTGCCTCGATCATACACGCATTTGGATCACCTGACTTGGCTGGCATCCTGTTGACGACGCTCATTTTTGTCGGTGGGAGTATCGTTGGTCAGCAGCTATTGGGGCTCATGATCGCCCTGATTGTCATCCGCGGTGAAAAACGACGCCTGTTTGGGACGACAATTCTGCGCACAACCGCGTTGGTCGCGTGGGTGGTGCCTGGAATTGCTGGCGGTATCGTATGGCAAATGCTGTTTTCCGAGGCACCCTTCGGGGGGTTGAACTCCCTGTTGCGCATGATCCATTTGCATCCGGTCGAGTGGCTGTCAGACCCCAATATTGCGCCATGGTCGGTAGTCATTTCCAATGTCTGGCGCGGCACAGCATTTTCGATGGTGGTGATGTATGCCGGTCTCAAGAGCATTGACCCGACTCTTTATGAGGCCGCGGAGGTCGATGGCGCATCGGCCACTCAACGTCTGCGCTTCATCACGCTGCCGCAGTTGCGCACGGTCATTCTCGTAAACATGATCCTGATAACCATTCAGACCATGAACACATTTGACTCCATCATTTCGCTGACGGGCGGCGGACCGGGGCGGGCAACAGAGGTTATCTCACTATACACGTTCAACATTGTCTTCCGAAACTACGACCTATCGGGGGGAGTGTCATCTCGGTGTTGATGTTGTTCATGAGCCTTACCCTCGCCTTCATATACGCGATGTTCCTGCCAAGGGAGTCGAAGTCATGAATTCCAGAGCCATATCCCGGCTGGGCGACGTTTTTAGCTACGTCTTCATGATGATGATGTTTGTTTTCTTTGCTGGCCCCCTATTCTGGCTGCTATCATTGGCTTTGCGCACCAAACGTGAAATTTATCTCGGCGTATCCCGACTAATTCCCAAATATCCAACCATCGATAACTTTATTTCGGTGCTGACCAATAATTTCTTTCCCACCTACCTTTGGAATGGGCTTCTGCTGGCAGTTCTGAGCGGCGTTGGCGTGTTGATCGTCGCCCTGCCTGCGGCATACGCGTTCTCCAGATTCAATTTTCGCGGCAAGAGCGCCTGGATGATGGGGCTATTGGCATTCCAGATGATTTCTCCGCTCGTCATCATGGTGCCGCTCTATCGCTATTTTAGCTGGTTAGGTCTACTCGACACCCATTTTGGTGCGATCATGGTCTATATCGCGCTGGGCGTGCCACTGGCTGCTTGGCTACTTAAAGGTACCGTGGATAGCATTCCGCGCAGCCTGGACGAGGCAGCCATGATCGATGGTTGCAGCCGCTTCGCGGTCTTTTGGCGTATTGTTCTGCCGCTGTCCGGACCCGGTGTAGCCTCGGTATTCATCATCACTGTCATCGCGGGCTGGTCGCAGTTCCTTGTGCCATTCCTGCTGTTGACCAAAACCAAACTCATGCCGATTGGGGTCGGTATTTTTCAGTTTCAGGGCATGCAGAACGACTCCTCAATGCAATTGCTGGCGGCCGCCTGTTTGATCTCGGTCGTTCCGGCCATTATTGCATTCTTATTGCTTCAAAGGATGATCCTCGGTGCCATGACTGCCGGTGCGGTCAAGGGTTAGCTACATCTTCTGCAAACGAACAGTAAGTTGGCATCAATATGCTCCCAGGCTCTCGCCAGCACCCACAACGCATCAAATTTCACATTGACAAAATGAGCTCTGGCGCATGACAAAACGAGCGGACACGAATAGGGCCGCGAGCCTGCAATTAATTCGCTTAGAGCCGATTTGACTGCCGGTCCACGTGCTGGCACTGAATCTGCCCGGCGACGCTTGGAAAGGCTTGCAGCGGTTCTGATGGCGGTGACGAAGAACCATATGGCCTCATAGCCCTCCACGGGGCTATGGTCCGGGGGCGGCGTAGTCTTGCAACCCGTTGTAACCAAGCTGGATTTTGAGGCCGTAAGGTGGCACTTGTTTAACCTGCACCAGGCGGTCTTTCCGCGCCACGGATTTGGATCTCGCAACAATGACGCTACGACGCAAGCCAGCCATGCTAGACCATAGTGCTGATCTAACGGGTTCAAACGTGGGGCAGGCGGGGGAACATAATCGTGGTCTGGTTCTACGCGCCATCCATCGGTACGCCCCAATTTCCCGGGCCGAGATTGCCCGGCAATCGGGGCTAACGAAAAAGGCAATCGCGCGTATTGTCGATCGGCTGCTTGATGAAGGTCTAGTGATGGAAGCGCGGCGTCGACGCGGCCTGCGAGGACAACCGGCAATCGAACTTGAGCCTGGATCCCAAGGGATGTTTTTCAATCGGCGTTGACATCGATCGTGACCATCTGACCATCGTCGCAGTCGATGCCACGGGTACGGTTCGTGGACGTGTGCACCACGAGAAACGCTTTTTGCTGCCCAACGAATTTGTCGAACTCACCGACGAAGCCATTTCCTATTTCGAGCGCAGCCGGTTGATTGACAGTGCTCGACTGTCCGGAATAGGGGTCGCGATTCCCTATTGGCTAGGAGAATTGCCGATCGTTGGCAAGCCAGCAAATTACGCTTTGTGGACCAAGTTCGATGTGCGCGCCGCTTTGGAAGCGCTGACACCGCACCCAGTCTACATTGACAATGAGTCCAACGCCGCTGCGATGGCCGAACTTGATTTCGGACTGGGTGCGGAAAGTCAGAATTTTTTTACATCTATATCACGGCGTGCACTGGCGGCAGCCTGGTGCTCGATGGATTGATTCACGAGGGTGCCATGGGCATTAGCGGAGAAATTGGCTGGCTGCCCGTGACGGACGACGCCGGGTCCGCACCGGGACAGGTGCAGCCGTTGGGTGACCTGTTTTCGCTGTTCATCCTTTTCGAGTATTTGCGCATGCATAACGTCATTGTCACCAATCCGCACGATTTGCTGACACTGGACAAGCGAGTCTCGAGATCTGGTTTCAGAATGGCTAAAGCATGTAAGCGTCTACATTGCCGAAGCGGTGACGCATATCGGTCTTGTTGTCGACCCAGATGCGGTTGTTGTTGGCGGGCGATTGCCAACGCGCCTTCTTGACGAGCTGCTGCACTACACTAACGAGCATCTATCGGGTGCTGATCCTGATACGCCGTCAATCCATCGCGCGTCTATTGAAGATGCTGCCGCGCTCGGCGCCGCGTCCATGGGGTTGGCGGCGGCGCTGATGCTCGGCTCGCACGATCCGGCGCAGCTCACTCGAGTGCCCCCTCGGGTGCCTGACCGCCTTCAATCTTGCTGAGTCAGGTAGTCGGGAAGCTTCTATAGTGGGCCGTCGGCAATATGCCGACCATGTCACCCATGGAGCCCCAGAAGACACAGCGTAATCTCGCATTGCTGAAGTTTTTTTGTTTTGTGGCTTGGCTACTAACGAAGTGTTATGGAAACTTCCTACCGACCAGCTGTCTTTCGTGCATATATAGAATGGGATAGTGTCGGTCGACGGTGGGAAATAGCATATCGTTGTGGTCGAACACCGCCTGATGGTGAGTACCTGATAAGGCACGACCTCTAGCACGTGCTGGAGAAACTCGCAGGCCGTGCGCCTGTCTGCCGTTTCAACAAGTTGGGTGATGGCGAACTTGTTGGTGCGCTCAATGGCCACGAACAGATAGAGCCTTGTCCTCAGCGGTCTGCACCTCGGCGATGTCGAGTGAAGGAAGCTGACGGGGTAGCGCTTGAACTTCTGGCGCATGGGCTTGTCAACGCCCGCCAAATAGTCCTCGATCTGTGTGCCGGAACCGCTGCGTAATGACGGCCGGCACTGATCAGAATACCGGCGAGGATGGCACTATACGGGGGTGACGTGATCGGCACATGTCGGCCTGCTTGCCCACAATTGCATCGGTGTTGTTCGGCCTGACCTCGTCCAGCAAGGGTTAAACAGCGTGAGCAAACGGCATGACGCCGGATACGACCAATCGCATCATTATTTCTACGATCTGGTCATCCTATCCTCGTTGCTCGGCAACCCCGTGGTCAAAGCTACTATGCTCTGAGCTTCGCGATCCAATGGTCGAGCGACAGTCGCCCCGGACCCCAGGCCATTATGCCTAGCGCCATCGCGGCCCAAGTGATGTGGACAGGCCAGCCCTCAGGAACGGTGAGTTGGACGACAATCGTCATTAGGAGCAGCCCCAATCCGGCTGCTCGTGAAGCGAGACCAATCACCAAAAGGATGGGTAAGCCGACCTCGGCCGATCCGGCAGCCAAGGCGACCAACTCTGGCGCGGGAAAACTATAGGGTCCACCGGGCAGATGGAGTTTGAACTCCGAACTGAAGAGATAAACTGCGGTGTCATTGAGTTGTAGGAAACCATCCCACTTGAGCACGCCGGATCGCCAGAACGGCACTGCGAGCGCCAAGCGCAATACAAGCTGAGTTAGCGACGGCGGCGCGATGGCGCGGATCGCGCCGTTCACCCATTGCACGAGTTGGTCGATCCCCCCGCGATCGCTCTTGGTGGAGGGGCGTTCTGGTTCCATTAGTTCAGCCTCCGACATGGATATCTTTGAAAACGCCGGCATCGATCATGCCGGCGATATTGGCCGACAGGTCGAATGTGGGGCATTCAGAGACCACCTCGGCCGCCGCCACACCCAGAGGTCCCCCCGCGCTGAGCCTGGGACACGAATGCGGCGCCTCCTGGCGGCAGCCGCCGGACCATGACATCGAGGTCTGGCCTAGTTACCAATGCATCCTCGGGCGCACTCGCGTCGATCTGGTTCACCGGCGAATCGCCGCGGTTCGCCGCGAAGATTGTGACCACCGAATAGCGCGAGCGCACGATCCGCGTTGCCGGATGGGGCGTTAATATGGCGTTGGCGAGTTGATCGGGCGGGACTGATGCCAAGGCCTCTGGCGCTAGCGGTTCCGCGTCGGCGGCGTGATAGGCGTCGAGCCAGGCCCGCTCCAATCGCACCACATCGGCCAGCCAGGGCATGGACCGGGCATGCTCATAGCAGTCGACAAAGTCGGCAAAGTCGCGGCCATATTCGAACAGCAGTGGCGATGCTGGTGGTGTGGTACGCACATGATCCCTAGCCATCGCCCGGAAGAAATCTTCGCCCGTGATCCGCATCGTCGCCGGAAATGTTGCCGCGAGAGCGTCGATAAGGCTGACGGTGACATTGTTGCGATAAACCGCATAGCGCTTGCTGGCAGCCTTGCCGCGTGGCCCCTCGACGAAGGCGGGCGGCGCGCGCTTGGGGTCGAGCAACGCCGACGCAAAACCGTCTGCATAGCCGCTCTGCTTGTCGAGGCGCCCAATTTTTGAATCAGCGGACTGCATGGGCTTTGCCAGACACGAAGGAATGCGCGTGGCGGTCGAGGATCGCTTGCGCTGCGGTCGCCTCCGCCTTGAGGACGGGCCAATCGGGGATGTCGCTATCCCATTCGACGAGGGTTGGGATAGCGCCAGGCTCTGCCGATTACGATGTCATAGAGTTTCCACACCGCGTCGGCGACGGGGCCGTCATGACTATCGATGAGCAGCAGGTCGCCTTCATCGTCAGTTTGCTCTGCGTGGCCGGCCAAGTGGATCTCGCCCACATGCTCGAGAGGAAAATCAGCAAGATAATCCAGCGCTGAAAAGCCGTGATTAGTGGCCGAGACGAAGACATTATTGACGTCGAGCAGCAGACCGCAGCCTGTGCGTCGAACCAACTCGTCCAGAAACTCGGTCTCGCTTATGCTCGACTGTGCAAACAGAACGTAAGTCGAGGGGTTCTCGAGCAGTATCGGGCGACCGATCGCCTCCTGCACCTCATCTATGTGATCGGCGACGCGAGCCAGCGTCGCCGGCGTATAGGGCAGCGGCAACAGATCGTTGAAATAGGTCGTTTCGTGCGTCGACCACGCCAGGTGCTCAGAGACAAGTGCTGGCTCATATCGATCGACTAGCGCCTTGAAGCGGTCAAGGTGCATCTTGTCGAGCGGCTGCGGCCCCCCAATCGACATACAGACACCGTGCAGGGAGACTGGATAGTCTCGCCGGATACGGGTCAGTGCGTGATGTGGCGCTCCACCGGCCCCCATGTAGTTTTCCGCATGGACTTCGAAAAAGGCGCGCTGGACGTCGCTGTCGAGAATGAGCCTGCAAATGCTGATGCTTCAAACTTGTTCCCACCATTCCCAAGACGGGATAAGCCGGAAAGCGCGAGGCCATTGACGCCCGGGTGGGTTCGAAGTTCACCAATTCAGTCATCATAGCCTCCGCTTTCCGGCAGATAGAGTACGTTATGCAGGAAGATCGCGCGTCAGTGGTTCGAGCGAGCCAGTACGGTCGCCTGGTACGGCGATGGAGGCACAAGTTCCGCCCTGAACTAGTTTCCAGGCATTGCCCTGGAAGTCGACCGTCGACGTACCCTGGCAGGTGGTTCCCGGTCCTGCTGCACAGTCATTTAACCCTGCGAGGGCAACACCGTAGCATTTCTCCTTGCCGGCATCCATCGCTGCCGACATTTCCCCGTCAGTCAAAGGCCCGGCAGCATACGCGGCGTACGACGTCAGCGCTGTCAGCACTGCACCGGCCAGGACAGCCGTGCTCATTGTGGTTTTTGCAGACATGGTTCTCATCTCCCATTGTTGATTAGTGCCCGTCCTTGTTTGGACGCGCATGGGGTAGTTCGCCGCCGTGGCACAGATGTTACAGGTCCGCGTCGACACGTCTTCGTGATCAGTGTAATTCCGGCTCAGACCATTCGGTGAGGAACGCTCACGAGCGGACGGATCGCAGCCATTCTGCGATGTTGGCGGATCAGATTTTGGCGCGGACTGATAGAAGCGAGTCTGTAGGCCGTCATACCATGACTTCAGAGGTGTGGGATGGCTCGCTCAAGTGGGGTGGCTCTTCCTGGCGTCGTGCGAGTTCGGACAATAGCGATGCGATGGGAACGGGACGACCAAATAGGTAACCTTGGCCATGCTCGATGCCGATTTCCTCTAGCCACGCCAGCTGGCTCTGCCGCTCGATACCTTCTGCAACAAGGCTCATCCCTAGTCGATGGGCCGCGCCGACCAGCATCTCAATCAAGATCTGCGCCGAATGGCTTGTTTCGATGGCGTCAATGAAGAATTTGTCTAGTTTCAGGATATTGGCTCCCAACGACTGGACATAGGTTAGGCCACTATGTCCGGTCCCTGCGTCGTCAATCGCAACCGCAAAGCCAGCACTGGTAAGGTCGGCGATAATGTCTGCGGCGAGGGACAGGTCGGGCAACTCCTGTCGCTCGGTCAGTTCGAGAATGATTTGGCGGGGATCCACACCCGGTGCCGCGACCAGCGCCCGGAGTTCATCAGCGAAGCCGGGTTCGAGGAAATGGGAGGGCACAACGTTGATCGCAATCGTAAAGCCTGTGTCCGCGCGCAGCACATCTTTCATCTCCGTTAGTGCTCGCCGCAGCAGCGTCCAGGTCAGGGTTCTCGCGCGGCCGGACTGCTCAATTTGAGGAATGAAGAGCCTGCGGCGGCATCACGCTGCCGTCTGTGCGAAGCCACCGGGCAAGCACCTCGCACCCCACGATCTCACCGGTGGCCAGAACTACGACAGGCTGCACGAAGGGAACGATGTCTTCGGCTGCAAGCGCGTCGTCTATGTCTCTCAGCAGCGACTTTTTGGGGACGATCAGCCACGCCAGCAGGACGCCGAATGCAAGTCCCATCAGGGCCGATGGAATGACAAAATACGGTAGTTCGCCGCGACGCCAGTTGGACAGCGCAGCGCCATCTATCGACATGGACACGGTGAGCGGATACCGGGATGACGTGGTAGAGAATACCACCGGCTCGTCTTTCAAGTCCTCCCGCGTGGCATCTGCCGATTCAAACGACGCCACAACGTCCCCATTGGAGAGACGCAACTGCAGGTGCGCATTTGCGGAAAGGCTCAGCCGGGACGACGCCAAACAGCAGCGCATCGGTATTCACGACGGCAAAAATCGATGCCTGCGGCCCAATCCGCCAGAGTACCCCAAGCGAGGATGTCGATTCCTGCGAGAGCCTGATCAGACCTACGAGCGAGTTTCTCGCAGGGAGTGCGTCTGCGGGATGCACAAGTTCATCATCAAAACTCAGGGTTTCGGGAAAAGCAGCGCAGGCTGTCACGCCAGCATCATCTATGACACGGATATCCTTGATCGTGCTCCGGACATAGACTTGGCGCCGCATCTCACCTCGTGCCGATGCGTCGCAGCCAGCTACGCCAGCCTCCACGAGGTCGGCGAGACCTATGAACGCGAAATCCGCCTCGATTTCCGCGCGATGCAGGAGAAAAGACGACAGGTCGTTTAACTGGTTGCGGTTCTGATGTTCAATGAGCGTTATCGCACCGACATACCCGGCAACGGCGAACGCCGTCGCCACGCCCATCGTCACCAAACCACGATAAGTTAACCTCAAATATCTTCGCACCGGCGCCCCTGCGGTTCCCAAAATGCTCACTGTCGCAGCAAAACCTTCAGAAACTGTATCCTGGAGAGCGAGGGACGGCGGCTTATGGGACCACCACGCTCAAGCCTCGCCAGGACACATTGATTTGCACCATCAACAATGCCCGTCGGTCGGGGGAATTTCCTCTCCGAGAAATGTGCCTATCGCGCCGGGTGACCTCGGCTCAATTTGCTTCGGACCTCGCGTTTTGGCAGTCTACTACGTGACGGGATTGGAGAAGGTGCGCGAGTGCGAAGAATTATCGTAACATATGGCCCTGCTGAAGCACCAATATTGCGGGACGGTTCGCGCGAGCCGCTTCACAACTTGGGGGGTAAGTTGAACGTAACACGAGTCCCGGACCAGACCAGCCTTTTTGTCCCAATCCAGTCGCAGATGCTGAGCCCCAACGATAGCAGTGTGTCGAACGATGCACGAAGAATATGGATCACAGCGGCTTCCTACCCCGCGCCAGCAAGCTCTGAGTAAAAGGGGGCGTCACGCAATCAACCTTGGTTGCACTCGTTGTCGGTTCGCTGCTGAGCGTCATCAATCAAGGCGACGCGGTGCTGGCAGGTCAGCCAATCAACCTATTAAAGGTCACTCCTACCTTTGCTGTCCCTTTTCTGGTGGCGACGTTCGGTGCTTGGAGCGTGGCGCGGTCCATCGCGAGGACCGCGGCATAGCAAACGCGTGATATCTCCCGGATATCCCGTACTACGACCTGTGACGGTCGCTGCAATGCAGACCTAACATCGACGGCACACCATCAATCAGGTTCCTTCATGCGACACGCGCCCACGACTCAAACCCTCCCGATAAGTCTTCTTGCCCCGCATAGCGGCCATATTGGCCGGACTTTGATTGCGCTGGCGATCATCGCCGCGGTCCTGAACATTCTTGAAGCACTGTCTATAGTCTTCATGGACAGCTGGTTACCAGTTGCGTCCATGGAACAGGCCGAGTGGTATTCCATCGCGATATCTGCTTTTGCCGAAGCTGTGCGTATATCCCTCCTAGGAATTGCGATCCATTTCGCCATGCGCCCGCTTGCCATGACTGTGGCAAACCCCATGTCAGCGGTCCGGTTCGTCGGCTTCTGGATTGGCTGTGCTGGAATCCTCGGGCTTGCCCTTCTCGGAATGGACACGATTGGCTACTTCTTGCAATTTGGCACCATGCCGATGGATGGCGAAGCGTTTCGAACAGCCTTCCTGATGCTCATCTATGCCAAAATCCTGATATACTATCTTGGCCTGCGGTTACTCTTCGGCGCCGGAGGCTTTGTCAGCGCCAAAGGAAACGGATTTTCGGCCGCCTGGAAGGCCACAACGCTTAGTCGCAGCCTGTCGATTGGTGTTGGTTATCTGGCGCTTTGGCTCGCCGTTGAAGGCGTGATCACTCCGATCCTCAGCTATACGCCAGCTATTGCGCCATTCTGGTTCATTCCCGACCAAACCGCGCCTTATCGGTTCCTGGTTGGCCAGGGAACGCGCATATTGGCCGAGGCCATTGCCATTGTGCTTTACGCACTGGTGTGGATGGTTGCTTTCGGAGGAACAATCGTTTCGGCGCCTGCTGACGCCGCCGCCGCCGAAGTCTAACTACCGGACTAAGCTGACTTTTGCGGCCCATGAGCCCGGCGGCTCCGGATGCTGCGCAAATGTTGAAAATCGGCCGTGCCGGTATAGGTTGGCATTAGGCGCATTACCCAGGCGAAGAGGAAAATGAACGAAAAAGACCACTCATAGCTCTATCAGGCAGCCATCCGCTTGCACAATTCAAGTGCCGACCGCAGACCGTCCATTCGCGCCTTGCCTTGTCCAACGATATCGAATGCGGTGCCGTGCCCGGGCGTCGTAATCGGCACGGCAAGACCGCCCAGCAATGTGACAGACCTCCCCAGACCCAGGAGCCTGAGCGCGATCTGGCCCTGATCGTGATACATGGTGACGATTCCCACCAGACCACCGGCGCGTGCCTGTGGGAAAATAGTGTCGGCGGGGTAGGGGCCCGAAACATTCAACCCTGTGGCCCGCATTGCAGCTACCGCCGGCCCGATTATCGAAATCTCTTCGGTGCCGAAAACGCCTTGCTCTCCGGCATGGGGATTAATCCCCGCTACTGCCAATCGCGGCGTCTCGATGCCTGCGCGAACCATCATATCGTGCAATAGGCGCACAGAGGCCTCTACTGCCTCGCGCGTAATGTGCGTGGCGACCTGGGCTAGTGGAATGTGGCTGGTAACGCGCGACGTCCAGATGTCTTCAAGGCAGTTGATCTCACCAGCGTTTGACCCGATGCCCAATCGACCGGACAAATAGTCGAACTCATCGCCGTTCACGTGACCCGCATCACGCATGGCCTGCTTGTTCAAAGGACCATATACGGCGCCTGATATTGTTTGGTTTTTAACGGCATCGGCGATCCAGTCCAGAGTGCGCAGAGATTCCTTCCCGGCGACCGTCTCAACCCTTCCGAGTGGTCCGACTGGTGCGTCAAATGACAGGTCTAGAAACTGGGGAGCGCCCGTTTTGGCCTCGCACAATGTGGCGATTGGAATAACTTCCAACCCTGGCGCATGCCGTTCCCTGGCGTCATCAAACACCCGGCGGTCGCCGACAATGACAAGATTGGCAATTTTGGCGCCTTCCAAAATCAGGCGTGCCGCCAACTCTGGCCCGACTCCATAGCGATCGCCCAACGTTAGCACGATTGGTTTTTTGGCCATTTTACCACTCTTGTCCATGCAGGGTCCGAATGGCAAAAGCATGATGCGCTCCCGCACCGCGTCATTATCATCCTGCCGTTCTTCATAGAATGTGTAATTACTAATTTTAGACCAAATCTACAAGCTGTAATGTGATTTGGAGCCGTGATCGGCGCGGGGCGCGGGGCGCGGGCGCTATAGGCACGGGCTATATCACCGGTTTGAAATGGCTAGTTGTTGGCTTACCCGGCACCATGCAATTTTACCGCGAGCGCCGACCCCGGCGCATCAAACTGGAGGAGTTCGTCTTGTCGATAAGCAAATCAACATTGGAAATTTTGCGAAATGTAAGAACGTCGGATGTGACTGACGCGCTTGATTCGCTAGGGCACATGAACACCTACGAAATGGACCCACGTATCCGGCCATTATTTCCCGGTATCTTCTTCGCGGGCATTGCAGCAACTTCGGAATATCGCGTCGTTAACAATCCAATTCCCCAACTCACATACGAACAGTTTGACGACCGGCAGTATAAAAAAGGTCCCGACGGCAAGGCGGCACCTGACGCGCTATGGACGGGCGGCAGCAAAATGGGTGCCACCGACGAGGTTCAGGTGATCGACACCCGGCAATCGCGCTGTGGTTTGCTGGGGTCAAACAATGTGCTGGACGCGAAAATCCTGGGCACCGTGGGCTTTGTAATTGACGGCGCATGTCGTGATTCCGGTGAATGCATTGGTCAGAAATCGCCGGTTTTCGCCGCAGTCCGTTCCATGCGCCACATGGCTGGTCGCCTCGAACTCGCCAGCGTCAACCAGCCGATCAATTGCGGTGGGGTACTGGTGCATCCAGGTGATGGCATTATTGCCGACGACGACGGGATCGTTGTTATTCCGCAGGATTTGTCTGAAGAGATCGCCAAACGTGCGTGGCTCGTTCAGGACAAGGACCGCCGTATGCGCCGAGCATTTTATGAAAAACTAGGCATGCCCATGGACGATACGGTCAAGCTTGAAGATCGACCGTGGTAGGCATTGACCCGCGCCCCAAAACCGGGAGGGCAAATTGGCCCTCCTGGATTGGTTAAACAAATGTCGAGGCGCTTAACTCTTGCGATAGGCTCTCGTAGATTGAGGCTGTTTCGCGCTTGCCACCGCCATTTTGAACATAATCGCTGAATTGCCGCGTAGCGCTGGCGACCAGGGGCAGGTCCAAGTTAAAGCGTTGTGCTTCACTTCCGACATTTTTCAGATCTTTGAGCATTTGGCTCGCCAGACTGGCGGGCGGTTCAAAGTCCCTTTGCAGCATTTTTGGATAGGCATAGTTCAGCATCACGCTGTCGGCATGTCCGCCAGCAAGGCATTGGGGAATTTTGGCCGCGTCAATGCCACTTTCCTCGGCGATGCGGACAACTTCGGCCATAAGAACATAGCTGACACCTGCAATGGCTTGATTTATCACCTTGGTCATTTGCCCGGCTCCGATATCGCCCATTCGGGTAATATTTTGCGCGTAAGTACGCATCAATTTTCGGGTGGTTTCAATATCCGCCTCAGCGCCGCCAGCCATGATTGTCAATTTGCGTTGACGTGCAAATGCCGGGCCGCCTGAGACTGGCGCGTCCACAAAGCTCATGCCTGCACGTTCTGCCAATTCAGCCGCGATCGCCACGGTTTCCTGCGGCATTGCTGTCGAATGATCGATAATGATCGTTCCGGCTTTGCCGGTTTGTACGACGCCGCTTTCACCCAGACATACTGCTTGCACAGCCTCAGTATGAAGAACACAAATCACAATGACATCCGCATGAGCGGCTAGATCGGCGGGACTGGACGCAACTCGTGCGCCCCGCCGCTCAAAATCCTCAAGTGGTTCAGGTTCGCGATTCCACACGACCAAATCGTGACCGTCATCCAGTAACATTTCCGCCATTGCGCTGCCCATCAGTCCTAGGCCGATGAAGCCAATTGTCTTGTCGTGATCGTTGGCGGCCATATTCTCCTCCATCTGCACATAAAATTAGTAATTACAGGATCGCTGTGCAAAATGCCACAGCAGCGTGGGCGCGTGGCAGGCCGGCAGGGGTAACTGCCATATCAACGATCCGTATAGCTCACCTTGCCATTGGCTATTTGTCGCGCGGTTCTGCCAAATGGTACCCATTGTCAGGTCGTTAATCGGCCCGCCAAGTCAGGAGTGAGTAATGTTATCAAGCCGACTATTGATCGGTGGCAAATGGCAGGAGGCTGAAACCGGCGAAACCATCGCCATGTTCAGCCCGAGTAACGGCAAGGAAATTGGCGCCATTGCAAGCGGCAGCAGCGGCGACGTCAATCGCGCTGTCGCATCGGCCCGCCGGGCATTTGAAGGCACATGGGGCAATTTACCAGCATTTGAACGTGGCCGATTGATGAACCGGCTGGGTCTGCTGATCCTTGAGCATCATGAGGAGCCTGGCTCAGATTGAGGCCGCAGACACCGGCAAACCCCTGACTCAGGCACGAGCCGACGTCAGCGTGTGTGCGCGCTATTTCGAGTTTTACGGCGGTGCTGCTGACAAGCTGCACGGCGAGGTCATCCCGTATCTAAATGGGTATCAGGTGTCGGTCCTGCGCGAACCTCGCGGCGTGGTCGGGCACATCATTCCTTGGAACTATCCAATTTCCATGTTTGGCCGTACATTGGGACCGGCGCTGGCCGCGGGCAATACCTGTGTCCTCAAACCCGCTGAGGAGGCGTGCCTGGGCGTCATACGCGTTGCTGAACTCGCCTGTGAGATTGGCTTTCCAGAGGGTGCGATCAACATCGTCACCGGGCGGGGTGGTGTCGCGGGCGCAGCGCTTTCTTCGCATCCGGATATAGATTTCTTGTCCTTCACCGGGTCCCCCGAGGTCGGCACACTCATTCAGACGGCTGCCGCAATAAATCATATTCCGTGTGTGCTGGAACTGGGCGGCAAGTCACCGCAAATTGTTTTTGAAGATGCCAATCAGGAGCCTGCCATTGAGGCGATTGCGAAGGCTATTGTGCAGAATGCCGGTCAGACCTGTTCGGCCGGCAGCCGTGTTTTGGTGCAACGCGCCATCTATGAGAAGTTTACCCGCGCGCTTGCCAAGCGGTTCTCACATCTTCGGGTCGGGCCGCATGATGCTGACCTGGACTGTGGCGGCGTTATTAGCCTCACTCAAAAGCAGCGGGTCGAAGCTTTTTGGACTCGGGGCGTCAAGGTGGCCTGGAAGTCGCTGCAACCGGGGTTCTTGACGATAGAGCAGAGCCAAACGGTTACTATATCGTCCCTACACTTTTCGCCCTGGTGCCTGAAAACCACCAACTCGCGCGTGAAGAGGTGTTTGGTCCGGTTCTTTCCGCTCTCCCGTTCGATGATGAAATGGACGCGGTTCGTCTGGCCAATGGCACTGATTATGGTTTGGTCGCCGGTGTTTGGACCGAGAACGGCGGGCGACAAATGCGAATGGCCAAACAGATCCGGGCCGGTCAAATCTTCATAAATTCCTACGGCGCCGGCGGCGGTGTCGAGCTACCGTTCGGCGGGGTACGAAAATCTGGTCACGGCCGCGAGAAAGGGTTTGAAGCGCTTCGCGAGTTTACCGTCGCCAAAACCGTCGTGTTAAATCATGGCTGATCAGGCAAGGTTTCATGGAAACCAGAAGGGCTGAACCAGATGGCAACTATCCCCAATACCTCACGCGCGGCAGTATTGCGCGCCTTTGATAAACCCATCGTCATTGAAGATGTGCCTGTGCCTAGCGATATCGAGCCGGGCGCCATTCTGGTCAAAACCGAAACTTGCACCATTTGCGGCACGGACGTGCATTTGTCGCAAGGCTCAATAGCGCTCAAGGTCGATTTGCCGGTCATCGTTGGGCACGAAATGGTTGGACGGGTCGTTAAGCTGGGGCCCGGCGCGGAAACTGACAATGCCGGGCAGGAACTACAGGTTGGGGATCGTATCGTGTGGACCCATACCGCTTGTAATGCCTGCTTTTTCTGTACTGTGGCGCGCCAACCGACGTTATGTGAAAACCGGCGCGCCTATATGTACGAAAACATTGAAAAGCCGCCCTATCTCTTGGGTGGATTCTCCGAATACGGATATGTGTTGCCCCAATCGGGCCGGTTTCGCGTGCCCGATAGTGTCACCAGCCCGGTTGCCAGCCTGTGCAGTTGCGCACTGCGTTCCGTCATGAATGCATTTTCCAATCTGGGGGATATTCAGCCTCATGAAACTGTCGTGGTCCAGGGGAGCGGGCCGCTGGGCATTTTAGCCACCGCGGTTGCCGCGGTTTCGGGTGCCCGCCAGGTTATCACCATCGGTGCGCCAGCCGCGCGACTGCAACTGGCATCTGAATTTGGAGCCAGCAAAACGATTTTACTGGAACAAACCACACCGGCGGAACGAAGCGATATCGTTGCCGGACTGACCAACGGACGCGGTGCCGACATCGTCATGGAATTCACCGGCCATCCCGCTGCCCTTAACGAGGGTCTGGATATGGCGCGACGCGGTGGAAGATATTTGGTCGTTGGTCAGTTGGGAGAGGGTGAAACGAGCCTTCAAACCCTCAACATTGGTAAAAAAGAATCTAAAACTCATCGGTTCATTTTCAGGGGATACCCGTAGCTACTGGCTGGCATTGCGATTTGTCGAACGCTGGCAGGATCGCGTGCCGTTTGAAAAAATGATCTCCAATAGTTATTCGCTCGATCAGGTCAACGAAGCACTTGGCGGCATGAAAGCGTTGACCGAAATCAAACCAGTCATTGAATTCGCATGAGTGGCGCCCAAAGCAATCAGCAATTTGAACCTGGTCAGGCTCGGTCCGCTCGATGGCATTCGGGTTTTGGACATGTCCCGTCTCGTCGCCGGTAACATGGCCACGCTGCAATTGGCGGATTTTGGCGCCGACGTCATTAAGGTCGAGCATCCAGAAAAAAGTGATGATCTGCGACGCTGGCTGGTCGATGGTGCCGAGGTCTACTGGAAAATATACGCGCGTAACAAGCGTAGTATAACCTTGGATGTTCGTACCGAACCGGACCGCGCGGCGTTTGAGTGCTTGATAAAATCTGCTCATGTACTCGTTGAAAATTTTGTTCCTGGCACGCTGGAAAAATGGGGTTTTGCACCTGACAGATTGCTTGAGTTAAATCCTAAACTGGTCATTCTTAGAATATCCGGATGGGGACAGACCGGCCCCTATCGCGACAAGCCGGGTTTTGGCACGCTGGTTGAGGCGATGTCGGGCTACGCATCCTTGAACGGTTGGGATGATCGGCCGCCACTGCTGCCACCATTGGCTATGGCTGACATGGTGGCTGGGCTCTATGGGGCCAATGCCGTACTCGCCGCAATTCGCGTGGCGGAAAAACCCGGTGGACGCGGTCAGGTCGTGGACTTGTCGCTGTTCGAGCCAATCTTTTCGCTGATTTCCAGCGAGGCGTTGCGCTATCACGTCAGCCGAAAGGTTACGCCGCGATCCGGCAATCAGGCCAGCCACACAGCCCCCCGCAATATCTATGAATGCAGTGATGGCCGGTTCTTGGCTCTCTCGGGGTCAATGCAATCTATGGCCGAGCGCATTTTTGATACAATTGGCCGGTCGGACCTCAAAACCCATCCGGACTTTGCCACCAACGAGGCACGCGTCCGTAATCAGGACGAACTCAACACCATCATCGCCGCCTATGTCAGTAAACGCACGCTTGCCGACAATCTTGCCGTGCTCGAAAGTGCCGGCGTGACGGTGGCGCCGGTTCTGGACATGTCGGACATTCTTGAAAATCCATATGTGCGCGCTCGAGAGGTCGTCACCCATTTACCTGATGCCGAACTTGGCTCCATACCGATGCACAATATTGTCCCACGTTTGTCCGAAACGCCGGGCGGCTTCCGCCGACCGGCTCCTCGGCATGGCGAACACACAAACGAAATCCTGGCTGAAATCGGTGTTAAGCCACCGCTGGCAGGCGCGAAATGAAGCCCGATCTGCCGGTCTGGCGCTCCATGCTGTTCGTGCCCGCCACCAATGAAAAACTCGTTGCCAGTGCCGCACGGCGCGAACCTGATGCGTTCCAAATTGATCTCGAAGATTCCGTTCCGGTCGACAGAAAATCGGCTGCGCGTGGGAACGTGCCTGACATCGCCAAATCTTTGACTGGCAAGGGCGCGGACGTACTGGTTCGCATCAATCGCCCTTTCCGGATGGCGCTGCCCGATATTGAGGCCGCAATCAGTCAGCAGGTTACCGGCCTCAATCTGTCCAAAGTGCCTGATGCCTCATATGTCCGTGCGATGGACGAAATTGTCACCGATCTTGAGCATGAGCGCGGATTACCGATCGGCCATACCAAATTCATCCTCATGATCGAAACCGCTGAGGGACTGCAGAACATTACATCACTGGCCAGCGGTTCGGACCGCGTTGTGGCCATGACTATTGGCGCTGAAGATTTGGCGCTTGACCTGGGCATGGAGCCCGAAGCAGACGGTCTGTATCTGCCCAATGTCCAACTTGTCGCCGCCGCCCGGGCCGCGGGCGTCTTGCCAATCGGGTACTTGGGAACGGTCGCCGAGTACACCGACCTTGAAGCCTATCGGGCGACAGTCAGGCGCTCCCGAAAACTGGGCTTTGAAGGCGGTTTCTGCATTCACCCCAACCAGATTGACATTCTTAACGAGGAGTTCAGCCCCGACGCCGCCCAGCTTGCTTTGGCCGAGAAACTGGTCAATGCTTATGAAACCGCAGTTGGTCGGGGGCAGGGCGCTGTGACTTTCCAGAACAAGATGATCGACCAACCCGTTGCCGATCGCGCACGTCTCCTACTGCGAAAAGGCGATGCGATAGGGTTAAAAAATCGCCGGAAGCACAGCGCATCCAGTTCCGAGTTAAACTGACCGCATGGACCTGAGGAATCTCCGCTACTTTGTGGTCATCGCCGAATGTGGCTCAATATTGGCTGCTTCTGAAAAACTGCATATTGCCCAACCATCGCTCAGTATTCGCATCAAGGCGCTCGAGCAGGAATTGGGTGTCATGTTGTTTGACCGGCGGCCTCGCGGCGTGGTTCTGACAAGTGAGGGTGAAGAACTGGTGGCCCACGCCCGCCAGATATTGCAGGCCGCCCAAACCGCACGCGAGAGCGTTCGTCAACATGCTAAGAGCGCCGTCGGAACTGTCAATTTTGGTGTTCCAACCTCACTGGCTTCAGTTATCTGCGTGCCACTCGTTGAAGAAATATTGCGCGATTTTCCAGATGTTCGCCTGCGCATCGTCGAATCCATGTCCGGCTATATTATTGATTGGCTTCGTGATGGTCGTCTGGACGTTGGACTGGTGTTCGGCGACAAGTCAATAAGTGGCATTCAACTTGATCCGATCATCGAGGAAGACCTGTATTTGGCCGCAGACAGCGCTGAATCACTTGCCGATCTGCTGGACGAGAATGACGAGGTACCTCTTGAACGATTGTCGGGATTGCCTTTGATCTTACCAACCGGACATCACGGTTTGCGTCAATTAGTTGATGACACGGCGCGTCGACAGGGGATCACCCGCGTGCCCCACATTGAGATCGATTCTTTCTCCCAAATTCAGCGCATGGTGCAACGTCAGATGGGGGTCACCATTCTGTCGAGGGCGGCACTTTATGAATCGCCGCTCAATCCCGCGTTGTTCAGCGCACGCATCGTCTCACCGGCCATCCCACGTACGGTCTGTCTTGCCTATAGTGAGCAACGTCTGCAAACCAAAGCGACGCGCGAAACCGCCCGGCGCGCCTGCGGAATTTTGCGCGACCGCGCTGCCTCCTCAATCTGGGCCGCACGGCTCCTTTGAACTGTCCGTGAACGGTAACAGCCTGTAGGGCGGTGGGTCGGATAGTCGGCGCCAGGCGCCAACAGCTATATCGTCTCACTATATACCGGTTCGCCAAACGCTAGTTGCCCGGACGGGGGTGCCATGCGACCGTTCAATACGAAAATTGCAGTTCCCCAGGTCAGTGGGGAGTGCTGCGTGGACTAGAACGCCTTCTCGGTAAAAATGCGTGTCCAGAAAGGTAGAGGTCGGTGATAGCCGAGCAATTTGGGTGGACGCGCTAACCGTTCTCTTGTAATGTGTAATTACAGATATCAACGGTTATGCCATATACAGCCGAGGCTTTCTGTACATTTGGACAACGAGCGGCGCGTTAATTGCCGCCGATAGGGGCCGGTTCTACCAGGCCTTTCCGGATGAATAGTCGATGCCTGACCGGGACGGGCAGGCAAAAAGCAGGAGGCTGGAACGCAGCGAAGGTGAATGAACGCCAAATGTATCACCCTGGATGTGGTGCGCAGCATTTGGCCGTAGGTAATCAGGCAGATCAACAAATGGGAGGAAAACACATGACCAAAAAATTAACGCGAGGCTCGTGCGGGCCGGATGGGTCTGGCCGTTTTGGTATCGGCCATGATGGCGGGAACCATGGTGCCGCCTGCCGCGGCACAGGATTTGTCAGGCGAAATCCGGTTTAGCTGGTGGGGTTCAACCGTTCGAAACGCCAAGGCCGAGTCCATCATCTCGATGTTCGAAAAGGCCAATCCGGGCGTCAAGGTCAGTCGGGAGCCCGGTGAATGGGGCAGCTATTGGGACAAATTGACCGTCCAGAGTGCGAGCGGTAACCAACCGTGCGCAATCACCATGCAGTCCCGCTGGCTGGCACAATATGCGGACCCGAGTATCCTTCAACCCCTCGACGACAAAGTTGCATCCGGTGAGTTAGACGTGACCGGCATTGATTCTGCAGTGCTAGACAGTGGACGCGGATCCGATGGGAACCTCTATTTCATTCCCCATGGCGTGTTTTACTTCACCCTGTTCATGAACAAGACTGCGATTGAAGACGCTGGCATGGAACTGCCGCCCGATGATTGGACTTGGGACGACTATGCCCAATATGCCCGCGATTTGTCCGATAAATTGCCCGAAGGCAGCTATGCTGTTGGCAATCAGGGCGGCGCAATGGACACGTTCACAGATTGGGTGCAAAGCCATGGCGAAACGTTGTTTACGCCAGAAGGCGAGGTGGGTTTCACCAAGCAGACTGTCGTTGATTATTTCGATTTCTGGGAAGCCTTGCGCAAGGATGGTGTGACCGAAACGGCGGATCAGATGGCCGAAATTCCGGACAATATCATCGATGATACCCTTCTTGCCAACGGCAAAATACTCATCGATGCTCGCCCCGCCAATCAGGTTGATGGTCATCAAAAGGTACTCGACGCGGCAATGCCGGGTCAGGAACTGGTCATCCATAGCTATCCCGTCGGACCATCGGGGACCGGCGAAGATATCGGTTCAAACGGCCTTGCCATTGGCGCAACCTGCGATGAAAATGGCACCAAGTTAACTGAAGCATGGATCAATTTCTTTACCGAAAATCCTGATGCCGCTGCGACCTACTCGTCCGACAACGGTGTCGTTTCAGTTGACCGTTTCCGAACCGCGCAACTCGAAAACCCCGACACTACCCCGGGCCAATACCAAGCCGTCAATATGCTTAGCACTGTCGGGCCTCGGGCCAAGTCGGCGTATTTCCCGTCCGGTGGCTATTCGGCGCTGTCGGGGGCCTTGACATCAGCCTATGAGACAGTGGCCTTCGAGCAAAGTTCGTCGGCCGACGCTGCCGACAAGCTGATCGCTCAGGTCAAACGTCTGGTCCGCGACTAAGCTCATGTCCAAACGGTGTGCGGTGTCTCGAACGAGGTGCCGCGCACAGCCAGTTTCAAGGTTCCGAGCATGAGCAAATCGACCGTGTCCGTATCTGATCCAACGCAGATCATGCCGCCGACGGGGAACGTCGCAGCGGCAAATACCAATAAGTTCAAACCCAGTCGGCTAACGCCCAAACAGACTCGAAAACCGAACGGCCTATGTGTTCCTGCTGCCATGGTTTTTGGGGTTGGTATTCATCACGCTCGGGCCGGTTCTTGTATCGCTATATCTCTCATTCACCCGCTACAACATTTTGAAGCCGCCGCGTTGGATCGGGCTCGATAACTATGTCGAGCTGTTTATCTGGGATCCGCAATTCTGGGCGGCGGTTCGGGTTACCTTCTTTTTTGTCGGCTGGTCGGTGCCTTTGGTGCTGGTCATGTCGCTTGGCATTGCCGTTTTGCTCAATCGCGGGTTGTCATTTTTGCCGGTATACCGCTCGATATTCTATATTCCCTCACTGATCGGCGGCAGCGTCGCGATTGGCCTATTGTGGCGTGAGGTGTTTGGCTCAAGCGGTATCGTAAATCAGTTTCTGCAGGGATTCGGCATCGCCACGAGAAGCTGGGTCGCGACCCCAGAAACCGCCCCTTGGACCCTGGTTTCACTCAATGTCTGGACCTTTGGCGCCGCGATGGTGATTTTTCTGGCGGCTCTTCGCCAGATACCAACGTCGCTTTACGAGGCCGCCTCCATTGATGGGGCGTCGGCATGGACGCGATTTCGTCGTATCACGCTGCCGCTGCTGACGCCGGTCATTTTCTTTAACCTGATCCTTCAGGTTATCCATTCATTCCAGGCTTTCACCCAGTCATTCATCGTGTCCAATGGCACCGGTGGGCCGGCCGAAAGCACGCTCCTCTATACCCTTTACCTATACCAACGCGCCTTCGTGCAACTCGATATGGGCTACGCCTCTGCGATGGCATGGGTGCTGCTTATCGTCATTGCGGTCTTTACGGGACTGCTATTCTGGTCCGCAAGATTTTGGGTGTATTATGGCGACGGTTAATCCGACAAAGTCCCGTTCCCGGCTTCGGTGGGGCAAAATGTCCCGAAGCACGGCCTTTATGATACACGCGTGCCTGATCCTGCTTGCGCTCATCATGATCTATCCCGTCATCTGGATGGTGCTGTCATCACTCCGCCCACAAGGCGAAATTTTTGCTGATAAGGGGCTTATTCCGACGAACTGGACGCTCGAAAACTATGTCACCGGCTGGAACTTCTTCGGTGATACCACTTTCGGCACGTTTTTCGTGAACTCCTTCATTATTTCTGGGTTGGCGATTGTAGGAAATGTCATGGCCTCGTGCCTGGCTGGATATGCCTTCGCGCGTCTCAATTTCCGTTGGAAAAGCTTTTGGTTCGCGATCATGATTGGCTCGATCATGCTGCCAATTCATGCCCAGTTGATCCCACAATATATTGCCTTCGTGAAAATCGGCTGGGTTAATACCATCCTGCCGCTGGTTGTGCCGAAATTTCTTGCCACAGATGCGTTTTTCATTTTCTTGATGGTGCAATTCATGCGCACGCTACCCAGGGAGCTGGAGCAGGCGGCAATGGTAGATGGCGCTTCCTATTGGCAGCGTTTCACCCGCATCATTTTGCCGCTTTGCGTCCCTGCCATCGTAACGACATCGATCTTCACGTTCATCAACACATACAATGATTTCCTCAGCCAGGCTCATCTATCTATCCGGGTTGGAACGAATGACAGTTCCGTTGGGGTTGCGCATGTTTGTGGACTCTGGTGGCGGTCAGTCAACCTTCGGCGGCATGTTCGCAATGGCCACGCTGGCGATTGCGCCAGTGCTCGGTTTCTTTATCGCGTCGCAGCGTTTCCTCGTACAAGGCGTCGCCACCCAAGGCTTCAAGTAAGGGATATCATGGCCACAGTCGCTCTCAATAATCTCACTAAACAATACGGCAACGGCGCGATAACGGCGGTCAAGGATTTGAGCCTGGACATTGCCGATGGCGAGTTTTTGGTACTGGTTGGACCGTCCGGATGCGGCAAGTCGACCGCGCTTCGCATGATTGCCGGGTTGGAAGAAATTACCGGTGGCGAAGTCTCGATCGCCGGCAACGTGGTCAACGATGTCCACGCCAGGGACCGCGATATTGCCATGGTCTTCCAGAACTATGCGCTTTATCCGCACATGTCTGTGTTTGACAATATGGCCTTCGCGCTGCAAATCGCGAAGCTGCCGACCGCTCAAATCGAGCAGAAGGTCAATGAGGTCGCAGCAATTCTTCAGCTTGAGCCATATCTCAAACGGCGTCCTGGGCAGCTGTCCGGCGGTCAGCGCCAGCGTGTCGCCATGGGGCGCGCCATCGTGCGCCAACCCGCCGTATTTCTTATGGATGAGCCGCTATCCAATTTGGACGCCAAACTACGTGTCCAGATGCGCTCGGAAATCGCCCGCATCCAGGATCGACTTGGTGTCACCACAATTTATGTGACCCATGATCAGGTCGAGGCAATGACCATGGGGGACCGCGTCGCATTGTTGAAGGACGGCATGCTTCAGCAGGTCGATACGCCCAGCAATATCTATGACCGGCCCGCCAACACATTCGTTGCCTCCTTTATTGGCTCGCCCGCTATGAATCTGTTTCACGCGCATCTGGGCCAAAAAACGGCAAATGGCGCGCCAATGCAACTCGGCTCACACTCGCTTCAGGTGCCAGCAACCGCTTTTGAACAGCGCCCGGAATTGGAAAATTATGTCGGGCGAGAAATCATCGCCGGAATCCGACCTGAAGATATGGAGGACGTACAACTTAGGCCCGATCATCCAAAGGATCAGACTTTGTCGGCCAAGGTCATTCTGGCCGAGGCCCTGGGGTCGGACAATATTATCCATCTCGATTTTGATGCGAAAATGGCCGAAGTCATTGACCCCGATACGCTTTCCGACATCTCCAAATCCCTCGACAAGGAAAGCGTAGGCATTTGTGTCGCCCGGTTTGATGCAAAATCGAAATTACAAACCGGCGAGATAGCAGAAGTAACAGTTGATTGTGAACGCCTTCATTTTTTCGATGCCGAATCCGGGCTCGCGGTTGCCCGGAAATGAAATCCTGCCAATTGTGCACTCTCGAGAGGTCGCGTTGAACCTCAATTTACTTTCACGACGATTTTGCGGATAAGTTGGCTTCGCGTTGTGGGTAAGCCTTGGGGATAATGATTTGGCCATTGCTGCAAGAAAAATACTGCGGAAGTCATTGCACGAGGAAATTGTACCGCAGGCTCAGAGAAATGGTTGTGGAGGGTAGATGGGGACCGCACGAAACCCTTCCCGAGCCTACAGCTAAGCGAGGAACTTGGTGTTTCTCGGACTCCGGTGCGCGAAGCTGTAAAAATTTTGGCCGCCGAAGGTTTGCTGCAGGTCCGCCCCCGTTCGGGCGCGAGCATCAAGATTGTCAACCCGCAGGAAGTCAAGCAGCTTTTTGAAGCCGCGGGGGCGATCGAAACGGCAGCGTCCAAGCTTGCCATCGAGCGTGCCAGCGAAGCAGAAATTGCCAGAATCGTCAGTACCCACAACAAGATGGTGGCCGCTTATCGCATCAACAATCGTGCGACCTATTTCGAAATGAACCAAAAAGTTCACAGTCTGATCGTCGCCGCCGCCCACAATGCGGTATTGGCTGACGTGCACGAGAAGTTGTTGATGCGAATGCGGAGAATTCGCTATGCCTGCACCAACGATGCTGGCGGCTGGAAGGACGCTCTTGGCGAACATGAGGAAATGTTGGACGCACTAAAGACCCGTGATGGCGAGCGCCTGGCAACACTGCTGGCCATTCACATGGAGCAGGGGTGGCAGCGGGTGCGGGACTTCGTCAAGAAAGAATTTGAAAACAGTTGATGAGCGATCGTTCGGCCGCCATTCAGGCGCGCAGTCGATAGAGTGCGGCCGAATTGTCGCAAAACAGAGCGCGTATGTCGGCTTCTGTCATGTCAGCGACGCCAATTTTGTAGGTCGTGAACATCGTATTCATGTCCACGCACAATCCATCAACCGGAAAATTGCTGGCAAACATCGCTCGCCGTGGACCAAAAATTCCGATGGCCGTTTGAATGATCTCAATGTTCTGAGCCTGTGGCCACACGCCGGGCGACACTCCCAACCCCGATAGTTTGATGCGAACGTTCTCGTTGCGAGCCAACATCTCTAGCGCCCGTCTCCAAGCCAATAAGCCTTCCTCAGAACGATCTGCAGGCAGGCCGCAATGGTTCAGGGCGATTGTGGTTTGGGGAAAATCGGCCGCCAGATCGCTTGCGGCATCAAGATGCCAGTATGGCGTTTGTAATTCAAAATGCAGTTCGGTCGCGTCCAGCAAGGCGTATCCGTCTCGCCATGTCTGGTCATCCATTGACCCCGGCGCACCACGCATCGCGTCCCCACGGCTGCAACTTGCCGGCTTTTGCCGGACTGCCCGCACCAGCTTCCGCCTTTGCAGCGCGACAAGCTGTTCGGCGATATCTGGTTGACCCAACCAGATTTGGGCAACCGCAGCCGAAGGGGTATCCTCCCCGAGTCTCATCTAGCCAGTCAATTTCGGCCGGTCCCGATCCCGCCGCGACTTCGGCTTCCATATGGACATCGGCAACTATATTGTGCGTTCCGGCATCGCGACGATAGTCCGCTGGCAAATAGTCACGCCGAATGGCTGCATAGTCACCATAGCGAAAGCGCAGCCATGGCTCAGTTTCCAGCCAGGGATAAGCGAGACGTCCGCCAAGTTGCCAATAGTGGTGATGTGCATCCACGATCGGCAAATCGGCGAGAAACGCTTCACGTTCTGCCCCAATGGTCACGATAACTACACAATCAACTCAAGCATCAATCCCCAATCCAAAGTATTGTCTGGTCGTTCTGGTAGTTCCAGCAGGGCGCTGGCGGGCACTTGCAACTCGACGCTCTCTTTGCGCCACTCACCAGTTCTGGGATCAAACCATGTGGCCTTGTACTTAGCGTGTTGGCGCTTGAGTCCACGCATCACTATGTGGTCAGCACAATTTGCCTCGAAATAGACGAGGAACCAGGATTTTTCAGCATTGCCCGCCGCATAGCTCCAACCTTCATAGCCCATCGGCTCGCCGTTACGGTTGGGAACCAGATGTTCCGCATTCGGGATCAAGTTGCAAAAGTCATTGCCACGCACCATCGCGAAGCTGCGCAAATGTTTGACCGTTTGGGCCGAACTCCACTTGAACGCATCCCACATCTTGACTTTGGAGTCCGGTTCAACTGACGACTGCCAAACACCTTCGCAGCCATAAATATACCCCGCGAACCCACCCGAGAGCAGGCTGCCATACATGCCCGAACGCACATACATGTCGTCTTCTGGCGTATTGCCCGGCTTGCCATAAGGATAGGACACGCCAAGCGCATCCAAACCCGAATAATATGGCTCCCCATTCAACGCGGGCAGTTTAGGTTCGGCATTGAACTGTTCCGTCAAATACCAATAAGCATAATGCTCGCGGGAGTTTCCGATCTGATGCATGTCCAACCAGCGGCACTCTTCCGGGCCACCGAAATTTACAAGCGTCGAGGGGCCGGGATTGGCCGATAGCAAAGTCCCGAATGGTGGTTTGCCCCAGCGGTCAACGACAAGATTACACGGTTCATTGTAATCGCGGCTCGGAATGGTTTTTTCGTAAAAGTCAAAATGGATTGGACTGAGAATGGTGTTATGCGCCTGATATCGCGCGAAAATATATTGTACAAAGCGGGCATAGCTTTCGGGCCAGTCATGGTGCTTTTGCCACATAGGCCCGGTGTCGCGCCTCGCCACTTCAACGAAGGGCACAAAACCCATGTCGAATAGAATGTCCATTTTCTGGTCAAGAATCTTGAAGAATTGGGGATTAACGCGATCATAATCGGGCACGACATCCTCGAACCCTGGTACCTTGCCAGGAAATTCAAATGGCCTACCACCCTCATTGTGCATCGGCATGGCCGAACCCGATGGCAATGCCCATGCGTTGCGAACGCAGGCCCCGTCTTCATCGAACAAATTATTGGCGTGGCCATCATTGTCCCAGCACGGCATGGCGGTAATCAGGGCAACCGAATTGAACCCCTGATCCTTTCTGAATTGCACATAATCGACAATCGTGGATTGTGGCCCTAATTCATCGCCACTCGTGCCATCAGGCAGGGGAAAGCGGAAGGTCGGCACCGACCACCAGGTATCGCCAACCAGGAAAAACGGCGTACCATCCGCATATTCCAGAGAGTGGGGATTCTTGCCAGCGCGCACGATACCGCGGCGGTTGGGGTTTTCCGCCAGTTCCGCCTCGGACCACGCTACGGCCTCAAAGCTGCCAGACTTGTTGGCCAACCCCGTGTCATTGGATTTTGCGCCACTCCGCCAAGTCCATGCGCCTGCGGAAGGGGCCGTAAGCCGTACCACGAAATCTTGCTTGCCATTCCAGAAGCCATATACCCGTTTGGAGAAATTTGGCCCCTTGAGGTCTATCCAAAATTCTTCTTCAATATAGGCATTCTCATAAGTTCGTTCGGATTTGAAGCCGAGTTCAAACGGTTGCCAGGTCCGTACCTCGGGCGTGTTATCGGGGGAATATACCAATGGCATCGGGGCGCTCCGCTTGTTATTAGTAATTACAGCGTAGCATGATAGGGCATCGAGTCAATTCCACAGCGACAAATCCTGTGGCCATTCTTGTGATGGCTGCAATCTGAATATTGCCGCGCGTTCGCGTCGGCCCGGCTGCAGCGTAAGGAATTTAGACAGGACCGCTATCGGACTGGCAATCAAATCGTCTCGGACTGCATAGCATTCATGACCGTATCACGACGTTTACGCGCGTATGACGCCGACTCTGGCTTATCCAACCAGATAGGGCGCAGCGCATTTGCAGTATCGGACGCTCTTAGTTCTGATACTTATTGATGGCCATTATCGGCGATGCATGGTGCTCAAGCGTTGAAATTTTCTGACCGACACGATTAAACTCTGGCATTCTTCCCATGCTCGGCGGTCTTTTGCATCTGTCGCGCCTCGCTATGTCCTTCAAGGCCTTGAATGGTTAATAATCTAGCCTATATTCGGTGTATGAGCACGCACCACTTTCTCCCACTGTCGCTTGTCTATCGAGGCCCACTCGTCGCAGGACTGTAGGCCTAGGCCTGCGTGCGCCGCGCCAGCGGGACCTAGGAAAGTAATGCCCCACATTGATGCGCAATGACGCCGATCTGTTGATCAGAACAAGACATTGTTCAGTGATCGCACACCGAGGCGGGCGGTTCTTGTCGGCTGGCTAAGGCGACGCTTGGCTAACTTGTTAAGACGTCACCACCCAAGCCAGCTATTTAGGTCCAACGCGCGACATGTGAACTGGGTGCGCCCTCCAGCGCGGCAGCCCGCCCGATGATTTTCAATCGGGGGGATAAACTCTGTACCGAGATGGAGAAAGTTCATGCATAGTTACTGCGCTACCAGCCTGTCCTCGGCTGATTATTCACGCTTACAGGTACTAATGGGTTCGTTGATCGGGAGCAGATCCCCGCTCGCAACGCTTGTACGCCGCAAACTCGGCACCGCGGTCATCATTCGTCCAAGTGAGGATGCAGGGGAGGCGGTGGCCAGCGGTCAACGCGTCCGTTTCAAGTTTGCTAACGGTCGATCGGATGATCGCACACTGGTATGGAACCTGCACGAGCGCACTCCCAGTCCCGCGATTTCATTACTACGCCCGAGTGGGTTGGCATTGCTCGGCTTGCGCGTGGGTCAATGGATCAGGTTTCGGAACAGCGATCGCAGAACCCAGGAAGTAATGGTTGAACACATTTATCCACACGAACAGACGCGGCTTGATGGTCGTGAGTGGCTGATGGCCATGGAGCCATTGCCGTTTGAGCGGCCGCTGCAATTGCGTAAGGCGGCGCCTGCCGAACGGCACCATGAGGTGCACTGATGGATGAATTGGGTTGGTCGAGACTGAGAAAGGTTACCCCGTGAAGTATGAACTAGATTACGTCAATTCCAACGAACCAAGGCAATCGCATGCGCGCCACAATGAGCGAAACGTGGACGCGTTGATGGCTTGCCTGTCTCGATGGGAGGACGATGGCGGACTGATTATTGGGTCGAATTCAGGGTTGTCTTCGCCGAAGCGGGTCAACGAGATTTCTTGGCTGCGATCCCGCGACTAGCCATAAGCCTCGCGGCCTCGTCAGGCATATTGCGGACGCAGGGGTTCACCGCAGGGCGTGGCGTATGCGCCGCTGATAAGGGAGATAGTGATTTGCATGTTTTCCGATTGATACCCTACCCGCCGGGTGCCCATTGGGCGTTGGCGCGCAACCATGGCGAGGTCGCTGTCCGCGCCCGCACCAGCGGCGAGGCGCGTAGCATCGCTGCGCAACTGGAGTCCGAAGCCGCAAACGGGGCGGGTAACATCCGAGCCTGCGAAAAGTGCCAGCGCCTTTATGAATCCGCTCTTGTATAGTGTGCAGCGGCGTAGTGGGGGATCGATTTCGGCTGAAGGTGCACCGGACCAGTTCTCGGCGACATCGGCCCGTTGAAGTAACCAAGATGTTTGGGGGCTGGTCCGGACATTGCCGACATGCAGCCGGAGATGACCCGAAGTAACGCGAAGTTGCCAGCGCATATTATTGCGACCGGCTCTTCGGGCGTGCGTCTGTTAAACTCCGCTTAATCGGCAGGAGATCAACGCTGTTGGCGAGCGAATGACGGGCGGCCGAATGAACGGCGGCTTTCGGCGGCATCCTTTGCAGGAAATGGGCTTGTGACGCCACCGCCGGTGCCAGCTTGGTCCCAGGAATAGCTGCGAAGACACCATGGGCAACGTATTGCAGCACGAGGACGGGACCCTGCACAAGAACGACAGGACCTGAGCGTCGGCATGATTTACCTCCTGTTCCCGAATGTGGGGAATATACAGCGAACATTTTACGATGGCGCCGCAGCACCAACACTGTAGTTGGCCGCCATCCTAGAATATTCAAGGCCAAAGGTATTTATGTCTCAGGGACAAAATGCCACGTCGCGGGTAATTGTTACGTTGATATTGATCACATCTGGCGCGTGGCAGGTTTTAAGTATCATAAATATTTATATTGTCGTTTCGACAAACCCGAAATATGGCCTGCAGCCAAGACACTCCTGGTTCGACTTGACTTTAATTTTCTTACCCCTATCTTGGCTATATGAGCCAGATATTCAACTTCCTCCACACAGATGTGCGCCGGGCCACACCGGTCGCAGGGTAGTTGCCCTAAACTTGGGCATGCCATTGCATGCCAAGTTTAGGGATCCAGGTAATTTCAGCATCGTTGAATGGGTATAGTTAGTCGGCCACCAGGTCTTGACTGGATTGCCTTGCTGCAAATGGAGAAGCATCTTGCGCAAAAGAATTCTTAGACCACAGATCACTATCGCTCAATCGGAGCACCGGCAGCTGTTTGCATTGGCGGCCGCCGGTAGCGGTTCTTCGGCGGCTGACAGTCTCATGACCGAGATCGAACGCGCACGTATCGTGCCCGACGCCAAACTACCCCGAGATACCATTCGCATGGGTACCCGCGTCCAGTACCGCACTGACCGGGACGATCTGGTGAGTTTGGAGCCTGGTTTATCCGGTTCAGGCGGACATTTCCCGCGGCCGGGTGTCGGTCCTCACGCCCGTTGGTGCGGCACTGATCGGGCTTAGAACCGGACAGTCCATTACCTGGGAAACGCGTGATGGACGCAACAACGTCCTGACGGTGTTGTCGGTGATCAATGTCGTTGATGTGCCAGAGGATGCCTGAATGAAACATTGCGCTTCAGCCATGCGGCAAACTCAAGACAGGACCTGTCCCCTGATCCAGTAAGGTCATGCCTTCGGATCAGGGGTGTCGCTGCAAGACAACCTTCTTTCCGGAGCCTGAATATGACCTATCACCTGCCAGTCATTCTGACCTCGAACGACTTTGCTGTGCTCGAGACCATGTCCCAGCAGTGGACCGAGCCTTTTGCCGGAGCGGCCGACATTCTGCGGCGCAAGCTTTCAGCCGCGACCGTAATGTTTCCCGCTGATATTCCCAGCGACATCGTCACCCTCAATAGCCGCGTGCGGTTTGGCATTGGCACCATGCAGGTCGACGAGCGGGTGTTGGTCAGGGGACCCGCCGAGGAGATATACGGCATGACCATGCTTTTGACCTCGCCCAGAGGTCTGGCGCTGATTGGTGCCGCCGTTGGTCAAACCGTCGCCGCCGTACGGCGCGACGGGTCCGTAGAGCAGTTGCATGTCGAAGCCGTGCCCTATCAGCCCGAGCAAAAACGCGCGTCGGCGCCTATCCAGTTCGTGCCGCGGCACGAATTGGCCAAGCCGAAGTGGGTGGCATCGCCATATGGCGGGACTGACGATCCGGGACCAAGCGCTGCATGATGGTCAACGGGTGAATGGTGTTGGTAGTTTTATCAGGAGGATAATATGGGATTCTTCGATTTTGGCCTGCCCCCCATAATTGTAGGGGAAGCGGATCGTCACGACCTCGTCGTTCTGGCATTGGGTGGTGTCAACCATAGTGCTGACGAAGCCGACGATCTTCTTTACGAACTGGACCGCGCCAGGGTCATCAATGATCGACTGCTGCCCAACGATGTGGTGCGAATGGGGTCAAGCGCAGTGGCCAGCATAGACGGAGGCGAGCCGCAAATCCTGCGCCTTGCATACCCCGGCGAAAACCCGCCGAATGGCATTTCCATTTTTTCCGCCTTCGGTACGGCAATCCTCGGCCTTCGCGCCGGGCAGACAATGAAGTGGACCAACCGAAATGGAAAGTCGCACGAGGTTGTGGTGCACTCGGTTTGCAATGAGGAGCACGTCTAAAATGTGCGGCCCTGAACACCTGACCGGCATCGTTCCGGTCTGTGTGATCAGCCGTCACGTTGAACGGTCGAACACCGACCCAACATGTTTGGATATGACTATGTCATTGATAATGTTTTTTAAAGAGGTGCGTAAAAGCCTAACTACCGGCTTCTGACCTGGCCCGGCTACCTGCATAGCGCAAGAGCCGGGCCAGGTAAAATTCGCCCGTACCATTTCCCAAGATCGGCGCGATTGCGGCCTCAATGTCGCAACGGCCGACCTATTTGAGAGATATCCATGATCACTTCTGCGCGTCCCATGCTCACCGTCCGGGATCATGCCATATTGACCGGGTTGGCAAGACAGGGTGGCTTAGGCTCCGCCGCCTATTATGACCAGCTGCAGCAAAAACTCGGTGATGCCTCAATCGTTGAGTTGGTTGACGTCGATCCCGATCTTGCTACTTTCGGCAGTTTCGTTCGATATCGGGTCAATGGCGGTCGCCCCCTGGAGCACAAACTGCTGCTTCATCCCCGCTGGGGTAGCCAGGAGCCCGTTCTTTCCATCAAGTCATTCCGCGGCCTGGGCCTGTTGGGCATGCGCGAGGGGCAAATATTTGCCGTCAATTCCCATGATCCCGAACAATGCGAGGCGCTGGAGCTCGAGATCGTATTGTTTCAGCCCGAGGCCGACGGTGTGTTCACCATGGCCGGGAGTGCTGCACGATGAACATCATTTCACCGCCGACCTGGAGACGGTCCCAAACCGGAATCGCGCCCTGGTCAGCACGATAATCTGACCAGGGCAATGAGACCGGTGGATCCGCGCCGCGGAACCACTTCCCACAAATTGCTCGCCTGAACAGTTGCGAGCCTAGCTGGAGACGTGAAACATGGCCAAACGTACGGATGACAGACTGCGTAAGCAGCCAAAAAAGAAACAGAAGCAAAGCCTGGCGGCAGCCTCGGTCAGCGGCTTGGTCGCAGGATCAAACGCGCCAGAGCCGAGTAAGCGCAAAAACAAATAGGCTTTCGCGGGCAGAGAAATTCTCTGCCCGCTTTTTTAATTTTTTGAGCTATATGAACTGCATGAAGCCCTATACCCAATCCCAGGTGATAGAGAATTCGAGCGCTGCGCACCAAACGCTCTGGTATGCAGCGTTTGCGCTCGTCATCCTGGCGTTGGGTCATACGATTTCCAATCTTGTCCGCACTTTGCCCGCCATTTCATCCGATGTTGTGGCCGCGGACCTGGCGGTGTCGGCTGGGGATGTTGCGGCGATGACGGGGTTTTATCATCTCGCATTTGCCGCCGGACAAATTCCGGTCGGGGTGGCACTTGATCGATACAGCGTAAAGTCGGTCGCAACCGTACTGCTTGCACTTATTGCAGTTGGCTCGATGTTTGCCGCTCTTGTCCAGGGACCGTTGAGTTTTGCCGTTACCCAGGCAATGCTTGGACTTGGGTGTAGCGGAATGTTGCTTTGCCCTCTGACCTATGCCGCACGAACAACAGAGCCACGACAATTCGCGCTATGGTCAGCCGTAATTTTGGCAGTTGGAAATAGTGGCATGATCATTTCGGCCAGTCCCATGGCTTGGTTGATAGAGCAATTTGGCTGGCGTGTTGCCTATGGCCTGCCGGCAGTGTTGGCGCTCGCCGTTGTGGCGGTCGTGCAATTGGTCATCAAGCCGGTGGCGCCAGCAACGCAAGTGCCCGCAAATGTTTGGCTTGAGATCAAGGAAGTTGGATCAATTGGTCTCTCGCCGGCGCTTCGAAGCGTGATGATTCTGGCCTTCGTGTCTTTTGCCGTCATGATTGGGGTGCGCGGCGTGTGGGGCGGTCCGTGGCTAATGGATGCAAAGAATATGTCGAGGCTGGGCGCGGGCAATGTTCTACTGGCCCTGACATTAATGCTGATCACGATGCCGATGGTGGTTGGCCTTATCGAGAAACGCATCGGTCGGCCACATCTCATATTGACTGTTGGTCACATCCTGGCGGGCGTGGCACTAATCCTGCTGCCCGCAGGGGCAAATGGCGGCCTGGTTGCGACGATGCTCGGAACCCAAGAGCTTTCGCCACTTTATGATACCACGCTGATAATTGCTTTTGGCATGATGATCTCGGTGCAACCGTTGTTGTTCGCCCTCTGTCGTGCCGCCGTGAGTTCACAACATGCAGGAAAAGCCCTTTCCGCTGTCAATCTTGTTTTTTTGCTGGCGCTGCCATCATTCAGGGACTATCTGCCCCGGTTGCGACGGTCTTTGGCGTAGCGGGCGTACTGACGTTTCTAGGGCTACTGAGCATCGTCGGCGCGTTGGTATTCTGGCGTTTTCGTCGGGCGATCTGACGCTAGTGGGTGCAGCCAGTCGTCGACAATTCAACCGTGATCTGGTTCGAATGATATATTGAGATATAGCTTTCACGACCACGCCAGGCGTAATCTTAGCGGCGGTAGACTTTCCGATATTCATCTTGGGTACGACGCACATCATCGCAGCAGTTGGGCGATGAGGTCGATGTCGACAGGCTGTGAACTGCAACCAGCTGAGGTCACGACGCCGTACACGGACGGCTGTCCAGATGGATAAAAGTAGTTGGCGAGCCTTGTGCCAGTAGTGATCGAGTTTGCCGAGCATGACCGGCTGCTCGTCGTAGATATTACCGGCATAGACGAAAGTTAGATCCCGTGCGCCTGCGCGCGCGACCATGGCGGACTGATGCCATCCCAGCGGCGACACTTTGGTGATCTCAATGCGACAGGTGTCCTTGGCGGCAACCCAAGCGGGACCTTCGAGGCCACCTTCTTGTGTCAACTCAAATCCCTCGGCGGCCAATGTCCCGAGGATGGGGGTGTCACCTGTCTGCCCGTCCGGTTGATCTGCACTATCTGTGCCTTGAGCTTTGAGTCCAAGGCTTGCCACGAGCAGAGTGATGAGCGCCAACTTAGCCCAGATTGATGTCATTGCGCCTTACCGCCAAGAGGGCCATGGCCATGATGAGCAATGTTGTGAGCCACCCGGCAATGTTGGCTCCGACGCTCCCATGGATGAGTTCGAACTGACCGGGGTAGTAACCTATGAGACTGATACGGGTGACGTTGATCAGCACGACGAGCGTACACGTAAGTGCGCCGAGCCCAAGCGTTGCCGACGTCCATCTGGCGGAGGTGACATTTACCAGTGCAACAAAGGCTAGAATGGCCAGGGAGATATTGGTGAAGGACGAGCAACCTGGCGCGATCCACATGGCGCCGGACCCATTTGCGAACGGGACGATGTTGCCATTTCGCTGTGAGCCGACCACCCAGGCTGTGAGCGTGGCATCGGTGGCGAGGATGGCGTCGTTAAACAATGCCATTATGACCCGTGCCCAGAACATGGGGATGGTTACCGCCAAAAGAATGGTGGCGCCGCGTCGCAGCGAGCCTGCCTGGTGTCGAGCGGACGAAGAGGGACAGCACCAGACCAGTGTAAGCCAGCCAACTCAGGCTCTGGCACCGGCAATAGCATGGCCATGCAGGCGACGGCAGCCAGTGCCCAGTCGGTGCGATTTGCATCAGTGGAGGGTGCTCGAGGCTACCAGTAGCAGGCCTGCGCCCACGGCAAGCCAAACAAAGACGCTGATATCAAAGGTGTTGAATACAGCCGAGAAAAGCCCGTCTTCGAAGGTCGCTGAAAATATGTTCTTGGAGACGCCATTGGCAAAGCCGACGGCTATCAGGCCGCCGATCAACATCGGCCGGGACACGTTCCGGCTTCGGGCGAAGGCGACGTGAAAAGCTTCCTGGTTGCTCACCGCTGGCGGCGATTAGAACGTCGCTTGCGCAACTTGATCCAGATAAACCCACCCGCTATCGCCAGGATTGGCAGACCAATCCCTGCCTCAGGACCAGGCGCCCCCACCATTGTTCCGGTCGCGCTTACTCCCTGCTGATTGCTGGAGGCGCTTCGATCCGATGAAGAGTCGGGTGTGATTGGCACGCAGGCGGCAAGGGAAATTACCAGCGCCAAGGCAAGTCCTTTGAGTTTACTCATTACTAACATCCATTTCGTGCCGCACTGTACGCTTCAAGCTACGGTGAACCTTAGGGTCCTTTGGGTCCATACATCGATCGGAGTAGGTTTAGACGTTACTTTGAGTGCTGTGGTCACGATGACCGATACGTCGGACCGCACCAAGCATGACCTGTTCGAGCGACAAGGTCAGTGCCAGGGGCGAACAGATTTATCCGCTCCGATTAAGCCCCACCCAAATTCCTCACTCAGTGCCCTTTGCCACGGGCGAAGGGCCGCTAAGCCGCCCGCATTGTCGAAACCGATAATCGGCTGGTGATCATGGGCGTTGCTGGTGGCGGTAAGGACCAGTTCGGCGGCCATGTGATGGACCTCGAACCGCTAACCGACAATAACGACGGGCTGCTCTCGGTTGGACCGTAACCCAGTCCGGGACAGGTAACGAGGTGATGAGCCGTTATGTGGCTGTGCGAGATCAAACAGCGGGCAATAACGCCATTCAGCTATGGTTATATGCAAGAACGCTTGGTCTAACCCTTCAAATGCGAAGACCTGTGGCCTCATCAAAGAGATGCTGGAAGTCGGGCAGCACCGTCAAGGGTACCGATGAACCAACCTTAAGTGGCAGGCGTTCAACCATGCTCAGGTTTAGTGTCTGCCCCGCAACCTCGAGCACCACGTTCAATCGGTCTCCGGTGTTTTCCGACGATAGTACCTGTCCGTGAAATTGAGCGTCGGCACCATCTACGACACGCAGGTGTTCGGGGCGGAAACCAAATATCACCTTACCACCCGCACCTCGGGGCCCCCGAAAATGTGTGCCGATCGCATCTACGGTACCCTCTTCGTCTATGCTGCCCGGCACCAAATTCATCGGCGGAGCGCCAACGAATCCGGCCACATACACGCTGGCCGGTCGGTCATACAATTCCAGCGGCGTGGCAAATTGCTCGATCTTGCCGTTGTTCAATAGCATTACCCGGTCCGCCATGGTGAGCGCTTCAACCTGGTCGTGGGTGACGTAGATCGCGGTAACCTTGAGTTTTTGTTGCAAACTGCGGATCTCACCGCGCATCTGTACGCGCAGTTTGGCGTCAAGATTGGAAAGCGGTTCATCAAACAGAAATACCTTGGGTTCGCGCACGATTGCTCGCGCCATGGCGACGCGCTGTCGCTGGCCGCCAGACAGATCGCGCGGCTTGCGGTCAAGATATTGTTCAAGGTTGAGTAGCGACGCGGTTTCGTCAATTCGACGGCTACGCGCATCCTTGTCGAGACCTAGTACCTCAAGCGGAAAATCCATGTTCTGACGTACACTCATATGCGGATAGAGCGCATAGGACTGAAATACCATAGCAATATCGCGTTCCTTGGGGGACAGGGTCGTCACGTCATGCCCATCAATCATGATGGCACCCGACGTCGCGTCCTCAAGGCCCGCAATGATCCGCAGAAACGTTGACTTGCCACAGCCACTTTCGCCCAGTACGGCGATAAACTCACCATCGGCTATATCTGCTTCAAGTCCATGCAGAACGCTGACGGCGCCAAAGGATTTACGCAAATCTCGGACCGATACTTCAGCCATGTTCCGGCCCTCCATTTGACTCAAGCCCCAGTCGTTCGAATGCCTCTGGTGGAGCGTCGTTACGGGCCATTTCAGTGGTGAGCATCCCGATAAGGCGATCATGCAGGGCGGGGTCTGCTATGGGATCGGCTTGGTGAGGATCATTTTTGATATCGAACAATAGCGACGAATTTGCCTCCATCACTGCGGGCCCATGGGAATTGTACCATGGTGACTGTTCGATCACCGGAATTCTCATAACCTTATAGTCGCCTGAATAGGCGAGATCGTCGATTAATGTCGCGCCAGCCATTTCCTGGGCTGTGAAGGTTTCCAGCATGTGCGAGGGCATTAGCGTATATTGGAACAGGGTTTGGTCGAGCAGTTCATCTGGGTAGCGGAAATAGCTATACTGCCCGTCCGTTACATTGATGGCACCGCCAAAATACCCAAAGATCGCCGCGTCTCTTATCCGGACCTCAGGCGAAGCCAATGCAGGCAATATCGATTGCCCGCGAACCTGATGCGGCACCGAGCAGCCAAAGGCATCGAGAAAGGTCGGCATCAGGTCAGGCGTCTGGGTCAGGGTGGTGCGATCCTGACCCTGGCATTGCACGTGGTCGGGATGATGAACAAACAGCGGGATATTGGCGATTTCCTGATAGGCAGGCATCTTGTTCTTGGCCCACCAGCCATGCTCGCCGGTCAGGAAACCATGATCGGTTGAAACGACCAGCATGGTGTCTTTCCACAAGTCCAGAGCATCCATCTTGTCCAGCACCCGGCCCAGCTGTTCGTCACAGTGGGCCAATAGCGCCATGTAATTTGCAACAAGTTCTGCGGCCTCGGCCTTATCCTCGGACACGCGACTATAGGGCGGCCAATCACGAACGGGGCCGTCATATTCGGTGGGGAATTTTTCGCGAAGCCGCTCGGGCGCGTGAAATGGTTCATGGGGGTCGAAGGTCTCTATCTGAAGAAACCAATTATCGGCGGCACTATTGCGGTCGAGAAATTCGCAGCCAAGGTCGAAGCATTGCACAGAGGAAAAGTCGGTCTCATCCTTCACCTCGGCGCGGTTGACCATATTGTGGTAGTACAGATTGCCCGGTTTATCGCTGTATTGGGCTGGATGATATTTCTGCTTCCAATCAGTCAGCGGTGGATCGACCTCGGCTTTCCAGCAATCGCCTTCCTGGCCGCGCAACACCTCAAAACTGCTAAAGGCATTCATGTAGCCGACGCCGCCCGGCTCCAGATAATGATAGTGGTCGGTTACCAGATGGCTATAGACACCGGCCTGCTTGAGCAGCTGGGGCAGCGGCACATCAAATGGCTCCAAGGGTCCCCAGCTTCGGTGCATAAAATTGAGCCTGCCCGTCAGAAGATCACGACGCGCGGGCATACAGGGCAGACTGCCAACATAGTGCCTGTCAAAACGCACCGAGCGCTCGGCCAGACGACGAAAGTTTGGCGTTTGCGTCAGTGAGCCGCCATAGGGCTCGAGAAAATGCCGGTTCAAGGTATCAAACAGTATGAAAATGGCACGCATATCAGGGTGTTATCCTTGCAACGGTCGCGTTCGGGTTGCGGCTACTTCTATGGAAAAGTCGCGACCCTCGCCGGGTTGCAACAGCGGAATTTCGCCTGCTTGACGCGCCGAAGTGCGGTTGCGCTGAGCAGCGGTACAAGGTTCGATCCCGACCATGTAGTAGCCAGCGCCGCGCAGCCGCAAAAGCTGCAGAAAGGGCAGGGTGGCGCTATCGAAGGCTATGGCGAGTTCAAGTCCCCTCGTAGGGTTCACCAGTCGGCAGGTAGACAGGCCCTGCCCATTCGGTCGGTGCACTGAAATTTCGGATTGGTGGGTGGAAACGGGCGGACCGAAAGCGGCGAAGGGATCATGATCACTGCTCTTCCAAAGGCTCGCTAGCCGGCGTGAAGTCGATGGTTGTCTCCTGGTCCACAAGGGGATAGCCAAGGTTGAAGTGATATAGCATCATGACAGGTACCGGGTGTGCACCGATATTGTTCACCCGGTCGCTGATCCGCAGATCTGCCCCTCCAAGCGACATTTCAATCCGCCGTCGCAGCCGAAGCGCGCCACGAAACAGCATCGACTGGATGACCTCCCCTTCGCACCAAAGGTGCGGACTGGGTCCGTCTTCCTTGATGCCGTAACCAATCAAGTGAGCGGGTTGATGCGCGCCCATGCCATGGAGCGGATAGTCGATGGCGGGGGTGGGGTGGATTGGTAGGTTCTCTGCTGTCTCCGTTTCCGGCTGGCGAATGTGATCGAAGCCACAGGTCGATAGAAAACCTGACAGACCCCGCAGATATCCTTGCCCACCGTCGGCATGTGGGTTGATCATTGCCGGGTGCCTGTTTCCGGCCTGGGTGTGCCAGGAGAGGGTTTCGCCGTCTCGTGCCAGTCGCCCGATATCAAAGGATCGATCGACAACGATTTCCGCCTCGAGACCGCCGCCAGAGCGCATTTCGATTACACGCACACCCCGTTCAGCCCCATTGCCGAGAGTTACCAGACGCGCCGACGCATAAGCGTCAATGCTGGCATGATGGGTCCGCAAGATCGTTGGGTCGAACGGGGCGGTGTAGGGGCGCGCGGTCATTTAACTGCCCCCGCCGTCAGGCCCTTCACGATGAAGCGTTGGCCAAAGATCAGGGCCAATATTGCGGGAATGGCCGATAGGACCGAAGCGGCAGCCATTTGCGTATATTTGATTTCGTTTTCCTGTGCGAATTTGGCGATGCCCACTGGAACGGTGGCCGTCAGATTGTTGGTCAGTGCCAGTGCCACAGGGAATTCGTTCCAACTAAAGATGAAGATCAAGAGTCCGGTGGAGACAAGGCCGGGCATCATCACCGGCACAATTACCCGCCTGAGCATCATGCCAAACCCGGCCCCATCCACGACGGCGGCTTCTTCAAGTTCGCGCGGTATTTCGCGCAGAAATGAGGAGAGCAGCCAGAGGGCCATTGGCAGGTGCAGCGTGGTATGGGCCAGGACCAATGCAAAGAGGGAATTGTCGAGGCGTATGGTCCGGAAAAATTCATACCATGCGCCCGCCAGCGTGACCGGTGGCACCATGTTGAATACCACTGCCCACAACAGGAATACGTTCACCACCGCTCGAGACCAGCGCATACGAAACAGTGAGTACCCCGCCAGAAAGCCGACACTCAGGGCGATTGCGGTACTTGTTGAGGCGACGATGATGGAATTCAGAAAATTGGTGGCAAAGGTCGAGGTGGGCCCAAACAGAACATCGTCATAGTTCAACATCACTGGCGTGAATGTCACCGTGCCCATGAGCAGCGAAATCTGCGTTTTGAACGACGCGAGAGCTATCCACAAGAAGGGGCCGATCGTTAATATTGCGGCCAAGACCAGAACCAACTGCAGGCTGCGATTGACGATCAGTTTTCGTGTTCGATGATTGATTGACGTGCTCATACTGATTGGGCCTTCTGACGAGTCATCGCGACGCCGATGATCAGTGTGACGGCAAACATCACCATCACCGACATTGCCGAGCCGTAGCCGGGATTGTCTTGCACGAAGAAGCGCTGGTAGATCGTAAAACTTATGACCTGGGTCGAGGTACCCGGTCCGCCGCCGGTTAAGAGATACACCTCGTCAAAAACCTTGAAGGCGATGATGGCGCGAAAAACGAAGGTCGTGAATATGGCTGGCCACAGCAACGGCAGCGTAATGCGTCGCATTGTCCGCCACGTGCTGGCGCCGTCGATCTGTGCCGCTTCGAAAATATCGCGGGGCAGGGCCTCGACGGCTGCCAGCAACAGCAGAAAGGAAAATGGGGTCCAGTGCCAAACATCGACGGCAATTACCGACGCAAGCGCCAGGTTGGACGAGCCTAACCAGTCGAATGTGCCAAGGCCAATGCCGGACAACATCTGGTTGATGATGCCGAATTGATAGTTGTACATCAGTTTCCAGATCGCCCCGATGATGATGCCGGGGATCAGGATCGGCAGTAGAAAAAGCGTCCGGTAAATTCGCGAGGCCCGGGCGAGCCTGGGAGCAAATCAACGCCAGGAACAGACCGAGGCCAACCTGCAGGGCGGTTGCAACAACAACCAGGATCAGGGTGTTAAGGATGCCCGCCTTGAAAAGGGCGTCGTCGAGCAATTCGCGGTAGTTTTCGAGGCCGATCCAGGTCCATGACGCGCTGCCTTCGGCCCATGTGACCTTGGCAAAGCTCATTAGTAGCAAATTGCCCAGGGGTTCCGCAGAAAGTAGGGCTAAAAATACCACAGCCGGAGCAAGGGAGAGATATTTCAGGGATCGTTTGGTCTGGAACGTTGCCATCTTGCACCCATGCCAAGAGAGGTTCGACGGTGGCGGTCACCTCCGTGGGGAGCGCGGGCATCTGGTTCGGATGCCCACGCCTATGTTCGCGCGATGTTTATTCGGTCAGATCGGGCAGGCTGCCGGTCTTGTATCCAGCGTCTGTCATGATCTTTTTGATATCGGCAGCCATGGAGTTCAGTGCCTCTACCGGTGTGATTTCACCGGCAACCGCCCTGTTCAGAGCCACTTCCGTTACGCTGACGATTTCGGCACCCTCTGGAACTGTCCACATGCGACGTGCCGTTGGCAGGGCATCTCGCATCACGGGCATGTAGCGATTTTCTGGTAGTTCGGCAAACGCGCCTTCGTAGGCGGCAGCACTAACAGGCGATCCGCCAAGCTTGGCATACTCGATTTGGGTTTCGGGCTTTTGGAACCAGTTCAAAAACGCCAGAGCCGCAACCTTATTTTCCTGCGTGATGTTCTTAGGGATGCCCGCGAGCCAATGGCCAATCGCAGGTGCGGATTCAAAACCGGGTGCGTGCGGCAGATTCATATAGCCAATCTTGTCCACGACGGCCGATTTGTTGGGGTCATCCATCTGCGATTGCGCGGCTACCGGCAGGATCGCATGGGCGGCTTTACCGGTTACCAAATACTGGATCAGTGCAGCCTGATCCATCGAAGCAGGATTTTCCGGGCCGACCTCGTTGGCGATCTTCAGATACATATTGAGGGCTTGTAGCGCCTCAGGGCTGTTCAAGGTCACTGTGTAGTCGCCGTTGGTTTCGTCGCGGAACAACGACCCACCATAACTGTTGAGGTACGGCCAATAATCCCATGTGACCGATATGGTGCCACGGGCAGCCCGTTGGACCATGCCGACCATATTCGGTGGGTCATTGAGCACCTTGGCATTGGCCAGGAGTTCGTCCCAGGTCTGGGGCACCGTCAGACCGTGCTCTTCATAGAGGTCCTTGCGGTAGAACATCATGGTGATGTTGGGATTGACCGGAATGGTCAGTAGATCGCCGGTATCCTTGTTCACGGTCTTGGTTTTGCTGTCGTACCAAAGGGTATCATCGAACGTGTAGATCTGCGGGTCCAGTTTGAAGTCTGGGTCTATCGTGGTCAGCGGCTCCAGGAAACCGCCCTGATACATTTCAGGATAGAAAATACCGTTGACGATCAAAATGTCATATTCGCTTTGCGCCGCCCTGACGGCATTGCGTTGCTTTTCCATGCTGCCGGCATAAGGGTTTACATCCAGCATGACCTTGTTGCCGGTCTCTTCCTGATATCGCGCTGTGATCTTGGCGAATCCATCAAGCCAAGGCGACTGGTTGATGACGATATTTACCGGCGCAAGTTCCTGCGCCAGAGCGATTGGAGCGGCGGTGATGGCCAGCGCGGCGACGACAGTCAGCGAGGCCGTACGCAGTGTCTTTGATACTATTCCCATGGTTTCCTCCCTTGAGTTCGGGGGGAGAATGGGGCGCTCGATATAGAACAACAAGCTTCTTTTTTGTTTAGTTGTCTATCTTTTGGTTATATATTCGAACCCGTAAAATCAACGCGGACGAGATAGAGATGATTAACCTGCGACAGTTCAACCACTTCGTCGCCGTGCTCGAAAACGGGAGTTTGCTCGGCGCGTCGAACCGGCTGAACATAAGCCAGCCAGCGCTTAGCAAAAGCATCATTGCCCTTGAGAGCCTATTACGGCGTTGAATTGTTCAAGCGCCTTGCCCGCGGGGTACAGCCGACCGTGTTCGCGCTCGCGCTGGAACCGCATGCCCGCCGAATGTTGCGGGATATGTCCGAGAGCCAGGCTGAGATGGACGCCATTGCGGCGGGCTCCTCCGGCAGAATATCGGTTGGTGTTGGCGCATCTTTTATACACATCGTCAGCGACACGATTGATGAGTTTGCCCGTCACTTTCCACTGGTTCAGTTTACCGTCACAACGGACCACGCCAACAATCTGCGCCAGGCGCTTTTGAGCAATCGGATCGATTGCTACCTTGGTATGGCCAACAAGGAGCTTGAGGACTCGATCTTTGACGTCGATCTGATCTTCAGCGACGCATTTGTGGGTATATGCGCGCCTGACCATCCGTTTGTGAACCGGGCCATGCGACCTGACCAGGCTCCAGGAACATGAATGGATCATTCCCGATCTCGAGGAGCCGGGCCGCGCAACGCTCGACGCCTATTTCATGGTCCACAACCAACGCAAGCCCAAGGTCAAGATCACCACCAATGCTGATCACCTTATTCGCCATTTCCTGACCGGTACCCACTATCTCAGCGTGACGCCGCGAATGAACGTCTCGCTGCCGCAATTTCGGGGATTCGGGCAGTTCACGCTTCAAGACTTCGATCTACAGAGGAAAGTCGGGATCGTGCGCAGGGCTGGGATTATCTCGACGCCTCTATATCTTTCCTTCATTGAGTTACTGAGCAAGCGGACGCGTGCAGTTGACCCAAGTGCGTAGATTAATAACTTTTTGCGTCTAGTGCGGTCGGAGTCCCACAACATACGCGGCGGATGGCGATGATTATGGCCACGTATGAATGAGGTGCGTCGACTAATATCATCCCGGTGGTCGCTACTCGATACTAGAGCCGCCGGTTTTGCTTGCGAAAAGCGCTAGGAGACAAGCCTTCGCGCCGGGTGAAGATGCGTGAGAAATAGAAGGCGTCGTCGAAGCCGACTTGGCTGGCAATGGCCTTAACGCTGAAATTGGAAATCGCCAGCATTTCCTTGGCCCGATCAAGTCGCACCCGCAGTTGAAATACTTTGGGCGGCATGCCTGTGGCAGCGATGAATTTGCGCCGCAGCGTCGCTGGTGACATGGAAAACTGTTCGGCCACGCGAGTTAGATCAACGTCGTTGAAGGCGTGTTGGCGCAGCGTTTCGATTGCTGGCGAGATTGGATGTTCCGTGTGCTCGCGTCGTCGAATTTGGTTCTGACCGGCAGCAGTGAGCGCGATGCGATGAATGCGCGCGTTGGCCGACGCATGGGCGAGGGGCGTGTCATCCTGCATTTCGCCGCAAAGCAGACCAAACAGTCGCTGCATCTCCACCAAATCGTAGAGCCTGAAGGAGGTAGTTGCGCGGGGTGATGAGAGCGGTTCTCAATATTTCATCCGCAAGGTGCCCCTCGAATAGTGCCCATTGCTCATCCCACTCACCGCCTGGATCCGGCCCATAGGAATGGATCATACCTGGCCACAACCAGAAGATTACGGGCGCCGTAATGGCCTGCTCATGACCGCCGTCGACGCGCAACCTGCCCGTGCCCCGCTCTACCATCACGACGCCAAAGCTGGTCAGCGCGCGGTTCCTGATCTGCGTCGATATTCGGTGTGTACCGTATTCGCGCACGCTGATCAGCGGCGACATGCCTGAAGGGTTTTTGCGGTAAATGACGGTTGAGCGATTGCTCATGAGCGAAAAGTCCATTTGTACGTTTTGTCTATGGCAACGAATTACTGGTTTACTTACACTATTGCGATTGTTTGTCACTGATCCGGGTGATCGTAATGTCAATTTCTTTAGCGACGCAACGCCCGTCAGATACACCGGTGCACAGCCTCCATGCCAATGGTCAAACGCTGTCATCCGCATCGAACCGGATTGGCTACTTGAATCCAACCAGTGCCACCGCCAGCCGCGACCAAATGCGACGACAACTCGGGGAGCAGGGCTACCTGTTTCTCAAGGGCTTTCTTAATCGACAGGAGGTCATCGACTTTCGCGGATGGGTCTTTGAGCATCTGGCGGAGGGCGGGCTACTGGAACCCGGCACCGATTTCGCAACCGGCGTTTCTGCAACGACGCCGACCAACAAGACCTGGCTTGATCGAAAGTTGATGTCGCTTGTACGTTCGACTGCCTATGAGGGCTTTTGTGCGCAGCCGCGGCTGTCCATGTTCATGGATGACTTCCTGTGTGGACTTTCCTATTTGCACAAGCGCAAAATCATGCGCTTTACCCAAGCCGGCACTACGACCGTGACTCCGGCTCATTATGACCTCGTCTATCTTCGCGGCGGCACCAGCCGCATTGTCACCGTCTGGATTCCCATTGGCGATACTTCGGTTGACATGGGCGGGCTCGCCTACCTCGAAGGCTCCCATGCCATCGGAGCCTGATATGGAGGCCAATTTCAAGATTGAGGGCAAAGACCTGACGCCCGAAGAACGCATCAGCGCCTACAACAAGAACATGACGGAAGGTGGCTGGGTTTCCAAGGATTTGCCCGACATGGCCGAACGCTTCGACACACGTTGGCTGGTGGCGGACTACGAAGCTGGCGACATTGTATTACACACGCCGTTCATGATCCACGCCTCCACTACTAACCAGGACCCGCAGCGTCGTGTGCGGCTATCGACCGACATTCGTTTCCAGAATGTGGATGACGAAATTGATGCTCGCTGGAACAATCATTGGAGCCTCAACGACATGCTTTAGCGCTTGGCGGTATATCGGTCCTGCGTCCGTCACGCGCTGGCTGCAGGCCTTGATAGTGCGACACTGCCTCAACAAGAATAGTGCGTTGGATTGCTCATTCAATGGCATCGAGTTCGCTGCGCTGGCGTTGCAGCATGAGGTGGATGCGGTAGTCCTTGTCGAACTGTTGGCGAGCCTGCTGGATCGGGGTGGCGCTTGTGACCGCCGCGAGCCATCGCGGTGGCTGCCGAACGTAAGTCTGGATGCAGGCCCGCGGCGGTGGCGGCAACCATGGCGACGCCGAGCAGCGTTGCGTCCTGGGTGATCGGCTCGATTACTGTGCAACCAGTGGCGTCTGCGTAAAGTTCCATGAGCAGTGGATTGTGTGTATGTCCGCCAGTGACGTGAAGCGTGTCGATAGCGTAGCCCTTGTTGTTTAGCGTTTCGAGAATGTGCCGGACCTGCAGCGCAATGGCAACGCAGGTGCGCCAATAGAGCCGACAGAGGCTATCGAAGTCGCTATCCAGGGAGAGTCCAAATATGACGCCCAGCGCCTTCGGGTCGGCAAGCGGTGAGCGGTTACCGTGAAAATCGGGCAAGACATGCAACCTGTCCGCGAGTGCAAGCCCATCGTCGAGTTGCAGTGCTCTAATACGATCTACAATCCTGCGGTGAAGTGCCGGGGTTGGCTCGCCGCCGGCGCCATGCCAGCGTAGCAGGTGGTCCAACAGGGCACCGGTGGCCGACTGCCCGGCTTCGTTGAGCCATGAGTCGGGCAGAACGGCGCCCCAATAGGGCCCCCATACCCCGGTGGTGGGGCGTGGCTCAGGCGATAGTGCCATGACGCAGGCTCGATGTGCCGGCGATTAGGGCCAGATGCCGGTGGATAGTGCCGCTGTGTCCAGCAAATGCTGCCAGCGACCCAAGCGTACCAGCGTGGGCGTCGATCAGTCCGGCACCGACGCGGCACGTTGTGGTAAGACCAAGACAAGCGGCCGCCGCTGGAGTGAGCGGTCCAATATCTGTACCAATCGCGCTGGCATGGTCGGGCAGGCTGCCACGCTCGGGCATATCGGCAATATCGACCATTTCAAGAAAATCGCGCTGCCAGCCCGGTATTTCGTGCGCAATATAGGTCCATTTGCAGGTGAGGGTGCATTGCGAACGGGCCGCCGATCCTGACGCCTTCCAGGTCAGAAAATCCACCAGATCGAAAAAATATCCAGCGCGGCGCCAAGTATCAGGTAAATGGCGCTTGAGCCACATCAGTTTGGGCACTTCCATTTCCGGCGACATGACGCCACCAACGAAATCAAGTACGCGGTGCCCCGTGCGCGTACATTCCTCCGCTTCGGCAAGCGCGCGGTGATCAAGCCAGACGATGGTGTCCCAACGGGCGGTCCCGGTATCAGTCACCGGCAATGGCTCGCCTTCGACATCGCGCACAACCAACGAACAGGTCGCATCAAAGCTTATGCCGACGATTTCGTCCGACCGTGCTCCCGCCTGCCTCATGGCGCCGCGCACGGCGTGGCCAACTGCGTCCCAAATCTGCTCGGATGAATGCGTGGCAAAATTGGCGTTGGTGCGCAGCATCTCGACGACGTGTTCTGATCGGCCCAACAATCGGCCGTCTGGCGTTACGACGCCAGCCCGAGCACTCCCGGTCCCGACGTCAACAGCAACGAGCAGTTCGGCAATTCCCTGTTCGCGTTTTGTCGCGAGATCCACCAGGCCGGGCAGGGCGCGCATGTCGTCCATTATCGCGTCTGGTCGCAGCGCTTCGACTTCAGCGCGGAGGTTGCTTTCGGCGACGTGACCGCCGCCCATATAGGCGAAAACCTGCATGCCGGCGGCGCGAGCCGCAGCTATGCCCGCGGGCGAATCCTCGATGACGAGGCAGTTTTCAGGCGCGACCTTCATTGCGTTTGCCGCATGAAGAAAAATATCGGGCGCCGGCTTGCCATGCTCGACCATCGTGGCTGAGAAAATATTGGGCTCGAACCGATCAATCAAACCTGTGAGTTCAAGGCTTAGGCGGATGCGTTCCAATGTGCTGGACGAGGCGACGCAGATGGGGAGGTCCAGCGCGTTCAGTACATGTTTTAGCCATGAAGTTGGCTTCAATTCGCGACGAAAAAGGCTCGTAAAGCTCGGTGCGAATGTCTGCGAGCGCCTCATCGCTGAGACCGGTGCCGTGGCTCTGATTGAGGCTATGTGAGATCGAGGATAGGCTACGCCCCAGAAAATTCTTGTAGGCTTGGGACGGGTCGATCTCGGTTCCCTGGGCGGCTATTACTTGCAACAGGACCCGCATGGCGAGCGGCTCGCTATCCACCAGCACGCCGTCACAATCGAAAATGATGAGTTTGATGGGTGCCATCGTATATGGGTAACTAAATGCCGCGCGGGCCGCAAGCATGTGTGGATGAACTGTAGATGTCTACGGCGCTGCAGCGGCGTGATATGAATGCCTGTGCAAGAGCGGCTGATTACTGTGTTCAGATCTGAAGAGGTTCGTATTTGGCGCTGCGGTCTCCTTAAATCGACACCTCAAGGTAGTTTGCCAGGGTTGCTCGCGTTCCTTCGGTCCAGAGCGCACCGAGTGCGGTTTTGAACGCGGCAATATAGACTGGATTTTGGGCCAGTTCACCAAAGATGTCAGTCATTGCTAGCCATGCCGCTGGATCATTGCGCGCAATTTTTGCCTGGGCGGTCAGACGCTCCCAGTTGGGGTCGTTGGGAGAAATAAGCGCACCGCTATCGCTTGTGCCGTAGCAATAGCGGGCCCAAAGGGCAGTGACGAGGGCGAGTCCTGTTACCGATTGACCGGCGCGAAGGCGATCGATAGCCGTTGGCAGGATGAACTTTGGCTGCCGGTTCGAGCCATCAAGGCACAGCCGGGAAATGGTGTCTCCAATTGTTGGGTTGGAGAAACGACGGTCAATCAGTTGATAATAGTTATTGAGATCGGTGTCGGGTACAGGCGGCACTGTTGGTATGATCTCGCTGCGCTCGACTTTTTCGAGAAAGGCCCTGATGAGCGGTTCCTGCATTGCCTCGTGGGCATATTGGATGTCGAGTAGCGCGGCTGGATAGGCAATGGTGGCATGTCCGCCATTGAGAATTCGAATTTTCATGAATTCAAACGGGGCAACATCGTCGACGAACTGCACGCCTACCTTTTCAAGGGCCGGGCGACCCATGGTGAAGTGGTCCTCAAGCACCCATTGCCTGAATTGTTCACAAAAAACCGGCCATTGATCAACAATACCGAAATCCAGTTCAAGCTTGTCGCGTTCGCGCTGCGAGGTAGCTGGCGTGATACGGTCGACCATGCCATTGGGAAAGGCAACGTTGGCGAGTACCCACTGTGCCAAATCCGGATCGAAAAGCTCGGCCAGTCCCACAATGGCATTCTGGGTGACATGGCCGTTCCCCGGAATATTATCGCAACTCATAACGGTGAATGGGGCGATATCGTTGTCGCGTCGCGATCTGAGACCAGCCAGAATTAGCCCGAACACGGTGCTGGGTGCCGAATGGTTTTGAGCGTCGGCTACGATATCGGGATGGTTGGGGTCGAATTTCTGGCTAGCCGGGTCGATATAATAGCCACCTTCGGTAACGGTAAGCGAGACGATGCGGATCGCAGGATCTGAAAGCTGTCCAATGATCACTGCGGCATTGCCGATTTCGAGGAAACCGCACATCGAACCGGTGACCCGAGCGTCAGACGTGTCGGATTCCTGCTCAACAACTGTTGTCAGAAAATCCTGGCTGGCGAGTTTGTTGCGCATGCTGGCGTCGGCAGGGCGGACACCAGCACCAATCAGCGCCCAATCATGGTCGTGCCCGAGATTGAACAGGTCATCCAGATACACCGCCTGATGAGCGCGGTGAAAATTTCCAACACCGAAATGCACGATACCGGCCTTCAGGCCTGACCGATCGTACTGCGGGACAGCGGCAAAGGCGGTGATCTCGGTAAGGGCTTCGTCCGAGAGTGCGATCGGCATCAAATTGTTCCTTTTTGGTGGGGGCCGCGGTTAACTGCCCTTGAGCGCCAGACCATCAGCGTCAAAGCGGTAGATTCGACTGGCTTCGGGCGTCAGCCAGACTTCGTCGCCATGATGAAAATCGCGTTCCCCGTCAGTGCGAACGGTCTGCATCTCACCACCCTCGACGTGAATATGTAAAAATGTGTCCGACCCCAAATGCTCGGCAACGCCCACAGTGCCTTTCCACACGCCAGTTTCCTTGGAAATGGCAAGGTGTTCAGGCCGGACGCCGATTGTAGGCGCGCCGTATTTTTCGGCGATCGCGCCTTCGAGAAAGTTCATTTTTGGCGATCCGATGAAGCCGGCGACGAACTTGTTGGCCGGGGTTTTGTAAAGCTCCATGGGCGAGCCATATTGTTCGACACGCCCCGCATTGAGAACGACGATCTTGTCGGCCATGGTCATGGCCTCGATCTGGTCGTGTGTCACATAGACCATGGTGGTCTTGAGTTGGTGGTGCAACTCGGTGATTTCGAGCCGCATGTTGACCCGCAGCGCCGCATCAAGGTTTGATAGCGGTTCATCGAAGAGGAATGCCTTGGGTTCGCGAACAATGGCGCGACCGATCGCAACACGCTGGCGCTGGCCACCAGACAATTGGCCCGGCTTGCGGTCTAGATAATCAGTCAGGTTCAGCACCTTTGCTGCGTCCTCGACCTTCTGATTCGCCAGATCTTTGTCGATATTGGCCATTTTAAGCGGAAAATTGATGTTTTGGCGCACTGTCATGTGCGGGTAGAGCGCGTAGGCTCTGGAACACCATGGCCAAGCCCCGGTGTGCGGGTCCTTTGTCTGTAACATCAGCGCTATCGAGTTTGATAACACCGGAGGTCGTATCCTCGAGGCCGGCAATAAGTCTAAGAAGGGTTGACTTGCCGCACCCCGAGGGTCCGACGAAGACGACAAAACTGCCGTCTTCGATTTCTAGTGATACATCGGGGATTACCTGATGACCGCCGAAGCTCTTGTTGACATGTTCAAGTGTGATGGAACCCATCGGAATATCCCCTATTTGACGGCGCCAAAGGTAAGACCACGAACCAATTGCTTCTGGCTTATCCAACCCAAAACCAGGATTGGCGCAATTGCCAGGGTTGAAGCCGCCGAAAGCTTGGCCCAGAACAGCCCCTCGGGACTCGAGAATGATGAAATAAATGCTGTTAGCGGCGCGGCCTTGGACGCGGTCAGGTTGATGGTCCAGAAGGCTTCATTCCAGGCAAGGATCACATTGAGCAGCAGCGTCGAAGCAATCCCCGGAACCGCCATGGGCATCAGAACATAGAAGAGTTCTTTCCATAGTATGGCACCGTCCATCCGGGCCGCTTCTAGAATATCGACCGGGATTTCACGAAAGTACGTGTAAAGCATCCAGATAACGATAGGCAGGTTGATCAAGGTCAGGATTATGGTCAGTCCCCATACCGTATCGAGCAGCCCTGCATCCCGGAACAGCAGGTACATCGGAACCAGTACGCCAACAGCTGGCATCATCTTGGTTGAGAGCATCCACATCAGTATGTCCTTGGTGCGCGGTGTCGGCGCGAACGCCATGGCCCACGCCGATGGGATGGCAATCAACAGGGCGAGTAGCGTCGATCCGATGGAGATCCAAACCGAATTGAAAAAGTGTCGGAAATAATCGGCGCGACTTTGCACCTCGATATAGTTTTCAAAGGTCCACGTCGGAATGAACACTGGTGGTGAAGCGATAGCCTGGGCTTCGGTCTTGAAGCTTGTCAGGATCGTCCACAGGATGGGGAAAAACAGGATCATTGCCACAGCCCATGCAAGGGCTGTGAAGGTCAGTTTGCGTTGCAGTGTGACTTCGCGCGCCATGGTGCCCTCACGCGTCCAAATTCTTGCCAACCGCGCGCATCAGGAAGATGGCAACGATATTGGCTAGGATGACGGCAATTACGCCGCCGGCGGATGCGCCACCCACGTCGAACGACAGCAGTGCCGTCCGATAGACGAGGAACGCCAGATTGGTCGAGTTGTAGCCGGGTCCACCATTGGTGGTCACGAGCACCTCGGCAAAGATACCAAGCAGGAAAATGGTCTGGATCAGAATTACCACGGTGATCGCCCGCGCCATGTGGGGCATGATGATATAGATGAAGCGATTGACGAAGTTTGCGCCGTCCATCTCCGACGCTTCCTTTTGTTCTTCACTGAGCGATTGCAGTGCGGTCAACAGGATGAGCGTTGCGAACGGCAACCATTGCCAGGCCACGATGACGACAATCGAGAACATCGGAAGCTGAGCGAACCAATCGATGGGCTGCTGCCCAAAGGCGCGCGAAATGTCAGCGAACAACCCGTATTCGGGGTTCATCAGCATGTTCTTCCAGACCAGCGCGGCCACCGGTGGCATGACGAAAAACGGTGATATGACGAGAATGCGAACGATCCCCTGGCCGAAAATCGGCTGATCGAGCAGGAGTGCCAGAAAGATGCCGCCTATGACGGTGATGGCGAGTACACCTAATACGAGAATTAGTGTGTTGCTGATTGACTGAATGAACGCCGGGTCGGTGACAAAATAATAGTAGTTCGACCAACCGGCAAAGCTCTGGACCGGATTGAGCAGATTGTAGTTCTGAAACGAGAACCAGATTGTCATGCCCAATGGGACGATCATCCACACGAGCAATAGGAGGACGGACGGTGCCATCATGATGCGTGCAAGTCTGCGCGACTGTTGCGTAGCCATCGTGCTCTCTCCCTAAACAGGTTCTGTTCAAATGATGCGAAATTATGAATTCCGGAGCCGCCAGTGGTGGCGGGCGGCTCCGGATTGATTTTAGCGGTGCTACTTGATGTAGCCAGGCTCTCGTCATTTCGCGGGTAGCGACGTCCTGCGCCTGTGACAGCGCATCATCCACCGTCATCTGTCCGGCCAGTGCCGCCGAAAACAGTTGACCGACAGTCGTCGCAATGCCCTGGAATTCAGGTATCGCCACAAACTGCACACCGACATAAGGCACCGGTTTGACGCTTGGATCTGTGGGGTCGGCAGAGTTGATCGACTCCAGTGTCATTTTGGCGAACGGCGCAGCGGCCTGATAGTCAGGGTTTTCGTATAGCGAGCTACGCGTGCCCGGCGGCACATTGGCCCAGCCGTCGTTCGACGCGACCAATTCGAGATATGCCTTGGACGTTGCCCAGGCAATAAACTTCTCGGCGGCGTCGGCGTTCTGCGTGCCAGCAGGAATGCCGAGCGACCATGCCCAGAGCCAGTTGCCGCGCTTGCCAAGCCCCTTATCAGGCGCCAATGCGAAGCCGACCTGATCGGCGACAGTTGAATCCGCACCGGTCACGAACGAGGCGGCAACAGTAGCGTCGATCCACATCCCGCACTTACCCTGCTGGAATAGTGCCAGGTTTTCGTTGAACCCGTTGGACGAGGCGCCCTGCGGGCCGTCAGCATTCATCATGTCGACGTAGGTTTGCAGCGTGTCCTTCCATTCAGGCTGGTCGAACTGCGGCCGCCAGTTTTCGTCGAACCATCGAGCACCAAAGGAGTTTGACATGGCAGTTAGGAACGCCATGTTTTCGCCCCATCCAGCCTTGCCGCGCAGGCAGATGCCGTTGATACTGTTGTCACGGTCGGTCATCTTGTCGGCGGCTTCGCGAATAAAGTCCCATGTAGGGGCGTCGGGCATGGTCAGCCCGGCCTTTTCCATCAGGTCTTTACGGTACATGACCATAGAACTCTCGCCGTAGAACGGTGCAGCGTAGAGTTTGCCGTCGAGTGAAAGGCCGCCGCGAATGGCGGGCAGCAGATCGTCGACATCATAGTCGGCACCAAGATTGTCCAAGGGCACCAGCCAGCCCTGCTTGGCCCAAATGGGTACTTCGTAGGTGCCAATGGTTACCACGTCGTACTGACCTCCTTTAGTCGCGATATCGGTGGTCACTTTCTGGCGCAGAGCGTTCTCTTCAAGGGTAACCCACTGAAGTTCGATGTCAGGGTTCTTTGCGGTGAAGTCGTCCGTCAGCTTTTGCATCCGGACCATGTCGCCGTTGTTGACGGTCGCGATAGTGATGGTCTCGGCTGATGCAGATGTGGCGAGTGTGAGCGCGATGGCGCCCACCATATAGGGTATTAGTTTCATTGAAATCCTCCCAGATCCAAATGTGCGCATTTGTCGGCGTCGTGAGCAATTACTCACGAACTGACGCGTAAAGTCAAGCGAGATTCGTGAGAAATCTTTGACGTACGTAGGTCAAAATTTCGCAAAAAAGTGGATTTATGCTGGAAAAATGGACGTCTAAATGGCCGCTAGTAGTGCTTCCGCCGTTCGTTCGTCTGTCAGCAACCCGTTGACTAATCGCCGGTTCAGTGCGGCATTTATGCCGGGCAATTTGCTCTCACCTATGGCAATTGCCACAACGATGGATGATTCTCTGGACGGTAGGGGGCACTGGCGACGCGATCATTGGTGAGCCCGTCAACGAATTTTCCTTGCGCATCGAATGCCCATCCGACGATCTCGCCAACGGCACCGACCTTTTGCAGATTTTTTAACTCCGACGCTGAAACAAACCCATCGACGAAGATCGGCGCGTCGGGTCCAAGGTCGCCGATGCCGACAAAAGTTATGTTGGCTTGTGCCGCCAGTGCGTGGATATCCTTGATCATGGGTTGCTGGACCAACATCTCACGCTCGTCGGGCGAGGAGGCTATGACCGGCAGGGGCATTGGAAAACTGCGTGTTTGAACTGCTTCGGCAATGTTGAAAATAACATTGTAGAATGCCGCAGACCCGTCGGGGGTGATGTTGCCAGTCAGCGACACAATCTTGTGCTGTAGCGCCTTAATAGACGGCAATTGCTCGACGGCGGCCTTTAGCGTGCGGCCGGTTCCGATAGCCATAACGATAGGTTCCGGACTTTTGAGCCAACGTTCAATTTCAAGTGCTGCGGCTATGGCGATACCGTTGATCGAATTCGGAGCGGCCGGGTCCGTAGGGACAACTTCAGCAAAATCGAGCGCATAGCGACTGCGGAGGCCTTCCGCCAACTCCATGCAACGTCCGATTGGATGATCGAGCCGAACTTTGATCAAACCCTCGGTGACTGACAGCGACACCAGACGTTGCGCGGTTTGTCGTGACACGCCCAGCTTTTGGGCGATCTGTTCCTGATTGTTGCCAGCCACATAGTAGAGCCAACCCGCACGAGCCTGCGTCATCGAGTCGATTGCCGGAGGTGTCTTGACGTTGTGCCATAAATGACTGCCCTTTCACTCACTTTGAGCGGATACTCGGGCAATGGGCTTTTGCCCGCAAGGGAAAAATTATGAAATTTCCGGTGCTCCGAAGCCAGTGCCGCGTAATGGCTTAAGTAGATCAAGTCAGGGTAGGTGAGATAATTTTTTGTTATTGCAATAACTTAAGTGATTTCGTCCAGTCGTTAGTCAACCTCAGAAACACACTCGGTGTGGTGTTTAACTATTTTGGTATTCGCTAGAATTTCCTGCTTGATCGCCTGCGGGCGTCACTAGCAAGCCCAAGGATGCAGTTGAGCCGGTCGCGAGTTTCTTGGTGATTTTGGTCGCAGTTTTGACATCGCTTCATTGACCTGGCCGCGTCGATTTCGCCGTTGGTTTCGTCATTGTCAGTGGGTACGCCGAACCATCGTTGACTCAATTCAGGATGTAACCTAACGTTTTGGAACGGTTCGATCCAAATGTGGAACACCACGGGGATCGACCGTTAGGGAGGTTGCCTAATTATCCAGCGCATTGTTGCGCGGTCGCGACGTTGTCAAATCGCGGACAATGGATTTTGGGCATTTGCCGGGAGGGGAGTGATGTCGAGCGTCCGCCGCACAATCCAGGTACTTGATTTGCTTGCACGCAAGGGCGCGTTGGGTGTGCGTAGTGTTGCGCAACAGCTTGATTTGCCGGTTGGTTCAATTCATCGCCTGCTCAACGACCTCGAAGCAGAGGCCGCGGTTGAGCGCAACGCCGAGGGTACCTGGCAGCTGGGTTATCGCCTGCTGGACATTGTCGAATTGCAATTGGACGGCCTGGGGTTTCAGCGACTGGCGCGACCGTTCTGCGAGGCGATTGCAGCGGCCGTCGGCGAGACGGTCAACGTCAATGTCACCAGCGGTGATGGGTGCGTCTGCATCGACAAGGTGCGAGGCAATGAAAGCATGCAGCTTGATTGGAAGGTTGGATCCAGGGGTCCACTGCATTGTGGCGGTGCAGCAAAGGCCATCTTGGCGTTCCTATCTGATGCTGATCAACATCGTATCGTCAATGCACCCTTGCCGCGGTTTACGCCGAACACGATCACCGCGGCTTCAGCACTGCGTGAGGAGTTGGAGCGTATTCGCAAGCGCGGTTATTCGATCGACAATCAGGAGGTGGTGCTCGGCGTTTTCTGTGTTGCGGTCCCCATTGTAGATCGAACCGGACGCCCGGTCGGCGCGATCAGCGTGTCGGGACCATCGCCCAAAGCGCCGGGGAGCACGGTGCAGCCTTTAGTTGACCAACTTAGTGCAGCGGCGGGCGAAATAAGCCGCCGGCTTGGATATGCGGGTAGTTGGCCGCCGAAATCGGCCGCGATGGCCCATGATATTCGGGCAGCGAGCTAGTGGAGAGAACAATGCGCTCTGCATGGGTAATGAAACTCAAGCCCGGCCAAGAGGCCGAATACAAGCGAAAGCACGACGAAATCTGGCCGGACATGGTTGCACTTCTCAAGAGCCAGGGCGTCCATAATTACTCGATCTATCGGCACGGCTTGTTGTTGTTTGCCTACCTGGAAAAGCCCGATAGCGCACCGTCGCAAACCGCCGGGGTCGATCCGGTTATTCAGAAATGGTGGAAATGGATGGAGCCGCACATGGAGACCCATCCCGACGCGCGACCGATCGCCGAACCCGTCGAGGAGGTATTTCGACTGGATTGAGCGGCGCGACCCATGGGCGCAATTAATCTATTCATCCGGCTGGAGGGCCGGAACGACTTTGTGAGGAGAAGTTCGTGAAGATCAAGAGCATCAAGGCGTTCGCCATTACCAATCCGATTGCCGGCGGCACCTATGACGAGGCCAAGGCGAAGGGCACTGCACGACGGCCGCCCTGGACGAAGGACGCTGAGGTCGCCAATCCGATGTCGCGCTATCCCAAGTACAAGGCGTTGCGTGCGAGGCTGGAATTCGGCATTTCCGGCGGTCGGCGTGATTGTCACGGCTGATGATGGCACATGGGGTTTTGGCACTACCGGCTATGGTCAGCCAACAATTTCGTTGATCAACGATCATATTGGACCGCTGCTGGTGGATGAAAGTGCGCTGGCCACCGAAAAACTCTGGGACATGATGATGCGGATCACGTCTCCATATTCGTCGTCGGGGTTGGCGTCCTACGCCATCAGCGGCATCGATCTAGCGTTATGGGATCTCAAGGGGCGCACGCTGAAACTGCCGGTTTATGAGCTTGCAGGCGGCAAGGCGCGCGACAAACAATTCTGCTACGCAACCGGCAATGATACCGACTGGCATATGGAGCTTGGTTTCAAGGCGACCAAACTTGCATGCCCATATGGGACAGCCGACGGGCTTGAGGCGCTGGACAAGAACGAGGCCTTTGTCGGCAAGGCGCGGGATTTGATCGGGCCGCATGTCGAATTGATGCTGGATTGCTGGATGGCGTTTGACGTCGAATTCGCAGTTCGACTGGCGCATCGGCTCAAGCCCTTTAATCTGAAATGGATTGAGGATTGTCTCATTCCCGAGGATCATACCTCGCACAAGGCCCTGCGCGAGCGATTGCCCTGGCAGACGCTGGCGACCGGCGAGCATTGGTACACACCCTTTACATTCTTTGAGGCGGCAAGGGATCGGGTTGTCGACATCTTCCAGCCCGACATCAATTGGGTCGGCGGCTTTACCGCGGTGCAGAAAATCACTGCGATTGCAGAGGCCTCTGGTCTTGAGGTGATCTGTCACGCGGGCATGAATACACCGTTTGGCCAGCACTTCAATATCTCGGCACCCAACAGCCGTTGGGGCGAGTTCTTTGTCGGCGGTGCGCCGGGCGTACCGCTCAAGCAAACCAATAACTATCCCGGCATGGCCGTTCCCGAGAATGGCCATGTGGACGTTAGCGACGAGCCAGGCTTCGGCCACGGCTTGTCGATGAAAGCCATCGAGGAGATGGCGCTCTAGACCAACGGTCGATCAACGACCAACAAGAGACGGAGAGATATCATGCGACTGCCCCTACCAAGACGATACCTCCTTGCGGGCGCGTTAGCGCTTGCTAGCGTGCCGCTGCTGGCATCAACCGCGATTGCGCAAGTGGCCGACATGCCGCGCAATGAAACATTGGTGCTGACACCCTGGGGTGACCAGCCAGCCCAGTTTGCCAACGTGGAAAACTGGCATCCCTATCTGACCTCGGTGACGCACCAGCGCGATGTGATGGAATTCACCGTCAACGAGATGCTGTTTTACACCAATCTCAACACCGGCGAGTTGATTCCGTGGCAGGCTGAAAGCTTTGAATATGCGCCCGACTTCAAGACGGCGACAATCAAGCTTCGGGACGGTGTCGAATGGTCAGATGGTGAAAAATTCACCGCCGAGGATGTGAAATTCACGCTGGAGGCGGTCCGGGATGCTCCACCGGAGTCGCGTGGCGCCGCCGCCTATAATGAGTGGATCAAGGACGTTACGGTCAACGACCCGCTAAGCGTCACCATCAACTTCAACAAACCAGCGCCTCGATTTATCCGCGATTATCTCGCGCTTGGCCACGAGAACCACCATACCATCCTGCCCAAACATATTTGGGAGGGGCAGGACTTTGCGACCTTCACCAACTATGATCCGGACAAGGGTTGGCCGGTTGGCACTGGACCCTACAAGCTGGTGCTCACCACCAATCAGCAGGAGATTTTTGATCGCCGTGATGACTGGTGGGGCGCCAAGGTCGGGTTCCAGGACATGCCAGCGCCCAAGCGCATCATTCTGGTGCCGGTTTCCAGCGACGATGCCATGGGCCAATTGCACATTGCCAACCAGGTTGATGGCGGTCGGCAATTGTTGATCGGCACTTTCGAGGCGGCGCGTGCACAGAACGACAAGCTGAAATCATGGAATACCGAGGGTCCCAACTGGGGTGCGCCGGACGGGTGCGATTACTCGCTGGTCTTTAACATGATGAAGGAACCATGGAACGATGTGAACCTGCGTTATGCGATCAACTATGCCATTGATCGCGATGCGCTGAACGACATCGGTTACGAGGGCTCGCAGAAGCCGGTGACTTATGCCTTCTCGGGCTATATGGCCGGTACATGGCTCGGCGAGGGGAGCCCATTGCAGGCAGTTCTCGACAAGTACAACCTCGATGATCCGTCGCAGGAAAAAGTCGACGAATATATGGCCAAGGGCGGCTACGCCAAGGATGGCAATGGGGTGTGGGCCAAGGATGGCACACCGATCAACGTAACCATCCGCACCCCGGCGTTTATTCAGCCCATACTCGCGCCACTTACACAGCAACTGAAAAATGCCGGTTTTGATGCGGTTCAGGCGCCGGTGGATGATACTTGGTTGCCCGATATTCAGTCAGGCAACTTCGATACCATGGTGTTCGTGCACTGTGGCAGTCTCAGTGAACCGCTGGAAACACTGCAGCACTATCACAGCAAGTTCTCCCGTCCACTGGGCGAGACTATCCCGACTGCAATTGCTGCATCGCGGTACTCGAACCCGGAATATGACGCGATAATCGACCGTATGGACGCCGTGACGGCCGATACCAATCCGGACTCTGACTACATGAAGGACGCCGCCGCCGCGCTCGACATTGCGTTGCGAGACTTGCCGCAGATTGACATGCTCGAGGAATTCCATGTGGTGACCTTCAATAACACCTATTGGACCGGATGGCCGTCGGCTGAGGATCCCTATGTTGCGCCTTATACGCCGTGGGAAGCCTTTAACGTGGTGATCCATAATCTGCAGCCTAGCGGCGCGCAGTAGCGTCCACGGACGTTCCCAACGCTGGGGCAGGCGGGTTCGCCTGTCTGCCCCACCTGCCCAAACGACCGGTAGTGAGGCCATATGTCGAAGGAACTCCAGCGCTATCTGTTGACCCGTTTTGGTCAGTTCTTGCTGATTATCTTTGTCGCGGTGAGCATAAATTTCATTATTCCAAGATTGTTGCCTGGTGATCCGGTACAGACAGCCTTGGCACGCCTGCAAACTGCGGGCGGTGCGCAGAACGTCGATATTCAGGCCGTTTCTGCTTCCTACCGAGCCAAGTATGGTCTCGATGCCCCCCTGATCGAACAGTATTTCAACTATTGGATGGATTTGTTCCGGCTTGATCTTGGCGTCTCCTTCGCCAATTTCCCCGAGAAGGTATCCACCATGATCGCCAATGCGTTGCCGTGGTCTGTGGGCCTGCTGGCGACTGCAACATTGATCGCGTTTGTTACTGGCTCATTGCTGGGTGCACGTTTGGCGTGGCCAGGCGCGGGACGCGGGATCAAGACGCTTGTGCCGATGATGATGATACTCACATCAATCCCATTCTACCTGCTGGCGATCATCCTGATCTACTTCTTCGCCGTGGTGTTGCGATGGTTCCCACCCGCGGGCGGCGTTGATACGACACGCATCATGCGTATGGACTGGGAGACAACAGCGGATGTTCTCAACCATGCGCTATTGCCATCGCTCGCCATTATTCTGGGCAATATCGGTTTCTGGGCGCTCGGTATGCGCAGCCAGATGATTAATGTTCTGGGCGAGGACTATATTACATTCGCTGAGGCCAAAGGGTTGCCGCAACGTCGAATTTTCGTGTGGTACGGCATGCGAAATGCGCTTCTGGCGCAGGTTACCGCGCTGGCCCTGTCGCTGGGGCATGTTGTATCCGGCGCCATTCTTGTCGAAGTCATCTTCAACTATCCGGGCTTGGGTTCGCTGCTCTATGTGGCGATCCGCGGGCAGGACTATTTTGTCATTCAGGGCGTGGTGTTGATGCTGATTGTTGCGCTGGCGGTGCTGCTATTCATTGTCGACCTTATCTATCCGCTGCTAGACCCCAGGATCCGTCGATGAATCGGTTTTTTGTTTCACTCCGCCGCAACTACGAACAGGGCCGGATCAGCGGCATCCTGGTACTCGGTCTCGCGATCCTGATTGCGGTGGTCTTGTTTGGTGCCATTGGTTCGCTATTCGTTGATCCGATAAATGCCACCGTGGGCGCGGTTCGTCCGCGCCGACCGCCAGGGGGCGACTATTTCCTGGGTACGGATTCCCAGGGACGCGACATGTGGACATTGCTGATTTACGCCACACCGAACACGCTGAAAATGGGACTGATCGCTGGTTTTATCGGCGTGGGGTTCGGCACCGTTCTCGGCCTGATTGCTGGTCATTTTGGTGGTGTGGCGGATGCCATTATTCGCGTGATCTCTGATGCCTTGTTGACTGTGCCGGCAATCGCGGTGCTTGTCGTCATTGCCGGCAATATTGATCGGATGAGCACCTTGATCATGGCGATGGTGGTTGCGTCATTGGGCTGGATGTTCACCACCCGGACCGTACGCGCACAGGTCCTCAGTGTCCGGGAGAAGGCCTATGTCGAGGTGGCACGGGTCAATGGTGAGGGGCCATGGGAGATATTGTTTGCCGAAATCATGCCCAACATCATGCCTTATATTGTGGCCAGCTTCGTCGGTACGGTTTCCGGCTCGATCCTTGCTGTCATCGGCCTTGAGGCGCTAGGCCTCGGGGCGTTGGAGGAAATGACGCTGGGCAACACAATCTATTGGTCGCAGCAATCCTCGGCCGTGTTGCGTGGCTATTGGTGGTGGTGGGGGCCACCGATTGTTGTAATCGCGTTGATCTTTATCGGCCTGTTTCTCACCTCGGTCGGGTTTGATCGGTTCGCTAACCCAAGACTGGCGCGACGGTGATGAGTATATCCGACGACGTCAAACCCATTCTCGAGGTCTCCGATCTAAACGTGCATTACGATACCGGACAGGGCCCGGCCAAGGCGGTGAACGAGGTTTCCCTTTCACTTAAGCCCGGTGAGCGTCTCGGCCTGATCGGCGAGTCCGGTTCTGGCAAGACGACCATGGCCACGGCGCTGATGCGGCTCACGCGGCCCCCGGGCCGGATTGTCTCAGGCAGCGTGATACTCGATGGCAAGGACATTATGGCGATGTCGGTGCGCGAGTTACGCGAAACGCGTTTGCGCGACATCGCGCTGATACCGCAAGGCGCGATGAGTTCGCTCAACCCGGTGATGCGGCTTGAGGAGCAGATCATCGACGCCATCGCGGCGCACACAACTGGCATGAAGCGCGCGGCACTCAACGCCCGCGTCGAGGAGTTGCTGACCAATGTGGGGCTTGCCCCGAAGTTGCGCGGCGGTTTCCCCATGAACTATCGGGCGGCATGAAGCAACGTGCTGCCATGGCGATTGCGACGTCGCTCAGCCCCAAGGTCATTATTGCAGATGAGCCAACCAGCGCGCTCGACGTCGTTGTGCAACGCCAGGTGATGCAGACGCTCGGTCGTCTTCAGGACGGGTTGGGGGCAGCGGTTGTGCTGATCGGTCACGACATGGGACTGGTTGCACAATTTGCTGATGTAGTCGGCGTGATGTATGCGGGCAAGATTGTCGAGATCGGACCGGTGCGGCGGATGATCGAGGCACCAAAGCATCCCTACACGCGTTTGTTGGTAGACAGCCTGCCGGGGATCAAGGTCAAGCAGGCATTGACTGGTATTCCCGGTCTGCCGCCGCCGCTTATCGATTTGCCGCCAGGGTGCAGCTTCAGTCCGCGCTGCCCCTACGCATTCGAGCGATGCGGGCACGAAGTGCCGCAGCCGCAGGAAGTTGGACCCGGTCAATTGGCTGCCTGCCATCTTTATCCCGAACACAGCGCGTTGCCGCCGATGCCTGAGCGCATGAGCGACACGGAGGGGCAACTATGACCGCCTTGATGGAAGTGCAGGATTTGACCAAACGCTACGGCGGGTTCACGGCGCTGGACAAGGTTACATTGACGCTGTCGGACGATGCGCCTTCGATGACAGCGGTCGCGGGAGAGAGCGGCAGTGGCAAAACAACGCTGGCTCGCATGATGCTGGGGTTCATCGAGCCGACAGAAGGCGCGGTGCTCTATGCGGGCAAAGACGTCGCCAAAATGAGCGCATCGGAGAAACGACAGTTTCGCCGCGAGGTACAGCCGGTCTTCCAGGATCCGTTTGAGGTGTTCAATCCATTTTACCGGATCGACCATGTGCTGACGACGCCCGTTAAGCGCTATCACCTCGCCGACACCGAGGCCAAGGCGCAGGCGCTTATTGAAGATGCGCTTAAACGTGTCGGATTGCGACCCCAGGACACACTCGGTCGGTTCCCGCACGAGTTGTCCGGTGGTCAACGTCAGCGCGTAATGGTTGCACGGGCTGTGTTGCTTCGACCGCGGATGATTGTTGCCGACGAGCCGGTCTCCATGGTCGATGCGTCGCTGCGCGCCACAATTCTGGATGAGTTGCGCACCCTTAATCGCGATCTTGGTATATCGATTGTCTACATCACTCACGACCTGACAACCGCCTTCCAGATCTGCGATAATATTGTCGTGCTCTATCGGGGGACTGTTGCGGAAGCTGGCGCGGTCGAGCGTGTTATCGGAGATCCGAAACATCCTTACTCGCAACTGCTTGTGTCATCTATTCCGTTGCCTGATCTGGACAAAGTTTGGGGCACCGACGAAATTCCGGTGACAGAGGCTAACGCTGCTCGCGCTAATTCCGGCTGCCCATTTGCGCCAAGGTGCCCCAGCGTCATGGAGCAATGCTGGCGACGACCGCCGCCGAAATTTGTGCCCGACACGCAGCGTCTTGCGACCTGCTATCTTTACGAAAATTCACCTGAAGCGCCCGACGACGATGTCGCTTCAGTTTTCCGTCCGCCCCAACCCGTTAATTCGGATGTTGGCAACCCAATCTAGTAATTATCAAGGTTTTGACGATGCCTATTCGATTGACTGATCGGCGCCAGGTTGGCGCTACCTCGCTGGCGCTACCGCCCTTTGGTTTTGGTGCCGCGCATCTTGGCGGGATGTATAATCGGGTATCGGGCGAGCTGTCCCATGCAACCATCAAGGCGGCATGGGACAATGGGGTGCGGTATTTCGATACAGGCTCCGTATTATGGTCGGGGTCTTAGCGAGCATCGAGTCGGCGATTTCGTCATTGATCAGCCGCGTGATCAGTTCCTGTTGACCACCAAGGTCGGACGCTATTTCAGGCGACCGACTGAACCCAAAACGTTTGATCGGACGCCGTGGGGTGGCGGGCTCAACATGGAAATCGTCTGGGACTATTCCTACGACGGCATCATTCGCTCGTACGAGCAGAGCCTATTGCGGCTGGGGCTCGACACGATTGATGCGCTCTTAATTCATGATCCCGAAGCCGCCGGTCACGAAGGTGGTCCGAGTCTCGACGATCTTTCCCGCAGCGGCATCAGGGCGCTGGAAGAACTCAAGCGCAATGGGCACATCAAGGCCATCGGCATGGGTCTCAATGCCTCGGAGTCGCTTGATACCGTAGCGCGGCGTGTACCGCTCGATTTCTGCATTGTTGCCATGCCCTATACGCTACTGGATCAGGTGGCGCTGAAGTCGGGGATGCGATATTGCCTCGACAACAATATTTCCGTGATCGTTGGCGCGCCTTATGCGTCGGGCATTCTGGCGACCGGGCCGGGGCCGCAAGCCCGTTACCGATACCAAATTGCCGAACCCGATATTCAGGACAAGGCGCGCCGCATTCAAGCAGTGTGCCATCGTCATGGCGTGTCGCTGCAGTCCGTGGCGTTGCAGTTTCCGCTGGCGCACCCCGCTGTGGTCTCGATCATTCCCGGCGCGGCCAAGCCCGAAGAGGTCGTCGCAAATATTGGCTACCTGAATGAAGAGGTGCCGTTGGCTCTCTGGTCAGAACTCAAGGCCGAAAGCTTGATTGATCCTGACGCACCGGTCCCTGCGTAGGGGACCGGTGCGACCAGATTGGGTTTTGCGCGGTTCAACTCAGATATTTTTTGAACCAGTCCACAGTCCGACCCCACGACAGTTCGGCGGTCTCGGCATCGTACCGTGGCGTGGAATCGTTGTGGAAGCCGTGATTTACGTCGTCGTAGATATAGGCTTCGTACGTCTTGTCGTTACTCTTGAGCGCCGCCTCATAGGCTGGCCAGCCCTCATTTATGCGCGTGTCGAGACCGGCATAGTGCAACAGGAGCGGTGCTTTTATCTTGGGAACATCGTCTGCTGAAGCCTGACGACCGTAATATGGTACTGCCGCGCCCAGTTCGGGGTATGCCACAGCCGCCGCGTTGCAGACGCCACCGCCGTAGCAAAAGCCGACGATCCCGACCTTTTCGTTTACGGCGTCGTGGGATTGCAGGAATTCTATGGCGGCGAAAAAATCGTTCATCAATTTGGTTGGGTCGACCTGTGACTGCAGTTCGCGGCCGTCTTCATCATTGCCGGGATAGCCGCCAACCGATGACAGTCCGTCTGGTGCGATAGCTACAAAGCCGGCCTTCGCGACGCGGCGGGCCACGTCTTCAATATAGGGATTGAGGCCGCGGTTTTCGTGAACAACCACGACCCCGCCGACCGGGGTTGTGGTGGCGGTTGGACGAACCCAGTATCCACGGACGTCGCCGTGGCCGTTGGGGGAGGGGTAGGTAATGTATTCAGCATCGATGTCTGGGTCGGTAAACGTGACCTGCTGTGCCATTGCATAATTCGGGCTGAGCAGGTTGAGCAGGGCGACGGCTGTCAGTCCACCGACGGCAAATTTGCCTGCCCGATCAAGAAATTCGCGTTTGGTAATTTTGCCGTGGACGTAATAGTCATAGAGTTCGAGCAGTTCCTGATCGAAATCCTTGGCGGTCATGCGGTTCATGATTTTCTCCCTGATTTGTCTATGAGACGGCGTTGGGAAGGAAATTCGCGTACGACGGCAGCATAACAGATTAACGCGGGTGTTTCGAACGCTATGGAAGCGTATCGGGATCAACAACGGACACAATCATGACAACGCACCGACTGGTTTGTAACGTCTGGCACAATATTCTGGGTACCGTTCCACCCGCACTACATGTTGGTGATGGTGATAGCGTGGTGACGGAAACGCTTGATGCCATGGGGGTGGACAAGGACGGTGTGAGCCGGGCCAGCGGCGGCAACCCGATGAATGGGCCGATCCATGTCGAGGGGGCGGCGCCTGGCGACAGGCTGTTGGTTGAAATCGTGCGCATGACGCCGATCCGCCCGATGGGATGGACGCGGGCATCGCTGGCGGCCAATGTGGTGCAACCGGAGCGGGTGCGGGACCTGCCGCAGAGTGCGCGGACTGAATGGTTCATCGATATCGAGGCGGGCACAGTATCGCTGGCGGCGCCGGTGGCGGGGCTGGAGCACCTGGTGTTGCCGCTTGATCCGATGATCGGCTGCTTTGGTGTGGCCCCGGACCGAGGGCAGGCGTTTTCGACCGCGACCAGTGCCGAGAATGGCGGGAACATGGATTATCGCGGCTTTGGACCGGGGACCAAAATCTGGTTTCCGGTATTTGTGCCCGGTGCGCTGTTTTTCCTCGGTGACTGCCATGCAGTGCAGGGCGATGGCGAGATCGTGGGGACGGGTGTTGAAACGGCGATGGAGGTTGAGGTTCGGCTTTCGGTGGTAAAGGGTACAAAAATTGTGTGGCCACGGGCGGAAACCGACGAGGCGATCCTGACGGTTGGCAATGCACGGCCCCTGGATCAGGCGCTACAACATGCGACCACCGAAATGTTCGACTGGCTGACCGGTGAGTATGGGCTCTCCGGGGTTGCCGCGTCGCATTTGATGGGGCAGGTCATTCGCTACCAGGTGGGGAACGTTTTCGATCCGGCCTATACGATGGTGGCCAAGATCGAAAAACGTTGGCTGCCGCCAAAAGCCTGAGGGGTGGCGGCGCGCGCTATTCCCACGGATAGCGCAGGCCGATACTGGCGCGGACGGCGTCGAGCGTTTTCATGATGGCTACTGTTTCGGTCAACGGCATAATGTCGCTTGAAATCTTGCCATTGGCGACCATGTTTTCGAGTTCGTCTGCCTCAAATTGCTTGCCACCGCCGCTCACATCGGAGCGATATTCCTCAATAACGTCCTTGTTTTTGGCAATCACACGGAATGATGTGGGCGCGTACCAGACCCCCTCAATTTCGATACGCGCCTTGGTGCCGAGAATCTGCGCCCGGTTCGGGCCAGCGACTTCGCTGGACGCCAAGATGGTGGAAATCGCGCCGCCAGAATGGCGGAAAATCGCCGAGATGTGGGAGTCAGCGCCGGTTGAACGGAAGCGCGCTTCGGCGTGGGTGAGGGTTGGTTCGCCCAAAATATCCCAGACGAATGAAATCGGATAAATACCGAGATCCATCAGGGCACTGCCGCCAAGGCTCTATTGCATTGAGGCGATGGGCGGGATCGTCGGACAGGGCCTGGGCATGCTCAGCATTGAGGGATGTGATCTCGCCCAGAAGGCCAGAGGCGATAATTTCCCGGACTTTGATCATATGGGGCAGGAACCGCGTCCACATGGCTTCCAGTACGGCCAGATTTTTCTGTTTGGCCAATGCGACAATTTCTGCCGCTTCGCGCGCATTTATCGTGAACGGCTTTTCGATGAGAACGTGTTTGCCAGCCTCAAGGGCGAGTTTTGCGTTGTGGACATGCATTGGATGAGGGGTGGCGACATAGATCGCATCGACATTGGGATCGGCGACCAAGTCTTCATAGCTGCCGTGGGCCGTCTTGATGTCAAACTCCCTGGCGAATGCGCTTGCTTTTTCCAGCGTGCGCGAACCAACGGCCGTGACGTCGTGGCCCGTCGCAACAAGGTCTCGGGTCACATTATGGGCGATGCCGCCGGTTGCCAGAATTCCCCAACGTAGTTTCTTGGTCATGTCGTGTCCTGCTGTTTGATCATTTGGGTCGTCGTGACCATTTGATAGTCAGAAAATTGCGCGTGGCGGTGGCGGGCGTGGGCTGGGCGTTGTTTTTCTCAGTATAGGGGCGGCGTTGCCCGGCGGGCATATAATCGGGTTCAACGGGCGTTTGAGATTGCGGCGTGAGCGCTAGTGAACGATGGCGAATATTATCGAAATGCCGACAATGGCCAGCACCATGCCGGCGATCAGCATGATCATCAGGCGACGGTTTGCGGTGTCGTCGTCCGATTGTTCCCGATGGCCTTTTTTGTCTGCCAATTGGACCTTCCCTGCATATTGGCGCAAGGATGACCGATAGGTGCAATAATTACAAGCATTTACAATGGGATCGATGGGTCGGTGTCGACGACCTCTTGCCTTTGATGGTGTGGGCGGTGCTATGGTTCAAATTCAGGACGCCTGGTGCGTACAGGTTCAGGAGAGCGAGTAATGGCCTTCAGGAAGGTAACGAGAGATCAATTCGAGCATATGGCGGATGGCAGGGTCCATCATCGGCCGTTGGGGATGTTTTTTTCGGCGTCACCCAATACCGATCCGATTGATGCCGAAATCGAGCACACCAACGAAGTCGACGCCAATCGGGACAAGGATGGCTACGAGTATGACCATGATGAGGTCAAGCGCGAGGCCCTCGACATGCTGCGCGATCTCGCGTCTGGCGCTTCGCGCTAGCGGCGCTGCTGCACTGTGGCGTGCGGCCAACAAAACCAGCCATGGTGCTGCACCGTGCGACCAATGGTCGACGGGCAGGGACGAGCAACGATGGCGAGACCGCGATCTCGTGGGAAATAAAGTCAGGTGAAACCGGGGTCTCGCCATCGCGTCGGGATTTTGCGCACACGCCTTAAGCAGCCACCCCTTTCGGGGCTGGTGACAAGACATTGGCAACTGAGCCCGGTCGTCCGGCTCCCATCCCCGTTGCCCCGCCACCAGGCTGGTGGGCAGCATCCATGCGAGAGACTGGCGCCCCAACCTCCCCGACTGTCCCCAGGCTCATCACGCGTCATGATCGGCTCTGGCCTGGGCGATGGACAGAGTTTACGCGGGGTTTTGGGGGCGGGGACATTTTTTTGTTTTTGCTTTTTGTGTGGGGGGAAGGGGGCGCTACGTGGCCTTGTCTGAGTGGCGGGAGTTGAGGGGGCGTTCCCAACCGCGGTGTCACCCCGGCGGAGGCCGGGGTCCATCTTGAGGTTTTTCTGAGTGCACGGAGGGTTGAGGGATCTCAGGATGGGCCCCGGGTCAAGCCCGGGGTGACACGGTGGGAGGCTCAGTGCTTACTATGGCAACGGCAGCGGTCGCGCCGCTGCGACCGCGCTACTGTGCCAACAAGTTGGTGTGGTGACAATTAGTCCACAATGCGCCCCGATTCGGAGGTTAGGCCCCATTTCTGTCGGCATCATCTCGGTTGTCGCTCGACATTGTTAACGTTAGTTTCAGTACGGGAACGGGCGGCAACGCATGGTACCGAATCTCTTTAGAAATCTGGTTGATTTCGTTGGCCTCAGACTTATTGTCCTCCATTCCGTTCTCGGCAGCAGAAATTCCCGCATTACCTTCGATTTTATAGCCGTTATCGAGCCGCGCAGCGATCTGCGGTAGGTAATTGTTGAGGCTCAATTTTAAGGCTCGTTCATTCTACTTTTGTTTCGGGGGCCGATGACGCCGTCGGCTATTCTCTTAAGGCCACTGTCAATCTTCGCATCGATATCTGCGTCTAGTGCGTCGAGCGCTTTTGTAGAGGCTTCGGCAGCTAGCGCGTTGGCTCTCGCCTCCCTCAAATTGTATGTTGAGGTTATCAACTCAATGATCTCTCTCGTAATTTTCAACACGAATAAGCATGCTGGGATGGTAATTCCAGCAAATATCAGCGGATCGGTCGTTGATAGGCTCATCAAGTCTTGGAGGGCTTCGACTTCCAGTTGCGATTTCCTCGCTGAGTTCCAGGAACTTGGCGATATCTGTAAGATCTTTCGAGAATGCCATTAACTCGTTAGAAAATGCTGCCCTCGGCATCAGAATGCTTAGCTCGGCTTCACCTTCCTCAATCTCGTAGGCTTCCAAGCCCAAGCTCTCAAACGCTTCTAGGATGCCCATAAGTGCTGTTCTCACGGACACCAGCTTGGTATGAATTTGGTTAACCGTGGCCACAGCGCTTTCCAGCGTAATGCTGTTACCTCTCACCGCATCAACTGTTTGAGTAGCAAAGGAAGCGTTCTTAAGTAGCAATGCCCCGATGTGTTCGAGTGATTGGTTCCAAGTCTCCGGATAGAGAAAATCGGGCGATGTGCTGAGCGCTTGGAGCGTCTCAAGAGATGTTTCAATTTGAGAGAGGTTGGCGGCGTTGGGACTGGAAATTTGCGTTTGAAGTGCATTCTGTAAGGTGGCGATTGTATCGATCACCAAGTTGGTCTCAATGTCCGTGGTAATCTTGCGAGCAATCGTAAAAAGACGTTCGGTGTTCATATTGGTTCCCCCGCATAGTGTTCGGCCCAAACCTAGGTTTGGGCCAAACGTTATTGCGTCTCTTCTTCTGCAACAGAGCCGGCCGGGTATTTCCTGCCCTCAACTACACCCTGTCGTTGTCCCGCACGTGTCGCACTTCAGGCAGGTGCCGTTGCGGACCATGGTGAAGTTGTGGCACTCGGTGCATTGGTCGCCGGTGTAGCCTTTCATCTGGGCTTCGGCGCGGAGAACGACCGTGTCCTTGCTGGGCGGCGGGCTGGGGATCGGGTCCAGTTCGGCGGCGGAGAAGGCGGCCGGGGCAATCTGGGAGTCGGGTTTTAGCGCGGTTGCCGCATTCAGCGCCGTTACGGTTGAGGTTTGCATCGCCTGAACCGGGTTCAGATGCTGTTCGCCCGAAACGATCATCAGGGACTTGTTGGCCGTCTTGCCCCGGGTCATGCCGCGCGACACAAAGCGTTCGGCCGGAATGGGGGCCTGTTGGCTTGACTTGGGTGCCTGATCTTCGGCGGCACCCTTGCCCAGAGAGGTGGGGCTTTCAGGATTGACGTGCGCCAGATCATCGCGGTCGAGATAGGAAACCGCCAGTTCGCGGAACACATAATCCAGAATGCTGGTGGCGTTCTTGATCCGGTCATTGCCCATGACCATGCCGGCAGGCTCGAACCGGGTGAAGGTGAAAGCCTCGACATATTCATCGAGCGGCACGCCATATTGCAAACCAATGGAGATGGCGATGGCGAAATTGTTCATCATGGCCCGGAAGGCAGCGCCTTCCTTATGCATGTCTATAAAGATTTCACCGATGCGACCATCGGCATATTCGCCGGTGTGCAGATAGACCTTATGGCCGCCAACGATGGCTTTTTGGGTATAGCCCTTGCGGCGATCCGGCATTTTTTCGCGATCGCGGGTGACCGTTTCAACGATGCGTTCGACGATTTTCTCGGCGATCTGGGGGACGCGCGCAGCAGCAGTTTGAGCCACCAGCGTTTCGACCGTATCGTCTTCGTCGTCTTCCTCGACGGCCAAGAGCGAAGAATTAAGCGGCTGGCTGAGTTTGGAGCCATCGCGATATAGCGCATTGGCTTTTAGCGCCAGACGCCAGGACAGCATGTAGCTTTCCTTGCAGTCTTCGACCGTTGCGTCGTTTGGCATGTTGATGGTTTTGGAGATGGCGCCCGAAATAAACGGCTGGGCAGCGGCCATCATCAGGATGTGGCTTTCCACACTCAGATAGCGCTTGCCGATCTTGCCACAGGGGGTGGCGCAATCGAACACCGGCAGATGGTCGGCCTTGAGGTGCGGCGCGCCTTCGAGCGTCATGGCACCGCAAACGTGAATATTGGCGGCCTCGATGTCCTTTTTGGCAAAGCCAAGGAAGGGCAGCAGTTCGAACGAGAAATCGTTCATCTGCGCTTCGGTGACGCCGAGCGATTTCAGGAATTCAACACCCAGCGTCCACTGATTGAAGACGAACTTGATGTCGAAGGCCGATTTCAGCGCTGCGTTGAGCGCCTCGATCTTGTCGTCGGTAAAACCCTTGGTGCGCAGGGTTGCCGGATTGACGCCCGGTGCCTGATTGAGATTGCCGTGACCGACAGCATAGGCCTCGATCTCGGCGATCTGGCTTTCATCATAGCCAAGGGTGCGCAGGGCTTCGGGCACGGCGCGGTTGATGATCTTGAAATACCCGCCGCCGGCCAGCTTCTTGAATTTTACCAGGGCAAAATCGGGCTCGATGCCGGTGGTGTCGCAATCCATGACCAGACCGATGGTGCCGGTCGGGGCAATGACGGAGACCTGGGCATTACGATAGCCATGCTGCTCGCCAAGGGCAAGGGCATTGTCCCAGGCCAGCTTGGCGCGCTTGGACAGGGGCTGATCGGTGAGCGAAGCATGATCAAGCGGCACGGGCAGGATGGAGAGGCCCTCATAGCCATCGGCATTGCCGTGGGCAGCGTTGCGATGGTTGCGAATGACGCGCAGCATGTGTTGGGCGTTGCGTGGATAATCCTTGAACGCGCCCAGTTCCTTGGCCATTTCGGCCGAGGTTGCATAGGAAACGCCAGTCATGATGGCAGTAACAGCACCAGCAATAGCGCGGCCTTCAGCGGAGTCGTAAGGAATGCCCGAGGTCATCAGGAAGCCGCCAATATTGGCGTAGCCGATGCCCAAGGTGCGGTATTCGTAGGAGCGCTCGGCAATGGCTTTTGAGGGGAACTGGGCCATCATCACGGAGATTTCGAGCACAATGGTCCACAGGCGCACCGTGTGTTCATAAGCGGCGGTGTCGAACGAGCCATCCTTGTTGCGATAAGGCAGCAGGTTTACCGACGCCAGATTGCAGGCGGTATCGTCGAGGAACATATATTCCGAGCAGGGGTTCGATGCATTGATCGGTCCAGCTTCAGGGGAGGTGTGCCACTCATTGATGGTGGTGTGATATTGAATGCCGGGATCAGCTGAGGCCCAGGCGGCATAGCCAATGGTTTCCCACAGATCGCGGGCCTTGAGGGTTTTGGTGACTTTGCCGTCCTTGCGGCCCAGCAGATCCCAATCACTATCGGCCTCGACGGCGTTAAGGAACGCATCGGAAACGCGCACGGAATTGTTGGAGTTCTGGCCCGAAACGGTCAGATAGGCTTCGCTGTCCCAATCGGTGTCGTAGATCGGGAAATCGAGATCGGTATAGCCCTGCTTGGCGAACTGGATGACGCGGTAGATGTAGTTTTCCGGTACCAGCGACTTTTTGGCGGCACGCACTTCGCGCTTGAGGGCGGGGTTCTTTTGCACATCAAAGCAATCATCGCCCTGACCTTCGCAATTGACGGCGGCCTTCATGATCAGCTTGAGGTGCTTTGAAACGGTCTTGGAACCGGTGACAAGGGCGGCAACTTTTTGCTCTTCCTTGACCTTCCAGTTGATATATTCCTCAACGTCGGGATGGTCGATATCGATCACCACCATTTTGGCGGCGCGGCGGGTGGTGCCGCCCGACTTGATGGCGCCAGCAGCGCGGTCGCCTATCTTGAGAAAGCTCATCAGGCCCGACGATTTGCCGCCGCCCGAGAGCTTTTCGCCGCCGCCGCGCAGTTTGGAGAAGTTGGTGCCGGTGCCCGACCCATATTTGAACAGGCGGGCTTCGCGGACCCAAAGGTCCATGATGCCGTTTTCATTGACCAGATCGTCGTTGACCGACTGGATGAAGCAGGCGTGCGGCTGGGGATGTTCATAAGAGGACTGCGACTGCACCAGCTTGTGGGTGAACGGGTCGACATAGAAATGGCCCTGGCCGGGGCCGTCGATGCCATAGGCCCAGTGCAGGCCGGTGTTGAACCATTGTGGTGAATTTGGAGCAACGCGCTGCGTGGCCAGCATATGAGCCAGTTCGTCAAAAAAGGCGCGGGCGTCATCTTCGCTATCGAAATAGCCGCCCTTCCAGCCCCAATAGGTCCAGGTGCCGGCCAAGCGGTCAAAGACCTGGCGGCTGTCCATTTCCGAACCATAGCGCTCGTCTTCGGGCAGCTTTGCCAGCGCGTCCTCGTCGGGCACGGAGCGCCACAGCCAGGACGGAACTGTGTTTTCTTCGACCTTTTTCAGGACTTTGGCGACGCCAGCCTTGCGGAAGTATTTTTGCGCAATAATGTCGGCAGCAACCTGGCTCCAGCTGGCCGGAATGGCGATGTCTTCAAGCTTGAAGACGACCGAGCCATCGGGATTGCGAATCTCGCTGGTGGCCGAACGAAATTCGAGGCCGGCATAGGCCCCCTTTTTGGCTTTGGTAAATCGGCGTTCGATGCGCATACTTCTCGTAGTCCCCAAATTACGCGGTCAATATCGACCGCTGCCCGCAATAGGCTTCACTCTTCAAATCTGTTTGACGCTTTACCAACGGTCCGCCGAGGCGGCCATGACTTGCCCTGTGCCTTGCTCACCGCCCGGTCTTGCGCCAGTGGTTTATTGCAAGGCTTTGCCAGCGGCGCCGAAGCATTGCTGACCGTCACAAACATTCTGCCGATTCAAAGGCTGCGTCAACGTCGATAATCAAGCACTAGTGGTTCGACGGAGATAAAAATCTACAAGTAGTAGGGGTAAGGTGTGGATTGCGGGGATAATTTTCAACCGCTCAAGACACTATCCACACAGAATTTTGATCCCGCCATGGCGGCGATGGCGCTATCACATCAGAGCAGATTTCACGCATAAGCCAATGCAAAATCTCACTGTTAAGGCGGCAATTTTCGCGGAGCGGATTTGATAGCACCGAGCCGGTCCAAAGCACGAATCGAGCGCCCGCTCTGTCAAGTTGATTATTGTTGGGGTGGGGCGTGATGGTAGCGCCAAGTCGGTGACCATAGATCAATACCTCTGGCGCGCCAGACGTTCCAATTGGCGCCGAACTTGCGCTCCGACGCCTCGGTGACGCATGGTTTGTTGCCGGAAACCGGTTCCCATTCCCGGCATTGCGGGCACAGGCTTTTTCCGCACGATACTCTAGGCGTACGGATGGTGTCGTGGTACATCGTGCCAATGGCAGCGCGTGAGTTGCAATACGACGGATAGCATACGATGAAACAGTTCCTCGCGGAGATATTTGTTTGGTGGCACGGGCAGACCTGGGGCACACGATTGTGGCTCTGGCGCTTTGCCAAACATGTCGGCACCGATGAGCTGGGCAATAAATACTATCTCGATGCCAAGACCGATCGCCGGTTTGTCACCTACAATGGCCCCGCCGAAGCGTCAGCGATTACAATGGGCTGGCATGGGTGGATGCACCATCGCACGAATATTGTGCCAAGCGAGGCAAACTATAAGCCACACGCATGGGAAAAGCCGCATCTACCAAACATGACCGGGACCGCTGCTGCCTATGTGCCGGATGGCAGCATGCTGGCCAAGGGTACTCGTCCACGCGTTTCGGGCGATTATGACGCCTGGTCGCCTGAATAGGTCATTTGATATTCCGACCATGATAAAGTGCGCTGCCCGACTGGGCGGACTGATCATGCTGGCAGGGAGCGTATTTGTTCCCCATGTTGTCGCCGCGCCGATTGCCAACCGGGTGGCGACGTTTGCCGGGCTGGACAAAATTACCGCTCAGAATCACCCATTTTGACGTCTATATCGGCGAAACGGTGCTGTTTGGGGCGCTGGAGATTACGCCACGCGCCTGTTACAGCCATCCCCCCAACGAAGTGCAGCGTACCTCCTCGTTTATTGAAGTTGACCAGCGTAGCCTGACCGGTTCAAGCCAGCGGATTTTTACTGGCTGGATATTTGCGGATAGTCCAGCGCTCAATGCCATTGATCACGCCGTATATGATGTGTGGTTGATCGACTGCAAGAACAGCACCGACGTGCCCCCACCCGATGAACGCGGCGCATCCACGACGCCGTGAGGCGAATGATGGGCCGACGTGGTGGTGACACCGGGTTTTCCGATATTTTGAAGCAAGTTGGTATAGTTGGCGTCCCCGCGCCAGCGCAGTTTGAAGCTGTTGCGCGCTATTTCCACCGTAACAAAGTGTGGTCATGTCACGATGGATTCCGGCCTGCGCCGGAATGACCCGGTGGGGAGAAGATGGGGGATGATTGGACAGGCATTGCCTAGCGCTCGGTCACCGTGGCGGGGTTTTGGGAGGGGGAGCGGGGACAGTGGGGAGGCGATCCAATCGGGACCAGTCGCCTTCGACGCCAAGAGCGTTTGCCAAGCGGACTTCATAATCTTCGCGCGGGATTTCGATACCGCCGAGCGAGGCGAGATGGTCGGTGAGAAACTGGGTGTCGAGGAGCTTGAACCCGCCAACGTTCAAGCGGTTGACCAGATGCGCCAGGGCGATCTTGCTAGCGTCGGTGCGGCGGTGAAACATCGATTCGCCAAAAAATGCACCGCCGATGGCCAAACCGTAAAGGCCGCCGACCAGTTCAGCGCCGTCCCAGACCTCCACCGTATGGGCAACGCCACGGCGAAAGAGATCGGCATAGACGGCGCGGATGGAGGCATTGATCCAAGTGGTCTCGCGGTCCGAGCCAACGGTGGCGCAGCCCTCGATAATCGCGGGAAAATCGGTATCGACGCGAACCACAAAATTGTTGCGCCGTATCGATTTGCGCAAGCTCGCTGATAATTTGAATCCACCAAGCGGAATGATCCCTCGCATGTCCGGGCTGACCCAGAACAGGTCTGTGGACGATGCATCTTCGGCCATCGGAAAAATGCCCGCCCGATAGGCGCGGACAATGAGTTCGGGCGTGATCTCGATATTGAAGGGATCAACGCGCGTGGCCATCACTGCCTCCTGTTCACTGGCCGGAAACCCAATTGCCGGACAAAGTCGACCGACCGAACGGTTTCACCGGTTCAGAGCCGCGGCCGCCAACACGGCCGCTGACAAGGCTAAGCCTTGTTCTCCGACAGATATTTTTCCAACCAGTGAATATCATACTTGCCCGCAATGATATCGGGTTCGCGGATCAGCCTCTGGAAGAGCGGCAAGGTGGTTTTGATGCCGTCAATGACGAATTCATCAACGGCACGACGCAGCCGATGCAGGCACTCCTCGCGGGTCCGACCGTAAACGATCAGCTTGCCGATCAATGAGTCATAATAGGGCGGAATCTTGTAGCCCTGATAGACAGCGGAATCGACGCGGATGCCAACGCCACCAGCGGGATGATAAAATGTAATGGTGCCGGGCGAGGGGGCAAATGTCTGAGGATCTTCAGCATTGATGCGCACCTCGATGGCATGACCATAAAAGCTCACCTGCTTCTGGCTCATCGAGAGTTTTTCGCCCGAGGCGACGCGAATCTGTTCGTAGACGATGTCGACGCCGGTAATGCGCTCGGTGACGGGATGTTCCACCTGCAGGCGCGTGTTCATTTCGATGAAATAGAACTCGCCGTCCTCGTAGAGGAATTCAACGGTGCCGGCGCCGGAATATTTGAGCTTGCGCATGGCGGCGGCGCAGATTTCGCCGATCTTGTCGCGTTCATCGGGCTTGATCGTCGGGCCGCCGGCCTCCTCCCAAACCTTTTGGTGGCGGCGTTGCAAAGAACAATCGCGCACACCTAGATGAACGGCATTGCCTTGACCGTCGCCGAGCACCTGCACTTCGATGTGGCGGGGCTTGCCAAGATATTTTTCCATATAGACGGAGTCATTGCCAAAGGCGGCCTTGGCTTCGGTTCGGGCCGTTGACCAGGCGACCAGAACATCGGCCTCGCGCAATGCCACCTTCATGCCACGGCCACCGCCACCAGCTGTCGCCTTGATCAGAACCGGATAGCCGATTTCCTTGGCGGTCTTGAGGGCGTCCTCGTCGGACTCGACCGCGCCAACCGAACCGGGTACGACCGGAATGCCAAGTTCCACAGCGGTTTTCTTGGCTGTGATCTTGTCGCCCATGATGTCGATATGGTGAGCGGACGGGCCGATAAAGGTGACGTTATGCTCGGTCAGGATCTGAGCAAAACGGGCGTTTTCTGACAGAAATCCATAGCCCGGATGCACGGCGTCGGCACCAGTGATTTCGCAGGCGGCCATGATCGAGGGAATATTGAGATAGCTGTCCTTGGCCGATGGCGGACCAATGCAGACGCTTTCGTCAGCCAGCCGCACATGCATGGCGTTAGCGTCGGCGGTCGAGTGCACTGCCACGGTTTGAATGCCCAGGCTCTTTGCAGGCACGCAGGATACGCAGGGCAATTTCGCCGCGATTGGCGATCAGAACCTTCTGGAACACGAGGAAGCCCTCCCTATTCGATGACAACCAGCGGTTCGCCGTATTCGACCGGCTGGGAATCCTCGACCAGGATGCGCGTGACCGTACCAGAGCGGTGCGCTGGAATCTGGTTCATGGTCTTCATGGCCTCAATGATCAGCATTGTCTGACCTTCGATAACCTTGCTGCCAACCTCGACAAAAACAGGTTTGCCCGGCTCTGGCGCGCGATAGGCTGTGCCGACCATGGGCGACACCAGGGTGCCAGGATTGCCGGCAAGATCGTCAATCTCGGCAGCGGCGGGCGCAGGCACGCTGGCAGCCGGGGCCGCAACCGGGGCAGCCGGTGCGTGCGCGACGGGCGGGGCCGCGTAGGTCACTGTCTCATTGGCATAGGAACGCGTCACCCGGACCCGGAAATCCTCCTGCTCAATTTCGATCTCCGCAAGATTTTCCTTGTTGAGAAGTTCAGCAATTGCCCGGATCAGGTCCTGATCCACTTGAGATGCCTTGGTCATTTTCTGGGTCTCCCGCGCCAACGCGATGATCCTTATTCTAGAGTTTTTCAGCCAGTGCTCGAAGGGCCAATTTATACCCCGTCGCGCCCAAGCCGCAAATTACGCCCATCGCCACGGCTGACACATAGGAATGATGTCGGAACGGTTCACGCTGGTGGATGTTGGAAAGGTGCACTTCAACAGTCGGCACACCGACCGCCTTAAGTGCATCGTGAATGGCAACCGAGGTGTGTGAATAGGCTGCCGGATTGATTATTATGGCGTCTGCATCCTGGGGGGCGGCCTGAATCCAGCTGACCAGGCTCGCCTTCGTGGTTGGACTGCCGAAAGTCCACTTTAAGGTCCAGTTCAGCGCCGGTGTCCTGGCACAGCTTTTCGACATCAGCCAGGGTTTGAGCGCCATAGATGCCGGGTTCACGCGTGCCAAGAAGGTTGAGATTCGGCCCATTGATGATGAGTATGCGTTTCGCCATGATAGAGCCTTTTGCACCGGCCCCTGCGCCAGCGCAAGGCCGACTATGCGAATTGCACTAAAAAGGCAGAGGAACGCGGCAACTGGTGCTGCTATCCCTCACATTGGGTCTCGCCGCAGGCGCGCATATTGGCGATGCGGGCGCGAAGATCATCAAGGCCGATGGCCCCCGGAATGACCTCATTGCCGATAATGTAGGTCGGGGTGCCGGTGATATTGAGGGCCTTGGCAATGTCGTAGGAGGTCTGGATGGTTTTGCCGACCAGATCCGAATTCATTTCCAGTTGCAGATTTACCGGGCTCAATCCGACGTCCTGGGCAGCGGCCAAAGCTGTATCGAGATCGTTCTGGCCACGACCGGTGAACAGGGCCTGATGAAAGGCCCAATAATCGGCGTCGCTCTTGCCAACCAAAACAGCCACCCGGGCTGCATCAAGTGATCCTTGAGACAAGATCGGGAACTCTTTGAGGACAACCCGCAAATTGGCATCGTCGGCCAAAAGGCTGGCCAAATCAGGCAGGGCGCTACGGCAGTAGCTGCAATTGTAATCGAACATCTCGACCAGGGTCACGTCGCCATCAGGATTGCCGAGCACGACCTGATTGGGATCGTTGAAAATCACGTCCTTCATCGATGTGATGGCAGTCCGGGAGGCTTCGGCTTCGGCGGTACGGGTCTTGGTTTCGAGGGCATTTGACAGGCGTTGGAGAATTTCGGGGTCGCTCATCAGATAGTTTTCGATCATCGGATTGAGCTTGTCAGGGTCAATTTCAGCAACCTCGGGCGCAGCAGGCACTGCGGCGGCGCTGGCGGCATCATGCTCGGTGAGCATTTCGGCAACGATGGCTTGCACGCCAGCTTTGTCGATCGGTGTCGGCGGGGCTTCCTGCCTGGCCAGCACATCGGACACTACAGCGCTGATTGCGGTGGTGTCGGGAGCCGGGTTGTTGAGCAGGGAAACGCCAAGTCCGCCAGCCAATATGCCAGCGAGTGCGATCAGGGCAGCAGTCAGACGAGGCATGGTGGCTCCGGGGAATCGATCTTTGGTGCTGGTAACACAGTTACCCTCAATAGAGCAGCCAATGTTAACGCTCTGCGTTGGCGTGTCATCAATTTTGGTTGAGCCTGGAGGCGGTTCTGGGTAGGTCAGGGCAACGGAGGCCTTCATGTCAACATCATCTGCCGAGTCTCATGCCGTTTCGGGCCATGGAGATCCTCAAGCGGGCCAAGGCATTGGAGGCGGTGGGGCAGGAGATTTGCCATCTGGAACTGGGTGAGCCCGGGGCACCGCCGGCACCAAAGGTCATTGAGGCGGTGCGCCGGGTTTTGCCGCAGGTGCAAAACTACACCAACGCCATGGGCATGATTGAACTGCGCGAAAATATCGCCGAGTATTACCATTCCCAGCACAATGTTAGTGTCAGTCCTGGCAATATCGCCGCAACGACCGGGTCGTCGGCAGGCTTTATTCTGGCGTTTCATGCGGCGTTCAAGCCGGGCGCGAGGATCGCGATTACCCGACCGGGCTATCCAGCCTATCTCAACACGCTGGTGGGCATTGGCTTTGAGCCGGTAGAGATCGCCTTGTCGGCACATAATGGCTGGCGGTTGACCGGTGCCGATGTCGAAGCGGCATATGGGCAGCAGCCATTTGAGGGATTATTGTTTGCCAGCCCGGCCAATCCAACCGGTGCGGCGGTCGATAGGAATGGACTGCGGGACCTTGTTTCGACGTGCAAAAAGCTCGGCGTGCGCTTGATTTCGGACGAAATCTATCACGGCCTCGATTATCGCGGGCCGTCCGTTTCGGCACTGGAGCTTGGCCGCGAGGCCATCATCATCAACAGCTTCTCGAAATATTATTGTATGACCGGGTGGCGGATTGGCTGGATGGTGGTGCCGGATGAATTGATCCGCAGGACCGAAATTCTGCAACAGAATCTGTTCATCTCGGCACCGACCCTCAGCCAGATTGCAGCAACGGCAGCGCTTGGGGAACGAGATTATTCCGAGGCGCAGAAACTGGGCTATTCGCGGAATCGCCAGCACCTAAGCGAGGGTCTTCAAATGCTGGGATTTGACCTCGAGCAAGCGTCCGACGGGGCATTTTATGCCTATGCCGGTATCAAAAAGTTCTCTAATGACTCATTGGTTTTTTGCAATGATCTGCTGGAAAAAGCGGGCGTTGCGGCGACGCCGGGTGTCGATTTCGACCGGCAAGATGGACACAATTTTGTGCGCTTTTCCTATGCGGGCAGTCGTGAAACCATGACGATGGCACTAGAGCGAATGGCGGCTTTTCTCCGCTAACGGTTCGATCAAATACAAAAAAGGCGGCCCGGAGGCCACCTTTGTCGTTTCTAACCGAGGCCGAGGCGGCGTTGCCACCATCCGCCCTTTTTCTTTTCTCAGGCTCTGGTGCGCCTTCTGCTTCTGCGGTGGCAGAGCTGGAGGAAACCACTATGCCGTCGGCTGGCAGATCCTTTTTGGGGCGCTTTGATTTGACCTCGGGAGAGGCGGTATCATCGGTCGCGGCCACTGGCTCAGCGGCCTTTGGTGCTTCTTCGCTTGCAGGTGCCACTGGTGCTTCAACTTTTGGCGCGGTGGGTGCGTCGGCCGCCGCCTCAGTCATTGTTGCAGCCTTAGGTTTGCGTACCCGGGGCTTGCGCTTGGGCTTTTCGGGGGCAGGTGCCTCCTCTGCCGGTGCGGTGCCCTCGACCGCAGATGCCGCAGCCTCGTCGGCAGCTTCCGCGGCTTTCTGAGCGGCGGTCTTGCGTGGGCGGCGGGCCCGCTTGGGTTTTTCGGGCACAGGCTCAACGTCGGCAGCGCTCGGGACGTCGGCTGCGGGTGCATCGGCAGATGGTGCCGCATTCGTGGTTGCGGGCTCGTCTGCCGTGCCAGCGGGATGTTCAACCGGTGTTTGCACGGCGTCCGGCGCACCTGTTTCGGCGGCGGACACTTCTGCGCCTTCCTCGTCACGACGATTGCGGCGACCGCCACGGCGACCGCGACGGCGGCGCTTCCGGGGTTCATCATTATCGCCATCGGCAGTAGCTGTTTCGCCATTGTCGCCGGCTTCGGCCTGTGCGGCCTCGGTGTCATCCGATTCCGCGGTTTCCACCGTTGCGGCGGGCGCCCCATTTTGACGCGTGTTATCGTCATTGCGCTCGCCGCCACGCCGACGCCGACGGCGCCGGCGACTGCTGCGGCCATTTTCGCCTTCACTGGCCTCGGCAGCTGGCGTTTCCTCCTCGTCTTCGACAATTGCCTCGTCGGCCTCGTCGTCAATGATCGCACTGTCCACCCGGACGTGTTGAGCCACACGTTTTTCCACATGGGAAATGGCGCGGGCCTCGCCTTTTTCAATAGTGTATTGGCTGCCGGTGAGCCTTGCCATCAGCGGTTATGGTGATCGAGAGCTGGTACTTGTCCTCCAGCGCCGTCAGGCTGTCGCGCTTGAAGTTCAAGATGTAGAGCGCCACGTCAACCGGCACCCGGACGTTGATCGATTGGCCGGGGCGGCGCAGCACATGGTCTTCGACATTGCGCATGACCATGAGCGCCAGGCTTTCGACCGAACGGACCAGGCCGGTGCCATCGCAGATCGGGCATTTATGGGTCGAGGCTTTCAACAACACCGAAACGAATGCGCTGCCGGCTCATTTCCATCAGGCCGAAATGGCTGATACGGCCAACCTGAATACGGGCGCGGTCGTCCTTGAGCGCTTCCTTGAGTCGGCGCTCGACCGCCCGGTTGGAGCGGTTTTCAACCATGTCGATAAAGTCGATGACGACCAGACCGGCCAGATCGCGCAGGCGCAGTTGGCGCGCGACTTCGTCGGCAGCTTCCAGATTGGTCTGGAGCGCGGTGTCCTCGATATTGTGCTCCTTGGTGGAGCGGCCCGAATTGACGTCAATCGAGACCAGCGCCTCAGTCGGGTTGATGACCAGATAACCGCCGGAGGGCAGGGTGACCTGCGGCGAGAACATCGAGTCCAACTGCTGTTCGATGGTGTATTTGGAGAATAGCGGCTGATCATCCTTGTAGAGCCTGCACGTTCTTGGCGTGGCTCGGCATGATCATCCGCATGAAGTCCTTGGCTTCGCGGTAGGCATCGTCGCCAGCGACGAACACCTCGTCGATGTCCTTGTTATAAAGATCGCGAATGGTGCGCTTGATCAGCGAGCCTTCCTCATAGACCAGACAGGGAGCCTGGCTCTTAAGGGTAAGCGAGCGCACATTTTCCCAAAGTCGCATCAGATATTCAAAGTCGCGCTTGACCTCGGCCTTGGTGCGACTGGCACCGGCAGTACGCAGGATGACGCCCATGCCCTGGGGCACGTCGAGGTCCGAGGTGATTTCCTTGAGCCGCTTGCGGTCAGCGGCATTCGTAATCTTGCGTGAAATGCCACCACCACGCGCGGTGTTGGGCATCAGGACCGAATAGCGACCTGCCAGCGACAGATAAGAGGTCAGTGCGGCACCCTTGTTGCCGCGCTCTTCCTTGACAACCTGCACCAGCATGACCTGGCGGCGCTTGATGACTTCCTGGATCTTGTAATGGCGTTTGGCAACCGAACGGCGGCGCTCAGGCACTTCCTCAAGGGCATCGGCTCCGCCAACGGACTCTACGGGCTCGGCATCGGCGGGGGCATCTTCGATGTGCTCAACGCCCTCCATATCCTGAGTGTCAGTTTCGGCGTCGGGCTCGGTGACGCCTTCGGGCAGCGATATATGCTCGTCCGCATCGTCGTCCTTATGGTCGTCTTCCTCGTCGCGCAGCAACGCTTCGCGGTCAGCAACCGGGATCTGATAATAGTCGGGATGGATTTCGGAAAAAGCCAGAAATCCGTGGCGATTGCCGCCATATTCAACAAAAGCGGCCTGTAGGGAGGGTTCTACGCGAGTAACCTTGGCGAGGTAGATGTTACCCCGTAGTTGGCGACGTTGCGCCGATTCAAAGTCGAATTCCTCCAGCCGGTTACCGGATGTGACAACGATCCGGGTTTCTTCGGGGTGGATGGCATCCACCAGCATTCTTTTGGTAGCCATAGTAAATTGCTCCGCGCCTTCGCGCGCCGACAAGGGGGGCCGGATAACCAGCGTCCTGTGCAAGGCGCCATGCGAGGCGAATGGTTTGAGTTGGGTGGCGTCGGCGACGAAAATGTCGGGAGCGCCAAGCGTGTAGGTCACCAGCACACGGTCATTCGTGACAAAGCGGCAATCGCATAGTTCGATCGCATCGCGTTTTGTCCGTCCGTGGGCCATACGACCTCTTCCTATTGGGCACTGCTGCCATGATGGTCAGCTGTAACCGTCCGGCAAAGATTGCCGAAATTCCTTGGGGAGGCGCAGGATTGCCGCTTCTGTGCCGGGAGTCGACATCATGCCGACCTCTTCGCCCCGACCACTTTTCGCGCCGATGAGAGAGCCCTCTGGCTACCCAAACTGGTGCTGCGAAAAGCTGCTGCCTCTATCTATAGCGTGTAGGGGGCCTGCACCAAATTGGCAACAGGAAAGTCGTTGGCTCTGGCATTCTTGGCAATTTAGCAGCGAGTTTACCAGTTTGATTCATGATTGATTGACTATCGTGATTGTGCCGTAGAATCGCCTTTTGAGTGATAGAGACCGGCTGGCAACTTATTTGGGAGCGCCATTTCAGTGTTCAAATCACTCGTTTTCGCCGCTATCACGGCCTGTCTGGCCTTTGTCTCGACCGGGGGGCAGGCGCAGGAAGAGACCGACCAGGCATCGACACTGCCAGCGGTGCAGGAGGTGCGCGTCTCGGCGACACCGGAGCGGGCGCGGCTGGTGATTGATCTGGGCGCGCCGACCGAGTTTGCAATGGTGTCGCTTGACGGACCCAACCGGCTGGCGATCGATGTGCGGGCCGACAGCGTGACCGCCAAGGAGGCGGGCAAGGTGGCGGGGGAGGGCATCGTATCGGGCTTTTCCGTGGAGCAGGCGGGCCCGGATCGCGTGCGTACAATATTGACGCTGGCGGCCCCGGCACAGGTGCAACAGGCCTATGTACTCGACCCGTTCGAGGATCAACCGGCGCGGCTTGTTGTGGATGTCATACCCGCGGCCGCCGAGGTGTTCGCTGCCAATGTGGCCACGGATCTGGCAGCGACCGACGATATTGCCAAAGTAGAGGTCAGTGGACAATCGACGCCTGCGGGCGGTTCGAACCTGCCCATTGCCACCAAGCCGCTGGTGGTGATCGATCCGGGGCACGGTGGCATCGATGGCGGCGCGGAGTCGGCGGATGGGGTCAAGGAAAAAGACATCGTCCTGGCGTTCGCGCTCAAGCTTCAGGAATTGTTGATGGCCTCGGGGCGATTCGATGTGGCCCTGACCCGCGAGGATGATACCTATCTCAAACTTGAGGATCGGGTGGCGCTGGCGCGGCGGAACAAGGCGGACCTGTTCATCTCCATCCATGCGGACACATTTCAAAAGTCCGAGATAAGAGGTGCCAGCATCTATACGCGCGACGAGAATGCGACCGATGTTCTGGACAAGGTTCTGGCCGACAATGAGAATAAATCGGACGTCATTGCGGGCTATTCCATGCCCAAGATGCCGCCGCAGGTTGTTGATATTCTGGTCGATTTGATGCGTCGCGAAACGCGTGTGCAGTCCTATAAGGCGGCGAGGGACATCGTGCACCAGATGGAGCCGAGCGTGCAGTTGCGCCGCTATCCCGAGCGGCAGGCCGACTTTTTCGTACTGCAGTCGCCAGATGTACCCTCGATCTTGCTGGAACTCGGATTTATTTCCAATCCCACAGATATTGCCAACCTGCTCAAGGTCGACTGGCGTGACCGCACGGCAGATGCGGTGGCGCGCGGCATTTCGAGTCTATTTTGATTCGCTCAAGCAAGATGAGTAGCTGTGGTTTTTTTGCAACCTGAACCGCTAAGTGGCATCTACCGGCGCTGGTTCTGAGCCTTGTGATCCACATTTGCTCGCGGCTCTGATATTGATTCTCATAGTAAAAAGTGACGCCAACTGATTTGCGCCATTGATCTTGATGCCTGTCGAGGGATGCCTCGACCCTGAGGAATTTGACTAGATGCTGCGTTTACTCGGCGCGTTTTTTGGCTTCGGCGTATTTTTGGCCCTGGGTGTCGTTGTCGTTGCCGTGGTCTATCTGGCCAGTTTGTCATCGCAACTGCCAGACTATACCGTGCTCAAGGACTATCAGCCGCCGGTCACAACACGTTTGCACGCCGCCGACGGCACGCTGCTGGCTGAATATGCGCGGGAACGCCGACTGTTCCAGCCTATCGACACGATGCCGCCATTGCTGCTGCACGCCTTCCTGTCCGCCGAGGACAAGGATTTTTACAATCACGGCGGCATTGCTATCGACGGTGTGGTTCGCGCCATGCGCGACAATATTTTGCAGCAGATCGACGGCGGGAATGGGCCGCTGGCCGGCGCGTCAACAATCACCCAGCAGGTTGCCAAGAATTTTCTGCTGTCGAGCGAACAGACCTGGGATCGCAAGATCCGCGAAGCCATCCTGGCGATCCGGATCGAGTCCACCTTTTCCAAGGACAAGATTTTCGGGTCTCTATCTCAACGAGATATTTTTAGGGTTGAATTCATACGGCGTGGCGGCGGCAGCGCTGAATTATTTTGACAAGGCACTCTATCAACTTGATCTGGCGGAGGTGGCCTATATCGCGGCGCTGCCAAAGGCACCCAACAACTACCATCCGTTCCGGCGGCCGCAGGCGGCGATTGAACGTCGCAACTGGGTTATCGACCGGATGGTGGAAAATGGCTACGCCACGGCGGAAGAAGCCGAAGTGGCCAAAAACGAGCCGCTCAACGTGGTGCCCCGCGTCTCGGGCAGCCAGATTTATTCGGCGGAGTATTTTACCGAGGAAGTGCGGCGCGAGTTGGCAAAACTCTATGGCGAGGATCAGCTTTATGGCGGGGGGCTGTCGGTGCGCACCACGCTTGAGCCGCAACTTCAGGGTTATGCACGCCGCGCACTGATGGATGGCTTGATCGCCTACGACCACGGGCGCGGATATCGCGGACCGGTGGCCAGTATCGAGATTGGTGCAGATTGGGGTGAGGACATTGCCAAGATTTCGCCCTTGAGCGACGTACCGGAATGGACCCTGGCGGTGGTGCTGGAGGTCTCTGGCAATCAGGCAAAAATAGGCCTGCGACCCGGATCAGACATTGATGGTGGTTTGCTGCCCGAACGCACCGAAGGCACGCTGGCCGGACCAGACGTGAAGTGGGTCAGCAAATCGATATCGAGCCTGCTCAAGGTCGGCGACGTGATCTATGTCTCGCCGGTGTCGGGCAAGGTCGGCAATTATACGCTGGAACAGGTGCCGCAGATCGAGGGCGCGCTGGTGGCGATGGACCCGCGTACTGGCCGAGTGCTGGCCATGGTTGGCGGGTTCTCCTACGCCGAATCCGAATTTAATCGCGCTACCCAGGCGATGCGGCAGCCGGGATCGTCGTTCAAGCCTATCGTGTATTCAGCAGCGCTGGATAATGGCTATACCCCCGCGTCGGTGGTTCTGGATGCGCCGGTGGAAATTCGTCAGGATGACGGCAGTATGTGGCGGCCGGAAAACTACGCGCAGCAATTTTACGGACCGCAGACATTGCGGCGCGGGATTGAGCGAAGTCGTAATGTCATGACGGTTCGGCTGGCGCGCGATATCGGCATGCCATTGGTGGCCGAATATGCGCGATTGTTCGGTGTATATGACAAGCTGCAGCCGGTGTTGGCGATGGCACTGGGGGCGGGTGAAACCACGGATATGCGCCTGACCTCGGCCTATGCCACCATCGCCAATGGCGGGCGCAAGATTGTGCCGACGCTGATCGACCGTATTCAGGATCGCTATGGGCATACCGTTTATAAGCACGATCAGCGTCAATGCGAAAACTGCAATGCCAAGGATTGGCACGGGCAGGGCGAGCCGCAGATCCTGGATAATCGCGAACAGGTGCTCGACCCGATGACCGCCTATCAGATTACCTCGATGATGGAAGGTGTGGTTCAGCGTGGCACGGGCACGGCGGCAAAAGTGCTCAATCGTCCGGTGGCCGGCAAGACCGGTACCACCAATGACTACAAGGATGCCTGGTTTCTTGGCTTTACACCGGAACTGGCGGTGGGCGTTTATGTCGGCTATGACCGACCGAGATCGATGGGGCGCTCGGCGACCGGCGGCACTTTGGCGGCACCGATTTTCACAGCCTTCATGAAAAATGCATTGGCGGGCAAGCCGGTCACCGATTTCGCCGAACCGCCGGGTATGGACGATGAGTGGATCAGTCCATCGTCGGGCGTTCGCACTGCCGGTGGTGCCGGCTCGATTCGTGAAGCGTTCAAGCCGGGCACCGGGCCAAACCTGGCGTCGTCGGTCATTGGCGTCGATTCCGGATCGTTCGTGTCGGTTCAGGATCAGCAACGCATGGTGGACAATCCGGGGCAGGGCACGTTCATGGACCCCAATCTCGGACGTGGCGGCCTGTTCTGATTGCCTGACTTTGTGACCTATCCAAACCCGATACTGGACGCGAAAGCAGATGCCGCGCCAATCGAGGTTGGACTATTGAGAATTGGCCACGACTTGCTGGCCGCCCAATGTGCGGTCAGGCTCGCATGGTCTGGCAGCGGCGCATATCGGGATCAGCGCACCGGTGATTGTCCTGAATCTGGCCGCCACAGGCGCCGGGCGCGATGACGTGCTGTTTTTCAATCCGAGAGTAACGGCTGTCTCTGAAACAATCGAATTGGGGTCCGAAGCGTCAGTCTCGATGCCGGGGGTCGCGTTGCAGGTGGCCCGACCGGTCTGGGCGGAATTGGACTATCAGGACGAGACAGGGCAGGCGCGCCAGGCTCGGCTGGAGGGATTTGCCGCCCGCTGTGCGCTGCACGAAATCGATCAGGTCAATGGCGTATTTTTCCTCCGGCGCGTGTCTCGTCTCAAACGCGAGGCGGCCATCAAGCGCTACCGCAAGCGTGCACAGGGTGGCTGATCGCGCCGCGTGGCTTGATCCATGGGGCGGGCTCGGTTACACGAACCCCACAAGCAGAGGAAATTGTGATGCGTACGGAAGTTGAAAAGGCCGTGGCCGGAATTGAGCAGGTGTTGACCCTGCTGAGGAGGCATCTTTGACTGGGATACAGCCCAACTCCGCCTCGACGCGCTGAACGCGCAAACTGAATCTCCCGATTTCTGGAATGACCCTGAAAAAGCCCGCATTGCCATGCGCGAGCGTGACGATCTAGACGTTGCGGTCAAGGCCGTGCACGAGTTGGAAAGCGGCATTTCGGACAATGTGGAATTGATCGAACTGGGCGAGGCCGAGGGCGATAGTGAGATAGTTGCCGAAGCAGAGGCGGCGCTGTTTGACATGCAAACGATGGCGCGGCGGCGCCAGATAGAAACGTTATTGTCGGGCGAAGTCGACAGCAATGATTGCTATCTCGAAATTCATTCGGGCGCCGGGGGGACCGAGAGCCAGGACTGGGCCAATATGCTGTTGCGGATGTATACCCGCTGGGCGGAGCGGCGCAAAATGAAGGTCGAAACCATCGAAATGCACGATGGGGAAGAAGCGGGCATCAAATCTGCCACCATCCTGATCAAGGGTCACAACGCCTATGGGTGGCTCAAGACCGAAAGCGGCGTGCATCGGTTGGTGCGCATCAGTCCCTATGATTCCGCCGCACGGCGGCACACGAGTTTTTCGAGCGTCTGGGTGTTTCCGGTTGTTGATGACAGCATCAATATCGAGATCAATGAATCTGACCTCAAGGTTGATACATATCGGGCCTCGGGCGCCGGCGGACAGCACGTCAACACCACTGATTCTGCGATCCGGATTACCCACGTTCCAACGGGCATTATCGTTGCCTGCCAGGCTGAGCGCAGCCAGCACAAGAATCGGGCGACGGCGATGGCGATGCTCAAGGCGCGGATGTATGAGGCGGAACTGCAAAAGCGCGAAGAGGCCGCCAATGCCCAGGCCGCCAGCAAGACCGATATCGGTTGGGGGCACCAGATCCGCTCATATGTGCTGCAACCCTACCAGATGGTCAAGGATTTGCGCACTAGTGTGGAAAGTGGTCAACCGGCCCTAGTGCTTGACGGTGATATCGACCAGTTCATGGAAGCAGCACTTGCCCAGCGGGTTGGCGTTGCGACCGATACCGAGAGCGACTAGAACGCCAAACATTCCGATAGCGTCGGCACTTGGGTTCCGGTTATTTGGCGTCTTTTTTTCGGATATCCGGTTCCGATCCCGGCTTCGCGGAACAGGCAATTTCCGTAGATGCGCTAGGCTCAGCAATTGTTGCAGGCGCTTGCCGGTGCTGAGATAGTTTAGCGGATTGATGGCGTGACCGTTGCGCCGCACCTCAAAATGCAGGTGCGGACCGGTTGAACGGCCGGTCGAGCCGACCTTGGCAATCGGGGTGTCGGCACCGACCTTCTGGCCCTTTTTCGAGAGGAAAGCGGACAGGTGGCCATACCGGGTCACGAGGCCGCTGGGATGGGTTACCTCAACGCAATTGCCATAGCCCGATTTCTGGCCGACATAGGTGACGATACCGGCACCGGCGCTATAGACAATGGTGCCAGTGGCGGCGGCAAAATCCAGACCCGAATGGAACGCGGTCTTGCCTGTAAAGGGATCGGTGCGATTGCCGAAGGTCGAACTGCGACGATAGCCGCCGTTCAGCGGCATGTGAACTGGCGCGTCGGCAATGGCGTTTCGCGCCGTCTTGTAGCGCACCAGAGCTGCCATTGTGGAGTTGGCGTCGTCAACCAGCGTGCTGGATTGGGCGCCGGGGACGGCGGGCAGGAGCGGACCGCCAACACCCAATTCGTCATCATCAGGCATGGTGACGGTGATGCCCAATTTGTCGAGTTCGCGAACGATACCGGTGGTTTTTTCGGTGGCTGACTGGGAAATGGCGCTCATGGCGTAGCGGGTTTCGTGCATCATTGCCGAGACTGAACGTGCCGTTTCATCAATCTGGGCATTGCCGGTGACGACCGGGGAAGCATCGTCGGCACTATCAATCGCCGCTTTCTGGCTTTCCGGGGGCGGGATAGCATCAATGCCCAATGCTTCGGCCTTGCCAACCAGCACTTTTACCAATTGCTGTTGTTCGAGCAAAACTTCCTGCTGCTGGGAGACTTCCTGAAGTTGCAGGTTCAAGTCCCCGGCCTGAGCGTAGCTGCGTGAATTCAGACGGTCGACCTCGATCCGCAGCTGATCGATGCGCTCCTCATAGGCATTGATAATCTGATCGTTCTGGCCGTTGGCGATGGCGGCGATGTCGGGCGAGAGCAAAAAGGCGGTGCCCATCAGCACGTTACCTGCGAACAGCACGGTGAACATGGAATAGTACAACGCCGGGTGAATGCCGAATTTTCGCGTCTTCGGGGCGGCGTTTTTTCTCCACCCCGGGCAAACCCACCTTGATGACGCATACAACTCACCCTGAACACTCGTGCTATAGTGTATCAACGGTAACTGTGTATGGTTAACAAGCAGGTAAACGGCGTTGATCAATCAGTGTGCGGGCCGGGTATCAGTTGCTTTAGCCGGGCAAGCACACGCGCTGCATGTCCCTTTATCCGAGCGACGGGAATGATGTCGGCAATGGTGCCATCGGGCCCAATGATGATGGTGGTGCGCACAATGCCCATATATTCGCGCCCGTAGTTTTTCTTGAGGCGCCAGATATTGTATGGGCCGATGGCCTTGTGGTCCGGGTCTGACGCCAAGGGTACCTGCAAACCATATTTGTCGCGAAAGGCGCAATGGCTGGCGACATCATCGGGCGAGAGGCCCAGCAAAGTCGCTCCCAATGCCGCAAATTCGGCGTTGAGTGCTGAAAATTCCTGGTTTTCGACAGTGCAGCCCTCGGTATCGTCCTGGGGATAGAAAAACAGGATGACGGTGTGGCCACGATGCCGGGAAAGCTGAAAAACCGTACCTTGATCTGTTGGCAGGGCGAAGTCGGGCGCTGCCATGCCGGGGGTTAGTGTTTGCATTGTCGCTTCCCTATGCTTTGGTAACAGTGTTTTCACCGTGTATCGCCATATTCCAGCCGGTATGATTGGCCAAGACGCGCACGTTGGCGGTGATTCCGCGCTTTCGTTAGTATATGACGGCTCATGCCGTAACAATTGGCACAGATGAATTGGGCTGGTCTGGCGATGTGCGAGGTCGGCGGGACCTGGCAGGAGGGGACCAAGATCGCGGCGAATCCCTATCCGGATGCAAGTAAAACCAATCGCCAAGGCCACGAAGGCACCCTCGCCACGCCAATCGGTTCGGCGCGCATCGCCGTTGCCCCGCGCCGCGCGAATTGTTGCCTGGGTGCTGGGGCTGCCGGCGCTATTGTCGCTGCTCGTCTATGTCGTGCTGCTGATGACGCCGATCAAGTTGCCCCTCGGCAGCGACGCGGTGCAGGCGCTCATTTCATCAACGATTCCATCCAGCAGCACGCTTCAGTTGGGCGACATGGCGCTGACGCTTGAATCGGGTATTTGGCCGGTGGTTCAGTTCAGCCCGGTACTGCTGACCGATAGCAATAGTGGCGCGCGGGTTGAAATCGGTGCGCTGGAGGTGGGTTTTTCGCCGGTACGGGCGCTGTTCGGGAAGCCTGGTGCGACGATTACGCTGGTGGCGCCGCACCTGCAGATCGTGCAGGATCTTTCGGGCCTCGCCTTGCCAGTTTCGATGTTGTTGATGATCCAGCAGGCGGACCGCCGACCGTGCGTGTGCTTGAGGGGACAGACGCGTTTCCCGCCGCCGATATTTCGACCGACGGAATCGATTTTGGCGGGCCGCTGCCGACGGCAACAGGTTCAAGGCTTCGGTCGGACAATGACTGGTTGATCTATAATCTCGAGGCGATGGAGCAAGGCGTCGCCCAGATTGTCGAGCAGGCAGCGCATGGGCGGTTTTCAAAACTGGTGATCAGGGATGGTATCGTTGATACCACTGACTCGGTCTATGGCCTGTTCAGGCGCATGGAAAAAGTGTCGCTCAATATTTCGCCCGGCACCGGCAAGGGCAGTGCCACGGGTAGTTTTGCGGCGACGCTGGGCGGTCGCACCATGTTCGGCTCACTCGAGCGTACACTTGATGGAAACGGGGCGGCACGGCTCGAAGCGGATGTCACCAATATAGATTTTTCGTCAATGCTGCCGTTTCTTGACGATCCGGCCAGCCTGCTGGCGGTTCGCGGGGCAGGCGCATTGTCGGTCGATGTGACGTTTGCCCCCGGCTCGGGCAAGCCACAAAATGGCGAGTTCAAGGTCGATTTGACCGGCCTCGACCTGCGCATCAAGGACGATTATTTTCCGATTGCCAGCTCGATCATGGATATTGACTGGTCGCCTGCCGATGCGCGCTTTTCGCTGGGGGAATCGAGTTTGCAGGTGGGGAACAGTGCGGCGCGCGTGGCCGGCGTTTTTGTAATGGGACTGGACAAAACCTTTGGCCCGACGCTTGGCATAGCGCTGCACGCCAGCGATGTCGCCATTCAACCGCCTGATATGGAAGCGCCAGCAAAGCCTTTCACCAGCGTTGATTTTTCAGGCTGGTCGGCGCCACTTTATGGGGCGGTCGGGATCGATCGGCTCTTGGCGGTCAAGGACGATTCCAGAATTGAAACCACCGGGCGCGTCGACATGTTGCGCGCCGGACTGGGGCTTCAACTGACGATTGCGGGTGAGCAGGTCAGTGCGGATGATCTCAAGCGGGTCTGGCCCTCGCTGACCGGTAGCGACAGCCGCGACTGGTTTGTGGCCAATGTGCCCCAGGGCAAGGTTGATACCGCCACGCTCAAGTTCAATTTTCCGGTTGGCACATTGGGGCTTGATGGCGAGGAAAAGCCGATACCGAAGGACTCGATGTCGATCGAGATGGTGGGAACGGGCGTTGCGGTCAAGCCAACCCCGGCCATGGACGCGGTCGCCATCGACGGCAAGATGCGGCTACAGGTGCGCGATTCCGACATTACGATTTCGGCGGATGGCGGCGTGCTCGATACGGATCGCGGACCGATCAAGGTGGGCAATGCCGCCGTGATCATGGATAATTCCGATCCCAACGAAAGTGTCGTCGAAGTGTCGGGAGACATTGACGCTACAATTCCGGCGCTGGTGGCGCTGACACGCGAACAACAACCCGAGGCGCTCGACAAACTGGCGTTGCCGGTTGATCTGAACGCCCTGGCCGGGGCGGTTGACGTCGGTATGGTGACAACGATCAAGCTGGCCAATGAGGCGACGGGTACGCCGATGACAATTGATTATGTGCTGAATGGCTCGATTGATGATTTTGCCAGCGCCGTGCCGATTGAAGGGCGCAAGATTGACAATGGCACGATAAAATTCAGCGCCTCGCAGAATGGCTATCAAATGGCGGGCACCGCTGACATTGACGGCATGAAGGCCGACATTTCGGTCGAGGGTACGCCTGACTCCGATCCGCAGTTCAAATTAGCCTCGGTGGTCGACGTCCAGGACCTTGCGGCGCTGGGATTTGATGGATCGGAATATGTGTCAGGGCAGGCGCGCTGGGCCGCCCAGCCCATGCCGGACGGCACCATACAGGTGGCGGTGGACCTGACGGATGCGGCGCTGACGATCAAGGATCTGGCGATCAGCAAGGCAGTAGGCGAACCCGGTACGCTGCGCGCCGTTGTGAAAATGGACGGAGATGTGACCGAGTTGAGTCAGGTCGATCTGGCATTTGGGCAAACACATTTAGCCGGAACTTTGAAGTATGACGCCAAGAAAGGTCTCGAATCGGCTGAATTCACTCAGTTTGCGCTCAGCGATGGCGACAGCGCCGAGGTTTTTCTAACGCCGACCAGCAGCGGATATGATGTGCGCATTCGCGGCGCACAATTGGATTTGAAGCCGATATTGCAACGCTTTTTCAGCCTGGGCGAGGGCACCGGCGGCGTAGAAGCCACCCAGTTCAAACAAACGTTGGCGCTCGACATCAAATTGGATCGTGCGTTGGGCTCTTATGCCACAACGGCCTTCAATCTCAGCGCCAATTTGTTGTTGCGTGGTTCGGACCTGCGGCGTGCCAGTCTGACGGCGCAGTTCGGTGAAAATAACGCCATCTCGATTACGACAAATCCGACGCCGGAAGGCCGTACCATGCTGGTGGCCTTCAACGATGCCGGAACGATTCTGCGCTTGTTGGGGGTCTATTCGCAACTGGCCGGTGGGCAGGGCAGCCTGGTTCTCAATACCGTCACCGACCAAAATGCGCAGGCGGGCGAATTGCAGATGCGCAATTTTGCCATTGTTGACGAGGCCAATGTGGCGCAGATCCTGGGTAACCATCAGGATTCACGGGCGGCAATCGACAAGCAGAACCGCCTGGATTTCAATAGCGGCGAGGTCAAGTTCATTCGGCGTTCGGACCGGGTGGAAGTGACGGAGGCGATCCTGAGTGGTGCGACGGTTGGCGGCACGGCGCGCGGCTTTATCTATACCAATCAGCGCCAGTACGACCTGACCGGCACCTATGTACCCCTATTCGGTCTCAATAGCGCCTTTCAGAAAATTCCACTGATTGGCCCCTTGTTGGGCGGCCGCGAGGGTGAGGGGCTGGTGGGGGTTACGTTCGCGGTCACGGGACCGCTGGATAATCCAAAATTCAGGATCAATCCACTATCAGCGCTGGTGCCGGGAGCGTTCCGGGAACTGTTCGAGTTCCGGGCAAAAGAACAGCCTCGCGCCGCAGAATAGCGCGAGGTGTCCAGCGTACCGGCTAGACCGGCTTTAGCAATGCGTGCCGTTTTTTGCCAACCGAGAGTTTGACGACGCCTTCGGGTAACAGTGCATTGTCGCCAAGATTGAGGCGTTCGTCCTCAATCAGGGCGTCATTGACCCGCACGGCGCCGGATTTGACGTGTCGCCGGGCCTCACCATTCGATGCCGCCAGTCCGGCAAGCACCAGCGCGGCTTGAATGCCGATGCCATTGGCAAGGTCGGCATGGCCAAGGGTGACGGTGTGCAGCGACAGGTCCAGTGCACCTGTTTCAAAAGTCGAGCGCGCTGTATCAGCCGCTTCTTCGGCGGCCGAGCGGCCATGCAGCATGGCTGTGACCTCGGTTGCCAGTCGCTTCTTGGCTTCGTTGATGTCGCCGCCCGCGACGCGATCGATCTCGTCTAACGGCAGGGTGGTATAGAGCCTTCAGGAAGCGAAGGACATCAGCGTCATCGACATTGCGCCAGAACTGCCAGAAATCATATGCAGAAAGCAGGTCCTTGTTCAGCCAGATGGCACCATTGAGCGATTTGCCCATCTTTGCGCCAGATGCCGTCGTCAGCAGCGGCGTGGTCAATGCGTAGAGCTGGGGCGTACCCGTACGGTGGCCCAGATCGATGCCATTGATGATATTGCCCCATTGATCCGAACCACCCATTTGCAGGCGAACGCCGTAGCGCCTGTTCAACTCGACGAAATCGTAGGCCTGCAGGATCATGTAGTTGAATTCGAGAAAGGACAGCGACTGCTCGCGATCAAGTCGCTGCTTGACCGAGTCGAACGCCAGCATGCGATTGACCGAAAAGTGCTGGCCATAATCGCGCAGAAATTCGAGGTAGTTAAGCGGCAACAACCATTCAGCATTGTTGAGCATCAGGGCATCTTTGGGACCATCGCCAAAATCCAGATAGTTGGCGAACACCTGCTTGATGCCATCGATATTGGATTGAATGGTGTCGGCGGTCATGAGTTTGCGTGCTTCGTCCTTAAACGAAGGATCGCCCACCATGCCGGTGCCACCACCCATGAGGGCAACCGCGCGGTGACCGGTTTTTTGCAACCAGTGCAGCATCATGATTTGGATCAGGCTGCCGACGTGCAGGCTCGACGCTGTGGGATCAAAGCCGATATAGGCTGTCACCGTTTCCGTGCTCAATAGCTCATCGAGCCCGGCATTATCCGATGTCTGGTGGATAAAGCCGCGCTCAAACATGGTGCGCATGAATTCAGATTTGAATTCGGACATGGAAGCCTCGAAATTTCGTATTCAGAAGTGGGCGCGGTCTAGCGGCCCTTGCCGTCGGCAATTTCCTGGCGACGTCGATCCAGATATTCGGCGCTCCGCTCGGTCAATTCGTCGATCTTGCCTTCAAAGAAATGATTGGCGCCGTCGACAATCTGTTGCTCGATAGTGATGCCTTTTTGGGTCATCAGCTTGTCCACAAGCTTTTGCACCGATGTCGGCGGGGCGACGCGATCCTTGTCGCCGTGAATAATCAGGCCCGAGGATGGGCAGGGGGCGAGGAAGGAAAAGTCATAGAGGTTTTCGGGCGGGGCCACTGAAATGAAGCCCTCGACTTCTGGGCGGCGCATCAGCAATTGCATGCCAATCCAGGCGCCAAATGAAAATCCGGCAATCCAGCACCCACGACTTTCGCGATTGATCGCCTGTAGCCAATCGAGGGCCGCCGCCGCGTCGGAAAGCTCGCCGACGCCATGGTCAAACAAACCTTGCGAACGCCCCACGCCACGCGAATTGAAGCGCAAAACGGAAAAACCGCGTTCAACGAACATGTAAAACAGATTGTAGACAATCTGGTTGTTCATTGTGCCGCCAAATTCGGGATGGGGGTGCAGCACGATGGCGATAGGAGCATTTGGTTCCTTACCGGGCTGGTAGCGACCTTCAAGACGCCCCTCGGGGCCGTTGAAAATGACTTCTGGCATGTGTTTCTTCCGGGGCCGATGTGGCTCTGTTGGTGTGGTTATGACGGCCCGAAAGACAGGCGAAGCGGCTTGACTAAGCGCACTTCGCTGCCTAAAACATGGGTCGAAAAACCAGTTTAGAATTGTTCGAAACAGGTTTTCAGGCCGCGAGACGGCCTAATAAGTGCGCCCCTTGTAATGAAAGTGGGCCTCGGAATTCAAGAAGTGTTTGTCCCGAGGTCGACGCGATTGCGTCCAAAGGGCAATTTTCAACGGCGCATGGGCGCCATGGATGCCTGATTATGGCCAAACCGGCGATCTATCTTGATCATAATGCTGCCGCACCGCTCCTGCCCGAGGTGCGGACTGCGCTGGTCGGTGCATTGGCGTGGACCGGCAATCCCTCGTCGGTTCATGGCCATGGTCGTCAGTTGCGCAATCTGGTCGAAACGGCGCGCGATCAGGTGGCGCTGCTTGCTGGTGCAGAACGCTCGCAAACGGTCTTTACCGGTTCGGCAAGTGAAGCAATTACCCAAGCCATTGTCGGTGGGGCAGCGGCGCTACCGGTGCAGCGCATTATTGTGTCAGAGGGTGAACATTCTGCCAGCCTGAGTGCTGCCGATGCCAGCGGTTTGCCGATTGATAAAATCGGTCTCGATGGCGATGGCGTTATCAAGGTGGATGCACTGGCCGATGCCTTGCGGCGCGCTGACGACGCGGGGGCGAAAGCGCTGGTTGGTGTGCATTGGGTCAATAATGAAACCGGCGTCGTTCAGCCGATGGCCGCGATCAACGCGCTGGTTGGGGCGTCACCGCATTATCTTTTTGTCGATGCTGTACAGGCGTTTGGCAAGCTGGACCTAGAATTTGCCGCAAGCGCATCCGATATGATGGCGATAAGCGGTCACAAGATCGGCGCGACCGCCGGTGTTGGTGCTTTGCTGATGAAAAGCCATGCAGACAAGGTGCACCTGATACCCGGTGGCGGGCAAGAACAGGGGCGTCGTGGCGGCACCCAGTCAGCAGCGATACTCGCGGGCTTTGGTGCGGCGGCCGCCGCCTTTCGCGAGCATTATCAGCGCGCTGATGTCGGTGTGCTGGTGCAGAACATTGACGCTGGTTTGCGGCAATTGGCTTCGGATCTTAGTGTATTCGGGGCCAAGGCGGAGCGGGTGGGTAATGTCATCAATTTCGCCGTGCCGGGAATGAGTAGTGCAGTGGCGATGATGGGACTGGATTTGCTCGGCATTTCGGTGTCATCAGGCTCGGCATGTTCGTCGGGCAAAGTGGGGCGCAGCCATGTGCTGTCAGCGATGGGCGTTGAGCCCGAACTTGCCGACTGCGCGCTGCGGGTCAGTCTGGGATGGAATTCGACCGCGGACGAGGTTGCCGCATTATTGGCGGGATATGAAACAGTGCTGATGCGTCAGCGCCATCGGGCGGCGTAAGGTCGCCTGAGACGAAATTTGCAACCTAAGGCGTCCTTGAAACGCCGGTGGTAATAGGAGAATTAATGATGTCTGCGCTCGATATTCCGACGCTTAAGGAAAATATTGATCGGGAAACCGTTGATCAGGTGCGCTCGCTTGACGTCGACAAGTACAAGTATGGATTTTCGACCGATATCGAATCCGACATGGCGCCGCAGGGGCTTTCCGAAGACATTGTCCGGTTCATTTCGGCCAAAAAGAACGAGCCGCAATGGATGCTGGATTGGCGGCTTGACGCGTATCGGCGCTGGTTGACGATGGATGAGCCAGCATGGGCCAAGGTGCACTATCCGCAGGCTCGACTTCCAGGATATGTATTTTTACGCCGCGCCCAAGTCGACGCCGGCCCCGACAAGCCTGGATGAAGTCGATCCGGAATTGTTGGCGATGTATGACAAGCTGGGCATTCCTCTTAAGGAACGCGAAATCCTTGCCGGTGTCGAACGGCCCAACGTGGCCGTGGATGCGGTGATGGATTCGGTATCTGTCGTGACGACGTTTCGGGAAGAATTGGCCAAGGTTGGCATCATATTCTGCTCGATTTCGGAAGCAATTCGCGAACATGCGGAACTGGTCCAAAAATATCTCGGGTCGGTCGTTCCTGTTACTGACAATTATTATGCCACGCTCAACAGTGCGGTGTTTACCGACGGATCGTTCGTTTACATCCCAAAGGGCGTGCGCTGCCCGATGGAGTTGTCGACCTATTTCCGCATCAACGAGAAAAAGACCGGGCAATTTGAGCGGACGCTGATCATTGCCGAGGACGACAGCTATGTGAGTTATCTCGAGGGCTGCACGGCCCCGATGCGCGATGAAAGCCAGTTGCATGCCGCAGTGGTTGAACTGGTGGCACTGGAGAATGCCGAGATCAAATATTCTACGGTGCAGAACTGGTATCCCGGCGACAAGGATGGCAAGGGCGGCATCTATAATTTCGTGACCAAGCGCGGCGATTGCCGTGGCGACAATTCCAAGATTTCTTGGACGCAGGTTGAAACCGGTTCAGCAATCACTTGGAAATATCCAAGCTGCATCTTGCGGGGCGATAATTCGCGCGGCGAGTTCTATTCGATTGCAATTTCGAACGGCTATCAGCAGGTCGATAGCGGCACTAAAATGATCCATCTGGGCAAGAACACATCAAGCCGGATCATTGCCAAGGGTATCGCGGCGGGGTTTTCGGACAACACCTATCGTGGGCAGGTTTCTGCGCACGCCAAGGCCAAGGGCGCCCGAAATTTCACCCAATGCGATTCCCTGCTGATCGGCGACAAATGCGGGGCGCACACGGTGCCCTATATTGAAAGCCGCAATGCGACGGCGGTGTTTGAACATGAAGCGACGACGTCCAAGATTTCGGATGATCAGATGTTTTATTGCCAACAGCGCGGCCTTGACGGGGAAGCGGCGGTTGCGCTGATCGTCAACGGTTTCGTGCGCGACGTGCTGCAGCACCTGCCCATGGAATTCATGGTCGAATCGCAAAAACTCATTGCCATTTCGCTCGAAGGCAGCGTCGGCTGATCCCATCAACATCACTCAAGTGCGGGTGGCGCCTCTGGCGACCCCGCTATCCATTCGGAGACAATCAATGGCAAATCCAATTCTCGAAATCCGCAACCTGCATGCGCGGATTGAAGATCGCGAAATTCTTAAAGGCGTCAATCTGAGCATCCCGGCGGGTGAGCTTCATGCGGTCATGGGCCGCAATGGTTCGGGCAAATCAACGCTGAGCTATGTTTTGGCCGGCAAGGACGACTATGAGATCACCGAGGGCGAGGTGTTGCTCGACGGGGTGGACCTGTTGGCGATGGAACCGGACGAGCGCGCTGCCGCTGGTCTGTTCCTGGCGTTTCAATATCCAATCGAAATTCCCGGTGTCTCGACGATGACGTTTCTCAAGGCGGCAATGAACGCGCAACGCAAGTCGCGTGGCGAGGGTGAGCTGTCAACGCCCGATTTCATGCGGGCTGTCAAAGAGGCCGGTGCGACACTCAATATTGATGCGTCGATGCTGAAGCGTCCACTTAATGTCGGGTTTTCGGGCGGTGAGAAGAAGCGCGCGGAAGTGTTGCAAATGGCGTTGCTGGCGCCAAAAATGTGCATTCTGGACGAAACCGACAGCGGGCTGGACATCGACGCACTTCAGGTTGTCGCCAAGGGTGTCAATGGTTTGCGGACCGCGCAGCGTTCAATGCTGGTGATCACGCACTATCAGCGCCTGCTCAATCACATCGTGCCCGATGTCGTGCATGTGTTCTCCGATGGCCGGATAGTGGAAAGCGGCGACAAGTCGCTGGCGCTGCAGTTGGAAGCCAAGGGTTACGCCGATTTTGACAGCGAGCCTGCATGATGTTGAAGTCAAAAATGCCAGTACGGCTGAATGCAGCCGAAGAAACGCTGATCGCACAGCTGCGAGATGCTGGTGATGGCGCCCAGGCCGAACGTTTGAATGTTACCGGGCTGCCGACGCGGCGGGTCGAAAGTTATCATTATACTGACCTCAAAATGTTGCTGAAGGCCGTGCCGCCACTGGTGGAGGCGGCGAATTCGGCCAGTGCGCCGGCGCTTCGGGTGGCCGGTGCCTACCAGTTGCTTATCGCCAACGGCGTGCCGCACCCGGGCACGACTGCGCCTGCGGGCGTTATTGTCGGCACGTCCGATGGGGCAGCGCTGAGTGCCCATGATGATGTGTTGGTGCGGCTCAATTCGGCTTTGGCGAAAAAGAGTCTCAGCCTGACGCTTGAAGGCAGTGTTGATCCCATTATCCAGATTGATCGCCGCACCGAGGGCGCTGCGGCGCATTCGGCCAGTTCGGCACGGATATTTGTGGCGGATAATGGTTCAGCGACGATTCTCGAGACCTATTCGGGATCCAGCGAGGCCCATGTCACCAACAATGCCAGCTATATCGCGGTGGGGCGCAACGCCACGGTAACCCACATTACCGTCGATCTTTCTGGCGATGGGGTAACCCACTTCGCCACCAATGAGTATGTTTTGGCCGAGGGCGCCAAGCTGCGCACGTTGGCAATTCACGCCGGATCAGCGCTGGCGCGCACCCAGATATTTGCCCGATTTGCAGGCGAGGGCGCCCATGGTGATTTTGGCGGGTTGAATCTGGTCGGCGATGGCCAGCACCTTGATTTCACGCTCGACGTCAATCATGGGGTGCCCAACACCACCAGCCAGGAAATGTTCAAGCAAGTCGGGCGAGGGCGCTCGAAGGGCGTGTTTCAGGGTAAAATCGTGGTGGCGCGGGACGCACAAAAGACCGACGCCAAGATGATGATGCAGGGTTTGATGCTATCGGATCAGGCCGAAATTTTGTCCAAACCCGAACTGGAAATTTATGCCGATGACGTCGTTTGCGGTCATGGTTCGACCTGCGGCGAGTTGGACGCTGATTCGATGTTCTATTTGATGAGTCGGGGTATTTCGAAGCCCGAGGCCGAGACCATGCTGGTGCGCGGCTTTCTTGAGGAAGTTCTTGATCCGATCGAGGACGACGAACTCAACGAGGCGTTGACGGCCGTCATCGATGACTGGCTGGTCGGCGCCAAGCAGCGCTGACACAGTGCAAGCTGCAAGGATGGCCAGATGAGTTTCGACCTCGCCAAGATTCGCGCCGATTTTCCGATATTGTCGGAACAGATTCACGGGAACCGTCTCGTCTATCTGGATTCGGGGGCGTCGGCGCAAAAGCCGGTGCAGGTGCTGGATCGAATGGATCACGCCTTTCGGCACGAATATGCCAATGTCCATCGGGGTCTTCATACATTGGCCAACCGCGCCACCGAAGCTTATGAGGGCGGCCGCGAGGCGGTGCGAAAATTTCTCAACGCGGCGCGAAGCGAAGAGATTGTCTTTACCCGCTCGGCGACTGAGGCAATCAATCTGGTTGCGGCTTCGTTTGCTGGCCCGCGCATCGGCGAGGGCGATGAGATTGTCACTTCGATCATGGAGCATCACTCCAATATCGTGCCGTGGCATTTTCACCGGGAGCGCAAGGGTGCGGTGATCCGCTGGGTTGATGTCAAAGACGATGGCGGGTTCGATCTGGAGGCGTTCGAGGCGTCGTTGTCGGCTCGCACCAAAATGGTCGCTATTACCCATATGTCCAATGTGACAGGCACGGTAACGCCATTGCGGCAGGTTATCGATATGGCGCACGCCAAAAATATTCCGGTGCTGGTAGATGGCAGCCAAGGGGCTGTGCACACGGTTGTTGACGTTCAGGCGCTCGATGCTGATTTTTATGTCATGACCGGGCACAAGGCTCTATGGCCCGACCGGAATTGGCGTGCTTTATGGCAAACATGCGCTGTTGGCGGAAATGCAGCCCTATCAGGGTGGCGGCGAGATGATTGAGTCGGTCACGCTCGATAATGTGACCTACAATGAACCGCCGCACCGGTTTGAAGCGGGGACGCCGCCGATTGTGCAAGCCATCGGCTTGGGAGCGGCGCTTGGCTATATGGAGGCGCTTGATCGCAATGCCATCGCCGCCCATGAAGCCGACGTTACGGCCTACGCGATGGAGAAGCTCCAGAAAATCAATTCGTTACGGTTGATTGGTACAGCAGAAGGCAAGGGCGGCATTTTCTCATTCGAGATCAAGGACGCGCATGCCCACGACATTTCAACCATTCTGGATCGCTATGGCATAGCGGTGCGGGCTGGTACCCATTGTGCGCAACCGCTGTTGCACCGATTTGGGGTTACCTCTACCTGTCGAGCTTCACTCGCCCTATATAATGGCAAGGACGATGTGGATGCCCTGGTAGATGGCATTGAACGCGCCCGAAAATTTTTCGTATAAATCGCGGGGATAATGATGACTGAAGAATCCGAAATTGCACCGGCTCCGGCATTGCCCGTCGATAACCGCGTTTTGCCGACTCATGATGGCAATCTGCCCGCTGATGAGGTCGAACGGATAACCAACGATCTGATCGGGGCCCTCAAAACCGTCTATGATCCAGAAATTCCAGTCGATATTTACGAGCTTGGACTGATCTATAAGGTCGATCTGGATGATGATCGTAATCTTGCTATCGACATGACATTGACGGCGCCGGGATGCCCGGTAGCGGGCGAAATGCCGGGCTGGGTCGAAAATGCCGCGCTGTCCGTCGAGGGCATCCAGGATGTGACGGTCAATATGGTATTTGATCCGCCATGGGATGCGACCCGCATGAGCGAAGAAGCCCAGGTTGCGTTGAACTGGTGGTAATTTTCGGCCTGGCGCGCTATATATCGTAAAAGGGCGATGAACGAGGATATGCGATGGCGTTCAAGATCATGACTTTGAGTGACGCCGCTGCCGAGCGGATCAAGGAAATTATCGAAGATTCTGACAAGCCGGTGATTGGCGTGCGCGTTGGCGTACGCAATGCCGGCTGTGCGGGCATGGCCTATACGCTCGACTATGTAACCGAGGCAATGGTCGGCGATGATCATGTCAAGGATCAGGGGCTGGATGTCTATATCGAGCCAAAGGCGACGATGTTCCTGCTTGGCACTATCATGGACTATGAAGAGTCCAAGATGAGTGCCGGTTTTACCTTCAAGAACCCCAATCAGACCGGCGCCTGTGGCTGTGGCGAAAGTGTGCAGCTTGAGCCAGCGGACCTCAAGGCGATTGCAGCGGCGCGAGCCAGCGCCTAGGCGTTGCGTTGGACCAGAACTTGTCCTAACAGTCGCCAAGTATTTGCCCTGCAATGAGACAAGTCCATGAGCGTGTTGCCTGCAGCACTTACCATAGTGCCTCCAAATCATGCGCTTAGCGGGCGTGTTGCGCCTCCGGGCTCCAAATCAATTACCAATCGCGCGTTGCTGATGGCTGGACTGGCCGTCGGGACCAGCCAGTTGAGCGGTGCGCTCAAGAGCAAGGATACCGCCTTGATGGCGGCGGCACTCAAGCAAATGGGCGTGGGTGTCGATGAACCTGACGAAACGAGTTTCGTGGTGTCCGGTAGCGGAAAACTCACGGCGCCCGATCAAGCGTTGTTTTTGGGCAATGCCGGTACGGCCGTTCGTTTTTTGACCGCGGCGGCGGCCACCATTGACGGGCAGGTGGTCATTGACGGCGATGAGCACATGCACAGGCGTCCCATTGCGCCACTGGTTGCCGCCATTGCATCGCTTGGCATCGATATCAACTCGGCAACCGGATGCCCGCCGGTGGTGGTGAATGGCAGGGGCAATTTTGGCAGCGGACGGATTGAAATCGACGCTGGATTGTCCAGCCAATATGTTTCGGCGCTGCTGATGGCTGCGCCGCTGGGCGCGGGGCCGATTGATGTGGTGCTGACGGGCAGCGATATTGGCGCTCGGGGCTATATCGATCTGACATTGGCTGGCATGCGCAGTTTCGGCGCGCTGGTCGAACAAGTTGATGCGGGTCGCTGGCGGGTCGAGCCAACAGGCTACCAGGCGACGGCGCTGGCGATCGAGCCCGATGCGTCTGCTGCGACCTATCTCTGGGGCGCAGAGGCGCTCACCGGCGGCAATATCGATCTGGGGATCAAGGCGGACGCCTTTACCCAGCCTGATGCACTCTCACAGGCGTTCATTGCGCAATTTCCAAATATGCCGGCGGTGATTGACGGATCGCAAATGCAGGATGCCGTGCCGACGCTGGCGGTTTTGGCAGCGTTCAACAATAATCCGGTGCGCTTCGTCAATATTGCTAATTTGCGGGTCAAGGAATGTGATCGCGTGGCGGCACTGGCCAATGAACTCAATCGAATTCGGCCGGGACTGGCGCGCGAAGATGGGGACGATCTGATCGTTGCCGCCGACCCGGGGTTATCTGGTCAGCGTTTGCCGACACGTATCGAGACCTATGCGGATCATCGGATCGCGATGAGCTTTGCGCTGGCGGGGCTGAAAATTGGCGAGATCACCATTCTTGATCCGGCCTGTACGGGCAAAACCTATCCGGGCTATTGGGACATGCTTTCGGACCTCGGCGTCGTGTTGACACCCGGGCAATAGTCAGGCGGCGACTATTTTTTCAAGTTCCAGTTCGCTGACGACATTATTTCGACCACCGTGCTTGGCAGCATAGAGACAGCGGTCGGCGCGCTCGATCAGAGACGATGTCGAATCGGTTGCGGCGAACTGCGCAACACCGAACGAGGCCGTTATGCGGCCCAATTTTTCATTGGTCGAGCGCTTGAGCAATTCCTTGGCCTGGATGGCCTTGCGAATATTTTCAGCGACAATAACGGCACCTGCAATATCTGTGGTGGGCAATATTGTCATGAATTCCTCACCACCATAGCGGGCGGCGAGATCGCGTCCCTTGATGTTGGCCTTCAAGGTCATGGCAACGAGACGCAGGACCTGATCGCCGGTCTGGTGGCCAAAAGTGTCGTTGAATTTTTTGAAGTGGTCGATGTCAACAATAATGAGGCACAGCGGCTCACCACTCGTCGCGGCTTGTTCGACGGCCCGGTCAATACTTTCATCAAAGCTCTTGCGATTGGCAATTTTCGTAAGTGAATCGATCATTGATTCACGACGCACGTCTTCGAGATCTTGTTGCAGCGTGGCAATGTCTTCGCGCGACGCATCCAACTGTTCTTCGAGATTGCGATTTGTTTCCTGCATCTGTTGGGTTTCGATGAGCAGGCTTTTGGTCATGGACTTGAGGTCGTCCGCACTCACGCCGCGATCCAGATCGCCACTCGCTACTTTCAACGAACCAGAATAGGAAACGGCATTTGTCATTGCCGTTTCGATAGCGTCGTTTACCGACTCGATCCGCGCATGCATGCGTTCGGAGACGTTGGTGATGCGTTCATTTACGTCGTAGGACTTCAAAAATTCGACACAGAGCGCTTCCACTGTTTCTGTGGTCAGTAGATGCCCCGCCCGAAATATTTCGTTCATTCGGGCATTGAGGGCGGCGTTGACGCCGGAAGTGTAGGTATAGAGCAGTTCATAAAAATGAGGATAGGCCGGAATCTCGCAACGCTTAAGCAATCGCATTGCTGCGTTGGAGTAGCTCAGCGCGAGTTTGAATTCCTGCTCGGACAATGTTTCCTCACACCCATTTCGTAAGGTCGGGCTCGCATCATTTGATTCTAATGTTCTTAATATTACATAAATGGGTGTGCTGGAAAAAGCGAGTCGTGATGCAAGTGACTGGTTCTATATTGTTACCAACAGGACATTCGTTGGCAACGACCAGTCTAACTAGGTCGCGTAACCGGTGTTACTCAATTGTGCGCCAACACAGTTGACATCAGTGAGTTTAAACGCAGTCTAATTGCTCCATGCGCTGGTGCGCAGCAGGAATGCCGGGATCGGACCGTCATTTCCAAATGGATTTGTGTTGTCGTTGCTTTCCTTTTGGGGACGCTTTGGCGCTTTGGAACGAGCAGGGGTGCGGGTTTTGGCGGTGCGCGTTTCTTCAACTGCGTCAGCCGGTACCTGCGGTTCGGGCTGGGTTTGCTGAACCGTCTCGCTTTGGGGCTCGGTGGAGGTGGCGGGCCGTGCCTTGACTTGACCACGTTCACGCGTGGCGCCGCGACGCCGTTTTGCCGGCTTGGCTTCCTCGGCTGTCGCTGCATTCTCAGGCTGATCGGCGGGGGCGCCGGTGTCATTGTCAGCGAAGGGAATGTCCTGCTGAATGAGCTTTACGATCGCATCAAGATGCTTGCTGTCGGCGCCGGTCACCAATGTGGTTGCAACGCCTGAGCGACCGGCGCGCCCGGTGCGACCAATTCGGTGAACATAGTCCTCGGCATGCACGGGCACGTCAAAATTGTAAACGTGGCTGACGGCTGGAATATCAAGACCGCGTGCAGCTACGTCGCTAGCGACCAAAATACTCAAGCGGTCGCTGCGGAACGCATCCAGCGTTTCGGTACGCCGCTTCTGGTCCATATCGCCGTGCAATTCGCCCGCGTCAAAGCCGTGCCGCGCCAATGATTTGGCGACCATGGCAACGTCGCGCTTGCGATTGCAGAAGACAATTGCGTTGGTCAGCCCATCTGCGGCACGAATCTGCTGGCGAAGCGCTTCGCGCTTTTGATCCGGCTTGGAGCCAACGCGCACCAATTTCTGGTCGATGTTTTCGGCGGTCGAATTTTGCCGGGCGACCTGGATGCGAACCGGGTCACGCAGGAATTTCCTGGTGAGCTTTTCGATCTCGGGCGGCATGGTGGCCGAGAAAAACAGGGTTTGGCGGCGTGCAGGCAGCAGCGAGCAAATTCGCTCGATGTCGGGCACAAAGCCCATATCCAGCATCCGATCAGCCTCATCAATGACCAGAAGGTCAACGCCGTTCAACAGGATGCGGCCGCGTTCGAATTGGTCCAGCATTCGGCCGGGCGTAGCAATGAGCACATCGGCGCCACGATCGAGCTTTTTGTTCTGTTCCTCGAAGGAAACGCCGCCAATCAGCAAGGCAACGGATAAACGGTGGTTCTTGCCGTATTTTTCAAAGTTCTCATGAACCTGGGCGGCAAGTTCCCGGGTTGGCTCAAGAATGAGGGTGCGGGGCATCCGCGCCCGGGCGCGACCGCTCTCGAGCAGGGTCAGCATCGGCAGCACAAACGACGCCGTCTTGCCGGTGCCGGTTTGCGCAATGCCAATAATGTCCTGCTTTTGCAAGACGTGCGGAATTGCTTGTGCTTGTATGTCGGTGGGTTTGGTATATCCCGCGGCGGCAACCGCATCGGTTACTTTCGGAGAAAGTCCAAGCCCGGAAAAATCATCGGTCAAATTTAGTAGTCCACTCATGGTGAAGGATTGGCGCGCAAGCAGCTGAACTCAAACGCATCCGTGGCACGGAATTGGCCATTCGGACGCTTGTGCATAAACTGCAGATCGTTGGAGTGGCCCTGGGGCGTAGTCAGCATGGGCTGGCGCAGAAATACATGGTCCCAGTCGCCAAGCCGGAAAATGCTCCAGCGAGGGCGACCATAACGCAAAGGCCTTGTGAGTCAACGCTATTCCGGCCTTCTTCGTTAATATGGCGCGGCGAAATCAAATATCAAGGTCAGTAACAAAGGCGGCATTTTCCTGAATGAAGTCAAAGCGGGCTTCGGGCTTGGTGCCCATCAGCCTGTCAACGGTGGTACGGGTGCCTTCCATATCCTGTTGGATCTTGACCTGCAAAAGGGTGCGCGAGCGCGTCGACATTGTTGTTTCTCTCAAGTGCGCGAACGGCATTTCGCCAAGCCCCTTGAACCGGGTCATGTCGACTTTGGACTTGCCGGTGAACTCGGTTGTCATCAACTCATCTTTATGGGCATCGTCGCGCGCATAAAGCGTCTTGCCGCCCTGGCTCAGCCGGTAAAGTGGGGGCATGGCAAGGAAAAGATGTCCACCATCAATGAGTTGAGGCATTTCCTGAAAGAAAAAGGTAATCAACAATGAGGCAATGTGGGCACCGTCAACGTCGGCGTCGGTCATGATGATGATCTTGTCATAGCGCAAATCATCTTCACGGTAGCGGTCACGCGTACCGCAACCCAGTGCCTGGATCAGGTCCGAAATGAGTTGGTTGGCCGCCATCTTTTCGCGGGACGCACCAGCGACATTCAAGATCTTGCCGCGCAGTGGCAGCACTGCCTGGCTTTTACGGTCGCGGGCCTGCTTGGCACTCCCACCAGCGCTATCACCTTCGACGATGAATAATTCGGCACCCTGGGCGGCGCCTTGGGTACAATCGGCCAGTTTGCCGGGAAGGCGCAGTTTCCGGGTGGCGCTGGCGCGATCAATTTCCTTTTCCTTGCGGCGGCGTAGGCGCTCTTCGGCACGCTCAACCGCCCAGTCGAGCAGTTTTCCGGCCTGGTTCGGCGAGGCCGCAAGCCAGTGATCGAAGGCGTCGCGCATGGCGTTGTCGACGATGCGTGCGGCTTCGCCGGAAGCCAGCTTGTCCTTGGTCTGGCCGACAAATTCGGGCTCACGGATGAAAACCGACAACATGGCATTGCAGTGCGCAAAAACATCGTCGGCAGTAAGAATGGTGGCGGCCTTGTTCTTGGTCAGCTCCGCATAGCTTTTCAGACCGCGCAGCAGGGCACTGCGTAGGCCGGTTTCGTGAGTGCCCCCGTCAGGCGTGGGAACGGTGTTGCAATATGAGGAGACAAAGCCATCTCCCAAGGACCATGCAATGGCCCACTCAACCGCTCCCTGGGTGCCGGGCTTGCCCGCCTTGCCAGAAAATATCTCGTCAACGATCCGGGTTTCGCCCGCGATCCTGGTGGTCATGAAGTCACGCAGGCCATCGGGATAGTGGAAGGTTGCGCGGGCCGGGACGTCGTCGGTGGCAAGTTCCTCGTCGCACGACCACCGCAATTCGACACCGCCAAACAGGTAGGCTTTGGCCCGGGTCATTTTGAACAGTCGAAGTGCCGAAAACCTGGCGCTGGCGCCAAAGATTTGCGCATCGGGATGAAATCGAACCGTGGTGCCGCGCCGGTTGTTGACTCGCCCGACGGACTCGACCTCTGACTGGGGCTTGCCGCGGGAATAAGTCTGGCGGAACAATTGCTGGTCCCGCGCCACTTCGATGACCATGTCATCTGACAAGGCATTGACGACGGAGATACCAACACCGTGCAGTCCACCCGAGGTCTCGTAGGCCTTGGAATCGAACTTGCCGCCCGCATGGAGCGTCGTCATGATGATTTCGAGCGTCGATTGAGTCGGAAATTTCGGGTGCTTTTCAACGGGAATTCCGCGCCCATTGTCGGTAACGGTCAGATAGCCGTCAGCACCGAAATTAACTTCGATGCGACTGGCGTGACCGGCAATTGCCTCATCCATGCAATTATCGATGACTTCGGCAAAGAGGTGGTGAAGCGCGTTGGCGTCGGTGCCGCCGATGTACATGCCGGGCCGTCGGCGCACGGGCTCAAGTCCTTCAAGCACCTCAATATCGGCTGCGGTGTAGGAGGAGGGTGCGCTAGCGACCGACGATTTCGATGCCTTTGGTGGCGGCGCCATGGAACGTCGCTCTGGGTTCTCAGCAAAAAGGTCTTCGACTTCCGACATTTAATATCCGTATTGAGGTTCCCCGAATCAGGTTGCCTGCACGCTATCATATAGTAGCGCAAGCATGGGTGGGGCTCGCGGTACGTGTCTCCAAGGATTTCATCGCTTCGGCGAACCTGAACCGAAAATGAACATGCGGGTGCGGTTGAGTTCAAGATGGCGCTGCTAGGTATTTGACAACACTATCAGGTGCGCTCGTCCGGGCCTGAGTTGAGGGAGGGAGGTTTGACATGTCGCACAATAGTCGGTCGTCGTCGTTCGCAATCCGATCCATATTGGTTGGGCTCGGTTTTTGCCTGTCAGCAGCAATGATGCCGTCGGCTGTGGCGCAATCGCAAAGTCCGGCATTTGGCTTCCAGTTTCAGCCTCCGATGCTGAAGGGCGATTTTTTGGGCGACCCGCGCGAGTTTGACTTTCGTGCGCCCCCATTGCCGATGTGTCTGACCGACCGACAGATAAGAAATGAAATTGCCGCCCGCGGCTATTCGGCTATTGCGCTCAATGTGCCCAACAATAAACGCATCCAGGTTCGGGCCTCCCAGGCTGGCTGGGTTTATCTGCTCAATTTCAATTTTTGTACAAACCAGATTGAAGGGCGGACGCGACTGCGACCGGCCAACAATGCGGGGTAGCGTCCCATCTTGGGCACCATCTTTACCAAGCGTTTGCTTCTTGGCGACACTTTTTTAAAGAGCGACTGCTAAAACATGAGCATACGGTTTTTGTTTGGAGTTGCCGTATGCGTGTCGAAGCGAACGATAGTATTGCGTATCAAGACGTTCGAGTTGACGCGCCGCCGTCTCATGGGTGGCAGCAGGCCGGGTTTATCAGTATTGCGTACCGGCTTGCCCATTTCCATGTCTCGCGCCCTGCGGTGACCATTGCAGTGGCGGCCCTGTTCTATTTGGCCTGATCCATAGTCTCACAATATTTTCTTCGCTATGACACCTCTCCCAACCCAGAGGGGCGGTCAATTGCGATCATTTCTGAGCAGCCAGTAGTAATGGTCCTTAAATGATTGCCTGTATAATAGGGACAATACTGATCGAAATAGTAATTGGGCCCCATGTCTGCACTGGCACAAACTGAAACGCCCCCAAGTCCATCATCCTCGCAACTGAATGTACGCTATATTGGCGCCATTGCTGGATGTTTTTCGTTTTCTGATCGCGATGTGATTGAAGGGGAGCCTCGCCCCGTACTCGCTTGCCGACTATGCTCGATTACGCCAAAAAGCGCTGTAATCATTGCGTCGGTCCAGGGTGTGCCCGGCGAGAATGTTGCCGCACATTTTGAACCATTTGGCGTCCTCAGGGCGACGGTTGGTCGGCGGGTGCCGACCGGGTTCTCGCTGGAATTGTTATTGAGTGCTGCCGAGCAGGAAAAGCTTGCGGCCAGGATCGAATGGCAGAAACGCCGCGTGCAGAGCACTGTGCCGGACCAACGCGAATTCAAACGTATATTGCCGCGCAATCCGCGTGCAACAATGGTGTTGAAGGACGGCACCAAGATGGATTGTTTCGTAGTTGATATATCGGGGTCAGGCGCTGCAGTTTCGACCGAAACCCGGGTGTCCCGTGGGACGCCGGTCGCCATTGGACAGCTTCTGGGCCGGGTGGTGCGCCAGGCTCGACGTCGGATTTGCGGTACAGTTTGCGCGAACCTATGAGCCGGATCAGCTCGAAATACTGATGGCAAAGCCACTCGAAACAAAGTGACGAAATAAAAAAGGGGCCGGTTGGCCCCTTTCTCATTAGGTTCGAACCGATCAGGCCGAGTAGTACATTTCAAATTCGGCTGGGTGCGGCGTGTGCTCAAACTTAATGACCTCGGCCATTTTCAGTTCGATATAACTGTCAATCTGATCGTCGTCGAAGACGCCGCCGGCCTTGAGGAAGTCCCGATCCTTGTCGAGGCTTTCGAGCGCTTCACGCAGCGAGGCCGAAACGGTCGGAATTGCCATCAGTTCCTGGCGGGGCAGTTCGTAAAGATCCTTGTCCATGGGGTCGCCAGGGTGGATCTTGTTCTTGATGCCATCGAGACCGGCCATCAAAAGGGCCGCAAAGGCCAGGTAGGGATTTGCCAGTGGATCGGGGAAACGCACTTCGACGCGCTTGGCCTTTGGCGACTGACCGAATGGGATGCGGCAGGATGCCGAGCGGTTGCGTGCCGAATAGGCAAGTAGCACGGGCGCTTCAAAGCCGGGCACCAGACGTTTGTAGGAATTGGTCGACGGATTGGTAAAGGCATTGATGGCCTTGGCGTGTTTGATTACACCACCGATATAATAGAGGGCGTCCATCGACAGGCCGGCATACTGGTCGCCAGCGAAGAGCGGTTTGCCATCACGCCAGATCGACTGATGGCAATGCATGCCTGAGCCATTGTCGCCATAAACCGGCTTTGGCATGAAGGTGGCGGTTTTGCCATAGGCGTTGGCAACCTGATGTACGACATATTTGAAGACTTGAACATCGTCGGCCGACTTGATCATCGGCTGGAACTTGATGCCCAACTCATGCTGAGCCGAGGCCACTTCGTGGTGATGTTTCTCAACGACGACGCCCATGTCTGCCATCGCCGCCAACATTTCGCCCCGTATGTCCTGCGCGCTGTCGAGCGGAGGAACCGGGAAATAGCCCTTTTTGAGACCGATATGGTGGCCGTTATTGCCGGTCTCGTAATCGGTATCATTGTTGGTGGGCAGGCTCGGAATGATCGACCGAGAAGCCAACCTTGTAGGGGGTGTTCGAATATTTGACATCGTCGAAGATGAAAAATTCGGGTTCAGGGCCAAATACGACGCTATCGCCAACGCCGGAGGATTTTACGAACGCTTCGGCTTTTTTGGCGGTGGTGCGCGGGTCGCGATTATAGGGTTGGTAGGTCAGTGGCTCGAGAATGTCACAGACGATGCACAGGGTCGACGCGCCAAAGAACGGGTCCATATAGGTCGCCGTGGGATCGGGCATCAAAACCATGTCCGACTCGTTGATGGCCTTCCAGCCACCGATCGATGAACCGTCGAACATTGTGCCTTCTTCGAAAAGATCTTCGTCGACGATGGTGGCGTCGAGGGTGACATGCTGCGTTTTGCCGCGCGGGTCGGTGAAGCGCAAGTCGAGATACTTGATGTTCTCGTCTTTCATACGCTTAAGGATATCGCTACCGGTCGTCATTTGGTTCTTCCCCTGTATATACTGATTGGGTGTTGATTTTTATGGTTGTCAGGCTTTGTCGACTTTGCCTTTAGAGGGCGTCGTCGCCAAACTCGCCCGTACGGATGCGGATGGCTTGCTCGATCGAGTAGACGAAGATCTTGCCGTCGCCAATACGGCCGGTTTGAGCCGCGTTCCGGATTGCTTCGATTGCTTTTTCGGCCAGGCTCGTCGGGGCACACGACCTCGACTTTGACCTTGGGCAGAAAATCGACCACATATTCGGCGCCGCGATATAATTCGGTATGGCCCTTCTGGCGGCCAAAACCCTTGGCTTCAGTAACGGTTATACCTTGTAGTCCAACCTCCTGAAGCGCCTCTTTGACTTCATCGAGCTTGAACGGCTTAACGATGGCCTCGATCTTTTTCATTGCGTGCCTCTATGTCGATTGGTCGAATGTCGCCCCAACTATGCACACCGCATGCCAGTAGCAGCTGGTGCGATAACTGTGTTTAATTACAATAGGTTATCTCAGGCGCATTGTTGCCAGAGGTGGCGAAGCAATGGTGTGTGTGATGAAAATTTAGTCATGTTGCACACCAATTGGGCAGTCGTAGGCATGCCCGTGGCGACATTATAATCAAGCCAATTGGTCATTGTCCAAAAAATACCGCAGAATGAGGCTTTGACTGGCTCTTCAAGTTAGGTTAGACCCACGCCCAACCCGGCCAGCGGGTATTTTGCGGGTGTGGCGGAACTGGTAGACGCACTGGATTTAGGTTCCAGCGCCGCGAGGCGTGAAGGTTCGATTCCTTTCACCCGCACCAAATGACCTTGGCACGAAAGGTGCTCTGGCCTGAAGAAGATCAATGAAGACGGGATTGAACCGAATGCAGGTTACCGAAACCCAGAGCGAAGGCCTGAAGCGCAAGTTGAGCGTCGTCATTCCGGCCAATGACCTTGTGTCGCGGCTCGATGCGAAACTGGAAGAACTCAAGGGCACAGCCAATATCAAGGGCTTCCGCCCCGGCAAAGTGCCTGCCTCCCACCTCAAGAAGGTATATGGCCGTTCAGCCATGTCCGAGGTGATGCAGGATGCCATCAACACCACCGTGTCCGAAACATTGGAAAAACGCGAAGAACGCGCCGCTGCGCAGCCTCAAGTTGATCTGCCCGACGATCAGGCCGTGATCAATGATGTGCTCGAAGGCAAGGCCGATCTGGCGTTTGATGTCAGCTATGAAGTGCTGCCACCCGTTGAACTGATGGATTTCAAGGGAATTTCGATCGAAAAGCCCGTTGTTGATATCAGCGAGGAGGAAGTCGAAGCCGAGGTTACCCGTGTTTTCAACCAGAACCGCGGTTTCACCGACAAGGGCGACGATGCGGTAGTTGAAGACGGTGATCGTCTTGGTTTGTCGTTTATCGGCAAAATCGACGGCGTGCCGTTTGATGGTGGCACCTCCGACCATGCGCATTTGACAATCGGTTCCGGTGAGTTCATTCCCGGCTTTGAAGAGCAGTTGATTGGCGTGACAAAGGGCGGGACCAAAGAGGTCAAGGTCACTTTCCCAGCCGACTATAACAGCGCTGAATTAGCGGGCAAAGAAGCCGTGTTCGAGGTGAATGTGCTGCACGTCGATGGCCCGAACAAGGGCGAGCTGGACGATGAATTCGCCAAAAAACTCGGCCTGGACGATGTTGCCGCCTTCCGCGCCGCGGTGAAGGACCAGATGGCCGCCGCACTGGCGTCAATGAGCCGCCAGCATTCCAAGCGCCAGATATTGGACGCGCTGGACGAGGGGCACAAATTCAACGTGCCGCAATCACTGGTGGATGCTGAATTTGAATCGATCTGGAACCGCGTAAAGCACGAGATCGAATCGCACGGCCGCAGCTTTGAAGACGAAGGCACCACCGAGGAAGCCGCCCGCGAGCAATATCGTACCATTGCCGAGCGTCGTGTCCGCCTCGGTCTGGTTGTCGCCGAAATCGGCAACAAGAACGATGTCAGCGTGACGGATGAGGAACACCAACAGGCGCTGATCGCCGAGGTGCGTCGTTTCCCTGGCCAGGAACAGCAAGTGTATGATTACTATCGCAAGAATCAGCAGGCACTTGCTGGATTGCGGGCGCCGGTATTTGAAAACAAGGTCGTTGACTTTGTGGCAGAGCTGGCCAAGCAGACCGACAAGAAAATGTCGCGGGAAGAATTGGCAAAACTGATTCAGGCGGATGAAGACGAGGTTCCTCAGGAGCACCACCACTAGGGTGATCCGAGACCGAATTGAAAGCCGCCCCGAAATGGGCGGCTTTTTTATTGCATTGTTGTCGCCACAAGCCGGACGATAAGAGGGCGGGAACCCCATGAGCATTTCAAGCGAAACATTGTTGACCCCGGTACAGATGGCCGAGGCTGATCGACTGGCCGTCGAAGCCGGTGTTCGCTCGATCAAACTCATGGAGGCGGCCGGCAAAGCTGTTGCAGATGCCATTGTCGAGCGATTTTACCAGCGCTCGGTGACCGTCCTGTGCGGCCCCGGGAACAATGGCGGCGACGGATTCGTGGTGGCGCGATTGCTCAAGGAGCGTGGATGGCCGGTTCAACTGCGATTGCTGGGTAGCAAGGCCGCGCTTAAAGGGGACGCCGCAGCGATGGCCGCGCGGTGGGGCGGGCGATGCGATGCGCCCCGTGCCGACAATATTGGCAGCGCTGACCTTATTGTCGATGCGCTACTGGGCGCGGGACTGGACCGCGAAATTGAGGGTGAGTTGAAAACGGTCATCAATGCGGTCAACGGCAAGGATCGACCGGTTGTCAGCATCGACGTGCCCAGTGGTCTCGACGGCGCGACCGGCGCGGTTCGCGGCACTGCCATTGCGGCGACGCTGACGGTAACGTTCTTTCGACGCAAGCCTGGCCATCTGCTGATGCCGGGGCGCGAGCTGTGCGGCGATGTGGTGTTGGCTGACATTGGCATTCCTGACACTGTTCTGGACTCGATCGGCTCGCGCGTTCTGGTCAATACACCTGATCTCTGGAGCGTGCCCGTGGCCGGCATGGGGGACAATAAATTTTCGCGCGGCCACTGCGTGGTGGTGTCTGGCGGTCCGCTGCATACCGGCGCTGCGCGTCTGGCGGCATGGGGGGCGTTTCGGATCGGCGCTGGACTGGTATCGCTGGCAGGGTCGCACGACGCTCTAATGGTGCACGCGGCACATGTCAGTTCGATCATGCTGCGGCTGGCAGAGGAGTCCGGTGACCTTGCGGCAGTGCTCAAGGATGACCGCATCACATCGGTGGTTATCGGTCCCGCCGCCGGTGTGGGTAGGGAAACGGCCAAGTGCGTGGAGACGGTGTTGGCTGGTGGCGCCGCTGTTGTACTGGACGCGGATGCCTTGACCAGTTTCAAAGATCGGAGCGACGATCTGTTTGCGGCGATAAGCGCCAATCAGCATCGACCTGTGGTCATGACGCCCCATGAAGGCGAGTTTTCTCGCCTGTTCGATGACCTGACGGGGTCCAAACTGGACCTGGCGATCGGCGCGGCAGAGCGCTCGGGTGCGGTGATAATCCTTAAGGGGAGTGACACGGTGATTGCCTCACCGGATGGGCGTGTGGCGATCAACTCCAATGCGCCGCCAACACTTGGCACCGCTGGATCGGGGGACGTTCTAGCTGGAATTGTCGGTGGGCTGCTAGCGCAAGGCATGGCTGGATTTGAGGCCGCCGCGGCCGCAGTATGGCTTCATGCAGAAGCGGCCAATTTGTTCGGCGGTCCGGGCCTGATCAGCGAGGACTTGCCTAGCTTGCTGCCCGGCGTTTTGGCAAAGCTCTAGTTGTCGACTGCAATATACGCGCTCCCATCCCACGCGTAGCTTTGCTCGGATTCATCACCCAAGACGACGACCATGCGATAGCCATTCCGCATGGAATCGAGCAGATACCAATTCTCGGGCATGCTCAGCGCGTTGAATGGTACCGCTTTCCAACCCTTTTTGTTGGCAATCATCAGCAGCGGCGCGCAGCCACCGGAACCGCAAAAATACGAATTTTGTGCGAAAGCCAGAACGTCCAGTCGGCCATCGCCATTGAAGTCGGCTTCGGCCGCCGTAAAGTTGAGGTCGCTGCGACCGCTTTGAGCGAGCATGTTGGCCAGCGCATAGATCTTGCCGCCCGTCATCTCTGAAGAAAATTTCAATGGCTCGTCCGCCAATGGCGCCGTCACTGCCGCAAAGGCGCTGATTGCGATGCCAACGAAGACCGTATTGAATTTTATTGCCATGTCACTACCAGTCTTTCCAACCCGTGAAAATGATAAACATTGTTGTAGCTCGGCGGCTCGGCCAACTGCAATCCTGGCAGGCGTTTGAACAACTCGGTGAACGCCACCTGCAATTCTATCCGCGCCAACGGCGCACCAATACAAAAGTGGATTCCAGCGCCAAAGCTGACATTGGCACCATCAGCTCGGAACGGATCGAAGGCATTGGCATTGCTGAAGCGCTGCGGATCCCGGTTTGCGGCTCCCAGCATCAGGCCGATAGTCTCACCTTTGCGAAATTGGCGCCCGCCATACTCAATGTCGTCAAGGGCATAGCGGGTGAACAGGTGCAGCGGCGCGTCGAAGCGAAGGCATTCTTCCACCGTCGCGGCCGCCTGGGCGTCGCTGGCGAACAGTATGCGTGGATCGAGACCGCTTTCCAGAATGGATTTTACCCCGTTGCCGGTGGTGTGAACCGTTGCTTCGTGACCGGCATTCAGCAGCAGGATGGCTGTTGAGATCACCTCGTCGTCACTGAGGCGCGTACCGTCGATTTCGGCTGTCAGCATGTGTGTGAGCAGGTCCGACCGAGGCGACCGGCGGCGCTCGGTGATTTCTGTGCCAAGGTAATCCATAAAATCGACCGAAGCCTGGTTGGCGTCAATTTCGGTCGCCTCGGTCACGCCGTACATGTACATGGCGACCATGCGATTGGACCAGTTCAGTAGCTGTGGGGCCATTTCGGCGGGCAGGCCAATCATTTCGGCGATGACAATGGCCGGAATGGGCGCGGCGAAACTTTTGATCAAATCAGTGCCGCCATCGGCGACGAAGCCGTCGATCATCTCGTTGGCCAATTCGGCGATCCGCGGGCGCAATTGTTCGACGTGGCGAGAAACAAAGGCCCTGTTGACGAGCCCGCGAAGCCGGGTGTGCTCGGGTGGCTCCAGCGCCAGCAGGGAGTATTTTTCGGTCTGGTCAAAGGCGGCGACGTGCGGCTTGGGTGCTGGCATGCCAAGTTCATCGCGCGTGGCGACGTGCAGAATCTGGCGACCAAAGCGCCGATCGCGGAGCAGGGCGCTAACATCCTTGAAGCTGGCAAAGCACCAATGGTCGTAATCCTTCCAGAAAAACCGTGGATCGTTCCGGTGCAGGCGGTCATAAAGCGCATATGGATTTTGATAGAAGTCCGGATTTCGCGGATCCGCCGTTACGGGTTCGGTTGCGGGATCGTGAATGATGTCGGGTGCCAACTTGCCTCACTTGGGGTCATTATTGCGCAGAAAGTACGGATGATGCACGGAATGGGGGCACACAGGCAATCTTGGTCTTGCGATGCCCCGAAAAATGGCTAGTTCATAGCCCGAGCGATTTTTATCGGAGACAAGATCCGTGACCGAACCGAGTGTGACCGAGTCCGTCGACAATATTTATGCGGCGCTGGCAAACAATAATGAGGACCTCGATGTCCACATTTCTGCCCTCAAGGCGGCGATGGCGCGCGAGGGCATGAAGGAGGCGGTGTTTGAGGCCTCCAAGTTGGCGCAGAATAATCGGCAGGGCCGCAAGACCATGCAGTCATATTTCAAAAAGCGTGGTGTTATTGTCAGCTTTGCGGTCTGAGTGATTAACCGTTGCCGGGATTTGGGAGGGGTTTGGGTATTGAACCTCACGCCAATGGGGCCTATTTGTCCCTTTACCGCGTGTTAAGGCGGAATCTATGCAATCGGCGTATCGCGCTGATTCGAATTCAAGGCATGGTCCCGGAAATTGGGATGTCCGGTTTCGGGAAATGACCATGCGCAACACGAGCAGTGACCGAGACGGTATCGCGCAGATTCTCGGCACAAGGGGCATCCGAAGAATGAGAGATCCACACGATCTTTATATGAACACGCTCATCCCGATGGTGGTTGAGCAATCCAATCGCGGCGAACGTTCGTTCGATATCTATTCCCGGCTTTTGCGCGAGCGCATTATTTTTGTGACCGGCGTTGTCGAAGACAATATGGCGTCCGTGATCGTGGCGCAGTTGCTGTTTCTGGAATCGGAAAATCCGAAGAAGGAAATCGCAATGTACATCAATTCGCCCGGCGGCGTGGTTACCGCCGGCCTGAGCATTTATGACACCATGCAATTCATTCGCCCACCTATTGCGACGCTGTGCATGGGGCAGGCGGCCTCGATGGGGTCGTTGTTGCTGGCAGCAGGCGAGGCCGGTATGCGGGCGTCGCTACCCAACTCGCGCGTGATGGTTCACCAGCCTTCGGGTGGCTTCCAGGGGCAGGTGACCGACATCTTGATTCACGCAAAGGAAGTAGAAGGTCTTAAGCGTCGGCTCAATCAAATCTACGAGAAGCACACGGGCCGGACTTACGAGGAAATCGAGAATGCTCTTGAGCGTGACCGTTTCCTTTCAGCGGAAGAAGCCAAGACCTTTGGGCTAATCGACAATGTGTTCGAGAAGCGCGCGGCTCCTGAGGCCACCCCCTGATCGGCATTAACGCCAAATCAAATGCTCCGTGGACTGTGACACACACGGAATTGCACCGAGCCGGATCGACCGCTAAGGTTGGTTCGGCTTAGATATTCTTTAGGCCTCATGCGTTAGCCTATGAGTCGACGCAGATTTTGGGAACGTATTGCTCCCGGGAGTACCAGGATGTCCAAAGAGACAACAAACGGCGAAACCTCCAAGAATACGCTTTACTGCTCGTTCTGCGGTAAATCGCAGCACGAGGTTCGCAAGCTGATCGCCGGCCCAACCGTATTCATATGCGATGAATGCGTTGAACTGTGCATGGACATCATTCGAGAAGAGAACAAGACCTCGATGGTCAAGTCCTCCGACGGTGTGCCAACACCCGCAGATATCTGCAAGGTTCTCGATGACTATGTGATTGGCCAGTTCCGCGCCAAGCGGGTGCTGTCAGTGGCGGTGCATAACCACTACAAGCGGTTGCATCACTCGTCCAAGAACCAGGATATCGAGCTTTCCAAATCCAACATTCTGCTGATCGGGCCGACAGGTTCGGGCAAGACGCTGTTGGCACAGACATTGGCGCGTATTCTCGACGTGCCATTCACCATGGCCGACGCGACAACGTTGACCGAGGCTGGTTATGTCGGTGAGGACGTCGAAAACATCATTCTGAAGCTGCTGCAATCGGCTGACTATAATGTCGAAAAAGCGCAACGCGGCATTGTCTATATCGACGAAGTCGACAAGATTTCGCGCAAATCCGACAATCCATCGATTACGCGTGACGTGTCGGGCGAGGGCGTTCAACAGGCGTTGCTCAAGATCATGGAAGGGACGGTTGCCTCAGTGCCGCCCCAGGGTGGGCGCAAACATCCGCAGCAGGAATTTTTGCAGGTCGACACAACGAATATTCTTTTCATCTGCGGTGGCGCGTTCGCCGGGCTTGAAAAGATTATTCAGGCACGCGGGGAAAGGCTCTTCCATCGGCTTTAGTGCCACGGTCAAGGATCCTCAGGATCGGCGCGTTGGACAAATTCTGGCGGAAGTGGCGCCAGAGGATCTGGTGCGCTTTGGTCTCATTCCCGAGTTCATCGGTCGCCTGCCTGTGCTGGCAACGCTGGAAGACCTCGATGAGTCGGCGTTGATCGAGATTTTGACGGCACCCAAGAATGCGCTGGTTCGTCAATATCAGCGTCTGTTCAACATGGAAGAAGTTGAGCTGACTTTCCACGAAGATGCTCTCAAGGCCATTGCGCAGCGAGCAATCGAGCGCAAGACCGGCGCCCGTGGTCTTCGCTCCATCATGGAGGCGATCCTGCTTGATACGATGTATGACCTGCCCTCGCTGGAGGGTGTGCAGGAAGTGGTGATCTCCGAAGAGGTGGTCAACGGCAAGGATGTGCGTCCGCTTTACATATATGCTGAACGCAAAAAGGAGGATGTGCCCGCAGAGGCATAAATTTCCTTGCGTAAACGAGTTCAAGGCCGGGGCGGTGCCTCGGCTTTTTTGCGACTCTAGTCCCGTTTGGGAGGCCGCGTTGGCCGCTTGGCGGCGATTTGCGCAGGCGCCTTGTGACGCCAGGCATCTTCGAGCCGCAGGGCGAGTTCGTCGTCACTGATCACATCAAGGCGCACCAGCACCGCAGGCCAGCCGACATAGTGGTCAGTTTCGTAGTAGATATCCGGGGCAATTTCGAGCAGCAGGATTTTTTGCTCCTCGGGACACTGCAATACCAGGGTATTGGCATCCTTCAGGCTGGCAAAGGTTGCCTTCGAGACCTTCAGCGCCGGTTGGCGATAGGCTCGTTCCAGTGGAGACATCGGGCAGCGATTGATCCGATGTCAACTTCTCAAGGCGTTTAATCGTCATCTCGGTGTCATCTGTCATGTTCAATCCTGATTTTGTTTGGCAAATCGCGACTGGATGGCGCCTTGCGGCTGGTCAAAATTGTATTGATTGGCTACACCTTGACCAGCCCAAACCCTCTCCAGCAAAGGGCCTCCAATGAGCACTGACAACGGCACACCTCCCAATCACGAGGATGGGGCAGATCCGAACGGCCTGCGCGATAGCTCGGACTATATCAATCCAATCTGGATAGAACGGTTGCGTGCCCATTTGGGTGCACATGATTCTGCGGAATTGATGGATATGATGGGTCCGCTGCACTCTGCGGACACCGGCGATGTGCTCGAAGCGCTGGAGGCGGCCGAGCGATTTGAGCTGGTCAAGCAGTTGGGCGAACGGTTCGACTTTTCGGCGCTCACCGAAGTCGATGAATCGGTTCGTACCGAATTGATGGAGCTGCTGCCCAATGCTGATATTGCACGCGGCGTCAGCGGTTTGGACAATGATGACGCGGTCTTCATTCTGGAGGACATGGAGCATGGCGACCGTGAGGAAGTGCTCTCGGCACTGCCAACGTTCGAACGGCTCAGTCTCAAGCGCAGCCTCGATTTTCCAGAAGAATCCGCCGGTCGGCGGATGCAGACCGACTTTATAGCCATTCCGCCATTCTGGACGGTGGGGCAGACGATCGACTATTTGCGAAACGAGGAGGATTTGCCCGACGAATTCTACCAGATCTACGTGGTCGACGTGTCCTACAATGTCCTTGGCATCATACCGCTAGACAAGTTTCTGCGCTCCTACAGGCAACGCCGCATCCAGGAAATCATGAATGCCAATGTGATCCTGGTGGATGCCAACGAAGACCAGGAAGAGGCGGCGCGCGACTTTGAACGGTACGATCTGGTTGAAGTCGGCGTTATCGACGAAAGCCGACGGCTTGTGGGGGTGTTGACGGTCGACGACATGGTCGATGTTATCCATGAGGAGGCCGACGAGGACATCAAGCGACTGGGCGGCGTCGGTGACGAAGATATTTCCGACAATATGGTCGATACGGTGCGGAGCCGAACGCCGTGGCTGGTGGTCAATCTGGTGACGGCAATCGTGGTGTCGATGATCATTGGGTTGTTCAATGCAACAATCGAGCAGATGGTTGCGCTGGCAGTGCTGATGCCAATCGTGGCGTCGATGGGGGGTAATGCGGGCACACAAACCATGACGGTTACCGTGCGGGCGTTGGCCATGCGGCAACTGGATGGCCGGAAATTGCGTCGGCTCATTACCCGCGAAATGGCCGTTGGTTTGGTCAATGGGCTGATTTTCGCGGTGTTGATCGGGGTCGTCACCGCCCTGCGGTTCGGCAATATCCAGCTCGGAATTGTTATCGGCCTGGCGATGGTCATTAATTTGATTGTTGCGGGCACTGCGGGAATATTGATCCCGGTGACGCTGGACAAGCTGAAGGCGGACCCGGCGATTGCCTCGTCAGTGTTTGTTACAACTGTGACTGATGTCGTTGGATTCTTTGTGTTTTTGGCTCTTGCAGGGCTGTGGTTCGGGCTGTTTTGATGAGCATTCTGGCCAGGCCACGCCTAGGTCCAATTGAAATGATTCGCTTGTGCAGTCGTTAACGAAGGGTTTTCAAAACGGTGGGTTGTGGCAGTTTCGCCGCTTGCAAAGCTTTTGTGACGCGGTTAACGTTTTGCTACCGGATGCGATTTGCGGGACATATCGCGAAGATCCGGAGTGAACGGCTGACAAGGAGCACACATGCGAAGTCAACCGAAGGCCAATATGTGGCGAGCGGCAACCTGGACACTGGTTTGCTTATTGTCGATGGGATTGGTGCTTACCGTGGTTGCTGGCGTTTAGTACGCAGAGTTTTTCACTACAAGAATATGGTAAGGGCGCCCGGCCACCGGCGCCCTTACTTTTTTGTGCAGGAGATGTTGGATGAAAATTCTGATTGGCAACCGCAATTATTCGACGTGGTCGCTGCGCCCCTGGCTGGTTCTTGTTCATTTCGACATTGATTTTGATGATGAGCTATTACAATTGAGCGGACCGCGTTGGCGCGAAACGCTGCACGAACGCTCACCGACGGGCAAGGTCCCGGTTTTGATCGACGACGATCTGGTGGTGCCCGAAACCATTGCCATTATCGAATATCTGGCCGACAAATTTCCTGACAAGGCTATTTGGCCGCAATCCATGGCCGAGCGTGCACTGGCGCGGGCAGCAAGCGCGGAAATGCATGCCGGTTTTTTGGCGTTACGCAGCAACGCGCCGATGAATTTACGCGCGTCACATCCTGGAAAAGTGGCGCTCGACGTCGTTGCGCAAGACCTGCATCGTATTGAAACCCTTTTAGGAGGCTTGCTGGCCCGGTCGGGCGGGCCGTTCCTGTTTGGGCATTTCTGTGCGGCTGATGCGATGTATGCGCCGTTGGCGACGCGTTTGAGAACTTATGAACTGCCGATGTCGGACGTGCTGAACGAGTATGTTGAGGCCATTTATGGCCTCCCAGCGTTTCAGGCGTGGCGGGCCGAAGCGCTTAAGGAGCCGTGGATCCTCGATGACGACGAGATCGATGTAATACAGGGAACGGTGTCGAGAGGCACTCTGGCATGATTCACATCGTGAAGCTGTGCGTGGGCGTTTCCAGCGTTGAGGAGCTTGAAAGCTATCGAAACGAACGCTCTCACTGGTGGGGCGCCGACTATGGTGAGGAGGTGCATGTTCACCGCACCCGGATGATGCCTCGGCGCGCCAGCGAGATTGAAGGCATTGCCTCGATATACTGGGTGATTGGCGGTCTTATTAGCTGCAGGCAACCGATATTGCGGTTGACGCCGTATACCGATGCGGAAGGCAAGAATTACTGCGATATTATCATGAGTAGGGATTTGCACCGCACGGTTCCCTATCCGCGCCGCCCGTTTCAGGGTTGGCGCTATCTCGACAGCAAAGATGCGCCGCCCGATATTGCTGCTGGCGGTAATGCCGGCTCGGAAGAACTTGCGGCCGATCTGGTGCGGCTGGGACTGATATAGGCGCTGTTTCCTACTCGGGCTCGTTCGCTCGCGGCAGGTGTCGTCAGCCTATTCGTGGTAGCCCAGCTTCATGCGTACGGCGCGTTGACCAGCGGGCGAGAACACATCGAGTTCAACGCGGGTGCGTGGGCGCCCATGCCGACGTGTTCGGGCAGACAGGGCCAGCACAGCGCCTAACAGGTCGCCGACAGTGCGACGGACCGGACGCGGCTGAATCCGCGAAATTATGTCGTTCATTGTCTGGCGCGTGAGGGCTGCGTCGCCCGAAGACAAGGCGGATTTACCCACAAAATTGGCCAGTTCACTCAGGGCCGTCACTTCACTCATTGGTCTACTCCGTACACAGGCACCAAAAAGTCGAAAGAATTATTGCCGGACCGGCTTTTTTCCGGCGCGGGGTCGTCAGGTTCAGCTCTGCATGGCCAGGCAGCTTAGTTTTTGCTGCTTCAGCTGGCTGCAAACATTGATCGCGTCATCGCGTCCACCAAAACCGGTGAAGCGAGCGCGGAAGAAGATTTTACCGCTCTTTTCGAAGCGCTCGACGTAAGAGCGCGCATCTTTGAGACTTGCCAATTTGCCCGTGGCATCGCTGAGCATGGAGCGAGCGCTGGCCTCTGATGGCGCGGCACCGATCTGTACGACCCAGCCGCCGGGTGTCGGCGTGTCGATTTCGGCAATGCTGCCGCTGGTCATGAGATCTACTGGCTGGTCGTTATTGACCCCAACGGGCGGAAGGAGGGGTGCGGAGGGCGCTGTTTGTCCAAGGGCGGTTGGGGGCGCGCCGAGTTTGTAGGTATCGCTCAGCCATGCGCCAATGACATCCTGGGACGGATAAGCGGGCTGTGGTGCCTGAGATGGTGCTGCCAAAATGTTCGCCGCCTGCACTGCGGGCTGCAGGCCAAGATCGGCTGGCATCGGTGCGGGCGTTGGCGCAACACTGGCAACTTGCACGGTGGCGGGTGCCGCCTGGGGCAGCGCGGCAGGCCGGGCGCCATTTTGTGCCACAAGCTCGGCAAGGCGGAACCCCGGAACCGGCATCGGTTCGACAAAGGTATTTTCGGGCGCGGTCTGGGCAACAGCAACACGGGTGCTGCCTTCACGACCCGGCTGAGGGATCAGTGCGGTGCGCAAATAGTCGCCGCGACGGCCTTTTGGCAGGTATTTTGCGACCAGTTCGCGCACTTTCTGATCGCGCGATGCGGAGGAGTTGAAGCCGAATGCGACGACAACGATATGGCGATTGTCCTTGCGAGCGGCGGTCAGCAAATTGGAGCCGGCGGCATTGATGTAGCCGGTTTTGATGCCATCGACCGCCCCCATATAACCCAACACCCGATTGTGATTGCCATAGGTTTTGCGGCCATAGGAAAAACTGCGGGTCTGGAAATAGCTATAATAGGTGGGGAAGTGCTGATAGACGGCGATACCGAGGATTGCCTGATCGCGCACGGTGGTTCGCTGCGCCCCGTCTGGCAGGCCCGATGCATTACGGTAGGTGGTGTTGCGCATGCCCAGAGCCCGCGCCGTGGCTGTCATTCGTTGGGCGAATTTTTCTTCAGTGCCGGAAATGTTTTCTGCGATAACCCGCGCAATATCGTTGGCGGAAATGGTGACAATCGACTTGATTGCGTCTTCCACCGAAATGGTCGAACCGGCGCGCAGGCCAAGTTTGGTGGGGACCGCTGCGGCAGCGTGGGCCGAGACCTTCATCTTGGTGGAGAGTTTGATGTTGCCGGCCGACAGGCTCCTGAAACAGAATATAGAGCGTCATGACCTTGGTCACGGACGCTGGATAGCGCGCGCTATCGGCTGCGCTCTCATACATGACTTTGCCGGATTTCGCATCAACCACGATACCCGCATATTTTCGCAGGTTTTCAATGGCCTGGACCGGCACCACCGTTGGGATCAGTGCGGCCATGCAAATGAATGCGGTCGCTAGGGCACGTGCAAAAACTGCACGCCATTGGGATTGCGCCTGAAAAGCCACCCGGTACTCCAACTCAAACTCTCGAACACTTCTGTGTTCGTACACAACTGGTTACGCGTGACGTGAACTCGGCTGCCCCTAGCCAATTTCGCGTCTAAACTGGTTGCAACTTATCGGTGGGCCGTTACGAATCCGTAAAATGCAAGGTAGTTTTGTCGATGCCGTAGTGGATTTTACGTTTGGCGCAGGCAACGCGATGACAGCCAGCACTTTGCTGCGCAAAATTGGTGGTCACAAATATGAGAAGGATAGGGCCTTAACACCGGCGGGTTTTTGCCTACATAATGGTCTCACTAGGCTGCTTCGCTTTTATCTCGATCGGCACTTTGCCATGACCACACGACCGACCGTCCACCATGCGCCGCGTAGGCCCGGGAAACTGCCCGAGGCAGCTGATGTTTTGCGTGCCGGACCGGACAAGGACGATGCCGACGACGGCAAGACCGGGTTTGAAACCGGAACGGTTACAAAGACCCGGCCCAAAACCAAACGCCCGAGCCTTTATCGGGTGCTGCTACTGAATGACGATTACACCCCACAGGAATTTGTCGTGCTGGTGCTTCAGGACGTGTTCAACAAGTCCCGAGAGGATGCGTTTCAAATCATGATGCATGTACATCAAAAAGGCGTGGGAGAGTGTGGTGTCTATCCCTACGAGGTCGCCGAAACCAAGGTGACCCGCGTCATGGATATCGCCCGCAAGAACCAACATCCGCTGCAATGCGTGATGGAAAAACAATAGGAGCCTGACAATGCCCTCATTCTCCCGTGGACTTGAGAAAGCCCTGCATCAGGCAATGAACCTGGCTCGCGAGCGGTCGCATGAATTTGCAACGCTTGAGCATTTGCTGCTTGCCTTGACTGATGACCGTGAAACCATCGCAGTTCTGGCCGGATGTGATGTGGATGTGGATGCCCTCAAGGGGGATCTGGAAGATTTTATCAATGAAGAGCCTGGACAGTCTGATCGTTGCCAACGGCCAGGACGCGCGCCCGACGGCCGCATTTCAGCGGGTTATTCAACGCGCGGTTATCCATGTGCAATCCTCGGGTCGCGAGGAAGTGACGGGTGCCAATGTGCTGGTGGCTATATTTGCCGAGCGGGAAAGCCACGCAGCTTATTTCCTTGAACAGCAGGATATGAGTCGGCTCGACGCCATCAATTTCATTTCCCATGGCATCACCAAATCCGGCCCCAACGTTGATCGAAAGATCCACGGTACCGAAGATGGTGAGGAAGGCGCTACCGAAGGCGGGCGCACCGAAAGCGCCAAAAGTTCGGCGCTTGCTGACTTTTGCGTTGATCTCAACGCCAAGGCGCGAAATGGCAAGATCGATCCACTGATCGGCCGCGACACTGAGTTGAGGCGCACCATACAGGTGCTGTGCCGCCGCTCGAAGAACAACCCAATCTATGTCGGTGACGCTGGCGTCGGCAAAACCGCGATTGCGGAGGGGTTAGCCCGCAAGATCACAGAAGGCGATGTTCCTGAGGTTCTCAAGGAAACGGTGATCTATGCGCTTGATATCGGTTCGCTGCTGGCGGGCACCCGCTATCGCGGTGATTTTGAGGAGCGCCTCAAAGCGGTGATGAAGGAGTTGGAAAAGCATCCGAATGCGGTGCTGTTCATCGACGAGATTCATACGATGATCGGCGCTGGAGCAACTTCGGGTGGTGCATTGGATGCGTCCAACCTACTCAAGCCTGCGCTGGCCTCGGGCACCATCCGCTGCATTGGGTCGACGACCTACAAAGAATATCGGCAGTTTTTCGAGAAGGATCGGGCGCTGGTGCGTCGTTTCCAGAAGATTGACGTCAATGAGCCTTCAATCGTCGACACCATCGAGATCATCAAAGGCTTGCGGCCCTATTATGAGGAATTCCACAAACTCAAATTTACTGATGAGGCACTGACCGCGGCAGTGGAATTGTCGGCCCGCTATATCAATGACCGGAAATTACCGGACAAGGCAATCGACGTGATTGACGAAACCGGTGCCAGCCAGATGCTGTTGGCGGAGGACAAGCGCAAGGCGATCATCGATGTCGAAGACATCGAAGCGACCGTTGCAACGATTGCTCGCATCCCGCCAAAGTCGGTGTCGAAAACCGATGCCGAGATGCTGGCCAGTCTCGAAAGCAACCTGAAGACGGTCGTGTTCGGGCAGGACGCGGCGATAACCGCCTTGTCCTCGGCGATCAAGCTGGCGCGGGCGGGCCTGCGTGAACCCGAAAAACCCATTGGGTCTTATCTGTTCACCGGACCGACCGGTGTAGGCAAGACCGAGGCGGCCAAGCAATTGGCAGATACGCTTGGGGTCGAGCTGTTACGCTTTGATATGAGCGAATATATGGAGCGCCACACGGTGTCACGCCTGATTGGCGCCCCCCGGGCTATGTCGGGTTTGATCAGGGCGGTCTGTTGACCGATGGCGTTGACCAGCATCCGCACTGCGTCGTGCTGCTGGACGAGATCGAGAAAGCGCATCCTGACCTCTACAACATCTTGTTGCAGGTGATGGACCACGGCAAGCTGACGGACCACAATGGCAAGTCCGTGGACTTCCGCAATGTGATCCTGATCATGACTTCAAATGTCGGGGCAATGGAACTTCAAAAGTCGCCTATCGGGTTTGGTCGCAAGCGTGAACAAGGTGACGATGAAGAGGCAATCAATCGTCTGTTCACGCCCGAATTCCGCAACCGTCTCGATGCCATTATTTCGTTTGCGCCATTGCCGGGCGATGTGGTTCGCCGGGTTGTCGAAAAGTTTGTATTGCAGCTTGAGGGTCAATTGGCCGAACGCGGCGTTACCATCAATCTGACACCGGAAGCAGCCGATTGGCTGGCGGAGAAGGGTTATGACGAGCGGATGGGCGCCCGACCTCTTGGCCGGGTTATTCAGGAATACGTCAAAAAGCCGTTGGCAGAGCAGGTGCTGTTCGGTGAACTGGTCAATGGCGGTACGGTAACCGTTGCCGTCGTCGGCGTTGGTGATGAAGCCAAGCTGGAACTGATCGCGGTACCGCCGCGCCCAGCCAAGCCAAAGGCCATACCTGGTCCGCGCAAGAAATCGTCCAAGGCTGCTCAAAAGAGCCTGAATTTGACAGAAGCCAATAGGGGAGGCCGGGGCACTGTTCCCGGCCTTTTTATCGCGGCGCTCATTGTGCCCTAAACGCCACCCAAACTGATCGGGCGCATAGCATCAGATAAAGTGTGAGTGGCAGGAGCAGGGCGGATATACCAAACTTGGCGTGAACAATAGCGCCCCACACTGCTCCTATCAGGAGCGCGCCCCAGACCGCCAGATGCTGAATCCAGACCGGGTTTGTGTTCTTGTCCACCAGAGTTCGAGCCAGTTCCTGGCTGGCCATGAACAATGTGCCTGTCACAAATGTTGTGCCAAGCCTGGCGCTGCCAATTGGTCGGAGGATGGCGTTCTGGGAACCGGCTGACGCCGCCAGAAACAATAGCGCGATAGCGGCAGGAATGCCGACGCTGAATAGAATGAGGGCCAGCGCCAGATAGCCGCCGGTCAGGGCGGTTACACTCGCGTTTGCCCAGCGACTGTTCCAGTGAGCAAGCAGGCTGCCGGTCAGGCCGCCCCCAAAAAAGAACAATATGAGCGCGAGCAGCGTTGCGACGTGGTCGAACATGCCCGTGGTCACGTCGATGCCCAATTGGGTAGTATTGCCGCTCATGAATGAAGTGAAAAAGCCACCCAGCAGGACAAAGCCAATGGCGTCAGTATAGCCTGCCGCCAGCGTCAACAGCAGGCCAATGGACAGTTTCGAAAGAGGGGTCACTGCAATGCGGCGGCAATCTGGCTCGCGAGTTCGGCCAATTCGCTGTCGTCGGCTTTCTCGCTGCCATGGGTGCCCAGTGAGGCGCCTTCAACGACCGGAATGATGTGGAAGTGGAGGTGAAAAACGCTCTGGCCCGCGGCAGCCTCGCTGGATTGGGCCAGCCGGATGCCATCGGCGCCAGTTACCTGCTTTACGGCGACGGCAACGCGCTGGATCAGCGGCATTATTGCGGCGAGAACTGCGGGGTCGGCGTCCAGAAGATTTCGAGACGGGGCCTTGGGGATGATCAGCACATGGCCTTTGGACTGTGGAAAGGCGTCCATGATGACCAGGGCTGAATCGGTTTCAACGACCTTGTGAGCCGAAAATTCACCGGCGATCATTTTGGCGAAAATATTGTTGGAATCATATTGCATGGCAGTGTCCGCGTTGCGATACCGGCACGCTAGCGTCCGCGCGACGCGATGCCAAGGGGGACGTTATCGCGCTGGTCGCGCCTCGTGCGCCTGCGGTTTCTGGAAATAGCGAAAGCGGAAATAGTTCCAGAGTGCCATGGTCGTCAGGGTGACGGGTATGTAACTGAATCCACGGCGGACAAAGAACATGGTTATGGCGACCGCCGTCCTGGCACTCATGGCGCCTTTGCCCATGGACGAGGTGAAAGACGACGGCACGATATGGCGATAAATGAGGTCCGGGCTTGAATAAAACTGCCGAGCACGTGCCGCAAAGGCGCGCTTTGATGCCGAATAATCCTTTAGCTCGTCCATGCCCAGATCACCGTGCAGTTCGACTTCGGATCCCAAGGCCCATACTTCTGGCGGGGCGAGCCGTGATTTGGCGATGGACGTAAACTGCTCGATCAGATCAACAAAGGTGGTGTAGTTGGCGTCCCAGCAATGTTCGGTCTTGGCGCCGTGGGCGAGCACCAGAACGTCGGCGCGCTGCAGCTTTTCCTGCATGGCCGAATAGTCACCGGGCGCAAAGTCGGCGCCGGACTTGGCGGTGTCGACGATGCCGCCAAGTGCAGTCAGTTTTTCGACCATGGCGGCACCATAGGCGCCATTGGAGCCGGTTACCAGAAAGTGCCGCCCCTTTATCTGGCACGTTGTGCCAAAGATCAGGTCGAACATGTTCACAAAGGATGAGAAGAAATTGTGCGGATAGACATGGTGCATTGCATGGTAGTTCTGGTTGACCCATAGCAGGCCCTGCTGGCCGCCGACCCGATCCATGGACATGTGGTTGAAATCCAGGCCCTCTTCCTTGAGCGTGCCCACCAGCATGAAGGTGCGAATAGCAACAACGAGCGCGATAGGCGGCCACGGAAAGACCAGCAAAAATATCAACGTGCCAGCCAAGGAGGTCAAATATTCGGGCAGGATATGAAGCCAGATATTTTGTTTTGCATATGCAGGATTGATCTGCATATCGAGGCCGAGAAATTTGTGATGCACCCAGTGCCATGATGAAAAAGTGCGCAGCAGCTTGAAGCGCGACTGTTCCCAACGATGCAAGACATAATGCAGGGCATCAAACAGCAACGTCGACACAATGAAGGCGACGAAGGCCTGCAGCGCAAATATCGGGATATCCCAGAGGCTCATGAAAAATGTCCGATTTGTGGTTCAAGGGCATTCATATCGCCATCCGCCCCCGCGAGAAAGTGTGCGGCCCTAGTGATCTGTTCGTTCGCCCTTTCGGAAGGGCGTGTATTGTTCCAATAGCTGTTGTTGCCGTTCTACGGCTAGCCGTTCCTGTTCCAGAAAACCGGCGACAGCGTGGCGCAGGCCGGAATGGGCGATCCAGTGGGCCGAATAGGTGGTTGTGGGGGCATAGCCACGGGCAAGTTTGTGTTCCCCCTGGGCACCGGCTTCAACGATTTTCAAGCCATTGGCAATGGCGAAATCCATGGCCTGATAGTAGCAGACCTCGAAATGCAGGAACGGGACATCGCAAATCGCACCCCAGTTGCGACCATAGAGCCGATCCTTGCCGATGAAATTTATCGCGCCCGCTATGGGTTTGGTGCCGTCATAGGCCAGAATCAGGACGATTTGATCTGCCATCGTCTGGTTGAGTCGCGAGAAAAATTCACGGTTCAGATAGGGGCGTCCCCATTTGCGCGCTCCGGTGTCCTCGTAGAAATCGTAAAAGGCATCCCAATGATGTTCCATCAAATCGGACCCTGTCAGCCATTTTACCGTCAGACCATCCGCCAAAGCGTCTCGGCGTTCGCGTTTGATGGTTTTGCGCTTGCGCGATGCCAGCGTGCCGAGAAAGTCGTCGAAGGTGTCAAAATTGTCGTTATGCCAGTGGAACTGGGTATCAACGCGCCTCAGCCAGCTGTCATGCTCGACCAGTTGTGCCTCGTTAGAGGGCAGGAATGTCAGGTGAACGGATGATGCGCCGCGCTGCGTTGCCAATTGTTGTGCCGTGTCCAGAAGAGCACCGCTGATGATTGGATCGTGCGAGGGCACCAGTAGTTTTGACGTCGTGGCCGGCGTGAACGGCACTGAACATTGCAATTTTGGATAATAGGCGCCGCCCGCTCGTTCAAAGGCATCGGCCCAACCGTGATCGAAGACATATTCGCCCATCGAATGGGATTTTAGAAATAGCGGCATCAAGCCGACCGTTTGCCCGGCATCGTTCTCTAGCAAAATGTGTTGCGGTTGCCAGCCGGTCTGACCGGTCGCGCATCCGGACTGTTCCAGTGCCAGAAAAAAGGCGTGATCCAGAAAGGGGTTATCGGCTCGCCCGTCCGTGGTCGGAATAAGCCGATTCCACTTCGCGGCCGAAATTTCCGCGGTCGAGGGATAGATGGTGGCGGTAAAAATGGCAGAAGCGGTCACGCAAGATCCAGCACATTGGCAACAGTGCCAAGATAGTGCTGTTGGCTCGGTATTGCCAGTCCGGCGGTAGATGCCGTCACGGTGATGTGCTTGATTTTTAGGGCTTGAACCCCTCAAAAACTATCTGATCGCACCAGTCTTGCGCGGCCTGCGCTTCGGCATCGCTGCGGACGGTCCAGCAAGTCACCGGTTTGCCAAGGCTCGCGCCAGAATTTGATCGCAGGCAGCATCAATGCGGATTTTTCGCAGGATATGAAATCAAATTGCGTCTGATGCCAATGAAGCAAATGGCGCAACTGATAGCGCTGTTCCTCGGACATCGATTGAGTAGCGCCGGACTCGGCGTAATCGAACGTTATGATGCCGCGCGGACCATTAAAACCGAACCGTTGGATCAGCGTGATCAGTTCCGGGTCGAATGATTCAATGGTGACCGGGCCTTCATATGACTTGATGAGTTCGGCGGCAGTGCGCGCCAGCAGATGCGTTGCGTCGCTATCGCGCTGCCGTTTCAACTCAATTTGCAACAGGGTCCGCCCCTGGATCAGGTCGAGGAAGTCTGCCAGTCGAAGCGGGCAGTCCTGATCGCGGCTGTCGAGTAACGGGGTGGCGCACAGCGTCGCCAGATCGATATCAGCAACCAAGCCATCCAGACCCAATAAGCGCTCTAGCGCATCATCGTGAAATACCACCGGCTCGCCGTCGCTGGTCAGTTGCAAATCGCACTCTATGGAGTAGTTTTCTGCAATGGCTGCCTCAAAGGCGGCGGCGGTGTTTTCGATAATGCCGTTAGCACGGTCGTGCAGACCACGGTGGGCGATTGGGCGCGGAAAAAGTGCTTCGTCAGTCATATTTTTAGCGCCTCGTGTCGCTGTTATGTCCATCGCAAGCCGCCGCCGCGAGTGATGGCGGCAACGTCGCTAGGGGGGCGGAATATTTAGTTAGATTTCGACCACGGCGTCTATTTCAACGGCGGCGCCAAAGGGGAGTGAGGCAACGCCGAACGCGGCCCTAGTGTGTTGTCCCCGGTCGCCGAGAACACTGACGAGCAGATTTGATGCACCGTTGGCGACCAGATGCTGCTCAAAAAACTCAGGTGTTGAGGCGACGAGCACGGTCAGCTTGACGATGCGCTTGATGTCGGTCAACTGCACGCTGGCGCCATGAACGATTTGGGAGAGTACATTGAGGATGGCAAGTTCTGCGGCATTCCCGCCCTGGACGACGTTTAGCGTGTCGCCCAGCAGTCCGGTAACCACGCCCTGATCATTGCTCGAAATCTGTCCGGAAACATAGACCAGGTTTCCGGTCTTAACGACAGGAACATAGCTGGCCACCGGCGGCTTTGGTGTTGGTAACTCATAGCCATATTCGCGAAGTTTTTCGATCGGAGTCGTCATTTTGCCTTACCTTCGGTTTCGTCCGTGGAACTGGTGCCCACGTGGTCGGTCTTGGGTCGATATAGTTTTCCACGTATAACCGCGTCGCGCCCAAATCGTCCGCGCACACGGTCCATAGCACGTTCTGCTGCGGCCTTGCGCGCTATCGCCGGTTCCAACAGGTCCGTCGGATCGCCCTGGATTGCCTCATGTACGCCGGAGACGCCGATGCCGATCAACCGATATGCTGTTCCATCGATTTCACGCGCCAAGAGTTGTTGTCCGGTTTCATAGAGGATATTGGCCAGTTGGGTGGGGATCATCAAGTGGCGTGCCCGTGTGCGCAAGCGAAAGCCTGTGGATTTCAACTTCAACGTGACAGTGTCCGCGGTCAGATTTTTGCTCTTCAAGCGCTCCGAGAGACGCTCACACAGGCGCAAAAGTTCGGTGGACAATGGCTCAAACGCACTAAGGTCATGGTTGAATGTGGTCTCGGATGAGACCGATTTTTCTTCGCGGGTCGGCGAAATACGCCGAACGTCCTGACCGCGTGACAGACGGGCCAGACGGGCGCCGGTTTCGCCATATCGGCGTATCAGGTCATCGGCCGGGTGCTGCTGCAACTGACCAATGGAAACAAAACCGTCACGGCGCAGCGCTTCGGTGAGAACCTTGCCGACGCCGTAGATCAAATTAATCGGTTTTGGTGCCAGAAAACTGAGTGTTTCAGCCACGCCGATAACGGCAAAGCCACGGGGCTTATCCAAATCAGAGGCAATTTTCGCCAGAAACTTGTTGTGGCTCAAGCCTACCGAAACCGTGATTCCCAATTTGGCTTCGATCTCGCGCATCAACTTTGCCAGTACCAACACCGGTGGCGCACGATGGACCGCCTCCGTGCCCGAAAGATCAAGAAAGGCTTCGTCGATCGAAATCGGTTCGACCAGCGGTGTCAGTGTGTCCATCATTGTGCGAATTTGGCGGCTGACGCCAACATATTTGGCCATATTCGGCTTGATGATGGTGGCGTTTGGGCACAATTTTTTTGCTTGAAACATGGGCATGGCCGAGCGCACACCGCTTTGCCGGGCAATGTAGCAACAGGTGGCCACAACGCCGCGGGTGCCGCCGCCGATAATCAGTGGCTTGTCGGCCAAGGCCGGATTGTCGCGCTTTTCGACCGACGCATAGAAGGCATCGCAATCGATGTGCGACACCGATAGCGCAAAAAGTTCGGGATGGCGCAGTAACCGAGGCGACCCGCAGGCTGGGCAACGATCAACCGAATCGGCGATTTCCCCGATGTCGAGGCAGTCACGGCAGAGAAAGGCCTGCCCGGTCATGGTGTTAGCCGACCGGGTTCAATTTGTGCCATACGCGCATGAAACTTTCCGGCTGAATTTGCGCGTTGGCGCATAAGGCGAGCAGAATCGGTTCATTTGAAGCAAAATAATCGATGAGGCCATTTGTAAGATCCATGGTGCCGATTGCCTGTCGCAGGGTGCTGGGATCATAGCCGGCGTGACCCATGAATCTGGCGAGATCTTCGGGGTTTTCGGCCAGATAGCCCAAGCAAAGCTCTGCAATTGTGCTGGTTTGCAGATTGGAGTGGTCCGACGCCATCACGGATAGTCTCATTTCAGGTTTTGTAACAGATTTCATGGTAGCTGAAACAGGCGGCACTGCGAAGTGCCAGCGACGCCAGCACGGCGCAAGAGAGGATGAATGGCCAAAACCGTTATGATCGTTGAAGACAACGAGACTCAACATGAAGCTTTTCAACGACCTGCTCGAATCGCGCGGATATTCCGTCATCCAGACCCGCAGTGGACTGGAGGCGCTTGATCTCGCCAAGGCGCATCACCCCGACCTGATCCTGATGGACATTCAATTGCCCGAGGTTTCAGGGCTGGTGGTGACCAAGTGGCTCAAGGACGATGACGAGGTTGCGCACATACCCGTCATCGCCGTCACGGCCTTTGCCATGAAAGGTGACGAAGAGCGAATTTTGCAAGGCGGTTGTGAGGGTTACATCTCCAAACCGATTTCGGTACATCACTTTTTGGAAACCATTGCGCGCTACATTGGACCAGCTTGATCGCTAGCGATCATGGCGTGTCCAACTCGCTGCCATGCGCCCGCATGGGCCGCGGGGCGTGAGTGTATAGACGAACTTGAATGAGGCCGATAGTGACAGCGCGCGTACTGATTGTTGATGATATTCCAACCAATGTGCGCCTGCTGGAAGCCCGTCTTAGCGCCGAATATTTTGATGTCGTAACCGCAACCAGCGGCGCTGCTGCGCTGGACATCTGTGCAACCTCCGATGTCGACATTGTGTTGCTCGATGTCATGATGCCGATCATGGATGGCTTTGAGGTGTGTCGCCGACTGAAGGCAAACCCGAAAACCCACCATATTCCCGTTCTGATGATTACGGCGCTCGATCAGCCGTCTGATCGCGTGCTGGGTCTTGAGGTGGGGGCGGATGATTTTTTGACCAAACCCGTTGATGACGTGCAACTGATGGCGCGTGTTAAAAGCCTTGTGAGGCTGAAGGCTCTGACGGACGAGTTGCGTGCGCGTGCCACCACGGGACAGCAGATTGCCATTGAAGACTCAATTCGGGCCATGGATGAGATCGACGCGCGGGGCGGCTCGATATTGATTATTGATACCGACATGCGCCATGCGGAGCGGATCAAGAACCATCTGAGCCGCCAACACGCCGTCGACATACTGACGCAACCCGCCGATGCTGTATTTCAAGTGACCGGCGCTCATTATGAACTCGCGCTTGTTTCGATGGCGCTTGAGGATTTTGACCCGTTGCGGGTCTGCTCGCAAATCCGGACGCTCGAACATTCCCGAACATTGCCGATCATTTTGATGGCGGACGATGCTGATCGTCCCAAGGTAGTGCGGGCGCTTGATCTGGGCATTAATGACTTCATTTCGCGCCCGGTTGAGCGGAACGAATTGGCGGCACGCGTTACCACGCAAATCAGGCGGCACCGCTATGCGGTGGAGCCTGCGCGAGAGTGTCAACAACACCATGGCGATGGCGGTGACCGACGATCTGACTGGGTTGTACAATCGCCGATATTTTGATCGCCATATCGCCTTGATGCTGGGCAAGGCGCAACAACAGAACCGCGATATGGCGGTGATGATGCTTGATATCGACCATTTCAAGCAGGTCAATGATCGTCACGGGCACGACGCGGGTGATATCGTGCTGCGTGAGTTTGCCCAGCGGATGAAGCGAAACATTCGGGGTGTGGACCTGGCGTGCCGGTTTGGCGGGGAAGAATTCGTGGTGCTGATGCCCGACACTGATGTCGAGCAGGCCGAGAGTATCGCGGAGCGGGTGAGGGCGGCCATGGCCGAAAAACCCTTTGATATCGGGGCGGGCAAGTGCCTGACGGTGACGGTGTCACTGGGCGTGGCGCTTAATGATAGTGCCTCGGATACGCCGGAGTCGCTGATGAAGCGGGCCGATGTCGCGCTCTATCGCGCCAAGCGCGAAGGCCGGAACCGGGTCGTGTTCGATGCGGCTTAACTTTATTCATTAGGGTTATTTCTTATACTTAACAAAGGATTAGCCGCCCGTGTGGGCTGGTTTTCCTTGTGTTCGGCGTGGCTGCAAGTAGGTTGGCCTTAACGAACGTTGTCGCGGTTCAAGCGGCAGGGTTCACGAGTTCCCTACGGTTTAACCCAGGTCCGCCGCAACGCCCGGGTCCGTAGGGCGGCTGGTCCGGACGTGGACAGAGTGGCCTCTTCGACATGCCACCCCGGATCAGCCACTCACTATCTTTCGGCCACAATTCGCTAGCATAGTGTTAGCATTGAGAGCGACATCCACGTCACACAGCATTCCTGCTCACGTCACAGAGCAAACAAAAACCCCGCATCGGCCGATGCGGGGTTTTTGCGATTGTCATACAGGCAAACCAGATTACTTGATCTTGGTTTCCTTGAATTCGACGTGCTTGCGAACGACTGGATCGTACTTGCGGAACGAGAGCCTTCTCGGTCTGGGTACGGGCGTTCTTTTTGCAACATAGTAGAAGCCAGTATCAGCCGACGACACGAGCTTGATCTTGACGGAAGCGGCTTTGGCCATTTGGGTGTCCTCTAAACAGCAATAAGCGCCACGAAATCCGCAGCGCTGGAATTTGGCCGCAAACTACGGATTTGACGGAAATTGTCAACTGCTTGTTGCACGCGGCAGTGGTTTGCTCAGGAAGCGAGAGCCGGTGTGGCAAAATCGCCAGTCGCGTTCGCGAGCCTTGGATATGCCGATGCGTTGCGCAGCGGTGATCGAGTGAGAAAGCACCGGCGGTTGCAGCTGAAAAGGTTGCTGGTCGAGCGGCAAACCATCAAATGTGCCATTGATGCCGAGGGCTTGCGCCAGGCGACCCGGGCCCGCGCAAAGCAGACGCGGCTTATCGAGGCCGCGTCGGTATGCCATTGTTTCAAGTCCTGCTAGTGGCTCCAAAGCCCTGATCAATACGGCATGGGCGGGGTGGCAAACAAAGTTGAGGCACCAATGGATACCGTAAATGCGGTAGACATAGGCGTGGCCGTGAGGACCAAACATGGCGCGATTTCGCGGCGTCGGGCCGTTGAAGCTATGGGAGGCGGGATCGTCGGGCGTATAGGCTTCGGTTTCGACGATGTGACCGCCAACACCATTTACAAGCAGGGTTGCGCCGATAAGATCGGCCGCGACCGAAACGGCGTCGCGATCAAAGAAGCGGCGTTCCAGTGCTGTCATGTACCCCGGTAGGCGGGATCAAATCCGTGCATGCGGTTAGCCCATTGCATGGCCACCACGGCGCCCTTGACCGATGGCAGCATGAGCAAGGGCAGGATTATGGCCAGTGGACCCAGAGTATAAAGATAAACGGCCGGGGCGACCTGCCAAGTCATTTCCATGTGCAGCATGATGCCGATAAGAAGGTGCCCGACGATAACGATGGTTATGTAGGGAGGGAAGTCGTCGGCGCGGTGATGGTGCAGTTCCTCACCACAGTTGTCACAGGTTTTGGCGACCTTGAGGTAGGACGAAAACATATGGCCGCTGCCGCAATGGGGGCATTTCAGCCGAGAGCCGCGCCACATCGACTGACCGACGTTGCGATCATTTGGCGTCTTGATCTTCACACCCACCATATCACCTCTTTTTGCGGCCGCGCGGACCGTAAGATTTAGATGGTCGTTTGGTGCCGCGGCGAGAAGATGACGGATTGACGCGGCTTCCCTCCGATAATAGCTCGAACCGCAAGGCACCCGCAACAGGCGCGGCTTCCAGCAGGCGGACAGTGACGTCGTCGCCCAGTGCAAATTTTTCCCCGGTTCGATCGCCGATCATGGCCTGTTGGTCCTCGATATAGCGATAAAAGTCCTGCCCGAGGGTCGAGGCGGGAATAAAGCCATCGGCACCGGTTTCCCGAAGGCGGACAAACAGTCCCGAACGGGTGACCCCCGAAATGCGGCCTTCAAAGCGAGCGCCGATCTGGCTAGCCAGGAACTGCGCCAAGAGCCGATCATTGGTTTCGCGCTCGGCAATCATGGCACGTCGTTCGGTGGCCGAAATATGCTGGGCGATACCCGCCAGTTTCGTTGCCTCGACGTCGCTCAGGCCATCATCGCCAAAATCGAGCGCTGTGATCAGACCGCGATGCACAATGAGATCGGCATAGCGACGGATCGGGGAGGTAAAGTGAGCGTAGTGATCAAGGTTCAGACCGAAATGGCCGTAATTTTCCGGTGAGTATTCTGCCTGCGCCTGACTGCGCAATACCATTTCGGACACCTGCTGAACGTTGCCAGCCTTGCGGGCCTGATGCAGGATGCCATTGAAATCGCTTGGTCGAACCGCGTCGGATTTTTTGACGGCAATATCCAGCGTGCCGAGAAATTCTCGCAAGGCCATCAGTTTTTCACTGCTGGGGGCATCATGAACCCGGAAAAGCAACGGGGTCTGTTTTTTCTCAAGGGTTTCGGCCGCCGCTACGTTGGCGGCAATCATCATTTCTTCGATCAACCGGTGGGCATCGACCCGGTCAGGGACATGGACACGGGCGACCAGGCCATTTTCATCGAGAATGATTTTGCGCTCGGGCAAGTCCAGATCGAGCGGGCCGCGCTTGTCCCGCGCTTTTGCCATGGCGGCATAGGCCGCCCAAAGCGGTTTCAGGATCGGCTCCAGCAAGGGGCCCGTCTGATCATCGGGCTGGCCATCAATGGCAGCCTGCGCCTGCTGATAGCTCAGTTTGGCTGCCGAGCGGATGAGGACGCGGTGAAAACTGTGCGTTTTCTTGCGACCATCGGCCCCGAGGGTGATGCGAACGGCCAGCGCCGGGCGGGCGACACCTTGTTTGAGCGAGCACAGATCGGTTGATATCCGCTCAGGCAGCATTGGTACCACCCGGTCGGGGAAATAGACCGAGTTGCCGCGCAAATAGGCTTCGCGATCCAAAAGGCTACCCGGCTGCACATAGGCGGCAACATCGGCAATGGCGACGAGGACAATAAAGCCGCCAGGGTTGGCAGGATCAGTATCGGGCTCGGCAAAGACCGCGTCGTCGTGATCCTTGGCGTCGGCAGGATCGATGGTGACAAAGGGGATGTCACGCCAGTCCTCGCGGCCCTTGAGCGTCGCGTCGGTTGCCGCCTCGGCGTCGCGCAAGACTGCGGCGGGAAAATGAAAGGGGATTTCCAGATTGTGAATGGCGATGAGGCTGACAGCGCCTTCGGACATTGGATTGCCGACAACGGCGGTTACCCTGGCGCGTGGGATCATCAGGCGCCCGGCCAGCTTGACCTCAACTTCGACCAGATCGCCATCCCTGGCATCGGCCAAATCGCCTTGCTGGATGCGCATTTCCTTGGATTTTCGATCCACCGGGATCAGCCGCGCGCCATCGTCGTCCATGCGCACGATGCCAATTGTGCCCCGACGTGGTTTGTCGAGTATTTTCATGGGCTTGGCTGTGTAGACCGGCACTGCGCCTTCGCTTGCGCTGATGCGAGCCAATATCCGGTCGCCGGGACCGGGCACGACCCGAGCGCCCGTGGGTTGCAAAACGCTGACGCGGGGCTTTTCGCCTTCATCCTCATTCCATTGAGCCGGGAATGCGTGCAGATCGTCGGGGTCGGCGTCGCTGGGAATATCCAGGACGGTCACGGGGGGCAGGGCGGCGGTGCGGCGCAGGGTTTTTCGGGTCCGGGTAATGATGCCTTCGCCTTCAAGATCCTTGAGCATGGCCTTGAATGCGGTGCGCATGTCGCCGCGAATACCAAAGATTTTGGCTAGATCGCGTTTGCCCTTGATATCGGGATCGCGGGCCATTGCCTCAAGAACCTGCTCGCGCGTTGGCAGGTCACCCGCTGCAATCAATCGGGCGCGCTTGGGGCCGCTGGACGATTTTGATTTGGTGGGTGGCTTGGACATGGATGGCTTTCAGATGAATGGAGCCCATAGATAGGGCATCCGTTCCAGATTCGCCAATTTGTCGAGGTGCGATAGCCGCCGTGTTAGTCGCTGACGGCAGTGGCAGATTTTTTGGCGGGCGATTTTTTCGCTGCGGGTTTTTTGGCGGTGGCCGACTTGGCCGTGGTTTTTTTCGTTGCCGGTTTTTTGACGGCTTTTTTGGCCGGTGCCTTTCGCGATTTTCCACCTGTGGCCGCGGCGCGGGCGGTGATCCACTCAACAGCCTGTTCCTGGGTCACGTTTGTGGGGGCGATGTCCTTGGGAATGGTGGCGTTGACCTTGCCCTGATTGACATAGGGGCCATAGCGACCGTCGCGTACGGTGATCGGGCCGCCCGGTGCATCGGCAAATGTCTGGATGGCGGTAACGGCACCGCCACGCTTGAAGCCATTGGCGGCCTTTTGAGCCAGGAGATCAACGGCGCGATTGAGCCCGACCGAAAAAATTTCCTCAACATCGGGCAGGTTGGCATATTTGCCATCATGCAGGATGAAGGGACCATAACGACCAAGACCGGCGGAAATGGGCAAGCCAGTTTCAGGGTGGTTGCCGACATCGCGCGGCAGGCTGAGTAATTGCAGTGCCTTTTCGAGCGTGAGGGTGGCAGCGTCCCAGCCTTTTGGAATTGATGAGCGTTTTGGCGCTTTTTCATTACCCAATTGCACATAGGGACCGAAGCGGCCGGTCCTGAGCAATACTTCTTCGCCGCTTTCGGGATCGGCGCCCAAGACGCCATCGCCAATTGCGGCTTCGGAGGACTGGCCGGAGGCAGCATCGGAGAGTTGCATGGTGTGCTTGCACTCAGGATAATTGGAGCAGCCAATGAAAGCGCCGTACTTTCCGAGTTTGAGCGACAACTGGCCCTCGCCGCAGGTGGGGCAGAGACGTCGATCCGAACCATCTTCCTTGACCGGAAAAATACGGTCTTCGAGCAGGTCATTGAGGGCATCGAGCACCTCGGTGACGCGCAAATCCTTGATTTCAGTGGTGTGGCGGGAGAATTCTTCCCAGAACTCGCGCAGAACCGTCTTGTAGTCGAGATCGCCAGCGGAGATTTTGTCCAATTGCTCTTCAAGTCCGGCGGTGAAGCCGAATTCGACATAGCGGGCAAAAAAGCTGGACAGGAAAGCGGTAACAATACGGCCCCGATCTTCGGGATGCAGAGCCTTGCCCTCAAGGCGCACATAGTCGCGATCCTTGAGCGTGGTGAGCGTGGCGGCATAGGTCGAGGGCCGACCAATGCCCAATTCTTCCATCTTCTTGATCAGGCTGGCTTCGGAAAAACGGGCCGGTGGCTGGGTGAAATGCTGGTCGATGTCGACAGTTTTCAGATCGGGCTGGTCGCCAACGGCCAAGGCGGGTAGTTCGCGGCTGTCCTCGTCGTCACTGTCATCATTGTCATCCTTGGCTTCGACGCCATACAGGGCGAGAAATCCGGGAAAGGTGACTACGGAGCCGATGGCGCGCAGTTCGATGGCGCGGCTGGGCGCATTGACGTCGATGTCAGCGGTGGTGCGCGCGATTTCAGCCGATTTCATCTGGCTGGCCAAGGTGCGGCGCCAGATCAGACCATATAGTTTTTTCTGATCAGCATCCAGACGCAGTGTGTCGGGATGCTTGAACATGTCAGTGGGCCGAATGGCCTCGTGCGCCTCTTGGGCGTTCTTGGCCTTGGTCTGATAGATGCGCGCTTTTTCGGGCAGGTATTCATTGCCAAATTCCTTGGCGATGGCGCTGCGGGCCATGGCAATGCCTTCGGGCGCCATCTGCACGGCGTCCGTCCGCATGTACGTGATCAACCCCTCTTCATAGAGGCGTTGGGCGATCTGCATGGAGCGCGAGGGCGACAGGCCAAGCCGGGAGGATGCGTCCTGCTGAAGGCTCGAGGTGGTAAAAGGCGCGTAGGGATTGCGCTTGGTGGGCTTTTTCTCGACATTGGAAATGACAAAATTGCCGCTGGCAATGGCGGTTTTGAGGGATTCCGCCTCGGCGGCGTTCTTGACGGCGAGCCTTGTCGGTTTTCTTGCCATCGGCAGAATAGAGCCGGGCCTCGAATGTCTTGCCTGCCTGGCTGAGTTTTGCGGCGACAGACCAATATTCTTCGGGCCTGAATTTTTCGATTTCGGCTTCGCGATCGCAAACGAGGCGCAGCGCAACCGACTGCACGCGGCCAGCTGAGCGCGAGCCGGGCAATTTGCGCCAGAGTATCGGCGACAGGGTGAAGCCAACGAGATAATCGAGGGCGCGGCGAGCGAGGTAAGCATCGACCAGCGGCTGGTCGATGTCGCGCGGGTGCTGCATCGCCTCGGTGATGGCGGACTTGGTGATGGCGTTGAACAGGACGCGGCGAACCGGCACATCCTTCTTGATCGCCTTTTTCTGGCGCAGCACGTCGAGCACATGCCAGGAAATCGCTTCTCCCTCGCGGTCAGGGTCAGTCGCCAAAATCAGTTCGTCGGCGCCCTTGAGGGCCTTGGAAATGTCAGTCAGGCGCTTGCGGGAGGCGGTGTCGACTTCCCACGACATGGCGAAATCTTCGTCGGGACGGACGGAGCCATCCTTGGCCGGCAGGTCGCGGACATGGCCGAACGAGGCCAGAACCTCGTAGTCTGAACCCAAATATTTGTTGATTGTCTTGGCCTTAGCCGGACTTTCAACGATGACGACCTTCATACCGATCCCAATCCGCAACGCAACTTGAAGTTGGGCGCAACATGGTGAAGGAGTGCGGCAGTGTCAACGGGGGCAATGCCGAGGCGGGAGCGGTTGTCGGGCGCTCCCCTTTGGGGAGGAGGTCTTGCCAGAACGGCAACAATTGTGCTGAACTGGGATAGCGCCATTTCTGCGCCGTCCCCAGTGTACATCGCTTGACACCAGCCTCCGGCTCGCGCCGCTATCGCGCTTGTGCCCTGGCTGTTGTGGCGGCTGCGGGCGAAAATCTTGGAGGATTTGATATGGAATATCGCAAACTCGGCAATAGCGGGACAGTGGTGTCCGCCTATGCAATCGGGACGATGACCTTTGGGGCGGAGGCGGACGAAGCCACCTCATTTGCCCAGCTTGATGACTATGCGGCCGCCGGCGGCAATTTCATCGATACCGCCGATGTCTACAGCAAGGGCGCGTCTGAGGCGATCGTCGGGCGCTGGCTCAAGGATCGCAAATCGGTGGCTGAGCAGATGGTTGTGGCGACCAAAGGGCGTTTCCCGATGGGGGATGGGCCAAACGATCTGGGGCTGTCACGGCGCCATCTGGGCGTGGCGCTCGATGCCTCACTCAAGCGGTTGGGGGTGGAACGGATCGACCTCTATCAGATGCATGCATTCGACGTCCTGACGCCACTCGAAGAGACGCTGCGGTTTCTGGACGATGCGGTGCGCAACGGCAAGATCGCCTATTACGGGTTTTCCAACTATCTGGGTTGGCAATTGACAAAGGCAGTTCATCTGGCCAAGGCGCAGGGGTTTGCCGCGCCAGTGACGTTGCAGCCGCAATATAATCTGCTGGTGCGTGATATCGAGCATGAAATTGTGCCTGCAGCGCTGGATGCGCAGGTCGGGCTGTTACCATGGTCACCGCTGGGTGGTGGGTGGCTGTCTGGTAAATACAAGCGCAACCAGACGCCAACCGGGGCGACGCGATTGGGTGAAAACCCCAAACGGGGGATGGAAGCCTATGAGCAGCGCAATGCCGAGGAACGCACATGGCAGGTGATTGATACAGTTGCTGAGATTGCCAAGGCGCATGGCGTGAGTGCGGCCCAAGTGGCGCTCAAATGGGTGGCGGTGCAACCGGCCGTGACCTCGGTTATTTTAGGTGCGCGGACGCAAGAACAGTTGGCGGACAATCTGGCGGCTGACAAGCTGACCTTGAGTGCGGCGGATATATCGCGGCTAACTGAGGTCAGTACGCCGCAGATGCGCGAATATCCCTATGGCAAGGCCGGGATTGCACAGCGCCATCGCAAGTATGAGGGCGGCCGGTAACAAATCGGCGCTGCGGCTATGGGCGCAGCGCCACCAATTGGCCACTCGACCATTCGAGTTGACCCGAGAGGTCAAGTTCGAGCAATAGCATCTGGACGGTACCAACCGGCAGGCATGACTGCTGGACCAATTCATCAACTTCAACCGGAGTAGTGCTGAGCGCGGTGCGCAGCCGTGTCAGATCATCGGGTGTTGGTTCGGTGTAGTCCAGCGGTTGGCCGATGCCCGCATCTGGTTCCCACTCGCGATCAAACAGTCCGGCGCGCACAGGGTCGGCAAGGTTGAGCGTTTCGACAATATCATTGGCACCGACTATGAGCCTGGCACCCTGCTGGATCAGGGCGTTGCCACCTTCGGCGCGCGGATCGAGCGGGGAGCCGGGCACGGCGAAAACATCGCGGTTCTGTTCCAGCGCCAGTCGGGCGGTGATGAGTGAACCTGACCGCTTGGCCGCTTCAACAACAACAATTCCCAGGGACATGCCCGATACCAGCCGGTTGCGGCGTGGGAAGTCACGGGCACGCGGTTCCCAGCCCAGGGGCATTTCGGTCAAGAGAGCGCCGCCACTGTCGATAATGTCGTGGGCGAGCGGGATATTGTCGTCGGGATAGATCTTGTCGAGGCCACCCGCAAGCGCGGCGACGGTGCCGGTGTGCAGCGCGGCTTTATGGGCGGCAGCGTCGATGCCGCGGGCCAGCCCAGAGATAATCGTGTATCCGTGGGCGCCCAGATCCTGGCACAGCAGGCGGGTCATCTTGATGCCTGCGGCGGAGGCATTGCGGGCCCCGACAATGCCGACAGTGCGTTGCCATTCCAGGTCTTTACCACCGATCATGGTCAGCAAGGGCGGTGCGCCAGCGATATGGCGCAGCAATGGCGGATAGGCGCTATCAGCGGTAGTGACCAGTCGCCCGCCGTATTTTTGCAGACCGGCAATCTCGTCTTCGGCGGCGGTCAGCGTGGTGATACGCGGCGTCTTGCCCGTATTTTTGACCAGTCGAGGCAGGGCTTCGAGCGCGGCGTCGGCGGAGCCGAAACGGTTGAGCAACTGTCGAAAAGTGACCGGGCCAACATTTTCGGTGCGGATCAGGCGCAGCCATGCGGTTTGCTGGGCGAGCGTCAGACTTGCCTGAGTTGGCAGCGAGGCCAATTCATTGTGCCTTCTTGTCAGAACCGATTTTGGGTTCAGTGCCGCGCAGCAGGCGCGCCAGATTGGTGCGGTGCTGGATGAACAGAATGACGGCCAAAACACCGGCCGTGGCGGCTAGCCATTCGTCGTTGACCACATAGGCAAAGACTGGTGCGGTGGCCGCAGCGGTCAATGCCGCCAGCGAGGACATTTTTTGTGCGAAAGCGATTACCAGCCAAACGGCGCAGAAAATCAATGCGACGGGCCATGAGAGCGCTAGTAAAATGCCGATAAAGCAGGATACACCCTTGCCGCCCTTGAAGTTGAGCCAGACAGGAAAACAATGGCCCAGAAAGGCGCCGATGCCGGCAAGCATGGCGGCCTGATCGCCCCAGTAATATTGTGCAAACAGCACGGGCAGGGCGGCCTTGCTGGCGTCAAACACCAATGTAAAGAACGCGATCCAGCGGTTGCCGGTGCGCAGGACGTTAGTGGCGCCAATATTGCCTGAGCCGATGGAGCGGATGTCGCCGAGACCGGCCGCGCGCGTCAGGAGCAATCCGAAGGGGATGCTGCCGCACAAATAGCCGATTACTGCTGCAATGATGAAGTTCATGATCACGTCGCTGTCTCCGTCTCATGGCTGAAGACGGTTTGGCCGCCCACAATGGTGCGCATGACTTTGCCCGCAAGTCTGGCGCCTTCAAAGCTGGTATTGCGCGAGCGCGAGCGAATTTGTGTTTCGGTGACCTGCCAAGGGTAGTCGAGATCGAATAAAATTACGTCAGCTGGCGCGCCCTTGGCAATGCGGCCACTGTCTAGCCCGAGGATTTCAGCGGGGCGGGATGTCATGGCGCGGAGAATGGTCTTGATGTCCACATCGTCGGAATGGACGAGGCGCAGGGCAGCTGCCAAAAGGGTTTCAAGGCCGATGGCACCATCAGATGCCTCCGCGAATGGCTGGCGCTTGACTTCCACGTCCTGAGGGTCGTGGTCCGAATGGATGGTGTCAATGGTGCCGTTGCGGAGCCCATCAATGACAGCCTGGCGCTCGTCCTCGCAACGCAATGGCGTCGAGAGTTTGAAAAAGGTCCGATAGCGCCCAATGTCATTTTCATTGAGGGCGAGATTATTGATTGAAACACCGCAGGTGATGCGTTTGGAGCGTTTTTTCGCCGCGGCGACCAGTTCGACCGAATAAGCGGTTGAAATCTGGGCGGCGTGATAGCGCACATCGGTCAGCAGCGCTAATTGCAGGTCGCGCGCCAAGGGAATGGTTTCGGCCTCAATGGGGATGCCCATGAGACCCAGAATGGTGGCAAACAGACCTTCGTTCATCACGCCATTACCAGCAAGATCGGTATCACAAAGGTGGTGGACAATCGTCATGTCATAGTTGGCCGCGTAACTGAACGCGGTGCGCAGGAGCGCGGTGGACTGGATCGATTTGCGCCCGTCCGACAGGCACACGGCGCCTGCTTCCTTGAGGAGACCGAATTCGGTCATGTCCTTACCTTCAAGGCCTTTGGTGATGGCGGCGGCGGGCAGGATATTGACCGCCGAGGTTGCCTTGGCGCGGCGCAGGAGAAAATCGACCAACGCCCCATCATCGACAGGCGGGGTGGTATCGGGCATCACAACGAAGCTGGTAATGCCCCCGGCTGCGGCGGCCTGACCGGCAGAAGCCAGGGTTTCGCGATATTCCTTGCCCGGTTCGCCGGTGAAGACGCGCATGTCAATCAGGCCGGGCGCCAAGACCAGACCCTTGGCGTTGACGACTTCGGCGCCATCGGGCACGCCAACCGGGCCGCCGGTCGACAGGTCGGCGATGAGGCCGTTTTCGATGAGAACAGCGCCACGATGATCCATGCCACTGGCGGGATCAATGATGCGGGCGTTTTCAATGAGCAGGGGCTGGGTCATGGGGTGTTGTCTCCTGCCGGGAGCAAGGCATCGAGCACGGCCATGCGCACGGCGACGCCCATTTCCACCTGCTCGGTAATTACGGCCGCCGGACCGTCGGCAATCGCCGGATCGATCTCGACGCCCCGGTTCATGGGACCGGGATGCATGACAATGGCGTCGGGTTTGGCGAAGGCAAGCTTTTCGGCATCGAGACCATAGAAGCGGTAATATTCGCGCACCGAGGGGATCATTCTGCCAGTGGCGCGCTCGTGTTGCAGGCGCAGCATCATGACGACGTCGGCGCCTTCAAGGCCCTTTCGCATGTCGGTGAAAACTTCGGTTGCGAGATGTTCAATACCGGCGGGCAAGAGATTGCGAGGGGCGATAACACGGGTGCGCACATTGAGCGCGCCGAGCAACAACAGGTTGGATCGCACAACGCGAGAATTGGCGATATCGCCGCAGATGGCGACTGTAAGGCCAGATATGCGGCCTTTTTGGCGGCGAATTGTCAGGGCGTCGAGCAGCGCCTGGGTAGGGTGTTCATGGGCGCCGTCCCCGGCATTGATGACCGCGCAGCCCACTTTCTGGCTAAGCAGTTCGACGGCGCCGGCTGCCGAGTGGCGCACCACGATGACGTCGGGGCGCATGGCATTAAGGGTTGCTGCGGTATCGATCAGTGTTTCGCCCTTGGACAGCGAGGAGGTTTTGACCGCCATGTTCATGACGAGCGCGCCAAGGCGCTTGCCGGCAATTTCAAACGAGCCTTGTGTGCGAGTCGAGGATTCGAAAAACAGATTGATCTGGGTCTTGCCCGCCAATGTCGGGTGGGACTTTCGCTCCTGACGCGAGATCGGCACCATTTTTTCGGCGCGATCCAGCAGGTCAATGATCTCATAGGGCTGAAGATCAGCAATGGACAACAGATGGCGCTGACTGAATGGAGGATAATCGCCAGTCGAACCAGCAGCGGCGCTTGAAGCTTTGCTTGAGCGTGATTGAGCCATGCGCCTCTATCCCTCTGATTTGTTGCGGTCTAAACGAGGGAAAGGGCATTTTCAACTGGCGCGCAAAATTATCCCCGACGCAGACGGTCCAACGCACCCTGCAAAATATAGCTGGCGGCGAGCCTTGTCGACGACTTCGGCGCGCTTGTTGCGGCGCATGTCAGCCTCGATCATCATGCGGGTGACGGCGCTGGTCGAAAGCCGTTCGTCCCAGAAAACAATGGGCAGTGTTATGCGTTGACCGAGGCTGCGGGCAAAGGCGCGGGTGGATTGCACGCGGGGGCCTTCACTGCCGTCCATATTTAGCGGTAGGCCCAAGACAATACCGACCGCCATGTTCTCGGCGATCAATTCATCAAGGCGAATGGCGTCGGCGGTAAATTTGGTGCGCCTGATGGTTTCCAGCGGGGTGGCGGTATAGCGCATGCCGTCTGACACTGCGATGCCAATGGTTTTGGTGCCCAGATCGAGGCCGAGCAGCTTGCCAGTAGCCGGCAGGGCGCTGAGCGGATTTTCGGACGGTTCATCGGTCATGAGCGGTTCGCCTTGAGTTCTTGTTTCTCTCCTATAGTTTTGCGGTCGATTTGGCGACGGGGCAGAGCAATGAAACTGACATGGTTTGGCGGCACGACGAGCCGGGTGCACATTGGCGGCGAAATTCTTGTGCTTGATCCCGATGGGGCGCCGAATGGAATTGATCGGACCGAACTGGTTTCGGGGGCTGATCAATTGTTTGGTTTTGATGACGATCTGGCGGCTGCGCATGCTGATGGTTGGGTGCCACAGCAGGCGCCAAAAGTCCTGGACGACGACGGCGCAATAGCGCCGGTGCTGATCTGGCGATTGAACGGCGATGCCGTGCTGGTCGACGCGGTCGGGGAGGCGCCACTAATAATGGCGCGTGGTGTACCACCTCGATCTGGGCGTTGGGGTCGCGACGCGGTGGTCGCAATCTTTGGCGACGGGGCGGCGCTTGTCGAGATTGGGCAGGCGGTGTTGCGCGACAGCGGGCCGCGCCTGTTGGCACTGGCGGGCACGGAGGGTGACGTTGATGTCGCCGTGCCGGATTTGAGCGCGCAGCTGGCGGGTAGTGGCCTTTTGGCGCTGGAGGCCGGAATGGGCGTTGAGATCTGACCGGTGACAATGCAGGCATTGCAACTTGGGGCGGAGCATTGCTAAAAGCGCATCAAAGCGGATTTGCCGCAACTCTCCCTTTTCTGGAGGATGAAAATGTCGGTCGATGCCGCAACGGTCAAGCGTATCGGAAGTCTTGCCCGGATTAGAATTGAAGACAGCGAAGTGAGCACCTATCAGGATGAGCTCAACACCATTCTGGGCTTCGTCGAACAATTGTCAGAGGTCGATGTGAGCGGGGTTGAGCCGATGACCTCGGTTATGCCGATGGCGTTGCGGCGCCGGGATGACGTGGTCAGCGATGGTGGATATCCTGAAAAGATCGTCGCCAATGCGCCACTGAGCGAAGACAATTTCTTCATGGTGCCAAAGGTGGTGGAATAGGCCATGGCCGTTTCCGTCGCCATTGAAACACCATTGCAGGACGATGTGCGTTCGCTCGTTGCGGCGCTCAATGCGCATTTGACGCCGCTATCGCCGCCGCAGTTTCAGTTCAAGATGACTGTTGAACAGATGGCCGATGCGGACACAACGCTATTTGTAGCGCGGCTTGAGGACGGCGCGGCGGTCGGTATTGGCGCGCTCAAGGTGCATGGGGATGGCTTGGGCGAGGTCAAGCGGATGTATACCGTCCCGGCAATGCGCGGGCAGCGTGTTGGCTCGGCCCTGCTTGCGGCGATTGTCGGGTTGGCAAGGGACAAGCGGTTGACCCGGATGATGCTTGAAACAGGCGAGGGGCCGGGTTTCGCTGGCGCCTGTCGGTTGTATGAAGGGGCAGGATTTAGCGTGCGCGGGCCGTTTCTGGACTATCCAGCAAGCGAGTGGTCGCGGTTTTACGAAATGCCGCTTACGACAGGTGTCTCGGCATGAGGCGAGCCTGTCGGCGGTTTGGTATTAGCACTGTTGCCAGGGGTTGCATGGGCGCAGACCGATCCGGTGGCGCAGGATCGGCTCTATGCCAGCGATCCGGCGGCGTGTTCGCTATTGGAGAGCAAAGGCGTTGCGGCGTTTGAGGAGATGGATTTTACCACGCTGAGTTTTATCCAGGGCATTCAGTCTCTGGATTTTCACTGTAGTTTTTTCGATATCAAGACCAAGCCCGGTAATGCGTTTACGCTGGTTTCGACCGTGTGTGAGACGCCGGGCGAAAACTATCCCGACATGCTGGCCATTGGCCGGTACAATGATGACACCATTCAAGTGACGTCCATGTCCGATTCCATGTTTGCCCAATTGGGCGGCGCGGACCCGGGCGAGGCGGAGGCCAACCCGCTGCCGCCAGGCGTCACACTTTATCACCGCTGCGAAAATCTGAGCGAGTTACCCCGTTGAGCGAATTGAACAAGCTAAGCATTGCTGCCGCCCGCAAGGGTCTTTTGGACAAGCAATTTTCCGCTACCGAACTGACCAGCAGCTATCTCGATGCCATTGGTGCGGCCAATCCATCGCTGAACGCCTATGTCGCGGTGACGGGTGATCAGGCATTGGAGATGGCCAAGGCCAGTGATGCCAAACTGGCGGCGGGCGCGGCGGGGCCGCTTGAAGGTATACCGCTAGGGGTCAAGGACCTATTTGCGACCAAGGGCGTGCATACGCAGGCGGCCAGCCATATTCTGGATGGGTTCACGCCCGAGTATGAATCGAGTGTCACCGCCAATCTGTGGCGCGATGGCGCGCTGATGCTGGGTAAGCTCAACATGGACGAGTTTGCCATGGGCTCCTCTAACGAGACGTCGTATTATGGACCGGTTGTGAGCCCCTTCCGGGCGGAGGGCTCGAATGCCAATCTGGTGCCCGGCGGGTCGTCGGGTGGTTCGGCAGCGGCGGTTTCGGCGTGGCTTTGTGCCGGGGCGACGGCCACCGACACTGGTGGTTCGATCCGCCAACCCGCGGCCTTTACCGGCACGGTGGGGATGAAACCGACCTATGGGCGCTGTTCGCGCTGGGGCACGGTGGCGTTTGCCTCCTCGCTGGATCAGGCGGGCCCGATAGCGCGCTCCGTAGAAGATGCGGCGCTGATGATGATGTCAATGTCCGGATTTGATCCAAAAGATTCGACGAGCGTTGATATTGCGGTGCCCGATTTCGCGGCAGCGGTCGAACGTGGGGTCAAGGGGCTGACCATCGGGGTGCCACGCGAATATCGCATGGATGGCATGCCCGACGAGATCGAGACACTGTGGCAGCAGGGGATAGAGTGGCTGAAGGCCGAGGGCGCGACGTTCAAGGACATTTCCCTGCCGCACACTAAATATGCCTTGCCGGCCTATTATATCGTCGCACCGGCCGAGGCATCGTCCAATCTGGCGCGCTACGATGGGGTGAAATACGGGCTCAGGGTGTCGGGTAAGGACATCACCGACATGTATGAATTGACGCGGGCCGCCGGATTTGGCCGTGAGGTCAAGCGTCGCATCATGATTGGCACCTATGTGCTGTCGGCGGGCTATTATGATGCCTATTATTTGCAGGCGCAAAAGGTTCGCACGCTGATCAAGCGGGATTTTGAGGAAGCGTTCAATGCCGGGGTGGATACGATCCTGACACCGGCGACGCCGTCGGCGGCGTTTGGGATTGGCGACGAAGCCATGGCTGCTGATCCGGTCAAAATGTATCTCAATGACGTTTTCACCGTAACGGTCAATATGGCCGGGTTGCCGGGCATTGCTGTGCCCGCTGGTAAGGATGGCAAAGGGTTGCCGCTGGGGTTGCAACTGATCGGCAAGCCGTTTGACGAAGAGACATTGTTTGCCGCAGGCCGGGTTATCGAGCGCAGCGCAGCGATGGATTTTTCGCCCAAAGCCTGGTGGTAGTCGCCCAGGAGACATTTGACGCGGCGGTTCGCGCCGGTGATTTTGTCGAGGGGCATGACCTGTCAGCAATTGACTGGCGTGACCTGCCGTCCGGCGATGTCCGCGTGCGCAATTGCACGCTGGTGGCGGGCGATCTGTTGCAGGCCGAACTCAACGAGGCAGTCTTTGAAGCGGTCAGCTTTACCGATTGCCGGTTCGGTGGCGCGGACCTGAACAATGCCCGCTTCGCCCAGTGCAGCTTTTTTGATAGCGAGCGTCGGTTGGGCTGCGATTTTGCCGATGCGCAAATGCGCGGTGCCAGTTTTGCCGACTGTAATCTGTCGATGAGCCGGTTTGCCGGGGCCAATTTGCACGCCGTGCATATGCAGGGGTGCAAGGCATCCGGCGCCGATTTCGAGGATGCCAGCTTTACCCGCAAGAGCGGTCGCTCGGTGGCGGTTTTCGGCAAATTCAACGATTGCTCGCTCGACTATGCCAATTTCGCGCGGGTCTGCGTTGACGACTGTGATTTTGATGGCTCCAGCCTTCGGCAGGCTGATTTCAAGCGTTGCAGTATGGTGGGTACCAGTCTGCAGCGGGCTGATCTGACCGGGGCAATTCTGGATCAGGCGCGACTGGACAATGCCGATTTGCGCGGTGCGGTGCTGAGCGGTTTTGATGTGACGGCACTCGAAGGTTTTGCCGGGATCAAACTCAACGAATCTCAGTTGGGTGCGATAGTTGGGGCGTTGGGGATCCGGGTATTTCCAGGTTGAGATAGTGGCGTAAACTTGATTGCGGTGGCCATGAACGCTATGTGCGGCGCAATCTTATTGTGGGCAAATTGAATTGCCCCGAGAATTCAGGTGCATTGAATGGCGACAGATATTTTCACCACCCTCGATTGGTCAGAACCGCCAAAGGACATGTCCAAGCCGCTGCAGGCACTGTGGTGGCTGAAAAAGGGCAGTCTGCGGGTCGGACCCGAATGGGAACTGGCGCACAATATCGTGCAGTCAATGGAGGGCGTGCAGGCGTTTGACTGGGTACACGCCCTGATGCACTGGATCGAAGCGGACATGGGCAACGCCGATTACTGGTACCGTCGGTCTGGCAAGAAGCGCGCTACGGCAAGCGTTTCTGCGGAATGGGACCATATTGCCATGGCGTTGAGCGGCACGACCAGGCACTAGGCTGGTGCAGTGGCGCGGGTGTTCTCGGGCCGGAAGTGGCCAAGCAGAATCATGGCGCCAGTGGCCATGTACCACAGCGTGTTTGGCCAGGCGGCGACGCGTTCCATGACGCCGCGACCCAGGCCAAGATAGATCTCGCTGCCGTAAAGCACAGTGGCGATGGCACAGATGAGGCCGGTGGCAATCGAATAGAGCGCGTAGCCCGGGCGAATTTTCCGGGTCACGATGCCCATGACAATAAAGCCAAATGCGCCGACCAGCAGGGCGAATGTCGCACCAAGAGCGTGAATCGGCTGATTGACGTTAAAGGGGAATATCCCGGCGACGAACGCGCCATCGCCACCCAGTGCCAGCAGCCAGAGGCCCGCCAGCGTGAGGCGCGCGCGCGGCCAGATGCTGCGCGTTGCCCATGTGCCGAGTACGACCAATATGCCATTTACTGCCAAGCCCATGTTGAAGACGAGGTTAAGCGGGGAGCAGACATATTCGATGCCGTCGGGGGCGGGATTTGGAACCCCGCATATGGTTGCACCCAGCAGGCTTATATCATTGGGGATCACCGAGAATTCGGGCCAGTAGGCCTGCGCCAGAAACTGGGCAAGGAAAAACTCGATGGTCAAAAGCCAGATTATTGCGCCGGTGCGAACTGATATGTGCATTGAAGCGGTCCCTCTGGCTTAAATCTAGCTGGTGAACAAGATGTCCACCAGCCACTAGATCGCCGTTAGCGATTGTCGACCTGGCTGCGCACCAGTTCGAGACCGCGTCTTGTGATCCGATAGGGGTTGCCGTTCGCTGATGCGATGGCTTTTTTTGCCTTGAGTTTTCTGAATAGGCGCAGGTCGCAATTGTACATCAACCACCCCTCTCGGTTGAAAAACTCGAGCCCTATGGGCTTGCCTTTTTGGTCTTTGAGCAGCGCAATTCGGCCGCCCTGAGCGAGGGCGTGCAGCACCCGCTGTTCGTCTCTGGATATATCCATTGGAAAAAATGCCCAAGTGTGGCGGGGTGGGGGCACCGGGCACCGACCGAACTCCGCGCAAACAAACTTAGACGCTGCCAGCAATCGCATGGGGCGTCCGGTTCGTTTAGACCCCGTCAACTATTGGACGGGGTATCGGCAGGGCTCAGACTGGTTAGACATCGGATTGGCTTTCGTTGCCGTGACAGGATAGGCGCCCACACGCGTTGCCGCCAGTATTTTGGTAAAAGATTTTGAAATTGACGCCGTGCCAGTGCAAGCTGGCAACACCAATGAACCGGACCTAGACCATGGATGATGTCGTGACAGCTGCCAAATTGCCCGCCAACTGCACAAGCAAGGACGATGTTCGGCTCGAAATCGACCGAATCGACCAAGCCTTGTTAAATTTGTTCGCGGAGCGGCATCGCTACGTCACGCGAATGGCGGAGATCAAGACTGATCCGCACGAGGCGCGCGACCCGGCGCGGATCGAATCCGTCATTGAACGTGTACGGGAGCGCAGTTTGGCCCTTGATCTTGACGAGGATCAGGCTGAACTTGTGTGGCGGACCCTGATCGACTGGAACATCAATTACGAGAAGGGGATTATCGCCGCGCGTCGCGCGAGATAGCGGAGGAATGCATGCAGGCCGTCAGCATCCGCAAAGCCGAGACCACCGATGCCTCGATCCTGATCGATATCGGATTTCAGGCATGGGAAACCAGTATCCTGCCGGTGCTGGATCCAGCACCCAATCTTCGCGAAGTCGAGATGCAGCGGCTGAAACAGGCGGTAAATGCTTCGCTTGATCGTATTATCGTCGCGGAGATGGAGGGCGAAGTGGTTGGGTGGTGTTCCCGACTGGCGGGGCGCGCCTACATTCCTTACCTCTTTGTGACGCCCGACATGCAAAGCCATGGTATTGGCTCAATGCTGTTGCGGCGCATGGAATCGATGATCGAATTGTCGGGTGCGGATCGGGTGCGGCTCGAGACACCAGCCGATAATGTTCGGGCGGTTCGGTTTTACGAAAAGCAGGGCTATCACATCATGTCGCGTCCCGCCGATCATCCGGCGCACCGGGCCTATTTGAGCATTTGGTTGGAAAAACCCCTGTCGCCATTTCTGGGGGCGATCGCGGACGACGAATGACGACGGCGAAATTTTTGCTTCGGTTGGCGGCGATTGATGATGCGTCGGTGCTGAGTACCATTGGCATTGATGCCTGGACAGCGAGCGCCTTTGCCGATTTTGATGACGGCCGAAGCGACAGGGATATGCTGGCGGATGCGTTTTTCCAGTTTTGTCGCGACTATGCTCATTTGATCACGGTGGCGTGGTGCGATGACCGAGCCTTGGGTTGGGGCGCACGCGAACATGATGATTTTCGAATTTCGGACCTATGGGTGACGCCATCGGCACAAAGACAGGGTGTTGGTGCGGCCTTGCTTGTGAAGCTGGAAAACGATATCGGCAAAGCCGGACACAGGTTCGCAGAGCCTTGAGACCTATGCTGGCAATTCTGGCGCGATCCGATTTTATCGCCGACAGGGGTATGAGATTGTCTGGCAAGGCCTTAAGCATTCGGACAGTTTGAACTACGCATTGGAAAAGGTGCGACTCGTAAGAGCCTTTGAATACGAGCCGCCGAATGACACAAGGTTTCCGGCACTATGAGCCTCATCGATACGCGCACGCCCAATCCCAAATATTTCATCGCCGGGGCAACAGGGGACTGGGAAATTGTCATCGGCATGGAAGTGCACGCGCAGGTGACCTCGGAGAGCAAGCTGTTTTCGGGCTCATCGACCGAATTTGGCAAAGCGCCCAATTCGAATGTTTCGTTCGTTGACTCCGCCATGCCGGGCATGCTGCCCACGATCAACGAGGAGTGCGTGCGCCAGGCCGTGCGCACCGGCCTGGGGCTGAAAGCCGTGATCAATAATCGGTCGGTTTTTGACCGCAAGAACTATTTTTATCCGGACCTGCCACAGGGTTATCAGATTTCCCAGTTCAAGGACCCGATTGTGGGCGAGGGCGAAGTTTTGCTCGATATGGGGGACGATGGCGAAATTGTAATCGGTATCGAGCGGCTGCATCTGGAGCAGGATGCGGGCAAATCCATTCACGACCAGCATCCCAATATGAGCCTTTGTCGATTTGAACCGCTCGGGTGTGGCGCTGATGGAAATTGTCAGCAAGCCAGATTTGCGCTCGGCGGACGAAGCCAAGGCCTATCTCGCCAAATTGCGGACGATCCTGCGCTATCTGGGTACCTGCGACGGCAATATGGAACAGGGCTCTATGCGCGCCGACGTCAATGTATCGGTGCGTGCGCCCGGCGGAGAATTTGGCACGCGCTGCGAAATCAAGAACGTGAATTCAGTGCGGTTCGCCGGGCAGGCGATTGAATATGAAGCGCGGCGCCAGATCGATATTTTGGAAGATGGCGGCACGATTGATCAAGAGACGCGGCTGTTCGATCCAAAGTTGGGTGAGACGCGCTCGATGCGGTCCAAGGAAGAAGCACATGACTACCGCTATTTTCCCGATCCCGATCTGCTGCCGCTGGAATTTGATGATGCGTTTGTTGCGGATCTGGCGGCGCATATCCCTGAACTACCCGATGAAAAGCGGGCGCGGTTTGTCAGCGAATATGGTGTGACGCCCTACGATGCGATGGTGTTGACGCTGGACCGCGACGCGGCCCATTTCTATGAAACCACGGTCAAGTTCGGCGACAAGGCGCGAGACGGCAAGGCGGTGGTCAATCTGATCATGGGGGATTTGTCGGCCTACGCGAACACGCAGCAGGTCAGTTTTGCCGAAACCCACGTGACGCCGAGCCAGATTGCAGGAATTGTTGATCTGATCGCCAATGACACGATTTCGACCAAGATCGCCAAGGATGTGCTGGCGATGATTCTCAGCGATGAAAAGGATGCGGATCCGGCTGAATTGGTGGAGCGCAAGGGCCTCAAGCAGGTAACTGATACCGGCGCGATTGAAGCGATTATTGATGAGATCATTGCCGCCAATCCGGATCAGGTTGCCAAGGTTTTGGCCAAGCCAACGATGGTGGGATGGTTTGTGGGGCAGGCGATGAAAGCCTCGGGCGGCAAGGCCAATCCCAAGGCGCTCAATGAGTTGATGAAAAAGAAGCTGGGGCTGAAATAGTCATGGCCAAGGGGTATTGGATCGTCAGCATAGATGTGTCGGATGCCGATGCCTATGGGGATTATCAGGCGTTTGTTCGGCCATTCCTTGCCGATAATAGTGGTCGCTTTGTCGTGCGCGGTGGTCAAAACGAAATTGTGGAGGGAACCGGTCGAGCCCGGCAGGTCGTCGTCGAGTTCCCAAGCTTTGAACAGGCGCGCGCCGCCTATTGGTCTGAGGCGTATCAGAGCGGGATGCAGAAACGTTTGGCGGCCAGTGTCGCCGATTTCGTTATTGTTGAAGGCTATGACGCTTAGGTTTGATCCTTCGGCAGCTCCCAATCATCAGGTGCTGGCGCGTTGCCAGCGTCGGACGATGCGGCCATCGATTAGCAGCAGACCAACAAAGATCGCGGCCATGCCCAGATAATGGGAAGGTTGCAGGGTTTCGCCAAGCAGGGTGACGCCGAGCAGAATGGCGACGACCGGTGCGATAAACGTATTGGAGGCGAAGTTGGTCGCGCCGATGCGGGGCAGCAACCGGTACATGATCTGAAACGCCAGCGCGGTAGAGATCAAGCCCAATGCCAGCCATGCGGCCCAGGTTTCGATGTGGGTGATGTGGGGAATGCCCTCGCCGACCAGGGCGACCGGCACGGCAGCGATGGAGGCACCGGTCAGCGCGATGGTGGCCAAAACCGTGGGTTCGACCGCCTTGAAGCTGCGGGCGACATTGAGGGTTATTGCATAAAGAATAGTGGCCATCAGGCACGCGGCAATGCCCCAAAGGCGCGTGGTGCCACCAGCCGACAGGGCTGGCCAGGCGATCAGCGCGGCACCGGCAAAGCCTGCCAGGACGCCAAAGCTCTTGTTGGTGCTGGCTTTTTCGCCGCCGGGCCAGAAATTTGAAACAATCACAGTCATGATCGGGGTGAGGGCATTGATGATGGCGGTCAGGCCACTGGGGATGACCTGTTGGCCCAAGGGAAAGAGCGTGAAGGGGATGGCATAACTGAAAACGCCTAGAAGCATGAGTTTGCCGATCAGCGCCGGATCGCGGGGGACGGGCTTTTTCATGGCCATCAGCGCAAGCCAACTGGCAATTGCCGCAATGGAGACGCGTCCGGCGGATACCCAGATGGGGCCGAGTTCGCGAATGAGCACGGCGTTGAACAGAAACGAGCAACCCCAGATGCTGCCGATGAAAATAATGAGCAGCCAGTCGCGCACGGACATTGATTCTTCTCCGATTAGACGCGGCAGGCTATTCCTGTGGGATGGCCAGGTCGAACCGATTTTGACGATGGGTGGAATCAAAATGCGTGATGGCGATGGTCTGTTGTTCAAAATTGCCGGTTGGCTTGCCTATTCGGGTAACCCATGACAAAAACGCGCAACAGACGGGGGAGATCAAAAAATGGCCAAGCTGGTGGGATTTTACCCCGGTTCTTTCGATCCGGTGACCAATGGTCATCTGGACGTTGTTGAGCGTGCCTGCAAGCTGGTGGACAGGCTGGTGGTGGCGGTGGGCAGCAATGCGACCAAGCAGCCATTATTGGCGCATGAAAGCCGGCTGGCGCTTTTGGAACAGGTTTTGGCCCCTGTCGGCAAGCGTACAGATACCGAATTCAATATCGTGGAGTTCTCGGGACTGATGGTGCATGCGGCGCGCGATCATGGTGCCAAGCTGATTATTCGCGGATTGCGCGACACGACCGATTATAATTATGAAATGCAGATGGTTGGAATGAATGCGCAAATGGCGCCGGACCTGCAAACGGTCTTCCTGCCGTCCAGCCCGCATGTGCGGCACATCTCGGCCACATTGGTGCGTCAGATAGCACAAATGGGCGGCGACATTTCCGCCTTCGTTCCACAGATCGTACTCAAGGCTTTGAACCCATGACTGTATTTTCGTCCACGCGACGCTCGTTTATTGCCACCGTGGCATTTGCTGGTGCCGCAGTAGTTGCCAGTCTGTTTCCGGGTGCCGCGTTGGCGCAGACGCCGGCAGGCACACCGCACATGATGTTGCAGCTTGAGGCTGGTACCGTTGATATCGAACTTGAACCAAGCCTCGCCCCGAACCATGTCGCCCAGATCGTCGCGCTGACCGAGCAGGGTTTTTATGACGGAATCGTATTCCATCGCGTTATTGAAGGATTTATGGCCCAGACGGGCGATCCGACCGGTACCGGCATGGGCGGCTCCGACCTACCGGACCTGAAGGCCGAGTTCACCAGTGAGCCATTCGTGCGCGGCACGGTAGGCATGGCGCGTTCGCAGGATCCTAATAGCGCCAATTCTCAGTTTTTCATCATGTATGACGATGGCAGCTTTCTGAACGGGCAATATACCGTGTTTGGCAAGGTGGTTAGCGGCATGGAATTCGTTGATGGGCTGAAAAAAGGTTCGAAAGAAGAGAACGGCACGGTTGCAAATCCCGACAAGATCGTGAAAGCAACCATTGAATACCGCGAGTAGCAGCGCTACCTGCATTTTCACAAACAACAGGAAGTGAGCCTCATGGCCGATTACGCCGATCCCGAAAACACCCTCGTCATTGAAACGTCGCAGGGCAATGTGGTTATTGCCATGCGCCCCGACCTCGCGCCAAACCATGTTGCGCATATCAAGAAGCTGGCGCGCGAAGGTTTTTACGACGGCATCGTATTTCATCGCGTGATCGAGGGCTTTATGGCGCAAACCGGTTGCCCGCAGGGTCGCGGAACCGGTGGTTCGAAATATCCTGACCTGAAGCAGGAATTCAACGCCGAGCCCCATGTGCGCGGCACGGCTTCGATGGCCCGTTCATCCAATCCAGACAGCGCCAATTCGCAGTTCTTCATCTGCTTTGATGATGCGCCATTCCTCAACAAGCAATATACGGTTTGGGGCAAGGTCATTGAAGGCATGGACAATGTCGACAAGATCAAGCGCGGCGAGCCGGTGCAGAACCCCGACAATATGGTTTCGGTAAAGGTGGCTGCCGACATCGCTGCCTAAGACCAACGCCAGATTAGCGTACGGCGGCGTAGGTTTTGCCTGCGCCGCCGAAATTGTAGTGTTCGACCAAAATATCGATGAACCGATGCGCGTTTCCGATTTTGATTTCGACCTGCCTGAGAAACTGATCGCGCTGCACCCGGCAGAACCGCGCGACAGTGCACGACTATTGGTGGTCGATCCTGATCATGGCCTGTCGGATCGACGCGTGCCTGACCTGACGTGGCTGATCAAGGCCGGCGACGTCCTGGTGATCAATGATACGCGCGTGTTGCCGGCGGAGCCTGAAAGGGCAGCGGATTCGCGGCGACAAGCGGGCCAATGTGTCGTTCAATCTGCACAAGAGGGTGGATGCGCACACTTGGCGAGCGTTCGCACGTCCGGCCAAGCGTCTGGCGCTACTCGACGGCTTGGCGCTCGGCAATGGCGAAGTTGAGGCCCTAACCGCGCGGGTTGCCGGAAAAGGGGACACGGGTGAAGTTACGCTTGAGTTTGATCTGGGTGGGGCGGAACTCGATGAAGCAATCAAGGCGCATGGCGCGATGCCGCTGCCGCCCTATATCGGGGCCAAGCGTAGTGCCGAGGAGCGCGACAAAACCGACTATCAAACCGTTTATGCGACAACCGATGGCGCGGTGGCGGCGCCAACGGCAGGATTGCACTTTACCGACAGATTGCTCAACGCGTTGCAAGACAAGGGTGTGGTCATCGAGCGGGTGACGCTGCACGTTGGGGCGGGCACTTTTCTGCCGATGAAGGTGGATGACACGCGTGATCATGTCATGCATTCGGAATGGGGCGAGATCGACGCCAACACGGTGGCGCGCATCGTGGCGGCGCGAGAGGCTGGTCACCGGGTGATTGCGGTGGGCACAACAAGTCTGCGGCTGCTGGAAGCGGCATCTCGGGCGACCGGGACGCTGCGGCCCTTTAGCGGTGATACCGACATTTTCATTACGCCAGGCTTTCGTTTTCGGACAGTCGATGCGCTGATGACCAATTTCCATTTGCCCAAATCCACCCTGTTCATGCTGGTTTCAGCATTTTCGGGAATGGGATTGATGCGCGAAGCCTACGAGCATGCCATTAACGATGGCTACCGCTTCTATTCCTATGGCGACTCATCCCTGCTATTGCGGGCGGAACAGCCAGAACCAGAAGACGAATGAAACAAGTCAGCTTTAGCCTAACCGCCACCGACGGCGCCGCCCGACGGGGGCATATCGATACGCCGCGCGGCGATATTCAAACCCCCGCTTTCATGCCCGTTGGCACGGCGGGTACTGTCAAGGCGATGTATCCCGAGCAAGTACGCGCCACCGGTGCCGATATTGTGCTGGGCAACACCTATCATTTGATGCTGCGGCCGGGTGCGGAACGGGTGGCCGGTCTTGGCGGCCTGCACACTTTCATGGATTGGGAACGGCCGATCCTGACAGATAGTGGCGGCTTTCAGGTCATGTCGTTGAGCCAGTTGCGCAAGCTGACCGAACATGGCGTGAATTTCAAATCCCATATTGATGGTTCCTCGCACGAATTGACGCCGGAGCGATCCGTCGAAATTCAAACGCTGCTCGACAGCGATATCATCATGCAGGCTCGACGAATGCATTTCGCTGCCGGCGGAGCGCAAGGAAATCGAGCGGGCGATGGAATTGTCGCTGCGCTGGGCGGATCGATCCAAAACGGCGTTCAACAATCAGCCGAACCGGGCGCTGTTCGGCATTGTCCAGGGTGGCGACGATGCAGCGTTACGAGGGCGGTCTGCCGAGGGGCTCAAATCCATCGGGTTTGATGGCTATGCAGTGGGCGGACTGGCAGTGGGCGAACCGCAAGAGGTGATGTTCCGTGTGCTAGACGAGATTGTGCCCGAATTACCGGCTGGTCGACCGCATTATCTGATGGGCGTTGGCAAGCCGGACGATATTTTGGGGGCGATAGGGCGCGGCATCGATATGTTTGACTGCGTGCATCCGACACGTGCCGGGCGGCACGGGCATGTCTATTCGCGGTTCGGTGTTATCAATATGAAAAATGCCCGGCACAAGGACGATCACCGGCCAATTGACGAGGCATCGCCGAACAGCAATTGTCGACGCTTCTCCCGCGCCTATCTTCACCATCTGGTGCGGACCGAAGAAATTCTGGGCGCGATGATCCTGTCGCAGATCAATCTGGCCTATTATCAGGAACTGGTGCAGGACGCGCGCGCTGCCATCGAACGCGGCGGCTTTGCCGATTTTACCGCGCAGACACGAGCGGCGTGGGCTGCGGGCGACCTGGCGCCCCTCTAACTATTCGAACCTCGGACAAATAAGGGTTTTGGACATGGCCAAATTCGGACGCAAGGCTGCCTTTGCAGCGCTGACCAAGCATAAGAAACGGTTGGAAGATCAACCGATGCGGGTGCAGTTTGCGCTCGATCCCAACCGGTTCAAACGCTATTCGGCGCAGGCAGGCGATATTCTTCTCGATTATTCGAAAAATCGGATCGATGAAGACGCGATGGCGGCTCTGTTTGAACTGGCGCGAGCCGCTGATGTCGAAGGGCATCGTACAGCAATGTGCGAGGGCGAGCATATCAATGTTACCGAAGATCGCGCCGTCATGCATATGGCGTTGCGCTATCAGGGCGATCACCCGATCCCGGTGGATGGTGAGGATGTGGTGCCCGCGGTACGCGGTGTGTTGGCGCACATGAAAGCGTTCACCGATGCGGTACGCAATGGGGATATTCGCGGCCATTCTGGTGAGCAATTCACCGATATCGTCAATATAGGTATCGGCGGTTCTGATCTCGGTCCGGCGATGGTGACGCTGGCGCTGGCCCCCTATGGGCGCGCAGATTTGCGGGCACACTATGTGTCCAATGTTGATGGAGCGCATATTCATGACACGCTCAAGGGTCTTGATCCGGCTCGCACCATGTTTGTTATCGCCTCCAAGACTTTCACCACCGACGAGACGATGACTAACGCCGCATCGGCACGGGCGTGGTTGACGAATGCCTTGGGTGATCAGGCAGTGAATGATCATTTTTCCGCCGTTTCGACCAATCTCGACGCAACGGGTAAATTCGGCATTCGGGCGGACCGGATATTTGGTTTCTGGGACTGGGTCGGTGGCCGTTATTCGGTCTGGTCGGCAATTGGCTTGCCGATTGCGCTGGCGGTCGGATTTGACAATTTCGAGAAACTGCTCAAGGGCGCCGACGCCATGGACCGGCATTTTTTGAGCGAACCGCTTGAAAAGAATTTGCCTATGATCATGGCTGTTTTGGGCGTCTGGTATCGCAATGTGTGGGGTTTTTCTACTCACGCGGTATTGCCTTATGACCAGCGTCTGTCGCGCTTTGCGGCTTATTTGCAGCAGCAGGACATGGAATCGAACGGCAAGTCGGTAACATTATCGGGCAAGCCCGTAGCTTGGGCGACCGGGCCAATTGTCTGGGGCGAGCCAGGCACCAACGGGCAGCATGCGTTTTATCAACTGATCCATCAGGGCACCGACGTTATTCCGCTGGATTTCCTGATTGCCGCGCAGCCGCACGAATCTCTGCCGCCGCATCACGACAAGCTGGTGGCCAACGTACTGGCGCAGTCCGAAGCGCTGATGCTGGGCAAGTCCATCGAAGAAGTAGTGGAAGAACTCAAAGGGCAGGGGCTGTCCAAAAGCGACATCAAGGATTTGGCGCCGCACAAGGTGTTTCCTGGCAATCGGCCATCGAACACGCTGTTTTACAGGCAACTAACGCCAGAAACGCTGGGCAGTCTGATCGCGCTATATGAGCACAAGGTCTTTGTGCAGGGCGTGATCTGGAACGTCAATTCGTTCGACCAATGGGGTGTTGAGTTGGGTAAGCAGTTAGCCAAGGCACTGGTCCCCAAGGTTGAGGGCAATGCGTCGGCGGAGGGGCATGACAGTTCCACCCAAGGATTGTTGGGCTATTACCTGGCCAATAAGGACCAGCAGGGTTGATCGTTACGAGCGACGAGCAGCTTGAAAAGCTCAAAACCATTGGTGGCATCTGCGCCGTGGTGCTCAGCAAGATGGCCGAGGCGATGCGCCCCGGCATGACGACGGCTGAACTTGACGATCTGGGCCGAATATTGCTTGAACAGGCGGGGGCACAGTCGGCGCCGCAGCTGACCTATGAATTTCCCGGTGCGACGTGCATCTCCATCAATGAGGAAATTGCCCACGGTATTCCGGGAGACCGGGTGATCGGGCCGGGTGATCTGATCAATATAGACGTATCGGCGGCCAAAGATGGTTTTTTCGCCGACATGGGCGCGTCGTTCGTGGTGCCACCCCAGGATGCGGTGCTGATGCGGCTCTGTCGGGATGGGCGCAAGGCGATGTGGGCTGGAATTCGCGCGGTTGCACCGAAGGCGCCTTTGGCCAATATCGGCAAGGCCATCGGAAAATTTGCCAAGAAGGGCGGTTATACGCTGATCACCAATCTGGCCAGCCATGGTGTTGGTGAAAGCCTGCATGATGAACCGGGTGAAATTCCGACATGGCCTGATCGGTCGGAACGACGCAAGATCGTTGAAGGATTAGTTTTTACAATCGAGCCATTCCTGTCGCTGGGTGGGAAATATGCGCGCGATAGTGACCTGGATGATGGCTGGACGCTGGTTAGCGACCCAAAGGCGCCGTGTGTGCAATATGAGCACACAATCGTGGCGACCCGGCGCGGGCCGGTGATTGTGACTGTACCCAACGGTTGATGCGGCGCGGGCGGGATAAGGGCTCGGCTACCTATGCGTTGGTCAGGCAGGGAAATCGGAAAAACCGACCTGTTCCCTTTGCCGCCATGTCCGATTGACGCGCGCCGCATCGCTTAAACAATATCGATAGGAGCGATTGGGTTCCCCAAAGGCATCCTAAAAGTGGAAGTTTGCTCCCAGGCGAATGGCACCGAAGCGGAAATTAGCGTCGGTGGGTGTGCCCGTACCGCTGAAATAGGTCTGGGTGCCAAGGTCGGTGTAGTCGTATTCGAGCTTGATGCTGACTTGCTCGGTTGCGGCATATTCAACGCCGGCACCGGCAGTCCAACCGGAATGCGTTTGCGACTGGGAGAACGTGCCCCCAAGCTGGGAATAGCTGCCGGTGCCGCGCCCAATGGCGTAGCCGGCCGTTACAAAGGGCATGAACTGATTGTAGGCAAAGCCGGCGCGAGCGCGGGCGGTACCGTAATAATCAAGGCCGAACGGCTCGTTGGCGAGGCCGGCAACAGTCTGGGTGTGGTTGATGTTGGTGAATTGGCCGTCGATTTCGCCGCCCAGGATGAAGCCGCCAAGGCTGAAATTGAACCCGGCCTGGGCCCCGCCGTCAAAGCCGCGAAGATCATTTTGCTGGGTCGTGCCTGCGGCTGTGGATGTGACGGTGCCAAAACCGTAGCCGAGGTGGCCACCGGCGTAAAAGCCGTCCCAGCTATAGGCGGAGCCGCCATAGGCGACGTTGGATGAGGGGTCTACCCAGCCGCCATCCTGCGCCAGTGCCGCGGTCGAAAAAATGGCGAAGGAGGCGCCGCAAAGAAGCGTCGCTGAGAGAAATTTTTGCATGGGATCGTCTCGTTGCTGGTGAAAATATTATCGCAAGCGCACGAGGCGATGTCCAAGCACATGGCGTGGCACGGCTAATCATGGGTAAACATTGAATTGATGTATTAGGGGCGGATTAACTATGCATGGCGCGTGATCGACGCCAAAAAAATGACAATTGGGCGGGGACGGCATGCATTTGCTGCGATATTGCGGTTGACAGAACAAGGCCAGTGGCTATGTTCCGCCGCGACGCCACGAGCGTCTGCGTGTGCCGGTAGCTCAGTGGTAGAGCATTCGACTTTTAATCGAATGGTCGAGGGTTCGACCCCCTCCCGGCATACCATTTTTTCCAAGCAGATACGGTCTGATTGGCGGCCTAAAGCGGCGTGCCCGAAAAGGGTACAGGCATACAGGCAATTGAGATGCGTTCGAGGCGCGAACACAGCGCGGTTGCCTCCGACATCTGTGTTATCGGCCCGACAATGATGCGCTTATTGTCGGTATTGACCTGATCGGCAAGCAAGGGGCCGAGCCCGAACAATAATGGCCCAAGCTTGATCGATAAATCTTCCCACTCCGCCTGCGCCTGCGAAAAAGGCACGCTGCGGCCAATGGCAATGCCGAAGGCGTTTTCATCGGGGGTGACGACAGGTGCGTCGAGCGGGGCGGGTATGGGTTGTTTGGTTGTCGCGTTCAGTGTTTCGAGCGGTTGCTGGCGGATTGTTACCGAGCCACCGTCGGCGCCATAGGACAGGGATTCGCCGTCCTTGATGGCGCCGGTCAAGGAAGATCGATCAATCTGGGCCGTCGGAGGCAGGGCCTCAAGTAGTTTTGGCAGGGTGACTTCGAGCGAGCCAACGCGGCGGGTGACTTCGTTATTGGCCTGTTCCTGCAGGGAAAAGCGGGTTACCAGGGTATTGTTTTCGCGGCGCAAGCGCGTGGCCTCATTGCGCAGGTCGCCGACCTGGGTGCGCAATTGTTCAAGATTAGCGCCCTGCAGGCGGGTCGCGTGCAGCCCGGACAGAATGTCGGCGGGCAGAATGGCGGAAATGTTGGCACTCATGACGGCCAGGCCACAACAAGCCAATGCCACAATTCCCCATATGGTGATGTCGGATTGCTGAAATTGTGCGGATGCTTTAGCCAATGCCGGACTCCGTGGCAGCCAATCGAATCATTGCGTAAAGTGATGATAGCATTGCCGAGACGTTAGCGGTTCGCCAACGGATGCGTGCGATATATTTGCGCAATGATTTTTGCTGCAACCGGAGAAGTGACCATGACAGACTTGCTGTCGATTATTCTTGCTGCTGGTGAAGGCACGCGGATGCGATCAGCAACAACCAAAGTATTGCACCCGGTCGGTGGCATGCCGATCATCGGACATGTGGCGCGGGCAGCGCGCCGCGCCGGATCGAACCGCATTGCCATGGTTACCGGCCCCCGGCACCAATCCATCCGAGACATTGTCGGCGCACAGGATCCAGATATTCAGTTCTTTGAGCAGGGCGAGGCCAAGGGCACCGGTCATGCGGCGGCGATGGCACGCGAGGCGTTTGCCGACGCAAAGGGCTATATCGCAATTGTTTATGGCGATCATCCGCTGCTACGGGGCGAAAATTTTCGGGTTGTGCTGGACCGACTCGACGCGGGTCTCGATGTTGCCATTCTTGGATTTGAGCCAAAAGACCCGACCGGATATGGGCGGTTTATCACCGAGGGCGAGCGATTGCTGGCCATTCGGGAGCATAAGGATGCCAGCGAGAACGAACGGGCGATAGGCTTGTGCAACGCTTGTATTTTGGCGTTTCGTGCCGAGGTTTTTCGCGACCTGATCGACAAGCTGGGCAATGATAACGCGCAAGGTGAATTTTACCTGACCGATATTGTTGGGCTGGCCAACGAGGCGGGACACAAGGTTGGTTATGGTGTAGCGCCGGAAAACGATGTGATGGGCGTCAATGACCGGGCGCAACTGGCGCGGGCGGAAGCGTTGTTCCAGGAGGTGCGGCGCGAGGACTTCATGAAAGCGGGGGTGACGCTGCGTGATCCGGGCACCGTCTATTTTTCCTATGACACCGAGATTGCACCAGACGCTGTCATCGAACCCAATGTTGTGTTCGGCCCCGGTGTGGTGATCGACGAAGGCGCGACTATTCATGCATTTTGTCATATCGAGGGCGCGCACATTGGGCCGAGGGCCTCGGTGGGGCCATTCGCACGGCTGCGGCCGGCGGCTAATTTGGGGGCGGGCGCCAAGGTGGGCAATTTTGTCGAGGTCAAGAAGGCCGACATTGGCGAGGGGACAAAGATCAGCCATTTGAGCCTATGTCGGAGACGCCAGCGTTGGCGCTAATGTCAATATTGGCGCTGGGGTCATCACCGTGAACTATGATGGTTACAATAAGGCACAGACGGTAATTGGCGCCAATGCCTTTATTGGCTCCAACGTGTCGCTGGTGGCGCCGGTGACCATTGGCGATGGGGCATTGGTCGCCTGCGGCAGCGTGATCACCGAAAATGTGGAAGCCGACGCGCTGGCGTTGGGCCGGTCGCGCCAGACCAATAAATCGGGGCGGGGCAAGGCGGTATTTGAGCGGGCAGCAGCACTGAAGGCCAGCAAGACCGAGGGGAAATAGACAATGTGCGGTATTGTTGGAATTGTCGGCAACGGGCCGGTTGCCGACAGGCTGGTCGATGCGTTGCGGCGCCTGGAATATCGCGGCTATGACAGCGCCGGGATCGCTACACTGGACGGCGGCGCAATTGGTCGCCTCCGGGCGGAGGGCAAGCTGGGCAATCTGTCACAAAAGCTGGCAGGCGCGCCTTTATTGGGACGGATCGGGATAGGCCACACACGCTGGGCGACCCATGGCGCACCGACCGAGCAGAACGCTCATCCCCACGCCACTGAACGCGTTGCGATTGTTCACAATGGCATTATTGAAAATTTCAGACAGCTTCTCGAAAATCTTGCCAAGGACGGTTACACGCCCACGACACAGACCGACACGGAGTCGGTGGCGCTATGGGTGACGCGTGAGCCTGGATCGAGGCGCTACGCCTGAACAGGCGGTCGCCAATACACTCAAGCAGTTGCGCGGGGCGTTTGCGCTGGCCTTCATGTTCAAGGGGGACGAGAATTTATTGATTGCTGCGCGTAGCGGTGCACCGTTGGCCATTGGTTATGGCAGGGGTGAAATGTATCTAGGGTCGGACGCGATGGCGCTGGCCCCGTTTACAGCGCAATTGGCCTATCTCGAGGATGGCGACTGGGCGGTGATCACGCCAACAAGTGTGGTCATACGTGATGGCAATGACAGGGTGGTCGAGCGGGCGCAGCAATTGTCGCAGGTGTCGGCGTTGCTGGTTGATCGGGGCAACCACCGCCATTTCATGGCCAAGGAAATCTATGAGCAGCCCGAAACCATCTCGCATACGCTGAGCCACTATGTGGATATGGGCGCGGAAAAGGTCTCGATCCGCGAGGCGTTACCGTTCGATTTTGCCACATTGACCCGGTTGACCATCAGCGCCTGTGGCACTGCCTATTTTGCCGGCGCGGTGGCGAAATACTGGTTTGAACGCTATGCGCGCCTGCCGGTGGACATCGATGTGGCGTCCGAATTTCGTTACCGTGAGCCGCCGATGGAAAAAGGCGGATTGTCGTTGTTCATATCGCAATCGGGCGAGACTGCCGACACATTGGCGGCGCTACGCTATTGCGCCGGGCAAGGCCACCATGTGGCGGCGCTGGTCAATACGCGGGAATCAACCATTGCGCGCGAGTCCGATGTGGTGTTTCCGATCCTGTGCGGACCCGAAATCGGGGTGGCGTCGACCAAAGCATTGTCGGCACAATTGACGGCGTTGGCGAGCCTTGTCATTGCCGCGGGGCGGGCGCGCGGCGTGCTGAGCGCGGAACAGGAAACGGCATTGGTTCGGGCGCTGATATCGGTGCCCAATGCCGTCTCACAGGCATTGGGCGAGGAAGATCGGGTCGTCGAGATCGCTAAAAAACTCTCCAAGGCCAAGGACGTGCTTTACCTCGGGCGTGGGGTGATGTTTCCCATTGCCATGGAGGGAGCACTCAAGCTCAAGGAAATTTCCTATATACACGCTGAAGGCTATGCAGCGGGTGAGTCTCAAGCATGGGCCGATTGCGCTGGTTGATGAGGCGATGCCGGTTATCGTTGTGGCGCCATCGGACGAGTTGGTCGACAAGACCCTCTCCAACATGCAGGAAGTTGCGGCGCGTGGCGGCAAGATCATTTTGATCACGGACGCGGCGGGTGCGGCGACAGTGGGACAGGGCGTTGCCGAGACCATATTGATTCCGCAGATTTCGAGTTTTGTGGCACCGATTCTGGCGCTGATACCGGTGCAATTGCTGGCTTATCATACGGCGGTGGCGATGGGTACGGACGTTGATCAGCCGCGCAACCTGGCCAAGTCGGTGACGGTTGAATAGGTGGCGATGTACTGGCATCCAAAGTTTTTCGTGCTCGTATTGGGGTTGCTGGCAGCCATATTCTGGCTACTTTCGAGCGCCGCATCATTCTCAGGACTGCTCGTCAAACTGGACATCGGGGAGCCTAGTCCGGGAAACGAAGGGCTCTTCCGGTTGTCGACTGATGGCAACGAGGGTGGTTCGGTAGTGGTCAACGGGATGAAAGTTCCGTCCTTCGTACAATTTGACAGGTATCAAAGGACCGTTTTTCGTCGAAATGCTGTTGCTTCGGTTCTCAACGGCTTTGGTGCTCTATTTGCATGTATCGCCGCGTACATTGCATTCGGTGTGCCGGATTAGCCCGCGCGAATGAGCGGGATGGCTAGGTCTTTGCGGAAGACATAGAGCAGGGTGCGCAGGGCGTCGCCTTCCGGACCGGTCAAGCCCGGATTGTTGGCGAGGGCCGCTTTGGCGTCGTCATGGGCATAATCGATCAGGTGGCGATGAACATCGGGGACGGCGAGGCGATAGCCGGGCATGCCGGACTGACGGGTGCCCAACACATCGCCCTGACCACGTAACTCCAGGTCGCGTTCGGCGATTATAAAGCCGTCCTCGGTCGATTTAATGGTTTCGAGCCGGGCTTTTGCCGTTTCGCTCAACGGCTCCTTGTACAGCAGCAGGCAGGCCGAGCGGATGGCGCCGCGCCCGACACGGCCACGCAATTGGTGCAATTGAGCCAGACCGAACCGTTCAGCGTGTTCGATAATCATGATGGAGGCGTTGGGCACATCGACGCCCACCTCAATGACCGTTGTGGCGACCAACAGCTTTATGTCTTTGGCGAGGAATTTTTGCATGACGGCCTGTTTGGTGGCGGCGCTCATGCGGCCGTGGACCAAAGCGACCTGATCGCCAAAGGCCTTTTGCAGATCGGCAAACCGGTCTTCGGCAGACACGATCTCGAGATGTTCGCTTTCCTCAACCAAAGGACAGACCCAGAAGGCCTGCGCACCGTCGTTCAGGCGCGCACGCAGGCGATCCACGACGCGGGAATAGTCGGCGGCGGATACGACGGCTGTATCGATTGGTTGGCGACCCTTGGGTTTTTCGCGCAGGGTGCTGACTGCCATATCGCCAAAATGGGTGAGGACGAGGGTTCGCGGGATCGGGGTTGCGGTCATAACCAGCAAATCGGTATGGTGGCCTTTTTCGGACAAAGCGAGACGCTGATGGACGCCAAATCTATGTTGTTCGTCAACGACATTGAGGCCCAGATTGTCAAATTCAACGCCGGACTGGAATAACGCATGGGTGCCGACGGCGATGGTGGTTTTACCATTGGCGAGGCCCGCCAAAATGGTGCGACGCTCGGCGGCTCCCATCTTGCCGGTCAACAGCGCAATGCCGATGCCGGCGGCATCGCAAAGCGGCTTTAGCGTCCGAAAATGCTGGGTCGCCAAAATTTCGGTCGGGGACATCAGGGCGGATTGGGCACCACTCTCGGCCATCGCGGCCATGGCCATGAGGGCGACGACGGTTTTGCCCGAACCAACATCGCCTTGCAGCAGTCTCGACATGCGGTCTGGCGAGGCGAGGTCGGCGCGTATTTCTTCGATTGCAGCAAGCTGACCCTCGGTAAGGGCGAATGGCAGCGTGGCGGTGAGCCGGTCGGTTATCTCCCTGGTAAATGTTCGGGACACACCGCGCGCGGCGATCATCGAGGAGCGGATCAATTGAAGTGTCAGCTGTCCGGCGAAATATTCGTCATAGGCCAGGCGCATGCGGGCCGGACCCCAAAGTTCAGCATCGGCGGGAGTGTTGGGGGTATGAACGGCGCGCATGGCAGTTGAGAAATCGGGCCAATCGAAATTGGCGATGGTGGCTGGGGGCACCCATTCTGGTAGTGGGGGCACGGTCTCGACCACCTGACGCACCAGCTTTGACAGGGCTTTGGAGCCTGAGGCCGTTGGTGAGCGGGTATACCGGTTCAACCAGAGGCAGCGTGGCAAGTTTGTCCGGCTCGACAATATAGTCGGGATGGGTGATCTGCTTCTCGCCATTGAAGAAGCCGATCTGGCCGGAAACGTACCGCTCTTCGCCGACCGGCAGGGATTTTTCGACCCAGCCGCCGTGGGCGCGGAAAAATACCAGCTGGATTTCGCCGGTTTCATCGTGGGCAAAGACGCGATGGGGCACATATTGGCGATTGCGCGGGGCGGGCTGGTGGCGGTCGATGTGTAGTTTGAGCGTTACGATCTGGCCCAGGAATGCGTCGGCGATGCCAACCTGGCGGCTGCGATCAACAACGCTGGCAGGCATGTGCATCAATATATCGAGTGCAATAGCTTCCTGACCATCGGGCGCGCCAAAGAAGCGGCTGAGCAGCGATGCCAGCTTGTCGCCAACACCTTTTATGGTGTGGAGCGAACGAAACAACGGGTCCAAGGCAGTCGGGCGAGACACGATTCGGGGCTTCCTTTTGAGCCGACAGGCTAGCGGGGAGAAGCCATTGGCCCAAGCCCTAACGTGTGGCGAGGCAAAGAGTGTGGCGTTATGTGCGCAAATTACTGACAAGCGAGAGCAATGACGATATGAAAGCGGACCAATCAACGACCACTCAGGATCTTGGCGCTCAATGACTGCCGGTGACGACATTGCTATTCGCCGAAAGATGATACGGTATCGCGCCTGGCATCGCGGCACTCGGGAGATGGATCTGGTATTGGGGCCGTTTGCGGATGCCCATGTCGAATCGATGGATTCTCCGGCGCTGGACAGGCTGGAGCGGTTGATGAGTGAAGAAGATCCGGCGCTTCTGACCTGGGTGATGGGGCAGGCCACTCCACCAGACAGCGTTGATCGGGCATTTCTGGACATTGTCATTGCCGATCATAGCGCGCGGACCCGTCAATGAACGAAATTGTGCCGATCAAACCGACTCGGACGCTTTCAAACGTGCCCGACGGCATGCAGCCAATGGTTTTGGCACGACTGGTTGAGGACCGGTTGAAAGCGGCGCCGGACGATAGCGCAAGCATCGTATTCGTGGCGCGCGACGGACGGCGCTTGCAGCGCATGGCGGAAGTTCTGAGCCAAATGTTGCCGGGCCATCCGGTCTTGACATTACCAGCCTGGGATTGCCTGCCCTACGACAGGGTGTCGCCGAATGGGGTTACGATTGCGGCGCGGATGAACACACTTGCCGCTCTGACATCAGGTGCCGTCAAGGGCGCCGTGGTTTTGACGGCAGTCAATGCGTTGATCCAGCGGCTGCCGCCGCGTGATGTCGTTGCCGGGATGTCGTTTTCCGCAGTCTCGGGTCGCATGGTCGACAGCGACAAGCTGATCAGCTGGGCGGCAAATAATGGCTATCTGCGCGTGCCGACAGTGCGGGAGTCGGGTGAATATGCCGTACGCGGCGGGCTGGTGGATTTATTTCCAGCCAATGCCGAGTTCCCACTTCGATCTGACTTTTTCGGCCAGACGCTTGAATCAATTCGTACTTTTGATTCTGACACCCAGCGCACAAACGGCACGCTGAAGCGGATCGACCTGACGCCGATGAGCGAAGTGGTGTTGACCGAGGAGACGATCAAGCGCTTTCGGCAAAATTATACGCGCAGTTTTGGCGGCAACACCGCCGACGATCAGCTTTATGCGGCGGTCAGTGGCGGTGCGCGATATTCTGGCGGCGAGCACTGGTTGCCGTTCTTCTATGATCATCTGGACACGCTGGCGCATTATTGCGGTGATGCGCCCTTTGTATTCGATGATCAGGCTGTGGAAGCCTATGGGGATCGCAAGGGGCAGGTCGAGGACTATTACGAAGCCCGCGAAACGGCGCGGATGACGCCGCAAGTTGCGGGGAGTGGCGCGCCATACAAGCCAGTCCCGCCGAGTTTGCTGTATGCGGTGGATGAACATCCCTATGCATTGGCAGGGGCCAGCGTTGTCCAATTGTCGCCATTTCTGGCGTCCAACGCGAGTGATGACGAGGGCGGCCATATTGCGCCCAGTTTTGCCGCCGAGCGGGCGGCAACCGATACCAATTTGTTTGAGGCGGTTGTCGAGCGGCTATTGGCGGAACGACGCGCCGGGCGGCGCACCATCGTTGCCTGTTGGAGCGAGGGCACCCGCGACCGCATGGGGCAGGTGCTCAAGGACCATGGACTAACCAATCCGCGGTTGGCAGAGAATTGGCGGGATGCCGCCAGCACTAGCGCTGCGAACACGTCTCTGGTGGTGTTGGGACTTGAATCCGGGTTTGAAACCAAGGATTTGCTGGTTTTTTCCGAACAGGACATTCTTGGCGAGCGGATTTTGCGGGCGCAACGCAAGAAGAAGGCCAGCGATGCGCTGACGGAAGCTACCAGTTTGGCGGCGGGCGATCTTGTGGTGCATGTCGATCATGGTATCGGCCGGTTTCTGGGTCTCAAGGTCATTCACGCGGGCGGGGCACCGCATGAATGTGTCGAGATCGAATATGCGGGCGACACAAAGCTCTATCTACCGGTAGAAAATATCGAACTACTGTCGCGATATGGTGCGGAGGACGCAGAGGCGCAGCTGGACAAGCTCGGTGGCGTCGCCTGGCAGGCCAAGAAGGGTCGGCTCAAGAAACGCATTCGCGAGATGGCCGAGCAACTCATCAAGATTGCGGCGGCGCGACTGCTTAGCCGCTCAGATCCGGTGGAAATCCAGCCGGGTGCCTATGATGAATTTGTGGCGCGTTTTCCCTATGAGGAAACCGAGGACCAATTGGCGGCGGTCGACGCGGTGTTTGAAGATCTGACCGCCGGCAAGGTAATGGATCGGCTAGTGTGCGGCGATGTGGGTTTTGGCAAGACCGAAGTCGCACTGCGCGCCACATTTGCGGTGGCGCTTGGCGGCCAACAGGTCGCGGTGGTCGTGCCGACAACGTTGTTGGCACGGCAGCATTTCAAGACCTTCAAGGAGCGCTTTGCCGGTCTGCCGGTCAATGTGCGGCATGCATCGCGCCTGGTGTCGTCAGCGGAACTGAAATCAGTCAGGGAAGGGCTGGCCGACGGTCAGGTCGATATTGTTGTCGGCACGCATGCCCTTCTGGCCAAGTCGATCAGTTTCAAAAACCTTGGACTGTTGATCATCGATGAGGAACAGCATTTTGGCGTTGGCCACAAGGAGCGGCTCAAGGAACTCAAGGATAATGTGCATGTACTGACGCTGACGGCGACGCCGATTCCGCGCACCTTGCAGTTGGCGCTGACCGGTGTGCGAGATCTGTCGCTATTGGCGACGCCGCCGGTTGATCGGTTGGCGATCCGCACCTTTATTTCACCGTTCGATCCGTTGAGTGTGCGTGAAGCTTTGCTTCGGGAAAAATATCGCGGCGGGCAGGCGTTTTATGTGGTGCCCCGGATTAAGGATCAGCCGGAAATCGCCGAATTTCTTACCACGCAAGTGCCAGAGGTGTCGTTTGTCGTTGCCAACGGCCAAATGGCGCCGGGGCAGCCTCGATGATATCATGAACGCGTTTTATGATGGCAAGTTCGACGTGCTGGTGGCAACCACGATTGTTGAATCGGGCCTCGATATTCCCAATGCGAATACATTGATCGTGCATCGTGCCGACAATTTTGGTCTGGCGCAGGCTCTATCGGATCCGAGGCCGCATCGGACGTTCAAAGGCCCGAGCCTATTCGCTGTTTACCGTGCCACCCGACCGCAAGATGACTGATACAGCGGAGCGGCGACTGGGCGTGTTGCAGTCGCTGGAAAGCCTTGGCGCCGGTTTTCAGCTGGCCAGCCACGATCTGGACATTCGTGGTGCGGGCAATCTGCTGGGCGACGAGCAATCCGGTCACATTCGCGAGGTCGGGTTTGAGCTCTATCAATCCATGCTAGAGGAAGCGGTGGCAAACCTGCGCAGCGGGCAGGAGGACTATCAGGATACCAATGAGTGGAGCCCGCAGATATCGCTGGGTATGCCGGTAATGATTCCAGAGACCTATGTGCCTGATCTGCAGTTGCGCATGCAGCTCTATCGGCAGCTGGGTGATCTCAGTGATGTCCGCGAAATTGATGCGGCTGGCGCTGAATTGATCGACCGGTTTGGGCCTTTGCCGGAAGAAGTTGAAGGTTTGCTCAAGGTGATACTTGTCAAAGCCTTGTGCAGGGTCGCAAATGTTGAAAAAGTAGACGCCGGACCAAAGGGAGCGGTCATAACTTTGCGCAACAATGAATTCCCCAATCCAGAGGCTCTGGTCAGGCTGGTTTCCGATGTTGCCAACCAGGTTCGGATCAAACCTGATCAAAAACTGGTGTTCGCGCGGCACTGGCCAACCGCCGAAGCGCGCCTGAAAGGGGCTGCCGCGATATTGTCGCGGATGGCCAAACTGGCTGAAAACGCTGAGGTATGAGCGAGTTCAGCCAAAAATGTTACCGGGCGGCAGACGATTCGCCACACTTTGTCTATAAAGATTTGGCAAGACCATACGGTCATGTTATTGCCCGAATTCAGCACTTGAAGAGCGGTCTATGCAAGGTGGCAGCAATGGCCATCGGGACTGCCAAGGAAGCCAAGGAAATTCTATGAACCTCAGGAAACCTATCGTCGCCGGAATTTCGGTGGCCGCGATGCTGCTGTCCGCAATATCTGCGCATGCCCAGGACAATTCAGCGCCCGTTCCGGCCACCGCCACGCCAGTGCCGTCGCAGGCCGACGCGCCGACGCCACCGGCTGTGTCCAGCCCATGGCTCAAAGTGTGTGGCGATCCGATGGAAGACGGCAAGAAAGCCTGCATCATGAGCCAACAGATCGTGGTCAATGGTCAGCCCCTCGCCTCGTTTACGCTGCGTGATGATCCAGGCCAGGAAAGCCGCTTGCTAGCGGTAGCGCAATTGCCGCTGGGCGTATTGTTGCCGTTCAGCCTGACCTGGCAGATCGACAGCGCCAAGCCAGTCCGCGTGCCGTTCATGCTGTGCGATCCCGGCGGGTGCAGTTCGCAATTGGTTATTAACGAGGCCTATGTGAATTCGCTCAAGCACGGCAATACGCTAAAGCTGACTGCGAAAAATCGCTTCAACAAGGATCTGGTAATCAGCGTTTCGCTCGCGGGGTTCACGGCCAAATATGACGGTGAGCAGGACTATTCCTGGGACGAGTTCCAGAAAATTGCCAGCGGTCAGAGCGCATTGGACCAGAATAGTGGTGGAGCAGCCCTTGAAAAGGGTGTTGCCGACCAAGCCGAAGAATTGCGCAAGAAGCTCACCGAAAGCGTAAAGCCGGATGGTGAGGCCCCGGCGGCACCTGCCAACTAGAATTTGACAGATTGAGGAACGCGAAAAGGGTGCCGGTTGGTGCCCTTTTTTTGTTGCTACCTAGCGGGCGCCCATGCCAATGGCAAACGCCTGTTTGCGAAGCGCGGGCAGCAGTTTCAGGGCCCACAGGCCACCAGCACGCAGGGCTTGAGCCGGCAGCATTTCCAGCAGCAGCGAGCGAAAGAGAGTATCTACAATTGTGCTGGTTCGTCCTAAGTCCGATTGACGTCGTCGGGCATAGTCGCGACTGGCGCTGGTCGCCCAATCCGGTTCTTTTGTATCTGTCAATTCAAGAACAGCGGACAGATCGGCAACGTCGCGCAGACCGAGGTTCAAGCCTTGTGCTCCGATTGGCGGGAAGGCGTGGGCGGCTTCACCAACAAGGGCAATGCCGTCACCGCCTGCGGTCTCGACGGTCAGGGTGCTCAGCGGAAAAATGAAGCTGGGCGAAAGGAGTTGCAAAGCACCAAACAGGCGTTGTGACTTGTCCATCAGATGAGCAGTGAGGGCTTCAGTACCCAAAGACTGGGCTTGTTTGAGCGTAACCGCCTGGTCGATCCAGACCAGATTGGCGCGGTTGCCGCCAGCTGGCACGAAGGTGAACGGGCCGTTTGGATAGTGAAATTCCACCGACGCGCCATCCAAAGGGCGCGATAACGCCAGATCGCATACCAGAGCAGATTGCGCGAATGCATGTTCACGGGCTTCAAAGCCAGCGGCGCCCCGCACGAATGATTTTTTACCATCGGCACCAACAACAAATCCAGCTTCAAGGCTTGAACCGTCAGAGAGCGCGAGGGTATGAGAGCCTGCCATTGGCAGTAAGCGCTGCAAGCGTGCTGGGAGAGGTTGTGAGATTGCCAAGCGATTGCGAGGCGCGCTTGAAATTTTCGGTTAGTTGGCTATTGGCGAAGTTCCAACCAAATGCCGCCAATCCGGCCTCTTGGGCGTCGAACAGAGTTTCGGGCGCGCGCAACAGGCGGTTGGTCGAGTCGATAATGCGAATTTGGGTGAGGGGGTGGCCAATCGCTTGCGGTGCTTCGATTAGACCGGCGTGCATCAGATATCGCACGCTCGGCATCATCAAGGCCGATGTGCGACGGTCAGGTGGTGCGTCAGGGGACAGGTGTATGGTTTCCAGACCGGTTTTGGCGGCAGCGATCGCGCTAGCCAGTCCGGTCAGGCCGCCGCCGACGACCGCGACATCATAGTTTTTCTTGAGCTGTTTCATTGGGCATTGGCAAGTCGCTTGGCGTGCCCGCTGGGCACAATGGCGCTGCCAGCATAGGATCCGATGAACAGGGTGACCAGAAATATCCACAGTTCGTTGGGAAGAAAGGCGACCAGCGAAATTGCGGGCCCCGGGCAGAGGCCCGACATGCCCCAACCAACGCCGAAAAGCGCAGCGCCGATGATTAGTCGACGGTCAATATTGTGATATTCGGGTTCGTGGAATTCAATATCAAACAGCGGCGCGGCGCGCTTGCGGCCATACTTCACGGCTACGAACATGACTAATATCGCGGGCACAATAACGAATGCCAGACTCGGGTCCCAGTCACCGGTCGGGATGGCGGTAAAATCGAGAAAGCGCAGTACTTTGGTGGGATCGACCATTTGAGAGACATACAGTCCAGCGCCGAAAAGGGCGCCGCTGAGCGCGGCCGTCGCCAGATAAGATGGGCGCAATCTGTGCATCAGACTATTCCGGTAACGGTTACGGTGACGATGGCGACACCGAAAAAGACCAGCACGGCCACAACAGAACGGCGCGACAGGCGCGCAAGACCACAGACGCCGTGACCGGAGGTGCAGCCATTGCCGATCTTGGTGCCGATGCCGGTCAACAGGCCAGCGATGGCAATCCAGACTGGCGTCGGGATTGACCAGCCATCGGGCGCGGCCATAAGCGCGGCGGGGCGATCACCACCAACACCGAGACCTGGCCATAGACGCGCCGCCAGAAATGTGGCTGCGATCAGGGACACCAAAAAGACCAGACGCCATACAATTGTTTGCGCTGGCGGCAGCAACTGACCAAAAATTCCGGAAATGCCAGCGAGGCGTCCGTTGCCAAGCCAAAGAACGGCACTGGCAAGGCCAATCAATAGCCCGCCCAAGGTGGCGGACAGCGGCGAAAAAGCGTCCATAACTATCTGTTCCAGTTCGACTTACTATACGAATATTAGCATTGTCGAATATGCCAAACCAGTGTGGCGGCGATGCTGCAATTCTTTAGAGTCTGTGGTCGTTGAAAAACTAGTGCGTAAAACCGCCCGGTTTTGGCTTTTATGTGCGGGCCGCTGCCTTTAGAGATAAAGCGCGGAATGAATCTTTATGGAGCATCAGATGCTTGAGTTGTTGAGTGATCCCAACGCCTGGATCGCCCTTGGTACGCTGACTGTCATGGAAATCGTGCTCGGCATCGACAATATCGTCTTCATTTCCGTGCTGGTGTCGCGGCTGCCCAGCGCGCAGGCGGACAAGGCCCGCAAGCTGGGATTGGCACTGGCGCTGATTTTCCGCATCCTGCTGCTGCTGGTAATCAGTTGGATCATTGGCCTGACACAACCGGTAATCAGCGCCCTCGGTCTCGATCTGTCGTGGAAGGATATAATCCTGATCGCCGGGGGGTGTTTCTGGTTTACAAGGCCACCCACGAGATGCACGCGGCCATTGAGGAGCCGCATGAAGTTGACCTGATACAGGCGGCAAAGGCGTCCTTTTCTGCGATCATCATCCAGATCATCATTATCGACATGGTGTTCTCCATTGACTCAATCGTTACGGCCGTGGGCATGGCCGAACATGTCGAGGTGATGATCGCTGCTGTGATCATTGCCGTGGGCGTCATGTTCGTGGCATCGGGGCCGGTGGCCAAATTTGTCTCAGACCATCCCACGGTAAAAATGCTGGCGCTGGCATTCCTGCTGCTTATAGGCGTGTCGCTGGTCGCTGATGGCCTCGGATTCCATATTCCCAAGGGCTATATCTACTCCGCCATGGGATTTTCTGTGTTGGTGGAGGCTGTCAACATGGTCATGCGGCAACGAAAGCTCGCAAAGGTCGGTGCGCAAAAGACTGGTGCCACAACCGGGGGGCACCGCATGCACCGTCGCCCGCCAAACCCAAAACCAAAAGTAAATCTACGCCCGCAGCGCGCGCTCAGTCGCGACCCAAATCGGCGCCACGCAAACCCAAGGTATAAGTATGACTCAAGCTATTGTTGTTGAGAAAAACGGTGGGCCGGACTGCCTGAGCCTTCAGGATATAGCCGTGCACGCGCCAGCCGCAGGGCAATTGCAGAATCCGCCAGACGGCCATTGGGGTCAATTTCATCGATACTTATCAGCGCTCGGGCCTTTACAAGATCGAGTTGCCATTTGTGGCAGGCAATGAGGGTGTTGGTATTGTCACGAACGTCGGTGCGGATGTTTCGGGTTTTTCGGTCGGCGACCGGGTTACCTATCAGGGGCAGGTAGGGGCCTATAGCGCCGAGCGGTTACTTGTGGCGGAAAAAGCCATTCCGGTGCCCGAGGGTATTGAGGATGAGACCGTTGCCGCGATTATGCTTAAAGGCATGACGGCCTATTATCTGCTGTTCAAGACCTGGCCACTGGCTGCGGGTGAAACAATTCTCTATCACGCGGCGGCAGGCGGTGTTGGATTGATTGCCTGCCAGTGGGCCAAAGCCATTGGGGCCCGGGTCATCGGCACCGCGGGCAGTGCGGAAAAGCTGGCACTGGCCAAGGCTCACGGCTGTGACGAGGTGATCAATTATCGAGAGGAAGACTTTGCCGAACGTGTCAGGGAATTGACCGATGGGCGTGGAGTCGATGTTGTTTATGACGGCGTTGGCAAAGATACGTTTGAAAAGTCTCTGGACTGTTTGCGTCCGCGCGGGCTGATGGTCAGCTTTGGCAATGCATCTGGCCCGGTGTCCGTGCCCGACCTTGGGATTTTGGCCCGCAAGGGTTCGCTATATGTGACGCGACCGACATCGGCGCACTATTTTGCCCAACGAGCCTGAATTGCTGCAGGCGGCGAAAGCGATTTTCGACGTGGTCAAATCAGGTAAGGTCAAGGTAGAAATCGGCGCCACATATCGGCTTGCGGAGGCGGCCACGGCGCACACGGCACTTGAGGGGCGCCAGACCACTGGTTCTGTGGTGCTGCTGCCGTAGATCGCAAGGAATCGTTGGCGCAGTCGCATGTAAAGCAATGGCTGTGTGTGCGCGCGCGTGCGGATAGTGGCAATCGTCAATCAGAAAATTAGGAATGATTGGTCTGGGCTATTGCATATGTCATTTCCGTAAAATACTAAGCGCGGCTAGAGGCCACGTGGCGGAGTGGTGACGCAGCGGATTGCAAATCCGCGTACCCCGGTTCAATTCCGGGCGTGGCCTCCAAACTCAATCCATCAATCCAGCAGCATCGGGCGTGACGGTTGCCTATTGCCGCACGCGTGGTCTCTGTGCTTGCGCATTGGGGGTGAAACGGATATTCACGTCCAGCATATGAGTAGAGTCAGGGCGGCTACGAATGGACGAACTTATCAAGGCGCGCAAACATATGGTGGACAACCAGTTGCGCACCAGCGGGATCACCGACTGGCGTATTCTGGCCGTCATGAGCAGTATTCCCAGGGAAAATTTCGTACCTGAATCGCATCGTGTGGTGGCCTATTCCGACAAATATCTGCCGGTGACGATTGGCAATGGCCCAACGCGGTATCTTGGCGCAGCCGCGCCATTTGCCAAGCTGGTTCAACTGGCTGATGTGGGGCCATCCGATACGGTCCTCGATGTCGGAGCCGCGACGGGATATTCCACGGCGGTTCTGGCCGGGCTGGCGGCTAGCGTAACGGGTCTCGAAATTGATCCGGCCATGGTTACGGCGGCCAATGTGCACCTGTCCGCTCTCGGCATTGACAACGCCAAGGTTGTGCCGGGCCCGTTGGCTGATGGGGTCAAAGGCCAATATAGCGTCATTGTGGTTGAGGGGATGGTTGCATCCGTGCCTGAACCGTTGCTTGACCAGTTGGCGGATGGTGGACGACTGGTGGCGCTGATCGCCAATGGCGGTCCTGCGGTCGCTCATATTTTCGTGCGAACCGGCAACGAAGTCGCGGGACGGGCAGAGTTCAATGCAAATCTGCCGCCGCTGCCACTGGAGCCACAGGCATTGGCATTCGAGTTTTAGGCATATTTGCCGGCATGTGTTGCTTGGCAACCACGCTCGAACATTAAATATTCAACAAATTGGGTCACCCTCAAGCGATTAGTTGTGTGACCGTTGTGCCCGGCTTAGTATTTGCGGGATTGGAGAGACTGGTAATGAAAATTAGAGCTCAGGTATTCGCTAGTGCACTAGCGATGGCGGCCCTTGGTGTGACGGGCGTGCAGGCGCAATCGATCACCCAGGCGCTGACGAGAGCCTATCAGTATGCACCGGATCTGGCATCGGCCGAACTTGCCGCCAAAGTGTCGAGCGAAGGAATTGTTGCGGCCAAGTCGGCCAAGCTGCCACAGTTAGGCGCGACCGTCAGCGGCGACTATTCAGTGCGCGGGGTCGGTGGCGGTTTTACCGATACGCAGAGCCTGTCTGCCGGTCTTGGCTATAGCCAGAACATTTTTGACAGCAACAAGACCGATTCCAACGTTGAAGCGGCGCGTGCGGGCGCGCAAGCTGCTGAATACAATATTCGCAATACCGAGCAAAACGTGCTGCTGGCAGTTGTGCAGGCCTATATGGCGGTGCTGAGCGGCCGTCAGCTGGTGCAATTGCAATCTGAAAACCAGACATTTTACCAGGCGCAGCTCAAGTCAGCGCGTGATCGACTGGACGTTGGCGAGGGCACTCGCATCGATGTGGCGCAAGCAGAGGCGCGACTGGCACAGGGCGTGGCGACTTACAGGGCTGCGGTAAATTCTCTCGAGATCAGCCAGGCGACCTTTCAGCGCTATGTTGGCCAAAAGCCGGGCAACCTGAATCCATCGCATAATTATTCTCGCCTTATTCCTCGTACGCTTGATGCTGCCATCGCAGAAGCCGAAGGGGGGCACCCAGCCATTCTTATGGCAAAGGCAGCCATTCGAGCCGCGCAAGCGGGTGGTGATGCTGCCAAAGCCGCATTTGGACCAACGGTGTCGTTGACCGGGTCGGTGGGCATGGGCGTGACCGATACCGCGCCGACCCCAGTCGTTAGCGGCGCTATCGGGTTCAAGATTTCGGTGCCGATCTATGCTGGCGGCGCTATCGGCTCCGGTGTGCGCAAGGCAAACCTGCAGCAGATCAAGTCCGAAGTTGACGCGATGTCCTCGTACGATCGGGTGCGTGAATCGGTCATTTCGGCGTGGTCGGGCGTTCAAAGTGCTGACTCACAGATTCAAGCCGCGCAGTCGGCGGTTTCGGCCGGTCAAGAAGTGCTGAGTGGGGTCATTCAGGAGCGGGATCTCGGCGCGCGGACGACGCTGGATGTGCTCAATGCGCAAAGCGATCTGACCACTGCTCGCCAAAGCCTGATAACGGCGTCGAGCAACAAGGTGATCGCGACATTTTCCCTGTTGTCAGCAATTGGCCATTTGACCGCTACCGATCTTGGATTGTCGGTAACCGTGAAAACGGCCGAGCCGTACACCGCGACTGTCGAGGATGTTTGGCAAGAACTGCGCTCGGTCAGCGATAACTAATCGATCACCGCAAATTCAACACAACTTATGGTGGCCGGGCTCGTCCCGGCCACAAGTTTTAGGGGAAGACCTGAAACAGTTGTCTTGTAACGATTCCTTAATTCATGCGCCCGGTTTAAGGTGCTTGCGCGAATCAGAGCGAATGCCGCAGCGGACGGCATATTGTTTCGATGCCAGTGCATGAGTAAGAGGCGAATATGAACAAGCCTGCGACCAAAGAACCGTCAATGGATGAAATCCTGTCGTCGATCAGACAGATTATTGCCGATGACGACGCTGCGGGGGTGCCACGCAAGCCTAATTTGCAGGCCGCGCCGCCGCCGATGCAGGCCGCGCCGGTCCAAACTAACACTGCTGTCGATGAAGACGACGGCTTCGATGAGATGGAGCCGCTCGCGCTATCATCTGCGCAAATGCTGCCGGAAGCGACGCCAAGTGGCAGTGAGGTGAATTTCGATGAAATTCTGGCCGATGCCGCGGTAGAAGACGAGGACGCGGTGGATGTCGGGAACCTGGTTGATCCCGACGATATTGGGTTTGAGCCAGATCCCGAACCGGAAGCTGCGCCCGAAGTTGCCCGCGCGCCTGAGCCGGAACCTGAACCAGAGTTGGCCCGCTTGCCGGAGCCTGAACCAGAGCCGGTAGTTGCAGCGACGCCTGAGCCCGAGCCTGCAATGATTAGCGAGGCGCAATCGACGCCAACATCCAATGCTGAAGCGTTTGACCAAACGCCACCACCGCATCAGATATCGGAAAAGCCATCGCCCATGCCCGACGCAAATTTGAGCCGTGACATGGCAGCGCAACTGGTCGAACCTGCTACCAATGCGGCGGTTCGGAGCACGTTCGCCAAGCTCAATAATCTGGGTCTTGGTAATCAGGGCGTCACCATTGAGTCGATGATGCGCGACATGTTGCGACCGATGCTCAAGGAATGGCTGGACGAAAATCTGCCTTCCGTGGTCGAGCGCATGGTTGAAAAAGAGATCACGCGCGTTTCACGCGGCGAGTAGGTCTATTAGCCACTGCATTTGGTCCGTCAGCGTGACGGGCCTGCGCATCGTGGTTGACCCTGCCGCCAGCATTTGCTTGAAGACATGAAATTCCTTTATCGGCCCGTCCGAATCCGACTGTGGATTTTGGCGGGCTGTTGCTGTTGAGAGTGGGAAGATGATCGAAAAAACCTATGAGCCGGGCAGCGTCGAAGGGCGCATTTACGAGCAGTGGCTGAAGGCCAATGCCTTTGCGGCGGGTGCGGGCGCCGCGCCAGGCGCTGACACATTTTCGATTGTCATTCCACCGCCGAATGTCACCGGGTCGCTACATGTGGGGCACGCGCTTAACAATACCATTCAGGACATTCTGGTGCGGTTCAACCGGATGCTGAAAAAAGATGTGCTGTGGCAACCGGGAATGGATCATGCGGGCATCGCTACCCAAATGATCGTTGAGCGGCAACTGATGGAGGCGCAGGAGCCATCGCGTCGCGATATGGGGCGTGAAGAATTTCTGCGCCGGGTATGGCAATGGAAAGGCGAAAGCGGCGGCACAATTATGAATCAGTTGAAGCGCTTGGGTGCGTCTGCTGATTTTTCGCGTGAACGCTTTACAATGGGGGAGAACGGGGCACCGGACGATCAAATGGTGCGCGCCGTCACCAAGGTTTTCGTAGAACTGCATGAACGGGGCTTGATCTACCGGGCCAAACGGTTGGTGAATTGGCATCCGGGACTGGAAACCGCGATTTCTGATCTTGAAGTCGAAAACATTGAGGTCAACGGCCATATGTGGCATCTGCGCTATCCGCTGGCGGATGGCGTCACCTATGAATTTCCCATCGAATTTGATGAGGATGGGCGGCCGACCGCATTCGAAACGCGCGATTATGTCATCGTGGCTACGACGCGGCCTGAAACCATGTTGGGCGATAGCGGGGTCGCGGTGCATCCCGACGACGAGCGCTATGCGTCGCTGGTCGGCAAATTCGTTGATCTGCCTTTGGTGGGGCGGCGCATTCCCATCGTTGCCGACGAATATGCCGATCCGAGCCTGGGGTCGGGTGCGGTCAAGATCACGCCGGCGCATGATTTCAACGACTTCGAGGTTGGCGTTCGCAACGATCTTGAACAGATCAATATTTTCACTACGCGTGGCGAGATCATAGATACGGCACCGGAGGCCTATCGCGGCCTTGACCGTTTTGTGGCACGCAAGCGCATTGTCGTCGATCTCACGGCACTGGCAGAAGAAAATTCGACACGCGGTCTCGACCATATCGAGGACAAGAAAATCATGGTGCCCCATGATGAAAAGTCCAAGCTGGTGGTTATAGAGCCGTTCCTGACGGATCAATGGTGGGTTAAAGCCGATGTCATGGCTGGACCTGCGCTGGCCTCGGTCCGCGAGGGCCGAACCCGGTTCGTGCCGCAGCAATATGAAAATACCTATTTTGCCTGGCTCGAAAACATTAAACCCTGGTGTATCTCGCGCCAATTGTGGTGGGGACATCAGATTCCCGCATGGTACGGGCCCGACAATCGTGCCTTTGTTGCCCACACCGACTTCGAAGCGCAGGCCGCGGCCAACGCCCACTATGGCAAGCCGGTAGTGCTACGTCGCGACGAGGATGTGCTTGATACCTGGTTTTCGTCGGCCCTTTGGCCGTTTTCGACCATGGGCTGGCCGGACGAAACTGCTGAATTGAAACGCTATTTTCCAACCAGCGTGTTGGTCACCGGCTTTGATATCATCTTCTTCTGGGTCGCCCGAATGATGATGATGAGCCTTGAGTTTGAAAAGACCGAGCCGTTCCACACCGTCTATATGCATGCGCTGGTCCGCGACGAAAAGGGCCAGAAGATGAGTAAAACCAAGGGGAACGTCATCGATCCGCTTGCACTTATTGATCAGTATGGCGCCGATGCCACCCGGTTCACGCTGGCGGCAATGGCCGCGCAGGGGCGGGACATACGACTGGCGATCAATCGGGTCGAGGGCTATCGCAACTTTGTCACCAAGCTATGGAACGCGGCGCGGTTTCTGGAAATGAACGAGTGCCGCCGGGTCGAGGGCTATGATGCCAAGGCCAATCGCCTGCCGCTGAATCGTTGGATCGTGGGTGCTACGGCGCGCGCGGCAACGGCGATCACCAAGGGTATTGCAGACTACAAGTTCAATGAGGCGGCCAACGCCGCTTATGACTTCGTCTGGGGCACGTTCTGCGACTGGTATGTAGAATTCGCCAAGCCGATTTTCATGGGTGATGATGCCTCGGCAAAGGCCGAAACGCGCGCAACGGCTGCTTATGTCCTGGATCAGATTTTGAAGCTCTTGCATCCGTTCATGCCGTTTGTAACCGAAGAATTGTGGGCGGAAACCGGCAAGCACGGGCCGGCACGCGACGGTCTGTTGATGTTGCAGGAATGGCCGCACCTTGAAGGTCTTGAGGATCCTGAGGCGGACGCGGATCTCAACTGGCTGCTGAATGTCATTTCCAGCGTTCGATCGGTCCGCACGGAAATGAATGTGCCCGCGTCGGCCAAGTTGCCGCTGATCATGGTTGGCGCAGACGAAACAACATTGCGTCGACTGGTAGCCAGCACGTCGCTGATTACACGGTTGGCGCGTCTGGAAGAAATCTCGCCACAATCGGAGATTCCGAGCGGTTCGGCGCAATTTGTGGTGGGCGAAGCCACTTGGGCGCTGCCGCTTGCCGGGTTTATCGATCTGGAGGTTGAAAAGGCGCGGTTGGCCAAGGATATCGGCAAACTTGAAGGCGAAATCGCCGGCGTCGACAAGAAACTGGCCAACGCGCAATTTGTCGCCAAGGCGCCGACCGAAGTCATCGAGGAGCAAAAGAGCCGCCGCGAGGCAGCGATTGATCGTCGCGATCGTATCGGGGCGGCGCTGGCGCGACTGAGTTAGCCATTTGAAGGCGGTTGTCGGCGATTGGTATATTCGGGACGTGAAACGATGTGGCCGGGCAGGGCTGGTGTTCGACCCCAGGATATGTCGGCGGCTCAAGCCAAAGGACTGCGCCAAATTGTTGTGTTGAATCCGCAACAGCCAAATGTGATTCAAACACCAGGCCGTTGCGTCAATGATTTGGCGAGACTTATTGCCACAATGTAGGGGTACAAGAGGTCAATGAGCGACGGCAACGCAATGCCAAGCTCGCAATCATGTGATGGCTTTGCCACCTTTTTGACCTCAGCATGGGTTAGTCTTGTAGCAACGGGGCGAACAACGTGCCGGCAGTTTTTCCCATCGGGCGAAATGAGCGGGTCATGGGCGACGACAGATACTCCCCAAGGGGAGGCAGAAGGAGAACTATGCGGACTTTTGGGGTAAAATCCCTGATCTCCGTTACGACGGCGGCATCGATCATCCTTTCGGTCGCAACGCTACCGACGTACGCACAAACGGCGCTAGACGCGACGCTGGAGATGGCCAAAATGCTGGACGGTGCCTCAGGTGGCATATCCGGCGATGAATTGGTAGTCGCCCTGCAAGAGGCGGCCGCTGCTGGTCAAGCCATGGCGATGTGGCAACTCGGCACCATGTATGAAAATGGCGAAGGGGTCGCCAAGGACCCGGCCAAGGCTTTTGCCTATTTCTCCCAAATTGCCAGTGACAATGCCGACACGGCTCCAAAAGGCGTGGAAGCGGATATTGTTGCCCAGTCATTTGTGAAAATAGGCGACTATTATCGTGATGGGCTGCCGAGCGCTGGCATAAAGGTCAACCCGGCGCGCTCCCATGCCCTGCTGTTGCATGCTGCGTCCTACTTCGGCGATGCGGACGCTCAATATCGCGTCGGCGAGCCTTTATCTTGAGGAAAATGAACTCGGGATCAATCCGCTTCAAAGCGCGCGCTGGTTATCGCTGGCGGCACACAAGGGACATGTGAGGGCGCAGGCGCAATTGGGCGATCTGCTGTTCAACGGTATTGATGGAATCGATCCACAGCCGGTGGAAGGGCTGATGTGGTTGACGATTTCACACCAGCGGTCTGCCGGTACGCCAGATGGCGACTGGGTTGATGAACTGTTCAATCGCGCCGCATCGGTCGCGACCTCCGATCAGCGCGCGCAGGCCAACGCACTGGCGGCCCGGTTGAGCCCTCAACTCGCCAGCCTGAACCAGTAGTGTAGATACCTTAGCCCAGAAGTTGAATTGCCCTTCGACCGGCACATGGTCGCTGGGTTTTTCGCGGGCGCGCAGATCTTTGTGGACCAAGGCACCTTCAAGGCGGTCTGCGGCCTGGGGAGACAGCATCAGATGATCGATGCGAATACCGGCATTGCGACGCCATGCGCCAGCCTGAAAATCCCAAAATGTGTAGGATGGTTCCGACGTCATGGCACGGATCGCGTCGGTAAGGCCCAAATTGGCAAGTTGGCGAAATCTGTCGAGGCTTTCGGGACGATATAATGCGTCGCCCCACCATGCTTCAGGATCATGCACATCGACCGGTGTGGGTATGAGATTGAAATCTCCCAGCAAAATGAACGGCTCTTCGAATTTCAGACGTTCCCTGGCGAAGGCGACAAGTCGATCCATCCAGCCAAGTTTATAGGGGAATTTTTCGGTATCCACTGGGTTACCGTTAGGCAGATAGATGTTGCAGACGCGAATAGCGCCACTTTCGAGGGAGAATACGCCCTCGATCAGGCGGGCCTGCTCATCGGCGTCGTCGCCGGGCAAGCCGCGCTGCACCTCATCAAAGGGCAGTTTGGATAGAATGGCGACACCATTCCAACTTTTCTGGCCGTGTGTTTCGATGTTGTAGCCAAGCGCCTCAATCGCGTCGCGGGGAAATCCTTCGTCGATGGTCTTGATTTCCTGAAGGCAGACTATGTCGGGCTGTTCCTGCTCGAGCCAGGACAGCAGAAGCTCCAGCCGGGCTTTGATGCCGTTGATGTTCCAGGTGACGATGCGCATGTTTCAATCCTTGGCCTCACCATAGGCTAGCTGGCGAATCGGTCGGCGTCATCCATGTATTGGCGTCGCGCGGCCGCGAAACACGTCAAACCGGGCAGGCGAGAGTTAAACGGCGAAGCTGGTGCCGCATCCGCAGGAGGCGACTGCATTGGGATTTTTGATCTGAAATGACTGTCCGATCAGATCGTCGACATAGTCGATTTCTGCACCGCCCATGAACTCGACGCTCATGGAATCGATCAGGACGGTGGCACCGTCGCGGCTCAAAACCAGATCGTCGTCGGTTGGCGTTTCCTGAACAAGATTATACTCATATTGGAATCCCGAGCAGCCACCGCCTGCCACGGCAATGCGCAATACAGTACCGTCGGGCTCCTTGGAGAGAATACGCGCGACGCGCTTGACGGCACGGTCGCTCAAGGTCACTTCGGTGGGGGCAATTGCTGCGTCGGTCATTGGTACATCCATGCCGTTGGTGTAATTCCATAACGGTCACCGCAAAATAGTAACTTCAATTGCCAATGAAAAGGGTCTTGTTGTCAAAGATGAGCGATCACGCCCCATACGCCTCCGATCCAGAGCAATCGCGCGGTCGGTTGCATAGCACTGGCCCTAGCCCGACGCGGTCCGAATTTCAACGTGACAGGGATCGTATCATTCATTCAACGGCGTTTAGGCGCCTGCAAAACAAGACGCAGGTTTTTTTGCATCATGAAGGACGCCATTTTCGCAATCGGCTGACCCATACGCTCGAGGTCAGCCAGATGGCGCGATCCATAGCGCGGGCGCTGGCGTTGAACGAAGATATCGCGGAGGCCGTGGCGTTGGCCCACGATTTGGGACATACCCCGTTTGGCCACGCCGGAGAGCGCGTGCTGAATGAAAAAATGTCGGGCTATGGCGGATTTGACCATAATGTGCAGGCGATACGGGTCGTCACGCGGTTGGAGAACCGCTATGCGGACCATGACGGCCTGAACCTGACATGGGAAACGCTGGAGGGCATTCTCAAGCACAATGGGCCGCTTACTGATCGTGGTGGTACACCAGTCGGCAAATATGCCGTGGTCGGGTTACCCGTCGGGCTGGACGACATTGCTGCCAGTCAAGACTTGCAACTTTGGAGCCTATGCGAGCCTTGAGGCGCAAACAGCGGCTATTGCCGACGATGTTGCGTACAACTCGCACGATATTGACGACGCTTTGCGGGCCAATTTGATTCTGTTACGCGATCTTGAAGATGTGCCGCTGGTTGGACCGATTGTCGGCGAGGTTATGTCCAAATATCCCGATGTTGCGGGCGACAGGCAGGCCCATGAAGTGCAACGTCGACTGATCACGCGATCGATTGAGGATGTGATTGCTACAACCGCGGCATCGATAAAGGCTGCTGGAATAAAGACGGTGGACGATGTTCGCGCGGCAGGGACAACACTGGTTCGGTTCTCGCCTGAAATGACGGCTTCCGAGAAGGGGTTGAAGGCGTTTCTTTTCGAACGTGTTTATCGCCACAAGTCCGTCATGCAGCTTGTTGGGGAGGCTGAAGGGATGGTGGCGCGACTGTTTGAGCATTATTTTGATGCACGCGAGATGCCGGGCCGGTGGGGGGTGGCCGCCAAGGCGGCGGTGGATGACGACACCCTGGCGCGTGTCGTTGCGGACTTCATCGCGGGCATGACCGATCCCTATGCCATCGAGGAATATGTACGGTTGTTTGACGCTCGCCGGTAATTCCGTTAACCGGAGGGCAGTTTTTCAGTCAGGTTTGTCATGGACGTTTTCGCCCTGTTCGCCGCGCGTATTTCTGACGCGCTCAAAGTGCTCTATCCGCAGTTGACCGATGATGTCGTGGCGCGCCTAGTGGTCGAGCCACCACGCGATCCGGCCCACGGCGACCTATCAACAAATGCGGCGATGGTTGTTTGCAAGAGTTTGGGGATGAAGCCCCGAGACGTGGCGACCGCAATCGCCGCGCATTTCTCGGACAATGCCGACGTGGATGCGGTTGAAATCGCGGGACCGGGATTTATCAATTTTCGCCTGGCGGCATCTGTCTGGCACAAGGTCCTGCGCTCGGTCATCGAGCAAGGCGACGACTATGGCAAGTCGGATATCGGGCAGGGGGATGCAGTCAATATTGAGTATGTATCGGCCAACCCAACGGGTCCGATGCATGTTGGCCATACGCGCGGCGCGGTTTTTGGTGACACGCTGGCAGCCTTGATGGCCTATTCCGGCTATGCGGTGACGCGTGAATATTACATCAATGATGCAGGCAGCCAGATCAACACTTTGGCGGCATCTACGTTGCTGCGCTATCGCGAGGCATTGGGCGACACCATCGAAATACCAACGGGATTTTATCCCGGCGATTATTTGGTACCCGTCGGCGAGGCGCTCAAGAGCGAGTTTGGCGACGGCCTGCTGCACATGCCCGAAGATCAAGCCATAGCGCTGGTCAAGGAACGGGTGCTGGCGGCGATGCTGGAACTGATCAAGGCCGATTTGGCGTTGCTCGGTGTGCATCACGACGTATTTTTTTCAGAGCGGGCATTGCATGGTCCCGAGGGCGACATTGCCAATACGCTGTCCTGGTTGCGCGATCAGGGCATGGTCTATGAGGGACGATTGGAGCCGCCGAAGGGCAAGGCGCCGGACGAATGGGAGGATCGCGAGCAGACGCTGTTCCGTGCTACCGACTATGGCGATGATGTCGACCGGCCACTGGTCAAGTCAGACGGTTCCTATACTTATTTTGCCGCCGACATCGCCTACCATCGCAACAAGTTCCTGCGTGGCTTTACCCACATGATCAATGTGCTTGGGGCCGATCATTCTGGCTACGTCAAACGGCTCGAGGCGGCGGTCAAGGCCGTATCGTTGCAGGCGGCGGATATGGACGTCCGAATCTGCCAACTGGTTCGGCTGATGAAAAATGGCGAACCATTCAAGATGTCCAAGCGTTCGGGCGATTTGGTGACGCTTGCTGATGTCGTTGACGAGGTCGGGGCGGACGCAACGCGATTCATGCTGCTGTTTCGTCGCAATGACGCGGCCATGGATTTTGATTTCGCGCTGGTCAAGGAGCAGACAAAAGACAATCCTGTGTTTTATGTGCAGTATGCACATGCGCGAACTTATTCAATATTTCGCAATGCCGCCAAAGAATTACCTGAGTCTGGATATTAGTCCTTCCGCACTAAAGACCGCCGATATCGAGCGGTTAGTCTCCGAGGAGGAAATGGCCTTGGTCCGCGTGCTGTCGGCGTGGCCGAGAGCGGTGGCGGCCGCGACCATTGCGCATGAACCACATCGAATTGCCTTTTATGTTCACGAACTTGCCGGGGCTTTCCACTCGTTCTGGGCAAAGGGCAAGGACAATCCGCAGTTACGATTTGTTAACCAAGTCGATCCGACACTGACCTTGGCTCGACTCGCCCTCGTCGACGCCGTTCGTCAGGTTATTATTAATGGTCTGCGAATATTGGGGGTTTCTGCACCCGAGGAACTTTCATAATTCGGGCGCAATAATGTGAAGACTGGCGGGAATGCCCTGAGTAGGCTACCGTTTCAGTAACATAGAGGGCGCTGATTTAATGACAACAGCGAAACCGCAACAGACGTCTGGCAATGGCGAAGCCGCCGATGATCTGATCGCTGAACTGGCAAAATTGATGGCGCAGGATGCGCAGGCTGAGCGACCAGATCCCAAATCGCCGCCAGCGCCCGCAGCCGCACCAGTTCGAATTCCAGGTATGGCTCAAGATGACAGCGAGCCTGAACAGGAGACGCCGCCACGGCGCGTCAACGTCGCCGATGCGCCTGCACCGGATTTGGTGAGCCATGAGGCACGCCCGGACCAGCAGGACGTCAATACGCCTCCCGCCCCAGTACCGGTTCAACCACGCCATACTACCGTTCACCCCGTATCAAGCGCAGCACCGGAGGAGGCCAAAGCTGTCGATCAATCGAGCGATCATGATGCGATTGCCGACTTGATCGCGGCCGAGACCGAGCAGGCAGCGACGGCATCGGCAGAACAACCATCTGCTGAACCGGAGCAGCAGACGGATCTGGATCAACATGACAACCCACCCGAACCGCTGCACCTGCCAGGTAATGGTTGGGCGGCTTCGGAGCATTTGGCAAGGCCCGGAGGGCCCACATCGCCTATACGACGTGCCAATGTACCTGCGGTGGCGCCCGAGACGAACGAGGGCGCGCGCTCAACGACACCTGACAAGTTGGCTCGGGAGCAGGCAACCGGGTCGGCGTCAGATGACAATTTCAAAGTGGCCCCGATATTTGGCTTTGGCAGTCCAAAAGTCGGTAAGGAGCCCGAGGCGCTCCCAGTTGATACCGACGATATCGAAGCCGTGCAGGCGGAATCCGTCGTAGACAATATGTCTAACGGGGTCGAGCCACCGCCCGCGGTGCCAGTTGCAGCCGACCGTGGAACCGACAATAACGGTGTCGACGAGACCGATCCGATCACCGAGATTGAAAATCTGATCGGCGAGGCAGTGCGGGTTCATCTCGATCCGCAACCTCGACCGGTGGCGAGCGCGGCATTGCGTGATCTTGCCGGCGAGGATGCGGCTCCAACTCCTGCCAAGCCGGTACCACAGGCTCCAACCGAGGGTTCTGATAGCGATTCGGCTATTTTGGCGGCGGTTCGCAGTAGCGGCGACGAGGTTCGTTGGGCCGACACAGGCGAAATCGACGAGTCCGAGAACGTCGACGTGCTTCAAGGTTCAGGCAGAAAAAGACGAGCAGGTGGCATAACGCGAGCGGTTGCTGGACCTGTCGTTGCCCTTGGGCTGTTGCTGGTCGCTGGCCTTGGGCTTTATTGGGTATTGGGACTTGGCGGGCCCAGCGATGGTCCGGTGCCAACATTATTGGCGGATACCACGCCGACAAAGGGCGCGCCAGAAACCCCGCCTGTAACGGAAACGCCACAGCAATCCGTTGTTTTCAATGAAATCGATGGCGTAACGCCGACGGAGAACGAGACACTCGTATCCCGCGATCAAAGCCAGACCGACGAAGTGACCCAACTGGCATCAACGACCAGCACTGAGGAAGGGCTGGCCAACCGCAAGGTCCGGACCGTGACTGTGCGTCCTGACGGCACCATCGTAAGTGGCGACGACGCCGTTGCCGGGACTGCAATTTTGCCGGTTGATCGCCCGAATGTACCTGAAGTGCCCGGCGCCGAGACGGCCTCACCCGAGCTCGTGGCAGCAGCGGCCGGTGACGCAGCCACAGCCACAGCCACAGCTACGACGACCGCTGAAGCGGTCGCGACGCCCGAGGCCGACGCACCAGCAATAGTGCCGGCAGCGCCTGGGTCAACGGTTCCGGCGGTTGACACTAATGGCGTACCGATTCCTGGCAAGACGGCGCCTGTGGCAATGGTGCGCCCGACGACCTTTACCAATACCAACGTAGCGGTGGCGCCGATAGAAACCGCGCCGAGCGCTCCGACGTCACCGATCAACGCTGTGATCAGCGAACCCACACAGCAGGCGACTCAGACCCAGACCGAAAGCACAGCACCGGCCTATGTGCAATTGTCGTCGCAACGTTCGGCGTCGGATGCGCAATCTACCGCAGATAATTTGCAGACCCGATTTGGCAGCTTGTTTGGTGGGACGGGATTGCAAATTCAACGAGTCGACCTGGGTGAAAAGGGCATCTATTTCCGCGTGCTGTTACCATCCACATCGCTGCAGGCGGCCTCCCAGACTTGCGCGAGCGTCAAGGCAAACGGCGGCGATTGCTTCGCGTTCTAGCCGAATTACACCAATCAGTGGCGTCGAAGCGCATTGTCGCTTGACGCCACGACGGCGAAAACGCCAAGGTTTGCCATCAATATTTCCGACGCGGCCTGTAATTCATGACGAGCGAACCGACAGATTGGTTTGAAGCGCCTCCACCGACAAACGATGATGATGTCATGTATGTCGACGTCAATGGTTATGAGGGGCCACTGGATCTGTTGCTGGAGTTGGCGCGACGACAAAAGGTCGATCTGGCAGCGATTTCTGTGTTGGCGCTAGCCGAGCAATATCTCGGCTTTATCGAGTCCATTAGGGAAAAGCGCATCGAAATTGCCGCTGATTACCTAGTGATGGCGGCGTGGTTGGCCTATCTGAAAAGCCGATTGATGGTGCCGAAGGCGAGCAGCGACGACGAGCCTTCCGGCGAAATGCTGGCGGCGATGCTGCAATTTCGGCTCAAGCGACTCGAAGCGATGCGGCGATCGGCCAGTTTGCTGATGAATAGGGCGCGGCTGGGGTTTCAGGTTTATCCGCGAGGAATGCCCGAACCCATTGCGGTGAGCCGCCGAAGCATTTGGGAAGCGTCGCTGTTTGACCTGATTCGAGCCTATTCATCCCAGCGTGAACGCGCAGCCACAACCGACTATTCGCCACTTCAGCGCAGTGTCTGGTCGTTGCAGGAGGCGCACGATATTCTGGTGCGCCTTATTGGCGATAATTTTGACTGGGTGCCCATGGATCAATATCTGGCACAATATCTGAGCACGCCGCTCGAACGGGCAACTGTTCGGGCTTCGAGCTTTTCGGCGAGCCTTGAATTGGTGCGGCAAGGCAAGATTGATTTGCGTCAGGTCGAGACTTTTGGGCCAATATACATGCGTCGACGCAAAAATGACGATGGTTCGTCGTGAACGTGGATATTGGGCCATCCGAGCACAGGGCGGTTGCCGAGCGAAATATACGCATCCTGGAGGCGCTTTTGTTTGCCGCGCGCGAGCCGCTGTCCATTGGACAGATGGCACCTTATCTCGGCGAAGGCGCCGATGTTGCGGGATTGCTGGAAACCCTCGAACAACGATATGCCAAACACGGCGTCAATCTTGTGCGGCGCGGGGAGGGCTGGGCATTCAGGACAGCCGAAGATTTGGGCTTGCTCCTGCGCCGCGAGGAACAGGAAAATCGCCCACTGTCGCGTCCGGCGCTGGAGACTTTGTCAATCATCGCCTATCACCAGCCCACGACTCGCGCCGAGATCGAGGAGGTTCGCGGGGTGGCAACGGGCAAGGGTACAATTGATATCCTGATGGAAGCCGGATGGATTCTGGATGCGTGGACGACGGCGGACGCCTGGGCGACCAGTGACATATGGGACAACAGAGGCGTTTCTTGACCATTTCGGTCTTGAGACGCTTGGGGATTTGCCGGGTCTGGAAGAACTTAAAGGGGCGGGGTTGCTTTCGGGGCGCCTGCCACCATCGATGCAAATTCCGCTGCCCTTTGATGGTGCACTGCGCGAGGATGAAGACCCGTTGGACGAGAATGATCTAATCGACAGCCAAGATATGGAAGATAATTCATAGCCATGACACCTCCAGAATCGCGCGACGATTTGACTGGCTGGGGCGCGCGCGGCACCTCGGGCGTGAGTTTTGCTTCGGCGCTTAAGTTTGACAATGTCGATGTGGCGCTTGGTGGCCGGCCCGTGTTGGACAAGTTCGAGTTGGAACTGAACGCGGGCGAGATCGTCTGCCTGTTGGGCGAGTCGGGTTCGGGCAAATCGACAGCGCTCCGCGTGGCAGCAGGTATTCAGGCTGTCGATGACGGGCACGTATTGATCAATGACGAGATCGTTTCGGCACCGGGGCGCACCTTGCCGCCCGACCAACGTGGCATTGGCTTGATGTTTCAGGATTTTGCGCTGTTTCCACATCTCTCGGTCCTGCAGAACGTCTGTTTTGGACTGAAGGGACTGGGCCGGGTGGCGGCGTTGGCTCAGGGGCGGGCGGCGTTGCGACGGGTTGGACTGAGCGAGCGCGAGGGCGATTTTCCACATATGCTTTCTGGCGGGCAGCAGCAGCGTCTGGCGTTGGCGCGTAGCGTCGCGCCGCGCCCGGGGCTATTATTGCTCGATGAGCCGTTTTCAAGTCTTGATGCGCGGTTGCGCGAGACCGTACGCACCGAAACGCTGGCGGTACTACGCGAAACCCATGCAACAAGCCTGATTGTCACCCACGATCCGGAGGAGGCGATGGTATTGGGCGATCGCGTCGCATTGCTGCGGCATGGCAGGATCGCCCAGATTGGCACCGCCGCGGAAATCTACCGGCAACCTGTTGATTTGAGTGCAGCGCGATTTTTTTCACCATTGAGTGAACTTGAAGCAATCGTGATTAACGGTCATGCGGTTACCCCGCTTGGGCCGGTGGCGACGCCGGGTTTCCCCGAGGGTTGTGCGGTGACGATTGCCATAAGGCCCGCAGGGGGCGTCGAAATAGCGCAGCAGGGACCGGGCACTATTGGGCGTATTGTGTCCAAACGCGATGCAATCGGCGTGGACATATGCGAGGTCAAGGTCAATGGTATCGATGAACCGGTCGGCGTTCGGCAGCCCTCAAATGCGGCACTGACAGTCGGGCACGAAGTATACCTTGCGCTAAATGAGCAACACGTTCTTGTGTTTGGGCGCGATTAAACCTATTTCTCACGTTATCAAAAGCGTCTAACCGCGAATATAGAGCCTTAGGAGTTTATCATGCACGCACCAGGTATTTGGGGCATCCTCGTAGTCGCCGTCGTTGTTATTCTGCTTTTCGGGCGGGGCAAGATCTCGGGCGTCATGGGCGAAGTTGCAACCGGCATCAAGGCATTTCAGAAGGGAATGCGTGACGACGACAAACCCTCCGAGCGCATTGATACCGCGACAACGGTTGACGCGCGCGAAGTTGACAAGAGCAAAGACGCCTAACAGCATCGCTTTGATTTCTGGCGGACCATTGGCCCGCCGCATAGATGCACCAAGGGAATACGCATATGCTCGGTTTCGGCTGGTCTGAGATGATGATCATCGGCGTTGTGGCGCTGATCGTTATTGGGCCGAAGGATTTGCCCATGGTGATGGGACGCGTTGGCAAGGCAATTGGCCAGATCAAGCGCATGGGCAACGAATTTCAGCGCGAAATCAACAAGACCACCGGGCTGAGTGAAATTCGTAACTTGCGCAGTTCGATTACCGAGCCGCTCAAAAAGACAACGGATGAAATCCGCAAGGAATTCAACGCAATGACGCCAACGGGCGTGCAACCCTCGGGAGCGTTGAGGCCAAAAATCCGGCGGTGGAAAGCGTCGTTGACGAAATTCATGCGGCTGCGGGCATCACTGCGACCAAGAGTACGGTTGAACCACTCAAGGCGAATCCCGCGCCGAAAAAGAAACCCGCCAGAGCAAAGGCGATTGGTTCCAGCAGTGTTCGCTCTAGTGACTTGGGCGCCGTCGGCGAAGTGAAGGCGGCAGCACCTGCCACACCAAAGAAGTCGGCGCGGGCCAAGGCTTCCGGTGCAAAGGCCTACAGCGCCAAGACTGCCGGCGCCAAGACTGCCGGCGCTAAAACCGCCACAGCGATTAAACCAGCGGCGGCAGGTAAGGGGCCGCCCAAGCGTGCCGTTTCTAAACCGGCTGGCGCCAAGGCGAAGACCAGTTCAGCATCTGCAAGCAAAAAACCTGCGGCTAGAAAGAGCGCGGCACGCAAGGTGGCTGCACCCAAAACAATCGCAGCAACGCCGGCAAAGAAGCCCAGCGACAGCGTACCCAATACATCCACATCGGACAGCGCGAAAGCCGGGGAAGTTTAGTTCATGGTCGACGCGCCACAGATTGAAGACAAGTCCAAGAGCGACGACGAACTCGTTGGCAGCGAGGCCCCTTTGCTCGAGCATCTAATCGAGTTGCGCAAACGGCTTATCTATTCAGCCATTGCGCTGGTGGTCCTGATGATCGTTTGTTTCATTTTCGCCGGACAGATATTTAACGTCCTGTTGGGGCCTTATCGGTCGATTTACTCAAATCCCGGTGATCTTGAGCTCATCTATACCGCACCCCAAGAATTCTTTTTTACCCAACTTAACCTGGCGTTTTTCGGGGCAATGTTTCTTGGCTTTCCGTTTATTGCCGCGCAGATCTATATGTTTGTGGCGCCAGGCCTCTATAAGCATGAGCGAAAAGCGTTCGTGCCATATCTGATCGCGACGCCGATCTTTTTTCTCGCCGGCGTGTGCATGGTCTATTTTGCCGTGCTGCCAATGGCACTGCACTTTTTTGCGGGGATGCAGACCGACGAAATCAAGATGCTGACCAGTGTTTCAGAATATCTGGGACTAGCGATGACGCTTATTTTGGCGTTTGGCATCTGTTTCCAGCTTCCGGTGGTTTTGACATTGTTGGCGCAGATTGACCTGGTCAATGTGGCCCAGCTGAAGGTTGGCCGTCGCTATGCTGTTGTCGGGATCTTGTTGTTTGCGGCTTTCATTACGCCGCCTGATCCAATTTCACAGCTTGGTCTTGCCCTGCCAATGTACCTGCTTTACGAGCCTTTCAATCATGTCGGTGCGCTGGGTTGAGCGCAAACGTGCGGCCGCAGAAGCCGCGCGGGAGGCCGAACAGTCGTAATCAGGGTTTGTTACACCCGCCAATTCAGAGGCAGGCCACGCCGTGGGCCTGACTGAGCATGTTTGATATCAAGTGGATTCGTAACAACGCCGAAGCCTTCGACGGTGCGATGTCGCGTCGGAAGGGCGAGTTTGCGCGTTCGGTCGACCTCTTGAATATTGATGATCGACGTCGTGACATCATTACGCGCCTTAATGATGCGCAGGAAAAGCGCAACGCCCTGTCCAAGCAGATCGGCCAGGCCAAGGCGCAAAAGGACGAGGCGAAGGCGGCGGCACTGATGGCTGAAGTCGCCCAACTCAAGGAGATTATCCCGGCAGCGGAAGCTGAAGAGCGTCTGGTCGAGGAGGAGTTGCACGCAGCCCTTGCGGTTTTACCCAACCTGGTGTTCGACGATGTGCCGCAGGGCACCGATGAAAGCGACAATGTCGAATATTTTGGTCGTAACGGTACAGCGGAAACCGTGGCGAGCGACCGCGCTCGAAAACCCGAGTTCAGTTTTGCGCCGAGGGAGCATTTCGACGTCGGCGTAGCCAAGCGTGGAATGGATTTTGAGGAAGCGGCCAAAATTTCCGGTAGCCGGTTCGTTGTACTCAAGGGGGAGGTTGCGCGGCTGGAGCGAGCGCTTGGGCAATTCATGCTGGATATACACACGCTCGAGCATGGTTACACCGAGGTACAGCCGCCATTATTGGTTCGAGACGAGGCGTTGTTCGGCACCAATCAATTACCCAAATTTGAGGAAGACCTGTTTTTTGCGGGGCACGGGGAGGGGCGACTTGCGCTGATACCGACAGCTGAAGTGCCACTGACCAACCTTGTTCGCGATGCGATATTGACGGAGGGCGAATTGCCGTTGCGCTTTGCGGCGCTGACCCCGTGTTTTCGCTCAGAGGCCGGATCGGCCGGGCGTGACACGCGCGGGATGCTGCGGCAACATCAGTTCAACAAGGTGGAAATGGTGTCGATCACCACGCCCGATGGTTCACTAGATGAGCATGAGCGTATGCTCGGTTGTGCCGAGGCGGTGCTGAAAAAGCTGGGACTGCACTATCGCGTCATGGATTTGTGCACTGGCGATATCGGCTTTGGCGCCAAGCGTACATATGATCTGGAGGTATGGTTGCCGGGGCAGGATACCTATCGCGAAATTTCATCGGTATCGATCTGCGGTGATTTTCAGGCTCGACGCATGAATGCGCAATATCGGCCGAGTGGGGCAGAAAAGGTCAAGGGTGGACTGCCGTTTGTTCACACACTCAACGGGTCCGGTACTGCGGTCGGGCGTTGCCTGATCGCGGTGCTGGAGAATTACCAGCAGGAAGACGGTTCTGTTGCGATTCCGGCAGCGCTGCAGCCCTATATGGGCGGCCTGACGTCGATTGGCGGGGACCATTGACCCGAGCCATGCGCATTCTGATCACCAATGACGATGGGGTCGATGCGCCGGGTATCGCCGTTATGCGAGATATCGCGCAGTCTATGTCGGATGATGTCTGGATCGTTGCTCCTGACGGCAATCAAAGCGGGGCAGGGCATCGGTTTACGTTGGGGCGCGAGTTGTCGTTTGATCAACGTGAAGCGCAGGTTTTTGCCGTGGTCGGCGGGTCGCCCGCAGATTGCGTCGTCGCCGGATATACCCACTTGCTCAGGGATCGCGCGCCGGATCTGGTGTTGTCTGGCGTCAACCAGGGACAGAACCTTGGCGATATCATCAATTGCTCGGGCACGGCAGCAGGTGCGCGTGAAGGCACGATGCAGGGCGCGCTCAGCATAGCGATGAGCCAGGCGGTCGACTATCAGGCGGGGCACGATGTGGTATGGGACAATGCGGTTGCGTATGGCGCGGCCGTGGTGCGAGCCATCGTTGCCCAGGCGCAGGGCCTTGATACATATTACAATGTAAACTTTCCGCTGTGTGCGCCGGACGAAGTCAGTGGCATACAGGTGGTGCCGCACCAGCGTTTTGCGCGTTCGGCTTTTCAATATTATGAAAGCGACAATGCGGGAAAATTTTTTATGGCCATTCCCGAAACGCCGATGCCGCTGGAACGTACGCATGATTTTGAGGTGCTGCACAAAGATCATGCGATCACGGTCACGCCGCTCAGCCTGATGCAGACCGACATGCAGACGCTTGGCCGACTGCAAGGCAAGATGGTTCTTTAAGACAATGGTGCGGGCAGGCCGCTGCGACACCTTTTCTCCTTAACCTTACCCAATTCAGAATCCGCATCAGCAAACTTTGCGCAAATCGCATCGGCTTTAAACTCGTCTTTACCTTACCGGCCTAGATTCGGGTTTGTGTTGAGTACCTGCGTACGAGTGAGCCTGATGAGTATCCGCGTATCCCTTCGGGCGCAAAAGAGCGCCATTGCAACTGCAGTCGTCATGGCAAGTGCTGTTGCGCTTTCCGGGTGTTCGTCGATTGGTGGTCGCGCCTTTAGTGATCCCACCGTCACAGGGTCGACCAACCAGTACACGCCGGGCAATATCAACCAACCCATGCCAGCCAGTTTAGGCGCGCCAAACGCCCAAGTCGCTGATGCACGATTCTTGCCACCCGAAAATGTTGGATATGGCGGACAGGCGATATCGCCGTCGCCTACCGGATATACCGCGCCAATGGCACAGATTCCGCCCGCTCAGGGTGGTGCGCCGACGGTGACCTCTCAAGATCTACCAGTTCTGAACTCATCAATGGGAAACCAGCAAGCCATGTCTGCACAGCAAAGCTTTGCCCCAGCTGCAGTCACTCCACCGACCGCCGCCTTGGGTAGCCTTCCAGTTAATAGCGCAACGCCTACCGTGTTACCTACCTCGACCGCAACCGTGTCAAACCCGGCCAATGGCGCCGTGTTCCGCCACACTATTGCCGGCGGAGAGTCGCTTTATACAATCGCCCGTCGTTACGATGTCACCACACAATCGATCGTACAGGCGAACAATCTCGGATCTCCGGACCGCATCGTCGTCGGACAGCAAATTATCATTCCGGGGCGCAGCGACCTCATCGGTAGCCCTGCAGCGGCCCCGGCACTCGTCGCCAATGCCAATCCGCAGCTCACGGCACCCGCACCGGCGGGTGTTCGCCCCACGCAGACGAACAACGCTGTATTGACGCCCAAGCCAGCGACTACGCAACCTGTAGCGGCGCCAGTCGCGGCACCGCAGGCGGCGCCGACACAGCAGGCCTCCATTGCACCGAGTGAGCCGCAAATGTCTGGCGCCGACAAGTTCCGCTGGCCGGTCAGTGGCCGGGTGATTACCGATTTTGCCGCGTCCAAGGCCACCGGCATCAATATTGAGGTTCCAGAAGGCGCGCCAGTCAAAGCAGCTGAAAATGGTACCGTCATCTATGTGGGTTCTGGCGTCGAAGGATACGGTAATCTCGTACTTATCCGCCATCCCAATGGCTTTGTCTCGGCCTACGCCCACCTCAAGTCGATGAGCGTTGGCAAGGGCGCTGTGGTCAATCGCGGTGACGCAATCGGCGCTGCTGGCATGACAGGTTCGGTCAGCAAGCCGCAGTTGCATTTCGAATTGCGCAAGGGCGCGACACCGGTTGATCCGGTACCATTGCTGGCCGGCTGAAACTAATATCAGACCAGTCGAGCAAGGCTCCTGCCAAGGCAGGGGCCTTTCTTGTGTCAGATGCGTTTGCCCAATTCGCCTGCAAGGGTTCTAACCAGTTGGATGGCGACGCGTCCCGAGCGGGCACCACGAGTGACAGACCATTCTATTGCGCGGGCGCGCAATGTGTCATCGTCTATGGGCAGATCATAGTGCTTGGCATAGGCACTAACCATGGTCAGAAACGTGTCCTGATCGCAATTGTGGAAGCCAAGCCACAGTCCGAATCGGTCCGACAGTGATACTTTCTCTTCAACTGCCTCGCCGGGATTGATCGCCGTCGAACGCTCATTTTCTATCATGTCGCGCGGCATAAGGTGTCGCCGATCTGAGGTGGCATAGAACAGGACGTTGTCGGGCCGACCTTCCAGACCGCCGTCCAGAATGGTTTTGAGTGACTTGTAGCTTGCCTCTCCAGTGTCGAAGCTGAGGTCGTCACAAAAAACGATGAACTGGGCCTGCTGGGGGGCTATGGCCCGCATCAGCGTGGGAAGGCTCTCGATATCCTCGCGGGCAATTTCGATCAGAATCAGGCGAGCGAATCCATTGCGGCTTGCGATGTCGGCATGAATGGCCTTGACGAGCGAGCCTTTTCCCATACCGCGGGCGCCCCATAGCAATGCATTGTTGGCGCCATGTTTCCGGGCGAATTGCTCGGTATTTCGCAACAATATGTCCTGTACGGCATCGATGCCCTTGAGCATGGCCAGCGGCACCCGGCTGACATTGGACACCGGCATCAATTCTGGCTCGCGCTGCATCCCAATAGTAGGCATCGGCATCAGTCAGGACGGCGTTGTCCGCGTCCGACGATGGGGCAAGTGATTGCAGGGAAGCTGCAATAGAGGTCAATGATCGCGTAATCTCGTCTAGATAGTCCTTGGTTTTCACCGGCAAGTCCTTGTCGAAGCCGCGTCAATTTGCGGCGTATTGAATGCCTTTGCAATGGAAGGTGCGCGACTGTATAGTCCGCGCGATTTTGTCCGGGGCGCAAGTGCAGATAGCTCCAAAGCGTCCAGTCGACATTTGTTGGCACAGACTGAGGCGCCAATCCTCTTCAAGAAAAAAGAACCCGTAAGGAACTCGACATATGTTTGTAACTCCAGCATTTGCGCAAGCGGCCGGCGCGCCGGCCTCCGGTGGCATCACCGACATTCTTGTACAGTTGGTGCCCATCCTACTGCTGGTAGTCATTTTTTGGTTTTTGATCTTTCGGCCACAGCAAAAGCGCGTCAAGGCGCAGCAGGCAATGCTCAGCGCCGTGCGTCGCGGCGACACGGTGGTAACGACTGGCGGCATCATCGGCAAAGTGACCAAGGCTGTGGATGGTGAAGATCTGGAAGTGGAAATATCGCAGGGCGTGAAGGTCAAGCTTGTCCGTTCCATGATTGCCGATGTTCGTTCCAAGGCGGAACCCGTCAACGACAACAAGCCAGCGTGATCTGACGTGAATGCCGGAGCCCTTTTGGGCTCCGGACTGTTTTTGCCCCAGGAAATATTCGATGCAATTCTCGCCGATCCGTACAGTCATTATCGTACTCGTAACTCTGCTTGGGGTGCTTTTTGCTGTTCCCAGCTTCCTACCCAAAGCGGCGCTGGATGCTTGGCCAAGCTGGTTACCGAAACAGACGATTGTATTGGGTCTGGACCTGCAGGGCGGATCGCACTTGCTGCTAGAGGTCAATCGCGAAGGTATCGTTACCGAACGGCTGGGTGACCTGCGGCGCGATGCGCGGTCAATACTGGCGAATGACAATGGTATCGGCAACATCATAACCACGAATGCGGCCACGAATTCTCTCGACATCGAACTGACCGATCCGACGCAAAAGGATGAGGCAAAGACAGCGATTGAAGGACTGCAAAATACGATATCCAGTTCCTTGTTTGCCGCTTCTGGCGTCGAGGAACTGGCGTTTGGCGAGACGCCCGACGGCAAGCTGACGATTTCGCTTACGGATGCCGGGATTACCGAGCGCATGAGTTCGCTGGTGGCCCAATCCATCGAGGTCATCCGCAAGCGTATTGACGAGTTGGGCACCACGGAGCCGCTCATTCAGCGTCAGGGCACCAACCGGGTGCTGGTCCAGGTCCCGGGTTTTGGCGACTCTGTCCGTCTCAAGGATATTATTTCGCGCACGGCACGGCTGACCTTTCACATGGTCTATCCGGGCATGACAGCCGCGCAGGCCGAGGCGCAGGGACTGCCGAGTGGTACCGAAATTCTTGATAGCAATGATGGTGGCAAGGAACTGGTTTATGAGGATGTCGCACTGGGTGGGGAGTCGCTGGTTGACGCTCAACCCAGCTTTGACTCCCAGCGCGGCATTCCGGTGGTCAGCTTCCGGTTTGACACGCGAGGTGCCATCACTTTTGGTGAAATAACCTCGGCCAATGTTGGTCAGCGCTTTGCCATCGTCCTGGATAATCAGGTCATTACGGCGCCGGTCATTCAACAGGCTATTACCGGTGGTACCGGCCAGATCAGCGGCAACTTCACCACTGCAAGCGCCAACGATCTGGCAGTGCTGCTGCGCGCTGGCGCGTTGCCGGCATCACTCGACATTGTCGAAGAACGCACAGTGAGCGCCGGATTGGGTGCCGATTCTATCCGGGCTGGTGTCCTTGCTGGCATTATCGGGGCCATTGCCGTTGTTACCTTCATGGTGATTGCCTACGGGCTGTTCGGCGTATTTGCCGACCTGGCGGTGATCGTGAACGTCGGGCTGATCCTTGGGGCGCTGTCAATGCTGGGAGCAACGCTTACCTTGCCCGGTATTGCTGGTATCGTTTTGACAATCGGTATGGCGGTGGACGCCAACGTTTTGATTTATGAGCGAATTCGCGAAGAACTCGCCGCCGGACGTAGCAAGATTTCGGCAATTGAAGCCGGTTTCCAACGGGCGATGGGCACCATTTTGGATGCCAATATCACCACATTGATCGCGGCGGTTGTGCTGTTCTATCTGGGGTCCGGTCCGGTTCAAGGCTTTGCGGTAACCCTGGCGCTCGGTATCGTGACCACATTGTTCACCGCCTATATGGTGACGCTATTTATCGTCGGTCGCTGGTACAATTGGCGACGTCCCAAGACGTTGGCCATCCAGTTTGTTCGACTGATTCCGATGGCACAAAAATTCCATTCATGGCCATCCGTCGGTATGCAATCACCTTCTCGATCGTGACATCCATATTGTCGTTGGGCTGGTTTGGGTATCACGGCTTGAATCTGGGTATCGACTTCCGGGGCGGATCATCGATTGAAATTCAATCAAATGAAGGACCTGCGGATCCCGGCGTCATTCGTGAGGCCTTGTCTCAGCTCAATCTCGGCGATGTGCAAGTGCAGGGCTTTGGCGAAGCCGACAGGTTGCTGGTGCGGGTTCAGACTCAGGACGGTGATAATTCGGCGCAGCAGGAGGCTGTAAAACGAATTGAATCCACGGTCGTAGAGAAAGGATATGCATTGCGGGGCACTGAAACGGTTGGACCTACCGTTTCGAGTGAGCCTGGCAATTTCGGGTGCCATCGGCTTGGCAGTCGCCATGTTCGGGGTGTTGATCTATTTGTGGTTCAGGTTCGAATGGCAATTTGCCGTCGGCGCGATCATTGCGACCGCGCACGACGTGATTCTGACCATCGGCCTATTTGCCTTTTCGGGGCTGGAGTTCAACTCATCCAGTATTGCCGCGATCCTGACGATCCTTGGTTATTCGCTTAACGATACAGTGGTGATTTACGACCGCATTCGGGAATACCGAACCAAATACAAGAAGATCGATCTGGCTGAAATCATCGATATTGCGATCAACTCAACCCTGCCGCGCACGATCTCTTACGGCGACGACGACGTTTATCGCCCTAATGGCGCTCGTGGTTTTCGGCGGCGAGGTCATCCGCAGCTTCACCATTTCAATGGCCTGGGGCGTATTTGTTGGTACCTATTCCTCGATCTTCATTGCGGCACCAATCCTGATCTATCTCGGCATCACCACGCGCGCCGATCAACCTGAGGTCAAGATTGAGGACAAACGCGCCGACGGTGCCTCGGTTTAAGCGGGCGTTATTACGCGAGGCGCTGACGCCGGTGGAACAATGCTCCGCCAGCCAGCATATTGCCGATTGGTGTTGGAGGTCTTGGTGAACGATCTCGGGGCATTATCCCTATCAGGTTCAGATTGACGCCTATGGAAGCGGCGGGTTTCGGTTTGCCGATATGTCGCACCGGGGTTCTTTGTTGTGCTTGCCTTCTGGGATGCATGCATGGCCGATCACGGACGCGACAGAAATTACCATCGAGTCGTTAGCGCAGATCTTGGCGCTATCTGATCAAGTTGACGTGCTGTTGATTGGATTGGGCCGCGACATTACGGCTTTGAAGCCAGAGATTCTCGATGCGCTTCATGCAAAAAATGTCATCGTGGAAGCCGTTGCGACCGGGGGCGCGGTGCGAACCTATAATATTCTGCTGGGCGAAAAACGAGCCGTTGCCGCGGCCCTGATTGCGGTCGAAACCGTTCGCTGATGTCTGATATCAATCGCCAACTCACCGCTGATTTTCTGCGCGAGCATGATCGTGATCGCTATCTGTCGACGCTGGTACTGCGCGCTACCGAGCGCGATGCCACAACAGCATTATTGGCGTTCAATGCTGACGTTGCGGCCATTCGCTCGCGCGTGTCGGAGCCGGCGCCCGGCGAAATTCGGCTGCAATGGTGGAACGATGCGCTCAGTGGCGCCGGGCACGGGGCGGTGCACAGCAATCCTGTTGCTGATTGCCTTTTGGCCGCGCTCGACCAGTATGAAATCCCCGTTGGAACACTACAGCGCCTGCTTGGTGCCCGGCGTTTTGACCTTTATGACGATCCGATGCCTGATCTGGAGAGTTTTGAGGGTTATGCCGGGGAAACCGCGTCCAGTCTTTATCAAATTGTGGCGATGATCCTTAACCAGGGTCAAGTGCTCGAAACCGGCGATGCGGCGGGGCACCTGGGGGTCGCACACGCCATGATCGGCCACATTCGCTCGTTTGGGCTAAACGCGTCGATGGGCAGACTATTTCTGCCATGGAGCATTTTTGATGCCAATGGCGTTACCGAAACCGAGATCCTTTCCGGCGTAGCCAGCGAGGGCGTACTTGAATCGCTTGGCCAGTTGACCGACATGGCGGCCGGCCACCTCGACAAGGCGCAGGCAGCGATTATCCAATTGCCTGGTCACTTGCGACCGGCATTTGCTGCAATCGCCACCTTGCGGGCGCAGCACAGGCAATTGGCAAAATCCGCCGGGCCCTATGCGGTTCCCCACGATATTGCCGACTGGCGGAAAATCGTGGGCATGGCAATTTTTGCATGGCGCGGCCGCTAGCGACAAAACCTGCTCACGCCCATGACATCATATCGGTCAGGGCGCGGGTCGTTATTGCCTTGCGTTTCGCGCGGGTCTTGTCGACGCTTTTCCAGCGCGCTATGCCCTCGGGCTTGGCGATGGCAATCGCGGGAAACAAGCCAAAATTAACGTTCATCGGCTGGAAGCTGCGGGCACCGCTATATCCTTCGGCTTCGATGTGTCCTCCGGTAATGTGGTTTATCAGGGCGCCCATCGCCGTTGTTTCGGGTGGCGCTTCCAATGGTTTGCCGTGGAAATCACCCGCCGCCATGCGGCCCGCCATCAATCCGATCGCAGCGCTTTCAACATAGCCTTCAACACCGGTTACTTGGCCAGCAAAGCGCAGGCGCGGGTCTGCCTTTAGGCGTAAATCACCACCGAGCACTTTTGGCGAATTCAGGAATGTATTGCGATGCAGACCGCCGAGGCGCGCAAACTGCGCGTTTTGCAGCCCGGGAATCATGCGGAATATCTCGGCTTGAACGCCGTATTTCATTTTGGTCTGAAATCCGACCATGTTCCACAATGAACCCAAAGCATTGTCCTGCCGCAGTTGGACGATGGCATAGGCCTTAACCAGTGGGTCGCGGGGATTGGTAAGGCCAACCGGCTTCATCGGGCCAAACCGCAGTGTTTCGCGGCCACGCTCGGCCATGACTTCAATGGGCAGACAGCCATCAAAATATGGGACTTTTTCCCAATCCTTGAACTGATGCAACTCCGCGGATAGCAACGCGTCGACGAACGCATTATATTCATCTTGCGTCATCGGACAGTTTAGATAATCGGCACCGTTTCCTGTTGGACCAACCTTGTCGTAGCGCGATTGTGCCCAGACGATAGTGCGATCAATACTCTCCTCATGAATAATCGGAGCCTATGGCGTCAAAAAAAGCCAGGGCATCTTCACCGGTCAGATCGGTGATGCCAGCCGCAAGGGCAGGGGAAGTGAGGGGGCCCGTGGCGATAATCACATTTGACCATTCGAGCGGGGGCAGCCCGGCGACCTCACTGCGCTCGACGGCAATATTGGGATGTTGCTCGATGGCGCGGGTAACAGTGGCCGAAAATGCGTCGCGGTCAACCGCCAGCGCGCCGCCAGCGGGAAGCGCGTGCTTGTCGGCCGCCGCAATGATCAGCGAGTCGCATCGCCGCATTTCCTCGTGCAGCAATCCAACGGCATTGTGTTCATGATCGTCAGAGCGAAAGCTGTTGGAACAGACAAGCTCAGCCAGCCCCTCGGTCAAATGGGCATCGGTCATGCGCTGGGGCCGCATTTCGTGAATTATGACTTTGGCGCCGGTTCGCGCGGCTTGCCAGGCGGCTTCTGATCCCGCCAGGCCGCCGCCGATGATGTGAATAGGTTCTGAATTTGCCATGCGAGGGGCCATAGCAAGCGGCTTGGTGCAAAGCAATCACCATTGATGTTTGACGATTGATCGGTCTAAGGGAGTCGGTGAATAGTGCGATTCAAGGAGAACAACATGACCGCTGACATAACCTTATGGGGTCGAAAAATTCTGCCAACGTCCAAAAGGCGACCTGGGCGCTCGCCGAACTTGGAATAGACTATGAACATGTGCCCTTGGGAGGCTCGTTCAAGGGGGTGGATACGCCCGAATATCTAGCACTTAACCCACATGGTCTGGTGCCCACGCTGCGCGACGGCGATTTGGTGGTCTGGGAGAGCCACGCGATTGTGCGCTATCTTGCCGCGGCCTATGGTGCCGGCTCGCTTTGGCCCCTATCGCCGCGCGACCGAGCCCCTATCGACCAATGGACGGACTGGGCGGAAACCACATTTCAACCCGCATGGATAGGTGTGTTTGGAAGTATTGTCCGGGTTCCCAAGGAGAAGCAGGACCCTAGTGTGATCGCCGCCGGTGTCGCCAAAGCGACCACCGCGTTTGGCCAAATCGAAAAACAGTTGGATGGCCGCGACTATCTAGCCGGAAATTTCAGCTATGCCGATATTGTCAGCGGTGTGGCGCTTTATCGCTGGTTTACCATGGATATTGCACGGCCGAGTCTGGCGAACGTGGAAGCCTGGTATGCGCGCTTGCAGCAAAGGTCGGCTTTTGCCGAGAATGTAATAGTCTCATACGCCGATTTGTATGTGCGCTAGAGAGCCATAGAGTCGGAAACGCCCACATTCCTGTTGGAAGGCGGGCGTTCGATCTTCTTGCCTGTTTTGGGTAGTCGCTGCGGGCTTAAATGCTGCCGGCATGATTACGAGCAACACGGCTGATGTCAGTGCGTGAAATGCCCAGATCGTTGAGCCTGGCGATTATCGAGAGCCGTCAGTTCACGAACGGTCTGTTGATAAGCTGCCCACTTGCGGAAAGTCTTACGGATGTTCATTTGGTAGTCTCCTTTCGTTTACAAGACTATATCTAGGTGCGCCGAAGCGGTTTGAGCAGGGGGATATTGTTCAATGGAGCCATGCGTGGCCTGCAGGCCTTTAACCAAACTTGTTCAACTTGCGTTAGGGAAGTGACACGGTGTCGGGAACCACTCGATGTAGGCTCGGCAGGCAGAACAACATTCAATAGATCTATCGGTCGAAAAGGCCGCGCGCCATTTTCGAAAAGTCGGGGCCAGATAGTCCCAGCAAATCAGCATCGCGCGTGGTGGGAACGTCCATCTCCCGCAGCGTCTGCTTGATGTCGACCAGGCGCTTGACGCGCCAGACAGCACGGACAAACATTGGATGTATCCTCGAAAAATGTCATACACCGCAATAATTGGGTGATTTGACGAGCTTTGCCATGGCTTATAGGGCAATGGAGCCATGTCCCGACTGCATGTCCAAACATGTTGGTTCTACAGGCAGTTTTCTAGCACGGTCGACCTACTCGGCTGCATCACGCTCAAATTGGTGGCGGCGTGCCATGATTTCCTTGAGGAAGCGACCGGTGTGAGATCGTGGATTGGCCGCAATATCTTCGGGCGTGCCAACACCAACAATTTCGCCGCCGCCGTCTCCGCCTTCTGGCCCTAGATCGATGACCCAGTCGGCTGTCTTGATGACCTCTAGGTTATGCTCGATAACGATTACCGTATTGCCGCCCTCGACGAGTTCATGCAGCACGTCCAAAAGTTTGGCGACGTCGTGAAAATGCAGGCCGGTCGTTGGTTCATCCAGCATATAGAGCGTGCGTCCGGTGGCGCGTTTGCTGAGCTCCTTGCTCAGCTTTACGCGCTGCGCCTCACCGCCGGATAGCGTGGTGGCGGGTTGCCCGACCTTGACGTAGCCCAGACCGACGCGCTGGAGCGTCGCGAACTTGTCGCGAATGGTGGGGACCGCCGAAAAGAACTCGGCGCCTTCGTCGATCGTCATATCCAGAATGTCTGAAATTGACTTACCCTTGAACTGCACCTCAAGCGTTTCGCGATTATAGCGCTTGCCCTTGCAAACGTCGCAAGTGACATAGACATCGGGCAGAAAATGCATCTCAATCTTGAGCACGCCATCGCCTTCGCACTTGGCGCAGCGACCGCCCTTCACATTAAACGAGAAGCGCCCCGGACCGTAGCCACGGGTCTTGGATCCTGGAAGGCCGGCGAACCATTCGCGCAGCGGCGTGAATGCCCCGGTGTAAGTTGCCGGATTGGAGCGCGGCGTGCGCCCAATCGGGGACTGGTCGATGTCGATGACCTTGTCGAGAAACTCCAACCCGGTCAGGCTTTCGTGAGGGGCGGGATTGACCCGCGCACCGTTTAGTCGGCGAGCGATGGTCTTGTACATGGTATCTATCATCAGGGTCGACTTGCCGCCGCCGGACACGCCAGTGATGGCGACAAACATACCTAACGGCACATCGACCGAGACGTTTTTCAGATTGTTGCCGGTCGCACCAGTCAAGCTCAACTTTCGGGTCGGCGAGGGTTCGCGGCGAACAGCAGGCACAGGAATACCCATGCGCCCGGACAAATATTTGCCGGTGATGCTCGATGGGTGGTTAATAATGTCATCGGGGGCACCTTCGGCGACGATGTTGCCGCCGTGAACGCCAGCACCCGGACCAATGTCGAGGACATAATCCGCCGTCAATATTGCGTCTTCGTCGTGTTCGACGACGATAACGGTGTTGCCGATATCGCGCAGGCGCCGCAATGTGACGAGCAGCTGAGCATTGTCACGCTGATGAAGCCCGATTGAGGGCTCGTCCAGCACATAGAGCACGCCAGTGAGTCCCGATCCAATCTGACTGGCCAACCGAATGCGCTGGCTTTCTCCGCCAGATAAGGAGCCCGAATTGCGCGCGAGCGTCAGGTAGTCGAGACCCACATCATTGAGAAAGTTCAGGCGTTCGCGAATTTCCTTGAGAATGCGTTCGCCGATGGTTGCCTGGGTGGGCGTTAGTTTTTCAAGTAAGGTGTCAAACCACTCAGCGCTCTTGCGAATGGATTTTTCGGTTACCTGGCCGATATGGAGGTCGTCAATCTTGACCGCCTGGGCTTCTGGCTTGAGCCGGTAGCCGTCGCAGGCAACGCAGGGGGCCGATGACATGTATTTTTCGATCTCCTCGCGCATGCCAGCGCTCTCAGTTTCTTTGTAGCGGCGCTCCAAATTGCCGATCACGCCTTCGAATGGCTTGGTGGTTTTGTACTGGCGCAGACCGTCGTCATAGACAAAGTTGATCGGTGTCTTGCCGGTGCCGTACAGGACCGCGTCCTGTGTGTCGGCGTCCAACTCGTTCCATGCCGTTCCGGTCGAGGCGTTGAAATGGCGCGTAACTGCCTGCAATGTTTGCTGATAATAGGGCGCCGATGTCTTGGACCATGGCAAAATGGCGCCGTCGCGCAGAGACAGACTCGTGTCCGGCACGATCATATCCCGATCGATTTTCTGTTCGGTTCCCAAACCGTCGCACACCGGGCAGGCGCCGAATGGATTGTTGAACGAAAACAGGCGCGGCTCGACTTCAGCTATGGTGAATCCGGAGACCGGGCAGGCAAATTTTTCCGAAAAAGTTATTCGTCTTGGTGCACCGTCAGTCTCGGTTTCGTCAGCGAATTCAACCAGAGCGATACCATCAGCAAGTTTTAGCGCCGTTTCGAAGCTTTCGGCCAACCGACCGCTAATTTCGTCGGATACGACAAGCCGGTCTACGACCACCTCCAGATCATGCTTTATCTTCTTGTCCAGGTGCGGCGCATCTTCAATTTCGTGAAACTCGCCATCAATCTTGACGCGCTGAAAACCCTTGCGCATCAAATCCGCAAGTTCTTTCCGGTACTCGCCTTTTCGACCACGGATCATCGGTGCAAGCAGATAGAGGCGCGTGCCCTCGGGCAGTTCCAATACCTTGTCCACCATCTGGGACACGGTCTGGCTTTCAATAGGCAAACCGGTTGCGGGCGAGTAGGGCACACCAACACGCGCAAACAGCAGGCGCAGATAGTCGTAGATCTCAGTGACCGTGCCGACCGTCGAGCGGGGGTTGCGCGAGGTCGTTTTCTGTTCGATCGAAATGGCCGGCGAAAGTCCTTCAATGTGCTCGACATCGGGTTTTTGCATCATTTCGAGGAATTGGCGGGCGTAAGCGGAAAGACTTTCCACGTAGCGCCGCTGGCCCTCGGCATAGATGGTATCAAATGCTAGCGACGACTTTCCCGACCCAGACAAGCCCGTCATGACAATCAGACTGTCGCGCGGTAGTCGGACATCAATTCCCTTCAAATTGTGTTCACGCGCGCCACGAATGATGAGTTCACGATTTTGGCTCGGCTTGGCGGTCATCTTATTATCCGTCGCTCAGATTTTTTGGGCGTTGATTGCGAGAGGCGAGCATGCCCGCCGGTCACGCAACGGCGCAAGCGGTTCAAATAGGTACGCTGTGGCTTGCAGGCAAGCCAATTGTGCTGAACAATGTTGCGATCATAGCTACCATATATTGTCCGTAAGTTTTGGCCAGAGGGCGATGACAACACGGGAACATAAGCAGAACACTCGAAGTTGGTCAAGATGTTGGGGGTAGGGTGTGGATTGAATCGCATGTTGACATCGCGAATTTATAGAACATACAATGAACATTGAATGGCGCTGACGCTGTACCGGTCGACACGGTGGCCGCGAATGGGTTGTTCACAACCGGTATTTTCTGGCACTTTCGGCGGCGAGCCAATATATGGTGGGCAACGGCGAATAGCGAGCGAAGTGCGTACTCCAGCGCATTGCTGCGAGGCTATGGAAAATATTGGTGCCCGACCAAGGGATTCGGGGTTTATCGCGAAAGGACATCACCATGGCGGGTAGCGTCAACAAAGTCATTCTCGTCGGCAATCTCGGTGCCGACCCCGATGTACGAAGCATGTCCAACGGCGGCAAGGTCGTCAATCTGTCTGTCGCGACATCGGAACGCTGGAAAGACCGTAATTCGGGAGAGCAACGCGAAAGAACAGAATGGCATCGCGTTGTGATTTTTTCCGAAGGATTGGCTCGGGTGGCCGAAAGCTATCTGAAAAAGGGCTCGAAAGTGTACATTGAAGGGCAATTGCAGACGCGCAAGTGGCAGGACCAAAGCGGCCAGGACAAATATTCCACCGAGGTCGTTCTGCAGGGGTTCAATTCAAATCTGACGCTGCTCGATGGCCGGGGAGATGGTGACAGCTCTGGCGATGGCGGTGGATTTAGAGGTGCGCGCCAGGGCGACAATGCTGGCGGCCGTAGCGGTGGCGGGCAGCGCCCGGCGGCAAATGCACCAGCGTTTGAGTCCGGCGGTATGGACGACGACATTCCGTTCTAAACTGCTGATCTGTTCAGTGCTGATTGTTGGGCGGCGGACTGGCTGCCCAATAGTGGTCTGGTGGGGTCAAACTATTGAGTGAACGGGATGTTGGCGTAGATTTTTTCACCACTTTCAACATATTCGACTTGGAACTGGACGCTAATGTTGCCGCTGTTCAAGGCAATCTGAGCGGTGACCGTGACATCCTTGCCGTTTGGCCCGTCCTCTTTGTCGCGTTCCTGCAGATCAAAAACAATACCGCCGTCGCGCACCTTGCCAATGGCAACACCGCTGAAACGTGCATTTGAGGTCATGGCGGCTTCGAAGCGCCGCTTGTCGGCAATATAGGCAAGTGTACCCTTCAGGGCGAGATTGTTGCCAGCAACTACGCAACGACCTGAATAGTTGACTTTGTCGCTGTTCCCCTGAGTGAGAGATAGCCGGCAGACGACCAATTCGGTGTTTTCGCCGGTCAGTGTACCGCGACCGCGCCAGTCCCCGATGTAAGATTTGAGTAGGGCGATATCGCCGGGCGCCGCAAGCGTCGGCGCTGAATATATCGCTGTTGTAACCACAAGGCCGGCGATGGCGACGTGTCTCGCCAGGGAGCCAAGAAATTTCATGCGACCGGTCTCCTGTGACATTTGTCCCGGTTGTCAGTTTCGTGAGCGGTTCTAGCAAATATCGTGTTCTCTTGCCCAGTCGATACAAGACGATTTACCGGGACAAACTGGCCAAGGCGATCACATCTCGTCTATCGCGACTACGTGCTTGGGTTGATGGTCCGCCAAACGCACGCGCAGCCTGCCCAAAGGATCAAAGAATTTCCCGCCCGCCATCAATATTGCGGGCAGCATGAACAGATCGCCGATCAGTGCCAAAGCCAGCGACAGGACAAACAGCGTGCCGAACAAGGCGACCTGCGGCAATTCGGAAAAGGCAACAATAATGGTGCCGGTGCACAATATCACCGTGGTAGCGACGATGGCACCACCGATACGGAAAAGCGTTTCCTTGACCGCGTCGGCATGGTCGCGCCGCTGGTCGCGCCGACTATGCACATAGTGTGAGAGAAAGTGGATGGTGTCATTGACGGCAATGCCGAAGGCAATAGTCAGGGCAATCACGGTGGTCAATTGGAGGCCGGACCCGCTTAGCCACAGATAGGCTTCTGTGCCGAGAATGGGAAACAGGTTGGGGATTATCGACACCAAGGCGATACGGAGTGACTGGAAGGCGAACCCAATCAGGAAGATATTGATGAGCACGCTGACCGCCAGTGACACCTGCAACGATCTGACGATATCGTCAGTGGCAAAAGTGGTCATCACGCGAAAGCCACCGACCTCGGCGCCGGCAATGCCTGCTGCGCGAATTTGAGTTTCCAGACTGGTGACAATATCGGCAAGGCGCCCGCTTTCTAAAATAGTGGGCATAAAACCTGTGACCAAGGCCTGGGTGCCATCGTCCGTGACAAAACGGCGCCGCATGAATGGACCCACAGCGTCGAGAACCTGTGCGCGCGAAAAGCCGCTCTGAGTGTAGTTGTTCATGCTAGCGGCGGAAATGACTTTATTCGGACCCAACTCATTCTCAAGGATGTCGTGTACGGTACGAACTGTTTTAAAATCTGCGTCTGAAATCGCAGGGTCGTTACCCTTCATTGGCACCCGAATATAGATCGGCGCCACGCCGCCGACACCGGTGTCAATTTCGCCGGCCGTTGCCATTGCCGACGAATTTTTGGCCATGAAATCTTCTATAGCGAACCGTGGTTCGATCAGAAAATAGGGCACGAACAGCAAAACCACTGCCAGTGCCGACAATGTCGTTACTGGGCGGGCAAGTTTGCGCGCTACTGACCAGGCAAACGGGATGGGCGCGTTCAGCGCCAGACTTGGTGCCTTGGGCAGCTTGAATCCCAACTTCAGCGCCGCCTTCAACAAGAGCGGCAACACGGTCATCATGGAAATAAACATAATGGCGCTGCCAACCGCGCCTGCGAGTGAAAATTCCTCTACGCCGCGACCAGGCGAAAAGTAAAGCGAGGTAAATGCAACCAGTGTTGTCAACGTTGTGAGCGCCGTCGCGGGACCGACCAATCTCAGTGTTTTGTCGACGGCGTCAGAGGGGTCCGTGCCGTCGCGCCAGTGGGCCAGCCAATTGAAGATGAAAAACATGCTTTCAGCAAAGGCCATTACGAGCACCAGCGTCGTTACGATAATTGTCAGGAACGAGAACGAGCCAAACATCATCAGCACGGTACCAACCGACCAAATAAGTGCCACGAACGGGGTTGCTGCGACCAACAACGCGCCAAAGAATGATCTCAAGGCAAAGAACGCGATGATGGCGCCTATGGTAAAGCCATAGACCGTAAAACGGATCTGATCGTTTACGGCAGCGCCAAGCATTTCCGAGGTCCATATCGGTGGGCCTGTGAGTTCAATCTGCAAGTCATCAGTCTGATATTGGGCAGCGAGTTGACGCAGGCTTGCCAACATGCCCTGGGTGCCCCCATCCCTGGTCATCTCCGAGTTCGGAAACATGATCAGCACAACGCCAGTCAGGTCCGGCGTAATGAGGTTGCGCATCATGGGATCATTTTGCTGCAGATCGGCGAGGGCGGCTGATACCTGGTTTTTATCGGTCATCCCCTCCGGCACGGCGGGGACGGAGCCGCCGCTCCCATCGGGCTTGCGCAACGTAAATGGTGACATTGTCCCAATGGCATAATCATTCAGCTCAAGGTCGAAGGCTAAATTGCGAACCTGTTCGAGGATCTGAGGATCGGTCAGTTGGTCGGAATGGACCAGAACATAAATGTCGTTCTCAAAGGTGCCAAAGGTGTCGGCAAGCCGCTGATAGGCATCGTAATAGTGACCCGAATTGGCGTAAATCCGCATCAAGTTGCCATCGACATTGGCTTTTGGCAGTTGATAGATGCAGAGCAGGGTAAATGCGGCGACGCAGAGCGCGATGAGGCGTGGGAACCGCAGGGTAGCCAAGCCGATATTCTCGAGGCCAAAGCCAATCGATCGCTGGAATGCGAGGTATGTTAGCAGGCGAGCGAACAAACTCTGTTGGTTCAACGGCCCGAATCTCCCTGCCAAGTGTGCTGAGGCAGAATTGGTAGGTGGTAAAGTTGGTGCCGTCCAGCAATCAAGGGGAAAGAAGCGGCAATCCTTGGCATTGTGATGCGGAATCGCCTATAGGATAGACATGTTGGCCAACCAAGAATCAGCCCAGTGACAGATCAGCCAGAAGCCGGAAGCGGTTCATCGCCTTCCGATATCGAGAACATTTCCATTACCGAGGAAATGCGCAAATCCTATCTCGATTACGCCATGAGCGTGATCGTGAGCCGGGCGCTGCCAGATGTGCGCGACGGATTGAAACCGGTGCATCGCCGCATCCTGTTTTCCATGGGCGAGAACGGCTACGAGTGGAATAAGGCCTATAGAAAGTCGGCCCGCGTAGTGGGCGATGTCATAGGTAAATATCACCCTCATGGTGATCAGTCGGTCTACATGGCCCTTGTGCGCATGGCGCAGGATTTTTCCATGGGTCTGCTGCTCATTGACGGGCAGGGCAACTTTGGATCGGTCGACGGCGATATGCCGGCGGCAATGCGCTATACTGAAGTGCGCATGCAGCGGGTTACCAACGCGCTGCTGGACGATCTGGATAAGGACACGGTCAATTTCCGCGAGAACTACGATGGTTCGGAGAAAGAACCCGTGGTTTTGCCGGCGCGATTCCCCAATATGCTGGTCAATGGCGGTGGCGGCATCGCTGTCGGCATGGCAACCAATATCCCGACGCATAATCTGGGCGAAGTCATCGATGCCACGCTGCTGTTTATCGACAATCCAGATGTTACGGTCGACGAACTCATGGAAGTGTTGCCTGGACCTGACTTCCCTACAGCGGGTCTGATCCTTGGGCGGCATGGCATTCGTTCGGCGTACGAAACGGGCCGCGGATCAGTAATGATGCGCGGTCGTGTTATTATTGAAGAGGTGCGCAAGGAGCGCGAAGCGCTGATCATCAGCGAAATTCCCTATCAGGTAAACAAAGCCTCGATGGTAGAAAAGATCGCTGAACTGGTGCGTGAAAAACGTATCGAAGGTATCGCGGACATGCGCGATGAGAGCGACCGGAACGGTATGCGGGTGGTCGTCGAAATCAAACGCGATGCGCTGCCCGACGTCGTGCTGAACCAGCTTTATCGCTTTACCCCGCTGCAGTCCTCATTCGGGTGCAACTTCGTGGCGCTTAACGGCGGCAAGCCGCAGCTGATGAATTTGCGGGAAATATTGACGGCGTTTGTTGCGTTCCGCGAAGAAGTTGTGACCCGGCGGGCGCGGTTCCTGCTGAACAAGGCGCGTGATCGTGCTCACATTTTGGTTGGGCTCGGCGTTGCAGTTGCCAATATCGATGAAGTCATTGCGCTGATCCGCACGGCTCCCGATCCAGCGACGGCACGTGAACAACTGATGACACGGCACTGGCCAGCCCATGATGTGGCGCCGCTTATCGCTCTGATCGACGATCCGCGCCATCGGATAAATGATGATGGCACCTTCAATCTGTCCGAAGAACAGGCGCGTGCGATCCTGGAATTGCGTCTTGCCCGTTTGACTGCTTTAGGACGCGACGAAATTGGCGAGGAACTCAACGGCCTTGGTGTTGAAATAGCCGATTATCTCGAAATATTGCGATCACGCGAGCGGGTTGTCAGCATTATCCGCGACGAGTTGACGGCGATAAAAGATCAATTCGCCGTGCCGCGCAGAACCGAAATCACTGATAGTGCCGCCGATTTTGATGACGAAGATCTGATCGCACGCGAGGATATGGTGGTTACCGTGACCCATGGTGGCTACATCAAGCGGGTACCGCTATCGACCTACCGCGCGCAGAATCGCGGTGGCAAAGGCCGATCCGGCATGGCGACGCGGGACGAGGATTTCGTATCGCGCCTTTTTGTTGCCAATACTCATACGCCAGTGTTGTTTTTTACCTCGCGCGGTATTGTCTACAAGCTAAAGGTCTGGCGCCTGCCCATTGCTGCGCCACAGGCTCGCGGCAAGGCGCTGATCAACATGTTACCGCTGGAGCAGGGCGAACGGATTACCTCCATCATGCCGCTGCCGGAGGACGAGAGCAGTTGGTCGGACCTCGATATCATGTTTGCCACCACGCGTGGTACGGTGCGCCGCAACTCGCTGGCGGACTTTGTTGAAGTTCGCCAGAACGGCAAAATTGCCATGAAGCTGGACGACGGTGATGGCATCGTTGGTGTCGATACCTGCTCGGCAAACGATGATGTCTTGTTGACGACTGCGCTTGGTCAGGCCATCCGCTTCCAAGTTGGCGATGTTCGCGTCTTCAAGGGACGCGATCTCGATGGGCGTACGAGGGATCCAGCCTCGCTAGTGGCGACAGCATCATCTCGATGGCGATTCTGCACCATTTCGAGGCGGTATCTGAAGAACGATCCGCTTATCTCAAGATGAGTCGTGCCGTGCGCGGCGAGGCGGAGAATGAAGAAACCTCAACTGATGAGACCGACGACATTGTCGCGGGCGAGTTGAGCCAGGAACGCTACGCAGCGATGAGCGCCGCAGAGCAATTCATTCTGACGATTTCCGAAAATGGATACGGCAAGCGGACCTCGAGCCATGAGTACCGGATTACCGGACGCGGCGGCAAAGGCATTGTTGCCATGGCGGTTAACAAGCGAAACGGGGCGTTGATCGCCTCGTTCCCGGTATCGCCGGAAGACCAAATAATGCTGGTGACCGATGCGGGGCAAATGACCCGCATGCCGGTGGAGGGCAAGAAGCCAATCCGTATTGTTTCCCGCGGCTCACAGGGCGTTATCGTCTTTGACACCGCCGAAGGCGAAAAGGTTGTTTCGGTCGAACGGATCAGCGAGCCGGAAGAGGAAGACGAGGACGAGACAGGCGTAGATGAGGGTAGTGCCGATACGCCTGACGATCCGACAGCCGAATAAAGACAGGAAATTCGGGTCCCAAATTGGGCGCGAACGTTCCGCACCAACGACCGGCGTCTAGTACTTCAGGGTGCCCGACGCCAGAAGACAAAGCGCCTCAGGATAAATTCGATGTTCCTCCACGAGGATACGTGTCGCCAGTGTGTCGGGCGTGTCGCCCGGCAACACGGGCACTTGTGCCTGCATGATGGTGGGGCCCTCGTCGAGGTCCGGCGTCACAAAATGTACCGTACAACCATGAACCCTGGCACCGTCCGCCAATGCGCGCGCGTGGGTGTCAAGTCCTCGATATAGCGGCAGCAATGAGGGGTGGATGTTGATCAGACGGCCAGCCCAGCGCACGGTGAAATCGGGCGTCAATATGCGCATGAAGCCCGCGAGGCAAATGATGTCGACGTTCCAGGCGTCGAGCTTTTGGGTGAGCGCGGCGTCAAATGCGTCGCGATCCACGAACTGACTTTGGGCCAGCGAGAAAGTCTCAAGACCACGAGCGGATGCGATTTCGAGACCTGGTGCCGTCGCTCGATTGGAGCCGACGCCGACGATCTCGGCTGGATAATCGGGCAGTCGACACGCATCGATAAGCGCTGTCATGTTCGACCCGCGCCCCGAAATCAAAATGGCGACGCGCTTCTTGCTCACAATGCGAGTGCGCCATCAAAGGTTACGGCGTCGCCAGTTCGTGCGGTCAGCTTACCTACAATAGTGGCTGTTTCACCCGCTGCATCGAGCCTGATCGACCAATTTGGCGGCATCCTTAGCTGCAACGGCAACCAGCATGCCAACGCCGCAGTTGAAGGTGCGCAGCATTTCACGCTGGCTCATACCGCCACTCCGCGACAGCCACCCAAAAACTTTAGGTACGCCAATTGCGCTCAGGTCGACATGGGCCGTCAGGTCATCAGGCAGCACCCGCGGTATATTGTCGATAAATCCACCGCCGGTAATATGGGCAAGGGCCTTGATCGAAATGCCGGATTTGAGTGCCTCCAGCAGCGGCCGCACATATATCCGGGTCGGCGTGAGCAACGCTTCGGATAGCGACTGTCCGGCAGCAAAGGGCGCGTCCATGAACCAGTCGACGCCGGACACTTCAACAATCTTGCGTACCAACGAATAGCCATTTGAGTGCACTCCGGACGAGGCCAAGGCGACCAGCATATCGCCTGCGGCAATGTCTTTGCGTGGCAATAGCGTTCCGCGCTCGGCTGCACCAACAGCAAAGCCCGCCAAATCATAGTCCTTGCCGTGGTACATTCCGGGCATTTCGGCAGTTTCTCCGCCGATCAGCGCACATCCCGCCTGTCGGCAGCCTTCGGCAATACCCTCCACAATGGCGGTCGCCTGAGTGACGTCCAACTGCCCCGTCGCCAGATAATCGAGGAAAAACAGTGGTTCGGCGCCCTGAACGATAATGTCGTTGACGCACATGGCGACCAGATCAATGCCAATCGTGCCGTGGCTACCCGTTTCGATTGCAATTTTAAGCTTGGTTCCGACGCCATCGTTTGCCGCGACCAGCACCGGATCGGTAAAACCGGCGGCCTTCAGGTCGAATAGGCCGCCAAATCCGCCGATCTCGCCATCGGCCCCAGTACGACGGGTTGAGCGCACAGCAGGTTTGATGGCTTCAACCAAGGCGTTGCCTGCGTCAATATCGACGCCAGCCTGCTTGTATGACAGTCCGTTTGATGGCAGGTTTTGTTTGTCGGACATGGGCCTCGCTGCCAACTATTGATAACACGGTTTGAATGGAACGGGAGCACCAAAGCAGTTGAACTTTTTGGCGCCGACCGGTAACAGGCCTGATAGCTTTTCCGCCATTGTGACGCAAGGGTCGCCCGCCGTATGACATTGCGAAATCAGGTACTGATCTGGATAGCCTTCACCGTTGCGTTGAGCCTGATGCTTTGGCTGTTCCGGGGCATCCTGCTGCCGTTCGTCGTTGGGGCGGCGCTGGCCTATTTGCTCAATCCACTCGTTAATCAATTGCAGCGCTGGCATTTTAGCCGCGGCTGGGCAACGGCGGTTGTGCTGCTTAGCGTCATTACCATTATTCTGGGACTGTTTTTTATGGTGGTTCCGCTGGTAGCACAGCAGGTGGTTGGTCTATTGCAACGCCTGCCAGGCTATGCAGCGGATCTGCAAGCATTGGCGCGGCGTTGGGCGCCGGAGCTAAACCAATGGCTTGGCCCTGAGAGGGCTGCGCAGGTTGAAGCGACCGTTACCGACCTGCTCGGTCGCATGGTTGGGATTGTGGCGGTGGTGTCGGGCGAAATTGTCTCCAGCGGTATGACTGTTATCAGCGCCATAGGTTTTGCCATCTTTACCCCCGTCGTGGCATTTTACCTGCTGCTGGACTGGGAAGGCATGGTGCGGGGGTTGCAGGGTCTGTTGCCGCGCGACCATCGAAGCGAAATCAATGAGATCCTCGGTGATATCAATAGCCTCGATGGCGGGCGTGATCAGAGGGCAGGGCGGCGTCGTATTGATCGACATGGCCTATTATGCGACGGCCTTGAGCCTTGTCGGCTTGAATTTTGGTCTGGCAATTGGGCTGATTGCAGGCTTTCTAAGCTTTGTGCCGTTTCTGGGGTTTACCTTGGGCTTTGGCCTCTCAATGGGTATCGCCGTTGTGCAGTTCGGCGACAATTGGGTTTTGATTGCCGTGGTGTTCGCCATCTACATGATTGGCCAGTTCATCGAAGGCAATGTGCTCTATCCCAAGCTGGTCGGGTCGAGCATCAATATCAATCCAGTCTGGCTAATGTTTGCATTGCTGGCATTTGGTGCGCTGTTTGGATTTGTCGGCTTGCTATTGGCCGTACCGTTGGCGGCGATTGGCGCAGTATTGATCAGGTTTGGTGTCGCCAAATATAAATCGAGCACGCTTTATCTCGGCCACAATGGTGGTACGGGCGGCGATCCGGTGTAAGATCAACCCATGAGACTCGAGCCAAAATCCGCCTATTGGGTCGCGTGGCCAAATGGCGCTTGATTTCGCACACACGCCGGCGCTGGCTGCATCAGATTTTCTGGTGGGTGAAGGTAACCAACTGGCCTATGACCGCGTTATGGACTTTCCGGGATGGGGTGACCCGTTCACCGTAATCGTGGGGCCGCCGCAGTCGGGAAAGTCGCATCTGGCGCGCATATTCGCTGACCGGAGCGGTGCAGCGCTGGCGACTCCCGGCCAATTGGCAAAAATTGCTACTTCGGGCGGTGCGTTTCCGTTGGTGATTGAGAACATTGATAGCGGTGACTATGAGGAAACGTCGCTGTTCCATCTGTTGAATCAGTCGTTGCGGGACCAGCGGGCGTTGCTGATGACAGCGCGCACGGACGTTGCGATCTGGCCTTTCCAAACCGACGACGTGCGCTCAAGGGCACGTCGCGCGACATTGTTCAATGTTTCGATCACCGATGACATTCAGTTGTCACAGATGTTGGTAAAACTGTTCGCCGACCGCCAGGTGAAGGTTGACCCCCGAGATCGTGCGCTATGTCGTGGCGCGAATGGAGCGTTCTACAGAAGAAGTAGCCACGCTCGTTGATTTGATGGATCGTCTGGCACTGGCGGAAAAAAGTGCGATCACCCGCAGCATTGCCGCAAAAGCGCTGGCGCGCCGTCAACGAGAACGTGGCGAAACGCCTGGCGATATTGAAGGTGGAAACGATGAATGATATGAGCGAATTTGAAGAGGCAGATGCCAACGGCCCTGATGCACAGGCGTTACGCTCCAGTCCCGCTCGCTTTGTCAATCGAGAGGTCAGCTGGCTTCAGTTCAATATGCGAGTGCTGGAAGAAGCCAGTAACGAAGCCCATCCACTGCTGGAGCGACTTCGTTTCGTTTCGATTTCAGCCAACAATCTCGACGAATTCTTCATGGTGCGGGTTGCGGGGCTCAAAGGACAGATGCGGGCCGGCTTGACCAAGCTTAGTGCTGATGGCCTAACGCCATCAGAGCAGATCGAAGAGATTGCTACGCTGGCGCAACACTTGCAGCTTGAGCAGCAAGACCAGTGGCAGACAGTGCGGGAGGCTCTGTTCGAACAAAATGTGGTCATCCATGAAGCCGACGATTTAGACGTCGACCAGGTCAACTATCTGCAAAAACTGTTTCGCGAGGAAATATTTCCGGTTCTGACGCCAATCGCTGTTGATCCAGCGCATCCTTTTCCGTTCATACCCAATCTCGGGCTGGCTCTGGCATTTGAGCTAAGTCGCCCCGATGGGGACACGCCTTTGACGGCCTTGGTGCGCCTGCCGAGCAATCTTGATCGGTTTATCAACCTGCCCTCAACCCTGGTATCGGAGGGACGTTCCGAAGTCGTCACCATTGATACGCTGGTCAAGATATTCTTTCACAAGATGTTCCCTGGCCACGAAGTTGTCGGCTCCGGCGCGTTCCGGGTTATCCGCGACAGTGAAATCGAAATCGATGACGAGGCCGCCGATCTTGTGGTGGAATTTGAAAGCGCGTTGCGGCAGCGGCGTCGCGGTCAGGTAATTCGTCTGGAAGTAGAAAGCTCGATGCCAAGGGCCCTAAAGCGCCAGATCAGCGAGAAATTGAGCGTCAAGGATGATGATATATTTGAGGTGCAGGGATTTCTTGGCCTCTCGGACGCCCGCAAAATTTGCGACATCGACCGTCCGGACCTCAAATTCACGCCCTACCATGCGCGCTTCCCCGAGCGGATACGCGATCACAATGGTGATTGTTTCGCCGCGATCCGCGCGAAGGACATACTTGTGCACCACCCGTTTGAAACATTCGATGTGGTGGCGCAATTCCTGATGCAGGCGGCCCGTGACCCTGATGTCGTGGCAATCAAGCAAACGCTTTATCGCACGTCCGCCGATAGCCCGATTATCAAGGCGCTGGTGATGGCGGCCGAGGCAGGCAAGTCGGTAACGTGTCTGGTTGAGTCTCAAGGCACGGTTCGACGAGGAGGCCAACATTCGTTGGGCGCGCGATCTGGAAAGGGCTGGCGCGCAAGTTGTTTTCGGGTTCATTGAACTCAAAACACATGCCAAGCTCAGTCAGGTCGTTCGACGCGAAAAGGGCAAGCTGGTCAGCTATTGCCACATAGGTACTGGCAACTATCACCCGATTACCGCCAAGATTTACACCGATCTCAGCTATTTCACCATTGATCCCTCGATTACCCGGGACGTTGCGCGCGTGTTCAACTTCATCACCGGATATGCCCGGCCCACGGAACTTGAGACGATTGCCGTGTCGCCGGTCAATTTGCGCGACACGCTGATCGACAACATTCAGCGGGAAACTGATTTTGCACGGGAAGGCCGACCAGCCTGGATCCTTTTGAAGATGAACTCGCTGGTGGATCCGCAGCTGATCGATGCGCTTTATGATGCAAGTCAGGTTGGCGTCAAAGTTGATCTCATCGTGCGGGGCATTTGTTGTCTGCGACCTGGCATTCCTGGTTTTTCAGACAATATTCGTGTCAAATCGGTAGTGGGGCGCTTTCTTGAGCACAGCCGGATTTATTGCTTTGGCAATGGTGAAGTGATGCCATCGCCAAGCGCGCGCGTCTATATATCCTCCGCGGATCTCATGGGACGCAATCTGGACGGCCGGGTTGAAGTGATGGTACCAATCCTGAACTCGACGGTGCACAAGCAGATTCTTGATCGCATCCTAGGTGCCTATTTGCGTGACAACCAGCAAAGCTGGGAGGTGTTGCCGGATGGTAGTTCGCATCGTGTTCGGATCATGGATGGCGACGAGCCATTCAATGCGCACGATTACTTTATGACCAACCCCTCCTTGTCGGGGCGCGGCAGCGCCGGTGCTCGGGAGGGTGATGAGGGCATCGATTGAACCAGTTCTGGGGCGTAGACGCCGATCCCACCGCGCAGGGGCGGATTAAGGGCGCCAAGCCCGTAGCCGTGCTCGACATCGGGTCCAACTCCGTTCGACTCGTTGTCTATGAGCGGCATGCAAGATCATTGACGCCGCTCTACAATGAAAAGGCGGCCTGCGCGCTTGGGCGCGGCATGGCTACCAGTGGCAAACTTGCCGACGACAATATGGAGCGCGCGCTCACTGCCATTAAGCGCTTTGCACTGGTGGTGCGGTTGATGCGCGTCGGCAAGGTTCATGTTCTGGCGACATCCGCCGTCAGGGAAGCGACAAATCGCGATGCGTTCGTTGCCGAGGTTGAGGCCATCATGGACAACCCCGTCAATGTGCTCAGTGGTGAGCAGGAGGCGCATTTTGCTGCCTTGGGCGTTGTCGCCGGTATTCCAGAATTTAGCGGCCTTATCGGTGATCTCGGCGGCGGCAGTCTTGAACTTTCCACCATTGCGGACCGAACCGACACCAATGGTGAAACCCACGAACTCGGGGTTATCCGGTTACAAGATGATAGCGACAGGTCGCCAAGCAAGGCAGCCGACATCGTGCGCGATCGCTTGAAACGCTCCAAACTCGATGTGGAAAGCGTTGGCGGCAGGTTTTGTGCAATTGGCGGCACCTGGCGGTCGCTGGCCAAACTGCATCAGGTTTTACGCGGCTATCCCCTGCATATGGTGCAGCACTATTCGGTGCCGGCGAATGATATGAAATCGCTTTGTGCCGAAATTATCGAGGGCGGCAAGTCCTATACCGGTTCTGAGAATGTCAGCTCCTCGCGTCGCGACCTGGTGCCATATGGTGCCGCTGTACTGGGAGAATTACTCAAGCGCGGCAAATTCGACAATGTCGTATTCTCCGCACTCGGCGTGCGGGAGGGATATCTGTTCGGCATGCTGGACAAGCGCGAACAGGCCGTTGACCCCCTCCTTCAAGCGTCCGAGGAGTTGTCAGTGTTGCGTTCTCGTTCGCCCGCACATGCTAGTGACTTAATGACCTTCACAAGCCAATTTATTGGGGTTTCGGGCATCGAGGAAAGCGAGGGCGAACGACGGTTGCGCGAGGTCTCTTGCTTACTGGCCGATCTTGGCTGGCGCGCGCATCCGGATTATCGCGGTCCGCAAAGTGTTGATGCCATAGCCTATGGATCGCTCATTGGCATAGACCATCCCGGTCGTGCTTTTCTGGCGCAGGCAATTGCCGTGCGATATGGCGGGGTAAAGAACAAGATTGGCGCTGGGCCATTGCAGGAACTGGCTGGTGATGCGGGAAACGCCAGAGCACGATTGATCGGCGCGCTGTTTCGCGTCGCCTATCCAATGTCGGCGGCAATGCCTGGAATTCTGCCACGGATCAAATTTGACGTGCAGGCTGGAGTGTTGGTCCTGTTGCTGCCGGCTGATCTGGTGTTTCTTGACGGCGAACATCTGCGCAACCGTCTTGACCAGTTCGGGGGCGTGTCGGGCTACAAGCAAACCTCGGTTCAGGTGGCAATCTAACGCTATTCGGCGGCGGCGTCCTGGGCAACCACGTCAGGCTCGATCTCAAATTCGACAATGCCCTTGCGCGTGGCACACAAGCCAATTCGGCCATGCTTAATGGCCAGAGCCTTTTTCGCCAAAGAGCCTTGCGTCGCCACCCCCGCAGAGGGGCAACATCGGCCTCGTCGTCAAGGACAAGTGCGTCGATGTCGTCGGATGTCGCAATTATGCGGGCAGCAACGCCGTTCTGTTCAGCGACTGATTTGAGCAATACGCGAACCAGATCCCCGATGGCGCCCTTGGGCGATGGACCACGATAACGCTCTGGCAGTTTTGGCAAGTCTTCCTTGCTGATGTCTTCGACAGTCTTGAGCAGTCCAATTATTTCGGACGCGGCGGCGCTGCGCCCGAAACCGCGTGGCACGGCGCGCAGACGTTCAAACGCGTCGGGATTTAGTGGCCGCTGCATCGACAATTCAAACAGGACATCGTCTTTCAAAATGCGGCTGCGTGGCTGGTCGCTATCTTGAGCGCGTTTTTCGCGCCACGCCGCGAGTACTTTGAGGGCTGCCAGATCGCGGGGGCGATTGATCTTCAGCTTTAGCCGTTCCCATGCCCGGTCAGGCTGGACAACATAAGTGTCTATGCTTCGCAACACCGTCAATTCGTCGTCGACCCAACCCGAGCGACGCGTTGCGGCGACCTGCGTACGCAGTTCCCGATAGACGTCGCGAAGGTGAGTTACGTCCGCAGCCGCATACAGCCGTTGCTTTTCGGACAGAGGGCGGGCGGACCAATCGGTAAATCGCGATGACTTATCCAGTGTGACAGACGTTATCGAGCGCACCAGATTGTCGTACGATACGCTGTCGCCAAAACCACAGACGCTGGCCGCAACCTGTGTATCGAAAATATTGAGCGGCACGCTGCCGGTCAGTTTAACAAATATTTCAATGTCCTGGCGGGCCGCGTGGAAAACCTTAGCCACGTTCGGATTGGACAGAAGCGCAAAAAAGGGCGAAAGGTCCATGGTCGGTGATAGCGGATCGATCAACACCACTTCATCATCGGTCGCCGCCTGTATCAGGCAAAGCTTTGGCCAATAGGTGGTTTCTCGCAAGAATTCTGTGTCAACCGTAACGAAATCAAACTTGGCAGCTTGGTCGCAAAATGCCACCAGCGCGTCGGTCGTTGTCATCAATTCCATGCGGGCGTCCGTCCCAATATTTGCTTTAGTGTTACTATCAGGTGAGGCCACCGTACTCCAGAAGCGATTTGTCATGGAATGCGAGTTGGTTAGGCGTGTATCCGTGATATGGGTGGGCGCAGAGGCCGCAATGCTTGACAAGCAATGCTGCCCATGCGTTTTTCCCGGCCAAGCTTTCGGCCATATTTCAACGGTTTCGCCATGACAAATCATCCCTATCGATCCCATACCTGCGCGGCGCTGAGTGCCGAAAACGCAGGAGAGACAGTACGGCTCAGCGGCTGGGTGCATCGCATACGCGACCATGGCGGACTACTATTCATGGATCTTCGGGATCACTACGGGATTACGCAATGCGTAATTGATCCCGATTCACCCGCCTTCAAGGATGCTGAAGAGGTACGCGCGGAGTGGGTTATAAAGATCGATGGCGAGGTCAAGGCACGGGCGGCGGATGCGGTAAATCCAAACCTGCCAACCGGCGCGATCGAGGTTTATGTTCGATCCCTCGAAGTGCTTGGTTCAGCAGTGGAACTGCCGCTGCCAGTATTCGGTGAGCAGGACTATCCAGAGGACGTCCGACTTAAATATCGGTTCCTCGACCTGCGTCGTGAGCGGCTACATAGAAATATCGTTACCCGTTCCAAGGTGATTTCTTCGCTGCGTAACCGCATGGTTGAACGTGGGTTCATGGAATATCAAACCCCGATGCTGACAGCGTCGAGCCCGGAAGGCGCGCGCGATTTTCTGGTGCCGTCGCGGGTGCATCCCGGAAAGTTCTATGCCCTGCCTCAGTCACCCCAATTGTTCAAACAATTGCTGATGATTGCCGGTTTCGATCGGTATTTCCAGATTGCGACCTGTTTCCGAGACGAAGACGGGCGCGCCGACCGAGCAGCAGAATTCACCCAGCTTGATATCGAGATGAGCTTTGTCGAGCAGGAGGACGTGTTTCAGGCCATAGAGCCGGTGCTGCGCGGCATTTTTGAAGAGTTTGGCAACGGGTGGCGGGTGACGCAAGATTTCCCGCGCATACCCTATCTCGAGGCCATCCGCAAATTTGGCACTGACAAGCCTGATCTGCGCAATCCCATTGAGATGCAGGCGGTTACCGAGCAGTTTGCCGGTTCTGGTTTCAAGATATTTGCCGGTCAGATTGCCAACGACCCCAAAGTCGAGGTCTGGGCCATACCCGCGCCAACCGGCGGCAGCCGTGCGTTTTGCGACCGGATGAACGCTTGGGCGCAGGGCGAGGGGCAGCCCGGACTTGGCTATATATTCTTCAAGGATGGGGCGGGGTCTGGACCGATAGCAAAAAACATCGGCGAAGACAGAACGGCTGCGATTCGGGACCAGTTGAACCTGTCGGACGGGGACGCGGTATTTTTCGTTTGCGGCCGCCCGGACAAGTTTTATAAGTTTGCCGGCGACGCAAGGACCAAGGTCGGCGTGGATCTCAACCTGCTGGATCTTGAGCAGTTCGCTTTCTGCTGGATTGTGGACTTCCCAATGTTTGAATGGCTCGAGGATGAGAAGAAAATAGATTTCTCGCACAATCCGTTTTCGATGCCACAGGGCGGGCTGGAAGCGTTGGAATCGCAGGATCCGCTTACGATCAAGGCCTATCAGTATGATTCGGTCTGCAATGGTTATGAACTCAGTTCCGGCGCCATCCGGAATCATCGCCCCGACATCATGTACAAAGCATTCGAGATTGCTGGCTATAAAGCGTCGGATCTGGAGACCGAGTTTGGGGGCATGCTTCGTGCTCTGCAATATGGCGCTCCACCGCATGGTGGCATTGCGCCCGGTGTCGATCGTATCGTCATGCTTTTGACCCACGAGCAGAACCTGCGTGAAGTCACCGCATTTCCGATGAATCAACAGGCTGAAGATTTGTTGATGGGCGCGCCAACGCCCGCATCAGCCCGCCAACTCCGCGAATTACACATCAGACTGAATCTACAAGACAAATAAACCGCATATTCGGCGCCACGATCCTTATTGAAGGGCAGGGGTGAAAGCTCCTGCCTTTTGGCATTTATGAGGACGATATGGTGTTGGGAGATGCTTAACTAGCATTAACAGTCCATTAAAGGCTGACTGCTACTCACAGAGTACGGTTTAAGAATTATGGATTCGTAGCTTGCAGTGGAGATACTCACATATTCTGATGTTGGTGGGCGCCATCCTGGCGTTCTTACCTATATTCGGGGTTGATTACCTGCTGGACAACTACGTTCGCGAGCGTGAAAAAAATAATACGCAACAGGCCGTTACCGCGATAACCAATCAAATCGAGTTAACAACAGACAGCGCAATCGCGTCGTTACGAAACATAATTGCGGACAGCCCCTCGCTCTGCACGCCGACATTCGTTTCCAATGCGCAGCGGGAGATCGACGATAGTCTCAATTTGAAGCAGGTGCTCGTCGAGAATTCTGACGGCGTGCAATATTGCGACGCCTTTGGTCGACAGGTCATTTATTCGCCAATTTCGGAAAGTCTGCCGGTCCCAGGGCACACAGAAACCATCACCGTCGTCAAACTTGGCGATTTATCGATGCCTGCGCTGAAAATTACCCAGACCTTCAGCCAGAGTCGTCGAATTTCGGTTTTCATGCCGCTATTGGGGCAGGGTACCCAAACACTGGGCGCCGACTTGCAACCTGCGGCAATGATCCGTGTGGTGTTGACCAACGGCACACCAATTCTGACTGTTGGCGACCCGCAGGCGTTTGATCGCCGGACCACCAGCGCCGAGTTTGTGTCGGGCTTGTCCTTCGCGGGGGTATTGCCGCTTCGCGCCGAGGCGGCGGTACCGTTTGCCATCGTGCGGGCGGGTTATGCTGACCTTGATGTCGGTTTTACGATCATTGCCTGTATTATGAGCGGCAGTTTTCTGATCCTGGCGTTGAAATATGTTCGGCGCTCGAAAGTACCCGCCTTCGATCTTGAACGTGCAATCGCCAAAGGCGAGTTGAAGCCGTATTACCAGCCCGTGATCAACTTGAAGACCGGCGCGTTGGAAGGGTGCGAAGTGCTCTGTCGCTGGGAAAAGCGAAATGGGGAAGTGGTTCCTCCCGGTGCCTTTATCGACTACGCCGAGGTAACGGGTCTTGCGATCCCCATGACCTTGTCGCTGATGCAGCAGGTTAAGCTGGACCTGCAGGATATTTGCCTGCGTATGCCGACAATGAAAATTGCGATCAATTTGTTTGAAGGGCATTTCCGCGACGGATCAATTGTCGAAGACGTAGAGGCCATATTCGGTGGCTCAAACGTCGGTTTTCGGCAATTGGTGTTTGAAATCACCGAGCGGCGGCCATTGGCGAATTCGGCGCAGGCACTGAGTGTTATTTCCGGATTGCATGCTCTGGGCGCCAGACTGGCGATGGATGATGTTGGTACGGGCCACTCGAACCTCGAGTATATTCAGACGCTTGGCGTTGATATCATCAAAATTGACCGGGTTTTTGTGAACATGATCCAGGACGGTGTAACCCAGGTGCCGGTATTGGATGGCCTAATTACCATGGCACACAGGCTGGGGACCGAAGTGGTCGCCGAGGGAGTCGAAACCGAGGCGCAGGCGATTTACCTGCGTGCGCATGATGTGACGCAGGCACAGGGTTTCATATTTGCGCCAGCCCTTAAGGTTGGCGCTTTCAAGGAGTTGGCGCTGGCACTGCACGCTACCCAGGTACCAAGACAGCGTATTGGCGCGGTGATTGAGCAGGCAGCGTAACCGATTTGCCCGGTGAACTGCGTCATGCCCTTTATTTCTGAATGATTTGGTGGCACGAACGGACTACAGCGCGCTGATCGACACGGTCGTAGCGTGTGGGGAACGGTTGGAGGAGTTATCTGTGTCATCGGATATGACTGAGCAGCGCAAGGCGTTGCGTGACGCCGCGCTGCATTTCCATGAGTTTCCAAAGCCGGGTAAGCTGGAAATTCAAGCGACCAAACCATTGGGAAACCAGCGGGACCTCGCGCTTGCCTATTCTCCCGGTGTTGCCGCACCGTGTGAAGAAATCGCCGAAGCGCCAGATGCGGTGTTCAAATACACCTCGCGTGGCAATCTCGTGGCCGTTATCTCCAATGGTACCGCTGTTCTTGGCCTTGGCAATATTGGGGCACTGGCATCCAAGCCGGTAATGGAAGGCAAGGCCGTCCTGTTCAAAAAGTTTGCAGGCATTGATGTATTTGACATCGAGATCGACGAGACAGATCCCAAAAAATTCATAGAGGTAGTAGCGCCGCTGTGGCCGACATTTGGCGGTATCAATCTGGAAGATATCAAGGCGCCGGATTGCTTTGAGATAGAAGAGGCGCTGCGCGAGCGCATGAGCATTCCGGTTTTTCACGATGATCAGCACGGTACGGCGATTATCGTCGGCGCGGCAGTGATGAACGGGCTCGAGCTGGCGGGCAAAAAGATCGAAGAGGTCAAGATTTGTGCGTCCGGGGCTGGCGCTGCTGCGATCGCGTGCCTGAACGTGCTCGTGGCACTAGGCGCCCGTCACGACAGTATCTGGGTTGCGGACAAGGATGGCCTGGTCACGCACAAACGCAATGACGTAAATGATAAATGGCGCGGACAGTTCCGACGGCAGAGTGAGGCAACCACGTTGGCCGAGGTCATCGACGGGGCTGACATTTTTATAGGGCTGTCTGCGGCTGGCGTTCTCAAGCCCGAAATGTTGAAGGTGATGGCGCCGCGCCCGTTGATTCTGGCATTGGCCAATCCTAATCCTGAAATTATGCCCGAGTTGGCGAAGGAAACCCGACCCGATGCCATGGTTTGCACCGGGCGGTCCGATTACCCCAACCAAGTCAACAACGTCCTCTGTTTTCCGTTTATATTCCGTGGGGCGCTTGACGTCGGCGCCACGATCATCAACGAAGAGATGAAACTGGCAGCGGTCAGGGCGATTGCCCGGCTTGCACATGAGCCTGGTCTTGAAGTGTCACCGTCAGGCTCGCCAGCCGTATTTGGCGCGGACCACATCATACCCAATCCATTCGATCAGCGGCTAATTTTGCGAATCGCGCCGGCGGTGGCGCGTGCCGCAATGGAGTCCGGCGTTGCCCGTCGTCCGATTGAAGATTTCCGGGCCTATGGCGACACGCTCAATCGTTTCGTCTTCCGTTCCGGCTTGGTGATGAAGCCTATTGTCGAACGGGCCCAAGGGCAGAACAAGCGCATCGTATTTTCCGATGGCGAAGATGAGCGCGTATTGCGCGCGGCGCAGGTGTTGCTCGAAGATCATATCGCACGGCCAATTTTGATCGGTCGGCCCGCCGTGATCGAGGCAAGAATTGAACGATTTGGCCTCAATCTGCGCCCCGGTACAGATTTCGAGATCATCAACCCCGAGGATGATCCGAGATATCGCGACTATGTGGCATTGTTCCACTCGGTTGTGGGCCGGAGTGGGGTGACGCCAGATACGGCGCGTCAGGTGGTGCGTACCAACACCACAGTAATCGGTGCCCTGGCGGTTAAACGCGGCGAGGCAGATGGCCTGATTTGCGGTCTGCAAGGGCGCTACATAAAGCATGTACGCGATATCCGCTCCATCATCGGGCTGCAGGATGGTGTGAGCGATGTGTCGGCTATGTCGATGCTCATTATGCCAAATGGCGCATTTTTCCTGGCTGATACCTATGTAAATCTTGATCCTACACCAGACGAAATCGTTGGCATTGCGCTGCAGGCTCGCGATCACCTCAAACGCTTCAGCATAGAAGCCAAGGTGGCGTTACTCAGCTATTCCAATTTTGGATCCCGCGATGGCGACAGCGCGTACAAGATGCGAAATGCATATAAAAAGTTGAAAGCAATTGCGCCTGATATGATTGTCGAGGGAGAAATGCAGGGCGATCTGGCGCTTAACCAGGATTTGCGCGAGCGCTACATTCCAGACAGTATTTTGAACGGCGAGGCCAATCTGTTGATTTTTCCAAATCTTGATGCGGCCAACCTGTCGATGACGCTGCTCAAGGAAATGAACAATGGCCTGTCAGTCGGTCCGATCTTGATGGGGCCGCGCGCGCCTGCTCATATTCTGACGCCATCAACCACAAGTCGAGGCATTGTCAATGTGGCGGCCATTGCCGCCACGGACTCGCTGAGCCTTGGACGGTTGATTGATGTCAGCACTGACCGAGACACGAATTCGTCATTCGGTGGTATTCACGCTCAAGCACGCCGAGGGGTCCGAGCAGGAAAGGGCATTTATTCATGATGCGTCGATCCTGGGGCAAATTCCCGGAGTATTAGAGTTTGAGAATCTGCACCAAGTCAGCCCCAAGGCCCATTATCGCTTTGGCTTCGTGATGGAATTTGCGACGCGGGCGGACTACGAGGCCTATAACCAGCATCCCGATCACGCCGCCTTTGTTAAAAATCGATGGGTGCCCGAGGTTGAGGACTTTATGGAGCCTTGATTTTGTCGTCGGGGGATAAACGCCATTCAGGCAACGTGGCGTTAAGGCATTGTGGTGAATAATCGGGCAATTCAACGCCGGTAATAGCCAATGTCCACCCGATTGAAACGTCCACCCTTCTGGCGCCCGCTGGCTCTGTCCATGGCGCTTCTGGGCTTTATGGGATATCTGGCGTTTTCTGCCATCAGCGGACAGTACGGCATTGAAAGTCGCGAGGATATGTTGGTCGACATCAAGCGACTCAGTGGACAGTCGGCGGCCCTTCAGGCGGAAATAGATTCTTATCGACATCGAGCGACGCTACTCAATGCAGATCGTCTTGACCCTGATATTATTACCGAGAAAGCTCGGGCGTTGCTCAATATGGCCGATGCCAATGACGTAATCATACTGGTGGATCCGACTACAGGTAAACCATTATCGAGTTCATCACAAATTTTATCTGAAAATCAGTTAAACTGAATTATGTGATTAATAACAACTCGTTATACCCATCGTTTGGCGCACTTATGATCGCTATTGTCCATTTCGGGGTTGTGTTAGGGTGAGCCGACGGGGCAGATTGGCCTTGCGGTAAACTCAAATGATCCGGAGTGTGACAGATGGCGCGTAAGGCTGTGGCCACCAATGCCAAGACGCAATCAAATACCCCCCAGTTCACCAAGGAGCAGGAACTCGCAGCGTATCAGGAGATGCTGTTGATCCGGCGTTTTGAGGAGAAAGCCGGACAAATGTACGGCATGGGCCTGATCGGCGGATTTTGCCATTTATACATTGGTCAGGAGGCAGTTGTCACCGGCGTCACCATGGCGTCCAAGAAGGGTGAGGACGCGCAGATTACCGGCTACCGCGATCATGGGCACATGCTGGTGATGGGGTTGGAGCCGCGTGGGGTCATGGCCGAGTTGACCGGTCGCGCCGGTGGGCTGTCGGGCGGCAAGGGCGGTTCAATGCACATGTTTTCGCTTGAGCACAAATTTTACGGCGGTAATGGCATCGTGGGCGCTCAAGTATCGCTCGGAACCGGATTGGCTTTTGCGAACAAATATCGCGGTGACGATACGGTCAGCATCACCTATTTCGGTGATGGTGCGGCCAATCAGGGACAGGTCTATGAGAGTTTTAATATGGCCAAGCTCTGGAACCTCCCCGTGGTCTATGTGATCGAGAACAATAAATACGCCATGGGCACATCGGTCGAGCGTTCGTCGGCGACCACCGATTTTTCGCAGCGTGGCCAATCTTTTGACATTCCCGGCGAGCAGGTGGATGGCATGGACGTCCGGTTGGTTCATGACGCCGCTGAACGGGCGATTGCGCACGCGCGTGCTGGTAAGGGCCCGTATATTCTTGAGATGCTGACCTACCGTTATCGCGGGCATTCCATGTCAGATCCGGCCAAATACCGGACCAAGGATGAAGTGACCAAATACCGGCAGGAGCGCGACCCGATCGAGCAGGTCAAGGCGCGTATTATTGAAGAGAAGCACGCGACCGAAGAGGAACTCAAGGAAATCGAAACCAAAATTCGCGCCATCGTTACCGAGGCGGCCGATTTTGCAACGAACGATCCTGAGCCGGACGCCTCGGAGTTGTGGACCGATATTACGATTGGCGCGTAGCGAATCTGGTGTCGGAATATTCCGTTTTGGTTTGTCTATTAATTGCGGTTCCCGCTCGTCCATGCGCTTGATGCCCGGACGTTTCGGCAGGAGAGTTGAATGCCAAATATCTTGATGCCTGCGTTGTCCCCGACGATGGAAGAGGGCAAACTTTCCAAATGGCTCGTCAAAGAGGGTGACAGTGTTTCACCTGGTGATGTGCTGGCCGAGATCGAGACCGACAAAGCCACGATGGAAGTTGAGTCAGTGGACAGCGGCATCGTCAATAAATTGCTGGTGTCGGAAGGCACCGACAACGTCAAGGTCAATACGCCAATAGCCATAGTCCTTGTCGAGGGTGAGAAGGCGGAAGACCTGAAGGTGGCCGAAACGGTTCCTGAACCTGCGGAAGCGCCAGCAGCAAATGCTGACAATGCTCACAATGGTGACGACGCCGAGCCTGCAAGAGACTGCGGCAGCGCCAAAGTTTGTGCCCGACAGCGATCCCGATCTTCCCGACGACGTCGAGATGGTCGAGATGACGGTTCGGCAGGCCTTGAATGAAGCAATGGCGGAGGAACTGCGCCGCGACAAGGACGTTTTCATTATCGGCGAAGAGGTGGCCGAGTATCAGGGCGCCTACAAGATTACGCAGAACCTGCTTGAGGAATTCGGTGCAGAGCGGGTGGTCGATACGCCCATCACCGAGCATGGGTTCACCGGTCTTGCGATCGGGGCCGCATTCGCCGGCCTGAAGCCGGTGGTCGAGTTCATGACATGGAACTTTGCCATGCAGGCGATTGATCAAATTATCAACTCTGCCGCCAAGCAATTATACATGTCGGGCGGACAGGTTGCCGCGCCGATAGTGTTCCGTGGTCCTAACGGCGTGGCCTCACGCGTTGGTGCGCAGCACAGTCAGGATTATTCGGCGTGGTATTCTCATGTGCCAGGATTGACCGTGATCGCGCCCTATAGCGCGGCAGACGCGAAGGGCTTGCTCAAGGCCGCGATCCGATCACCCAATCCGGTCGTGTTTCTCGAGAACGAAATTTTGTATGGCTCGACGGGTGAAGTGCCCCAAGTCGATGATTTCGTGTTGCCGATTGGCAAGGCGCGCATTGCCCGAACGGGCGCCGACGTGACCATTGTCTCGTTTTCGATGGGTATGCGATATGCAACCCAGGCAACCGAGAAACTCGTCGCGGCTGGGGTTGATGTTGAATTAATCGATTTGCGTACGTTGCGTCCGATGGATATCGACAGTGTCATTGCCTCGGTCAAAAAGACCGGACGCCTGGTGACTGTTGAGGAGGGTTGGCCGCAGGGGGGTATCGGGGCCGAGATTTCTGCTCAGGTGAACGAGCAGGCATTCGACTATCTGGATGCCCCGGTAATGCGGGTTACAGGTAAGGATGTACCGATGCCTTATGCAGCCAATCTTGAAAAGCTGGCGCTGCCCCATGTCGATGACGTTATTGCGGCGGTCAATGCCGTAACCTACCGTTCGTAAGGGAGAGTTTTGATGCCGATCGAAATTACCATGCCGGCGCTTTCCCCGACCATGGAGGAAGGCAAACTCGCCAAATGGCACGTCAAGGAGGGCGATAGCGTTTCCTCTGGTGATGTCATCGCCGAAATCGAAACCGACAAGGCGACGATGGAAGTTGAGGCTGTGGACGAGGGCAAGATTGGCAAAATCGTCGTGGCCGAGGGTACAGACAATGTTGCAGTGAATGCCGTGATTGCCGTGTTGCTGGAGGAAGGCGAGAGCGCTGACGACATTAAGTCCTCAGCCACCGCTAAAAAGCCCGAACCGGCCCCTTCCTCCAAAGCGGAAACCCAAAAGGCAGAGACGCCGCAGTCTGGCGAAAAGGCCTCTACACAACCATCTGCTAGCACCGCCCCAAAGGCAGCGGCACCGAGAGCAGAGGGCGAAAAAGTGTTCGCGTCGCCTCTGGCGCGTCGTCTGGCAAAGGAAGCCGGTCTTGATGTAGCTTCGATCGCGGGCTCGGGCCCGCACGGGCGCGTCATCAAGGCGGACGTTGAGGCGGCCAAATCCGGCAAAGGGGCGACCAAAGCCAGCGCTTCGGCGCCCACTGGAGCCACAGTTGCAGGTGGGATGAGCAAGGCGCAGGTGATGGCGCTTTATCCCGAGGGCAGTTACGAGATTGTGGCCAATGACGGGATGCGCAAGGTTGTTGCGGCGCGTCTGACTGAAGCCAAACAGACGATCCCGCACTTTTATCTGTCACTCGATTGCCAGATCGATGCCCTGTTGGCGGCGCGTGAACAGATCAATGCGACAGCGCCAAAATCGAAAGAGGGCAAGCCGAGTTTCAAGCTTTCGGTCAATGACTTTGTCATGAAGGCCTGGGCGGTCGCGCTACAGCGAGTGCCGCTTGCCAATGCCACATGGGCCGAAGATCTCGATCCTCTACCACAAGCGATCAGATGTCGCGGTTGCGGTCGCCGTGCCGGGTGGGCTGTTTACGCCGGTCGTAAGATCCTGCGACACCAAGACGTTGCGCGAAATTTCGGATGAAGTGAAGGATTTGGCGGGCCGTTCCAAATCCAAAAAACTGGCACCACACGAATATCAAGGCGGCGCCACTGCGGTATCAAACCTTGGCATGTTTGGCATCAAGCATTTTTCGGCGGTGATCAATCCGCCCCACGGGACCATTTTGGCTGTTGGCGTGGGCGACGAGCGCGTTTATGCCGACAAAGGGCAGGTCAAGGTGGGGACCTTCATGACCGTAACGCTATCGTGCGATCATCGGGCTGTCGATGGCGCTCTTGGTGCCGAGGTTCTGGGTGTTTTCAAGGGGTTAATCGAGAACCCCGTCATGATGTTGGCCTAGGGGCAGGGGATGAAATCCATACTCTGCTTTGGCGACAGCCTAACCTTCGGCGCCAATCCGCAACCCGACGGGCAACGTCACGCGCATGAAGATCGTTGGCCCGGAGCCCTTGAGAGTGCCCTGGTCGGTCAGGCTAGAGTCATTGCCGAAGGTCTTGGCGGCCGAACCACGATTTGTGATGACTGGGGCGCCAATGCCGACCGAAATGGGGCGCGGCTATTGCCAACCCTGTTGGCGAGCCACGCGCCGCTCGACCTGGTCATCATCATGTTGGGCACCAACGACATCAAGCCCTATGTCAGCGGCAGCGCCGGACAGGCTTCATTTGGAGTGCGTCGCCTGGTTCAGATCGTTCGCGGACATTTTGCCGGCGTCGGTGAAACGATTCCCAAAATCCTGATTATGTCGCCGCCATTGGTGTGTAACAGCGATAATGCCGAGATGATGGGGCATTTTGGTGGGTTCGAGCACGCGCGTGAGCAATCTGCACAATTTGCTGCTCATTATCGTCGGCGTGCTGAAGAGGAGGGCGTCGCCTTTTTCGACGCAGCCAAGGTCGCCGTGGCCGATCCGGCTGATGGTGTGCATCTGGATGCAGCAAATACCAAAGCAATCGGCGTCGCCATTGTGCCGTTGGTTAAATCCCTGTTGGATCTCTGATCCTACATAATCGACTTCTGGAGGCCCGCATGGCTGACCAATATGATCTTCTTGTTATCGGTGCTGGACCCGGCGGTTATGTCGCGGCAATTCGCGGCGCACAACTGGGCCTGAAAGTGGGCATCGTTGAACGCGAGCATATGGCCGGCATTTGTTCAAATTGGGGGTGTATTCCCACCAAGGCCTTACTCCGTACGGCCGAAATCTACGGACATATGAGCCACGCCAAGGATTACGGACTGACCGCGGAAAAGTTCGGTCTTGATGTCGATGGCATCGTCAAGCGGTCACGCGACATCGCGGCCCAGATGAACAACGGTGTTCAGTTCCTCATGAAAAAGAACAAGGTCGACATTATCTGGGGCGAGGCGATCATTACCAAGCCAGGTGAGATCAAGGTCGCGCCGACCAAAAAGAAAATTGTCGAGCCGCAGGGACCCGTGCCGAAAAAACCATTGGGTGAGGGCACCTACAAGGCCAAGAACATTATTGTCGCGACTGGCGCTCGTCCACGCGTATTGCCGGGGATCGAACCTGATGACGACAAGATCTGGACCTATTTTGAGGCAATGAAGCCTGCCGCGATGCCGAAATCGCTGGTCGTCATGGGCTCAGGGGCTATCGGAGTTGAATTTGCCTCCTTCTATCGTTCGATGGGTGCCGAGGTGACAATTATCGAGGCTCTTGCCGCAAATAATGCCGGTCGAGGATGCGGAAATTTCGGCGCTGGCGCACAAGCGACTTGAAAAGCGCGGCATCAAGATTTTGACTGACACAAAGGTCACAAAGGTCGAAAAGACCAAGGACGGCGTCATAGCCCATGTTGAGCCTGAAGTCAGGCAAGAGCGAAAAGATTTCGGGTGAAAAGCTGATCTCGGCTGTTGGTGTGCAATGTAATACCGAAGGCCTGGGGCTGGAAAAGATTGGGGTGAAGATTGATCGCGGTGCCATTGTCGTTGATGGACATGGTCGCACAAATATAGACGGCGTTTGGGCTATTGGCGATGTCGCCGGACCACCAATGCTGGCCCATAAGGCTGAGCATGAAGCAGTGATAACGGTGGAAACCATTGCCGGTCAGAAGGTCCATGGGCTCGATAAGACCAAAATTCCGGGATGTACCTATTGTGAACCGCAAGTTGCGAGCGTCGGTCTGACCGAAGTAAAGGCCAAAGAAAGCGGCCGCGAGATCAAGGTGGGACGTTTTCCATTTGTCGGCAATGGCAAAGCCATTGCGCTGGGCGAATCCGACGGATTGGTCAAGACCATTTTTGACGCGAAGACCGGAGAGTTGCTAGGCGCGCATATGGTGGGGGCGGAAGTCACCGAACTGATTCAGGGCTTTGTCATCGCGATGAATCTGGAAACCACCGAGGAAGAACTAATCCACACAATCTTCCCCCATCCAACGCTTTCGGAAACAATGAAGGAAAGCGTGCTGGATGCCTACGGGCGGGCGTTGAATATCTAGTGCATGGCCACCCATCGTTCGCCGGGGTTGAACCAAGGGCACTGGCGGGCAATATGGGAGGCAATTGATACGGTCGCTTGGTGACGTGTCGGAGCGTTTAGAGCGCTGAGCGTTCCGATAGAACCGGAACTTGCGCTCGAGTTTTGTTGTCGCGTCGTTTATTGCGGAATAACGGTTCCCACATTTCCGCGCGACGCTCTAGGTTAGGACATGTCGTGGTCACACTGATCGACAGCACGGTAGCGCGTCCGCGCCACCCGGAAAAACAGCATCGTCCCGACAGTGTGGTGTTGCGCAAGCCAGACTGGATACGCGTCAAGGCGCCCGGTTCGCCGGTCTACAAGGAAACGCAGCGGATCGTGCGCGAGCACGGACTGGTAACGGTATGCGAGGAGGCCGGGTGCCCCAATATCGGTGAGTGCTGGTCCAAGAAACACGCAACGTTCATGATCATGGGCGAGATCTGCACACGCGCTTGCGCCTTCTGCAACGTGCGCACGGGACTGCCGGGGCCGTTGGATAACGACGAGCCTGCCAAGGTTGCCGATGCAGTGCAAAAACTTGGCTTGCAACATGTTGTGATCACATCGGTCGACCGCGATGATCTCGAGGATGGTGGCGCCCGGCATTTTGCCGCAGTCATTCGCGCCATACGCGCGCGCAACCCAGCAACAACAATCGAAATTCTGACGCCAGATTTTTTACGCAAGAATGGTGCCCTGGAAATCGTCGTGGCTGCAAAACCGGACGTTTTCAATCACAACCTCGAAACAGTACCATCGAAATATCTGAAGGTGCGCCCCGGCGCGCGCTATTTCCACTCGATCCGGCTGCTGCAGCGGGTCAAGGAACTCGATCCAACCATGTTCACCAAGTCTGGGATCATGGTGGGGCTCGGCGAGGTGCGCAACGAAGTGTTGCAGGCTCATGGACGATCTACGCAGTGCCGATGTCGATTTTTTGACCATCGGGCAATATTTGCAACCGACCAAAAAGCACCACCCAGTGCTTGAATTTGTGACACCGGTGGCATTCAAGTCTTATGCGACGGTGGCCAGCGCCAAGGGATTTTCCCTAGTCTCATCCAGCCCGTTGACGCGGTCATCACATCACGCGGGAGAGGATTTCGCCCGTCTCAAGGCTGCTCGATTGGCAAAGCACGGGCACTGATGAAGCGGTATTTTGAAAGGCACGTGCCGCATCTGCCAGACCGCATGTTCGACATCGTTTCCGAACTGAGTGACTATCCCCGCTTTGTGCCTAATTGCAAAGCCATGGAGGTGAAACCCGATCCAACGGCGGGGGACAATACCAAACTTGCCAAAATGACCCTGTCATTTGGTCCCATTACCCAGGCCTACACCAGTCGTGTTGTTGCCGACCCCGACAAGAGAACAATTACGGCCAGGGCGGTTGACGGGCCATTTGCCTATCTTGACAGTGAGTGGCGTTTCGAACCTGAAGGCATGGGGACGCGCGTGCAATTCGAGATCGATTTCAAGATATCCAATCCGCTTGTCGCAGCGGTTGCAGAACCGGCGTTTGCTGCCAAGCAGGACGAGATCATGCGTGCGTTCGCCGATGAGGCCGACCGACGTTATGGAGTCTGAACCCACTACAGAACATAAGGCTGGTCCAATACCTGTAACATCAATTTGAGCGCCGCGGTGACGCTGGCATCACGAATTTGGTCGCGACCAAGATCACCAAATCGGTTCTCGGTAACCAAGGTAGCGCTTTCAGACGACACCGCAATATAGACAAGACCAACAGGTTTCTTGTCGGTGCCACCGTCGGGCCCCGCCACGCCTGTTACAGCGATAGAAAAGTCGGTGCCGGCGGTATTTCGGGCGCCGTCCGCCATGGCGCGCGCGACCTGATTGGACACGGCGCCAAAATCGCGAATGAGGCGCGCCGGGACCCTGATCATGCGGGTTTTAGCCGTGTTTGCGTAGGTAATGAAGCCACCATAGAGCACCGTTGAGGCGCCGGGTACCTCGGTAATCGCACCGGCCACCAAGCCCCCGGTGCAACTTTCGGCTGTCACAACAGTCTGTTTTGATTCAGTGAGAAGCTTTACCAGTTGTTGCGCCAACGCAGTTGAAGGATTTTTGGCCATCAATCCATCCTCGGCAATTCGATGCTAGCACTTGCCATCGCAACAATTCCTTCTTCGCGCCCGGTGAAGCCCAGCTGTTCGCTGGTAGTTGCCTTGATCGCGACACGTCTTGTTGAAATTCGACAGATTTCAGCAATATTTGCGCACATCGCTGCAACGTGGGGACCAATTCTGGGCCGTTCGCAAATGATTGTCACGTCCAGATTGACAATGCGACCAGACCGCTCGGCGATCATATCAGTGGCATGGCGCAGGAATATGTGGGAGGCAGCCCCACGCCATTGCTCATCGCTGGGGGGAAATGGGTGCCGATGTCGCCCTCGCCCAACGCTCCGTAGATGGCGTCGGTGAGCGCATGGAGCGCAACGTCAGCATCGGAGTGACCCTTGAGTTTGCGATCATGAGGAACCTCGATACCGGCCAGCCACACGGAGTCCCCACGTTCAAATTGGTGCACGTCGAATCCAGTGCCGATACGGGTTTCCATTTGCATTGCGGTCTCGATAACATTGTTGGCGCGGTCAAAATCTTCGGGGAGTGTAATCTTGATGTTCCGGGAACTACCCGGCGTGACTGCAACTCGCAGACCTGCCCATTCGGCGATTTCCGCATCGTCTGTAAACTGGTGCGGATTTTCGCTCGCGCGCCGGTGCGCCGCGAAAATTGCCGGGAAACGAAACCCTTGCGGTGTTTGAGCCGCGAAAATGGTTTTTCGGTCTTCTGTCGCCAAAACCAATTGTCCGTCGGACCGCTTAATTGTGTCGGTGACCGGCAGAGCAGGCAGACAGGCCTCGTGTACGGCAAGCTGGTCGATGACGGCGTTGACCAATGATGGTTCAACAAAGGGACGGGCGGCATCGTGTATGAGGACGAGGTCCGGCGGGGATTTGGCCAATGTCTGCAATCCCGCCATTGCAGACGCCTGCCGCGTCGCCCCTCCAATTGCTGGCGCCTCAAGACGCGGATCATCAAGTCCAAGATCGGCATAATGCTTTGCGTGATCAGGATGGATGACAGTCAGTACGGTGCTGATTTGGGGCAGTTCAAGAAACGTCATGATGGTGCGGGCGAGCATGGGAATACCAGCGACCGGCCGGTATTGCTTGGGAAGCGAGGTTGCCGTGTTGCCTGCCCGTTCGCCCTGACCGGCAGCTACTACAATCACGGCTATTGATTTTGAAGGCATATAGGGTCGCACCCGCACACGAAAATGTCACACTCAAATGGTCTAGCCCTAGCGCCAGTTGCGGGCAAGCGTTGCCATCAGCGTGGCGACTGCGATCTGCGTAAAGCAGTTGCATGAGGTTGCGTTTTGACTATTGTGCAGGCAATGTCTGAATCTGGTTAATTTAGGGGCAAATGTGTCCGACCACGCCCATCAGTTGCGAATTGGCAATCAAAATACCCGCAATACGGCGTTTTTGGCGCCGATGGCCGGTATCACCGATCGCCCATTTCGTCGCATTGCCGCGCGTTTTGGCGCTGGGCTGGTGGTGTCGGAGATGATCGCCAGTGCCGCGCTTGGAACCGGACACAATGAAATGGTGCGTAAACTGGGCAATGCCGGTGCATTGCCCCACGTTGTCCAATTGGCGGGCTGCGAAGGGCGGTGGATGAGGCTTGGTGCCGAGATTGCCCACGACGCAGGGGCTGACATTATCGATATCAATTTCGGCTGTCCGTCCAAGCGTGTAACCAACGGTTATGCTGGATCGGCGCTAATGCGCGTGCCTGACCAGGCCATGGCACTCGTCGACGCGGTTGTGAGTGCCACGCCGCTTCCTGTCACGGTGAAGATGCGGCTGGGCTGGGACGATGATAGTCTCAATGCGGCCGAGATGGCGCGCCGGGCCGTCGATGCAGGCGCCCAAATGATTACGGTTCATGGTCGCACGCGGAAACAGTTTTACAAGGGTACGGCGCGGTGGGCGCCGGTTCGTGACGTTGTTGACGCGGTTGACGTGCCGGTCGTTGTCAATGGTGACATCACCTCGGTGGACTCGGCACGCGAGGCGTTGTCGCTATCGGGTGCAGCGGCGGTCATGATTGGACGCGGCGCACAAGGACAGCCCTGGCTCGTTGGCCAGATAGGGGCTCAATTGGCAGGCTACACTGCGCCAGCAAGACCACAGGGGGCGGATCTGGTTGATTTGGTGCGGGAGCACTATGAAGAAATTCTGGTCGAGTACGGCACTAGTATCGGTTTGCGCGCTGCACGCAAACATCTTGATTGGTATCTGATGGCCAGCAGCATGGTGCTGGAAAAATCGGACCGCTCACGCCTGCTCAATTGCGATCAGCCTCGGGAAGTCGTGGCTATGATCAAGCAATTTTACTCTGGCGACTGGAGGGCTGCGGCATGAAAATTGTCGGGGAACCCATACCCGCGCTGGCTGTATTGCAGTCGTTACCACAGCCGATAGTCGTTTGCTCAGAAGATCACCAGATTATCTTTGTGAACTATGCTGCCGAGTCGTTTTTTGGCGCCTCGATGAGTGTACTGTGTCGCCAGAAACTCGATGATCTCGTGGCGTTTGGCTCCCCCGTCATCGGATTGGTCGAAACGGTGCTGACCCGTCGGGCGCCGATGGCAGAGTATCGAGTCGGCATCGGCTCGTCTCGATTTGGCGATGAGCGAATTGCGGACGTTTTTGCTACGCCCATTGCCGACAATGACAGCGGCGTCGTTCTGCTGATTCAGGAACGCACCATGGCGGACAAGATTGACCGGCAGATGGTCTCACGTGGCGCTGCGCGGTCCGTGACCGGCCTGGCGTCAATGCTGGCTCACGAAATCAAGAACCCTCTGTCCGGCATCCGCGGTGCGGCTCAACTTCTCGAGCAAACCGTATCGAGCGAGGAAATAGTGCTGGCGCGCCTGATACGGGAAGAAACAGACCGTATCGTAGGACTGCTCGACCGGGTCGAGGTGTTTGGCGACGACCGACCGCTTGAGAGTGAGCCAATCAACATTCACGCCATTCTGGATCGGGTAAAATTGCTCGCCAGCAATGGTGTTGGTCGCGGCATCAACATTGTTGAAGAGTACGATCCTTCACTGCCGCCGGTGATCGGTCACCGAGACCAACTAATTCAGGTGATGCTGAATCTGGTAAAAAATGCGGCCGAATCCCTTGAGAAAACGTCGGCGCCCGAGATCAAGCTATCAACCGCGTTTCGGCCGGGCATCCGCATTGCAGTAACCGGCGTGTCAGAACGTATTTCGCTGCCATTGGAAATTGTCATCGAAGACAACGGGCCGGGCGTTCCGCCCGACGTACTGCCATTTCTGTTCGATCCGTTCGTGACCACCAAAGCCAATGGTTCGGGACTTGGGTTGGCGCTCGTTGCCAAGATCGTGGGTGATCACGGTGGGGTAATCGACTGTGACAGCCGACCGGGCCGCACGCGTCTGAGGATATTGCTACCAGTCGCCAAGCAGTCATCACCCATACCAGCCCTATTAGGGGCATCCTGATGAGCCAGGTGGTGCTACTAGCCGATGATGATGCGGCGATCCGTATGGTGCTCAACCAAGCGCTGACCCGCGCGGGCTACGAGGTTAGACCAACGGGCAACATATCGACGATGTGGAACTGGGTCAGTCGTGGGGAAGGCGACATATTGATAACCGACGTGGCAATGCCTGACGGCAACGCATTCGAAGTCATGCCCAAGATCAGGAAGTTACGCCCCGACCTACCAATGATCGTCATGAGTGCGCAAAACACATTTATGACCGCCATTCGCGCCAACGAGGTCGGCGCCTATGAATATCTGCCAAAACCGTTTGACATTACCGAGGTACTTTCGGTCGTTGCTCGAGCTCTGGCGGACGTCAGGAAGCCGACGACGGGCCAACGTAGTGGCGATGAGCCAGCCGACACCATGCCGTTGGTCGGTCGGTCGGCGGCCATGCAGGAAATCTACCGGGCGCTTGCGCGGTTGATGCAAACCGACCTGACGGTGATGATCACCGGTGAGAGTGGCACGGGCAAGGAACTGGTAGCGCGCGCCCTTCATGATTTTGGCAAACGCCGCAATGGTCCTTTCGTGGCGATCAACATGGCGGCGATACCGCGCGATCTGATCGAGGCGGAGTTATTCGGCCATGAGAAAGGTGCCTTTACCGGCGCAAATACACGTTCGTCCGGTCGATTTGAGCAGGCAGAAGGCGGTACGCTGTTTCTCGACGAAATTGGCGATATGCCAATGGATGCCCAAACGCGACTGCTGCGCGTGCTGCAGGAAGGCGAATACACCATGGTCGGGGGGCGCACTGCCATAAAGACCAATGTCCGCATTGTTGCCGCCACCCATCGAGATCTGGGGCAAATGATCCGTCAGGGACTGTTCCGTGAAGACCTGTATTATCGCCTGAACGTCGTGCCCATCCGTTTGCCGCCACTGCGCGAGCGCGTGGACGATATCGGCGATCTGGCCTTGCATTTTTTGCGGGTGGCGCAGCGAGATGGTGAACCGGTTAAGGCTATCACGCCGGAGGCGATCAAACTGATGCAGAACTACGCATGGCCGGGCAATGTGCGCGAACTTGAAAACCTGGTCCGGCGACTATCAGCACTTTATGCGGATGAACGTATCTCCGTTGAGATTGTCCAAAACGAGTTGAATATCACCGACCGCCCGACCGGCAGTTCGAGCAATGGCGTTGTCGATGTGTCGGTGGCGGTGGAAGCCCATGTGGGTCAGATGCTGGGCGAGTACGAGCCCAACCTGCCGCCCGCTGGCCTCTATCAACGGGTTCTCGACCGAGTGGAGGCGCCGCTTATCGCCATGGCGCTTAACGCGTGCGGCGGCAACCAGATCAAGGCCGCAGACCTTTTAGGGCTCAATCGCAATACCCTGCGCAAGAAAATCCGGGTCCACAGCATCGAAATTGTCAAACATAGCCGACGCGGCCATTGATGCGCGTCACTATTGAGGCGGCGCAAGTTTATCTTGTCGTAATGCACATACCCTAGGCGGTATGTAACATTTTTGCGACGTCGTATTTTGGCAACAATTGTATTGAAGGTTCTGGCCGATTGGGTCAGACTCACAGTGCCCCACTTTAAATGAGGGAAGCCTTGCGGCTTATTGCATGAGCGAGACGAACCCATCCACTGCCAAATCGAGCGGGACTATTGCGCCAAACCGCCGGTTTTTTGGTGGGCACAACAATCGGGGACTTCGTGTTCTTGGTTTCTTGGTGGTGTTGGCGTCGATATTGATGTCCTCGCTGTCGTTCCTGATTCTGTCCGGCACCACCAATATCGAACCGTCGCCTGAGGTGTGGACGGTTATCTGGGTCGTTACCGGCATTCTGGTTCTGCTGGTTATTGCCCTGGTGGTAACCGAGGCGGCGTTGCTTATTCAGGCGCGTGTACAGGGACTGGCGGGGGCTGGCCTGCAAATCCGCATGGTTACGATGTTTGCCTTTGTGGCGGCGGTACCCGCTGTCATCGTGGCGGTCGTGGCAACAATCGCGCTCAACCAGGGCCTCGACCAATGGTTTTCCGAGCGGACACGCACCATGGTGGAAAGCTCCCGACTGGTTGCGCGCTCCTATATGCTTGAGCACGCGCAGGTCCTGCGCGATGATATCATCTGGGTCGCGACCGAGCTGGAACAGGCGCGAGGAACGTTTGAGACCGACAAGGATCGGTTCCAACGCATTTTGACCGCGTTGGCGGTTACACGTTCGTTGCCATTTACCTCGTTGATTTCTGCAAATGGCAACACCTTGATGCGGGCGCAGATCAATGCGCAGGGCGCTTATCCCAAGCTGCCGGATGGTATTACGCAGGGCGTTGTTGAAGGAACGCCCACCGCGATAGCGCCGGGACGAACCAATCTCGTCGGCTCGGTTGTAAAGCTGCGTGGTTACGATAATACCTATTTGTTTGTCGCCAGACCGGTTGACGCCGAGGTTCTCGAATATATGCGGCTAACTGACGAAAATATAACCGAATATCGTCAGTATGCGTCGAACCGGCTGGTGTTTCAGATCACTTTTACAATCATGTATGTCGGCTTGGCCGTGGTGCTGTTGCTGGGTGCGCTCTGGATCGGCATTGCTTTGGCAAACCGCTTTGTCGACCCGATCAGGAACCTGATGATTGCGTCGAACCGGGTCAGCAAGGGCGATCTTGATGTGCAAGTGCCCGTTCAAGAAGGCCGAGGCGACCTGCGCGACCTGAGTGGCCGCTTCAACATCATGACCCAACAATTGCGATCCCAGCGCGAAGCGCTGCTTAGCGCCAGCGAGATGAATGAAAAACGCCGCCAGTTTACCGAGGCGGTGGTGGAAGGGGTGTCTGCGGGCATTATTGGTCTCGATCCCTATGGCGCTGTAACGCTGGTCAATGCACGGGCCTGCGACATGCTTGATACCCCTGAGATGGAGCCTGATGGGGGAAAAGATCGAAACGGTTGTTCCTCAGTTGACGTCTACCCTAGAGAGGGCGCGTTCTGCGCGCCGTGGGCAGGTTCGGGATCGGATCTATCTTGGCAATGAAACCAATCGACGGACCTATCAGGTGCAACTTACACGCGAAGGGTCCATGACCGAGTCCAAGGGCTATGTGCTCACCTTTGACGATATTACCGACCTTGAATCGGCCCAACGAACTAGTGCCTGGGCAGATGTGGCGCGGCGGATCGCGCATGAGATCAAGAATCCGCTGACGCCTATCCAACTGTCGGCGGAACGTCTGCGGCGGCGATATGGCGAAAAGCTCGACGGTGACAGGGACGTGTTCGACAAATGCATCAACACGATTGTCCGCCAGGTTGGTGACATCGGGCGCATGGTGGACGAGTTTTCGGCCTTTGCGCGAATGCCCGAAGCCAGCCCGGAGATCGCTGATCTGTCCGATACGATCCGCCAGGCAGTATTTTTGGAAAGCGTGCGGTTGCCGGAAATCAATATTGAAACCAAATTGCCGGATGTCGCGATCTATGCCTATTTTGACAATCGGTTGATTTCCCAGTGCATGACGAATTTGATAAAGAATGCAGTTGAAGCGTTTGAATCCATTGATGCATCTGAGCATTTTGATCGCACGATCAAGGTTGCGGCGCAGATCGAACATAATCAGGCGGTGATCTCGGTTTCTGATAATGGCAAAGGCTGGCCGCATGACAACAGGCAACGATTGCTTGAACCGTATATGACGACCCGCGACAAGGGCACCGGACTTGGCTTGGCAATTGTCGCCAAGATCATCGAACAGCACGCCGGCATCGTGGAACTGATCGATGCGGAACCTGACGCAGGCGGTCGGGTAGGGGCCTGCGTAATGTTCACGCTGCCACTGCACCAAACAAAGTCAATTGACGGGAATGAAACGTCCGGCGCGGCGCCGGAAGCACATTCCAACCAATCAGAGGGGCCGCGACTAACAGCGGTTGTAGAAAAATAATGGCGCTCGATATTCTGATCATCGACGACGAAGATGACATCCGGGACCTGATCGCCGGCATTCTGGAAGATGAGGGTTACGAGACCAGGCAAGCCCATGACGCCGATAGCGGGCTCAATGAGATCGCGCGGCGTCGGCCCAGTTTGATCTTTCTCGATATCTGGATGCAGGGGTCGCGGTTGGACGGGTTGCAACTGCTGGATGTCTTTCAATCCCAAAATCCCGACATGCCAGTGGTGATGATATCGGGGCACGGCAACGTCGAAACAGCGGTGTCCGCAATTCGGCGCGGCGCTTACGACTATATCGAAAAGCCATTCAAGATCGATCGGCTGTTGCACATAACCCAGAGGGCGATGGAAGCGACGAGACTGCGCTCCGAGGTCGCCGAGTTGAAGGAGCGAACAGCGGGCAAGGGGGCCGATATGGTCGGCACCTCACCGGCACTTCAGCAAATTCGCGGGGTAATCGAGAAGTCCGCGCCTACAAATTCGCGGATATTCATATCGGGTGCCTCGGGAACCGGCAAAGGCATGGTTGCCAGGATGATCCATCAGCGTAGCCCGCGCGCCGACTCGCCTTTTGTCGAGATCAATGCGTCTCTTTATGCGCCCGATGAGGTGCCAGTTGTGTTGTTCGGGCGCGAGGTGCGGGAAAAATCCGGCATACTGCGCGCCGAAGTGGGGGCGCTTGAGCGGGCCCACGGCGGCACATTATACCTGTCAGAAGTGTCGACCCTGCCGCAGGCGACGCAAGCTGTACTGTTGCGAACTTTGGTCGAAAACCGATTCAATCGTGTTGGAGGACAGGCCGCGGTTCCCATTGACGTTCGGATAATATCGTCGAGTTCGCAAAATGTCGCCGCCCAGATTGAAGCGGGCGAGTTCCGGTCAGACCTATTTCATCGCCTATCCATCGTGCCGATGCAATTGGTGCCGTTAAAGGAACGGCGCGAAGATGTGCCGCCGCTGGTCAGTGTTTTTATTGAGCAAGTTTGCCGAATGCACAATTTGCAACGGCTTGCAGTCGGCGATGATGCCATTGCGGTGTTGCAAGCGCAGGAATGGCCGGGCAATGCCAGACAATTGCGCAACTCAATTGAGCGCCTCTTGATCCTGATGAAGGATCAAGCGCCAAGCGACGGGATCATAACGGCGGCGATGTTACCATCCGATATTGGTGAGGTCCTGCCCACTGTGGGCGATACCGATGCTTCAGCCCACTTGATGAGCCTTGCCGTTGCGCGACGCGCGTGAGGTTTTCGAGCGACAATATTTGCTGGCCCAGATCGAACGGTTTGGTGGGAACATTTCCAAAACGGCCGAGTTTGTCGGCATGGAGCGGAGTGCATTGCACCGGAAGATTAAATCTCTGGGGCTCTAGTGGCATTGCAGCCATGAATTTGGACGGTATGCAGTAAATGGCTTCTATGCGATGATGTAGCACCATAAAATCGTATGCCGCGACTGCCAATTCAGCGGAATGGCGGCTCGCAATTAAGCAATCCAAAGGCAAGAAGAGGCCTAAAATGCCCAGCGAAAAACAACAAAATCTACAGGATTCGTTCCTAAATCATGTACGCAAGCAAAAGGTGCCGTTGACAATATTTCTCGTGAATGGCGTGAAACTCCAAGGGGTGATCACCTGGTTCGACAATTTTTGCCTGTTGCTGCGGCGCGACGCACAATCGCAGTTGGTCTACAAGCATGCCATATCCACAATCATGCCCGGGGCGCCAATTCAACTGTTTGACCCTGAGCAGAACCAAGACAGCGACTGACAATAAATGGGTGATAGCGAAGACGGCAGTGGCCGGCGCGGCGGTCCGAAGCCGTTTGTAGATCAACGCGAGGTAGCAACGCGGGCTGGTCTGGTGTGTCCTGATGTACGCGGCGCCATTTCGCAGCATGGTCTTGAGGCGCGCAAAGCCGAGTTTGAGGGCCTGGCCGAAGCGATCAATCTGAATGTGGCTTTCTCTGAGGTGATAAAGGTCCGCGAGGTCAAGCCGGCGACTTTTCTTGGAGGCGGTCATGTTGAATCCCTGCGCAATCGCATCAAGCAAGACGCGGTAGATATATTGCTGGTCGATGCCGCGCTTACGCCAATTCAGCAACGCAATCTTGAGCGTGAGACTGGGGCCAAGGTTTTGGACCGAACCGGCCTCATTCTCGAAATATTTGGCGAACGGGCGGCAACACGCGAGGGTGTGTTGCAGGTGGAACTGGCACACCTAAACTATCAGAAGAGTCGCCTTGTTCGTTCATGGACGCACCTTGAACGCCAGCGTGGCAGCGGTGGCTATGGGTTTATGGGCGGCCCTGGCGAGACGCAGATTGAGAGTGACCGGCGTCAGATCACTGATCGCATCGTCCTGTTGGAAGACCGGCTGGAAAAGGTCAAGAAAACGCGGACCCAGCAGCGGCGGCAGCGTGATGACACCCCTTTTCTGATTGTTGCTCTGGTTGGTTACACAAATGCTGGTAAATCAAGCATATTCAACCGGTTAACCGGGGCAGGGGTGTTTGCCGAAGACCTGTTGTTCGCAACTCTTGACACCAGGGTGCGCAAAATCGAGTTGCCGCACGGACGAGAGGTTATGCTTAGCGATACCGTTGGGTTCGTTGCCGATCTGCCAACAGATCTGGTCGCCGCCTTTCGCGCCACACTGGAAGAAGTGACCGAGGCCGATGTCGTATTGCATGTACGGGACGTGGCCAACCCGGACCACCATGCGCAGGCAAGGGACGTGTTAGGCGTGTTGGCTGACCTTGGTGTGTCACCCGACACAACCCCATTCGTCGAGGTCTGGAACAAACTTGATCTCGTGCGTCAGGATAATCAAGAAAATGTCCAGTATCTTGACACACTGTCACCGGCTAGCACCGTGGCTGCCGCTGTGCCCGTGTCGGCCAAAACTGGCGAAGGGCTGGACCAACTCCGACAGGCGATAGAAACTGCCTTGTCACATCGCAGTCGAAGCTATGCGGTTACGGTTCCACATAGTGCTGGAGCCGATATCGGCTGGCTTCATTCGCATGCAGAAATCATCACCCGGAACCCGTCCGATGAACAGGGTTCCAGCTTCGTGGTGCGGGTTGAACCGCGTCACCTGACGACGTTTCTGGAACGATTTAACGGGCGAATTTCGGCACTAACTTGAGGAGGTTTTATCGGCGCGCCGAACTTCATTCCAATAGCGGTCCATCCGACCCAAACCGGCCTCTGACAAATTGATATCGTCGTCGCGACAACGTTGTTCAACGTAGCTAAACCGGCGGTTGAATTTGGCATTGGCATCACGAAGCGCAGCTTCCGCATCCACACCATGTTTACGCGCAAGATTTGCGACAGCAAAGAGCAGATCGCCGATCTCTTCATGGCGCTGATCTTGTGTCCGTGCAGCACGGACCTCGTTCAGCTCTTCGTGTACCTTATCGACCACTGCCGCTGCATCAGGCCAATCAAAACCAACTGCAGCAGCGCGCTTGGTCAGTTTCGACGCGCGCGCCAACGCTGGCAGGGTGGATGGCACATCATCGAGCACCGACGGCGTCGTGTTACCACCACGCTTGGCTTTGGCAGCACGCTCATCGGCCTTAATGGCTTCCCAGCGTTGTTGAGCGGCATCCGGGTCGTTCGCTTCGACTTCGCCAAAGACGTGCGGATGGCGACGGATCAATTTTTCGGTGATTGCGTGAACGACGTCGCCGATGTCGAACAGACCGCGTTCAGCAGCCAGCTGTGCGTGGTACACCGGTTGCAGCAATAGGTCGCCTAGTTCTTCGCGAAGATCGTCATAATCGGATCGCTCTATCGCGTCCGCAACTTCGTAGGCTTCTTCGATCGTATAGTGCCTGATGGTGGAGAAATCCTGTTCCAGGTCCCACGGGCAACCATGGTCGGGATCACGCAGCGCCTTCATGATTTCAACGAGGCGGGCAATGTCACGTGATGGCTGCATGTCGAATACTCACTATGGGAGAATCAGCCCTCACCATAATGCGGTGGGGGCACGGGCGCACCACCGGCTGACGTCAGAGCCTGCTAACTATCAACTCGAATTCGTTGATCTGTTTTTCGCATAATATATATTATGGAACTTTTATAGGTACCAGTATGGGCGCTCGCTTGGGTTACTGAGCCTTGGTGGCGCCTAATGTCTGCGTGGCGCCTGCCGTTTGGATAAGCTGGTGATGCGGTCTTCAAGCGTATCGATATGCATGCGAGATACTATAACCTCGCATGATCAAGTTGGGGGTTGATCTGCGTCAGTCTTTGGCGCGTTCAACATATGAGCGATCGTCGGTAAGAATCACCACCCGAGTGCCAATTGATATATGTGGCGGCACGGTTGTTTTGACCCCATTGGATAGCACGGCGGGTTTGAAAGACGACGATGCGGTTTGGCCTTTGACGACAGGCTCGGTGTCGGCGATTTCCAATGTGACGCGTTGTGGTAGTTCCATCGAGATTGCGACGTCGTTGTAAAGACTCAGCGTAACTTCCATGCCGTCCTGCAAAAACAGCGCGTCATCGCCAACCACGTCGGTCGACGCCGTGACCTGCTCGTAGTTTTCCGGATTCATGAAGTGATAGCCTTCAGCATCCGAATAGAGGAAGTTGTAGGTGCGGTCGTCGACGTTAGCGCGCTCAACCATTTCGGTTGTGCGCCAGCGTGCTACAACCTTCACACCGTCACTGATGCGGCGCATGTTGACGTTGGTGATTGAGTTTCCCTTGCCGGGATGGACATTTTCAGCAGTAAGAACGACATAGAGCCTTGTCGTCTTGCTCAACGATGCTGCCTTTGCGGAGTGACGACGCGATGACTTTGACCATTATTTCTTCCTTGTTAGGGTGCGGGCAGCGTCCTAAACCGTCGCTAGCCGCATTCGGCCGGACCCGCTGAATTCATGTTCGGTGTCGCCCGATACCGCAATTTGACCCAAACTGCCAGTCCTGAGCTTGAAAGACGCTACTATTGCCCCCTACTCCGCCAGATTTTACCGCTTCGCCATGGTGGTCGCCCTCAGTGCACGCTGATCGACGCCCGATTCTCTTGGCCCGCAATCGGATTGAACTGGCGCTGCGAACCTATTTCGCCGACCATGACTTCGTAATGGTGGATCCGCCGGGATTACAGATTTCGCCGGGCAATGAAGCCCACCTGCATGCATTTTCAACAAGTGCAATCGGAAATGACGGCCAGGCTTCGCCATTGTACCTGCACACATCGCCCGAATTCAGCATGAAAAAGCTGCTGGCCGCCGGCGAGCGCCGTATTGCAAGTATTGGCCATGTTTGGCGTAATCGCGAGCGTGGGCCCTTGCACCACCCAGAGTTCACCATGCTGGAATGGTATCGCGTCGAGCAATCCTATGACACCGTCATGGCTGATTGCGTAAACATGATCCGTTTGGCGGCTGACAAGGTTGGCACCGACACAATGTCGTGGCGCGGCCGCAGTATCAATGTGCACGCCAAACCTGAGAGACTGAGCGTAGCCGACGCATTTATGCGCTATGCCGACATTGACCTGCTCGATACAATGGATAGCGATGGCAATACGGACCTTGCCGCTTTGACGGCTCAGATGCGCGATGTCGACCTTGCTGTGCCGCAGGATTGCACTTGGTCCTATCTGTTTAGCCGCATACTTGTTGAAAAAGTCGAACCGCAACTTGGGCTCGGGCAAATCACTATTCTAGATTTATATCCTGCGGCCGAGGCCGCGTTGGCACGCCGTGCTGCCGGCGATGCCCGGGTTGCAGAACGATTTGAGATTTACGCGTGTGGCGTGGAGTTGGCCAACGGGTTCGGCGAGTTGACCGACGCCAATGAGCAGCGCCAACGTTTTTTGGCAGAGATGGCCGAAAAACAGCGCCTCTATGGCGAATATTATCCGCTGGATGAAGCGTTTTTGATGGCTCTGGAGTTGATGCCGGATGCCTGTGGCGTTGCCTTGGGATTTGATCGGCTGGTCATGCTGGCAACCGGTGCACCCAGCATTGATCATGTCGTTTGGATGCCCGTTGCAGAGGGTAGGAAATGACTGAACCATCGTCACTTCGAACCATAAAGAGCCTTGCTGAAGAAGGATTGGTCGACGTTGTGGATCAGGATTTGCTTGAGTCCGTTGCGCGGCAGTACACTGTCGCGATTACGCCCGCGATGACTGCGCTGATGGATCGGTCGGATCCGAACGATCCAATCGCGCGCCAATTTGTTCCAAGCGTTGAAGAGCCTATCGACGACACCGTTGGAGCGCGAAGACCCTATTGGCGACCTGGTTCATAGCCCGGTGGATGGTATAGTTCACCGCTATCCAGACCGCGTATTGCTCAAGGCAGTGCATGTTTGTCCAATCTATTGCCGTTTCTGCTTTCGGCGCGAGATGGTGGGGCCGCAGGGTCTGGGTACCCTGACTGCGGATGCACTCGAGCGAGCACTCAACTATATCGCGACACATGAGGAAATTTGGGAAGTCATTCTTACCGGCGGCGATCCACTGGTTCTGTCGTCTCGTCGGCTCATGGAAATCATGGGGCGGATCGGGAAAATTGACCACGTAAAGATCGTGCGGTTTCATACACGTGTGCCAGTGGTTGAGCCGGGTCGAATTGATGCCGATCTAGCAGCAGCAATCATGGCCGCTGGAAAGACAACCTATCTGGCCATCCACGCCAACCATCCACGCGAACTGACATCGGAGGCTATCGCGGGCCTGAAAATTCTGTCAGACGCGGGGATTGTGCTGCTGAGTCAAACCGTTCTGCTAAAGGGCGTCAATGATGATGCCGATGTTCTGGCGGAATTAATGCGGTGTTTCGTGATCAACCGCGTCCGGCCGTACTATCTGCACCATCCCGATTTGGCGCCAGGAACCAGCCATTTCAGGTTGAGCGTTGCTGAGGGGCAAGCGCTGGTAGCACGCCTACGCGGCCAGATTTCAGGGCTCTGTCAGCCGACCTATATTCTCGATATACCGGGCGGCCACGGCAAAGCGCCTATTGGCAACAGCGTTGTCCGGACCTTGGCTGACGACCGTCACGGGATTACGGACTATCGGGGTGTCGAGCATATCTACCCGCCACCAGACTCGGACTAAGTTTGGGTAATTTTGCCGTCACTGACATCAATCCGGAGCCCATCAAACCCAGGCAAAACGCCCTCTGGCAGGACTGTCAGCAGGCTCCTGTAGTCCATGTCGATATGCATATTGGTCAGAATTGCCTGTCGGGGTGCAAGTCGAGCAATTAGGTCCAAGGTTTCTGGAAGACTGAGATGGCTTGGGTGCGGCGTGTGGCGCAGGGCGTCGATTATCCAAATATCCAGATCAGTGACGGTGGTCGATGATTGATTAGGCAATGCAGATAGGTCACAGGAATAGGCGAGGCCACCTACCCTGAATCCCAGTGACCTTGTATTCCCATGCGCTTGGTCGAATGACTCCATCGAGATCGAGCCGCCTGGACCATCGATGGCAATTGTGTCGCCGGCAACAATTTCGTGGCCGTTCAGAATGGCCGGATAATCGCTGCCAGGACGGGTCGCGAAGCAGTAACTGAAGGCCTCACGTAGTCGTTCACCCGTGAATTTGTTGAAATAGACGTCGACTCGCCGTCGCATATGCAAGGCGAGAACCCGAAGATCGTCAATGCCATGGGTGTGATCGGCATGCTCGTGGGTATAAAATACCGCATCGACGCTATCGGCACCAGCGGTGAGCAGTTGTTCGCGCAAATCGCAGCCGGTATCGATGACAATCCTGGTCGGGGTCGCGCAATCGTCCCCATACCCCTCGATAAGCAAGGAGCATCGCTTGCGTCGATTGCGTGGCTCATCGGGATCACAGCGGCCCCAGTCGTTGCCAATGCGTGGAACGCCGCCAGAGGAGCCGCAGCCCAGTATGGTTGCGATTATTCTCTTGGCCGGCGGCACGTTATGCCATTCCGGTCTTGGCAAACAGGCGAGCGAAGTTGGCGGTGGTTTCCTGACCTAGCTGCCCAAGGGTAATGCCGCGAACCTCGGCCAATTTGTCGGCAGTGTGGCGCACGAACGCTGGCTCGTTCGACTGCCCGCGGTGGGGGATTGGCGCGAGATATGGTGCGTCCGTTTCCACGAGATAGCGGTCCGCCGGAACAAAGGCCGCCGCTTCACGAATTTCTTCGGCGTTCTTGAATGTGATAATGCCGGAAAAGGAAATGTACCCTCCAAGCGCCAGCCCGGTGCGCGCCAGAGCGGGACTGGCGGTAAAGCAATGCAATACAAACGGAAATGCACCGAGTTCGACCTCTTCGGTCAAAATCCTGGTCATGTCCTCGTCTGCCTTGCGGCTGTGGATAACCAGTGGAAGACCTGTGGAACGAGCGGCGTTTATGTGACGGCGCAGCCCGGTCTCCTGCGCTTCTCGGGGGGCGTTGTCATAAAAATAGTCCAAGCCAGCCTCGCCGATGGCTACGCACTTGGGATGGTCAGAAAGCTTGATTAAATCGTCGGATTGGACATGGAGTTCCTTGTCGGCATTGTGCGGGTGGGTTCCGACCGAAAACCATACATTGTCGTGCGCTTCGGCCAGGCCCGCATATGTGGAAAACTTATCCACAAGTGTGGATATCGTCACCATGCCGGTGACGCCAGCGTCTTTGGCGCGGTTCATGACGCCGTCGATGTCGCCCGATAGTGCGTCGAAATCGAGATGACAATGGCTATCGATAAGCATCTATACGGCCTTGGTTCGTTCCAGACGGGCAAAAATTGGCTGGGGCGTTGGCAATACAGTGCCAGGCGTCATCCGATTTGCGGCCCCCGCATGTGCCAATAGGCGATCAGTGGCCGGAACGGCCAGGGAATCCAGAATCTTACCCGCAGACTCGGGTGTGAATGCCAGCATTGGAATTGCCAGTCGTCGGATTGCTTCGGCGGTAACGGCGAGTACGGTACCCATGCGAGCGAGGTCAGTTTTCTTGAGCGCCCATGGCTCCTGCCCGGCAAAATAATTGTTGGCGGCGGTCAGTGCCGAAATGATCTCGGCGGTCGCATTGTGAACGGCCTGTTCGTTCATGGCGTTGGCGCAGCCAGCAATCGCGACATCTGCTGCGGCCAGAACAGCGGTATCCTCGTCGGTAGGGGACCCGAATTCAGGTACCCTGCCCTCGCAGTTCTTGTTGATCATGGACAATGAGCGCTGCGCAAGGTTGCCTAGATTATTGGCCAGATCAGCATTTGAACGAGTGACAAGCTTGTCACGGGCATAATCGCCGTCTTGTCCGAATGACACCTCGCGGCAGAAAAAATACCGGACCGGATCGACGCCAAACTCCTCAATCAACGCGAACGGATCGATAACATTGCCGAGCGATTTGCTCATCTTCTGGCCGTCGACTGTCAAGAAACCATGTGCAAATACCCGGTGCGCCACATCAATGCCAGCACTTAACAGGAATGCGGGCCAATAGACCGAATGGAATCGAATTATGTCCTTGCCGATTACATGCAAGTCTGCAGGCCAGTATTTGTCAAATTTGTCGTCCTTGGTGTCAGGAAACCCTACTCCGGTCAGATAGTTGGTCAGTGCGTCGATCCAGACATACATGACGTGGCCAGGTGCGTCTGGAACTGGAATGCCCCAATCGAAGGTGGTGCGGGAGATCGAGAGATCCTTCAAGCCTCCCTTCACGAATGCCATGATTTCATTGCGGCGTTCTTTCGGCGCTATAAAATCGGGGTGTTGCTCATAAAGATCGATCAGTTTTTGCTGATAGGCAGACAAGCGAAAGAAGTAACTTGGCTCGATGACCCACTCGACCTCGGCACCAGATGGCGCGAATTTTTTTCCGTTTGGACCAGACGTCAGCTCGCCCTCATCGAAATAGGCTTCATCACGAACCGAGTACCAGCCCTCATAGGCGTCCTGGTAAATGTCGCCGTTGGCCAACATGCGGCGCCAAATTTCCTGCGCTGCGGCGTGGTGGCGCGGCTCGGTTGTACGCACAAAGTCATCATTGGACAGATTCAGTGCGGCGGCCAGTTGGCGAAACTGATCTGAATTTCGCTTTGCCAGTTCCTGCACAGGCATGCCCATGGCGGCGGCTGTTTGAGCCATTTTCATGCCGTGCTCATCTGTGCCGGTCAAGAAATAGACGTCCCGCCCCTCAAGCCGTTTGAAACGGGCAATAACGTCGGTGGCGATCATCTCATAGGCGTGACCAATGTGCGGGGCGCCATTGGGATAGGCGATTGCGGTGGTCACATAAAATGGCTTGGCGGTCATAATTACTCAGTGGGCGCTGGTGCGAGGGTTTGGGCGTGCTTGCGGATTGCGTCGAATATGGTGACAAGCGTCTGTTTCTTATCCAGATTCAAGCTGTCGGCTTCGGCGAAATGGGCATGCGCCTTGTCCCATAGCCTCGTTTGCCGAGGCAAGACGCATCCGCCCCGTCGATGCGGTAGCCGCAGCGCGCGCTTCGGCCGCGATCCAGTCAACAATCATCTCGCGCGCAAACGACAATTCGGTTCGCTGGGTGGTTGCCGCCAATGCGTCGCCAAGTTTGAGGTGGGTGCCAATTGGTGCCTCAATCGGTGCGGCCAGCCACGCCTGTAAGCTGCCAAGTACGGACTCGGGTGCCAGCGTCAGCGTTTCGAAGCCGCGGCGGGGGCGTCCACCACCAAGCGCAACAGCGCGCTCCAAATCGGATTGATCAAGTGTGGGGCACTGAACACGTAAGGCACGCGCCATTTCGGCATCATCAAGCGGGCGTAGCGCGATGCTGTGACAGCGAGATTTTATTGTGGGCAGGAGTTGGCCAGGCCGGTGTGAAATCAGGAAGAAAACTGTATCCGCTGGCGGTTCCTCGAGCGTTTTCAGCAGGGCGTTTGCAGCACTGGGGTTGCAGTCGTCTATTGTGTCAATGATGGCTATGCGCGCGCCCTGACGGCCGCGCGTCTGCTGCAGTTTGGCGCGAAGGTCACGCACTTCATCGACGCGGATGACGGTATAGTAGCTCTTTGTGTCCTTGGCAGCGCGACGCAGAACCCGAATATTTGGATGACCGCCGGCGACAATCTGCTCGTCAACCCGGTGGGCGTCCTCATCACCGGTGGCTGTAAGGATCGTGCGGGAGAGTTGAAATGCCAAAGTCGCCTTGCCAATGCCCTGTGGGCCATGCAGCAATATCGCGCCGGGAAGGCGACCGTCCTGCAATTGTCGAGTGATGGCGGCGACGGCCGCGCTATGGCCGATCACTCCAGGTTGCTGCTCTGGCAACAGCAGGCCCTCCAGGGCGTCCGGATCGCTCACGTTCCGTGCTCGTCATGCAATTCTGGAAACCGCTCGTGTACGGCGTGCCAGATTTCAGCCTCTAGCGCATCGGCGGTCTGATCAGCGGAGATAATGATGCAGCGATCGGGATTCGCATGCGCGATTTCAAGAAACCCGTCGCGAAGACGCTTGTGCCAGTCCAGGTCTTCTTTCTCGAAGCGGTCGCCGGTCAACACCAGACCATCTTCCACGGCACGCTGTTCAACGCGTTGGAAGGCAATTTCGGGATCCATGTCGAGAACAATCGTCATATCAGGTGCATGACCATCCAAAGCCAGGGTTTCGAGCGCGCCAATCAGATTGTCATCGACACCCCCCGTCAACCCCTGGTAGGCACGCGTCGAATCGTGGAAGCGATCAGATATCACCCATTTTCCGGCTGCCAGGCTGGGCCCTACTAGCTCGTTGACGTGATCAAGCCGGGCCGCCGCAAACAATATTGCTTCGGCGCCCGCGCCCCAACTCTCGGATCGCCCCTGGAGGATGAATGAGCGGATCGCTTCGGCATGCGGCGTGCCGCCTGGTTCTCGCGTGCGGACTGCCGAAATCGAGCGCGATTCGAGCTTGGCTAATAGTCGCTTGACCTGAGTGGACTTGCCAACACCTTCACCGCCTTCAAAGGTGATAAATCTGGCCCGCTTTTGGGACGCTTCGAGCATCAAGAATGACTCCGTCGAATGCCTAGAGCCAGCCTAGTGCAAGTTGGCGCAATGCGTCCGTGGCCTTGCGGACGATGCCGCCGGGAACCACGGTTCTTTCTGCATAGAGCGGCGCTGTCTGCACCAGCTTATCATTGCAGAATATGCGCAGTTCGGCAATTTGATCGCCCTGATTTACCGGCGGGATGAGCGGGCCGCGATATACCACGTTGGCCTTCAGGCACTTTCGGGAGCCGCGAGGCAGATAGAGTGCCAGTTCTCCATCACCTACCAACCCTACACTTGCATTCTCGCCGCCGTAAACGTTGGCATATGCAATGACCGCACCAGCAGGAAAAGCCGATACCCGTTCAAATGCCCGCGATCCCCATGTGATCAACTTCCGCGCCTCTTCGGCGCGTTCGGACATGGATGTAAGGCCATGCACCACGCCAATGATGCGTCGCCCCCCTTCGGTGGTTGAAACGACCGACCCATATCCAGCCGCCTCGGTGTGGCCGGTCTTGAGGCCATCGACACCAATGTCCATATCAACCAAGGTGTTGCGATTGGATTGCTTGATACCATTCCACTCAAATGAGTCTTCGGAGAAGATATAATAATAGTCGGGGAACGTTCGAATTAGATAACGCGCCAGCATCGCCAAATCACGGGCAGTTACATACTGGTCCGGGTCCGGCAATCCAGTGGGGTTCGTAAAGTGCGAGCCGGTGAGGCCGATTTCGTCGGCCAACTCGTTCATCATGTTGGCAAAGGTTGTTTCGCTACCGGCAATGCCCTCGGCAAGCGCGATAGCGGCATCGTTTCCCGACTGAATAATGACGGAACGCAAGAGGTCCATGACCGATATTTTGGAATTGACCTTGGCAAACATGGTCGAGCCGCCTGAAGCCGCACCGCCAGCGCGCCAAGCATGCTCAGAAATGAAGAACTCATCATCAGGTTTGATGCGGCCAGCCTGTAGCTCGTTGAAAACAACGGCGACGGTCATCAGCTTGGCCATACTGGCCGGCTCCATGGGTTCGTCGGCGTTTTTCTGGAATATTGCGGTGCCCGACTCCGCGTCAATCAGAATGGCAAACTTGGCCTTGGTATCAAAATCTACCTGCGCGAAAGCTGGCACTGTGGCCACGACAAGAAACAAGGCGATGACGACATGGAGAAAGGCTCTTCACAGTTGTTCAGCGTCCCATCATTCAATACTGGTCGATGCGGCTATGTCGGCACCTGCATTATGGTCGACATTTAGCTTAATACAGAATGATATCGTTCAGGCCAAGTTTTCGTGCGAGTGCCAACACATCTTCGCGCGCGACGCCGGGTTTGAGGTGCGTGAGGGTCAGACTGGTGGCCGCCCTGCCGTTTACGGTTACCCGATCTTCCCGCACCGCCGCCAGTATTGCGAACTCTTCAGACAGCTTGATCGCATTTTGCTGATTTGCGAAAACGCCCAATCGCCAATTGATAGCTCGGGCATCGTCATCAACGCTGGCCACCCAGTCCTTTAGCGCGTCGGATCGAGTTGCCATGGCAGTCGCTGCTGCATGCGCGTTATCAATTGCCAGATCAGCAGCCTGTGGTGTGGTATCGGCATAAGAGAACAGGTTGGAGAAGAATTCTCCGGTCATACCTGCCAAGCTACGGCTCTTGCCGGCCGAAGCGACGCGGGTCGTGCCGCGATTGTAGTCAGCAGGACCGTCATAGCTTGCCATCAGCATGCGGGTGTCATCGCCTTCCAGCGGTGCGCGCCCCACATACTGGACTGACACATCAGCATGGCCTGCATTGATATAGCCCAACATCGAGGCGGCGCGATAGGACAGGTCGATAACCCGGCCCGAAACATATGGGCCGCGATCATTGATGCGTACGACAAGCGAGCGACCATTGTCGCGATTGGTGACGCGAACATATGAAGGCAGCGGCAGCGTAGGATGCGCGCCAGTTATGGCATTGGCAGAAAAAATCTCGCCGTTTGCCGTGCGCCGGCCATGGAAGTCCGCCCCATACCAGGAGGCGGTGCCGGTGGCACGATAGTTGGGGTCTTCGTGAGGCACATACACTTTGCCACGAACGGTATAGGGTTTGCCGACCTGATATCGGCCGCCACCTTTGGGCGGATTGGCGTCACGGGTTACCCGGGGTGACGAGGTAACACCATATTCCTTGGAGGTGAACGCGCCGCGCTTGACGGTGGCGCCGAAACTGCCACCACAGGCGGCAATCATTGGCGCCAGAAGCGCGGCCAACGCGAAGAGACGAACTGAACTGGCCCAAGCGGTTGTCGATATAGTCAAAGTCATGCGCCCAATCTGCTATGCATGGCCTAGTATAGCCGATGCGCCTCGCCTCCGCGCCCTTGGTCGGTCATTTGGGTTTAAGTTAAGTTAAGGGCAGCAAGGCGTTAACAAGTTTGGACGCAGTTAAGGCATAGCTGTTTCGTCGCGATCCTAGGCCGCGGGGTTGAAGATTCATTGACATAAAGATATCTTTATGTGACTTGCTTCAGCGTGAATACCAACGGCGAATAACCAGATTGGACGGTCATGAGCCTCTCCCCACACTAACGATGTTGCCACCTCCCTCCTCCCCGACGGTGAAGAGGTGCGGACAGCGCTGACAGCGGCGGCGCGGGAGCGCATTCTGGTGCTGGATGGGGCCATGGGCACCATGATTCAGCGACTTGGGTACGAAGAAGAGGATTTTCGTGGTGAGCGTTTTGCTGACTGGAAACAACCGGTTCGCGGCAACAACGACCTGCTGATCCTGACGCAGCAGCAGGCCATTGAAGATATTCAATACGAATATGCCAAGGCTGGCGCGGACATTCTGGAGACAAATACGTTCTCGTGCACCTCGGTCGCCCAGGCCGACTACGGCATGGAAGAGCCTGATCTATGAGTTGAATTTCGAGGGTGCACGCGTGGCACGCCGTGCGGCAGAGCGTGCGACGCTGGAGGACGGCAAAAGACGTTTCATTGCAGGGGCTTTGGGGCCAACGACCAAGACATCGTCGATGTCAACAGATGTTAACAGTCCGGGTCACCGATCCATCACATTTGACCAACTTGTTGAGGCCTACGCGGAAGCCATCAATGGATTGATTGATGGCGGCTCCGACATGCTGCTGTTTGAAACGATTACTGACACGCTCAATACCAAAGCCGGGATATTTGCGGCAGAACGAATTTTCGCCGAACGCGGGTCCCGGCTGCCGATCATGATATCCGGTACCATTACCGATTTGTCTGGACGGACTCTGTCGGGGCAAACACCAACGGCCTTCTGGCATTCGCTGCGGCATGCGAACCCGGTCACGTTCGGGTTGAATTGTGCCCTCGGCGCCAATGCGATGCGCGCTCACCTGGCTGAGCTTAGCGAAGTCGCCGATACACTGATCTGCGCCTATCCAAATGCCGGACTACCCAATGAGTTTGGCGGCTATGATGAAAGCCCCGAGTTCATGGCCGAGCAAATTGAGGGTTTCGCGCGTGATGGCTTCGTCAACATCGTTGGCGGATGTTGCGGTTCGACGCCAGATCACATTGCGGCCATCGCCACGGCGGTGGGCAAGCACAAGCCGCGAGAAATTCCGGAAGTGCCGACATTGATGCGGTTGGCCGGGCTTGAGCCGTTCACGCTGACCAAGGACATTCCGTTCGTCAACATTGGCGAGCGCACCAATGTGACCGGATCGGCTCGGTTTCGCAAATTGATCAAGAATGGGGACTTGAATGCGGCGCTGGACGTGGCGCGCGATCAGGTGGCAAACGGCGCCCAGATCATTGACATCAACATGGATGAGGGTCTGATCAACAGCAAGCAGATGATGATTGACTATCTCAATCTGCTCGCCGCCGAACCGGATATCGCGCGCGTGCCCCTGATGATCGACAGCTCCAAATGGGAGGTGATCGAGGCGGGACTCAAATGCGTTCAGGGCAAGGCGCTGGTCAATTCGATTTCGATGAAGGAAGGCGAGGCCCAGTTTCTTGAGCAAGCCAGACTGGTGCGGGCCTATGGTGCCGCGGTTGTGGTGATGGCGTTTGACGAAGAAGGACAAGCCGATACGCTGGAACGCAAAGTCCGGATTTGTTCGCGCGCCTACAAGCTATTGACCGAAGAGGTCGGCTTGCCGCCAGAAGACATTATTTTTGACCCCAACGTCTTCGCCATTGCGACCGGCATTGAGGAGCACAATGGCTACGGAGTTGCCTTCATCGAGGCCACCAAGCAGATCACCGAAAATCTGCCGCACGTCCATATTTCGGGCGGCATTTCCAATCTGTCATTCTCGTTCCGTGGCAATGAACCGGTGCGCGAGGCGATGCATGCTGTGTTTCTCTATTATGCCATTCAAAATGGCATGGACATGGGCATCGTTAATGCCGGGCAATTGGCGGTTTATGACACGATCGATCCGGAATTGCGGGACGCCTGTGAAGACGTGATCCTCAATCGTCGGGCTGATGGTACCGATCGCTTGCTCGAACTGGCCGAACGCTATCGCGGCACCGCGGGCAAGGACGCAGCAGCCAAGGATTTGAGTTGGCGCGAAGGCACAGTAGAGGAGCGGATCAGCTATTCGCTGGTCAATGGCATAACCGAGTACATTGACGCCGATACCGAGGAAGCGCGGCAAAAGGCCGACCGGCCCCTGCATGTGATTGAAGGGCCGCTGATGGCTGGCATGGGGGTTGTCGGTGATCTATTCGGCTCAGGCAAAATGTTCCTGCCCCAAGTGGTCAAATCTGCTCGGGTGATGAAGCAGGCTGTTGCGCTGCTACTGCCCTATATGGAAGCTGAAAAAACGCTGACGGTGACGCCACCGGTCGTAGAAGTGCTGGCAAGATCCTGATGGCGACCGTAAAGGGCGACGTGCACGATATCGGCAAGAATATTGTGGGCGTTGTGCTGGCCTGCAACAATTACGAAATCATCGACCTAGGGGTGATGGTGCCGGTGGCCAAAATTCTGCAAACTGCGCGTGACGAAAATGTCGACGTTATCGGGCTGAGTGGTTTGATTACGCCGTCGCTTGATGAGATGGCGCATGTTGCGGCGGAAATGGAGCGCGAAGGCTTTGATATTCCGCTGCTTATCGGCGGGGCGACAACTAGCCGGGTACATACCGCTGTCAAAATTCACCCAAAATACCAGCGCGGCCAAGCCGTTCACGTCAATGATGCCAGCCGCGCGGTGAATGTCGTTTCGAGTTTGCTTCAGCCTGATACGAAGGCAAGTTATATTGAAAATATCCAGGCGGAATACGCCAAATCGGCTGCGGCTCATGCGCGCGCCGAAGCGGCTAAAACGCGCTTGCCATTGAGCCAGGCTCGTGACGCCGCGTTCAAACCGGACTGGGCCAACTACTCGCCGCCCAAGCCGAGCCTTTTAGGTATAAAATCGTTTGATGACAGCGACTTCAGTCTAGAAAAGCTGGTCGAGTATTTCGATTGGACACCATTTTTCCAGACTTGGGAACTCAAGGGACGATATCCAGCAATTCTGGAGGACGAGAAGCAGGGCAAGGCGGCACGGCAATTGTTTGAGGACGCCCAGGCGATGCTCAAGAAAATCGTGGCTGAAAAATGGTACCGGCCGAGAGCGGTGATCGGCTTTTGGCCTGCCAGTGCGGTTGGCGACGATATTCGCCTGTTCACCGACGACACGCGATCTGCAGAACGGGCGATGTTTTATACGTTGCGCCAACAATTGTCGAAGCGCGGTGGTAAACCCAATATGGCGCTGGCCGATTTCGTAGCGCCACTTGAGAGCGGCAAGGCTGATTACATCGGCGGCTTTGCTGTCACTGCGGGTATTGAGGAAGTCGCAATCGCTGAAAAGTTCGAGAAGAACAATGACGATTACTCAGCGATTTTGGCCAAGGCGTTGGCGGATCGGTTTGCCGAGGCATTTGCCGAGCTCATGCATGAGCGGGTGCGCCGCGAGTATTGGGGATATGCAGACGACGAGACTTTAAGCCCTGGTGAGCCTGATCGGGGAAAGCTATCGCGGCATTCGTCCGGCACCCGGATATCCAGCGCAACCCGATCATACGGAAAAGACGACGCTTTTTGAGCCTGTTGGACGCTGAAAACCAGGCCGGCGTGCAATTGACCGAGAGTTTCGCCATGTGGCCAGGGTCGTCGGTTTCGGGGATCTACCTGTCGCATCCGGAGGCGTTCTATTTTGGCGTAGCCAAGGTCGAGCACGACCAGGTCGAAGACTACGCCCGGCGCAAGGGCATGGACGTCGCCGATGTCGAGCGATGGCTGGGGCCAGTGCTCAACTATGTCCCTGGCGCCAATATTGCGGCGGCTGAATGATCGCGCCCTATGGTAGCGTTGGCACGACGATCCCTGTGACCGTCTTGACAAAGGGCCAGTTGACAAGCGTTTCCGCCGACACGGCGCTGATCACGCTTACCGTGGACAGCGGCCACGGCCACGCGCCGGGCATGACCTGTATCGCCTGCGTCGGCAGGCTGGACGTACGCGCCCGGCTGTTCGACGTTCTGGAAGAGGTCAGGCAAGGACTGCGACCGCGGATCACCAATGTTGTTGTCGATGCCAGTGCCCTAGTCGACGTCCGTCCGGTGTTGGACGCCATAGCCGGACGACTACCCGCGACCGCCCTGCGTGACCACACCGTGGCGCGGAATTTTTATCTGGCTCAACAAGCGGTATAGCGCACCAAGGGCGTGTCCAACCGCAGATATAGTGGGTGTTTTGGGCTACCATCGGCATTAATGCCGAAACACCAGAGCGAAATATTGCTGGCACTGAGCGCGGTTACGATTTGTCGCGCGGGTTCGACAAGCGCCCGATTCAACTTGCCGTGGCAGACCACAACCAGGTCTGCATGCAGGGCGGCATCAAGCAGCGTTGGCAAGTTGGCAGGCGAACTAGCGACAACATCGGGCCGCAATAGATCTTTTGGGTTGGTCGCGCGATAGTCGCCAACATTGCCTTTCATCATTGCCTGATAACCTTCGCGCAAACAAAAATTCCATTCGCGGGCACAAGTGGGGTCATTGACCAAGGCGTCAGCGGTACTGGGGTTCATTCCAATGAACAGCGCGTAACGCTGCGGAAAATTGTCGCCGAGCCATCGGCGCATCATTTGGCGATGTTGTGCATCGGAAAACTGTGCGTCACCGTGCACATTTGGCGGCAGTGCCAGGCGCACCTTGCCGCCCGGATCGTGATCGGCCTCCGTCATGCGGTTAGATCGCTGGGTGGCACGAGCCCATTGATGAGACTTGCGGTCGTAACTGTATTGGCCAGAAGGCAAGCTATGGTCATTGGCCCTACCCCACCGGGCACCGGGGTTATGGCGCCGGCACTCTGGGTGGCCGGCACATAGTCGACATCGCCGACCAATCGCGTCTTTCCCTCGCCCCGTTCGGGCGCCGGAATTCGATTGATGCCGACGTCAATAACCACGGCGCCGGGCTTGATCCAGTCGCCCCGGATCATTTGTGGCCGTCCCACCGCGGCGATCACTATGTCGGCGCGCCGAACTACCTCAGGCAAGTCCCTGGTGCGCGAATGCGCCATGGTCACGGTGCAATTGTCGCGTAGCAGCAATTGGGCCATTGGCTTGCCCACCAGATTTGACCGGCCAACGATGACCGCATCCAACCCTGACAACGTACCGAGATGATCGCGTAACAGCATCAGGCAGCCGAGCGGCGTGCAGGACACCGGGCCTGGAAGACCAATGGTAAGTTTTCCAACGTTGGCGGGTGTGAAGCAATCTACGTCCTTGGCGGGGGAGATCGCATTGATAACCTTATTGGGATCAATGTGATCGGGTAGCGGCATCTGCACCAGAATGCCGTGGACCCTGTCGTTGGTGTTCAGTTGTTCGATCAGGTCCAGAAGTTCCTGCTCCGGGACATCGACAGGTAGTTCATGCTTGAACGATGCCATGCCCACCTCGGCAGTCTGTTTGGCCTTGTTGGCGACATAGATTTGGCTGGCGGAATCATGCCCGACGATGACAACTGCCAGGCCGGGCGTGATATCATGTGCCGATTTCAGACGTTTGACGTGCTCGGCGATGCGGGCGCGCAAACCCTCGGCGAAGTGTTTTCCATCTATAACGCTGGCCGACATGACGCCTCCTGGTGGCTGCCTGATTGCTGTGTTGGAATAGGCAAACTTGAACGATCCGTCCACGGTTTTGCGAAAAACTGCTATATCGTGTCGCAGTTGACGGCGGTCTCCGGTAAGGTCGATCAGCGAAAACTGGCGGGGTGATTGGCTCGCAATGGCTGAAAACAAGACCAAACCGACCGCTATCTCGATTGACGACTATATTGCGACCGTAGCGCCCGAGCGACGGCAGGACGCAGAGACACTTGTTGACCTCATGAAACGTGCAAGCGGTGAACCGCCGGTCGTATGGGGTTCAATTGTTGGGTTCGGGACATATCACTATCGCTATGAGTCGGGCCGCGAAGGCGATAGCTTTCTCATCGGTTTTGCGCCACGCAAGCCCGCCTTCAGCGTCTATCTGATGGGCACGTATCTGCCCAAACAGCACGCGGAGCGCGACAGGCTGCTGTCACGGTTGGGAAAGCACAAAATGGGCAAGGCTTGCCTATACGTCAAAAAGTTGGCGGATATTGATCTGGGTGTGCTCGAAGAGATGGCAAACATGTCGATAGCGGCTCTAAAAAAGGCCTACCCGCCGGAAACATAAAAGGCTGCAACAACATCTCTGTTGCTGCAGCCCGGACGGTCATTCGCCGCACTGTTGAGGGCTTGGGGGACAAGCGGCTTGTGGCCATCCCTATTCACCGGTGCATGGGTCGCTTGCGTCTCCAGTGAACTATGCTCAAGATGGTGTTTGATTGCGGCGTGAAAAGTGCAATCACCGAAAGGTGAAAGCGGTTTTGCCGCATGGCGCTGTCTGGGCGAATGACAAATGAGTGTTTTGGCACCGTTGCCGTGATGCATGCCCTCAGGCACAGCCAAGAAATGAAATGCGGACTCAATCCGGGGTCCGTAAATGAGAAGTATAGATGACAACAATCAGCCCGCCTGCCCTGCCCGAGAAATCGTTTACTGAACCAGACAAAGCCTGGGCCTATCTAGCCGAAATTTATCATCGCAATACCAGCTTTATTCGCGGACATTTGGCCGACCTCGCCCGCGGCGTTGTGCCAGATGGGCGGGTGCGTGCGTGCTATCCGCAGATCGAGGTGCGCTCAACCAGTTTTGGCCGCGGCGCGTCGACATTGCCCTACGGCTATTTGCACACGCCGGGACTTTATCGCACGACAATTACAGCTCCCGACCTGTTCCGAACCTATTTTGAGGAGCAATTCACGGTCATTCTCAAAAACCATGGTGGCACCATCGATGTCGGCGAGTCGGATACACCAATTCCGCTGCACTTTGCCGTGGCGGCCAATGATAGGCTGGATGGCGAGGCGCTCAACGCGCTCAACATTCCGCTGCGCGATGTTTTTGATGCGCCAGACCTGACGAACACCGACGACGAAATTGCCAATGGCACCTATGTGCCACCCAAGGGCGGACCATATCCACTGGCGGCTTTTACAGCGCCACGGGTCGATTATTCCCTGTATCGGCTGAGCCATTATACGGGCACTGGTGCCGAGCATTTCCAGAATTTTGTGATTTTCACGAACTATCAATTTTATATCGACGAGTTCTGTCGGGTCGCCCAACAACATATGGCGAGCGGGCACGAACATTATGACAAATTTATCGAGCCGGGCAATGTGGTGACCATGAATGCCCGGCTTGGCGGCGGCATCACGGGCGCGCATCCGCCGCGCAGTCCGCAGATGCCGGCCTATCATCTCATCGCCGGTCGCGGACGCGGCATTACCATGGTCAATATCGGCGTTGGGCCATCAAACGCCAAAACCATCACCGACCACATTGCGGTATTGCGTCCGCACGCATGGATCATGCTGGGCCATTGTGCGGGACTGCGCAATTCGCAGGAATTGGGCGACTATGTTCTGGCGCACGCCTATGTGCGCGAAGACCATGTACTGGACGCCGACTTGCCGCTTTCGGTGCCGATTCCCGCGTTGGCCGAGGTTCAGGTCGCGTTGGAAAAGGCCGTCGAAGAGGTTACCCAACTTGAAGGGCTCGAGACCAAGCGCATCATGCGAACCGGTACCGTCGCTTCGTTTGACAATCGAAATTGGGAATTGCGGGATCAGGCCGAAATCACTCAGCGATTAAGCCAGTCGCGCGCTGTCGCGCTGGATATGGAAAGCGCCACGATCGCTGCCAACGGGTTCCGGTTCCGGGTGCCTTATGGCACTTTGCTGTGCGTTTCAGACAAACCGCTTCATGGTGAGCCTGAAACTGCCGGGCATGGCCTCGGACTTTTACCGGACCCAGGTCAATCAACATCTGCTGATCGGGCTGCGGGCGATGGAGATATTGCGAGATCAGCCAGCAGAACGGTTGCATTCGCGCAAACTGCGCAGTTTTGCCGAAACGGCATTCCAGTAGTCCCACACCGTCTTGAGGCACCTCGGTCGGTGAGATCGGCGCGCCTAGGCAGTTTGGGCTGTCCATTGCATGATCTGGCCCATCACGTCCTTGAGCGACGTATCAAGCGCCGCGATTGCCGCCGCGGTGGGGTCAAGGACTGCAGGGGTTTTTGCCGTGAATGTCCGGCTGGCGAAAATGGCACCGCGCCGCTCGTCGACGAGTTTGGCGTTGATGGTGACAGTGGCCACATTGCCGCTGCCTGCGTCTATCTCGAAGGCTCGCAACTCGGTGGCAAGGGTTACGTCCACCCTCAACTGATCATCGGGGCGGCCGATATTGGGAAAATTGCTGGCTTCGAAGGTCTGGAGCATCCTGGTTTGAACCAGGCGCGGCAGCGTGTCGGACAGTTGTGCGTCGGGCAGATAGCTCAAAATATTGCCGGGCTCACGCACAACAACACGTTGGGAATCATAGGTCTGCACCGTCTTGGGTAGTGTTATAACCACAACACGCGAGGAGCGGCGACGAACGCGCCCGCCGCCCGAACTGCCGAGGTCGAAGGTGAGCGGTGGACTGGCACCCAGGCAACCGGTTAGCGCCAGGGCCAGGGCCGACGCGCTGGCGACCATAAATGTACGGCGGGTATTGTTCATCGCTGTTGCCTTACCGCTTATTGTACTCACGGACGGTTTCGCCGCCGAATATCAGACCCTGAGGGTTACTCTCAAGGTTTCTTACCACACGATCAAGGCTCTGTAGCGTTGCGCGCGCTTCTTCGGCCAATGAGGTGTAGCTTGCCAGTCCACGAGAAGTGAAACTGTTCAGGCCTACCGCAATGTTGCTGGTGCTCGCATTGAGTTGGTCGGCAAGAAGGCGAACCGATTTCGCTGCGGCCGATAGTTCTTCGAACAACCCCTGTCCCTCGGTGCTCGATACCGTATCATTGATCTTGGCAAGAATTTCATTGACTTGATCCACGGACCCCGTCAACCCATTGGAAACACTGGTGACATTAGCAACAATAGTATCAACATTATCGGCGTTATCGCCAAGTTTTCTGGAGAATGCGTCGACATTGTCAATGACGCGACCAATGGCCTGTGGGTCGATCCCCGCTGCGACTTCATTTATGACTTTGGCGCTGGCGTTCAAACCGTCCACGAAGCTGGTGATTGTCGTTGACAAGGTTGATGTGGTTTCAAAGAATTTATCGATCTCGGTGGAATTTCGGGCCAGAGTGTCGGTAAACACCCCAACATCGGCCACGACCTGCTGAATATCCGCTGTGGGCACGGCGGCAGCAAGCCCGCGAAGGTCTGTGGCCAGCGTTGAAAGTTCCTGAGAGGCGTTGTCGGCATTGTCAATGAGACGTCCAATGGCCTGGGGATCGATTTCTGCGGTTGTGGCATTGATCACGTCGATACTGGGCGAGAGATCCGCCGCCATCGCCCCGAGGGTCTTGGTCAAGTCTGAGGCAGAAGCGACGAAGGTATCGACGGCACCCGAATTTCGCGCCAGCGTCTCGGCAAATGTACCCACGTCGGCGATGACCTGTTCGATCTGGCCTGTGGGAATCGTTTCAACGATGCCGTTGATGTTGGCAGTCAAACTCGTCATGTTTGCAGACAAGGTATCAACATTGTCGACAACGCGACCAATGGCCGTTGGGTCAATTTCCGCCGTAACCTTGTCGATGACGTCCATGCTGTCCTTGAGCCCTATTGTCAGGTCGTTCAGGTTTTTCGACAGCTCGGCAGTGGTGGTGAAGAATTCGTCGACCTTGCCCGAATTACGTGAAAGGCTGTCGGTGAAACTGGTCACGTCACTGACGGCCTTGGCGACCTGATCCGGTGATACGGCGTTGACCAGTTTACGGGTGTCGCTGGAAAGCTTGGTTATTTCCTCTGCCAAAGGCCCAATTTCCTGACCTGCATCTGACACGCTGGCCATGAATGCCTCGATGCCGTCGGCGTTCGAGGCCAACGCTGTGCTGAACGTCTCGACATTGGCAATTGTGGTGTTCAATTTTTCGTCGTTGGTGTCCAGGAACCCGTTCAATCGGCTGACGGCGGTCGAGGTGCCGTTGATGGTTGCAGACAGGCCGTCCAGAATTGATTGAAAATCCGATACCTCGGCATGTAGCGTGGGCACCGAATGGCCTTCAGTTACCGGAGGTTCGCCGGCCGTGTCAGTCCCGCCCGATAGCTGCACCGATCCTACGCCTGTAAGGCCCTGGAACCCCATCAGCACTCGTGTGTCTGCTTTTACCGGTGTGCCCGCGTTGACTTCAATGCGCGCCACAACATTGGCGGTGTCAGTCGGATCAAGGGCAACGTTGCGGACCTGTCCAACCTTGATGCCGTTGAACTGCACATCGGTACCGCGACCAATACCGGATACAGTGCCAGTAAAGACAACATCATAGGCCTTCATCGGCACGTTGCTCGAGGGACCGGCAAACCAATATACAAAGGCGAAAAGCGCGGCAATGATCGCTGTGGCCAATGCGCCGACAAGTGCATAATTTGCATTGTTTTCCATAGGTCAGCTTCCGATATTGCGGGCCCGTGGGCCGTGAAAGTATTCCTGAAGCCAGGGCTGATCCGACTCCAGCATTTCAGACAATGTGCCAGCCTTGAGCAGCTTGCCGTTGGCCAGAGCAACGATTCGGTCGCAAGCCATGGCCAGGCTATCGAGGTCATGAGTGACCATCAAAACGGTCAAGCCAAGTGTGTCCCTCAACGTCACGATCAGTTCGTCGAATTTACCCGCCCCAATCGGGTCGAGGCCAGCGGTTGGTTCGTCGAGAAACAATATTTGCGGGTCGAGCGCCAGAGCGCGCGCCAGGGCGGCACGCTTGATCATGCCGCCCGAAAGCTCGGCGGGATAGCTATTGGCCGCCGCAGCCGGCAGGCCGACGAGGTCCAGCTTGATCATGGCGATATCGCTACGAAGTTTCGATGACAAATGCAGGTGTTCGCGCATTTGAAATTCAATGTTTTCCTTGACGGTCAACGATGAGAACAGCGCCCCCTGCTGAAACAGGACACCCCAATTGCGCTGGGTTTCAACACGCTGACGGCGGTTGAGTTGGGCGTAGTCTCGCCCCATTACCGTTACGGCGCCACCATCATGGGGTATGAGACCGACGAGCGCACGCATTGTCACAGACTTGCCGGAGCCAGATGGCCCGATCAAGCCAAGAATTTCCTGCCGTTGCAGATCAAAACTCAAACCATTGATGATGGTGCGGGTCCCGATCTTGACGACAAGGCCATCGACGGAGATTGCTGGTCCGGTTTGAGGACTGAGCGCGTTCATCACAGCCCGATAGCCGCAAAAAATATGGCAAACAGGCCATCGGCGACGATGACCACGAATATCGATTTGACCACTGATGAGGTAGTCCGCTGTCCAAGCGACTCGGAGGAACCCGCAACCTTCATGCCCTCAATGGATGCCAGGAGCCCAACAAGAAAACCCATGAACGGTGCCTTGATCAGACCAACGACCACACTGGTCACGGTCATGGCGCCACGCAGGCGATCGGTGAAAATATCGAATGGTATGTCGCCGTAAAATTTCGCAACCACCGCGGCACCGGCCAACCCCGACATAGAGCCAACAAAGGCCAGAAGCGGCATGCCGACCACAAGGGCCGCGACGCGAGGCAACATCAATGCCTGATGAGGATCAACACCCATTACCTGCAACGCATCAAATTCTTCACGAATTCGCATGGCGCCAATTTCGGCGGTGATAGCCGAGCCTGAACGACCAGCAACCATAATGGCGGCCAAGAGAACGCCAATCTCCCGAAACATCAGAATCGCGGCGAGATCCACCACGAAAATCGTCACGCCAAATTGACGAAGTTGCAAAATGGTCTGCTGGGTAATGATGGCGCCAACGACCAGCGATATCAGCGCCACAATGGGGATAGCGCGCAGGACGATCTGCTCAAACTGATGTACGAAGCTGGCGAACCGCAAGGGCGCCTGGAACGTTGCTGTGCGGCCCAGGGCAACCATCAAATGGCCCTGCACCGCATTTGCGGCGAATATATCGCTAACGGCGCCAATAACGATCTCGACCAAATTTTTCGAAAGGTACCAGCACGAAGTTGGTACTTCTTACCGCAGGCGCACCGTCATGCGCCGCGTCACTGATGGCGCTGAGCAGGGCAACGTGTTGCTCTGTGCCGCCGACCAGACGCATATCGCCCTGCCCCAGACCGCGCTGGAGTTTGGTCAGGAGCCACGCGCCAATGGTGTCGAGTTTACTGATGCCGCCAATGTCCAACTGGACCGGGCGCGATTCTGTTCTTTGGCAGGCTCAGATGAGCGATCTCGGCTTCAAGGGACTGAGCACTGGATGATGTCCAGTCTCCAGAACAGCTGATGCGCTGCTCTGCGCCCTCGCTGCGGCCAAGCGTTATCTGCGAATCCATCACGCCTCTATGCGAATTAACCTTCGGGAAGTGTCTAGCACAGTTTGGTGACGAGTTTCCAAGTCGAACATGCGGTTAAACACACAACTTGGCTGCAGTGTTTCCTTTATGTTTGATCATGGGTAGGCGCGCTGGTGCCGTATGGATCGAGGCGAGCGGGTTGAAATGATCCATGGGATGCTGAGCAACAGTCCCTGCCCTATTCCACCTCTATAATCAGGGTGACGATTTCGAACGGCCGCAGGTCGAGGGCAATAGCGTTGTCGTTTATAGGTAGAGATTTGCCCGGGTTCTCTTCCATCAAATTGACCATTCGCACTGATTTCAATGGCAGACCAAATCTCAAAGTCGCGTCAGCGCGAATATTGGCATGCTCGAAAACGCGCACTATCAACGCATCGCTTGATTCTGCCTTCTTTACAGTTTCAACAGTCACGTTCGGCGCATCGACGCTGACATAGGATTGGCTCTGTGTCGGACTGGCCGATTTGACTGACCTGACCGGGCCTATCACGGCGACGGGGTTGTTGAACCGCTCGGCTGCACGCTGAACCTGCGCGAGATCGGCTAGCCCATCGTGAATGTAAAGCCCATATCGTAAACGATGCTCACCCTGGTCGGCGTCAGGGTCGGGATGTGTTGATCCGCGCACCAGGCTAATTCGGACCAATTGTTCGAGCGCGTCGTAGCCATATTTGCAGTCATTTATCAAAGCGACCCCAAAATCGGCTTCGCTCATATCGACCCACCGATGCATTGACGCTTCAAATCGGGCCTTGTCCCAGCTCGTATTGCGATGGGTGGCGCGCTTGACGTGGCCAAACTGGATTTCGGATCGAACCTCGGAGCCTATTGAGATCGAACGGAAAGCATGCCTTGAGCACTGTTCGCTGCTCGTGCCAATCAATATGGGTGTCGAATTCGATCTCGCGTGCGCCGGTCTGCAGCGAAATAATTTGAGTGATCCTTGAAGCCTGGTAGTGCCTCTCGATACGAATAGCGACACGGTGCGGGCCTTTTTCGACGACGCTGATAGTGGCCTTGGCGTCGGCAAGTGGCCAGTATTGCTCTTCGAAATAGCGATCAATATCCCAAGCGTCCCATGCCATGGGTTTGTCTTCAAAAGCGATGAGCCGGTTTGCCATCTGGCCTGATGGAATGACTTCACGACCGCGCTGTTTGTCGAAAATTGAGGTAATTTCGCCGTTTCGATCAAATTCGACGCGGACAAGATCATTCTCGAGGTGTTTTTTGGAGACGGATAGTGCGGACTTAAGCTTTGGCGGCGTTATGGTGACGATCTGGGCGCTGGTCCAACCCATCGACGGCAGGTTGGCGGTGACGGCCCCAAATGCCGCGCTGCCATCGGCACGAACAAACTCCTGCACCGGTACAGAGCCGCCCGCCGTCACTAATGTTGTTCCGACTAGCGACTGATCGTCGCCGAGGAGAACTTGGGCAGACCGTTCCTGCGCGACGAAATTGAACAGGCCGAACTGATCGGCGGTCGGCTTGGCAAGCGCGACGGCGGCGCCAAACCACTGGCCGTTGGCTGAATCAAGCTGGGCAAACAGGTCCTCATATTCCCGGTCACTATCGCTGTAGACCTCCGAAATGGAGGTGCCGGGCAGTATGTCATGAAACTGATTGATCAACACCGTTTCCCAGAAGGTGGCCAGCGCGGCGCCCGGATAGTCGGCGCCGGTCGTGACCAAGGCAAAGGCGGCAAGAAATTCGGTCTCACGCAGTCGGCGTTCGGCAGTGCGGTTATAGGCCTTGTTCTTTGCGACCGAGGTCAATGTGCCACGATGATACTGCAGATAGAGCCTCGCCATTCCATACAGGGAATCGGGAGGAATCCTTGTCCATGCGCTTACCCAGCCGGTCGAGAAAAGGCACAATGCCCTCCAGCTTGACCTTGGGTGCACCGGGGATGCCGCGCTGCATGCGAATGCCGCGCTCAATCATGGCGCGGGTCGGGCCCCCGCCGCCATCGCCGTAACCGTAACAGAGCAGGACTTCGTCATTGACCGCCTTTGGCTCATAGCGTTTCCACGCGCCCATGGTTTCGCTGACTGAAAGGTCTGAATTGTAGGTCGTGTAGATCTGATCATTCTCGAACCGCTGGGCCGTGATCAGTTGGGCCTTGGTGGTCGTGCCGTCGATGCCCCGCCAAAAGAATGTGTCGTACGGGTGGCGGTCGGTGTCGTTCCAGGACAGTTTTGAGGTGACAAAATACTCAAGTCCCGACCGCTTCATGATTTGAGGCAAGTTGGCGGAATAGCCAAAGGTATCCGGTAACCACACGGTTTTTGGGGTAACGCCAAATTCTTCGATATGGAATCGACGACCGCGCATGATCTGTCGTACCAGGGATCTCGCCGGAGATGATGTTGACGTCGGGCTCTACCCACATTGCCCCTTCAATCTCGAATTGGCCCTTTTTGACGCGCTGCTTGAGGCGCGACCATAGTTCGGGATAGTCAGTTTTGAGAAAATCGAACAATACCGACTGATTGTACATGAAGACGAAGTCCGGATATTCCTCCATCAGCGTCAGGACCGTGGCAAAGCTCCGACCGGTCTTGTCGCGTGTATGCAGGACGCGCCATAGCCAGCCAACGTCGAGATGTGTATGGCCGACTGCCGTAATTGTTGGCTGCACTTCGGTGTCGACGAGTTTGTAAATTTCAGCAGCGATTTTTTCGGCCTTGGCCAGCGACGCGGCGAATGCCTTGGTATGGGCGCCGCGCCGGTCAAGTGCGCGTAGCGCCCTTTCGACGAGATTGAGGATGGCATGGCGGCGGGCATCGGATTGGTGCAATCTGATTGCCACTTCCAGTGGTGTCATCAGATCATAATATAGTTTTTCCGCGCGCTCATTGCGAACGAAGAACTCAACTTTGAAATCGACCAAGGGGCGATCGAAAAAGGTGAAGGCATTGACGTGAAGAACAGATTTGTGGCCGGGCTTGGCATTGCGCGCGACTACAAGCTCGGTGTGATTGCCGTCTATGGCCTGCACAATCTTGCCGTCGAGATATGCCAGACATTGCGGATCGGTGCTGCCAGGCCGGTGCTGCCATTGTGAGGTGAATTTGAGCACCAATGTCTGGCCACCGGCCGACGGCGGCACCTCAATCTCGGCCGCAAACCAGGTATTGCCCTGCTTGCGACCCCAGACACCACGCGGACCAAACTGCGGCCACTGCTCCCAATTGGCGTTCAGCGCTTGCTCGGCCGTCATGTCGTCGGCGGTGGAGTGCCACTGAAAATGAGCATCGTCGACGCTCGTCAAGATTTTTGACTCGAGATCCGCGCACAGGCGCAGCAGCTTACCTTCGGACTTCAGGTCATCATCCATCAGTGCCAATTTTCCGGATGCGGGATTGGAGTAGGTCATTGATAAGTCCTCAGAGTCAGAGACCGTTTCGGTGCAAACAAGCATAGATTTTGCAACGTTGCAATTGTGACATCAGATTGTATGTTACGACCTCCGTTCACCGACGACGCACAGGTCTGTTGCCACCGAAAACCTGGTCAGGAGTATGGTGACGAGGGGACGCTGACCAACGTCTAGACACAAGCGGAGGAACCTTCGTATTGGGATCGACACCAACAGAGTTGGAAAAGAGGTAGCCAATGGCCAAGAAGGCCGCTTCCCAAAGCTTGGTCCACAGAAAATCTGGTGACCGCGTAACGCTTCGGACCATTTCGGATGCCACGGGGCTAAGCCTTTCCACAGTTTCGCTGGCGCTTCGCGGTGGTGTATCGCTGAAGGCAGAGACAAAGCAGAAAGTAGACGATGCGGCACGCCGACTGGGCTATATACCGGACCGTGCCGGAGTGCGATTGCGCACCGGGAAAACCAATGTCATTGCACTGGTTCTGGATAGCACGGGTAACTCGATCGATTTCGCTGGCAATCTGATTCGAGGGATCGGGCGTGAGATCAGCAATACCAGATATCATTTGACTGTTGTCCCTGAGTTCGAGCGCGGTTCGACTGGTACCGTGCGCTATATCCTCGATCACCGAACCGCGGACGGTATCATTGTTACCCACACCGCCAAGCGTGATCCGAGAATAGAGATGCTACTCGGTGCAAACTTTCCGTTTGTCACGCATGGTCGAACCGAATTTGAATCGCCGCACCCCTTTCATGATTTTGACGCGGAGGCCTTTGTAGCGATGGCGGTCGAGCGTTTGGCACGTCTTGGCTGCAAAAATCTGGTACTGGTTTCGGGCGATGACGGCACCAACAATCATCGCAATATTGCCGGTGCGTTCCGCCAATTCCTTGCAAGTGCTGGACTGGTCGGGACTGTTGTTGACTGGGGCCCTGCCGGTGGCCACGCCGCCGAACTCCGCAGATTGGGTTCCGAACTGGCCGCGACGCGACCTGATGGCATCTTATGTGATACCGAACTGCGCGCCATTTCGCTGCTGGGTGGCCTACAGGATGGCGGTCTGACGCCGGGCAGCGATGTTCACGTCATCTACAAGCAGACCTCGGACATCGTGCCAACCGTATATCCGGGCATCGACAGCATTGAAGAAGACGTTCCTGCCGCGGGCAGCAAACTGACCAGACTGCTTATGCGTCGAATTGCAGGTGAATTGCCCGAGGCACTGCAGTCACTGTCATATCCGGTTTGTCGCTGGCGACAATAATGGCTTGAGCCAATCGACCCGACCAACGAACCCGCACAAATAGAACGTTTATTTCATTTTGTTGCGCTAGTCGATATGCTGGTCCGCCGGGCACGATTGGCTCAAATGTCGTGCATGACAACCGGTGTCGAGAATATTGCCGAAGAACGCACTCTTCGATTTTTTGGTATTCGGCGTAATCTCTGTGTCGATTTTAGTGTCGACAAGGCCTGACGATTATACCACATAATTGCACTTTTTAGTTATGTTATACAATATGTTAGGCAATTGGGTTTTCGGACCGAAACTTAATTCAATCTGACATAGAGATGTCACCAAACCATGGTTATTGGTGCCTCGGTGGCGACCGGAATTGCACGATAGCTTTCTGCTTGCAAATTTGGGCAGACGGGCGATAGTCTTGGGTCAGGTCGACACAGATCGACGAAATTGGAATGCGAGCGGCATGGCCGTTTGGAACATTCACTCTAAATTGACCAGGGAGACGTAATAATGAAAAGGCGCGATTTTATCTTGGCGACCAGCGCAGCCGCTGGCGCACTCATGCTGCCAAAAATGAGCCTTTGCCGAAGAAGGCCGCATCGATTGGTACACGAGTTCTCGGATTCCAACATTCTGGATTTTTGGGCCAACACAGTTAAGCCAAAGTTCGAGGCCGCCAACCCGGGCACAACGATCAATCTTGTCGACGCCGGTGACAGCGCGGGGGTGCAATCCATAGCACAGCGCGCCTTGGCCGCCATGCAGACCAGCACCGACCCGCAGGCAGACTATTTCGAGGCGGCCGATCCCCTGCTGCCGCTGGATGCCATCGAGGCCGGTCTCTATGTCAATATGAAGGAAGCCGGGCTGTCCAACTATGACAAGGTCAATCCCCTCGCCATCAATAGTGACTATAGCCTGCCCTATCGTGGTTCGCAGGTGCTGTTAGCCTACGACACAACCAAATTGGCGCCGGCAGATGTCCCCAAGAACTGGGATGATTTGGTCAGTTGGATCATGGCCAACCCTGGTCAATTTATCTACAATCGCCCCGACAAGGGCGGCTCTGGTGGGAATTTCGTCCGCCGCGCCATACATCAGGTCAATGGCCTTGATCCCTCGGCATTCACGGTGGACAATTATACCGAGGAATTTGGTGATGAAGCGCTCGGCAAGGCCTGGAAGGTTCTAGGCGATCTCGCTCCCGCGCTATATGATGGCGGCGCGTACACCTCCGGTAACACTCAATCCATCCAACTGCTGGCTCAGGGCGTTGTTACCATGGTTCCGGTTTGGTCTGACCAGGTGTTGCAGGCCATCGATGAGGGTGTGCTACCCGACACTACTGGTTTGGTGCAGTTGCAGGATTTGGCGCTGGTCGGCGGGTTCAGCCGCAGCGTTGTGCTGGCCAATGGAACCAACAAGGAAGCATCACTGAAACTGGCCGATTTCCTGTTAACCGAGGAAATTCAGTCGGCTGTGCTCACTGAGCCTTGGCGGTTTTCCCGGCGTGTCCTGGGACTATATTTCTGCGGATCTGCGTGAGCGTTTCGCGGATATCGTCCCCCAAACCATCCCGACATTCCCAAGCGGAAAGTGGGAAGCGGCCATCAATGATGGCTGGTATCGCAATGTTGCACCCAATGTGGACCGCAACTCGTGAGTGAGGTGTCTGGCGCGGCCAATACTCGGCCGCTTCTGGAAAAAGCCGAGAGCGGGAGGCCTTTTGGCCTTCTGCTCGTGGCGATGCCGGTGTTTCTGGTAGGTTGGCTGGTAATCTGGCCGATCATTTCTGCTGTCTTCCGCACCGTTTGGCACAGGGATAGCCAAGGCAATTATGGCTTTGACCTGAGCACATATGTGTTCTTCTTTTCTGACAAATACAGTCTGGACAATCTTTCAATAACGCTGTGGACCACTGGCGTCTGTGCGTTTCTGCTGTTGCTGGTGTGTCTGCCGATTGCACTATACCTGCGGTTTTCCGAGGGGCGATTGCCCGCCTATGTGCAGGGCCTGGCGATCTTTCCCATGTTCGTGCCGTCGATCATCCTCAGCTATGCGTTTATTCGTGTGCTGGGACCAAACGGCATGGTCGACTTGCTGCTGAATGCTGTCGGTCTACCGAAAATCCGCACACCATATTTAACGCCCTGGGGCCCGGTTATCGGTCTTGTGTGGGACAATATTCCGCTGACGGTCCTTATTTTATTGTCAGGTCTAGGAAATGTCGCCAACCAATCGATCGAGGCGGCCCGCGATGTCGGCGCCAAACGTTTTCAGGTGCTTTGGCATATCATCCTTCCCCGGATATCGAACTCCATATTGGTAGCGCTATCGTTTTCCGTCCTGGGCATTTTTTCGGCCTTCACCCTGCCCTACGTGCTTGGGCCTGCAGCGCCGGAGATGATGGGACCCTTCATGCAACGCACATTCCGCGACCTGAATGATCCGCTCAGTGCGATTACCCAGGCTGTCGTCACATTCAGTTTCTGCATTGTGTTTGGTCTGTTTTATGTGCGCTCGGTCGCACGCAACCAGGGGAAATGAGCGTGGCACCGTCTATATTCGCCAATCGCCCGCGCATCGATGGGGTCGGCATCGCTTTTGCGACACTCCTGTCTGTAGCGATCATTTTCCCGCTGCTGGTTGTTGGTACCTGGGCCTTCACCGAGGTCTGGCGCTATCCCAATGTCGTGCCGCAGCAGTTTGGCCTCAGGTTCTGGGGCGCAACAATCAGCCGGGCCGATGTCTGGTCGGCATTGATGCTGAGCCTTGAGCCTGTCCACTGTGGTGACGCTGCTATCGGCGGCCATTTGCCTGCCAGCCGCCTATGCCTTTGCGCGCATGTCATTTCCCGGACGCAATATTCTGTTTTTCTCGTTCCTGGCGGGGCACGCCTTTCCCAAGTTTGGCCTGTTGATCGCTATTGCGGCAATTTTTCTGCAACTCAATTTGATCGGCACTTTTTGGGGTGTCGTACTCATCCAACTGGTCGGCACCTTGTTGTTCATGATCTGGATTCCAGTGGCCGCGTTCCAGTCGGTCGATCGACGAATGGAAGAGGCAGCACGCGATGTTGGCGCCTCACCCTTGCGGGTGTTCTGGTCGATTACATTGCCTCAGGCGGGACCAACGATTGCGGCGGCGCTGCTGCTGAGTTTTGTTGGGACGTTTTATGAAACCGAAGGGGCGTGGCTGATTGGTGCGCCCGGCATTCGCACCACGCCGGTCCTGATGATCTCGTTCATCAACAACCAGATGGTAGTTCAGTATGGCGCGGTATTGTCGGTGATCTTGTGGGTGCCATCATTTATAGCGCTGATGTTTGCGCGTCGGGTCATTGGTGGCGGCGCGTTTGCCCGCGGCTTCGGCGGTTAGGAAGATAGATGTCGGTATTGAAGATTGACAATGTTTCGAAATTTTTCGGCACAACCCGCGCGGTCGACGACTTTTCACTGACTGTCGAAGACGGCGAACTCGTGTGCCTGCTCGGACCGTCGGGGTCGGGCAAATCGACGCTATTGCGTATGGTAGGCGGTTTTGCGCAGCCGACGGCTGGCTCGATTACCATTGATGGCGAGGAAATCACGCGCCTACCGCCCGAACAACGACCGACCGGCATGGTCTTTCAAAGCCACGCGCTATGGACGCATATGAATGTGTTCAAGAACCTGGCGTTCGGGCTGAAGCTGCGCAAGCTGCCGAAGGAGGACATTGATCGCAAGGTTGAGGAAGTGCTCGAACTGGTTGGTCTGAGCGGGTATGGCGGGCGCCTTACGCATCAATTGTCAGGTGGCCAGCAACAGCGTGTCGCCTTGGCGCGTTCGCTGGTGCTGGAACCCAAAATACTGTTGCTGGACGAGCCCTTTGCAAGCCTTGATCAACATCTGCGCGAACGACTGCGCGAGGAAGTTCGCGATATTCAGCAGCGGCTCAATATTACCACGCTGTTCGTTACCCACGGTCAGGATGAGGCCTTGGCGCTCGCGGATCGGATTGTGGTGATGCGCGATGGCAAAACTGAACAGGTGGGGCGCCCTGATATCGTCTATCGTGAACCGGCGACACCGTTTGTGGCAGGTTTTATCGGCACGATGAACCTGATCGAAGGTGATGTAAGCAACAAGGTCTTCAATCGGGCAGGTTTTCAGGTGCCACTCGATATCGCCGACGGCCCGGTCACACTCGCGGTTCGACCGGAGTCGCTGGATCTGAGTGTTGACGATAAAAATGGGCAGGCAATTGTTCACCGTGTCACCGATTATGGAACGCATGGACTGGTGGACATGGATTTGCCCGATGGCGGTAGGCTCAAATCCATGGTAGGCCATCCCGACATGTTCGCATCCGGTCAATCGGTAAAGCTCAATCCCACTGCGATCGCTGCTTACCGTGACCAAAAGTTGGTGCACAGAAGCCAATGACAAACCCGGTATCGATCAAGCGAAACGACCACACAACCTGGTTGAAGTGGCACCGTGGGCGCAAGGCCGCGGGCGACGCCAATTTTACCGGCGCCAGAATTCTTGAAGGCATGCGGCTGGGCGCAAGCGTTGAGGTTGATCTGGTCGTCCATGGCGATCGTGGTTACGCGGTACTGCATGATCTGAGCCTTGAGCGTGAAACCACGGGCGATGGCGTGACAGCTGAACGTTCGGCCGCCTATATTCGCGAACTGTATTTGCGCGACAATGATGGCAATCCATTAGCCGAGCGGGTGATGTTGCTGGAGGATCTTTGCGCCCTGCTGGCGACTGGCGAAGTGCATGAAAATGCCGTTCTGCAACTGGACTACAAGCAAGACGTGGCCGCGCTTGATTCATCATCCATTGCGTCTTTCAAGGCAAGCGTAACGCCGGTTGCCCGACATATGCTGTTGTCATCGGGCGACGCAGCAGCTGTACAGCTGCTGAGCGCCGATGTGCCGGCGTTACGAATTGGTCATGATCCCTGTCATGACGGCGCGCTGGATCGACTCAAATTGAGTCGCAATTTCCCACAATTTATCGCCGACGCCATTGCCGCGTCACCACGCGCGGAGATATTGTATTTACATTATCGGCTGGTGCTCGAGGCCGCAGCTGCTGGCTTCGATCTGGTCGCGGCATCACACAATGGCGACCGCCGCGTCGATGCCTATACCATTAAGGTGCCGGCGCCTGATACACTGGCCGACATCATGGGGCTGCTGGATCTCAAGGTCGACCAGATTACGACTGACGACCCTGAGGGATTGGCGGCGCTGGTCGGCGATCGTTAGGCTGGGTTCTTGACCGGCGCGCCCTTGAGCATGTCAATAAGATAGGTGTGCGTGGCCGGGTTAGCGACGATTACGCAGCCGGTTTTTTCGTAAAACTCAGGGCCGCGTCCCCACCAATCGGTTACGATACCGCCAGATTCCTGGGCCAACAAGACACCGACAGCCCAATCGACCAAACCGGATTCCTCAAAGTAGCCAGTCAGTCTGCCGCAGGCGACGTATGCGCAGGAGTTGGCCGAGCCTGCCTACAACGCGAACCGCGCCAATCGGGTTACGCAGTTTTTCAAGGCGCTGATAAAATCCGTCAAAGGTAAAAATGTTCGACGTTGGAAGGCCGGTGCCGACCGCCATCAGACCAACATCCACCTGCTGGCTGACCTGTAATTTTTTACCATTCAGATAGGCGCCCTTGCCTTTGATGGCGGTAAACATTTCATCTGCCGCGGGATTATAAAGCGCGCCGCAGACGGTCTCGTTGCCGCGACGCAAGGCAATCGAGATGGTGTAGTGCATGCCGTTGATGAAATTGGTTGTCCCGTCAATCGGATCGACCAGCCACCGGTACTCAGGATCACTGCCGGTGACCGGATCGAATTCCTCACCTGTAAAGCTCCAATCCGGATACATGGCAAACAGGCGTTTTCGGATCAACTGCTCGGATTCCTTATCGGCATCCGAGACAAAATCGGCCGGTCCCTTGATGCCGATCTCAAGTTCGCGAAAACGCTCGAAATAACCTTGGGTGAGAGCGCCCGCCTCACGCGCTACACCCACCATGTTGGCCAATATCTCGTCGTAGGAATTTTGCATCAGATTTCTCCGGATTTTTGCGGTTCGGCCGGTTTGGTGTCTGGTTGATCACGCAGCCGACTCTCGTCGAGCCTGCCCGGTTTTTTCGAGTATGGGATAGGCCACGGAGGCCAGGTGCGCGTTGATTCTTTTGAGATCGCGCAAGGTGTCAAGATGTAGCGTACTGGTTTGAATGGCGTCGGATAGTCCATCCCTGACCCGTTGCAAATGCGCGTTTGAGGACTGCGCCTCAAGTCGTCGAATTTCTACCTTGGCGGCCACAAGTTGTCGCGCCAACTGGGCATCTCGGGTTAGAAAAACTGACTGTGACAGCTGCATATTGGCAATTGTCTTTTCGTAGAGATCGAGGATTTCCTGTAGGCCGAGTCTCCGAAAATCTGACTTGGCGTTTGGCGCGTTTGGCCGCGACTTCGGCCAGGCCGCCCTCGATTATGTCGCCAACATGTTCCAGATTGATCGCGTAACTAACGATCTCGCTGGACCGGCGCGCGTCGTCACTATCCAGACCGGTCGTATCAAGTTTGGTCAGGTAGAGCTTTATTGCGTGTTGCAACGCGTCGACATCGTCATCAAGCGTTGCCATGTTGGACTTTGCGTCCGGTGTGGCGCGACGCAGTCCGTCAAGGCTTGCCTGCAGCATTTTCAAGACAATATCGCTGACCCGCAGCGTCTCCCTGGCCGCACCCGCCAATGCCATTTGTGGTGTATCGAGAACCGATTCATCGAGATAGTTTGCGCCCTTTTCCGGCTGCTCCGGCATCGGCAGCAGCAGCGCCGACAATCGTGCGATCGGGGTGAGCAGTGGCAAGAACACGATCAGCAACGCAAGGTTGAATCCGAGATGAATTGCGATGGCCAGATTAACTGGCCTCGGCATGACACCGGCCACCAGTTCCGCGACGGGTGGTGCCAGTATTGTTAGAGTAATCGCGCCGATACCCCTGACGAGTAAATTGGAAAAAGTCAGTCGCCGCGCCTGCGTACCCTCAGCAATTACAGCCAACGCCGGCGGCACTGCGCCTCCAAGATTGGCGCCAGCAACCAGAATAACGGCCAGTGCTGGCGCAACAATTCCGGCCTGGGTCAAGAGGGCAACGAACAAAACAACAGCAAGGCTTGAAGAAGCAGTAAATGCCAGGCCAGCGGCGAGCATCAGGGCGAAAACCGGCGCATCGCCGAGCGCGCCAAGCACAGTAATCACGACCTGCGATTGACGAAGGGGTTCAGTTACACCGTTGACCATTTGCAGCGCTAGCAACATCAGGCCCAGACCAAGAATTGCACGACCAATACCCTTGCCGCGCGTGTAACGGCTCGAGTTGAACCCGATTACGCCGATGAGAATCATCAAGGATGAAAACCAGTGAACATCAAGCGACAAGACAATGGCAGCCAGGGCCGTGCCGACATTGGCTCCGAGCATGACGGCCTGCGCCATCTTGGGGTCGATTATCTCACGGCTGGCAAATGATGCGGTAATGACGGCTGTCGCCGTGCTTGACTGCAAGGCCAGTGTTGCGGCGAGGCCAGAAAGGGCTGCGGCAAACCGGTTGCCTGTCCCCTTGGCGATCCATTGCCGAAGTGACGCACCGAAGGCTCGGAGAACACCGGTTTTGATTAGCCGAAGGCCCCAAAGCAACAGGGCGCCGGCGCCGAGCAGATTGATTAACTGAATTGTGGATTGCATATTTAACAGCACACCTAACAGTAGGTTTGAGTATGCTGGATTCATGGGCGCCCGTCGATACTTGTCGGCGATTTCGCAAGCATAAATGCAACGGTTTTGTGGCACACAGCCCTGTTAGGGCTTTTGCTTCCGATCACGACGGCTGCGGCGCCATGTCGACCATTTCCGCGAACCGCGAACGATGGCCGCATTGACCGGACCTTGCAGGAAAACCAGATCAAGCGCGAGCAATAGCAGACCGAGCGGCAGCATCCAGATACCAAGGACCGGCAAAAAACTGAAAATGCCGCCTAGCACCAACAATATGCCAAGCGGCAGGCGTACCAATCGGGCTTGCGGACGGCGCAACCAAATTAACATTGCCGAGGCGAATGGGGGTATGCGGCGTTGCAGCTTATCAAACTGGCGTTGCAGCCGATGAGCACTCTTGCTGTTCAAACGACTTGCCTTCCCGGTTTCCAACAAGTTGAAAATGGGAAGTGTCCCGATACTTTTCAAGGAAATTCGCACCGATTGCGACGTTAACGATCTCCTTACCCTGCCGAACAGTCATTCGTTAATTCTGATTGCGCATATTTGTTGCGACTGTTGCGCGCAACGACGCGAAGGATGCGCTGAAAATGCAAACCAACGCCCGGAAATTTCTAGCAATGGCGGCGCTGTTCGTTGTCACTACCAGTATGGCGGGCTGCTCGTCGCTGTTTGGTGGCTTTGGAGCCCCGCGACTGAGCGAACGGGACTGCATGATGCGAGCAATGTATTTTGAATCCAATCGTTCCAGTGCCGAAGGTATGCTTGCCGTTGGGACTGTGGTGATGAACCGCGTCAATGACCGACGTTATCCGCAAAGCGTATGCGGCGTGATAAGTCAAAAAAACCAGTTTGCCAAAGGCGTTACGACACGCAAGATGAGCAGTAGCGGTGGGCTGTTGGCGGCCGAGGTGGCCGACCGGGTCATGGCTGGAGCACGTCATCCCGGTGTACGTAACGCCCAACATTTTCACACGGCCGGGTTGCGTTTTCCTTACAACAACATGCATTACGTGCTGATGGCTGGCGGCAACGAGTTTTACGAAAAATACTAGTCTTTTCAGGATCATGGCGTCGCCGGAAGAATGATGATAACGGCCAGCGAAATCGCACTGGCGAGCATCAGTGTCAGCTTGATGGCATGAATGGCCTGGCGTCTGCGATATAACATTGTGATGTCCTGCCCATATTGATTGAAGGACATCACATCATGGGGCGGATGAACCTGATCGCTCTGATGGGTTCACACCCGGTTCATTCCTGCCACCGGTGCTGGACCGCAGGACGAAGCCTATGACTATGGCAATTGCCTCATATAGTTCGATGGGAATAGTGTCGTCCACCTCGACGCCTGCAAGCGCCTGAGCAAGCACGGGATTGGCTTCGATCTGTATGTCGTTTTCCCGCGCCATCGCGACAATTTTCTCGGCCACCAGACCACGGCCCTTTGCCGTTACGCGTGGCGCGACCTTGCTGCCTTTTTCATACTGAAGCGCAACAGCTAGCGACGGTGGGCCATTCTTGTCACTCATCGGGTCGCATCCAAAAGACCACCAGACGGACGCGGTGGGGCGGTTGGCGCGCCAGTACGGACGACGATGGCGCTCACATCCAGTGCGACACTGACCAACTCGTTTCGTAGGTCAGGCAACATTTCACGCAAGGTGTCGGCAGTCTCAGTTTCGCTTGCCCATAGCATCACACTGGTGCGCCGTCCCCGCAAACCCAATTGGGCGCCCACTTCTCCGGCATGGTCGATATTGATGGCAAATCGGACCTGCCAATGACCTTCACCCTCGGTGCCGTCGCCGCCGCCATCGCGTGATATCTGCATTTGCAGGACATTTTGCTGCTGGGCAATGACCACAGGCAGTTCGAAATTCCATTCTCGATCGCCTTTGTGTACGGGATCGGGAAGCGAGGCATGTTGGTGAAGACGCAAGCGGGACAAGGCATTGTCTGTGCGCTCCAACGCGGCGCGGCCCAATTGCTCTGCGGAACCACGGGGCGCCGAATCGCCTGGGTCCTGTTGGGCACGGGGAATACCGCCGCGCATTGGCGGTTGACGCTGGACGCGCGGTACGGCGGCAATCCCGCCGCCAAGCCATGCCAACAGCACCGTTCTAAGGCCCAACAAGCTGGACTTTATGTCGGCTTGGGCAATTGGCGCACCTCGGGCCAGTAACGCTTCCTGAAATATGCCCGAGTTCTGAGCCTGCCTTTTGAAGCAATTCGCCCGATATTTTACCCGCTGAAATATCAGTTCGTGCACCCAAAACACGGGACACTGCCTGGGCGACCGCGGGTGGCAACTGAGACTTGTCCCTGATCATGGCCACCAGGGTGTTCATCAGGCCGATTGAAAGGTCCTGCCGTCCGGCTGCGACCTGCAACATTTGCGTTACTGCGGCCAATTCGGTTTGCGGCGCTACCGGTGGTGCCGACGCCGCGTTGGTCAAATGGGTCGTCGCCATTGCGCTGGACGATTGTGTCGTCGCCGCGCCGACTGAGGGTGTTTGTGCTATAGAACTGCTTTGTGATGCGATAACAAAGCGTTGTCCCATCGGTGTTGTCTCAACCCGCAAATGCACTATTGCACCTTGGACGGGTGGGCCTGGCACCGAAAGGTTGAGTGTCTGTTGGCCAATCATCACTCTGGTATCACCACCACTGGCGGCGCCCAATACGCGTGCCTCGACAATCTGTCCCGGCTTGAAGGTGCTGGCCAACGTTGACCCCGGGAGACCCTGTGTCGATCGTTCAACTATAGTCGCTGCAGCAGGTTGAGACGATGGTATTGGCTGTGTTGGGAGGGAAGCGGGTTGAGCCGACGATCCAGCAACAACAGCAGGTGGCGCCATTTTTGCGCCCGCTCCAACGCCGGCATCGGGGGGCGTCTGGGACAATATGACAAAACGTGGGCCGGCTGAGGTAACGTCGATGCGCATCTGCAAGGTCGTTCCCGGTGCGGGGCTTGGCTGGAGCGACAGTGTCAGGTGCTGCTTTCCCACGGTAACATCGGTTGCGCCGCTGGGTGTGGTGCCGACAACGACGGCATCAAACCCCTGCCCCGGCTTAAGTGCAAGCGTCTGGAGCAGGCCGGGCCTGATTGCCATTTGTACCGGATTTTGGCCGGGAATCATTGATCGTTCGCCTGCCCGTTCCGAATTATCGGATCAGTTTAGACGAGTATCAGGCGAAGGGAAGCCCCTGACTCAGTCGGGCCGAATATCGGTGTAGTCCTTGGTCACCGGCTTGCCACGAAAGGTAACCCAGAAGAAATTGAGCGTATAGGTTCCAGCGGTGCGGAACACGCCTTCCTTCTCAAGGCGACGACCAGAAGTCAGCATTTTCAGCGCAAACGTCCATTTGACATCGCCGACCTTGGAAAGTCGCACGGCAACATCGGTATCCTCTCCAAAGAACTGGATAGACCGATCATAACCGCCTACGGCGGCCCAAGACTCACGTTTGAAAACAAAATTTCCACCCTGAACGACGGAACCAACCCGTAAGATGAAACGATTAAGAATGTAGATCAAATAGGTCAAACCATAAAAACCATTAACCAGGGCGCGATTTGCCCACGACATGTCATAATATATATAGGGTCCGCTTAGGGCTACAAGTTTTGAATTCTTGGAAAATTCATCTAAAACAATATCAATCCAACCCGGTGGCACGATGGTGTCACTATCTATATTTGCTATCAACTCCGCCTTGGTAGCGTTGAAACCCGCATCTCGCGCGTTGACCAAACCCTTTTTTGGTTCGTCTACAACGCGCACGGTCGCAAAGCTGCGCGCGATTTCGCCCGTCCTGTCGGACGATGCGTTGTTGACCACGACGATTTCGGCGTCAGCGCCAGATCGCGCGATCTCTCGCTCGACCGATTCGAGGCATTTGCCGATCAATGCTTCTTCGTTGTAAGCTGGGATGACGAATGCAAGTTTCATTTCGGGCCTTGGCCACTGAGAGTGTGATACCCTGCCATAGCGTGCGCAGGCGGCGGGGGCAACATCGGCGACACGAATGTGCAAGTGATGGCCCATGAAGATGGCTTGGTGACAGAACCTTGTCCCGGCCGGACGGCAATCGAACGATGCCACTGTGATCGTTCAGCCAGCGTTCAGAGGTCGGCTATTAGGACTTGGGACATGATTACGCAAAAATGGCTTTTAGGACTAGTAGCGACGGCTTTGAGCCTGACCCCAGCTTACGCGGCCGGGGAAGGTACTGCGGTCGGCGTCAAGCAGGCTGCGCAGGCGCAGGTTCAATCAGGCTCGCGGACGCTCGTTGTCGGTGACGACATTTCAGTCGGCGATCGGGTAGTTACCGACCGATCTGGCGAGGTACAGCTAATATTTGCTGACCAGACGCGACTGGTGGTTGGACCTCAAAGTTCGCTGCTGATCGAGGCATATCTGCTGAGACACAGCAATACCGCCGACAAGATCGCGGTGAACGCGCTGGCCGGTACGTTCCGTTTCATTAGCGGTCGCAGCCCCAAATCCGCCTACCAAATCAGAACGCCGACCGCGGCCATCGCTGTACGCGGGACCAAATTTGATTTTCAGGTGGCTCGAGGCCAGACATTTGTCATGCTTTATGAAGGCGCATTAAGCGTTTGTGCGGCTGGAAACAGTTGCGTTTCGCTGACCAACAGGTGCGAGGTCGCAGAGGCATCCGGGCCTAGTGCGCTGCTTTATGAGCGAAGCAATCCAGATCGTCCCCCTTTGGCTATGACCTTTCGGTACGCCCAAGTACAATCGCCGTTGCTCCGTGAATTCAGAATCGCAGGCGCGCAAAAATGCACCAAGAACGACAGCAATGCGACACCTAGCAGCTTAAGTGACATCAAGGGCGACGATGATGTTCCCGTTGTGACTCGGCAGCGCTCGCCCAACTCGCCCTAGTACACGGTCGCACCGTTCAGTTCTGCCCAGCGGTTAGGTCTCGACCGCTTCCGGCGCGTTGGGTGCTATTGCGATGCCAGCGGCTTCGAGCGCATCGCGGATGTTGCGGGCCAAATCAACAGCACCCGGCGTGTCGCCGTGCACGCAGATTGATCGCGCTTTTGACGTCATGATTGTACCGTCTATTGCGACAATCTCACCTTCCTGTGCCAGTCGTAGACAGCGTTCGACGACGACTCCGGTGTCGTTGATTACCGCGCCCTCAGCTTGTCTTGATACCAGCAGGCCTTGTGCAGTATAGGCACGGTCCGCGTAGGCTTCGCGGATGAGTGGCAGACCGACTGCCATTGCTGCACGAACCTGCTGGCTATTATCGAGTGCCAGAACCGCCATAGTTGGAGACATGGCATGGACCACACCAAAGATGCCGACGGCGAAGGCGAGTTCTTCGGCGGTTTGGTTTGCCAAAGCGCCGTGCAATTTCACATAGGCCAGGTCAACACCAATGTCGTCCGCAATGGATCTGATCAGCATTAGTTGCGATCGTAACTGGCCCAGTAGTTGATCGAGCGGCAAAACGAGTCGGAACCGACCAAAGCGCGCCGGATCAACATAGCCGGGATGTGCGCCGGCGCGGACTCTTAACGCCTTGCACTGCTCGAGCACCCGGCGAATTGTCGGTGCATCGCCCGCATGTCCACCACAGGCAATAGAGGCACTGCTGACAATGGCAAGAAGCTCATCGTCCGCACCCATACCCTCTCCCAGATCGGCATTTAGATCGATGTTTGTCACATCTGCCTCCGCGAAAACTCGACGGCCAAACTGTGCTCGACTGTTATCGGTTCAAAACATATCCGCGTTCCAGGCCGACATTGTGCAAAGCGGTTGAGGTCCGGCGTTGAAATGGTCGCGATGCGCGGATATCCGCCCGTTGGCTGGTGGTCGCGCATCAGTACGATAGGCGTGCCATCACCCAAAATTTGTACGTCACCGGGAACGACTGGTTCGGATACCAGCTCCAGATTCTGATTGCTGGAAAATACATTTTGCTGATCACGCAGCTTGATGCCCATGCGGTCCATCTGTTCGGAAACTTCAAATAGACCTGCGACAAATCCCTGCCGCACATCATGATTAAACAGATGTGCATGAATACCCCATGTGAAGTGAATGGGGTCGCCGCCCTTGGGAGCGGACGATGGGTTGCTGGGTTGGTTATCCTTGCCGAGCCGACCAAATTGGAGCCTGTCGCCGACCTCAAGTGCCCGCCCCTTAAAGCCTCCCAAACCGGCGCGGGTGTTGGTGGCTAAGCTGCCCATAACTGACGGCAAATCCAGTTCACAATCAAATCGTACATAACCAAAATTGCCATAGGAGCTCGGTGTGATCTCAAGATAATCGTCCGCGACCAATTGGCATGTGGCTGGCCATGGCAGCGGCGAACCGTTGTGCCGCGCGTCAAATACCCCGCCAGCGCAACCGATTTCGAGTTGCCCCGACAGCAGGCGAAGACCCAATCCACTGGTGGTAAACTCGATGCCGGATGTCCCCCAGCGCGGTAACTTCTGCGCCGCAGTGGAAAAGCCATGCTGGTCCATTGGGCCAGACGCAGCGACGCCGTGTATGAGGGCGCCGATACGTCCGGCATCCTGCACGGTCGTCATAGGCCCCACCCGCTCAATCAGAATAGTCGCACTCATGTCGTGCGCTCGAATATCAGGCGGTCACCGGCTCGAAACCTTGTCGGCGGCGAACTGGCGGGGTCAAAATTGCGAAAATCGGTTTGCCCGATCACATGCCAGCCGGTCGGTATTTCGGTTGCCGCAACGGCGGTTTGACCGACGGCAAACAGGATACTGCCTGGTGGCACCTGATTGCGAACCGTCGAGCGACGTGGGATTTGCAGTGGGGGGCCATGAAAGCCGCAATAGACAAATCCCGGGGCAAAGCCTGTCGCCAATACGCGCAATTCTGTGGCGTTATGAGCGTCAATGAAGGCGTCGACATCCAGATCAGAGGCATGCGCCACGGCCTCCAAATCGGGTCCGTATTCACCGCCAAAGCGAGACGGCAGTCTCCATGTCTGGCCAGAATAACCATCCGCGTTGAGTTTGCTCCATGCTATCAGGGACAACTCGGCAGCCAACCGATCTGGTGAAATTTTAGCCGGATCATAATTGATCTGCACCGAAACCAGACTTGGCACAATTTCGGTCACGCCATCGGGTGGTGACTGCGCCAGTTTTTTTGCAAAGCTGGTGGCGGCGGCATTGGCAGCAACTGACAATGTTGCCGCAAAGCGTACCAGCAACGCACGGTCGCCCAGTGGCACGATCAATGGATGAGCAATAGGGTCATTTTCTGTCGGGTCGCGCAATAATATCTCCGAGGCGCCTTGACGATGCCACGCCAATGTCGCGCGGGTGTCAGCCAACACAATGTGTTTGCCAGTAACCCGCCCGAACCGGGTTGGCCGCGGAATTATTACCCAAAGTGACAGATCAGCGGCGCGCTAATTTGGTTCCTTGCCGTCCTGTTCTACCACGGCTTCGAATAGTTGTTTCGCCTGCCCCGCGCCTATCGCTTCAATAGCGACAGCTGCGATTGCAGCGAACAGTTCCGCGATTTCCTGGGGATCAGTGATTTCTGCGTCGTCGTCGGTGTCGGCGTTTATCAGAGTGAACACGATGCGCCTCCAAAGTGCCTGGTACTTGAGTGTGCGTCGATTCTTGTTACGGAACAAATAACCTCCTAGCCCATCAACAACTGTTTCCAGTAGTTATTATAGCATGGACACGACGCTCTGGAATGGCTAAACGGGCTGCCGACGGGTAGGTGGCAGAGTGGTCGATTGCTCCGGTCTTGAAAACCGGCGAGCGTGCAAGCGTTCCGGGGGTTCGAATCCCTCCCTACCCGCCAGCTAATCCACTCCCGATCTTTGATCTTGTAAATGATCTGCAAATGAGTGCGGGCGTGTCATCGACCACGCTCCCTGCTGAATGGGATGCCCGACGGCTCTGGCCGGGCGCTGAATGGCTAAATTAGCGGCCTTTGACCACTGAATAGCCGGCATATTTGGCGGAGGAGCCAAGCTGCTCTTCGATGCGGATCAGCTGGTTGTATTTTGCCAGACGGTCCGAACGGGAAAGCGAGCCGGTTTTGATCTGGCCACAATTGAGCGCGACCGCCAGATCGGCAATGGTCGAGTCTTCGGTTTCCCCGGAACGATGCGACATTACCGAGGTGTAGCCGGCGCGGTGCGCGGTATCGACAGCGTTGAGGGTTTCGGAGAGCGAACCGATCTGGTTGACCTTGACCAGGATGGAATTGGCCACCCCCATCTTGATGCCCGATACCAGACGCTCGGTATTGGTGACGAACAGATCATCGCCCACGAGCTGGACCTTGCCGCCAATGGCCTCGGTCAGGGCCTTCCAACCGTCCCAATCGTCCTCGGCCATGCCGTCTTCGATGGTGATGATCGGATAGCGGTTGGCCAGATCTTCGAGGAAACGCACATTTTCGTCGGCGGACAGGGTTTTGCCCTCGCCGACCATGGCGTATTTGCCGTTCTTGAAATATTCGGTTGCGGCGCAATCAAGACCAAGAAAGACATTTTCGCCGGGCTTGTAACCCGCCTTTTCAATCGACTTCATGATGAAGCCAAGCGCCTCGTCTGCCGATTTCAGATTTGGGGCAAAGCCGCCTTCATCGCCAACCGAGGTGTTGTGACCATCGGCCGACAGGGCTTTTTTGAGAGTGTGGAAAATTTCGGAACCGATCCGGACAGCGTCGGCGAGGTTTTCTGCACCTACGGGCAGGATCATGAATTCCTGCATGTCGATTGGATTGTCGGCATGCTCGCCGCCATTGATGATGTTCATCATCGGTACGGGCAGAATGTGGGCGTTGGGGCCGCCGATATAGCGATAAAAGGGCAATTCGCTAGATTCAGCGGCCGCTTTTGCAACGGCCAGCGAGACACCGAGAATGGCGTTGGCGCCCAGTTTTGACTTGTTGGGCGTGCCGTCGAGATCGATCATGGCCTGATCAACGCCGATCTGGTCGAGCGCGTCCATGCCCTGAATTTCGTCAGAAATTGCATTGTTGACGTTATCAACGGCCTGGGTCACGCCCTTGCCACTATATTTCTTGCCGCCGTCGCGCAGTTCGACGGCTTCGTGGGCGCCAGTGGATGCGCCCGAGGGCACGGCTGCACGGCCAAAACTGCCATCATCGAGGACCACATCAACTTCTACAGTTGGGTTGCCGCGACTATCATAGATTTGGCGGCCAGATACGTGGATGATCGATGACATGGAAAGCCTTCCCAAGAGAATGTACTGCGTGTGGTGTCTGTCTAGACGCGCATTATGACAATGCAAATAGGCTGGGGCAAAATATTTGCCGTGGGCAAGCCGATTTGCCCGCCCGGCACGAAAAGCCTACGGTTGGGAAAGATTGCGACATGCGGCGAGAACCGGCCTCATGTGATTTATTTTGTGCGAGACTGGTCTCGCCGCATGCGATGGGCTTTCAGGACTATGGAGCGCCTTGTTCCAGCCTTGCCGGACAAACCCGTCACACGGACCCAGGAGCGCGCGACCGCCTCCCACCCATCTGCTCTCCCACGGACCGTTCGTCGCGACCCCGCAATCGCGTGGGGAGTGAGGCTATGTTCGCACAAGGTTTTGGGGGTGGGGATAAGTTTTGCGTGGGGGGTGCTGACGTTCCATCGCCATAGGGTCATTCCAGTGGAGGCCGGAATCCATCGTGACGGTCGTACTGGTCGTGAGGGCGGACAAATCTCATGATGGACCCCGGCCTTCGCCGGGGTGACACCGAGAGGGGGAGATCGCGGTGTGAAGGGGGGCAAATGTGAGTGGGAAGGCGTCGCGCTGACCTTCTACCCTCACAAGGTCATTCCGGCGGCGGCCGGAATCCATCATGACGCCCGGACCAGTCGCGTGGGCGGAAAAATCTCACGATGGGCCCCGGGTCAAGCCCGGGGTGACACCGAGAGTGGGAGGTGAAGGGTGGTATAGAAAATGCGCCGCACCAATGATTGTGGCTTTGCGGCTTTTGCCCCAAAGCCGCCGTTCAAGCGACTCCCTGTTGATGGCCGAGATGGGTGGGGAGCGGACCGGTAGCTGTTAGGAGAGCCCGCCATAACATCAGACATTAGGAGTTCTCCGATTTCAGGGCCACTTTCGAACTGACAAGTTCCAGCGACCGCAGTAGCGACGCGTACCTTCGTGATCGGCCCAGAGCCTGCGCCTTTCATGCGGCAGAGCCTGCCCTTCAAACACGCGCTCAGCATTCCTCGGCCGCGAACGCCAGCTGCAGCACGCTCCGCAGGTCGGTTTCGAAACAAGCGAAGTCAACGGCACCAGGCGCCAGAACTCGCCGCAGAAGGAAGCCGTAGCAAAGCGACAACACCAGCGAGGCGCGTTCGACGCCAACGATTGCAGCGACGGACGCCTCGAGTGCAGAGTTTGCCTCGGCGATGCCGCGCTCCGCCTCCGGCTCGCCCTCAACGGTGCGAAGGTAGTCCGTTAGAAGCGCAATCTCATCGCGGGCATTGGCATCCAGAGTCCTCACGCCCTTGAGGATCGCACTGACCATGCCCTCGACGCCCGTCGGCGTTCCGGGTGGGTTTACAAAGGCCGAGACCATTCGACGAACCGCCACCTGCCCCACCGCATCGAACAGGTCCCGCTTACCGGGAAAGTAGTGGTAAAGTGCGCTTTTCGACACACCCAGCTGGGCCGCAATTTCGCGCATACCGAGGGCGCTGTAGCCCCGGCGCAGGAACAGGCGGGCTGCCTTCTCGGCAAGCTCGTGGCGCAGTTTCTCGTGATCGACGACCTTCGGCATCTGGTCCTTATATCGACCGTTCGGTCGAAAAACAATTGACAACTATGCCCGCCGGAATTATTTCGTCCGAGTGGACTAAATACAGGAAAAGGTACATGGCAAGGGTTCTCGTGGTCGGGGCGACCGGTTATCTGGGGTCGCATATGGTAGCCGAACTAAAAGCCGCAGGGCATTGGGTGCGGGCACTGTCGCGGCGAAAGGATGCCTTTGACGCTGGCGCGCAGGCGCCGAACGAGATCTTCGTCGGCCAGGCGACACGGCCCGAGACGCTGACCGGTCTCTGCGACGGGATCGACTATGTGTTTTCGGCCCTGGGGCTGACCCGGCAGAAGGAGAACTTGAGCTTCTGGGACGTGGATTACAAGGCGAACAAGAATGTGCTGGACCTTGCGGTCGCCGGGGAGGTGAAGCAGTTCCTGTTCATCTCCGTCGTCCGGCCTGGGCTGTCGGCGGACCTCGACATCGTCGCCGCTCGCGAGGCGCTAGTGCGCGACATGACGGCGGCGCCGATCGCTCATACAGTCGTGCGCGCCACCGGCTTTTTTCGGACATGTGCGAATTCCTTGACATGGCCAGGGGCGGTCGGGTCTGGTTGGTCGGCCGCGGGACAGCGCGAATTAACCCGGCTCACGGCAGCGATGTGGCCCGCGCCGCCATTGCTGCCTTCGGCACCGGAAAGACGGAGGTCGAGGTAGGCGGCCCCGAGATCTTCACCTATTCAGAAATCGGGGCGCTGGCCTTCGCGGTTCTCGGCAAGACGCCCCGCATCAGCCGAATTCCCGCGTGGATCGTCAACGCCGCCCTCCTCGCACTGCGCCCTATCAGCCGCCGCCAGTACACCACCTTCGCGTTTCTCGCCCGGATGATGCAGAATGACATGATCGCCGCCAGCACCGGAACCCACCGGCTGCAAGACACATTCCGGACGCGAGCGGCCCGGTGAGTTGGCTTGACCTTTGACTGAGGGGTTCCGGCGTCCGCCGACCAACCCCAGCCCGTCGCCTATTATCCCCCTAAACGTGCAGATGGCCGTGCAGGCAAAGATAACCGGACGGCGGAAATGGGGCGCGATGCCGCCATCAAGCTTGCTCAGTGGAACGGCAGCTTTTGGGACATAGCTATGCGGCATCAAATGACCGCAATTGGGTCGAAAGCTGCCGTTCGGCTACCTTGCTGTCATGCGCTATTCATCCCGTTTGTGGCCGTCGAGTTTTTTGCTGGCCAGATCGGATTCTGACTTGGCGAGGGATTTTTCGGCCTTGGTGCGGCCGAATTTTTGGCGGTTTTGGGCGGCTTGATCGCTTTTTTCGGCCTTGGCCTTGCGTTTGCGGGCGGTGCGGAGGTTGATGATTTCAGCCATCGCCCTGCCCTCTCCTATACCAGACGGCTTTGATCCATTGCCGCGTTGATGAAAGACGCGAACAAGGGGTGGGGCTCGAAGGGTTTTGATTTCAGTTCAGGATGGAACTGCACGCCGATAAACCAGGGATGGTCGGTGCGCTCGACGATTTCGGGCAGTTTTCCATCCGGGGAAACGCCGGAAAAAAGCAGGCCGTTCTTTTCGAGCACCTTGCGATAGGCCATGTTGACTTCGTAGCGATGACGGTGACGCTCGGAAATGTGGGTGGTGCCGTAAATATCGGCGACGCGGCTGCCGCGTGTCAACTGGGCAGGATAGGCGCCAAGGCGCATGGTGCCGCCCAGATCGGCGTCATCTCCGCGCTTTTCGGTGTCGTTGCCTTTTACCCACTCGGTCATCATGCCGACAATCGGTTCCTTGGTGGCACCGAACTCTGTCGAACTGGCGGTCTTGATGCCGGCGGTGTTGCGGGCCGCTTCGATGCAGGCCATCTGCATGCCAAAGCAGATGCCGAAATAGGGTACGTCCTTGACGCGGGCGAAACGGGCGGCCTGAATTTTGCCCGCCGATCCACGCTCGCCAAAGCCACCCGGCACCAAAATGCCGTGGACATGCTCAAGGTAGGGCGCCGGGTCCTCGCGCTCGAACACTTCGCTATCGATCCACTGGATATTGACTTTGACCTTGTTGGCGATGCCGCCATGGGCCAAGGCCTCGGACAGCGACTTATAGGCGTCCTTGAGGCCGGTATATTTGCCGACGATGGCGATGTTGACTTCGCCTTCGGGACTGTGGAGGCGCTCGGACACCTCGGCCCAGGCGGACAGATCGGGATCGGGTGCGTCGGCGATGCCAAAGGCGGCGAGGACTTCGCGATCCAGACCTTCCTTGTGATAGGACAGCGGCACATCATAAATCGAGGCAACGTCCAAACCCTGAATAACCGCCGATTCACGCACGTTACAGAACAGGGACAGTTTGCGCTTCTCGCCCTCGGGAATTGGCCGATCACAGCGCACCAGCAAAATATCGGGCGCGATGCCGATGGAGCGCAATTCCTTGACCGAGTGCTGGGTCGGCTTGGTCTTTAACTCACCGGCGCTCGGAATGTAGGGCATCAAGGTCAGATGCATGTAGACAGCGTCACCGCGCGGCAAATCATTGCCAAGTTGGCGGATGGCTTCAAAGAATGGCAGGCCTTCGATATCGCCGACGGTGCCGCCGATTTCGACAAGAACGAAATCAAAGTCCTCATTGCCGTCGATGACGAAATTCTTGATGGCGTCGGTAACGTGGGGAATGACCTGAACGGTGGCGCCGAGATAGTCGCCGCGCCGCTCCTTGGCGATAATGTCGGAATAAATCCGGCCGGTGGTTACATTGTCCTGCTTGTTGGCAGAGCGGCCGGTGAAGCGCTCATAATGGCCAAGATCGAGATCGGTTTCGGCGCCATCGTCGGTAACAAAGACCTCGCCATGCTGGGTAGGCGACATGGTGCCCGGATCAACGTTGAGATACGGGTCCAGCTTGCGCAAGCGCACCTTGTAGCCGCGCGCCTGCAGGACAGCGCCCAATGCTGCCGATGCAAGACCCTTGCCCAATGAGGAGACCACGCCTCCGGTGATGAAAACATACCGCGCCATGGGCGTTCACCTTACACATCTCAGATTCGATCTCGAAGAGCCAAATTGAGCCTCTACACATAAAGAAGAAGGGGATGTTGCCATCCCCTTTTTCGGTGTGCCTTGCGGCAGTTAGTTCGTTGTTGGCGCCACCGGCGTGTCACCGGGAGAAGCGTCGGTCGCGGCAGGCGCTGCCGCATCAGCGGGTGCTGATGTATCGGCGGGAGCGGTTGGAACCGGAAGATCGCTATTGGGTGCCACTGGCGTGGTCGTATCGGTCGACTGCGTGGCGTCCGTGGCAGGTGCTGCGGGAACCGGCAGGTCCGAATCGCCTTGCAGGGCGTTCAATGCATCAAGGACATTGGTAGCGCCGCCGCCATCAGTAGATTGAGCCGCGCGGTCAAGAATGGCGGTCGAGTCCCGGTCATATTGGCTTAACACCGTCAGGCCAATTGCGGTGGCAAAAAACAGCGCCGCCAGAATTGCGGTGGTCCGGGTCAGCAGATTTGCTGATCCGCGTGCAGTCATCAGACCGCCGCCGCCGCCACCGATACCCAGCGCGCCGCCTTCGGAGCGTTGAAGCAAAATAACCGCAATCAGCGCCAGCACAATCAGCAGATAGGCAACAATGAGGACGTTAGCCATTCTTGTCTCAGTCTTGGAAGTGTCAAATATTGGCGCGTCATACACGCCCAGCAAAACAATTGCCAGTCGATTGCGCCGTTTTTTGACGCAACCGGGATATGACGCCGGTTTTTATACCGAGGAGATAATGGTGTAAAAGTCATTTGCCAAGAGGCTGGCACCGCCAACCAGACCGCCGTTCACGTGCTCAATGCCCAAAATCTCGCGCGCATTGTTGGGTTTGAGCGAACCACCATACAAAATCTTGATGGTGTTTCCACGGGTGGGGAACTGATCTGTCAGGATGGCACGGATGCGAGCATGCATCTGCGTTATGTCGGCGACGTCCGGCGTGCGCCCGGTGCCAATGGCCCAGACCGGCTCATAGGCAACAACTATTTCAAGCTGATCGGCCGCCGATGGAATCGAGGCCAGCAATTGCGCCTCGACCACGGTTTCGGCCTTGCCTGCATCCCGCTCGGCCTCGGTTTCGCCGACACAGATAATCGGCAGCAAGCTGGCGCCGAGTGCGGCTTCGGCCTTGGCGCATACCATTTGGCTGGTTTCCCCGTGATCGGCGCGGCGCTCGGAATGGCCAACAATGACATATTGAGCACCCGCGTCGGCCAGCATGGCGGCGCTTATGTCGCCAGTGTGGGCGCCGGAATTTGCCGCGTGGCAGTCCTGACCGCCCAGCAATATTCCGGCCGAGGCTGTCTTGGCACAGGCGGGTGCCAACAATGTCGCGGGTGGGCACAATACGACCATTGCGCGGGGCGCCTCGCCGGTGGTTAGCAGTTTTGCCAGTGCCTGTAACTCGTCCAGAGCGGCAGTTGTGCCGTTCATTTTCCAGTTGCCGGCTATTAAAGGGGTGATTTTCGATGTCACTGATAAAGCTCCTGCCTCTTGCACCGGGGCAAGTATTGCCCTAACCCGGCGTGATTGTCCCGCGACGTTGATCGTTCAGCGTTACGGAACGACTACATTGTGCCTCGAGGAAAAGTGAAATGGACTTTTTCTCCGAGCGCTTTACTAATATCTCCGCCTAGCTTGGGTAAAGCCTAGACACTGCGTATTGGAACGTCTGACATGCTCGATAGTTTGCGTATTTTTGCAAAATCCTGGCCCGGCAAGATCATGGGCGGCTTTTTGCTGGTCGGTCTGGCTGGATTTGGTATCAACAACGTTATTACCAGCCTCGGCTCAAATACGGTTGCGCGTGTCGGCGATGTCGAAATTACCTCCCGCGATTTCCTGCGTGACTATCAGAACCAGCTCAATCGTGTTGCCAACCAGATTGGCCGGATGCCTACGAGCGAGGAAGCCGTCAGCCTGGGCGTTCCTTCGATGGTCATTGGCGATCTGGCGCAGAACGCGGCGCTGGATCAGATGGCGAACAATTACGGCCTGGGCGTTTCCGAAGATCGGCTCAGCCAGATTTTACGCAGGGACCCCAATTTTTCCGGCACGCTGGGCAATTTTGATCCGACAACCTTTTCAGATGTACTGCGACGCAGCGGCATTACCGAATCCGAATATCTCGAAAATGAAGCGAAATCGGCGCAGCGCCAGCAATTGGTCCTGTCGCTGTTTGGGGATACGCAATTGCCCGAGGCGGCATCCAAGCTGATCAACCGCTTTATCGGCGATAAGCGCACCATCGATTATATCGTACTCAATGAAACCAACATCGACGCGCCGCCGGCCCCAACCGAGGACGAACTGGCCGCGTATTTAAAAGATCACCAAAGTGATTATCGCACGGTCGAAACGCGCGCCGTCAAGGTGATTGCGCTGTCGCCTGATGTTCTGGCGGCAAGCAAAACCATCGACGATGCGGCGATATCGGCGGAATATGAGCGGACCAAAGCCAGCCTGGTCAAGCCTGAAACCCGTACGATTGAACAGGTGGTACTCACCGACGCTAATCTGGCGCAGGCGTTTGAGGATGGTAAGGTTGCAGGCACGAGCTTTTCCGATCTGGTAACCGAGAATGGTTTGTCGGCCACGCAATTGGGCACGCTGACGCAGGCGCAAATCAATGATGCGGATCTGGGCGATGCGGCTTTTTCGCTACCCGAAGATGGCTTTGCCATCATTGACGGTGTTGCTGGTAAGCGGGCGATCCATGTGAGCGCAATCGATGTCGGCGGCCAAACCTCACTCGAAGACGCCAAGGCCGACATTGCCAACAAACTCGCGCTCGACGAAGCCAAGAAGGAATATGCGACCATTCTGGACCAGATCGAAGAGCCTGCGTGCCGCCTTCAAGCCTATTGGTGAGATCGCCGATCGCTTCAATCTCAAGGTCTATGATCTGGTGGTGAGCGCTGATGCCAGCGCCTTGTCGGCTATTGATAGTCTCAAGGATGCGGATCGGACCAAGGTTTCGCAGGCCATTTTTGCCGCCGAGGACGGCAAACTGTCGCCAACCGTGACGCTGAGCGCCAACAGCAATGTCTGGTTTGATCTGGGCACCATCGAACCGGCGCGCGATCAGACATTGGACGAAGTGCGTGAAGAGGTATCGACCGCCTGGACCGCCGAAAAGGTTGATTCTGCCATCGCGACCGCTGCCGATAAAATCGTTGCACGCATGACTGCGGGCGAATCGTTGGTTGATATTGCCTCGTCCATGAACGCCATTCCCCAATTGTCGCTGCCATTCGGGCGGTCGGGGGAAGCCGACACATCCATCGATACTGCCGTGGCCTCTAAAGTGTTTGCGGGGGGACCGGACAGTCATGGCACGGCTCTCAACAATGAGGGCGAGCAGGTGGTGTTTTCTGTTGCCAGCGTCGTCCCTGCGGATGGACCTCTGGATGCACAGGCACTCGATTCAATCAGCACCGATCAACGCAACGGACTATACGCAGAATTTGTCACGGGTGTGCGTGATGATGCCGGATTGCGGATCAACGAGCAGGCACTGCAGCAGACGCTGACATTGACCGGCCATTAGCAGTTCAACCAGCAGGCAAGTCATATGGGTGACGATCACTATCGGCAGTTCGCTGATCAATATGATGCGGGAAAATCTCAGATCGTCTGGCGCCGCATTGTGGCGGACCTCGAAACACCCGTTGGCACCTATCTGAAACTGGCGCAGGATTGCCAGAACAGCTTTTTGCTCGAATCGGTGCAGGACGGCGCCATTCGGGGGCGATATTCGATTATCGGGCTGGAACCGGATGTCATATTGAAGGTGGAAGCGGGTGCCGCGCATATCAATCGCGGTGTTCACGCTCATCCCGAGCGATTTGAAACCATTTCAGCGGCGCCGCTGGATGCGCTGCGCGACCTTGTCGCCAGTTCCAGGATAGAGGTGCCTCCGGGGCTCCCACCGCAGTCGGCGGGCATATATGGCTATCTGGGCTATGAGATGGTTCGCTATATGGAGGTTTTGCCCAACAGCAATCCGGACCATCTACAACTGCCAGAAGCACTTTTGATGCGCCCTTCCCTGCTGGCCATTTTCGATACATTGAAGGACGAACTCTATCTTACGGCGCCGATATATGTGCGGGACAATGTTAGTGCCATGCAGGCCTGGGAAGGGGCGCAGGGGCGCATGGACGAAGCGATCGAGCGCCTTAGTCGCGCCCTGCCTACGGCGCCAGTCCTGCCCGATCTTGAAAATCTGGCGGTAACCAGCAACACCAGCCGTGAGCGCTATTTTGAGATGGTCGCTGCGGCCAAGGAATATATCGCGGCAGGTGACATATTCCAGGTTGTTTTGAGCCAAAGGTTCGAGGCCGAATTTTCCCTGCCCCCGACGGCGCTCTATCGTGCACTGCGCCGCACCAATCCATCCCCCTACATGTATTATCTGGATTTTGGCGGCTATTCGATCGCGGGGTCCAGCCCCGAGGTTTTGGTGCGCGTGCAGGATGGCGAAGTCACGATCCGACCAATCGCCGGCACGCGCAAGCGCGGTTCTACGCCAACGCGCGATCAGGAACTGGCCGCCGAACTTCTCTCCGATCCCAAGGAACTGGCGGAGCATCTGATGCTGCTCGATCTGGGCCGCAACGATGTGGGACGCGTCGCCAAGTCCGGTACCGTCAAGGTCACCGACAAGTTCTTTCTGGAATATTATTCCCACGTAATGCACATTGTTTCCAACGTTGTAGGGGTGCTCGATCCGAAATATGATTTTGTTGATGCGCTGAGCGCAGGCTTCCCCGCAGGCACCGTATCAGGGGCGCCAAAGGTACGTGCGATGGAAATCATCGATGAACTCGAAGTTTCACGGCGCGGCATCTATGGCGGTTGTGTCGGCTATTTTGGTGCAGACGGGGCCATGGACACCTGTATTGTGTTGCGCACCGCAATCGTCAAAGATGGCAAGGCTCTATGCGCAGGCGGGCGCCGGTATCGTGGCCGACAGCAAGCCGGAACTTGAACAATTGGAATGTGAAAACAAGGCACGGGCCCTGTTCAGCGCGGCCGAAGAGGCGTTGCGCTATGCGGGTGAAGCCAGGATCGGGCAATGACCAGAACGCTTGTGATCGATAATTACGACAGCTTTACCTACAATCTGGTGCACTTTCTTGGCGAACTTGGCGCCGATATGACTGTTCGGCGTAACGACAAGATCACGCTGGACGAGATCGCTGACATGGCACCCGAAGCGATAGTCCTGTCGCCCGGACCCTGCACGCCCAACGAAGCCGGTATCTGTCTGGCGCTGATCGAACGATTCGCTCAAACCACCCCCCTGCTCGGCGTCTGTCTCGGCCACCAGGCCATCGGTCAGGCGATGGGCGGCAGCGTGGTGCGGGCACCGTATCTGATGCATGGCAAGACCAGCGTGATCAATCACACGGGAAAAGGCCTGTTCCGTGGCTTGAACGCAGGATTTGAAGCGACACGCTACCATTCGCTGATTGTGGATCGTTCGAGCTTACCGAGTGTGCTCGAAGTTACGGCGTCGACCGATGACGGCCTGATCATGGGCATGCAACATGCGCAATGGCCGGTCCATGGCGTACAGTTTCACCCTGAAAGTATCGCATCGGACAACGGACACGCGCTCTTGCAGAATTTTCTTAATCTGGCCCGTGATTTCAATGTGGGGAAGGCTGCCTGATGGATATCAAATCAGCGCTCAACAAGATCGCGGACAGCCGCGATCTGACCGGCGAAGAAATGCGCGGCGTCATCGATATCATCATGTCGGGTGACGCGACGCCGTCCCAGATCGGTGCTTTTTTGATGGGCATGCGGGTCAAGGGCGAAACAGTTGGGGAGATCGCGGCGGCCGTATCGATCATGCGCCAGAAAATGGTGCCGGTGGAAGCGCCCGAAGGCGCTGTGGACATCGTTGGCACCGGCGGCGATGGCGTCGGTACGCTCAATATTTCGACGGCCAGCGCCATTGTGGTGGCCGCCGCTGGTGTGCCAGTCGCCAAGCATGGCAACAAGGCGCTATCGTCCAAATCAGGATCCTCACAGGCCCTGGAAGCGCTCGGCGTCAAGCTAGATCTGGCACCTGACCAGATCGGCCGGTGCATCAAAGAGGCCGGAATCGGTTTCATGTTTGCGCCTCAACATCATCCGGCGATGCGTCATGTTGGCCCGGCACGCACGGAGCCTTGGCATCCGCACCATGTTCAATTTGTTGGGGCCACAGGCCAATCCCGCGAGCGTGCGACGCTTCATGCTCGGCGTCTATGATCAGGAGTGGGTTGAACCGGTGGCGGCCGCATTATTGGCCAACCGTGCCGTAAAGGCCTGGGTTGTCCATGGCAGCGACGGACTGGACGAACTTACGACCACCGGCCCAAGTTTTGTGGCGCAGATTGCCAATGGCGACCTGCGGAGCTTTGAAATTACCCCCGAAGATGCCGGTTTGAAACGCGCCAGCATTGAAGACATTGCCGGTGGTGACCCACAATATAATGCCGACGCCATAACCGAATTGCTGGCTGGTGCGCCCGGCGCCTATCGCGATATTGTGTTGCTCAACAGCGCGGCGGCGTTGATCGTTGCCGAACGCGTCGAGGACCTCAAATCCGGCGCGACGCTGGCCGCAGACCTTATCGATAGCGGCAAGGCGCGGCAGACACTGGAGCGACTGGTTGCCATATCAAATGGGGCCGAACCGTGAACGACATTCTTCAACAGATCGAGGCCTACAAGCGCGAGGAAATCGCGGCGGCGAAAACCATGCGACCCTGGGCCGAGGTTGTTGCGCAGGCCCATGATCAGACCGCCCCACGCGGTTTTCTCAAGGCGATCAAGGCCAAGCGATCAGCGGGCCAATATGCGTTGATCGCCGAGGTCAAGAAAGCCAGCCCGTCAAAAGGGTTGATCCGTGAAGACTTTGACCCTGCGGCCATTGCACGAGCCTATGAATTGGGCGGCGCTGCCTGTCTTTCGGTACTGACGGACCGACCATCGTTTCAAGGTTCGCCCAGCTATCTGATCGAGGCACGTGCTGCTATAAAATTGCCGGTACTGCGCAAGGATTTTTTGTTTGAGACCTACCAGGTCGTCGAGGCGCGCGCCTGGGGGGCTGATTGCATCCTTATCATTCTTGCAGCGGTCGGTGATGATGTGGCGCGGTATCTGCTGGATGCCGCCGAAGAATGGGGCATGGATGCTTTGGTCGAAGTTCACGATCAACTCGAACTGGATAGGGCGTTAGCCCTTGATGCCAACTTTATCGGGATCAACAATCGCAATCTGCGCACTTTCGAAACGCGGATCGAGACCTCGATTGACCTCGCGGTGGGCGTGCCATCGGATGTGATGCTGGTCAGCGAGAGCGGTATCGGCGGCCACGAGGACATAGTAAATCTAGATCAAGCCGCCGGGATCGGTACCTTTTTAATTGGCGAAAGCCTGATGCGGCAAGCCGACGTCACGGCGGCTACTCGCGCCCTGCTGTTTGGTGAAACTATCAGTCCGTGATGGCAAATTCCCTTACGCATCTCAATGATCGGGGCGAAGCCCATATTGTCGATATTGGTGACAAGGCGGTTACGCGTCGCCATGCGATTGCAGAGGCCCGGCTTGTTGGCAATGCCGACACCATTACAACCATCGCCACTGGCGGGCTGAAGAAGGGCGACGCGCTTGCTGTGGCGCGCGTGGCGGGGATCATGGCCGCCAAAAAAACCGCCGACCTCATTCCGCTTTGTCACCCTATTGCCCTGACAAAAGTCGCTATCGATATCGAGGCCGAGGCGGGGGGCACAAGTTTGCGAATTTTGGCGCGCGCTGAAACCACCGGCCAGACGGGCGTCGAAATGGAAGCCCTCGTCGCGGCATCGACCGCTGCGCTAACGCTCTACGACATGGCCAAGGCGATTGATCGCGACATGGTCGTCACCGATATCCGCGTCATCGAAAAGACCGGCGGCAAATCGGGCGATTATCGGAAGGCGACATGAGTCTGTTACGCGTCGAGGACGCTATCGCCACCATTCTGGGCCGCGTGCCCGCCCCTTCCGGCGAGGCAGTCCCGCTGGCACAAGCAGATGGTCGAATTCTATTCGAGCCGTTGATCGCCAGCCATAGTCAACCGCCCTTTGCGGCCAGCGCCATGGACGGCTATGCCGTTCGAGCCGATGACGTGGCTGTCGGCAAAAAGTTTGTGATCACGGGAATATCGCAGGCCGGTGCGGGATTTTCCGGAATCGTCGGGTCGGGGCAATGCGTCAGGATATTCACGGGTGCGCCGGTGCCGAGCGGGGCGGACGCGGTGATCATGCAGGAAGAGGCAAGTGCCACCGACGGCGAGGTGGTGTTTTCTACTCAGCCGTCAGCACATCGCAATATCAGGCCGGTTGGCAACGACTTTGCTGCCGGGCAGAGATTGATGGAAGCCGGCGAGCGCCTCACGCCCTATAGTGTGGCGCTGGCCGCCGCCGCCAACCGAGACCACATTGTTGCCAGCAGACGTCCCCGGCTGGCGGTTCTGGCGACGGGCGATGAGTTGAGACTGCCCGGTGCACCGCTGGGGCCTGATACTATCGTGGCCTCGAACAGTTTTGGATTGGTGCCGATGTTTAGGCCCTATGCCGCCGAGGTTCGCGATTTTGGAGTCGCGCCGGACGAGCCCACCGCGCTGCGCGCGCGTCTTTCGGCTGCATTTGATAGCGGCATCGATGTTCTGATAACGACCGGTGGCGCCAGTGTCGGCGATCACGACATTGTTCAGGATGTGCTGAAATCAATTGGGGTGGATCTGGATTTTTGGCGGATCAACATGCGCCCGGGTAAACCGCTGATGTTCGGTACGCGCGGCAACACGCTGGTATTTGGGCTCCCCGGCAATCCGGTGTCGGCAATGGTTACGGCAGCCATGTTTATCAAGCCGGCACTACGACAGTGGCTGGGTATGAGTCGACCGATCCCGGTCCCCATGCGCCTGCCGTTGGCCGCGCCGACACCACTAAATTCGTCACGACGCCATTTTATGCGCGCAAGGCTGGCGACGACTATCGATGGCACTGCGGTTGAGCCGATTAGCCAGACTGACAGCGGGCACACTTCATCACTGGCGCTGGCAGATTTGCTGATTATTCAACCCGAAAATGATCCCGGCCAGGGCGCAGGATCAATTGTGGACTGTGTGTGGCTCAATGAATTTTAGGCTGTCACGGCGTCGTCGGGGGACTTGACCTTGCGTCTGTAGCGGCGTTGAAATCTGATAGCATCGCGTATTTATCAATCCAGCAAAAGGCGCTCGAAATTTCATCGTTGGATATTGTGCTCAAGCAAGCACGAAATTGCCAATTATGTTTGGAGGAACTCCCGCTCGGCCCTCGTCCCATCATTCAGGCCGGGACGGGCGCGCGTATATTGATCGTGGGACAGGCACCCGGCCGCAAAGTTCATATGAGCGGCGTGCCGTGGGATGATCAGAGTGGCGAGCGATTGCGGGCATGGATGGGCATTGGTGAGGCGCAGTTTTACGACCCTCAAAACGTCGCCATCCTGCCGATGGGTTTTTGCTACCCTGGTGTCGCCTCAGGTGGCGGCGACAAACCGCCAGTCAAACGCTGTGCGCCGACCTGGCATCAGCGTATCATCGATTGCATGCCGGAAATCCAGCTAACCCTACTGGTCGGGGGGTATGCTCAAAAATTCTATAATCAGCATCCGTCGAGGACGCTCACCGATACCGTGGCCGCATTTCGAGACTATTTGCCGACCACCCTACCCTTGCCGCATCCGAGCCTGGCGCGTGGTTGGCTGGATGCGACGCAACCCCTGGTTCGAGGCGGATGTGCTGCCAACATTGCAGCGTCAAATCGCTGAGATATTGGCATAGGGGTTGCGTCGCGCGTGGCGCTAAATGGCGGTAATCGTTTCTTCCTTGTGAGCCGCTATGTGATCGGTCTTGTCGCTTTTGATCTCATATTGCGGCTGCTCAGGCGATGCCCGGCGATTATGTCCCTTGTAGGTAAAATCGCTGGTGTGGATCTTGATGATCTTGCCGCTTACGCGTCCTGCTTCAGAGTTCCAGCATACATGGTCGCCGATTGAATATTTGGCCATGGCTAGTGCCCACTAAACCGGTTCGGCAACGCCTACCAGTTCTGGCGATCATACCAATCGTCGACCTCTTTGCGCACGTCATCCTTGGTCTTGCCGTAGCGCTCCTGAATTTTGCCTTCCAGCTGCTCGCGGTTGCCCTTGATCTCGGTCAGATCATCGTCGGTCAATTTGCCCCATTGCTCTTTGGCCTTGCCCGACATCTGCTTCCAGCTACCTTCTACGCGATTCCAGTCCATTGACCTTCTCCTATGATTGAGTGTGAGCGAACAACGCGAGCCGCACCATGGGCGTTCCATGTGTGCTGACACAAACAGGATAAGTTCGTCTGGTGTCGCGCCAAATTGAAACAGGCACTTGCCATGGGGTGCCCGGATCACGCATCGTGCGCCGCAACTGGAGAGGCTTAAATGACCGCGCTATTTCTCGAGCACATTCGCGACACACTCGAACAGATCGACGCGGACGGCCTGTATAAGCGCGAGCGCCTCATTCAGAGCCCGCAAGACGGTCGGATTGTGGTCAATCAAAATGGCACCGGGCGCAAGATGATCAATCTGTGCGCCAATAATTATCTGGGCCTTGCCAATCACCCTGATGTCAAACTGGCAGCCCAGCAGGCCATAGACGAATTTGGCTTTGGCATGGCTTCTGTTCGCTTCATTTGCGGCGCACAGACGTTGCACCGCGAACTGGAGCAGTCGATTGCCCGCTATCTTGGCAAGGATGATGCCATCCTGTTTGCCGCCTGTTTTGACGCCAATGGCGGGGTATTCGAAACCCTGCTTGGTCCGGAAGATGCGATCATTTCGGACAGCCTCAATCATGCGTCGATCATCGACGGGGTGCGACTTTGTAAGGCCAAGCGCTATCGGTTTGACAATGCGGACATGAATGCCCTGGAAGACCGCCTAAAGCAGGCGGAAAGCGACGGCGCGCGCTTCAAACTGATCGTGACGGACGGCGTATTTTCAATGGATGGCTTTGTTGCCAACCTGCCCGCTATATGTGCCCTGGCAGATCGATACGGCGCCATGGTGCTTGTCGATGATTGCCACGCCACCGGGCATCTGGGCCCGGCGGGACGTGGCACGCCTGCCCTGACTGGCGTTGATCACAAGGTCGATATCGTTACTGGAACGTTTGGCAAGACGCTGGGCGGCGCCATGGGCGGTTTCATTGCCGCAGCGCAACCGGTGATCGATTTGTTGCGCCAACGCGCGCGACCCTATCTTTTTTCCAACAGTCTTGCGCCCACGGTCGCGGCGGGATCACTCATGGCCATTGAAATTGCTGCAAACGCAGATGATCTGCGAGCAACCCTACAACAGCATACCAGCCGCTTCAGAGCCGCCCTCAGCGCGGCAGGCTTTGATTTGTTGGCAGGCGACACGCCAATCATTCCGGTGATGACTCACGATGCGAGCCTGGCGCAAAAACTGGCCGCGGCACTGGATGAGCGGGGCATCTATGTTGCTGGATTTTTCTTTCCTGTCGTGCCCAAAGGCAAGGCGCGAATTCGCACCCAAATGTCTGCGGCGCTTTCGGAGCAGGATGTCGAGGACGCCATTGCAGCATTCATAGATGCGGGCAAGGTCACCGGCTTGATTTGAGGATCAGTAAATGAAAGCCCTAAGCAAGCTCAAGGCAGAGCCCGGCATCTGGATGGTCGATGCACCGATCCCCGAAATCGGGCCCGACGATGTGCTCGTCAAGGTTCACAAGACCGGCATTTGTGGTACCGACATTCATATCTACAATTGGGACGATTGGGCACAGAAAACTATTCCCGTTCCCATGATCACCGGCCATGAATATGCCGGAAAAATCGTTGAAGTGGGTGCGGATGTTACAAAGCTCAAGCCCGGTCAGCGGGTCTCGGGCGAAGGCCATGTGGTTGGTATGAATAGCCGGGCGTCGCGGGCCGGAAAATATCATCTGGACCCCGACACCAAGGGTATTGGCGTCAATCTGCCCGGCGCGTTTGCGGAATATGTCAAGATTCCGGCGTTCAACATTATCGCATTGCCCGATGGCATCGACGACGAAATCGGTGCCATTCTTGATCCGCTGGGCAACGCCGTCCATACCGCGCTCGCCTTCGATCTGGTGGGAGAAGACGTGATTATCGCGGGCGCTGGCCCGATTGGTATCATGGCGGCAGCGGTCGCTGAACGCGCTGGCGCGCGGCGCGTCGTCATTACCGATGTCAACGCGGAGCGTCTAAAATTGGCCGCTCAGGTTGCCAATGTCCGCACCGTCAATGTTACGACGGAAGACCTTCGCGATGTCATGGCCGAACTGGGGATGAAAGAGGGTTTCGACGTTGGTCTGGAAATGAGCGGCGCACCCGCTGCCCTCGATCAGATGATCGACCATCTGGTCATGGGTGGACGCATTGCGTTATTGGGGGTTCCGGCAAGACCTTTTGTTTTTGACCTATCCAAAGTCGTTTTCCGCATGGTCAACCTCAAGGGTATTTACGGCCGCGAAATGTTTGAGACCTGGCACAAAATGCTGGCAATGCTGGAAAGCGGGCTTGATGTACGAAAGGTCATCACCCACCGAATGAGTGCCGGCGATTACGCTGACGCCTTCTCTATCGCGACCATGGGACAGTCAGGCAAGATCGTCCTTGATTGGACCCAATTACAGTCCTGACGGCAGGGCTTCGGTGTGGTGCCATGATTGCCGTCAGATTATTTCGTCCTCGTCAAACAGGGGATCAGCATCAAGCTGAGCCGCTACGCTTTCGATTGTGGCCTGTGGATCAAGGTTTCGTTCGATTGTCGCGATGTGGAACATGCCGTCGCCCTCATTGGCGATGGGCAAATTGGTTCGTCCTATGATCAGCCCACTGATGGGTGCGAGAAGTTCGCTTTCGACTTCGCCGAATGGATCGGCAATCATGCCCAGCAGATCGCCTTCAGCCACTTCTTCACCGATAGTCTTGAAGGTTCGCAACAAGCCGCCCGCTGGTGCCCTCACCCAGGTACTTGAACGTGACAGGATCGGCGGGTGTCGCAGTTTTGGTATACCCTTGGCAGATATCATGTCCAACTGGTGCAGCACCCGCAAAATGCCCGATACGCCAACACGGACTCCCAACTCGTCGAACCGAAGCCCCTCTCCTGCTTCATAAAGTAGAATGTCCACGCCATCTTCAGCCGCCGAGGCACGAAGCGAGCCTTCGCGCAGTTTCGACGTCAAAATCAGAGGTGCGCCAAATGATTGGGCCAGTGAAATCGCTCTGGGACGACCGGGCGAAATTCGGATTTGGGGCAGATTGGTCCGGTGGATCGCCGCCGAATGCAGGTCAATGCCCACGTCGCTGCGTTTGACGATCTGATTGAGAAACAGATCCGCCAGCCGCCCAGCCAGCGAACCCTGCGCACTACCCGGAAAGGACCGGTTGAGATCACGGCGATCAGGCAGATAGCGCGAATGGTTCATGAAACCGAAGGCGTTGACGATAGGCACGGCCAGCACTGTGCCCTTGAGCCGATCAAGATTGGGCACGCGCAGCAATCGCCGCACGATTTCCACCCCTATCACCTCATCGCCATGGATTGCGGCGCTGACAAAGACAGTTGGCCCCGGCAGCCTGCCGTGCACAACGAGTACCGACATTGTCACCGGGGTATGATCCGACAATACGCTGACCGGCAGGTTCACGGTTGATCGTGAACCCGGCGCAATCCGGCTTGCTCCCAGCTCGAAAGCCTTGCGGGCCACCATTATCCTTTGCCGCGAGTTTTGGTTTGATTGGGCCGGGCGCTGTGCACCAGGAAATCTATGATCTTGCTGGCAATATTGATTCCTGTGGCTTTTTCAACGCCTTCCAGACCTGGCGACGAATTGACCTCCATGACCACCGGTCCATGATTGGCGCGCAGCATATCGACGCCACAAACATTGAGCCCCATGGCTTTGGCCGCGCGAATGGCGGTTGAGCGTTCTTCAGGCGATATTTTTATCGGTTGGGCGCTGCCGCCGCGATGCAGGTTGGAACGGAATTCGCCCTCGGCGCCTTTTCGCTGCATGGCCGCGATTACCTTGCCGCCGACCACGAGCGCCCGGATATCGGTGCCTCCGGCTTCCTTGATAAATTCCTGCACCAGAATATTGACCCCTGCGCCGCGGAACGCCTCAACGACGGATTTTGCCGACCGTTCCGTGTCTGCCAACACTACACCGATGCCCTGCGTGCCTTCCAGAAGTTTGATCACCAACGGTGCCCCACCGGCCAGCTTCAGCACTTCTTCTGTCTGTTTTGGGTCGTGGGCAAATGTTGTTACGGGCAGGCCAATGCCGTCCCGAGCCAGCAATTGCATCGACCGCAGCTTGTCGCGCGACCGGCCGATGGCAACCGATTCATTGAGTGGAAATACGCCCATCATCTCGAACTGACGCAAAACCGCGAGGCCGTAGAAGGTAACGGAGGCGCCAATGCGCGGAATAATGGCGTCATAGAGGGGCAGTTTCTCGCCGTTGTAATAGACCTCGGGGCGCCGCGAGGCGATATTCATATAGCACCGCAGTGTATTGATGATATCGAGTTCGTGGCCTCGTTCTTCGGCTGCTTCTTTCAAGCGCTTGTGCGAATAAAGCTCGGGATTTCTCGCCAGCATTGCAATTTTCATAATGGTCTCCTCTCATCGGAGTGGCCGGATATTGGCCGGGGTGCCAGCATTCTGGCGCGCGTCGTCATGACGCTTTTTCGTGTCCGTGCGGCACTTGTGCGTCACCCGTCAGGAATGATCGCCCCGGATTGATCAGCAGGTTACGTCTGCGAATTGCGGTTCGTCCAAGGATGAGGTCGAAGGACATCGCTCCTCGATCCGCTAGCGACAGTTCAATCGGCCAGCCCCGTCCGGCGATCAGCATCTGGGTCTGGATGATAAAGCGCACTTCCGTCTTGCCACCGGTGTTCTTGATGGCACGCGTGTCGAGCAGCGGCGCTGTGCACAGGCGTTCATGGCCCGCGCCGGGCACCACAAATTCAACGAAAGCCTCATCCAGATGTCTGATCACCGCCACATTGCTAGCATGTAGCGCCGAGGTTCGCGCGCCAGTGTCAATTTTGGCGGTGATGCGCTCAAGCCCCAACTGGGGCAACGACACCCATTCGCGCCACCCAATTATGGTCATTGGCCGCGACGCTTTGCTCATCTAATCCGCCACATCGTCGTTGGCGCGACGATAGTTGGTAAACGTGTTGGCACTCATCACCACAAAAAAACTGTCCATGTCGATCAAGACAAATCCCCGCTCCAGCATCGCCCGTGTAAGCGCGACGACATCGTTCTCGTAGAGTCGTTTGCGTCCTGCCATGGCTCGGACCAGCTTCACCGCAATGCGATAGCGCCCGGAGGCTTTGCCGCCGAACGCCTCGCCGTAAAGCGCCGCGAGCCGGTTGGCTGTATTTTCCATCATCGTGTCAATCGCCATGCCTTTTCATATCAGGCAATATTTTTTTGTCTATAGATAATTTATTTTTGTCTTTTTGACACTGGTCTGTTATCGAACTCAACAATGGGGGCGTTGGCCATGACCGAGCAACAGCAAGAATTGACCATCACCGAGCGCATTCGCCTCTGTTTGGCCGAAGGCGATGCAAAAGCGCTGGAAATGCTGCTCGACCCGCTGACGCTCAGTGAAACGCTGCGCGAAATACTGGAACTCGTTCCTGAAGAGCGCACCGAGCTTTTATCGCTACTCCCGGCCGACCTGTCCGCCGAAATCATCGAGGAAGCGCCCCATGAACTGGCCGCTGAACTGGTGGAATCGTTGGCGGCTCCCAATGCTGCGGCAATTATTGATGCGTTGGATTCAGACACACAGGCCGATGTTATCGGCGAGATGGCCGACGAAGACGCCGAGGCCATTCTGGCCGAAATGGATGCGGATGACGCCGCTGACGTCCGTCGGTTGGCTGCCTATGACGAAGATACCGCCGGTGGCTTGATGTTCGCCGAGGCCTTTACCTTTCACGAAACCGATACGGTTGGCTTGGTCTTGCGTCGTTTCGCCAGCGATGACGCGGACTTTGAACGCTATCGGGGACAGCACCCCTATATTTTGGACGAGGGTGGGCGGCCGGTCGGGGTCGTGTCGCTGCGCGGGCTGCTAACCGCCAAACGCAGCGCCAGCCTTACCGACATTATGGTCGCACCGATAACAGTGAGCGTCGACACGCCGCTTGACGCGCTTCGCGATGTATTTGATCTGCATCCGTTTCTTGGCCTTCCGGTCGTTGAGGTTGACGGCACACTGGCTGGTGTCCTGTCTCGCTCCGCCGTTGACGCCGCCGTGCTCGAGCGCTCCGAATCCGCCAATCTGAAAATGCAGGGTCTGGTGGGCGACGAGGTGCGCTCAATGCCATTGTTGTTACGCTCGCGCCGACGCCTGGCGTGGCTATCGGCCAATATCGTACTCAACATCATCGCCGCCAGTGTCATCTCGGCCTACGAAAGCACCCTGGCAGCCGTCATCGCCATTGCCGTCTTCCTGCCGATGGTGTCGGACATGAGTGGTTGCTCGGGTAATCAGGCAGTTGCCGTTTCGATGCGAGAGCCTGTCGCTGGGACTGGCACGGCCCCAGGACCTGTTTCGGGTATGGCGCAAGGAAGTATTTGTTGGCCTGATTAACGGCGTTGTACTCGGCACCCTGATAGCTCTGGTTGCCTGGGTCTGGAAGGGCAATTTGATGCTCGGTGTCGTCATCGGTGCGGCACTGGCGCTCAACACCATTATCGCCGTGTCGATCGGAGGCATCGTGCCACTATTGCTCAAGCGTACCGGGCAAGACCCGGCGGTCGCCAGCGGGCCGCTATTGACGACGATCACAGATATGGCCGGCTTTTTTCTGGTCCTTAGCCTGGCGTCGCTGGCAATGCCATATCTGGTCTAGAGCACCATCAAGTTGGTTGGGAAAATGCTTTTTGCCCGCCAATCCAAGTCGATCTTACCTGGTGGTCGTCGTCAAGATGAACAAAATTTGCCACCGCGCCGGTCTGGAGATGGCCAAACGTGTCCGCGATTCCGATGGCATTGGCCGGATAAAGCGTTGCCATGCGCAATGCCTCCTCAAAATCCAGTCCGATAGTGCGGTGCATGTAATTTATCGCGTCGATCATGGTCAGATCAGCACCAGCAAGCGTACCGTCCGCCAATCGTAGCGCACCATCGGCACGGGTAATGACCCGGCCATTGAGGGTGAAGCTTTCGTCCGGCACGCCCGTAAGCGACATTGCGTCGGTAACAAGAAATATGCGGCCCGGCCCGCGCTTGGCGCGCAGCGCGATGCCAATAGTATCAGCATCGGCGTGGATGCCATCGGCGATCAATCCCGCATACATTGCGCCATTGCTCAGCACCGCGCCGACAACACCCGGCTCGCGGCTGCCCAGTTGGCTCATGGCGTTGAACAAATGCGTCGCCATGCTGGCGCCGGCTGTAACAGCCGCGTTGACCTGGTCGCGCGTCGCATTGGAATGGCCAATACTGACGATGGCGCCATTGGACACTATGGTCCTGATCTGTTCGGGCGGCACTGTTTCAGCGGCAAAGGTCAGCAACAAATTCGGTAGCGTTGTGCTGGCCCTGGCGAACCGGTCAATATCGGCGGCGTCAACGGGACGGATCAGATTGGGATCGTGTGCGCCCTTGCGTGCGACCGACAGATGCGGCCCCTCCAGATGCAGACCCAGAAATCCCGGTACTTTCGCCTTGTCCGCTGCAATTCCTGCGGCGATAGCCTTGTCGGTGACCGCAGGGGTATCGGTGATCAGGGTTGGCAGCAGGGCACATGTACCGAATTTGGTATGTGCGCCGCAAATAGTTCGGATGCCGTCAAGAGTAGGCACCTCGTTGAGTAATGCACCGCCACCGCCATTGACCTGAAGGTCAATAAAGCCGGGCACCAGCACACCGCCGTCCAATTGTACTTGCCGGTCGGATTGGACGAGTTGGCCGACCGGCAATATGGCCGAAACCATGCCAGCCTCGATCAGGAGTGCCGACTGCTCATGCCAATGGTGGCCGTCAAAAATAAGAGCGCCGGTAATGGCTGTCGTCGCGCTCATATTGTTTCGGTCACCTTTTTGAGCCGCGGCGGCTCATCTGGGTTCAGACCGCGATGGCGTGCCAGCGCTTCAACGAAACCGTAAAATGAGACGATCAGCGCCAATGGGTCGGTCAATGGGTGCCCGGTCGCCGCGAACGGGAGCTTGTATGCACTACCAGGCCGATCTGAGGTGACGAAGGCAAGCGCCCCCTGCCCGGCCAATTTATGGGCCATGTCAGCCACCGACGCTTCGGCAGCGTCCCGCGCCGCCAATCCAAGTACCGGATAGCCCCGGCCGACGATGGATACGGGGCCATGCATGACTTCGGCAGCGCTGAATGCCTCGCCTTGAATGCCACAGGTTTCCTTGAATTTGAGTGCCGCTTCGTTGGCGATGGCCCAGCCAGGCCCGCGTCCGAGCACGTAAAGCGCATTTTGACCATCGAGCGCGTTGACCATGTCGGACCAATCGCATGCGACTGCCTTGGCAAGGCTTTCGGGCAAATGCGCCACCGCGCGTTTAAGCTCGTCGTCACCGCTCCATTGCGCCAACAATGCCAGTCCGGCAACGATCGAGGTGGCAAAGGTCTTGGTGGCCGCGACACTCTTTTCGGCGCCTGCATGCAGATTAATGGTGAAGTCTGAGACTTGCGAAAGTGGCGAGTCCGAGGTGTTGGTAATGGCGATCGATGTCGCGCCGCTTTGACGGGCGGACTTTGCCATTCCCACAATGTCGGGACTTTTACCTGACTGCGAAATGGCGATTGCTGCGCACTGCTCCAGCTTGAGGCTGCGCTGATAGATCGAGGCTACCGAGGGGCCAATCGAGGCCACTGGCAGGCCCAGACTCAGGCTCGATTGCATATTTGAGATAGCTACAGGCATGATCGGACGAGCCCCGTGCGATGGTGGCGACCATTACCGGGTTCTTTTGGCGCAAACTGGCAGCTGCTTGACTAACGCTGCTCGCGCTTTCGGTGAGGAAATTGGCAACTACATGAGGAATTTGCTCGATTTCCGCGCGCATGTGAGTTTCGGCGGGTACGTCGGTTTGTTCAGTCAAAGCGTTGGGCCTCCAGGCGCTGTGTTGTCGCCAAGCCGAAGTTCGGCAACAAAATCATAAGTATCGCCCCGGTAAATCGAGCGGGTGAATTCGATGACGCGACCGGACGACAGATATGAGGTCCGCTCAATATTGAGGCTGGCCGAACCGACTGGCACATCAAGCAATTTGGCGTCGTCGGCGTTCAGATTTTCCGCCCGGATTCGTTGAATGGCGCGCGTCGGTCGATTGCCGCTCTTGTCCAGATGCTTGTAGAGGCTGTCGCCAATTTCCATGGGATCGACCAAAATTCGCGCTGAGAGGGACGCGCGTTCAATTGCCAATGGCGCGTCACCGGTCAACCGCAACCGGGCAATCCTGGCGACGCGTTCGCCCGAGGACAGTCCCAGCACAATTGTTTCCTCCGGCGATGGCTGATACAGGCCCCGGTCCAGCCACTCGGCCCTCACCTGCATGCCGCGCCGCGCCATGTCGTCGGTAAATGAGGTAAGTTGGGAAAGCGATTGTTCAACCCGCTGCGTCCGTGGGGCCACAAAGGTGCCCGAACCATGACGTTGTAGCAGCACGCCTTCCTTGACCAGTTGCAACACCGCCTTGCGAACCGTCACACGCGACACGTCGACTTTTTGCGCCAGATCGCGTTCTGACGGTAGTGCATCGCCGGGATTGATCGTGCCCGACGCTATCGCGTCCTCTATCCAGCGTTTGAGCCTGCAAATAGAGCGGCCCTCCGGTGGGTAGCACCACGGCCTGGTCGGGCAGGAACAGTTCCGATAATTCAGCCACAATTACTCCTCTGCACCGTCAACTCACTGGCGAGCCACACAATGCGGCGTCCGGCCCCATCGTTCAAATCCACAATACCAATAAAATACCATTATCCAAGTCCCGCGCGACTATATTCGTCACCGTAAGCGCTCGAACGCGAGAAAAATCCTTGATGCCACGAACTGCGGTGGTCGATGACCGGTTGCCGTGCCACCGCAATTGGTATGTTTTTGGCATTAGTACAGGATAGAGCCGATCAGTAATTCGCCGGGCGGCGCGGTAGCAGGCCGCACCAGCGACGTTGACGGTTGCGCTGGCGGTCAGCCCTGAGGTCGCGCCGCGCCCAATACATCGGACACAAATCTCAAATTACCCGCTGTCAAACCGCCATCGACGGGAACGACCGTGCCGGTAATGCCCGACGCCATGGGTGAGGCCAAGAACAGCGCGGCGTTGGCGACCTCCTGAGGTGTTACCAGTCGCCCCAGCGGATAATGGGGCAGCACATTATCCAGCAAGTGAGGGTTTTCGACCAAACGATGGTCCCAAGCGCTGGTCCGGACGGATCCTGGACAAATAACATTGGTCCGTACGCCACTACCGCCGCGCTCTACGGCAATGGCCTTGGCATAGGCGATCATTCCGGCCTTGGCGGCGGCATATGCCGGATTTCCATAGTGGGCGAGCCCATTGACCGAGGAAATGAACACCAGGCTGCCCGATCCACGCCGTGCCATGGCGTCCACGATCGGTGCCGTCATGGCGTATACCCCATTCAGGTTTATCGCCATTTCGGACTGCCAATTGGCGTCCGTCACGTCCTCAAGCCGTTCAGCGCGGGTATACCCCGCATTGGATATGACTATGTCGGGTGCGCCGAAATGCTCGATATGCGCCCTGATTGCCGCGCTTGTGACGTCAACGTCCGACAAGTCAAATGCCAGTTTTTGCTCAAGATCGAGGTGATCCAGCATCGCAAGGGTTTGGTCCGTGCCGGTGATCTGCGCTCCAGCATCCGCGAAAGTCCGAACCAGCACCGCACCGATGCCGCCTCCGGCACCGCTGATAAGCACGGACTTTCCCTCCAGTTGAAATGCAGACACCGTCATGGCTTTACCCTTTTCGTTATGGAGCCTTATAAGCGACGCAATCAATTTCGACCTTGCAATCGACCATCATGTGGGACTGAACACAGGCCCGCGCGGGCGGATTGTCGCCAAAATAGCTCTTATAGACCGCGTTGAACGACCAGAAATCGCGTGGATCATCAAGCCAGACACCACAGCGCACGACGTCCTCTAGACCATATCCAGCCTCCTCCAGTATGGACACGAGGTTAGCGACAGTGCGGTGGGTCTGCTCAACGATGCCGCCGCTAACGATCTCCCCGTTCTCCATGGCAACCTGCCCGGACACGAACAGAAAGCCACCAGCTTCAACGGCGCGTGCAAAAGGCAAATTCTGCCCTCCGGCCCCAGACTTTTCCGCACCAATGCGTTTGATCGACATTTTTCGACTCCAATCGGCTGATGAAAGTGAATTACTAAAAATGGGTCTACCACCGCACTCCTACGCCAATTTGGTAGGAAAATTGACTGGCAATGTAAATTAATTTCGCAATGACCCATATTGCTCATGCTAACATGTTAAGATGAGACACCAGCCCAGCCAATCACTTCCAGACCCAGCGAGCCTTTAGTGCGCATTTTTACCGCCGCCCTTGCCACCGAAACCAATACATTCTCTCCCATCAGCGTTGACAAGCGAGCCTTTGAGGCATCGCTCTATGCGCATCCAGGCGAACATCCGGCGACGCCTACCCTGTGCACGGCGCCCATCACGGTTGGTCGAGAGGTCACAACGCAGTTGGGCTGGACGCTGATTGAAGGGTCGGCGAGTTGGGCCGACCCCGGCGGCTTGATAAACCGGGACACCTACGAAGAATTGCGCGATGAAATTCTCGACCAACTTAGCGCGGCAATGCCGGTTGATGGCGTGGTTCTTGGGTTACACGGCGCCATGGTTGCGAACGGCTATGACGACCCGGAGGGCGATTTGTTGTCGCGCGTCCGCGACATTGTAGGCAATAAAGTACTGGTTTGCGCCGAGCTTGACCCGCATAGCCACCTTACGGCCAAACGAGTCGCGGCCGCGGACTTCTTTGTAGCGTTCAAGGAATTCCCCCATACCGATTTTGTCGATCGCGCCCGCGATCTCTGGGCGATCGCGGTTGAGGCGCTCAGGGGTGCCGTCGCGCCGGTGATGTCGACGTTCGACTGCCGGATGATCGATATTTTTCCGACCTCAAAACAGCCAATGCGCGGTTTCGTCGACAAGATCCGCGAGATCGAACAGGCTGATCCTGCAATCCTGTCCATTTCGGTTATTCATGGTTTCATGGCCGCCGACGTTCCTGAGATGGGGACGAAAATCATCGTGGTCACCGATAGTGAACAAGCCAAAGGTGATGCGCTGGCCGAACAATTGGGACGTGAGCCTGTTTGCCATGCGCGGCACGTTCATGATGGACCAGATTGATCCCCAAACCGCTGTCAGCCAAGCGCTCGCAGCCGATAGCGGCCCAGTGGTCATTGCTGACATATGGGACAATCCGGGTGGCGGCACGGCGGGCGATGCAACGGTGGTGCTGGCGGAACTCATGGCCCAAAAGGCTACCAATGTTGCAGTTGGCACGATTTGGGACCCGATTGCGGTGCAGCTTTGCTTTGCTGCGGGAGAAGGGGCCGAGATATCACTGCGTTTTGGCGCCAAGTCGGCGCCGGACACCGGCGCCCCCATCGACAAGCGGGTCAGGATCATCAAATTGGTGGCCGATGCTCAAATGCGGTTCGGTGCCAGTTGGGCACCGTTTGGCGATGCAGCGTGGATCAATTTTGACGGAATCGACGTCATTCTCAATTCAACGCGGGCGCAAAGTTTTGACCCAAGTCTGTTTTCAGCATTGGGAATAGATCCGCTGTCGCGCAAGATATTGCTGATCAAGTCGACCAACCACTTTTACGATTCTTTTGCCAAAATCGCGCACCAGATCATTTACTGCGCTGCCGGTCGCCCCTACCCCAACGACGCGCGGACGACGCCCTATATCAAGGCGCCGCGCACGATCTGGCCGATGCTGGACAATCCATTCGAGCAGTAGCCAACCAACCTCTGGTTCAGTCGGCCCAATGTCCGTACATGATCGGCATCAGACCGGCGAACGCGCTGAAGCGGGACCATGACTTGTTTTCAGGTTTGGTCCAACCCGCTTCGGCAATCGCGGAAAGGCGCGGAAACACCAGGCGGTCAAATATGGCCCGGTCGGTCATCGGTTCCGACCATATGCACGATTGCACTCCCATCAAGTGCTGCAGCTGGTCCTCGCTCCAGCCCTCGCGAGCCTCGAAATTGTAGGTTTCTTCCGGCCCTGACCAACCCGCCCAACCGGCGCCGGGCTCCGACCAGGAGATCGAATTGGCCATGTCGAGGTAATAGTGTTGGCCAGGAGAGACCACGATGTCGTAGCCGTCGGCTGCCAGCGCTGCATTGATGGCGACATTGCGCCAGCCGACCAGATAGGTTTTCGACTTGTCCACCACGTTGCCGTGGGCTGCTTCCTCCCATCCGCCGGTGGTCGCGCCTTTGGAAGCAATATATTCATGGATACGACGGATGAACTCCGCCTGCAGGATCGCCGTACCCGAGCCCTCGATTTCATCGGCGCCGTGCAGATTTCCGATGGTGTTGACGAGTTTGGCATGTTTGTCGGCAACCTCTTGGCCCGCAAGTTGGGCCAGAAGCTCCAGCGCCATGGGTGAACCTGACCATGCGGCGAGCGGCACTTCATCGGCGCCCAGATGAAATATGCCGGCTGGAAACAGGTCGAGCATTTCGTCAATCACGATTTCCATGAATTTGTAGACGGCGGGATTTCCGGGATTCAGGCAATTGTTCGGAAAACCCTGTACCGACTGGTACTCGCCGACTTCGTCGGGGTCGCGCAATTGCGGCAGCGATTGAAGCAGCGCATAGCAATGGCCGGGAATATCAATTTCGGGGACGATAGCAATTCCCAGGCTTTCACCGAGCGCCACGATATCGCGAATGGCAGCCTTGGAATAATAGCCCCCGGTCGGATGTGGGCCGCTTCCCAACAGCGGCGGCAATGCCTTGCCATGGCCGCGCCATGCCCCGACTTCAGTAAGCTCGGGAAACGCGTCAATCTCGACCCGCCATGCTTCGTCCTCGGACAGGTGCCAATGAAACCTGTTCATCTTGTTCCAGGCCATCAGTTTGAGCAAATGGCTGACTTCGGCACTCGAATAGAACTGACGGGCGACGTCGAGATGACTACCCCGCCATGCCAATCCCGGCGCGTCGACAATCTTGCCACCGCTGGGAAACACCAGTGTTTGCGGATGCTTCAAAGCGCCACGTAATATTTGACCCAGCGTAATCAGACCATAGAGAAAGCCGCTGTGGCCATCGGCAAAAACGGTCACCGAGGTTTCGGAAAACGCTATCTCATACGCCTCAGCCGCCGTGCCTGGTTTGTCGACGAGCCGTACCGTCATACCGCCCTCAGCTGGGGTCCGGACCAGCCCCTCTACCGGAAACAGATCGGCGACCAAGTGCCCAAATGCTGCAGTGGCCTTGCGGGCGTCGGCGCTCTGTGGCTGCAGGTCAACTCCTACTGGCGCCGTTCGAGCGCCGGTAACCGAAACCTCATTGGGCCATGGGATGACGGAGATGGTCGCTGGCACCTTTGCGGGCATTGGAAATCGCATTGCACCCTTAAGCAAGGGAGCGTTAACGCCGACGGCGAGCGTTGGCGTTGTGGTGACGGATTGAGTTGTACCATCGACCAAAATGACATAGGCGGAATTGGCTCCGTCGCTCCAATGGCGCAGACCATATGACAACCCATGTACGACGATTTCCCACGTCTGACCGACGCCAAGTTCGAAATCATCGGCGTTGGCAAAGACTGAGTGGTTGGACAATCGCGTCGCGAGCGTGGCGCCCTCAATGTGGGCCAGTGGATCAATTCGTGCCGGCCCATTGATGGCCAATTTGAACTGCCCGAGCGGCGCGGTGCCGTTGTTGGTGAGTTTGATGACATATGAAAGGTCATCTCCCTCGGTTGCCGGTTTCCAGATTGTCGTCAGATTAAGTGTATGGCCGCTTGTCATGGGCAATATCCTTGAGAGATGGGAAGTGTCCGCACCGGACTGATCAGTCGCCCAAAGGCTGGGAGTCGTCGCCGTCTCGGGTAATCACCAGTTGGTGCTTGATGCGGCGCATGCTGGCCACGGCACTGGGCCCGAGTCGTGTGGCGACCGTTTGTGCCAGAATGTCGGCGACCGCCAGGAGCGCATATCGACCGGGCGTTGGCCGGAATATATCGACGTTTTCCTCCCGGTCGATCGGGATCAATATGTCTGATTCCGAGGCAACGGCTGAGCCGGATCGCGTTATGACAATTCGAACGATGCCGTATTCGCCGGCTACCTTAAGTGCGCCAACTAGCGGCACGTTGTTACCGCTGAGGGAAAAAGCGATCAGTACGGTGCCGTTTGGCGCGCCTGCGGCACGCATCATTTGGGCCTGATGATCGATTGATGAACTGACCTTGAGCCCGAGGCGGAAGAGTCGTGTTTCCATTTCGGTCGCGGCCATCGAGGATGATCCGCCCGAACCATAGCTGAGCACATAGCTGGACCGGATGACCGCATCGGCCGCGCGCTCAAGCGCCCCTATGTCAAGGTGGTCAAAAGTGTCAAATATTGTCGACTGAACACCGGTTATGACGCCATGCGCGATTTCACGCACGGTCTGCGGTCCGCTTTCCGGCATTACATAACGTTGGCCGACAAAGCGGCTTTTCGCCAAACGCACCTTAAAGTCTGCATAATTGTCGCAACCAAGGCGGCGGCAAAAGCGCGTTACCGTGGGTGGTGACACCTCTGCCCGGGCCGCAAGATCAACAATCGGCAGTTTCAGCGCCGCCTCGACATCGTGCAGGATCAGGTCAGCAAGTGCCCGTTCGGAACGCGTGAAGGCGTTCTTTTCTGATTGAAGCACTCCCACTATATCGAGCATACTCAACATTCTTGCCCAGTTATTTCATGCCGTAGATTAATAGATGGCAATGCCGTTGTGATCGAACAGGTGCGTGTCAGACGCGTTGAAGCCGATCTTGACCGGCGTGCCTTCCCTGACCGCCGGATCGCCTTCAAAAAGACCAGTAAATACCTCACCATCGGGCTGGTCGGCATAGACAACCGCGTGAATCCCCAGATGCTCAACGATCCGCGGAACGAGGTTGAGAACAAAATCGCCCCCATCGAGCAATAAATGCTCCGGACGAATGCCGAGCGTCACTCGTTCTCCTACCTCGGCGGTTGATTGCCGTGTCAGTGCTACCGAGCCGAATTCACCCAGATCTATTGTTATTTCGGTGCCGTCGGCGGCGGTGCAGGTGCCGCTGATAAAATTCATCTTGGGACTACCAATAAAGCCCGCAACAAACCGGTTGTCCGGCTTATGATACAGCTCCAGCGGCGAGCCGATCTGCTCTATCACACCGGTATTCATCACCACGATCTTGTCCGCCATAGTCATGGCTTCGACCTGGTCGTGAGTGACGTAAATCATGGTGGAACCAAGTTTCTGGTGCAATTCCATCAATTCAATGCGCATCTCCGAACGGAGCGCGGCGTCAAGATTGGATAGCGGTTCGTCAAACAGAAATATGCGTGGTTGGCGCACAATGGCGCGGCCAATGGCAACACGCTGGCGCTGACCACCCGACAATGTACCGGGACGTTGCTCAAGACGCGCATCCAGTTGCAAAACCCTGGCGGCACGATCGACCCGCTCCCGGACTTCGTCGTTGGGCAGGCGCTCGACGCGCAATGGAAATGCGATGTTCTCGAAAACAGTCATGTGCGGATAAAGCGCATAAGACTGGAAAACCATGGCGATGCCACGCTTAACCGGGGCAAGATTGTTGACGACTTTACCGCCGATCTGGATTTCGCCGTCGCTGACATCTTCGAGGCCAGCAATCATGCGCAGCAATGTGGATTTTCCACAGCCGGACGGCCCCACGAACACGACAAACTCGCCCTCGTTGACGTCAAGATCGATACCTTTGATGATCTCGGTCTCGCCAAACGACTTCCGGAGCCTTGGTAAGGCTTAGTTCGGACATGGCACTGATATCTCCGGCGTTGCAGATATTCTGGGTTGGGTTGCCGCCGTCGCCGGAGGATTGGCGACGGCGGCATTCTGGATGTTACTTGTATTCTTCCAGAGCGTTAGCGGCTTTGGTCAGAGCGTCCTGAGGCTCTGCCGCGCCGGTCACCACTGACTGCACCATTTCGATCATGGTGTTCTGCAAGCCGACATAGTCGGTCAACAGTGGCTCTGGCCCACCATATTCGATGGAGTCGAGGAATGGCTTCCAGGTCGCGTCCGCGGCCACCATCGCATCAACCGCAGGACCGGGACGCAGCGGGGTCAGACCCTGCTCTTCCTCGTAGGCCGCCTGGTTTTCGGGGTTGGTAAGGAACTTGGCCAGGTCGACGGCCTTGTCTTCATATCCGGTGCCCTTGAACACTGCCATTGAGTCGGTGATCAGCAGCGTGCCCGGACCCTTGGCTTCGGGGCCAAGCGGCAACAGGGCGACACCCCAGTTGAACGGCACATCAGCCAGCAGATTGCGCGTGCCGGAGGCAGCATGGATCATGCCCAACTTGCCATCAAGGAAAATGGCGCGCACTTCGTTCTGCTCATAAGCGGTCGGGCCTTCTTCTGCATAGGCCGTGATTTCCTTCAGCGCGGTCAGCGCTTCGAGGTTGTTCTTGCTGTCGAGCGTGATGTTGCCATCGGCGTCGATCACGGAGCCGCCATTGGTGTAAACCCAATGCAAGAACTGGTGCATGGTGTTGTCGAAGGTTTTGGCAACAACGCCAAAGCCGGCGGCATCGGTTTTTTCAGCAATGGCCTTGGCGTCAGCAATTTCTTCGGCCCAGGTCATTGGTGGCTTTTCAGGATCAAGGCCAGCTTCGGTGAACAGATCCTTGTTCCAGTAAAGTGCCTTTGTCGAAAACGCGACGGGTGAGCCCCACTGCGTGCCGTCAAAGGAGACCGTGTCCGGAATGTAATTGTAGTATGCGGCTTTTTCGGCATCAGTCATTGGCATTGCAACGATCAGATCATTGGCAGCGAGCCTGCTTGAGCGCGCGTGAGCCAATGTAGGCAAGGCCAACCGGTGTGCCGGCGACGGCAAGGGTTGTTACCTTATTCTGGCACTGACCCCAACCGACGACTTCAACCTCAACCTTGAAGCCCGGATTGGCTGCTTCCCATTTCTTGATCGTATCAAGGTGCACCGCGCTCGGTGTGTCACCGCATTCGACGAACGAAATCGTTTGGTCCTGAGCCGCGGCAAGTGCCGTCGACGCCAGTAGCGCCACCAATGTGCCGCCGAGGATTTTTCCGTGTTTACTCATATTAGTCCCTTCCCTTCCTGCTACTGCCTCAAATCGAGGCGAGTTTTATTGCTTCACCGCGCCAGCTGTCAGGCCAGCCACGAGATAGCGTTGTAGAAAAACAATCAGAATGAGCACCGGCGTTATGCCAACAAAGCTGGCCGCCATTAGCTCGTTCCATACCACTTCCTGTCGGCCAAAATAGGCGAACAGACCAATCGGCAGCGGCATGAACTCGGTCTTGGAGTTGAATGTCAGCGCAAAAATGAACTGCTGAGCATAGGCTCCAATGAAGGTGGTGATCGCCACGACGATGATGCCGGGCATGGCAATCGGCAGAATAACCCGCCGCAGCGTATAGAGCCTGCTGGCACCATCAACCCAGGCGGCCTCGTCCAGCTCCCGCGGAATTCGCATCATATAGGTGCGCAGTAACCAGATCGCGGTGGGGATAAGGAACGCCACACCCGGCACGATCATGGCGAAATAGGTGTTGAGCAAACCAAGCGAGCGCATCAGGCGGAACAGTGGGATAAGCAGCACGGCGCCCGAGAACATGTTGACCGCAAGAAAGGCGCCAAGCAGCGGCCCGCGACCCGGAAAGGGAAAGCGGGCAAAGGCATAGGCGGCAGGCACAACGAGGATCAGCACAACAATTGTCGCCACCGAAGAGATGAAAAGCGAATTGGCGATGTAGCGCCAAAATCCCGGTACACTCTCCCACATGGTGAAATAGGCGGTCAGCGAACCATTTTTGGGCCAAAAGCTGTAGGGCGATGAAAATAGTGCCGAAAGCGGTTTGAGCGAAACCATGAATCCTTCGATGAACGGCGCCAGCACGAAAAACAGGAACAGCGCTATCCCGGCGTAGATTCCGACCACCTCATACCATTTGTAGCGGTCGATCATGGGCTTGGTGCTCATGCCTTTTCTCCGGTGTTGATTTTGCCGACGACGCGGAAATAGGCCAGGCAGAATAGCGACAGGAATATGCAGATCATCACTGCTCGCGCGGCCCCCTCACCATATTTATAGGAGCCGATCGCGACGCGATATGTGTCGATGATCATGGTGGTGGTAGAGCCGGACGGTCCGCCACGGGTCAAAATCCAGATAATGTCGAAGGAATTGAACGTGGCAATCAACGACAGCATCGACATGGTCACCAGCGCCGGGATGATCATTGGCAGGGTTATGCGTCGGAAGCGATAAAGCCTGCCCGCCCCGTCGGTCCATGCGGCTTCGTATAGGTCACGCGGTATCGACTGCATGGCGGCCAGCAGGTAAATCGTTACAAGCGGTACGCCAATCCAGACGTCGGTAACAATTGTTGCCCAAAAGGCGGTGTTGCCATAAGCGAGCCACGCCACCGGACCATCAACCAAGCCGAAATTCTGCAATAGTCCCGAGATCATGCCGAACTGGCCGTTGTACATCCAGCCCCACATGAAAATGCCAATGGCCATCGGCACGATCCACGGCGGCATGGTCAGGATGCGGAACAAGGCACGCCCCGGCACGGCGGCGTTCAGCATCACGGCGCCCAAGGTGCCGATTACCATTTTCAGCAGCACCGAAAAGAATGTCCAAATGAATGTTCGGATGATCACCTGCTCAAAATTTGCCCGGAAGATCTTCTGGTAGTTTTCGCCACCGACCCAGTCATAGGTTGGTCGCAGGGCAGCATTGGTGAAACTCAAATTGACAGTGTCAACAAGAGGGTATGCGACGATGCCGATAATATAGAGCAGCGCGGGGGCTAACAGGGCCAGTGCGAACAATGAAGTGTTTCGAGACCCTGTCATGGCCGCCTCCTATTGGTGCTTGCCGAGTGCAGCGTCAAATCGCTGCCAGATCGGCGCCATCTCAATGACCGTTCTGGTCTTGCGCGCCTCATCCATGGTGAGGGCCAAAATGCCGGCCTCCAGTGCATCAACCACCGACACCGGCAAGGGCGCACCGTCCACGATGTGCTTGGCAAGGTCCGCTGTCATCTGCTCGTCCGCGCCATAATGCTGCGAGAGTTCGCTGGTCGCATATTTGGTGTCGATCAGCTTTTCCGCCGTGCGGCTGTCATGCACGCGAAAGTAATTGCGGATGAAATCGCCTTCCGCCATCCCGCGGGCACCCATCACCGCAAAACGGCGGAAATCGTCGGGGACATTGAGGTTCGTATGAAATGCCAGTGACGAACCGTTTTCATACTGAACAATCGCGGTCTGAAAATCGATGATGTCGCCGTCGCTGTCAAACACCTTGTCGCTGCCCATCCAACCGCTGGGCTTGCGATGGTAGACTTCCATATCGTTGACGCCAGTCGCCTCGGGCGCATTTTTGGGAATGAAGGTCTTGCGACCGCCAAAACTTGACACAAACGCGGGGCGACAACCCATGACCCCGTTGTAGAGGTCAAGATCGTGGCAGCATTTTTCGAGCATGAAACTGCCCGAAAACCGCTCATAGCGCCGCCAATCCCGCATAAAAAATGCCCCGTGATAGGGCGGGATATGCTCGGAAGCCTCGATAGAAACGATATCGCCGAGCATCCCCTTGGCCTGTGCCTTGCGCAGATCCACATAGAGTGGTGCATAGCGCAGCACCAGACCAACCATGAGATTGTCCGACCCATACTGGGCGATCAGCCCCGCTAACTTCATGGTTTCTTCGATTGTCGTGACCACGGGCTTTTCGGTAAATATCTTTTTGCCACGCTCCAGACCGGTCCGGATGTGCCCTAGATGCATGTGATTGGGTGAGCCGACCATCAGTAAATCGAGGTCTTCAGCATCCAGCATTGCCTCAAGGCTGGCGAATGACTTACCCATGGAAACGCCACGCTCTTCGGCGTAGCTCAGGCCCGCAGGGGCGTCGTCGACATAACCGACTACATCAAAGTCCGAAACCGTTTCGGAAAAGACGTGGGCCAGATAGCCCAATCGGAATCCGAGACCGACAATCCCTACTTTCATGCACCCCTACCCATCGTTTCACCGGTTTTCAGCCTGACGGCCCGGTGCTGTTTTTTTGTAAACTATTTTCAAGACTAAGTTCTTAACCCCGACCATGTCAACACTATTTCCTGTCCAATTCAATACCAATCCAGACCACCCTGATTTTGCTGGCAAATTGCGCTTCGCGGCGGAAAACTAGGCAGAAAGACTGTCATATCTTTCAAATTCGTGGTGGACATGGAGGTCAAAAACAGGAAGATGGCGGTCATAGTGGTACGTCGAGGCGCACAATTTTCACAACAGACGCGGCACATTATGAAAATTTAGAACACACATTTGGCCGAGTTGGCCGTGACAACAAAAGTGAGAACACCCAACAATGCCCCCTCAGCGCCTCATCATGTTGATCTTTTTTTTGCAACCGATTGCCTTCGGCAGCTGGCTGCCTCGAATTCCTGATGTGCAGAATTTTCTGGCGCTGGGACCTGCCGCGCTGGCCTTCGCGCTTCTGGGTTTACCGTGCGGTACATTATTGACGTTACCGGTCGCTGGACGCCTGGTTGAAAAGCTCGGCGCCCGACGTGCGATCTGGTGCGGCTACATATTCTTCTGCGTAGCGGTCAGCCTTCCCGGTTTTTCCACAAGTGTACCCTTTCTGTTTGGCGCGCTGTTATTGACCGGATCGTCGATGTCATTTCTGGAACTTGGCCTGAATGTCAAAGCCGACCGGGTCGAAAAGGCTACCGGCACAGCCATCATGAGCCGCTCGCACGGCTTTTGGTCACTTGGGATAATGGCGGGCAGTGTTGTCGGCGCGCTGCTTGCGGGCGCCGGGATTGCCCCTCAATGGGCGATTATGGCCGTTGCTGTCATCACCCTGCCCGTCGCGCTGTTCGCTGCCGGCAAACTGCCGGACTATGGCCCTCATTCGGTCACCCATCAAATAGTTCCGGGTTCGAAATGGAAAATGCCGAGTTGGACCCTGCTGGGCATTTCGCTGTTTGTGTTTGGTGTAACCATGACTGAGGGCGCGATCGCGGACTGGTCCGCCGTTTTCCTGCGCACGCTGTTCAATTCCCCTCCGGCCGAGGCCGGGCTCGGCTACTCGGTCTTTGCCTTGATGGTTGCCAGTGGCCGGTTTGGCGGCGATTTTTTGCGTATGCGGTTCGGTGCGGTAAGTTTGGCAAGGCTATGCGGATTGCTCGCGCTATTGGGCGCAACGACATTACTGCTGGCGCCGACAACGGTGATTGCCCTGGTTGGATTCGCAGTTATCGGGCTTGGGGTGTCGGTCGGTTTCCCATTGGCCGTAACGGCAGCCGCGGCACTGACGGATCGGTCGGCCTCCAACAACCTGGCAATCCTGTCATTCATTGCCCTTAACGGTTTTTTGATCGGTCCTCCGATCATCGGCTTTATTGCAGAACATTTTGAACTGCGCGCCGGGTTGGCGGCTCTGATACCGTTTTTGGCCCTAAGCCTAATGCTAACCGGTCGACTGGCGCCACAGAGCAAGCCAATCCTCAAGACCAACCCCGAGAGCGGTGTTCCAGGAGTATTATGATGCGCGTTGCCGTGGCAGGTCTGCATACTGAGTGCAGCACCTATAACCCCGTTCTGGCCCGGGAGCCTGACTTTACCGTTCTGCGCGGTGAGGCGATGCTCAAGAGCGACTACTTCAATTTTCTGACCCATTTCCCGGCAGAGTTCGTCACCATACTTCACGCCAGAGCCATCGCGGGTGGTCCGGTTGAAGCGGCGATTTATGAAAAGTGGAAGGCCGAGATTATTGACGGCCTGAAGGCTGCTTTACCGCTGGATGGCGTCTATCTGGCCTTGCATGGCGCGATGTTCGTCGAAGGCCTGTTTGACGCCGAAGGTGACTTGATCGCGGCAGTGCGTGAGGCGGTTGGGCCCGACATTGTCATCTCGGCAAGCTATGATCTGCACGGAAATCTGAGCCAGAAAATTATCGACAATCTCGATATATTCTCGACCTATCGTACCGCACCGCACATTGATGTGCCTGACACCATGCGGCGCGCGGTATCAATGTTGATCAGAGCGCTGAGAGATGGTTACAAGCCCTCAATCGTCTGGGCACCGGTGCCGGTGCTGTTGCCTGGCGAGCGTACCAGTACTCAGGATGAACCCGCTCGTGGCTTCTATGCCGGGCTGACGGCGCTCGAAGATCGCACCGGGGTATGGGATGTGTCGTTTCAGGTTGGCTATGTGTGGGCCGACGAGCCACGCGCAACGGCATGTGCGGTGGTCACTGGTATCGATCAACAGGCCATGGAACAGGTGGCCGGCGATCTGGCCCGGCAATATTGGGAATTACGAGATGAGTTTTCGTTTGGCACCAAAACCGGCACTATTGACGAGTGCATAACATGGGCAATGGAAGCGACCAGCCAACCGGCAATCGTGGCGGAATCGGGCGACAATCCTACCGGCGGCGGCGTCGGTGACCGCGCAGAAGTTTTGGCCGCGCTGCTTGCTCAGGAGGCGCAAGGTGTAATTTTTGCGGGGATTGCCGACGCGGCGACCACCCATGCCGCTTATGCTGCGGGCGTTGGGAAACAGTTGCCTGTCAGGATTGGGGGTAGCCTCGATCCGTCCAGCGTCCCGGTTGAAGCCGTGGGGGAAGTCGTGTTCCTGCTCGAAACACCCGACGAGCGCCTACGTGAAGCTGTGCTGCGCATAGCGGGAGTGGATGTTGTGGTGACGGTCCGGCGCCGGCCATTTCATTATCTCAAGGACTTTTCGCGCCTGGAACTTGACCCGACGACAGCGAAAATCGTCGTGGTAAAGTCGGGTTATTTGTCACCCGATCTCGAACCCCTCGCCAACCCATCCTTTATGGCGCTATCGCCGGGAGTGGTTGACCAGTTTGTCGAGCGGCTACCCCGCGCTCACAAGGCGGTACCGACCTATCCGTTTGACAAGAATTTCCAGTGGACGCCACAAACCATGCGCTCAGCGCGGGCACGCGACTGAAGGCTCAAGGGATTCGGCTTTTCTTTGCGAACGACTTTGCCTAGCTTGCTGGCACGGACCGACAGGAGTGCCCGGTGACCGATTCAGGCTCGCGCGGCGCCCCAAGGCGCCCTACACGGACGATTGATGCAGCCGATCATTGCCGGAGCGCTGGCGGCGATCGTTGGCTATGCCAGCACCTTCGCTCTGGTTCTGGCAGCACTAAGCGCGGTGGGTGCCTCGCCCGTTCAAGCTGGTTCGGGATTGCTGTCGCTGTGTCTTGCCATGGGTGTGCTCAATATTGCCGCCAGTTGGCGTAGCAGAATTCCCATCAGTTTCGCCTGGTCTACGCCAGGCGCGGCGTTTCTTTTGAGTGTTGGCGAGCCTGTAGGCGGCTATCCCGCCGTCGCCGGCGCATTCCTCGTGACGGCCGCAATGATTGTTTTGGCTGGCCTTATCAAGCCGTTTGCCCGTGCCATCGCCTTGATCCCCCCGCCCATTGCCAACGCGATGCTGGCGGGCATGTTGCTGTCACTGTGCCTAGCGCCTTTTACTGCCATCGCTGAAATGCCGATGCTGGCACTGCCAATCCTGCTCGCCTGGGGTGTTGGCTTGAGGTTTGCGCGCCGCTATGCGGTGCCGCTCGCGGTGTTGGTAACAGGCATTATCCTGGCGACAACAGCACATCTGCCTGTGGGTGCCTTGGACAGCAGTTGGCCAAGCATCGAATTTGTCCTGCCCGAATTTAGCCTCGATGCGATAGCGCGGATCGCCTTGCCGTTATTTATCGTCACCATGGCGTCGCAAAATCTGCCCGGATTGACCGTCATGCAGGCCAACGGATATCGTCCCAAACCGGCGCCACTTTTTGTTTCAACGGGATTGGCGAGCGCCATGACAGCATTATTTGGTGGTCTGACCGTCAATCTTGCCGCCATCACCGCGGCCATTTGCGCCGGACCCGAAGCCCATCCCGACCGAACCAGGCGTTGGCCTGCGCCCATGGCCACGGGTGCGGTGTACCTAATGCTCGCGCCTGTCGCCAGCCTTGCTGCTGCCTTTGTCGCGGCGTCCCCGCCGATACTGATACAAGCCGTGGCTGGACTGGCCTTGATGACCAGCCTGGCGGCAGCGTTGAACGGCGCGCTGGACATGGATGACACGCGGCTGCCCGCAATCGTTACGTTTGTCGCGACAGCCTCGGGCATCACAATTTTTGGTATTGGCGGCCCGTTTTGGGGTCTGGTGGCGGGGATTGGTCTATTGCTCGTCCTGCGCGCTTCATCGATTTGGGCTAGGGCCGACCCACGATGAAAAATGTTGTCGGCCTTATCTATGCTGGCGGTCAGGGTCAGCGGCTGGGCGGCGTGTGCAAGGCGAACCTGAAAATCGGCGGCGCTAAACTGCTCGACAGAGCCATGTCAGCGCTGGGCATGGACGATCTTCTTGTGTCAGTTGGCCCCGGGCCCGAAACGGCAATCGATCCCAGATTTGCCGTTGCGGTACCGGACCTGAACGACAGGCACGGTGGCCCGCTTGCCGGGCTGGTTGCGGGCGTCGATTATCTGTTGCGTCGGTCGCACCCGCCAGAGTTTGTCCTGACTACCGCCGTCGACACGCCATTTTTGCCAGGTGATTATTTTGCCCGCCTGCATAGCGACCTGAACAACCGCGCTGCCGTCTTTGCCGGGTGGGGCGACCACTATTACCCCACAAATGCGCTTTGGCGTCTTGCCGCCATTGCGGATCTGCCCGAACGAACTCGCAACGAAACGGCGCCAAAGAGTCTCAAACACCTGCTACGCGAGCCTGCAAGCCATCGAGGTGAATTGGACCAGCGATGAGAACCCGTTCGCCAATATCAACACCTTGACCGATCTCTTGAAATTGAGCCATCGCAGTGCCAAACGTTCGTAGTGGCGACACAAGATATTCACGGCAAAGCGAATTCAGGGCTTGGCAAAGCAAAGCAACTTCGCTAAACGGACCTCGCTTTCACACGAAGGCACGCAAATGAGCATTCCGCGGTAGCTCAGTGGTAGAGCAATCGGCTGTTAACCGATTGGTCGTAGGTTCGAATCCTACCCGCGGAGCCATTCGCTTCAAGCCGGAAGGCCCGTTTTTTCTCGCATACCCGCTATTTCCCCACCGGTTAAATGATGTCGTTGCGTCATTTTTCGATCGCAAGCCTGTATAGTTCATGCGCCCAATCGGGGTGGCGAAGCTAGAGCAGATGGTGCGGCGCTGAGCGGGAAGAATGTCCGGGGTGGCTTCAACGAATATTTGCCGCCGCGGAGCGATATTAGTTGCTACTGACCTGACTGATGATATCGGCGATGGTACCATAGCCGCGCATTCGGGCATGTTGGAGTGGCGTTACGCCGTCACGGTCGGGGATACTGATATCGGCCCCGGCTTCGACGAGAGCGCGGACGGTGGCAATATGGTCGGGTCCGCCGTCGCCCAGCACTACGGCCTCCATCAGCGCCGTCCAACCCAGATTGTTCACATGATCAAGTGGGGCGCCGCCCGCGATCAGGCGGCGGACGACTTCGTGGTGGCCCAGATGGGCGGCAGCGATCAACGCGGTACCGTCGTAAACACTGGTGACCAGATCAGGGCGATTGCCAAGCGTTATTGCCAGAGCCACCAAATCGGGGTCGTCGGCAACCGCTGCTATGGTAAGCACGTCGTATGCACGGTTTTCCAGCGCATTAAGATCGGCACCGGCCTCCGCCAACACTCGCAATACCTCATCGTTCGAGCCAAAAGCGGCGATGTGGGCGGCGGTTCGCCCCGAATCATCCCGAATGTTTAGATCGACACCATCTGCTGCGAGTCGGCGGACGGTTTTGATATCGCCTTCGTAGGCGGCGCGATGCAGGCCATCATAACCGGCAATATCACTGGCTGACGGCGCCGTCTGGGCATGGGCAGTCGTTGTCAGGGCCATGAGCAATATGGCGAAGATACGTCCCATCTTATAACCTCCACATTGTGGCAACCGCCACTAAGGGCGGGTCTTTTCCTCGGACGTTACTCAGCGCCGATCATGTCGAGCCCGGCCCGGGCGCATTTGGAGTCAATGTCGCCGGACGGCGCGCCGCCGACACCGATTCCGCCTACCAGCGCCCCGCCAATGCGGATAGGCAGTCCACCTGCCTGGATCACCAGCCGGTTATCCATATCGCGCGGTATCGCACTTGCTGTAAGCATCGTGTGATACTCGCATGTCGAGGACGATAAAAGTATCACTTGTGATGTTGCGCAGCGGCGCGATTGAAAATTGTCTGCTCGGTTTTGAAAGCATTTCGCCCGGCCAGATCGACGCTGCTCGCGCACTTGGTTTGCGTCCGGTTGCTGTGTACATGAAAATTCTGGCGCCTCAGGCATATGCTGCCGCCGGTCCGGCCTTGTTTTCCAACGCCATTCAAATGGTCAAGGGTAGTTCGCTAGCCAGCCTTGTTGCCGTCGACGAGTTAACGGCGGCATCGACAACGCTTATCTCCGAAACTTACAAGGCCATAGAAGTATTGAGTTTCGTGGGGCTGCTTTATGGGTTGATAGCGATGTTCATTTTGGGCCTGCAGTGGCTGTATGAACGCCGCAATGGGTGGTTTCGCTACGGCCGATAGCGCGTATGTTCCGCGCCGAGCGATATGACTACGCCAACACAGTGATAACGATTAAAGCGTCAGGTCGGAGAGGTTCCCCACGATCATATCGGGCACTATCGTGGATGAGCCATCCTCGGGCACACCAGTCTGGACAAGAATTGAAAACACCCCTGCCCGTTGGCCCGCCGCGATATCAGTCGCGATCTGATCACCGATCATGACGACTTGGTCGCGCGGCACATCGAGTATCGAAACGGCAATATCGATCAGGAACGGTTGTGGCTTGCCGATGATGTTGGGCTCGGTTCCACACGCAGCCGCAAGGGAGGCCAGTATTGCGCCATTACCGGGTTGAAATCCATTTTCCGACGGCAGCAACAAATCAGGGTTGGTTCCGATGAAAGCGGCGCCATCAAGAATAAGGCGCACCGCCTGGCTCATTTTGGCATAGTTGAAGTTCGAATCCAGTCCGACGACCACGCAATCTGCCTGCTCTTGGCATAGTTCAAACCCCGCGGCTTCAACTGCTGCTGACAGCGAAGGCATGCCAACCACGAATGCTCGTCCCCCCGATGGCCAACGTGATCTTAGTACGGTCGCTGTACCGATCGCGCTGGTTACGATGCGCGCTGGCGTAATATTCACACCAAGTCCACACAGTTTGTCAGCCGTTTCGTCGGCGGTACGGGTAGAATTGTTGGTGACAAAACAATAGGGGATGCCGCGTTCGTGCCAGGCGGCAAAAGTTTCGACGGCGCCGGCGATGGCTTCGCGACCGCGATATACCACACCGTCAAGGTCCGATATTACCGCTTTGACGTCCTTCAGTTGTCGTGGATGTGCGCCGATGCCGGGACTTATCATGATTGTTTGCCCGCTTCCTGATAGTGCGCATTGAAATCGACAAGGTCTCGATAAAGCGTCTGATAGTGTTCAAAACGGTCTGCATGATATGCCGTCAAGGACAGATCAGGTTCAAATGTTCGATCAAAATGCACAAGCCTGCCGATGGCGTCGGCCAGCGACGAGCCTATACCCTGTGAGAGGCCAGCCAGGATCGCGGCGCCCAAAGCGGCGATTTCCGGTGAGGCACAGCGCTTGAGCGGTTTACCCAATATATCAGCGCGAATCTGGCACCAATTGTCCGATAGCGCCCCGCCACCGCCAATGTTTATTGTCGGGGGATCGCAGGCGGCAGATGTCGTCAGCGCGCCAAATGCCAGACGCACCGAATAGCCAACGCCTTGCAGAACGCCAAGTGCCATTTCCGCTCCGCCTGCTGACGCATCAAGCCGCGCGAAAACGCCGCGCGAGGCACTGTCCCAGAGGGGTGCGCGCTCTCCTTGCAGGTGTGGCAGGAACATCGGCACGGTTGCGCCGGGTCTTGCCGTCGCCGCTAGCGCCGCAGCCTCCGCTGGCGATCGTCCCAAGACCCGCGCGAACCAGCTTAGAGCGGCGCCACCGGACTGAGTGGGTGCTGCGTGCATGACAATACCACTATAGGGCGGGAAGGTAATGACGCCGGGCGTCGGCACCAAAATCGACGACACAATACCCGGTATCTCGCTGGTGCCGCTTTGATACATGGCGTCGCCATTATTGACGACACCAACCCCGAACATGCCGCCCCACGCATCCATGGTGCCAACGACAACAGGCGTTCCCGCACAGCGTAGCCCAGTCCGAACGGTGCCGACAACCGTTGTGCAGTCGGCCAACGAGGGAAGCCGTTCGGCGGCACCCGAAACCAGCGCCAGCAAGTCCCTGACATACCCATTCTCATTGACCAATCCAACCGCCGAAATCGGATCGCTTTGAACGGTGCCGGTCAGTTGCAGGACGCAATAATCTTTTGGCAGCAGAACGTGCGCTGTGCGGGCATACAGATCGGGTTCGGTTCGCGCAACATGGGCCATGCGGGACAGTGCATGGCTGGCATCAATAGGCATCGGCGCCCCAAACCATACCGTTTTTTGCTCGGCGTTCGTTTGGGTTTCAAGCCGCTCGGCGTCGCGGGCAGCGCGTCCATCTTGCCAGGTGATGGCTGGCATAAGCGGCGTGCCATCGCTGGCGACGAAAACATGGGTATTGACCTGACTGCAGATGCCAATGGCTCCAAGCCCACGCAGGTCGTGGGTTTGGCCAAAACTTTCCAGTGCGCCCAACACGCCCGCCATCCAATCGTCAGGGTTTTGTTCGGCGTAGCCCGGCTGCGGGTGATGGGTTGGGTGGGCATATGCGAACGAGGCCAACCGAGCGCCATGCTGGTCGATCAGCACCGCCTTGGTTGCTGTCGTGCCGACATCAATACCGATAAGAGTGTTTTTTGCCACGTCGGGTTCCCAAAATCGCTAGCCGTATTCGAACCTATCCCATATGGTGCCGAGCGGAAAAAAGAAACCATGTGCAAGCCGTTACGGGCCGCACGACAGGGGGAACACTCGACATGACGCACCGCCACAAGACACTTCGCGCGCTACTCGCCAGCACCACTTTTGCCATCACCGCCCTTGCTGCCACCGGCGCATTGGCTCAGTCAAAAATCGCGGTAATCACGCCCTACCTGTCCCAACCAGGCACGCAGTTTTACGTCGAAGCCTTTCAGGCAGCGGCGGCTGACAAGGATTGGGACGTCAATGTCATCGATACTGCGGGCGATGTTGCCGCGGTTATCAGCCGGATCGAAGACATGGTCACGCAAAATGTCGACGCCATAGTAGTCAATGTCGATCCGAGCCAGGTGAGTGCGGGCTTACAGGCCGCAGCCGATGCTGCTATTCCCGTTGTCGGCATGGATGCGGGTAGCGATCCGCTGCTTGTCACCAATGTCACCAGTAATGGCTACGCCATGGCCGCCGAAACCTCGACCTATGTTGCTGACCGGATCGACGGCGAAGGCAATGTGGTGATGTTTGTATTCGAGGCCTTTCCCCCGGTGCAGGTGCGAAGCGTGGTTGCTGATGCCGTGTTCGGCAATTTCCCCGATATCAAGGTTCTGGACCGCGTGACACCTGATGTGGCGGACGGCGGTATCGCCGACTCTCGCGCCAAGATGGAAGCGATCCTCGCGGCCAATCCAGAGCCAGGCAGCATCAAGGCGGTCTGGGCCGCATGGGATCAGCCAGCGCTTGGTGCGCTGCAGGCAATCGAGGCCGCCGGACGCCAAGATGAGGGCGTCGTCATTACGGGCATTGATGCCAATCCGCAGGCGCGCGAGGCCATTGCCTCTGGCGGCAACTTTGAAGCGACCGTGGCTCAGGACTTCAAGGGTATTGGCGCCGCAGCAGCCGACGTTGTCAGCCGTGTGCTGGCAGGCGACGAGATCAAGCAGGGCGTGGTTTATGTGCCAACCAAGCTGATTACCATCGCCAACGCAACGGCGGACTGACGCAAACATGACTGCCAGCGGGCGCGTCCCGCTGGCGTGGAATTATTTATGCCCCTGCTTGCCCTCAAGAATGTGACAAAAGCCTATGGCGGTGTCCCCGCCCTTCGCGGCGTCAACATGGACATTTCGCCGGGCGAAATACATGCGTTGATGGGCGAAAACGGCGCGGGAAAATCGACCCTGATCAAAATTCTGGCAGGGGTTGTGTCAGCCGACAGTGCCGATATCCGTATCGATGGCCAGCCCCAAAATATAGATAATCCGCAGACCGCGCACCGGCTTGGCCTCAGATTCATTCATCAGGAATTCAATGTCGTCCCGGCATTGTCCGTTGCCGAAAACATCTTTCTTGGGCGCGTTTATCCGCGCCGCAGCGGCCTATTCGTTGACTGGAGGCGATTGAACGACGCGGCGAGCAAGACCCTGGACCGCCTTGGTATCACTCATATTGATCCGCGCCGCCCCTTGGGGAGCCTGACACTGGGCGACCAGATGCTGGTGCGTATCTCCAGCGCCTTCATCGGCCAGGCGGGCACACCGGCAAAGCTTTATGTGCTCGACGAACCAACGGCATCGCTCAGTCGGGAGGAGTCCAAGCGGCTGTTTGACGTGCTGCGTGAGTTGCGCGGTGGTGGTGCCTCGGTGCTCTATGTTTCTCACCGGCTCGATGAAATCATGTCGATTTGCGACAGAGCCACGGTTATTCGCGACGGTCGCAGCATCGATACGGGCCAAATCGCGGATATTACTCATGATGATCTTGTCACGTTGATGATCGGACGGCGTGTCGAGGACGCATACCCGCCCAGGGTTGGCGCGCCAGCTGTACACACCGCCTTTCGCGCAGAACATTTGGCAATACGCGGCGGCAAATCGCTGTCTTTTGACGTCAGGGCGGGCGAAATTTTCGGCATTGCCGGATTGGCTAATGTCGGCCAACGCAATGTTCTACGCACCCTGTTTGGCGACCTGCCTGCTGCCAGCGGTGCGATGCATCTGGCTGGGGCGCCCTATAGGCCAAAGAGTCCTGCAGACGCATGGCGGGCTGGCGTTGGCTATGTACCACGCGAACGTCGATCCGAGGGACTAATCCTCTCGCGGCCGATTTTTGAGAATACCTCCCTGCCCCACTTGGCCCGGCAAAGCCGATGGCGGAGTTTTCTCACGCCGCGCCGCGAGCAAAAAAGCGCCGTGGCACAAGGAGAACTCGTTCGCCTCAAAGCGGCTGGCCCCACGCAACGGGTGCGCGAGTTGAGCGGCGGCAACCAGCAAAAAGTTGTATTTGCCAAAGCGCTGGCTGGTGAGGTCAAATTGCTCCTGCTCGACGAGCCAACACGCGGGGTCGATATCGGCGCAAAATTCGATATCTATACCCTCATTCGGGAAATGGCGGCGCGCGGCATGGGCGTGGTTCTGGTGTCCTCGGATTTGCCCGAATTGCTTGGCATGGCCGACAATATTGCGGTGATGCGTGACAGCGCCATTACCCACGTTCTTTTGGCGGCCGACCTCGATGAGGAACGTCTTCTCAATCTTTGCTACGGTCGCACCACAGGTTAACATCATGCTCACACTACTGCGGCGTTACGGTACCCTTATCGGCTTTGCTGCTATTCTCCTGTTTTTCTGGATCAGCCTGCCCGACACATTCATGACGGCGCGCAACTGGTTGAATATTTCACAGCAAATGTCGATGCTGATCGTGGTCGCTGCGGGCATGACAATTGTCATGGTGATGGGCGATTTCGACCTGAGCGTTGGATCGATGGCCAGCCTTGCCGGCATCGCGGTTGCGGTATTGTTCACCGTCGATCTGCCCATATGGGCAGCGGTATCGCTGGCCTTGATGGTCGGTCTGGTCGGTGGCGCGATAAATGGCGTATTGATCAGTTTTATCGGCATTTTGCCGTTCGTCGCAACGCTGGCAACATTGACCATGTTGTCCGGACTAGCGTTCGTGGTCAGTGGCGGCAAGACGATTTCGGGGCGAGTCATTCCAGAAGGTTTTTCCAGCTTTGCGCGTGGCGGCCTATCGCTTGGCGAGTGGGGTGGCGTTGCCATTACCCTGCCCAATCTGACTTTGGTCGCCATTGTGATCGTCGCACTGGTCTGGGTGCTGCTTGAACAAACGACTTTTGGCCGCCGTCTTTACGCTATCGGCGGCAATATCGAAGCCGCGCACCTTAGCGGCGTGGCGGTGCGAAAGCTAAAGTTGATCGCTTTTGCACTGACAGGCAGCACTGCCGCACTTGCCGGTATCATGTACGCCAGTCGCGTCGCCTCGGCCAACCCGACGCAGGGCAGCAGCCTGATGCTCAACGCAATTGCGGGCGTGTTTCTTGGCTCAACATTCAGCGAACATGGCGAGCCAAGGGTTTTGGGCACCATTCTCGGCGTACTGATCCTTGGCATATTGGACAATGGTCTGACCCAATTGAGCGTCGATAGCTATATCCGCCAGATATTGGTCGGCGGCATCATCATTCTGGCGGTCTCAACTAGTTCTCTGACCAAGCATCTACGTTCCTGAGTCGTCCATGGCCACGGCAAGGGAACGAACACTCCCGGCGTTGGTTGTGTACGCATGCTCAATTGCAATCGCCAACAAAACCGATCAATTACGCCCGGCCCAAGGATAGCGCCCAACCAAATGGCGCGCGTCTGAGAATGGGTAATGTTGATAGTGACACAAGCGCTGATCGAGGCCGACAGGCCGAGACGCCAGGTGCGATACCGGCAAATGGCTGGAAAGATATCGCTTGGCGACTTTTCCGTTCGCTCAAACAGGATCGGGTCCTGCTTACATCTGCCGGGGTGACGTTCTACATACTATTTGCCTTGGTGCCGACATTGACCGCCTTTGTGTCGATTTATGGGCTGTTCAATGACCGCGCCACAGTCACAGACCAAGTTGCACTTCTCGTGGGCATAGTGCCGACGAGTGGCCTGGACATCATCACCGATCAGTTGACAAGACTGACCGGGGAAAGCGCCCGCGCCTTGAGCTTTGCGCTTATCGCTTCTCTGGCGGTGGCGTTCTGGAGTAGCAGCGCGGGGGTACGAGCGATGTTCCAGGCGATGAACGTTGCCTACCACGAAGAAGAAAAGCGTTCGTTTGTCGTCTTGTACCTGGTTGCTCTGGTCTTCACCATTGCTGGCGCTATGGCGGGCTTGTTCATTGTATCAATTGTGCTGATTTTGCCGACAGTTCTCAATCTTTTGCCCGGCACCACCGGACTTGAGTGGATCGTCCGGATAGCCAGCTATGTGATCATGATGATCGTGCTACTCCTAGGGATATCGGCGCTGTATCGCTGGGGACCGAGCCGGGAAAATGCAAAATGGCGTTGGCTGACCCCGGGCGCTGCAGTTTCGCTCATTGCCCTTGGCGCCACGTCAATCGGCTATTCCTGGTATGTCTCCAATTTTGGCGACTATAATGCTGCCTATGGCTCGCTTGGCGCGCTGATCGGTTTTCTGACATGGATATGGATTTCGGTGACAATTGTCATACTGGGCGCCGAATTCAACTCTGAGCTTGAACACCAAACCGCACAGGATACTACCACCGGTCCCGACGAACCGCTTGGCCAGCGGGGCGCTTACATGGCTGATACGGTCGGACGAGTTTGGCCGCCGGCTCGCAAGGAGCAATGAAACGGCACCGCGACATTGTGTCCGACAACGAATTTCCGTTTTTCAGCAACTCCCATCGGCAATCGTGCGTTCTGCCCATACGATCAACGCAGGGAGATTTGTCATGGCCGCACTCACTGAAACCCAGATTCGCGAACGCGCATATCAACTCTGGCAGCAAGCCGGGTCGCCCACCAATCAGGAACAGCGTTTCTGGTTCGAGGCCGAGCAGCAATTGTCAGACGATAGCTGCCAAGAGAATATTCTGGACAATGTATCCGCTCCGAAACCACCCTTGCCTTCCGGTATTTTGAGCCGTTGATCCGGATGCGTTTTGGCGATGCAATGTGACTGCGGGCCACCGCCGCCGCGACCTATCGACCGGTGCCCGATATCCAAGTCCGAAGCCAGCCGCGCCTTAAATTGGCGCGGTTGATTTGCCTCTAGTCCCTTTACGGTCGCCGTTAGCCACGACCGAAATCGTCGGCAATGCGAATAATGTCGTCTTCGCCGAGATGGGACCCGGTCTGCACCTCGATGACCTCAAGGCTCAATATCGCCCGGATTGGCAAGTCGGTGGACGCATCCCAGCGGCAAATATATTGATTGGTTCGCGTCCAGTACGGAGACGACGCCATCAACGGTCACCTCCGCTGTGCCTTGCACAACAACCCAGTGCTCAGATCGATGATTGTGCCTCTGTAGAGACAGTTTTTTACCGGGCTTGACGAACAGGCGTTTGACCTGAAACCGATCACCGCTCAAAATTGAGGCGTAGCCACCCCATGGACGGTATGCGGTTTTGTGAACTTCAGTCAGAGCGCGAGTCGTCGTGTCGGCTTTCAACGTCTTGGCGATTGCCCCCACAATCTGAGCCTTCTGACAGTCTGCCAACGTAGATCGCGTCCTCGCTGGCGACGATCATCACATCGTCAAGACCTACGACCACGATATGGGCGTCATCGCTGACCACAAGGGAACTTGAGGTGTTGGACAGATGCGCCGGTCCGATTGCGACATTGCCGTGCTCACTACGACTGTGCGCCTTCCAGACGGCACCCCATGTGCCGAGGTCGGACCATGCAAAGCCGACCGGCAACACCCCTGCCTTGTCGGTGTGCTCAAATATGGCATAATCCACGGATGTGCTTGGCGCCTTTGCAAATGCTTCTTCATCAAGTCGAATGAAATCGAGGTCGCGTCGCGCCTTGGCGACGGCACCTCTCGCGGCGTCCAATATTTCGGGTGCGAGACGCCGGCACTCGGCCAGGAACAGTTTGGCAGACAGCATGAACATGCCGGAATTCCAGACGTAGTCACCAGACGCCAGCATGTTTTCGGCGCGCGGCAGGTCGGGCTTCTCGATGAACCGTTCAACCCTTTTCACGCCGTGAGTAAGTGTTTCACCGGTGGCAATATACCCATAGCCGGTCTCAGGCTCGATCTGGTGTCACGCCAAATGCTACCAACAGCCCCTCGCGCGCCGCCGACGCCGCAGCATCGAGCGCTTGGTGATAGTCCGCACCGCCCTCTATGACATGATCAGAAGCGATGATGTGCAGGATGGGGTCGTCGTCACGGTCGAGGGTGAACACGGCAGCGGCGGCTATTGCAACTGCCGTATTTCTTGATACTGGTTCAAGCAGGATGGCGTCGGGTGTAATACCGACCTCCAGCGCTTGTTCTGCCACCAAGAATCGATAGTCCGCATGGGTCAAAATAATTGGCGCTCGATAGAGGTCGAAATTGCTTATGCGCGCAAGAGACTGCTGAAACAAACTCGAGATCGCCAAGCAAGGGAATAAACTGTTTGGGGCGTGCCGAACGCGACATTGGCCATAACCGTGTGCCCTGACCGCCGGCCAGGATCACGGGAAAAATTTGAGTCAATAGCGAACCTCTTCATTGTTATACGGGTCCGATGACCGCACATGCGAGCTGGTAAAAGTGTGCGCCTGCCCTATGGGTGGTACACAAGGCATTTGAGGAAGTCAAAATACGCGGCCGAGCACCGGTGCGGCGCCTGATCACTGCGGATGAACAGGAAGTCCGGTGTATTTTTCTGATTATCAGCAGAGGGCTAGTTCAAACTGCCGCTCGGAGCGGCAATCAATCAGACTCAACAAAGTTTGGTGTTGACTGCCAATTGCGGCCTTGACCAAGAGACACATTTAAGCCGACGAACGATTATGGCCTAGCGGTCAGAATGTATCATTGCCCGCGTTGAGCGAAAGAACAGGACCATGCCATGACCATCGCCATTGTAGGGGGAACCGGATTCATAGGCGTTGAACTGGTCAAGCGCCTGCAAGCCCACGATCAGGAGGTGGTTGCAATTGCGCGCGGCATCGAGCCCGTTGATTTACCTGAGGGTGCGCGATTCATCACCGCGGACCGGATGGATGCAGAGGCGATGAGGGCGGTTATGACCGAGGTCAATCCCAGCGCCGTCATTGATATTTTCACCATCAGCCTTCGCAACACACGTGCCGTACTCGACGCTGTCGGGGCGGTTGGCGGTCGCTACGTTCTCGTTAGTTCAACCGACGTTTACGCCAACTATGCCGGGTTGCTGAAAATGGCGAACCCACCAATTCGTCACGAACCGGCGACCGAGGAGTCACCGTTGCGGACACTACGTTATCCGTATCGCGGCAATCCACGACGCCCCAAAGGGGTGAGTGATGATTTGTTCGAAGACTATGACAAATTGCCCATTGAGGAGGCAGCCCGCACCGACCCCCGGTTCGACACAACTATCGTGCGACCGCCGATGATATTTGGCGAGAATGACAAGCAGAACCGCTTCGGCTGGGTCATCAATAATGCGAAGGCGGGCAAGTCCATTGCCATTGATCGGCGCGCCGCAGGCTGGCTGAACTCATACAGCTATGTCGCCGATGTGGCTGAAGCACTGGCACTTGCAGCCATCCACCCAGCTGCCGCCGGGCGTACTTATAATGTCGCTCAACCCAAGGACCGAACAGTATTGGCGTGGGCAGAGATCATATTGGGGGCCATGGGTATCGACTGCGAGGTTGTAACCGCCGACCCCGACGCCAATGGTATCATGGCGGATCGGGCAGAAACCTCTGATCTGCGCTATCCATTGACGCTGGACAGTAGTCGCATACGGGCTGAGTTGGGCTTTGTCGAAACTCTGCCGGAGGCTGACGCTTTGCAGCGAACAATTGCATGGGCGTTATCCAAAGTGTGAGCGCACAATCAGTCATTGACATTAAGGGTCCATAATTTAGTCTGGCTAAAATTGACGAGTGATTTTATTGGAGTAACCGGTGCCAGCACCCGCGATGGAAGCTACTGCAACTGCCAAACGGGCGGAGCCATCCATTGATAAGACGCTGGGCGAGCGATTGCGCGCACGACGCAAGGCCATAGGCAAAACACTCAAGCAAGTGGCCGACGATGCCTCGCTAACCGTTGGCTTCATCTCCCAAATCGAGCGCGGCATTTCCACGCCGTCACTTGCCTCCTTATACAATGTTGCGCACGCGCTGGAGTCCTCGGTCGACCATTTTCTGTCAAAGGCACCGGCGCGCCATCACAGCGTCGTCAGCCATTCGGGCAAACGCCAAACTTATCATGTGGGCGATACGGCGCGTTTCTACGAGTTTTTGGAAACCGGCTTTCCCGGGGCCCAACTCAATGCCTGCCTGTCCCATGTCCCACCGGGCCACGTTTCTGAAACGATGAGCCACGAGGGTGAAGAGTTCGTCTATCTTGTCACCGGTGAAATGCGCTATTCGGTGGATGGCGTCGAATACCTGCTGAACGCTGGCGACACGTTGCATATTGACTCGCGCACACCGCACAGTAGTGCCAATGTCGGCGCTGAAACCGCCATTGAACTTTGGGTCGGCACCATGCAGTTGTTTCCCCAATGAATGCCAGGATTGACCCACCGACCAAGGAACTTCTGGCCGCACTGGCGCAGGGGCGTGATCCGTTTTTCGGTGCGCTCAATCATGCGCTGCTCGACATTACCGCGATCGAGTGCGTCACATATCTTGCGACCGCACCCGACCGTTCGGTTATCCATCGCGTGGGGACGAGCGACCCATCTCATTTTCCGATCGGTGGTTTCGATCCCATAGATGACAGTGCCTGGTGCCGCCGAATTTTTGGCGACAAGCAACCAATCATCGCCAATGATTCCGAGCAGATGCGCGCGTTCATTCCCGAAACGGATGATCTTGTCGCCATGGGGTATGAAGCCATTGTGTGTGCGCCGGTGGTAATTGCGGGGGAGATGCGCGGCACCCTGAACGTGCTGGGCGGGGCCGACGCGTTCACGCCACCCGCCCTTGCCGCGATCGAAACGCTTATGCCGTTCGTCGCATTGATTTTCACCTTCGAGGGGATCGAACTACCATGATTCTTTCGCCAACCGGCAAAAGCCGGATTTTCAACGACAATTAGGGAGACTGCCATGCGCCTATACAAATTGATTGCGGCGGTTGCACTCGGAGCGGTTATGTCCGCTTCGGGAGCGATTGCCGAAACACCCAAAGACACGTTGGTCATTGCCGACGCTATCGACGATATTATTACGCTTGATCCCGGCGAAGTCAGCGAAGTCGCAGGCGTTCTGACCAGCCAGCAGATCTATCAACCGCTGGTGACTTTCGATGTCAGCGACCCCACGATAATCACCGGGGTTTTGGCCAAAAGCTGGGAAGTCTCGCCTGACGGCAAGACCTTCACTTTCAAGATGAATCCCGACGCCAAGTTTGCGTCGGGCAATCCGGTCACAGCCTATGATGCCGAGTTTTCGCTGCAGCGCGTCGTGCTGATGGATTCGCGCATTTCCTTCATTCTTACCCAGTTTGGCTTCACCGCCGACAATGTGAAGGATTGGATCAAGGCAACCGATGACTCAACGCTGGTCATTCAGGTCGGCGATGTTTATGCGCCCAGCTTTTTCCTTTATTGCCTGTCCTCCTACACCGGCGGGATCGTCGACTCAAAAATCGTGAAAGAGCATGTGGTCGACAATGACTATGGCAACGCCTGGCTCAAGCAGAACAATTCTGCCGGATCCGGCCCCTATGTCTTGGGAAAATGGGATCCGAAGCAGTCGATCCTGTTGAATCGAAACAAGAACTATTGGGGCGCGGCACCGGGCGTCGAACGCATCTTCATTCAACAGATGCCTGAAAGCGCAACCCAGCGCCTGGCGCTCGAAAAAGGTGATATCGACATTGCCAACAAGCTCCAGCCCGATGATTTTGACGCTATCGAAAACAACCCCGACATCAAGGTTCTGGAGGGGAACTCGAGCACGCTTTATTACTTTGGCCTGAATGTGCGCAATGAAGCGCTGAGCCATCCCAAAGTGGTTGAAGCGATGAAATATCTGGTCGATTATAAGGGGATTGCAGACACCATTGGCCGGGGCACCCTCAATGTGCACCAGACCATGATTCCCGCCGGATTCCTTGGTGCCATCGACTATAATCCCTATAAGGCTCGATATCGACAAGGCCAAGGAACTGCTTGCAGAATCCGGCGTTTCGCTGCCGATCAAGCTTGAGACCGTGGTGTGGAACACACCACCGTACACCGAGTTTGCGCAGGCGGTTCAGTCGACCATGTCTCAGGCCGGGATCAATCTAGACCTGCAGGTTGTCGATGGACAGCAATGGCTTGACCGCTATCGCTCCCACGATCTTGATATCTGGGTTGGCCTATGGGGTCCCGACTACCCCGATCCGCACTCCAACGTGAAGGCGTTCACGGTCAACACCAAAGACACGCCGGACGGTTCTGAAGGTCTGGCTGACCGCTTCGGTTGGGATGCCGGGGATCTGTCCGCGCGGGCCATGGCGGCTGTGCGTGAGCAGGATACCGACAAGCGTCGTGACATGTATGAGGCCATTCAGAAGGAGCACACAGACAGTTCGCCCTTCCTCTACATGTTCCAGGACGCGCGCAAGGTTGCAATTCGCGCCGATGTCAAGGGACTGGTGCTGGGCATAACCTACTCGGACGACCGCTATGGCGGCGTGACCAAGCAATAGTCGTTTCACCAAATCGCCGGGGGCACTGTGTGTCCCCGGTGACATTTTCTCGATTGGCACATTTTTGACCCCATCTGTTCCACCGGCATTGCGATTTGTCTTCGGCATCGGCTCATGGCTTTTGACCGTGGCGATCACCCTTGTTGGACTGGCGGCGCTGACGTTCCTGATCGGCCGGGTCGTACCGATAGATCCGGTGTTGCGGATCGTGGGCGAAAAGGCACCACAGGCGGTATATGACCGCGTGTTTCTCGAACTCGGACTGGACAAACCGCTCTATCAACAATTCTGGGAGTACATTTCGGCGCTGTTGCGGGGCGACTTTGGTACATCGTTTTCGACCACACGCCCTGTACTCACCGATCTTCTCGACTTTTTCCCGGCGACGCTCGAGCTGTCGTCACTCGGCCTGGCGCTCGGGATCGTATTTGGCGTGCCCATGGGCGTTGCCTCGGCCTATTGGCATGAAAAATGGCCTGATCATGTGATCCGCGTGATTGGCCTTGTAGGGTATTCGGTGCCGATTTTCTGGCTCGGACTGGTGGGTCTGTTCGTGTTCTACTTCAAGGCTCGGCTGGGTGGCAGGGCCCGGTCAGGTTGATGTATTTTTTCAAGGCATTGTTCCCCATGTCACCGGCTCGATCCTGATCGACAGTTCGCTGGCCGGAGAGTGGGAGATATTCTGGAACGCCATCAGCCATATGACGCTGCCCGCGCTCCTTCTGGGCTATTACAGCCTCGCCTATATATCGCGCATGACCCGTTCGGTAATGCTGGATCAATTGAGCCGCGAGTATGTGCTGACGGCGCGCCTCAAGGGGGCAAGCGAGTTGCAGGTGGTCGTTGGCCACGCCTTGCGTAACGCCGCCATTCCGCTTGTGACTGTTGTGGCACTGTCCTATGGCGGCTTGCTGGAGGGCTCTGTGCTGATTGAGACGATCTTCTCATGGCCCGGCATTGGCAATTACATCTATTCGTCCTTGTTTGCTGCCGACATGAATGCGGTACTGGGCGGCACCCTGCTGGTCGGCTGTGTCTTTGTTTTCCTCAATATGTTGTCTGACGTGCTTTACCGCACGCTGGACCCACGCTCGCGCTAGGGGCTGCCAATGACTTTACCCTCGCAGACCGACGATAGCCGCAGCGATCTGCGCGCGGCTCGCTGGGCCGAGTTCAAGAGTTTTGCCCGCCGTTTCATGCGCAATCCGCTGGGTGTCGTCGGCCTTGTGATCGTTATTGCGCTTCTGATATGTGCTGCCGCAGCGCCGATATTGGCCACTCATGATCCCTATTTACCAATCCTGACAGACCGGTTAAGCGCGCCGGGTGCCGAATATTGGTTTGGCGCCGATGAGTTGGGTCGCGATATCTATTCTCGTATCGTTTACGGATCCCGGCTGACATTGCTGATCGTCGGCCTGGTGATTGTTACCTCCGCGCCGGTCGGGCTGGTGATCGGTGCCGTTGCCGGGAATTATGGCGGCTGGATCGACCGTATTTTCATGCGCGTGACTGATGTATTTCTGGCGATCCCCAAACTGTTGCTGGCCCTGGCATTTGTGGCCGCACTGGGGCCCGGCATTGTCAATGCCGCGCTGGCAATTACGCTAACCGCATGGCCCCCCTATGCTCGCCTCGCCCGAGCGGAAGCGCTGGTGGTCCGCAATTCTGACTATGTCAACGCGGTACGACTCGCCGGCGCCAGCCAGTTTCGTATCGTGGTGTTTCACATCATGCCGATGTGTATGTCGTCGGTTATCGTGCGCATGACGTTTGATATGGCCGGGATCATTTTGACCGCTGCTGGTCTGGGATTTATCGGGCTGGGCGCACAACCCCCCTGCCCGAATGGGGCGCGATGATATCGACCGGTCGTAAATTCATTTTCGATCAATGGTGGGTGGCAACGGTTCCGGGTATCGCCATTTTTGTGGTCAGCCTGGGGTTCAATCTACTTGGCGACGCCATGCGTGACCTGCTTGATCCGCATCTGAGGCAACGCAATTGAGCGATAATCTCGTTGAAATCGAAAATCTGCGTATCGCCTTTCCCAGCGACGATGGCTCGTTGTCGCAGGCTGTGCGGGGCATGTCGCTAACGCTAGGACGCGAAAAACTCGGCATCGTTGGCGAAAGCGGTTCGGGCAAGAGCCTGACCGGGCGCGCATTGCTGGGCGTCCTTCCTCCCTATGCGCGAGTCAGCGTCGACAATATGACTTTTGACGGCATCGACCTGACCCGGACAACACCGGGCCAACGCCGCGCCCTGCGTGGCGGGCGCATGGGCATGATATTGCAGGACCCGAAATTTTCACTCAATCCAGTGATGAAAGTGGGCCTGCAGATCGTCGAAGCCATTCGGATTGGCGATCGCAAAATGTCGAAAGGCGACGCGCGGGCCAAGGCACTTTCGGTGCTCGAAGCTGTTCATATTCGCGAGCCGGAACGCGTCTATGCTCTTTATCCGCACGAGCTTTCGGGCGGTATGGGTCAGCGCGTGATGATCGCCATGATGGTTGTTCGCGAGCCTGACCTGCTGATCGCCGATGAACCGACGTCGGCACTCGATGTAACGGTGCAAAAACAAGTTCTGTCGATTCTCGATGAATTGGTGACGCGGCGCGGCATGGGGTTGATTTTTATCAGTCACGATTTGCGACTTGTCTCGCGTTTTTGCGACCGCGTTCTGGTCATGTATGCGGGCCAGGTGGTGGAAACAATCCGGGCCGACGAACTCGAAGCTGCCCAACATCCCTACACCAGGGGGCTATTGTCGTGCCTACCCTCTATCGACGGACCGCTGGCGCCACTACCAGTGCTGCAACGAGACGCCAGTTGGCTCGAGGAACGGCCATGATTTCTGTCCGGGATCTGAACGTCCGTTTCGGCCCATCGGTAGCGGTCAGCAATGTCAGTTTCGATGTTGCGACGGGCGAGAGTTTTGGACTTGTTGGCGAATCGGGGTCCGGTAAGTCGACAATCCTGCGCACGATGATGGGGCTAAACACCGATTGGTCCGGCACAATTTCAATTGACGGGTTGGACACCAGCACCACCCATCGACGTGATCTGGCGCGTCGGGTGCAAATGGTCTTTCAGGACCCCTATGCCTCCCTACATCCAAGATATGCCATTGGTCAGGCGATAGCGGAACCGCTGCATATTAACGGGGTTGCCAATGCCGAACGCCGCACGGTCGAACTGCTGGAGCTGATCGGTCTCGGCGACAAATTTCGCTTTCGCTTTCCCCACGAATTATCCGGAGGCCAACGACAGCGAGTTGCCATCGCTCGTGCGCTGGCATTGGAGCCAAAAATATTGTTGCTTGATGAGCCGACATCGGCTCTCGATGTGTCAATTCAGGCAGAAATTCTTAATCTTCTCAACCAATTACGCAGCGAGGCTTGGACTGACCTATGTCATTGTCAGCCATGATCTGGCGGTCATATCCTACATGTGCGAGCGATTGATGGTGATGCGCGATGCCGAGTCCGTAGAAACATTGACGCGGGAGCAATTGCGCGCCCGCGACATCAAGCACGACTACACCCGCGACTTGCTGACCGCGAGGCTAGATCAAGCAACACACCGCCACGCAAAGCCTACCAGGAACCAACCAACACACATCTCGTTTACCCAAGACCAACACGGGTTCGGGGCTCCTCATGTTTGATCAGACCATCTTTGGCGCCCGATACAGCGCGGACGGCACGACCTTCAGGGTATGGGCGCTCGGCAGGAATTCGGTCGACCTCATCATTGAAGGCGCTGATGGCATCGCCATGAGCGCCGATGGTGACGGCTATTTTTCGATTTGTGTGCGCGATATCAAACCAGGCACCCTCTATCGCATCAGTCTTGACGGTGCGCCGCCAGTTCCTGACATCGCCTCCCGCTGGCAGCCAGAGGGCAGTGACGGCGCGTCAGTTGTCGTTACGGACGACTATGAGTGGACGGACGCTGAGTGGCGCGGCCTTGGTCGGCAAGACCAGATATTTTACGAGATTCATATCGGCACCTTTACGCCCGAGGGTACCTGGCGTGCCGCCGCCGAGCGCCTGCCTGCCCTCAAGAGACTCGGCATAACTGCGCTCCAGATCATGCCGATTGCCGCATTCAAGGGCGATTTCGGTTGGGGCTATGACACTACCCTGCCTTATGCACCATTTGCACCCTATGGCCATCCGGACGATGTTCGAGCGTTCATCGACGCAGCCCATGGCCTCGAGATCGGGGTCATACTGGACGTCGTTTACAATCATCTCGGCGTGGGTGATTATTTTGGACATTATAGCGACGCCTATTTTACCCGCCGCCATGACAATGAATGGGGAACCGCTTTCAATTTCGATGGCGAGGGCGCGCGAGCGGTGCGCGATTTTATTGTCGGGAATGCCGTATACTGGATCGAGGGTTTCCATTTTGACGGTTTGCGGATCGACGCTGTTCAGGCAATGCTTGACGATAGCGCCGAACATATTGTTGCAGAAATCACCCGTTCCGCACGGGCTGCCGCAGCGCCACGCGCCATATATGTCATGGTCGAGAACCAACCCCAGCAACGCATGATGATCGAGCCGCATGAGATCGGCGGTTGCGAGGTCGACGGGATGATGAGCGATGATTTTCATCATGCGGCGCACGTGGCCATGACGGGTCACAATGACTTTTACTATCGAGACTATCTCGGCACGCCGCAGGAATTGGCATCAGCACTCAAATATGGATTTCTCTATCAAGGCCAACGCTCTGATATGCGATCGGCCGCCTACGGGACTTACAATCTGGCGACCTCGCCCGAGCACTTCGTGCATTTCCTTGAGAACCACGATCAAATTGCCAATTCGGCCCGTGGTTTTCGCCTGACCACCCTGGCGTCGCCTGCACGCGTGCGTGCCATGACTGCACTGTTATTGCTCGGGCCTCAAACGCCAAGCCTATTTCAGGGACAGGAGTTCGCCGCCTCCAATCCCTTCCTCTACTTTCATCATCTGGAAGGTGAGGAAGGCCGCATGTCAGCCGACGGGCGCAGGCAATCATTGACCAATTTCCCCAGCGTTGCCGACCCCCAGATGCAAGCGGCGCTGCCCGATCCGGCGGCCCGAGAAACCTTTGAGCGCAGCAAGCTGGATTGGTCCGAGGCCGACGGCCATATCGGCATGTTGACGCTGCATCGCGATCTGATCGCTCTGCGCAAGCACGACGCGGCATTCTCCCAGCGCACAGCACGACGGATCGATGCGGCGGTAATTGGCGATGCCGCCTTGATTGTGCGCTATATTGTGTCCGATGCTGCCGACGAGCGACTGCTACTGGTCAATTTCGGCCGTGATCTAAGTATTGGGGTTTTGGCCGAACCGCTATTGGCGCCACCTGACCGATTGCGTTGGCGTGTATCATGGTCCAGCGAACACCCCGACTATGATGGCGCGGGGCGTCGTCCAATTGATCCGGGCGCGTTCTGGATTTTGCCTGCCGACTGCGCGTTGGTGTTTAGAGGCGAGGTGCCCAGGTGATTGTCCCCCGCGCCACCTATCGGCTGCAACTCAACAAAAACTTCACATTTGTCGACGCCGAAGCCTTGGTCCCCTATCTGTCAAATTTGGGAATCAGCCATGTCTATTTGTCGCCGATCCTCAAGGCGCAACCGGGCAGCACACATGGGTATGACACGGTCGATCATAACCAACTCAATCCCGAACTCGGCTCGCTCGACGATTTTCGCCGCTTGATTGCCGTCCTGCGCCAGCATGAAATGGGTGCCATTCTCGACTTTGTGCCCAACCATATGGGCGTTGGTGGCGCCGACAATGGGCTTTGGCTGGATGTGCTCAAGCATGGAGCAAACAGCCAATTTGCCGACTGGTTCGATATCGAGTGGCATCCGCCCCGCCCAGACCTTGAAGGCAAAATTCTGGTGCCCTTCCTTGGACAAAGCTACGCTCAGAGTTTGTTGAACGGACAACTCAGGCTGGACGGCGATGGGGCCGATTTTGCCGTTTGGGCCAATGGCAAGGACAAGCTGCCGATCCGTACTGAGGATGAGAGGCGGCTCCTTAAGCAGCACGGCACCACAGCGGCTGTCGTCGCGGCGTTGAATGGCACGCCAGGACAGGCGAGCAGCTGGACCAGACTTGATGCGCTCATTGCCGATCAGCATTGGCGCATCGCCCATTTTTCCGTTGCGGCAGATGACATCAATTATCGCCGGTTTTTCGTCAATAGCGAGCTGGCCGGCATCCAGATCGAACACATCGAAGTGTTCGCACATGCCCATTCTCTGATCTTCAGCCTGATTGGCGAAGGTCTGGTTGATGGCCTTCGTATCGATCATGTTGATGGATTGCTTGATCCGAAAGCCTATCTCGAAACGCTCCGAGCAAAATCGCCACGGCCGATCTATCTGGTTATTGAAAAAATTCTTGCGCCCCATGAATTACTACGCCCAGACTGGCCCGTTGATGGGACGACCGGCTACGAGGTCGGAGCTCAATTGACGCGCCTATTGATGTGCGGCGATGCCGAACCGGCGCTGGATGCTGTCTATCAGGATTTCGTTGGGACGGTGACTGGTCTGGAGACCGAAGCCTATCGTTGCAAGCTGCGTGTCATGGACAACGAATTGTTTGCTGAACTCTCGTCACTGGCGCGCCATTTTATGCGGTGTGCAATGTCGGTACCGGCCACACGCGACATGACTGGGGCCAGCATACGCCGTGCCCTTCGGGAAATCATCGCCCATTTGACTGTCTATCGCACCTATATGGATGATCATGGCACCAGCGAGCGCGACCGCCGTGAAATCGGTGTTGCCGTCGCCAAGGCCAAGCGCGCGATGCCGCAGATCCAACCGGCGCTATTTGAATTTGTCGCTGCACTTCTGTGTCGCCAATTGACCGCGCGCTATGAGGTGACCCTGGTCAATGCCGCTATTGCCCGGTTCCAGCAATATAGCGGTCCTGTCATGGCCAAGGGTTTGGAAGACACGGCACTCTATCGGCTCAACCGCTTGATCGCCCTGAACGAAGTCGGCGCCCACCCCGACCGTTTTGCGATCAGCATTGACGCATTTCACGACGCCAATCAACGCCGGTTGCAAACGCACCGACACAACATGATCGCGACGTCCACGCATGACACCAAGCGCAGCGAGGACACGCGCGCCGCCATTGCATCCATCGCCGACGAGCCAGCACTCTGGGAAAGCAGTGTCGTCGATTGGCGGTTGCAGTTGAACGGCATCGGCGCCCAAACCGTCGCGCCTAACGATCTCTATCTGTTTTTTCAACTGCTCCTGGGTGGGTGGCCGATCAATGGCGAACCCGCCGATCTCGGCCACCGCCTGAAAAATTCAATGATCAAATCGCTGCGCGAAGCGCGCCAACGCAGTGATTGGGGTGTTAACAACACGACTTACGAAACCAGTGTTTGCGATTTTATCGACCGCGCCCTGTCACATGCGCCATTCATGACCAGTTTTCACGCGGCAAGGACTAGGTTCGTTGTCATCACGCGACGCAAGGGGTTGATCCAAGTCGTACTAAAACTCACCATTCCCGGCGTACCCGACATCTATCGCGGCACGGAAACCTGGGAACAGAGCTACATGGATCCGGACAATCGGCGCCCGGTAGATTTTTCGAGCCTTGGCAACAGTTTGAACGACCCCGACCCGAGGCTTGACGAAAAACTGATACTGACCCAAACCCTGCTGCACTTCAGACGGCAGCACCCCGACCTGTTTGCGGCCGGTTCCTACGAACCTCTCGATTGCGGCGCCAACCGGTTGGCGTTTCAGCGGCAGTATGACGGCAATCGGATAGTGGTGTGTGCGGACCTATCCAGTGGGCACGTTGGCGCCCCGCTTCTGGAGGCCTCTGTACCTGATCTAAAGTCGATGACTGTAGTATACGGCGACGTGGCCGGCCCCGTCATTGTTCTGGGCGGCGACGCTATCGACTAAATTGGCGTGCCATCTCGATCTGAGCAATTGAAAAGGTGTTGTCTTGCCGCATGGAGCCAATATCCGTACCCGGAGAGATAACTATTGCGGAACATAACTAGAACGGTTATTGTCGTTCAGTCTTTGTTCCGATTCCAGCCTGAGGGGCGCCATGCTAACGCGCAAGCAACATGAACTGTTGATGTTCATTCACGAACGAATGAAGGAAAGCGGGATACCGCCTTCGTTCGACGAGATGAAGGATGCGCTGGATCTGGCCTCCAAATCCGGTATTCATCGACTTATTACCGCGCTGGAAGAGCGTGGTTTCATTCGTCGCCTGCCCAACCGGGCGCGAGCGCTCGAAGTGGTCAAACTACCCGATTCGATGAACCCGTCACTTGGCGGGCGGCGGGCGCGGTTCGAGCCCAGCGTGATCGAGGGCAATCTTGGCAAGGTCGCCCCACAGCCATCCCGCATGAGTGCGTCAACAGACGATTATGCCCGCCCCGCTTCCATTCCGGTAATGGGCCGGATTGCTGCCGGCACACCGATTGAAGCCATTCAAAGCCACTCCCACACCGTTATGGTGCCGCCCGAAATGCTTGGCTCGGGCGAACATTATGCGCTGGAAGTGCGTGGCGACTCGATGATCGACGCCGGTATTTTCGATGGCGATACGGTTGTTATCAAAAAGCAGGATTCGGCGGGAACCGGCGAGATTATCGTGGCTTTGGTGGATGACCAGGAAGCAACCCTCAAGCGATTGCGACGCAAGGGCAATACGATTGCGTTGGAAGCGGCCAATCCCGCCTACGAAACGCGAATTTTCGGCTCTGACCGCGTGAAGGTACAGGGGCGCCTGGTCGGTTTGTTGCGCAAATACTGATTGTCAGCGCTGGATGAAATAGTAAGACCCGCCAGATTGGCGGGTCTTTTTTGTCGGATTCTGATGCCGCTTAGTGATTGTCGCGGGGCACACCTTGGGTCTGAGCAATGCGCTGATAGCTGACCGCGGGCTTGAGCACGGCACCATCGCCAAGCTGATCGACCAGACCACGCTGGATTTCCTGCCATGGGGTTTGGTGAGCGGGATATTTGTAGCCGCCTTCCGCCGCCAAAGCCGCACGGCGCGATGCAATTTCGTCGTCTGAAATCAGGATGTTGGCCTGACCTTCGTTCAAATCGATCCGCACACGGTCCCCGGTTTTGAGAATGGCGAGATTACCCCCGGCGGCAGCTTCCGGCGATGCGTTCAGGATCGAGGGGGATCCCGACGTACCGGATTGACGCCCGTCGCCGATGCAAGCCAGCGCCGTAACACCCTTCTTGATCAGATAATCGGGCGGGCGCATATTGACCACCTCAGCAGCACCCGGATATCCCACAGGTCCAGCGCCACGCATGAACAGCAGTGTGTTCTCGTCGATTTTCAGTGCCGGATCGTCGATGCGGCGGTGGTAGTCTTCAGGACCGTCAAAAACCACCGCCTTGCCTTCAAATGCGCCAGGGCTGGCAGGATTGTTCAGATAGCGATCGCGGAATTCGGTGGAGATCACGCTGGTTTTCATAATCGCGTTGTCAAACAAATTACCGCGCAACACCAGGAACCCTGCGTCCGCCATTAGCGGATTGTCAAAATGGCGAATAACCCGGTCATCCTGCACGATAGTGGCGCGGCAGTTTTCGCCCATGGTCATACCATTGGCGGTTAGGGCATCCTCGCGGATCAGCCCCTGCCCCATCAATTCGTTGACGACTGCTGGCACGCCGCCAGCATGATAAAAATCTTCGCCCAGATATTCGCCTGCCGGCTGCAGATTGACCAGCAGCGGCACTTTATGCCCGTGTGTCTGGAAATCCTGAAGGTCTAGATCGACACCTATGTGGCGGGCAATCGCCTTGATGTGGATGGGCGCGTTGGTGGAGCCGCCAATCGCAGAATTGACGACGATGGCGTTTCGGAACGCATCCGTGGTCATGATATCGGAAGGTTTAAGGTCCTCACGCACCATGTCAACGATCCGCTTGCCGGTGCGATAGGCCATTTCCTGACGATCCCGGTAAGGCGCTGGAATGGCTGCCGAACCGGGGAGTTGCATACCCAGCGCTTCGGCCAGCGAATTCATCGTCGTCGCCGTGCCCATGGTATTACAAAAACCTGTCGACGGCGCGGATGAAGCAACCAGTTCGATGAACTGGGCATAGTCGATTTCGCCTGCGGCCATCATTTGGCGGGCCTTCCAGACGATCGTACCGGATCCGGTGCGTTCACCCTTGTGCCAACCATTGAGCATCGGACCGACCGACAGGGCAATGGCGGGAATGTTGACGGTTGCCGCCCCCATAAGCATCGCGGGCGTGGTCTTATCGCAACCGATGGTGAGCACAACACCATCGAGTGGGTAGCTATAAAGCACTTCAACCAAGCCAAGATAGGCAAGATTGCGGTCAAGGCCGGCCGTGGGGCGCTTACCGGTTTCCTGAATGGGGTGCACCGGAAACTCAATGGCGATTCCGCCTGCCTCGCGAATACCTTCACGCACCCGCTCTGCCAGCACGATGTGGTGCCGGTTGCATGGCGACAGGTCAGATCCGGTCTGGGCGATGCCGATGATGGGCTTGTCGGACTGCAATTCCTCGCGCGACACGCCAAAATTCATGTAGCGCTCAAGATAGAGTGCGGTCATATCCGGATTATCCGGATTGTCGAACCAGGCGCGTGAACGCAGTCTTTGTGATCCGTTGCCCTTATTTTCCGTCATTGTCTGAATTCCTCAACCACGCGCCCTGGGATTGGTCGCGCCAAAGTAGCGATGGCTTTCTATTAACATGTCAGACAAAAGAATGAACGGGTATCCGTCAATTAATTCATGTTTTTGCCGACATTGCGCGTGCGGTTTCTGCTGATCAGGGCGACGCGGAGTCCATGCCAATCTTACGGCTTGTTTCCAGCCAGCGAAAAATTTGGACATTTTCGTCTGGCTGAAACCATTTGATGCCATTAGGGTCGCCGACATTGCGGCGCTTGGGCCGGACTCACTTACGGACGAGGCAATATTGACTACAAAAGCGGACTGGATCGCGGTCGATTGGGGTACGTCAAACCTACGCGCCTGGGGAATCGACGCGTCGGGCGATGTCGTGTTCAGCCATACCTCTCCAAAGGGTATGGGCAAATTGAACCGGGAGGAATACCCCGCCGCCCTAAGCGAAGTGGTGGCTGGCGAGGCGTTTACTGCGGCATCGGTCGACGTTCTGATTTGCGGAATGGCCGGTGCACGGCAGGGCTGGATTGAGGCACCCTATCTTGATGCTCCAGCCAATTTGCAGGCGCTCGCTAATGGTGCCGTTCGGCCCGAAATAGCTAACGCAGCATTGCGACCGGCGATTCTTCCCGGCGTTTGCCAGAAAACGCCGGGCAGCGAAAATGTCATGCGTGGCGAAGAAACGCAGCTGCTTGGATTAAGCGTTTTGATTCCGGATTTTGACGGTGTCGTCTGTATGCCCGGCACCCATTCGAAGTGGGTGGCGCTAAGCGGCGCGCGCATTACGCGTTTTGCCACGGCCATGACCGGCGAGCTTTACGAAGTGCTGCGCACGCATTCGGTGTTGCGCCATTCACTCAATGGCGATCTGGATGGCCCGGATCGCGAGACGGGTTTTGATGCCGGGGTTGACGCCGGACTTGCACGACCCGACGATCTATTGGGGCTTTTGTTCAGCGTTCGGGCCGGTTCACTGCTGTCGAACCGCAAGCCGGATTGGTGCGCGGGCTATCTGTCCGGTCTTCTGATCGGCTCGGAAATCGGTGGTCACCGCGATTGGCTAAGCCAGTCCGAAGTTCCGTTGATCGGCGCAACCTCTTTATGCGGCCTATATCAAACCGCCTTGAACAAGGTTGGGGCCAAAACCCGTTTGATTGATGCGACCGAGGCCGTACTTGCGGGCCTGAAAGCCGCGCGCCAGCACGCAGCATAGGAATATATCTCATGACCCATCGACACATCATCGCCATTCTGCGTGGCATCACGCCAAAGGAAACTATCGCGGTTTGCGAGGCGCTTGTTGCAGCAGGTATTAATCGCATCGAAGTACCCCTGAACTCGCCGGAGGCGTTGACCAGCATATCGCTTGCTTCAAATACTCTTGCCGACAAGGCCGAGATTGGTGCTGGCACCGTTTTGTCCAAGAAGCAGGTATGGGCCGTCGCAGACGCTGGCGGCACATTCATTGTGTCGCCCGATGCCAACAAGTCGGTCATCGAAGAAACGGTGCGTATTCAACTTGAATCCTATCCCGGTGTGATGACCCCGACAGAGGCGTTCAGGGCGATCAAGGCTGGCGCAACCGGGCTCAAGTTCTTTCCGGCTGAGGTGCTTGGACCCAAGGGGATCAAGGCGATGAAGGCGGTATTGCCACCCGACATTCCACTTTACGCTGTTGGCGGCGCCAATCCCGACAATTTCGTTGAATATTTCGCCGCGGGCTGCGTCGGGTTCGGGTTGGGAACATATCTCTACAAGCCGGGCATGAGCGCCGACGATGTTGCAGAACGCGCCCGGATAGCCGTTGCTGCCTACGATAAAGGAGCGTCAGAATGAACCGGACCGCCAAGCTGTTGATCGACAGTCGATGCTCCCTGGGCGAAGGTCCGATCTGGCATCCGGATCGCCGGCAACTATTCTATTTCGACATTGCCGGACAGACGCTGTTCGCTGCCACGGCAACTGGCGAGAGCGCCGGACAGTGGCAGTTTGACGAAGTTGTTGCGGCGGCTGGCGTTATTGATCGCGACAATCTCGCCATTGCGACGGAAACGGGGCTTAAATCCTTCAACCTGAATACCAGCGCCCAATCGTTGATTGTTTCAATTGAGGCAGACAACAAGGCAACCCGCACCAATGATAGCCGCGTCGACCGTGCCGGCGGGTTCTGGATAGGCACCATGCTCAAGGACGAGGGTGAGTCCCAAGGCGCGGTCTATCACTATCGCGCAGGAACACTGTCAACCATTCTTCCCAGGGTCGCTGTTCCGAACGCGACCTGTTTTTCGCCGGATGGTACCGTGGCCTATTTCGCGGATACGCCGACCCACAAGATCATGCAGTGCCGTACCGACCCGCAAACCGGCCTGCCCATCGGCGAGTGGAGCTTGTTTCACGAGGTCACTGACGGTCGCGGCGCACCCGATGGCGCTGTTACCGACAGCGAAGGCTATTTGTGGAACGCCCGATGGGGCGGAAGCTGCGTCGTGCGGCACGCGCCTGACGGATCAATTGACTACGTGGTCGAACTGCCTGTCAGCCAAGTGACATGCCCTGCATTTGGTGGCGACGACTACAAGACCCTGTTCGTGACCAGCGCCAGTATTTCCCTGTCGGCGGAGCAGCTAGAAGTGGAAAAACATGCCGGCGGCATATTCAGCCTTGAGGTCGATGTGCCTGGCCTGCCCGAGACAATAGTCGCACTCTAGGAGTTCAAGCGGGTTCTATACATGGTTGATATGGTCAGGACTCGAACCCGACATTGGCTGACGATGCTGTCAACACGGTCGGAGTCAGCGTTGCAAAACTCGCCAGGGCCGGTTAAGGCTGGCAATTGCGGGCCTGATGTCAAACCGGTGCGCCGCCGGTTGCCAGCGCAGCCACTCCACACCGCCGCGTTTCAGGTCATCTGAATCGATCACCGTGGTTTGCTCGCGGCAGAACGCCGGTGCTCGAAGGTGGGTGACCACCAGTTGATTGCGGCCGCAGTCCTCTGGGAAAGCCGAATAGGCGGTCACAAGCGATGCGGAAAAATCTTTCGCGGCAACTATGCAGGCCTGATCGTCGCAATGCATGCCGGATGCTGTGCTGGCAATGGGTTCTGAATATTGCTCGCTCCAAACTTTTACCGCGAAACTGCCGTTGCGACCGCCAAGCAGGCCCAAGCCGTCGCCGGTGCGGATAGCCACGGCCTGGGTGGTATCGGCGACCAACACGTCGGGCACAACCGCAAATCCGAACAACAGAACCGCCGGTACCGCCAACAGAGGTCCGGCGTAGCGCCAATAGCCTTCGAGAAACGCAAACCACGCCAAGGCCGCAAGTCCGATCAAAAGCGCTGTCGCGGACAATAGTGGGTGCGCGTCAAGCCCGGCGCTCCACCCGGCGACCAGACGCGCCACGTCGAGCATACGCTCGATTCCCCAGCCCATGGCATCAAAGAAATACCCCTCGATCCCCAGCGGCATGAATAGCAATCCCAACATCGCTGCAGGCATGATGATCAGGCTGACGACGGGCAGCGCCAGCACATTTCCCAAAACGCCGAGCGGCGCGGTTTGTTGAAAATGATAGGCAGAGAACAACAACGTTGCCGAACCGGCGATAAAGCTTGTCGTGGCGGTCGCGGCGATTATCTTGCCGATACGGCCAAGCCACCCGTGTTTGCCCCGCATCCCCCGACGCGGCATCTCGTAGAACTCCAATCAACCCGACAACGGCGGCAAAGGACAATTGAAAGCTTGCGCGGAAGATACTGGGCGGATCGATAAGAATTATCACCATGGCTGCCAGCGCCACGTTTCGCATTGTCAGCGCGCGCCTTCCAACCAGCACCGCGCCAAACACCAACGCTAGCATCAGGGTTGAACGGAACGCAGGCACATTGGCCACACCGCCCGCAAGCAACAAATACCCACAGGCGGTGACAATGCCGCCCAATGCAGCGATTTTCTTGATCGGCAAGGCCTGGGCAAAGCCATGCAGGCTGGCCAGCAGCAACCGAAGGAAGGCAAACATGCCGCCCGCAACCAGCGACATGTGCAGGCCGGAAATCGAATATATATGCGCCAACCCCGCCGCTGACATGACTTGACGAGTGTCGTCGGTGATCAGGCTTTGATCGCCGACCACCATTGCCCAACCGATGGCAGCGGCCTGCCCGGACAGGACGCGATCAATCCGACCGCCAATCTGGCGACGCATACCATCGATCCACCGCGCCATATCCAATCCGGCGCCGGGCGTTACCAGTTCCAATCCACTCGTGACATTGCCATAGGCACCAATGCCCTGAAAATATGCGTGAAATTGTGCATCAAATGCGCCGGGCAATACCGGTCCCGGCACGGGCGCCAGTCGCAATTTTGCGCGAATAATATCGCCGGGTGCCAAGGACGGCGTTGGCGCCAGGAACAGCCTTGCTCGGCGGATTGCCACCGCGTCGCGAGGATCGCTGGCACGCAAATCAGAAACGATAATGCGCCGCGCATCAGGGCTCGACGAGATGATTTCGTCTATATGGGCAGTGAATTCGCCGTAGACGGGATACGCCAGCATCGGCGTGCCAAAGAGCAATCCGTGGAGCGGCAATATCGAAAACCCAACCCACAGAGCGGTCAGCAGCACCAAAATGCGAAGGCGCCCAATTGTCGCGCCTGAAATCGCAAGCAGGGTCGCCAGTGCCAAACCGACAAGGGCCAGTGCCCAGGCCAATGGTTCGGACCCCAATCCGGCGTAAATCACCATGCCGACAATCATGGCAAAAGGCAAAAGGACGATCAGACGTCGGCGGTGCAGCGCCCGTTCAATGGCGACCAGAGGAGCCGCCTTTGTTGTAAATCCGGCATTGAACCGACCTGGCAATCGTTGCCGCATGAAGGGTTGCAACCTGGCCTTGCTGCCAACCGTATCCGCATCGATCACTGCTTGCCCCGGCATCTGGCGCACCCCTGCCCTTGCGCTCATGCTCGCCTATGGTACACACGGCGCACAATCTGTCCAACCGTTCTGGTTATCATGTCTCAAATTGTCACCCGTTTCGCACCGTCGCCCACCGGCTACCTCCATATTGGTGGCGCCCGCACCGCCCTGTTCAGCTGGGCCTATGCACGCAAGCTTGGCGGCAAGATGTTGTTGCGTATTGAAGATACTGATCGCGAACGGTCAACTGATGCCGCAGTGGACGCCATCAAAGACGGTCTATCTTGGCTTGGCCTGCAATGGGACGGCGACGCCATATCCCAATTTGCCCGCGCCCACAGGCACGCCGAAGTTGCGGCGGAACTTGTGGCCAAGGGCCTTGCCTATAAGTGCTATTGCTCCCCCGAAGAATTGACGCAAATGCGAGAGGAGGCTCGTGCTGCTGGCAGGGCGCCGCGCTACAATGGTCATTGGCGCGACAGGGATGCGACTGAAGCCCCCGATGGGGTGGCGCCTGTCATCCGCATCAAGGCACCGCAGAGTGGCGAGATCATTGTCAATGACCACGTTCAGGGCAAGGTTGTGTTCAAAACCGAAAACCTTGACGATTTCATCATCCTGCGTTCGGACGGCACCCCGACCTATATGCACGCCGTGGTGGTGGACGATCACGACATGGGCGTTACCCACATCATACGTGGAGACGATCACCTGACTAACGCCGCGCGCCAGATCGTCATCTATAACGCCATGGGCTGGACCGTGCCGGAGATGGCACATATCCCGCTGATTCATGGACCGGACGGGGCAAAGCTGTCCAAACGACATGGTGCGCTAGGCGTCGACGCCTATCGACATATGGGGTATCTGCCCGAGGCATTGCGCAACTATCTGGCGCGGTTGGGCTGGTCTCACGATGACGACGAAATATTTTCCACTGATCAGATGATCGAATGGTTCAGTCTGGACGCCCTCAACAAGGGCGCGGCCCGTTTCGATTTCGTCAAGGCTCGAAAACATCAACGGGATTTATATCCGCGAGGCCGACCCCAAATATCTGTTCAAGGTGATGGTCAGTACAGCGGCCGAAGTCGGACGCACGGTTGATCAAGCAGGATTGATTGCCAATGAATCGACGGTCCTGGCTGCCCTGCCCGAACTGCAACCGCGTGCCAAGACGGTCCTGGACTTGATTGATCTGGCCCAGTTCATTTACGCTGTGCGTCCATTGACGATTGACGCAGCAGCCGCTGCCCTATTGACTGACCATTCACGCGCACTTCTTGCAGACATGCTGCCGGTTTTGCGCGGACTCAATGATTGGACCGTACCGGCAATTGATGCCGCAATGCGTGCCCTCGCAGAACAAAAAGGCCTGAAGCTAGGCAAATTGGCGCAACCATTGCGCGCCGCTTTGACTGGGCGAACGGTTTCGCCGGGCATTTTTGAAGTCATGGTGCTGATAGGAAAAGACGCAAGTCTTGACCGGTTGTCAGACCAGGCAGCGCCGTAGCCGAGTGAGCAGATCAGGGTACGCCTTGCGTACCCATTGATTGCCTGCGATAGACAAAAACTGCTACCTCAGAGGTAGATTGTACGCCTGAACCACAATGCTGGCCCTACTTTTCGTATACTTCCATCAATTTGGGTGTGGGCCATCCAGGAGAGCTAAATGACCGATAAAGTCGCCAAACTCGTCATCGGGGACGACAGCTATGAATTCCCTGTCCTTGAAGGTTCCGTAGGACCGGATGTCATTGATATTCGTTCGCTCTACGCCAAGACGGGCATGTTTACCTACGATCCGGGTTTTACCTCGACCGCAGCGTGCGACAGCGCCATAACCTTTATCGATGGTGACAAAGGCGAACTGCTTTATCGCGGTTATCCAATCGACCAGCTGGCGGCGAAAAGCAGCTATATCGAAGTCTGCTACCTGCTTCTGTACGGCGAACTGCCGAGCAAACAGCAATTGCGCGAATTTGAAGCGCTGGTCACGAAGCACACGATGGTGCATGAACAGATGCACTATTTCTTCCGGGGCTTCCGCAGGGATGCGCACCCGATGGCAATCATGACCGGCGTTGTTGGTGCCATGGCCGCATTTTATCATGACAGCACCGATATCAACGACCCGGTGCAGCGCGAGATTGCCTCGATCCGCATGATCGCAAAAATGCCGACTATTGCCGCGATGACCTATAAATACTCAGTAGGCCAGCCCTTCGTTTACCCCCGAAACGAACTGGATTTCGCGTCCAATTTCCTGAGCATGTGCTTCTCTGTGCCGGCCGAACCCTACGAGGTCAATCCCGTGGTCGCGCGCGCCATGGACCTGATTTTTACCCTGCACGCCGACCATGAGCAGAATGCATCAACATCAACCGTGCGTTTGGCTGGATCCTCCGACGCCAACCCGTTTGCCTGCATCGCTGCGGGTGTGGCCTGCCTCTGGGGCCCGGCCCATGGCGGCGCCAACGAGGCAGCGCTGAGCATGCTGCGCGAGATCGGCTCAGTTGAGCGCATCCCCGAATTCATCGCGCGTGCCAAGGACAAGAATGATCCATTCAGGCTGATGGGCTTTGGGCATCGGGTTTACAAGAATTTCGACCCGCGAGCGACGGTGATGCAGGCGACTGCCAAGGAAGTGCTCGACCTTTTAGGAGTTGAAAATAACCCAACGCTGCAGGTTGCGCAGGAGTTGGAAAAAATTGCGTTAGAAGATCAGTACTTTATCGACCGCAAGGCTCTATCCGAATGTCGATTTCTATTCCGGCATCATTCTGGACGCGGTCGGCTTTCCAACCTCGATGTTCACCGTGCTATTCGCAATGGCTCGTACTGTCGGCTGGATTGCCCAGTGGAAGGAAATGATCGGCGACCCGCAAAAGAAGATCGGTCGCCCCCGCCAGCTTTACAATGGTATGCCGATGCGCGACTACGAAGAGATCAGCAAGCGCTGAATTTGGGCAGATGCGCCAGTATCCGGTCAGCCGGATCCTGGCGAGGCGCCTCAGGTTCACCGACCAGCATCAGTTCAGCAAGGCTCGTCAAATGCCGTAATCTGGCGTTGGCGGGCTTCCTTGTTTTCGACCAATAGCAAAGCCGCCGCAGCTATTTCGGCCACGTCGGGGTTTCTCGCCACAAATTCAGGCACGATTGAAGAACCCGCGATAATGTTGGGAAGTCCAACTACAGGTTGGCCGATTTGCTTGTAGGTCGCCGCTTGGGCTGCATCCATGGCGTAGATCAGGATCATTGGCAGTTTGGCCAGCGCCAGCTCCAACGTTGCCGTACCAGCCACGCTTAAGGCCATCAACGCCCCTCGATAGTGCTCGGCACGTTCGGTACGAACTGCGCTGATCTCGACCGGCATGGCCCAACCCGCCACTGCCGCGCGCATGTCAGCCACCAGATGCGGCAAGGTCGGAATGAAAAATCCGTCAACGTTTGGATGATCGGCGAGGCGCTGGGCAAGGCTGCGCAACAATGGCAAGTGTCGGCGCAATTCGCCGGGGCGGCTGCCCGGCAACAGCACTACGATACCGGCGTCGTGGCTAGTGGCGACGGCAACATCTTTGAGCGCTGGATGACCCACATAGCTGGTTGGTGGACCGCCGAGCCGTGCCATCACCTTGGGTTCAAATGGCAATACCGCCAGAACTTCGTTAAAAAATGGCGTCAGTTTGGCGGCGCGTTGTGGCGCCCGCGCCCACACTGTCGGTGCGCCGAACAAGATCATTGGACCCTGATAACCGAGACCGCGGGCACGCTTGGCGACGCGCTTGGAAAAGTCTTGAGCGTCAACCAATACCGTCACATCAGGCGCAAGTCGCGCGATTTCGCGAGCCGTCTGTTCAACACGCCAAAGCAATAGTGGGAGCCGTTTGATAACGTCGGTTAGTCCCATGACAGCTAAATCATCCATGGGAAATATTGGATCGAGACCCAACGCGACCATCTCGTCGCCGCCGACGCCAAACACGTCGACCCGCAGTCGCGCCTGTAATCGAGTAAGCAGATCGGCAGCGATACGGTCGCCCGAGGGCTCCCCGGCAACGATAAACAGCCTGAGCGCCTCAACCATCGTCAAGTGATACTCCAACCACTGTTATTGCGTGCTTGTCTGCAAGATCAGCCACACTTGCCCTATTGACGATCAGGCTGCGTCCGGCTTCCACTGCAATAATGCTGATGCCGTTGCTGGCGCAATTTTCGACGGTAGTTGGCCCAATAGAGGGTAAATCCGCAAAGCCTGGTTGCTGTGGTTTCATTGCCTTGGCGAGAACCAGTGGCGTCGAGCCATCGCCCGCCAATCCGGCACGAGCCAGATCGCCGACACGCGTTATCAGATCGTCTGTACCGCCGATATCTTCGACCGCAATCACCCGCATTCCCGACAATACGGCCGCTTGTCCTATATCCATGGCGCCGATGACCTTGGCTGTTTCGAGCGCCTGACGCCAGGACTGTTCCACGCCCTGATCGGGCTCTGGGCCGCATATATGGCCGCGCCCGGCTAATAATTCGGGCGCGATTTCCTCGATGCCGACCAGTTCCGCCCCGGTCATTTTCTTGAGTACACCCGCCAGTCCGGCCAACGCCGCATCGCCGACCGGGACCGCGATCGCCTCAGCGGCGTCGGCGTCGGCGTCGGCGCCAGCGGCAAAACGGATCAAGTCCTGACGCGCCTTGTCGGGCAAGTGTATGCCGCCCGCCATGATGATGTGGCTGGTCCGAAAAATCTTTAGTGACCAGATAATTCCGAGCGGATTGGCGATATCAGCCGAAACCACCTTGACCCCAGCCAAATCATCGCGTGGCGTCAGCGCCAACACCTGAACTTTGTATCCAGCGGCCTTTGCCGCCACCACGGCATGTGGCACCAACTCACCTGATCCAGCGAATATGGACAGTCTACCCGCCACGCTGTCCGCCTTTGTTGCTCAGGAACTGGCGCCGTTGCGCGGGGTCATTATTGGACGGTCCGATGCCGCGCCGATGAAATTGACCACGTCCTGAACCAGATCGTCGTTCTTGAAAAGCTCGGCAGCATCTTCAACGCGCTCCTGCAAGGTTCCTTCACTTGCAAATATCAACCGGTATGCCGCGCGCAGGCGATGGATGGCATCGCGATCGAACTTGCGCCGCCGCAGACCGACAAGGTTCAATCCCGCCAGGCTGGCGCGATTTCCCAGCGCCATGCCATAAGGAATTACGTCTGCGTCGATCATGCTTTGGGCACCGATAAAGGCATGCGGCCCAATCCGTGTAAATTGATGCACGACGCAGATGCCGCCAAAAATCACGTTGTCACCGATGACACAATGACCAGCAACACCAACACAGTTGGCCATGATGACATTGTTGCCGATAATACAGTCATGGGCAACGTGCGTGGTGGCCATCAACAGGCAATCATCGCCGACCTGAGTCAGCATGCCGCCGCCCTGCGTACCCGGATTGAGTGTGGCGGATTCGCGAATCGTGCACCGCTTGCCGATAACAAGGCGCGACTGCTCACCGGCGTATTTCAGGTCTTGCGGCTGATGGCCGACCGAAGCAAATGGAAATATCCTTGTGGCTTCGCCTACATCGGTGTGGCCATCAATGGACACGTGCGACACCAGTTCGACATTGTCGTGCAGTTCGACATTGTCGCCGACGACGCAGTAGGGACCAATGCGTACATTTTCACCGAGTTGGGCACCCTTGCCGACAATGGCCGTCGGATGAATTGTCGATTGGCTCACTGAGGCGCCCCGACGATCATTGCCGTAATTTCGGCTTCGGCAATAATATTCCCGTCAACCATGGCCTTGGCTTCATAGCGACCGACGTTGCGGCGGCGCTGGATTTTGGCAATGTGAAACTCGATCCGGTCGCCCGGCACCGCCGGCTTGCGGAATTTTGCCTTATCAACACCCAGCATCAGCACGATGTTCTTTCGGCCCGCATTTGAATCATGGTGGATCACGATGGCGCCAGCCGTTTGGGCCATGCCCTCGATAATCAGGACGCCGGGAAAGATTGGATTGTTTGGAAAATGACCTTGAAAAATGGGCTCATTAAAGGTCACATTTTTGATGCCGATCGCTGTTTCATCGCCATCAATCTTGATGATCCGATCGATCATCAACATCGGATAACGGTGCGGAAGCGCCTCGAGAATCTCGGCAATACTCATCGCAGTGAGTTCTGAGTTGTCAGTCGAGATTTCGTTCATTTCCCTTGTTCTCCCTTAGTCAATTTGCGCACCGTCGCCAACTCTCGCCAAAAGTCTCTTATATCCTGCGCGGGCGCGCCAGCAAGCTTGGAGCCAGGCGGCCAATCCTTGGTGACCGCGGCGCGGCCATGAACAACCGAGCCACTGCCAATATTCAGGTGGCCCGACGTGCCGACGCCGCCGCCCATTAACACGCCATCGCCAACGATGGTCGATCCTGATAGGCCTGACATTGCGGCGATCAGGCAGTTACGTCCGATACGGCAGTTGTGGCCAATCTGAACCAGATTGTCGATTTTGGTACCTTCCCCCAGTACCGTATCGCCCAACGCACCACGGTCGATGGTCGAATTGGCGCCAATCTCGACGCGGTCCTGAACGATCACCCGACCCAGCTGTGGCACCTTGCGGTTTGTTCGACCGAAATCAAGCCAGCCAAATCCTTCTGTCCCAATTCTGACGCCGGAATGGATAACAACATCATTGCCGATATGCGCACAATCAATACTGGTATTGGTGGCAATGTAACAATTTCGGCCAATCGTTACGCCATTACCGATAACTGTGTTGGCCCCAATGACCGTACCTCGACCGATTTCCACATTGTCGCCGATCACCACTCCGGCGCCAATTACGGTATCGGCTTCGAGTAGAGGCGACTGCACCGGATCACCGGTTATGGAGCGACCGGGCTGTCGAACGGTGGGGTATAGTGAATCCAGAATATCTGCGAATATTTCATGCGGTCGCGCCGCTTCAATCGCGATCAAATTGTCCGGCACCGCCTCACGCAAGGCCGGCAGAATGATTGCGGCACCGGCATGGGTGCGCCTGAGGTCATCAGCATAGCGGGCATTGGCCGCCAGTACCAGTTCCCGGAATCGGCCAAACCAATCTCATTGGCACCGTGAACGACAAACTCTGCGTCGCCTGCCGCCAGTGTGGGCGCAGAAAAACCGATGCTGGACAGCAGTGTGCCCAATGTGGTCGGCCCGGAAAATCGGTGAAAACGAATATCGACCATATAACATCACTTAGCAACAAAAGGAGCCGCGGCGCTACCGCCCCGCGGCTCCATGAAATGCTACACCTGCTGTGCCCTAGAGCAAAGTCGACAGTGTTAGCTGGAAGACCTGCGTCCGGTCCGAGGTTGCCTTGCTCAAAACATGAGCAAAATCGCCGCGTAGAGGACCGAAAGGCGAATCCCAGATGATCGATGCACCAATTGACGAGCGCCACTTATTGTCGACGCTACCAGGATCAAGCGCGACTCCGCCGCCGTTGGCAGCCGTACCATCAACCCAAGCTGCATCTGCCCAGACTGCGCCGCTCACGCCGTAGCTTTCAGGCAGCACGGGGATCGGGAACATGATCTCGGCAGACAGGCCAGCATACATTGTCGCGCCCAGATATTCACCAGATGCCAGGCGTGGGCCGAGGCCACGGCCCTCAAATCCACGGATCAGGCTCGAACCAGGTTTATAGGCTTCAACAACCGGCACGCCAGTGCCGCTGAAGTCATTAATGACGCCAGCCTGCCCCTTAACGCTCGCTACAATGCCGCTATCTTCAAGCAGTGGCATGAAATAACGCGCCCTGGCTTCGGTACGCATATAGTTGAAGTCCCACCCAACATATTGCTGGGTGAAAGTGGCATAGATGCCTTCGGTTGGCTTCTTGACATCATCAACATTGTTCCAGGTCAGGGTGTAGCCAACAAATGCCTTGTTGAATTCCTGACCATCGGCAACCAGGCTGGAGTTTGGCTCACCGACATTGTTGTCAGTAATAATCTTGTGCTCACCGCCGGCGAATATCGTTGTCGACAGATCGCGTGTAATTGGAATGCCGAATCGCAACTGACCGCCGGTGGCCGTCGAACCATAGAAACTGCTGACAGTTTCGTCGTCGATACGGTGGTAGGCGTCAACGCCAGCCGACACTTTCAAGCCCATGAACCGGGGTTCGGTGAAGGAAAAGTCAAAGGTCTTGCCAGACTGTGAAGCACCAATCGCTGCGCGCAGATATTGACCGCGACCCAGGAAATTGCGCTCGGTCAACGAAATTTCGCCCAGGATACCGTCAACTGTCGAGTAGCCGGCCGTTGCTCCATATTCACCTGTCGACTGCTCGGTAACCGCAATATTGACGATGACCTTGTCGGGTGCGGAACCAGGTTGGGTGGTAACATCGACGGTCTTGAAGAACCCCAGATCTTGAATGGCGGTACGGCCACGCACGACCATTGAACGGTTGAACGGGTCGCCTTCGCCGAACTCCAGGCTCACGCCGAATGACAAAGTCGCGAGTCTTGGTGTTACCGGTGATGTTTACACGCTCAACATAAACCCGCGGGCCCTCATCGACCAGATAGGTGATGTTGAACTTGCGGTTGGCAATATCACGATCAAGACGCGCACGGACGTCGGCAAAGGAATAACCCTGTGCTGTTGCCTCGTATGACATGTCTTCGATAGTTTTTTGAAGGTCGGTGATCGAATAGCGCCGATTGGTATCGGTTCGAATCGAACTTTTCAATTCGTTGGCGTTCAAGCCATTGATGCTGGTTTCAATCCCGACATTGCCAAACTCATATTTCTCACCCTCATTGACCGTGAAGTTGATGAAATAGGCGTTCTTGGACGCATCAAACTCACCAACGGAGGTAACCTGAGCATCGGGAAAGCCGCGATTGGCATAGTAGAGACGAACCCGCTCGCGATCGACGGCCAATTTTTGCTCGTCATAGGTGTCGTCACGGAACAACCAGCCCAGAATCCCGGTTTCCTTGGTCGCGATAGCGCCTTTGAGATTGCCGGCATTGATGGAATTATTGCCGGTAAAATTGATAGCCGCGATACCGGCGCGATCGCCCTCGTCAATGACAAAGGTAACGCGCACACGGCCGTTTTCCTGCGGTTCCAACCTCGTTGCAACTGAAACCCTGTTGAAGCCGTCGCGGTCATAGGCCTGCCGGATGCTCTCGACATCGGCCTGCACACGCTGCTGGCTGAATATGCCGGAACTAGATGCATCGACCATGGTCAGCAGTTGCGCGTCCGAGAAGCGTCGATTGCCCTCAAACAGCACCGAAGACACGAGCTGATCCTGCGCCACCGTTGCCTGCGTGCCCACCAGGGGAATTGCTGTTCCGGCAAGCGGCGCGGCCCCCAGGATTGCAAGCGCCAGAACAGCGCTGCGCATCAACTTGGTTGGATTGATCATATTTTATTGCCTTCTGCGACCGTGCCCCTTGGAATCGCCATGCACAGCATTCCCCCGAGCAGACTCCGTTACCACCTTTTTTACTGCATTTTTAACCAAGGGCAAGGCGGAAGCGGCGCTTGGGTTAGCAAATGATTGGCGTATGTGTATTCGTGCAACACCTCAAGAACTAAAGTTAACAAGGTCTTAAGTCGCGCTGCGCAAATATGCGAACAGAGTATCGTTGAAAAGTGTGAACACCATGAGCGCCAACACCAGCGCGAAACCGATGCGGAATCCAGCTTCCTGCACCCGCTGGCTAAGCGGGCGGCCACGGATTGCCTCGACAAGATAGTAGGCGAGATGCCCGCCATCCAGCATCGGTACCGGGAGCAGGTTGAAGATTCCAATATTGAGTGACAACAGCGCCGTCAGATTGATCAGCGCGATTATGCCGAGCGAAGCAACCTCTCCGGACACTTTTGCAACCTTGACCGGTCCACCCAGCTGCTCAACGTCCCCCCGACCGACGAAGAAATCGCCCAGAAACGCGGCGGTCCGATTGACGATAAAATGGATTTCCTCGACCGTCATGCCAAATGCCTCGACGGGATCGGGGCGGTAAAGCGTTATGTCGGTGTTCTCGACATCACGGCTGACACCGATCCGTCCGATGCGCTGATTGTTGCCAAATCGGTCCTTTACCTCAACGGCTTCGGGCACGACGGCGAGCTCTTCGGTACGACCGTTGCGATCAAGGACGACGTCGACGTTGCGAGCGGGGCTTGTGGCCACGAGTCGCTGAAAATCCTCGAAACCACGGACTTCGTAGCCGTCGACCGACAGGATGCGATCACCAGCCTCAAACCCGGCCTGTTCGGCAACCGACTGGGGAACAACCGAGCCGATCACGGGCGGAATCGTATAGCGGCCATAACCAAGCAGCAGCGCGTATAAAATGAAAAATGTCAAAATGACGTTGGCCAATGGGCCGGCGATCACCACCGATATTCGCTGCCAGACGTTCTTGTTAACAAACAGATGGGGTCGCAACGCTGGATCAATCGCGTCCGCTGCGGCTGGGTCGGGCAGGCTAGCGGCGTTCATGTCACCAACAAAACGCACATAGCCACCGAGCGGGATGGCCGACACCCGCCAGCGCGTGCCGTTCCGATCATAGCGCCCCCATAATTCGGGACCAAAGCCGACCGAAAATGTGTGTATGGCAATGCCGTTCCATCTCGCGACAAGGTAGTGGCCCATTTCGTGAACGAACACGATCACGCTCAAAACGACAAGGAACGGGATCACGAACGATAGCAGCCAGGGGATGAATTGCAGCATTTTTGTCCTATTTGCCCAGTGAGGGTGGTACAATTACCAGTACAGCAGACCCGCAGCGACGTGCGCCAGATCAGCATGAATCAACCCCAGCACAAAGACGAACAACACGCCAAATGTGAGGCTATCGAGGCGATCCATGAGTCCGCCATGTCCTGGAATGATATCGCCACTATCTTTGATACGGAAATGACGTTTGATGGCGCTCTCGCTCAAGTCGCCAAGTTGGCCGAACAGAGACACAATTGCGGACAGAACCAGCCCGATCCACCACGCCGATGGGCTGATGAAAAACCAGGCAATGGTGCCGCATGTCGTGCCCAGCGCCAAACCGCCCAACGCCCCTGACCAGGTCTTTGAAGGCGAAATGTCGGGTGCCAGTTTCTCGCCACCGATCTGGCGACCGGTAAAAAATGCCGCCGAATCGGTCGTCCAGACCACGATACCAAGATAAATGCCGGCCACCATGCCGACAGGGCCAGTGCCGCGAAGCGCCAGCGCCGCCATGATTACCAAGCCGAAAAAGATCAAGCCAAACGCGCGCCACCATACGCCCTCGCCGCCAAACGCCACGGCGATTCCGCACGCCATGGCGATAACCAGCGCCAGGCCGAGAATACCGAAGGCGGGAAAGGCAATGGCCGACACGCCCACAAGACCGATCAGGACGACGCCGACCGGTTTCAGCGGTGCGCGGGTGACCATGGTCTCCCATTCCCTATAGGCACCGGCAAAGGCCACCCCGACAATCAGCGCGAAAAGATAGCTGCCAACGTACAGCGCCCCAACAGCCAGTGACACCAAAACGAGCGCGGAAAGCAGGCGTGGCCGAAGGTCCGCCCAAATGTTGCGTCGTTCATTCTGTATGGGCGGGGCGGGCTTTTCCTGCTGGCTCAACGGGATCGCGCCTCTATGCTGCCAAATCGGCGCTCGCGGCTGGAATAGGTTTGTAGCACCCGCAGAAAACTGGCGTCGTCGAAATCGGGCCAATTCTCCTCGACAAACACGAACTCAGCGTAAGCTGACTGCCAGAGCAGAAAATTAGACAGTCGTTGCTCGCCGCTGGTGCGGATAATCAGATCGGGGTCGGGCAAACCACTCGTATAGAGTTCGCCCTCGATTGTCGCCTCGGTGATGTCGTCTGGCGACAATGTTCCGGCGGCAACTGCACGCGCAATGGTGCGGCAAGCGTCAGCGATTTCGGCCTTGCCGCCGTAGTTGAATGCGACCACAAGCGTCAAACCGTTATTGTCTCGGGTCTTGTGTTCCACATCCTCTATAAGCCGGATCAGTGATGGCTCTAGGCCGAGGCGTGAGCCAATAATTCGGACCCGCACATTGTTGCGGATCAACCGCTCCAGATCCGACACAACAAAACGGCGCAGCAAATTGAATATGAACGCTATTTCATCTTTTGGACGCGTCCAGTTTTCAGAAGAAAAGCTGAAAACCGTCAAATTGGCCACGCCATAGTTGATACAAAGTTCAACCAGGTTACGCAGCGCCTTTACGCCCTCGATGTGGCCCTCTGTCCGCAGCTTGCCGCGCGCCTTCGCCCAGCGGCCATTGCCATCCATGATCACCCCGAGGTGAGCCGGAATACGCAACGGGGCGCTGTCAGCGTCTGTGGCAGTTGCAGCAGGATCCATCGACATCCACGCCCTCCCGGCGCAGCCCGACTTTCGGGCTAAACCTGCATGATTTCCTGTTCTTTGGTGGCGAGCAGCGCGTCAATATCCTGAACCGCGGCGTCCGTCGCCTTTTGAACCAGATCAGACTGCGTCCGACTTTCATCCTGGCTCATGTCGCCATCCTTTTCGGCCTTTTTCAACACGTCCATACCGTCGCGTCGGACGTGGCGTACAGCAACACGGGCCTGCTCAGCGTAACCATGAGCAACCTTGGCGAGTCTCGCGCCTGCGTTCAGAATTCAATTCGGGTAACGGTATGCGAATGACCTGCCCCTCCGCCATCGGGTTGAGGCCGAGACCGCAGTCGCGAATTGCCTTTTCAACGGCGCCAGCCATGCTGCGATCCCATACCTGTACGCTGAGCATTCTTGGCTCGGGCACCGTGACCGTTGCAACCTGGTTTAGTGGCATGCGTGAGCCATAGGCTTCAACGGTTACGGGATCCAGAAGACTACTGCTGGCACGCCCGGTGCGCAGACCAGATAGGCTCGCCATGAAGCGATTCAATTGACTTTGCCATGCGGGCTTTAAGATCATTCAGATCAAATTCGGCGGCCATTGTTATCGTCCTTCTATCTTATTCAGGTTTGCCGACGCGGGTGCTTCGGGTTCGTCCGGCCAAGACGCCAGCCAAACCTTCCTTGTCGTCGAGCGCATAGACAATTATCGGCAGTCCATTGTCGCGGGCAAGTGCAAAGGCGGCGGTGTCCATCACCCTTAGATCCTGCCCGATGACCTCATCATAGGTGATGGTATCGTAGCGTGTTGCCCCCGGCACCTTCATGGGGTCCGCCGAATAGACGCCGTCCACCTTGGTGCCCTTGAGCAGCACGTCGCAATCGAGTCTCAATGGCCTTGAGTGCTGCGGCGGTATCGGTCGTGAAAAACGGATTGCCGGTGCCGCCCGCACAAACAACGACGAAGCCCTCTTCCAGGGCGGCCTTGGCGGCGCGGGCTGTAAAACTGTCGGCAACCGAGGGCATGTTGAGGGCGCTGAATACTCTGGACTTTACGCCCTGGCGCGAAATGGCATTGGATAGCGCCAGCGAATTGATGACCGTGCCAAGCATGCCCATCATGTCGGCGGTCACGCGGTCCGTACCGCCCGCTGCAACGGCCATACCCCTAAAAATGTTACCCGCACCAATGACAATGGCAATTTGAGCCCCGCCCTTGGCAGCGTCAGCGACCTGTTGGGCGACTGAATGAAGAAACTCCGGCTCGATGCCGAATGACTGATCGCCGGCAAGCACTTCGCCCGACACTTTGAGCAGAATACGCTTATATGCAGGCGCCATCAGCAACCCTCTCCTGAAATTGACTGGGGCGTCGAATCCGTTGACGCCAGCGGAACCCTAAATCATTTGCCACAGAAGTGGAAACCGGATCGCCGCAGGAAAGCGCATCTGGCCAGCAATGCATTCAAATAGAAGCAGGGCCGGGCTTTATTGGGCGGGCACAAGGACCCGCCCAATATTATTACTGCTTTACGCCAGACGTCGCGGCAACTTCGGCCGCAAAGTCGTTGGCGATCTTGTCGATGCCCTCGCCCAGACCAAAACGCACAAATTGTGTGAGCTTGATCGGTGCACCGGCCTCTTTTTCGGCGGCCTTGATGGCATCGCCGACCTTGGTTTCGCCATCGATCACGAAAGTCTGGGCCAGCAGTGTGACCTCTTCATAATATTTGCGAACACGGCCTTCGACCATCTTCTCGACAATTTCTGCGGGCTTGCCAGATTCGCGGGCCTGCTCTGCAAAGATGGCGCGCTCACGCGCAACAACGGTTTGGTCGAGATCGTCTGGCGAAATCGACAGCGGGCTGGTTGCCGCAATATGCATCGCCAACTGCTTGCCAAGTGCCGACAGCACCTGCTTGTCACCGGTCGATTCCAACGCAACAAGGATACCGATCTTGCCCATGCCAGGCTTGGTGGCGGCATGCACATAGCTTTCGACCACACCGTCAGTAACCGACACAACGTCGGCGCGGCGCAGGTTCATGTTTTCGCCGATCTTGGCAATTGCTTCGGTGAGTTCGGCCGAAACCGAATGGCCAGAACCGGGGAACGGCATCTCACCGAGCCTTAATAACGTCACCTTCGCTGTCGATGGCGAGCTTTGCCACATTGCCAACAATGGCCTGGAACTGTTCGTTACGCGCAACGAAATCTGTCTCGGAATTGACTTCGACAATGGCCGCGGTCGTGCCGTCGGTGGCAACGCCAACCAAGCCCTCGGCCGCGACCCGATCAGCCTTTTTGGCAGCTTTTGCCAGACCACGAGTACGCAACCAGTCGATCGCCGCTTCCATATCGCCGTTGTTTTCGGCCAAGGCCTTTTTACAGTCCATCATCCCGACGCCGGTGGAGTCGCGCAATTGCTTGACCAATGAAGCTGTGATTTCCATGATTCACCTCTCGGCGGCCCCGCAGGGGGACCGCATGGTTCATATCAATAGTGATAATCGGATGATCCGATTAGTTGGCAACGCTTTCGGCAGCCAGAACTGGCTCCTCAGGCGCGGTTTCGGCCGCACCCAAATCGGCGCCGAGATCGGACGACGAGCGGCCGATACCGTCAATTGCCGCCTTGGCGATCAGCGAGACATACAACTCAAGCGCACGTGATGCGTCATCATTGCCGGGGATGGCAAAATCGACAACATCGGGATCGCAGTTGGTGTCAACAATTGCGATGACCGGAATACCCAGACGACGGGCTTCCTTGATCGCATTGGCTTCCTTGTTGGTGTCGATGACAAAGATCAGGCTGGGCAGATTGCCCATGTCCTTGATACCGCCGAGGTCGCGCTCGAGACGCTCCTGCTCGCGGCTCATCATCAAGCGCTCTTTCTTGGTACGACCTTCCAGGCCTTCGGCGCCCAAAGCTTCGAGCTCACGCAGGCGGTTGATCGAATTGGAAATGGTCTGCCAGTTGGTCAGCGTGCCGCCGAGCCAACGCGAGTTGACAAAATACTGTGCCGAGGAGCGCGCGGCCTCAGCGACCAATGGCGCAGCCTGGCGCTTGGTGCCGACAAAGAGCACACGGCCACCGTCAGCGACCGTATCAGACACCAGCTGCAGCGCGCGGCTGAGCATCGGCACGGTCTGGCTCAGCATCCAGAATGTGAATGTCGTTACGTACGCCAAAGATGTACTTTTCCATCTTTGGGTTCCAGCGGTGCTTCTGGTGACCAAAATGGACGCCTGCTTCAAGCAGTTGGCGCATAGAAAAATCGGGCATTGCCATGGGGCAATTCTCCTTTACCGGTTGATGCCGCCACGAGACTTGCGACGGAAACCGTCACCGGATGGACATCTGATCATAAATCAGAGGACCTGCCTCGTGTGTGAAATCGCGCTGACACGCAGTCAAGCGCAGGCGGCATATAGGCGATAAAGCACCGAAGCGCAAGGGCGATGCGCGCACCTCTCGGACTAATTCAACCGAACGTCCGTAACCCCGTCGAGCGCCTTGATGCCACCGGCAACTTCGCTGGTAAGCCGAAAGTTTCCGGGCAGTTCGATCTCATATTCGCGCGCGCCACCATCGCGAATTACCACAAAGCTGACGGCGCCTTCGCCGCCACGCTTGAGCCTGGGCGCTGATCGGGGGCAGACATTTGACGTCGGCGGCAAATACAGTCAGTCGGCGCCCCACTTTTTCTGCTGCCTCTTCAATCGCTTGAACATCAAGCAGTCGAACACTGACACCATCGGGTCGCTCGTCGGCGCCCACTTTCAGGATCACAGACTTCCCGACCTGCAAGAGACCGCCGAACTCATTGATCTGCTCGGAAAACGCTATGCACTCAAAGCTGCCGCTCTGGTCAGAGAGGTTGAGGATCATCATCGGCGTGCCCTTGCGGGTTCGACGGTCCTGTCGACCCGAAATGGTGCCGGCCAACCGACCAGCTGATGCACCGTCCTTGACTGCTCGTTCAAAATCCATCCAACGCTGCACGCGAAAGCGGTCGAACAGTTCGGCATAGGCATCGAGTGGATGCGCTGACAAATGGAACCCGATTGCCGAAAACTCGCGCTCGGCCCGCTCGGTAGTAGTCCATGCAGGGATACCCTGGGGCAGCTTTATAGGCTCGGGTGCGCCCATATCGAACATGTTGCCCTGCCCCTCGACGCGTTCCGCGGTCAGCGCCTGTGCCATGCCGATTACGGATTCTATAGCCACGAATGCCTCCTCGCGGCGCTCAACAATGTCATCGAACGCCCCCGCATTGACCAGCGTTTCCAGCGTCCGCTTGGACAAAAGCCTTGGATCAACGCGTTTGGCAAAATCGCCGAGATCCTTGAAAGGCGTGTCGCCACGCACCGCTACGATATGCTCGGCCACTTGCCTGCCGACGCCCTTTACGGCGCACAGGCCATAGTGGATGCGCTCGTTCTTGACCGAAAACACTGCCTGGGAGTGGTTGACACAGGGTGGCGCAATCTCGATGCCGCTCTTGGTCGCCTCACGACGGAAATCTGAGAGTTTGTCGGTATTGCCCATGTCGAGCGTCATGGAGGCAGCAAAAAACTCATGCGGGTGATGGGCCTTAAGATAACCGGTCTGATAGGCTCACCAAGGCATAGGTTGCGGCGTGACTCTTGTTGAAGCCATAATTGGCAAACTTGGCCAGCAGGTCGAAAATTGTATCGGCGAGGGATTGCTTCAGGCCGTACTTGATCGCTCCCTCGCGGAAGCGCTCGCGCTGAGCATCCATTTCCGATTTGATCTTCTTGCCCATGGCGCGGCGCAGCAAGTCGGCTTCGCCAAGCGAATAGCCCGACAGCAACTGGGCGATCTGCATCACCTGTTCCTGATAGACAATGATGCCGTAGGTCTCATCGAGAACGGCCTTTAGTGCCTCGTGAGGATATTCGACGTCCTCGCGTCCGTGCTTTCGGTCGCAAAATAGGGGAATATTGTCCATCGGACCGGGGCGGTAGAGTGCCACCAGAGCAATAATGTCCTCGAACCTGTCTGGCTTCAGATCGACCAGCGCCCGCCGCATGCCCGGGCTTTCCACCTGGAAGACGCCAAAAGTATCGCCCCTGGTGTAGAGCCTTGTAGGTTGCCTCATCCTCAATCGAGATGTCCTCGATGCGGAAATTGCCGCCATCCAGATTGATCATCTGAACGGCATATTCGATCGTGGTGAGCGTCTTGAGGCCGAGGAAATCGAATTTGACCAGCCCGGCCGCTTCGGACCATTTCATGTTGTACTGGCAAACCGGCATGTCGGAGCGCGGATCGCGATAGAGCGGTGCCAAATCCTGCAATGGTCGGTCGCCGATGATGATCCCGGCAGCGTGGGTAGAGGCGTGGCGGAAAAGACCCTCGAGATGGCGGGCGATCGCGATAAGTTCTGCGACCGTTTCGTCGTCCTCCGCCATCATCTTGAGTTGCGGCACTTCTTTAACCGTGCGTTCCAGCGTCCAGGGATCGGCTGGATTTGCCGGCACTAATTTGCAGATCCGGTCCACCTGCCCATAAGGCATTTGCAGTACGCGTCCGACGTCGCGCAGCACAGCGCGCGCTTGCAGCGTTCCGAAGGTAATGATCTGGGAAACCTGGTCAGAGCCATATTTTTGCTGAACATAGCGAATGACTTCTTCGCGCCGGTCCTGGCAAAAATCGATATCAAAGTCGGGCATCGAAACGCGCTCAGGATTCAAAAAGCGCTCGAACAGCAAATTGTAGCGAAGCGGATCAAGATCGGTGATGGTTGTCGCATAGGCAACAAGTGAGCCGGCGCCCGACCCGCGGCCCGGACCGACCGGAATGCCCTGTGACTTTGACCAGCGAATAAAATCCGCCACGATAAGGAAATAGCCGGGAAACTTCATCGACTGGATGATGCCCAGCTCGAATTCCAGTCGGTCGCGGTACTCTTTTTCAGTCTTGCCCGGCGCCGTCCCAACTGTGGCAAGTCGCCGCTCCAGCCCTTCCTCGGCCATGACACGCAGTGCATCGGCTTCCACCGCCACGGCCTGGTCGTCAGTCAGATCCGGCGCGGCGGCAAATTTGGGCAGGATCGGCTTGCGCGTATGCGGACGATAGCCGATGCGCTGGGCGATCTCGATTGTATTGTCAAGGGCCTCAGGCAGGTCGGCAAACAACTCGACCATCTCGGCGCGGGTCTTGAAATAATATTGGTCATTGAGCCTTGCGGCGTTCAGTCTGGGCCAGAACAGTGCCGCCCGCAATCGCCAGCAAGGCATCATGGGCCTCAAACTCGGCCTCCGAGCGGAAAAACGGCTCATTGGTGGCAACAAGCGGCAACCCTTGCCGATAGGCATAGTCAATCAGGCGCGGTTCCACACCCCCCTCGACCGGCCTTCCGTGGCGCTGGATCTCTACATATAAACGGTCGTCAAACGCCTCGTGCAGCAGGTTAAGTCGCTTGATCGCCTGCGCGTCGTGTCCGGCGGCAAAACAGGGATCAATCGCACCCTCAGGACCACCGGTAAGGCACAATATGCCCTCCAGTCCCTCGCGGGTCAGCCACTCCAGCCTGGCGCGCGCCGCGCCCTCCCCCCTGCAGGTAAGCCCGACTGACCAACCGTGACAAATTTCCAAATCCGGTTTCGGTCTGAGCCATCAAGACCAGGCTACTTTTGGAGGAATAACTATGGCTGCCCCGCTCGTTGGTTCGTTCTTCGGCGGCGGCAAAATCCACCGCCATCTCAACGCCAACCAACGGTTGAATGCCCTTTTTTGCGGCTTTTTCTGAAAATTCGAGCGCACCGAACAGATTGCCGGTATCGGCTATACCGAGCGCCGGCTGCGCATCGTCCTTGGCCAGTCCAAGAATTTTTTCCAGCTGCAAGGCACCCTCAAGCAGGGAATAGGCAGAATGAACATGCAGATGAATAAAACCGGGACCGCTCATGATGGACCTTTCCTAGGTCGTCTTTGTGACAGTCTACGGGCGACTGGGAAACCGCCCACGAACACAATCCACAACAGGCTCAACCGAGTCGGGTCAGGACGTCCATCCAGGTCAGCGATCCAACTGTAAAGGCGCCAATCGTCACGAACGCAGCGAAATCCTTGAGGAAGGTCAACATCTTCATCTCCTGTGTTTCCGATATGTTCTTATACGTTCGTTGTTTGTTCTTGTCTAGGGACAGCACATTGAATAGCGGGGATTGGCTCTGGTTGGTTAAGCAGTCGTTAGGAACTGGTTCGCGGCGTGCGTACGGCGGCAAACCTAAAGTTGGTGATTAACGACGAGTCCGCCCTTGAGTGTAACAATGCGATCGGCGCGCCGCGCCAGATCGTGGTTGTGGGTAGCGATCAGCGCGGCCGCACCCTCCTCCTTGATCAGGGTCTTTAGTGCCTCAAACACCAGATCGCTGGTTTCGGGATCCAGATTACCAGTGGGTTCGTCGGCCAATATGACCCGAGGTCGGTTTGCTGCCGCCCGCGCGATGGCGATCCGCTGTTGCTCACCCCCGGACAATTCCGCTGGCCGATGGCTGGCGCGAGGTGCAACGCCAAGAATTTCCAACAATTCAAGCGAGCGAATGTCGGCGTCCTGCTGCGATTTTCCGGCTATCAGTTGCGGCATTGAGACATTTTCGAGCGCCGTGAATTCGGGCAACAAATGGTGAAACTGGTACACATATCCCACCGTGCTCCGACGCAACTGGGTACGACCGCGATCACCGAGCTTGCTGGTCTTGGTACCGATAATCTCGACCTCACCCGATTGCGGGCTTTCGAGCAGGCCACTCAAATGCAGCAGCGTCGACTTGCCCGCACCCGAGGGGGCCACAAGCGCTACCAATTCGCCGCTCAATACCGTCAGATTGGCCGCCTCGAGCACGCGCACCAATTTGTCGCCTTCGCCATAATGTCGGTGGACGTCGCGCAGAACCAGATGTGCCTCATTCATAGCGCAATGCCTCTACCGGATCGTATTGTGCCGCCCGCCACGCGGGATAGAGCGTGGCCAGGAAACTCAGCCCCAACGCCAGGCAAACTACGACCGTAACCTCGGTCGGATCGGTTTTTGAGGGCAGCGAGGATAGGAAAAACACCTCCGGGGGGAATATCGTCACGCCAAGAAATTCGGAAATGGTTGCCCGTAGGCTTTCCGCATTGGCGGCAATGATCAGCCCCAGTACCAAGCCACTCAAGGTACCAATAACGCCGATAGCGGTGCCGGTGATCGAAAAAATTCGCATGATCGAGCCGCGTGTCGCGCCCATTGTGCGCAAAACAGCGATATCGCTGCTCTTGTCCTTGACCAGCATGATCAGGCTCGAAATGATATTGAACGCTGCCACCAGAATGATCATCGACAGAATGGTGAACATGACGACACGTTCGACCTGAAGCGCCGAAAAGAAGGTTTCATTGCGCTGTTGCCAGTCGGTCAAGACCAGTGGGCGCGTGGAAAAATCACTCTGCAACTTCGCCCGCATTCCGGATACATCGTCTGGATTATCGATGAATATTTCGGCGGCAGAGGCCTGGTAGACCCGATCATAGGCTTCATCGATCTCTGCGTCAGTTGCCATGGGATCAAGTGGCTTGTGGCCGGGCTTGAGCACATCCTCATAGAGTTTGAAATATTCCTGGGCCTGTTGCAGCGGCATGTACATGAAGTAGCTGTCAAACTCGACCATGCCGAGGTTGAATATGACACTGACCTTGTAGGAGCGAATTTGTGGCGTTGTGCCGAACGGTGTCTTGGCGCCGTCGGGATTGATGATGGTGACAGAGTCGCCCAGACCGACGCCCAGGGTTTGGGCCAATCGGTAGCCAATAGCAACGCCTTTTGACTGATCCCAACTGTCAAAACCACCCTGCTCTGCCCCATTATAGAGCAGGTCCAGTTTTTTGATATTTTCCTCGTCCATGCCGCGAACGGTCACGCCGGTCGATTGGCCTGCGCCCGATGCCAGCACTTGTCCCTCGACAAAATAGACTGCAAATTTGACACCATCGACCTGCTGTAGCGCGTCAATGGTCTGCTTATAGTCGGTGAATTTCTCTTCGATCGGGTACGCAGTGAAGTGACCGTTGAGACCAAGAATCTTGGTCAGCAGTTCGGCTCGAAAGCCGTTCATGACCGACATGACCACGATCAATGTGGCAACGCCGATGGCGACCCCGACCATGGTAAGGCTGGCGATCACCGATATGAACGCTTCTTTGCGTCGGGCCCGCAAATAACGCCCGGCAATCATCCACTCGAACCGAGAAAAGGCTCGGGTGCCCCGGCTGTGGCCGGCCACGACTTGCTCGCTCAAATGTCGGTCCGCCTTTGGGGTTCTATCAGGGCCTTTATGCGCTTGGCAGCATCCCCGACCGGCAACGTCTCGCGCTCGCCAGACCGGCGGTGCTTGATTTCCACCTCACCGGACTTGAGGCCGCGCGGTCCAAGTATGACCTGGTAGGGAATGCCGATCAGATCAGCAGTCGCAAACTTCCCGCCGGCGCCCTGATCCCGGTCATCATAGAGCATGTCAATGCCATTGGCGTTCAGTTCATCATAGAGTGAATCGCAGGCAGCGGTACACTCGGCATCTCCGGCCTTGAGATTTATCAGCACCGCTTCGAACGGCGCGACACTGACCGGCCAGATGATGCCATCGTCATCATGGGAAGCTTCAATGATGGCGGGCACAAGGCGGGTAGGCCCTATGCCATAAGACCCCATATGCACTGTTATTTCCTTGCCATCGGGACCGGTTACAGTTGCTTTCATCGGCTCGGAATATTTAGTGCCGAAATAGAAGATATGGCCCACTTCGATGCCCCTCGCCGTAACGCGTTTGTCGGGAGGCACTGCGCTCTCATATGCCGCCATATCGACCATTTCCTCGGTCGCTGCATATTGCGAAGTCCAATCGTTGATGATCGGCGACAGATCACCGCGGAAATCTGTATCGGGCGCTGGAATGGGTTTGTCGAGCAGATCCTTGTGACAGAAAACCTCGCTCTCACCAGTATCGGCCAAAACGATAAACTCGTGGCTCAAATCACCCCCGATTGGGCCGGTGTCGGCGCGCATCGGAATTGCGGTCAGGCCCATGCGCGCGTAGGTGCGCAGGTATGCCACGAACATTCGGTGGTACGCCCTTACCGCTGATTCCTTATCCAGATCGAAGGAATAGGCGTCCTTCATCAGGAATTCGCGCGAGCGCATGGTGCCAAAGCGTGGACGGATCTCGTCGCGAAACTTCCACTGGATGTGATACAGGTTCAGCGGCAGGTCCTTGTAGGACTTCACATAAGTGCGGAAAATGTCGGTGATCATTTCCTCGTTAGTCGGGCCGTAGAGAAAATCGCGTTCGTGCCGGTCCTGGATCCGCAACATTTCCTTGCCGTACGCGTCATAGCGTCCACTTTCGCGCCACAGGTCAGCCGATTGGATCGTCGGCATCAGCAATTGGATGGCGCCGGAGCGGTTCTGCTCCTCTTCGACGATCTTTTGCACCTTGATCAGGACCTTGTAGCCCAGCGGTAACCAGGAATAGAGGCCAGAGGCTTGCTGGCGAACCATGCCGGCCCGCAACATCAGTCGGTGCGAGATGATTTCTGCTTCCTTGGGCACATCGCGCAAGACCGGCAGGAAGTACTGAGACAGGCGCATAGTGACTCCAAAAACAGGATGCGACTCAAGGCTTTTGTTGATGCCCACTCAAATCGTACTCGTCCATCCGTTGCAAGCATGGATGCTATGCAGATTCTACGTGACAGCGCTAATTCTTGTGATATGTTCCCTCCAACAAAACAACGGCGGCAACTAAGCCGTCGGACGTCGACAACGTCTAGGGAGGAGCGTTGGCTGCCACTATGTGTGCCTAAGACCAACGTAATTGTCGAACAAACTCTTTTCAGCAGGGCCTTGGTGCCCTGCTTTTTTGTTTTATTTTATATGTTTATAGCATTAGTCTAATGTTTCAGATTAAGTGACGATCCGGGACTCCATCGTCCCGACGGCGCCGCGTGACGGCGTTGGACAGCGGCAGCGAAACCGGTATTGCCGCGATAATTCATGAACCGCACTCGCGGCACGCTAGGTGCCATGGCAAAATATCGCCTCAGCGCTGAACACGTATGAGCCAACACTTTTTTGGCAATGGGAACCGCCGCAGTCGGTTCCCAACGCGAAACCTCGTTTTTAGGGACCCGTCGGGTGTCCCGACTTAACGATCAGCTTTGGGCCATGTAGCTGCAGGCGCTTAGCGCCAGTAGGCCTGAAGCCAGGGGTTGGTGAGTGCCCAGAACAGCGCCAAGGTCACGACAACCGCCAGTATCGAGGTAATTCCAATCTTCGGCAGTAGCCGTGCGGCGGTCGGCGCGCCCGGTTCGGTGCCCGGAATGACATTGCCATCTTCAAGCTGGCTACGCACACCAATTGGCAGCACAACGAACAAGCACAGCCACCAGACGATAAAGTAGATTGCTATTATGCTTGCGATTGGCATGGTCGGTCCTTTCAGACGCGGTGAGCGAAGATCGTAACATTGGGCTTGCGCCCCCAATAGGCATTGACCTCGTTGCGGATCGCCTTGAACAGGGCGGAGTTCAGCACTTCGGTATCGCTGCGCCGCTTTGGTGGCACGCTTTTAAGAACGCCAGCGATGGTGTGTTCCAGGAGCTCGTTGAGCGATTCATCATCGGTTTCGGGCAACCCCTCAATAACGAAATCGGGACCCGCAACGACCTGGCCGCCACCATTGACGCAGATACTGACGACAATGTGCCCGCCAAATGACAGGCGACGGCGCCCTTTTACGCCGCTTTCCTCGGGCGTACACAGCACCAGACCGTCGAGGTAGAGTTCGCCGGTGCGCACCTCGGCCGGAAAAGCCATCGGCTCGGGGAACAGGCGCGCCATATCGCCATTGCGGATGCTGAGCACATTGGCGATGCCTTCAGCCTTGCCCAGTTCCGCGTGGGCCTGAAGATGCATGGCCTCACCGTGAACGGGCACAAGTATGTCCGGCTTGACCCATTCGTAGAGGCGCCGCAACTCGCCCCGCCTTGGGTGACCGGTGACGTGCACCATCGCGTCATTGCGGGTGATGACTTCGACGCCGCGATCGATCAACTGGTTTTGAATATCATTCACTTCGCGCTCATTGCCGGGAATGGCCCAAGACGAGAAAATCATCCGGTCGCCTGCATTGAGATCAATCACGGGATGTTCACCCCGGGCAATGCGGGCGATCGCCGCACGCGGTTCGCCCTGGCTGCCGGTGCACAACAACACAACCTTGTTGCGCGGCAGCGAACGATACATGTCTTGATCGTGCATTGTCGGCACGCCCTCCAGCATGCCCAGTTCACGGGCAATGCCGGTGATGCGGTGCAGCGACCGCCCGGACAGCACGACCTCGCGCCCGGCCTTGGCGGCGGCCCGCGCGACCGAAATCACTCGCCCGACATTGGAGGCAAATGTCGTGACGGCAACGCGATGGGGGGCACTGGCGATCAGCGTTGCCAGATTATCACCGACCTCGCTTTCGCTGGGGCTTTCACCGTCCTTCATGGCGTTGGTGGAGTCGCAGACCAGTACGAGCGGCGTGGAGCGGTCCTCACCGATCTGCTGCAGCCGGGCAATGTCAGTCGGCGCATTGCCAACCGGTGTCGCATCCAGCTTCCAGTCGCCAGTATGAAGAATTCGCGCGACAGGCGTTGAGATCAATAATGCGTTGCTCTCCGGGATGGAATGGCAAACATTAATGGCCTCGACGGTGAAGGGGCCAACATCAAGTGCCTTGCCAGGCTTCATGATGGTCAGGTCGACATTGTCGATGATGCCATCCCCTGCCCGTTTTGCCGCCAGCATTGCGGCGGTAAACGGTGTCGCGAACACTGGCCGGTCAAAGCTGGGCCAAAGGTCCAGCACAGCGCCATAGTGGTCTTCGTGACTGTGGGTCAGCACTAGACCCACAACATCGTCGGCCCGTTCCTCGAGAAATTCGGGGTTGGCCATGATCAGTTCAATGCCCGGCAGGCTGGGGTCGCCGAACGAAACGCCGCAGTCAACCACGAGCCATTTGCGTGACTTCTCGGGGCCAAATCCATAGGCCCCCATGTTCATACCGATTTCGCCGACGCCGCCGAGCGGCACGAATACCAGTTCGTCCCTTTGTGCTTTCGCCATGGGTTCAACTCGTCCTTGTATAATGCGGCGCACGTGCCGGGAAAATTCCCGGTTTCGTTGCTGCCGCGATGTTTCCTGGTCAGCTTCGGGCGCTGGCCGTTGCCCCAAAATGTACGTCACCGGCGGTGATCGCTATACGTGCGTCATTGTCAGCGCGTACGATCAGCCTTCCGGCGTCGTCTATCGTTTCGAAAATGCCGCGAACGATCTGTCCGTTCTGGTTGACCGACACCGGCGCGCCGATGCCAGCGGCAGCCTGGCGCCAATAGTCCAACACCGCAGCGATGCCGTGTCCGTCTGCCCAAAGGCCAAAGACATCCACCCAGCAATCACTCAATGATTCAAATATCTGCTGCGCCGAGCGCGCGACGCCGAGTTCGGTCAAGCTGGTTGCTGGATAGGGCAGTCCATCGGGCGCCGCCACCGCGTTGACCCCAAAACCGATGGCGATGGCGTGACGCCCATCGTCCAGTTTTTGTGCCTCGAGCAATATGCCTGCCAGCTTGGCGCCGTCCGCCAGCACGTCATTTGGCCATTTGAGTGCTATGCGGGCGCCCTGACTGTGCCCGATACCGTCCGCACCATCGATGCCGATCCTTATATCAGTCGCAGGCAACAATTGACCAAGCGCCCTATTCAACGAAACGCCCGCCACAAATCCAAGCGTCGCTGCCGCCGCCGGATCGGCATCGGGGATGATCAGCAACGTTGCGGCCAGATTGCCGTGCGGGGTAGACCATTGTCTCCCTCGTCGGCCTCGTCCTGCTGTCTGCTGCAAGGCTGCAAACCAGATGCCGCCAGCATCTCCGCCTGTCGCCGCTGTCAATGCTTCGCTATTGGTCGAGCCGACGGCGTCGAACCCGCACAGCCGATAACCTGCCGTGCGTGCCTTGGGCCCGAGGGCAAATGCCGTCACCTAGAACAGACTTCCTGCTGCCATGTGGGCAACGCCCGCAAGTGCCCCGCCAACGGTGAAATAATAGGTCACCAGCAGAAAGCCGGAAATTCCCATTATGATACCCAACTCATTGGGCACCGCTGCAAAGGTCTGGCGCGGCTCATCAAAATACATCAGTTTGACGATGCGCAGATAATAGAATGCACTGACCGCACTCGCCAGGACGCCGATCACGGCCAACAGGTAAAGCTGCGCGTCGATGGCCGCCAGGAAAACGTGCCACTTGGCAAAGAACCCGGCGAGCGGCGGCATGCCGATCAATGAGAACATGACAACGGCCATGATCGCGGCCACATAGGGGCGGGTCTGTGCGACACCGGCAAAGTCCTCGATATTCTCGATTTCGCCGTTTTCGGTACGCAAGGACAGGAGGCAGGCAAACATGCCAATCGTCATTGTCACATAAATTGCCATATAGATCGCAACGCCCTCGACACCGCCCTGATTGGCCGCTGACAGCCCGACGAGCGCAAAACCGACGTGACCGATGGAGGAGTAGGCAATCAGGCGCTTGATCGACTTCTGGCCGATCGCGGCAAACGCGGCCAGAACCATTGATGCAATCGACAGAAAAATCAAAATTTGCTGCCAGTCGTGGGCAATCGGGGCAAAGGTGTTGGACACCAACCGCACCATCAGCGCCATTGCTGCGACTTTTGGGGCGGTCGCAAATAGTGCTGTGACCGGGGTTGGCGCGCCTTCATAAACGTCCGGCGTCCACATGTGGAACGGTACGGCGGAAATCTTGAAGGCAACACCGGCCAGAAGGAACACAAGGCCGAAGATCAGGCCAATCGAGCGCCCTTCGGCGGTGATCTGGGCCAATATAGCCGGCAGGTTGGTTGTGCCGGTAAAGCCATAGACCATTGAGGCACCATATAACAGCATGCCCGACGACAGCGCGCCCAGTACGAAATATTTGAGTCCCGCCTCGGTAGCGCGGCTGTCATCGCGTTTGATCGCCGCCACGACATAAAGCGCCAGCGACTGCAACTCCAACCCGACATAGAGGGTCATGAGATCATTGGCCGACACCATCATCATCATGCCAAGCGTCGCCAACAGCACGAGCACTGCATATTCGAACTTGTGAACGCCCTGCTCTACCGCATTGGGCAAAGCCAACATCAGCGCAAAAGCTGATCCACCCAATACCAACGCCTTCATGTAACGGCTGAACCCATCGGCGATAAAGGTGCCATTGAACAGGATGCCGTCCTGCCCCTGAAACATCGTCAGCGCGGCCACAACCAGCAGCAGCACGATGGCGGCATAGCTGATGCCTATCGAGCGTTCCTTGTTGATGACCACACCGACGAGCAGCAGAACCACCGCGCCGATGGCAATTGCCATTTCAGGGAAAATTGGTGCCAGACTGGCAAATGAGGTGACGTCGGAACCCATTGGCCCCTCCTAATGCGCTACAGCAGCTGCAATTGCCGCCGGGGCATCAACTGCAGCACTATAGTGGGAAACGAGCGCATTGACCGAAGCCGCGGTGGCGTCGAGAATTGGCGCTGGATAAAAGCCGAAGAAAATGATCAACGCAATCAACGGATAAAGCGTGAATTTTTCGCGCATATTGAGGTCAAGAATGCTTTTGAGGCTTTCCTTGGTGAGTGCGCCGAATATGATCCGGCGATAGAGCCACAAGGCGTAACACGCTGAAAAGATCACCCCGAAAGCGGCGCCGAACGCGACCCAGGTGTTGACCTGGAAAATACCGATCATGGTGAGAAATTCACCGACAAAGCCCGAAGTACCCGGCAGGCCGACATTTGCCATGGTGAACACCATGAAGGCAAAGGCGTAGCGCGGCATCCGCTCGACCAGCCCGCCATAGGCAACAATATCACGCGTGTGCATACGGTCGTAGATGACGCCGACACTCAAGAACAGCGCGCCGGATACAATACCGTGCGAGATCATCTGGAACACCGCGCCCTGAACACCGAGAGCGTTGCCAGCAAAGATGCCCATGGTCACAAAGCCCATATGCGCCACCGACGAATATGCGATCAGCTTTTTCATATCGGTCTGCACCAGCGCGACCAGCGAGGTGACAATAATCGCGGCGACGGACAGTACGAAGACGAAATTGGCAAAATACAGCGACGCGTCAGGGAACATGGGCAGCGAGAAGCGCAGGAAGCCGTAGCCGCCAAGCTTGAGCAGGATCGCCGCCAGAATGACCGAACCGGCCGTCGGCGCCTCCACGTGGGCCTCGGGCAACCAGCGATGGAATGGCCACATCGGCATCTTGACCGCCAGAGAAGCAAAAAACGCCAGCCACAGCCAGGTCTGCATACCCACCGGAAAATCGTGGGTCAACAGTTTGGAAATGTCGGTGGTGCCTGCGTTCCAGTACATGCCCATGATCGCCAGCAGCATCAGGACCGAGCCGGTGAAGGTGTAGAAGAAGAACTTGTAGCTTGCCTGAATGCGACGTTTGCCGCCCCAGATACCGATGATCAGGAACATCGGCAAAAGCGTTCCTTCGAAGAACACGTAGAACATGGCCAGATCAAGCGTGGTGAAAACACCGATCATCAGCGTTTCAAGGATCAGGAACACGATCATGTATTCGCGCACGCGGACCTGGACAGATTCCCAACTGGCCAGCACGCAGAATGGCATCAACAGCGCGGACAGAACCACGAACAGTACAGAAATGCCGTCGACACCAACGCGATAGCCGATGCTTTCGCCAATCCATGGCTTGTTGACAACAAACTGAAAGCCCGGATTGGAAGCGTCGAATTGGGCCCACACCATAAGCGACAGCAATAGGGTCACGAGAGTGGTGACGAGCGCCACCCAGCGGATGCGATTGAGCGCGCTTTCGTCCTTGCCGGTCATGAACAACAGGATGAACGCGCCCAGCAGCGGCAGAAAGGTTGTAAGCGTAAGAATGGAATTTTCGAAAGTCATCAGATCAGTCCCCCGGCCGCAATGGCCCAGGTCAATAGAGCCTGCCACCCCAATGAGCATGGCGAACGCGTAGTGGTAGAGGTAGCCCGACTGCAGGCGCACAACCCAAGCGGTCACGTTCTGTACCCGACGGCCGAGACCTTCAGTGACCGTCTGGTCAATGAGTTGATCGTCAAACCGCTGCCAGAGAAACCGGCCAATCCACAAGGCGGGTCGCACAAAGATGCGATCGTACAATTCGTCAAAATACCATTTGTTCAAGAGGAACTGGTAGAGGCCCGGATTGGTGTCGGCCAGCCTTTTGGGCGTGCTTGGATCGCGGATATACATATACCAGGCAATAATGAAGCCAAAGACCATGGCAAGGCTTGCCGACCATTTCGCCCAGAGCGGCGCGGCGTGGGCACCTTCAAGAATTTCATGATCGACAACAATCGAACCGTTGAAGAAATGCTCGATGTGACCAATGTCGTGGAAGAATATGCCATAGAATACAACGCCACTCAGCACCGCACCCGCCGCAAGAAAATAGAGCGGCACCAGCATGACGTTAGGGCTTTCATGGGCGTTGTCGTAGGCGCTGCCATGATCGTGGCCATGCTCATCATGGGCATGATCCTGGCTTGGCGCGTCGTGACGCGGCTTGCCATGAAAAGTCATGAAAATCAGGCGCCACGAATAAAAACTTGTGAACAGCGCGGCGATAACCAGCATCCAGAACGCAAACGCGCCCGCATTGCCACCGACGGCATATGACGCTTCGATGATGGAATCCTTGGAAAAGAAACCGGCAAAACCCAGCGACGTGCCCGGAATACCGACCCCGGTCAGTGCCAGCGTGCCAATCAGCATCATGGCGTAGGTCACCGGAATTTTGTGCCGGAGGCCACCCATGTTGCGCATGTCCTGCTCGTGATGCATGGCGTGAATAACCGAGCCGGCGCCGAGAAACAGCAGCGCCTTGAAAAAGGCATGAGTGAACAGGTGAAAAATACCGGCCGAATAGGCACCTGCCCCCAATGCCACAAACATGTAGCCAAGCTGAGAACAGGTCGAATAGGCAATTACGCGTTTGATATCGTTTTGGACCAGCCCGACAGTGGCAGCAAAGAAGGCCGTGATCGCCCCGATAATCAGGACAAAGGTCATGGCGGTGGGCGAGGCTTCAAACAGGGGCGACAGACGCGCCACCATGAAGACGCCCGCCGTCACCATGGTGGCGGCATGGATCAATGCGGATACCGGTGTCGGACCTTCCATGGCGTCAGGCAGCCATGTATGCAGCAAGAACTGCGCCGACTTGCCCATGGCACCCATGAACAGCAGCAGGCACACAACGGTCATGGCGTCAAAATTCCAGGAAAGGAAATTGATGCTGGTGTCCTTGGCGCCTTCGACGGCATGGAACGCACCGTCAAAATCGATGTGTCCGAGAACCATGAACGCGCCGAAGATGCCCAAGGCGAAGCCAAAGTCGCCAACGCGGTTGACAATAAACGCCTTCATGGCCGCCGCATTGGCCGAGGGTTTTGTGTACCAGAAGCCGATGAGCAAATAGGAGGCCAGCCCGACGCCTTCCCAACCAAAGAACATTTGGAGGAAGTTGTCCGCTGTCACCAGCATCAGCATGGCGAAGGTAAACAGCGACAGATAGGCAAAAAAGCGCGACCGATGCGGATCGTCGTTCATATAGCCAATAGAATAGACGTGCACGAGGCTGGAGACGGTATTGACGACAACCAGCATGATTGCTGTGAGCGTGTCGACGCGCAAGACCCAGCGCAAATCCATGTCACCAACCTGGATCCAGCGCATTACCTCAACTTTGAAGGCTTCGGCGTGCGCGGCGCCTTCCACGGCCTCACCGCCGCCAAACGCCATTGGCAGGAAGACGATCCAGGATAATACCGCCCCAATGATGAGCAGTCCCGTCGTAATATATTCGCTGTTGCGATGACCGATCTGGCGGCCGAAAAGCCCAGCTATAAGCGCGCCGATCAGGGGCAGAAAAACAATCGCTTGGATCATGGCGAGCTTCTAGCCCTTCATCATGTTGACATCGTCAACCGCAATGGAGCCGCGGTTGCGATAGAAAATTACCAGAATGGCCAGGCCAATTGCCGCCTCTGCGGCCGCCACGGTCAGGATCAGCAGGGCGAATACCTGCCCCTGCAAATCATTGAGAGCCGCCGAGAACGCCACAAAGTTGAGGTTCACCGCCAACAGGATCAGTTCGACCGACATCAAGATAATGATGACGTTCTTCCGGTTGAGAAATATGCCGAACACGCCAAGCGTGAACAGGATTGCCGCTACGGTCAGATAGTGACCGAGCCCGATTTCCAAGCCCATGTTCGCCCCCTAGAGTCCTTGACCGCTTTTGACTTTGACTATTTTCATCGCATCGGCGGGCCGACGCGCTGTCTGAATGGCTGGATCCTGCCGCTTGACGTTGACCTTGTGACGCAAGGTCAGAACGATGGCACCGATCATGGCGACCAACAGGATCGCGCCGGCACCTTCAAACAGGAAGGCGTAGCGCGTGTAAATTACCAGTCCCAGCGCCCGCGTATTTTGCACGCCCATATCGATGGGTATGGTCGCGACGCCGCCAAGCTGTGGCGCAATTACGAAGCTGCCGGCCACCAACAGCAGTTCGAGCAGGAAGATGACCCCGATAACCACGCCAATCGGCATATATTGCAATATTCCTTGTCGCATCGAGCCAAAATCGACATCGAGCATCATCACGACGAACAGGAACAGCACCATCACGGCGCCGACATAGACCACGACCAACAGGAGCGCCAGGAATTCGGCACCTGCCAGCAGAAACAGGCCCGAGGCGTTCAAAAATACCAAGATCAGGAACAGCACCGAATGGACGGGGTTGCGCGACGAAATCACCATAAGCGCGGAAATGACCGCAATGGTTGAAAACACATAGAAAAAGAACTGTGGAAGGCTCATCGTCTTCCCTCTCAGCGATAGGGTGCATCGGCGAGCAGGTTATGGGCGATTTCACGCTCCCACCTGTCACCGTTCGCCAAGAGCCGCTCTTTGGAGAAATAGAGGCTCTTCGCGGGTTTCTGTTGCAAATTCGAAGTTTGGCCCCTCAACGATGGCGTCCACCGGGCAGGCTTCCTGACAGAAACCGCAATAGATGCATTTGACCATGTCGATGTCATAGCGAACGGTACGGCGCGTACCATCGTTTTGGCGTGGCCCTGCTTCGATGGTAATCGCCTGCGCCGGGCAAATCGCTTCACACAATTTACAGGCGATGCACCGCTCTTCGCCGTTTGGATAGCGGCGCAGCGCATGCTCACCGCGAAAGCGGGGGCTGACGTGCCCCTTCTCGAAAGGATAATTGATGGTTGCCTTTGGCTTGAAGAAATATCGCATCGACAGAATGAAGGTCGAAACGAATTCCTTGAGCAATAGCGCATTCAGGAATTGGGTGGCGCGCATCAGGCAACCCCTCCGTGCCAGCCCCAGCCGGTAAGCTGAAGAATAAATGCAAGAATGATGACCATCGCCAGCGACAGGGGCAGGAAGACTTTCCAGCCCAGCCGCATCAGCTGATCATAGCGATATCGCGGCACAAAGGCCTTCACCATGGCGACCATGAAGAAGACCAGCGAGGTCTTCAAAATGAACCAGACTGCGCCCGGGATCCAGGTGAATGGTGGCAGGTCGATCGGTGACACCCAGCCGCCCAGGAACAGGATGGTGGTGAGCGCGCACATCATGATGATCGAGATATATTCGCCCAGCATGAACAGCAAATAGGGGGTCGAGGCATATTCGACCATGAAGCCCGCAACCAGGCTCTGACTCAGCTTCAGGCAGATCGAATGGGGGCCGGTTGGTTTCCGCCAATAGCGAAATGAAGAACACCACGAACATGGGGAACAGCGGCAGGAAGAACCAGTTGAGGAACGCCAGTTGCGGCAGTCCAATCATATGGGCCAGGCCCATCTGTTTTTGCGCAATGACAATGTCAGTCAGGTTCAATGACCCGACGCACAGCAGCACGGTGATGATGACCAGGCCGATCGAAACTTCATAGCTGACCATTTGTGCAGCAGAGCGTAGCGCACCAAGAAATGGATATTTCGAGTTGGACGCCCAACCACCCATGATCACGCCGTAAACGCCGAGCGAGGAAATCGCCAGCAGATACAGGATTCCGACATTAAGATCCGTCAGGGCCCAGCCTTCGTCGATGGGGATAACAACCCATGCCGCCAGCGCGAGCATCGCCAGCACGAATGGCGCGAGCAGAAACACCAACTTGTCGGCACCGGCGGGAATGACAGGTTCCTTGAGCACGAATTTGAGCAAATCGGCAAATGATTGCAACAGTCCGAACGGCCCAACCACATTGGGGCCGCGGCGAATTTGCACCGCCGCCCAGATCTTGCGGTCTGCCAGCAGAATATAGGCGGTAAAAATCAGTAGCGCGATCAGCAGGAGCAGTCCTTTATAGATAAAGCCCACCTGCGTGCCGCCCAGTCCGGGTACACCCAGCAGATAGTCGAGCGCTGAAAGAATAAAGTCCATAACGCTCCCCTATTCCGCTGCCTGGCGCAGACCAGCTGCGGTCGCGGCACATTCACCCATGGTGGCCGAGGCGCGGGCAATCGGATTACTCAGATAAAATTCGGTGATCGGTGAGGCAAATTTTGCCTTACTGACCTTGGCCGACGCATTGGCAAGTTTTTTTACGTCAGCCAGCTTGCCCGGCTCAATGGCGTCGATCCGAGCAAGATGAGGGTGCATCAAATAGATAGCGGCGCGCAATTGGGCCAGCGAGTTGAATGGCAATGGCTTGCCGATCACGCCCGAAAGCGCGCGAATGATCGCCCAGTCTTCCTTGGCGTCGCCGGGTGGGAATACGGCGCGCGCCGTCATCTGAACGCGACCCTCTGTGTTGACGTAGGTGGCGCTTTTTTCGGTGTAGGTAGCACCGGGCAGAATGATATCGGCGCGATGGGCGCCATTGTCGCCGTGTGTACCAATATAGACTACCAGCGTGTCACCCAGACCGCTCAAATCATATTCGTCGGCGCCAAGCACGAAAAGTACGTCTGCATCGCCCTTGAGCATCGCGGCAGTGTTCATGGCGCCCTTGGCCGGCACAAAGCCGATATCCAGGGCACCCACGCGCGCGGCGCCATTGTGCAGAATGGCCAACCCGTTCCAGCCCTCGGCAATGTCCTTGCCGGACGTTGCCAGGGCCGCCGCCTGTGCCAGAACGTCCGCTGTTGCTGCCCCCTCGCCCACGATCACCAGCGGGTTTTTGGCCTTTGCCCAGGTCTCGGCGAATTCGCCTTTTCCAGCGGCAAGGTCCGCCAGGCTTTGCCCGCCTGTACCCAGGTGGGTGTAGCTATATGTCAGGTCTTCGGCGGGTCCAACAACCCCTATTGGCAGACTGCTGGCACGCCACACCTTGCGAATGCGTGCGTTCAAGACGCTGGCTTCGTGGCGTGGATTGGTGCCGATTAACAAAATCGCGTCGGCCTGTTCGATCCCGGCAATGGTGGGGTTGAAAATATAGCTGCTGCGTCCCTTGGACGGATCCAGTGCCAAACTGGTTGGTCGTGCATCAACACTTTTCGAGTCCAACGAGGCCAACAATGCCTTGAGGGCGAACATTTCCTCAACACCAGCCAAATCGCCCGCGATGGCGCCAATCCTGGCGCCGGGCTTCTTGACCGCCTTGGCAATGGCTGTAAACGCCTCGTCCCAAGTAGCCGCGCCGAGCTTCTTGCCACGACGAACATAGGGGCGATCGAGGCGCTGACTCTTGAGCCCATCCCAAATGTAGCGGGTCTTGTCAGAAATCCATTCTTCATTGATGGATTCATTGACGCGCGGCAAGATGCGCATGACCGCGCTACCACGGCTGTCGACCCGGATATTGGAACCCAGAGCATCCATCACATCAATGGACTCGGTTTTGTTCAACTCCCATGGACGGGCATGAAACGCATAAGGCTTGGACGTGAGGGCGCCGACAGGGCACAGATCGATGACATTGCCCTGCAGTTCGCTTGACAGCGCCTTTTCCAGATAGGTGATGATCTCGGCATCTTCACCGCGACCCAGCAGCCCCATTTCAGCGACGCCAGCGACTTCGGTCGTAAAGCGGACACAGCGCGTGCAATGGATGCAGCGGTTCATCGAGGTCTTGACCAACGGCCCCATATATTTGTCTTCAACCGCCCGCTTATTTTCAGCAAACCGGTTCTTGTCGACGCCATAGGCCATGGCTTGATCCTGAAGGTCACATTCCCCACCCTGATCGCAGATCGGGCAATCGAGTGGATGGTTGATCAGCAGGAACTCCATCACGCCTTCGCGGGCCTTCTTGACCATGGGCGTATTGGTAAACATTTCGGGCGGCTCGCCATTCGGCCCGGGGCGCAAATCCTTTACCCCCATGGCGCAGGCTCGCCGTCGGTTTGGGCGGCCCGCCCTTCACTTCGACCAGGCACATGCGGCAATTGCCAGCAACTGACAGGCGCTCATGATAGCAAAAGCGCGGTATTTCGGCGCCAGCTGCTTCGGCTGCTTGCATCAGCGTGTAATGGTCGGGAACTTCAATGAGTTGGCCGTCTATCTTGATTGAGGTCATGGGCCTTACTCCGCCGCAATCGAGGGCACGGCGCCATCGGAAGTGGAACTATAGGTGTATTGGTCGATCCGCTCCTCGATCACATGCCGGAAGTTTCGGATCAGCCCCTGAATTGGCCATGCCGCCGCGTCGCCAAGCGCGCAAATGGTATGGCCTTCGATCTGTTTGGTCACTTCGAACAGCATGTCGATTTCGCGCTTCTGGGCGCGGCCTTCAACCATGCGAGCCATCACCCGCATCATCCAGCCAGTTCCTTCACGACACGGCGTGCATTGGCCACAGGCTCTCATGCTTGTAGAAAGCGGACAGGCGCCAGATGGCCTTGATGATATCGGTTTGCTTGTCCATGACGATGACAGCCGCTGTCCCCAGGGAGGAGCCAACCTCCTTCAAACCATCAAAATCCATCACGGCATGGCGAATTTTCTCGCCCGGAACGCAGGGGACTGAAGCCCCACCCGGGATCACTGCCAACAGATTGTCCCAACCGCCCCGGATGCCGCCGCAATGCTTTTCTATCATTTCTTCGAACGTTATGCCCATTGCCTCTTCGAAGGTTGCGGGCGTGTTGACGTGACCGGATACGCACATCAGTTTGGTGCCGGTATTGTTGGCTCTGCCAATCGAAGCGAACCATGCGCCGGAGCGGCGGAGGATCTCGGGCACTACCGCGATCGATTCTACATTGTTGACCGTGGTAGGGTTGCCGTAAACGCCCATGCCAGCGGGGAATGGCGGCTTGAGGCGCGGTTGGCCCTTCTTGCCTTCCAGTGACTCCATCAAAGCGGTTTCTTCGCCGCAAATATAGGCACCCGCGCCGTGATGCACGATAATATCCAGGTCCCAGCCATGGATATTGTCTTTGCCGATCAACTTGGCTTCATAGGCCTCTTCGACGGCCCGCTCGAGGTTTTGCCGCTCGCGGATGAATTCGCCGCGCACATAAATAAAGGCCAGATGCGCGTCCATACCGCGCGCGGCCAACAGGCATCCTTCGATTAGGTGCTGCGGGTCGTGCCGCAAAATCTCGCGATCCTTGCAGGTGCCCGGCTCGGATTCATCGGCATTGACCAGCAAGTAATGCGGACGGCCATCATTGACCTTGGGCATGAAGGTCCACTTCAACGCCGTCGGAAAACCGGCGCCACCGCGTCCGCGCAATCCCGAAGCCTTGACTTCATTGGTGATCCAGTCACGGCCAGCATCGATAAATTCCTTGGTCCCCACCCAGGCACCACGCTCACGCGCCCCAGCCAGGCTCCAGTCACCACGACCATAAAGATTGGTGAAAATGCGATCTTTATCAGCGAGCATCGTTCACTCCTACCGTGGCTTCTTGCCGAAGACGCGGACATATTCAGCCTCACCGCCCCGGGCGAGCACATCGGCTTGCTTGAGCCAATCGTCGCGGGTGATCCGGCCCTTGAAACTCAATATTTCTTCTACCCTCACCATGTCGTCAGCACTAAACGCTGCGACCTGCGACCATTTGGTTATGCCCAACTGGTTCAGCTTGCGTTCCAGCACCGGACCGACACCCGAGATCAATTTAAGGTCGTCTGGTTTACCCGACGGCGCTTTGAACAATGGCGTTGCGTCGCCCTGCCCTGCGGTTGGCTTGGTGGCGTCTTTTGCGGGTTTGGCCTTTGCGGGCTCGACCTTGGACTTGGTAGCATCAGCGGATTTGCCAACAGCTTTGCCTCCGTTGGCCTTTCCCGCCTTGGATTCGGCTCCCACGGCATCGTCGCGCATGGCCTTGTTCGGCTTGCCATCGGCCTTTGCACCGACGGCGCTAGCCGCCCGGGCAACTTCAGCGGTAGCGGGGGAAACTTTCGCCCGTTTCGGCGTACCTTTCAGGGCCGGCGCTGCTTCTTCGGTAACTTCCTGCTTTTTGACCGACACAGCCGCGCTTGGCGCGGCGGGTGTTGCCGCTGCGTCTGCTACGGGTTCCGGTACATATTTGGTTCGCTGTGCGGTGGGCTTTTCCAGTAGGGTCGTCGCACCACCCAGTGCAGCCGAATATTGCCGATCAATTTGTGGACCAGGTTTGATCGTATCGCCCATGCCAGCGGCAAAGGCATCCACAATCTCGTCGAAACGATCGGCAGACAAATCCTCATAGGTGTCGTGGAAAATGGCAACCATTGGCGCGTTCACGCACGCGCCCAGGCACTCGACCTCTTCCCAGGCTCATCGTGCCCTCGGCATTGAGATGATGCGGTTCGGGGTGGATCTTGGACTTGCAGATGTTTATCAGCGCTTCAGAACCACGCAACATGCAGGGCGTCGTACCACAGACCTGGATATGAGCCTTGCTGCCGACCGGCGCCAATTGAAACTGGGTATAGAAGGTCGCCACTTCAAGCACGCGAATATAGGCCATGCCCAGCATGTCCGCGACCGTCTCGATCGTGGCCCGGCTGATCCATCCATCCTGATCCTGCGCCCGCATCAAAAGCGGGATGACGGCCGATTGCTGACGACCGGCGGGATAGAGCCCGATTTTCCATTCAGCCCATTTGGCGTTGTCATTGTTAAAGGCAAATGCTGCCGGCTGAACCGACTCATCTGCAAGGCGACGCGCGACCATTAGCGATCAACCTCTCCGAACACGATATCGAGTGAGCCAAGAATGGCGGCGACGTCTGCAAGCATGTGGCCACGACAGAGAAAGTCCATGGCCGCGAGATGGGCAAATCCCGGCGCCCTGATCTTGCATCGATAGGGCTTGTTGGTGCCGTCGGAGACAAGATACACGCCGAATTCGCCCTTGGGCGCTTCGACGGCCGCGTAAACCTCACCGGCGGGCACTTTGTACCCCTCGGTGTAGAGCTTGAAGTGATGGATCAATGCCTCCATCGACTGTTTCATTTCAGACCGCTTTGGTGGCACCACCTTGCCATCTGTCGATGACACCGGCCCCTTGCCTTCGGACTTGTTCAGCCTGGCAATGCATTGTTCCATGATGCGCACGGATTGGCGCATTTCTTCCATGCGAAGAAGATAGCGGTCATAGCAATCGCCATTAGTGCCGACCGGAATATCGAAATCCATCTGATCGTAGCAGTCATAAGGCTGGCTCTTGCGTAAGTCCCAGGCCGCACCAGACCCACGAGCCATAACGCCGGAAAAACCCCAGGCCCAAGCCTCGTCGAGCGTGACGACACCAATGTCAACATTGCGCTGCTTGAAGATGCGGCTCTCGGTGATGAGACCATCAATGTCCGCAAGCGCCTGAGGAAACTCCTTGCAGAAATTGGCTATGTCATCGACCAAATCCTGCGGCAAATCCTGATGTACGCCACCGGGGCGAAAATAGGCGGAGTGCATGCGTGCACCCGATGCGCGTTCATAATAGCCCATCAGGATTTCGCGCTGCTCGTAGCCCCAAAGTGGCGGCGTCAGGGCGCCGACGTCCAGGGCTTGAGAGGTAACATTGAGCAGGTGCGACAGCAATCGTCCGATCTCGGCATAAAGCACCCGGATCAACTGTCCCCGCATCGGCACTTCCAGCCCAAGCAAGCGTTCGACGCCCAGCGCAAATGCGTGTTCCTGATTCATCGGGGCCACATAGTCGAGCCGATCAAAGTACGGCACTGCCTGCAGGTAGGTCTTGTGCTCGATCAGCTTTTCGGTGCCGCGATGCAGCAGGCCGATATGAGGATCGACACGATCAACGATTTCACCGTCAAGCTCCAGCACCAGACGCAACACGCCATGCGCAGACGGGTGCTGGGGACCAAAGTTGATATTGAAGGTACGGACTTCAGCTTCAGCGGTCATTGTTTCGCCTTCTCGTCACCGGGCAGTACATAGTCGGTGCCCTCCCAGGGTGACAAATAGTCAAACGAACGGAATTCCTGGGCCAGTTTGACCGGTTCATAGACGACACGCTTGCGCTCTTCGTCGTAGCGCACCTCGACATAGCCGGTAAGCGGAAAGTCCTTGCGCAGTGGATGACCGTCAAAGCCGTAGTCCGACAGGATGCGGCGCAGGTCAGGATGGCCGGAAAACATCATCCCATAGAGATCATAGGCCTCGCGCTCGAACCAGTCGGCGCCGATAAAAACACCTGTAATACTGGGTACCGGCACAAGGCTCGTCCGCCGCCAGCTTAACCCGGATACGGAGATTCTTCTTGGGGCTGAGGAAATGGTACACAACTTCAAAGCGCTGATCGCGTTCAGGAAAGTCAACGCCGCAAATGTCCGTCAGATTGACAAACTGGCATTGTGGATCGTCGCGCAGGAACGTCGTGACATCGACAATAGCCTCGCGGGTTACCGTGATCGTCAATTCACCAAAGCTGATCTTGCGATCGACAATCACTTCGCCGAGTGCACCAGCGATATGCTCGCCGAGCGCTTCAAGAGGATCGACTTGAACTGCCTCATCCATGAGCCGAATTCCTAACGCTCAATAGTACCGGTGCGGCGAATTTTCTTCTGCAAGAGCAAAACGCCATACAACAGGGCTTCTGCGGTTGGGGGGCAGCCAGGCACATAAATGTCGACCGGCACCACGCGGTCACAGCCGCGAACCACAGAATATGAATAGTGATAGTAGCCACCACCGTTGGCACAGCTACCCATCGAGATGACGTAGCGCGGTTCAGGCATCTGGTCGTAGACCTTACGCAGCGCCGGCGCCATCTTGTTGGTAAGGGTGCCCGCCACGATCATCACATCGGACTGGCGTGGGGAGGCCCGTGGGGCAAAGCCGAACCGTTCAGCGTCATAGCGTGGCATCGACATCTGAATCATTTCCACGGCGCAACAGGCCAAACCGAAGGTCATCCACATAAGGCTGCCGGTGCGCGCCCAATTGATCAGATCATCAGTTGTGGTGACGAGAAACCCCTTGTCGGCCAACTCGTCATTGATATCAGTAAAAAACGGGTCGTTGGTGCCGACCGGTTTATTGGTGCGCGGGTCGATGACGCCCTTGGGCTGCGGGGCGACCAGCGTACCGGTGTGTTCGCTCAATCCCATTCCAGGGCTCCCTTACGCCATTCATAAATAAACCCGACGGTCAAAACGCCTAGAAAGATCATCATCGACCAGAAGCCGAACCAACCTACTTCGCGGAACGCTACGGCCCACGGAAACAGAAACGCGATTTCCAGATCGAAGATAATGAAAAGGATCGACACCAGATAGAATCGCACATCAAATTTCATGCGGGCATCATCAAAGGCATCGAACCCACATTCATATGCAGACACTTTTTCCGGATCGGGATTCTTTACCGCCAATACGAACGGCGCGACCAATAGAGCCAACGATATAAGCCCGGATAAACCAAGGAAGATGACAATCGGTAGATAGTCGCTGAGCAAATCAGTCATGCGGCAGCCCATGTTAAACGCCGGCCTGGCGACCGGGGCGCATGGCCAGGCGAGCAATTGGGGCAAGCCAAGCGATGCAACTAAGTTGGGTAGGGCTTAGACCTTCCCAAACCGCGATTCAAGGGAAAGAAAACATGATAAGTACTATCATGTTAAAATATGGCAATTGTGTAGCATGCCGTGCCCATTATCGTGGGCCCCACCGCATCTAATCGCTGGAATCTGCGCCAATGGCGCGACAAGCCCGGCCCTGCCCTCAAGGCGCTGACTTCGCCGGTCGGCGCTAACGCATGGCAAAATAAAAACGGCCCCGCCGCAGCGAGACCATTTTACTTCAAACCACAACGACAGAATCGCCTAAGCGATTCGTCGAAACGGAGTTTGCAAGACATCTTGGTTTTGGCCCCGGCTATTAGCCGACGCCAGAATTGCGTTGTCGCAAATTAGAAGTGGTAGAATACGCCGACAGTTGCCTTGGCGGATTCAAAGAAGTTGTCAGCAGCGCCGTCGAAGTCGCCGAGACCCAGAACTTCGCCACGAACCGAAACATTGTCGGTAACGGCAACATCAACGCCACCGCCCAAAGCATAAACGCCGGTCGAAACGCCTGAGCGAGTCGATGCACCAGCACCAGCAGCGGCATAAACGAGAACGTTGTCGGTTGCTACGACACCAACATGTGCCAGAGCGAGGAACAGACCGGAATCAGCGGCCGAACCGAAGACGTAGTCGCCCTGAACTTCAAGACCGAGAACGATAGGATCGGCAACGATGAAGTTCACACCGACGACACCACCGATAACACCCTGAGTGGTGCTAGCTGGGAGCGTGCCAATAGCGGATGGCGAACCATTGAACAAACCGCCAGCTTCGATACCGGCATAGAGACCTTCCCAGCTAAAACCGTTAGCCTGATAAACGGGCTGAGGCGTAGTTGGGATCATCAGATCAGCGGCCTGAGCGCCGGAGACCATAAGTGCTGCCGCAGCAACACCAAACGAGAGAGAACGTACAAACATATCTTGCACTCCATAGATTTAACCGTAGTCGTGATGATAGATGACTCAGCCGCATCGGGCTTGCAACCCCACTCGCAGCTAATCAGGCAGCGCGGATAACATTTTGTGACCATTTGGGGTCCGGTGTTGCGAGAATGAAACGCATTTGACCCAATTTGAGACAAGTTTTAGCAAATTCCATACTGTATTGTGAGGGCGGATCGGACACTTGGGCGATGAAACAACGCCGATTCCCATCCTGTGAATCAACAGATTCGAGTGCTGGAGCACCAGCGACAACACCATGTTGATGCTCCCCAAACCGTGCTGAACTAGAAGTGGTAAGCGGCGCCGACAGTAATCTGATCCTTGGCGTTGCCGCCGCTGCCGGGGAAAGCATGCACATATTGGCCGCGCAGTGAAATACTATCGCCGACCGCGATTTCAACACCCCCTCCGGCAAGCCAATCCTGTTCATTGGGCACGCCTAAATCGATGCCATAGCCAGCCGCCCCATAGACCAGCACATTGTCGGCCACGATGACGCCCGCGCGCCCCAGAATTTCGGCATAACTTGTCGATCCAGGGCCACCTGTCAGCCCCTCAATGGCGACTTCACCACCCACGAGGTAAAAATCAAATGCGGCATTGACGCCAACATTGACTCCCAAGCCATACTGAGTGCCGCCGGTCTGGTTGGCCTTAATCCCGGAATAGATGCCGGTGTAAAAGCCGTTCCAGTCAAAGGTCGGCTGCGCATAGTTGCTAACCTGAACAGGCAGTGTCGATGGAAAGGTGCTGGAATCGGCAGCAAACGCAGTCGCTCCGGCAAAACTGGCGGCCAGTATTGGAAGCAAAACTGTTTTGAACATCCGCACGGCTGTTCTCCATCATTCCGCAGCGTTCGGTCTGGGGCAACGTGTTGTCGCGCCTGCCGGTTCCCGCGCTTGGTATTTACTCCCAGTTTCGTCGCCCATTATGGACTAAGTGAGGTTAGTCGAGGGCAGAAAAATGATAGTGTTTGCCCAAATATAGGCGGGGCTCAAATCAAAGCCAAGTGATCACGGCTTCAGCGGCACCATTTTCTTGACCGGGTCTTGGCCTGAGGCTGTCCTCAACTGCCTTGCTGGATGACTGGTGGCACCCGAATTGACCAGCGCCGCGCATTGGGTTGCTGCCAGTTCGATCCGCGCCAATATGGTCGGATCAGTTGGCTGACCGCCAGTAAAACTGGTGTTTTCGGCGTAAATTGCAGTCGGCACGGTTAGTGCCGAGAAAAATCCGAACAAGGGCCGGAGCTGATGCTCAACCATTAGCGAGTGTCGCTGTCCGCCGCCACTAGCCGACAATATTACCGGGCGCCCGATCAAAGCTTCAAACTCGACAAAGTCAAACAAGTGCTTGAACAGACCCGTGTAAGAGCCTTTGTACACAGGGCTGGTGACCACAAGAATATCCGCCCGCTCGATCGCCTCGACGATCTTTAGCGCTTCGGCGCCAAGCTGGTTTCGCTGATAGGCGCCTGCCAGTCCCGCCCCCGCGTCGACGATGTCATAGTGAACGACATCTGCGGGGACGTGAGTCTGAACCCTGCGCGCAATAGTTTCCGCGAGATTCCAGGATCGGGAAGGTCTGTGCGTGTTGCCGCTAAAGGCCAAAATATTGAGTCTGGCCGAAGGCACTGCCGTCATGAAGAAATTCCTAGTGTCGCCTGCCTGCACAATAGGCAGACCCGCCCACCAAACCAAGCCTTGGTCATAAAAATGTCCGGCAGCGCGTTGGCGCTACCGGACAATGATCGAGGATCGACGATTTTAGAGCTGGCCCACCAGAACCGGCTTCGAAGCAAAGACTTTTGGGAACATTGCCTTCAGGTTCTCGATCTTGGGCAGATCGTTGTAGACAATATAGGGATAGTTCGGATTATTGATCAAAAAGTCTTGGTGATAGGCTTCGGCAGGATAAAATGTCTGGCCGGTTTCGATCGTCGTTACAATCTGACCTGGAAAAGCGCCGGTTTTGCCGAGTTGATCAATATAGGCCTGGGCGACTTTGGCTTGCTCGGCGTTCTCAGCAAAAATGGTAGAGCGATATTGCGTGCCGCGATCCGGACCCTGATAGTTTAGCTGGGTTGGGTTGTGGGCAACTGAAAAGAAAATTTGCAGCAATTCACCATAGGTGATCTTGCCGGGATCATAGGTGATCTGGACTGTTTCGGCATGGCCGGTACGCCCTGACCCCACTGTTTGATATTCAGCGGTGTTCGCGGCGCCCCCTTCGTAGCCCGAAACGGCATTTTTGACACCAACTACATGTTGGAAGACGCCCTGCACGCCCCAAAAGCACCCGCCAGCAAAGGTTGCGACGGCACTCGATCCGTCTGGCGCAATATCCATGGCGGGGGCCGGTATTTCAAAGGCGGGTTCAGCGGCAGAAACCGAAACCTGATTGATCGAAACCATCATTGCTGGCACGAGCAATAAGCCGGTCAGCAACTTGATTGGCTTGACCAGTTTGCGGCTGGCGGTCCCATTGCGTATCTCGACCATAGTCATCACACTCTCCTTTGGCTGCGAAAGGGCCTCACGGCCAGAAGTCGCGGCGCTATCACCGACGCGGTGTCGGTATTTGTTGGCGATATATGGATCATATTGGCTGTCAGTACCCAATAAGATCACGCCGAAATGAAAGCTGGAACGCCGTCATGTCAGGCTCATGACCGACCATTCGACACACAGGACAAATTGGTTACACACCACACAAGCATGTGAAATTGCGCACCGGCGTCGCCGCTATCAATGAAATATTTCGAGCTGATAGGTGCCGAATGAAATTTGAAATGCGTCGCAATCGGGCGGCGCGACCACTTTTCAAAAAATTGCAATAATTTCAATGAGAAAAGTGGCGCGAGAGACGGGGCTCGAACCCGCGACCTCCGGCGTGACAGGCCGGCACTCTAACCAACTGAGCTACTCCCGCAGCAGCAAACTTGACGTCTGCGCAACGTGGGTGTCGTGTACCGAGGCCCCAGAATTAAGTCAAGCGCACAATGTGCATTCTTTGAGACATTTCTCGGTTCTTCTCCCAATCACCGTATTTTCATCCCGCCGGCGTCAGATTGCTTTCTGAATGTATTAAATTGGGAAGATAAACCTTGGCGACGAATCTGAACTTGGTATTTGCCGTCTCGCCTGCGAATGATAGCCATATCGATGCCTTACTGTGACCTGAGTGTGACAGTAGGTGTTTGAATGACATTTCTGGGATTGTTGGCTCCTACCTAAGTTTTTGAAAACAAAGGTGGGACAATGGTGGGCGATGACGGACTTGAACCGCCGACATCCTCGGTGTAAACGAGGCGCTCTACCAACTGAGCCTAATCGCCCGATGCACCGGTGGTGCTATTCGGTGGCTCTGATTAGGGCCAGTACCGCGCGGCGTCAACCCATCAAAAGCAGGAAAAGCTACGGCCCCGCCTTTGTGAGTGCGGGGCCAATTGGCACGTCGCAATATGACGTGCCAGAAGTCATATGGAAAACCATGGGTAACATCGATCCGCCAGAAGCAGCGCCGCACCATTTAGAACATGGTGTCGAGCGCCAACCCTATTGGCGTCGCGTTGTCCCAAGCCGATTGTCCGCGCCTAACTTCTTAGTTGATAGCCTCTTTGAGACCCTTACCGGGCTTGAACTTTGCCTGGTTGGAGGCGGGGATCTGAATCTCGGCGCCCGTCGCCGGGTTACGGCCGGTGCTGGCCTTGCGAGCGGAAACGGCGAAAGTGCCAAATCCAACCAAACGGACTTCTTCTTTTGCCTTGAGCGAAGCGGTGATTGCTTCAAATACCGCGTCAACGGCTTCAGCAGCCTGAGCTTTGGTCAGGGTTGCCTTTTCGGCAACGATGCCGACCAGATCATTCTTATTAGCCATAGTGTTTTCCTCACTGTCGAATGCCCGCCCAAGCAGGCGAACCAAAACGTCGCCACCTTTTTGCGATTCTATGGGAAACGCAAGGAAATCCGGGCGCTTTGGGCGGTGAAAGCACGTAATTCTGTTAATCAGCGGGAGAAATGACTATTTGACGTGACTTTTTGACTATGCCCCGGTTTCCGGGGCATTGCCGGGCGCTGTATTAAATTAAGGCTCACTCACGGCGGCGAATGCCCCATATAAGCGGTAAGGCCAGAGCGTAGACACACGCACCGATGATCCAGATGGCGCCGGGCCAATGTGGGCGCACGGTGAAATATACAAAGCCAAAAAATAGCGGCCCAAAGACCGTGGCCAAGCTTACAAGACTTGCCAGCACGCCCTGCAATTGTCCCTGTTTGTCGCTGCTTACCTGCGACGTCGTTAGCGACTGCAAGGCAGGCATCCCAATACCGCCCAATGCGAACAGCGGTGTTAGCGCAAACACAATCCAGCCATCAGCCGCGACGCTGACCGCCGCCAACGCGACGACCTCAAAGCCCATGCCGAATATTAGTGCCCAGCGTTCTCCCAGCCACGATACCGCAGGGCCGGTCAGAAACGCCTGAGCGCCTGCGTGGAACAGACCATATGATGCCAAAGACAACCCGATCATTGTGCCGCTCCAGGCAAAATTGTCCTCACCAAAAAGTGCCCAAACGGTGCCATACATGGTGCCGGTAAAATTCATGATGACAAAGATTGCCATCATGGGAACTAGTGGTTTGAATTTCAGGGCCCAGCGCAGCGGGATGAACGGATTGAGCGTTCGCCACTCAAACCGTGCGCCGCGAGTCCCAGCCCTTGATTCAGGCAGAAAGAAAAACGCCAGCAAAAAGTTCACGCCGTTGAGTAGCGCCGCCGCGACAAATGGGGCGCGCACCCAACTATCGCCCAAAATCCCGCCCAGCACGGGGCCAATGATAAATCCGACGCCGAACATGGCATGAAAATATCCAAATCGCCGGGCGCGATCAGCTTCGGGCGAGATGTCGGTAATATAGGCTGTCGCCACGGCCATATTGGCGCTGGTGATTCCAGCGATGGCACGCCCGAGCACCAGCATCCACAAATGCGGGGCCATTGCCATCAGTACATAGTCGATAGCGGCGCCCGCGAGCGACAATAGCAACATCGGCCTGCGTCCAAACCGGTCACTAAGTACCCCCAAAACCGGCGAGAACAGGAACTGCATCGCCGAATAGAGCGCCAGCATCACGCCGAATAATGTGGCGACTTGTGCTGTGTGAGTAACCTCACGCAGCAAGGCTGGCAATATGGGGAAAATCAGACCGATGCCAGTGGCATCGAGCGTTACGGCCGCGAGAATCAGCACCAGCGGCCTGTTCATAATCCCCTGCCCGCTTACCCGTTTTCGCGCGGACCCTACCCGGTTGAGGTTTTATCAGCAATACGAGGTTTCGCGATCAATCCGAGACTGATGGCGTTTTGATCGCAGCTTTTGTGCCTTGCCGTTGGATCAAACACAAACGGCGACCCGAGGGCCGCCGTCTGAACAGATTTGGATGGCGCGCTAGTGTGGTAAACCACCCAGCGCTTCTTCGGGTTCAACAGCGACCGGGCTGGCCGGCTGCTCCTCAAAATTCCACTCGATCGGCTCGGGCTCACGTACAAGCGCGCGTTTGACCACTTCGTCCATACGGCTGACGGGCACGATCTCCATGCCTTCCTTGACGATGTCGGGAATTTCGGCCAGATCGCGCATATTCTCTTCGGGGATCAGCACGGTCTTGATACCGCCGCGCAGCGCTGCGAGCAGTTTTTCCTTCAAGCCGCCAATCGGCAAGACCCTTCCACGCAAGGTGATTTCACCGGTCATGGCCACATCATTGCGCACGGCAATACCGGTCATCACCGAAACGATAGCGGTCGCCATGCCAATACCGGCCGACGGTCCATCCTTGGGCGTTGCCCCTTCGGGCAAGTGCACATGAATGTCGCGGGTGTCGAACATGGGCGGCTTGATGCCGAAATCAATCGACCGCGAGCGTACATAGGCGGTGGCGGCGGTCAGCGATTCCTTCATCACTTCCTTGATGTTGCCGGTAACCGTCATACGTCCCTTGCCGGGGGTCATCACGCCTTCGATGGTCAGCAACTCGCCACCGACCGATGTCCAGGCCAAACCGGTAACCAAGCCAACCTGGGCCTCGGCCTCGATTTCGCCGTGCTTGTAGATGTCAGCGCCAAGAAACTTGGTCAGCAACTCTTCATCGATGGTCACTGACTTGACCTTGGTGCGCAGGATTTCAGCAACTGACTTACGCATCAGCTTGGAAATCTCGCGTTTCAGGCTACGCACCCCGGCTTCGCGGGTATAGCGCTGGATCAGGGCGGTCAGCATTTCATCGCTAAGGATGAATTCCTTGGCCTCAAGGCCATTTTCCTTGAGCGTTTCGGGCATCAAATGTTGCTTGGCGATGGCGTGTTTTTCCTGCTCGGTGTAACCGGACAGGCGGATGATCTCCATGCGGTCCATCAATGGTCCGGGAATGTTCAAAGTGTTCGAGGTGGTGACGAACATCACGTCCGAGAGGTCATAATCGACTTCAAGATAGTGATCGGCAAAGGTGTGGTTCTGTTCCGGATCCAGCACCTCAAGCAGCGCCGATGACGGATCACCACGGAAATCCTGACCCATCTTGTCGATTTCATCGAGCAGGAACAGCGGATTGGATTTTCCCACCTTCTTGATTGACTGGATCACCTTGCCGGGCATCGAGCCGATATAAGTGCGCCGGTGTCCACGGATTTCAGCCTCGTCCCGAACCCCGCCCAGGGCCATGCGCACAAACTCACGTCCGGTCGCCTTGGCAATCGACTTACCCAACGACGTCTTACCGACGCCGGGAGGACCAACAAGGCAAAGGATTGGTCCTTTGAGTTTGCCGGTGCGGCTTTGCACGGCAAGATACTCAAGAATGCGTTCCTTGACCTTTTCGAGACCATAGTGGTCCTCATCCAACACCTTTTCGGCCATCAACAGGTCGCGCTTAACCTTGGATTTCTTGCCCCATGGCAAGCCAAGCAACACGTCGAGATAGTTACGCACAACCGTAGCTTCGGCCGACATCGGGCTCATCGCCTTGAGCCTTTTGAGGCTCAGCTTCGGCCTTGGTCCGTGCTTCCTTGGACAATTTGGTTTTCTTGATGCGCTCTTCGAAGCTCGGTCAGTTCGTTAGAGCCCTCCTCGCCGTCGCCCAACTCCCGCTGGATCGCCTTCATCTGCTCATTGAGGTAATATTCGCGTTGGGTCTTTTCCATCTGCCGCTTGACGCGGGAGCGGATGCGCTTTTCGACCTGTAGAACGCCGATCTCGCCTTCCATCAATCCAAGGATCTTGGTGAACCGGTCCGCCACCGAAACGGTTGCGAGCAGATCTTCCTTTTCATTGATCTTGATCACCAGGTGACTGGCGATGGTGTCGGCCAGCTTGGAGTGATTTTCGATCTGGGCGACGGCTGCAACAACCTCGGCGTTGATCTTCTTGTTGAGCTTCACGTAATTTTCAAACTCGGACTGGGCCGACCGCGCCAGGGCCTCGAGTTCGGTTGCATCGTGCTCTGGCTCAGGCAAAACCGTCGCCTCGGCTTCGAAATATTCAACGGTCTGCAAATAGCGGTCAATGGTGGCGCGGCTCAGTCCCTCGACCAGCACCTTGACGGTGCCATCGGGCAATTTGAGCAGTTGCAGCACCGTTGCGACGGTACCGGTGTCATAGATTTGGTCGGGCGCAGGATCATCGTCCTGGGCGTTCTTCTGGGTCACGACAAGAATGTGTTTGTCGTCGCGCATGACCTCTTCGAGCGCTTTGACCGATTTCTCGCGACCAACGAACAGCGGCACGATCATGCCGGGGAACACAACGATATCGCGCAGGGGGAGAACTGGGTAAACCCGATCCCGGCTGGTATCACCGCCGGCGGGATTGAGGTCCGACATCTCATTTCCTTTCCGGGGCGCGCTGGAAGGAGGGAGGGAGGGAAGCGCGCCCGTAAACAGACAGCCCTAGACCATATCATGGGCTGATTCCGATTAATAAATAGGACTAACTAGGGTTGCGACAAGGTAACCCCCACTATTTTGTCCTATGTGACAGCAGCCCCGGCGAGATCGCCCGTCGGCCGCCAATGGCATGGGCACCGCTGCCCCGCTGATCTGCAAGTGCATTCGACAGACCACTAATCGACAAGAAGTGTTGGGCTTTGCCATCTTCATGTTAGCGTGATGTCAGATTGATACTGTCAGGATAGACATATGTCCACGCCCAGCCCCGAACATTCAATTGCTTCGCTGTTAATTGACCTGCTGGGTATCCCCAGCGATGCTGGCGCGTCGCGTCGCGGTTGTGGCATGGGCCCCGAGGCCCTGCGGGTTGCCGGTTTGCACGAAACACTGGTCAGCCTCGGTCACGATGTTCGCGACCTTGGCGATCTGCGCAAGGACGCCAATTTGGGCAAGCCCTCACCTGCTGAACGGCAGGCCGAGGTGCTATCCCTTGCAGCGCAAAGCAGCGAAAAAGGCCTGGCGTCGTTACAGGCGGGCCGACTACCGATTTTCCTTGGCGGTGACCACAGTCTGTCAATGGGCTCGGTCTCGGGCGTGGCGCGTCATTGTGCGGCGCTCGGGCGACCCGTTCATGTGCTCTGGATCGATGCGCATGGCGATTTCAACACGCCTGCCACTTCGCCCACGGGCAATCTGCATGGCATGCCCCTGGCGCTGCTGTGCAACGAACCTGAATTCGGCGATGCGTTCAGCCGCGACTGGCGTGGGAGCGTCGATCCGCGCAATGTCACCATTTTTGGCGCCCGCTCGATTGATCGCGCCGAGCGCCAATTGCTGGAATCGCGCGGTGTCGACGTAATGGATATGCGGCGCATCGACGAGATCTGGCGCGGCCAGTCTCATGCGCGAAATCATCGAAAAAGTGCAGACCGCCGATGCGCATCTACACGTCAGTCTTGATGTTGATGCCATTGACCCGGCGATTGCACCAGGCGCAGGTACGCCTGTTGCCGGCGGGCTAACCTACCGCGAAGCCCATATTGCCATGGAAATGCTGCACGATGCGCAGTGTCTTGGCTCGCTCGACATTGTCGAACTCAACCTGTTTCTGGATCATGCGGGGCGCAGCGCCGATATGCTGGTGGACCTCACCGCCAGCCTGTTCGGCCGTCAGATCATGCCGCGCCAGCCGAGCCGTCGCTCAATCCTGGCAACGCCGATTGCGCATTGATTGCCAAGGCAAATACTATTCTGCCACGGCATGGGCCGGATCAGGTTTTGGTGCCTTGCCGCCCGATTTGAGAAAGAACACTATCGGGATTGAAATCAACGTAACCATCATCATCAGCTTGAAGTCGTCGAGATAAGCAATCATCGCCGCCTGTTGCTGTACCAATCCATCGAGCATGGCCGTTATCGACTTGCTGCCCCCCGTAGCGCTTAATGCCTGCTGCATGGCCGGTGAACTCAAGTCGACGCGTTCGCCCAATTCGGCGTGGTTGACCGAAAGCATTTGGGTCAACACCGCCGTCACCATCGAAATACCAACGCCCGAACCAACATTGCGTACCAAACTGAAAAAGCTCGTGGCATCGACTCGGAACTGCGGCTTGATGGTCACAAATGCCAGCGTCGAAAGTGGCACAAACACCATACCGAGACCGAGCCCCTGTAGCGCGCCGCTGGTCATGATCAGCGTCTGATCCATTTCGAGGTTGAAACCGGTCATCATGTATAGCGACCAGGCGGAAATGATCAGCCCGGCAATAACCATGATACGCGGGTCGAATTTCCCCATCAGGCGACCGACGATAATCATCGACACAAACGTTCCTACGCCGCGCGGCGCCATGACCAGACCGGTTTCAATTACTGGATAGCCCATCAGCGATTGCAGCAGCGGTGGCAGCAATGCCAAGCCCGAAAAAGTAGTGATCCCGACAATAAAAATGAAAATCAGCCCGGTGGCAAAATTGCGATCCTTGAACATGGCAAGGTCGATAAATGGGTTCTCTGCCGTCAGGCAATGAACGATGAAAACCCACAAGCCGCTGATCGAGAGACCAAGATAGATCCAGATTTCTACCGCGTCGAACCAGTCGACCACCTGCCCCCGGTCGAGCAGTAATTGCATGCAGGCAATGGAGATGGCCAACATCGAAAATCCAAAGAAATCAAAGCGTCTCAGGTTGATCTTGCTTTTGGGCATGAACAAAGCCAGCGCCGACAAGGCTGCGATCCCGACCGGTAGGTTGACCAGAAACACGGCCCGCCAATTGAAGGTTTCGGTCAACCAGCCGCCAAGAGTTGGCCCGATGATCGGGCCAACCATGATGCCGGCACCAAATACAGCCATGGCCTGGCCAAATTTTTCGCGTGGATTGATGTCGAGTAGTGTCGATTGCGCCAAGGGCACCATGAAGGCGCCGCAAACGCCCTGAAAAACCCGGAACATGACCATTTCGGGCAGGCTTTGGGCCAATCCGCATAGCCCTGATGCCAGCGTAAAACCAGCGACAGCGCCCAATATCAACACCCGTCGTCCCAAACGGTCAGCCAGCCAACCTGTCAACGGTGTCGCGATAGCGGCGGCAACGATATAGGACGTCAGCACCCAGTTGATTTCGTCCTGGGAGGCAGAAAGGCTGGAGCGCATATGTGGCAAGGCCACATTGGCAATGGTGGTATCGAGCACCTGCATGATGGTGGCCAGCATGATGGCGAAGGTCAGCAGACCCTTGTTCGCCACCACAACGGCGGGTGCTGAAACGGTTTCGCGGGCAGCCATGTTGATGCGCCTTCCTGCTGGATCAGAGCATCTTTTCGAGAGTGGTCTTGCCTGTATCGACGGCTACGGTGGCGCTCATACCCGACCGCAACTCTGGCAGGCTCGGTCTGATTATTATCGTCGAGCTTGACGCGCACGGTGATGCGCTGGGTTACCTTGACCCAGTTGCCGGTGGCGTTTTGCGCCGGAATCAGGGCGAACTGCGATCCAGTTGCCGCGCCGATGCTGTCGACGGTGCCGTGCAAGGCCAGGCCCGGATAGGCATCGACGCCGATGTCAACGGGCAGACCCGCCACCAATCCCTCGATCTGGGTTTCCTTGAAATTTGCGTCGATCCAGGTGTCAGTGGATTTGATCAGGCTGGCAATTGTGCTGCCGGTGGCAACAAACTGGCCAACATTCAGGCTGGCCATCTGGCTGACGATGCCACCCGCAGGCGCCCGAACCGTGGTTTTTTCCAGGTTGCGCTGGGCGTTGTCACGCAGGGCAATAGCGGTGCGCACGGCGGGATGGTCATCCGTCTTGATGTCGGGATTGCCAGCCAATGCAGCAGTTGCAGCGGCCAATTCCTGCTTTGCCAGTGCCACGCTCGAATTTGCCGTCTGCAGGGACAAGGCGACGTCGTCAAGACTTGCCGTCGCCGAGATGCCCTGATCAACGGACGATTTGCGACGGTCATACTCGCGCTGGCGCAAATTCAGGGCGAGGTCAGCGGAATCCAGTTTTGCCTGCGCCGTGCCATAGCCGACCCGCAATTGCTCGACATTGGCCCGCGCCGCTGCAAGCCCTGCCTCAGCCTGTTCCAGTGCGATGCGATAAGGTTCGGGATCAATGCGGAACAGTACATCGCCAGCGGCAACTTTCTGGTTTTCGTGTACATCGACTTCGATCACCCTGCCCCCGACATCGGCCGAAAGCGAAACCTTGACCTGCTGGACATAGGCATTGTCGGTGTCGATATAGCGTCCGCCCGTCAACCAGACATAGACGCCGCCACCCGCCAGCAACAGGGGTACGGCAATCATCAGGGCCGTCCGACGTCCACCGCGCTTTTTCGCCTTTGGCCCGGCCTTCAGCGGTTCTGCAGTGGCTTCAATGTCTTTTTTCAATGGGGCGTTCATTATGCTTGATCCTGGCGCCGATCCAAATGACCGGACAAATTTTCTGATACTTTGGTCAAGGCGTTGACCAGACTCGTTCGCTCGCTGTCTGACACACCGGCAAATGCATCATCCCTGATGCTAGCGGCCAGGGTGCCGAGTTTGCCGACAAGTTTTAGGGCTGCGGGCGTGGCATTAGCGATTTTTGCGCGACTGTCGTTGGCATCGGCGCTACGGACCACCAAGCCGCGCGTTTCGAGCCGATCCAGAATACCGCTGACGGTCATCGGATCGGTTTCAACCAGGCTGGACAACGTCGACTGGGTGAGTCCGCCCGAGGCGGCCAATTGCGCCAGAACGCGCCACTGGGGCAATGTGAGATCGTAGCGCTTGGCCTGCTGCTCAAATGCGCGCCGCAACTGCTTGGCGACTGTCACGACCAGAAAACTGTCGGGTGCGATATCGGCCATACTCAATGGCCTTACCTCCCGCTCCAATGTGTCAGCCGTGATTTTCATATGCGCACATATAATAAGGACACTTACAAAGTCAACGCAAACAATGTTTCCCATACGCATGGCTGGGTTGCAGGTGAATGATAGGTAAAGGTACGCCTGCGCGCGGGCCCCATCATGCCGTCACTGACAAGGACCGTGTTCGCGCCAACTGATGGCAACGCGAGGCCTGATCGTGCGGGCCGACCCTCAACTCACCAGTCGGCGTTTCAGACCGCAACGCGCACGTGCGCTTTCGCACAGGGCACCCTATGGTGCGCCCTCGCAAACCGAATGATTTTGGGAGAGTTTGGTGCGGTCGAGAAGACTCGAACTTCCACGGGTGTTACCCCACAGCGACCTCAACGCTGCGCGTCTACCAATTCCGCCACGACCGCACGCCATGGTAGAGCCAAGCCGTGAGGCGAAGCGTGCCAGCATGTAGCAAAGCTCAATGCCAACCTCAAGCGATTAAATCGGTTTTGTCCAGACTGTTTTCGAGGATCAGTCGCGCTTGAAAATCTTGTCGGTTACGCGCACGCGCAGGAAGCCGTCCTCGATATCGACCTCACCATGCGCCACCAGCGTATTGTTGGCATAGACGCGCATCGGGTCCTTCTCGGTGGTATCCAGTTCGATCACCGCGCCGCGCCCCATGCGCAGCAAATGGTGCACTGGCAGTGTCGCCGCACCAAGTTCGACGGTGATGTCCACTTCAATATTCTCTAATGTGCTCATAAATAGATGTCTGGAACCTCGGGCCAGTCCGGCGCATGGTGCGCCCAACGGAATCTCGTGGGCAATTGTTTGGCGACTATGGTTATGGAAGCGTTAACAGCGGGCGCAATTGGGCAAACAAGCCCAGGCAATTTGCCGCGCCCTGATGGTAAACCCGCCCGCTGGGTGATTTCAGAAGCGCAGGTGCCCTATCCGATGGCCCTGGACACGATGCGTAACCGCGCCAGTGCCATTGCCACTGGTGAGGCGGACGAAGCTGTCTGGCTGGTGGAGCACCCTCCGCTTTATACGGCGGGAACATCGGCTGTGGCGACTGATCTGCTATCGGAGCGGTTCCCGGTCTACGATGCCGGGCGCGGCGGGCAATATACCTATCATGGCCCCGGCCAGCGCGTTGCCTATGTGATGCTGGACCTGCGCCAGCGGGGTCGCGACATTCGCAAACTGGTCGAGGGCCTTGAGAGTTGGGTAATCGATACTCTTGGCGCCTTTAACATCCGTGGCGAGCGTCGGCCGGGCCGTATCGGGGTCTGGGTGGAACGGCCCGACAAGGGGCATGGACGCGAAGACAAGATCGCCGCCATTGGAGTTCGCGTATCGAAATGGGTGACATTTCACGGCATTTCCCTCAATGTTTCCCCGGATCTGTCGCATTATCAGGGGATCGTGCCCTGCGGCATCGCCGATCAGGGCGTCACGAGTCTTGAGGATCTGGGGCAATTGGTGTCAATGGCCGAGGTCGATATAGCACTGCGGCGTGCCTTTGAGAACAATTTCGGGGCCGTCGCGGATAGTGTCGAAGAATCCCTTGTCAGCGCCCGCAAGCTTGGTCACCGTCAGGACCAATCGAATCGATATTGGAGCCGAATATGACTCTTGATGATCTCAAACGCCTGTTCACCCGCCAGACATTGTTCCGGCTCGATGCGATTCTCGCCCCCAAGCTGGTGCCGATCTTATACGCGCTGGGATTGGCTGGCATTTTGCTGTGGGTCGTCAGGCTCTATCTTTTACAGTTTCAGTTTTGGCTTTGGCACCGGCCTATGGGGCCTGCTTGAAATCGTGGTTTTTGGTCTCTTGGCCTGGATCGCCCTGCGGATCGGATGCGAGGCGTTGCTTGTCTATTTCAAAGCGCACGAGGCAGCGGGCGAAACCGTCAATCGTTCACGATTTTCGGCCTCATTGCTGGATGAGGTCCGTGATGCAATTCGCGACCTGGCCGAGCAGGGCGAGGAGGAGGACGATGAAATCACGCCCGCGACCGAGCCTGCGCCTTTTGTTGCCACACCCGCAACCACGCCGGGCGAAACTTTCAAACCCAAGCGAACAGCAAAACGCGCACCGCCAAAGCCCAAGGACGTCACTTGAACGCTGATAGGTCAAAAGCCCCTCGCGGGCGTGCCATGGTGGACTTTTGAACTGATGGACTCCAATAGCGATGGCTCAGGATGGCGATCTTGGCGCTACACCTAGCCCTATGTTTTGTTTCCAAAAAAGCCTTAGGCTTCGGTATTCCGCTCCAACGGGTACATTCGTCAGTACCGATTTCATCCCTGCCCTACAGCTGGCGCAGACCTGGGTGCATTGCGCTTTGAGCGGGAAATCTGTATGACGCGCGCTCAGTTACCAATAGAGACTAATGGAATATGACCCAAGCGCCAAAAATTGGCCTGGTCAGCCTCGGCTGTCCGAAAGCCCTTGTCGATAGTGAACGCATCATGACGACGTTGCGGGCGCAGGGCTATTCGTTCAGCCGGGACTATGCTGGCGCCGATGTCGTTCTGGTCAATACCTGCGGCTTTCTCGACAGCGCCAAGCAGGAGAGTCTGGAGGCGATTGGCGAGGCACTGAACGAAAATGGCCGGGTCATTGTTACCGGTTGCCTGGGCGTCGAGGAGGAATTGATCCGCAAGACCCATCCCAGCGTGCTGGCGATTTCGGGTCCACATCAATATGAAAGCGTAGTTGGCGCGGTGCATGAGCATCTGCCGCCGGTGCCCAACAAATTCGTCGACCTGCTGCCCGAACAGGGGTTGAAACTGACCCCACGGCACTACGCCTATCTCAAGATATCCGAGGGCTGCAACAATCGGTGCTCGTTCTGCATCATTCCACAAATCCGTGGCGACCTCGCATCGCGCCCTGCCGCCGGCATTTTGGGCGAAGCCGAAGCGTTGGTGCGTGGTGGCGCCAAGGAACTGCTGGTCATTTCGCAGGATACCAGCGCTTACGGCGTCGATATCAAATATGCGACCTCAAACTATCGCGGTCGACCGGTCGCGGCCAAATTTTATGATCTGGCCAAGGAGCTGGGCGAATTCGGTGCCTGGGTGCGTCTGCACTATGTTTATCCCTACCCCCATGTGGATCAAGTCATTCATCTGATGGCTGAGGGCAAGGTACTGCCTTATCTCGATATTCCGTTCCAGCACGCATCCCCGTCGGTGCTCAAGACCATGCGCCGCCCGGCCAACCAGGTCAAAACCCTTGATCGGATCCACAAATGGCGTGCTGAGTGCCCTGATCTGGCGATCCGCTCCAACTTTATCGTCGGGTTTCCGGGCGAAACCGAGGAAGATTTCGAGTTCCTGCTCGATTGGATTGAAGAAGCCGAAATCGACCGGGCCGGATGTTTCAAATATGAGCCGGTGACCGGTGCGCCTGCAAATGAGCTTGAAGGCATCGTGCCTGATGATGTCATGCAGGACCGTTTCGAGCGCCTTATGGAAGTGGCCCAGCATGTATCGACCGGGCAGTTGGCCAAAAAGGTTGGCCAGACCATTGATGTCCTGGTCGACGATGTAGACAAGGACAACAACCGCGCTATTGCCCGTTCAAAGTGGGATGCGCCCGAAATTGACGGCCAGGTGATTGTCAACAAGGCAACCAATATCAAGCCGGGCGATCTTGTCTCGGTGCAGGTGACCGACAGCGACGAGTACGATCTGTTTGCCGAGCCCTGTCAGGCGAATTGAAAGTCGTTTCAATCGTTTAGAGGTGCCGGTTCAGGTTTTGATTCATTGCGCGGCGCCTCAAAGCATCACGCTAGGCCCAACTCTTCAATCCCAATAGCTTCTCACCCAGCGGGGTTAGCGTTGCCGTCTTGGCGTGCTTTTTTCCCATTGGCGCGGGTCGCCGGGAAATGCATCGCGCTTGGGCGAGTCCATTTCGCGCCAGAGCCGCACGCGCTCGTCCCTATCCGCCTGATCGCCCTCATTGGCAGGATACATCGAAATATATTGCGCCATTCGTACGCGGTCTCTGGAATGATTTGGGCGCACGCCATGAGCCAACAATGTATTGAAGATCAACAGATCGCCAGGCTCCATCTCTATGTTGGTGATAGTCATGCCGGTGGTGTCGGGGTGCATGGGGTCGCGGTCGGCGGGCTGGGTTTTGACCCACTCGTCAAAATTATAGAACAGTTCTGGAATGCACTGAAAACCGCCAACGTCGCCATCCTGTTTCACAAGACTGAGCACACCCTGAACGCCGATTGGCAGCGGATCGAGCGAGGTATCGCTGTCCCAGTGAATAAAGCCGTTTGGGTTGCCATGCACTTTTTTGGGCACGTTGAGGTTGGCGCGATCGATACCGACCCACAGTTCTTCAATATCCCAAATGTCGACAAAGGCGTCATAAACGCGCTGCACCATGCGATTGTCCCAAAGATATTGATGGTTGTAAATTTCCACCATGCCGGTGCCGTTGAGTTCTTTCATGATGTGGTCGCGGCGCTGTGGCGCATACCAGGTTGAGGGATCGTTGGGGTCCTTCTCATCAAACGCCCAAAGCAAGGATTTGAGTCGCTCGATATTTTCCTCGGGAACCGCATTGCGCACAATTACATAGCCCTTGCTGGTCCAATGCTCCCAGTCGGCGGGACTGAGTACGCGTAGCGGCAGTTTCTTGACGATGTCCTTGAGTTGTGTGGTAACCGCCGTGGTCGTTGGATGGCTGTCGCGCGTGGTGTGCGTCTGCATATCTCTCTCCCTGCACCTCATCGGGGCCGCTGGTGGCCGATACACGCGCCCCCAATTGGCGTGCCGTCTGTCGTTGACAAAGCTGGTTGCGACCCGCTGGTCAATATCCACCGACAATATAGGGTCTGCAGTGGTTTGCCCCCCGGCACTATCGTCAAATCTTTCATGCGACGCCATAGAAATTGAACTATCGATAGATCCCGACATTATTTGACCCCAATTGCGACACCGGACGAACCATGCACAAGCTTTATGATATTCCCTTGGCCGACGGTCGGTCGCTGGCACTTGGTCGTATACCGGTGGTGATGGGAATATTGAATGTCACGCCAGACAGTTTTTCTGATGGCGGCGCGTTCAATCTGGTCGACACCGCCGTCGCGCACGCACGACAGATGATTGGGGATGGTGCCGACATTATCGACATTGGCGGCGAGAGTACCCGGCCCGGCGCTGAGCCCGTTTCCACGCAGCAGGAACTGGACCGCGTTATCCCGGTGATCGAAGCCCTCATTGGAGCCGGTGTGTCGACACCGCTTTCCATTGACAGCTACAAGCCGTTGGTTGCCGACCAGGCTATTCAGTCGGGCGCGAGTATTATCAACGACGTTCACGGTCTGCGACGCGCACCCGAAATGGCCGAAATTGCCGCGCTGCACAATGCGCCCGTCATTGCCATGCACTGGGATATTGAACGCGACCAGAGTAAACCGATCATGGGCGAGATCGAGCGCTATTTCACACAGACTATAGCAGCGGCTAAAGCTGCGGGGATAAGTCGGGAGAAACTGATCCTCGATCCCGGCTTTGGTTTCGGCAAGTCACTGAGTGACAATTATGCGGTGCTCAACGCTACCACAATGCTAACCAATCTTGGCTTTCCGCTACTGATTGGCACCTCGCGCAAATCGATGATCGGAAAGGTGCTCGATACCAGCACCGACGAGCGATTATCAGGCACCATTGCCACCAATGTACTGGCCTATTCGAGGGGTGCCCATATCTTCCGCGTGCATGATGTTCGCGCCAATCGCGATGCCCTTCGCGTCGCCGCTGCAACCCTGTATGGTCCCCCTCAAGAGACAAGGTGACGGAATGGGCAATAAGTTCACGGGCGACCGTATCATCCTGAAAGATCTGGGCTTTTACGGTTATCATGGTCTGATGCATGAGGAGATGAAGCTTGGCCAACGATTCTTCGTCGACCTGAAATGCGGCGTCGATCTTTCGGCTCCCGCCTCGACCGATCAGGTCAGCCAGACCGTATCCTACGCTGAAATCTATGATGCGGTTAAATTCGCCTTTGAAAACAAACGAATGCACTTGATCGAGGCCGTGGCCCAGAACATCATTGATGGTCTGTTCGACACGTTCCCCGAAGTGCAATGGGTCAAAGTGCGGGTCCGAAAACCTGAAGCACCGATTGCAATGGTGCGGGGTGAAGCGGCAATCGAGCTTCGTCGTCATCGGAGTTGATAATTGAAATCAAAGGCTTGGCTCAGTCTGGGCGCCAATATTGGCGACCCGGCCGCACAATTGACAGAAGCCGTCGAGCGCTTGGATGCCAACGCTGGGGTCTCTGTTACTGCCCGCTCCGCGATCATTGCCACCAAGGCGTGGGGAAACACCGATCAACCAGACTTCGCCAATATGGCGATCGCAGTCGACACCGACCTCAAGCCGTTGGACTTGCTGTCGATTTGTCTTGGAATAGAGTTGATGATGGGTCGTGTTCGCGAGGTGGTCTGGGGGCCGCGACTTATTGATATCGACATCATCGCCTATGACCGTCTGGTGTTAAAGTCACCCAAGCTGACCCTGCCCCATCCTCATGCACACAGTCGCGATTTCGTCCTCGATCCCCTGCGCGAAATCGCCCCGACGGTCGCGGACTGGCTTATCGAAACTGCCAATGACACCCGCTAATTCCGCAGCGTATCCAACACTTTGACTGCGGTATCGAATTCAACCCGGCGCAACCTACGTCGTTCGGCGGCCTCTTCGTCGACACCCCACTGACGGTTTTGAAAATCCTCATCAACATGGGCTGCCGTCCACACTTCGTCCGGCGTAAATAGCTTGTGCCATAAACCGATAGCCAGAATACCTGATCCGGAGAGTCCGGTAATGGATACAAGCGCCGTCATCACCAGCAAACTTTCGTGCGATAGCACGTCAGTCAACCGCGCGAGGGTGGTGGCCGGTTGCTCCTGATGCATCACACCAACGGTGGGCTGGAACGAAACACCAAAGTGCCGGGCCACTCGCACGAGCGCTGTGTCCCAATGCGTCTCCTGCTCCGCGACCAGTTCGCTAGGGTAGTCGGCGCGGTAAAGCAACAGGTCATTGCCTGCAAATTTTATGACCTCGTCCCGAAACGCCGGCACCAGGTCTTCGCCGCTTTCCAGGGCCGAATTGATAAGCCGCACCATTGGCATGGTTGCTGGATCAATGAATTCGTGTTGCGCCGCCCACTCATCCGCCATGTGCGTGGCGATGTCGGCGTATGGCACAACAACTGGAATCTTTTTGTCTGGCGTTCTGGTGGAGCGACCGTCCAAGGTCACGGAAAAACCGCCATCAACGGGCGAAACACCGGTTTGATGATAAAATCGCTTGGGCAATTGATTTTTGACATGATGCTGAGCGCGGCCATAACCGTCATCACGGTGTTTGCCCGCTTCTTCTAACTGATCGCGCATGGTCTACTCCAATACCCGCTGAATGGCACCGTCGAGATCGTCGTAGGAGTCGATCATTGCGTCCGCGAAAGGAATAAGTTCAGCCGGATCGTGATAACCCCAGGTGACCCCAATGGTTCGAACACCAGCAGCACGCCCCATTTCCAGGTCAAATGTTGTGTCGCCCACCATGATAGTTTCCTTTGGCGAGGACGAGGTTTCGGCCATTGCTGTCAGCAACATACCGGGGTCGGGCTTGGACGGGTTATGATCGGGCGTTTGCAGGGTCACGAAATAATCGGTCAATCCGTGAAGTTGCAGGATGCGCCTTACACCCGTCAATCCCTTGCCCGTGGCAATTCCGAGTTGTTTTGAAGAATCCTGGCGCAGTCGACCCAACGCCTCAAACGCACGGGGAAACAGCGCTTCACGGCTTGCATCGGTTACCAGCGACCCCCTATAATGGCTCCTGTAGGTATCGACCAATCGTGTCACCAATGCTGGGTCATCGGATTTGGCCAACCTGCCCAACGCCTGGGGCAGGGAAAGACCTATAACGCGGCGAGACTCCGCCGCAGTTGGCGGGCAAGCCCGATGGCGGTAAAGGTCGCGGCCATATGCTCGCTGATCAGTCCCTGAGAGTCGATCAGCGTGCCGTCCATATCAAAAACTATCAGGGTCACGCGCCAGCCTCCGGATCTCCTGATTGTGCGTCATATCGCGCCGCATCAAAACCAAGTGCGTCGAACGTCTGCTGCATATGGGGTGGCAACGGCGCAGATACATCAAGCCGATCGCCCGAGCGCAGCGGCAAGGCTATGCGTCGGGCATGCAGGTGCAACCCATCACCTAACCCGGCGGCACCCTGCCAGTTTTCAATATTGAAGTATCTCGGGTCATTGATGATCGGGGTACCCAACTGCGCCATATGTACGCGCAACTGATGCGTGCGACCGGTGACTGGTTTTAGGGTAACCCACGCAAACCGCCGACTGGCAGTGTCGGTGGTCGAGTAGTAACTCATCGAGTGCTGTGCGCTCGGTGTGCCGTTCTTGACCACGACGACCTGCTCACCGTCCAGGGTTTTTCGCTTGCCCAGAAAACAGGAAATCTCGCCCTGCCGTGGCGTAGGATTACCAGCAACTACCGCCCAGTAGATCTTTCGGGCCGAGCGTGAACGAAATACAGTGCCAAAATGACTGGCGGCGGCGTGGGATTTCGCCACCACAAGGCACCCGGAGGTGTCTCGGTCCAACCGATGCACCAGCCTTGGCGCTTCGCCCTTTTTGTTGGGTAGGCTCTTGAGCATGCCGTCGATGTGGCGAAACGTGCCGCTGCCGCCCTGCACCGCTAGACCGAACGGCTTGTTGAGGACGTAAATGTCATCATCCTCATAAAGGATCAGCGACCTGATGAACGCGGCGTCCTCGCTGCTTACCTTTGCAGGTTTGACAACGCCGGGGTCGTCAATGGGGGGAATGCGCACAATCTGGCCGGGCGACAGACGGGTATTTGTTGCAACCTTGGACCGATCGACCTTGACCTCACCATTGCGAATGAGCTTTTGCAGGCGCCCAAACCCGAGTTGAGGAAAATGCAGCGAAAACCAGCGGTCAAGCCGCATACCGTCTTCGTCGCTATGCACTTCGCGTTGTTGAACCGCACTCATGCGGGCATTCCTCGGGTTATCAAAAGACCCAGATATAGGCCCGCAATCGAAACGGCAACCGACAGGGCAATATAGAGTGCTGCCGAGGCGATTTGGCCACGCTCGATCAAGGCCATGGTATCGAGCGAAAAAGAGGAAAATGTCGTAAAGCCGCCAAAGACGCCGATGGCCACAAACAGTCTTGCCTCAGGCGCCCAGGTTGGCATGGCCTTGACCAACCAACCGATAAAGAGCCCCATAGCCAGTGATCCGACGACATTGACGAACAGCGTTGCCAGCGGAAACTGGCTGGGCCAGAGCTTGCCGATGGCGCTCGAGACGCCAAATCGCCCCATTGCGCCTATGGCGCCGCCGGCGCCGACCAACATAAATGCGTGCAAAATACGTCCTTTCAGTCGTCGTCGCGGTCGATTTTCGCGGCGCGCAACCGCCCAAAATAGTCCATGCGTTTGCTCAGTTCGCGCTCGAAGCCACGCTCGACCGGCTGATAAAAGTCCTGACGGCCAATCTTTTCGGGGAAATATTGCTGGCCAGAGAAACCTTCGGGCGTGTCGTGGTCGTAAACATATCCCTCGCCATATCCGGCGCCCTTCATCATCTTTGTCGGGGCATTGAGGATCACCATTGGCGGCATCGGTGACCCGGTCGCCTTGGCAACGCTGGTTGCCGCTTTGAAGCCGGTATAAACTGCATTGGATTTCGGTGCTAGCGCCAAGTAGACGACGACTTGCGCCAAGGCAAGCTCACCCTCCGGCGAGCCAAGCATCTGGTATGCATCCCGACCCGCGACGGCCTGCGGCAGCGCCTGCGGGTCAGCCAGGCCAATATCCTCCACCGCCATCCGGATCAGGCGTCGCGCCAAAAACAAGGGATCCTCGCCAGCGTCGAGCATGCGGGCAAAATAGTAGAGCGCGGCATCAGGATCGGAGCCGCGAATGGTCTTGTGAAGGGCAGAAATCAGATTGTAGTGGCCGTCCTGGGCCTTGTCGTAGATCGGTGCGCGCCGCTGCACGACGGTCAACAATCCCGCTTCATCAAGCATCTCGCCATCTTCTGCGGAGGCGAGGATTTCCTCAACGAGGCCCAACAAGGCCCGCCCATCACCGTCCGCAAGGCTTAACAAGGTGCTACGGGCGCCGGGCGTCAATGGCAGTGCGGCATCGGTCAGTTCTTCAGCCCGTTGCGCCAGTTTTTCAAGGTCAGCAGATGACAAGGATTCGAACCGAAGCACTTGGCTTCTCGATAGCAAGGCGGCATTCAACTCAAAGGATGGGTTTTCGGTGGTAGCGCCTACCAGCACGACTGTGCCGTCCTCCATCACCGGCAGGAACCCATCTTGCTGGCTACGGTTGAAACGATGAATCTCATCAACAAAGAGCAATGTCTTTTTGCCGGACAGACTTTCGAAACGGGCCCGTTCAAATACCTTTTTGAGATCGGCGACCCCTGAGAACACCGCGGAAATCTGCTCGAAGCGATAGCCGATCTCATCGGCCAGAAGCCGCGCAACCGTGGTTTTACCAGTCCCTGGCGGCCCCCAAAGTATGAGGGAGCCCAAGCGCTTGGACCCAATCATTCGGCGCAACGTTCCTTGTGACCCAAGCAGATGGGTCTGACCGATCACGGCCCCTAAGGATTTCGGCCGCAATTGATCGGCGAGCGGACGGGCGCCTGGGGGCTCGTCCGCTGGGTCTATCGGATCTGGCGTAAACAGATCACTCATCAGCCCGCTACGATGGTGCGAATGGTGCGTCCGCCGCGCTGGAGTACTATCTGCCAGGTTCGAGTGCGCTGCGATGCAATTTTGGCAAACGCGTTCGCGTCCGAAAACTTCTGGTCATTCAACGATATGATCAAGTCGTCCACAGCCAATCCCATTTGTTGTGCCGGCGATCCGGACTTAATGGCGGTCACGATAACGCCTGACGCGTCGTAGGATAGACCCTTTTCTTCTGCAAGGGCTGGCGTGATCGCGGCTACGCTGGCACCGGCAAAACGTGAGTCACCCGATACTGACGCCACCGATGCGCTGTCCGAAGGTGCCGGTTCAACGGTTATGGTTACATCTTCGGTTTTGCCGTTGCGCAGCCGTGACAATGTGGTGGTCTTGCCGACCTGCCGCGTGGCAAGACGGAAGTTAAAGCCGCTCGGATCGTCAACTGCGATGCCGTCTATCGACAGGATTGCATCACCGACGGCAAAGCCGTCGCGCTCGGCCGGGCCGTTGGGCGCAAGGTCCGTGATCATTGCCCCATGGGGCGCAGTCATGCCCATGCTGGCGGCAATATCGGCCGTCACCGCCTGAAGTTTTGCGCCAAACCACGGACGCACGATCTTGCCACCGGCAATACCGGCATTGGCGACGACGCGCACCATGTTCGCAGGAATAGCGAAGCCGATGCCGACAGAGCCACCACTTTTTGAAAATATCGCTGTATTGATACCAACAAGATTACCGTCCAAATCAACAAGCGCACCCCCGGAGTTGCCCGGGTTGATGGCAGCGTCGGTTTGTATGAAAAACTCGTAATCGCTGCTTTCCACGCCGGTACGCGCCAGTGCCGATACGATGCCGCTAGTGACTGTTTGCCCGACGCCAAACGGATTGCCTATCGCCAGCACGAGATCGCCTACCTGCAACGCGTCTGAATTGGCAAACTGGAGCGCCGGAAAAGTCTGTCCCTTCGGATCGCGAATTTTCAGGACCGCCAGATCGGTTTTTTTGTCGTCAAGGACGACATCGACCGCATATTCGCGCCCATCTGAGAGCGATATATGCACTTCGGTGCCGCCATCGACCACGTGAGAATTGGTCAGTATGACGCCGCTGCCATCAACTATGACACCGGAACCAAGTGACTGGGATTCTCGTGGTCGCGATTGGAATTGGCCCTGCTGGCCGAAGAAACGCTGGAAAAACGGATCGTTGGCAAAAGGCGATACATTTTGCTGCTCGATGCGTGTTGAATAGACGTTAACTACGGATGGAGCCACCTGCTTAACAACCGGGGCAAAGCTCAGTTTGACCTGGGTTGTGGAGACAGGAACAGTTCGCTTGGCGGGTGCGGGAAGGCTCGATTGCAGTCGGTGCGACCGCTGCTGTTTGCGCAGTTGCCCGGTCGCGTTCAGTAAAGGTGACGGCAAAATAACTCAGTCCGGCCAAGGCCAGAAGGGCAATGGCGGCGAGAGAAAATCGACGAATAGACATAATAAACACCAAAGACAGTTTCAGGCTGGCGGATTCAATATATTTCCGCTGGAACACTAGAGGCAAACGCGCAAAATCGGGCGCCAATAAGGTGCTCTGTGCAAGGGAAAGTTTTCAGCAAAACTTTCATTTGCCGCGATGGGCAAGTAACCCTATATGCAGCGCTTCTGTTTAACAATCTCAGCTACAGAAAGGCATCACGCCAATGGCCGACGAGTCCCATCACGTTTTCCCGAACACATCAGCGCTAATCGCCGCTGAGGCGCCGGATTTTCCAAGCTTTCTGTTTTCTGAACGTGAGTTGCACAAGGCCACCAATGTCTTTCGCAAGGGATTTAGCGGCCTGCTCACCTATGCAGTGAAATGCAATCCCTCGCCGCACATCATCGCGCAACTGCATCGCGAAGGTTTGAAGGCATTCGATGTTGCCTCCAATACCGAAATGGAACTCGTGCGCGATCATGCGCCAGGAGCGGCCATGCATTACAACAATCCGATCAAGAACAAGCGCGAGATTGCACGCGCCTATGACGAATTCGGCATTCGCTCCTTTACCATTGACCACCCCCAGCAGCTGGATCAGTTGGCGTCGGTCGTATCGCCCTCGCGAGACATCGAGGTCACGACGCGGTTCAAGGCGGGCAAGGCCCTTAAATCATATGATTTTGGCATCAAGTTTGGCGTCATGGAGCAAGGTGCGGCCGAGATCGTATCTATGGTTGACCAGATGGGCTACACGCCGAGCCTGTGTTTTCATGTCGGCAGCCAGTGTGAAGACGCGTATGCTTACGAACGTCACATTGCCGCGGCGGCGAGGATTGTTGACGAGTCCGGAATAGAACTCAAACGCCTCAATATCGGTGGTGGCTATCCGGCGCCCTACCCGACCAGCGAAGCGCCGCCAATGGACTATTTCTTTGAGACCATTGCCGCCGCCGTGAATGAGCACTTTGGTGAAAAGACCATACCGGAACTGATAATTGAGCCCGGGCGTGCACTTGTAACCTCATCGACCTCCCTTCTGCTTCGCGTCAAGCACCAGCGCGGTGGGCAGGCGGTCTATGTCAATGACGGCGCCTATGGTTCGCTGATGGAAGTCAAGTTCATGCACTTTACCCCGCCAGTCCGGGTTTGGCGCGGCGCACGGGTGCATGACAATGAAGGGCAGTTTGAAAATTTCACCATTTGGGGACCGACCTGCGACAGCTACGATGTGCTGCCCCAGACCTTCACCCTGCCCGCTGACATCGATGAGGACGACTGGATCGAATTCGGCCTGATGGGTGCCTATACCCAGGCCTCGCTTACCCCCTTCAACGGCTTCGACCGCCGTGACCAGTTCTGGGTCGACGAAGTCTATACCGGCAAGGACGTGCAGCCGGAATAGTCCGGGACACTTTGACTATAGATATCAAGGGCCGCAGCGGAAAGACGATGCGGCCCTATTGCTACCGAGGCCCTCATGACGACCGTTTTGCCGCTGAGAAAACTCGGAACGCGCATCATGGTCTGCGGCATGAGCGGTGCCGGCAAATCGACGCTTACGCAAGCACTAGCCCGCAGCATAAACGCGACACCGGTCTTTCTCGACACGCTCTATCATCAGCCCGGCACTCAATGGGAGCCGCGTGCACCTGCCGAGTTTGAAGCCCTTCACGCCCAAGCTACTGCTGGAGATCGCTGGGTAATGGACGGCAACTACAGCCGCCTGATGGACAGCCGCATTGCCCGCGCCACCGGCATAATCTGGATTGATCCCAACCGCTTCGGGTGCCTGTATCGCTACTTCAGGCGCAGTTTCTTCGACCAGAATCGGCATGGTCGCCTCGAAGGCGCTGTGGACGATTTCACTTGGCCAATGGTAAGGCACATCCTGCAGGTGCAGCCATCCAGCCGCGCGAAATTGGCACGATTGTTTTCCGTCAGCGGCCTGCCAGTGGTACGGATCACATCAATGGCGGAACTGAAGCAGGTGCGTAAGGCGTGGCGCCTCACTGACTGAGCGATTGCAACCGCCGCCAATTCACGTCGATTCCTAGCCAACCCCGGGAACCAGCACACACCAACCAACGCGAAAGTTGCGTTCCGCAGCAGAGGGAAGTTCGCCTGAATCCAGTTGGCACAAACACAAAAAAGCGGCCACAGAAAATCCGTGGCCGCTCAAATTCATAGCATCAAGCCAAAGCAGCTTACGCTGCGGCGGACTCGTCTTCGTCATCCCGCGTAAACACCGGGCCGCTATCGAGGCCCTTGGCATTGACATCGCGATCAACGAACTCGATGACCGCCAGCGGCGCATTGTCGCCATAACGGAAACCAGCCTTCAGAATGCGGATATAGCCGCCCTGTCGTTCCTTGTAGCGACCACCGAGGACCGCAAACAGCTTGCGGACCTGCTCTTCGTCGCGAACCTGGGCAATAGCCTGGCGGCGGGCATGCAGATCGCCACGCTTGGCAAGCGTCACCAGCTTTTCAACGATCGGGCGCAATTCCTTCGCCTTGGGCAAAGTCGTTACGATCTGCTCGTGCTTGATGAGCGCTGCGGACATATTGGCAAACATCGCCTTGCGATGACTGGCCGTCCGATTGAGTTTGCGACCTGAATTACCGTGGCGCATGGTTGTCTCCTGTATCTTATCGGCGCGAGATCAATAGTGATCTTCGTAGCGCTTGGCGAGGTCATCGATATTCTCGGGTGGCCAGTTGGCAACATCCATTCCGAGATGAAGGCCCATTTGCGCGAGCACTTCCTTGATTTCGTTGAGCGACTTGCGGCCGAAATTGGGGGTCCGCAACATTTCCGCCTCGGTTTTCTGGATCAGATCACCGATATAGACAATGTTGTCGTTCTTGAGGCAATTGGCCGAACGGACAGAAAGTTCGAGCTCGTCGACCTTCTTGAGCAATGCAGGATTGAACGCCAACTCGGGAACTGCGTCCTGGGTCTTTTCCTTGCTGGGCTCTTCAAAGTTCACGAAGACCGAAAGCTGGTCCTGCAGAATGCGCGCCGCAAAAGCGACTGCGTCATCCGGCGAAATGGCGCCGTTGGTTTCGACCTGCAGCGTCAACTTGTCTTTGTCGAGGCTTTCGCCTGCGCGGGTTGCGTCGACCTTATAGGAAACGCGACGGACCGGCGAGAACAGCGCATCGACGGGAATGTAACCAATCGGCGCGTCTTCAGGACGGTTCTTGTCCGCTGCAACATAGCCCTTGCCGGTATTGACGGTAAACTCAATGTTGATCTCGGCGCCATCATCAAGATGACAGATCACGAGTTCGGGATTGAGCACCTCGATGTCGCCGGTGACCTTGATGTCGCCAGCGGTAACCGAACCGGGGCCCTGTTTGGACAAGGCAAGACGCTTCGGCCCTTCCGAGCCCATGCGCAGTGCGATTTCCTTGACGTTGAGCACAAGGTCGGTAATGTCTTCACGAACGCCGGGAAGCGACGAAAATTCGTGTAGAATGCCGTCGATCTGGATTGCTGTCACAGCCGCGCCCTGAAGCGACGACAGTAGCACGCGACGGAGAGCGTTACCGAGGGTAAGCCCATAACCGCGCTCAAGTGGTTCGGCTACAACCGAGGCCACGCGCGCGTTGTCGCTGCCCGAAACAATCTCCAGCTTGGTCGGCTTAATAAGTTCTTGCCAGTTCCTCTGGATCGTCACAGGTAATGTCCTTTCAAAATCGCGGCCCTTGCCCGGCCGCTCCGCCGCAAACACAATAATACTCCCGGCCGACAGGCCGGGAGTTGATCAATTTGGTTAGACGCGGCGCCGCTTGCGCGGACGGCAACCATTGTGCGGGATCGACGTCACGTCACGGATCGAGGTAACGTTAAAGCCCGCAGCCTGCAGGGCACGAAGAGCCGACTCACGACCAGAACCGGGGCCACGAACTTCGACCTCCAGGGTCTTCATGCCATGTTCCTGCGCCTTTTTGGCTGCATCTTCGGCAGCTACCTGCGCCGCATAGGGCGTCGACTTACGCGAGCCCTTGAAGCCCATGACACCCGACGATGACCAAGAAATTGTATTTCCCTGCATGTCGGCAATGGTGATCATGGTATTGTTAAATGAGGCGTTCACATGTGCAACGCCGGAAGTGATATTCTTGCGTTCCTTGCGGCGAACGCGAGTTGTTTCAGTCTTAGCCATTTACGTCCTCAATTCGATATCCGCGCTGCCGTTAGCAATACGCCCCGGCAGCTACATCGAAGAACCCGATAGGGGTCCTTACTTCTTTTTGCCAGCAATAGCTTTTGCCGGGCCCTTACGCGTACGCGCATTGGTGTGGGTGCGCTGACCGCGAACTGGAAGTCCGCGACGATGACGCAGACCGCGGTAGTTGCCCAGATCCATCAGGCGTTTGATGTTCATCGCAACACCGCGGCGAAGATCGCCCTCGACAATATAATCACGGTCGATGGTTTCGCGAATCTGGATGACTTCAGCGTCGGTCAACTCATTGACACGACGATCCGCCGGAATTCCTACCTTGGTGCAGATATCCTCGGCGAACTTGTCGCCGATCCCGTGGATATACTGCAACGCGATGATCACGCGCTTATTTGTCGGGATATTGACGCCAGCAATACGAGCCACGTCTGCACTCCTTCATTCGACACACTGGCCGCGCTGGCCTGTGCCCTAAAACAACAAGGACCGGATTTCGACCCCAACCTACTTGAGAAACCGAATCCAGCCCAATTATCCATGAGACTGACGCGGTTCATAAAGGACAAGCCACACCGGAGTCAACCGGCATGTCTTGTCGAATTTGTTAGCTGCAGATTACAGCCTTGATCGAGGCAGTGACCTGTTCGACCGGCGCCATGCCATCAACAGATTTCAGCTGCCCCTTGTCGGCATAGTATTTGACCAATGGTGCCGTCTGCTGATTGTAGACTTCCAGCCGATTGCGCAGCACCGCCTCATTGTCATCGGCGCGGCCACCAGCTTCCTTGCCGCGACTGACGACACGTTGAACCAGCACATCAACATCGGCATTGATTTCGATCACCGCGTCCAAATCCATGGATTTCTGCTTCAACATGGCTGTCAGCGCTTCAGCCTGAGCGATGGTCCGCGGAAACCCGTCAAGGATAAAGCCAGGTTTGCAATCGGGTTGGTCAAGCCGCTCCGAGACAATACCATTGACGATTGCGTCAGACACCAGATCGCCGCGGTCCATGACTTCCTTGGCCGCCAGACCCATGGGTGTCTGAGCCGCAATGGCCGAACGCAGAATATCGCCGGTAGATAGTTGAGGAATGCCATAGTCCTCGACCAGAATTTTGGCCTGAGTGCCCTTACCTGCCCCAGGTGGCCCGAGAAGAATAAGCCTCATCGACGCTTTCCTCCGCCAAGACGTGATTTCTTGACCATGCCTTCGTACTGCTGGGCAATCAGATGGCTCTGGACCTGGGATATCGTGTCGAGCGTGACGGTGACCATGATCAGCAACGAGGTGCCGCCAATAAACTGGCTGACGGCGAGCTGGTTATGAACAATCTCAGGGATCAACGCGACAACGGTCAGATAGATGGCGCCAACAACGGTGATACGGGTCAGAACATAGTCGATGTGCTGCGCAGTTCGTTCACCCGGACGAATACCGGGAATGAAACCGCCCGAGCGCTTGAGATTGTCGGCCGTTTCGGTCGGATTGAACACGATTGCCGTATAGAAGAAGGCAAAGAAGATGATGAACACGGCGAACAGCGTGAGATATAGTGGCTGACCGCGGCCAAGCATGGCCGTAACCACCTGCAACCATTGCGGTGAATTTCCCTGCGCGGCGAAGGAGGCAATCGTGGCCGGCAGCAACAGCAGTGAGGAGCCAAAAATCACCGGTATAACGCCGGATGTATTGAGCTTGAGCGGCAGATGCGAGCTTTCGCCCTGGAACATCTTATTGCCCACTTGTCGCTTCGGATATTGTATCAGAAGCCGTCTCTGCGCCCGCTCGAAAAAGACGATCACGGCAACAACCACGACCGACAAGAGCAGAATTCCTACGGCCGCCAACGTAGGCAAAGCGCCAGTGCGGCTCAATTCCATGGTCTGAACCACGGTTGCAGGCAAGTTGGCAACGATACCGGCAAAAATGATCAGCGAAATGCCGTTACCGACGCCGCGCGACGTTATTTGCTCGCCGAGCCACATCAGGAACATGGTGCCGCCGACCAGTGTAATCACGGTCGAAATGCGGAAGAACCAGCCGGGATTGAGCACGACACCCTGGCTGGCTTCGAGACCAACCGAAATGCCATAAGCCTGAATGGTACAAAACACCACAGTCAGGTAACGGGTATACTGGTTCATCTTGCGACGACCCGCTTCGCCCTCTTTTTTCATTTCCTCGAGGCGCGGTGAGGCGGTCGCAACGACCTGCACGACAATAGAGGCCGTAATGTAGGGGATCAGGTTAAGTGCGAAAATCGCCATGCGCTGAACGGCACCGCCCGAGAACATGTTGAACATGCCAAGGATGCCTTGCTCCGATTGCTCGAAGGTTGCGCGGAATGCGTCCGGGTCGATGCCCGGCACTGGAATAAAGGTTCCCAGACGATAAATAAGCAGCGCTCCCAGTGTGAACCAGATGCGCTGCTGAAGTGCTTTCGCCTTTGAAAACGTCGAGAAATTAAGATTTCTAGCCAGCTGTTCGGCTGCGGACGCCATGTGTCGCTCCCTATGGCTTAAATGCCAGGCGCGTCAGACCGAGAATTACTCGGCCTTTGCGTCTACTGCTGTCGATGTTGCTGCGGGCAGGTCGACCTTGCCGCCGGCGGCCTCAATTGCTGCCAAGGCACCCTTGGTGGCGTAATTTACCTTGAAGGTCACCTTTTTGGAGGTAAAACCTTCCGAGCCAATAAGGCGAACACCGTCCTTGGCCCGGCGGACAACACCAGCTGCAATCAATGCAGCGACGTCAATGACGCCCTTGGCGTCCAACTTGCCAGCATCAATATAAGCCTGGATGCGATCAATTCGAACCTGGTTCCACTGTTTGGGATTGTACGAATTGAATCCACGTTTTGGCATACGCATATGAAGGGGCATCTGGCCGCCTTCAAAACCATTGATCGCAACACCAGTGCGTGACGTCTGGCCCTTGACGCCGCGACCGGCGGTCTTGCCCTTACCGGAACCGATACCGCGACCAACGCGGGTACGGATCTTGTAGGAGCCGGGATTGTCACGAAGTTCGTTCAAACGGGTCATGTTGAACACCTTTGCCTTTTACTCGCCGACAACGCGGACGAGGTGCGGAAGTTTGTTGATCATGCCGCGGACTTCGGGCGTATCAAGCAGCTCACGCTTCTTGTTCATCTTATTGAGCCCGAGACCAACCAGGGTCGCGCGCTGCACCTTGTCGCGACGGATCGGCGAACCGATCTGCTCAACGATGAGGGTTTTCTTGACTGCCATCTTATCTCTCCGTCAGCCGGATCAAGCTTCGACCGCAGTTTCGCCGCGGCGAGCCTGCAATTCCGAAACTTTCAAACCACGACGCGATGCAACTGAACGAGGGCTGTCGACGCGCTTGAGCGCATCAAAAGTGGCCCGAACCATGTTGTACGGGTTCGCGGAACCCTGCGACTTGGCAACGATATCGTTGATACCCAGGGTCTCAAACACAGCACGCATTGGACCGCCTGCAATAATACCAGTGCCGGGCTCCGCTGCGCGCAAGATAACCTTACCGGCACCATGGCGACCGTGCACATCGTGGTGCAGCGTACGCGCATCGCGCAAGGGAACACGGATCATCGTGCGCTTGGCCGCTTCAGTGGCCTTGCGAATTGCCTCTGGAACTTCGCGGGCCTTACCGTGGCCGAAACCGACGCGGCCCTTCTGGTCACCAACGACTACCAAAGCGGCGAAGCCGAAACGACGGCCACCCTTAACAACCTTGGCAACACGATTGATGTGCACCAGGCGATCGACGAATTCGCTATCGCGTTCTTGAACGTCTCTGCTCATAATTTCTTCTTTCTCGCGCCGTGGATCAGAACTGCAGGCCGCCCTCGCGGGCAGCTTCTGCCAGGGCTTTGACCCGGCCGTGATAAATGTAGGCACCGCGATCGAATACCACCTCGGCCACACCAGCCTTGGTGCCGCGCTCGGCAATCAACTTACCAATCGCAGACGCTGCTTCGGCGGTTCCGCCGTTCTTGACAGATGCCTTGACGTCCTTGTCGAGCGTCGAGGCGGCCGCCAAAGTCCGGCCCGTTGAATCGTCAATGATCTGCGCGTAAATATTCTTGTCCGAACGGTAGACCGACAACCGTGGCCGACCGAAAGCACGAGCCTTGAGCGCCTTGCGAACGCGGGCTTTGCGGCGCTCTGCGCCCTTATTGCTGATAGCCATAGCAGGCGCTCCTTACTTCTTCTTGCCTTCTTTGCGGAAGACGAACTCGCCATCATAGCGAACGCCCTTGCCCTTATAGGGCTCTGGCTTGCGGAATTCGCGAATATTGGCAGCGACCTGGCCAACGGCCTGCTTGTCGATACCAGTTACGACGATTTCTGTGGGGGCTGGCACGGCCAGCGTGATTCCCGCTGGTGCGGTGTAAATCACTTCGTGACTAAACCCAAGCGAAAGCTTGACGTCCTTGCCCTGAAGCGCCGCGCGATAACCCACACCCTGGATTTGCAGCTTGCGCTCAAAACCGGTACTCACGCCGGTTACCATGTTCTGGATCAAAGCTCGCGTCGTGCCCCAAGCAGCACGGGCCTCACGGGTATCATTGGCGGGCGTGACAAATACGCCATCAGGCGTCTGTTCAACCTTGACCGTTTCCATGAGCCTCAAGGCTCAACTCGCCTTTTGGGCCCTTAACTGCGACGTTGCGACCGTTGATGGTCACATTCACGCCGCTGACAGGAGCAACCGGTTGTTTACCCGTACGGGACATTTCATTCTACCTTTTTGAGTAATCGTCTTACCGCTTACCAAAGTATGGAGCCAATGCTCCAAGCCCTAGAATACGCGGCAGAGTACCTCGCCACCAACATTTGCAGCCTTGGCTTCGTGATCTGCCATGACACCCTTTGGGGTCGACAGAATTGAAACGCCCAGACCGTTAGCTACCTGCGGAATATTCCGCACCGATGCATAAACGCGGCGACCGGGACGCGAGACGCGTTCGATCGTGCGGATGACCGGATCATTTTCCGCGTACTTGAGTTCAATCTCGTACTCGGCGGCACCGTTTTCGAACTTGGTCTCGGAGTAGCCGCGGATAAACCCTTCGGACTGGAGAACGTCCAGCACACGACCACGAAGGGTCGACGCCGGTGTCGAAACGGAATTCTTGCGACGCATCTGCGCATTGCGGATACGGGTCAGCATATCTCCGATTGGATCGGTGAAGCTCATCTTCTTCTCTCCTTACCAGGCTCGACTTTACCAGGCCTGGAATCAGACCCAGATTGCCCAACTGGCGCAGTGCAATACGGCTCAGCTTCAGCTTGCGATAGTAACCACGGGGACGCCCTGACACTTCGCAACGATTGCGAACACGAACCGGTGCGGAGTTGCGTGGCAACTCTGCAAGTTTGAGCTGTGCGCCAAACCGAACTTCCGCAGAAGCCGATTCGTCCTTGCTGAGGGCTTTGAGTGCCGCCCGCTTGCCAGCATATTGCTTGGCAAGGGCGGCGCGCTTGTTGTTCTTTGCGATGGAGCTGGTCTTGGCCATGTCCTGATCCTTATTCCTTCCCCTGCCCGCTTACTGGCGGAAAGGGAAGTTGAAAGCCTTGAGAAGCGCGCGGGCTTCGTCGTCCGTCTTGGCCGTCGTGCAAACCACGATGTCCATACCCCAAATCTGATCAACTTGGTCATAGTTGATTTCGGGGAAAATGATGTGTTCCTTGATACCCATAGCGTAGTTGCCGGCACCATCGAACGAATTCGGGTTGAGGCCGCGGAAGTCGCGAACGCGGGGCAAAGCAATATTCACCAGGCGGTCAAGAAATTCATACATGCGCGCCTTGCGTAATGTCACCTTGACGCCCAAGGGCATGTCTTCACGAACCTTGAAGCCCGCGATCGACTTGCGGGCATGGGTAATGACAGGCTTCTGGCCTGCAATTTTCTCCATGTCTGCAGCTGCCGACTTGACCTTTTTAGAGTCGTTAACCGCTTCGCCGACGCCCATATTCAGCACGATCTTGTCGAGCCGAGGCAGTTCCATGACGTTCTTGTAGGAGAACTGCTCGGAAAGGGCCTTCTTTATGGTCTCGTCATATTCGACGCGAAGCCGTGGGATGTAAGCTGTCTCAGCCATCGATCACATCTCCGGTGCTTTTGGCGACGCGCGACTTAACGCCGTCTTTGATCTGGAAACCGACGCGGCTGGCCTTGCCATCCTTGTCAGCGAGCGCGAGGTTCGACAGATGGATCGGCGCTTCCTTGGTGAAGATGCCGGCATCATTAGACGCGGTCTGCTTGGTGTGACGACGCACAAGGTTGATACCCTGAACGAGCGCACGTGTTTCAGTTGGAATGACCGACAGGACCTGGCCAGTTTTGCCTTTGTCCTTGCCCGTCAGGACGACAACTTTATCGCCCTTTTTAATCTTGGCAGCCATTACAGCACCTCTGGTGCGAGCGAGATGATCTTCATGTGGTTCTTGGCGCGAAGCTCGCGTGGAACCGGTCCGAAAATGCGGGTGCCGACGGGCTCTTTCTGATTGTTGATCAGAACCGCGGCGTTCTTGTCAAAGCGGATAACCGTGCCATCAGGGCGACGGATATCGAATGACGTGCGAACTACGACCGCCTTCATTACCTGGCCCTTTTTTACGCGACCGCGTGGAATAGCGTCCTTGACCGACACAACGATGATGTCGCCAACAGAGGCATATTTACGATGCGAGCCGCCCAGCACCTTGATGCACATGACGCGACGCGCGCCGGAATTATCCGCTACGTCGAGATTGGATTGCATCTGAATCATGACTGGATGCCTTCTTGTTCATGCCGACCGCCGTCCCCGGCGCGCCAACCTTAAACCCTAAATTCGTTTACGCGGACGGAACGAGTGTCCAGCGCTTGTTCTTGGAGACCGGTGCACATTCCTCGATCTGTACAATGTCCCCGACCTTGGCAATATTTGCCTCATCGTGAGCCTGGTACTTCTTGGACCGACGCACAGTCTTTTTCATGACCGGATGTGTAAAGCGGCGTTCGACGCGCACAACAACCGTCTTCTCATTGGTATCGGAGACAACAGTCCCCTGTAGAACGCGTTTTGGCATGGCTGCCGCTCCTTACTTCGCTGCGCTTTTTTCAGCCAGGATGGTCTTGATCCGCGCGATATCGCGGCGGACCTGCTTGACCCGGGCTGGTGATTCCAGCTGCTGGGTAGCACGCTGGAAACGCAGATTGAATTGCTCTTTCTTCAGGCCAACAAGCTGGTCTTTCAGGCTCATCCGGGGTTTTTGCCCGCACATCATTGGCAGTCGTCATTGCCCTGACCCCTTAGTCTGCAATGCGGGTAACTACCCGCGTCATGATCGGCAGCTTCATAGCGCCGAGGCGCAAAGCTTCCTTGGCAACGTCCTCGGGGACGCCGTCGATTTCGAATACGATGCGGCCCGGCTTCACACGAGCCGCCCACAATTCAACCGAACCCTTGCCCTTGCCCATGCGGACTTCGGTAGGTTTTTTGGTTACTGGTACATCCGGAAAAATCCGGATCCATACACGGCCCTGACGCTTCATTTCGCGAGTGATCGCACGGCGAGCCGCCTCGATCTGCCGCGCAGTGACGCGTTCCGGTTCGGTTGCTTTAAGCGCATATTGGCCAAAAGCAAGATCAGTACCGCCCTTGGCGACGCCATGGATACGGCCCTTGTGGGCCTTGCGGAACTTGGTTTTCTTTGGTTGCAGCATAACGAGTTACCTTCTTATGCGCGTTCGCGGTCAGACCGCGGGCTACGCTGACCACCACCATCGCCACTACCTTCGGTAGCCCGGCGCTCATGCGCCGATGGATCATGCTCAAGCACTTCGCCTTTGAAAATCCAGACCTTGATGCCGATGATACCGTATGTTGTTGCGGCTTCAGCAGTCCCATAGTCAATGTCAGCACGGAGCGTATGCAGTGGTACACGACCTTCGCGGTACCACTCGGTACGAGCGATGTCAGCCCCACCAAGACGACCACCAACATTGACGCGGATGCCACCGGCACCCATGCGGATCGAGGTCTGCACAGCGCGTTTCATGGCACGCCGGAAAGCCACACGACGCTCCAGCTGCTGGGCAATGCCCTGAGCAACAAGAGTCGCATCTGTCTCAGGCTTGCGCACTTCAACGATATTGATGTGCACTTCGCTGTCGGTGAACTTCTTGACGTTGGCGCGGATCTTGTCGATGTCCGCGCCTTTCTTGCCGATCACGATGCCCGGACGAGCAGTGTGGATCGACACGCGGCACTTGCGATGCGGACGTTCGATCACGATCTTGGAAACCGCTGCGGCCTTCAATTCCTTGAGGAGCATGGTACGGATCTTCAGGTCCTCCTGAAGCAGCGAACCATACTCTGCCTTGTTGGCGTACCAACGCGAGTCCCAGGTGCGGTTGATGCCGAGGCGAAAACCGATTGGATTGATCTTCTGACCCATTATGCGGCCTCTTCAACTTGACGGACAACAATCGTCAGGTGGGCGAATGGCTTCTGGATCTGTGAGGATCGACCACGACCACGCGCCGTAAAGCGCTTCATGACGAGCGAATTGCCTACAAATGCTTCGGCAACGACAAGAGCGTCGGTGTCGAGGCCATGATTGTTTTCGGCATTGGCAATGGCGCTCTCTAGCACCTTTCTTACCTGGCCGGAAATGCGCTTGTGGCTGAATTCGAGATCGGCCAAGGCCGTCTCAACCTTCTTGCCACGGATCAATTGAGCCACCAGGTTCAGTTTTTGCGGGCTGATGCGTAGCATCCGCAATACCGCCTTGGCTTCATTATCCGCAAGCGCGCGCTGGGTTTTTGGCTTGCCCATGTTACTTCCTCTTGGCCTTCTTGTCGGCCGCGTGACCGTAATAGGTACGGCTTGGCGCGAATTCGCCGAACTTATGACCGATCATGTCTTCGGTTACAGAAACCGGAACATGCTTTTGGCCATTATGGACACCGAAGGTGATGCCGACGAACTGAGGCAGGATCGTCGAACGACGGCTCCAGATCTTGACAACTTCATTGCGGCCCGATTCACGGACCTTTTCGGCTTTCTTGAGCAGGTAACCGTCAACAAACGGACCTTTCCAAAGCGAACGGGTCATGGTTTATCTGCCCTTCTTCACGTGACGCGAACGAACGATAAACTTGTCCGTCGCCTTATTGCTGCGGGTCTTCTTGCCCTTGGTCGGCTTGCCCCATGGGGTCACCGGGTGACGGCCACCAGAAGTACGACCTTCGCCACCACCGTGGGGGTGATCGATCGGGTTCATTGTCACACCGCGGTTGACCGGCTTGCGGCCCAACCAGCGTGAGCGACCAGCTTTACCCAGTGCAGTGTTGGAGTGGTCCTGATTTGAGACCGCGCCAACAGTTGCCAGGCACGATCCGTGCACACGGCGTTGTTCGCCCGAGTTCAAACGAAGGATCGCCCAACCCTGGTCGCGACCAACATATTGAGCATAGGCACCAGCTGAGCGGGCTACCTGAGCACCCTTGCGGGGCTTTAGGCTCAATGTTGTGAACGATGGTGCCGACCGGCATACGTTCGAGTGGCATGGTGTTGCCGGGCTTAACGTCAACGGCGCCGCTCGAGGATACGACCTTGTCGCCAGCTGCAAGACGCTGAGGGGCAATGATATATGCCTGCTCGCCGTCCGCATACGAGATCAACGCAATGAACGCTGTACGGTTGGGATCATATTCCAGCCGCTCGACTGTTCCCACTACGTCGAACTTAACGCGCTTGAAGTCAATCATGCGATAGGTCCGCTTATGCCCACCACCACGGTGGAAAGCGGTAATGCGACCACGGTTGTTGCGGCCACCGGATTTGGTCAAACCCTGGGTCAGGCCCTTGACGGGCTTACCGCCCCAAAGTTCAGACCGATCAGTGGTGATCAGGTGACGACGACCCTCGGAGGTAGGATTATATTGCTTTAAAGCCATTCTTCTCTCTCCCCTAAAGGCCGGTCGAAATATCGATCGACTGACCGTCGACAAGGGTTACAACAGCCTTCTTGACGTCGTTACGAACACCAAGCTTGCCGCGGAAGCGCTTTACCTTGCCCTTGCGGACAATGGTATTGACTGCCTTGACCTTGACCGAGAACAGTTGCTCGACGGCGGCTTTGATCTCTGGTTTGGACGCATCGATGGAAACATCAAATACGACCTGATTGTATTCCGAAGCCATCGTCGACTTTTCAGTCACAACCGGATTGCGGATAACGTCGTAAGCGCTGAGCTTATTCATGCGAACCTTGCCTCGAGCGCTTCGAGCGCTGCTTTGGTAAGGACGAGCTTTTGGCGACGAAGGATATCAACAACGTTGATCCCCTGTACCGGTAGCACGTCGATATGCGGAATGTTGCGGGCCGCCAGAGCAAAATTCTGGTCAACGGTCGCACCATCGATAATCAGCGCATTCATCCAGTCAAGCTTGCCGAACGTGACGCGCAGGGCCGAAGTCTTCGGATCCTTTTGGGCAACGCTGTCCAAAACGATCAACTCGCCAGCCTTGGCCTTTGCCGACAGCGCATGCTTTAGTGCAAGAACGCGAACTTTTTTGGGCAGGTCGATAGCGTGGCTGCGGGTCTCGGGACCGAATGCGCGACCACCACCACGGAACTGTGGTGCCTTGCGATCGCCGTGGCGAGCACCACCGGAACCTTTTTGCTTTACAAACTTCTTGCCGGTGAGCGCGCCGTCAGACCGATGCTTGACCTGGTGGGTGCCCGACATGGCCTTCAACTGCTGGTAGCGCACCATACGGTGAAGAATGTCTTCGCGTACCTCGAGGCCGAATACGTCATCGGCCAGCGAAACCTTGCCCTTGGACTTACCGTCGAGAGAGGTAATCTGGAGTTCCATTATTCACTCTCCCCCTGAACAGCGGTTGCCGGCTTGAATGAGCCAGGAAGAGCTGCGTCCTTGGGAGCAGGCTTCTTGACGGCATCCTTGATCATGATCCAGCCGCCCTTGGCGCCGGGAACAGACCCCTGGATCATGATAAGCCCACGTTCCACATCAGTCCTGACGACCTTGAGGTTCTGGGTGGTGATGCGTGCATCGCCCATGTGACCAGGCATCTTCTTGTTCTTGAATGTCTTGCCGGGATCCTGACGGCCACCGGTCGAACCGATTGAACGGTGCGACACGGAAACACCGTGGGAGGCGCGCAGACCACCAAAGTTCCAGCGCTTCATGCCACCCGCAAACCCCTTACCGATGGACGTCCCGGTCACATCGACCAATTGTCCTTCAGCGAAGTGATCGGCCTGCATCTGCGCACCGACCTCGATGAGGTTGTCCGCATCAACGCGGAACTCGGCGACGTGACGCTTTGGCTCGACCTTGGCAACCGCGAACTGGCCGCGTTCCGCCTTGGTCGTATTTTTTGCCTTGGCCTGTCCAGCGCCCAACTGAAGCGCGACATAGCCATCTTTTTCCGACGTCCGCTGTCCTACCACCTGGCAGTTTTGCAGCCCGAGCACCGTGACAGGCACGTGAGCGCCGTCCTCGGTGAATATGCGGGTCATGCCCAGCTTCTGTGCGATCAAACCAGAACGCATCGGTTGTTACCTTTTCAAATTAGCGCTGAACCGGGTCATTGCTCTCAAGAGGACCCTATGGATGGTTAGCGCGAAAACTCAGTCACTCAGAGCTTGATTTCGACGTCGACACCGGCGGCGAGATCGAGCTTCATCAGTGCGTCAACCGTCTGTGGAGTCGGATCAACAATGTCAAGAAGACGTTTGTGGGTCCGGATCTCGAACTGTTCGCGCGACTTTTTGTCGATGTGCGGCGAGCGGTTCACGGTAAACTTATCAATTCGCGTCGGCAAAGGGATCGGACCACGGACCTGGGCACCGGTACGCTTTGCCGTCGAAACGATCTCGCGCGTGGATGCGTCAAGGACGCGATGGTCAAAGGCCTTAAGCCGTATGCGAATGTTTTGACCGTTCATGTTGCAATCCTACGGAAAAATGAACCGCAGCGCGCTTTAGGCGCGCCGCGCAATTCGAAAGCTGAATTACTTCAGGATCTTGGCGACAACGCCGGCGCCAACGGTACGACCACCTTCGCGGATAGCGAAGCGAAGCTTTTCTTCCATGGCGATCGGCACAATGAGCCTGAACGTTCATGTTGATGTTATCACCAGGCATAACCATTTCGGTGCCTTCTGGCAGCGTTACGATGCCGGTCACGTCAGTGGTGCGGAAGTAGAACTGCGGACGGTAGTTGCCAAAGAATGGCGTGTGACGACCACCTTCTTCCTTGGTGAGGATATAGGCCTCAGCAACAAAGTCAGTGTGTGGGGTCACGGAACCGGGCTTGCACAGAACCTGGCCACGCTCAACCTGAGTGCGGTCGATACCACGGATCAGCGCGCCGATATTGTCACCAGCCTGACCCGAGTCGAGCAACTTGCGGAACATTTCAACGCCGGTAACGGTCGTCTTCTGTGTGTCCTTGATGCCAACGATTTCGACTTCTTCGCCAACTTTGACGATACCGCGCTCGACACGACCGGTAACAACAGTACCACGGCCCGAGATCGAGAATACGTCTTCGATCGGCAGCAGGAACGGCTGATCGACAGGACGCTCTGGCTGCGGAATATAGCTATCAACAGCAGCCATCAGTTCAAGAACGGCATCGTGGCCGAGCTTGGCATCGCCATTGTTCAATGCTTCGGTCGCCGAACCCTTGATCAGCGGGATATCGTCGCCGGGGAATTCGTACGGGCTGAGCAGTTCGCGAACTTCGAGGCTCAACGAGTTCGAGCAATTCAGGGTCATCGACCATGTCGCACTTGTTCAGGAACACTACCAGAGCAGGCACACCAACCTGACGAGCAAGCAGAATGTGCTCGCGAGTCTGAGGCATCGGGCCGTCGGCAGCAGACACTACCAGAATAGCACCATCCATCTGGGCCGCACCGGTGATCATGTTCTTCACATAGTCAGCGTGGCCTGGGCAATCAACGTGAGCGTAGTGACGGTTAGCGGTCTCGTACTCGACGTGCGAGGTATTAATGGTAATACCACGAGCCTTTTCTTCAGGAGCAACGTCGATCTGCGAGTAGTCCTTGAAGGTTGCGCCACCGGTTTCGGCGAGCACCTTGGTGATCGCAGCAGTCAGCGACGTCTTACCATGGTCAACGTGACCGATGGTGCCGATGTTGCAGTGAGGCTTATTGCGGGAAAATTTTTCCTTGCCCATCGCTATTCTCCGTATTCGTTAGCCAGAAGGCCAATCTTGAGTTGAGTTTGGTTAGGCGTATTTGGCCTGGACTTCGTCGGCAACTGCCTGCGGAACCTGGTCGTAATGATCGAACGTCATTGAGTACTGCGCACGACCCTGGCTCATGGAGCGCAGCGAGTTCACGTACCCGAACATGTTTGCAAGCGGCACGAAAGCATCCACGACCTGAATGATTCCACGGCTTTCAGTGCCCTGGATCTGACCACGTCGTGAATTAAGGTCACCGATAACGTCGCCCATGTATTCCTCTGGCGTCGTAACTTCAACCTTCATGATCGGCTCCAGTATCTTTGGAGACGCCTTACGGATGGCTTCACCGAAGCCAGCACGACCAGCGATTTCAAAGGCCAGAACCGACGAGTCGACATCGTGGTAGGCGCCTTCGGTCAAGGTTACCTTGACGTCTACGATCGGGAAGCCAATCAACGGACCTGCCGCCATTACCGACTTCACGCCTTTTTCGACACCCGGGATGTATTCCTTGGGTACCGAGCCACCAACGACGGCGTTTACAAATTCTAGACCCTTGCCGACTTCGCCCGGCTCAATAGAGAGCTTGACGCGCGCAAACTGGCCCGAACCACCCGACTGCTTCTTGTGGGTATAATCCACATCTGCAGCGCGAGTAATGGTTTCACGGTAAGCCACCTGGGGCTGACCGATATTTGCTTCGACCTTGAATTCGCGACGCATGCGGTCGACAAGAATATCAAGGTGCAATTCGCCCATACCCGAGATAATGGTCTGGCCGGACTCTTCATCAGTCTTGACACGGAAGCTAGGATCTTCTGCGGCGAGACGGTTGAGTGCGAGACCCATCTTTTCCTGGTCAGCCTTGGACTTTGGCTCAACCGAAATATCGATGACCGGATCGGGGAAAATCATGCGCTCGAGGATAACCTGAGAGCTATTGACACAAAGCGTATCGCCAGTGGTGGTGTCCTTCAGGCCAACGATTGCAACGATATCACCGGCAAAAGCCTCGGTGATCTGCTCGCGACTATTGGCATGCATCTGGAACATGCGGCCGATGCGTTCACGCTTTTCCTTGACGGTGTTTTCCACCATCGCGCCCTGCTCCACCTTACCCGAATAGATACGACAGAACGTGAGCGACCCCATGTGCGGGTCATTGGCGATCTTGAAGGCCAGCATCGAAAGAGGCTCATCGTCGTCAGCGTGACGCTCAATCGGCTCTTCGGTGCGCGCATCAATACCCTTGATCGCCGCAATATCTGCGGGCGATGGCAAGAAGTCGATAACGCCATCAAGCAATGGCTGCACGCCCTTGTTCTTGAAGGCCGAACCCGCGAAAATCGGGAAGAACTTTACGTCAACAGTACCGCGACGCAGCAGCCGACGGATGGTGTCGTTGTTGGGTTCTTCACCATTGAGGTAGGCTTCCATGGCATCGTCGTCGATCTCAACGGCTGCCTCAACCATCATCTCGCGATATTTGGCCGCCGATTCCTTGAGGTCGTCAGGGATTTCAACGATATCCCACTGCGCGCCCAATTCCTCGTTACGCCAAACCAAGGCGTTCATTTCGATCAGGTCGACAACGCCCTTGAATTCATTCTCGGCGCCGATTGGCAGCTGAACAACAACAGCCTTAGCACCAAGGCGAGTCCCGATCATTTCGACGCAGCGATAGAAATCAGCACCGATTTTGTCCATCTTGTTGACGAACACGAGACGCGGCACATTGTACTTGTCGGCCTGGCGCCAAACCGTTTCAGTCTGAGGCTCAACGCCAGCATTGGCGTCCAGCAACGCTACGGCACCATCCAGTACGCGCAGCGAACGCTCTACTTCAATAGTGAAGTCCACGTGTCCGGGTGTGTCGATGATATTGAAGCGGTGCATGGTGCCATCACGACCCTTCCAGAAGGTCGTCGTAGCCGCGGATGTGATAGTGATACCACGCTCCTGCTCCTGCTCCATCCAATCCATGGTGGCGGCGCCATCATGAACTTCACCGATCTTGTGCGACTTGCCTGTGTAGTACAGGACGCGCTCAGTCGTGGTGGTCTTGCCAGCATCGATGTGCGCCATGATGCCGAAGTTGCGATAGTGATCGATTGCGTATTCGCGTGCCATTTTAAGCTCCAACTACCAGCGGTAGTGCGAGAATGCGCGGTTGGCGTCAGCCATCCGGTGCGTGTCTTCGCGTTTTTTGACGGCCTGGCCGCGCCCATTGAGCGCATCCATAAGCTCGCCGGAAAGGCGTTCACGCATAGTGTTTTCGCCGCGCTTGCGGGCGCTGTCGATCAACCAGCGAATAGCCAAAGCCTGCTGACGATCGGTACGAACTTCGACAGGCACCTGATATGTAGCACCACCAACGCGACGCGAACGCACTTCAACTGAAGGACGAATGTTCTCGAGCGCAGTGTGGAACACTTCAATCGGGTTCTGCTTAACTTTGGCCTCAACAATGTCAAAAGCACCGTAAACGATGCCTTCGGCAGCTGATTTCTTACCGTCTTTCATGAGTGAATTCATGAATTTGGTAACGACCAGATCACCAAACTTGGGATCAGGAATAACGTCGCGTTTTTCGGCGCGGTGACGACGGGACATATCTCGATCTCCTTACTTAGGACGCTTCGCGCCGTACTTGGAACGGCGCTGTCTACGGTCCTTAACGCTCTGCGTATCGAGAACGCCGCGCAATACGTGGTAGCGGACACCAGGAAGATCGCGCACGCGACCGCCGCGGATCAGCACAACCGAGTGCTCCTGAAGGTTATGTCCCTCGCCGGGGATATAGGAGATCACTTCGCGCTGGTTGGTCAGGCGGACCTTGGCAACCTTGCGCAGCGCTGAGTTCGGCTTTTTGGGTGTCGTTGTATAAACACGCGAACACACACCGCGTTTCTGCGGATTGGCTTCCATTGCCGGAACCTTGTTCCGCTTTGGCTTGCTGGCGCGTGGTTTGCGGATCAGCTGATTAATGGTGGGCATTGAGTCTCTTTCCATCGTCCAAATTCATTGCGATCACAACAAAGCAAACCAAAATGGCGCTCGCTCATGCCCTACAGGGAACGGCGGCGCCTTAGTTGCAGCGGACCGCGCCCCGAAAAGGGCAACGTTCTTGCGCACAAGGATTTGCTTCGTCTATCTACCCACCAGTGTGTTTGAGTGTCCTGGATGCCCGCGCAAGATGGCAGGAACCCAAAGCGACATTCACGACCGACCGCTTAGGTAGGCGCTGTTTACTTCGCGTGACTCGTTCCGTCAAGGATTCTTTCCCAAGAAAATGCAGACCAGCCATGCGTGTCCAAGAATGGCCATATGAATGCTCACAAGGCGGCGGCAAAGCCTGCTGTAGGCGACGCCATCGCCCCGCATCGTAGATGGATGCGATTGCCAGGCGTTTGCCTGCGCCATTTAGTCCGGCATATATCGTCAGTCGGACCGCAGCAGCGCCAAAGAGTATGACACCTACCGGAACTGGTGGCCGCGAGTCGTACACCGACTAGATTTTGCCCGTTTCCGAAGGCTCCACCCGAGCAACTGAGTCTATCAATCAACTATTGCTATGGCAAAGCCGTCATAATTCTTGGCACCAACCGTTTGTATCGCCGTCGCGGTGACATTGGAATGGTTGGCAAAGAAGTCAAACGCCGCCCGCGCGCCGTTGACATTGACATCATCGCTAGTGGCGTCGATCACGCCACCTTCGCGTATGACATTGTCGCAGATGATGACTGTTCCGGATCGTGAAAGCTTCAGTGCCCAATCAAGATAGATAGGGTTGCTGGGCTTATCGGCATCGATGAAGATCAAGTCGAAGGGTGCGCCGCCTTCTGATGCGAGCTTTGGCAGCAGGTCCGCGCCCTTGCCCACCCGGATATCGACTTTTGCGCTTAGTCCTGCATTCTTGATATTGGTTTTGGCGACGGCTGCGTGTCGTTCTTCGAATTCCATGGTGACCAACTGACCATGGTCAGGCAGCGCGCGCGCCATCCAGATGGCCGAATATCCGCCAAGGGTGCCGATCTCCAATATGCGTCGCGCGCCACTAATGCGCACCATGAGGTGAAGCAGTTTGCCCTGTGCGGCCGATACATCGATCGCCGGCAATCCAGCATTGGCATTCGCCTCCAGTACCGACGCCAGCACAGGATCATCGGCAATCAGCCGGTCGGCAATGTATTGGTCGACGTCGTGCCAGGTCTGAGCGCTCATTATTTCCTCCTTCGATAAAAAAAGGGGACCATCCGGCCCCCTCTTTCAATTCGATTTTTCTGACCTACTCGGCCGCAGTTTCCTCGACTGTTTCTTCCTCGCCCGCCTCTGGTGCAGCAAGTGCCGCCGTTGAGGCCTGACGACGCCGTTCGTCCAGGATCAGATCGTCGCGCTTGGTGGCGATCATCTTGGCCGAGGAAATACCGGCACCAGTACCTGCCGGGATGAGCCGGCCAACGATGACGTTCTCCTTGAGGCCTTCGAGCAGGTCGGCTTTGCCCGACACGGCCGCTTCAGTAAGCACTCGCGTGGTTTCCTGGAACGACGCCGCCGAGATGAAGGAACGAGTCTGGAGCGATGCCTTGGTGATGCCCAACAGCACCGGATTAGCCGTTGCCGGCTTCTTGCCCTCCGCAACCAAAGCGTCATTCAGTTCGTCAAAGTCGAGCTTGTCGAGCTGTTCATCCTTGAGCAGACCACTTTCGCCAGGATCCACGATCTCCACCTTTTGCAGCATCTGACGGACAATCACTTCGATGTGCTTGTCGTTAATCAGAACGCCCTGCAAACGGTATACTTCCTGGATTTCATTGACGAGGTAGCGAGCAAGCTCTTCCACGCCCTTGATCGCCAGAATGTCGTGCGGCGCTGGATTGCCGTCGAGAATATATTCGCCCTTTTCGATGGTATCGCCTTCCTGAAGATGGAAAGGCTTGCCCTTCGGGATCAGATATTCGACCGGATCGGCACCTTCGTCGTGCGGCTTGATCACGACGCGACGCTTGTTCTTGTAGTCGCGCCCGAAGCCAATGATGCCGTCGATTTCGGCGATGATGGCGTGATCCTTGGGACGACGTGCCTCGAACAGTTCCGCCACGCGCGGCAGACCGCCCGTGATGTCCTTGGTCTTGGCGCTTTCCAGCGGAATACGGGCCAACACGTCACCGGGCGAGACTTTTTCACCGGGTTCAACATTGAGAACCGCGTCAACCGACAGCAAGTAGCGAGCCTCGCCGCCGCGATCGACTTTGACCACTTCGCCCGAGCGGGCAATGGCCAGTGCTGGACGCAGACCGTCACCACGCTGATTGGTGCGCCAATCGATGACAACACGTTTGGTGAAGCCGGTCGCCTCGTCGGTGTTTTCTGCAACAGATGAACCGTCGACCAGGTCCTCGAACACCACTTCGCCGTCGACTTCGGCAAGAATTGGACGGGTGTACGGATCCCATTCAGCCAGACGCTGGCCGCGACGAACCTGATCATTTTCCTTGACCAGTAGCTTGGAGCCATAAGCCACCTTGTGGCTGGTCCGTTCCTTGCCCTCGGCGTCAAGGATCGCCAATGACACGTTACGGGCCATTACGACCAGTTGTCCGCCTGCGACCTTGACCACATTGGGGTTGCGAATGACGATCTTGCCTTCCGCACCAGCTTCCAGGAACGAGCCTGTCAACAACTTGGGCCGTACCGCCAATGTGGAACGTACGCATTGTCAGCTGAGTGCCGGGTTCACCGATAGACTGTGCCGCGATAACGCCAACAGCTTCACCCATATTGACGGGTGTACCGCGAGCCAGATCGCGACCGTAACATGCCGCGCACGTGCCCTGACGCATGTCACAGGTTAGCGGTGAGCGGATGCGGATCGACTGGATACGAGCATCTTCGATGACGTCGATATGCTTTTCTTCGAGCAAGGTGCCCTTGGGAGCAATCAAATCACCAGTCAACGGATGGTTGATATCGTCAGCTGCGGTCCGACCAAGCACGCGCTGCCCGATCGAAGCGACGACCTGACCAGAATCGACGATTGGTTCCATGGTCAGACCGCGCTCAGTGCCGCAATCAGTTGCGACAATGATGGCGTCCTGGGCCACGTCGACCAGGCGACGGGTCAGATAGCCCGAGTTTGCCGTCTTCAACGCCGTATCCGCCAGACCCTTACGGGCACCGTGGGTAGAGTTGAAGTATTCAAGAACGGTGAGACCTTCCTTGAAGTTGGCGGTAATCGGGGTTTCGATGATCGAGCCATCGGGACGCGCCATCAGGCCACGCATACCGGCGAGCCTGCTTCATCTGGGCCGGCGAACCGCGAGCGCCGGAGTGGCTCATCATATAGACCGAGTTGATCGGTTTCTGACGCTTGGTTTCCTTGTCGATCTGGACGGTACGAATAGCGTCCATCATCTCTTCAGCAACCTTGTCACCGCACTTGGCCCAGGCGTCGACAACCTTGTTGTACTTTTCGCCCTGAGTGATCAGGCCGTCATTGTACTGCTGTTCGAATTCCTCGACCTGCTTGCGAGGCTGCTTCAACGATCGTATATTTCGATGGCGGAATGACCATGTCATCCTTGCCGAAGGAAATACCGGCCTTACAGGCATTGGTGAAGCCAAGCTGCATGACACGGTCACAGAAAATGACCGTCTCTTTCTGTCCGCAGCCACGATAGACCGTGTCGATCATCTTGGAGATCATCTTCTTGGTCATCAGCTGGTTCGCCGTAGCGAACGGTACGGCTGGATGCTTGGGCAAAATCTGACCAATCAGCATACGGCCGGGCGTGGTTTCCACGATCTCGGTACGCGGATTGCCTTCCTCGTCAAAGGACTGCACGCGGCCCTTGATCTTGGTGTGCATGGTGACAACACCACTTTCCAGCGCCTGCTCCAATTCGCCCATGGACGCAAAAGCCATGCCTTCGCCTGGCTCATTATCGTTCATTAAGGAGAGGTAGTAGAGCCCCAGCACGATATCCTGACTGGGCACAATGATCGGCTGACCATTGGCTGGATGCAGGATATTGTTGGTCGACATCATCAGCACGCGCGCTTCGAGTTGCGCTTCGAGCGAAAGCGGGACGTGAACAGCCATCTGGTCGCCGTCAAAGTCGGCATTAAAGGCCGAGCAGACGAGCGGGTGTAGCTGAATTGCCTTACCTTCGATCAGGATTGGCTCAAATGCCTGGATGCCAAGACGATGAAGCGTGGGCGCGCGGTTCAAAAGAACCGGATGCTCGCGGATCACCTCGTCGAGGATATCCCAGACTTCGGGCTTTTCCTTCTCAACCAGCTTTTTGGCCTGCTTCACTGTCGAGGAGAAGCCCTTGGCTTCAAGCCGGGAATAGATGAACGGCTTGAAAAGCTCGAGCGCCATCTTCTTGGGCAAACCGCACTGATGCAGCTTTAGGTTCGGGCCAACGGTGATGACCGAGCGACCCGAATAGTCGACGCGCTTGCCGAGCAGATTTTGGCGGAAGCGCCCCTGCTTGCCCTTGAGCATGTCTGAGAGCGACTTTAGCGGACGTTTGTTGGCACCGGTAATGGTGCGGCCACGACGACCATTGTCGAACAGGGCATCAACGGCTTCCTGCAACATGCGCTTTTCATTGCGGATGATGATGTCAGGGGCGCGCAGGCTCGATCAGGCGCTTCAAACGGTTGTTCCGGTTGATGACGCGACGATAGAGGTCGTTCAGATCGGAGGTGGCGAAGCGACCACCATCAAGCGGCACCAGCGGGCGCAGGCTCTGGCGGAATGACCGGAATAACGGTCATGATCATCCATTCCGGCTTATTGCCCGAAACAATGAACTGCTCGACGATCTTGAGGCGCTTGGCCAGCTTCTTGGGCTTAAGCTCGGTGGTTGCTTCAGCAATCTCGATTCGTAGCTGAGCGGCGATCTTTTCCAGATCAAGTGCGAGCAGAATATCGCGGATGGCCTCGGCGCCAATCTTGGCGGTGAAACTATCGGCGCCATATTCGTCCTGAGCGTCCAGATACTGCTCTTCGCTCATCAGGCTCATGCTGGGTGAACGGGGTGAGGCCAGGATCGAGAACGACATAGTATTCAAAATACAGGATGCGCTCGATATCCTTGAGCGTCATATCAAGCAACAGCGCGATACGGGACGGCAAGGACTTCAGGAACCAGATGTGGGCAACGGGTGCTGCCAGCTCGATATGACCCATACGTTCGCGACGAACGCGGCTCAGCGTGACTTCGACGCCGCACTTTTCGCAGATGACGCCCTTGAACTTCATGCGCTTGTACTTGCCGCACAGGCATTCATAGTCCTTTACCGGACCAAAGATGCGGGCACAGAACAGGCCGTCACGTTCGGGCTTGAACGTACGGTAGTTGATGGTTTCAGGCTTTTTGATCTCGCCAAAGGACCACGAGAGAATTTTCTCGGGGCTGGCGATATTGATTTTCATCTGATCGAAAGTCTGAGCAGGCACCGCTGGATTGAACGGGTCCATGACGTGGGAATGATGATTCATCAATTCTCTCCTCTTTCCGTCAGGTCCGGGCCGCAACCCGGACCCTTTCGGAAGTGAATGGGGGTAGGAAGTGCCGGATTATTCCGCCGCTTCCTGAGGAGGTGCGAGGCTCCGCTTCCGCCGAGTCGTCGTCCGGCCCTTCGATCTCGCGCATGTCGAGACCTCGACATTTAGGCCCAGGGAACGAATTTCCTTTACCAGAACGTTGAAGGCTCTCCGGAATGCCGGCATCAAAAGTATCGTCGCCGCGCACGATGGCTTCGTAGACCTTGGTGCGGCCAGCCACGTCGTCCGACTTGATGGTCAGCATTTCCTGCAAGGTGTAGGCGGCGCCATATGCTTCGAGCGCCCACACCTCCATCTCGCCGAAACGCTGTCCACCGAACTGCGCCTTGCCGCCCAGCGGCTGCTGGGTAACCAGGGAATACGGACCGATCGAGCGCGCGTGGATCTTGTTGTCCACAAGGTGGTCGAGCCTTGAGCATATAAATATACCCAACCGTGACCTGCCGATCGAACTGTTCGCCGGTACGGCCATCGTAGACCGTGGACTGACCCGAGCCCTTGAGCCCTGCCCTCTCCAGCATCTCCACGATATCCGCTTCCTTGGCACCGTCAAACACTGGCGTGGCAATCGACACGCCTTTGCTCAGGTGCTCACCGAGACGCACCATGCTGTCATCATCGAGATCGGTGATGCTGGTATCGCCTTCGAACAGATTGAGCACTTCGGTCTTGAGCGGGCTAAGATCGCCCTTTGCATGATAGAGGCGCAACATCTCGTCGATCTTGCGGCCCATGCCGGCACAAGCCCAACCCAGATGGGTTTCGAGGATCTGGCCAACATTCATGCGCGACGGCACGCCGAGTGGGTTCAGCACGATATCAACGTGGGTACCGTCTTCGAGGTACGGCATGTCCTCGACCGGTACGATGCGGCTGACCACACCCTTATTCCCATGACGACCTGCCATCTTGTCACCGGGCTGGATCTTGCGCTTGGTGGCGATGAAGACTTTGACCATCTTCATGACGCCAGGCGACAATTCATCACCGCGCTGCAGCTTGTCGACCTTGTCGATAAAGCGCTGTTCGAGCAGACGACGGCTTTCCTCGTACTGGGCGTGCAAGGCTTCCATCTCGGTCATGACCTTGTCGTCTTCGACCGCAAACTGCCACCATTTGGAACGGGGCTGGGCCTCAAACATCTGGTCATTGAGCTTGGTGCCAACGACATAGCCCTTGGGGCCAGCCGTTGCGGCCTTGCCAAACAGCATTTCCTTGAGGCGCGCGTAAACATTACGGTCAAGGATGGACTGTTCGTCATCACGGTCCTTGGCCAAACGCTCGATTTCCTCGCGTTCAATGGCCATGGCGCGCTCGTCCTTGTCGATGCCGTGGCGATTGAACACGCGCACTTCAACAACGGTACCAGCATCGCCGGGGGGACCCGCAGCGAGGTATCGCGAACATCGGACGCCTTTTCACCGAAGATGGCGCGCAGCAGTTTCTCTTCCGGCGTCATCGGGCTTTCGCCCTTTGGCGTGATCTTGCCGACAAGAATATCGCCCGGTGCGACTTCTGCACCGATATGAACGATGCCGGCTTCGTCGAGGTTCTTCAGCGCTTCTTCCGAAACATTGGGAATATCGCGCGTGATTTCTTCAGGACCAAGCTTGGTGTCGCGGGCCATCACTTCATATTCCTCGATATGGATCGAGGTGAAGACGTCCTGCATCGCGATCTTTTCGCTCAGAAGGATCGAGTCTTCAAAGTTGTAGCCATTCCAGGGCATGAACGCGACCAGCACGTTCCGGCCCAGGGCCAGATCACCCAGATCGGTGGAAGGGCCATCTGCAACGATATCACCAGCATTGACGTGGTCACCCACCACAACCAGCGGACGCTGATTGATGCAGGTTGACTGGTTGGAACGCTGGAACTTCATCAGATTATAGATATCGACGCCGGTCTTTGAGGCATCGGTTTCTTCTGTTGCCCGGATAACGATGCGGGTCGCATCGACCTGGTCAACAATACCCTTGCGCTTTGCAACGATGGCAGCACCGGAGTCACGAGCAACCACGGCTTCCATGCCCGTGCCAACATAGGGTGCGTGGGCCCGAAGCAATGGCACAGCCTGGCGCTGCATGTTAGAGCCCATGAGGGCACGATTGGCGTCGTCGTTTTCAAGGAAAGGAATTAACGAAGCCGCGACAGAAACCAGCTGCTTTGGCGACACGTCCATCAAATCCACGGTTTCGCGTGGGGTCAGGATCACGTCGCCGGCATGACGCGCGGTCAGCAATTCATCGGCAAATTCACCATCGGCGCTCACCGAGGCATTGGCTTGCGCGACATAGTGCTTGGCCTCTTCCATAGCCGACAGATAGACGACGGTGTCGGTTATCTTGCCGTCCACAACCTTGCGGTATGGCGTTTCGATAAAGCCGTATTTATTGACGCGAGCAAATGTTGCAAGCGAGTTGATCAGACCAATATTTGGCCCTTCCGGCGTTTCAATCGGGCAGATGCGACCATAATGGGTCGGATGCACGTCACGCACTTCAAAACCAGCACGTTCGCGGGTCAGACCACCCGGTCCAAGCGCCGACAAACGACGCTTGTGGGTGATTTCGGACAGCGGATTGGTCTGATCCATGAATTGGCTGAGCTGAGACGATCCGAAGAACTCGCGCACGGCGGCAGCAGCTGGCTTGGCATTGATCAGATCCTGCGGCATCACCGTGTCGATTTCGACCGACGACATGCGCTCCTTGATCGCCCGTTCCATACGCAACAGGCCAAGCCGATAGGAATTTTCCATCAGTTCGCCAACCGAGCGGACCCGGCGATTGCCAAGGTTATCGATGTCGTCGATTTCGCCGCGGCCGTCGCGGAGATCGACCAGTGTGCGGACGACTTCAACGATATCTTCCTTGCGCAGCGTACGCTGCGTATCAGGCGCATCCAGTTCGAGACGCATGTTCATCTTGACCCGACCAACGGCGGACAGGTCGTAGCGCTCGCTGTCGAAGAACAGCGAGTTGAACATGGCTTCGGCGGTTTCGATGGTTGGTGGTTCGCCAGGGCGCATCACACGATAGATGTCAAAGAGCGCGTCTTCGCGGCTTTCGTTCTTGTCGAGGGCCAGCGTGTTGCGCAGATAGGCGCCAACGGTGATGTGGTCGATATCGAGCAGTGGAAGCTCGGTGAAACCAGCATCCATCAGGGTGACCAGGTTGCCCTTGCGTTCGCCAGTCTTGGCATCGACAACCAGTTCAAGCTCATCGCCCGCTTCAGCATAGACTTCGCCGGTCTGCATGTTGATGAGATCTTCAGCGACATACATGCCGACAAGATCGTCGTCGACAGCCAGCAGATGGGTCAAACCGTTTTCGGAAAGCTTTTTGGCTTGACGCGGCGACAGCTTCTTGCCGCCCTCATGAACAACATCGCCGGTCTCGGCATCGATCAGGTCATGGGTGGGCTTGGCGCCCTTCATTTTTTCCGCATCGTAAGGCTTGCGCCAGCCCTTGGCGCTCTTTTCGTAGACAACCTTGTTGTAATAGGTGTCGAGAATTTCCTCGGCATCCATGCCAAGGGCCTTGAGCAGCGAAGTTACCGGGATCTTGCGGCGGCGGTCGATGCGCGCAAAAACCACATCCTTGGCGTCAAACTCAATGTCGAGCCAGGAACCGCGATAGGGAATGATACGGCCAGCAAATAGCAGCTTGCCTGACGAGTGGGTCTTGCCCTTGTCGTGGTCGAAGAATACGCCAGGAGAACGATGCATTTGCGAGACGATGACGCGCTCGGTGCCATTGACGATAAAAGTGCCGTTGGACGTCATGAAGGGCATGTCGCCCATGTAAACGTCCTGCTCCTTGATGTCCTTTACCGACTTGGCGCCGGTTTCTTCATCGACTTCAAATACGATCAAGCGCAATGTCACCTTGAGCGGCGCCGCGAAAGTGATATCGCGGGCGCGGCACTCATCGATGTCATATTTGGGCGCTTCGAATTCATAGCGAACGAATTCGAGCGAGGCCGTGCCCGAGAAATCGGTGATCGGAAAGACGGATTTGAAGACGGACTGAAGCCCCTCATTGCCGCGCCCGCCAGTGGGCTCGTCAACGAGAAGAAACTGATCATAGGAAGCCTTTTGGACTTCGATCAGGTTGGGCATCTCCGTGACTTCGCGAATGGTGCCGAAAGATTTGCGTACCTTGCGGCGGCCGTTGAACGTGGTAGCCATAAAAGCTCCTGTTTCTCTGCGATTGTCTCGGAGGCAAATGTCCAAAGACCCGACTATCAGCCGTCGGATATCGGGACATTTGCCCTTATGAAAGGGTCGTATTACTCGTTCCGCAACTATCGTCGGCGCCTGGTGGCGCGACGATCCGTCCAATATTACGCGGACGGCGAAATCGGAGCGGCACCTAGGCGCCGCCCCGACTATAAACAAGACGAACTATTTGAGTTCGACCTTGGCACCAGCTGCTTCCAGCTTGGTCTTGATTTCTTCGGCTTCAGCCTTGGAAGCGCTTTCCTTGATGGTCTTGGGAGCGGCTTCAACCAATGCCTTGGCTTCACCCAGGCCGAGACCGGTGATGCCACGAACTTCCTTGATGACGTTGATCTTGTTGTCGCCGAACGAGGCAAGAACAACATCAAATTCAGTCTTTTCTTCGGCAGCGACAGCTGGAGCGCCGCCGGCGGCAGCAACAGCAACTGGTGCGGCAGCCGAAACGCCCCACTTTTCTTCAAGCATCTTGGAAAGCTCGGAAGCTTCCAGAACGGTCAAGGCGGACAGGTCGTCGACGATTTTGGCGAGATCGGCCATTTGATAAATCTCTCTTTGTACAGGTTGTTACGGTTTGAACCGTGGAAAGCCCCGAAGGGCTCAGGTTTAAGCTGCTTCGTTGCTCTTTTCCGCGTGAGCGGACAACAGACGGGCGATACCGCCAGCCGGTGCGACGACAACCGAGGCGATACGCGTTGCGGGCTGCTTGAGCATCCCGGCAAGCGTGGCGCGAAGTTCATCGAGCGACGGCATGGTCGACAGTGCCTTGACGCTATCGGCGTCAAGTGCGGTTTGGCCCATGGCGCCACCAAGAACGACATATTTGGCGTTCTTTTCAGCAAACTGTGCCGCAATTTTCGGCGCAGTCATGGGATCATCCGCATATGCAATGACGATCGGCCCGTTTAGCAGGGCCGACATGTCCGCATTGTCGGTTTCTTTAAGAGCAAGCTTGGCAAGACGGTTTTTTGCGATCCTGACCTGTCCACCAGCCTGTTTGATATCGCGACGAAGCGATTCAAGGGCGGCGACATTCAGACCGGCGTTCTGCGCAAGTACGATCGATCCAGCACCCGAAAGGGTTGACTGTAGCGATGCGACAAGCTCACGCTTTTCCGCTCTATCCACTGCAAGTCTCCACATTTAGCCCGGCTAAAGTACACCGGACCGTTGCCAATTGTTGCCTCGTGTCTCGAAAGACAGTCAAAACAACGGTTTAACGCCTGTCAACCGATGCCCCGAAGGACAACTGGCCTGGTTCGTACCGCAAAACACCGGCTCCAAAAGGAGCCTGAAATCTTGTGGTCTTCACCCCATCTATGCTGGCACCAATTTGGCATTAAGCTAACCCAGATCGGTTAGCACCGGCAGTCTCGGACAGGACTTTTCGTTAGCACCTGCTAGCAGAATGCTAACGTTTCGGGCGGCAATGCCGCCCAAAACTGCTAATTAATGCGCCGAAGCGGGTTCGACGTGTACGCCTGGGCCCATGGTCGAGGACACAGCAACCCGTTTTACGTATGTACCCTTGGCACCAGCTGGCTTGGACTTTTGAACCGCGTCCGTGAACGCCTTGATGTTTTCAAGCAGAGCCTTCTTCGGTGAACGAGGCCTTGCCAACACCGGCGTGCAGGATACCGGCCTTTTCGACGCGGTATTCAACAGCGCCGCCCTTGGCGGCCTTGACCGCACCAGCGACGTCAGGCGTAACCGTGCCAACCTTGGGGTTGGGCATCAGATTGCGAGGTCCAAGAATCTTACCCAGACGACCAACGAGCGGCATCATGTCGGGGGTGGCAATGCAGCGATCGAAATCGATCTTGCCCGCCTGGATCTGTTCCATCAGATCTTCGGCGCCAACGATATCGGCGCCAGCGGCCTTGGCTTCGTCTGCCTTGGCATCCTTGGCGAAAACAGCAACGCGAACGGTCTTGCCCGTACCGTTTGGCAGGGTGACGACACCGCGAACCATCTGGTCGGCGTGACGCGGGTCAACACCGAGATTGATGGCGATTTCGATGGTTTCATCAAATTTCGAGGTTGCGCGCGCCTTGACCATCTTGACGGCCTCATCGAGCCTTGTAGAGCCTTGTTGCGGTCGATGCCTTCGCGGGCCTTGACCATTTTCTTACCGACGTGTGCCATCTATCAACCCTCGACCTGAATGCCCATGGAACGGGCAGAGCCAGCAATCATCGATACAGCGGCATCGACATTATCGGCGTTGAGATCTTTCATCTTCTTTTCCGCAATATCACGCAGCTGCGCCGTCGAGATGGTGCCTGCGCTTTCCTTGCCGGGCAGTTTGCTGCCGGACTTGAGGTTGACAGCCTTCTTGATGAAGTAGCTAACAGGGGGCTGCTTCATGGTGAAGGTGAAGCTCTTGTCGGCATAGGCTGTGATCACGACTGGAATGGGCGAACCTTTTTCCATTTCCTGCGTCGCGGCGTTGAACGCCTTGCAGAATTCCATGATGTTAAGACCGCGCTGACCCAGTGCAGGGCCAATTGGCGGGGATGGTGTCGCCGAAGCGGCCGGCACCTGAAGCTTTACGTAGCCAACGACTTTCTTTGCCATAATCGTCCTATCCAGTTTTGCCCGCTGTCAGGCGGACCGTTTGACGCTGTGGTTCGAGTGTCATGCGAGCGCTTGGCAGCGACCGCCCTCTCCCACAGATTTTGCCGGAACCAACGCTCCGGCAGTTTGATCAGACCTTTTCGACCTGACCATATTCGAGTTCGACCGGTGTGGGCCGCCCGAAAATTGAAACCTCAACCTTGAGGCGCGCCCGCTCTTCGTCGACCTCTTCGACCACGCCATTGAAGCTGGCAAAGGGTCCATCCGAAACGCGGACGCTTTCGCCCACTTCGAAGCTGATCGAGGGTTTGGGATGCTCGACGCCGTCCTGCACCTGCTGCAGAATTGACATTGCTTCCTTTTCCGAGATCGGCATCGGCTTATTGTCCGAGCCCAAAAAGCCCGTGACCTTTGGCGTATTCTTGATGAGGTGGAAGGCCTGATCGGTCATTTCCATCTTCACCAGAACATAGCCTGGAAAAAACTTGCGCTCGGCGTCAACCTTGCGGCCGCGACGGACTTCGACAACTTTTTCAGTCGGAACAATCACATCTTCGAATAGATGCTCAAGTTTGGTCTGGGCTACCTTTTCAAGGATCGCCTCTTTTACCTTGCGTTCAAAATTGCTGTAAGCCTGAACGATGTACCAGCGTTTGGCCATGCCGCGTCGCCGCTCCTGATATTAGTATTAGCCGCCTTAGCGGATCGACAGCATCAACGATACCAACCACGAGATGATCTGATCCGCCAGCAGGAAGAACAGACTTGCCGCGATGACCAGAACCAGCACCATGATGGTGGAAACCACCACTTCATTGCGACCGGGCCAGGTAACCTTGGAAACTTCCGTGCGGACCTGCTGAAAAAAAACGATCGGGTTCGTACGGGCCATAAGCGAATCAACTCGTTTGAGTTTTAATGCAAAACCAAAGGCCGCGCAGTTAACCCGCACGGCTGGAGATGCGGTATCTAGAGAAGTTACGCGCCAAATGCAACAGCTGGCAGAGGAAAATGTCCCCTAAAACAACCATCGGCAACTATAGATGGGCAAATGCCCGACATTTTCAAGGACGCAGGTGGCATTAGTGACCGTCCTGCCATGGCTAAGATTGCGAGGCCTGTCCCTTACCCTGCCCTGCCCTCTGTCGCCAATTTCGATAGGCGGCGTAAGAACGCGGCTTGAAGGGGTGGAGTATCTGCCCAAGGAAACCCGGGGCCATCTTGTCGGATACACCCAATGCCACGTCACACGGACCGGGCACGCGCCGCGTGCCAAACATCAGGTCAATGAATGAGAACACCGTTGTAAAATTGGTATTGAAAGCTGCCGGATCGAGAGCGTGGTGCCAACGGTGCATGGCCGGGGAGACGAAAATCCTGCCGAAAACGCGGCCATAAGTCCACGGCACATCGGCATGGATAAAGGCACCGTAATAGTGACGGACCAGACCATTGACGAAAACCGCATAGGGTGGCAGGCCCAATGCCGTCAGCACGGTGGCGTCCAAGATAAAAGTGGAAAGACGGTTGAACGGGTGAAACCGGAATATGGCCAACCAGGTCATCGCCGTGTCACTGTGATGAATAGCGTGCGCTGGCCAGAGGAGCGAGGTGTGCTCGAGGCGATGACGCCAATATCCGATCATGTCACCAATGAATACGGCCAGCAGCGCAACGATGACGGCGGGCACTGTCTGCCAGAACCCCGCCAACGCATTGGTCGGGCCGAACTGTTGAAACAATCCGGCGATTGCCAGCGAAGTGACAATGATGATCGGCGCCACCAATATTGCGTCCAAGGTCAGCATTAGCACGGCGATTTTAGCTTCGGGCGCGTATTGCCTGATGTCCGCGACCACCTGCCGCCCCTTGGTTGCCAGGGCCAGGATGATAAAAAACGGCAATGGCAACAGGGAATAGACCACTCCAGACATTTGCGTGCCCAAATAACTCAGTACGTCGTGCATCCGGTCGATTTCCCCAAAACTCCAGGAAGGGTCAGTATGTGCGTAAAATTATTGCGATTTGATCAATCGGACGCGGCGAAATTGGCGCATGCCTGACAAGCACGGACATGTGACTCCGACGACCTGCCGGCGCCGATGGCGATATTGACACCCAAGTGGAAAAGCCGGTTCGGTGAATTCGGACACATCCAATCGAGACAACAAAGCGAGTACCCGATGGCCATCTTTCAGCAAGACAGCGCAACCAATACGCCGCAGCAACGGAAACTCTATGCGGTATATGAACTGGTTTACACGCTTGTGGACGCAATGGCCGCCATTCTGTTCTTGATCGGGTCGGCTCTGTTCTTTTACGCTTCGCTACAAACGCCCGCCATCTGGATGTTTGTCGTTGGATCTGCCTGTTTCGCACTAAAGCCAGTGCTGCGGGTGGTGCGAGAATTTCACCTGCTGGCGATTGGTGATATCGACTCGCTGGCGGACCGGTATCGGTAAAATCGATCAACTCATCTGAGGCTATCTTGCGCAAACCACCTGATTTTTTTGCGACCCTGGCAGTCGGCGCAGCAATATTGCTCGAATGGCTAGCCCCACTAAACCTGCTGCCGGCGCGGGCAGTGCTCAGCTTTATGGTGCCAATCGGCACGGGACTGGGCGTTGCGGGTGTCGGACTGGAAATTCTTGCAGCGCGCGAACTTGCTCGGGCGCGCACGACCACACGTCCATTTCACAAGCCGATCAGCCTGGTGACCAGCGGCGTTTTCAAGTTTAGCAGGAACCCATTCTATATCGGCATGATAATGCTGCTCAGTGGCGGTATGGTGGCTTTCAGCCTGGATTGGGTCATTATAACGATACCCGCGCTTTGGTTCGCGCTGGACCGTTGGGTGGTGCCGGTGGAGGAGCAACAGGCTCCTTAATGAATTTGAATCCGGATATCAGGCATACGCCCAGAAAACACCGCGATGGCTGTTTAGCCGGTCAACGGTTTGACCGAGATGCGTCGCGCCAATCGATCGAAAATGGTGTCTTCCTGGTGGAGACAGGCCTGGCAGGGGCGGGGGGACTCGAACCCACGACCCTCGGTTTTGGAGACCGATGCTCTACCAACTGAGCCTACACCCCTCCAGGCGAGGCCGTGTCTAGTCGGAAAGTCGGTTTTGCGCAAGACCCAGTTGCGTGCTTAAGCCCAGATATGCGGAATTAGCGGGATCGCCATCAGGAGCAAACCGATCAAGGCAGTCATGAATGCTACAGACCGCCAGGGACTGAGTGCCTTGAGGTAGCACACAACGTGGCCGACCCTGCCGATCAGAAACAGCCAGGCACCGAGTAGCGACAGCCATTCCTGCTCACCCAGAACGATGGACAATACAGATAGCGTGACGAACACGGGTAAGGTTTCGTGGAAATTTCGCAGGGCGTTTTGGGCACGCGATAATTTTGGTGTTGGCGGCGGTAGATTGTCCCTCGGCCCCATCTGCGATTCAGGGCCAACCTGATCAACCAGATATTTTCCCGGCAGGAACGCCTGAAACACGGCCAAGACAAGAACCAGAAATATGATCAGCAACATTGCAATATGCCTTTTTGGCTTGGTGACCGTATCCTTGTGCCTGCCCCGGTCGCAAACGGCAAGGGGTGCGGGCACACCGCAAAGCAAATATGCCGACGTGAAAAGCCCCTGCCCCCGGCTATTGACAAATTGAGTCGGCACTTTCCGCTAACCGACTGAAATCAATATAAGATAGGTTGGCATAGTACGAATGATCTAATGGTCAAATTCGCGCTTGGGCCGCATAGTGGTTTTGCGACAATACGCGGCGAGTTCACCATATGGCGGATTTGCAAAACTGCAGATGGACAGACGGTCAATTTTGTTATTCGCTAGCCAAGCGAGCAAGGGAGAGCGAGCGATGAAACCCATGACGGATACAATTCTCGAGGGTGTCAAGCCATCGGACTTTCGGGACATGCAGCACATCAGCGAGGGACGCCTTGGCGCGCTTGGCGTTGATGTCGTCGACAGGCTCGTCGCCAATGGTTGGGTGCAGCCTGTGTCGGGTACCTATTTGATCACATTAACCGGGCGTACGCTGATGGACTATCCGCGCGGCATACGGGCCTGACGTTCAAGGCGACGGGGTTAATTCAAAAATACGGTGACAGCATCACCACGGCCCTCGGAATCGATGACTGATAGGGTGACGTAGCCCGGACCATCCGGCGTCCAACTTTCCTGACGAGCAAATTCAGCATGCCCGAACGGCGCGCCGTTGGCGAGGAACGTAAAAGGCGGTACGCCGTTGCGAACCTTGACGAACAAGGGCGCTGTGGTGTCACTGCTCAATCCCAGATCGACCTCCACACCATCGGTTGGAAATGCTATTTCGGGCGCTGCGTCGCGCGCGACCATGTCGCCATCAGGATGCCGAAAGCGGCGCAGTGGCGCTGGAAGCTCGGTGTTTGTGGCCAGGATGGCGCCGGTTGGCGCGCGGGGCAATGGCGCGCGACGGTCGCCAAGCCGGTCAAAACTCTCAAACAGGATCGGTGCGGCCCCCGTTATGCCGGTGAGGCCGGGTACCGGAGCACCATCGGGGCGTCCCACCCACACGCCGATGACCGTTTTACCATCAAAGCCAATGGCCCAGGCATCGCGATAGCCATAGGAGGTTCCGGTTTTATAGGCGATGCGACCGGGCGATCCGTTGAGCGGCGGGGGTACGTCGGCAAGAATATCAGCAACATACCAAGCAGCGACTGGATCAAGTACCGGCGGAGCGAATGGTACCTTGGTGATCGGATCGGCTGCGGTACCGTCCAGGAGTTGGACCGCTTTGCCGCCATTGGCGAGAGCGGCATAGAGGGAGACCAGATCGCGCAGGGTGATGCCGACGCCACCCAAGCCGACAGCCAGGCTGGGGGCGGTGTCGAGGGGTAGGCGCGGTTCGGCATGGGCTCGGCGCAGCCGGGCCACAAGGCGCGCCGGGCCAACGGCGTCGAGCACGACGATAGCGGGGATGTTGAGCGACTGGGTAAGCGCATCGTGGATCGTGACGGTACCACGACTAAAACCGTCGAAATTGACCGGCACGTAGCTGCCGAAGGCGGTGGGGCGATCTTCGATCAGGCTTTGCGGGTGTGCGAGGCCAAGCTCGAAGGCAAGACCGAAGATCAGCGGTTTGAGGGTTGAACCGGGTGAGCGCACGGCGTTGGTCATGTCCAGAAAGCCATCGGCCTGGGTGTCGAACAGACCGGCGGAGCCGACCGAGGCGAGGATTTTGCCGGTGGCGATATCGGCGGCGACGATGCCGACCGAGACTTTTGGGTCCAGCCGTCGCGCACGGGTGGCGCCAAGATGTTCGAGTGCGTCCTGCAGGCGACGGTCTATGGTGAGGGCGATGGTGCGCGCCTGTGGTTGGGCTTTGACCGCCTGTTCGGCCAGATGGGCGGCGAGCATGGGGAAATCACGGCGGCCAGTTGGGACAGGCTCGAGTTTGGCGGCGCGGGCTTCCTCAACGCTGAGGGCGCCGGATTGGGCCAGTCGATCAAGCACCATATTGCGGCTATTGCGAGCGGCTGTGGGATCGCGGTCGGGTCGACGCGCCTCGGGCGACTGCGGCAGTGCAACCAAAAGGGCCGATTGGGCGGTGGTCAGACGGCTGGGTTCCTTGCCGAAATAGGCAAGGCTGGCCGCGCGTATACCTTCGATATTACCACCATAGGGAGCCAGGGTCAGGTAGAGATCAAGCGATCTGGTCCTTGCTTAGATGATGCTCCAACTGGTCGGCGTGCACCATCTGGCGCAGTTTGCCCCAGAGGTTGCGGGTGGGTTCACCTTCAACAAGCCGGGCGACCTGCATGGTCAGGGTCGATCCACCCGAGACAACGTGCCCGCCTGCGGCAACAAACTGGGCTGCGGCGCGGAACATGGACGACCACGCAATGCCGTTGTGGCTGGCGAATCCACGATCCTCATAGGCGAGCAGCATGGCGATGAAGTGCGGATCGACATCGGCGCGATCAACTGGCAGACGCCAGCGACCGTCGGCAGTAGTGAAGGGGCGCAGCAATTTGGCGTTGCGATCAATAACGGCGACTGACACCGGCAGACGATCGAGATCGGGTGTGGCAGGCAAGTCGTTGGTGATGCCGATCAGCATCGAGTTGAGTTGAATGACCGCTGCAAAGACCAGCACGAACAGTGAAAAGGCGGCAATGATGAGCCGCCGCGTCCAGGGACGCAGCGGCGTTTCATGATAAGCGTGCCCGGGACTTGTCATGGCCCGGTCGCAGTGACCTCAAGTGAGCCGGCGGCCGTATTGGCGCGGAACTGGGGTCGGTACATGTCCTCTACCGTGGCGCCCGGGAGGACGAAAGTTCCGGGCGATACGGCACGGACCAGATAGGCCGTGGTAATGCTGGGTTGCTCAGCACTATAGCGGAAGGCGGCGACATATTGGTCAGTGCGTGATTCCACGTGATTTGGCTGATTGAGCTTGAGCCAGCGATAATCGGCGGCACCACCACCGGCAGAAAGATCGGGGTTTTCAATCTCGAACCCGGCAGGCAGCGGATCAGCGACGAGATATTGCCCTGAACCCAGATTTTTCGGCCGGATGGTCAGCACCACGACCAGACGGGTATTTTGGGCGATCGGGGTCAATTCAGGATCAACCCGGCTACCATCAGGCAGGAAATATTCCCGTGACAGGGTAAAGCCATTGCTGGTGGCAGCGGGTTGGGTGGTCGGGTAGCCAGAAACGGTAACGTTGACCTCACTGTCTGTGTCGCCTGTGTTGGCGATCTCGTGTGCGACAAAGCCGATTCTGTCGTACCGGCGGTAGAGCGGCGCCGACAGGGCGTCGCCATCAAGGCTTATGGCGCCTTCGGTCGTCTCACTGCCGGTCGCGGCGGCGGCGAGCAGCGTCCAACTATCTTCCTGGGTTGAGGTATAGAGTTCGGCATCGCGCAAGGTTCCAACATCCCGGGCCAGGGCGACGAGGTCGACGCTGGTCGGGCTGAACTCGGCGGCCAACGCCAGAACGCCGGCGGTGTCGCGCAAACGACTGCCATAGTCAGCCCGGTAGCCGGGGTCAGCCTCGGTGTTGTCGAGGCGGGCGACGGCGGCGGAGAAGGCGACGGCGGCACGCTTGTTGTCGCCATAGAGTGCCAGTGCCGCGCCGAGCCTGAGCCTGGGCCAATGGCGTTGCAAAGGCGTTCAGGCGGGCCTCGAGATAGTAGCGAAGATCGCCCATTGACGCCCGCCCTGCCCGTGCCAGATCATATAACGCATAGGCAACATCCTCGCCGCCATTGTCAAAATCGGCGGCATAAGAAAGTTGGTTGGCAAGATTGTCCAAAGCCATGGTCAATGCCAATTCAGGCACATCGTAGCCTTGATCCTTGGCCCGCAAGAGGAAGTCGGTGACGAAGCCATCGAGCCAGGCGTCACCACCGCTGAATGGACCCCAGAGGCCAAAGCCGCCGCCAGAGGTCTGCTTGGCAAGCAGGCTGGCGATGGCATCAATGACAGTTTGGTTGAGCCTTGGAGTCTTCTTCCAACCCCATCAAGCGGGCAACATCGTTGAGATAGAGCAGCGGCAGCGCGCGGCTCGAGGTTTGCTCGGCGCACCCATAAGGATAGCGATCAAGCGAGACCAGCAATCCGGGCACATCGAGCCGGGCCAGAGGGCCAATGGCGAGAGTCATGATGGTGGCGTCGTCGATATAGCCATCAAAGAAGCCATCGTCGATGGTGAAGCTGTCGCCCGCCTTGAGCGGCAATAGTCGGCTGGTGGTGACCATGGCGCTGGCGGGGCGCACACCAAGGGTCAATTCCTTGGTTTGGGTGGTGCCGTCGGGCGCGGTCAGCGTGACAACAACAGGCCAATCGCCAAGACCCGTGCCGGACAGGGCGAGATCGAGGCTGGTTCTAGCACCTTGTGACAAGTCGATATCCGATGAGGCTGCACCTGCGGCAATGCCGTCCCCGGTCGACAGGTCGACGCCGTAAGTGCCAGCGTCGCCACCGACATTATTTACTTCGACCAGCAATCGGGATTGGTCGCCGATACGCAAGAATCGCGGCGGGCTAAGCGTGACCACGACAGGATCGCGCACGATGACATCGGCGGAGGCGTGCCCGACAGCATTAGTCGTCCAGGCCATGGCCACGACGCGGACGGTGCCGGCAAAATCTGGCATGTCGAACGCAACGGTGGCGTTACCATTGGCGTCAACCTCGACGATGCCGGAGTGAAGAGCGACCAGCACCGACGTTGGCGGCGGTGTTCCCAAGCGGGCGGCGGCGCCATCACCACCAGAGCGCATGGCTCCGGCCAGACCCTGGGTCGGGTCAATCAACTGGCCATAGAGGTCGCGCACCTCGACGCCTAACTGGCGCTGACCAAAATACCAGTCGTCAGGACTTGGCACCTTGAAATTTGTGAGGTTAAGAATGCCGAGATCGACCGCTGCGACGGCGACATAAGCGGTTTGGCCAGCAGCAACATTGTCCAGATGTACGGTCGCGGCGAAACTTTGGCGCGGCAGCGACACGCTTGGCGTATCAAGAGCAACATTGAGTTTCCGGTCGCCGGGATCAACATCGGCAAAGGCCAGACCAAGCGCTCGCGAGGGCATACGTTTTTCGCCAGCGTCGGCAGGTCGATAGAGGACCGCCGTAACATAGGCGCCTGGGCCCCAGTCGTCGGTGACGGGCAGGTCGATTGTCGTACCGCCTTCAGGCACTTGAACGGCCTGCATATTGATGATGGTGTTATCCACGACCATGATCAACGCCGTGCCAGCAAATTGCGGGTCAAGTTTGAGTTGGGCAGTTTCACCGACGCGATAGGCGGGCTTGTCCAGAGCAACCTGAAGGGTATCGGGCGTATCGCTGCCGGCGTCGGCATAATAATAGCCCGCATAGAATTCGTAGGCTCGATGAGGTTGCACCCTCGCCAGTAGTTTCAACTTCGATCTGATAGCGACCCCAGTCGACATTGGCGCCAATGGTTACCGGACCGCCGTCAGGCGTATCGGCGCTGCCAGAAGCGACCTTGTTGGTGGTGGAAATTGCTTCCCACTTCCAGGTGCTCCCGTCGCGGTACCATTGATAGTTGGTGTCAACCCGGGACAAGGTCCATTTGAGACCTGTGGCGGCAATTGCAGCACCGTCGGGCGCGACGACCACAACTTGAAACTGTGCTTCGCTGCCCTCGGCGAGCCCGGTCGGATCGGCAAATACAGGTTTGATACCGAGGCGATTGCCATCGGCGAGCAACGGACGGCTGAGGCTACGTTCTATTGTGCGCCCGTTGGTATCGACGAGGCGGAACAGCAACTGGGCGGCAAGCGGCCGCGTCGTTGCCTGTAGTTCGGGAATGGTCAGTTCGGCGACAGCATCGCCAGAAGCATCGGTGGTTGCGACGACACCCAGCGGCTCACGGCTGGTTTCAATGGTGTCATCAAGGCGGCCGAAGGTGTAGCCCGGATAGTCCTTGAGCGTTGTGCGCGGGCTGATGATTACGTCTGCCTCGACGTCGAGATCGGGCGCTGTGGCACCATAAAGATATTTGGCGTTGAGATTGACCGTACTAACCGCGCCGGCCTTGAGCGGCGCGTCGGGCGCGTTGAGTTCAAAGGCCAATCGCTCGGGTTCGAAGTCCTCGACCAGAAAGGCGGTTGTCGCCAGCGCGTCGGCCTTGGGGTCGGCGTAAAGGCGAATTGTCCAGGAGCCGCGCATGGCTTCTTCGACCATGGGCAAGGCGGCGAAATAGCCACCGGCCCCCTGATCCTTGAGAACCTGCTTTTGTGCAACGACGCCATCGGGACGTTCGACCGACAAGGTCAATGGCAGATCGGGAACGGCATTGGCTTGTGCATCGCGTAACAGCGCGGTGAGAAAAACGGTTTCGCCGGGACGATAGACGCCACGCTCGGTGGTCGCGAACAGGTCCAGCGGTCCGGGCGCGGGGCGCCCCTCGACGCCACGGTCGGTCAGATCGAAGGCTGGCTTGGACAGGTCAAGAAACGCATAGTCGCCATCAGCGGTCTCGGCGGTCAAAAGCTGGGGCGCCCTGCCCCCTTGGCCGCGAGACAGGCCCGGCGCAAAACTTGCTCGACCATCGGCGTCAGTTTTGGCTTGTCCCAGAATGTCATTGTTGACGGCGACGAGCCGAACGGTGGCGCCCGCGACCGGGGCCGCGTCACCAAGACCGCGAACGAAGGCAGTGACGCCGTCATCGCCGGCAAATGTTGTCAAACCCAGATCGGTAACGATGAACCACTGTGTCGCCATTTCGGTCCAATATTCGGTGTCTGTTCCCTTGACCCTGGCGGTGATGACGTAGGCACCAGCGGTCATGTCACCGAGCGTCCTGGCGACGGGAATGGCGGTTGTGGTCATGACGTTGGCCGCGCCCTGGGCCAGATCAATTTCGCCATTCCAGACCTGCTGCCCGACCCTGTCGGCAATGTCTTCGGCCGAATATTGGGTCAAATTGCCCTGAAAGATGCCGTCGCGAACGGCGGTGGCGATAGCGCGGTCACCAATGCGATAGATCATGATTTCGGCAGTTTGTGCGTTGACCGAGGTGATCGGCAGACCGCCACCCAATCCGGCGGGCATGACATAGGCATTGTTGGCGAAACCGACAAACGGGGTGCGATCAGGCACATAGACGTCGAGATCGACATCCTTGGCCAAGGTTTCGCCATCGGCGGAGGGCAGCCCGGCGCGCAAGCGAATTTCATAGCGGCTGCCATGCGAGACGCCATCGACACAGACCTGACTCTGCTCGGTTTCTACCGCGACCTGCGGTGTGTCGGCGACGACAACGAATGCTGACAGATCAGCGCCCAGGGCCAGAGGTTCCGAAAATACCGCGCAAATGCGCGGCGCTGCGGATTCCGCATCGACCACATGATCGACGACGCGAAAGCCATGCAACGCGACCACATCCTCAAGGTGTGCGGCAATTTTCTGGCTTTGGGCCAAACTGAGGGACAAGCGATAGGTGGCGATGACCTCGCGCCAGTTCTGGCGATATTCCATAGCGGCAGCCAGAGATGCCAGTGCATTGGCGCGGTCCTTGTGTGTTTGGGAACGCAAGAACGCATTCAGTGCCGCCGAGGTAGCGGTGAGGCCTAGGTCATAACTATTATCGCCACTTGATTTGCCCGAAACCGCAGCCGCCCGCGCCAAAGTGGCGTCTGCCAACGCCTGCCAAAGGGCGAAGCCGTTGGCATTTATTGCCAGGGCCTGTCGATAGGCAATGATGGCACCAGCTGGGTTACCGGCCCCAAATGACTGATTGCCGGACACAACCAGATCGGCATAGCTGGTTTTGGGCGGTGGCGCATCGGTCTGGGGCAGTTCACGCGCCAATCGCTTGGCAGCGTCAATCAGGTTGGCGGCAGGAAAGGGTAATTCGGCCCGCCGGAGCGCGTCGACGGCTTGGGCGGACGGGTCACGGGCGATGGTGCCGGAAATTGCACCATCGAACTGGGTGGCCTGCCCTGCCCCAGCTTTGAGAAAGCACCATTTGGACCGCTGGTTATAAGTGAAGGCGTCGCAGATATTGTCGCTGGCGCAGGCGGCGCTACAGCTATTCTGGTCAGTATTTTTGATGATGGCGTAGTCAAAGCCGGGAAGGTCGGTATTCTCCTGAAGGCTTATCTGCGGCTCGGCGGCGTGAACATTTGACAGCCCGAAGCCCAGCACCACCAGAAAGTAGACCCAAGATATCGACCTAACCCACTGCAACATAGTGACCTCCCAGACGCGGCGACGCTATTAGGGAGCCAGAGGGCGACGATTGCAAGTGCACAATGGTGGTGATTCAATTTGTACGTTGATGGGTGCTCGGTCTGTTAACCCAAACAGGGTGTTGGGCACACCGCACCCGCGGCGTCGACATATCAGCGCAAAATGTAAGATCATTAGCGCTGATGGGCGTCAAAGGGCGGGCTGGAGATGAACCAGGCGGCGGGTGCGCGCCCGGTTCAGGTCGATATTGTCAGAGACCGGCTTCTGCATAAATGGCATCAAACCGTTCCTGCGGCTTTCTGGGAACCTTCACCGCTTTGGCCGCATCAAGGTTGGCCAATTCGTCGCCGACGAACACCATGCCGATCATGCCCATGGCGAAGTGTGGAGTACACTTGAAACCGTAGGCGCCAGGCACGTCGAACGTCATGCTGAATGGCTGGCTGATCTTGCTTTTGAATGCCTCGACGCCTTCGGGCAGCATGCCCTTGATGCTCTCGACGTCGTGCCCCTTGTCGACCACTACGAAATTGACCGTGTCACCAGGCTGGATTTTGACGAAGGCCGGTTCGAACACCATCGCTCCGGCCGCGCCCTTGTTGAGCATCTTGATCTCGAAATCGGCCGCATAGGTCGGCGCGAGTGCCAAACCGGCAAATCCGAGGGCGATAATGGCGGTTTTGATAGCGGTGCGCATGGAAATTCTCCTTGAATTTGCGGCGTCCTGATGGGGCCGACTGAGGGGGCTTTTAGGCGCACCTTGTCGGCGGCTCTTTGACTTAGGTCAATCAAATCAAACATTTCTGGAAGCGCCGATTTGTTTGCGTTTGATCAAAGATAACGCACTGAGGAGGGATTACATCCGCTTCATCGAGCAAAGGTTGTGCTGCGCTCAAGACTAAGGAAAATGTTATGGAAAACCGTTCTGTACTATCCCGGCGCGCTTTATTGGCTGGAGCCGCGGCCATTGGCACAGTTGCTCAGCTTTCTACAATATTGGCGGCGTCCGCCAAAGAAGTTCTGACACCAGCAACGGCGACAAATATCGCTGGTCTCAAACGCGAAAAAGTGGCGCTGGTTGCACCACCCTTCGTGCATGCGCACGAACAGATTGCCAGTGGCGATCCCAAGATCGTCGAGTTCACGCTGGTCATCGAGGAAAAGCCGCATGTCGTGGACGACGATGGCACCACATTGTGGGCGATGACATTTAACGGCACGGTGCCCGGGCCACTGATGGTCGTGCATGAGGGCGATTATGTCGAACTGACGCTGATCAATCCCGACACCAACATGCTTGGGCACAATATTGACTTCCACGCCGCCACCGGTGCCCTTGGTGGCGCCCCTCTGACCGAGGTGAGCCCGGGCGAAAAGGCAATCATGCGTTTCAAGGCGACGCGCTCCGGCGTGTTCGTTTATCACTGCGCGCCATCCGGCATGGTGCCATGGCATGTCACAGCGGGCATGAACGGCGCGATCATGGTATTGCCACGCGAAGGACTGACTGACGGCCACGGCACGGCGCTACACTATGACCGGGTCTATTACGTGGGTGAGCAGGACTTTTACGTGCCCAGGGATGAGACCGGCGCCTACAAGCGGTATGAGAGCATTGTCGACGGTTATGACGACGCCGTAACCGCAATGCGCACATTGACGCCAAGTCATGTGGTGTTCAATGGCCGGGTGGGCGCGCTGACCGGCGAGAACGCGCTGATGGCGGCGGTCGGCGAGACCGTGCTGATCGTGCACTCCCAGGCCAATCGCGATACTCGACCGCATCTGATCGGGGGTCATGGAGACTATGTCTGGCCCGGCGGCAAGTTTGGCAATGCGCCCGAGGTCGGCCTGGAAACCTGGTTCATCCCAGGTGGGGCTGCAGGCGCTGCACTCTACACCTTCGTGCAGCCGGGCATCTATGCCTATGTGAACCACAATCTGATCGAGGCGTTCGAGTTGGGCGCTGCCGGGCACTTCAAGGTTAGCGGTGACTGGGACGACGATCTGATGACCGGGGTGCTCGCCCCCAGCCCCATCTAGCACAGGCCCATGGGCAGGCGCCGCCGGAGCGGTGGCGTTTGCCCCAACTGCCGGAGCGTGCCATGATTTCCGTGCCAAAAATGGTATCCGTGATTACACAGTCGGTCGCGTTGCCGGCGGTGATCCTCATGGCGGGACTGGTAGCCATCGGTTGGCAGTTGGATCTGCCGCGATTTGTGCGCTCCCCGACTTTGACGCCGCCCGAGAGCGTCACGATTGCGCCAGCCGACTTCAGCTACCACGCCTATGGGCAGTATTTTCGGGACGGCGTGCCCATTGACCCGCCGGTGATTGCGGATCGCCTGGCGGTACCGCTGACCATCATGAAATATCAGGTAAGCCGAAGCGACTATCAGCGTTGCGTTGCTGACAATGCCTGTTCGGCTGCCGAGCCGCGCACTATTGGCCAGGGCAATGTGCCGGTGACGGGTGTCAATTATGATGATGCGATGCATTATGCCGATTGGCTGTCGGCGCAAACCGGGGAGCAGTGGACGCTGCCCGACGACCGGCAATGGGCATTTGCGGCGGGGGCAAATTTCAGCCAGGACAGTCTCGATCTCGATGAGGATGGCGCCAACCCGGCACTGCGCTGGCTGGCCAACTATGAAAAGGAAGCCGCCCGATCGAGCACCCTGGATCGCGTGCCCAAACAACTTGGCACCATCGGGCCAAACCAGCATGGTCTGGCTGATATTGCGGGCAATGTATGGGAATGGACGCAAAGCTGTTATCGCACCGTGCATCTAGACAACTTTGGCCGGCAGGTCAGCGCCACCGACTCCTGCACGATCAGGATGGTCGCCGGCGAGCACCGGGCCCCGATCAGCTATTTTGTTCGTGATGCGCGCGGTGGTGGCTGCTCAGTTGGCATCCCGCCCGCAAATTTGGGATTCCGGCTGGTGCAGCAGCCGGTGTGGTATGAACCGCTAACTGACTTGCTGGATTGGTTCGCACGCCCCATCTGAGGATATGGCGGGTTGCCGAATACCCTAAGGACGCTCTATTAGGTAGGGAGAAACCGTCGAAGAAGGGTATCGGATTGGCCGAGGTTGATCGCAGTTTGGTGCGGGCACTACCGCTGTTTGAAAAAATGAGCGATGCCGATCTTGATGTGCTGTTGCAGCGCGCCAGCTTGCGTCGGGTGGTTGTCGACGAGTGCGTTTTCGAGCAGGGGCAACCAGCGACTGCTTTTTTTGTGCTGTTGCACGGGCGCTTGAAGGTCAATCAGGTCACCAGTGATGGCCAGCAGATCATCGTTCGGATGGTCAATCCGGGAGACCTGTTCGGCTTCGCCAAGGCCTTGCAGCGCAGCGATTATCCCGGCACACCGAGTGCTGCAGTTGAAAGTCTGGTGCTGAGTTGGCCCAATACTGATTGGGATATGTTCATGGAAAAAAATCCGCATATGGCGGTGAACACCATGCACGCCATCGGCCAGCGACTGCAGGAAGCACACACCAGGATCCGGGAAATGTCGACCGAGGAAGTGGAGCGCCGCGTCGCCCATGCTGTTCTGCGTCTGATCGGACAGGCCGGAAAAAAAGAAGACAATGGCATTCGCATCGATTTTCCGATTTCCCGCCAGGATATTGCAGAAATGACCGGCACGACGCTGCATACTGTGTCCCGGATATTAAGCGCTTGGGAATCAAAGGGGCTTGTCGAGGGCGGTCGTCAAAAGCTGCTCGTGCGCGATGCTCACGGCTTGCAGGTTCTGGCTGACGGCGGCAAGCACTGATTTTGTCAGTATCGATTTTGGTCCGCTAATTGTTGGATCGAGGCCAATAGTGGCCCTGGAGCGATGCCATGGGCGGCGGCGGCATCTCGTAGCGAATGCAGAGGCCCGACCGGACAGCCCACGCACAACATCTTGGACTGGATAAATACCGGAATGGTGCGAGGCCATTGGCGCATGATGGCGTCAACACTCATATCGATGCCTGGCTGATCGTGCATGGTTTCCTCCCGACAGATAATCCCGCCAGAAGAGATCAGCATTAGTGCCGCGTCGTTGCGCCAGCGCAAGGACACTGAACAATTGTGCCACTACACCATCCCTCGAAGTGCATTTCACGGAGCGGCATGATGTCGGAAACAGTTCAGAGTCAACCAAAACGACAGCCAGTGCCGCGCGGTATCGCCCGCAGCGGTCCGGTGCTGTTTTCCTATGGATTCCGACCATTCTTTCTGGCGGCCGGTATTTGGGCCGTTGCGGCCATGTGCCTATGGATTGGCGCCATGACGAGCGGCTGGCCAGTCGGTGGCAACTATGGCGCTTCCTATTGGCATGCCCATGAAATGATATTTGGCTATACGAGTGGGGCGCTGGCGGGGTTTTTGCTCACGGCAGTCCCTAACTGGACCGGACGCCTGCCGGTTTCGGGCAAGCCGCTGATGGTGCTATTTGCGGTTTGGGTTGCCGGACGTCTGGCGATGCTGGGCCTGGACCTATTACCGCCCTATCTCGCCATGGTAATCGATGCCGCCTTCCTGCCACTGCTATTGGCGATCTGCGCGCGCGAAATTATTGCCGGCCGCAAATGGAAAGACATCAAGATTTTAACCGGGGTCGCGGTCTTGAGCCTGGCCAACATTGGCTACCACGCCCTGATCGTTAGCGGCGGCGACTTTGGCGCCGCGAACCGGGCTGCCATCAGCGCCTATATCATGCTGATTGGCGTCATGGGCGGACGGGTTGTGCCAAGTTTTACCCGGAACTGGTTGGCGCGACGCGGCGAAACCGCCCTGCCCGCTACTTTTTCTCGTTTTGACACCGTTGTCCTTCTGGTTGGCCTGATCGCGCTGGTGCTATGGACGCTGGCACCGGAATCGATCTGGGTGGGACTGCTTGGCGCAATCGCCGGGGTGCTGCACGGGTTGCGGTTGGCGCGGTGGCGCGGCTGGAAAGCCTGGGACGAGAAACTGGTCGTTGTGTTGCATGTAGGCTATGGCTTCGTGCCATTGGGGTTTTTTGCCATACCACTGGCGCAAATTGGCTGGTTGACGCCGGTATCGGCGCTGCATCTGTTTACTGTGGGTGCCATGGGGATCATGACATTGGCGATCATGTCACGCGCAACCCGTGGCCATACCGGCCTGCCGCTGGCGGCGTCCCGGACAACCGCGCTCAGTTATGGCATGTTGGTTGTGGCGGCGCTGGTTCGCCCCATGGTCGATATCTGGCCCGAGCTCACCATGGTGCTGTTGACGCTGGCCGGCGTATGTTGGGTTGGCGCCTTTGCGCTCTACTCGATTGAATATGCACCAATATTGCTGCAACGCCGCCGCGAGCGCGCGGGCTAATTCGGGTCAGCTGGTGCGTCGCTTGGTACCATGCTGGGTGGTCGAGGGTAGACGTCCAGGCAACACCGCTGGACGAGTTGCACCGGCGCGTGCTTATCGTAAATGCGGATGTGGGCCCGGAGCACTTCATGATGGAAAAAGTCACGCTGCCTGAAAATGCGCCGCAAGGCATCTGGGGAACAATTCTGCTGCCGATCGACAAGAACGATGCCATAGACTGGGTGGCACTGGCGGACGAAATCGATATTCTTGCAGAGAGTGGAGTCTCGGGGATTTACAGCAACGGCACCGCTGGCGAATTTCACAATCAGACTGAAGTCGAATATGAACGCGTGACAATGCTGGTTTCAGAGCGGGCGCGCAAATCCGGCATTCCCTTCCAGATTGGTGTCAGCCACACCAATCCGCGCATTGCCCGTGACAGACTGGGTCGGGTGCGCGATCTGGCCCCTAGTGCCGTCCAATTCACACTCCCCGACTGGTGGGCCCCCTCAATGGCTGAAGTCAGCCAATTTGTCCTTGGTATGCAGGCGGCAGCGGGCACAACGCCATTGGTGCTTTACAACCCGCCTCACGCCAAGGTCACCCTAACACCGATGCAAATTGCAGAATTGCGCAAGCTCGCCCCCAATCTGGTTGGCGCGAAACTGGCAGGCGGCGATGCGGATTGGTATGCCGCGCGTCGAAGCGCTCTTGCGGGCTTTTCGGTGTTCGTGGCCGGCCATACCGTGGCGTTCGGTCGCCCGCTGGGCGCCGATGGTGCCTATTCCAATGTCGCGTGCCTCAGCCCACGTGGCGCCATGCTTCATTGGAAGTTGGCGGGCAGCGACCACGAAGCGGCGGTCGAGTTGGAAGCGCGAATCCAAGCGTTCATGAGCCAATATGTAATGCCGCTGGTCAAAAGCCACGGTCTATCCAATGGTGCGTTGGACAAGCTGATGGCCGCCGCAGGCGGTTGGGGACCGGTGAGCCAGCGTCTTCTCTGGCCCTATTCAAGCGCGCCCGACGATGCGGTGACACGCGCCAGTCTCGGGGCCCGATCCATGTTACCTGAGTTTTTTTGACTAGCGAAGGTCGCACGCTCGCGGTTGGCGGGGCCGCACGACTGAGTGGTATTTTTGGTTTCGACTACGCTAATAATCCCTCCTGCAAGTGTGAAACGACCTATAGCGTTGCGCCAATACTGCCTCCTCGGAGAGGAAGCCTTGTATCAGCCAGCGCCTTTGGAACGCATTTCGCCTAGCGGAGGCGATTACCGTCGGCATCAAAGACGCGGATGTCGTCCTTGAGAAAGCGAGCGGTGACCGTTTTGGTATCCGGGTCGCGCTGGCCGCGCTGCTCAACGATCACCTGTTCGCCGGACGGACCGCGGGCATAGACGTACCGAGTGCCGCCAAGCTCCTCGACAACATCTACGGGCAGGTCCATCGGTGTGGCATCGCCTCCGCGCCGTTCCATGTGCTCGGGACGAATGCCTATGGTGATCTGCTGAACGTTGCCGGAAAATTCGCGAATTTCAGGCAGCGGTATGCTGATGTCGCCAGCAAGCTGCGCCCGAGCCGCACCATTGTGTCGGACAAGTTGGGCGGACAGCATGTTCATTTTAGGCGACCCCAGAAATCCTGCCACAAAGATATTGTTGGGATCGCTATAAAGATCAATCGGCCGACCGAATTGCTCGATACGTCCAGCGCGCATGACGACGATCTTGTCGGCAAGGGTCATGGCTTCGGTTTGGTCGTGGGTAACGTAGATCATGGTATTGCCCAAACGCTCGTGGAGCCTTGGCAATTTCAACACGCATCTGCACGCGCAGTTCGGCATCCAGATTGGACAGTGGTTCATCGAACAGAAACACCTTGGGATCGCGCACGATCGCGCGACCAATAGCAACGCGTTGTCGCTGCCCGCCAGAAAGCTGGGCCGGTCTGCGTGCCAGTAATTCTTCGATTTGCAGGATCTCGGCAGCCTCGCGGACTCGTTTGACAATATCGGGTTTTGGAACCCCGGTCATACGCAGCCCAAATCCCATGTTTTGCTCCACCGACATGTGCGGATAGAGCGCATAGGACTGGAACACCATGGCCACACCGCGTTCGGCCGGGTCGACATCATTCACGACGCTGCCATCGATGGAGATATTGCCATCGCTGATTTCCTCAAGCCCGGCGATCATGCGCAACAGAGTGGACTTGCCACAGCCGGACGGGCCGACGAAAACGCAGAATTCGCCGTCGTCGACACTCAGGTTTGCACCATGCAGAACTTCAAGTTCGCCATAGGACTTACGGACGTTTTCGAGTTTGATGACCGACACTTTTGCCTCCCGATCTTGTCTAGCGTCCGCCGAAACCGCCGCCGGTGAGGCCGGCGATAAAGGCACGGTTGCCGAGGATGAACACGATCAGGACCGGCGCAACAGCCAGGACGCTGCCCGTCATCAATAGTGGCCAGTCCGTATTATATTGACCCTGCAGGGTGCTGAGGGCGACCGTCACGGTTTGCATTTCCGGTCGGGTCGTCACAATCAGCGGCCAGAGGAAATTGTTCCATTGCGAGACGAAGGCGAAAATAGCGAGTGCGCCGAGTGCAGGGCGTGACAGCGGTAGCACAATCCAGACGTATATCCGCCAGTGCTTGCACCCGTCGAGCCGCGCCGCCTCGAGCAGTTCGCGTGGGATGGTCATGAAATATTGACGCAAAAGGAACGTACCGAAACTGGAGAAAGCGAAGGGCAAGATCATGCCTTGATATGTGTCGATCCATCCCAGATTCCGCACCAGAATGAAATTCGGAATAAGTGTCACCTGTGATGGCACCATCAGGGCAGCCAGATAGATCAGGAACAGTGTTTCACGTCCCCGGAATGTAAGACATGCAAATGCATACGCGGCCATCGAACAGACGATCAGTTGGGCAAGCGTAATCGAAAGGCACACGATCAGCGAATTAACGAGGGACCGTCCGAATGGGATCGTGCCGAATAATCGCATGAAATTGTGCAGTTGAGGTTGGCCGGTCAGCAGCGTCGGCGGGAATACGAAGACTTCGTTCCCCGGCTTGATCGATGTTGCCAACATCCAGGCAAATGGACCGCAGGTGGCAAGCGTACCAGCCAAAAGCACGACAAATAGGATCCAGTCGATCCGCGTCTTGCGTGCGTGCCTAGCCATAATGCACCCACCGATCCTGCATGCGGTACTGTATGAGCGTCGCGACAAGTACGATCGCGAACAGGATCATCGCCGCCGCGCTGGCATAGCCCATCTGATAAAATTGGAAACCGTTCTGATAGATGTAATAAACAAGCGTGTTGGTCGCGTTTGCCGGCCCCGCCTTGGTCATGATGAATACGAGTTCGAACACCTGAAAACTGCCGATGATCGAGATAATCAGAACGAAGAAGGTGGTGGGCGATAGCATCGGCAACGTAATGAACCACAGGCGCTTCCAGCCCCTGGCGCTGTCGAGTGCCGCCGCATCGTAAATGTCGGTTCGGATATTTTGAAGGCCGGCAAGAAACAGGACCATCGCATAGCCTACATTTTGCCAGACCGAGACAACGATCACCGCCGGCATTGCCCATTTTGTCGACGCCAGCCATTTTGGTGGATTGGTAACACCGGCCATCTGCAGCAACGCGTTGATGATGCCGAAATTGCTGTTGAAGAGCCACGACCAGACCAGAGCCGCCGCTACAGTGCTCGTGACAACCGGCAGGAAATAGGCAATCCGGAAGAAGGTCTGCCCCTTGATATTGCGATTGAGCACCAGCGCGATTGCCAGCCCGAACGCCATTTGCAGAGGTACCGATGCCAGGACGAAATAGGCGGTGTTGCCCATTACCTTTTTGAAAATGTCATCGTTGAACAATTTTGTGTAATTGCCGAAACCGACGAACTTCATCGGATTGAACAGGTCCCACTCTGTAAACGAGATCATGAACGCCGCGATCACCGGGATCGCGATGAACATTATGAACAGGACGAGGCTCGGCAATAAAAATAGCCAAGCCGCCTGCGTATCCCGCCTCCAGAGTTTGGACCTTGCTGCCATTATGCCGCGTCCAGCCCGAAAATATGGGCGGCGTTGCGGTAAAAAATCATGTCCTGCTCGTCGTCCGACATCCCCATTTTTTCGAAGGCGGCCTTCCAGCGCAACAGATCTGGCTTCATGCGCTTGAGATCGCAGTCGGAGCCGTAAAGGAGCTTGCGCGGACCAATTTCCTTGCCGATATAGCCGCCCTCAATGATATGATTATGCACCACGTCACCACCGGAAATATCGAAATATAGCCGCGGCCGCCACCGGGCGACGGCGCAAGATGTGCGGTAGTCCGGCCATCCTAGATGGGCCCCAATGATGAAAAGTTCTGGAAAATAAAACGCGATGGTATCGAGGTAGATCGGCTGCATGCGAGCGCTCGAAAATCCGAACTTTTCGCGGCGTATCTGCTTGCCGAGCCGGGCGACGAGCGCTTCCTCGTCCTTGCCTTCGGGAATCGCCTTCCATTTATCCTCGGCGCCGCCAGCCAGATAATCGATCGGTCCGCCCTGAATGCCGGTGTGGAACAGGATGCGCAGACCGCGCGCCGCAGCAGCCTCGTAATAAGGATAATAGTCGGGATCGTCATAGTTTTTCGAGACGCCAATGATCTTGATGCCATGGAATCCGCGCTGATAGAAATCCTCGACCAGCGACACCGGGTCCTTGTCGAGTTCCAGCCGTCCCATCGCGATGACAAGATCGGGCCGCTCCTCAAGGGCGCGGGCAAGCTTGTCGTTGCCCCGACCAGGGTTAGCCAGAAGAGCAATCTTTTCAATTCCGGCGTCCGCACAAGTATCCGAAAGCGCGTCGAGAAACCCCTGTTCAGCTTCGCGTGTGAACAGCTTGTCCCAAAATCCATAATGAACATGTGTGTCGATGACCCGCATTGTGGCTGTCCTAATTTTACTGGGTGTGCACAAAAAACATGTCTGCGCGGTGATGAGCGCAACCGCGCAGACAGAGGAACGACGTTATTTGCTATCCGCGAGACGCTTGGTGACGTTTTCCTCGATTGCGGAAATAGCGGTATTTGCATCTTGCTCACCGCTCCAGACCAGATCCAGCGCCGGCTGAATGTAGAGATTGGTTATGTCCACATAGCCGGGGAAGTTCGGGTAGTTGCGCCCGACTTTACTTTCATCAAGAAATACGTCGCCGAACGGTGCCTTGAAAGCCGCACGCACGTTGGGATTACCCACCATGGCCGGCACAGCCGCCGCCTTGGCCGATGCAAAGATGGTCTGTCCTGCCTCCCCGCAGAGGAATTGCATGAATTTCCACGCGACATCCTTTTTGTCGGAAAAGGCGTTCATGCCAAACCCGGCACCACCACTACGATTGACTCGTGTCCCATCACGTCCATGGGGAAGCGGCGCTACCGCCCAGTTGAAATCGGCATCTGCGAAACTGCCAAGTCGGGCGGCATTGGTGATCGCCATGGCTGCCTGACCACTGACAAACATTTGCGTCGTGCCACCGCTTTGATCAAGTTCCTGAAAGCTTGGCATCACCTTGTCCTTGTTGATCAGGTCGCCAAGAAACTGCACCGCTTCGGTAGCTGCTGGTTCGCCCATGATAAATTTGGTCGGCGTGATGGGATCATCAAAGATGTTGCCACCGTTCTGCATGATCCAGGTTGGCCAATCATTTGACTCCATCACCAGGCCGTAACGGCTGGTGCGCCCGTTACTGGCATCAGTCAGCTTCATGGCGGCGTCGCGCATGTCGTCCCAATCCCAGGATCCATCCGGATAGGCGAGGCCAGCTTTGTCGAACGCGTCCTTGTTGTAATAAAGCGCCTCTGGCGCATCATCGCGCGGGATCGAAAAAGGCTCTCCCTTCAGCGAATGAATCTGGAGTGCACCCTTGTTGTATTCGTCAATCGGGAAGTCACTCTTTTTGATGTAGTCGTCCAACGGCTCAAGTTGGTGGCGCGCCGCATAGGCCGGAACGTTGGTGATGAAGAACACGTCGGGTCCGGCATGTGCCGCAAGTTGGGCGTCGAGCCGGGTGAAATAGCCCGACCACGGTGCGTGCTGAACCTGAATATGCACATCTGGATTGGCTGCCTCATAGTCCGAGACGATCTGCTCGAAGGGTGGTAACTCGGCCGGGTCGCCCCAATAGGCAAACACCAGATTTGACTCTGCGTGTGCTGGCCCCATCATCATCAAGGCACTGATCAGGCTCAACGAAAGTAGTTTCTTCATTTGACCTATCCCTCCTCTGGATAGCTGTACTCATTAATGTGGTTTGGACGGTCGCTCTGGGCAGACAGGATATTGGCGATTTCGGGAGCGTACCGCAGGCTGCGAGATTGGGCGAACAGCACGAGGTCCGTTTTTTCGGGACTAGAACTGCCGCCAGCAACGGTCGCCGTATAGGCGCCGCATAGATTGCCCGCCTCGGCGGAAAGGGCAGGAGAAAGGTTGCATAGGGCACCATACAGATACCCGGCATTGAAGGCGTCGCCGGCACCTACCGTGTCAGTAACCTCAACCGGGATGCCCTCAACACGACTGACCTCGCCGTTGACAGAAAGGAGCACGCCGTCCCGGCCGTTTTTCAGCGCCACGACAGGGATAAACCGCGCCAGTATTTTTATTGCCTCATCCACGGTGTCCGTGCCGGTGAGCATCCGGGCTTCGTCAGCGTTGGGCGAGAACACGTCGGCCATCCCCAGGAACGTGCGTATGGCCGGCGTTTCGATTGAAAAATGGCCGCCACGACAATCGGCAAAGACCTTGGCGCCCGCTGATTTCATGCGTTTGATAAAGTCCAGCCACGCTGGCTCGAACCGGAAGGTTTGCAAGAGCCATTTCGGTCGGTGCCAGCCTGTATCGACGCGATCGGGAGGCATGACGGGTGGATCGCAATAACTGATGAAACCACGGTCTCCCTCTGCCGAGAAGGTCGCCGTAAGACGGCTGACGGGATAATCCCTGATTGTGAACGCGGAGGAATTGATCCGGTCACGTCTGGCGCGTTCAAGAACATGCTGGCTGAACATGTCGGTGCCAAAATCGCAGACCCAACGCGTGTCGACGCCAAGCCGCGTCAACCCGAGTGCCATATTGTAGGTGCCGCCGGGCGCAATCATCAAACCCGATGCGAATTGTTCGGCACCGAGCTGAGGCGCGCCATCCAGACCCGCGAAAAGCAGATCGCAATAATATTCACCAGCAACCAGAACGTCGCAATTGTGCGAGCCCATCTGCATCACTCAGGCTCCATCCCTGGGTGTAGGCGGAATGCGCATCGAGATAGTCCGCGACCAATGGCTTGGCGCGGGAATAGGTTTGCACCAGCGGATGTGCAACCAGCGCTTCAACGGCAAGCGTGCGGTTACGATCGGCCACCGCTTCCACTGTTAGCCGCTCGTAGCGCTTGACGCTTTGGACAAGATAGGACTGGCCTTCAGGCATCGCACCGACCGGCTTTGGATGAATGCCATTGCTGTCGATGCGACATGTAACCTCCACCACATCGTCCGGCCTGAGCCCGATGATGGTGTCGCCGTTCGGCACATTCAGGCCCGTATGGATTTCCGGACCGCCAGAAAGCGCCGAGATTATATCAAGTGCCACCCCGGCATAGCCCTCGCCATCGGACTCGGCTTTGCCTGCATGCGCCGCCAAAGTCGAGCGGTCCTGCCAGGCACTTTTCATATATGACCCACTACGTCGGTTCTCATAGTTGAAATAGATCTGCAAGGCAGCATCAGGATCGGCATTTGGGTCGATCGCCGCCAATTGCTGGTTTAACTCGACATTAAGCGCCTTGATTTCCCGCCCCCGCGCACCGCCCGATTGCTGCGCAGTCAGAGCCTTGTCCGCATAATAGAAGTAGTAAAGATACTCGTTGATCCACATATTATGGATACGCACGACATCCGGCTCAAACACATTGAGACTGGTTTTGTTGAGAAACTCATCATTCGCCAGGAGTTCGGACAGTACATTTCGACCTTTGACCGTGACCGCGCGCGAAAACGATAGGTGATTAAGCCCGAACAAATCGGCCGCTACAGATTGTGGATCGAGCCCCAACCATGCCGCCACTGCATTCTGGGCACCGTTGGCGCTGTCGCAAATGCCGACACTGCGGGAAAAACCCGCATTCCTTAGCGCTTGAGTGACAAGACCCGCAGGATTGGTAAAGTTCAACAGCCAGGCGTCGGGGCAGATTTGAGTCATCTTTTCGGCATATTGCAGGATGACCGGGATCGAGCGCAACGCCATGGCAAAGCCGCCGGCGCCGGTGGTTTCCTGACCCAGCACGCCGTGCCTCAGCGCGATATCCTCATCTATTATGCGTCCATCGATGCCGCCGGGACGAATTGTCGTAACGACGAATTTGGCGCCTTGAAGGGCCACATTCACGTCGGTGGTCGTGGATATAGTGACCGGTGAATTGCCGCGGCGCGCGAGGTGGCGGCAAAGGCCACCAAAAATGTCGAGCTGTGCCTGGTTGGTGTCCATCAAGCAGATTTCGTTCAGGCCGATATTGTCGGCCCGTCGCAACGCTGATTGCACGAACAGTGGCGCCCTGACACCACCGCCTCCAATCAAGGCAAGTTTCACGAGATCCTCCCAGCAGCTCGTTTCAATCTGGTTATAACCAGTTATACTAGGATTGAAAAGAGGGACAAACCAATAAACCCGCAATGGGCAAGGGAGGCGGTCGTGGCTATTCTGGCGGCCAGTTTGGGGTTATGAGCGTATTTGTGAACGGTATCTTGCAGACAACGGAAAAAGGGGCACACGATGAGCACATTGCGGCGTGATGACCCGGAGCCCCTATACAAACAGGTGAAGCATCACCTTCTCGAGGCATTGCGTAGCGGTGACATTCCACCCAATACCAAGGCTCGCCTCCGAACGCGAACTCACCAACAGCTTCCGCGTTAGCCGGATAACCGTCCGTCAGGCGATGCGAGAACTGGTGATGGAAGGATATCTGCAAAGCCAGCCGGGTAAGGGCTTCTATGCGACAGGTCGGTCCAATGCAGGGTTCGAGACTCGAACTGCTCCGCAGCTTCACCGAAACGGCGCGCTCGCATGGCAAAAAGCCTGGCAGCGTGCTGCTTTCCGCCGAAACCAAAGCCCCGCCGGCGCCCGTTGCCTTGTTACTCGAGCTTGGTGATGGCGAGGCGGCGATGTTGCTGCACCGCCTAAGGACGCTGGACGATGTGCCCGTGATGATTAGCCTGGACTGGGTACCGGTCGAACTGGCACCTGATTTACTGACCCTCAACTGGAACTCGGAGAACCGCTCGCTCTATGGCGAACTGACCACTCGCTACGGCATTGTACCTGCTCAAGGTCAGACGATGTTGAGCGCCCGACTGGCCACCCCTGATGAATGCCAACTCCTCGCCCTAAGCGCACCAGCTGCGTTGCTGATGGTTGAACAGGTCGCCTATAGTGCGTTGGGGCGTCCTATTAACGTAACCTACTCTGCACAAAATCCATCCCTATATCCATTACGTCTGGAGCAGGCGCCACGAAGTTAGCTATCTGTTTTCGCGACGGCCGGAGCTTATCCGCAGGTGAGCAGGTACCACAATCGTGAGCACGAGTCGGCGCGGAAACCGGGATTATTCAAAAAGGGGATCGCAATGTCCGTCTCGGAAATTCGCACCGTTGCTGTAGTTGGTACCGGCACGATCGGTGCTAGTTGGGCGAGTCTGTTTCTGGCCAAAGGCCTTACCGTCCGTTGCTATGATCCATCGCCCGATGCCGAAAAGCATAGCCGGGCATTCGTCGAGCGTGCTTGGTCCGCATTGGCGCAATTAGCGCCGGTACCCCCACTTGATCACGCCCAGGCGCGGCTAAGCCACCACCCAAGCGTTGAAACTGCGGTCGACGCCGCAGACTTCGTTCAGGAGAACACGCCGGAACTCCTCGACCTCAAGCGTAAGGTGTTGACGGAAATAGAGGCCGGACTGCGCCCTGACGTTGTCATTGCCTCATCAACGTCTGGCCTCATGCCGTCGACAATGCAGGAGACTATGGCACGACCAGAAAGGTTCCTGGTCGGGCACCCCTTCAATCCACCGCATCTGTTGCCACTCGTCGAGGTGGTCGGCGGTCGCCATACCAGCGCACAGTGCGTCACGACGGCCATGGAATTTTATGGGCTGTTGGGCAAGCGTGCGATCCACATCCGCAAGGAGATAAACGGACACGTCGCCAACCGCCTGCAGGCGGCATTGTGGCGCGAGGCAGTTTTTCTGGCAGCGGAGAACGTGGCTTCGGTCGCCGATATCGATGCTGCGGTGGCCTCAGGCCCTGGCTTGCGTTGGGCATTGATGGGCCCCCACCTGACCTTGCACCTGGCCGGCGGCGAGGGCGGCATCGAGCATTTCGTTGATCATTTAGGTCCGGCGTTTACTGCATGGTGGGCTGAGCTTGGGACCCCTACGCTTGACCCTTCCACCCGCGACCTGTTGGTGGCAGGCATTAGCCAGGGCGTGGGATCGCAGAGCGTCGCCCAACTTGCTGAAGACCGTGACAAAGCGCTGATAAAGCTGCTGAGGGCGATCAAACCCCTATCGTGAAATCAATCACGAGGCAGTCCTCTCATTTTTAGGGAGGACCAGATATTGAGCTCCGCTCCGAAAATCGGCAACGGACATAAGCTGAGACTTGTTCTCCGCTGATCTTCATACAAAGGAGATCAGAAATGTCTGAACGCAAGCCTCGTCGCTCGGAACTCAAAGCCAATGTCACGTTGGGCGCATTGAAGGGTGAGGACTGCCCAGTTCGGGCAGCGGGAGCGCCCACAGCCACTACCGACAGCTACCAATTGGTCAGTGCGCCATCAGCCCGGTAGAAGATGGGCAGACTTTCCTGGCTGAAGGGATAGCGTTTGAGACCTTCCCAGTCGACCTCGAGACCCAGACCGGGCGCGTCAGATGCATACAGCCAGCCATCGTCCCACCGATGCGAGGCTGACGATCACGTCCGACAGACTCTCGCCCGGCCGGCGCGGGAGTTCCTGAACCAGCATATTAGAGGTGGCGAGATTGAGATGCAGGCATGCCGCGGTCGACACTGGCCCGATCGGATTGTGCACGGCGATGTCGATAAAATGGGTTTCGCACCAGCCGGCAATCTTGCGCGATTCGGTGAAGCCGGCGGCAATGCACACATCGATTCGGGCATAGTCGATGAGTTCCTCTTCAATCATTGCGCGGAACTGCCATTTGGTGCCCAGCTGTTCGCCAGCGGCGATGGGAACGGCGGTCTGATCGCGCAACCTACGGTAGGATTCTGGATTCTCGACCCGCAGTGGATCCTCGATGAACATGGGTCGATAGGCTTCCACGCCACGGCACAGGCGGACCGCGTCGGGCACGCTGGTGCGGGTGTGGGCGTCGAAAGCCAACTCGATGTCTGGTCCCAGTTCTGTTCGCAACAGACGGAATGCCTCGATGGTCCAGTCCACCGCCTTATGGGGCTCGTAGAGCGCGCTGCCGAATGGGCCACTATCCCAGCGCAAGCAGTTCCACCCCTCGGCGACCCGCTGCTTGGCAATCCCCAGCAGGCTCTTCGGGCGTGGCAGCAGCCATATGGCAATAGGTCTCCACCTTGTCGCGAACCTTGCCACCCAGCAACTGATAGATGGGCACACCAAGCGCCTTGCCCTTGATATCCCAAAGGGCAATGTCAATTGCGGCGATGGCCGCGGTCAGCACCTGGTTGGATGGGTGAAACCCACTGCGCCACATCAGCTGCCAAAGATGTTCGGATCGCATGGGATCGGCTCCCAGCAGCAGGGGTTCCAGCGCTTCGACAATACCCGCAACACCCCACTCACGCGACGTGAGCCCGCCTTCACCGATCCCCACAATACCTTCATCGGTTTCGACCTTGACGAACAGCAAAGTGCGCCAATCCTTGACCAGATAAGGCTTAACAGCGACGATTTTCATGTCAGCATTCTTTCAGGGTTTGATCGGGCGACATCGATTGGTCACCATGTGAGTTGCCAGTGCGACATTGATGATGTGGACAACATTTTTAGTCAACATCGCGTGACGATAGTCGGTCAGAGATTGCCAGCGTTTTCCACCCGTCCAACCTCGGCTCAGATTGCAGTTGGCAGCGCTGCTGTTACTGCCTGGGAATTGCAGCTTTCGGGACAGCAAATTCTGAGAGCGAACGACCGAGAGGGGTGTGAACGCCGAATTTGGGCTTTTTGCGGTTCGGTTCCTGCATACTGTCTGGCCTCGCGCGCTAAGTTTTTCTATTCGCGATCTCCCAGCGCCTGCATGACCAAAGTTGGGTCGGTCGATGGCGTAGGAATGGCGATTCCTATGGTCGAAAGCGTGTAGCGAACTCGACGCAACGCCTGTCGCCCGCGTTCACCAAGGCGGCTTGCGACGCCGGTTGCGAGGGTGTCGATGACGGCCATATGCGCGTAGCGCGATGGCGTGGGCGCGAGCACATCGTCATCCTCGGCAATTACGATAGGGATGGTGATGGCAACGGCGTGGGCCAATGGCGTATCGGGTCGGGTCAGCGCAATCGTCGTGGCCCCGAAGGAAGCAGCGATCCGTGCTGCCTCGACAACTGGCTTTGAGCGACCGCTATTTGAGATCGCAAATACGACATCGTCCGGCTGCAAGGTTGCTGCCGACATCCGCTGTTGATGCCCATCAGTGTAGGCCGATACCGGAATACCGAGACGAAACAGACGTAATTTGGCGTCTTCTGCCATGACAGCAGATCCCCCGCCCTGCCCGTAAATATCGATCCGCCGCGCCGTCGCCATCGCGTCTATCGCCTGACCGACGGCAATGGTGTCGAGTTGCTCGAGACAATCGCGCACGGCATTGGCGGCGCGCTGCATCACGCTCTTGGCCAGTTGACCAATATCGTCGTCAAACACGCGGTCCGATTTGAGATAGGCCGAGGCCACGGCCAACGTCGTTGCCAGACTAATCTTGAAGTGGTTGAACGAGGCGCATCCTACCGAGCGGGCAAATCGGGTGACGCTGGGCTGGCTGACCCCAGCGCGTGATGCAAGGTCCGCAATCGTCAACCTGGTGGCTGCGTCATAGTCCTGCCGCACGGCGGCGGCGACCCGCCGTTCGGCAGGCGACAGCAGATCCTCTGCCCTTTGCATACGTGAAATCAAATCAATCTCGACATTAGTAGCTGCTTGATCGACGGTTGTTTTTTTGACCATTCAACCCACTCCAAAACCTGAAATATAATTACAGAGTTCGCGTGGCGTCGCAAATATCAAAAGTGCGTCACCTCGGACGCATGCCGTCTGACGCGCGTTTTCAGTGAGCAGATGCCGGGTTTTGGCTCGATTTCGCCATATGACAAGCAACTGGAAATTACCTCTTGCGAGTCCGCGGATTGTGTAACATGATTTCACAGCGCTCTGGCTCGGCTGCGCCAACTGAGCGGATTGCTGTTTCGGAGGTGCGCCGTGTCTACCTTTGTGTTTGACCATGTTGGGATCACCACCACGGAGCCGCAGCCGCAGGAAGACTGGGTAGAGCAAAGCCGGATCTGGGTCACCAATCCCAAACAGCATCCCGAACACATCGAATTTTTGCGCTACGCGCCCGACAGCACTGTGCCGGCCGCCGTGCGCGACAATCCGCATGTGGCCTATCGTGTCGATGACCTGGAGTTGCACCTGGCTGCACCTGGTGTCGAAATCCTGATTCCCCCGTTCATCGTCGGCGATTTCCTCGAGGTGGCCTTCGTGCGCAAGCACGGAGCGATCTTTGAGTATATGCGCTATCTGAAGGAAGGTTGGTTCGGCAATTGAGCTACAAGGCGCTCTACACCTATGCCTGGGACTTGGCCGAAGTCGGCGTGCCACAGGCTATCACCCAATTTCGCGAGCCTAGGACTCGACACTGTCACGATTGCCGGCAGTTATCATGCTGGCAAGTTCCTTCGGCCACATGGCAAGGCCGGAAAAGTGTACTTCCCCGAGGACGGGACGGTCTATTTCAACGCCAATCCAGCGCGTTATGGCGCAATCAAACCGGTGGCCAACACGATGCTCGGGCAGATCGATATTCTGCGCGAGGCTGACTGATGGGGGGGACATGCAGATCAACGTGTGGCTGGTATTGCTGCACAATACAGCACTGGGCATGGCGCATCCCGATTCGGTAGTCCGCAACGCCTTTGGCGACCCCTACTATTACAATCTATGCCCGTCAGCACCCGAAGCACGCGCCTATGCCATCGGGCTCGCCAAAGACGTCACAGAGACCTATCCCGTGGCAGGGATATCCCTGGAAGCACCGGGGTTTACCCCATATGCGCATGGCTATCACCACGAATTTGCGTTGTTGCAATCCAATCCGTGGCTCGAAAACATGCTGGGCCTGTGTTTTTGCGAGCATTGCATTGCCGGTGCCGAACTGATGGGAATCGATGCCCGTCGCCTCAAGGCGCAGGTGGCAGCAGACATCGCGCACTATTTTGACAGCGACGTGGATTTTCCCACCGACATGGCCGACGCCTTCTGGCGGGCCGATATCGTGTCCGACGGCGATCTGCGCCGCTTGCTTGACTACCGCAGCGGCGTGGTGACGGCGCTCGTGGCTGAGATACGCGCGACAGTACGCGCCGATGCGACGGTGGCGGTAATTCCGTCAGTCGCGCGGCCGACGGGCGGCGCCTGGTATGAAGGCAGCGATCTCAAGGCCTTGGCCGAGGCAACCGGCATTGTCGAAGCTTGTTTTTATGAGCCCAGCGCTGCGCGGGTCGCGGCCGATCTTTTCGACATCAAGCGGCGGCTGCGCGGCAATGGCACATTGCGTGCCATATTACGTCCTTCATACCCAGACCTCGCCAGCAAGGGCGAATTTTTGGATGCCGTCGCGGCATTGCGAGGCTGGCGGTGTTGACGAGTTGGCCTTTTACAATTGGGGCCATTTGCGACCGCGCAATCTGGCCTGGATTGGCGAAGCCCTCAAGGACAACTCATGAGCGCCGATTTCGCCGGAAAGACCATTGCCATTACAGGTGCCGCCGGTGGCATCGGGCAAGGCCTGTGTCGGTTCTTTGGCGCGCAAGGGGCGACCATCGGCGCGATCGATCGCAGTGACGCTGTGCTGGAGCTCGCAGCGGCACTTCAAGCCGATGGAATCTCCATCCAGGCCGCCGTGGCGGACATTGCATCGCCCGACACGGCGCGTGCAGCAATTTCTACATTCGGCGACGTGCATATTCTGATCAACAATGCCGGGCTATCGCGTCACGCCACAATTGCCAAAACCGACCCGGCGGGGTGGGAAGAGGATATCAGCGTCAACCTCAACGGCGCTTACAATTGTGCTCATGCCGTATTGCCACAGATGGTTGAGCGTCAGGGTGGCGCCATCGTCAATGTTGGTTCGGTCAATGGCCTGCAAGCCCTTGGTGATCCGGCCTATAGCGCCGCAAAAGCTGGCATGATCGCGATGACCAAGGCGCTGGCCTTGGAATATGGTCGCTACAACATTCGCACCAATATCGTGTTGCCAGGAACGGTGCGGACGCCTCTATGGGACGCGAGAAAAGCCAAAGATCCCGACGTGCTCAAGACGCTGGAGCGCTGGTACCCACTGGGTCGTATTGTTGAACCCGACGAGGTGGCCCGTGTGATCGCTTTCTTGGCTTCTGACGCTGCGAGTGCCGTTACAGGCGCCGCCATTCCGGTCGATTGCGGTCTGACGGCCGGAAATATCGTGATGACGCGAGAAATAACACTGGAAGATTTCTGAAAGGACGACAAATGGACAAGTTGCGCATCGGCGTAATCGGCCTCGGCTGGTTCGGAGAAATCCACTGCGACACCATCATCGGCCTGCCTAACTTGGAACTGGCCGCACTGTGCACCCGTACCGAGGATCGGCTATCGGCCTTGGCCGACAAGTTCGGTGTGGCCAAACGCTACCAGGACTACAACGACATGCTGGCGGACCCGGACATCGACGCGGTATCTATCTGCACCATGTGGGACCAGCATACCGAACCTGCAATCGCCGCGCTAAAAGCGGGCAAGCACGTGTTTTTGGAAAAACCCATTGCCTCGACAGTCGAGGATGCAAAGAAGATCGTCGCCGCGGCTAAAGGCGCCAAGGGTATCTTGTTTATCGGGCACATCGTGCGCTTCAATCCACGCTATCGCGCCGCCAAGCAGGCGATTGAAGCGGGACGCATCGGCAAAATCGTCGCCATGAGTTCGCGCCGCAATATTCCCGCCGCCTGGACTCCGACCATCCTTAACAAGATTGGCCCGATTGTCGGTGATGCCATACACGACACCGACATCATGTTGTGGCTGACACAAGATCGCATCGTTTCAGCCTATGCCCAAACCGTCGACGTGCGCGGCCTCAAAAACCCAGATATCGGCCAGACCATGTTTCGGTTCGCCGGTGGCGCGACTGCGACGCTGGAAACAGTGTGGTGCATGCCTGAAAAGACGCCGTTCGATATCGACGAGCGCATGTCGATCATTGGGACCGAAGGCATTATCCATATTCAGGATACCTTTCCCAACCTTGGGATTGTCGATGCAGACCGGCTGCATTCGCCCGATATCACTTACTGGCCAATGTTCGAAGGCGTCCGAGGCGGCGCGCTGCGCGATGAATTTGCCTATTTCACCAATTGCGCATTGACGGGCACCACGCCCACGGTTGGAAGACCCGAGGATGCCGCCGCGGCGCTTGAGGCGACGCTGGCGGCCGAGGAGTCGGCGCGCACCGGCAACGTGATCCGACTTTAAGACGGCCCCCCGGCTCAGTGCTGGTGGTTGTGGTGACCGCCGGGAATGAAAGGTTCCTCGAAGGGGCGGCGGGAAATCTCCATGGACTTGCCTGCAAGATAGACGCGTTCAGGCTGGAGTAGCGTCGTGCCTTGGCGGCGCGTGCCGACCACATCCTCAAACACGTAATTGCTGTCCATCTGGCGTAGCACGGTAATGTCGGCAATGGCGCCGACGCCCAAATGACCGAGTTCTGGATGACGAATAGCCAGCGCTGGTCGGTTGGTCGACATGCCGATAACCTGTTGCAGCGTCAGGCCACAGTTAAGCAGTTTGCTCATAGTGTGCAGCAAATCAAACCCCGGACCTTCAACCGCAATCACATGCACATCGCTGGAGATGAGGTCTGGGGGGAAATCGGCAGCGAGGGCCGACTCTGCGGTGGCATAACCAAATGCCCCCATGCCGTGGGCGATGTCGAACAAAACGCCCCGTTCGCGCGCCGCGCGAATTTCGGGAAGGATTTGGCCATCGGTTCCCAGTGCAGAGTTGGGATCGGGTCGAAAACAATGAGTCAGGATATCGCCGGGCCGCAGCATGGCCACAACATCGGCATAACTTGGCGGCGGTCCCCCGATATGGGTCATTAAAGGCAGACCGACTTCATTGGCCGCCTCCAGCGCAAGCTCAAGTGCCCCGAGGCCGAGTTTGCCGGTCACCGGTCCGCCGATGCGCACTTTCACCCCAATTATGCGATCACGATTGGCTTCGATCTTGGCGACGCAACGGTCCACTGGCAGCATTTCACGCAGAGTCGCTTCGCCGATGGATATGCCCTTGTCGAAGCCAAAAATGCCGGGAAATGAAACGTTCAGGAAGGCGAAAATCCGGTAGGGCGAGTGAGCCATCACATAGTCGCGGAACCCGTCGTAATTGCCGGCACCCGCACTGCCGGCATCGACCAGCGTCGTCACGGCAGAGCGGCGCGCGATCATACCAGGATCGACGCTGAGTGAGGTCGCCTTGTGATAGACGTGGGTGTGGATGTCGATCAGGCCGGGCGCAACGATGCACCCGACAAGGTTTTCGACTCGTGCGCCGGCAGTTGGTAGATCGGGTCCCAATGCAGCGATTTTGCCATCGCTGATCGCGATATCAAACACCCCATCAACGCCGTTGCGTTCGTCCATTACGTGGCCGCCGCGCAGCACCAGATCGAAGCCCTTGGCAGTTGCCGGTTCAGTCATTGCTATTCTCCCTGTGCATCGCCCAACGCGGCAGGACACAAGCCAATCGCTAGAGCAGACTGCGGGATGATTGAAAGGACTATGTCAGGCCAGATCGACCGTACGCCCTTCATTGATGCTTTGCTCGGCCGCGAGCACAATACGCAGGCTATTGACCGCGGCATCCATCTGTTCGGTCAGATCGATGTCCTCAAGGATGGACTTCAGGAAAAACGCCTGCTCGCGGTCGCACAATTCCTGGTGCCCGGGCTCGTCGTTCATGGTGAAAATCTCGTCGTTCTTGACGAAATTCTTGTCGGGCCCGACTTCGGCGTGGTGGTAGCGAATGGCGTCGGTTTTAGTGTGCTGATCGATGTCGGCGGAGTCCGATAGGCTCCTCAAGCTTGCTTTTTTCATCCGATGGCGCGGGAACGATGGAAACCGCACCCTTCGGGCCAACGACATCTTTCACGAAATAGGCGACCTCGCTCATCATCGGGCCCCAGCCCGCTTCATACCAGCCGACTGAACCATCATCGAAGGTCACATGCAGGTGGCCGTAGTTGGGCTTGTCGGCTTCCTCCCACAATTTGGCGCCGATGCCGTGAACCCGCACCGGCTTGGCGCCCGTCAACTGGCACATCACGTCAACATAATGCACGCCGCAATCGACGATCGGTATCAGCGAGTCGATGAGGTTTTTGTGCCACGCCCACGCAGTGCCACTGCTTTGCTGATTGAGGTTCAGGCGCATGACCAAAGGCTTGCCGAGCGTGCGGCCCAGTTCTATGAACTTGATCCAACTTGGGTGCACGCGCAGAATATAGCCCAGCACCAGTTTCCTGTTTTTTTCGCGGGCCAGTTTCACCACAGCCTCAGCGTCGGCGATATTGGTGGCCAAGGGTTTTTCCATGAACACATGGGCGCCAGCATTGATCGCCTTGATCGCATATTCGGCATGGCTGTTTGGCCATGAGTTGATCGACACCGCGTCGGGCCTGGTTTCGGCTAGCGCTGCGTCATAGTCTTCGAACAAGGGGTAGCCGGTCAATTCGGCGGGGATCTCTTTGCCCTTGATCGACCGGCTCATCAATCCGACGATTTCGAAGCCGTCATTGCGGTGATAGGCGCTTGCATGGGACTTGCCCATGTTGCCAAGACCAATGACGAGTACCCTAACCTTGTTGGGCATACCGCCCTCCCCTTGTGAATTGCCATTAAACGCGGGCGGCTCGAGACCGCCCGCGGCAGTTTAGTGTCAGGATACGGCCTGATCGAACAAATGAGACCTCACTTCATCGATGTCGACGGCAGCGAGTTCGGCAGGAAGTTCGTAGGCAGCGGCATCGGCTTTAACCTTTTCGTGATCAAAGTCGTTTGCCGCCTCGATCAACTCATTGGTGCAGACGTCCTCGGCCTTGATCGGATTGCTGACCTGCTTGAGTTTGTAGATCTCGTCGAAAAAGATCTGCCAAGCCGCCATATCGTGGTCGCCCCAGCCTTTGCGCTTTGACATGTCACCGCGCACGACGTTGCTCTGCTGCAAGATCGACATGGCACCCAGATCCGGCCCAATATTGGAGGCCAGCGACGGGAACTGCTGAAATACAGCATCGACAGCGGCCATTGGATTATGGGTCGCAAACTCGAGACCCATCGACCAGGCACGCAGGTACTTGATCAAGAAGGCTTTTTTGTCTGGGTCCTCAAGGTCTTCAGCGCGGACGACGTAGGTGTTGGCAAACAACGGCGAGCGCTGCACACCAAGCCAGTATTCGAAGTCCAGACCAGATCCGATCCACTCGGCCCGCAGCCCTTCCCAAGCGAGAGCGGCATCCCCCTGGCCAGCGGCAAGCGCTGTGCCCCAAGTGGGCCAGCCGGCTTCGACATATTTGATCTTTGTGATGTCCACTCCGTGAACCGCCAGCATCGGATCAACAATCGACTGCCACGCCGCAGAACCGAGTAGAATGGTTTTTCCCTCAAGGGTTTTGAGGTCATTGGTGCCCTCGCCTTTGCGGAAAGCCAGACTGAACGTATCAAGCGCGCCCCAATGGTAGGCGGACTTGAGTTTCATGCCGTTCTCGAGAGCGAAAGCGAAAATGCCCGGTGACGGGAAGCCCATGTCGGCCTGGCCAACATCGACAAACTTGACCGTCGCGGTGCCGTCGGACGGGCCGGGCTGCAATTCTTCATCGACTCCCAGATCGTCGAAGTAGCCCATTTTTTTGCCGATCCAATAGCCGTAGTCGTCGAGCACTTCGAGCGTGCCGCGCGGCGAGATCCATGTGAATTTCGAGTACGGAGCTGCGGCGGCGTCGCGAACGCCTCCCAGTACGGTGGCCGTAACGACGCCTGCGGCTGAGACTTGCAGAAAGGTGCGGCGGGTCAGGCCGTGCAGCGAAAATCTGTCCATGTTATTCCCCTGTTGATGGTCGTTTCGTAGTCCTTTCCTGCCATTCACGGGCAGGCCTTTGCCTCAGGCCTCCCAACTTGCAAACTTCTTCCCGAGCAGGAAGAAGAGCACATAGATGAGAATGCCAAGGATCGAGAGGATCAGCACCACAGCGAAGAACTGGGGCATCTGGATCATAGAAGAATAGGAGGTGAGACGGTTGCCAAGGCCAAAACCACCCCCAACCATTTCGGCGCCGACGGCAGTCAGCAGTCCAAAAATCGAACCAACCATCAAGCCGACAAAGATCATGGGCAGCGCCATAGGCGCGCGAATTTTCCAGAATATCTGCAGCGTTGATGCGCCATAGGAGCGCGCGAGCGCGATCTTTCCGCGATCCACCCGGCGAAAGCCTGTTGCAGCGTTGATCATCACCATTGGCCCGGCTGCCAATGCAACAGCGATAATGCGCGGCGTATAACCAAAGCCGAAGCGCAGGATCAGTAGCGGGACCAAGGCCAACATGGGAGTGGTGACCAATAGCAGGATATAGGGGGTAATGATCTTTTCGGCGAACGGAAACTGAGTGATCACCGCGGCAAGGATCAACCCGACAAGCGCGCCAATGCCAAAGCCGGAAAACAGTTCTACCAGCGTGTGCCCGAGATGGGGCAGGATGAACCAGAAGTCGGTGACCAGCGCCACCGCGATCTCGCTGGGCTTGGGCATAACGTATTGCGGCACGGCAAAAATATTGAGCACCAGTTCCAGACCACCAATAACAATCACCGCAACCATAACAATGATTGCAACGTCGCGTACCGACTGAATGCCCGGTCCGGCAGCGAGCGCCGACATATTGGAGACGCCGACCCCACCGGCTTTGCTTTCCGATTTTGAGAACTGCGGGATGGCATCGGTGCTTTCCATTGGGCTCTCCTAACCAGTGGCCTTGACGACAGAACCGGATCTGCCCGCCATGCTTTTCTGATCGCCGATGATCTCTTTTTTGATGACGTTGGTAAGATCGAAAACGTCCTTGGTAGACATGATTTCCATGGACCGCGGCCGCGCAAACGGAACCACATGTTCGCTGGCAATCCGGCCGGGCCGCGCACTCATCACGATCACCCGGTCGGCCAGGAAAATGGCCTCCTCGATTGAGTGGGTGATGAGTACGATCGTGGTGTGGGTATCGAGATAGATTTCCTCGACCAGATGGTTCATTTCCTCACGCGTGAATGCATCAAGCGCCCCGAAGGGCTCGTCCATCAGCAGCACGGACGGTTTGAAAGATAGCGCCCGAACCAACGCGACGCGCTGCTGCATGCCGCCAGAAAGTTCGGACGGCATACGGTGTTCAAAGCCCTCCAGGCCCACCCGATGCACGAGTTGGGCAATCCACGCCTTGTCGGGTGCCTGCCCCATAATTTCGAAAGGAAAATTGATATTGGCCTCGACGGTGCGCCAAGGCAGCAGATTGGCATCCTGAAACACCATACCAATATCCCGGCTGGGTTTGGTGATCGGCTTGCCATCAAGCTGCACCTCGCCGGAACTCAGGCCATGCAATCCCGACATCGACCACAGCAATGTCGTCTTGCCGCTACCGGAAGGTCCAACGACGCAAACAATCTCACCGGCCCGCACATCAAGATCACAACGGTCAATTGCCAACAGGTCGCCAGACGCAGTGGGGTAAACCTTCGTGGCCTGTCGCACCCTAAGCTTCACACCTCCAGACAACTGCTCGACCATCGTACCCCGTGCGCTATCCTGCATCGCGACAATTATTATCCCGCCGCCAGATCGCAGTCTGTAACTATCCTAACTTTTGAGTCAAGCTCGTACATCCAGATGCGTCCTGCTTGCCAAATTTTCCTACTATTTCAGTACATTTTGCTCTTGCGTAGTGTGTAAGTTTCCTACACGATCGCCTCAACACGACAATTGTGGCGCGGATGTGCGGGCGCTTTCCTGATAAGACATTGAGGGCCAGACATGGGAGTTCCCCGCCTGAGTAGCCTCCAAAGAGCACGCAGATGAATAAGCACGATGATGCGAACACGGGCCGAAATAGCGCTCATGCGCAGATCCCCGACATTATCTCCCAGATCAAGGACAATTACGCCGATCTGCGCCCCGCCGAGCGACGCGTTGCCGATGTCGTGCTTGCCGATGTTGCATTCTGCGTCGACGCTTCCAATGCTGAGATCGCCCGACAGGCCGATGTCAGCGAACCGTCGGTCACCCGATTTTGTCGTTCTATTGGCTGCGACGGCGTGCGTGATTTCAAGGTCAAGGCTCGCTCAGAGCGTTGTTGTTGGGCGGATATATCTGGCAGCCAACCAGCCGCCACAACCGACCGAAAACGGCTCTCCGCTTTGGAACACTGTGTTCGGCGAGGCGCATAAGGCACTCAACGCGGTAGAGCGTCAGGTGGCCCCTGAAGAGGTCATGCGCGCCGCGGACCTTATCGCAACTGCTCATCAGGTTGCCGTATTCGGGTTGGGAGGCAGTTCGTCAACGCTGGCGCAGGAATCCCAGAACCGCCTGTTCCGGTATGGCGTTATGGTCTCGGCCCATTCCGATCCATATGTCATGCGCATGATCGCTTCAACGCTCAAACCCAATGACGTTGTGATCGCCATTTCCGCTACCGGACGATCTCGCGAAGTGGTCGATGCAGTGGCTCTAGCCAAGCATTATCGAGCCAAAACCATCTGCATCACTGCACCAAACACCGATTTATCGCAGCTGTGCGACGTGCGGCTGACGGTCGCCGTACCTGAGTTTCCCGACACCATGAAGCCGACGGCATCGCGCTTTGCTTTTCTCGCCATCATCGACCTGATTTCGGTCGCCGCCGGATACCGGCTCGGCGCTACAGCACAGGAGACGCTGCGCCGCGTCAAATACAACGTCCTCTCGCACCGCAAGGGAACCGAGACTCGAACCGCTTGGAGACTGACGGCGGTAGCCGCCTCGCCTGCACTGACCAAGCTCCCGTCGTTGGTTCTCGACGCAGTGCACCAAGATTTGCACCTTGAATTGACTGTCAGTTTTTATCAGCAGTCGCGTGTCTTCGGTCCGTCCCGAGGATGAGTTCTGCGGCCCGTTCGGCGATCATGAACGTTGCAGCGTTGGTGTTTGCCGACGTTATCTTTGGCATCACAGAGGCGTCGACCACACGAAGTCCTGAAACGCCGTTCACCCTGAGGGATGAGTCGACGACCGCTGTCTCATCGCTCCCCATTCTGCAGGTACCGACCTGGTGAAAGACGGTCCCACCCAGCGTTCGAACCGCATCCCATATCTCTTCGTCGGTCTTGCAGGCACTCCCAGGGGTGCGCTCATTATCCCACAATAAGCGGAAAGCAGGTTGTTGGTGAATTTCTCGCAGCATTTTCACCCCCGCCACAATCACCTCACGGTCATGACTTTCGCAGAAATAGCGCGGAGAAATCCGAGGAGCCGTAAGGGGGTCACGGGAGGTGACCCGAACGTCTCCAAGGCTCTTGGGATGGCACTGCCAGACGGATGCCGTGAAGCCCGAAAATTTGTGTAGTGGCGTTCCAGGTTTGTCGACGGACAAAGGCATGACGTTGAACTGGACATCGGGACGTCCACCTTCGGCGTATTTCGTGCAGGCAGCACCCCCCACCTGCCCCGCGCCAACTGTAAGTGGTCCACGGCCCCGCAGGAGCCAGTCAAGCCCCATCTCCGCCAGCTTCAAGGGCCGCCGCACATCGATATTCAACGATCGGTCGTCGTTGAGTTCCAAGACAACGCGCATTTGGTAGTGATCCTGCAGGTTGCCTCCCACCTCAGGCGCGTCCACTAGAACGGGAATATCGAGCGACCGGAGCAATTCAGCGGGGCCAATGCCCGACAGCTGCAAAATCTGTGGGGTTTGTAATGACCCTGCGCTCAGAATGACTTCTCTACTCGCCCTGGCCTTGGCGACTTTCCCATTGTGGATCCATTCAACACCCACGGCTCTGCCGCCTTCGATCAGCACACGCGTAACATGTGCGTTCGTGGCCAAACTCAGATTGGAGCGCTTGAGGGCAGGTCGCAAAAAGGCTGCCGCTGCACTGGCTCTCAGCCGGCGACCCAAAGTCAGTTGATATCGCCCCGCCCCATAAGTTGTCGCACCGTTGAAGTCCGCGTTCTGCGGCAGGCCAAAATCTTTCGCGGCCCCCACCCACGCTGTGCACAGGGGATGATCGTTGCGCAACTCTGAAACTGACAGCGCTCCTGAGCGCCCGTGGTAGTCGTCATCGCCACCAGAGAAACGTTCGATCCGGCGAAAAGCGGGCAGAATATTATCGTATGACCAACCGCTGGCACCGGCATTTGCCCAGTCGTCAAAATCCTCGTGCTGACCGCGAATATAGATCAGCCCATTGATCGAGCCTCGACCCTCCCACAACCCGACCGCGGGGCCACGCCAGTCCCCGGTGACCGTCGCCTTCCGACCCTTCGGTCGAGAATACCCGTGAGAAACGCGGATCATAAATGGTGCGGAAGTATCCGACAGGAAGTTTCAGCCAGAAGTTTGAATCGTGCCCACCGGCCTCGAGCACCAGGACCCGGCACGTTGGATCTGCCGACAGCCGACTGGCCAGCAATGAACCGGCCGAGCCGGAGCCCACAATGATGTAGTCAAATTCGCGCTGTGTCGACATGTCTGTATCAGTCTTCCATTACGATCCCGCGCGTCGCCCATGCGACATGCCGGCTTGCGCGCCGCCGCTATATAGATCGAATTTGAACACGTTTCTCGACGGCAGATAGGCTCCCGCCAGACGCAAGCGAAGATATTCAGCTGCGCCGCGAACGTATTCGTCTGTGTCCCTGGCGGCGACAGTCCATCGAATCTGTAACCCGAGGACGTGGCAGCGACCTGGCTCGATATATAGGCCACGATGCGGGCCGCCCTTGCTTCCCGGACGCGATTTTTCGACTTCGGTTACCAAGCCGAGACCGACCAGTTCTTGCACGACATTTGTCATGGTCTGCAAACTAAACGGCATCCGCCCGTTAATCTCCGACCGCGACCGGCCGGGGTCGTCGTGCACAGCTTCCAACACCGCAGCAAGGTTGCTGTTACGCGCCTCATAATTATTGAGTGCGGCTATACCCACGTCGTTCTCCATTGGAATAGGACCGGAATATGCTGCCGACGGCCCGGATACAACGCCACCTTATCGCGCCGCGCTTGCGATTGGCTATGATGTAAACGAGATAGACCTTGCCCATGCGGAAAACCAAAGCACGGGAAATCCGCACGCTCAACACCCACCATGCCGCCACCGTCAACGGGAACTCGCCACGCCACCAAAAAACCAAAAACTTATCCCCGCGCCCAAAACCGCGCGTAAACTTTGTCCATCGCCCAGGCCAGAGCCGATCATGACGCGTGATGAGCCTGGGGACAGTCGGGGAGGTTGGGGCGCCAGTCTCTCGCATGGATGCTGCCCACCAGCCCGGTGGCGGGGCAAAGGGGATGGGAGCCGGACGACCGGGCTCAGTTGCCAATGTCTTGTCACCAGCCCCGAAAGGGGTGGCTGCTTAAGGCGTGTGCGCAAAATCCCGACGCGATGGCGAGACCCCGGTTTCACCTGACTTTATTTCTAACGAGGCCGCGGTCTCGCCATCGTTGCTCGCCCCTCCCCGTCGACCATTGGTCGCGCGGCCGTCTGGCCTGCCGATATAACGATAGGTCGCAAAGTGTGCGGTCAAAGTAAGATAATGGGAAGGGGCGATGGTGGAGGGGACTGGATTCGAACCAGTGTACGCTAAGCGGTCAGATTTACAGTCTGATGGATTTAACCACTCTCCCACCCCTCCACGGACAACGTCGCCAGAGCGAGAAGCGAAGCACCGAAGTGTTTCGTTGGCGGTTTATGCTGGCCTTGTCCGATTGTGTCAACACCCGATCAGGATTGCTGGCAAGAAATCCGCACACTATGATGAATTGTCCAGATTTTGTTCGCTTGCTGGGACGGGCCAAAGGCGGTATCGCTGCGCCATGAGTTACAATAAATTTCCGCCAAAGCCGCGATACAACCCCGATGACGGTCCGGTCTACCTCTATGGTATTCATACGGTACGCGCGGCGCTGGACAATGCCAGTCGCGTCAAGAAAAATCTGCTGGCAACGCCCAATGCGCTCAACCGCCTGCGCGAGAATGGCGACATCGGCAAGGTGCCGGTGCGCGAGGTCACGCCCAAGGAGTTGGACAAGCTGCTCGGCGACGACGCCGTACATCAAGGAGCGGCGCTGGAAGTCGATCCGGTCAGCCGTTTTGGCCTCAATGATATTGAACCGCTACGCCTTGTCGTGGTGCTTGATCAGATAACCGACCCACACAATGTCGGCGCGATCTTGCGCACGGCGTGTGCCTTCGGGGCTGACGCGGTAATCACCACGGCGCGTCACTCGCCGCGTGAAACCGGGGTTATGGCCAAATCGGCATCAGGCGCGCTGGACCTGGTGCCAATGATTGAAGTCCGTAACCTTGGCGATGCGCTCGAGACACTCAAGAAGCGTGGCATGTTGGTGCTCGGCTTCGATTCCGACAGCGAACAACAATTACGACCGCGCGACGCAGATGTGCCGTTGGCTATTGTCATGGGCGCTGAGGGCAAGGGCCTGCGCCAGCGGACGCGCGAGTTGTGCGATGAAATGGTCAAGCTGGATATGCCCGGCCCGATAAAGTCGCTCAATGTTTCAAATGCTGCCGCGATTGCATTGTTTGCAGCGACAGCGGGACGACGGCAATGAGTAGTTTCGAGCCCTTTGCAATGGCACTGCGGCTGAGTGGGGTGACCCTGACGCGACCGGCGCTGGCGAAACTGCTGGGGCGGGAAATTGTCCGGTTTGAGCCGGAGGACGCCGCAGACAGTCACTATGCCCAGATTGATCTGGACAGCGACAAACCGGTTCGAGCGCTGTTGGAACTTGCCAGCGGAGCGGGACCGCAGGTCAAGGAATTGTTGGCGACACGCCAGATCGGATTGGCGGTTCTGGATATCGCGTTCGACTTTCCCGAATCGGGAGAGGCCATGTCGAGCCGCCTGCCCGCACATGCAGTTGCCGCCATTGGGCTTTGCGACATCGATCTTGAATTGTCGGTCTATCTGGTTGACGAGTCTGACGACGACGACTGACCAAATTTAGAGGTTATCGCTCTGGGTCGCTGCGGGCACGCCTGGTGCTTCGGCCTTGATAATGTCGGTGCCGAAGGGACCGTTCACTTTCGGCACCAACCGAACAACACTGTAGCCACGATCTTCAAGTTGCCGCAAAAAGTCGGGCAGCATGGCCACGGTACGGTCGTGGATATCATGAAACAGGATAATGCCCTTTCCGCGAGTTTCGAGGCGCTTCAGGGTGCGTGCGGTGACGACTTCAGGTGTGTCTGAGTAGTAGTCTTTGCTGTCGATATCGACGCCCAGGATTACAGCGCTACTGCGGTTGAGACTAGTCCGCAGGAAGCCATTTTGCGCCAGATAGGGAAAGCGGAAGAAAGGTGCCGGTTCGTCACCGACTTTGGCCAGGGTCCGCGATATCATATCTTCGGCGCGGGCAATGTCCTCCACGGCCTCGTGCCGTGAGAGAGTTGTCAGATCTGCATGGTCATAGGAATGGCTGCCAATGGTGTGCCCCCGCAAGGCGACCGCCTGGGCGGTTTTTGGATGGGAAGCGACGGCCTGCCCGACCATCAGGAATGTTGCCTTGACGCCAAAGCGATCCAGTGTGTCGAGGACGGCGTCGGTTTTGCCCGGGCGCGGGCCATCATCAAAGGTCAGGATGACTTCGCCGGGCTTCAGGACAATATCGCTTGCCGAGGCTACGGCCAGCGTTCGACCGGCAAGCGGGCTCGTGGAAAACAGCGCGCGCGGCATTGATTGATAAGTTGGCGCAAATGCTGATCGCATGACGCTGCCGGTTATCGCCGAATTATCGATGGCTTCAGCACCATCGGCGGCTTTATCCATCGCGGCATATGCCGCAACATGGTTCTGGGGCGGCTTTGCGCATGCGCCCAACAACATGCCAGCCAAAACGAACGACACAACAACACGCGACACTGACACGGCATGAACTCTGGTAAATCACAACAGCGTTCAGTTTTTCCGATTATGGTTAATATTCCCTTGGATGCCGCGGGGTTTTTACTTAATGGAAATTAACGCCTTGCGCCCCAGCGTATCAAGCGCACTTAGAAAAGCGGAGCGATCCGCGGGGCGAAAACTGGCGTTGAGCCCCCTGCTCTCGCCGGTCTCGCGCAGGTGCTGGTTCAAATCGCGCATCGCCAGCGCCATGCCGATCGACGCCTCGGTAAATAGCTTTCCGGTGAAGCCGAGAACGTGGCATTGGTTTGCCAGCACACGTCCTGCCAACGGAATGTCCGCCGTCAGCACGATGTCGTTTGGTTTTGCCTGCGCGACAATCCAATCGTCGGCGGCATCGGCACCCTGGGGCACGACAATTATACGCACCATTGGATCACGTGACGGGCGGACGCCCCCATTGGAAACGAGCGTGATTACCATACCGAGGCGCTCGGCGACCTTGATTGCTTCGTTCTTGACCGGACAGGCGTCGGCATCGACATAGATTTGCGGCGGGTTCAGCATCGCTATGGTGTTAGTACAGGACGACGCTGCGAATGCTCTCGCCCGAATGCATCAGATCAAAGCCCTTATTGATGTCTTCCAATCTAAGGGTGTGGGTGATCATCGGATCAATTTCGATCTTGCCGTCCATATACCAGTCAACGATCTTGGGCACGTCGGTGCGCCCACGCGCACCACCAAACGCTGTTCCCATCCATGTACGGCCGGTGACGAGTTGAAATGGTCGCGTTGAAATTTCTTTTCCCGCAGCGGCAACGCCGATCACAACCGATTTGCCCCAGCCGCGATGACTGGATTCGAGCGCCTGACGCATAACAGTGGTATTACCGGTGCAATCAAAGGTGTAGTCGGCGCCACCGATCTGATCGTTTCCCCGTTTGGTCATATTGACCAGGTGCGGCACGATATCGTCGTCGATTTCCTTGGGATTGACAAAGTGAGTCATTCCAAAGCGTTCACCCCAGGCTTTCTTGTCATTGTTGAGGTCGACCCCGATGATCATATCGGCGCCAGCAAGTCTTAGTCCCTGTATGACATTCAACCCGATACCACCTAGTCCAAACACCACAGCAGTAGCGCCTGTTTCGACCTTTGCCGTATTGATAACGGCGCCAACGCCCGTGGTAACACCGCAACCGATATAGCAGACCTTGTCGAACGGCGCCGACGCGTCGATCCTGGCAACGGCAATTTCGGGCAGCACGGTATAGTTGGAAAATGTCGAGCAACCCATATAATGGAATATCGGCTTTCCCTTATAGGAAAAGCGCGACGTGCCATCGGGCATCAACCCCTGCCCCTGCGTGGCACGAATGGCCGTGCACAGATTGGTCTTGCGGCTGAGGCAGGACGGGCACTCGCGACATTCGGGCGTATAAAGTGGAATAACGTGATCGCCGGGTTTGACGCTGGTGACGCCTGCCCCCACTTCGACCACCACGCCGGCGCCCTCATGCCCCAAAACCGCAGGAAACAATCCTTCCGGGTCTGCTCCGGACAGCGTGAATTCGTCAGTGTGGCAAATGCCTGTTGCCTTGATTTCGACCAATAGGCTCTCCGGCCTTTGGGCCTTCAAGGTCCAGTTCGACAATCTCGAGTGGCTTTCCGGCCTCAAAGGCGACGGCGGCGCGGGTTTTCATTTGGCAGCTCCGAGCAAATCAGTTGCAAAGGTGTCGCATATGGGCACGCCTATCGCAATGCAACGACGGTCAGGCGCCGCCCATTGCCAACACCACATTGATCGTTGCCGCCAACAGAACCGTGTTAAAAAAATAGGTGAAGGTTGAATGGATCAGCACAATTCGGCGCATCTTGTTCGAGGTAACCCGAACGTCAGAAACTGCGAATGCTGTTCCAATAACATAAGCGAAATACAAGAATGCGGCCCCATCCGGTGCGTCGCCCTCGGGAAAGTCCAGCCCACCGACAGCGTCATTTGTGGTATTTGTCGGGACGGCAGAATCCGAGACATAATATTCATATGCATAGTGGAGCGCGGCCATGGTGTGGATGACAAACCACCCCAAGAGCACCGATATCACACTGAAAATGACTCCTTGCACGGCAGGTCCGCCGCGCGCATTAAGCGCCATGAATAGAGAGCCGCTGCACAAAACCACGATGGCAATAACAACGATAAAAATCAGCCCTGTAGGAGTATCAGCGTCGTCCGCTCGTGATCGGAGAAAGTCTGCATCAAGGACAGGCAGCATCAAGGCCACGAGGCCGAGATAAACCGCAAAGGTTATATTGGCCGCAATAAGGACCGCATAGTCTGGGTCAAGCCATAGTCCAACGAGAAGTGCTACGAAGCCGATCCCTAGGGCAACATAAAATGTACCGTGCCGCGGTAACCGGCTATTGGCAATTTTTGTGCCTAGCGGATGTTTGTCAATAAGAGCCGCCGTGGTGGCGCTTCGCGCCGACTCCTCAGATTTATCGCTGCCCATTCTAGTGCTCCCCGGCCGTAACGCGACCGCCTAGCTAAATGCGGCCGCCGGGTCACAGGTTGCCCAGGATCAATCGATCTTTAGCCAGTCATATAGTTGATCGGCAAGAACGGCCGGGTCCTGCTCAGCACCGTGCAAGACCAGTTCGGCATTGACTGGTGGCTCAAACGGGCTGTCGAGACCGGTGAAATTCTTGATTTCACCGGCACGGGCGCGCTTATAGAGACCCTTGGGATCGCGGGCTTCGCACACCTCGAACGGGGTATCGACATAGATTTCGTAAAACTGAATGTCACCGGCGATTTCCCGAGCCAGACGGCGTTCGTTGGCAAAAGGGGAAATAAACGACACCAGCACGATCAGGCCGGCGTCGGCCATAAGCCGGGCAACTTCAGCCACGCGGCGGATATTTTCCACACGCGCCGCTTCGGTAAAACCGAGATCCTTATTGAGACCATGGCGCACATTATCGCCGTCAAGAATATAGGCGTGCTTGCCGGCTGCTGTCAGTCGTCGCTCCAGCACATTGGCAATGCTGGATTTTCCGGAACCCGACAGGCCCGTGAACCAAACAATCTGCGGGGTTTGTTCCTTCATGGCGGCGCGCACGTCGCGGCTGACATCGAATGACTGGTAAGAAAGGTTTTGCGCGCGGCGAAGCCCGAAATCGATGGTACCGGCGCCGAGTGTGGCGTTGGTCAAGCGGTCGACAAGAATGAAGCCACCCGTCAACGCACTGGTCGTATAGGGATCAAATGCGATTGGTTTGTCGGTCGCGATTGTTACCGTGCCCACCTCATTGAGGTCGAGCTTGTTGGCCGCTCCCTGTTCAAGCGTGTTCACATTGGTGCGGAACTTGATATCGGTAATAGTGGCGGGCACTATCTGCGCGCCAATCTTGAGCAAGTAGGAACGCCCCTGAAAGGCAGGTTCCTGGCTCATCCACACCAGGCGCGCCTGAAACTGATTTGAATATTCGGGGGTTTGGCCTGGATGGGACAGCATATCACCCCGCGAAACATCGGTATCGCGATCAAGCACAATCGTCACAGCCTGGCCTGCCTCAGCGCGGTGCAAATCGCCGTCCATGGTGACAATCCGTGACACTTTGGCGGGTTGGCGGGAGGCGGAAATCAGTATGTCGTCACCAGTAGTAATGTGACCAGACGCCACTGTGCCGGAAAATCCACGGAAATCGAGGTTGGGCCGGTTTACCCATTGTACCGGAAAGCGCATGGGCAGGCTCGGATTTATCCTCATTGACATCAATGGTTTCCAGATATGGCACCAATGGTTGCCCTTGGTACCATGGCGTTTGCGGGCTGTTGGCCAGAATGTTGTCGCCTTTGAGGGCCGAAACAGGAACCGAAATTAATGTCTTGAATCCGAGAGTGTCGGCAAAGCCTCGATATTCCTGCTCAATTTGCTCGATTTTTGCCTGATCATAGTCGATCAGATCAATCTTGTTGATCACCAGCACGACATGCTTGACGCCAATCAGCGAGAGGATGAAGCTGTGGCGTCGTGTCTGGGTCAACACGCCCTTGCGCGCATCGATCAGAACCAACGCCAGATCGGCATTGGAGGCACCCGTCGCCATATTGCGCGTGTATTGCTCATGGCCGGGCGTGTCGGCGACGATGAATTTGCGCCGATCTGTGGAAAAGAAGCGATAGGCGACATCGATGGTGATGCCCTGCTCGCGTTCCGCGGTCAGCCCGTCGACCAGAAGTGAAAAATCGATGCCTTCGTCGCCAGTGATTCGATTGCGACTTTCCTTGCGCAGGCTGGCGAGTTGATCATCCAGGATCAGTTGGCTGTCGTAGAGTAATCGGCCGATCAAGGTCGACTTACCGTCATCGACGCTTCCGCAGGTCAGAAAACGCAGCAGTGACTTGTGGGTTTGCTGGCTGAGCCAGAGGGCAATATCGGTATCGGGGGTGGCAGCGGCGGCAGTTTGCATATCAGAAATAGCCTTCCTGCTTCTTTTTTCCATCGAACCGACGCTGTCACTATCAATCAGGCGACCTTCCCGTTCGGAGGTCCGACTGGCCTGCATCTCCATGATGATTTCGGGCAATGTTGCCGCGTGCGAGCGGATGGCACCTGTCAAAGGGTAATCACCCAATGTGCGGAACCGCACAACTTCGTCGCGTGGCTGCTCACCGGGCGCAGAATCGGAAACGCTCATCATCGATCATGATCAAGGTGCCAGAGCGCTCCACAACCGGACGGCGCTTGGCAAAATATAACGCCGGCAGTTCAATCTGCTCGGCATAAATGTAGGTCCAGATATCGAGTTCGGTCCAATTGGAGATGGGAAACACCCGCATACTCTCGCCAGGGTTCAGACGTGTATTGAAAACCCGCCATAGTTCGGGGCGCTGATGCTTTGGGTCCCAGGCGTGCTGAGCGTTGCGATGAGAAAAAATACGTTCCTTGGCACGCGACTTCTCCTCGTCCCGTCGCGCGCCACCGATGGCCGCATCGAAACGACCCGCATCCAGCGCCTGGCGCAACGCCTGTGTCTTCATGATATCGGTAAAACGCGACGAGCCATGGTCGAACGGATTGATGCCATCCCGAATCCCGTCGGGGTTGGTATGACTGATCAAATCAAATCCATACTGTTCGGACATGCGGTCGCGAAAGGCGATCATTTCGCGAAATTTCCAGGTGGTATTCACATGCAGCAGTGGAAACGGAATTTTCGATGGGAAGAATGCCTTGCGTGCCAAATGCAGCAGCACACTTGAATCCTTGCCGATTGAATACATCATCACTGGCCGCTCAAAACTGGCCGCTACCTCCCGAAGAATTTCGATGCTTTCGGCCTCAAGAGCCCGCATATGAGACATTTCTGGCGTCGACATTTGTAGGGCTCCGGTCGAATTCGGCAGAGAAACCGTGACTATACGGGGGATTGGTACGGTGACCAACATCCAACGGCAAGCGCAATTTCGACACGGCACACCCGACCCGGCAAAATCGCCTGTCCCTCGCCCGACAGGCAAAAGTGGCGACGCATAAGCGCACAGTTCGAAGTGTTTTCGTCCCGCTGAGCGCGAGATGTGCAGAAAAATCATTCTCGGGGCAAAACAGCATTGAGAAATCAGGGAACGCTCCAAGCAACGCCAAAACCTCTTGCCTTGAAGCGCAGCCAAGGCTAGCACCTGATCGCGACAACTGGACTTCCCGAATAGACGGCACTAGATTTTGGTCGTCTATTTGGGGAGTAACAAGTGTGAGAATTGCGATCATTGCAGCCTTGATGATGCTTGCGCCTAGCGCTGCATCGGCAGCCTGCTTTCAAACAGTAGGCTATGATACGACGAGTTTTATCAATGGTGCCGTCGATTATTTAGTTTGCCTTCACAACCAACAGAACGACGCCTTGGAGGAACACACCAGGGCACTGAACCGGCAAATTGACACCAGCAATCAACACGCAGATCTAATCAATCAGAACGCGCAACGGATCTCCGATCTGGAACGCCAGAACCAATTGCTGCAAATGCAGCTTGATGCCCTGACCGGCCTGGTCAATGCCATCGATGGCAGGATCAACGCCCAATAGGCGGGTCAATTTCAACCATGAACAGAACAGGCACAGAACAAACTTATCGCACGTGCGACCGTGCGACGCGTTTTTTCGTCGCATGTTCGTCGCATGTTCTCTTTTTGAAACTTAAATGAACCCTTGCAAACGCCCGCGCTGCCTGCTATTTCCCCGGCCAGCGCCGGTATAGCTCAGTTGGTAGAGCACCTGATTTGTAATTGGAGGGCCTGGGAGTCAAAAAACGAGATCGGAACATGCGCTTAAGGTTCATGCGATCCGATCAAGTACCGAATAGGCACCGAAAATCGGTGTCGAGAGGCCGGCTTAGCTCAGTTGGTAGAGCGCGTGATTTGTAATCACGATGTCGGGGGTTCGAATCCTCCAGCCGGCACCATTCCTCCCCGCCGCAATAAAAGGATCGGCTGCAGTCGATCCTTCCGCAATTGACACGCGGCAGATAGGTGGAAATCGTGCTTATGCTTTCTCGAACGCAGCACGAAAGTCATATGATCTAATTACCCGACCGGAGTTGAGCTTTTCCTTGGCGAAAGAACCCCGGCAGGCCCAAACTTGCCGGGCAAGGTTGACGTTGCTCTCCAAGCGCCGCGCGAGCGTATCCGTCACTGGAAAACGCTCGATTAGATCGACCGTAACGTGGAAGCCGTCTCCATAAGTTCGCCAATAATCGTAGAAAAGCTTGGACGAGAGAATTTGAAGGACAAGCCCACGCTCTTCTTCGGAGTGCGTTTTGATTGGGATGCAACCGGCGCCAGCTGCCTCATAGTCCCGAATGCCAATGTAGTTTCTCGCAACACCACCCACCGAGAAAACTGGCTTTCCTATCTTGGACAGAAAAGTGCGAAAGGGCCGCGCATCACTTGCATCGTGCATATAGTCGGCCAGCGCGTCCGACGCTGGTCTAGGTATTTGCCCGCTCGGATCGTCGTTGCTAAATGGACGAAATGTCGGAACGGTAGACAGCAAGGTTGGGCGCTCGGCCGTAAGCCAGCTTAAAAGGGGCGATGCCTCCCGTAGCATGGGATCGGGACCACCGAGATTGAGGATGGTGCAGCGCTGGCTGTTCGCCCGGTTCGTGTTGGTGCTATCGGGCTTACCTGCTTTAAAAAGGTAATCCGGTATATTGTCGTAGCTGGATGCGCTGATACCCATTCCCGCCGTTCGGACTGCAGCGCGCAGGTCCGCATAATCGCGGCTGAAACATACCGAAAGGGGGACGATCAGGCTTACCCCCTTTATACCACGATATGACAGCATCGCTTCAACGAAATCAGCATATAGGTTACGCCAACGAGCGCCACGGGGATTGGCGACAAAGGGGGGATTTCCTACAAAAACGACATTGGTGAAGGCGCTCGTGTTGACCCATTCGAGAAAATCGCTTTGGTCAGGACCGATGCCGTCAAAGCCCACTCCAAGTGCGCGCTCGATTTCTCGCAAATTTTCGGAAAAAAATCGTAGCGCAGCCAAATTGATGTCCACGACGTGGAAGCGCAAATTGGCGAGGCTTTCCGGAGTGGCCCCGAGAAGGGCGGCCTTCTTAAGAAAGCTGAACACAAACATGCCCGACCCGGCTGAAGGCTCCACTAGTTCGGTAGAGGAGATGAACGTGAGCAGCGAATTGAGGTCGCAAATACGGTGATGACGGAAGAACAAATCCCAAAAGTGCCCCGCGACGTCTGCAGGAGTGTAATAAGAGCCGCTTGCCTTACGCTGCTGCGAGGGATCGCTTCCACCCTGCCGAGACAGTTCCAATTCTGCGGTCTCGGCCGCCAAGATTGCTTGGTCGATCAGGCCTAACCAGTGACCATGTGCTTGCTCGGATTTCCAACGGGTAGATGCGAGACCGTTCATTTCTGCTTCCTATCTCTGGTACTCTCGATCGCCAACAGCCTAGAAAAAATGTCACATGTTCCTCTTTTGTTCAACAGAATAACATGTAGATTCACCAATTCACTTACGCCGCCGTTACGACAGCCCGGATGCGTTCGGCGTCAAGTGCTGTTCCATCGGCGAAATGCTGAAGAGCTTGCAAGCCCGATAATCGCTTCACCTTCACCGTCGTTTCCGGAAGGCCAGCAAGATCAACTTGGCCGTCTGACCAGAACCCATCTTCATGCTCGGGGCCTGGCACCACGAATATGTTGTAAGTCTGGGCAAGACCACGGTCGCGCGCTACGTTGGCGAGGCAACGCTGATACCAAAGCTGCTTGGCGACGTCGTTGACACCAGGCTGGCCGCGGAGGTTTGGCGGCATGGATAGCCGGTAATATTTGGCATCGGCTATCAGCAGATGCTCGTCTGTTCCGTCCTTGAAACGGGTTACTATATCTGGCTCAAACGTGTCGGCGGTTTGCGTGGGCCCTTCAAATGAGCGCCAGGTTGGACGAGGGATATGGGCTTGCCATTGATCCCGTTCGTTACCCAGTGCGAGCGCGCATGCCTTCTCCCAAACGTCATAGAACGAACTCGTACCATACAGAGCAAGGTCGGCGCTCTCGGCCTTATCGATCGCGGTCAGCCATGCGAGAAGCATTGGTAAAAGCTGCATTGCCCGGTCGGAGAAAGCACCCCGCATCTCCTGCCGAATCCTAGCGTGGCATAGCGAAAATACAGGCAGATCGCCTAACGGTTCAAACGGCTCATGGTCAAGGTTGAGCGGCCCGTAGCCTAGAAGGTGGCCGAAACCCAGGGCGGCGCTCTCCACAATCTGCCGGTGCAACCGACTGACGAAATAATCATGATCCCTCGTGGCCGATCGCGTCACAGTGTCCACATAGACCGGCCGCCCCGACGAGAGCATAGGGGCCATACGCTCGATTGTGCGCCGCCAACTTATCTGCCCAAGTCCGTTGACTTCCTCGCGGTCACGGAGGCGACGGTAGATGCCTGAACTTAGATAGTCTCGGATCAACCAGTCCGCGAGGGCGAGTGCGTTTAGATCGGTGTGGCTCGCTGTCGGATCGAGGAAAGGGATCTCATCTCGATGTTGCGGCTGCCAACGGGCATAGCGACGCAATGCACGGATGACCTGCCGCATGGTGGATGCGACGTTGGTGCACGAAGCAGGAAAAATTTTCGGCAGTATTTGGAAGCTGCGCCCGCCAGCGACTGCAACTCCCACGAAACGCACGCGCAATGCGCCGTCCCTATCAGGGATGAGCACGCCGTTCTGGATCAGCGTGTTTCTCATTTGCGGTTCGGGAAAGAGCGTTGCCACCCGAGAGGATGGCAACACTTCTTCCTCAGTGAGAAGTTCAGCTTCCTTGGTTGATCGCACCGAAGTCTATCCCCTCGGCAAAAATCGGATCGCCCTTCTCATAAGCATCGGCGAGCGCACCATAACTAATTGGCGTTCCCTTAAACAGAACTTCAGGGTTGTGCCGTACCACGTCGTCGCGGAGGTACAGGAGCAGCTTGTTCCTGAACGCCTGGCCGCTTACCAACTCCTCCTGGTGCATGAAGAATGGACCGAGAAGTCGGTCTTCTGGCACATCTCGATTGCGAAGATGGTCGTTAATGGCAGCCCGAAATCTATTCCAAGGCACACTTCCCTGAAGGAAATTCAGGTGGATCATCCATCCCGCCGTCACATTTTCGGACGCGTTTAGGGGAACATATTCGAACGTCCAGCGCCGTTTGAACGCTGCGTCCAAGGGCATGACACCTTGGTCAGCGCTGTTCATAGTTGCCCATAGATATAGGTTCGCCGGGAGTCGGACCGACGTCGGTAAACCATGCGACCGCAAATAGTCTTGTGCTTCTGTCGGCATCATCACCGAGAACTTGCCAACGCCCTGGTTATCGCGATCGAGGAGCTGAAACACCTCACCGAAGACGGCCGGTGCATTGGCGCGGTTCAGTTCCTCGATAACCAAGACGAAGCTATGTTCTGGATTTTTCAATGCGCGGACTAATAGACGAAGAAAAGGGCCTGGAACGAAAGCGTAGTCAATTAAAGGCTCATGCTTGCCTGCATCCGTTACCTTGTCGGCCGCAAGAAGCGCTCCGGATACCTTACGATAAATCGGCACCGGCCGGTACGCTCCGACGAACTGTCCGTAGGTATAGTCTGGGTGAAACGTGACCCGCTCATACAACATCTCATCGCCGAAAAACGCGCTTACCTCATTGTCGAGCCGATGGCTTTTACCCGTGCCCGGAGCGCCATAGAGGATGCGGTTGCGAGGTAGATCGGCGGGGACAGCGTTAGGAGGCACGCCTACTTGGTCGGTCAAGCCGCCTCCCGCGCTGGCAGCAGCCTCATCCGGCTCGCCGTCGAGCGACTTCTTGATGAGGTTTTGGTCCACCACGACCTTTTCATGAAGATCATGCATGTTCTCGAGATAGTAAGCGAGAAGGTCGGGCTGGAAGCAACAAACGAGCCGATTCTTACCGTCGATGGATTGGCCAAGACCGTTGCGCATGGCATCAGCCAACGCCGGAACGCGGACGTAACAACTACTGGGCTGCGCGTGATTGCGATAGGCGGCCGCGTCCCAAGCCGAGATCACTGTCTTGTTGTCGCGGGTATACATACCCAGCAAAAGGCAACGTTCGGGGCCATTATTGGGTAGTTCAAACTCAAGCTTGTGTTCAGCATAGTCACGGCTGAGCTGGATGCGCTTTTCCTCGACGTGTCGGCTGGCATAGGCGAGGTTGGGGAAGACGAATACGTTCAGCTTGTATGAGCGATCCCCGCATGAGACTAGCATGACCGTCCGCCTTTTTTGCTCGTCGGACGACATACTTTCAATCTTCCAGCCCCGTGCCGTTAATCCGTCGCGCAGTATGGTTTCACGCTGCTGCATCGTGGGGTGGTCAGGATCATAATCATCGACCATGCGCCCGTCTGCTGTGGCCTGCTTGCTGATCTTTGCCATGACTACAGGTGCTCAATCAGGTGCCGGACCATCGCCTCGCCCAGCAGGCATGGGACCGCGTTGCCGATTTGTCTCTGAACCGAACGGCGCTTACCGACGAACTGGTAGTTCTTTGGAAAGGTCTGAATACCGGCAATCTCTGGAACGCGAAGTCTTCGGCTTGTCCAATGGAACGGGCCTACCCAGGGCCCGGGTTGTGCAGCAATAGTTATGGATAGGCTCGTCAGGGTGAAGCTTATGAAGGAAATTCCAGAAGCGGCCGCCGGCACGGAATGTGCGACCGTGATAATCCTCAAGATGAGCCAGTGCCATATAGTTTCGGCCCGGCGGCACACTGGCGAGTTCATGGGCGTAAGTTCCGTTCTCAGTAATCTCGCTTGGCTCGAAATATTTTTTCGCTTCATAGCCCTTCATGAATTTTTTCACGCCCTCATAGGGCTTCAAACCGTCGGTGTCGGGCGTTCCGGAATGGGTCGGCCGTGGCAGAGGTGGAGCAACCCTACCACGCTTACGGACACCAAAAATGAACACGCGTTTTCGCTTTTGCGGAACACCGTAATCAGCGGAGTTGGCCTTATGGAGCGTGCAACGATACCCAAGGGTGTCTGCTAGTTTAAGAAAATCTTCGACAACATGCTTGTTTGTGGGATGCAGAAGGCTTTCTACGTTCTCAAAAAGAAAACCCGTAGGTTTTGCCTCTTCTACAGCGCGTAGATACTCTGACAGCATGTTACGGGGATCATGCTCAATCAGCCGGTTTTCATTTTTTACCCAATAACCGTTCTTTGAAAACGGTTGACAAGGAGGGCCACCGATGATGATTTTCGGTCCGCTGCTATCCCGATGCTCTAGAAAGTCTAGGGTTGCGATGTCAGCGTGATCAATCCTCAAGCTAGGATTGTTAATCCGCAATGTTTCAACTGAATCACTATCTATCTCCACGCAACGGATAATTTTAGCGCCAGCCTGCTTTGCACCAACATCAAGCCCACCCGCCCCAGAAAATAGACTAATGCAATCTACCACTTAATAAAATTCCTCAACAACTTGGATTCGGCGCAGATCGTTACTCACCCGCGGCTGGCTAAAAAAGCCTATCCGCAAATCCGAGTCGGAGGAAGACGCAGTGTCTTATCACCGGCGACCTGCCCTCGACCTTTGCGCCGCGGACGGCTGTCAGTCCATGCATGACCGCCAGCCTCACGAAGTCGGCAGGCACCTGCTTCGCATGGACGAGCGGCAGTTTTTTCCTCTGCGACATGACGAAAGCTTTCAACGACCGGAAGCCGATGGAGGCCAACATGTCGCGACCGCGCCGCTCAGCGAGTTCAAATCCTCTCTTGACAGTATATAGCACTATTTGCTATTTGCGGAGAATTGAGAAAAATGGAGGTTTCAATGAACCGCACTATCCCTGTATCCACAGAAGTTTTTGCTGCCATCTGGGCGGCTCGTAAAACTGGCGAGGAAACTGAAGACGCGATTCTCCGGCGTATTCTTCAATGTGCCAATCCCATCGAAGCGCCTAATCCGACACAAGAGCAGGCTCGCCGCAGTTGGCTATCATGACCAACGTAACGGCGTAGAATTCCCTGAAGGATTCGAGATTTTTCGAACCTATAAACGGCGTGAGTACAAGGCTAAGGCTCATGAAGGCTCTTGGATTCGGCTCGACAACAATCAACGCTTCGCGACCCTGAACCAGGCTCAATACGTCGATTGCTGTTGGGGCGGAGAATGTTTGGAACGGCAACTGGAAGTTTCGGGATACGACTGGAGCGATCCGCTCTATCGGCGAACTCCGAGGCCATGCCTGACGCTCAGTCTTTCAGGATTTTGGCGTTTCGGACGGTAGCCAGACCATCCATGACGGCCAGCTTCACGAAATCAACCGGTGCCTGCGTCGAATGTCCGTCATTGAGCGCGCCGATGTAGGGCAGGCTGTTCAAGATGTGGATCGAGCCGTTCTTGCCGATGCCGAATTGCTCGATCATGGCTTCCGCCTTCTGGATGGCGATTTCGGCATTGGCCGTGGCCGTGCTGCCCTTCGCGCCTGGAACGTGCGCCGGAAACAGCTTCTGAAACGCCTGGTCCAGGCTCGGCTGTCCAATTGCTGCGCGCCCTGCCGGTATCAACCGGCGTGGCATTTATCACGGTGCGGGTGACGGCGACTGCGCAGTCCTTCACAGCCTGCTCGACGCCACCTTCGACCTCGACCGAAATCCGGCTCATGCGCTTGGCAAAATCATCAAGTCCGGCCACGATCTACCTCTGCTTTCCGCGCTTGGGTCCGAAGTGCAGGCGCTCGATGCTCGCCCGCCGCGCACGACGCCCAACGGCCGCCTTGTCTTCGGGCCAAACCTCCTTGCGGAAATAGACGCCTTCCTCGCGCGGCTCGTAGCCAAAGATCAGCAATAGGCCGGTGGTCGCGCGACACGACTCCTGGGTGAAATCATCGAGGTCGCCACCGAAGGCGAGATGAGCGTCGAGCGGGTCGGTGATGGCGCAGCCGGCCAACCTTTCCCGCACAAAGCCCTCGTACTGGCGCAGCTTGGTCGAATAGTTCAGACCCGGCACGCCGAAAAAGCTGAGGTAGTTGTCGTCCGCCATGGTCAGGTCCCCCGCATCGGATCACCGCCGCGGCCGAGCGTCGGCCAGACGGCTTGTGCCCTGGCGCCGACCGGCAGTCCACCGACAAAGGTGGCGGGCGCGGAGGCGAGGTCAACGGACGACCAGCCGACGAGCGCATTCGGCTCGCCGATCAAGGTTTCGGCAACGACGCGGGCCGCAGAGGCTGACGCTCCGACCGCGATAGCGAAATTGAGCCCGTCAGCGCGGCGCTGCTCCTCATGGGCGGGATAGAATGCGAAAGTAGCCATGTTCAGTCCTCCTGGGTTTCTTCGGTATCTTCGTCTTCGAGGTCGGTGAGATCGGCACCCATCGCCTGCTCATCGCGCCGCATGAGCGCGATGTTCACGGCGCGGGTGGCGTTCGGCTTGCCCATCTCGAAGGCGCTGTCGGCATGGACCGCTTCGACGGCGATGCGATCGACCTCGGCAATCGCCTGATTGACCTTGCGCCATTCGTCGCCGACCAGCGCGTCGGCCAGTTCCTGCGACGAGAAGGCTCTGTCGTTGACAGGCAGGCCGGAATTACGGGTGAGAAGCGCGGCTGCCAGTTCCTTGTCGCCAGTCGAAGCCGCAAGCGCGGCGAGCGATGCCAGTTCGATCTGGCCCGACTTTTCAATCTGGTGAAGCAGACGGCTGCGGCGCTCCGATCCGAGACCTTCGCGGGCAAGCATCTGCACCGGGCTCTGATAATGCGCGCGGGCCGAGTTTGCATCCTCGCGCAAGGCACCGACTGCTTTGAGATAGGCCACGCGGCTGTCGAGCGACTGGCGCTTCAATTCGGACCGAAAGCCGTTGACGGCGCGGGTCACGACCTGGCTGCGTTGATTGTTGGGAAGATCGGCGAGCGAGCGCTCCACGTCATCGCGGCGCTGCTTCGCTCGCCCTTCAAGTCCTTCGAGTAGCTTTACCTGCTGCTCGCGATTTTCTCGTGCCCGGCGCAGCCAGTCGATCACGTCCGTCACGGACATCCACCGGTTCGCAAGGGCCATTTTCTTGACCGCCATGTTCATCTCCCTTCGTGTCACGTCACGCGACAATCCGGGGAGCAAACAGGCGCGGGCTCAGCCGTCTTGTTGTCACCGCCATCGCGGTACGGGAGGCCCATCGGCCGCCCGGACACGATCAGGATGCGGTAATCAGCAATGACAACATGCCATCGAAATTCAGCAGGCCCTCGCCAGACTGCGGATCGCCTCGTGGCGCGCCTTGCGGCGAACCGTGGCGCAGCGGGGAATGGTGATGCCATAGGTCACGGCGAGGTTTTCAGCACCGCCTGCGGCTTCAGCAATCAGGGCTGGCAGGAAATCGGCAGCGAACGAGCCAAAGCGATCATGAAAATCTTCGAGAACGGCAAGGACCTTCGCAGCCGCCTCGATTTCCGCTTCGCTCAGGTCGCGCGCTTCACACGCGCCTTCAAGGATTTCGTCATCACGATCTGCATCGCCCCACTGGCGCATGGCGGCATATGCGCGCCTGCGGAAGTCGCTTGAAGATTCATGTGCTGGTGAAACGACGCTAGAAGTGGGCTGCATGGTTTTGCTCCTTGGGCCCGGAATGGGCCGGAGCTATTTAATGATCAAGAAAACGCGTGCCGTCCAAAGGAGACTATACACATGGGGCGGCTTTTTGGCATATTTCGAGTGCATTGGAATAGATGAGTTGCTTGCCGGCCACACTTTCAGAGGCAACACGAATACATGGTCATGACCAGGTATTTACGCGGCTTATAACTCACCATCATTCCCTCGGTGCGGTGCCTGGTGCTCCTCAGCCATCGCCACCCACAACGCTTCCGGCATCGGCCTGATCGACCAGAACCAGGCACCGGTCGGATGGCCATATCTGGCGACAAGCTGATGCGCTCCACCTGCCGCCGCGATGGCGAGCGGCGCCGTGGCGGTCAGTGATGCCGCCAGGACTTCGACGGCCATCAGGTCGCGCAGCATCCGTTGCGCGTTCTCAGTTGATCGGGATGATTGCGCCATTGGTCTTCGCCTCGGTTTCGACCACTAGATAGCGCCCAAGCAATTCGATCAGCGCAGGCTCGATCTGCCGGCTCCATCCTGGCGATGACCCGCGGGTCCAGACCGGCTGGCGCCGGGGCCGCTGATCTGCCTTCCGCCGTGAAGGCCAGGAAGCCGTTGAGCCGTTCGGGCCACCGGAACTTGAGCAACACCTCGATCAACCGATCCGAAGGCTCGACATCGGCCATGGACCGCTCGAACGCCTTGCTCAGCACCTGATGAAACGCCGTGTCCATGGCGGCGCCATATCTTGAACCGAAATCTGCGTCGCGCCGACGATGATCGTGGATGGTGGCGACCGAAATCCCGATTTCCTCTGCTGCCATCTTGGGCGAGCCGGTCCTTGCGACGATGTCCAGCACCTTGGCCTCGATGGCCGGAGACCACCGCCGATCCTTCTCGGGACGGCGCACCTCCCGCTTTTCCGATGACCTGTTCGACATGGTGCTGTTCCTCGCGTGATCTGCCGCGACCATGCGATGTGCGGAGATTGCGGGAAGCCATCGAAACGACCTCGCATAAATTCTGGAAACCAGCCACCCGGCCTCCTTTCCGTGCGGGAGTGGCCGCAGTGCCGATGGAAGCCCCAGGACGCCGGCCGCATCTCCACGGGAAGCCGGTTGTTCGCCCGAAAAGGCGTTGCCGGTGCCTGGTCCTGTGCTTTGGGCGGCGTCATCGACCATGCCCTTGCACCGACTCGCCTTTCAGGCATGAAGCGCCCGATCACCAATTCAAGGGTCTGAGGTTGCGGCCCTGACAGCAGGCCCTGGTGGCTTTGGCGATTCCGGCCTGTCCGACCCTAGCGCCGATGTCATCGGAGCCACCAGCGGCCAACGCCATGATGCCTCTTGCCACCGCCTTCCGACCGGCTGACTGTCTGGGTCTCACGCGCGAGGACTGCGGGGTCTGCGCGAAATTCGCCTCCGAAAGCCATGGCGCCATCATGCAGCACGAATGATCCGGCCGACCTTACGTCGGACGCGGCAAGCACGGTGGTAGACCGGTAGACAAAGGTTTCGCTCGGTTCGAGTTCTAAAACGATCGGTGCCGAGCCGCCGCGGCGATCCTCCTTCATCCCCTCATTCGCCGTCATAGTCCATTCTGCTGAAATTCATAAAATGCTTGTCTACCGGTCTACCAGATACTCAAGGCGCTGAAATTTATGCGACAATCGGTGGACCGGCGTGCCGGTCCACCGATTGTCCGCCGGTCTACCGCGTCGGTGACAGGTCGAGGCCGTCGAGCGTACGAAACGCCATGAAGGCGTCGATCCGCCCCGCCGCGCCGGCATCCTGCCAGTGCTCATGATTGCGCACCGACCAGAGATGAAAGGCAGGTCGCTTTCCGTCCCCCTTGGTATAGCGGGTGTGCTCGACGGCGCCGAGTTCGCCCTTCAGCACCTTCGACACGCGGGCGCGTAGGTTCGAGCGTCCGCGCAACGCCGAAGGCACGGCATCGACCAGATCGTCCACCCGTACGAGGTCGAAGTCGAACGGCTGTTCGCCGGCTTCAAAAAGATCGAGCAGATAGGACTCGGCGTCTCCCATGCCGAGCCGCCGCATGGCCTCCTTGCCGGCCGTCGCCGGCGCGACGCCGTGAGGGTTGAGCGAGACGCGCCTTTGAAGCAGCCAGTGCTTGACGTGCGCCGCGCCGCCTTCGACGAGATAGCCGAACAGGTGCTGGTAGTAGCCCTCGTCCCGCTTGACCGCAGGCGAGAAGACGACAAGCCAGCGCCGGTCGCCGTGCTCGATCGGCAGCGCGTCATCGTGGTTCGTGAAGCAGAGGAAGTTCAGGCAGTTCGGGATCGAATAGATGGAGCAGTTCTTCTCCTCGATCCTGATCGTCGGGTCGGTGATTGCCGGCTTGAGCCGGTTCGCCACCTCCCGCCGCCCGAGCGTCATCAACTCCTCGATGATGGCAAGCTGCGCGCCTTCCATCCATGCCGTCCAGCGCGATGTGACCTCGTCGTTCGACGGTCGCACGGTGTTGCGCGAGCCGACGATCCGCTCCATCAGATTGCCGATCCAGGCTCTTGCCGGTCCCCTGCACGCCGCGGATCAGCAGCGCGAAATGGATCTTGCCGGCAGGACGCTGAACGAGCAGCGCCAGATAATCGAGCACATGATTGCGGTCGCCCTCATCGGGAAACAGATGCGCCATGTGATCGAGGAAGATCGTGACATCGCCTTCCTTGGCTTCGACGCCCGAGCGACGCCAGATGTTATAACGGCCGCCATCCTCGCCGTCGGGAAATTCGTCCGCCTCAGGCAAATAGACCAGCGTCTCGAACTTGCGCATCGGCAAGTTGCCCTTCCAGATGGCGTTGAGCACGTCGCCGTCGGGCTTGAGATTGGCATGGACCGACTTCCACTGCTCGGTGCGAAACTTGCGCGTGTCCGAGCGCCGGACGAACTGATAGGGCTCGACGACCCAGACCCACTCGTCCCAAACGCCCGTCATGCGAACCGTGCGCTGCTTCCGCTGCTGAGGTTCGGCATCAGGCGCGTTGACGATGTCGTCGGGAAAATCCTCGTCGGCAGGCGCGCGCAACACCTCCTCGATGAAGGCGCCGTGTCCCGCATCCGATAAAGCCTTGAGCAAGCTACCGAGAGTGACGCCGCCCGGCCTCGGCTTGAACGATGCCCAACGCTTGGCGATCTCGGCCTCGTCGCCGGCATAGGCCGCGTCCGACATCGACCAGGCGACGAACTCGTCCATGCCTGCGCCGCCCGTGCTGCTATGGCTCGCCATCATGATCGCCAGCCAATCGTCGTGACGGCCGTTGTAGGCCATCACATCCAGCCTGGAGAGAAGCCGTTCCAACTGCTCCGGCGTGATCTCGCCGTGCGCGTTGACAGATAGGCTCGACGGAACGCTTCGCAATCGCGTCCAGGAAGGCCGTAGGCGCCTCGGGCGCTTCCGAGAGCAACATTGCAAGCGGATCGTCATCGAGGCCGTACGGCTTGCCGGTTTCGGGATGGAGCGAGCCTGCCGCCACGACCAAGCCGCCAAGCGACTTGAAGTCGATCCCCCGATAGTTCGCCAGACTGCTAACGACTGCGCAACCTTCCGGCTTGCGAAGATAGAGGTGCAGGCCGCCGCCGCCGGTCTTGACGAAAGGAGCCTCGGGCAGACCGAAATCCGCCTTCAGCCGAACGAGCGGATCATCGCCCGCCGCAAAATGCCGAGGATCGACATCGACGACCAGATTGGTGCCACGCAGGCGAACGCCGACGTTCTTGCCCGACGCCATGTGCGCCTTCGCCTCTACAAGCAACATTGGTGGGCAACACCGCCAGTTCGGTAGACCTGCCTTTCCCATCGGCTTGCCGCGAGCATCCTTCGCCTGCCAATGGCGCAAAGGGATCAGGTCGTGACCGGCAGCAGCATGAGCATCGAGCGCGTCGGGATCGTGCTTCGACGGTGTGTCGGATGCCGTGACGGCTTTATCCTCACCCTTGTCGAAGTCGAACGCGACGGTCTTCTCCAATGCTCCTGCGGGCGCGCCGATCCCCTCGGCGCGCCCTTCTTCATTTTCCACTAGCGTGTTCATCGACCGTCCTCCCCGCGAATGAAGGCGTCGAGGTCGGTGATGTTGTAGCGAACCGTCTTGCCGTGGATCACATGATAGCGTGGGCCAATGCCGGTCCCCCGCCATGAGCGCAGGGTGCCGGGCGTCGAGCCCAAATAGACCGCGGCCGCTTCGGTATCGTACCAGGGGCTGCGGGAGTGGGTGTCGAGAACGCGGCGCACCGCGTCTTCGATGTCGTTCTTGGTGAGAGTTGCCGACATGGCATAGACCTCCGTTGAGCCGGCATTTCTGCCGGCTGGTTTCAGACATTGATTTCTGTCTGAGGAGGACCGGGATCCCCCCGGTCACGCGCTTGGCCTTTCGGCTCCTCGCAGCGCGCGTCGTCTAATAATCACCGATCAGGATCGGCAGACATCAACGTTTGCTATGCCTAAGTCATTGATTTATCGTGAGGCGGCATCGTCGGCTGAAAGTTTTTTTGCCGGTTGCCGCCCCTCGAAGGCTTCAAGATCGTCGATGTGATACCGGACGAAGCGTCCGCTCACCAGGTGAAAGGCCGGCCCCTTGCCGACCGAGCGCCAACCTCGCAGCGTGCCCGGCTCCCTTCCGAGATGCAGGGCGGCCGCTGCGGTGTCGAGCCAGGGGCTGGCAATTTCCGAGGCTGCCTGTTCAAGCGGCATCGCGGGCCTCCTCCGGTTCGACGATAGCGAGCGCCGGATGGCGACCGGCAAGAACCTTGTCTTCCAGCGCCTGAGCGTGCGGCCGCAGGTGCTCGACGAGATGTTCGGCATGGACGTATCCGCCGGACGCGCCCGGAAGCCGCTGACCGAGAAGCAGGGCGCTTTCGGCATAGGGCACCCCGGATGCGATGAACAATGTGCGGGCGTGATGGCGATATTCATGCGGGCTCGGCAGGTCGGGACCATCTTCCCGCGGCTCCGTCACATGCCCGCAACTGCTCAAGGGCGACGGCCAGAGCCAGGGATTGTTCAAGGGCTCGTCCTCGGCAAGGCGATCGCGGATCATGCCCGAAAGCCACGTCCCCATTGGAAACAGCATCCGGCCGCCGGTCTTCATGTGGTTGAAGATCAGAATGCCTTTATCGAAATCCACATCGGCGTGGCGCACCTGAAGGATCGAAGACCTTCGGGCGCCGGTCAAAAGCATGGCGCGGTGAAGATCACGCCGAATGGGCGACAGGTCCTCGCTAGCCCGCCACCATGCCGCAAGGTCGAGCCCCTCGACCTCGCGCCGCTTCGGGTTGGGAATGCGCAGGGCCGAGACGGGGTTGGCCGTGATCGTCTCGTCCATGCGCATCGCCGTGTTGATCACCGCCCTCAGCGTGCGCATGGCGCCTGTCGCGGTGGTCTGGCCGCACCTGTTGCGAAGCCGTTCGTAGATGTCGCGCACCTCCGCCCGCCCGAGGTCGGTCACGGCCCTGTTTCTGTAGCGGGCGAGATAGTGGTCGATGTTGTACCGATAGGCTCTCGATCGTGGCTTCGCGGAAGGTCTTCTCGCCGAGATGAGCGTCGAGCGCCTGCGCGATTGTGATGCCGCTTTCCTCGGGCTTCGCGGTCGGATCGATGCCGGACTGGATTTGAGACATGATCGCCTTGGCCCGATTACGGGCTTCGCGCAGGCCAATGCGGTCCACGCGGTCGATCTTGACCCGCACGGTGCGGACGTGCCGGCCGTTCCGGCGAACGTCGCCCTGGACCGCGTAGGTCTTGGTGGTGGCGTGGCAGACGACCATCAGGCCCTTGACCTGTTCGTCGCGCCAGATGCCTGAGCCTGGTTCGAGGTCCCGGATGCGGGACTCGGTGAGATTGATGACAGCCATTTTTGCTTCTCCGGAGCACTGTGTTGAGCACCGTACGGAGATCATCGAGGATCAGCGTACATCCACGATGATGTCGCTTAAGGGCTTGTCCGCGAACCAATAATCAGCAATAATTCGTTTTATATCAACGGCTTCAGACCCATTTTGTAATCAGGGGGTCACGGGTTCGAATCCTGTTGCCGGCACCATGTGTTTCAATGACTTATGCAACCTATCCACCGTAGGGGTTTGAAGCCCTGCGCGTTGAGGGTAAACGCGGTGTAGACTTTGGGCGTTTGCCGCTTTCGCAATCGCCCGGGAGATCGCCAGCAGCGCTTCCGCCCTTCCTGCCGTCGTCTTGTCAAGTGCATTTGCGTGCTCGACCGGCCAGCACATCGACATGAAATACCGACTTGGAATCGGATCCATCGCTCCGTTTGGCGATGACCTCGGCGTATGCTCGGACCAAGCGGAACCCGACGCCGTGAGGTGGGTGGCAACGCAAATTATAAAGTGTACTGGATGGTGGCCCTACACACCGGCGCGAGAGCCCATGACCCTAACGGGCGATGGTTTCCAGCATGGTACAAACGACGAACGTCAGACAGTAAACAAGTCGCTCATGATCGAGCGTTGCAGGGACGCTGCGATATGTTGGCGCAGGGCATCGCGCGCCGCCTGAACGTCTCGGGCCTTCGCCGCCTCGATGATCGCCGAGTGTTCGACCGACGCGGTGATGAAATGATCATGACTCAGTGTTCCCGATTGGGGGCGCATGAGGCGGAACCGGTCCATGTTGGTCTTGTGAATCTTCCTAATTGTCTGATTACCTAGTGATGCGACAATCCCCCCGTGAAGACGGTCTTCTATGCCGTCGTGAAGTGCGCCCATGCTAGTCGGCGCATCGCGCCGTTCAGCACGCGTTCTGAGTTCTTGGATATCTTGAGCCAATTGGTCAGGATCCGGCACAATTCGGCCTGCGTGTTGTCGAGGGTAAACCGGGTGGGGAAGTAGTTACGATGTCAGCTTCATACTTGAGCGACGTCAGCAACGTCCACAGAAGCGGTCCGATGCCGAAGATGCCGAACGCGATCAGTACCAAGTAGGTAAGAACGTTTTTGGCAAACTCACCACGGATCCTGGACTCGGCCATCTCAGTTCTCCCTGTTTACGCCGGAAATGCGAATGTAGGCCCAGGCAAAAAACATGAGCATGGCGAACATGACCACCGAAAGGGCGCCGGAATATCCAAAATTGAAATCCTTGTAGGCCGTTATGAACGCGTAAAGCGATAACACTTGGGTCGCGCGTCCTGGCCCCCCGCCGGTAAGGATCAATAATAGATCGGGTGAATTGACCAGGCCGATCACCCGCAAGATGACCGCAGCCGCGATCACTGTTCGCAGCATTGGCAACGTGATTAATCTCAGCTGCGAAAGCCAACCGGCGCCGTCGATCGTGGCAGCCTTGTAAAGATCGTTCGGAATACTTTTCATACCGGCCAGCAGCAGCAGGGCGAAGAACGGAAATCCATGCCAGGACTCGACCAGGATTGCCGCCGCCATCGCCGTTGAAGGGTCGGCAAACCAGGCCTTTTGCGTGCCAAGAAACCCGATGCGAATAAGCAGGTCGTTGATTACCCCCAGACGTGGATCAAGCATCATTGCCCAGATATTTCCCGCCACAACATTCGGCAAAAAGAACGGGATGAGCACAATCACGCCGATCAGTCGTGTTCCTGGTAGATTGCGGTTAAGCGCCAGAGCGGCAGTGAGCCCGAGTAAAAATTCGATGATGGTGGTGATGGTCACCCACATCGCGGTATTCTGCAGCGACAGCCAGAATAAGGGGTCGTTCCACACCCGGATATATTGGTTCAAGCCCGCAAAGCCGTTGTTTGCCGGTCGATTGAGTCGAACATTCTGGACGCTCAGGGCAAAACCATTGATCGTCGGATAGAGAATTACACTGACGATCAGCACGAGGCTGGGCAACAGCAGCAGATACATCCAAAAGCGCGTTTCAGAGAGTTCGCCAATGATCCAGAAAGGGTTCCAGCGGCGCCACAACGAATAAGGCAGCGTGACGAGTTCCGCTGCCGAACGTCCGACATTTTTTTCAGCCATGCAGAACTCCGGGAGACGGGAGTTGGACAGTACCGGCCCAGCTTATTGCCGAGCCGGAAGTAGGGAGACCGTTAGGCGATCGCTGCCGCCAACCCGGCAATCATGTCGTCGACCGCGTCCTTGACGCTGGAGCGTCCAATCAGAACACCCTGAAAGGCCGGCAACGCCACATAGTCCGTCCAACCAGGCAAGCCCGGGAAGCTTTCAGGCAGACTGCCAACGCTGAGCGTTTCAACCGCTGCGGCATAAATGGGATCGCTGGCAATGCGTTCGTCGGCAGCCACCTGTGGCGATGCAGGGAAATAGCCCGTTTCTTTTAGAAACGCGATCGCTGCGTCTGCCGTGCCCCAGTAGGTTATCCAGTCGAACGCGGCATCCTCGTTGGCCGTTTTCATGATGCTGTTGTACGAATAAGCAAGGCGCGCAGCCCGGCGCATGGTGCTCGAGCGACGAAACATCAGTCCTTCGCCGTTTTTGTGCGGCCGCGCGCCGCTGCTCGCCACTGTATATATGGCGATTCCAGACCGCAGCGACGCCGCTGAAATCGCGATAGGTTTGGAACTCTATATGGTTGGGCGCGTTTTTTGGGGTACACCCAATCAGGAGGCAGCCATGCCAAATACCCATGCAACGACGGCGGATATTGTCGCGCTCGAAAAATCTTACTGGGATGCGGTGAAGCAAAAGGACGGCAGCAAAACGGCAAAGCTTTCGGCTGAAACGAGCCTGGTTACCGGTGCGCGAGGAATAATGAAAATTCCAAAAGACAAGATGGGCGCCATGACCGAGGATGGCGATTGGATATTGAATTCTTACGAATTCGAGGACATTGAGGTCTCCACACCCGCCCCCGACATCGCAATAATCGTCTACACAGTGCGCCAGAAGGTCAATATGGGCGGAAAGGCCCAAGAATTGCGGGCAGCAGATAGTTCAACATGGATCCGTGGTTCGAACGGATGGGAATGCCATGCCCATAGCGAGACTTTTCTGACATAATATTTGGCACATTGCTTCGCGATTTGAGGCAAAAAACCCTCACCGGCAATCGGAGGCCATAATGACCAATATTGCCTTATTCCACTCGGTCCTTGGTGTACGAGAGGGAGTCCGCGACGCAGCGGAACGACTGCGCGAAGCTGGCCACGATGTGCACATTGTTGATCAATATGACGGGCGCGTATTTGACGATTACGATAGCGCCAGTGCGTTTGCCGAGGGCATCGGCTATCCGGTTCTGATGCAAAAAGCGGTGGAGGCGACGACACACCTGTCCGACGGATTTATCGTGGCGGGATTTTCGAACGGTGGCGCTATGGCTGAATATGTCGCAACACGGCGCAAAACTGGCGGTGTGCTGATGTTCTCAGGTGCGCTACCGCTAGATGTTATCGGAATATCCGACTGGCCGTCCGGCGTTGCCGCGCAAATCCACTATGCCATTGATGATCCGTTCAGAGATCAGAACGGTATTGATGCAGTTGCCAAATCCATTCGTGCCGCTGGGGCATCGGTTGATATATTCAATTATCCCGGCCGCGGCCATTTGTTTACCGACCGCTCGTTACCCGACGAATATGACGCGAAAAACACCGAGATCCTATGGCAGCGCGTGATCGATTTCTGTGCATCATCTGGTCAACAGCGCTAAGGACCGCTGACGTCACCATTGTTTCGTATCCATGACGGCACGACAAAGTGTTCTACCCGATGATAGAGCCCCAAGACGCCTGATGCCTAAGATCTGACTGGCGACAAAAGAGTAAAGTTCGCCACCTGATTGCTGATGTGTTGTGCGCGGGCACGCTGATTTTCATCGATGAGATCGACACCGACGTCGGGCGCCGATACCGAGATCAAGTCGGGACTGGTAACCAGACTATGGTTACGAAGTGGATTCCCAAATCTGATTTTTCGACACACACTAGGCGTACGCCACCCAACCCTTAAAACTCAACCCGGCATAGAAAAGACTGACATTCGAATAACCCGCCTCACGCATCATCGCCTCCTCCTCGTCAGGTGCCAGAATCGCGAGCTTGGTGGCGATCGCATGCCGAGACTGCGCCATCTGTGTGGGATCGCTTCCCTCCGATGCGCCGAAGGCGACGTGACGCGCAATCCATAGTGACCGGTCCGGCTCTGCTTGGGGAAAGCTGATATGGGCGACAACAAAGGGCGCTCCCGGCCGCAGGCGCTGGCGCACATGTTTCAGGGTTTGCAGGCGTTGGTCGGATGGAATAAAATGGAATGTCAAAAGCGATGTGGCCGCGTCAAAGGGACCTTCGGGCGCACTTTCGATATAACCGTGGTGGAGGCGGATGCGCGCTGAATGGGCGCTGGCGGTTTGTTCTGCCAATTTCAACATATCGGCAGAAGGATCGACACCGTCGAACAACCAGTCGGAATGGGATTCGGCAAGCGCGTTCAGGCTCGAGCCCGCCACCAGCGCCCAACACCAGAACGCGGCCGTTCGATGGCATGCGCTCAGCCATGAGCATTGCCGTCATTCGATGCAGGTCGAAGAACCCCGGCACTTGTCGAGATGCACCGGACACATAGGTATTGACTGAGTCGCCCGAGAATGGGGATGTTTTCATGGTCTGGTTGCCGATTGCGTTGATCAGAGATGATGGGTGATCCGCGGCGTGCTGATATCGTCCCAACCGCTCCCATAAACAGTGTTGGCCGGGATTTTATCAAGGGGCGTTGTGGCGACTATACCTAGTTGGACGATGCATTGGATCGCCGCCTGACATCTACGGCCGCCATTTTGGGGCACTCAGGGTCAGTGAATATTGTTGGCTTGGCCGCGCTCGACGCGTAATCGATAGACCGAAGGCGGCATGCCAAAATGACGACGGAAGCGCGTGGAAAAATAATATGCGTTGGGAAAACCAACCTCCTCGGCGATTTGCGCCACCGGCCACGATGAAGAGTGCAGCATTTGGGCGGCCCGGGCCAGGCGCGCAGCCTCTATATAGGATTGTGGCGACATGCTGAGTTGTTCAGAGAACAACACCGAAAACCGCGAGCGCGACAGACCGACCGCCTTGCTCAAATCCTCGACGGCTAGCGGCGTCGCCAAACGTTCGCCAACGATCTCGAGCGCTTTTTTTATGCGTCGATCAAGCGTTGAACGATCATGGATCGGATTAATGTCGTCGCAAATTATGAGCACCCGCTCCAGTGCATTCATAGCCGCATCCAATCGGAGCCGGAGCGGACCACCGGCAATATCAGTCATCCGACGCAGTTCGGGTTCGATTTCTGTCAAGCGACGGCCACCGCGCAGGAGCATGACGCCGCGCGCCAGTTGCGGCCAGTTGAGCCAGTTCAGCCAGTGTGGACGCGGGCGAAAATGGGCCCAAATATTGATCCAGCCGCTATTTTCGTCGAAATGACCATATTCCTGCGCGGTATCGGGGGCGATAAGCAGCAAATCGCCAACACCGATGATCCACTCGCCCTGCCCGGCCCGAACATAGCCGGTGCCCTCGAGCGTCGTAATCAACAGCCAATCCTTGGTACCGGTGGGACGAAAACCGCGACTGAGGTCCTCACCCTGTCGCAACAGGCCGCAAATGATCGGGGAGGAGTGCGGCGCGGGTGTGACTTCGGTCTGCGGTTGAACCATTGCACCCTCCCAGATCCTATTCGGCGGCGTGACGATCCAGACCGCGCACATTGCCGGGCACACGCGGGGTGATTGGCTGCAGAATCTTGCGCTGGGCCGGCGTCAAACGCGCCAGCAATTCTGGCGAATATTGATAGCCATAGCGCGTATTGCCCCACATCGGTCCATAACGATAAATTACCACCCGACGATCGCCGACATTTGTACGCTTGGTGGCGCCATGGCTGAGCGCGTCGACAAACATCAAGGCGTCTCCGGCCTTCATATTAACCTCGATCGAGCCTTCAACGACCTCATCGTCGGCCTTGACCCTTTCCTCGAAGGGTTTGGAGAACACGGGATGGGCAATGTTGCTTTTATGACTGCCTGGCAAGATACGGGTGCCACCATCACCGGGTCCAATGTCGGTCAATGCGAGCAATATATTGACCTGCGCACAGCGAAAACGGCCGTTGTGAAAGCCATATTGATTGCGTATGACACCATCCTGCCCGCCCGAGTGCATGGGAAAGTAGCCTCCACTGCGGCGGATCGAGGCGAAACATTCATCGATATAAAGACCTTCCACCCAGGTGCCTTCTTCGCCGCAATATCGGTGCAGCCGGTCGATCCAGGAGGGGTGATCAATCAATGTCTCAAATGGCTTGCCGACCTCGACGATATTTTGCAACTCGAGTCCCGCATGGCCATTATTGTCCAAGCGCTGGGCATTGCCGTGCCATTCGCCAAACTGCAAATCGGGAAATTTATCGAATTCGGCATTGAGATCGGCCAGCAAGGACGCATCGATGGCATTTTCGAGGATCAAATAGCCACGCAGGTCAAAAAGAAAGTCATTCAGATCATACTCGCTCATCGCGTCCTCCCTTGGATATAGTTTGACACTATGCTCCTTTGCTGATGGTGCGCCATCCATCGGTGTTCCAAATAGATTTCATATTGTTCTGGGCGTCAAATGACGTTACCGACATAATAATTTCTTTATTCGTTATATATCAACATATTGTCGCGAATTTCTTAATTCATGCATGCGCTATAGAACCTTGGCGTAATTTGCGGCATTTCCATAGTCACTGCGTCAGTGACAGGCAAATTTACCTGGACCTGTCGACCGAGCGGGCGGACAGTCGACCCAAAATAATGGCGCTGCGTCGAGAAATACGTGCGGTGGTAAGCAATCCAATATCAAAGGCGATCCACGCGGGTAAATCCAATCCCTGAGCAATAGTACCGCTCGGCGTGCGCAGATCACTGAAAGCGGATCACAGGGGCGCGCGGGCGATAAATTACCCGGCAAAGCGAGCGCCGAGACCGCCATCAACACGCCAGTTTGCGCCTGTCACAAAGGCTCGCTTCGTCCGACAGCAGGAAAGCCGCGCAATTTGCAACTTCTGCGGGTTTCCCGATCCTGCCCATGGGGTGGCTATCTAACACTGCTTGTTGCATGCCCTCATCGTTGTGCTTGAAATATTCGGCGACGAGGTGAGTTTCGGTCCAGCCGGGAGAAAGCGCGTTGACCCTGATCTGGTGCGGGCCAACCTCGAGGGCTAGTGAACGGGTTAAGCCAACGAGGCCGGACTTTGCAGCGGCATAGGGGAAATACCCGCGGAACGTGTGATCGGCATGGACAGATGCAATATTTACGATGGCGCCGCGCCGCGCTGCGATCATACCCGGGAGCACTTCACGAGCGCAGAGCCAAGCGGACTTGAGGTCCACACTCATGAATTCGTCCCATTGGGCCTCCGTCATTGTTACCGGGTCCGCATTGGCGTTGCGTCCGGCATTGTTGACAAGACCGGTAATGGGACCCAGCTTTGCGACCGCGCTTGTATGAAAAGCGGCAATCTCTTCCGCGTTGCGGATATCGCCACGGGCGAAAAAGGTTCTACCTGGCGCATTGAGGGAGGCTTGATGCTCAATACCAAGTTTTTCCTCAATATCGATGAACGAAACGCTCGCGCCCTCAGCCAAAACCCTCTCGACGATTGACGCACCAATGCCACGGCTACCACCGGTTACCAGAACATGATGATTTTCGAGGCGTAGGGGCAAGGCATCCTCCTAAGGCTTAGTATGGATAGGGTCACCGCGTGCCAATCGGTGGCGACGCTAGGAACCCCCAACCGGGTTTGGCTGGGTTCGACTTTCGCGGCCATGTCTAGCCGCGAAACGGATGTTGCCCGAAAGGTTTTCCCCAGGCGCAAGGCGGACCATCCCGTGAGGTGCACTACCGCCAGGTAGATGAAACGCATCCACAGCGTGGCTCACCGGTTCAAAACAGAAGAAGTCCGCGCTGGCTGAGGGGGAGTACACGATGTAGGTCGACAATGGCTCGGCAGTCGCGATGGCGAGCGACAGATCACGCATCGGCCAGTCGATATAGGCCTTACAGTCCCAGCCAATGAATGCGTTGTTGATGAAACCCGACGGCAGGATATGAGAGGACGAAAAGTTCCAATCTGGCGGGATTTGGGCAGGCTGATCGCCAACAGGCAGATGCCGACTGTCTTCCAGCCATACTGACGTGGCCGGCGCCTGAAGTTGTGTGTCGGGCTCGCGCACCAGCCAGGGATGGAAACCAAGCCCGAACGGCAGTGCAATATCGCCCCGGTTTTCAACAGTCATGGACACGGTCAGGACGCCGCGATCGACCCCATAGCCCAGCGTTGCCGCATAGCGATATGGCCCCGGCCCGGAAGACTGCGTAACCAGACTTACGGTAGTGGGCGTCACCTCGGCGACGTGCCAGTCGAGTTCGAAGGCGTTGCCGTGGCTTGGATATGGTTCGCCGTCAATATTGGGGTCTAGGCGATGATGTTTTCCCTCAAAATCAAATCCTCCGTCCGACACGCGGTTTGACCAAGGCAGCAGTACGAACGCAGCAAGATCGAGTGCCGATTTTGTTCCATTTGCAGGCGAAGGGCGGAATAGCGGCTCGCATACCCCGTTCGCGATCCAATCGAAACGGGTCAAACTCCCCCCATCGCAGGTCGCACTATGGCTCGCACCTGTGTATCGGCAATTTCGAGGTCGCTGTTCATTGCATCCTGTCCGTTAAACCGCGTCGCTCGCTGCTGAGCATTTCGACCGTCAGCCCTCTGAAGCCGAAGCCAGTACCTGCTCGCCCGGACTATCAGTCCCAACCATCGCAAGATGATGCAGCAAATCAACCATGGCGACATCGACAAGCGCGCGCATGCGCTCGCTGGCAATATCGGGTTGCCGCAGCCGAATTGCTTCCAACACGTCGCCGTGCGCGCGCAATGCCCGTGAATAGCTTTCAGTTGTGCGGGTTGTTAGTCGAAAGGAGTCCTCAAGTGCGTGCTTGATCAACTTACCCAAGCCGGCAAAGACCGGATTGTGACTGGCTTCGAGGATACCGATATGAAAAGCAACATCAGCAGCGATACGACCCGCGAGATCGTCAGCCGGTGTCGTCCGCATGTCATGATAGGCCGCTTCAATTGTTGCGAGATCCATGGAGGTAGAATGCATCGCGGCAAGCCTGGCCGAGGCTGGTTCAATAGCAAGCCTTGCCTCAAGCAGGCCCCGGACAAAAACGGGGTCGGGGTCAAGCGAACCCATCCAGGACAGAACATCGGCGTCCAGGCGGTTCCAATTCGATGCGGATCGCACGAGGGTTCCAGCGCGCTTTCGGGAGACAAGCAGCCCCTTCGCTGTCAACATTTTTACCGCTTCGCGCAAAACCGTCCGACTGACGTCAAATTCTGCACAAAGGTCAGCCTCGATGGGCAATGCCGCACCCTCGGGGTAATGACCACCAAGGATGCGTTTGCCCAGCGTTGACAATATCCACTCACGGACCGAGCCTGGCGGACTCACGTCCGTCAGGTGGCAGGATTGGTCCATCAGTATTCGTCATATGGGTTCCTCGTCATACAGTCTGACCGCATTTCAAGCTGAGAAGCGGTATATGAATTTAGTACCGTCTACCAGTCGGCCACCGTTCCGTCTCCCATAACAGCCTCTCGCGTATGCAATATATCTGGTTTCATCGGGTGCGCGGCAATGACTGCCTCGTCAACTTCGATTCCGAGACCCGGAAGGCTCTGGCACATCCCACCTGCCCGGCCGCCGCTCAATTGGCCATTTGACCACGTCACCGTACCAAGGCACGGCCCCCGACATTTCTTCCTGAATAATAACGTTTGGCGTCGAGACACCGAAGTGCAACGCTGCTACGCCGGCGATCGGGCCGATAGGATTGTGTGGCGCAATCCCAATACCGGCTATTTCGGCCATGGCGGCGATCTTCTTGGTCTCGGCGAGCCCACCGGTGTGGCAGATATCTGGCTGGGCGATGTGTACCAGGCGATCCCGCAGGATTGGTTCAAATTCCCGCCGGCCAATGAGCCGCTCGCCGGACGCGATTGGTGTAGTGGAACGCCGTTTTACCTCGGCAAGTCCTCCGATGTCCTCGGGAGCCACCGGTTCTTCAACGAACAATAGACGGGCGTCCGACAGCGCATCTATGAATGCCATCGCAGCGCTTGCGGACGCCGGTCGCCCGTGGAAATCGACCATGATATCGACGTCGTCCCCAACGGCGTCGCGCAGTTCGCCCACAACGCGTCTAACCCGGTCTACCTCGGCGTTGGGTGCGGTGTAGTGCGAATACGGAATGCACACGACCTTGAGGGCGTCATATCCCATTTCAACGACTTTCCGGGCATGCCCCACGATTGCATCTGCGGTATCCGATTCATAGACCGCGCGCATGTCACCGAGACCGAGATGGGTATACGTGCGCAGATGGTTTCGTACCTTACCGCCCAGCAAACGCCAGACGGGCACGCCAAGCACCTTGCCCAAAATGTCCCATAACGCCATTTCGATACCGCTGATAGCGGAGGTACCGATTACGCCCAAGCGCCAAAAGCTGTGCCTTGTCATCGTCTGGACGCAATGTTCAATGTCGCGCGGATCCTGCCCCGCAAGCATGGGCGCGAAGTCAGCGATAGCGCCGATCACGGCGTTTGTCTTGAACTCAAGTGTTGCCTCACCCCAGCCGATCAAACCGGGTTGATCGGTCTCGACGCGGACGAAAATCCAGTTCCGCATTTCCGCATTGCATACCTGCGCTGTAATCGAAACGATCTTCACGAGAACGATCCTTTGATAACTCTCAATTCAGAAGGGTGTACCGCACTGGTCATTCCTGCACGCTCTCGACAAGGACCACTGCCGACGAAAATTGATCGCCGAGGACGATTTCCAGCCCATCGGCCAAATCCTTGCCAGATACATTCTGCGACGGACCGTCAAGAAAACTCACACTATAGAGCCTGTGCGGGGCTGAGCCCAGCAAGACGAAACCGCTGCGCAGGCGAACCGATAAGTCGGAAGAAAAAACCGACGCCGCCATTCGTGTCCTTGTCCGCGTACCAAATGGCGGCCCAATCACCGTTGCCGTCGAGGGGCGGTGCGGCGGTCAGTTGATATTGATCGGCATTATTGATGCGCGGCCGAACGTGTTGCTTGTAAAAGTCAACATGGCGCGCGGCCGTCTCAATTTCGGCCTCGGACCATTGCGAAACCGGCGCGCTGATACCTAGTGAGCCGAGCATGGCGATGCGTAGGCGGAATGCGATATCGCCGCGCTCGTCCGGCTGGGCACCCCGGCTCATGTGCCCCGCGATGCTGTTGGGTGGCCACTCGATCAGCCAGTCGTTACATTCTACCGGCGTATGGGCGAGCCTGACTGCCGAAGTGAATGGCGAGATTTCGTAGAGACTGTTTCTGATCGGACATCCAGTTGGTGTGCGCGTGCTTCATGATCGCAGCATCGAAACGACCGCCACCGCCGGCGCACATTTCGAGCGTCAGGCTCGGGCATGGCAGCGCGAATTTCGTCCTGCAGGCGATAAAGCCCTTGGTAGTGAGCCACAACCGGATCTGCATCTTTGGCGCCGGTATAACCATCGGCCCAACCACCCTGGCGCATATCGGTATTGAAATCCCACTTCATCCACTTGGCATTTGTGGCACGCAAGATTTTCAGGATACGCTCAAGGGCAAACTGGCGCGCGCCCTCAATACCCAAATTCACGATAGCGCGCTCGTTGGGCGACGGCGCGCGCCCATCGACATGATGCAGCCACTCCGGATGATTGCGACGTATGTAAGCGGACGGGCTAATAGCCTCTGGCTCGAACCAAATTCCGAACTGAAGTCCGGCCTGTTCACATGCCTGGCTCAACTCTTCCAGACCGTTTGGAAACAGGCGATTATTAACCGTCCAGTCGCCCGTTCGTGTCCACCAGCTCTCATCGGGGTCTTCCTGGTCGGTCGTGTACCACCCAGCGTCGAGAACAAATACCTCGCACTGCATTTTCTTGGCGATCGGCACAAAATCCATCATGTCCGCAACATTGGGCTCACCTGGATACGGATACCAACTGTTGAACTGAACGGGCACATTCCTTTGCCCGTTGGGGCGCTCGGCGCGACGATAATCATGCAAGCACTGGGTAGCGCGGTTCAGATCGCCGGCAACACGCAGGATCGTTGCGCGCGGCAGCACCAATTCCTGGTTTGCATGCAGGGCGTGCGAGAGGCTGATCTCGTGTATGCCGCCCGCGAGGTGGGTTACGCCGGGACCGCGCCGAGCCGACATGTTCCAATTTCCCGACCACGACAATTGCGCCACAATCGTGGTCTGATCTGCTTCCAGGGCGATCCAGGGATTGTACTCGAACCCCGTTTTGCCGGCCCGACTTTCGAGATTGATGGGGACATGCTGCAAACTAACCCGATTGACCTGAGTTTCCTCGCCCCACTCCCCTGACAATAACACAGCGCGTTCAACCGGATCGGTCAGTGTAAATGCAAAGCTGGGTGCAGATGTAAGCAACAGGGGCGCGGTCGCACCGGTGTGGATCACTTTCGTGTCTTTTACGAGCACGCCACTTGGGTGGATCGCGAACAATAATTCGGCGCGCAGATCAAACCGGGTGCTGCTAAGAATGACAGCGAGCCCGCGCGGCAACTCGTTCACCTCCATTTTGTCCCATGACACCGGTATCCGGTCGACCCCTATCCGAAAATCGGCGTCGTTGCGGCGCAGCGTATCGGGAAAGGCGAACACCGCGTCCCGGTCCGTTGCCGGATCGTCCTTGCTTGTACCCAGTCTCGTATAGAGCGCATTGACGCCGTGGACGTGATTGTCACTCTGGTCTCGCAGCACGATATCGAGCGCGTTTTCGGCCCACACTATGCGCCAGTGCCAGTCTGAAATCCGTGAGGTCGATACGGCTATCACGTCGCGCTCAACTTGCTCGTTCATCAGTACACCTTCAGATTGCAGACTGGCCGGGTGCCGCCACGAGCGGCAGTTCTCCAGCGAAATGACAGCGCGCCTGGCGTCCAGCGGATATGGTGCGCAGGGGCGGCACCTCGGATGAACATATCGGCTGCGCATAGGGACAGCGTGGATGGAAATGACAGCCAGCGGGCGGATTGACGGCGCTTGGCACCTCGCCCTTGGGCGCGCGCTTTTCCGTGGCTTTGCCGTGACCAAGGCGCGGCACACTGTTGAGCAGCGCTGCGGTATAGGGATGCAGCGGTGCCTTGAACATTGTGCGGGTGTTGCCGGTTTCAACGACCCTGCCGAGATACATCACAACTGTTTCGTCGGTAAAATAATTCACGACGCTTAGATCGTGAGCGATGAACAGATAGGTCAAATTGTGTTTGACCTGCAGGTCTTTCAGCAAATTGAGCGTCTGGGCCTGAATTGATACGTCGAGGGCCGATACCGGCTCATCGGCGACCACAAGTTTGGGGTTCATGGCCAGCGCTCGCGCGATCACCACGCGTTGGCGTTGGCCGCCACTCAATGCATGGGGGTAGCGGTCCATATAACGGGGCGACAAGCCGACCTGCTCTAACAGTTGAGCCACCCGTGGCGGGATTTCGGCTTTTGGCAGCAGCTTGTTGATGATCAGTGGCTCGGCCACGAGATCCGCCAGCGTCATACGCGGATTGAGGGACGCGTTTGGATCCTGAAACACCATCTGGATATTGAGCCGAACATGTCGGCGCAGGCTCGCTGTCTGCGTGGGCAATATCGACGCGACCACGCTCGGGATCATCAAACTGGATTTCCCCGCTATTCGCCGACAAACCACCCATTATGGTATGACCCATAGTGGATTTTCCGCACCCAGATTCACCTACAAGGCCGACACTTGCTCCGTGCGGCACGTCGAACGACACATCGTCAAGCGCCCGCACCGTGCTCTTGGCACGGCCAAAAACGCCGCCATTGAGGACAAAATGCTTGCTCACCCCGCGCACTGATAATAGCGGGGACGGCGACTGCGCCAGAGGCGTTGGCTCTTTCATAGTGCTGCTCATCCTCTCAGCACCTCCAACTGAGGATCAACCAGAAAGCAGCGGGCCTGGTGGCCTTGGCCGCAAGCGTAAAGTTCGGGTAGTCGCTGATCGCATAGTCCAGGCATGGCTTCGCGGCATCGCGTGTGAAATGGACAGCCGCGCGGCATTTCGTCCGGCGTTGGCACCATGCCCTTGATCGCATTGAGCCGGCTTGCCGGATCTGTGTCGATATTCGGGAGGGAATCGAGAAGTGCCCGCGTGTAGGGGTGCGACGGACTGGACAACACATCTGCTGCCGCGCCCCGTTCGACCACATAACCAAGGTACATTACCGCAATCTCATCGGCGACTTCACTTGCGACAGCCAGGTCATGGGTGATGAAAAGCATGGCCATTCCCAACTCGCTCTGCAATTGCCGCAGAAGGTCGAGAATCTGGCTCTCGGTTGTTACATCGAGGGCGGTTGTGGGCTCATCGGCTATCAGCAGGTTTGGCCCGCAGCAGAGCGCCATGGCAATCATTACCCGCTGCCGCATGCCGCCAGACAGTTGGTGCGGATAGCGATCAATAAGAACCTCGGGCTGGGGCAGTCGCACTAGACCCAGCATATCAATTGCGATGTCGCGGGCACCTGACCGACTGGTCTTTGGCCGGTGCGCCAGAACCATTTCGACGATCTGCTCGCCAATGGTAAAGAGTGGATCGAACGAAGTCATGGGCTCCTGAAATATCATTGCGACCTCGGCCCCGCGGAACTGACGCATCTGTTCGGAGCTGGACTTCCAATCGGTGATCAAACGCGCTTCACCGTCGTCACCGGTATAGGTAATGGTGCCGCTGGCGATCTTGCCGGGCGCGCGCACCAGGTTGAGTAGCGCGAGGCTCGTAACTGACTTGCCGCACCCGCTCTCGCCGATCAATGCCAGGGTTGCACCCTTTTCAATCGCGAAACTAACCCCATTGACGGCGCGCACAACACCGCTTTCGGTGTGGAATTCAACTACCAGATCGTCAACGGACAGAAGCGGTGAGACGTTGGGTTCAGTCATCACACCGCCTATCGGGAGAACGGGTCGGCAGCATCACGCAAACCGTCGCCGACGAAATTAAAGGAAATGATGGTGAGCACCACGAAGGCGGCCGGAGACAATAGCCATGGCAGTTGCAGGATCACCTGAACGCTCTGCGCCTCATTGAGCAACACACCCCAACTGGTCATCGGCGCCTTGATACCGAGCCCCAGAAAACTAAGTGCGGTCTCGCCCAAAATCATCGAGGGGATGGTCAGGGTTGCGATCACAAGTATATGGCTCATGGTCGAGGGCAGCAGGTGCCGGAACATGATGCGAGGCGGCGAGGCGTTGGCATAGCTGGCAGCGCGCACGAAATCACTTGTCCGCAGCGACAGCACCATGGCGCGCACCTGTCGCGCCAGTGCTCCCCAACTGAGAATGGACAAGACAATTGAAATGGCGAAATACACCTGCACGGAACTCCATGTCGGGGGCACCAGCGTCGCCAACGCCAGCCACAAGGGGATCTGCGGGAACGCCAACGTCATCTCGATAATGCGCTGTACGATTTCGTCGAACCAGCCGCCATAGTAGCCGCTGATAATCCCGACACTCGCGCCAATTACCAGCGCCAGAATGACACCGAACAGCCCCACCGTCAGCGACACCTGGGATCCATATAGAATGCGGCTGAACAGATCGCGGCCCGTTGTATCGGTTCCGAGCAGGAACAGTTTGCCCGGCGCTTCGACGCCGAACAGATGCACATCCGACTTCCAAATGCCCAAAATGTTGTATGGCGCGCCGCGAATAAACAACTCGATCGGATATCGCACACTGGTATCTTCAATGCTGGTCATCGTGAAGGTCTTGGGGTCCATCGCCCGGGTGATGGCATAGACAAAGGGCTGAAAGTGGAATTGCCCGTCGGCGTCAACGAAATGAATTGCGGTCGGGGACGTGCGAGGGAACTGCTGATGTGTTTCACGCACACCATAGGGTGCGACGAACCCTGCCAGCACCGCCAGTATATACATCACTGTCAGCACCACGAGGCCAAATACCGCGAGCCGATTGCGTCGGAACTTGCGCCACATAAGTTGGCGTACCGACAGTATCGCGGTGGGGCGCGCCGACAGGGTTTCGATTTCTGGTTCCAGGTCGGCAGCCAGAGCGCGGGTGTCACTCATAGCGAATCCTTGGGTCAATCCACGCCAGTAATACGTCTGAGATCAGATTACCGACGACGACGGTGATGGCGATCATGACGAGTATGGTGCTGGCGAGAAACACGTCTTGTCGAAGTGTCGCCTGCAGATAGATTGTTTGAATGGTCGGCAGGTTGAGCACGATACTGGTAATAGCGAAGCCGTTGATCAGAAACGCCAGTACCTGGCCGAATATGGACACCAGAGGGTGCAGCGCGTTCCGGAATACGTGCTTCCATATGATAACGCGCTCTGGCAAACCCTTGGCGCGTAGCGTGACAACATAGTTCTTGCCCAGTTCTTCGAGCATATTGTTGCGGGTAACCCGCATAATCAGTGCGGTACCAGTGAAGGCGACGGCCAAAACGCTGAGCCAGGCGTAAGACAGGAAGTCGAGTATTTTGGCGAGCGTCCATGGCTGGTTGACAAATTCGGGGGAACTCAAACCCAAAAATACATTCCCCGTGGCAGAGAATGCGAGGACCAGCAGCACGATGGCCAGCAGGAAGTCGGGAATGCCGACACCCACAAAAGCGAAGATCGTCAGGCCAACATCGCCAGCCGAATATTGGTGGGTGGCAGAATAGACGCCGAGTGGTATGCCCACGCCCCACGAGACGATGAACGCCAGGAATGATACCGCGAGCGTCATCGGCAGACGCTCCATAATAACGGCGCCGACCGGACGCAAATCACTGAACGATATGCCGAAATCGCCCCTGACGAAATTACCGACCCATAGCACAAATCGTTCCGGTGCTGGCCGATTAAGGCCGAACTGAGTCTTGAGGTTTTCGGCCTGATCCATCATGCCAGTATTGCCGATAGCAGCCTGTTGCAGGACATACTGGTCGACGAAGTCAGTAGCGGGCAGTTGCATAATGCCGAACCCGACCGCCATTATCAGGAGCAGTGTTGGCACCATTAGTGCCAGTCGTTTGCCAATGTAGCGAAGCATGGACAGACCTCGATTGTGCACAAACCAGCGTATCTGGCGTTGCCGCCAACTGAGTTATTCGTGACTAGCGCGGCGGCGATGGTCGAGACGCGCGGTAATTTGCGCGCGCCTCGAGAGTATTCAGGTCGACGATCAGGAGCCTGAAGTAGAACTGCTCAGGATCAGCTGTGCCTGGATATCCAAGGTCCCATCCACCCAGCAGTCCAGTATCCTGGACATTGTGGAGTCGGTTTGAAACGACCACTGGCGAAGGATGCTCGCCGATCGTTCCCAGCGAAACCGGGCCCTCATCAAGATGGATTTGGTAGGCGGCGAGCAATGCCTTATCGCGCTCCGCCGGATCGACAATTGCCACCGCATCGCCGTAGGCCTTTTGCAGCTTTTCGAGCATCGATCCCGCACGCGGCGCCGTGCCCTCCGTACCACCGCTCTGGTAGTACCGACCGAGATTGATACCACCAACGCACCACTCGACGCCTTCAATCGGCGCCCAAACGGTAGCGGCCGATAGCAGTCCCCAGCCAGAGGCGCTTGGCCACGAACGAATCATCATTTCCCTGTTCTGGGCTCTCACTGTCATTTCACTGCCAGCGATCGGATTGAGAATGGTCTCGATCCCGATCCCGTCCCAGTCCTCTTTCATCAAATCCATAATGGAATTGGTTTCAGGATCATCGGTAGGCATATCAATGATCAGCTGCAGCCTGGTGCCATCTGGCCGCTCACGGAAACCGTCACCATCCTTATCGACGACACCAATCGCATCGAGCAACTTCTTGGCGCCCTCGGCATCGTGGTCGATATAAGAGGTCGACCACTTCTCGTAGAAGGCCTGGCCCTCAGGCGACTGGAATTCGGGACTTTCGGGACTAAGTGCAAACTGCCGGGGCTTGGCCAGTCCATAGGCACCGATCTGATTGTACTTGTTGCGATCCATGGCGAACGACAGCGCCTTGCGGAACTCCTGCTTGTAGAACAGGTCGACAATGCCCTCGTCGTTAAAGTCGTACATCAAGATTATCCACGGCCACGCATAGTCACCGCGCTGCCACATCTTGACTGTGTATTCACCCTTCTCCTGACTTTGAAGCAATAGCGAGATATCACCCAGATTAAAGTCACGCGCCTGGAAATCTATCTTGCCTGCAACCGCATTGAGAAGCACTGCTTGCTTGAAGCTGTCGGCGGTCGCCAGGGTCGTGTCGAAGCCGTCCACATAGGGCAATTGCTGCCCTTTGGTGTCGACCTTCCAATAATATGGATTGCGCTTGGTCACCAACCGCTGGCCGGCGGTGTATGACGTGGCCAGCCACGCATTCAGCGTTGGCATATCAAGTTGCTGCGTACGGCTTGCAGTATTGTAGCGAGCCATCAGGTCCTGCGTATCGGCCGCGTCAGAATATTTCGGATGGAATTGCTTCATGTAGTGGGCTGGCACCAGCCATTGCGCACTCTGATAGTGGCCACGTGAGGCGAAATCGATGAACAGCGGATTTGGTCCGTCAAAGGTCAATTTGATCGACAGATCATCGAGTTTTTCGACGGTCATGGGCTTATTATTGACCACGGTGCCAGATGGGAAGCTAAGTCCGACATCCTGATCGAGTACCATGTCGTTCCAAAAGAACATGAAATCATCGGGGCCGAACGGCTGCCCGTCGGACCATTTCATGCCTTTGCGGAAGTGCATGGTAACTTCGGTGTAGGCGTCGTTCCAGTCCCAGGCTCTTAGCACATTTGGACGGAACCCATTGGCATCGCGGTTAAACTTGGCAAACGGCTCGACCGCCTGCACCATGCGCTCCATGCCCAAATCTTCATTGCTAATGTCGCGGATAGTGCCGCCATATTGGCCGACGCTTTCTACCGGCTCGAGCACCAGCGGCTCCTCGCCTACACGGTCTGCAGCGGCTGGCAGATTGCCCGCCGAAACATCCGCATCAAGACTCGGCGCGCCGGTTGTTTCGGCACCGCGCGCCAGTGTGGGTACCGCGGCCAATATAGCAAGCGCTGCCGACGTCTTTAACAAATCCCTACGCTTCATTTGATTTCCTCCCGTCTGAAACATTGCGACCGCCAGTTTCACGATCATATGCATCCGAAGGCTCGACGGTGCCTTTCAGCGCTGACAGGCTCCCAGCCGACTGACCCCTCGTTGAGGAGCGGCCTTGCGCAACCTCCCTCGCAACAAGGCATATCATTTATGAATTATATATGATGTTAGTGTCAAGACTGGTTAATTGATTACTGGCCCTACCAACGAGCAAGTACGGACAGCCATAGACACGCCAGCCCCGTCAGCGTCGGCGCGAGAAACGCAACACAGCGCTTTGATCGTCACCAAGGGGCACTTTTATGCCGACCTGTTTCCAGCCACTCCCGCTTCGGGTGACGCCGCTCTCAAGCGCTTCATAGCGCGCTTCTGGATCAAGGCCAGTCACACCAATTATGGGCGCATCGGTCGGGCGGCCGGGACGCAACCGGTACACAAAAACCACCGCCTCGCCCTTATCCTTTGAGACATAAGCAAGTGCGCTGATTTTGGAATCGCGCGGCGAGCGGAGGCGGTAAAGATCTCCCCCAGAAACTATCGGACGCAACAGCTTGTAGGTCGCAACATGCTCGGCCGCGCGGGCTTGATCGGTCGCTGACCATTCCAGCAAATTACCCCCAACGCCGAGGGCGCCAGCCATGCTCACATGAAAGCGGAAGTCGAGCGAATAGTTTTCCTTATCCTCGTCCGTAACCCAGGATGCCATGGTCGACGCCGGGAACAGGCGACTATAGCCCTCTTGGATTTCCAACCGCGCGGCTGGCACGGTGTTGTCGCTAACCCAGCTTTGTTCGGCCAGCGCCATCATCGCCAAATCGATCCTGCCGCCACCACCCGAGCAGTTCTCCCATATTACGGACGGGTGTCGATGACGCAGTTGTTTCCACACCCGGTAGACACCTTCGACATAGCGGACCCACAACTCGCGCTGGTCCCGGTCGTGGCCTGGCCACCCTGGCTCGCTTACATTTCGATTCATGTCCCACTTGATGAAGTCGATCGGTGCGTCGGCGAGCAACCGGTCGAAAATATCGATCAGATAGTCCTGAACATCTTTACGCGCCAAATTCAGGATGGACTGATTGCGCATAAGGGTACGTGGTCGCTCAGGAAAGTGCAGTACCCAGTCGGGATGGGCGCGATAGAGATCGGAGTCGGGATTGACCATTTCCGGTTCAATCCACAGACCGAACTGCATACCATGAGCGTGAACAGCGTCAGCTAGTGGTTTGATACCATTTGGAAATTTTTCTCGATCTGGCCACCAATCGCCGAGGCCAGCCTTGTCGTTCTGGCGCCCGGAGAACCAACCATCATCCATTACGAACAGTTCTACGCCCATCCGGGCGGCCCTGTCCGCCAGTGCGATTTGTCCGGCCTCGTCCACGTCGAACATTGTGGCGTACCACGAATTATAGACCACTGGCGGGATATAGCTGGGTCGCGGCGCCAACTCGTCGTGCACCAAGTCGTGCAGAACGCGACTGGCGGCTCCATGCCCGCCGGTGACGTAACCGAATATGACATTTGGTGCTTCGAACACCTCGTCGGGCATGAGTGTCCAGCCGAAATCGTGATCATTCAGACCCAAATGGACCAGACATCTGTCGTCCGCGGTCCTCTCTGCAATAAGTTTCCAGTTGCCGCTCCATTGCAGCGTACCAAACCAAACCGCACCCTGCTCCTCGCCTGCTACGTCGCCCAATCGGTCGCTATCGATGGCGAAATAGGGCACCCCGCCATGGGACGTGGTGATGCGACGACTCTCCCGAACTAGTGTCCCGACTGGCAGCGGGTCACGCTGAAGCCGGAATTCGTTACCCCAGCGGCCGTCAATGTGGGACAGCGCATAGGGGCCGCGCTCCGGCAGATGAAAACTTGCCGAAAATGCCCGCTCAATCGCCAACGCCTCGGCGCCACGATTTCGAATATTAACGCCGCGAGCGAACAGACCAGGCGTCGTTAGGCTCCTCGACGTGAATGGTAATTTCGAGATCCTGCGCGACGTCTTCCAGGACGAAATCCAACCGGCGGCCGGTCTGCTTGGCGCGGACAAAGCGCAGTGCCAAATCCCTAAGGCCGCTCCCAGCAACGACATCGATCGTGCGCTCACTGAAGACACCGCGCTCGCCGGTAACAATGGCAAAAGGTATGCGCTGTTCGGGCGGTCCAAACTCATAGTGACGCGCCGGTTCGGGAACAGGATAGTCGGCCAAATCGGGCAAACGCTGACCCCAGTATGTTTGCTGAAGTCGGCCCTCACTATCGACAAAAAACGCACAGGCCGCGTCGCCGTTTTCCAACACCCAACCTTTGCCCTCGAAAATCGACCTCACTAACAGCATCCTTTCAATGGCGCATTGCCGCCAATCACGGCGATTTATTATCGTATTAAATACTTATTTTCTCATATATTATATTACGTTGGGCGGTCATGCCGATCATCGTGCTCTGCTCATTGTTCAGTGTGGTGCTGTCGGCATGTCCTGCAGCGTACCGCACGGACCACCATCGTCATTGACTGCAACGTCCTGGCGCTCACCTTCAAAGCTATAGGCATCGTAATGTTTGCTCATCTCCCTGGTGCTGGCAGGCACGTAGTGAAAGATGAGCGAGCGGCGAAACCGGTCCTTACTGATATTTGGTGTGCTGCCGTGAATTACGCTGCCGTTAAAGAACAACACGTCACCGGCATTCAGACGCACATATTCTGGCTCCAATCCCTCCGGCGGCTCAACACGATCGGTGGTAAATGACGTCGCGGGATCGGCCTTGTCGGGGCAGGCAATGTCCAGATGATCCGTTTGAGGTACACACATCATGCCGCCATTGGCCTCATCGACATCGTCTATCGCGAGCCACGCCGCCATGCATGTGCCCGGCTTTACCCTGAGGTAGAAATTGTCCTGGTGAAGATCCTGCCCGCGCGCGCCCGGTGGCTTAAAATAGAACATGCTTTGGCACGCATAGGGCGTCTCACCAAAAAGCTCACTGAGGACCTGTTTCAGCTTGACGTCCCGCATATATTTGAGTGTCAGCGAACCAACCGGCTTGTCGGCGTGTTTGTGCGGGTTCATCATTCTCGGATAGAAGGACAGCGGGTCGTCGCGATTGGGGGTTGCAGCGGTAGCGGCGTTCGCGAACTTTGGCAGGTCCGACAGTCCCGCAACCGGTCCATGCTTACCCTGCTCCATGAATGTCTCACGGATCATGGCCACCTCGTCAGGTCGAAAGAGCCCGCGAACGGCCAGAAATCCGTTCTGATCAAAAAGTTGGCGTTGTTCCCTGGACAGAGTAATTTGTGACATATGCAACCTCCTAATATGTTGAGACTACCGGGCCGGGACCGCAATGGCGATTGAACATGCTGTCGAATACATATAATATTCTGCTATGATGAAAAATACACAAGGCCGAGTGTCTGAATATTCCAGGTTGTTGACCGGGCACTTCTATAAGACATCCGGGTACAGCACGTTCCGGGACATCGGCGCGCCGGATTGGCTTATGGTCTACACTGCCGGCGGCATGGGACGTTTTGGCCATGAGGCCGGCGAGATCATCGTCCGGCAGGACGACTGGGTGTTGATTCAGCCGGGCGCCCGCCACGATTATGGCGTTGAGTCTTCATTGGCGCATTGGGAACTGGTGTGGGTGCATTTTGATCCGCATCCACAGTGGCTCAGTTGGTTGAACTGGCCAGTCGTGCACGGCGGATTGATGCACCTCAATATTGGCGGATCGGTCGGCCGAGGTGTCGCGAGCCGGTTTATGCAGGTTCACCAGTTGCACAACAGTACGCTGCACCGCCGAGAAGCAATCGCCATCAATGCGTTGGAAGATGTGCTCCTGCAGTGTGACCAGCACAATCCGAGGGCGGTGCGTGAACACGGGGACGATCGGGTAAGCAACGCGATCGATTTTATGGAACAGAACCTGCAAGACAATATTGGCGTTGATGATATTGCTGCTGCTGTTGGCCTATCAACATCGCGGCTTGCTCACCTGTTTCGGGCCGAATCCGGTCAAACACCACAAAATTATCTTGAATCACTGCGAATGCGCCGCGCTGCCGAAATGCTTGGCCGCACGAACTTCCGTGTCAAACACATCGCCGCAACAGTCGGCTATGAAAACCCTTTATATTTTTCACTCCGCTTCAAGGCTTGGGCGCAAAAGAGTCCCACAGAATTCCGACAATCTGCGACTACTATTGAGACGTCGACTGGACGAAAATTGGTCGGTCGGTAGCACGCCCAACAAGACAGTCCGTTGGTGAAGCAACGCAACTGCGGCTAGGCGAACTCCTAGAGCCCCGATTTGGCGTTATGCATGCAGACAGAGGCGTGATGCGCCAATATCGGGGACCGCTAATCACGTCGAGTCAGATAAACCAGCAATATATAGAGTTATGGAATAATTGTTACGGACAATTGGAGCGGGTAGCGGGAATCGAACCCGCATATTCAGCTTGGAAGGCTGCTGCTCTACCACTGAGCCTATACCCGCCCATAGGCGTCATGGACAATTGGACTGGTGGGTCCTGTTTCGACGGAAGTCTGTTGTTTCCGACGTTATGTATCGCCTTCTAAAGGCTAACCGGTAGTCATGGCAAGCGCGTTTTGTGGTCGGTTGGACACGCTAGGGGCGTCGGTATTGTAGTGCACACTGCGCGAGTGGTCTGGCAGGGGTCATATGGCTCGGCATTTTGCAACAACGTTGCGGCGCTTCAGCTACAGTCGAAAAAGCACGGATGGGGATGCGTTCTGGCTAACACTGAAGTCTCCAACTTTTGTGCTGTGATTTGCTGGTCATTCCTTGCCCAGTGTACCTGGTTTGTGGTCTGGGTACTTTTTTGACCTCGCTCCCCCTCGATAGGACCAACGCTGCCACTCTTAAGTTTACACGGGACGAGTTGCAGTGTTGGCGTCGGTCGGCAGCGCAACTGGCACAGCGACCAAAGGTCTGTCACCAACTACAGAAAGACACAACGCCATGTCCGACAACAACAGCTATGTGCCGCCAAGAATCTGGACCTGGGATGCGGGGAATGGTGGCGAATGGTCGAAAATCAACCGCCCTATCTCGGGAGCGACCCACGAAGCCACCCTGCCCCAAGGCAAACACGCCTTGCAACTCTACTCGCTGGGCACGCCCAACGGCCAGAAGGTTACTATTATGCTCGAAGAACTTTTGGCGCTTGGCGACGTTGGAGCGGAATATGACGCCCATCTAATCCAAATCGGCGATGGGGAACAGTTCTCGTCGGGTTTCGTCTCGGTCAACCCGAACTCCAAAATCCCGGCGCTCTTGGATATAGATACCGGTAGTCGTGTGTTCGAGAGCGGGGCAATCCTGCTTTATCTGGCGGAAAAATTTGGCCATTTTCTACCAAAAGACGCCAAGGTGCGAACAGAGGCCCTCAACTGGTTGTTTTGGTTACAGGGCTCAGCGCCTTATCTGGGCGGTGGCTTTGGACATTTTTATGCCTATGCGCCTGAGAAATTTCAGTATCCCATTGACCGTTTTACCATGGAAGTTAAGCGCCAAATGGACGTGTTGGATCGCGAGCTGTCCAGGCACCAATTTCTGGGCGGCACCGAATATTCCATCGCCGACATCGCTACGTGGCCCTGGTATGGAACTTTGGCGTTGGGTGAAACCTACGGCGCAGGCGAGTTCCTGCAAGTGGAGGATTACAAGCACCTGCGTCGTTGGGCCGAGGAGATACAGGCCCGCCCCGCCGTGCAGCGTGGCCGCAAGGTCAATCGCCTGTGGGGCGACCCATCCGAACAACTACACGAACGCCACGACGCATCAGATTTCGACCTCAGAACACAAGATAAAATGGCCGCGGCGGACTATGACGCTGTTGAATAATCGACACGGTAACGCTTCACTGACGAGTATTCTACGCAGTGACGGCAGGCCGCCGCCAACAGGCGGTGTCGACACCAAGGTCGAGGACATATCATGCCAATAAATGCTATCGTGTTTGACGCATATGGCACACTGTTCGACGTGTATTCGGTGGACGTGCTGGCGGACGAGATTTTTCCTGGGCACGGTGCCCAATTATCCGGTCTGTGGCGCGACAAGCAAATCGAATATACCCGCCTCCGGACCCTGTGCGACCAGTATGTGGATTTTTGGCAGATAACCGAAGACGCGCTTGAGTTCGCCTGCGAGCGCCTGAAACAAACCCTGACGGGAACTGCACGAAAGCGTCTGCTCGACAACTATGCCGATCTGACCGCCTTTCCTGAGAATATTGAAGTGCTTGAGCAACTCAAGGAAGCAGATATTCCGTTGGCAATCCTGTCGAACGGCACGCAAAAGATGCTCAACCAGGCAATTTCCGCGTCGGGCATGGGAGGCCTCCGTGATGCGGTGTTGAGCGTCGACAGCGTCCGTCGTTTCAAGACGGCGCCGGAAGCCTATCAATTGGGGCCCGACCATTTCGATTGTCGGCCCGGCGATATTTTGTTTGTTTCCTCAAATTGCTGGGACATATGCGGGGCGGCATGGTTTGGCTATCGCACCATCTGGCTGAACCGTTATCGCCTGCCGCTCGAAAGGCTCGGTATTGCGCCGGACCGGATCGGGACGTCACTAAAGGACGTCGTTGAGTTTGCCGCCGAGACACAGACCAATATACCCAATATTTGATGGTGGAAACCGTCCGCTGCAGAGAAACTAAGGTGTTCGTGCGCCGTCAATTCCTTTAACTATGGTTTAAATCCTGTTTGCCAGTAGAGATACCCACATGAACGCCAGTGCCATTTTCGCCCGTTTTGTCGCTGCCATTGGTTCGGTGGCGATTGCTGTTCGCCACTCCGGCGATGGCCCCCGCCCGCCGGTCTACGGCACCACGCCAAATATTCCGACTGCCAAGCCGCAGGGCAGTATTCCGACGCTGAAAATGCCGACGGCAAAAGGGTGGGAAAATGGACGTACACCGACGGTAGCACCGGGTCTCAAGGTGAATGCCTTTGCTGCGGGCCTGGATCATCCGCGCCATATGCATGTGCTGCCGAATGGCGACGTCCTGGTGGCTGAGTCGCTGGGTGAGGCGGGCGCGGTCAACAGCGTATTCGACTATGCAATGGTCAGCACCATGCGCCGTGCCGCGGCGTTGGGGGACAGTCCCAATCGCCTCATGCTGTTGCGTGATGCCGATGGTGACGGTGTCGCAGAAACCAGACACGTCTTCATCGAGGGCGTTCGCCAGCCGTTTGGTATGGTCCTGTTGGGCGACACGCTTTATGTCGGCGCCAGCGATGCTGTATTGGCATTTCCATACGAAACCGGCGCAACCAGCATTACGGCACCCGGTCGCGTCGTCATGACAACAAAACCCGGTGGACACTGGACCCGGAACCTGATCCAGAGCGCCGATGGCAAAAAACTCTACGTGGCAGTCGGATCGCAGAGCAATATTGCCGAGTCTGGATTGGAGGTCGAGGTCGATCGCGCCTGTATTCATGAACTGGATCTGGCAACCGGTCAGTCGCGCATTTTCGCTGGTGGCCTACGCAATCCGGTCGGTATGGCTTGGGAGCCGACGACGGAATCACTTTGGACTGTAGTCAATGAACGCGACGGTTTGGGCGACGAGACTCCACCAGACTATCTGACTTCGGTGCAGGATGGCGGGTTTTATGGCTGGCCATTTAGCTATTGGGGCAAAACGGTTGATGATCGGGTGCCTCAAGACGCCGCCAAAGTGGCATCTGCGCTGGCGCCAGACTATGCCTTGGGTGGGCATACCGCATCGCTCGGGCTCTGCTGGTTGCCCGAAGGCACCCTGCCCGGCTTTCCCGCAGGCATGGCCATCGGCCAGCACGGATCATGGAACCGTAGTAAACTTAGCGGCTACAAAATGACATTCGTTGCATTTGAGAATGGCAAGCCGCTGGGACTGCCGCGCGATATTCTCACCGACTTTCTCTCTGCGGACGAAAAATATTCATATGGCCGCCCGGTTGGCGTTGCGCTGGCATCAGACAATGCGGTGCTGATGGCCGATGATGTTGGAGACGTTATCTGGCGAGTAACGCCAGCCTGAGAGGTTTTCCAAATCTGACTGGCCGCACCGATGGGAAAATTTATGCGTCATATCGGCGGACTGCTATTGGTGGGACTTGCCTTGGCTGTCGGCGGCATCACCGCACAGGCGCAGGACAATCAGGTCGATACGACGGTGATCGTTGGCGCACAAGAGAGCGGCACCGTTCAATGGGAGCTCCAGACAATCAAGACCTTGGCGCTCGACAAGAAGCATCATGTCAAAATTGTAGTCCGCCCACTGGCAGATAGCAGGGCTGGCCAAATTGCGCTACTGACAGGCACTGTCGATGTCATCCTGTCGGACTTCGTGTGGGTGTCGGTTCAGCGCGAGCAAGGCAATTTGGTAACGATGGTGCCCCATTCGCTTGCGGTTGGCGGATTGATGGTGCCGAAGGGCAGCACGATCACGACGGTGGCAGACCTCAAGGGCGGGACCGTCGGCGTGGCGGGCGGGCCGGTGGACAAGAGCCTGGGTCATCCTGCAAGCCTACTACAATCGTACCACCGGCCGTGCCCTCGCCGAAGATGCCAGCGCCAATTATGGTGCGCCACCGCTGATCAACGAGCTTCTGCGCTCTGAACGCATCGATGCCGGATTGAATTTTTGGCAATGGAATGCGCGCGCGAAGGCCGCCGGTAGTCACGAAGTCATTTCGGTTGCGCAGATGCTCGACGAACTCGGTGTTGACCAGCCGCCGCCACTGCTGGGCTGGACCTTTTCCGATGAAACGGCGCGGAGCAAGACCGGCGCCATCACGCGTTTCCTCGACGCCTCGTTTGACGCCAAGGCCGTCTTGCGCGAAAACGATGCCGTATGGGAGGGCCTCAAGGGAGCCATGGGGGCGAACGAGGATAGTGCGCTGTTCAGGCAGTTGCGCGACGATTATAGGCGCGGCATAGTCTCACGCTATGATCCATCGCTGGTCCACGCCGCAGAACAGGCCTTCGCGGTGCTGGCACAATATGGCGGCAGCGACCTTGTCGGCAGTGGCGATCAGGCTCGCCGCAGGAACCTTCTGGACTGGATATCAAAAATAGACACCCCGGCAACTGACAAGCCCGCCCGCCGCGCGCCGGACAATCGGGCGCTCGAATATCTGTCACTGCCTCTGCTGTTACTTGTATGGGAAGTTCTTGCCATCACCTTCCCCAACCGCTTGTTCCCCACCCCGGTTGCAGTGGGACAGGAACTTTGGCTGTTGGCTACCCAAGGCAAATTGCTAAGTGATCTGATCAAAACCTTGCTGCGGGCGAGCACCGCGTTCGTTGTCGCTATGGTGCTGGGAACAGTTTTGGGGATATTATTGGGCCGACAGCGCCGGCTCGATCGACTATTTTCATCATGGCTACTTGTCGGCCTCAATCTGCCAGCAATTGTCGTTGCCATAGTACTTTATATCTGGCTAGGGCTTACAGAACTGGCCTTGATCAGTGCGGTCGTCATCAACAAGGTGCCGTTGGTAACTACCAACATTCGGGAGGGTGTCCGCAGCTTTGCGCCGGAATTCGACGAGTTGGCGCTGGCGCTTCGGCTACCAATGGATCGCAAATTGCGGCTGATTTTCCTTCCGCAGCTGTTGCCTTTTGTCCTTGCATCGGCGCGAACAGGGCTATCGCTGATCTGGAAAATCGTTCTCGTTTTTGAAGTATTGGGCAGCGACGGCGGCGTCGGTTATCGAGTCAGTCTGTTTTTTCAGTTTTTCGATATCACCGGAATTTTGGCGTATACCACGGCCTTCATTCTCGTCGTGATGGCACTCGAACACAGTATCATCCGACCCATAGAACAGAAAGTCATGCAGTGGCGCCCGGACCCCGCTTGATCCTCAATATTGTCGAAAAACGATTTGAACAGAATAGTTTGCCGCTGCTCAATCATTTTATACTGGAGGTCGAACCCGAGAGCGTGGTCGCGCTTGTCGGGCCGTCGGGCATCGGCAAATCAACATTACTCCGACTGGCAGGGGGAATCGACCAGCAGTTTACCGGCAACATCACCATTGACGGGGTAGAGGCAGCAGATACGCCACCACCAGGATACGTGTTTCAGGACCCACGCTTGTTGCCCTGGCTTACGGCACTGGAGAACGTACGCGCGTCCAACCCGAATGTGCCCGAGGAGACGGCCCAAACGGCTCTGGCACAAGTCGGGCTGGCGAAGCAGGCCAGCGCCTACCCGCGCCAGCTATCGGGCGGAATGCAGCGGCGGCTAACGCTGGCCCGCGCACTCGCAACCAACGCTCGCCTGCTGTTGCTTGACGAGCCATTTATCTCTCTGGACCGGGTATTGGTCAACGAAATCCGTTCGTTTCTGGCTAACTTGATCGAGGCGAAGCGATCGACAATGATTTTCGTGTCCCACTCTGCTGAGGACGCAGCGTGTTTGGCAGATCGGGTAATCGCGCTGGCGGGTCGACCCGCGCGGATCGCCGACGATATAACGCTTTCGGTCGCGCGCTCGCAACGCGACGATGCGACTATTAAAGAATACACGCATCGGCTCGAAGCGATGACCAAGGACAGTTGTGGGTCAGACACCTAGCCCACGCGTTCGGGCTGGCGACAGCAAATCTAGATCAAGTGCGAATATGTGGCTCGTCTTTGACTTGGCGCAAGGACATCGACCAATTTTCGGTTTCAATTTGGGGATCGGTCGGGTCTACCTGTGCTGTTTAGCGGGTTGGCGGCGTGCCAACGCCAATCAATAGTATGGCGACCCACCACATGAGGATTTCGCCATGACGCAACGCTCAAACCAGCGCCCAAGTACCAAAGAAACGGACGATACCGCCAACCGCAGACTTCTGGCCATGTTGATATGGGGGCTGGTCCTGGCAGTTGTCGGGATTTCGATTATTTTCGCTGTCGTTCATTAGCTTGCGAGTTCGATAGCCGACCGGCGAACAATGCGTTAAATTAGGCCACTTTCCAGCAAATGTCTGAAAATATGTCCTTCAGTTTATAAATTTCGTCCACGAATAGTGGCTTGGAAAATAAATAACCCTGCACGGTCTGGATTGAAGTCTGGGACAACAGGTAGTTGAGTTCATCTTCCGTTTCCACCCCTTCAGCGACGATACTCATGCCCAAGGTATTGCCCAATGACTCTATTGTCTTAAGAATACTTTGGCTGCGAGGACGATCCTGTATCGACATGATGAACGAGCGGTCGACCTTGATTTCATCCGCCGTAATATCGGCCAATGCGGAAAGCGAGGAGTAGCCCGTCCCGAAGTCATCAATCGATACCTTGGTGCCCATTTGACGGAGTTGCGGCAATACCAGCGATTGAAATGGACCGGCCGCGACAATCGCGTCCTCGGTTACCTCAAGTATGATGCGGCTGGAGCGGTTGCTCGCTGCAATCCTCGCGGCGAAACCACTCATAAAGGTGGGGCTTGATGCTTGGCGAGCCGAGACATTTATGCTGACGCGCGTTTCGCTGCCAAAAACCTTATCCAGGCTTGGAAAACTCTGAATTGCGTCTTCAAGAACGATAGCGGCAATGTCGTTGAGCAGACCCAATTCACCTGCGATGTCAATAAACTCACTTGGATTTCGGACAGTGCCGTCCCGATCTATCCAACGCGCCAGCGCCTCGAAGCCGGTAATACGCATGGCTCTGATATCAATTTTTGGTTGAAAAACGCACCGGAATTGACGATCGCGAACCGCAAGGCGCAGTTGCTGTTCGAGTTCGAGCCGCGCCGCAGCAACAGTGCCCATTACGTCATCAAAATAGGCAGTGCTGCCCTTGGCTGCCGTCTTGGCCCTATACATGGCAATATCTGCGTTTCGGCGGAGCGCGTCATAATCAGTGCCATGCTCGGGATAGAGAGCGATCCCCATAGAAGCAGAGGAAATCACTTCGATGCCTTCAACATTGAATGATCGTTTCATCTGTTCTTCAATACGTCTCGCAATGGCATGCAGGTCTTCAACATCATCAAAAATGTCGAACAGGATCAGAAATTCGTCGCCGCTAATCCGGCCCACATGGTCACATTTGCGAATGTTGGCGCGCAGTCGATCCGCCACACTCTTGAGTAATGCGTCACCTACCGCGTGACTATAAAGATCGTTGACCTGCTTGAAGTTGTCGAGATCAATGAACGCCAGGGCGATCATGCCGCCATCGCGTTGGTTCTGGATTGCCGCCTCGACTAGTTCCTGCATGCAGGTTCGATTGGGCAACTCGGTGAGTTGATCGTGATTGGCGCGATGGGCGAGCGCCTTCTGGCTCTCCTGCAACCTGTCGGTCAGGGTCAAGAGCCTCTGGCTTTCGGCAACGCTCTGATTTGCATCGCGAGCAGCGAAGGCATGGGATGCCAACAGGGCGAATTTTCGCGCCAGAACCACGTGATCCCTATCAAAACCGGCATCGCCCTCAGGCCTGAGCAACATCATCAGGCCACGACGATCCCTAACCCGCATAGGCAGATAGAGTGCCGGTTGCGAACTCGAGATCCTTTCAAGTTTGGCACTACTCCACTCTTCAACGTTTTCGTTGGTGAAGGTTACAGCAGCGCGACCGTTGAGAACTTTTTGGAAGAACCGTCCGGCTCGCCATTTGCTATTGACCAAATCCGCGGGCTGACTGGCCACACATTCCAGGTCGTCGCCCTCTGTATCCTGTTCGACCAAAACGATAGCGTGGGAGAACCCGAAGATTGACTCTAGTGCCTTGAACACCCCCGAAAATGGATCCACTTCGTCTCGATACAGCAGCGCTTCGAGCGCGCCGGTCAGCTTCTCAGCATGAGCGGCCTCAGTGCGTAACCGATCAATCTGACGCTGCATGACAACAATGGTTTCTCGGAGTTCCTCTGAGCTTTCCATCTGGTTGACCTGGTGACTACTGGCCAAACGCGATCGCAGAAATCATGAGATTGCCGTGAACGTTTTTGCCTAAAATCAGCCCCTGCTCACCAAAAGTGAAACATCCCAGAAACGGCGTGTCGGAAAAACTCTCCGCGACAGTTTTTGAAACTTCGGACATGCCGTCGCCGACGGCCAGCATGCAACCACCGCAATAAACGACAACGCCACCAGCCAGACTGTCAATGCCGTCGGGCAAGGACGCCGCAGCCATTGACGCAACGCGTCCGGCCCTGTCGACGAGTCGCCGCTTTTCACCCCGCATGGAATAGATACGCGTGCCTTCTTCCACTTCCGCAAAGGTCGAAAGTCCGCCCTCGGGCGTAATAGCGTCGGGATGAACCAACAAATAGTGGGACACTTCGTTGATGTTACCGGAGTCGATACCCAGGGGAAACATGGTGGTGTCAGCGAGGATATTTCCGCCCTCAGCCAGTCGCTCGGTCAGCCCACCGCCTATCCAGTTATTGTATGTTTGCGCAGCCGGCTGGTTATCGATCGCCAAAATGTGGCGGCCACGTGACTCGGTCACGATGCCGCTCTTGCCATCCGTATCGAAGCCAATTCTGGTGACGATTCCGCTTTGTCCTGATGGCTCATATCCACCCTGGAACGCAAAGCCTATACCACCGGATGAGAACAGGACGCCAACCACCAGGCCGTTGGTCATTATACGGTCGGGGCCCAGTTGCCTCCAATTCCCAGCAACGGTGTCGTCGGCAGAACTGCCCCCGATAACAGGACAGCGATCGCCAACAATGCGACGCAATCCGGCGATTACCGCCTCTTCCTGGCCTGGCGCTTGATAGACCCAGACCAATTCGGGCAACTCGTTGGGACAATCGGCCGCCTCTAGTGCTGCCAAAAGCGCGGTTTCAGCTGCCGCGGCGGGATCATCCCCCAACTCAACAATTGACGAACCGTAGCTACCCTCGGCATCTTCGATCATCAGTAGACCAACGGATTCGGCACCACCAAGTCCAGCCTGCGTCATGACGCCGGAGCAAGACGTGCCACCAAGTAATGCCGCGCCGGGAAAACGTTGTTTTAGAAACGCCAGAACTTGATTGTCGTCATGAGCGCATCCATAGAACGCGTAGACAAAGTTCGGCGTAACATCGGTGTCACCTAATTTGTTCGCTAATTCGGCGATCGCCATTTCTGTGGTATTCGCAGACACCATTACTGAGTTTAGACGAACCATCTCAAACCTCTTGGCGCCAACCGGCAACTACCACACCGAGAATTTGCGCACTATAATTGCAACCAGAATCCAAACGCCAACAAGCGGTTCGATAATACTTTTTGTCGGATTACTAATAGATGGTATGTCTTAATTTTGGCTTTCGGCGCAACGCGGCATTTGCCAGGGCAAGGACCGAATACAACAACTGACAATCAGATGGTGCCTATCACTGGAGATACTCATATTGGCTGCATGACTATCGTCCCGCATAGTGCTCCCGGTACCATGAAACAAATGACCTGACGCCGGTTCCAACAGGGGTTGCCGGTTGGAACTTGGTAAGCGCGATCAACAACGCCGAGTTCGGCCCAAGTTGCAACCGGATCGCCGGCTTGCAGCGGCAACAGCTGCCTGTTGGCCACCATGCCAAGCGCAGCTTCAATTGCTTCAACGAAGTCCAATAGTTCCACGGGCTCGCCACCTGCAATGTTCACAACACGCCATGGCGCCACCGGTGATATGCTGTCACCGGGTATGAGTGGTACAGTCTCACCTCCCGCTGGCGGTACCACCGCGACAAGCCGCGCGATCGATTCAACAATATCATCAATATAGGTGAAGTCGCGCCGCATTTTCCCCTCACCGTAGAGACTCAATCGTTTCTCCGGCGAGGATGGCGCGGACAAATTTGAACAGCGCCATATCGGGACGACCCCAGGCACCGTAGACCGTAAAAAATCGGAAGCAGGTGGTGGGTATGCCGAACAGATGGGCATAGGAATGCGACATTGCCTCAGCCGACTTCTTGGTTGCTGCATAAAGCGAAACCGGGTGGTCGGCCGCGTCAATCTCGCGGAATGGCAAGTGCTGGTTGCCCCCATACACCGAGCTCGGTGGATGCCAACATCAGGTGGCGAGGCGGGGCAGCGCGCGCCGCCTCAAGAAGATTGAGGGTGCCGACCAAATTGGCGCTGGCATACCCATGTGGGTTCTCGATGCTGTATCGCACACCGGCCTGCGCCGCCAAATGCACAATTATTTCGGGTTGAAAGTCGCCGATGATCGTCTTCAGCTGGTCGCCATCTTCGAGCATGGCTTCGACACCAGAGTAGGCAGGGAATTTCTCTAACATCCCAAGTCGCTGACGCTTGAGCGCTACATCATAGTATGGCGTGATGCCGTCATATCCTTGCACCTCGTGCCCGTCTTCAAGCAGCCGACGCGCGAGATGAAAGCCGATGAAGCCGGCTGATCCGGTTACAAAATATTTCATTCTGCAAGCCCGACCATCATTTGTGGTGCACGTTGAGGCAACCCGATCCCACGATATTGAAAGCCCAGCGATTCAAGTTCTGCTCTATCGAACATGTTGCGCAGATCGACAATTCTTGGTGTCGCCATCAGTTTGTGCAGTCGCTTGAATTCAAGTGATCCAAATATGTCCCATTCAGTCACCAACACGAGGCATTCCGCGTCCACGGCGACCGCATAGGGGTCGTCACAATATTCGACATCGCGCAGAATAGTCGTGGCGGGTGTGGTGCCCTGCGGATCAAATGCTGCGATTTTAGCGCCAGCCAATTGCAATGCATTGATGATTGCAATCGACGACGCCTCGCGCAGGTCATCGGTATTGGGCTTGAATGCCAGTCCAAGGACCGCGATTTTCTTGCCATCCACGTCCCCGCCACACAGTTCTATAATTCGCTGCGCCATGGCCTGCTTGCGGTGCTCATTGACCGCGATGGTGCTCTCGACCAGCTTCAACGGGCTGGCGTTGTCCCGTCCTGTCTGTGCAAGCGCCATAGTGTCCTTGGGGAAGCATGATCCACCATAGCCGGGGCCCGGAACGAGGAATTTCGGGCCGATGCGGGGGTCAAGACCAAGTCCAAGCGCAACATCGCGCACGTCAGCGCCGGTATTTTCGCACAGATCGGCGATCTCATTAATGAAGCTCACTTTCATCGCCAAAAATGCGTTCGCGGCATATTTTGTCAGTTCGGCAGAACGTCTGCTGGTGAATATCAACAGATTTCGGCCTGCAATGATCGGATGATACAATTGTTTGATTACAGGTCTGGCCCGCGCCTCATTGATACCAACGATGATGCGATCGGGATGCCTAAAATCCTCGATGGCGTTCCCCTGACGTAAAAACTCAGGGTTTGAGACCACGGCTATGTCAGCCGCCGGGTTGGTCTGGCGTATCATGTCCTCGACTTGGTCACCAGTACCAACGGGTACGGTTGACTTGGTTATGACCACGGTAAAATTTCGCACATGTTTGGCGACGGCGCGGGCTGCGGCGTGGACATATGCCAGTTCGGCGCGTCCGTCGCCACGGCGTGTCGGCGTGCCAACAGCGATCAGGACTGCGTCGGCGTTTGCTACCGGTTGGGTCATGTCGGCCGAAAACGAAAGCCTGCCCGCCTTGATGTTTTTCGCCACCATCGGTTCGAGGCCGGGTTCGTAAAACGGGACGTGGCCCGCTGAAAGCGCCGCGACCTTGGCTTCATCGAGATCGACGCACGTAACCGAATGTCCAACGTCCGCAAAGCAAGCGCCACTGACTAGTCCTACATAGCCCGAGCCCACTACAGTGATCTGCATATAATATCCTCTAGAGGTCCCAGGCCAACCGAAGCGACCGATCATGTCCAAACTCAGCTTATGCCATTGTCGGTGTAAGTGACCAACCTCGTTCCCGACAATTGGTGATCCAGCCGCGCCAACCGTGCGTAATATCTTGGCAGACGTGGAGCGGGCAATGTATGCCATAGCTATGAGCGAAATTGGATCGGGAAAAAATCTTGGCACGCCGAGCACTGAGCCGGCTGCGCTTTTGCGCCTGATTGCGGAGCAAGGCGACAAGTCCGCGCTGTCCGATCTGTTTTTGCTATATGGAGCCAAGATCAAGGGGGTAATGCTCAAGAGCGGCGCCAACGAGGCGCTGGCCGAAGACCTCGTGCAAGAAACCATGCTAACGGTCTGGCGCAAGGCCGGCCTTTACAGCACCAGTCGTGGGGCGCCGAGCACCTGGATATTCACCATCGCGCGGAACTTGCGGATTGACCAGCTACGCCGACGATCCAACCGACCCTATGAAGATCTTGCCAGGGTTGAAATAGCGAGTGAGGCGCCATCAGGCAGCGCCGTGGTTGAGCAAAGCCAGGTAATCGCCCGCGTTTCACTGGCGTTGAAGGCACTTCCCGCCGAACAGCAGGAGGTAGTTCATCTAAGTTTCATCAACGACATTGCCCATAGTGAGATTGCCACCCGTCTCGGTATTCCCCTGGGCACGGTAAAATCGCGGCTGCGCCTAGCCTATGACAGGCTGCGCCCGCTTCTGGAAGACCTGCAGTGACTATTACTCACCACCCCGATATGTCCACCTTGATGGCGTTCAGCGCCGGGACGTTCGACGAGCCTTACGCTGTGGTAATTGCGACGCATCTTGCCATGTCCGAGGGTGGCCGGGACATAATGCATCGACTCAATGCCATTGGTGGTGCCCTCTTGGACGATGAGCAAGAGACAGAAATGTCATCGGGCGCGCTGGATCGTTTGTTGGCTGCCGCTGATCAACCCGATTTGCCTGAACAAATAACGCCCTCAAGTGATGTGCCGCTGCCGCTGGCGCCCTATCTGCCGAATGGGCTTACAAGCGCGAAGTGGAAATGGTCCGGCCCAGGGGTAGCCATATGCGATCTGCCGACAAGAGATGAAAGCTCTTCCCGCCTGATGTTGTTGCGTGTGGCAGCTGGTCGCCCCGTGCCTGAGCACAGCCACGGCGGACAGGAACTTACCCTGATACTATCTGGCGCCTATCGTGATCGCTTCGGCCTGTTCGGTCCGGGCGATATTGCGGACCACGATGAAGATGTTGAACATAAGCCCATCGCTGAAATGGGAGCCTGACTGCATTTGCCTCGTCGCCGTGGATGCGCCGCTCAGTTTCCGGAGTCGCCTGATCCGCACGCTGCAACCACTATTTGGACTTTGAGATGGCTGAAGGAAAAGTAGCCTGGATCATCGGCGGCGGCTCGGGAATCGGGGCCGCTGTTGCGCAAAAACTGGCTGACGCAGGCTGGCGAGTGGCGATTTCGGGGCGCCGAGTAGAGAAATTGGAGGCAGTGGCGGAGGGGCGCGACATCAAGCCGTTTGGTCTCGACGTAACCGACAGCGACGCTGTTGTGCGCGTAATAGGCGAACTGGTTGACACTTATGGCCGGATCGATCTGACACTATTCGGGGCCGCAGCCTGGCAACCTCGTCGCGTCGGAGACTATGCGCTTGAGCCGTTCAGCAAAATCGTAGACACCAATTTTATGGGGGTGATACGGGTGGCTAACCCGCTGTTCGCACAGGCTCGACAAGCAGGGCGGCGGACAGTTTGCCGTGATTGCATCCGTTGCCGGTTACTTTGGCCTGCCCCGTTCCGCCGCCTACTCCGCCACCAAAGCCGGGTTGATCAATTTGCTCGAGACTATGCGCGCCGAGCCTTGCGCCTAGAAATATCGTTGTGCAGATGATTGCACCCGGATTCGTAAAGTCCGAGCTTACCGCCAAGAACGACTTTCCGATGCCGTTTCTGATGGAAACCGAAGATGCGGCCAAACGCATTGTCGACGGTCTGTGCAGGTCGGATCGGTTCGAGATCGCGTTTCCGCGCCGGATGGTGTGGCTGATGAAATTTATCCGGTGGCTGCCCTATCCATTATTTTTTTGGTTCTCCAGCAAATTGCTACCAAAGCCCAAAAAGTAGAAATGCCCGAGTCCGGTCAGGACCTTAGGCGGGCTTTCTATATTGGTAGATGCCCACGTCGATGGCTCCCTCTGCAAAGCCGGCCTCGCAGTAGCAGAGATAATATATCCACTTGCGCCGGAACTCTTCGTCATAGCCAAGCGGCGCTATCATCGACCAGCGTTCAAGAAAGCGCTCACGCCAAAGTCGTAGTGTTTTGGCGTAGGATAGGCGGAAGGTTTCAGAGTTTTCCAGCACGAGCCCGACCTTGTCGCCAAACTGACGCATGACGGTCTTAGTCAGCAGCATGCCGCCAGGGAAAATATAGCGCTGGATGAAATCGGGTCCACTACGATAGCCATCAAAATCGGCTTCATCGATGGTAATTGCTTGAATTGCGGCGGTTCCACCGGGCTTTAACCGGTCGTGAACCGTCTGAAAATAGCTTGGCCAATTGTCCTCACCTACCGCCTCGATCATTTCAATCGACGCGATGTGGTCGAACTGGCCAGTTGTGGCGCGATAATCCTCGAAACACAGGGTTGCCAGATTGTCCAGGCCTTGAGCGCGAAGGCGATCCTGGCCGTAGCGCAGTTGTTCGGACGACAGCGTGATTCCACGCAAATGGGCCCGATAGTCTCGTGCCACGGCCTCGGCGAAACCGCCCCATCCACAGCCAATCTCTAATACGCTGGCACCCTCGGTGATGCCGGCCATGTCGGCGACCCGGTGATATTTCAGGCGCTGGGCCTCTTCCAGACTCTGGTCGCCCGAGGTGAAGACTGCCGAAGAATAGGTCATGGATGGGTCGAGCCACTGACCGTAAAAATCGTTGCCGAGATCATAGTGTTCGGCAATATTTTTCTTGGAGCCTTCGAGTGTATTGCGTCGAGACAGATGATAACCCAGATCTTTGGCGGCGCGGCGAAACAGACCCGGATTCGCCTTGTCGAAAAGGTCGCGATTCTGCAGGAAAAACCTGAACAAGGCGGTCAGATCATCAACTTCAAAGTCGCCATTCATATAGCTGGCCGCAAAACCAACGGTTCCACGTCGCATAGCTTGGCTTAAAACGTTCAAATTCTTGAGTTTGACGACAGCGTGCTCGCCCGTGGCGGCGTTCCCGACAGTTCGAGTTCGCCCGTTGGGTAGGGTAACGGTCAACGCCCCGAAGCGTGGCGTTCCTAGTAGTCGTACACCAGCCCATTCTGAGAATCTGGAAAACAGCCGGGTCCACAGCGTTGCCCCGCTATTGGACTGATCTACAGCACTTTTACTCATTGCTTGCTATTCCGAAACTACCGAGGCGCTGGGTGATTGTCCCGCGTTTTGTGCCTGATGCCGAGCGTAAGCGGCACACCCTTCAGCCACAGACGCAGCGCCTCCCAATGAATACCCACCATTATTTTAGCGGTCATAAGTGGATATGCAAGTGCGAGTTTCAAGAGTTTGGCGTCACTTAGCGGCGTATGCTCGCCTGCGAAGTAAGCTGTAAGCACACTGCCCTCACCGGTTGTCAGCACGATTCCCATGAAGACGTTGTCGCCTGGAGGGCGGATCGAAAATCGGTATGTGCCCTCAATTCCATTGAACGGAGACACGTAAAATGCCTTGGATTCGTCGTGGCTGATGACCTTTCTGTGCTCCCCCACGAACGCCTGATAAAAGTGGTGCTCACCAAATGTATTGCGCACCTCATAAACCAGCATTCGCGTGCGGTTGTCCTCGTCGTCCAAAAAGTAGACCGTCAACGGGTTGAAGCCAAATCCAAACATGCGCGGATAGGCCAGCATGCGGATACGGGCGATATTTTGCTGCAATCCTGCTTCGACGGCCCTTTGTCGAATGAATGCGGCGATAGAGGTGCCATCGCGTGGACCAAAATCCTTGTTATGAAATGAGACTAGATTGAATCTATTCAAGGAGAAAAAGCGCATTTCTTCATCCAGTGATTCAATCTGATCCAGATCGACCAGCATCGAAAATACCGAATAGCGAAGCATATGACGTTTGGGTCGCGCACGCTTGTGCACTACATCGCCGACATAGATTGCGCCTGACGCGCCCGGGTCTACTCTGCCGCCCACAGCCGCTGATCTCCTTGCACCCAGTTGTGGGCTATTCGGCCACGCTGCTCGGGTACTATCCAGGGACGAATTGACGGACCAATGCGTTCGGCCACTTCCAGACCTGCTTGAAGCCCATCCTCATGAAACCCGTACCCCATCCAGGCGCCCACAAACCAGGAATTTTGTACGCCTTGAATTTGCCACAGGTCCGACTGAGTGCTGATAGCAGCAGCGTCAAATAGGGGATGTTCATAGTCGATAGTTTTCTGAACGGTGCCCGGGGCGAAGTCGCGCTGCGGATTGAGCGTCACAAAAATATTGGTATTGGTGGGCAACGGTTGGAGCCGATTCATCCAATAGGTCAGGCTCAATTCATCGCCACCAGCGCCGCCGCGCAAGTAGTTCCACGCCGACCATAGGTGCTTCCGTCGGGGCATGAACGACGCATCGGTATGCAATACCGCCCGATTGGCTGTAAATTTGAAGGTAGATAGAATATTTCGCTCGGCATCACTGGCATCGGCCAGGAGCCGCAACGTCTGATCAGCGTGGCAGGCAAATACGACCTGATCGAAATGACGGCGGGTGCCATCGGCAAAAAATAATTCGGCTCCGTTATTATGCCGAACCACGGTGGTTACGCCTGCATTGGTTTTAGTTGCGAAACGACGTTCTGACATTATTCGGGTAACGTACTCGCGCGAACCGCCGGACACTGTGCGCCATTTACGGCGATTGCCGACCTGTAACAGATTGTGGTTGGCAAAAAATTCAATGAAGGATTTGGCTGGAAACTCCAGCATACCTCGAGCCGGCGTTGACCAGATTGCGGCCGATATCGGCAATATATGGTCCTCGACGAAAACCTTGGAGTAGTCGAATTCTTCCAGAAATTGCCCAATAGTCAAATCGTGCGCACAGGTGGCAATCTGTTTTTCGGCCTCGCGGAAAAAGCGCATAATGTCGCCAACCAACTGCCAGTGTTCGACCCGAACGATGTTGCGACGCTGGCCAAACAGACCGTTTAGGTGCCTGCCGCTATATTCCATGCGACCACCAGCGACCGACACCGCAAACCCCATATCGGATTTCGTGGTCCCGACGCCGAGATGATCGAAGAACGCAGTTAGATTGGGGTAGTTTTGCTCGTTAAAGACGATGAAGCCGGTATCGACTGGTACCGTGCCGTCCGGCGTCGCAGCCAATACAGTGTTGGTGTGTCCACCTAATCTCGAATCTTTTTCGAAAACCGTGACATTCTGAGTCCGGGAAAGCAGCCAAGCCGTTGAAAGTCCAGAAATTCCCGATCCGATTACCGCTATATTCATTTGCGTCATAGTCAGGAGTTCTCCGCCGTGCCTGCTAGATTGATACGCAGGAACCAACGGAACGGATCAGAGAAAAGTTTCGCGCTCACAATGGTTTGGGGCGGGCAATATCGACTAGTCGCAACTGGACACGCTCGCGACCCTGCCAGTGATCGACGCCGAGCGTGCCTGCGACATGCAGAAGTGTGTCGCTGCTGGCATTCAAAAGTGCATCACCTTTTGGCTGGCCTGCCGCGCGAAACGCAATACCTTTGATGGTGGCACCGTCACCGGCGCCAAGGGTGAAGCTGACATGACCGCCCTTGCCAACGATCTGGGCGAATTTGATCCGATGTGCTGGAAAGGCAAAGATTGGCGTGGGGTTGCCGGAGCCGAACGGACCGGCGCGTTCTACCTCTCGCACAAAGTCCACTGAAGCGCCACGTGCCGTCAGTGCCGCATCGATAGAGAGCGCGGCTGCGGCGCGGGCTGCCGCGACCGGTGCCGACAACACTTCGTTGAGATAGGCTCGAAACGGGCCGATTTGGCCATGACCGAGTGTGACACCAGCCGCCATCGCGTGGCCACCGCCCTTGCCAATCAGACCAGCGCTTACCGCCTGAATGACGGCCGATCCAAGATCAACGCCGGGCATGGAGCGCCCCGATCCGGTGCCGGTACCGTCCGGGCGTAGCGCGATCGCGAAGGCTGGACGCTCAAATCGTTCGCGCAATCGCGCTGCCACCAGCCCGACAACGCCCGGATGCCAATTTGCCGACGCCAGAACCAGCACTGAAGGACCCTCGCCGAGCCCTATTTCTGCTTCGGCGACGCGACTCGCCTCCTCTACAGCGTCAAGTTCAATGCGTTGACGTTCGCCGTTCAGTTCCTCTAACTGTGCCGCGATGACCAGTGTCTGATGCTCGTCATCGAGTGATAACAGCCGCGTTCCAAGTGCCGCATCCCCTATTCTGCCGCCGGCATTGATCCGGGGCCCGATCAGGAAACCAAGGTGGTAGGGATTTAGCGGGCCATTAACCCGCGCGGCCAATGCCAACGCCGCGATGCCGCGATTTTTGCCCGCCCGGGCAACTTCAAGCCCCCTGACCACGAACGCGCGATTCAAGCCTTTGAGCGGGACTACGTCGCAAACCGTTGCCAATGCCACAAGGTCAAGCAGTCGCATCAAATCAGGAAGCTGGGATACCCCTTGCTGTCGCAGCAAACGATTGACCGCGACAAGCACCATAAAGGTTACGCCAGCGGCGCAAAGGTATCCCAGGCCGGAGATATCATCGGGGCGATTTGGGTTTACCAGTGCGCTCGCTTCAGGCAGGCCATGATCGGCAAGGTGATGGTCAATCACCAAAACGTCGACTTCCCGCCCGCGCGCATGGGCGATGGGCGCCGTACTGGTGGTGCCGCAGTCGAGGGTCGCTATGAGGGTCGCGCCTGCGTCAATCAAACTGTCCATGGCCGCGATATTGGGGCCGTAGCCCTCAAATATCCGATCGGGAATATGCACGGTCACCTGATTGCCAAAATGGGCAAAATAACGCGCCATCAGGGCGCAGGAACTGGCGCCATCAACATCATAGTCGCCGAACAGAGCGACATGTTCACCGTTGCTGGTGGCGCGTGCCAAACGCTCGGCCAGCGCGTCCATGTCGGTCATCACCGAGGGGTCGGGCATCAAGCCGCGAAGGGTTGGATCGAGATAGGCTTCAAAATCCTCAACGCCAACGCCGCGCCCTGCCAGGACGCGCGCGAGGATTTCTGAGGCATCAGTGCGCTGGCTGATCGCGGCAGCGATACGGGTCTGATTAGCGTCCAACCGGTCAACCCAGCTACGCCCAGTGACCGAGGCGGTAACATCAAGGAAGTTGGCGGGCAATTGGGTCAATGGCGCAATTTATCGTGCATGACGCGCCGTGATCCAACGTACGGTTTGCGACCACGACCGCATGACGACCGTCGAGGTTTGAATATAGTCGCGGCGCAAGCGAATGCCTTGCAACATGCTGCCGTCGGTGACGCCTGTAGCGGTGAACAGCACGTCGCCAGCCGCCAGATCCGAAACATCATAGATCCGGTTGAAGTCCGAAATGCCCATCCGGTCGCCGCGTTCGCGCTTGTCCGCGCTATCGAAGATCAGCTTGCCCTGCATCTGTCCACCAATGCAGCGCAAGGCCGCTGCTGCCAAAACACCCTCGGGGGCGCCGCCGGATCCCAGATAGATATCGATGCCGGTGTCTTCAGTGTTTACCGCGTGGATGACACCGGCGATGTCGCCGTCGCTGATCAATTTAACCGCTACTCCGGCCGCCCTTAACTCTCCGATCAATGCGGCGTGGCGCGGGCGGTCAAGCACGCAGACCGTAATTTCGCTGAGCGGCACACCCTTGGCGTTTGCGAGCGCCGTCACATTTTCGGTGGGCGATCGATCTATGTGAACCAGATCGGCTGCGTAACCGGCGCCAATGGCGATCTTGTGCATATAAAGATCGCGGGCGACATTGAGCAGGCCACCGCGCTCCGCCACGGCCAACACACAGATTGAATCCGGCTGATTTTTTGCGCAGAGGGTTGTGCCCTCAAGGGGATCCACGGCGATATCAACCTCGGGACCACCACCGGCGCCAACATTTTCGCCAATATATAGTTGTTCGACCTCGCCCTTTTCGCCTTCACCAATGACGATCTTGCCGCTGATCTGTACGCGGTCCAATTCCGCTCGCATGGCCCCAGCGGCTGCGGCGTCAGCAGCTTTTTCGTCGCCCTTGCCGCGCCATCCGGCGGCCGCCACGGCGGCGCGTTCAGTAATTCGTACCAATTCCAGAGTCAGGTTGCGTTCAATGACAGCGGCCCGCCGTTCGCCGTCGGCCTTGGTAACCTTCATACTGATCTCCCCCTTGCCGCAGCTACAGAAGCTCGATGCGTATGAGCCTGCGGCTCGCCCACTATGAACCCATCCATAGCAATCTGCGCAAGCGATTCACGCACGGCACTTTCCTGGGTCTTTTGGGTGAGCATTACAACGGTACGAGTGGGGGGCTATCAAGCATCTCGTCTTTTACCCGCAGATCGGGGCGCTGAATGACACTTTCAATGGATATTGAACGCTCGCCCATGCGGGTGGCGATGGCCGCCAAAGCACCCGGCACGTCGCGGGCGTTTATGCGGATGTAAAAGCCACCATCATGATCGCGGGCCGGCGCCGACTTAAAAGGCATGAGTTCCTGGCTGGGCACGCCCAATGGTGGCACGCGCGTGCCGCGGGCGATATCGAGAATATCGGACAGTACCGAGGATGCCGTGGGTGGACCACCCGCCCCCGGTCCGGCCAAAAGCAGTTCGTGGACATGGTCGGTTTCCAGCGCCACCGCGTTCATGACGCCATCAACGCCTGCAATGGCGCTGGTCTTGGGCACGAATGCGGGGTGCACGCGCTGCTCAACACCATCGTCGGTGCGCAGCGCCATGCCCAGCAACTTGATCTTATAACCGAGTCTCAGCGGCAACCCTGATGTCGGCCTGGCTGATCTTGGAAATACCTTCAACCTGCATCTGGTCTGGCGCAATTTCATAGCCAAAACAGAGAGTAGCGAGAATGGCGAGCTTGTGGGCGGTGTCGAATCCGTCGACATCGAAAGTCGGATCTGCCTCGGCATAGCCAAGGTCCTGGGCGTCACGCAGACATTCGGCAAAGGATATGTCCTCATTGCCCATACGCGTCAGTATGTAATTGCAAGTGCCATTCATTATGCCATAGACGCGTGCGATGCTGGCCGACCCCAAGCCCTCGCGCAGAGTCTTGATGACCGGAATACCGCCAGCCACCGCAGCCTCGAAGCCAAGTTGCGCGCCGGATTCCTCCGCAATTTTGGCGAGTGACACGCCGTGTTTGGCGAGCAGGGCCTTGTTTGCAGTTACCACCGGACGTCCAATTTCCAGCGCGGCCTTTACCGCCGCATAGGCGGGACCGTCCTCGCCGCCAATCAGTTCGACGAACAGGTCAATATTATCAGATTTCGCCAAAGCGACCGGGTCGTCAAACCATTCGAGGTCTGAAATATCAATGCCGCGATCACGTGAGCGAGAGCGCGCTGCCACGGCGGTTACCACGATCTGCCGTCCCAGTTTCTTGGTTAGTGCGACCTCGTCGCGCTGCAAGATACTGACCAAGGTAGCGCCAACGTTGCCAAGGCCCGCAACGCCCAGACGCAAGGGCGTTGCGACGGCATTGTCCCCAAGATCCTGCATCGCCTTGATAATGCGGGCGCGCGTTTCGCTGCGAGGCTCACGCCCTTCGCGCAAGTCAAAGACGAACAAGGGGTCGCCCGCCACGGTGCGGCCGAAGCGCGTTGGCGTCCACCCACGGGCGGCAATAAAGGTTTCAACGGCTTGGCGGAAAGACTGAATATCACTCATGCGCGCACATGAATAGGAAACCACCTAGCCGTCAATAGGGTTAGCTGTGCAACCTGACCTGTGCGGGGACATTGCAGCATTTTTTGTTGGCATGGCCACGACCGAACTCTGGGGCAGCCATGCCAACGCTATTTCGCCGAGTTGAGCGGCACTACGTTGGTTCTGGATGCATCCTTGCCGCCAAGCAATTTCTTGATGCCGCGCGCAGCCTGACGAATACGCTGTTCGTTCTCCACGAATGCCAAGCGAATATATTGGTCGCCATATTCGCCAAATCCAACGCCAGGTGCGACGGCAACGCCGGTTTCCTGGATCAGCATTTTTGCAAATTCAAGTGAACCGAGATGGGCAAACTGCTCAGGAATAGGCGCCCACGCGAACATTGTCGCCTTTGGCACGGGAATGTTCCAACCGGCGCGACCAAAGCTGTCCACAAGAACGTCACGACGATGCTGGTATATTTTCCGGGCTTCGTCGATCACGTCGTCCGAGCCGTTAAGAGCGGCAGCGGCAGCGACCTGAATGGGCGTAAATGCGCCGTAGTCCAAATAGGATTTGACCCGTGCAAGAGCGGCAATCAAACGCTCGTTGCCTACAGCAAAGCCAACGCGCCAACCCGGCATCGAATAGGTTTTGGACATTGAAGTGAATTCGACGGCGATATCGATGGCGCCGGGAATTTGTAGAACCGATGGCGGCGGTGCGTCGTCAAAGTAGATTTCTGAATAGGCGAGATCTGACAGGATGAAGATGCCTTGGTTCCGGCAATATTTGACCACTTCAGCGTAAAAATCGAGGTCTGCCGTATAGGCGGTGGGGTTTGCCGGATAATTTAGGATAAGCGCGATTGGCTTGGGGATCGAGTGGCGGACCGCCCGATCCAGCACCCGCAAAAACTCCTCGTTGGGGTCTGCGGGCATGGAGCGAACCACGCCACCCGACATGATGAATCCAAACGAATGGATGGGATAGGTCGGATTTGGCACCAGCACCACATCCCCGGGCGCCGTGATGGCTTGGGCCACATTGGCAAAGCCCTCCTTGGATCCAAGGGTGGCGACAACCTGGGTGTCGGGATTGAGTTTTACGCCGAACCGACGTCCATAATAGGAGGCTTGGGCCTTGCGGAGACCGGGAATGCCCTTGGAAGCGGAATAGCGATGCGTGCGCGAATCGAGCACCGTTTCCTTGAGCTTGTTGACGATGTGTTCCGGGGTCGGCAAATCGGGATTGCCCATGCCCAGATCAATAATGTCGACGCCACTGGCGCGCGCCTTGGCCTTGATCGGATTGATATGTTCAAACACATAAGGTGGCAGGCGGCGAATGCGATGAAAGTCTTCGCTCATGATTTCCTCAGCGGTCCTTTAGACCAAAATGGCCGCGACGCGCCTAGCGCCACTCCCCTCCAGCAGAAGTAGAAGATTATCGCGGAATTATGGTTGCAAACGGGTTAAAAGCGCAAGATGCGCCATACATCGTGTTCGGCTCTTCCCGGCCACCAAGTGGCCCGCGGGAAGAGCCTAAAGAGCGTTCGCCGCGCCTCGCGCACAGTTTGTCGCATACCGGAATTTGCCGGCGAGCGAGGCTACAAGCAAAGCAACGGTGTACAGCGTTGGCATAACTCTTGCCCTTCGAGCGCGATTTTTGTAATGAATTCCGCTAGTAGGGCCGTTCTTAAATGCTGTTCCCGGTATTGTAAATGGCCCGAAGGACGCCAACCTTCGGTGCTTAGCGGCGTATAATGAGGTTCGACATTGAAGCGCATTGCCCTGGTCACGATAGGCACGCAAGGCGACGTTCAACCCTATCTGGCCCTTGCAATTAGTCTCAAAAATCGAGGCTACTCGGTGGTATTGGGGGCATCAGAAGAGTTTGAGGACATGGTCACCGGCTATGGAATCGAATTCCATTCGCTTGGACCCTCGATTCAGGCCTTCCTGCAGCAATCCCGCTTCGAGAATGCGATGAGTCAGTCAATGCTCATCAATGGCCCGTCGCTGCTGCGCCAAGGTCAGCAGATTGTCGATACGGCGGCGCGCCACGCCTGGACAATGTGCCAGGGTGCCGACGCCGTCATTTTGAACATGAACACCAGTTTTGGCATCGACATTGCCGAGGCTCTAAATATTCCAGCCGTCATGGTGGCCCTGCAGCCGTTGAATTCTACCAGCGAATTTCCGTTGTGTATCTATTATGGCGCCGATTTCGGGCGGGCGTTCAACCGCCTCAGCTATACCGCGATGACCGTGCAGCAAATTTACTACAATTTGCCGCGCAACAAACTCCGGCGTGAGTTGATGGGGCTGGAATCACGCAAGAAGGGCGGCTTCTTCAAGAACACCGACGGCTCTGCGCTCACTACGCTTTATGCCTATTCCGCTGCGGTTTCGCCACGTCCCCGTGATTGGCCGAAAACAGCATTGGTCACCGGCTACTGGCAGTTGCCCGACCACAGCGACTGGCAACCGTCGCAGGCTTTTCAGGATTTTCTATCCGCTGGCGACGCACCAGTCTATATTGGCTTTGGCTCGATGCCGTTCGGTGCCGAACGCAACACACAGATTCTCAAGGAAGCGGTCAGGCAGTGGGGCGGTCGTGCTGTGGTGGCGCGTGGTTGGGGCGGGATCAACCCCAACGATCTTCCCGATCTCGATATTTGCCATCGAAAAAGCGCCACACGACAAACTGTTTCAATATGTGAGCGCGGTTGTCCATCATGGTGGTGCCGGCACCACATCAGCCGGCTTGCACCTTGGCCGCCCGACCTTTGTCGTTCCCCAGACCGTTGACCAGCCCTATTGGGGACGACGGGTATACGAACTGGGTTGTGGACCAAAGCCGGTCAGGCTGCGCAAACTGACACCGGAGCTCCTGGCCAATGCGCTTGCGAACATGAGCACCAATCCAGACTATCGCAAAAATGCAGCGACCTTGAGCGAGCATCTGATCGCTGAAGACGGCACTGCCAAGGCGATCAAGGTGATTGAGCGAGTGATGGCCAATTTCGTGCCCGGCACGTCCAAAAAGAAAAAACGTCGGGCAAAACGTAAGCCCCTGCTCAGTCAGACCGGTTGAGGGGTTATCGTTCCGGGACCAGTGCGGTTGCAAGCGCCGCGACGGCGACCGGACAGGTAACAGCCAGAATTAGTGCCAATAGCAACAAACTCAAATCAGCGTTCAACCACGCAGCAGCCAGCAAGCCAGCACCAGCCATCCCAAAGGCAATGCCCGTGGTGCGGTGGACGATACGCCACGTCCTGTCGCCCCTGATCGGCCATGGGAGCCGCAGGCCGGCATAGCTGTTGCGCTCGGCTTCGGCCATAACGACGCCGACCACAACAAGCAACGCGCCGAGTCCGTAGGCCGTCAGCTTGATCAGGTCGAGATCAGAGCCAATGCCGATGAGCAAGAATCCCATCTGAACGGCGTCGATGACGGTCAACAGGACAGTAAGCGCCGGATCAAGGATGTGGCGGGTGAGCAGAAGTCGGTTTTTGGTCAAACCCAATCCCAACCCTATAAACACCAACATTATGAGGAACGCGGCAATAGGTGCCCCACTCAGCGCCAAATTGCGGGGCCACAGCCAATCGGGCTGGCTATGCGCGCCCCAATGGGCCGCGTAACTGAAATCATCGGGGACGCGCATCAGGATGACGCCGGTGATTGCCAGCAGCACAGCCAGTAGTAGCAGATGAAATCGGGAAATCAGATTTGACATATCGGCCGCCGATGCGCTGTGGCGATGACAAATATTGGTGTCAACAAAAAGGGCCGAATTACCGGCCCTTCGCAGAATTTATTGTCGTTGCGCTTAGCGCTTGGAGAACTGGAAGGACTTGCGGGCCTTGGCTTTGCCGTACTTCTTGCGTTCCACAACGCGGCTGTCGCGCGTAAGGAAACCACCTTTTTTGAGGATGCCGCGCAGTTCGGGCTCAAAGTAGTTCAAGGCCTTGGAAATACCGTGGCGTACCGCGCCAGCCTGACCCGAAAGACCGCCACCAGCGACGGTAACAGTCACGTCGTACTGGTCGGTACGTTCGGTTGCAACGATTGGCTGCTTGACGATGAGCCTGAAGAACGGGGCGGGCAAAATAGGTGGCAAATTCGCGGCCGTTGATGACCAGTTTGCCCTTGCCTGGCTTGATCCAGACGCGGGCGACGGCGTTCTTGCGCTTGCCGGTTGCGTAGGCGCGGCCGAGTGAGTCGAGCTTTTGCACGTGAACAGGGGCAGTTGATACAGCGTCGGCAACCGTGCTGCCGCCGAGTTCTTCCAAAGAATTGATGGTCTCAGCCATTTACTTAACCCTCACGTTCTTGGAATTCATCGCAGCAACGTCAAGCTTGGCCGGCTGCTGGGCTTCATGGGGATGCTCGGAACCGGCATAAACCTTGAGGTTTTTGAGCCTGTGCGCGGGTCAACGGGCCGCCGGGAAGCATGCGGCGCACGGCGTTTTCCAGCACGCGCTCGGGGAAACGACCCTCGAGCAGTTCACGGGCCGTACGGTCCTTGATGCCGCCAGCAAAGCCGGTGTGCCAGTAGAATTTGTGCTGATCCAGCTTGCGGCCGGTCAGTTTCACCTTGTCGGCATTGATGACAACGATGTTGTCGCCCATGTCCATGTGTGGTGTAAACGTTGGTAGATGCTTGCCACGAAGGCGAGAGGCGATGATTGACGCAAGACGGCCCACGACAAGCCCTTGGGCGTCGATCAGGATCCACTTTTTGTCGATATCGCTCGGTTTGGCCGAGTAGGTGCTCATATCGATATTCCTCAGAAGTTTCGCGGCCATTTAGCGATAGCGGGATGGGCAGTCAAGCGGTATTATATTGTTGTTGTTTTTCAATATGTTATAAATGCGGTATTATATTACCGCTTCAAGGTTTTGGCGATTTCGAACCATGTCTGCGAGGTAGGCGACGACGGCGCCGGCGAGCATGAAAGCCATTGCCTGATGGCCGATGGCCAGCGACAAAGGCACGAAATTGAGCAACGTTGCAATGCCAAGTGCTACCTGAACGAGCACTAAAAGCCCCAAACGTGTTAGCCAGCCGTGCACGCCGAGAAAGCCTTCGGTGCGACTTTGACGCCAAATTAGCAGTCCGAGATAGAGAACGACGAGATAAGCTATGCATCTATGGATGAACTGCACGGTCAGCGCATTCTCAAAAAGGTTGCGCCACCATGGATCAATAACGCCGAGACCGTTCGGTATTATCGAACCATCCATGAGCGGCCAGGTGTTGTAGCCCATGCCGGCATCAAGACCGGCGACGAAGGCCCCTGCCCCGATCTGAATGAAAATCAGCGCCAGCAAGATGCCCGCGCTCCAGAAGTGGCGAGGCAGAACAATTCCGGAGAGCGCACCGGGTTTGAGCCAGCGCGGCACGAACACCAATGCCATGAACAGCAGTGACGCAGCGCAGAGGTGTGCGGCGAGGCGATATTGGGAGACAGAGGTGAGTTGGGTCAGGCCCGAGGTCACCATCCACCAGCCCAACAGGCCCTGAAAGCCCCCCAGCACAAACAGGCCAAACAGCGGCCAGGCAAGGCGACGGGGCAAGCGGCGCTGCAACAGGAAAACGGCAAAGGGCGCGAGGAAGGCAAAACCCAGCAATCGACCGATCAGGCGGTGCAGGTACTCCCAGAAGAAAATTGCCTTGAAATTGTCCAAGGTCATCCAGCTATTAAGCACTTCATATTGGGGAATGGTCTTGTAGGCGTCGAATTCGGCCTGCCAGTCGGCATCTGACAAGGGTGGAATGATGCCGGAAATCGGCTTCCAACTGGTGATCGAAAGGCCAGAGTCAGTCAGTCGGGTAATGCCGCCGACAACGACCATCCCCAGCACCAGCGCGGCCATGACATAGAGCCAAATCCGCACCGGTCGCAGCCGGTCGGGGGCGGTTGTGGTTGGTATTGATGCGGCGTCTTGGGCGATGGTCACGGCATTATCCCGGTATCGGAGAACCGCCGAGAGTGGTAAGCCCCGAAAACTTGTCCTGCAATAGCCGCGATGACGCACCATGAGCCAATCCAACCGCAAACTCCTTGGCATCGTCCTGATTCTGGTCTCGATCGCCGTGTGGTTGGGATTGGGAACCTGGGTCTATCTGGGATTGCTGCAGGAAATGCCGTGGTGGGTGCATATTCCCTATTTCTGCGTGGCGGGCCTCGGGTGGCTTTATCCGGCGATGGTGCTGATCCGGTGGATGGCCAAGCCCGACAATGCCTAGTCTCAGACCTCTTTGAGGTGCAGGAACGCGAAGCCAATCAATGCCAGACTGATGCCGCTGGCAACCGTGCGGGCGATATTCCAGACCTGCCATTTGGCAGAATAATCGGTCCATATCTGCTGCGCGGCTTGGGTGCTTTGGGGAATTTCAACCAGCGCCAACGCTTCGTTCATCGGCACATTGACCACCATCGTGGCCCCTAGCCCACCGATCAAATAGACAATGCCTGCGGCCAGAAATGCCCACGCGGACAGTTTACGCCGCTGGGTTTGCGACAGCCATGCGGTGAGGAAAAGAATAACCGGAGTTCCGAAAAATGCCGGTGCGAAGACGGCGTTACGGACGGATGCGTTCATCGCCTGCATGGCGGCAATTGCGACGGTGGGTTCGGCCGTATCGAGCCCCCACATGGTCGAGCAAATCCAGGCGTAGAAAAAGCCGAAGATTGCGCCACAAAGCACCAGCGACAAGAAGGCGAATGACGTCAGTAGCGGCGGAATCTTGAGAAACTGGGGTTGGGCTGTCATGTCATCTCCCTTGGCGTAATTGCTATTACGGTTGTATGTATCCGTAATTATTATTACGGATACTGTCAATGCCATGAGAGGTCGTGATGCGCGCGCAAACCAGATCACAGCGACAGGAAGAGATTGAGATTGCGGCCTATAGATTGCTGGAAAAGAGCGGCTATGCGGGCACCTCGATGCAAGGCATCGCGCGCATGGCCAAGGCATCAAACGAAACGCTCTACAATTGGTATGGCGACAAGCAGGGTCTTTTCAAAGCGCTGGTCTCGCGCAATGCGGCCGAAGTCAAAGCGCTGTTGGAACAAGAACTTTCCGCCGAGCGGGATGCTCTGGTTATTCTTGGCCAGATTGGCCCAAAACTGCTGGGCCTACTCCTGGGCGAACGCGCCATAGCCCTCAACCGCGCCGCCGCCGCAGATGCCAGTGGTGAATTGGGCGCGGCTTTGGGCGAGGCGGGACGCGATGCGGTGCTGCCGCTGCTTCTCCAAGTGCTGGAGCGAGCACAAAGCGCAGGCCAGCTTTCGTTTGAGCGCAGCGATCAGGCGGTTATTCTCTATTTGAATTTGCTGGTCGGCGATCTGCAAATTCGCCGCGTGATCGGCACGGTTCCAACGCCCACAGCAGCGTTTTGCGAGGAGCGGTCACAGCGGGCTTTGTCGTATCTGAGCCAGATTTTGGGATGATTTGGAGTTGCTGCCCTAGCGCGGGCTATTGGCTGGACGCAGTTTGCCTGCAGATAGTGGGGCCAGAGCCTAGAGGTCGGACGAGGCCGACGACGGCAATGGGGGACATTTCCGACCTTCGCTTTGGCTGCGCCAATGCTCGCTTTGGCGTATTCTGTCAGATTGGAGAACTGACATCGACTGCAAAGCCAGCAGGATCACGTAACATCAGACGCCGCTGGCCGTAGGGCAACTCCATCGGCTCCTGAATTATCTCGGCTTGCATCGAAATCGCTTTTGCATGCACGTCTTCGAGGTCGTTCACAACAAACGTGAGAATGGACCCGCCAGGGCCGGAAGAAAGCCCTGCTGGGATCGTTTCATGATCCTTGCTCAAAACCCCCATCTCAAAATTTGGCATTTCATCATGCGACAGGACAATAAACCAACCAAAGTCACCGGCACGCTTCATGCCAAGAAGATCTTGATAGAATTGTGCCGTCCCCTGGACATCGCTGCAAAGAATATTTGTAAATGCACGGTTCATTTTGTTCCCCGGTTTCAAGATATCGCGAGAGTACACATGTGTATGTTGCATAGGACATACATATGTGTATGTCTAGTGCATGGAAACTCGCCCACTCACGTCGGAAGACTGGCTAAACCTAGCCTTGATTGAACTAAAAGACCGGGGCTATAGCGCTCTCAAAGCCCAACCTCTGGCCAAAAAGCTCAACGTGACGCGCGGGAGTTTTTACTATCACTTTGAAAACCTAGAGAGCTTCCATGCGGCTGTGATCACTCATTGGTCGAAACACACAAGTGGTCGAGTAATCAAAACCGCACAGGAATCGATCAATCCCCAAAAGGCTCTGGATGAACTCCTTCAACAAACACTCTGTTCTGGTGAAGACTTGGAACGTGCCATCAGGTCATGGTCGACCGTGCAGCCCCTTGTTGCCAAAGAAGTTGAGAAAGTCGATCAAGGGCGTATCAAAGTCGCCGAAGCGCTTCTGATAAAAAGCGGAGTGTCCAAATCACACGCGGCGCCCCGCGCTAAGTTGCTGTATTGGGCAGCGATTGGACGGCTGATGCTCCCGTTTCCCGCCAATAATCTTTTGTCGCGCATGGAAATATCCGGCGTTGCGACGTTAATGTTGCAGGAACGAGAATAAAACATCCGCTGCGCCGCAGAAACAATGCAAATTGGGCCGAGCGGACTTCGCTTCCCTCAGCATGTGGGTCTTGATCTAGGCGGCGCTGGCGGTGTCTATCCGGGAAAACGAGGCGCTGGTCGCAAGGACGTCGCCGCGTGATCGACAAGGTGCCGCTGCCCACAGCCGAGTTTGCGAGGAGCGGCAGCAAAGGGCCTTGTGGTCCCTAGGTCACTACTGGGACGATTTGGCGCAGCCGCCCTACGGGGCTATTGGCCAGATCTTGATTGCATGCCGACAATGGGTCCAGAGCCAAAAGTTAGAACCCATGGCTCTGGCTGGGGCTGACGGCGGCATTTTGGACGAATTTTTCGGTCGCAATGGCTTGGTCGGCATGTCCAAAAACTCAGTTCGACATTTCGTCGGCGAGTTCTGCGCACTCGTCAGATAAATTGCGAAGCGCCTTGATGGCCTCTTGTGGCAGGGCTTCGAGACTGCAGCCGAATGGCACATTCAGCGACAGGCGTTTGTCTGCATCGTCGGGCCAAGTCAGCACGACCAGCGATTCTCTCTCATGCAGGTGGTGTGTAAGCGAGGCGATTTTTACGCGAGGTTGAGCTGTGCCTGTCATCAAAATACTCCATTTCGTGGCCGAATATGTGCCCCAAAATGACTAACGACGGCATGACTATCAAGCTGGTTACAAAGACGGCTGGCTCGAAGCGGTCCTTGCGCCTATCGGATAAATGGTCCCGACCCTAGGCGGCGCTGACTTTGCCCATCCAGGAAAAGAGTGCACCAGTGGCGAAGACGTCAATATAGCGTCGCGACTGGAACAGGCCATTGAGTGAAACGCGTGGCAGAGCGTGAAATTTATCTGCCTGCCCCGCGTAAAGCCCACCGGGCCGCGTGGTGACGGCTGATTTCAGGCCGATGTCGCGTGCCAGTTCAAACTCGCGCTCGCCAGCCGATTGGGGAGCGCCAATGGGGTATGAGAAATGGGTAGGCGTTTGGCCAAACTTTGCCTCGATGATCTCCATTGACTGGGTGATTTCGGCCCGCGCCTGATCAAGGGGCAATTTGGCAAGTTCGTAATGATGCACGGTATGGGCGCCAATGGTGCACAGGGGCTCGTTGGCAAAAATCTCCAATTCCCGCCAATCCATGATCAGATCACGGCAGTGCTGGTCCAGCATCCAATCCATAGTCGTTCGCCAAAGTACGCATGAGCGAAATTCTGTCCGGCTCAGGCATTTCCCGCATGTGCTGGTAAATCACCGCAAATGCAGCCTTTTTTTGAGCAAGGCTCGTGCAGTCGAACTGTTCGATGTTGCCATCGATTTCGGCTTTTATGGCGCTTTGGCGCGCAATGATATCTTCAAGCGCCTGCCACCAAACTTCGCCCAGACCGTCAACCAATTTGGTTGGCACATAGAGCGTGAAGGGGCATTGATGCCGCCGTAAAATTGGCAAGGCGTGGGTGAGATTATCGCGGTAGGCATCGTCGAAGGTGAAGACCACGAAATTGCGCCCGTCATCAGGGCGACGCAGCCGCGCAATGGCCTCGTCCATGGTGACAATATCAAGACCAAGATCACGGACGCGCTTGATGGCGTACTCGAGAAAGTCCGGTTGGACCTGCAGGATGGCGTTTGGCGCAAATTCCGCCGGTGCCTCGGGCAGCACACGGTGGAGCGTAAAAATGACTCCACGCGACTTTGACAATTGACGGATGACACCAGGCAGTCGGGCCAGCCATATCGCCTCGAACATGGCCGAAATTGCGGTGTATTTTAGTTGTGACACGAAAACCTGACCTGTTAAGCAGCAGCGCGGCGGGGCGCCAAAACAATGTCTGCATGTCCATAGCCGGCGTCGGCAAGCTGCTCGCGGGCTGCCTGCAGTTCTTCATCTTCATGTTGCGGCCCAGCCACCAAAACCAGTCTCCCACCAATGTCGGCAAATAGTGGCAATGATGAATTGGCACCCACTTGCCCAGTCATGACGATCACGACTTCGTAAATATCACTGAGTGCTTCCACAAGGGTAAATGGCTTGGTCGACATTTGATCCAGCGTGCTGGCGTGACCCCAGGGCACTTCGGCAAAGCCTTCATCGCTCGATTTATGAACGACGTCCCCAAAGCCTCGCCTCGTCCAGGCTGAGGTCGGCAATGCCGGGTTCGGTGGAGGGGATACCGCTGCCAGCGTCGACCAAAGCAACGCTCAAGCCGCGGTCCAGCGCCTCACCGGCGAGCACATCGGCAAGAACCGCACAGTCGCGATGCGATGCGCCCCCCGCCAACACAACGACCTGCGTGCGCCCCAAGACCAGATCGGACGCCAATGTTGCAAAATCGAGTGGTAGCGACGGGCGGGTTTCGGGTGTTTTCTCGTCGTCATCGGCCGATTCAGTCTCGCTGGGCGGCGCTGTCTCGGCGACCAGTGTTTCGGGCTCAACTATGTCTTCGGGTTCAAGCACAACAACGTCGTCCGGGTCAGGATCAACAATGTCGTCCGGTTCAATTTCGGCAACCGGTTGAACGTCGTCGGGTTCTACAAGATCGATCTGGTCTTGAGTGGCATCATCGCCGATGGTGTCGTCCTCGGCACCAGCCGCCTCGGAGATCATCAGCGCGCCGTCGGCCACATCATAGTCGATATAGGTGTCCTGCTCTCGTTCCTCGGGCTCTTCGACTGACGTTTCATCTGAATAATCAGAATTATATGGCTGCAAATTAGCGTGATACTCGAGGTCGTCATCGACTTCGAGTGGTTCAGGTGTCGGTTCAGACTCCTCGACCTCGATTTCGGGTTCGTAGTCGGCGACAGCGGCGACCGGCTCAGCCGGGTCCTGCACATCGTCCCCGACAAAATCCTGGTGCATTGCCGCCTCAAACTCTTCGTCTGGCGCGAGATTGTCCTGGTGACCCGCAGGTGCGGTTTGATCAGGACGGTAAATGATGGCCCGACCCGATGCGAGCCTCGGCAAAAATCAGAAAGCCGAGTTGGCCGCCGACCAGGACAATGGCGACCGCCAGCATGATAAAGGACACCTTGGGTGAGGCAGGCGCCACCGAGGGTACGGCAAACGAGACGACGCGAACATCGGGCAAGGCCGACTGCGCGTCGGTGCGTGAAACCGCCTCGCTGTAGCGCTGAAGATAGCCTTCCAACAAGTCTCGCTGAGCCTTGGCCTCACGCTGAAGTCCGTCCAGCGTCACGGTTTCTCGGGTCGCGGTTGATGCCGATCCCTTGAGCCTTGGTCAAATCGGCTTGCAGCGACGTTTCAATACCGGCTTCGATCTGCGCTTCGGCCTCAAGAGCGTCCGCGACGCGACGCCCTTCGATGCCGATCTGCTTATCCAGTTCGGCGATCTGAGCGGTAAGCGCCTTTATGGCAGGATGGTTTGACAAAAGGGTCGACGACTTTTGCGCACGCTCGCCTTGCAAACGCGCCTTGTCCTGGGTCAGTTGCTGAATAACCGAGCCTGTCACGGACATCTGGAACGCTATCTATGGGCTGCCCACGATCAATCAAACCGCGAATGAGCGTGGCGCGCGACATTGCGGTATTCTTGCGCTCCTGGGCCGCACTCATCTGGCTGGCGACCGAGGACAATTGCTGATCGAGCAAGGAGGTGTTGTTGGTGCCGGAAAACAGGTCATTGTCGACCTTGAAGTTGGCGACGTCATTTTCGGCCTTGGCGACCGAGATGCGAAGTTTGTCGATTTCCTCTTTAAGCCAGCCCGATGCTTCTACGGTGTCGGAGAGTGAAAGCTCAGTGCGCCGGGCGACATGTGCCCGCGCCACGGCATTGGCCAATTTAGCTGCCAACTCGGGATCTTTTGAGCGTACGTGCACGGTAATGATCCGGGAATCGCGCTCCTGAATAACAGTAAGATGATCATAGAGCGACGCCAGAGCCACGGTGTCCCGATCTTCGGGCGTCTGGCCACGGCCCAACAGGCTCTTGATCATGGCAATCGGGGAGAAGCCGACACTGGCACCATTAAACTCGGGAATGTCACCGAGATTTTCAGAGCGCACGACCTTGAGCAGGGTATCGCGTGATTTGAGAAGCTCCATCTGGCTCGAGACGACGCCGGCATCATTGGCATTGGTGGATGGTGCCGGGTCGTTGGTCGCGCGCGTATAAATGTTGCTGCGCGGCTCAATAAGAATTCCAGCTGAAGAATCATAAATCTTGGGCATGAAACTCAACGCGACGTAAGTCACTGCCAGAACGACAAGCGAAACCAGTATAATGCGCGGCAATCGGGACCAGACCGCGGCGATTATTGCCGTTGTATCTATTCTCGCATCGCGTGCTGCCTGAGAATCAAGCGTCATGATCTACCTCGTCCAGTTCGCTTACTTATCGACCCAACGTGGTAAGCAATCCGTTAAGGCTGTTGCAGATCGCATTCATACTTAGGCAATTTAAGTGAATTCTTAACCATCATGGACCGACAGTGGGGCGGATACAATTTGACGAGATTCCCCATGCGCTGGCTGCAGATTGCCGTTCTCATTCTTGTACTGCCATTAGCCGCCTGCGCGGGAATGCGACCGAACACCTACCTCGTGGACGTCAAGGGGCCCTACCTTCTCGATACTGGCGATGCGGTGCGCGTTACCGTATATGGCGATGCGGACCTGACCGACACCTATCGGATCGATGATAGCGGCGCCGTCGCCTTCCCGCTTGTCGGTCCCGTGATCGTGCGCGGCCAGACCACCAAAGTTGCGGCCTCGCGCATCGCCCAGGCCCTGAGTAACGGCTATATGCGCAACCCGAACGTGGCGGTGGAAGTGGCTGAATACCGGCCGTTTTTTATCCAGGGCGCCGTGAGCAATGCGGGCCAATTCTCCTATATATACGGCATGACAATTCGCGCCGCGATCAGTACGGCTGGCGGCTTTACCGAAACAGCGGACCGCAATCGCGCCACGGTTTATCGTCGTCAGGGCAACCAGATGGTCAAGGGCAATGTCGACCTGGATTATCCGATCTATCCCGGCGACACGATTGTCGTCGGCGAACGCTGGTTCTAGTTTGTGAGCCATCAACAACTTCGTGTGTTGCAGGTCATGCGCGCGCCAGTGGGCGGACTATTTCGCCATGTCGCTGACCTGACACGTGAACTGGCGTCGCGCGGCCACGCGGTCGGGCTGATTGTCGACAGCATTGCCAATGACGGGCAAACCGAGGCAAAACTTGCGGATTTGGCGAGTTCGGCTAGCCTTGGCATTCACCGGGTAGCGATGCCGCGCCTGTTGGGCCAGGGCGACTTGTTGGCCCCGATGGCAGTGCGCAGACTTTGCCGACAGTTGCATATCGATATTGTTCACGGTCACGGCGCGAAAGGCGGTTTTTACGCGCGATTGGCGCGGCTCAGCGGCACCAAGGCTGCAGCATTTTATACGCCACACGGTGGGGTTTTGCACTATTCGGCGCAATCTGCGACGGGCCGCATTTTTCATTTTCTGGAGCGGGCGCTGATGCGCCAAACCGCCGCCGTGATTTTTGAAAGCCAATATGCAAAGGCGACATATGCGCGGGTGATCGGTGAGCCAACCTGCCCTAGCCCGGTCATTTACAATGGACTGACGCCGGAAGAATTCGAGCCGGTCACTGCCGATGGCGATGCGGCCGATTTTGTTTTTGTCGGGGAGTTGCGCGCGCTCAAGGGCATATTTCCACTGGTCGAGGCGATGGACGGATTGGTACGACCTGACGGCCAACCGGCGACATTGGTAGTCGCCGGCGACGGCGGAGAACGCGGGGCGATGGAGGCAGCGATTGCCACGCGCGGCCTCGGTGATCGCATCCATTTGGTGGGGGCGCAGCCGGCGCGGGCAATGTTTGCGCGTGGACGGGTTGCCTTGGTGCCGTCGCTGGCGGAATCACTGCCTTATGTGGTGCTGGAGGCGGCCGCGGCCAAATTGCCGGTCATTGCAACCAATGTGGGTGGCATTGGTGAAATATTCGGACCGACCGCGTCTGACCTGGTACCGGCCGGCGATGCCGATGCGCTAAGGGCAAAAATGCAGACGACGCTGGCGCATCCCGATGTTGCGGCGGCTTCCATGCGGCAACGACTTGAGCATATCAGCGAACATTTTTCGGTTGGTCGCATGACTGACGCCATCGAGGCGCAATATCTGGCAGCAATACCGACAAGCTAGTATGCCGACTTTCATCGTCTTTTCATTCCTTTGGCCAATAATGCGCACCTAAAAGAAGCAGGCGGTGGCATAATGTATCGAGTAGACCCCCAGCAGGCGGTGGCCGAGCAGGCCAACAGGCGTTCAAGCAATGGCGGTGCTAATCGCGTTCTGTCGGCACCAGCCGAAGCCATCATCAATGCGCCGATGGAGCCCACTCTTTCGGGGTCCGTCGTGGTTGGCGTGGCGCAGGTAGTCGAAGCATTGCTGTTGACTGTGCTGGGCTACGTTATATTCGAAATCTATCTGCACGGGTCGCAGCGCGGCTTTTATGTGGCGCTGGTATTTGGCGCCGTGTTGCTGACCAATGTCCTGCTCAATATCGGTCGGACGCACCGCATTGCGGCCTATCGCACCATATTTACGCAGATCAACCGGGTGTTGCTCGGGTGGGCGATTGTCATGGCCCTGCTGGCGATTGGCACGTTTCTGTTCAAGGCGTCGGATCTGGTGTCGCGCATTTGGGTTTTGAACTGGTTTGGCAGCGGCGCTGTGTTGCTGGCGATCTACCGGCTGGCGCTGCGGGGGCTGGTGATGCGCCTGACACGCCAGGGGCGGCTGAAACGCCGGACAGTGATCGTGGGTGGCGGCAAGGATGCCGAGGTGTTGATCGAGCAGATCCGGCAGGGCGCAGCCAGCGACATACGGCTGTTTGGGCTCTTCGACGACAGGGTCGATGACCGCTCGCCCGAAATGGTGGCGGGATGCCCAAAACTGGGCACCGTGGCGGATGCTGGTGGAATTTGCGCGCCGCACGACGGTAGATCTGGTGATCGTTTCGATGCCGCTATCGGCGGAAAAACGGGTTTTGGCGATGCTGACCCAGCTTTGGGTGTTGCCGGTCGATATTCGGCTGTCGGCCCATATGAGCACGCTCAAATTTACCAGCAAGGCCTATTCCTATGTCGGGGATCTTGCGGTTCTGGATATGGCGGACCGGCCTATTTCGGACTGGAACCTGGTGTTCAAATGGGTTTTTGACAAGGTGGTGGCCATTACGGCGCTGATATTGCTGTCGCCGATCATGATCGCGGCGGCCATTGCCATCAAACTGGAAAGCCCCGGTCCGGTATTTTTCCGCCAGAACCGACACGGCTTTAACAATGAGTTGATCAAGATTTTCAAGTTCCGCTCGATGCGCACCGATATGACCGACGAGAGCGCCAGCAAACTGGTGACCAAGGATGATCCGAGGGTAACCCGTGTTGGCAAATTCATCCGGCGCACATCCATTGATGAATTGCCGCAGCTGTTCAACGTGCTCAAGGGCGAGTTGTCAATTGTTGGCCCTCGCCCGCACGCCTTGCAGGCCAAGGCGGCCAACCAGCTCTATTATGAAGCGGTCGAGGGTTATTTCGCCCGCCACCGCGTCAAGCCGGGCATGACGGGCTGGGCCCAGATCAATGGTTGGCGCGGCGAGACAGATACGATCGACAAGATCATGCAGCGGGTCAATCACGACCTTTATTACATCGAGCACTGGTCGATCCTTCTGGACATGTACATCGTGGTGATGACGCCGCTGTCGCTGGTTTCCAAGAATGAGAACGCCTATTGAGCGCCATCGGGCACTTTGGCGCGCCGCGATCTGAGACCGGGACAAACGGGCTCGGCACAGCCTATTTGCGTGCCCAGGCGGTCCGCACACTTGATCTTCTGGTCGCCTTCTGGATTTTCACCGGCGGATTGGTGCTGGTAGAGCCATCACCATATGAATTCTCCTTTCTTTTGGTGCTGCCGATGGCCTTTATTGCCGGTATCGGTCTTTACAGGTCGACGCTGGGTCTATTGGCGATCCTGATGGTGTTCATTCCATTTGCGCTGATTGCGGCGTTTCAAGTGAACTATGCCGATTTCACGGAAGCGTTTGTATTCGTGATCGTTACGATGTTCTTGTTCATGACATCGTATTTCCTCGCCAACTATCTGGCCGAGGCCACGCTGCACAGGGCCCGACTGATCATGAGGGCCTACACAGCGATTGCGCTGATCTGTTCGCTCATTGGCATTCTGGCCTATCTGGGTCTGATGCCGGGCGCCGATCTGTTCATTCGCTATGGACGCGCCAAGGCGACCTTCAAGGACCCCAATGTCTATGGGCCATTTCTCATCCTGCCCGCCGCCTATGCCCTGCAGCGCATTCTTTTGGGTCGCGGTGCCAGATCGTTTTGGGCCGGCATAGTGTTCATGGTGCTGTTCGTTGGGGTTTTCGTCAGCTTTTCGCGCGCGGCATGGGGACACCTGGCGGCCACTTCGCTATTGGTGCTGATGCTGGTGTTCTGGCTCGAAGCCAATGCGCACGACAAGGTTCGGATCATGATCCTCTCCATTGTTGGCACGCTGGGACTGGTGGTGGCACTGGCAGGACTTTTGAGCATCCCCGAAGTCAATCAGCTATTTGAAACGCGCACCGCATCTCAGGGTTACGACAGCGGCACCACCGGGCGATTTGGACGGCAGGGCTACGCCTTTGACTTGGCCCTCAGCAATCCATGGGGCATTGGCGCGGGCGAGTTTCATAATCTCAGGATCACCGAAGAGCCCCACAATACCTATGTCAGCACCCTGCATGTCTATGGCTGGGGCGGCGGGGCGATGTATTATCTGTTTGCGCTGGTGACCCTGTGGCGCGGCATTTCCAGCTTACGCCATCGCTCACCGTACCGATTGCTGCTTATCCCGGTGATATCAACTTTTTCAATCCTGGTGATCGAGGCGGCAATTATCGATATTGACCACTGGCGGCACTATTATCTGCTTGCCGGGATGATCTGGGGCATTACCGCTGCCATCCGGAACGGCCCACAGGGGTCAAGTCAGCGTGACGAGGCGCTGGTCTAGATAAATTGACGCCAGTTGCGCGGTATCTTGGGCGAAACCGGGCATGTGAGTTTGGGCCAATACTGTCTCGTTATGCGATCCGATCCAGGCGAGCAGGGCCATGCGGCGCAGCAGGATCATGGTTTCCATTGCCTCGCGATCCTCGTGGTCGAGCGGGCGGATTTTCTGGTAGGCGCGAAGCCACGCCGATTTCCAGACATTTACCGCCGGATGCGCTTCGAAAAACGAAATGGCGGCGGCAAAATCGTAGGCGAACCAGCAGAACCCACAATCGTCAAAATCGATCAGGGTGATGCTGTTGTCGTCGGCCAGGACGTTGCCGAGCCGCATATCGGCATGAATTAGCCCATAGCGGTGGGACGCGGTGCCGTAGTGGGCGAGTACGATCCGCAATGTTTCATCGAGCCTGATGCAGTGTTGATGAAATTTCCCTGTCGACGCCGGGCGCGACGCGCCAGTTTCCCCACAGGCCGTCAGCGTCCAGAATATTGGCAGCACTCCAGTGCTGACGCTCGAAGCCATTTGGGCGTGGCCAGGTTTCGGCATGATTGTGCATGGTGGCGGCATAAGTGCCGAGAGTAGCATAGAGATCGGCAAGGTCCTGGTTGACGCCGGGTTCCTTGCCCGGTGCGAACGAAAACAGCACGGCGTGGCGAACATCCCCTGCCCCAAGCGCCAATTGCTGCAAATGGGCTCCGTCGTGTCCGGCAACAGGTCGGGCCAAATTCAGAGTGCAGTCACGTGCCAGCGCGGCGAGCCACGCCAGTTCACTTTTGATCGCGGCGTCGGTTTGATAGCGGGGGCGATGCAGACGCAGGGTGAAGCGCGGCCCCTCAGGACCATCAAGGCGATAGGTATGGTTTTCGGAATAATTGATCAGCGTGACGCTGCAATCGCTGGTGCCGGGCCAGCAATCGAGCGCTTTTTGGATGATGGCGGGATCGGGTTGGCATTGACTGGTATTCACGGCAAACGTCCCGACTGGCCAGTGCTGGCCGTCTGACAAACCAGCAATGGGTGGAATAAATTGGTCGGAGCGGCAGGATTTGAACCTACGACCCTTTGTCCCCCAGACAAATGCGCTACCAGGCTGCGCTACGCCCCGACTTGACCGAACGCTTAGAGAAACCGGCCTTTTTATGCAAGTGCAAAAAACACCAAAATTGGTGCGGTGAAGGTCTTGCGGTGGCTTTGACCACAGCGGGAACGGGCAATTCGTACGGCTATCTGGCCAGGCGCGCCGATAGGTCGCCCCATCGAGGCGTCACGATATTTTTCAGGCGCAGACACCCCCGTCAAAGTTTTCAACAATACCAGTTCAACTCCAGTACAAAAAGTTCTATAAGCCAACCGGAGGTGACGAGCCTTTGGGGGATGCAGGTGAATTTTGGCGACATTCTGACTCGGCTCGAGGCACGTATTCAGCAGGCTGACGCCGCGCTGCCACTGCATAGGCGGCTACGCAACGCGATTGACAGTGCCATCATGGAAGGCGATTTGAAGCGCGGTTCGGTGCTACCAGGTGAGCGGCGGATTTCCGAGGCTTTGGGCCTGTCCCGGGTAACTGTTCGCAAGACTATTGCAACCATGGTGGACGATGGATTATTGCGCCGCCGCCATGGCGCCCGAACCGAGGTCAGTTCGCCTGTAGAAAAATCGCTATCAAACCTGACCAGCTTTTCCGAGGATATGATTTCGCGTGGACTCAAGCCCGGATGCATCTGGCTAACAAGGGAAATTTCGCGCCCGTCTCCCGTTGAAATGATGGCGCTAGGTATTCCAGCTACCACCAATGTCGTTCGGTTCCGGCGCATACGAACAGGTGATGGCAACCCCATTGCAGTTGAAACCGCGACCATTCCTGCGCGGTTTTTGCCCGACCCCGCGCTGGTTGGCGACTCGCTTTACGAAACGCTGGCGGCGCGCGATGCGCTGCCCCAACGAGCATTGCAACGCATGCGGTCACGTCCGGCGACCGACGAGGACGCGGCCTTGCTTGAATGCGTCGCTGGCGCGCCACTACTGATCGTGGATCGACGCTGTTTTCTGGCCGATGGCCAGATCGTTGAATTCACCCAGACCCGCTACAGCGGCGACGCGTATGACTTCGTGATTGAGACTCAATAGATAATACCAGTGTTTAACTGGTTGCATTCTGGTATGGCTGGCATATCGTTGGGCTGAAGAGGTGCCCAATTGCTGCTTGAACGTTTCAAACATCGCCTGATCGTTTCCTGCCAACCGGTGACCGGCGGCCCGATGGACAATGCCGAGGCGGTGGTGGGGTTTGCTCTGGCTGCCGAGGCTGGCGGCGCGGCGGCGCTGCGCATCGAATCGATTACCTATCTCAAGGCCGTCCGTCCCCGTACGACGCTGCCGATTGTAGGCATTATCAAGCGCGATCTGGATAACAGCCCGGTTCGGATTACCCCTTTCATCGCCGACGCAATCGGGCTGTGCGAGGCCGGCGCCGATATTGTTGCGTTTGATGCGACCGATCGGGTGCGGCCAGCAAATATTGATGACCTTGTCGCCGCTATCCATGACAATGGCAAACTGGCGATGGCCGACTGTTCCTCGCTGGGCGACGCCAAGGCGGCTCTGGCTGCGGGCGTGGACTGCGTTGGCACGACCCTGTCGGGCTATGTCGGCGGACCGGTGCCGGACGGGCCCGATTTTGCCTTGATCGCAGCGATGCGCGACCTGACCCCCTATGTAATTGCGGAGGGACGCATCAAATCGCTGGACGATGCGGCGGAAGCGCTACGCCGTGGCGCCCATTCTGTGGTGGTCGGCTCGGCGATAACCCGCACTGAACATGTCACCGAATGGTTTGCCGAGATTGTTAAGCGCACGGCGGGCGCGGCGGACAAGCCGGTATTGGCAATAGATATCGGGGGCACGAAAATTCTCGCGGCGCTGATCAGCAATGGCAAGGTGGAGGCCGAGCCTGCAGGTCGCGACCGATCGTAGTGGCGGGCCTGACCACTGGATTTCGGCTGTTGCCGAGGCGACCGCCGAATGGCGCGGGCGCTATAAGTCCCTCGGCTGCGCGGTAACGGGGCTGGTCGAGAATGGAACCTGGTCGCCACTCAACAAATCAACGCTGGATATTCCAAGGGACTTTCCGCTGGCCGAGAGCCTGACTGCCAAATTCGGCGTGCCAGCGCTTGCCGCGAACGACGCGCAGTCGGCCGCCTGGGGCGAGTTTCGGCAGGGAGCGGGAGTCGGCGAGGATATGGTGTTTTTAACCATTTCGACTGGCATCGGCGGTGGCATTGTCGTCAATGGGCGCCTGCTTGGCGGCTTGGCGGGGCACTATGGCATTTTGCGATCCCCGTCACTGGACAAGCGATTTCCGATTGAAGACGAGGTGTCGGGACGCTGGATGGCTGCCGAGGCTGAACGCGCCGGGCACGCCTGCGACGCCGCCGGGGTATTTGGCGCGGCGCGGGAGGGTGCGGCCTGGGCCGAAAAAATCGTCGCCCGGTCAGCCAACACTGTCGCCCTGCTCTGCCAGGATATCCAGCTAACGCTTGATCCACGCCGCATCGTGATCGGCGGTGGCATTGGGATGGCTGACGGGTTCATTGACCGCATTCGCGCAGCGCTGCCCGATCTGGGACCGCGCTGCAGACCGCAAATCGTGCCGGCCAAATGTGGTCGGCATGCCGGTGCCATTGGCGTGGCTGAACTCGCCGCTGCTGCACTTTGACCGTAAAGGAAGGGAACAAGTCCAATGTCTAAATCGAAATTTACAATGCTGGCGATGCTCACCGCATCGCTGATGACAAGTGTTACCGCCGCGCAAGCCGCTGTGACAGTGCTCGGATGGCCGGGCGGCTCGGAGGAAACGGCGCTGCGCGCGGTGGTTGAAACCTATAATGGGCAAGCCGACGTTACGGACGCGGACAAGGTTGAGCCTGCTGTTTTTCTCGCGCGACGGTTTTTACGACAAGCTGCAGGCGGACATGGCCGCCGGATCGGACGCCTTCGATATCAACCTGTTGGCGACCTACGCTATTGGCCGCTACGCACCCTATATGGAGCCCGTCGATCTAGGCGCTGACGCCGAGACCACATTCGGGGCGTCGATACTCAAGACCATGCAGTTTGACGGCAAGCAATATGGCGTGCCGACCGATCTGTCGCTGCACTTCATGTATTACCGCAAAGATCTGATGGCCGATTTGATGGCGGACGATGCGGCAAAAGCGAAATTTGCCGAGATCAGCGAAAAGGAATTGGGCAAAAAACTTGAACCCAAAGATCCTGACGAGTGGACATGGGACGATTGGGCTGCAACTGCCCTGTATTTTTCCAAGGACGTAAACCCCGATAGCCCCGTACGCTACGGCACGGTGTTGCAGATGAAAAACCTGCTGTTCAACATGATGGTGTTCCAGTCTTTGCCACGCTCCTATGGTGGCGACTGGATGGATGCGTCAGGCAATGTCACCATTGACTCCGATGCCTATCGCACCGGCCTCGAACTCTACAAAAAACTCTATGACGCCGGCACAACACCTCGGGATTCGCTGAGCCTATGAATATGCCGAAACCAACGCAGCGTTCGGTGCCGGTCAGGCGGCAACCGCCTTGCAGTGGAACGCGGCGGCGGGTGAGTTGACCGACCCTGAGAAATCGCCTGCGGTGGCTGACAATGTCGGCATTGTCGCGCCACCGACCGGTCCTGATGGTCGCGCTGATCATATTCACGGCCTTGGCCTGGGCTTGAACAAGAACGCCAAGAACAAGGAAGGCGCGCTAAAGTTTCTCAAATGGCTGGCGACTGAAGATGCCGCCCTTGAGTATGCGCGCAATGGCGGATCGCCTGCGTTGGCACCCGATGTGGTCGCCAAGGTTGCCGATGACCGTCCTGATCTGGTCCAGCTTGGCCAGTTTGCCGACGCCTATGGCTATGTGATGACCGGCGGCACCTCGGCCAAGGCACTAGCAGTGTATGAACTGCAGGCAAAAGAGTTCACCGGCTATTGGTCGGGTCAGCAGAGCCTCGACGAGGCTTTGGCCAAGACCAAGGCCGGCATGGAAGAACTGTTGAAGTAACCGACGATTTTGGGCGGGCGATCAGCAGATTGCCCGCTCGCAACGCTTGTTTACAGGACCGTCAATGATCGCCACGAAGAATTTGGACTGGAAATTGCTGAACACGCCGCTGGTGTTGTTTCTTTTGCTGTTTCTGGGCTTTCCGGTGATCGTGAACCTTTATTATTCGCTCTCCGAGGTCAGTTTTGAGACGTTGCGCGCGCCTGAACTGGAAGGCGTTGGCAATTATCTGATCGTTTTGACGGACGGCGCCTTTTGGCAGGCGAGTTGGTTCTCGCTCCGGTTCGGGATTGTCACGGCGGTCGCGGAATGCGCCATCGGACTGGGGTTGGCGATTTTTCTGGCGCCGCTGATTGAAAAGCATTCGGCCATGATGGCGCCACTGATGCTACCGCTAATGGTGGCACCGGCAATGGTGGGGCTGATGTATCGTCTGGTCCTGCACGAATTTGTCGGACCGGTACCGTTTTATCTCTATGAATGGTTTGGCAACAGTCCTTCGTTCCTCAATGCCACCAATGCCTTCTGGACATTGTCGGTGGTTGAAACATTGCAATGGACGCCGTTCGCCTTCTTGCTGTTTTACATGGCCTATGAGGCCATTCCCGACGAAGTGCGGCAGGCTGCAGCCATCGATGGTGCGGGGCCGCTGCAACTATTGTTCCTGATTGAGCCTGCCGTTGATGGCGCCGACGTTGATTATCGCGTTTTTTATCCGCTTCATCGATGGTTTCCGGGTGTTTGACAATGTTTACACGCTTACCGGGTCCGGGCCCGGTGGCTCTACAACGTCGCTGCCGATCTATATTTATGAAGCGTTTTTCAAACAGGGGGCGATTGGCAAGGCCGTTGCCGCATCGGTGGTGCTGTTTCTGGCATCCTTCGTCGTTCTGTTCGCCCTGAACTGGCTATCCAACCATCGCGCGGGACTAGCAAAATGATAACCGCTCTGCGTTGGATTGTGTTCGGTATCGCCGCCCTTGCATTGAATTTTCCGGTGATCGTGACGCTGATCACCTCGTTCAAAAGCGCCAAGGAGCCTGTCGACCAATCCGGGATTCTGGATCGCGCAACCGACATTGGATAATTATGCCAGTGTGTTGCAGGTCACCGACCGTCTCAATATTTTTGGCTATCTGGGCAATTCACTGGCGGCGGCCTTGATTGGCACAACACTGGCACTGGTGCTGGCGCTGCCTGCCGCATTTGCGATTGCGCGTGGTGGGATTGGGCGCCGTTTGCTGATGCCGGCCATTGTCAATTTGCGCGCCGTTCCGCTGATCATTTTCGCCATTCCGCTCTACATGATGTTTCAGTGGCTGGGGCTATTGGACACCCAGATCGGGCTAGGCTTGATCCTCACTATCGTCAATCTGCCGCTGGCGCTGGTCATCCTGGTGAACGCCATTTCGGACCTGCCGCTTGAGCTGGATGAGGCCGCTCGTATTGACGGGGCCAACACGTTCCAGATCCTGGCGCAGGTGATCGCGCCGGTGTGTCGTCCGGCGATTGTCACAAGTTTCATTTTCGGCTTCATAACCGCCTGGAACGAATTCCTGTTTGGCTTGATGCTGACCACCAGCAAGGCAGTGCCGATGACGGTTGGCGCGTCGTTCTTTTTCGCGGCGTCGGGCGGCGGCGTGCAGTGGGGGTTGGCCTCGGCAGTCATGATCGTGGGGGCCCTGCCGCCAATGTTGCTCGGCCTGATCATGTACAAGCAGATTTCGGGATCGATGACGGCCGGCGCGGTCAAGGGCTAGTGGCTTTATCCGGGCAGAAGTCGGCGGTTCGTTCGGCTATGCGGGCATAAAACGACATCAGTCCCGGTTCGACCTGTTTGGCGACGGCCCGACACTGGTCAAGCGCCATGGTTGAGGCGGTTTTGTCGCCCAGGGTCAGCAGCAATTGTTCATGGTGGCCGGTCAGCGACTTGAAATTGGCAGATGCGGCCAGCGATGCATCGCCGACCAGAATATAGACGGGTTCTCGGCTCGATATGCCTTTTAGGGCAAGCGATCCGGCGGGCAGATAGGCCAAGTCCGGTGCCAGATCACGGACGGCTTTGGTTACAAGAATGTCGTAGCCGACCGCCCGACAGGCACCTTCGATGCGGCTCGACAGATTGACGGTTTCGCCGATGCAGGAGTAATCGAACCGCGATTCCAGGCCCATATTGCCGATCAGCGCCGGACCAGTGGCGATACCGATACCGACCGCAACCGGTTCGCCACCGAGGCCAGGATGGTTGTGGCGATTGAGGGTGGTGAGGGCCACGCGCATGGCGAGGGCCGCGGTGCAGGCATGGCGAGGATGATCGGGAACTGCAATCGGGGCGTTCCAGAAGGCCATCACCGCATCGCCCATGAATTTGTCGATGGTGCCTAATTGTCCGGTGATTTCATCACCCATCGCGCCGAAGATCGTATTGAGCAGGCGGACTAGCGCGGCAGGTGGCAAGCGCTCGCTGATCCCGGTGAAATTGCGCACATCGGAAAACAGCACCGTCAGTTCGCGAATTTCGCCCCCGAGGCGGAGTTCGCCAGGGTTATTCTCGATCTGGGTCAGCAGGGTTGGCGCAACATAGTGGCCGAATGCATTGCGGATTTTTCGCCTGTCAGCATCGGTGCTGGCGAACTGAAAGAAGGCCATGGCTGCATAGACGGTCAGGGCGCCCAAAAAGGTAAAGCTGGGATCGATCAACAGGCCCCACTGGGAGAAGGCCAACCAGCAGGCGGTAACTGCCAACGCCGTGGCGACAAGCGAAAACACCAGACCGACAATAGGGCCCGACATTGTAGTCAGAACTGTAATTGCAAGGCCGGTCAGGGCGAACAGGGCCATTTCCAAACCGCCAACCCAGTCGGCGCGATTAAGAAATTTGCCGCTGAGCATTTGTTCTATTGCCTGTGCGTGGATTGAGACGCCCGAGACATCTGCACCCAGGGCACCAGCGCGCACGTCACCGAGCCCGGTGGCGGACGCCCCGACGAGCACAATATGCCCGCTGATTTCTGGTGCCAATGCATCAGAATCTTCGTCAAGAACGGCGGCCGCAGAAATGCTCATGGCAGGATCGAGACGGCGATAATAAAGCCAGAGGCTGCCATCGGCCGTGGTGGGAACTGTCAGATCGCCGATACGCAAGCCATCAATCGCGGCGGCGCCTGTGGTATCGCCCAGTACCACCAAGGTGGATACGCCCATGGCAATGCGCAATGCTTCAACCGAAAGCGCCGGGTAAACCTGGCCCTGACTTTGCCACAAAAGCGGCAAGCGTCGAACGACACCGCCGCCCGCACCTTGCGCCAGGCTGACGACGCCCATGCCATCGGTTGCATCGAGCAGTTGGGGCAGCGGCAGGGTCGCGCCAGTTATGGTGGGCAAGGCCGCCAAAGGAGCATCGCCAGTCAGTGCAATGCCTGATTTTGGTTGGGCAGGCAGTTTTTGACTACCGGCATTGTCGCCCAATCCAAGGATGGAGGGCGACTGGCCTAGCGCCTTGGCGAAGGCGGCATCACCGCCCTGCCCGCGATCGGCGCTATCACGCCGGTCCGGTTCGGCAAACAGGATATCGAAAGCAATCGCGGCGGCGCCCAGTTCGGTCAGGCGATCGGTCAGGTTTGCAAGAATTGTGCGCTTCCATGGCCATTGGCCGAGCGCCGCCATCGAGGCTTCGTCGATATCGACAATGCGGACAGGCAGGTCGAGCGGCGGGCGCGGCTGGATCTGTTGAAACAGATCAAAGGTCGCCTCACGCGCAACTCGGAGCGGATAAGGATCAGTGGCGCGCAAAATGGTCAAAAGCCCCACGAGGACGATGCCAAGCACGAATGCAGTTGATCGCCAATTTCCCATAGCGCTTCCGGCCACACCGGCTTTTCTCAGTGTGGCTGTGCGGCCTCCCCGGCTGGTCGAAAATCGGCTAAATCGGGACGAGTCCGACAGTCGCGGCGGAAATCGCTGGGTGACATGCCCGCCAGCTTGCGGAATGTCTTGTTAAAGGCGCTGAGCGAGCCAAAGCCGCTTTCCATGGCAACATGAAGCACATTGACGTCATCCTGCATCAACAGGGCCTGCGCGTAGCTCAGGCGTAGCAAATTGACATATTCATTGATGGTCATGCCCGTCGATTTCTTAAAGATACTCATGGCATATTTTGGGTGGATATCAACGGACGCAGCAATATCGACACTGTCGATATCGTTTCGGAAGTTGTCAGCGATATAGTCGCAGATGCTGGCGATATTGGCAAAGCCCTGGGGGTCGCCGCCCGTACTGGCGGATGCATCGTGTCCGTTGGCACCGACCATGGCGAACTGCTCGAAACGAACACGCTCGATGCGCAGCAATAGTTCGTTGATGGCGTGGTCGGCGCGGGCGGCATCGCCGTGGCGCATATAGCTTGACCAGCGATCAAAATTTGCTGCGTCTGAACCATCTTCGGAGGTGGTGACCAGCGTGGCGCCATGGATCAGCCGATCATGCAGGGTGGCGGGCAAACGCAGGCGAAAGAAGTGAATCAAGGGCAAGTGCGCAACGAAATAAAACGCATCGTCTGAGGTATCGACCATCTGATGGGGCAAACCGCCCCAGAACATGCAGAGACTCGTTTTGCCGGAGGGTAAATTTTTGCCCATTCATGACGTAGTCCACCCAGCCGCGGAACAGGAAATTGACTTCGACCTGTGCGTGCCAGTGGGGCACATGCATGATACCGGGCTGACCATGGGCGACCAGAAGCGCGTTTGGCGCGCGCCCGGTGGTGCTGAGGGAGCCTATCCCAGAAGCGTTTGGTGAGGTTCTTACTTTCCAACAAGTTATTGTTCCCAATGGGGAGGACGCGGGCAGGTTTGACGCTAATCTAGAAAGCGCTCCGGCCAAGAGCAAACGAAAAGGGAGAAATGGGTGCCTTGGCGCCCTGTCGGCATGGCGATGCCAGGCTTGCGGTAGTTACCCAAGCGGAGGCGCGAATGTCGAATTCGCTTGGCGGCAGGCCGGTTAATCGACAGGTTTCAAAGGAACACATATATGTCAGCATCACGCATTCGCTGGGGCATTATCGGGCCGGGAGGGATCGCCAAGGCGTTTCAGGGCGGTCTGGCAGGCTCCAAGAACGGCGAACTTGTGGCTATCGCCACGCGCGATCCGTCCAAGCCTGGACTGGCTGAAGATTTCCCCGGTGCGCGCATTGTGAAGGGCTATGACGCCTTGCTCAGTGATGATCAGGTCGATGCGATTTATGTCGCCCTGCCCCATCCAATGCATGCCGAATGGGCAATCAAGGCGGCCGAAGCGGGTAAGCACGTGCTGATCGAAAAGCCGATGGCACTGTCAGCTTTCGAGATCGACGCTGTACTGCATGCGCATCGCAAGGCCGGCACTTTTGCCGGTGAAGCCTTCATGTATCGGCTGCACCCGCAGACGCAGAAGCTGGCGGACCTGATTTCCTCGGGCACGATTGGTGACGTGCGGATGATCCAGTCGAGCTTTGGCTTTCAGATGCCGGGGTTCAAACCCGACCATCGCCTGTTTGCCAATGATCTGGCGGGTGGGGCCATTCTGGATGTCGGCGGTTATCCGGTTTCCATGTCGCGCTTTATCGCGGGTGTTGCCACAGGCAAACCGTTCCTTGACCCTATCAAGGTCGTGGGCACCGCCAAACTCAACGAGGAGGGCACCGACGATTGGGCCGCTGCCGTCCTGACCTTCGAGAACGGCATTGTCGCACAGGTATCGTGTGCCGTAATGGCCCAGCTCGACAATGTGTTGCGTATCCACGGCTCAAAGGGCCGCATCGAAGTGCCCGATTTCTGGTTCGCGGGCGGCAACCGCGACCAGGGGTTGGGCAAGATCGATGTCATCCTGCATGACGGCACGACCGACAGCATCAGTGTCAATGAAACCGGGCATGTCTATTCGTTTGAGGCCGATGCGGCGGCAGCGGCCATATTTGCCAAGCAGCAGGAATTTTCCGCGCCGGGCATGAGTTGGGCCGATAGTCTGGGCAATGCGCGCGTTCTGGACAAATGGCGCCGGGACGCAGGTATCGAGTTCAACATTGAAAAGGCCAGCATTCGCAAGCTGACACTATCGGGCCGCAAGCTCGGATCGAATGGTGCCACCATTCCCAAGCGCGATATAGCAGGGGTGACCAAGAAAGCTTCGGCGGTTGCCCTGGGTTTTGAGGCATTTGACAGCTTTTCGAGCGGCGCCATCCTGCTGGACGCGTTTTATGAGGCAGGCGGCAATCTGTTCGACACCGCCTTTGTTTATGCCAGTGGCTATACCGAAAAACTATTTGGTGAATGGCACACCAATCGCGGCACGCGCGAACAATCAGTGCTCATCGGCAAGGGTGCGCATTCGCCGCTTTGCTATCCGGATCAGATTGGCAAACAGCTGACCCAGTCGCTGGATCGGCTGCAGACCGACTATGTCGACGTTTATTTCATGCACCGGGACAATCTGGATGTGCCGGTGGGCGAATTTGTCGATGCCATGGATGCGGAGGTCAAGGCTGGCCGGATCAGAGGGCCATTTGGTGGCTCCAACTGGACGCGCGAGCGCATGGACGAAGCGATAGCCTATGCTGAGCGTACCGGCAAACAAAGGCCGGGCGCCCTTTCGAACAATTTTGCGCTGGCAGAAATGCAGGACGTAATCTGGGCGGGGTGCGTGACGTCGTCGGACGATCAATGGAAGGCATGGCTCAAGGAGCGCCAAATTCCCAATTTTTCATGGTCGAGCCAAGGGCGCGGCTTCTTCACCGACCGGGCGGGTCGCAACAAGATGGACAATGAGGAGTTGGTGCGCGTCTGGTATAATGAGAAGAATTTTGGCCGACGTGATCGCGCAATAGAGTTGGCCAACAAGCTCGGCAAAAGTCCGATCCACATTGCGCTGGCCTATGTGCTGGCGCAGCCATTCCCCGTTGTACCGTTGATTGGCCCCCGGACCGTGCAGGAACTGGATGACAGTATTCAGGCGCTCGATATCAAGCTGTCACCGACCGATATTGCCTGGCTCGAGAACGGTTAAGACTTCACATTGTCGCGATGCAATCGCCCCGATCCGACGTGATCGGGGCGGTGATATTTGGCACGGACGGTGTGGTCGGACGCCAAGACGCATCGACCGCGCCATCAGACATCGAGTTAACGTATTGATATTTAACATTATAGCTTGTTGCCGGTTACTCACTGTCCTTGGGCGTGCGGTCGTACGGAGCGGCAAATTGGCGGCGCGGGAACAAGTGAGGCATTTTGGGCACGCTCGGGGCGGATAGTACCGTACGGCCTCGCCAAGTAGCGTCGCAAAAACTACATGTAGCTCATGAGGTCGATATTTATTGCCATGGCGATGATTTGCGCACTCGCTTTTGCGTTGGGCGCCGGTGTGCCGACCGCATCGGCAATGCATGTGCAGACATCGATATCGCAGGGTAGCGAACTATGTCGGGTCGCCAGCGGACACGATAGCCACGCAGTGAGCCTTCAAACCGTGTAGCAAGAAGATCAACGGCCAGGCCGTGCCATGCCACCAAAGTTACGCGGTGGTGCCCGAAGTGCCGGAAGCCTGTTCGCCCCAGGCAAAATTTTTGTTCCACAGAGCCGCTGAAGCGCGACCACCTCATATGGTGGGGGAACCCAGGTTCAGACCGCCTAGACGGACGATCAGCGCTTAAGCGCGTGCCGCATTTGGCCGCGGCCAATTCCTCCCTTTCCAGATATGAAGACGGTGGCTGCATGGCTGCCCGGAAGTTAGTTCAATGACACAATCAGTTTTATCTCGACGCCACATGATGGTGGGCGCAACCAGCCTTGCAGCGCTTGCCCTGACGGGTTGCACCACCACCCAAAGCCGCCCAAAAATTGCGGAACGTCCCGCGATTGCCCCGCAATATCTGAGCATGTATGGGCCGGTTCTTGATGAAAAGTTCCCGATTCCGGCCGCCCGCATCGATCTGCTCGATCCGAAATACTATCGACAGATGGTTGCCGACCCCACCGGGGAGCGTCCTGGCACCGTCGTGGTCGATACACCCAACCGCTTTTTGTATTGGACGATGGGCGATGGTCAGGCCGTGCGCTATGGCGTGGGGATCGGACGGGAAGGTTTTGCGTGGGGTGGACGCGCCAAAATCGCCTATAAGCGCAAATGGCCGACCTGGACGCCACCGGCAGAAATGATCAAACGGCAACCGGAGCTGGAACAATACCGGCACGGAATGGAACCGGGGCTGGAAAATCCATTGGGCGCCCGCGCGCTTTACATTTTCGAGGACGGCAAGGACACGCTCTATCGCCTGCACGGCAATATGGACGTCCACTCCATCGGCAGGGCCATTTCGAGCGGCTGCGTGCGCCTGCTGTTTCAGGACGTGATCGATTTGTATCAGCGCGTGCCGGATGGTTCACCGATATTGGTGGTGCAGTAGGCAAGCCTCGACCGGACGGTTACATCGGTGTGACTCCTTGCGCGCGCCGGTGTGATCGCCTACCTACCGCTTGTGCAGGATTTTCTGCATTTCGTTCTCAGGGCGGGGTGAAACTCCCCACCGGCGGTAGTGAGGGAAACCTTTAGCCCGCGAGCGCCTTTTCCGCATGGAGAAGGGTCAGCAGATTTCGGTGAGATTCCGAAGCCGACGGTCATAGTCCGGATGAGAGAGAACGGGCATGGATTTGGCTTATGGATGTCCTCATTTCGTGTGGACAGCATTTGCTGGTTCGATCCCCGTAACCCTGAGGTATTTGGGCGTTACGCGAAAGGATCGAACATCGTGACCCACATTACCTCCCCCACCAATACGATACCGTCTGTCCCACTTCGCGGCGCCGCGTTCATGTTCGCGGCCGGACTGGCGTTTGCCGGCGTCAATGTCGCAACCCAATGGGCAGGAATGGTTGAGGGCCTATCCTCAACAGCCATTGCATTCTGGCAGTATTTTATCGCCTTTTTGTTCGCCCTGCCCCTGATCTGGCGCGAGGGACCCAAGGCACTGGCAACCAATCACCTTGGCCAACACATCCTGCGGGTGCTGCTGGCGGCCGGTGGGGTGCAGGTTTGGGTCTTTGCACTCACCCATGTCGCCATCTGGCAAGTTATCGCGCTGTCGATGACGTCGCCATTTTTCGTGATCGCTGGCGCTGGCCTGTTTCTGGGCGAGCGGATTACGCTGACGCGGCTTGGGACAACGCTGGTCGGTTTTACCGGCGCGCTGATCATTATTGCGCCATGGTCCGAGACGTTCTCGGTCTACTCGCTGTTGCCGGTCTTGGCGGCGGCCCTGTGGGCCGGAACCTCGCTATTGACCAAACGGCTGACACGGGACGAAGCACCGGCAAGCATTGCCATCTATCTGTTATTGCTGCTGACCCCGATCAACGCAGCGCTGTGGATTGGATCGGGATTTGACATGCCACCGATCAGCGCCTGGGCAGTGTTGGCGGTGACCGGCGTTTTGACTGCCATGGCACAATATTTCATGACGCGCGCCTATGCAGTTGCCGACGCTGCCTATTTGCAACCGTTCGATGATCTCAAGCTGCCGCTCAATGTCATATTGGGCTGGCTGGTGTTCGCCGCAGCGCCAAGTCTCAATTTCTGGCCCGGTGCTTTACTGATTGTAGGCGCTTCGCTGTTTCTGATGCGGCAGGAGGACACAAGAAAGTCCATGGCCTGATGCCCCTTGTCCGGGCCCTGCGGGGCCCGGATGATAAAAAGGGTTGGTGCATCGGGGCGTGGCCGTTACAAACGTAGTCATATCCAACGCAAGGACCACGTCTTGAAGGAAAACGATCTGATCTGGTTTCGTCCCCTGTGGCGGCGCGTTGCCATTACATCATTTGTCGCCATCTGGTGTGCCTGGGAATGGCTGGGTACCAAGGACCAGTTCTGGGGCACGCTAACCGCGTTTGCCTTGGCCTATTCGCTCTATACATTTTTTTACGCCTATCCCCGGGCAGGCAAAGACGATGACACGCCGCCGCCGCCCGAATCCTGAACTGGCTCAGGTGGAAAATATATAGAGCCAGAACGAGATGGTAATTGCCGACGAAATGGTGCCGATCAGCACCGCGTTGGCAGCGACACTGACGCCGCGATTGTAGTAGGTGGCAAAAATATAAGTGTTGATCCCGGCAGGCATTGCCGCCAGCACGATGCCATATCGGGCAATGGATATGTCTATATGCAGGATTGGCACCATCAATATATAGGCAATGGTGGGGTGTATCATTAGCTTGATAACCGAGACGACAAGCGCTTGAGCCCAACTTTCTGACAATCTGTATTCATTGAGCGCGCCGCCAATGCCGAACAGTGCAACGGGCACGACCGCCTGCGAAATAATCCGCAAAAAAGCGTCGACGGGCTCGATCAGCGTTACCCCGGCAAACACGCTGATGATGCCAGCAGCAATTCCCCAGATCAAAGGGTTTGTAGCGATGCGCCTGAGCGCGCCAAGAATTGCCGGGCCGAGCGGACTACCATCGCGCCGCGCCATTTCCATAGTCATCATCGCGGTTGTCATCAGCACAGCGCCGTGAATGCCAATGATGGACAGCACAATCGGGATCGCCGCGTCACCATAGGCGCGTTGCATGATCGGCAGCCCGACAAGTACAGTGTTGCTGAAGGTCGCGGTGAATCCAGCGGATACGGCCTCGCCGGGCGTGTTGCGGAACGTTTTCAACCCGACAAAAATAGCGATGAGAAAGCAGGCGAAGGCACCCAAATAAAACGGCCCGATTATGCCGAGATTAAATGCGGCGCGGAAATCGCCGGTCAGGATGGAGCGGAATAACAAGCAGGGGGTGGCGAAATTGTTGACGAAGGCGATGAGTGCCTTGATGCCCTCCTGGGGATAGAATTTGAGACGCACCGCGCCATAGCCAAGCGCCATCAGCGCAAAGATCGGAGCAATTACATTGAGGATGGCAAACATGGCCGAAGTCCGGGGCCGCAGGAGAGATATGGCAGTTAAACTGCCCGAGTTCGGCCAGCAATGACACCACAATCACCGGTCGAGCATGCAATAATGTGGTCGATGGTGACGCGAAAGTTTATTGTTCTCACTCGAAACCAATTCGACTATAAACGAATGCAATACGCGCAGGGCAGGTAAGGAACCGAAATTCATGGTCGAAGCGGCAATGGTTGATGTTTTCGTCATCGGCGGGGGAATCAATGGCACCAGCGTTGCCCGCGATGCGATTGGACGCGGGTTTTCGGTGATGCTGGCGGAGATGAATGATCTGGCCTCGGGCACCTCGTCGGCGGCAACAAAACTGGTTCATGGCGGCCTGCGCTATCTTGAACATTACGAGTTTCGGCTGGTGCATGAGGCGCTGGCGGAACGTGAAGTGTTGTGGGCGGCAGCGCCACACATCATCTGGCCCTTACGGTTCGTGCTGCCGCATCACCGGGGACTACGGCCCGCCATGGTGCTGCGGGCCGGATTGGCGATGTATGATTATATGGGGGGCCGCAAACTGCTGCCGCCAACCAAATCGCTGGATTTGCGCACGCATGAAACCGGAAAGGCACTGAAGCCCGGCTATCGGCTCGGATTTGAGTATTCCGATTGCTGGGTGGATGATGCGCGCTTCGTGGTTTTGAATGCGCGCGACGCGGCCGACAAGGGTGCGACGATCAATACGCGGACCAAGGTGATTTCCGCGCGTCGGCTGGACGGCGTCTGGCAGGTGGAGACTGAAACCGAAGACGGCACACGCGACGAAGTTCGGGCGCGATTGTTGGTCAATGCGGCGGGCCCCTGGGTCGATGAGGTCATCGGTGGGGCGCTCGGCAAGCGCGGCGCGCACAATGTGCGGCTGGTCAAGGGTAGCCACATCGTGGTCAAGAAACAATTTGAGCATGATCGCTGCTACATTTTTCAAAACAGCGACGGCCGCATAATATTCGCCATTCCCTATGAGCATGATTTTACGCTGATCGGGACGACCGACGAGGATTTCCACGGCGATCCGCGAGATGTCAGGATCAGCGAACAGGAAACCAACTATCTTTGTGCGGCGGCCAGTGAATATTTCCTGAATCCGATAGGCCGGGACCAGATTGTCTGGAGCCTATTCAGGTGTTCGCCCGCTATTCAACGATGGCGCCAGCGCCGCGCAGGAGGCGACGCGCGACTATGTGCTCAAGACCGACGGCACGGCCGAAGAAGGCGCAGTGATCAATGTGTTTGGCGGCAAGTTGACAACGTCACGGCGGTTGGCGGAATCCGTGCTTGAGCGCGTTGAACAGGTTTTGGGCGAACGACAACCAGCCTGGACAAAGCAGGCAAAATTGCCAGGTGGCGACTTCGAACCATTGGCTTTCGAGGCCGAAACGCGGCGCCTGCACAAGGACTACAGTGAATTGCCGACCGCCCTCACGACCCGGTTGACGCGGCTATATGGCACGCTGGCGCGGGATCTGCTGGGTGATGCGCGTCAGATTGGGGACCTTGGCGAACATTTCGGCGCTGATCTTTATGCATGCGAGGTGGACTATCTGGTTGCCCATGAATGGGCACACACCGCGACCGACATTTTGTGGCGGCGAACCAAGCTGGGGTTACGTGTCCAGCCTGAAGACGTTATCAAGCTGGAAAAATATCTGACGACAAAGACCGCATTGGACGGCAGCGGGGGACAGTATGAGCGGCTACATTCTCGCGATTGACCAGGGCACGACATCGAGCCGGGCGATCATTTTCGATGCAGCACGACAAATAGTTGGGTTGGGACAGCAGGAGTTTCGCCAGATTTTTCCGCACGATGGCTGGGTGGAGCATGACCCGGAAGAAATCTGGCAGAGCGTCGTCGCAACTATTCAAGACGCGTTGCGCAAGGCTGGTATCGAGTCGCAGGAAATCGCGGCGATTGGCATTACCAACCAGCGCGAAACCACGTTGATCTGGGACCGGGAGACCGGCGAGCCAATTCACAATGCCATAGTCTGGCAGGACCGACGTACCAGCGCCTATTGCGCGTCCCTACGCGTGACGGGCAAGGAGAAACTCTTTACCGACAAGACGGGCCTGCTGCTCGATCCCTATTTTTCAGGCACCAAAATCAAGTGGCTGCTGGACAATGTGGAGGGCGCTCGGGAACGTGCCGAAAAAGGCGCGTTGGCGTTTGGCACCATTGACAGTTTTCTCATCTGGCGGCTAACCGGCGGCACCGTGCATGCGACCGACGCGACCAATGCCTGTCGCACCTTGATCTACAATATCGAGGACAATGACTGGGACGAGGAATTGCTGGGCGTGCTGGATATTCCGGCCAGCCTGCTACCCGAAATCAAGGATTGCGCCGATGATTTCGGCGTCGCCGACAGCGCGCTGTTCGGGGCGGCAATACCGATATGCGGGGTGGCCGGTGACCAGCATGCGGCCACCATTGGCCAGGCCTGCTTTGAGCCGGGCATGTTGAAATCCACCTATGGCACGGGGTGCTTTGCACTCCTTAATACTGGCAGCGATCTGGTGCGATCCCAAAACCGGCTGCTGACCACCATCGCCTATCGTCTCGATGGCAAAACGAGCCTATGCGCTTGAAGGCTCGATATTTATCGCCGGAGCGGCTGTGCAGTGGCTGCGTGATGGGCTGGGACTGGTCAAATCGGCCAGTGAAACCGGACCCTTGGCGCGCTCAGCCGATCCCAGCCAGAATGTCTATATGGTCCCAGCTTTCGTGGGCCTTGGGGCGCCCTGGTGGGATTCCGAGGCACGTGGGGCCATTTATGGGCTGACCCGCAATTCCGGCCCGGCCGAGATCGCCAAGGCGGTGCTTGAGGCGGTTTGCTACCAAACGCGCGACCTGCTGAGCGCCATGCGCAAGGATTGGGCAAGTCACGGCGATACAGTGTTGCGGGTGGATGGCGGCATGGTCGCTTCCAACTGGACCATGCAATTTCTGGCAGACATATTGAATGCGCCGGTTGATCGCCCGACCATTCTGGAAACCACCGCTGTTGGTGCGGCGTGGCTCGCCGGGTCCAAGGTCGGGGTGTGGCCGGGCCAGGCCGAGTTTGCGGCGAGTTGGGAGCGCGATACGCGGTTCGAACCGCAGATGGACGAGGCTAATCGTATCGACAAGCTGGCTGGATGGGATCTGGCGGTTCGACGGACGTTGCTCACCTGAGCGGACGCGATCTGGCGCGGGCTATCAGTTTTCGCGCGCCCGTTCGAGCAACCGCTTGCAATCGAGCAGTTCCTTGAGCACCGAGGACAGCTTGTCCCGATCCTCCTGATCGAGCACGCGGCCACCGGGCGGAGAATTTGTCGGCTGAGTGGTCAGTGCCTGATTTTCGGCGTCCTCGGCGGCATCGAGCATCGGCATGATGTCATCGATGGATTTGCCTTCGCCAACGGCAATAACATAGCGACTGCCCTGATCCTTGAGGATGCGCTGCACGCCCTTGATGGTGAAGCCCTGATCGTAAAGCAGGTGTCGGATGCCCTTGAGCAACATGACATCTTCGGGGCGATAGTAGCGTCGTCCCCCGCCCCGCTTCAATGGTTTGATGGTGGCGAAGCGCGTTTCCCAGAAGCGCAGGACGTGCTGCGGCAAATCCAGCTCATCGGCGGCTTCAGAGATCGTGCGGAAGGCGTCAGGTGATTTTTCCACCAAGGCTCCCCATGGGAGAAAGTGTTATTTTCCAGAACCAACCATAGATTTGTTGATCTTGGATTTCAACACATTGCTTGGTTTGAACACAAGAACCCGTCGCGGCAAGATGGGCACTTCCTCGCCAGTCTTGGGATTGCGGCCAATCCGCTCGTTTTTGGAGCGAACTTGAAAGGAGCCGAATGAGGAGAGTTTTACATTGCCCCCGGTGATCAACGCGTCGCCAATCAATTCGAGCACACGTTCCACCAGTTCCGCCGATTCGGTTCGGGACAGACCCACGCTGCCATAGACCGCTTCGGCCAAATCTGCCCGCGTTACCGTTTTTTGCGCCATCTCCATCCCCACATTGCCAAAGGGCTGTTATCGTGTTGCGGACCCGTTCTCGTGGCCCCACTTGTTCTGGCTTGCGGTAGGTATATGCCGCCGCTACGGAACCATGCGACCCGGTCTGCGGTATTGCCCCGACCCCAGCGACAAGGATTTGTCGGCTGGTGCACAGGTTTGCAGACTTGAGGGAGACTAACGCCTTGAAACGTCACAGGTCAATGCGCCTGATGTGACTACCAGCGAATGAGGGAGGCGCCCCAGGTGAAGCCGCCGCCCATGGCCTCGATCATGACCAGATCGCCCGGTTTGATCCGACCGTCGACAACCGCAGTATTAAGCGCGAGCGGAACCGAGGCCGCAGATGTGTTTGCATGGGTATCGACGGTGACCACGACCTTGTCTGGCGCGAGGCCCAGCTTGTTGCCAACCCCGTCAATAATGCGCTTGTTGGCCTGGTGGGGAACAAACCAGTCCAGATCATCAACGGTCAAGCCGGACTGTTCCAGCGCCGTGTAGACCACATCAGAGATCATGCCGACCGCGTGTTTGAATACTTCGCGCCCCTCCATTCGGACGTGACCGACCGTCTGGGTGGACGATGGACCACCATCGACATAGAGCTTGTCCCAGAAGTGGCCATCAGACCGCAGGCTCGTTGCGAGAATACCGCGGTCGTTTTCATCAGCGAGTTCCAGGACCACCGCCCCGGCACCATCGCCGAACAGCACGCAGGTGGCGCGGTCGGTCCAATCAAGGATGCGCGAATTTGTTTCGGCACCGATGACGAGTGCGCGTCGCCCCATACCATTCTTGAGATGGCTGTCGGCGGTGGCAATCGCGTAGACGAAGCCCGAGCAGACCGCTTGTATGTCGAAGGCAAAGCCATGGTGCATACCCAGCTTTTGCTGCACGATGGTTGCGGCGGCGGGGTAGGTCATGTCGGGCGTCGTGGTGGCCACAATGACAATATCGATATCGTCGATGCTCATATTGGCCCGGGCGAGCGCTTCCCTGGCGGCGGCGGTTGCCAGATCCGAGGTCACCTCATCATCAGCGGCAATGTAGCGCTGTTTGATGCCGGTACGCTGTACGATCCATTCGTCGGATGTATCAACCGTTTCAGACAATTTTTGATTGGTCACAAGATTGGCAGGAAGATAACCGCCGGTACCCCGGATTATAGCACGCTTGGTCACGCCGGCTTGTCCTCTGTCTGGTGGCTGGTATTGCCGGTTACGGCGCTGATCGGAAACTGCCGCATGCCTTCGCCAATCTTGTCGATCAAGCGGCTTCGCGCCATTTCATAGGCCAGATTAACGGCGCTTTTATAGCCAATTTCATCAGTGCCGCCATGCGACTTGATGACAATGCCATTCAGGCCAAGGAAAACGCCGCCATTGACGGTGCGCGGGTCCATTCTCTGACGCAGCGCCGACAAGGCCGAACTGGCAAGTAAGGCGCCCAGTTTGCTCATCAGGTTGGCACTCAGGGCATTGCGCAGGTAGGCGCCGACCTGACGCGCGGTACCCTCGGCGGTCTTGAGCGCGATATTGCCGGTAAAGCCCTCGGTGACGATGACATCGACCGTACCCTTGCCCAAATCATCACCCTCGACAAAACCGTGATAGGTGAACCCCGAACCAGAGGCTGCAGCCAGTATTTTTCCGGCGTCCTTGATCGAATCGAGGCCCTTGACCTCTTCAGTACCAATATTGAGCAGGCCAACGCTCGGTTTGTCGCGTGCAAACAAGGCGCGGGCAAGCGCGGTACCAAGGATTGAAAAATCCACCAATTGCTGGGCGTCACCGCCAATGGTTGCGCCAACATCGAGTACAACGATGTTGGACCGCATAGTTGGCCAGATGGCGGCAATTGCCGGACGGGAAATGCCTTCGATCGGGCGAAGACAAAAGGTTGCCATTGCCATCAGCGCACCAGTATTGCCGCCAGAAACGGCGACATCGGCCTCGTCGTCCTTGACCGACTGCAACGCATTCCACATCGATGAGGTACCCTTGCCCTTGCGAAGTGCCTGGCTGGGCTTTTCGTCCATGGCGATCACCACATCGCAGTCGCGAATGATCGATACCGGTTTCAAATCGGGAAACTCATCCAGGAGCGGCGTGAGCGTTGCTGTCGGGCCATGGAAGACAAAACTGGCGTCGCTGTGCTCTTTCAGGGCCAGCATTGCCCCGTGAAGAGCAACGCGCGGGCCGTTGTCTCCGCCCATGGCGTCCACAGAAATTCTTATGGTTTCGATCATTTCCGCCCGTGATTCAGCCCATCATGCGGGCGTCGTTCAACATATCCCATCATCGGGGGTGTGCAACCCCCACTCCAAAAGCCGCCTTGGCACGGCATTATTGCTTACCTGACGGATCTTTGAACACCTTGAGGCTGGCGAAGGGAGAGGTCACTTCGTCATTTACCGCCACGCCAAGGGTTTCAAGAGATTCGCCTGATCGGCGGGGATAGGGGTCGATGGCCAGTGCGATGGTCTCGATCAACAAGTCGGTCAGATCAAGATCAGGGCCCTCGAGCGGGTCGGGAATGTCGCCCTCCAGATCAACAAAGATTTCGGCGCCAGCAGCCGGATTGGCTGGCTTGCTCGCGCCGGGCATGAAGACGCGGTCAATCGGTTCGTCGATATCCTGATAGACGGGCTCGAAGCTGACGACCGAGGGCTGTTCGATGCGAGCGCGGAGCGATCCTGTAACATGCACGCCACCGCGCACGGGGGCGACCAAAGCAGTAGCGTCAAAACGCTCGACCGCCGTGACCTTGAGAATTTCTGCCAATTCATCGAGCCGCGTTCCGGCAGTTGAAACACTTACATCACGCCCCGGTGCGTGCAATTTGTCGACGCGGACAATAGCGTCAAGAAACAATGGTTCGCTCTTGTGAGTCACGCAGCAACCTCGAATGCAATTGCGCCTTCAATAATAGTGCGCGCCGATTGCGCGGCAAGCAAATTATCCTGCGCGATTACATAGCTGGCAAAGGCTGCGATAGAAGGCGGCGCTGCGCCCTCAAAAATATTGCGACTCAAGACCTCAGCGACCGCGTCGGCGTCACCGTGGTCGATTGCCTTGTTGAGCGCGGCCAGCAGCCCAAAAAATATATTACCCATTTGTTGAATTTTCTTGGGGACAGCCAGATCCCCTGCCCCCATTTCGCGCAGCGAGCGGTCCATGTCCCTAAAAAACAGATCAAACACGCTTTGGCTGAATTTTTTGTATTCGGCGTCTTCGGCACGCAGGCGGCGAAACAGCAGCGCCAAATGCAGCGAGATCATGTCAAAGCGCCCAGTCACCGTATCGGGGACGAACCATTCGGCGTAGAACCGCTCCTGCCGGGATTGTGCCACAATGGCATTGTAGACGGCAAAAACAGCATCGCTCGGGGCGTTCTTGCGAAACAGTGACAGGATCATGGATTGCTTTCAGACTCGTGATCGTTCGCCACTTTGCATTTGTTCGCACTGGCCTTAAGAACTTGCCAGATTGGTGCGTTGGCAGCTAAACAGTCGACGCGTATTGTGCGCAAAGTTTGGCGCAACGCAGTGTGCCTATAGTCGAGAGCCATCGGGAAAGTCAAATTCATGGCATTGAAGCTTCTGACCCGGCGTGTCGCGCCGATCGTGACCGCCACCGCCCTTGCGCTGATCTTGGCAGGCTGTTCCAGCAGCGGCGGCATCGTGACCCGGCATACCCAAGGGTATGAAATTTCTGAATCGGCGCTCAAGCAGGTGCGACCCGGTCAGAGTCAGGAACTGGTGACACTGGTGCTGGGGTCTCCACAATCCACCAACACTTTTGGTGAACAGTCTGCGTATTACTACGTCCAGACCAAAATCGAAGAAACAGCGTTCGGCCTCAAGATGATCAAGTCGCGTACTGTGTTGGCGGTGTATTTCGACAAGAACAAAAAGGTTGTCGACAAGGCTGTGTACACGCTTGAAGATGGCAAGGTGATTGCGATCGAAACCCGCCGGACCGCCTCATTCGGCGAAGACCGCTCATTTATCGATCAGATATTGCAGTCCTTCTAGGAACCACGCTCAAGATTGACAAAGCCCCGACATCAAACCGGGGCTTTTTTCATGGCTGCGGTGGCGTTTTCCAGGTGGTTTGGCCCAGATCGGTGCCGGCCGCGCGGGCCATATTGTCGAGTACGCCATTGACCATGCCGGTCGCATCATCCTCATAAAATGCCTTGGCAATGTCGACATATTCGGTGATGACGACACGCGGCGGGATGTCTTTTCGGCGCAGGAGACTCAAAGGCAGCGGCACGCAGTATGGCACGCAAGGTTGCATCAACGCGCTCGACGGGCCAACTGTCGACAAGAGCCTTGTCAATGGCCGGGTCAATTTCGAGCCTGATGCTTGGCAACCCCGGCGAGGATCTGGCGGAAGAAATCGGCGTCGGCGGGCAGATATTGGTCACCTTCAATTTCACGGCCGAGATGAAAGGCGCTGAATTGGGCCAACGTGTCTTCCAGCGATACCCGGCCGATATCCATCTGGTAGAGCGCTTGGACAGCAGCAAGCCGGGCGGCACCACGCTGATTGGCTGTACGATCTGCTCCCTCGGTGCGTTTTGGGATGTCGCTCATGCCTCGTCGCCCAATCGTGCCTTGAGTGCGGCCATAGCCAACGCTGCATTGGCAGCACCACCACCCTTGTTCTGTTCGCTGACCCGCGCGCGCGCCCAAGCCTGCGCTTCGTTTTCAACCGTCAGGATGCCATTGCCAAGGGGTAACGCGTCAACAACCGAGATTTCCATCAGCGCGCGGGCGCTTTCGCCAGACACAATCTCATAATGCGTTGTTTCGCCCCGAATAACAGTGCCCAGCGCGATGTAGCCATCGTAGTCGCCGGTTTCCAGCGCCATGGCAATTGCGGCCGGGATTTCGAGCGCGCCGGGCACGGTAATGACATCATGGTCAGCGCCGGCAGCTTTGAGCGCCTGCTTGGCACCGGCAAGCAGTTCGTCAGCCAGATCAGCATAGTAGCGCGCCTCGACAATAAGAAAGCGCTGGCCCTGGGCACTGCCCGGCTCGATGGATATGGAAGTGCCTGACGAGGCCATGGATCAGTCCTTACTAGCGCGTGTCGCCAAGGATCTCACAGAAAATGAAAACCCGGCCGTTCCGACACATAAGTTAAACCTGCCGCTCAGCTTGCTGCCCGATTTGGCCGGTGCCTCAAACCGCATTTATTGCAGACCATGCGTGCAATCACCTCGCAGTGAAGGTGATGGGCCGAGTGGGTATATCGCCCAAAGGCCATACACTCAACCTCCATCCATGGCGATCTTGCCTGTTCCGATTGCTGGAAGGGCGTAACTGAAAGCGGTGGGCGTTAGCCCACCACACTCATGACAATGCGATCGAATATGCGATCACCGAGCCATTTGCGCAGATTGATCAGCAGCTTGGCGTATTTGCCTGCCGCATAGCGGGTTTTGGGGCGCGACGACTTGATGGCGCGACTGACAATATCGGCGATGATCTGGGGCGATGAGGCGCCGCCGGGCTTATATGACTCCGCGGTTGCGCGCGCGACTCGTGCTGCCAGTTCCTTATATGGACCGGTGCCTGAATGTTTCAGCATCGGGCCTTCGACGACATCGCCGAACTCGGTTTCAATCAGACCCGGCTCAACGACCACCACATCAATTCCGAACTGGGAAAGTTCGAGGCGCAGACAGTCCGACATGCCTTCGAGGGCGTGTTTGGTCGCGTGATACCATGCACCGAGCGGCGTATAGATTTTGCCACCGACCGACGAGATGTTGATGATCTTACCGGCCCTGCGTTCGCGCATGTAGGGCACCAGAAGTTGAGTCAGGTGAGCCAAGCCAAAAACATTGACCTCGAACTGATAGCGCGCATCGTGCATCGGCACGTCCTCGAGCGCGCCGTAGAGGCCGAAGCCGGCATTATTGACCAAAACATCCACCCCACCGAAGCGTTCCCTGATGATGTGGACGGCCTCGGTAATGCTCTCTTCTTTTGAAATATCGAGCGCAATTGGATGGGCCCCCAATCCTTCGAGGTCATCCATTTTTCCCACCCGGCGCGCCGCGACGATGACGGTCAACCCGTCCTTGATGAGTTGTTTGGCAATGACCTTACCCATGCCCGACGATGCACCGGTGACGAGCGCTATCTGCTGACCATTCATGATGTATTCCTTGTAAGAAGACTACCGAGGGCCCTCAGATAGCTGATTCATTTTGCCGGGCGTGGCGGGATGGTGCCAAGGGTTTCAAAGAGCCGCGCGGCATAGCGCGCCATCGGATCGACCTCGATATTGACGTGATCGCCGACCCCATAGTCGCCCCACGATGTTTCAGCGACGGTATAGGGGATCAAGTGTACGCTAAAATTGTTACCATCGACGCTATTGACGGTGAGCGAAGTTCCATTGAGCGCAACGCTGCCCTTTTTCGCGATGAAAGGGGCAATTGCATCACCGACGGCAAAACTGAAGGTGATCTGATCGCTGGTATCGTGCCGCTCGATGATCTCGGCCATGCCGTCGATGTGGCCCGACACGATGTGACCGCCCAGTTCATCGCCGATCCTGAGTGACCGCTCCAGATTGATCCGCCGACCATTCTGCCAGTTACCAACTTGGGTAACGCTGAGCGTTTCGGTGGCGGCGAAAACGTCGAACCAATCGGTTTGGTCGCGGCCCTTGGCGGTCACGGTCAAACAAATGCCGTCGCAGGTAATAGAGGCGCCCAGATCGATTCCCGATGCGTCATAACGCGTACCGATCCGCAGGCGACGGCCATCATTGCGGTCTTCGGTTTCGAGCAGGCGGCCGACGTCAGTTACAATTCCGGTGAACATTTCTAGTCCCTGGCGCGCTTTTCAAAGGTGTGCAACATGTCGTCGCCGAGCGAATGCACGTCAACTTCGCTCATGCCTGCGGTAGCAAGGCGTTTTTCCATGTCGCCGTTTTCGGTCGCCCGAATACCGGATTTTCCGACCATGATGCTGCTGGTTAACAGTTCGAACCTGTCGACAAGATGTTCGTCCAACAGAGCTTCGCTCAGCTTGGCGCCTCCTTCGACCAGCAGGTGAACAATGCCCATTTTCGACAGCGCCGTCAGCATGGCACCGAGGTTTGGACGACCATTGACGCCGGGCACCCTGATCACAGATATTGATGGCGGAACAGAAATTTCGGCGTCAGGAGTTGCAATGATTGCAACACGATAGCCGGTAAATCCGACAATTAGATTCAACTTTTCATCGAGCCCCTCAGCGCCGACAAGCACCAGGCGCAGCGGGGATCGGCGCTCCAGCCCCTTGATGCGAACGGTCAGTTTGGGATCATCGGCCTTGGCGGTCGCGGCACCGATCAGTACGGCATCGGCAAAGGCACGCTGCATGTGGGTCCATTGGCGGGCGGGTTCGCCGGTGATCGAAAGATTGCCCCAGTCGGGCAGACCGATGCGTCCGTCGGCAGACACCGCAAGTTTGGCGGTTACAAATGGTTGTCCGCGCACCTGCCGTTTGGCGTGCCCCTCGTGCAGGCGCGCTGACGGCCGGTGATCGGCCTGGACGATTTCGATCCCGGCCTCGATCAGGCGCTGTGCAGTTTTTCCCGATGTTCTGGGATCGGCATCTTTGGTACCGATGACGACGCGGGCAATGCCGGCGCGAATTATCGCATCAACGCATGGGGGCGTTCTACCCCAGTGGTTGCAGGGTTCGAGCGTGACATAAAGGGTTTTGCCCCTGGCGCGGCCGCCTGCGGCCTCGAGCGCCTGAGGCTCGGCATGGGGTCGACCGCCGGGGGCGGTAATGGCACGCGAGATGAGGGTATTGTGTTCGGGGTCAACGATCAGGGCGGCGACGGCGGGATTGTCAGCGGTAGTGCCGCGAAATGGCTCGGCGAAGCGAACCGCCGCATCGAGCCAGCGCAGGTCCTCTGCTGACGCCCGGCTCAATCGTCATCCACCTGAATGTCACGCTCATCACTGTGTGCCAATTCGCTGAGGAACGAGCGGAAGTCGTCGGCGGCCGAGAAATTCTTGTATACTGAGGCAAACCGAACGAATGCCACGTCGTCGAGTCCTTTCAAGCCCTCCATTGCGTAGTCGCCGATCTGGTCCGATGTGATTTCAACATCGCCTAGACTTTCCAGTTGCCGGACGATCCCTGACAGCATGCGTTCGACCCGCTCGGGATCCACCGACCGCTTGCGCAGGGCGGTAAACACTGAGCGGGAAAGCTTTTCGCGGTCGAACGGCACCTTGCGGCCCGACTTCTTGACCACGGTCAGATCGCGCAGCTGCACGCGCTCGAAAGTGGTGAATCGGCCACCGCAGGCATTGCAGATCCGGCGACGGCGAATTGCCCCCGAATCCTCGGTTGGTCGGCTGTCCTTGACCTGCGTATCGTCGTTGCCGCAATAGGGACACCGCATGGCTGGTCCTCAGGCTTGCGGATAGATGGGAAAACGGCTGGTCAATGCCTTGACCTTGTCGCGCACCGCGGCTTCCACGACGGCGTTGCCTTCGTCGGAATTGGCTTCGCGCAAGCCGTCGAGCACTTCGACAATATATTCGCCGATCTGACGATATTCAGCTTCGCCAAAGCCGCGTGTCGTCCCGGCGGGGGTACCCAGCCGAATGCCCGAGGTTACAAATGGCTTTTCGGGATCGAAAGGAATGCCGTTCTTGTTGCAAGTGATGTAGGCGCGGCCAAGGCCCTGCTCGGCCCGTTTGCCGGTGGCGTTCTTTTTGCGCAGATCAACCAGCAGAAGGTGATTGTCGGTGCCGCCCGAGACAACTTCAAGTCCGTGCTCAACCAGGGTCGCGGCCAACGTCCGGGCATTGCGGACAACCTGCTGGGCATAGGCCTTGAATTCAGGTTGCAGGGCTTCCTTGAAGGCGACGGCCTTGGCGGCAATGACATGCATCAAGGGACCACCCTGCAGCCCGGGGAAAACCGCCGAGTTGATTTTTTTGGCAATCGCCTCGTCATTGGTCAAAATCATGCCACCGCGCGGACCGCGCAACGATTTGTGGGTGGTGGTGGTGGTGACATGAGCGTGCGGTACCGGCGAAGGATGAACGCCCCCCGCCACCAATCCAGCGATATGGGCCATATCAACCATGAGATAGGCGCCCACTTCATCAGCAATTTCGCGGAAGCGCGCCCAGTCCCAGACGCGCGAATATGCCGTGCCGCCCGCCAGAATCAGCTTGGGCTTGTGCTCGCGCGCGAGGCGGGCGACTTCGTCCATATCAAGCAGGTGATCGTCGCGACGCACACCATAGGACACAACGTTGAACCATTTGCCGCTCATGTTAACCGGCGAACCGTGTGTCAGGTGACCACCCGAATTCAAATCGAGACCCATAAAAGTGTCGCCGGGCTGGAGCAATGCGAGAAAAACCGCCTGATTCATCTGGCTGCCCGAGTTGGGTTGCACATTGGCAAAACCGGCGCCGAACAACTGCTTTGCGCGCTCAATGGCCAGTGTCTCGGCGACATCCACAAACTGACAACCGCCGTAATAGCGCTTTCCGGGATAGCCCTCAGCGTATTTGTTGGTCATGATCGAGCCCTGTGCCTCCAGCACGGCGCGCGAGACAATATTTTCCGAGGCTATAAGCTCGATTTCGTCTTGTTGACGGCCAAGTTCATTCTGAATTGAGGCGGCGATTTCAGGATCTGCATTCGCCAAACTATTGGTGAAAAACTTTGGGTATAGCGGCTGGGACATTGCTGCGCTCATGTTCGGCTCCTGGGGAAACCCGAGATGTTGTGCTGGAGTGTTGGTTCGACGCAGCCTGTAGCATAGGTGCGCCAGCCTATCCAAGCGTTCTCACACGCAAATTCCGCAAGCATGGCACCATCCAAACGCCCTGCCCTTTCGGGCGCTATTGCGTCGACATTTTCTTTCGTAGCTTTGCCAAGGCCAATTGCTGCATCTGGGCGCGCGACGCTGAGGTGGGCACGATAACAATTACTTCAGTGCCGCTTGCCCCATGGATTGCGGCGACCCGCGTCTGTGGCCCTACCCGGACAAATTCGAAAAGCACCTCGGAATTGCTCACGGCACTCCAGACCTAAGGTTGTGAATCAGAATCGGATTATAGCCTTAACCCGCTGATTCAAATCAACTAACCTCAATATTTTCGCAGTATAGCGCAAACCGGGTTCTCGGCCATACACGAAAAATACGCCCCCGGCTTGCGGGGGCGCTTGTCTGGGACTGAATGCCTGAGATCAGGCCAATCAAATATCGTCGAACGTCACCCGGCCCTGAGCGTCGAACTCATAGACGTCATCACGGAAGGACACCGAACCATACCGGTTTGCCCATGCGGTAATGTAGGTGGTGTGAATGGGCACCGGCTTTTTGATGTCCACATCGAGGCGTTCGTTAGAGTTGAAGGCGCCGTCGACATTGTTCAAATCCCAACCGCCATTGTCGCGCAGCAACCAGGACACGAGTCTCATTGACCGCGCTAACCCGGACGCACCCTGACGAGTGGAATCGTGCGTTCTGACCAAACAGGGATTTGGTCGGCGTATCGTGCAGGTACACATCATACTTGTTGTGGAAGTTGATTTTTACGTGGCCCATTGAGTTTTCAGCGCCCGGCTCCTGACGGAACATGTAATTGACCGCCTCTTCCGTGGTCCAGTCAATCTGATTCGCCTGAATCTCGTTGCCCTTGCTATCGTATATATGGATGCGGAACTTGGTCAGATATTCGGGGTCTTCCTGCATGTATTTTGTCAGATCACGGCGAATGATCGACTTGGGCACATGCCAGTACGGATTGAAATTGATCTGATAGATCTTGCTGTCCAGTATCGGGGTGGCCCTATCGGCCCGCCCGACAACAGCAGTATGGCGCTGGGCGACCGTACCAAGTTCGACAGCCTCGATGGAAGCGGCCGGAATGTTGACGACGACATATCGATCCGACAGGTTCGGCGCGAGGCGCTGAACTCGTTGCAGGTTTAGATATAGCTGATTGAGGCGGTCTGCGGCGGGCACCGACATGGCATAAAAGGTCGCCTCGTCGACTTCGCCGGTCACAATAAGACCGTGACGCGCCTGGAAAGCTCGAATGGCGCGATCGGTATCGGCGTCCACTGTCTCGTCCAGCCTTGCTGTAGTGGGCATATCGCCCGATTCCATCAGGCGGCGCTTCAGTGAGACTGCAGGCTCGGCGACTGGTGCCAAGCTTGAGGCGATAGGCGTCGCGCGGAATTTCTTCCCAACCACCGGCGGCAACGAATGGCTCGTACTGCGAAATTGCCAGTTGCAGATTGTTGGCGGTATCGAACGACATGAGCGGTTCGGGCGTGTTGACCAATGCCTTGGCTTCGGCGGTCGCCTCGATGTCATCCCCATCGCGCAGGACACGATCCCGCGAAAACATGTCGGCCAACGACTCGGTGGCGTTGGCACGCAAAACCGCTGGCATTGCAAGCGTAGCCCCTGCCACTGCCATGGTCCGGAGTAGATTTCGTCGATCGAGCCGCATCAGTTCACCCAAATTGTCGCTGCAATTGCACAGCGCGCTTTTATCAACCGCCCCCCCGTCTCACAACGGCAGTAAACCAGCCGTGATCTGCGGAGCCGAAGTCAGTTCGGCGGAAATGTTCCGGGAACGGCTTCTATACCATACTTGGCAGCTATTTGCGGTGATTTGCGGCACAAATAAGAAACGCCGGCACAAGGCCGACGTTTAAGAATGTGATGTGGCTCCAGCGCAACAGCCGCAGGACGGCGACGCTCTCAGAGCTTATACAGGATCTGATCGACCCAGAAGCGCTCCAGACGGGCCAGCGATTTGTTGAGATCGCCAAAGGCATCGTCGCCAAGGCCACCAACCTTGTCGATGGATTTCAAGTGACGATCATATAATTCGTCAATCACTTCAGCGACTTCCTCGCCCTTAGGTGTCAGTTTGATGCGCACCGAGCGACGATCTGAACGCGAACGTTCCTGGAAGATGTAACCGGTGTCGACCAGCTTTTTGAGATTGTAGGACACGTTTGAGCCAAGATAGTAGCCGCGCGACCGCAATTCACCGGCCGTGAGACTCGGCATCGCCAATGTTGAACATGAGAAGTGCCTGGACCGGGTTGATGTCGTCCCAACCCATGCGGTCGAATTCGTCCTTGATCAGGTCGAGCAAGCGACGGTGCAAGCGTTCGACCCGCGACACGGCTTCTAGATAGAGCGGTTTCAGGCTCTGGGTAGTGCCGGGAACCATTGCCTCGGCGGCGTTGGATTTGACTGCCATTTCTGCCTCACACTGTTTTCTTACTGCGCGATTGATCGCGTCTCGTAGGGCTAAACTAGGGCAGCCCACCTAAGATCACCCTAAGCAGCACACTTAAAACTATCTTACTGAAAAAGTTCGCGAATCTGGCTTTATGAATGGTTACACTGTGTCAGAAAATTGTAACCTAAACGCGGTGTAAACAGGTTGAAACTGTTTACCATGCGCCCTCTAGTCGTGCGCCCGAGCGCGCCGGTAGCGCACGCCGAGGGCAAAAATGACCACGATGCTGATCAACAGGACCAGACGGACGGCAAATCCCAGCGCCGACATTTGCACCGCCTCATTGCCCGTCACGTAGAGGATCAGTTCCGCGGCTGTGGCGCCCACCAAAAGCACAGCGCCCCAGCTGGCATTGATCCACAGGCCAACGGCGGCAAACAGACGACAGAGGGCAAAGATGCCCAACAGAATAAAACCCTGGGCGCCGAATTCGGCAATGGGACTGGCCGAGCCAAGTTGAACACCAAGCAGCCTTCCGGCGTCGTTGAGGCCGAGGAGCAGGCTAAGCAGAGCGACGACGCGCACGTAAGGGCCGATATAGGGAGCAGTGAAATCCATGTTGTATCTCTAACCGGCGCCACGCGCTGCGACAAGCGGGGCTATAGGCGTGCCCACTATTGGCTGATAAACATCGCCTCAGGAACGACAGGAGAATAGAATGGCGGCGGATTGGGCCAAACACGACATGGCTTTTTTGGATGGACGCAGACTACGTCGTCCGCGCGCAGCCGCCTGGAGCCGCGCCATGGTGCGCGAAACCAGCCTGTCAACTGCGGACCTGATCTGGCCAATATTTGTCATTGACGGACAGAACGAGCGCACGGCGATCAAGACCATGCCGGGCGTGGAACGGTTGAGCATCGATTTGGCGGTGGCGGCGGCCAAGGCCGCGCGCGATGCCGGCATTCCTGCAATGGCGCTGTTTCCCAACACGCCGGGCCATATGCGCAGCGAAGGCGGGGAAGAGGCTTTCAATCCGGGCAATCTGATGTGTCGGGCGCTCGCTGCCATCAAGAGCGCCGTGCCCGACATCGGCCTGATCGCCGATGTAGCGTTGGACGAATATTCCAGCGACGGACAGGATGGGCTGGTGCGGGACGGCCATGTGCTCAATGATGAAACCATCGCGGTCATGGTGCAGTCAGCCCTGGTACAGGCCAAAGCCGGTGCGGACATTATTGCGCCATCAGACATGATGGACGGCCGGGTTTTCGCCATCCGGCAGGCTTTGGACCAAAGCGGGTTCGACCATGTGCAAATCATGTCGTACGCGGCCAAATATGCGTCGTGTTTTTATGGACCGTTCCGCGAGGCTGTAGGTACAGGCGCCCGGCTGAAGGGTGACAAACGCACCTATCAGATGGATTTTGCCAATTCCGACGAGGCAATGCGTGAGATCGCGCAGGATATTGATGAGGGCGCGGACAGCATAATGGTCAAACCCGGCCTGCCCTATCTGGATATCGTTCGCCGCGCCAAGGACAATTTCAATGTACCGATCTATGCCTATCAAGTGTCTGGCGAATACGCGATGATCGAATTTGCGAGCGCCGCTGGCAGTTTTGACAGGCAAGCGGCGATGGTTGAGAGCCTCACCGCTTTCAAGCGCGCGGGTTGTGATGGCGTCCTGAGCTATTTCGCGCTTGAGGCAGCGCGGTTGCTGAACGAATAAGTCGCCTCGAGCGCCCACTTTTGATACCAAAATTGATATTTGCTCTTGCACCGGACTTTAATCGTGCAAATCTATTGGCCATGAGGACAAACGACACAAACAAGCGCCCCCAACTTCCAGATCCTTCAACGGCCCCCGAGCCTGTTCGAAGGGCTGTTGCTGCGGCGCGCTGCCGCCTATCTCATCGACCTGTTCATCATCGGGGCGCTGATCACCAGCATTACCATTGTGGGTGTTGTCGTCGGGTTTTTGACGTTCGGGCTGGCATGGGGCGCCTTGTTGCTGGTGCTTCCGATCTCGGTCGTGATGTATTACGGCGCAACGCTTGGCTCGTTCAAACGCGCGACGCTGGGCATGCAGATGATGGATATCGTTTTGACGCCGACGCGCGGGCAGCCGCTAGATGGGTGGTTGGCGATTATTCATGCCCTGGTATTTTGGGTTACGATATGGATTTCGTGGCCGGTTTCCCTATTGTTTGTACTGTTCACGCCACGCCAACAGATGATTCATGACCTGATCGTCGGCACATTGATGTTGCGCCGGTCGCCAATGGCGCGGCACTGGGCACGTAGCCAGGCGGGTTCGACGTCGTATTGAACATTGCGCCAGATCGTGCGCAGTATTAGACTGCACCGATGGGCGGAACAGGGCTCTCGATGACAGACCAGACACCAGAAAATACCCAGCTGTTCATGACAGCATCAATGCCCTGCCCTTATCTGCCGGATCGGCGGGAAAGAAAGCTGTTTACCCACCTGACCGGTCGGCGCGCCTCAGCCCTACATCACCTGTTGAGCGAAAACGGCTTTCGGCGCAGTCAGAACCTGATCTATCGCCCCGCCTGCGAAGGCTGCAACGAGTGTCGGTCGGTGCGGATCGTGGCCAATGATTTCTCACCATCAGCGCGGTTTCGCCGCGTGCTCAGGACCAATGCCGATATCAATGTGACTACCTGCCCTCCTGTCGCCAGTAGCGAACAGTATGACTTGTTCAAGCGCTATCTGGAGACCCGCCACGAAGGTGGGGGCATGACCCAAATGTCCTATGCCGACTATGAATATATGGTGGAGGACACCCCGGTGCAGTCGGCGGTGGTGGAATATCGATTGGCGGACGACCCAAATCAGCGGCTGGTGGCAGTAGCTCTGACCGATATCATGCCGGACGGGTTATCGATGGTGTATAGTTTTTACGACCCGGACCTGCAGCACCGGGGACTGGGAAATTTTCTGATCCTTGATCATGTCTCGCAGACGCGCGCGGCCGGGCTGCAATATGTATATCTCGGCTATTGGGTCAAAGACTCCCAGAAAATGGCCTACAAGGCTCAATTTTCTCCCCTTGAGGTACAATCCGGCTCCAGTGGCTGGCAGTTGCTGGGCTAGGCACGGCTTGAGTGAAACGCAGAATCGGCGGACACGTCGTATCAGCGTCTGAGTGCAGGATTTTCATGTCTTCAATAATAAAGCTGTTGCGCCTGGGATTGTTGTCCGGCGCGTTGGGGGGCGGCGCGATTGCGATTCTGGCCTTTTTCGGGTTTGCGGTGCCAGCGTTCGACCTGTTCAATCATGGCCAGATTTTTCTGCTGCCTGCGTCACTGCTCGGCGTATTCATCGTTGCCATATTGCTGCGCGGTCGACGGCGATTGGTTGCGGTGGGAATTGTGGGGCTTGGGCTGGCAGCATCCGCCAGCATTCTGGTGCCTGAATATCTGGCAGGCGTTCAGCAACGCCCCACCGAACCCCGTGATCGGCCCGTCATAACCATGATGACGCACAATCTGTTCGGGCTGAACTACAATATGAAAGAAGTGCTGGCGGCGATCCTGGCTGACAAGCCCGACATCATCGTGCTGCAGGAGTATTTTGGCGAGCAGGCCAGCGACCTCGATCCATTGCTCAAACCCGCCTATCCCTATTCTGTGCGATGTCGCGGCGGCAAGCGCGCCAATATAGCACTCTATTCAAAGCTCAAATTTGAACAGGTTCTGGACGGCAATTGTCCCGACAATGCCTATGTGACACGACGCACCGCTCATATCACTGCCAAATTCACACTTAAAGACGGTACAGCTTTCACGGTGATGACCACACATATGGATTGGCCATTGCCGATCGCCAGACAGCACGACGAGTTGGACAGGCTGAGCGCAGCGGTCGAATTGGTAAAGGGGCCGCTGGTTCTGGCAGGCGACTTCAATTCGGCACCGTGGGCCTATGCGTTGCGCGGTTTTATCGAGGGAAACGGCTTTACCCGCCAGACGCTCAATCTGGTGACCTATCCGATGCGCTGGTACTATTTTGGGGCCTGGCGCGACACAATCCCGTTTTTGCCACTGGATCAGGTGCTAACACGCAACGGCATTGTGGTGCATTCGCTCAAGGCAGGCCAGCGCACCGCCAGCGATCATTTGCCGGTGGTGTTTCGGTTTTCGGTTCAGGCTCCGGCGGGTTAAAGTTCGAGATCGAAGACCACTACGCCATCCCCACCACCCTCGAGCGCTGCAATGAGATTGACAGCAGCGGCCTTGTGAACCGGGGCGACTAGGTAAGCGTCACGCGCGTTCGCGTCTCGAAAGTCCATGGTAAAACCGTGAGCGTAGCCGCGCCCCAAGCCCTCAGGGCTGACATTGCTGCCAATATGGCAATTGACCATGCCTTCGACTGCATCCTTGAGCGCTGCGACTTCGGCAAAGATGGTATCGCGGGCCGCCTGGTCGACATCGGGACGGAATTTTACAAAGACGCAGTGTCTGATCATCGGGGCTATCCAACAAATTTGTTGTTGCGGGGGAAACCGTTGGGCGGCTGGCGACCAGCGGCAGCGCGATCGCCAAGCCATTCGGTCAATTCTTCCATCGGCTTGGAGAAGGTGCGACCCGAACTGTTGGTCCATGTCAGACCATCGGCGGCGAAGAACGTCTTGATGTCGGAAATGCCGCCATCCTTGTAGCGCTGCAAGCGAACGCCTTTGCCGCGCCCCATGGTCGCCAACTGCGCCAATGGGAATACAAGCAGTTTCCTGTTCTGCCCGATAACGGCGACACGATCGCCATCGACCGGCACCATCAGGCGTGCTTCGACAGCGCCGGAAACATTAAGAATCTGCTTGCCCTTGCGGGTATTGGCGATCATATCGTCTTCGGCCACAACAAAGCCGTAGCCCGCTGACGAGGCAATAATGCGCTTGGCCCCCGGTCGGTAGAGGACGATATCGACAATGTCATGGCCCTCGTCAATATCGACCATGATGCGCACCGGCTCGCCCTGCCCGCGTCCGCCGGGCAATTTATCACCACCGATAGTATAGACCTTACCACCGGTGGTCAGCATCAACAGCTTGTCGGTTGTTTCAGCGTGCAAGGACAATTTGAGACTGTCGCCAGCCTTGAAGCCTTTTTCGTCAACTTCGGTGGTGTGGCCCTTGAGTGCGCGAATCCAGCCTTTTTCGGACAGGATTATCGTGATCGGCTCGCGCTCGATAAAGGCTTCGGTGATTTCGGCCAGATTGGTATCGGGTGCGGCGGCGAGCAGGGTACGGCGGGCACCGAGCGCAGTCTGCTTGCCGTAGTCGGCCTTGAGATCGGTGATCTGGGCAGCAATGACACCCCATTGGCGTTTTTCGGACGCCAATAGAGTTTCGATATGCTTTTGCTCCTCGGCCAAATTGGCGTGTTCTTTGCGCAGCTCGATTTCCTCGAGTTTGCGCAAGGAGCGCAGGCGCATATTGAGAATGGCTTCAGCCTGCACATCAGTCAGGTCGAACGTTGCCATCAGGCTGACCTTGGCGTCATCTTCCTCGCGGATGATGCGGATGACCTCATCCAGATTAAGGTAGGCAATGATATAGCCACCAAGGACCTCGAGCCGGTGGGCGATCTGACCGAGGCGGAAGTTCGAGCGGCGCACTAGCACTTCCTTGCGGTGCTCCAGCCACGCTTTCAACGCCTGGGCAAGGCTCATGACCTTGGGCACGGCGCCTTTATCGAGAACGTTGAGATTGAGCGAAAAACGCGATTCAAGATCGGTGACCTTGAACAATTGCTCCATCAATATGGTGGCATCGACGGTACGTGCGCGCGGTTCGAGCACCAGACGAATATCGTCCGAGCTTTCGTCCCGCACATCCTTGAGTAGTGGCAGTTTCTTGGCGAGCAGCAGTTCGGCGATCTTTTCGACCAGTCGCGACTTCTGGATGCCATAAGGGATTTCGGTGACCACGATCAGGTAGACGCCGCGACCGGTTTCCTCGACCTCCCATTTGGCCCGCACCCGGAAGGCACCACGGCCGGTCTTGTAGGCGTTGATCATTGCCTCGCGGCTTTCCACCATGACGCCGCCGGTCGGGAAATCAGGGCCGCGCAGCAAATCATCCTGGTGGGATGGCGTGGAGAGATCCTCGTGGATGAGGTCCTCAATTTCGGCTTTGGGATTGTTGATGAGCTTTAGCGCCGCATTGCACAATTCGGCGACATTGTGCGGCGGGATGGACGTTGCCATACCCACAGCAATGCCGGTTGACCCGTTGGCGAGCAAATTGGGGAAGTTGGACGGCAGCACGACGGGCTCTTCGTCTTCCCCATCGTATGTCGCCTTGAAATCAATGGCGTTTTCGGTGATGCCTTCGAGCAGCCGCGTTGCCACATCGGTCATGCGGCTTTCTGTGTAACGCATGGCGGCAGCGTTATCGCCATCAATATTGCCGAAATTTCCCTGACCATCGACAAGTGGATAACGCAGCGCAAAATCCTGCGCCAGACGTACCAGGGCGTCATAGATTGACTGATCGCCATGCGGGTGGAATTTACCGATGACGTCGCCGACAATGCGGGCCGACTTTTTGTAGCCCTGATTGGGATCGAGCTTGAGCAGGCGCATGGCGTGGATGATTCGCCGATGCACCGGCTTTAGCCCATCGCGGGCGTCTGGCAGGGCGCGCTGGGTGATGGTGGAGAGCGCATAGCTCAAATACCGCTCTTCCAGCGCCCGGCGCAAATCGACAACGCGCTGGTCGTCGGCGGGAGGCAGAGTTGCGTTATCGGCCATTACGGGGGTTTCCACGGGAACGAATCAGGAAGCCACTATAGCGACTTGGCACAAAAAACGCAGGAAACGCAGCAGCTTTGGCCGGTTTTACCCGGCTATTTGCGGGTTTTTCATGATCAGTCGCCATCGAAAGGGGCCCTCATCGGTAACTCGCGCGAGGGGGTCGGCTTCGGGTACACTGCGTGGAACCAAATGCGCGATCAATTTGGCTTGGTTAGCAGTGCAACAAGCGAGTCGCGGGTTGCAGGGGGATCGAGCCTGGCGCGGGCCCCAGACGTGCAGATCAAGAAAGTGACCGGTCAGGCGGAATGCCGCCGCGAGATCGTCAGGGGTCGCCGCGTCGGTGCTAGTCAGGCATTTTGGCAGGGGCAACAGGCGGTCGAGATAAGGCCGGGCCGCCGCATTTGAAACAGCGCGTCCGGATTTGGGCGACACATGGGTAAGATTGGTGGTCGCACCGGTGGCAGCGCAGACGCTCAAATCGAGGCCAAAGCCCAGTTCATCGAGAAGGCTGATTTCAAAACGGGCAATGGCGACGGCATCGATTGGTTGATCGAGAAGAGCGAAGGCCATCGCCAACAGGCGATCATGAGCATCACGCTCGGGCAAGAGGTGCATGAGTTCGCAGATCAGTTGGCTGAGATAGAGGCGTTTGCGATCAACGATAAGTTCGGCAGCGCGCGCTTGCAGCAATTCGACCGTGAAGGTGCCCAGATTGTCTTCCAGGCGCGAACGCCAAACCAATTGCACCGAATTGCCCGGTTGCAAGGTGGCGGCATGGCGATGCGAGCGGCCACCGCGGACCAGTCCGAGATGACGACCTCGCCCGACCACCATGGCTTCAGCAATAACGCTGCTTTCACCGAAGCGCCGGACACCGATCAAGAGGCCTTCGCCGGTCCATTCCATCGCGATATTGCCCCTACCAAAAGTCTGTCAGCAAGGCGATGCTGGCGTAGATGGCGAGGCACCATAGCAACAGAACGACTATCGCACCCAAGCGACTGGTGGGGCGTTCGGCGCGGTGCGCTGCGGTTTGGCGAAACTCGACCATCAACGGCGCTGGCACGAGTTTGATCACCGCCAGAATGCCAAGCGGCACGATGAGCAGGTCGTCAAGATATCCCAGTACCGGAATAAAGTCTGGGATCAAGTCAATCGGGGACAGGGCGTAGGCGGCGATGGCGGCCGCCAGAATGCGGGCCGTCCATGGCGTGCGTCGGTCACGCGCGGCCAGCCATATGGCGATCACGTCGCGCTTTATGGCTTTGGCCCAACGCCTGGCGCGCAGCAGAAGCGTGTCCGGTTTTGACGGTGTGTCAGCTTTTTCCATGCGGGTAGTCCAGGCCCATCTCGCGGTATCGCTCTGGATCATCGGCCCATTTTTCGCGTACCTTGACGAACAAGAACAGGTGAACCGGCACCTCGAAAATCTCCATCAGGCTCCTTGCGCGATTCCGCACCAATGGCCTTGATTGTCTGCCCGCCTGCACCCAGCACGATTTTTTTGTGGGTATTGCGGGTAACATACACCACCTGATCGATCCGGTAGGAGCCATCCTTCTGGATCTTGAAACTCTCGGTTTCAACCGTGGCGTTGTAGGGAATTTCGTCGTGGATGCGCAGGAACAGTTTTTCGCGTGTCACTTCGGCCGAGGTTATCGCCATGGTCAGATCGGTCAGATGGTCTTCCGGAAAATGCCAGGGACCGGGAGGAATGTGCTTGACGCACCAATCCATCAGGTCGGCGACGCCATCTCCCCGCAGCGCCGAAATCATGAAGGTGGCCTCAAATCGCAACTTCTCGTTGATGGCCTCGGAAATTTTGAGCAGGTGCTCGCGTTTGACGGCATCAACCTTGTTGAGAATAAGGATTTTGGGATGACGCACATTCGCCAAGCCCTCAAGAAGTGATTCAAGGTCGGGCGTTAAACCCCTTTCAGCGTCAACGATAAATCCAACGAGGTCAGCATCGCCGGCTCCACCCCAGGCACTATCGACCATGGCGCGATCAAGGCGTCGTTTGGGCGCAAAAATGCCTGGGGTGTCAATGAACACCAATTGGGCATTGTCGACTGTAACGACGCCCCGCACCTGCGAGCGGGTGGTTTGCGCCTTGTGGGTGACGATTGAAACCTTGGTGCCGACCAGCGCATTGAGCAGGGTGGATTTACCGGCGTTGGGCGCACCGACCAGCGCTATGAATCCGCAACTGGTTTGATCAGGTTCAGGTGTCATGCCGGTTCTTTCCAGACTTTCTGGCGTACCAGGAATATTTCTGCGGCCTTATGTTCGGCGATTTTCTTGGAGGGGCCGATGGCGCTTATTGGTTCATGGGTGCCGACGACGACGGCGATGGTAAATTCGGGGGCGTGATCGGGACCAGTGCGCTCGATCTGTGTGTAGGTGGGTGGCTCCAATCCACGAGCCTGCGCCCATTCCTGAAGCGTGGTTTTGGCATCGGCCCGGTCCGCCTGCCCTACGGTAAAATGATCACCGAACATGCGCTCAACGAACTCATATGCCTTGCCCAAACCGCCGTCGCAAAAAATGGCACCAATCACGGCTTCGGTCACATCGCCGAGAATGGCGTCCTTTTCGGCACCGCCGGTGCGCGCTTCGCTGTCGCCCAGATTGATCTCGCGGCCGAGATCAAGCGTTCGTGCAATAATGGCGCAGGTTTCCTTGCGCACCAAGGTATTGAGTGTGCGCGAAAGTTCGCCCTCGTTGGCCTTTGGCAGTTTGCGAAACAGCATGTCGGCAACAACGAGACCCAAAACTCGGTCCCCAAGGAATTCGAGCCGCTGATAGGAATGTTCGATCCGTTTGCTGGGCGAAATGGCACTGGAATGGGTCAATGCCCGATCCAATAGATCGGGATCGGCGAATTGATAGCCCAATCGTTGTTCAAGGCCCGATCGGGAGCGCGCGCGTGACCTCATTGATAGACGGATTGGAACATTCTGTTCCAGCGCACATTGGCGGGCCACTGCCAGATCTGCCAGGGTGGGATATTGTCCTTGATCGAGAAGAACCGAGCCTTCGGCCTTGGCGACCAGATTGGTTTCGGGAACAAAACCCACGGCCGAGAGAACCCGGCTATCGGCGGAACGATCCCGATTGTCGCCCATCATGAAGAAGTGGCCAGCGGGAACAACATATTCCTGGGTATTGTCGAGCGGACCATTGTCCGAAATTTCCTGGATTGTATGGCTAGTGCCCTCGGGGAAGGTTTCGCGGTAAACCGTTACTTCGCGCGTATCACCGCTGCTATCGGTATCCTCAGCCGTGCCGATTTTTTCGCGTTCGACCATGACGTCATTAATGTAAAGCCGCCCCTGCTTCATCTGGATCCGGTCACCGGGCAGGCCCACGACGCGCTTAATATATTCAACCGTCTGCGGGACGGGACGGAAAACGGCGACATCGCCGCGATTGGGCGAGCGGCCCAGGATTCTGCCTGAGATTGGCAGTTCAAAATCAAGCAGGGTAAAATTGCCGTAACGTCCCAGCGAAAACGAATGTTTGCCATATCCCCAGACAAACTTGTTGGCGACGAAATAGTCGCCAATCATCAGTGTTTGCTGCATCGACGCGGTCGGAATGGAAAAAGGCTGGTAGAGAAACGAGCGCAGGACGATTGCGATCAGCAGCGCTTCAACCACAACGACGATGGTCTCCCATGCTTCGCCTGCGGCGGACTTGGGAGCAGCTTTGTGGGTCGATTGGCTCATGGATATCCCCGAATTACAGGCGTTGTGGTTAGAACTTTGCGCCGCTTGGGTCAACTGGAAGCGCCTCGATGATGACAAAGGCCTGCGCAAGCCCGGCATCGTCGGTAATCGTCAAATGTATGTGGGGCACATGCCCGGGTGGCACAAGGCGGGCCAGTGCGCTGGCCGCGCCGTTGGTCAGGGCCATGGTTGGTTTGCCGGTAGGCAGGTTGACCACGCCCATATCACGCCAGTAAACGCCAAAATTTAGACCGGTTCCCAACGCCTTGGAACAGGCTTCCTTGGCGGCGAACCGCTTGGCATATGAGGCGGCGCGCTGGGCACGTCGGTCGGACTTGCGACGCTCAATCTCGGTAAAGCATCGGCTGGTAAAGCGGTCACCAAAGCGGGCAAGGGTTTGTTCGACGCGTTTGATCTGGCAGAGATCGGAGCCCAGCCCGATGATCACGCCCCTACCCCCTGAATACCACGGCTGCCGGGTTTGACGGGCGGGATCGCGGCCAGTTCAGGCGGGAGATCGTCCGGTGAGTAGGCCTTAACCTCATATTCAATAAGCGACACGAGCGGCACGCCGATGTCGGCCTTGCCCTGCGAGCGATCAATGATACAGGCGGCGGCAACCACGTCGGCACCCAGTGCCTTGATGGTGTCGATACATTCGCAGATTGAAAGGCCGGTGGAGACAATGTCTTCAACCACTATGACCTTTTCGCCGGGTGCCACCGAAAAATTGCGCCGCAGCTCGAATTTACCGTCAACCCGCTCGGTATAAATGGCAGGCAGGCCAAGATGGCGGGCCGTTTCATAGCCCGGAATGATGCCACCGACGGCAGGGGACACCACCTGGGTAATATCATTGTAGCCAGCGGCGCGGATTTTTTCGGCCAGTGCCTTGCACAGAATTTCAGTTTTGTCCGGTTGGCGGAAGACCAGAGTCTTTTGGAGAAACGTGGCCGAACGCAGGCCGGAGGACAGAATGAAGTGACCCTCGAGAATGGCGTCACAGGAGCGGAACACCGCCAAAACTTCGTCCTTGGTCATGCCTATTTCTCCATCTCGCTGGCGCCGTCCCACTCAAGGGTCGAAATCATGCTGGCTTCGCTGACGCTGGCACGCTGTGCCGCAGAGATGCCGGGGCTTCGTTTGAGCGTTGCCAACACATCCGTCAACTGGGCCAAATCGCGCACCTCGATCTCAAAGATCATGTGGTGGAAATCCGGGGAGATCATGCGCATGACCAGATTGTTGATATTAGCGTCACAGGCCGCAATTGCCGAAGAAATCTGCGCCAGAGAACCGGGTCGGTTGACCGACTCCATGGTGACGACGACCGGATAGAGATGATCACTGTCGCCAATGTCCCAGCGCACATCAACCCATGCGACGTCGCTATCATGCATGGCGACAAGCGCGTCCGAATGGATGGGGAAGATGCGCAGCGGCATGTCGGGCTGCATAATGCCGACGAGCCGATCGCCGGGCACGACCCCCTCGCTGGAAATTTCGATCTGCTGGTGAAAATCCAGTTGCGCCAGTGCGGCCTTGGCGCGTGGACCGGAGCGTTGGCCGCCGGGCACGCGGAACTTGAACTGATCAGTGGCGCGCAGCGCGAACCAGCCGTCAGCGGTGTTGGCGACGGGCAAATCCATCTTGCGGCGACGTTTACGCAAGCCCTTGACCGCCGCCAGTTCCTCGGCGAGTGGTTCGGCACCGATCTTGCCCTCGCCCACCGCAATCAACAGATCGCGCTTAGTTGGAAAGCCAAGCGCTTCGGCCAAATTTTTGCCTTCCTCGTCGTCGAGCAAAACGCCTTCGCGTTCCAGCATCATGCCGAGAACATGTTCGCCCAAAGCATTGGCGCGTTGGGCGGCGGCATTGCGAACAGCGCGACGAATGGCGGCGCGAGCCTTGCCGGTTGCGGCAATGCCAATCCAGTTGGATGGCGGCAAATGGTTTTGGTCGCGGATGATTTCCACTTCATCGCCGGAGCGCAACTGCGTCACCAGCGGCAGGATCGAGCCATTGATCTTGGCGCCAACGCAGGTATCACCAATGTCAGTGTGCAGGGCGTATGCAAAGTCGATCGGGGTGGCGCCGCGTGGCAGGGCAATAAGGCGACCGCGAGGGGTAAAGCAGAAAACCTGATCCTGGAACAGCTCAAGCTTTGTATATTCGAGGAAATCCTCGCTCGAAGCGCCGGCGGTCAAGTGCCCGATGGTCGTACGCAGCGAGCCATAGGCGTGACTCTCCTGCTCCAGACGGCTCATGTCAGCGGATGCACCATCCTTGTATAGCGCGTGCGCGGCGATACCGAATTCGGCGATGCGGTCCATTTCCTCGGTACGGATTTGCAGGCTCGGCGCGCTGGCGACCGGGGCCGACGATGGTGGTATGAATGGAGCGATAGTCATTATGCTTGGGAACAGAGATATAGTCCTTGAAGCGACCCGGCACGACCTTCCATTTGGTGTGGATGACGCCAACGGTACGGTAGCAATCCTCTACCGTGCCGACGATGACGCGGAAACCGATCATGTCGGAGAGCTGTTCCAGGGCGATGGATTTGCGGTCGATCTTGGTAAAAATCGAGAACGGTGATTTGACGCGCGCCTTGACCCGTCCGACGATGCCTTCGGCGTCCAGGCGTTCCATCAACTCCTCATTGATCGAGGCAATCGTCTCGCTATATTCCGACTGCATTTCGGACAGGCGCGCCGTGATGGCGTTATAATGGTCGGGTTGGAGGATGCGAAAAGCGATGTCCTCCAGGCTCATTGCGCATGTCCTGCATACCCATGCGCCCGGCGAGCGGGGCATAGATATCCATGGTTTCCTGAGCAATGCGGTCGCGTTTTTCGACCGGCATGAAATGAAGCGTGCGCATATTGTGCAGGCGGTCCGCGAGCCTTGACCAGCAGTACACGGACGTCCTTGGAAATCGCCAGCAACAGTTTGCGCAGATTTTCGGCCTGAGCCTCCTCGCGCGACACCAGATTGAGTCGGTCAATCTTGGTCAGCCCGTCGACAATGGCGCCGATTTCGGCGCCGAACATTGTGTCGATCTCGGTGCGGGTAGCGTCGGTATCCTCAATGGTATCGTGTAGCAGGGCGACAGCAATGGACGCATCGTCAAGCTTGAGATCGGTCAGGATTGCCGCCACTTCAAGGGGATGGTTGAAGTACGGATCGCCCGAGGCGCGCTTCTGCGAGCCGTGCTTTTGCATGGCATAGACATAGGCTTTATTCAAAAGCTGCTCGTCGACGTTCGGGTTATAAGCCTGAACTCGTTCGACAAGTTCGTATTGACGCATCATGGGTGGGCGCTCTTGCTAACATCCCAACTTAACCGTTGATCGCGCAAACGAAAAGGGCACCAGACCAGAGTCTGATGCCCTTTTTCATTTATCTTGACCGACCGATGCGTCGCCAACCAAAATGGCCATAAATCGCTCCACTGGAGCGATTTCCCACCTGCGGTCTGGAACTCGCCCTGCGAGCATAGGCTCTGCGGGCCTAACCACCTTAAATCGCTCCACTGGAGCGATTTCCCACCTGCGGTCTGGAACTCGCCCTGCGAGCATAGCTCTGCGGGCCTAACCACCTTAAATCGCTCCACTGGAGCGATTTCCCACCTGCGGTCTGGAACTCGCCCTGCGAGCATAGCTCTACGGGCCTAACCACCTTAAATCGCTCCACTGGAGCGATTTCCACCTGCGGTGGACGGTGGTTAGTCATCACGTCGTTCGGGTGGGGCGAGGCTTTCAATACCGCGCAACAGCTCGTCTTCGCTAATGGTGTCGAAGGTGATCGAATCATCATTGTCAGAACCGGCACCCAGGCGCGGTGCTGCATGTTCTTCGGGTTCGTCAACTTCAACGTATTTCTGCAGCGAATGGATAAGGTCTTCGTGCAAATCTTCAGGCGAAATGGCTCCATCACCAATTTCACGCAAGGCAACGACCGGGTTCTTGTCATTGTCGCGGCTTACGGTAATCTGTGCGCCAGAGGAGATCATGCGCGCGCGATGGGCGGCCATGAGTACTAAATCGAAGCGGTTCTCGATCTTTTCAATGCAGTCTTCAACGGTGACGCGGGCCACGGACGTCTCCAATATTTATGGAAAGAGCGCCCTCCATACACGAGCGCCCTAGCAATGACAAGTTTTCTTGGCCTCATGGCGTACTTGCTATAGATGACGGTAATGTGCGAATAGCGAATTTAAGCGATGTTGCAAATTGCAACCATTCCAACCTATTATCCGAGACATAAGCTGGGTCGTCGGGAATTTTAAGATGACACAGTCAGGAGGCTAGATGGCCATAGACCCCCGTGAAAAGATTGTTCTGTTTATTGATGGAGCTAATCTATATGCCACATCAAAAGCTATTGGCACGGACATCGATTATCGTCGGTTACTGACCGAGTTTCAGTCCAAAGCCTATATGCTACGGGCCTACTACTACACCGCACTGATTGAAGATCAGGAATACTCATCAATACGACCGCTGATCGACTGGCTTGACTATAATGGCTATACAGTTGTGACCAAGGCAGCCAAGGAATTCACCGATGCGACAGGGCGGCGCAAGGTGAAGGGCAATATGGACATTGAGCTGGCGGTGGATGCCCTCGAGATGGCCCCCCACTTCGATCATATGGTGCTGTTTTCTGGCGATGGTGACTTTACCGCGTTGGTTGCGGCACTACAGCGCAAGGGCAAGCGGGTCACCGTGGTGTCAACGCTGACAACCTCAACGCCGATGATTTCGGATGATCTGCGCCGGCAGGCAGATTTCTTCCTCGATGTCGCAGACCTTGCCAAGACCGTGGGGCGGGCTGCGGTTCCCTATCAGGACCGCAATATTGCCGCCACTGAGGACGATTAAGAATGCGCTGAGGTCGGGTCAGCCTCGTCCGCCGTCTTTCATGATTCTCGCCTTGTCGCGATTCCAGTCGCGCTTGCGTTCCGTTTCGCGCTTGTCGTAGTTTTTCTTGCCCTTGCCCAAGCCAATCAGGAGTTTGGCGCGCCCCTGATCATTAAAATAGAGCTTTAGCGGCACGATCGTATTGCCGGCGCGCGACACAGCAGCGTCCAGACGCGTCAGTTCCTTTTGTGACACCAGTAACTTGCGGTGACGTTTTTCGTCGTGATTGAAGCGATTGGCCTGGACGAACTCTGGAATATGGCAATTGATCAACCAAAGCTCGCCCCCTTCGGGCGACGCGTAGGATTCGGTGATTTGTGCCTTACCCAACCGCAGTGATTTGACTTCACTCCCGGTCAGAACCAAGCCAGCTTCGAGCGTGTCGATGATCTCATAATCATAGCGTGCGCGTCGATTTTCAGCCACGAGGCCGTGACTGATAACGCCAGATTTTGATTTGTCATTTTTGGGGGCCATCCGAGGCTCAGATCAGTCCGGCGTGCGCTAGCGCGGCGTCGATTGTTTGCTCGGTCGACCGGGCAATGGGCACCAGTGGCAGGCGCAACTCATTCTTGCACAGACCAAGGCGCTCGGCGGCGTATTTGATGCCCGTTGGATTTGGCTCAATAAATATCGCACGGTGCAGATGCACCAACTTGTCCTGAATTTGAATGGCACTAGGAAAATCGCCGGCCAGTGTTGCCTCCTGCATCTGGGAGCACAGGTTCGGCGCAAGATTGGCGGTGACCGATATGCAACCGGTGCCGCCGTGCGCATTGAAACCCAGGGCAGTCATGTCTTCACCCGAGAGCATGATGAAATCATTGCCAAGGCGGGCACGGGTCAGGCTGGCACGACCAAGATCGGCGGTGGCATCCTTGACGCCAATGATGTTGGAATGCGCCTCGTGCAGGCGCGCAATCGTATCGACGGTCAGATCCACCACGGTGCGACCGGGCACGCTATAAAGTACGATGGGCAGGCCGATGGCGCCCGCAATCGCGGAAAAATGGTGGAACAATCCCTCTTGATTGGGACGATTATAATAGGGCACGACGCACAATACCGCGTCGGCGCCTGCGGCTTCGGCAAATTTGGCAAGAGAAGTGGCTTCGGCGGTCGAATTGGAACCGGCACCAGCGACAACAGGCACGCGCTTGTTGGTCACCTCGATGCAGATTTCAACAATCCGGCGATGTTCTTCATGGGTAACGGTAGGACTTTCACCCGTCGTGCCCACCGGCACCAGGCCATGCGAGCCCTGTTGTATCTGCCAGTCGACAAATGCCGAGAAGGCTTTCTCATCAACGGCCCCGTTTGAGAAGGGGGTCATGAGTGCCGGAATAGAACCTCGGAGCATTTGTCTGCTTTTCCTTGATGTGCGCCACACTTGTGCCGCGGGGTAATGTCAATTTGGCGGCTGCGCCAGGTCGGCGCAACCAAGTGGCGCACCATACTTTTTGTTATGATGCACCACAAGGGAAGGCAAGCAACATCGAGCAGGCGACGCGCACTGGGTGGTGCCGATGCAACCATATCTTCACTCAGATAGCGTAAATCAGGATTTAACCGCAAGGCTGGGGGCAACCTGTCGGTCACGAGTTTGAAACTGGAACGACACCGAATGAAATACCGTGTTGCAGGTCCATTGCTTGTATTGTTGCTCGGCGCCACGTGCCTGGTGCCCCTGCCCGTCGCAGTATCCAACGAGACCGTTGACCCCACAGTTACCGGCAGCATCAACGCCAATGCGAGTATTCCAAAGGTGGTACCCCAGGCATCTGCCGGGTTCAGCACGGCGCTGGAGTTGCTCGACAATGGCAATGCGGCCGAGGCCTATGCGAGCGCCAAAGGCCTCGCCAACAACGCTGAGAGACGTGCCATTCAGTGGGCCGCAATCTATTTTAACGCTGGCAAAATCGATTCCGACAGCATTGAGCGCTTTGCCAAGGATGCGCCCGACTTTTCCTCGCCCGGCCTTTACCAGACGCGGATAGAACAGTCGCTGACCACCGAGTCGCCGACCGCGGAAAATGTCATAAAGCATCTTGGCGGCGTGGTGCCCAACACGATCGACGGGCAGATCGCCTTGGCGTCGGCCTATCTGGAGGCTGGCCAAACCGAGCGCGCCGCCAAGCTGACCCGCAGCATTTGGGTCGACAATTATCTGACGGGCGCGCAGGAGTCCGAGGTTTTGAGCGACTTGGGCGGTCTTTTGGACCGGGATGCGCATTGGGCGCGCGCCGTCCATTTGATGATGAACGACCGGGCCAGCGGCAGCGAACGGCTGATGCCGTTTTTGAGTGCCGCGCAACAATCGCTGGTTGTGGCGCGCGCCGCCGTCTCGCGAAACGACGCGAACGCCAAGGCCCTGCTCGACAAGGTTGATCCCAGCCTTCAGACCAATCCAGTCTATATTTTTCGCGAGTACAACGCGCGCGACAGGCTGGACTTTTCGACAGCGCGGTGGACTGGTTGGCCAAGGCAACTGGCGAACTGCCGGACGCTGAGGACTGGTGGTATGAGCGGCGCACCTTATTGCGTGCGGCATTGAGTGCGGGCAAGGCGACCACAGCCTATGTAGCGGCTGCTGGCTACGCCGACGGGCCCGAAGGGCGCATGGTGGATGCGAGTTTTCACGCCGGGTGGATTGCGCTGTCATTTTTGCATGACGCCAATAGCGCCAAAGCGCATTTCCTCAAGATGCGCACCATGTCGACGCTGCCCGACACCATCACCCAATCCAACTACTGGCTAGGCCGCGCCGAGGCACAATTGGGCGATGCGGCTGGCGCCAAGGCCGCATACGAAAAAGCTGCCCAGTACGGCATGGTATACTATGGACTGCTGGCGCGGGCCGAGCTTGGACTGCATGGTGTTGCGCTACGCCCCCTACCCGCCTGGCGGCAGAGTGAAAGCATCTTCAATAGCCGCGAAGTGGTGCGCGCAGTAAAGCTGTTTGCCGCCAACGGGCACGACAATCTGGCGGAGCCATTGCTGCGCTATTTCGGCACCAATCTGACCGATGGCGGCGAACTATTGCTGGCGGCGCGATTGGCGCAGGAGATTGGGGCCCACCAATTGGCGATTTCAATTGCCGATGCCGCCGAACAACGAGGTATTCCGCTGGATCTGTTCAGCTATCCCAAAGACGGCATTCCCGCCGATGCACAGGTATTTGCAGATCGCGCGGCCGTTTATGCCGTCACCCGGCAGGAATCGCGCTTTCAGATCGATGCCGTTTCAAGATCAGGTGCGCGCGGATTGATGCAACTCATGCCGGGCACGGCCAAGGATACGGCCAAAGCTGCGGGTGTCGATTATTCGCAGGCCAAACTCACCAGCGACGCTCGATATAACGCATTGCTGGGCTCGACTTATCTCGGCGCCCAACTGACGCGTTATGATGGATCGCTGGTATTGGCGGCAGCCGCCTATAATGCGGGGCCGGGCAACGCCAACAAATGGATACGTGCATTTGGCGATCCGCGGCTGGACAATGTTGACCCGGTCATCTGGGTGGAACTCATTCCGTTTCAGGAAACACGCAAATATGTGCAGCGTGTGCTGGGCAATTACCTTGTCTATCGGGAGCGGCTTGGACACAATGATCTGACCATTACCCAGGCGTTGCGCAAGATCGAATAATCGACGCCAGTTTGACATTTATCCAGCCAATGGCGGCTTGCCTGACCGCTGCGGGCAAGGGTAAGCCTTTGATGGTGTTCATCAGCAAAGCGATCCCGATGGCCCGTAAGCGCAAAATTCCCGCCGATCATACTGCCTTTGCCGGGTTGCCCGTACAAATGGTTACGCTGGACAAGGGTGCAGCTACGGTGGCGGTGCATGTCTCTGGCACGCTTTCCAGCGACACCGTGCCTCTGATCTGCCTGGCTGGCTATCATCGCAATATGAGCGATTTCACCCAGTTTCGAACGCTCTACCATCATGGGGCGGGCACGAAACAGCCGCTGGTGTTGCTTGATTTGCGGGGGCGCGGGCGCTCGAGTGATCGGGCCGACAAGAAGGAGTATGGCTCGCCACGGGACGCGCGCGATGTTGGCGATGTCGCAAACGCGCTCGGCATAGAGCGAGCAGTGTTTCTGGGACAGGGTTATGGCGGCCAAGTCAGCATGCTCTTGGGGTCGCAACGCCCCGGACTTGTTGCGGGCATGGTGCTGGTCGACATCGGACCGGTTACCGATTCTCGTGGACTGGTGCGGCTGCGCCAAAATGTGCAGCACATCGAGAGTTTGCGGGGCACCGGTGCCGTATCACAGGGTTTTCGACGCATGTTGCAGGGCGACTACCCCGGCGCCAACGACACACATGTCCAAATATTGATGGGGCGCAGCCATTATCTGGATAAACGCGGTCGCGCGCGGCCGCTTTATGATCCACGGCTCATTACCGCTCTGGAAGCGTTCCACCATGATGATGTGCTGGTGGCGCAATGGCAATATTTTGACGCATTGGCGCGCGTGCCGCTGATGCTCATGCGCACCCAACTCACCGATCAGGTCCGGCGCGATACATTTGACCAAATGACCAAACGACGCCCGGACGCACGGGTTTTTTCGATTCAGGGGCAAGGCTCGCCTGCCCTATTCGATCAATTGGACGAGGTGCAAGCGGTGGCGCAATTCGTTGCCGAGATCGAACGGTCCTGATCGACACGGTGCCTGGCGGCACAAGCTATTTTGTCTTGGCCAGCTTTTTGGCCTGAGAAATCCAGTCTTCGCGAGCGACCCGTCCCTTGAAGCTGAGATGAGTATCCATCCACTCGGCGTTAGCCTTGGTCCATTTTCCGATCTGGTCAAAATGGAAGACACCCAGATCATTTAGCGTTGATTCAATTTTTGGACCGATCCCCTTGATTTTCTTGAGGTCATCCTTGCCCGCTGCGCGGGGTGCTTTGAGTGACGCTGGCTTCGGGTCCATCGGTTTTGCGGCTCGCCGTGGCTTGGCCTGTGCGGCTTTGAGTTTTCTCGCGGTCTTTTTCTTTTCGGCCTTGAGCGGATCGGCAGGCGATGGTGCCGATGTTTTCGATGCTTCAGGTGTCGGATCTGTGGCCACGCTTGCAGGCACAGTCTCAGCCGGCGGAGGCGGTATGGTATCGGGTTCAGGGGGAGAACTCATCGCTAACCTGACTGCGGCGCTACGCGGTCGATCACGTGCAGGCGCAGGCTCCGCCCTTGGTGTTGGCACCGGCGTTGCGACCGGTTTGGGCGCCGGCGCCGGTGCTGGCGCGGTAGATGGTTGCGTTTTGACAACTCGTGGCTCTGATAATCGGCGCAGAACAAAACCTATCAGGCAACCGAGCAAATAGGCCACCAACAGCAGCAGGGCAGTTTCAGCGAGATAGGCGAAATTGAACATCTGGTTTGCCCTAGGCCCGTGATTTACCGTTACGCCAACCGACAACGAGGCCGACGACGGCAGCGACTGCAAGAAATGGCCACATATGCTGCGCCAGATAGAGCAGTGCGTTCATATTCACATCGTCACCCAATCAATAATGCTGATCGAGAATTGTCACACCAATGCGGCGGTTTTGCCGTCGGCCAGCAGTGGTGTCGTTGGACGCAATCGGCTGGCTCTCACCGAAACCGACTGCATAAAGACGCGCGGCGAGAACGTGGCGCTCGATCAAGGCGGCAACGACAGCCTCGGCACGAGCCACTGACAAGGCAAGATTGAGTGAGGCATCACCTTCGTCGTCAGTATGCCCTTCGATCTGCACAATCGTGTCGGGGCACATGGCCAGGTCAGCCGCCAGAATATCCAGCGCAGCCTTTGAATTGGCGGAAATCAGCGCGGCGCCGGACTGGAACAGAATTGACTGCTGTGTTGAAAAATCGAGAACGGTGGCGCGACAGTTTTCCAGCGCGGTCGGCGCGGCAATATCGACGGTCCAGTCGGCAGCATTTGGCAGGGCCGCCAGATTGGACCTCGCGGTCTCCGCCCCCACCTCGTTCGGCGCCTTTCCGGCCAGTGACCACGCGCCACCCTTAAGGCTCAGGGTGCCATTGGACAGGGTCATCAGGGTGCGCAGACCGACCTCGGCAGCGCGAAGAAAAGCTTCTGGCGCGTCCGGCGCAATGTCAAGATTTTGCGTAGATGCGGTTGATATGACGCCAAAATAGCTTCTCGCCGCCGCCGTAGGCACGGTACCGGTCAAGTTGACGTTGCCGTCTGAATCGCGGCTGGCGCCAAATTGATAATTTTGGTCAATTTCGGGCGCTGAGGGGACCGGTTTGACTATCGGCTTGGCTTCAGCAGATTCAGCAGGCAGATCAACCTTAGCCTCCATTTGCGGTGCCACGATTTCGGGCGTGATTTTGATATTAAGGGTCCAGTCGATCGCTGGTGTTGCCGCGGCGGATAACGAGGCGTCAACGCCTGCCCGGCCCGCTTCGGTCGCCTGGCCATTGATCGACCACGCGGTCCCGTCAAAGGCAACAATACCGCTATCAAGTTGGCCCAGCGCATCGAGCGCCGCCAGCGTGTCGTCGCTAAAATGGTCGGGCGCATCGGCAGCTATGGTCAAATCGTTCTGACTCTCGTCGCCTGCCCGTACCGCCAGGAATCGTTTCAGGCTGTCAGTCGGAACCATTCCGCTTAATTTTACCCTGCCGTCCGCGTCTCGGCTTGCTGACCAGACATAGGGTTTGGCCGGGGCTGGAGCTGGCTTCGCTTCTAGCTGACTGATGTCCACTGTCCAGGCCGCGATATCGACGTCCGACGCAAGTTCGGGAAGCAGGTCGGTTGCGACGGTCTCATCGGCGTCACCGGCGAGCGTCCACCGCGTACCATCAAATTTAAGTGCGCCACTATCCAATTGCATCAAGGCACGCAGTCCAGCACTGGCACTGGCAGCGAAGTTGTCGGGTGCACCGACAGAAACTGCTGAAGTATCAGTAGGTTGGTCGCCAGATCTGAGATAGAGATTCCGCTTCAAGTCAGCGCTTGCCACATTTCCGGAGAGGGTTACCGCGCCGTCGGCAGCGCGCGTTGCGGACCAGATATAGGGGGTGACTGCAACGGGTTCAGGGCCGGTCAGGGACAGTGTCCAACCCGCACTATCCAGGCCCTGTGCAGCAAAAGCTGCTTGCAGGTCAGCGATTTGAGCGTCGTTGGCGAGTTGACCCGACAGACTCCAATTGTTGCCGTCAAAGGCAAGCGAGCCTAGCTCTACCTCGTTGAGCAGGCTCAACCCGGTTAGCGCCGAGGATATAAAGTCGTTTGGGGCGCCGGATGCAAGTTCGGTCTGATCGGCCTCCAAGGATGCCACTGCAGCAACGACTTTTGACTGCGTTTTTTCATCAGGAAAGTAGCCCGACAAGTCGACCGCCCCAGATAACCGCTTATCGGCGGTCCATAAAAATGGATCTGCGACCGGTGCGGTAATATCGAAACCAACGAACTCAAAGCCCTGCGGCGCCCCGTTTTTTTGCAACTGCAACAGCGCCTTGTAATTTGCCGATGTATCGGCGGTGCCGTTTAGTCCTATTGCCTGCCCCCGCACTTCAAAATGTCCAGTGGACATTTTCTGCAGCGCCGCGACGCCAAAATCCAGTGCGGATTGGAAATATTGCGGCGCATTGCGGCCCAGTGAAACCCGGCTGACGTCCGCGCCCGGCAGATTCGACAGGCGTTCCCGGGTCGCCTCATCAGGCGCATAACCTTCAAACAGGAGTTGTCCATCGGCGTTTCGAGTTGCGTTAAGCTGATAATTTTTGACGTTAGGCGGTTCCAGAACGACAATCGTACCGCTTGGCTTCAACTCATCGGTGATGATTTCAGCGGTTCGCGCGTCTGGCGGCGCGCCGGTCAGCGTGCGGTGACCATCGATAATAGTGGCCGTACCATGATCAAGCCGGATTAAATTTTTCAGCAGCAATTGGGTATTGCGCGCAAAATCCGCCGGGGCGCCTGAGGCCAGTGCAATGCCGGTGGCGACGGGAAATCCTGAACTGTCGGCCACACGGAAACGTTCAACCAGGTTTTCATCGGGGGCATAGCCACTAATCGCGATCGTATTGCCATCAAACCGGGCAGACCATTCATAGGGAGTGGCCAATGGCGGTGCAATGGTGACATCGCCCAGGGCAATTCCGGCAGGGGTATCGCGTTGAAGTGACGCCAATATTTCGCCGTAGGCGCGTTCGGTTTTTGCGCGGCCGGAGACCCGCAGGGTCAGATCCGATAGTTCGACTTTGCCCTCATCAAGAGATTGCAATTTTTGCAGGGCGAAATGGACTCCAGATTGCCATTTGTCCCGTTCGGGTGCGCCAGAGCGCACAGCGAGCAAATCGCTTGAGGGCTTTGCGATAGCAACCAACTGGTCACGCACCGCAATATTGGGGACGCCACCGGCCAGAGTTACCGAGCCGGCGTCCAACGAGGCCGAAATGGTGAACGGCTTGGCGAGTGGAGCGATTTCGATGTCGGTTGCGACAGTACGGATGCCGAAAAGACTGGCGACAACGGATTTTGCTGCGGCGGCGGTCGGCTGGTCGGTGGTGGTGCCCGCCAGCACAGCATCTTGTCCCCTGACCTGCAACTCAGCCCAGTCGAAACCGTGGGACGACAGGTCGGCGGCAGCGCGGGTCTGCAAGTCGGTCGCGACGCTGCCCTCAGTTGCAAGCGTCGACAAGGCGGTACCGCCCAGAACGACCACGACACCGGGGACGATCCATCGAGCAAAGGTCTTGAACATTTGAAATCCGAACAGCTAGCCGCAACGGTGCTAGGCTAATGCATTTTGCCGGTAAATTAAATCAAAATGATAGACGTAACATATTGATAGATATGGATTAAATTGCTGAGTATGCGCTGGAATTGCGCAGGGCCGAATTTGCAAGAGAATCAATGATTCTGGCAATCGGTCGCACAAAAAAGAGAAAGGCCCGGCTTGCGCCGGGCCTTTCAATTCGCCAAAGCGAGTCAGGCTTATTCGAAGGACTTTGCAGCCTTGAAGGTAACCTTGTAAGCGCCGTTCTGGTGCGCTTCGCCCTTGAGGGACGAAGTGAAACCACCACCTGGAGCCCAAGCAAGCTGAGCCGAACCGTAGAAGTCGGTCTGGCTGGTGTTGCCTGGATTTGGTACGGGGTTGTTGGTGCCGTATACGCCGATCTCACCAGTAGCGGTAAGCGTTTCGGTAACAGCAGCGACCAACTGAGCAGCGACCTGGTAGCCGTCAAAGCCGGCGCCATTGTTGCTGTTGTAGTAACGACCGCCAAGGTTGATCTTGACGCCGTCGGTAACAGTTGCACCAACCGAACCACCGATACCGTAGTCTGTATTACGGGCGGTAGCACCGGCAAATTCACCCGAGAGGGCGATGGTGAACATGTCGAACGTGCCCTGAGCGGACAGCAGACCGTTCCAGTAGGTGAGATTGGCTGCATTGTTGTGGTTGGCAGCAAATGCGCCACGAACCTTGAACGCATCGAACGTGCCGGTGATACCGGCATGCATTGCGTAGTCTTCGATGTTGCCATCAAGAACGCCGCCAGCAAGAGCGGTCAAGTGAGCCGAAAGGTTTTCGCCAGCGTAGGAAACTACACCAACAATGGTACCAGCGTTAGCGGCGGTGCCATCGTCGAGGTTTTCAAGGCCAAGACCAACCTTCACGCCGTTGCCGACATCGGAAACGATCTGAATGGAGATTTCGCCTTCCTTGGGCTTGTCCTTGTTGAACATAACGCCGGTGTCGGCTTCGCTCGAATTGAACAGGCCGAGGAAGTTGAATGGCTCGTCGTCGCCGAAGTTGGCAATCGAGGACTTCTTACCAGCCATGATGACAGTGGAGTCACCGACCTGGACGTAGGCTTCGTCAACCTTCCAGAGGCCCTTATCGGTATTGATGTTGCCGTTCAGTGCGGTTGCACCGGCACCGGTATCATCATCCGAACTGATTTCCATCTCGTTCTGGATACGGGTTTCGGTAACGGACTTAAGCTTGATAACGGCCTTGGCAGCACCGAAGTCGCTGTCGGCAGTGCCAACAAACTTCAACCATGCTTCAAGCTGTGATTCCCAGTCATTATCAAGACCGGCTGGAACTGCGGCTTTTGCAGGAACGACAATTGTCGCGCCAGCAGGCAGGACCGCACCGAATGCGTAAGGCGTTGCTACACCGGTTGTAGGATCTACGTAAGAACCCATGGTAGCTGCTGCAGCGGCGGACACGTCAGAAGCGTCTGGCCCCTGATTGTTGTTGTTGTCAAAATCGTCAGCAGCAGTGTTGGTGACGATGTACTTGCCCTTGTAGTTACCCCAGTTGAATTCATACGAAACGCCGCCAGAGATCTGCAGGCAGTTGGTTTCGGAAGAAATCGTCAGGCCGGAAAGGCCGAGCGCGTCACAGACGTCGAGCGAGGTGAGGACACCCAGATCAGCAGCATAACCTGCAGTCGAGAGACCGACAGCAGCGACAGAACCGAGAATAAGGCTCTTGAGTTTCATTATTGACCTCCAAAGTCAGTCATTTGATACCGGGTTGTCCGGTGGTTTGTCGAAACGCGACCACACTTATATTAACGTGGTGCAGTGTGTTGCCGTCGCGCTGCGACCGACAAACGATCCCATGCATGGATTCGCAAGACCCACTCTACGCATGCAGAACGCGTACGCAATCACGCAAAGGTGGTTTTGGGGCTTTCCCACGTTGGTTGCCAATCCGCTGTTGCAAATTCAGCACATAAACGGCAACGAGCTGTTAACCGGCGTCAATGAAAGGTTAAAAATTCAGGGTTTCCGGGGATTTATTGAATTGAAGCGCAACGCGCTGATATTCGTTTGGGTTGGAGACTGGTCGATTCCCGGGCGACCGGACTTGCGTCGTTGCAAAGGGATGGTGATTAATTGAGCCCAGCAGGGGAGCGCATTGATGTCTGAAAGCAAAGTAATTTTGATCACTGGCGGCAGTTCGGGAATCGGTCGCGCCGCGGCGATCGGGTTCGGCAAGGCCGGGTACCAGGTGGCGATCTGCGGACGGCGACCTGATGCACTGAAGGCGGCAAGTGAGGCAAGCGGGGCGCGGGCCTTTACCTGCGACGTAACGGTTCCACAGGATGTTGCGCGTCTTCTTGGATCGGTCGAAAGCGCTTTTGGGCGACTGGATGTGTTGTTTAACAATGCGGGTCAGGCGGCACCGGCCGTCAATTTTGGCGACCTAGACGTCGAGAAATGGCGTTCGATGATCGACACCAATCTTAATGGTGCCTTTTATGTGGCGCGCGAGGCCTTTCGCCTGATGCGTGCGCAAAGCCCGCAAGGCGGGCGTATCATCAATAATGGCTCGATCTCCGCCTATGTGCCGCGCCCCGGGGCCGCTCACTACTCCGCCTCCAAAAATGCGATCACCGGGCTGACGCGCTCGATCGCGCTGGATGGACGCCAGTTTGGCATCGCCTGTGGGCAGATCGACATCGGCAATACCGCTACCGACATGACGGGGGATATGAGTGGGGGCGTGTTGCAAGCCGATGGTAGCACGATGCCCGAGCCGACGTTCAGCGTTGCCCACGTTGTGGACGCGTTGCTTTACATGGCGGGGCTACCGCTGGAAGCCAACGTTCAGTTCATGACGGTGATGGCCACAAAAATGCCCTATATCGGACGCGGCTGAGGCGTTCCATAAGATTAACATTATGTGCGCGTTGAGTTGGCGATTGACCAACATTTCGCACCACAACATGCTGTTGGTGCTACGCGGAAAACGCATGCCTCTTTTGCAATCATATGACTACTCATTTGGTAGGCATTCCACATATCTAGTGCGTAACGCCTGAAGGGGACCTGAAATGAGCATTCGCAAAAAAATCGCATCCTATGTTGCACAACGCCGCGCCGTTCGTGAATTGAGCGCAATGGACGCACGCCAGCTGAACGATCTCGGCATTACCCGCGCCGACATTCCCAACGCTGTTCGCGGCCTGTAATCGCCCTGCCCGCTTGTCGGGCACAGTGAGACAGATGACAGCCGGTACCCTGGGTGCCGGCTTTGTCGTTTCTGGCAGATGATATTGACAATCGACCGACTGAAACGTTCGGCGGCGGCGCTACCGTCTGGACGACGAGGCGCGAATGTTCTGGTTCATCAGCTGATGATAAAGCAGCTGGGTTTCGGCGCTCGGGGCAATGCCCAGCTCAGTGGCCAGCAACGTTCTCAGATTGGTATATAAGAGGTGCAACTGGTCGAGATGATGATGCTCTGCAGCGTCACGCATCAGGAACTGGCAGGCATCTTCATGATAGGGGTCAATGCTGAGCAGGCGGGCCGCGCAGCGGCTACGATCAGCGCGCGAATATGACTCAGAGGAAACCGCATTGGCGAGTTTTTCGCTGAAGACCATGTGAAAATAGTGCCGGTGCCCGGCGGTCCAATCTTCCAGTTCCTCGCTGGCGCCTTCGAGGCCGGCAAGTAGATCGCCGCGATATAGGTCGCACAATGCACCGGGCGGCGATTCCTTCTGCTCGTCAATTATGTGCTGAAGTTCCAAAAGGTCGCAGCGAATGGAGTCCTGGCGCTTCAGGTGCAGGGTCACCGGGCCGGTTTCGATCAGCTCGAAGCCATGTTGGGTTTGGAGATTTCGAATGCGCACCAAAGCCTGCCGCAAATTTGCCGCTGCCTTGGCCTCGCCTCTTTCACCCCAGATGATTGTATGAATTCGACGTCGGGTGACGCTGCCGTGCCTGCCGCCCGCTAATGCCAGATAGGCAACGATGCGAAAAAAATTGGCGGGTACACTTTCAATGGGGTGCCCGTCGACGGCCAAGGAACAATCCCCCAGCAGCGTCAATTCAACTTCTCTGGCTGCCCGTTCCCCCATACCCAAACTCACAAATTGCCAATTTAACTGTTACATCGCCCAAAGGGCGGATCAAAAAATTACGCTTGACGTCATGTGCATGTCCCAGGCGTTCCGATGAATTTTAAGTTCGGGAACATTACACATAACAATTTCCCATCTGGTCTGCATGATCATGCAACAATACCGTTGCCACGGATAAAACGCCACATGGCCTTGTTCACTTCTGTCACAGAAGTAATGGCAGATTGAATTCTACGGATCTCGTCGTCATCCAAGCTTTCCACCTTTCCATACTTCATGTTGTTGTTGAATTCCGCGATCCTCATTAGTTGTGTAGTGCCAAATTCACCATTTTCATCGAATGAATAAATGCAGTGATTGTACTTATTCCGAAGTTTGGCTTCTTTTTTTAGCTGCGACATTAGCGATCCGACTTCTGATTGCATTTCTTTCGGAACAGCGCTTGTTTTAGACAATCGTTCCAGCAAATCTATTCTTGCTCTTGTCGTATTCAGAGTAAGAAATATGACAATTGAAGCTTCTTTGTTGGTTTTTGTCATAATTTCTATCAAATAGATGAACAGTGACTCCGTGTTTGTCCAAACATAATTGAGTTGCCCGACCAGCCTGAGAACATCATCAATGCGGGCCATGGCGTTAACTACGGTACCTTCCAGCAACACTTAATGCTGGCTGGAGGCGCGGCGCGAACTGCGGCTGCTCTGCGCCGGCAAGAAACAGTGCCGCCGCCTGCGTCCGATTGCTGACCCGCAATTTGGCGATCAGGTTGTGAACATGGGCCTTGACGGTATGTTCGGACAACGACATGCGGTGGGCAATGAGCTTGTTCTGACACCCTTCCGATACAAGGCTGAGAATTTGCCGCTCACGGGTTGTCAGGGATTCAACGGCGGAACATTGCTCAGCAACGTCCGCCTCATCTTCGACAGCAACTTCTGTGTTGCCGCCTGGCTGGGCGCGAAATGAGCCCAGTACCGACCGTGGCACTGGCGCCTGGCGATATTGGGTGGGCTCATGATAGAGGCGCGCCCCCAAGCTGGCACCACGCTCAGCATGATCGGAGGGCGCGGGATGTACAATGTCGGCGGGAAAGTACTCACCGCCGGACAATAGCAGCGAGGTTACCGCCAACCAGACATCCAATGGCAAATTGAGTGGCAGCATGCCCTGAATGAGCCGATCGGACACAAGGCGTTCGAGTCTCTGGTCCAAATGCACTGTCGGGCTCGACCATCAGGCAGATCGCCGCATTGGGGAAGAACTGCCGACATTCGACCAATTCGTCGAAACCGATCTGATCCCGACTATTGTCAATCAAGATGAGACGAACAAATTCCCGACGCTCTGTGTGACGCGGACATTGCTCAGCAAAGACTACATGGAAAGCAGGGAAGTGGCGCTGGACTTCGTGATGCAGCCCCTGGAACGCGGCACCTTGCGGGGCCAACAGAAAGATCTGGGCGGCAGTTTCTTGTCCCACTCCAGAACCCGGCGGATTCCCGAGGTGCGGATTTGATCCGATATTCACCGTCATCTTCATTCCCCCAATACTAACTACACATTTGGTCCGCAACTATCCCCCAAGGCTGAACCAAGACCCCTGCACTTAAGTTACCAAGTCGTTAACATGACAGCCGTGACTCGAACGTGACTCCACGTGCATTTTGTCTAGATCATTGGAGTAAATCTGCATGATGGGAGCCTAGATACCGACTTTGTGATCAGATCCCGGAAGCACTGGAATCGCTGCTATTTCTGAGTCAGCCGCAGCTAAATATTTGGCCAGATGGTCAAAAATTTAGCTTCCGATGTTGAAGCAATGATGTGATCGTCCGGACGACCAGTTGATCGAAATGTTTAGTCAACACTGCAATCTGATTGCGATCCAATTGCTGTCTATCACCAGGCGCCAGTAGCAGACCAATATCGGCAGGCTTGACCCGCATTGGATGGGTCGGGTTTCAAGATTGAGCCCTTCGACAAACGCCGCGTTTTCCAGTTGAGTTTGTACAGTAGCGTGATGTGCTGGAAATGACGTCTCCAAGGGAATGGCCTTGAATAACCGCGGTGCAGCTAGTTAGCCTCATTAAAAATGCATGGAGGCTCGGCCAATCCGCTCCTATAGATGGGAGACAGCTATGGCTGACAACGATTATAACGACAACACCCGATCGTTTAACGACAATTCGAACGACCTCGATGTTGATGTAAGTGATATCGCCAACGACAAGTCCAATACCAATAACGACAATTCCAGCAATCTGGATGTCGCTGTGGATGATGTGGCTAACAACAAGTCAACGAACGACTCCAACAACGACAATTCCAGCGATCTGGACGTTGACGTTGATGATGTTGCCAACAACAAGTCGACAAACGACTCGATGAACGACAATTCCACCGATCTTGATGTCGATGTGGATGACGTTGCGAATAACAAATCGACAAACGACTCAAACAACGACAACTCCACTAGTAATGATTTGGACGTTGACGTTGACGATGTTGCAAACAATAAGTCGACTAACGACAGCAACAACTCACTTGATGTCGATGTGGATGATGTTGCGAACAACAAGTCGACAAACGACTCGATGAACGACAACTCCACAGACGTCGATGTTGACGATGTTGCCAACAACAAATCGACAAACGACTCGATGAACGACAACTCCACCAATAACGATCTGGATGTTGACGTTGACGATGTCGCTAACAACAAGTCGACTAACGACTCCAACAACGACAACTCGACAAACAATGATCTAGATCTGGATGTCGACGTTGATGATGTTGCGAACAACAAGTCGACAAATGACTCCAACAACGACAACTCAACAGACGTTGATGTTGACGATGTTGCCAACAACAAGTCGACTAACGACTCCAACAACGACAATTCATCGGCATTCGATATTGACGTTGATGATGTTGCCAACGACAAGTCGAACACCAACTCGAACAATGTTCAGACGTTTGCTCTCGACAATTCGGCAACCGACTCGGGCAACAACAGTTCGACCAACGACTCCAACAACGACAACTCCACGCATACCGATCTGGATGTTGCCGTTGACGATGTCGCCAATGACAAGTCGATCAACGACTCGATGAACGACAACTCGACGAACCTGGACCTCAATGTCGAGGACGTCGCCAACGACAAGTCGAACACCAACTCGAACAACGACAACTCCAACCACTCACAGCACGATTCGAACAACGACAATTCAATCGATGCTGATTTGGATCTGGATGTCGCTATCGCCAACGCGTTCAACTCGTCGGATGACGACATTTCCAATGCGTTCAACTCCGATGATGATGCATCCAACTCGTTCAACTCCGACGATGACTTTGCCGATCTCGATATCGGTACCGCCACGATGGACAGCATGTTCATCAATAGCGGCACGCTCGACTTCAATCCGGGTGATGACGTCAACTTCGAGAATGTCTTCAACGGCGCCTTCGCGGGCGGCGGCGGCGACACCGGGTTTGCCATCAATCAGGTTGCCGATCTTGTCGACAATGACACCCTGAGCAACGTCCAGAGCAACAATGGCGGCTCGGACTTCCATGCCAAGGCATGGGGCGGTGACTCGCAGGCTGATGGCAATAGCTTCGACGCGGCTGCCGACAATAATGCGGACGGCACCAACACTGCCGATTCTCATGCTTCGATGTCGGCCAGTGCGTTCAATATGGAACTGGTGCTTGGCGCCAACCTCCAGCAGAACGCAGTCGATGCCACAGTTGTCGGGGGCGACAACTCAATGGGCAACGACGCCAGCCACGACGACGTCTAAACCACTCTCTCAACTCCGGTCTGCGCGAAACGCGCAGACCATCCGATTTTGAGTAACGCGGCTCAGCAAGCGGAGGTCCATCCGCGATTTTGGGAGGTGCCGCAATGTTTTTTCCGACCGATAGCACCAACGAAATCGTTGCGCACTTTCTCGGCTATTTTGCGATGAGCCTGGAGGAAATGAAACTCCGGGTGAGCCTACGAAGAATATTTGCAGGCTGCCGCCCAGGGCGCCCAGAACTTGGATCTCAAACAAATTTCCGCCGACGTCGCGCAATCCTTGCAGCTTGAAGCCTATTTGCCGGGATTGGCCTATGCGCCCCCGATCTGGCAAATTGTGGGACGGGGCGGGGCCGACTGGTCTGCTCATACCGCCCCAAGCCGTGCCCATGTTCTCGACGCGGGCGATGGACCGGCAATAGTAACCCCGGTTTTCAAGTCCCCCACCACCTCCCCCGCGCCCACGCCGCTTGAAGGCGACGAGCCGGGTTCGGTTGCGGCGATTATCGCGCAGGAGACCACTTTGATCGATAATGATCTGGTGGTGCTGAGTGATTATGACGGGCCAATCAGTTTTCAGTCCGGTGCGCCGCAAGCCCTGCATGAGATGACGCTGGCGGTTGAGGCGATTTCGGGACCTATAACCAGTATTGCGGGCCTGCACACTATCGAGGACATTCCGCGTTTCATCGAGGGTAGTGCCGCCGTTTTCCATGCAATGGCTGATGGTGAAACAAGCAACGAGAACACTACGATTGTCGAGGTTGATGCGCTTTCAGGGACCTATGTCAACGGCCAGCAGGCCGACGAAGCGCCAGAGCTGGAAGAGAATTTGCCGATGCGATTGCGCGAACAGGTGCAATCGGACGAGGCCGATGATGATCCAGGACCGCTGACCGAGACTTTGTCGGGTGACGACTATCCCGATACGGTTACACTTCACAGTGGCGGCAATTTGCTGGTCAATGAAGCCGCGATCATGAATGCGAGCCTGACACCGACCTTTCTGGCGGTCGCGGGCGACCATCACCAGCTTGACGCCATCATCCAGACCAATGCCTATAGCGACCATGACCAGGTGGGCGCCGGAGTGCCTGGTGCGTCGAGCAATGCGGCCGACACGACGGTGGCCAAGAATATTGCAACATTTGAGCATGACCAGCGCGATACAGCGGCCATAGCCGCCGAGCACCGACCCGATGTGCTGCCCCACAACTGGCAGATTTCAACAGTTGCGGGCGATCTGGTTTTTACCGAATGGTTGTCACAATATCATTTCGCCTATGATGAGGACGTCCACGTTCTCTCATCCACCGGCGCGACAACGACAGTCACAAGCGGCGAAAATGTCGGCTTGAATGGCGTCAGCTTCCATAATCTCGGTCTTCAGTTTGATCTGGTGATGGTCGGGGGCAATCTCTATGACGCAAATATCATCGTTCAGAACAATATCCTTTACGACAATGATAGTGTCGAGGTTCTAGGCGGTGGTGGCATCGACACCGGCACTGGCTCGCTGGCCACCAGCGGCAATCTGCTGTGGAACGAGGCCAATATCGTCAATGTCGGCCCCACGCAAATCCATACGGGCATGCCAGGCCAGTATTACGACGCCATGAACGCGCTTGATGCGGGCAATCGCGCGATGCCCGATGCCTTCAAGTTCGACAATATGTTCGAGGGTTTCCCGATGCTTCGGGCCCTCTATGTCAGCGGTGACATCTACGATTTGCGTTATGTCCAGCAAACCAACGTATTGGGCGATGCCGATTATGTTGCGATCGAGGAGGCTCGCGTCGCCGCCAGCCATCCAGAATATACGCTGAACACGGGTGCCAACGCGCTGGCCAATATCGCGACGATCTATGATTACGACAATCTGGGCACCACCACGTTTGTCGGCGGGCAGAGTTATTCAGACAGCGTGCTTATTCAGGCCGACATCATGGCCGCCAATGACGAGGCAGAGGACGACAATGCGCTGGTGAGCGAGGTTATCGCCTTTCTTGATCTGGATGGCGACTATGTCATCCCCGCGGGCGACGATCTATCGCCCAACACCATTACCGCCGACGGTCCGTCCCTGGACGTCATGCAAACCATGCTCGCTTAGATGAACATGGGGAATGGCGATGCGATATGACAGCGACATTGCAGACGATGACTCCCCATCCCGCGGGCGCCTGCCGCAACATGAAATTGCCCGTACCGCCAAACTTGACCGCTTGCAGTTCGAAATCAGTTCGGCTGCGGCACGACTTGACGAACTGGCTTCGGAAGAAACCGACGACACAGAAATCGAGACCGAGGGCGGCACAGAAGTGCCGAGCGCGGCGGAGACCGAAGGTAACGACGCAGACATGGATGATAGATCGCTGAATGATAATGAGTCGGCCATCGATGAGACGATGTCGACGATTCAGACCTATAGCCCGGATCGAGCAGATGAGGCGGAAGTCACGCCAGTTGACCGCACGGCACCAATATCAACGCCCGTGGCTGAGGCTCCGGTAGTCGAAAAAAGCGTTATCGCGCCGATCAGGCTTGGCCAGCAGCGCGCTACTGTTCACGAAGAATGGCAAAAGCTCACCTCCCCGAGGATTGCCGAGACCAAGCCTGCGGGTCCGTCCTGCCCGATCAATAATGCAAAACCCAGCACAGCAGAGCCCGAAAAAGCCGTTGAGCCACAGGCCAAGGCTGAGGCGCCGCGCTCAGAGCAGGTGTGGGCCGACGAGCCATCAACCATTGTTAAAACCAAGCCAACAGATGCGCCGACGCCGAAGCCCATGGTGGCCAAGGCCCCGGCAACCGAGGCGCGCGAGACGACACTGCGCGAACCCGATACACGCGGCAAAACCAGCGTTCCACCCATCATCGAGGCCGACCGTGGTCCGCTCAAGGGCGGCAAGGCACCGGCGCGTGACAGCGGCGGCGGCAGCGATAATGGCGGCAAAGGCGGTGGCAATGGCGGATCCGGCGGCGGCGGTAACCAGAGCTTTCACAAACGCGCCGCAGCCCCGAACTTTGCCCAGAGCTTTCAGAACGGCATCAATGTCGTTCGCACCAATCTTTTGATCGTCCTGTTCTTTACGGTGTTCCTGAACGTTCTGGTGCTGGCCATTCCGATCTATCTGTTCCAGATTTCGGATCGGGTGCTGACCAGCCGATCGCTGGATACGCTGGTGATGCTGACGGCGGTTATCGTTGGCGCCGTGATCATGCAGGCGATACTGGATGCGGTGCGCCGGTTTATTTTGATGCGGACCGCCGTTGAAGTTGCCGTGCAGTTGGGTGCGCCGATCCTGAGTGCGGCGGCCCGAGCATCGCTTAACGGCAATGGCCGTGACTATCAGGTGCTTGGCGACCTGCAGCAGGTGCGCGCCTTCATTACCTCAGGCACATTGCTGGCGTTCTTTGATGCGCCAATGGCACCGTTCTTTGTGCTGGCGGTGTTTTTGATCCATCCCGAGCTTGGCTATATCGTGGTTGCGGCGGCGTTCGGATTGCTGATCGTGGCGCTGATCAACCAGCGCTTGACGGGGAAGCATTTTGCCGAGGCCAATGGCTATCTGAGCCGCACGACGATGCATCTGGATTCGATGTCCCGCAATTCGCAGATCATCAACGCCTTGGCGATGATCCCGGAGGCGGTCAAGATCTGGGGCCGTGACTCGGCGTCCTCTATGCAAGCCCAGGTTCGCGCGCAGGACAGAAATATCATCATGTCCAGCATTTCCAAAGGCTTGCGGCTTTTGACTCAGGTATCAATGCTGGGATGGGGTGCCTTTCTGGCCATTGGTGGCGAGATGACTGGCGGCATGGTGATTGCTGCATCGATCATTGCCAGCCGCGCCCTGTCACCGATTGAAGGGGCGATTGAAGGTTGGAGTTCATTCACCCAGTTCCGGTCCTCGTTCGGCAAAATTCGTAATCTGCTCCAGTCCTCGCCGTTCAATTTTGAAAAGCTGATGCTACCCAATCCCAAGGGACGGTTGGACGTTGAACGCATCCTGTTCGTGCCGCCGCCCAACAAGAAGGTGCTGCTCAACGGGATCAGTTTTTCATTGCAGCCCGGCGAGTCGCTGGCGATCATCGGCAATTCGGGTGCCGGCAAAACGACTTTGGGAAAAATGCTGGTCGGATCAGTACTGCCAACCTCGGGCAGCGTGCGGCTGGACCTGATGGATTTGCGCAACTGGGATCAACGCCAGTTTGGCGAAAGCATCGGCTATTTGCCGCAGGACGTTCAACTGTTCCCCGGCACGATCAAGGCCAATATTGCCCGCATGCGCGAGGATGTCAGTGATCGCGCCATATTTGATGCGGCGGTGCTGGCAGACGTTCACGAGCCTGATCGCTTCATTTCCGCAAGGATATGAAACCTATGTCGCGGGCGACGGCGCGCCGCTATCGGGCGGACAAAAACAGCGCATCGCCCTGGCGCGGGCCTTTTTCGGCGACCCCAAGCTGGTGGTGCTGGACGAGCCGAACTCAAACCTCGACTCCCTGGGCGAAAACGCGCTGGCCAAGGCTTTACTGCACGCCCGCAAGCAGAAGATCACGGTTGTGACCATTACCCAGCGCCCTGCCCTGCTCAACGTCGTCGACAAGATCCTGGTGCTCAACAATGGTTCGGTTTCGATGTTTGGCTCACGCACGGAAGTAATGGCGGCACTGACGATCAAAAAGCCGGGCCTTGAAAAGGGCGGCAATGGCGCACTGATACCTGACGCCGGGGGAGAATAGCCATGGCTGGACAGGTGGCACTGCAAAATCTGGAATGGTATTCGGGCGTTCCCCGCTCCATTCGCAAGCAATCGATCATCGGGATCGGGTTGATCATCCTGACCTTTGGCGGGTTTGGCAGCTGGGCCGCATTTGCGCCGCTGGCAGCGGCGGTCATTGCGCCGGGCAGCTTTGTCGCCACCGGCGAAAACAAGATCGTGCAGCATTTCGAGGGCGGTATCGTCAAGGACATGCTGGTGCGTGAGGGCGACAAGGTAACGGTCGGGCAGGAAATGGTGCTGCTCGATGAAACTGCCGCCCGCGCCAATGCCCAGCAATTGCAATTACGCCTGGTGCGGCTCGAAACCATATGGGCGCGACTGAATGCCGAGTCCAAGGGGGCGCTGATCTACTCCCCGCCTGCCGCCGTATTGCAATTGCTGAGCGATCCAGAAGTCGCCTCGATCAATGCCAGCCAGCGCAATAATTTTGAAGCCGCGCGCGACAAATTGCTCAATGAAATTGAACTGATGGAGCAAAATGTCGTCACCTTGCAATATCGCATTGCTGGGCGCGAGGAGCAGGTTGCCTCGATGGAGCGACAGATGTCGCTGCTCAAGGAAGATCGCGACGTGATCACCAGTCTGCAATCCAAGGGGGTCACTACGAGATCAGCGGTTCGTAATGCGGAACGCGCCATTGCCGATGGCGAAGGCGACATGGCTCGACTGCGCTCGGAAATATCTGAGTCCCAATCACAGATAATCAAATATCAACGCGAGATCATCCAGGCACGAGACGCAGCAAAACAGGCCGCACTGGACGAAATTCAGGGTGTTGAATCCGAGTTGGATGCGGTGCGAGAGCAGATATTGCAAGCCAACAACGTGCTGCAACGCACCTCGATCATTGCACCCGTCAGCGGCACTATCGTGCGCATGTTCTACCATACAACGGGTGGCGTGATTGAAAGCGGCAAGCCGATCATGGAGATTTTGCCAGCGGACGTGCCGCTGATTGTTGAAGTGAAAATTCCGCGCCTGCAGATCGACGAGGTCCGAAAGGGCCAGGAGGCGACGATTCGCCTTACCGCCTTGAACCAGCGTACGACGCCGGTTTTGACGGGCGACGTAATATATGTGTCGGCCGACACGGTATCTGATGCCGGTAGCGCCGGCCGGGAGATTTACGTGGCGCGAATCAATATTGATCCCTCGCAGCTACAGCGGGTGGAGAATTTTACCCCAACGCCAGGGATGCCGGCGGAAGTGTTCGTTCAAACCCGCGAACGGACATTTTTTGAATATCTGACCAAGCCCATAGTCGACAGCATGTCCCGCGCCTTTCACGAGCGGTGAACGAGATGGCGCGATTGCACCCTGTTTGGGCGCAACCGCGGCACCGGCCAGAACCGTTTGCCTACTGTGGCAGCGCAGCTGAATCATAAAGCGCTGCAAATTCCGGGCTTGGCGGAATCGGTTTGACGACGTCAATAAGCACACCATTTGGATATTGTGTGATGAAGTGACGCTGGCCGAAATCTTCGTCGCGGATGGCGCGAACCATCGGCAGCCCGGCTTTGAGCATGTCGCCATAGACCGCATCCACATCTTCCACCTCAAAGTTCAGCAGCAGCCCCGATGCCGTGCCGCGCACCGGCGGCGGCACTGTTTCATGCGCGCCGTCCAGAATGGCGAGCGATACAGCGTCGTTATCCATTGACTGAAGATGAACGTACCAATCGCTTGAAAACGGCGGTGTGAACCGTAGGTGACGCTCATAAAAGGCTACGGTGCCTGCCACGTCGTTCGTCATGATGACTGGATAGTAGCTGGTTATTTTCATCTTTCCTTCTCCCGATTGATTGCATACATTGTGTATGTATTGTGCTATAACAAACATACAGAATGTATGTCAAGGAAGAATGATGGCCCGCAGCAACCCCGAACGCAGTCAAGCGACGCGGCTCGCCTTAATGGACGCAGCCAAGGACCTGTTCATCAAGAAAGGCTTTGCCGACACCGCCACGCCCGACATCGTCAGGGCGGCCGGGGTCACTCGCGGGGCGCTCTATCATCATTTCGAGGACAAGAAGGCGCTGCTAACGGCGATCGTTGAGCGTGAAGCGGAAGCGGTGGCGCAGCAGATAGCCGACATGTCGGTGCGGGCAAAATCACCCAGTGAGGCCCTGCTCAGGGGCGCTGCCGCCTATTTTGACGCCATGAACACACCGGGACGCACGCGGCTGTTGCTGCTGGAGGCCCCCGCCATCCTCGGCGCGGCGGCCACCGGAGCGATAGACCGGGGCAATGCAGGCAGCACGCTGGAAACCGGCCTTATTGAACTTTTGGGGCCAGACGCCAACCGCGACTGGATCGCGGCAACGACAAATATGCTTTCGGCCGCCTTTGATTGTGCAGCGCTGGCAATTGCGGGTGGTGCTGATCGTTCGGTCTACGAGCGTAGTATTGCCGTTCTGATCGACGGTCTGGCCGGCCAAAATTGGCAATATCGTTCGAAGCGCGAATGATAACACCGGTTGCGACTGCCCTGCGTGAGGATGACCGTCGCGACCTCGCTTTGATTGGTTGGGCATTAAGTCAAAACGTCGCTGCCTTTCCATCTCGTGGAAAATGCTCGCCGAGGAACGTCATGAACTTTCGCACTCTGGGCTCCTGGTAGGCCTCTTTTGAAGCCACGAGCCAGAGTCCGCTGGACAGGTCCTCAGTCGTGAAGCACATGACAAGATCGGGCAATGGGTCACCTTCAACGCATGGAAGCACACCGATTGCCTCTTCTGTCCGAAGGGAGGCCGACATGGTTATGACGGAATCTACTGTGCTGACAATCTTTGATCTATCCACATGTTGATCCAGCCACCGCATGAGCTTCACGCCTTTCACCATCGCATCAGGGTAGGCTCAGGACCGGGTGATGGATCAGTTCATCTATTGAACGCGGCATCCCGTTCGCCGCCAGATAGGCTTTGCTGCAATAGACCCCCCACCTTACAGGCGGCAGCTTGCGAACGATCAGGGTATCGCCCTCGATTTTGTCGCTGGCGCGAATGGCAATATCCGCCTCGCCACTTTCCAAGGATACATATTGCTCGGACGCATTAGTCTCAAAATGAGTGTTCGGATTGTGCTTTCGAAATTCCGAGATCAATGGAAGCACCCAGTGGGTCATGCTGGAATGCGCCGCCGTGACCCGAATTATCCCATCTGATGTACGCTTCAAATGGTCGGCCCGCGTCAGGACTTTATCGGCGGCGCCCTCCATGCCCGCGGCAACTTCAAACAATGCACTCCCGTGAGCGGTCAACGCGTACCCCCGCGTGTCGCGCTCAAACAAGGTCAGGCCCAAAGCAGTTTCCAGCGCGTGCATCCGTCTGCCGACGGTCGTCTGGTTGATGTTCAATTTCCTTGAAGCGGCCAGCGTCGACCCTTCACGCGCAACGGAAAGGAATGTGCGTATGTCGTTCCAATCAAGCATAAGCCAAGCGCCTCCGAGAGCATTCTGCACGTATGCCTAGCCGTTCTGCAAGTGCAGAGATACCGACCGGTCCGCGGCGGGGTCATGCTGACGGTGCAACCCATTCAACTCAGGAGACAGAAAATGGTCGCTTTGCCAGTTAAGACCCGCGAGATGCACAATCATCACATCGACAGCACCGTCTGGAATGATATCGATTTCCGGGACGATGACATTGTCATTGCGACGTATGCCAAATCTGGCACATCGTGGATGCAGCAGATTGTCAGCCAGTTGATATTTCAAGGTCAGGAAGGATTGCCTGTCGCCGAGATGTCGCCCTGGGTCGACCTTCGGGTACCGCCCAAAGAGGTCAAGCTGCCAGCGATTGCAGCACAAACGCATCGGCGATTTCTGAAAACCCATCTGCCGGTCGATGCCCTGGTGTTCTCCGACAAGGCCAAATACCTCTATGTCGGCCGGGATGCACGCGATGTGATGTGGTCATTGCACAACCACCACGCGACCGCGAACGAAGCCTGGTATGACGCGCTGAACAACACGCCGGGACGCATCGGTCCCGAGATCGGCAAACCGCCTGAAAGTACAGTCGAATATTTCACCCACTGGCTGGACAATGACGGCGCGCCGTTTTGGCCCTATTGGGAAAATGTGCGGAGCTGGTGGGCGTTGCGCGATCTTGCCAATGTAAAATTGATCCACTTTGCCGATCTCAAACGCGATCTGCCTGGCCAAATTCGCGACATCGCGGCGTTTCTTGACATCGACCTGGTGCCGGACACGATGAACGGCATCCTGCATCACTGTTCGTTCAACTACATGAAGGAAAATGCCTCTGACTCAGTGCCATTGGGCGGTGCATTCTGGGACGGTGGCGCGAAGACATTCATTCACAAAGGCACAAACGGTCGTTGGCGCGACCAACTCGGCGCCGACGTGAGTGAACGGTATCTGGCACGCGCCGAGCAAGAATTGGGTCGCGATTGCGCCCGGTGGCTGGCAGAAGGATCAGTTGGCTGAGCCAAATCCCGGAAGGCGGGCCAATGTGGCCCGTCTGCCTGTGTCTGGCTGCCTACGAGGTCTCAGGCATTTCGCCGCGCTCAGCCCGCTTGAACTGGCCCACTTGAACAATTTCCCTCCGACTGGCTCGGCCAATCAAAGGACGTGTCTCACTCCCACTCGATCGTGCCTGGGGGTTTTGAGGTGACATCGTAGACGACGCGATTGATGCCGCGGACTTCGTTGATGATGCGGGTGGCGGTGCGGCCGAGGAAATTCATGTCGAACTGATAGAAATCGGCGGTCATGCCATCGACCGAGGTGACGGCGCGCAGCGCGCAGACGAATTCATAGGTGCGACCATCGCCCATGACGCCAACGGTCTGGACCGGTAGCAGGACAGCAAAGGCCTGCCATATCATATCGTACTGACCCGACTTGCGGATTTCGTCGAGGTAGATTGCGTCGGCCTGACGCAGAATGTCGAGCTTTTCGGGCGTGATGCCGCCGGGGCAGCGAATGGCCAGACCCGGACCGGGGAATGGATGGCGTCCGATGAAGCTTTCGGGCAGCCCCAGTTCGCGACCGAGCGCGCGCACTTCGTCCTTGAACAGTTCACGCAGCGGTTCGACCAGTTGCATATTCATGCGGGCTGGCAGGCCGCCAACATTATGGTGGCTCTTGATGGTGACCGAGGGCCCTCCGGTGATGGAAACGCTTTCGATCACATCGGGATAAAGCGTGCCTTGCGCCAGGAACTCGGCGCCGCCAAGCTTTTTGGCTTCAGCCTCAAAAGTTTCGATGAACAGGCGGCCAATGATCTTGCGCTTGGTCTCGGGATCGCTTTGGCCATCAAGCTCGCGCAGGAACACTTCGGACGCGTCCACATGGACCAGCGGAATGTTGTATTCATCGCGAAACATGGTGACGACCTGCTCGCTCTCATTGAGGCGCATGAGACCGTGGTCGACATAGATACAGGTTAGCTGGTCGCCAATTGCTTCATGAATGAGGACGGCGGCAACTGAGGAGTCCACGCCACCGGAAAGACCGCAGATGACCTTGCCGGTGCCAACCTGATCGCGGATTTTTTCGATCATCTTGTTGCGGTAGGCGGCCATGGTCCAGGAGGCGTCAACGCCGCAGATATTGTGGACGAAATTGGCATAGAGGCGTGCGCCATCGGGCGTGTGAACCACTTCGGGGTGGAATTGTACGCCCCAGATGCGACGTTCCTCATTGGCGATCATGGCGAAGGGTGCGCCGGTGGAGGTGCCAACCACCTCAAAACCCTGCGGCAGTTCTACCACGCGGTCACCATGGCTCATCCAGACCTGATGATCGGTGCCCAGATCCCAGACGCCGTCATAAAGCGACGCGGGCTTTTTGACGGTCACTTCGGCACGGCCAAATTCTCGATGGTGCCCCGCTTCGACCTTGCCACCAAGTGCTACGCAGAGCGCCTGCTGCCCGTAGCAAATGCCCAAAATTGGCACGCCTGCCTCGATCAGCGCCGGATCAATCGTGGGGGCGTTTTGATCGAGTGCGGAGGCGGGACTGCCTGAGAGCACGATGCCCTTGGGCTGGAGCGCGCGCAGCGCCTCGCCTGCCGTGGTGAAGGGATGGATTTCGCAATAAACCCCTGTCTCGCGTATTCGGCGCGCGATCAATTGGGTGACTTGCGAACCGAAGTCAACGATCAGGATGGATGGCGGGGTGGTTTCAGCGTGCTCACTCATGGCGAGGCTTTAGCGTCCGCGCCAGATTTAGGCAAGATGAAGAAGTGCAAAGCGGGGATGCGACAATGCAATCCCCAACTTTGGCGGCGGACTAGTTGAGAATACCGATGGATAAATTGAGAAGGCTGGCAAACGCAACCCATGCCAGATAGGGCACGAAAAGCCATGCCGCGGTCGGATCGAGGCGACGGGCGGTCGCGATAAAAGCGATGATCAGCGCCAGAATGGCGAGGATAATGGCGAAAGCGGGCCAGACGAGCCTGAGCGATGAACCAAACCGGGGACCAGGCCCAGTTCAGCACCATCTGGCCATACCAGATTTTCATGGCAGGGCTGGTAGGGTCAATCATGTAGATGCGCCATCCGGCGACGGCGATCATGATGTAAAGCGCGAACCAGACGGGGCCAAAAATCCAGTTGGGCGGATTGAAGGGCGGCTTGTTGAGGCTTTGGTACCATTCGCCGGGCACGGACTGGGTGCCGATGAGCCCGCCCACCCCAATGACAACAACCAGAAACACCGCCAGAATGATCCAGGGGCGTGGCGTCTTGTAGTCGGCAAGTGAGGCGGAGGCCATGTCACCAATCCAGTTTGGTACTACTGACCATTGAACGCGGAAAAAGTTGAAATGGTTCACTCATTGCGGGTCAAAGCGATAAAATAAAATCCGTCCGTCTGGGTCCGGTGTGGCGTCAGCGTAATGCCACCGGCAGCGGTTGCGAGGGATGTCGGCATTGGCGCGGTCGTGGCAGCCTGCCAATGCGCAGTGATATCGGCAGGCAAAAAGCCGCTATGGCGGGCGAGAAAGGCCATGGCCTGATCATCATTTTCCTCAGGCAGAATCGAGCAGGTTATATAAATGAGGGTGCCGCCGGGCTTAACGAAAGCAGCGGCCTCGTCGAGAATGGCACTTTGTTCGGCCTGGCGTGTGGCCAATAGGCTCGGGCGTGAGTTTCCATTTGGTGTCGGGCCGACGTCGCCAGGTGCCGGTGCCGGTGCAGGGTGCGTCGACAATGACGCGATCCATCTTGCCGATGAGATCCGCCAGCGCGCCGTCCTGAGGCGCGCGGACCTGAACGTTGCGAGCGCCGTTTCGCTTGAGACGGTCGTATATCGGGGCGAGGCGATTGCGATCGCTATCATAGGCAAAAATCTGGCCCTTATTGGCCATGTCGGCGGCCAGTGCCAGCGTTTTGCCGCCAGCGCCGGCGCAGAGGTCTAGGACCTGATTGCCCGGCCTGGCACCAGCCAGCGCCGCCACGATCTGGCTACCCTGATCCTGCACTTCGAACCAGCCTTTGAGGTAGCCCTCATCTGTTGTCACATTTGGGGTGCGGCTATCACGCTCGCCCGGCGGAATGGTGACACCGTTGGGCGCGAACGGCGTCGGGATGGCGTTGAAACGCTTGAGATTTTTTAGCACGCGTTCGCGGTTGGATTTGAGGGCATTAACCCGCATATCGAGTGAGGGACGTCCTGCCATGGCCTGGCCCTCGCCAATCCAGTCGGGGCCGAAAGCACGCTGGAGCGATGGCGCGAGCCATTCTGGCATGTCGGCAGGGATATGGTCGGGGGCATCAGCAAGGTCAGTTTGCAGACGGGCAATTTCGGCGTCAGAAAGTTGTGCGGGCGCGTGAGCATCGTCAGCAAATGCCGCGTTGAGCGTTTCGGGGGGTTGGTGCCAATCGCGCACCGCCACAGCCAGTACCAGTGGGCGGGCGCTGTCATCGCCCATGACAAACGCATGGGAGGCACGGCGGCGCAGTGCGTCGTACACCAAATTGCCAATAGCGGCGCGGTCGCCTGCCCCGGCAAACCGATTGGCCAGACCCCATGCCTTGAGTGCCTCGGAAACCGGGCGCTTGCGGGCTTCGACATCGCCCAGAACTTCGATGGCGGCGGAAAGACGACCGGGAAGACGCATAGGAATACTCAGACGGGTTTGAGGAACGGTGCCGTTTGAACCCCTCAGGGCAGCAGCAGGCAGAGGCGGATGACAAGCCACAGCCACAACAGGGCCAGGACCAGCATACCCATAGCATAGACGGCAAAGCGGCGATGCACGCGGTTGGTGGTGACGTGAATGATACTGTGGACGTAGCGCAGCGCGACAAATAACCAGGCCAGGATTACGTCGAACCATCCGGTGTCACCTGCCGACAGACTGAGTATACAGGCAACATAGAACAGCACCGGAAGCTGGAACTGATTGTCAAAATTATTGGAAAGAAGCCGGGCCTTTAGCGGATAGGCATCGCGCTCGACCGCAATGTCCTTGACCGCAATTTCACCGCTCATCACCCGCGGCACCCGCTCGCGCCCCAGCAGCATGAGCACCGCGAACGTCAGGAAAACCTGCGCGGCCATAGCTAGAAACAGGGCTTTATCGAGCAAAGGCATTCTATCTGCCGCCGCGATAGTTTGGCGCCTCGCGAGTGATCGAGACGTCATGGACGTGGCTTTCGCTAAGCGCCGCGCCAGAGATTTTCACAAAGACCGAATTGTCCCGAAATTCCTGCAGATTATGGGCGCCGGTATAGCCCATCGATGCGCGAAGGCCGCCGGCCAATTGGTGCAATACGGCACCTGCTGCACCCTTGTAGGGTACCTGCCCTTCAATGCCCTCGGGCACCAGTTTCATCTGGTCGCGCACGTCCTGCTGGAAATAGCGATCGGCCGACCCCGACCCCATGGCCCCAACCGAGCCCATGCCGCGATAGGATTTATAGGAACGACCCTGATAAAGATAAACTTCGCCGGGGCTTTCGTCTGTGCCAGCCAAAAGCGAACCGACCATGACGCAAGAAGCGCCACCCGCCAAGGCCTTAGCCATATCTCCTGAGAATTTGATTCCGCCGTCGGCGATAACCGGAACGCCCTGTTTGGCACCCTCCTCCGCACACGCCATGACCGCGGCAAGCTGGGGCACGCCAACACCGGCAACAATGCGGGTGGTGCAGATCGAGCCGGGACCAATGCCGACCTTGATCGAATCCGCGCCGGCATCGATCAGTGCCTTTACCGCTTCAGCAGTTGCAACATTGCCAGCCACGATGCGCGTTGAATTGCTTTCGCGTTTGACCTTTTCCACCGCCTCGGCGACGCGCACGGAATGGCCGTGGGCCGTGTCGATGACCAGCAAGTCAACACCGGCCTCGATCAGCGCCAGCGAGCGCTCAAACCCCGAATCGCCGACGGTCGATGCCGCGGCGACGCGCAGGCGGCCCTGATCATCCTTGACCGCATGTGGATTGAGTTGGGCCTTTTCGATATCCTTGACGGTTATCAGGCCGACGCAACGATAATCTTCGTCCACGACCAGCAGTTTTTCAATGCGGTGCTTATGCAGCAAGCGCTTGGCGTCGTCCTTGGAAACGCCATCGCGCACGGTGACCAGATTGTCATGGGTCATCAATTCGGCAATTGGCTGGCCGGGATTTGAGGCAAAGCGCACATCGCGGTTGGTCATGATGCCAACCAGCTTACCGATGGCGCGACCGCCCTTGCCACCATTTTCGACGACGGGAATGCCAGAAATATTGTTCATCTGCATCAGCGACAGGGCGTCGGCCAGCGTGGCGTCGGGGCCGATGGTGATCGGATTGACCACCATGCCGCTCTCAAAACTCTTTACCTGCCGGACCTGCTCGGCTTGCTCACTGGCGGTGAGATTTTTATGGATGACACCCATGCCACCGGCCTGAGCCATGGCAATTGCCATGGCACTCTCGGTTACCGTATCCATCGCCGAGGACAGAATCGGCAATTTGAGTGCAATATCCTTGGTTACGTAGCTGCTGATATCGGTTTCCGTCGGCAACACGTCGGAGCGCGCGGGCTGCAACAGCACGTCATCAAATGTAAGTGCGGCATCGCCCGTGATGGTGGTGATGATTTTAGCCAAGGCCAGACCTTTCCGTGCCTTCTGATCGCGATCAGAAAATGTTGGAGCTTGAACCGGGCGGAGATGACTCACCGGGTACAGGTTGGCGAGGGTCAATAGCACCGGCGTGCTGTCTTGCATAGTGGGGGGTACACGCATTGCCGGCCTGCGATGGCAGCCGATATCGACAAATGGGGGCGCGGGGCTTTGCATCGCCGACAAGCGCGTCCATAATTGGCTGGCGCATTCGCGCCCTATTCGATTCCCGCAGCAAGTAGTTTGACCGTGATCCGCGTCACCCCGCTCGTATTGGCTGTTGCAATGTTCATGGAGCGTATGGACTCAACGGTTATCGCCACCTCCCTGCCCGCCATCGCAACCGACATCGGGACGGAGCCCGTCGCACTCAAACTGGCGCTGACCAGCTATTTTGTGGCGTTGGCAATTTTCATTCCTGTCAGCGGATGGATGGCGGACCGATTTGGCGCCAAGAATATTTTTCGGCTGGCCATTTTTGTATTCATGCTGGGCTCGCTCGCCTGCTCATTCTCCTATTCGCTTGAAACCTTTGTTGTTTCACGTTTTTTCCAAGGCATTGGCGCGTCGATGATGACACCAATCGGTCGATTGTTACTGGTGCGGTCAACGCCGAGAAACGAGTTGGTGGCGGCCATGGCCTGGTTGACCGTGCCGGCGTTGCTGGGACCGATAACCGGCCCGGTGGTCGGGGGATTTTTGACCACCTATCTGAGCTGGCACTGGATTTTCTGGATCAATATTCCGATCGGGCTGGCAGGCATTGCGTTGGCGACGCGATTCTTGAAAATTATTGACGAGCGCAATCCACGGCCTATCGACTTTGTCGGTTTCGGCCTTCTGGCGGTGGCGTTTTCGGGCAGCATCTTTGGCCTGTCGGTCATCAGCCTGCCCGCCCTGCCGATCATTTATGGCTATCTGACCATTTCGGTGGGGGTTGTCAGTGGCATATTGTATTTTTTGCACGCCAGACGGGCGAAATTTCCGCTGCTGGACCCCGAACTGTTCCGGCATCGGCTGTTCCGCTCAGCGATCATTGGCGGGTCAGTTTTCAGGGTCGGCGTTGGCGCCGTGCCTTTCCTATTGCCACTGATGTTGCAGGCTCGGGTTCGGGCTGTCGCCATTTGCCTCCGGCCTGATCACCTTTATCGGCGCTGTCGGTGCCATAGTCTCAAAATTCATGACCGAGAAGGTGTTCGCCAAATTCGGATTCAAACCGGTGCTGACCCTTTGCGGCGTTGTCGGCGGCGCGCTTATTGCCTTGCAGGGGCAGATTGATATTTCCGCCTCGCCGGTGCCGCTGATGGCGATCCTGCTGATCGGCGGCATTTGCCGATCATTCTTTTTCACCGGCTGCAACGTTTTGGGCTACGCCGATGTGGACAATGAAGAAGCCAGCCAGGCGACCGCAATTACTGCCGTGTGCCAGCAACTCAGCATTGCCTCGGGCGTTGCCGTTGCCGGTGGCATTCTGGAGATAAGCACACATCTGCACGGCGGGCCGCTATCGCTGTTCGACTTCAAGATCGCCTTTTTGGCGGTGGGCCTATTGAGCGCTGCGGGCGGACTGCTTTATCTAAGATTGCCAAAAGGCTCCGGGGATGACGTTTCGGGTTTTCAAAAAGCCGGGGCACAAAAGACCTGAACAGGCACGCCTAGCGATTATCGTCCTGGTCGCTCGGTTCACGACTGCCCTTGAAACCCTTGGCGATCAGATAGGCTTCGGCCGAGTCGGCACGGCTTGATGGCGGCTTGGCATGGTGGGTGCTGCGGAAATGCCGCTTGAGCATGGCCAGCAATTGATGCTCGGTGCCGCCCTGAAAGACCTTGGCGACAAATGCACCATTGGGCGCCAACACGTCCAACGCGAAATCGGCTGCAATTTCAATAAGATGTACGATTCGCAAGTGATCGGTGGGTCGGTGACCGGTGGTCGGCCACGCCATATCCGACATCACCAGGTCTGCCTTTTTGCCACCCATGGCGTCGATCAGCATGGCCGGAGCGTCCTCATCTGTGAAATCCTTTTGCAATAGAACAACGCCAGGGATGGGGTCCATTTCGAGATAGTCGATGCCAACGATCAATGGATTTTTGTCGGTCGATCCCGTCGCAGTGGCGGCGATTTGCGACCAGCCACCCGGTGCCGCCCCCAGATCCACCACCCGCATGCCGCGCCGAAACAGTTTGTGCTTCTGGTCCATCTCCCGAATCTTGAAGGCGGCGCGCGACCGCAATCCCTCGGCGCGGGCCCGCGCCACATAGGGGTCGTTCAACTGGCGTTCGAGCCAGATCGTTGAGGATACCTTGCGTCCCTTGCCGGTCTTGACGCGGATTTTCAGGTCTTTGTCGGACTTGCGGCCGCCCGAGCCGAGCGCTTTATCAGCCATTGGTGCGGCTCCTGGGATATTTTCGTGCCGGTCTGTTATGAACGCGGTCAACGTCCATGAGCGAAATCAGAATGCCCTCACGCAAGCCTCGATCTGCAACGCGCACCCGCTCGGTGGGCCATTCACGCCGGATCGCTTCAAAAATCGCACAACCGGGTAGCACCAGATCGGCCCGGTCCTTGCCAATGCAGGCATGGGCAACCCGACGGTCGTAGGTCATGCCCAACAGGGCGCGCATAGTGTGATCGACTTCATCGCGCCGCATCCACAGACCATCGACTTTTTGACGTTCGTAACGCTCAAGCCCCAGATGCAGACCGGCCAATGTCGTGACCGTGCCTGAGGTGCCGATAAGGTGGACCGGATGGGTCGCAATCATCTGGCGCAGCTTTTCGCGGCCACGGAACTGGCGAAGGTGCTCGGAAACATGGTTGACCATCGCCTCGAAAATGGCAGGCGTCACATCGACGCCGCCAAACTTTTCAGCAATGGACACAACGCCGACCGGCAGCGACTGCCAGGAGCGGATCGCGGCTGGCATGCGGCCCTGGCTCTTGGGTCGACCACCGCGAAAATCCAGCCAGGCCAGTTCCGATGAGCCGCCGCCAATATCGAACATGAGGGCACCCGCGGCACTTGCCTCGATCAGGTCAGCACAGCCAGTCACCGCCAGCGACGCTTCCGTGCGACGATCGACGATTTCGAGTTCGAGCCCGATCTCGTTCTTGATTTTTTCAAGAAAACTGGGGCCATTCTCGGCTGCCCGACAGGCTTCGGTGGCGATCAGGCGCATGCGGGCGGGCTGATGCTCGCGCAGCTTGTTGCGACATTGGCGCAGGGCGTCGATGGTGCGATCCATCGCCGCCTGCCCTAGGCGGCCCGTGGTCGATACGCCCTCGCCCAGACGGACGATGCGTGTGTAGCCATCGATGACACGGAAGCCATGATCGTGCGGCCGGGCAATCAACAGGCGGCAATTATTGGTGCCCAGATCAAGCGCTGCGTAGACAGGGCCACGGTGCCGCCGTGTTGGACTTTGTGCGTTGCCTGTCCGCTGTTCCGCCGGGCGTCCGAGAGGCATTGCCTCTCCCAGCCCATGCCCGGCGCGATCCGTCGCTGCCCGGCTGCGGAGTGCCGATTCGTCCTGCGACGAAGGTGCGGCCGCGGACCGATTTTCATCGGTCACATATTCTCCTATCTGCGTGGTCGCCGCTCCCGGTTTCCCGACACGCGCCCATCGCAGCTCAATTGCATTGTCGAGAGTGACGGTAAAGCAAGGCGCAGATCAGCGCAATGACAACGATCCACACAACAACCCCCGCCCAAACGCTTGCATTCGCCAGCGGCTTTGTTTATGCAGTGCCAACGTTGGGCATGTCACGAAAGTGGCAGGCTTCAATCATCGCTTAGCACCTGCGATCTGTGCTCGGTGGGGAATAGTTCAATGGTAGAACTGCGGACTCTGACTCCGTCAATCTTGGTTCGAATCCAGGTTCCCCAGCCAATTCTATTTTATTATTAAAGCTAATGACTTAGGCTCATTGTCGTAGCAGGCAATCGTAGCAGCCTTTGGTAGCAGTTCGGGGTGTGTAAAATATCATGCGCGGACTGATGTTGCGCCACGGCGAACTGATGGATTCGATCACGAACCGGCCTAGTGGCGAAATGACGTAAAACGTGCCGCCTTGACCGTAGCCAGATAGCACTTTCTCTGAGACCAGACCTTGAGCGATAAGGTCGCGCCAAATCACCGGGATGAACGGGTCACTGGGGTCCAGCCCTCTTGGAGGATCGGCCTCGATATGCTCTCGAAAGAACTGCGAGACCGCACCGTCTGCAAGTTCGCCCTCCGCCTTTCCGCGCAGCAAGAACTGATCCTCGAAATCCAGACCGAGTCCTGGTGGGAAGGCATCACCGTGCCGCTACTCGAGTTGGTGCGCCTGCGGCTGCGCAACTTGGTCCAGCACGTCGAAAAATCCAAACGCTGTATCGTCTACTCTGATTTTAAGGATGAGCTAGGCGAGGGCAATAGCGTCGACCTGCCGGAAATCGGTTCGGTCGATTTCATCCGCTTCAAGCGCAAGGCGAGACATTTTCTGCGCGAGCATGAAGATAATTTGAGCCTGCAGAAACTACGGCGTGGACTGCCGTTGACGCCGACTGACATCGAGCAATTGCAAGAGCTGTTGCTATCGGCCGGTATTGGCGATCAGACACAAATAGAAACCGCAGCCAAGTTAAGTCACGGGTTAGGACGGTTCATTCGATCTCTTGTAGGACTTGAACGCGCTGCGGTCGCCGAAGCCTTTAGCAGGTTCATAGCCGAAGGGCCCACCAATGCTGATCAAATCGAATTCGTCGATCTGGTGATCGAGCACCTGACCGAGAAAGGCGTCATGGACCCCAAGCTTCTCTACACAGGCCCGTTCATAGAGGTTGCGCCATCTGGGCCGGAACATGTGTTTTCTCTTGAACGCACGAACAGTCTCATTGACGTGATCAAACGGATCAACATCAGTGCTGGTGACCAGGTGGCCTGACGACGTTACTCGCTTCGCTCGCCTCCGCGGCCTTCGGCCTTGGCGGTCGCCTTCGGCGCCCACTAGTATCTGATGTTGTGGTTTGAATTTTCCATAGCATACAATTGCGCACCTCTCGGCGCGCATTGGTGGGATCAAACATGCCCCAAGCTACTAGCCGCCCCCGAGTTTCGGGCGACGACATCGCGGGTCCTGGAACTACTTAGTCAAGAATTCATCCGGAACTATGAAGTGATCGTAATTTACCTGAAGGCACAGTGACCTTGCAACGTAAGAAATGTATTCGGCGTGCGTTTTCATAGACTTGACTTCGGCAGTTCCGGCAGGGACCAGCTTCCTCCATATAGCTTCCGCATTCTCGTCAAAGACATCTCCCTGTCTCGCGCGCTCTGCCGCATCTGCGCCAAAAAAGCTGACCAGTCCATGCCAATGTGGGTTCGTCGTGATCTTTTCGGCCGCAAAAAAATGAAAAATCCGATTGTCAGGACGCTTGAGCCAGTCCCGTCCAACGAGTTTTCGATTCATTCTTGCATCCCAATCTCTGAGCCGACCCCGCATTTCGATTGCGATACTTGATGCAGAACGGTAATCCCGCGGTAATCCCCCCACTGATTAATCGGGTTCAAAAGTAGAATTTTCTCGGCAATATGAACGAGGAGATTTTGATGAAGATGACGAGATATAGCGAACCTCAGATCCTAGCGATCCTGCGCCAAGCCGAAGGCGGTGTTCCGGTGGCTGATTTGTGCCGTGAGCACGGAATGAGCACTGCCTCATTTTACAAATGGCGGGCAAAATACGGCGGCATGGATGCGTCGATGATCAGCCAGATGAAGGCTTTGGAAGACGAAAACCGTCGGCTCAAGAAGATGTATGCCGAGATGAGTATGCAGGCCGAGCTTCTCAAAGATGCCCTTGGAAAGAAATGACGCGGCCATCTCAACGCCGAGCGATGGCCGCCAAAGCGGTGGCGCAACATGGGACGGGCATTTCACTAGCTTGTCGCACCTTTGGTGTCAGCCAGAGGGTCATCCCCCGCTTTAAGCGGAAAAATTTAATGGAAAGCGTCCAACGGCTTCGGTACATGAATTGTGCCCAATAGATAATTACGTAAGCTTCCGCTACCCGTGGTCGGATTCGGCGCAAGTTGAATGGGCCAACAAAACAAGGGAAGAGGATATGGATAGTGTTACGGTTGCGTTCGAATTGATGCGAATGGAACTTGACGCTGAAGTCGAGAATTTGAATACCGAAGGAGCAAAATTCTTCCGGGCGTCAATGTATACCGAAGCAGAAGATTTGACCAAGAAAGGCAACGCACTACAAGCATTCCTTGACAAGGTTCGGACACTTGAGATGGAGTGGACGCACTCATTCGCCGCGACTGAAGTTGCAGAACCTGCTGATCAAGCGATCGAGAAGGCTGCTCGTAAGATTCTTTCAAGTTCCAAATCGTCAAAGACCGCGCTTCTGGTTCGTTTTCCAAACGGAAATGTGCTGGCGAAGGAGAAGGCGGCTGACACACTGATCGCTGTTATTCAGCACGCTGGGATGGAGCGAGTTGCAAATATCGGGCTCATGGTCAATGGGGAGAACATCGTCTCTCGATCGCCATCAAAGAAGTACAACGAGGCTCCCGTCCCACCATACTTCGTTAAGACCCACAGCAGTACAGCCCAAAAGAAGCGAAATATCGAGCAGATCTCAGACGAATTGAATCTTGGCCTCATGGTCGAGATCATCTGACAGTGATCATGTCTAAGCCACTACATCGAACTGGCTACCTTGAAATAGGAATGGCCGAAGTTCAAGCGCTTTCCCCTCCCGCAACTGGACAATGAATTGTTGTACAGCCATCATGGTGGGGCATGTCGGCGCGTGGCGACGAGGGTGGCTGGGCGCGGGGGAAAGTACCAATAATCCAACTTCGGTACGGTGATGAAAGCAATTGTAATTCACGCGGCTCATGATCTGCGGATCGACGAGGTTTCTGCCGAGCGTCCCGGGCCGCGGGACGTGTCGCTTCGCCTTGCCAATGGCGGGGTTTGCGGGTCGGACCTGCATTATTATCATGATGGCGGGTTTGGTCCGGTCAAGCTGCGCGAACCAATGATACTCGGGCACGAAGTATCGGCTTATGTCGAGGACATCGGCGCGGGTGTTAAAACGCTAAAGCCGGGCCAATTGGTTTCGGTGTCGCCATCGCGCCCGTGCGGCAGCTGCAGCTATTGTCAGGAGGGGCAGCGTAATCACTGTCTCAATATGCGGTTTTACGGTTCAGCGATTCCATTTCCCCATATCCAGGGCGCCTTCCGGGAACGGTTGGTGGCGCTCGCTGACCAGTGCATTCCGGCCGATGGCCTAACGCCCGGCGAAGCGGCGATGGCCGAGCCATTGGCGGTGGTATTGCACGCAACGCGACGGGCCGGGCAGATGGTTGGCAAAAAGGTGTTGGTCACGGGTTGTGGACCAATCGGTGTCTTGGCGATCCTTGCGGCGCGGCGCGCGGGAGCGGCAGAAATTGTGGCGACGGATCTGTCCGACTATACGCTGGCGATTGCCAGAGCCGTTGGTGCGGACCGGACCATCAACATGGTCAGCGCCCCGGACGGACTTGCCGACTATGGTGCAGACAAGGGTCATTTCGACATTCTCTATGAATGCTCTGGCGCTGCACCCGCGCTGATTTCGGGCATTGGCGCGCTGCGACCCCGGGGCATAATCTTGCAGCTAGGACTGGGTGGTGACATGAGTTTGCCGATGCAGGCAATCACCAGCAAGGAACTCGACCTGCGCGGCTCCTTCCGCTTCCATGAGGAGTTTGCCGTCGGGGTCGAGTTGATGCGCAAGGGGCTGATCGATGTCAAACCGCTCATCAGCCACACAGTGCCGCTGGAGGCAGCCGAAGAGGCATTTACGCTTGCCTCCGACCGCTCAGTGGCCATGAAAACGCAGATAGTTTTTTCTGGGGCCTGAGCGGCACATTTGGCGCCCGCGCCGGATTATCAGGGTTCTCGCAGGCTTTCGTCGAGGCCCCGGATCAATGGATAAAGGAAATATGAAATGACGCTGCGGTCGCCGGCATGGATTTCGGCGGAAACCGTCATGCCGGGCAACATGCGGAATGTCGCCGGGACATTGCGCAACTCGCCGTCGCCAAGGGCGATGCGGACCTTATAGAAGGCCGCACCGCCTGCCGGATCGGCATTGGCCTGCTTGGCAAAGGAGTTTTCGCTGATGGAGGTTACGTGACCATCGACGGTCCCGTGTTTCTGGAACGGAAAGGCGTCAAACTTGATGCGTGCCGCGTCCCCGGTTGTCAAATGGCCGATATCATTGCTTGCGACCGTGACCTCAACATCAAGCGGCACATTGAGCGGCACGAGGGTAATCAACGGTTCGGCCGGTTGCACCACCGAGGCAACCGAGCGCTGTGCAACCTCGAGTACGGCGGCATCCGCTGGCGCAAACAATTGGGACATTGAGGTGCGCAAATCCACCTTGCGCAATTCCTCGCTGGCGCCGGCCTGCTTGTCCATCAGGTCGACCAGTTCTTCCATGGCGACCCGCCGATAATCTTCGATAAAATTCTGGCGCTCGGCGCGGGTCTGTTCGATCTGTTGCGCGGCTTCTGCCGCCTGTCCTCGCGTCTGGGTCAATGACACTTCGATATCAAGGCTGACGTCGCGACTTTGCAGATAGGTCAGGCGGGATCCGCTGCCGGTATCCGACAGTTTGGCGTACATATTCTGGATTTCCTCAAGCCCAGTGAGGCGTTCGCCAAGGGTTTGCTCCTGGGCAACTGTCTTGTCGACAATGGCTTGACCATGGGCGATCTGCGCGTCGAAATCGGCCAATCTGGATTTATAGGCCACCAGGCGTTGCGCGGCCAGTTGACCTTGCATGATCGCTTCGGGGGAAGCATCGGACGGCGGCTGGTAGATTGTACCCGCCAATTCGGCGTTGATGCGGGCGATCTGGGCCTGGAAACCATCGAGTTTGGCCTGCAACTGCCCTGAATCGGCGGCGGCAAACGTGGGATCGAGCGTGGCCAGCAATTCGCCCTTTTTGACGATATCGCCCGGCTTGACGTCCATCTGGCGAATGATCGAGGTTTCAAAGGGCTGCATCACCAAGGTCGGCTCGCTGGTGGCAAGTTTGCCGGTGGCTACGACGATTTCATCGAGTTTGGATACGCTGGCCCAATATATGCCGCACCCGATGGCCGCCGCGACGACATAAAGCGTCATGCGCGCCGAAAAGGGCGGGCGGCGTTCCTCCAGCGCAATGGCGTCGCTCTGGAATTCGGAAATGGTGGCGGACTTGACCGACTGCACCGGCTTGGGTTGGTGCTGTTTGGACGGTTTGACCAATTTTGGTTTTGTCTGTGCCTGGCTCATCCGACTAGCTTCATTTGCTGGTTCCACAATTGCCGGTAGGTGGTGCAACGCGACACCAACTGGCCGTGGGGGCCGATATCGACCAGGCGACCTCGATCAACCACAAGGATATTGTCAGCGTCGGTGAGCATCGACAGACGGTGGGAAACGATAACGACAGTGCGACCTGCGGCAATGCCCTTGATACTGCGCTTGACGATGGCCTCGCTCTCGGGATCAAGGGCGCTGGTGGCCTCATCTAGGATCAGGATTCTGGGGTTTGTCACCAGGGCGCGGGCGATGGACAGGCGCTGTCGCTGGCCGCCGGACAGGTTTTCCGCCCCCTCCTCTATCAGCGTGTCATAGCCTCTCGGCAGTTGCTCGATAAATTCCACGGCCCCGGCAAGTTTGGCAGCATTTACCACCTCTTCAAAACTGGCGTCAGGCTTGGCGGCGGCAATGTTTTCCCGCACGGTGCCACGGAACAGGAAATTGTCCTGCAGCACGACGCCAACATTGCGGCGCAGATGGTTGAGGTCAATTTCCCGGACGTCGTGCCCGCCGATACGAATAAGTCCCTGCTGCACCGGATACAAACCTTGAATGAGACGGGTAATCGTACTCTTGCCCGAGCCGCTGCGCCCGACGACGCCGAATACGCTGCCAGCCGGTATTTCAAAAGACATTTCATCGAGCGCGAAGGCGCCGTCCTGACGATAGCGGAAGGCGACATTTTCGAAATCGATCGAACCCGCAATTTCAGGTCGTAACCCTTCGGTACGCCCGGCGCGCTCGACTTTTTGGTTCATGACTTCACCAAGCATGCGCACCGAGAGCGCTACCTCCTGATATTCATGCACCATGGTGACGATCTGCACCAAAGGACCCGACACCCGGCCGGCCAGCATGTTGAAGGCGATCAGTGCACCGACGGTCATCGACCCATCAAAAACGAACAGTGCGCCAACGCCGATGATGGCGACCGCCATCAATTTTTCCAACAGGCCAGTGACGGCCTGGGCGGTGATCGAGATGGTTTCAACCTTGAAGCGCGTGGTGATGGTCTGGGCGGACCGATCATCCCACACCCGGCGCTGCAAGGGTTCCATGGCCAGCGATTTAAGGGTGCGAATGCCGTGGACGGTTTCAACCAGCAGTCCCTGACGCCCGCCTTCTGCGGCATAGAGTGCGGCGAGGCGTTTGCGGAATGGCGCCACCAGCATGGCAACGACCAGCCCGATCAGGGCGCTGAAGCCCAGAACGATCAGTGAGAGCGTGGTGCTGTAGAGCATCAGAACCGGCACGAAAACCAGCAGTGACAGCGCATCGAGAAGCGTAAGGAACAGGCGACCGGTGAGAAATTCGCGGATGCGGCTGGATTGCTGCATATGCTTGACCAGAACGCCGGCCGAGGACTGCTCGAAAAAGAAATAGGCAGATCCAGCAAATGCCGGAACGTACGTGTGGCGACCCGAATATCAATGCGATTGGTGGCATAGATCAGCAGATATCGACGCAGAAAAACAAAGACCGCTTCGAACAGCAGCGCCACCCCGACGCCGACAGCCAGCACCATCAGGGTGGTATAACTCTGGTGCACCAGCACCTTGTCGATAACCAACTGGAAGAATATCGGCGTCGCCAGCCCCAGCGCGTAAAGGAACAGCGCCGCGACGGCGACATCCATGAACAGGCGGCGCTGATGCAGTATCTCGGGGATGAACCAGCGAAATCCAAAGGGCTGTTCGGGATCAGTGAGGCCAAAACTGCGTTTGGCCAGCAACAATTCGCCGCGCCAGCGTTTGCTGAATTGATCAAGGCTGACGGTGATCAAGCCGCCTGAATCTTTGGCAAGGGGATCGAAAAGCCGCAGCATGACCGTGCCGGTCTGATCGGTTTCAGCGCCAAGCACTGTGACCCAGTTGCCGTTTTCCAATCTGGCGAGCGCCGGGTAGGCCTGGCCAAGGCGGAGGATGGTTTTGCGATTGACCCGGGTACGGCGAGACTTAAGGCCAGCGTCGCGCGCCATTCGCAACATCAGATCGTAGCCGATCCCCTCGTTGCGGATGGCGTAGTCCGCAATCAACCGCTCAGTACTAATATCAATGCCGTGATGGCGCAGGGTCGCCGAAAGGCACGCCGGGCCGGTCGTGGATTTGTCGTTCATGGTGACGCCGATACTAAGTTACTCGAAATTCGGAGACCCATTGTGGCTTTTGGCTGTGCCATTGGTCTGTCCGCCCTTGGTGGGCACAACGATATTGTCTGCATTGGTGTCAGTGCGGTGAATCGCACCCGCCTCGATCAGCCCATTCATGGCCTTTTGCAGCACGTCAAAACTATTGGCAAAGCCCTCAAGGGACATGATAACGCGCTGGCGATGCTCGGGCGCGGGCTGGCCGGTATCGTCGCGCCGCGTCGCTGACAGGCTCACCAAGTCAATACGCACAACTGTTCCGGTGACTGTGATCTCGCCAATGGCGTCAGCATAGAGTTCGTCTTGCATAGTCTAACCCCTTGATAACTCACTGGCACTAGGACGCCAGCTGTCCGTTGAAAATTACGTCGACATAATAATTGGAGGCATTGTAGCTGTTGGTCGGGAATGCACTGGCGCCGCCATAGGCATAAAGTCCATTGCCACCGCTCGAGGCGCTGGAAGGCGCGGTAAGCGGACCAGAGGTCACCTCGGAGCCAAACCCGTTTGGCGTGGCCGAATAGAAGCCATTGCTATGATAGGAGGCGACATAGGTGGTGTTGGCATCGATGGCGATCGGGCTGGCAAAGGAAGCGGTTTGCCAGCCACTGGCCGTCTCGCCCTGGAATGTCAGCGTGCCCAACGCCGTGCCCGTGGCGCTCCACAGGGTGCCGGTATGGGTGCCGGTGTTTTGCGGCCCTTTGTAGAAGCGCAGACCGGTGATGGTTCCAGCCTCGGAACTGGTAAATTTCATACCAAGTTCAACGCCGTTGGGATCATTGACCGTGGTCGTCGCCGGCGTGGCAGCGGCGCTGAACAGAGATGTTCCAACAGGTGCCGCCGTCACCGTCAGGGCAACATTTGCTGACGACGTGCCGCCTCGGCCGTCGGATATGGCATAGGTGAACCCGGCAGCGCCCGAATAGTCAGTGGTTGGCGTGAAGGTGATGGTGCTTGTCTGTGCGTCAAAACTCACTGTGCCATTGGTAGGAGCGCTTACGCCGGTAACCGACAGCGGATCGCCATTGCCATCGGTATCATTGGCCAGCAGGCTGGACGCCGCCAGTTGCAGCGCGGCGTTGCTCTGTCCGGTGAACCCACTGTCATTGTTGGCGACCGGCGCGACATTCGCCCCTGGTTCGTAATAGACATCGACCCAATAGTTGGAGGCATTGTAGGTGTCAGTGGGAAACAGCGTTCCAGTTCCGTAGGCATAGAGTCCATTGCCGCTACCGGTAGTGCTTGCGGGCGCGGTGAGAGGTCCATTGTTGGTGGCAGTGCTAAAATATCCGCTGTTGGCGGCGTAGTAACCGCTATCGGTATGGTAGGACACAACATAGCTGGTGCCGCCGGAGACAGCGATCGGACTGGAAAAGCTTGCCGACTGCCAGCCAGACGCGCTTTCGTTGCCGAAAGTAACCGTGCCCAACTGTGTGCCGGTCGCCGTCCACAGCGTCCCGGTGTGCGGCCCAACATTCTGAGCACCCTTGTAGAACCTGACGCCGCTAATCGAGCCACTTGAAGCGACTGTGAATCGCATGCCCAATTCCACCGAGTTGGGGTCATTGACAGAAGCGACAGCGGGGGTTGCATTGGCGGCAAAGAGGCCGGTACCAGTGGGTGGCGGGGTTACCGACAGCGTCACACCAGTTGACGAGGTGCCTCCTCGTCCATCGGAAATGGCATAAGTGAAACCAGCCGCGCCCGTATAATTGGCGGTAGGCGTAAAACTTACAACATTGCTCTGGGCGTCGAAGCTGACGGTGCCATTTTGCGCGGCGCTGACGCCAGTGATGGTTAGCGGGTCACCATCTGGGTCGGTATCGTTGGCCAAGAGGGCTGCCGCCCCGATCTGCAGGACAAGATCACGCTGTGTCGACAAGCCGGTGTCGGCGGTGGCGGTCGGCGGATTGTTGGGGGCTGCCTCAACGATCAAGCCAACGGTGGCGCTGGCGGTGCCGCCACGACCATCAGAAATCGCGTACACAAACGAGGCGGCGCCGGAATAGCCGGTGGTTGGCGTGAACACGACATTATTGGTCTGAGCATCAAAAGTTGCCACGCCATTGACCGCGCCGCTAACGCCGGTGACCGAAATCGGATCGGCGTCGGGGTCATTGTCGTTGGCGAGCAATGCGGCGGCGGTCAAGCTCAGTGCGGTGTTGCGGGGCGTTGTGTAGCCGCTGTCAGCATTGGCAATCGGGGCCTGGTTGGGGCTGGCAGTAGAGGTCATCACCACATCGACCCAGTAGTTAGTCGCGTTAAAACTCTCGGCGGGGAAGATATTGGTGCTGCCATAGGCAAAAACGCCGTTGGCGGCCGCAGGCGCGGTGAGCAGACCACTGACCTTGTCGGTGGTGAAATAGTTCGGTGTCAGGGCGTAATTGCCATTGCTGTGGTAGCTGGCAACGTAAGTCGTGCCGGCGGCAATCGGGACGGGATTGCTGAAGGTGAGTTCCTGCCAGCCGCTCGCCGTTTCATTGGCGAAGGTAGCCGATGCCAGCAGCGTTCCGGTGCTGGACCAGAGCGATCCGGTATGGGTGCCATTATCGTTGGCGCTCTTGAAATATTTGATGCCGGTTATCGACCCACCGGCCGAGGCAACGAATTTCACGCCCAGATTGACCTGGCCCGGATCGGTGCTGCTCAATTCGGACGGTGTGTCGGCGGGATTGAACAAGGAACTGGTGCTGACTGACGCGGCAACGTCCATATTGACAAGGGCCGAGCCGACGCCGCCGCGTCCATCCGAAATGGAATAGGCAAAGGAAGCAGGGCCGGTAAAACCTGCAGTAGGTGTGAAGGTGACAGTTTGTGCCTGTGCATCGAAACTGACCGTGCCGCCGGTGGGATTGTTGACCCCGGTTAGCGTCAGCTGGTCGTTGTTGGGGTCGGTGTCATTGCTGAGCAGCGTTGCCGCGGCGAACGTGATCGAGCCTATCGCGCGCCACCAGGAATCCGTCGTCATTGTTGCCAATGGGCGCTTCATTGGGCGTGGGCACACCACTGAACACAACATCTACCCAATAGTTGGCACCGGACGCGGATTGATTGGGAAATGCGGTTGAGTCAGCATAGGCGTAGACGCCATCGGTCGCCGTCAGGGCGCCCTTGGTGTGCGGGGTGGCAAAGTAGTTTGAGGTGACAGCGTAGCCGAACAAGCCGGAGTAGCTGGCCACATAGTTGGTGCCCGCCGTTATGGATACGGGTGCATCAAAGATAACGGTCTGCCAGCCACTCGTCGTCTCGTTCTGGAACGTCGCTGAACTCAGCAACGTCCCGGTCGAGGTCCAAAGCGACCCGACATGCTGACCAGTATTTCCGGTGCCCTTATAGTAACGAAGCCCGACAATTTCCCCGGACTGCGTGGAACTGAAGGTGACGCCGACATTGACCGGCGTATTGTCCTGGACGAAGGGCGCGGTCGGGACGTCGGCTGGCGCGAAGAAATTACCGGCACCGCCCTGGTCGACATTCACCGTCAGGCCAGCGCCCGGAACTTCAAGATTGATGCTGTCATCGACGGCGCGGGTGAGGATGGTATAGTCGCCGCCAACCAAGGGCGTCCAACTATAGGTCCAGTTGTCGTACCCTGTCGCCCGGTGCCAAGTGGCGCCATTGTCGGTAGAAACTTCAACCACGGCAACCAGCCCGCCACCAGCGTCGGTCGCGGTACCCGTAATTGATATTGTCTGCGCCGCCGTCAACCCGGTGCCACCTGACGGCGTGGTGATGACCGAGGTTGGCGATAAATTGTCGGTGGACTGGTTGGCCACCGCAAGGCTTTGCATCAAGGTCGCGGGCTGAACGCCCATGTCGGCGAACAGGTTGATCATGGCCTGTTGCACATTGGGATCAGTCGGCGTGGCTTCCAGATCGTGATTTTCGTCCAGGCCCCAGGTCCAGTAGACGGTGCCGGCCCCAAATACCAATGCCCCGCTTGGTGCGCGATACAGCGTCAAACTGTGTGAGGCTGTGCCAGCGCCAACATTGCGGCCATAGTCGAGAAGCAGCGAGTCTACATCAATGGTGGTTGATGAGAGCGGCACCAGACCGTCCGGTCGGAAACCGTTGTCGAGATCGGAATCCCACTCGTAACCAAGCAGGTTCTGGGTAAGCGTGTGGGTTTCGCCCGGCTGCAGGTCCGCCACTTCGGTATTGCGCCAAAAACGCAGTTTGGACATGTCGTAGGGGACGGTAATGGCGTCCAGTCGATAGGAGTCGACAGTGAACATGGTGCCGGTCAGGGCGTTTTCGGGATTGCCCGACCCCAGGACCGGGTCACGCCATGTCGATGTCGTACCGTTGACATCGGAGTTTTCGTTGTCCCAGATTTCCTTGTAGGTAACCAGTGTCTTGTAAGGCGTGCCAGTACCGTCGATGCTGGCTTCCCAGCGGGTTTCCCAATAGACCTCGTTACCACTCCAGAACGAGAGATTTACGCCGGCATCCCGCGCCGCTTCGACATTTGAACGCTGATCACTAGACCAATATTCGTCGTGGCCGACGGACAAAAATATCTTGCTGTTGAGCAATTGCGCGGCGTTGGAGGCGGTATCGATGCCCGAAATATAGTTGATATCGTAGCCGTTTTGCTCAAGGAAACGGATCGCGGAATATTCCGCACCAAATATGTAGTCCTGTGGACCAGCCGCAAAGCCGCCGTCTCGGGTAATGATTGGACGATTATAGCTGACTGCGCTGGCGCGACCGTCATTGCCGCCTTCGTCTACGCCACCATAAAAATTGTAGCCACCCCACCAATTATAGGCCTGCCATGTCGTGTCGGCCGTCTGGAAGGTGATATCGCTGGGGGCCTCATCGTCCCGGACGATGAATGGAATCATGTTCTCGCCGCCCGAGCCGTCGAAACGCGTCAGCCTGGCGAAATACACGCCGGAAACGGCATCCTGGGGAATGTCCCAGGACGCTGTGACTGACCAGTTTCCGGCATCAACCAGCCTGGTGGTGGGGTCGAATATCGGGACTGGCTGGGTCGCGGCCGTACTCAGGTTCTTGTCGATGGTGGCAACTTTGCGGGCGCCGTCACCACCATAATAGCCGAGGCGATAGATATCGATCCTGTAGTTGGTTGAATCGGTATCGATCTTGAAGTCGACGGTTTGGCCATGATTGATGGTGAACTGTTGGGCGAAGCCCTCGATTGAGGCATCGGCCTCGCCGATCATCCAGACGTTTTCAGGTGTGCCCTGCTTCTGATTTTCCAGGACGATTGGGTTGACCAGATTTGCTTCGCTCAGGGCGGGCACATTGGTGGTGGGAGTCGCTGAGGGTTGAAAATAGACGGGTGTGATGGATTCTTCATCGTGCGAACCCCCAGCACCGTCGGACTGCGTTGCGCCACCGGATATCCAAGTCGCTTTCCAATCCGCCAAGGTCGGTTCGCTTGTCCCCTCTTGTGCGGTTTCGGGCGCAGAAGGCTCAGGCGCGTTGCCCGGCGTGGCAGGCGTGTGATCTGGCCGCCAATGCCGACTGGTCCAACTTGTTGGTGTCCCGTGCTGCAACGGCAGGTTAGCGGTGTGACGATGAAAGTCGGGGCGATAAGTCGGCCCTGAATTGGCGGGGGAGTCGTGGCCCGCGTCCTGGCTCGAACCCGTGGGCGGGAGCGGACTGTTGGTATCGTTGGAGGCGAAGAACCGTTGGCCATGACCGCCAAATATTGCTGCTGCATGGCCGAGCCTTGGCGACCAGGGTGGGCAGCGCATGCCGATTATATGAATTTGCCAGCGCCGCAGCCCAAGGCGCAGCACTAGCGTCATCGCGGAACCGGGATATCACGGCGGCATGGCTACCATCGTGCTGCCGATGTTGCATCAAAAGCGCCGGCTGCATGGCCACGTTCTGGTACAATGTCGACTGGCCGCGAACTGTGTTTGAGTACGTTTTCACGCGAGCCCCCAATATCTGACTGAGGGACAGTTTGGCACGCCCTACGGGCCGCCGAAATCAATCGAAGGATTACTGCGGGACTAGTCCGTTTTCTTGAAGTAAAGTTGACCAATATCCAGGCAATCAAGCCGGGATTACCAGCCGCAATCAGTTTTGGTTCGGAATTGACTGGCGCGGCAATAGTCGTTTGACGAGCAATTTCAGCCACTGCATGGACAGGCGCGCCCTGGGCGAAATCGACAGTCCATAGAGCCGAAAATCTGTGGCTGCGTGCGCGTCGCCGCGATTGAGCGCCATGCTCGCATGACGAAAAGCTTCGCCAGCAAGTTGACTTTGGCATTTGCGCTGAAGGCCGCCGGTGGGGTCGATTTTTCGGGCGCCGTCGGCAAAAAAGACATTCAAGGCCTTTTCGCGCGCCTGCAGATCCGCCAAGCCCTCATAGGTGACCGACATATTGGCGCCATGCATGCGATAGACGGCCTGGTCCGCATCGACATAGCCAACGCGACCATAAGCCGCCAGCCGCAACCACATTTCCATATCACCGGTATGGGGCAGATCGGGACGATAGCCACCCGCGTCGAGTTGCACGCTGGTGCGCACGATAGCGGTCGGTGTGGGTACGATATTCCGCGCAGCGGTAAGTTCTACAAAACGCCGTCCGCTCATGACCTGATCGGGCGCTGTGGACGGGAGGGGCGAGAGCCGTTCGGGCGGACCATGATCACCGCTCAACAGGGCGCGGCCAAATACAAAGCTGACGTCGCGTTGCTTGTCCATCAAGCTGGTGGCTCGATAGAGCGCGTCGGGCAGCAGGTGATCATCGGCAGACAGCAGGAGAAAATAATCGCTGTTCAGATCGGCAATGCCGTCATTATAGGTGGCAATGTGGCCCATATTGGTGTGGTGACGGCGGTATTTCACGGTCGGGTGGATGCGCGCCAGGCTCGAAGCCGACTTCGGCGGAGTTGTCGGTCGAGCAATCGTCGATGATCAAAACGCGCACCGACACTTTTTGCTGCGACAACACGCTTTCTACGCATTGCCCGAGGTAGCGCGCATAGTTGTAGCAAGGAACAACGATGTCGACTGTTGTCATGCGGGTTCCCTGTTGCGCTGGGCGATACGGGCTGGATTGCCTGAGCTGACGTTAGCCCGGCAGGCAGGAACAGTGAACTACGGATATTTATCTAGAGGGGCCGAATATTATTTAGCGGCAGATGATCCTGGACTGCCGCATATAATTTCGGCCTGTCGTCACGCGCCATTTTTTACCGACAGTTCTTGAGTTTAGAGCCCAAAACGGCGCCGATCATGTCGAAAGCGACAGGATTTCGCGCCAAAAATAGATCACTCTATCTAGATTGTTTTCGTTTGAGCTAGGCAGTTGGTCGCCAGTAGATCAAGAGTTGCATGGGCGAATGGAACAATAGGCTCCATTGAGAAATTGCCGCCCGCCTCGGTCCTGCTAACCTTCCAATATCAGGTGCCCAGACGAAGGGAACGCCGATAGACGGGTTTGGGGGTAGTGCTGATGACGACTGAAACCAAGCTTGCGAGCCGCCAGATCCAACCTGTTCATGGTCGTCGACCCATCGAGGATGATCCCGAGTTTGAGGACGGCCTAGCCGCGTGGATGCGCCAAAGCTATGGCGGCGATTCACTCCAGGATGTCTATGCGCGTTTTGCGACCGGGGACGGCAAGCTGGATTGCCTGATGCGAAAAATGGTGTGGAAATGCGGGGCACGCCAGTGCGGACCCGGACTGCAGATCGGCAGCCAGGCGGGCTTCAAACATCTCGAAACCTTTGTGATCGGTGCCAATGTCTTTATCGGTGCCGGAGCCTATATTCAGGGGCGTTTTGATGGCACCTGCGAGATCGGGGACAAGGTATGGATTGGCCCGCACGCCTTTCTTGATGCCCGCAATCTGGTCCTCGGCGACAATGTAGGTTGGGGACCTGGCGCCAAGGTGCTGGGATCTCAGCACACCGGTTTACCGCTGGACGTGCCGGTCATCGCAACAGAGCCCGAGATCAAGCCTGTTCGGGTCGGCGCGGGCGCGGATATAGGCACCAATGCAAGTATCCTGCCGGGGGTGACGATCGGGGAAGGCGCCATCATCGGCGCCGGCGCGGTCGTTACGACCGACATTCCCGCATATGCCATTGCGGCGGGCGTGCCGGCGCGCGTGTTGCGGATGCGCGGCGACCCCGATTGATGCGCCTGTGATTGGGAGCGCGATATGGTGGTCGGTTCCCCCCGTAGCACATAGAGCTATCGGTTCTCAAAACTCGGCTAATTGCGATCGCGTAAGTCTGCCCCGAAAATGGGTCTCTGGCCATGGTTCGGCGAGATTTTCGGGAGGGCAGTGACGATGGCGACGCAGTTCGATATCAGTGTTATTATCCCGCACCTTAACGAACCTGATGATTTGAGACTGTGCCTTATGGGCCTGAATGCTCAGGACGTCGGGGATTGCCAGTTCGAGATTATCGTCGTGGACAATGGCTCGGCACAGATGCCCGAGTTTGTGCGGTCCATGACGCCCAACGTGCAGTTGGTTCGCGAGTTGACGCCTGGCCCGGGACCGGCCAGAAATCTTGGCGCGTCGCTGGCTCGTGCACCGATCCTGGCTTTTATTGACGCGGATTGCGTCCCAGCCGCCGGATGGCTGGACGCGATCGTGCGCACCTTCAAGAACCATCCCGATGTCGATTTTGCCGGTGGCGACATAGGCATACGCCCCGCCGACCCGGATCGGCTCACGGCGGTGGAATGCTACGAGAGCGTCTATAGCTACCGGGCGCGTCGTTATGTTGAGCGAGACGGCTATGCGGCAACAGGCAATATGAGTGTTCGCGCCACGATATTTCAAAAAGTGGGACCGTTTGGCGGCATTTCGACGATGGAAGATACCGAGTGGGGCCAGCGTGCCAGCGCATTGGGCTGTCGCATAACCTATATTGAAGGGGCACGGGTCAACACGCCGTCGTGCCACGGGTTTGACGAATTGGCGCGCCGTTGGGACCGTCATGTTGCCCACGAGTTTGGTGAGGCAACGGTGCGCCCGCTGGGCAAGCTGCGCTGGTTGGTAAAATGCGCCATTGTTGCCGCCTCCCCCGTTGCCGAAATCCTCACCACTGCTGGAACGTCAAAGCTATCGCGATGGCGGGACCGTTGGGCAGCGCTGGGCTGTGTCACGCGGGTACGGCTTTATCGCGCCCAACGCATGATTGAACTTATCTGGCGCGACGACGCTGCCAAACATCTGGACATGTGGAATCGTGACGATCTTTGAGCGTTGGCATGCATAAATCGGGTTAGATTTCACTGACTTCCTACACCGCGTGCAGCAGCATGAGGCAAGAATTGCATCGCATGAGCAACGTGCACATTGGGACTCATCATGGCAGGTTTATCGGATCGTGGATGACGTACGGCTAAGGGACGGGAGCCTGGCGAGGTGTCACAAGCTATGGATCAGGCTGATTTGGGGAAGGACGAGCAACCACGCCCCTCTCGGTTGCATGGGCTGAGTTCGGGCCCCTCGGAAACAGTGGCGCGCTTACCCGACTTTTGCGATCTGGCGCTGGATGGGCTGACAAAAATGCGGTTGGGCGACGGGCATTTTCCGCAAACCATGCGCAGCATCAGCAATCAAAACGGCACCGGTACCCGACCCGAGGGTGGGAATTTGCGCTATGCAATCATTGTCGCGCAGGGGCTGGGGTGGTTGCCCGAAAGCACCCAGCGGTCGGTTCTTGGCAAAACCTCTGCCGCCGAATTGGCGCTGGTTTGCGCCCATCGAGCGGCAGACGCCGACGATATCGGCGCGGTGGCGCTGGCGGCGTGGGCCGCCGCCGAAACGGCTGGCGTGTTTGCGGGTGCATTGTTTGACAGGCTGGAAACAATGTTGGCCAGCGACAATGTTGTCGAAACCGTGCCCTGTGCCTGGGCGTTGACCGCCGCGATGGCGGCGCGGCACCTTGGTCGGGTCGACAAATTAAAGATTGCGGCCACGCAGCGCCTGTTGGCGGCTCAGGGTGCCGGTTGGCTTTTTGGCCACGTCACACCGGTTGGTGCAGCCCATTGGCACCGTGCCCATCTTGGGTGTTTTGCCGACCAGGTATATCCAATTCAGGCACTCGCGCGGCTGGGCTATGCCGAGAACAATCCGGAAGCATTGCAGGCCGCTAATGCGTGCGCGGGGCGAATTGTCGAATTGCAGGGCACGGCGGGGCAATGGTGGTGGCATTACGATACGCGCGACGGCAGCGTCGTAGAGGGTTTCCCCGTTTACAGCGTCCATCAGCATGCGATGGCCCCAATGGCGCTTCTGGACCTGCGCGAGGCCGGTGGTACCGACCATCGAGCCGCCGTGGCAAGAGGGCTTGAATGGATAAACAGCCACCCCGAAACCGATGATCCAATTGTGTCGCCCGCTGATGGCATGATCTGGCGCAAGGTCGGCCGAACCGAGCCCGCAAAACTGGTGCGTTCAATGTCGGCGATCAGTACATCGCTCAAGAGAGGATGGCGATTGCCGGGTTTGAACGCCGTGTTTCCGCCGGGAAAAATCGACTATGAGTGCCGTCCCTACGAGTTGGGGTGGTTGCTATACGCCTGGCACTCGGGCGGCGTCGTCGGGCGGCTGTCACCGCCGCCGAGGGCCGACCAAATCAATTGACAAATCAGGCTGGAAGGCCTGCGGCACCCAGCACCTCGTGCAACGACCCTGCCCCAGCATCCTTGGGGGATAGCGTCGGTGCCGACGTGAGCGGCCAGTCGATTTTGATCGACGGATCGTCCCACCGGATGGTCCGTTCAAACTCGGGCGCATAATAAGCATCGGTCTTGTACAGCACTTCACAGTCGGTGAGGGCCAGAAAGCCATGGGCAAAGCCGGGCGGAATCCAGAGTTGCTTGCGGTTTTCGGCGGTGAGCGACACCCCTTCCCAGCGCCCAAAGGTATTTGAGTCTTTCCGAAGATCAACCGCGACGTCGAAAATCGCCCCGCGAACGGCCCGCACCAGCTTTCCCTGCTGTGCTGGTGCCGCCTGAAAGTGCAGGCCCCGCAGCACGCCGCGATGCGACACCGAGTGATTGTCCTGCACAAAGTCGGGCGTGGTGCCGACCAGATCGGCAAACACAGCGCTGTTGAAGGCTCTCGAAAAATGCGCCGCGCGCATCATCGAAAATAGCGGGTTCCAATAGGATGAGCCCCTCCGGGCCAAGCCTTGTCGATTTCATCACGCCAACCCCTCCGCCACCAGTGCGCGCAAATAGCGGCCATAACCACTATGTTCGAGTGCCGTGGCCAAGGCGAGCAGTTCGGGTGTGTCGATCCAGCCCTGGCGCCAGGCGATTTCCTCAGGACAGGCGATTTTTTGCCCTTGGCGCCGTTCGACGGTAGCGATGAACTGCCCGGCGTCCAGCAATGAATCATGGGTACCGGTGTCGAGCCAGGCGTAGCCCCGCCCCATCATCTCGACGTGGAGTTCGCCCTTTTCCAGGTAGAGCGCATTGAGATCGGTTATTTCGAGTTCCCCTCGCGCCGACGGTTTCAGGCTCTTGGCCAACTCGACAACTTGCGCATCATAAAAATAGAGCCCGGTGACAGCGTAGTTCGACTTTGGTTTTTTGGGTTTCTCTTCGATGCCGATGACCAATCCGTCCTTGTTGAACTCGGCCACGCCGTAGCGGCTTGGATCATTGACATGATAGGCGAAAACCGTCGCCCCGTGTTTGCTGGCGTCAGCGTGACGGAGCAGCGCCTGAAAATCATGCCCGAAAAACAGATTGTCGCCCAACACCAATGCGCTTGAACGGTCGCCGATAAATTCCTCGCCGATGACAAAGGCCTGCGCCAATCCGTTCGGTTCGGGCTGCTCGGCATATGAAAACGACACGCCCCACTGCCCGCCATCGCCAAGCAGGCGACGAAATCTGGGCAGGTCTTCGGGGGTCGAAATCAACAGCATCTCTCGAATACCGGCCAACATCAGCGTCGTCATCGAGTAGTAGATCATCGGTTTGTCGTAGACCGGCAGGAGTTGCTTGGACATGGCAAAGGTTGCCGGATGCAGGCGCGTACCATTACCCCCGGCCAGAATAATACCGCGTCGGGTCATGAGACTCACCTGTTCGGTTACAGTACGGCGAACACCAAACTGCCAGTCGGGCAAGGTGAGGCCAAAGGTTTGTCGCAGCATGTGGGTATCCAGACGAGAATTTAGCGGCCGCTTGGCCGGCGTCTCATATTCTGCAGTCATGATCGGCTCGATGGCACCCGGCGACAGCTTGAGCACGCGCCCTTGCCGGGTCGCCTCGCCCACCACGAACCGGGCGATTTCATGCCAGCTTGTCTCGCCCGACGCCGCGAGGTGATAAACACCGGACCTGGCGCCACTCTCGCGCACGCGCGTCAAGAGATGGGCCGTGACATCGGCGATGAGTTCGGCGCTGGTAGGGGCACCATGTTGGTCGGCCACAATGCGCAGACTATCGCGTTCCTGTGCAAGTTCGAGAATGCGACCAATGAAATTGCGACCGCGCGCGGCGTGCACCCATGAGGTGCGCAAAATCAAATGGTTGCAGCCAGAGGCGGTGATGGATTCATCGCCTGCCAGCTTGCTGCGGCCATAGATATTCAGCGGCTTTGTGGGTTCGGTTTCCCGGTATGGCAGGACGCCGGACCCGTCATAGACATAGTCGGACGAATAGTGGACGAGCCAACAGCCCCGCTCGGCGACGGCCCTGGCGAGGGCATCGACCGCCCGATGATTTATCGCATCCGCAAGATCGGGGTTGGCTTCAGCGGCGTCAACGGCAGTGTAGGCGGCGGCATTGACCACGGCATCCGGCTTTTGGCTCAACACAATATCGTCGATGGCGTCAGAGGTGCCCAGATCGAGGATAGAGCGCGGCAGGATCACCAACTCGCCCAGCGGGGCCAGCGCACGTTGCAATTCCCAACCAACCTGCCCTGATCCCCCCAGGATCAATATTTTCATGAATATTGCCTCGCGATCCAGTCGCGATATGTTCCCGAGGTGATCGCTTCGACCCATCCGGGATGGCTGAGGTACCATTGGACGGTTTTGCCGATACCATCATCAAAATTCTCGAGCGGCGCCCAACCAAGTTCATTGCGCAGTTTGGTGCTGTTTATGGCATAGCGCCGGTCGTGGCCGGGCCGATCCCTGACAAGCACGATCTGGTCGCTGTAGGAGCGCCCCCGTTCCAATGGCTGTTGCCTGTCGAGCGCCGCGCAGACGGTTCGAGCGACCTCGATATTCTGCCGTTCGGCATTACCACCAATATTGTAGGTTGTGCCGGGCTGACCATCGGCCAGGACAAGGCGAAGTGCACGGCAGTGGTCTGAAACATATAGCCAATCACGCACCTGCCTGCCATCGCCATAGAGCGGCAGATCCTTTCCCGATGTTGCATTGTGTATCAGCAACGGGATCAGCTTTTCAGGAAAGTGGTGCGGCCCGTAATTGTTTGAACAATGGGTTGTCAGGACCGGCAAGCCGTAAGTCTGGCCGTAGGCGCGGACCAGATGATCGGACGCCGCCTTGCTCGCGGCATAGGGACTATTGGGCAAATAAGGACTGGATTCGACAAAAGGCGGGTCGTCTGGCTCCAAAGAACCAAAGACCTCATCGGTCGAGACATGCAGAAACCGGATATTTTGACCATGCTGCCAACGCTCCAGGGCTGCCTGGAGCAGTTGGGCCGTCCCCACGACGTTGGTCTGGACGAACTGATCTGGTCCGGTAATCGACCGGTCCACATGGCTTTCGGCGGCAAAATGAACTATGGCGCGCACTTCATGGCCTGCCAGCAATGATCGCACGCGGTCGGTATCCAGAATGTCGCCCTGGACGAAGGTATAACGTGGCGAAGCCTCGACATGTCTCAAGTTGTCGAGATTGCCGGCATAGGTGAGCTTATCGAGATTGATAACCGGCTCGTTGACCAGATCAATCCAGTCGCGAATAAAATTCGACCCGATAAAGCCGGCGCCCCCTGTAACCAATATTGTCATCGCCGTTACCCTTCGCTGCCAGTCGCAGTCGAGAACACATATTGGTAAAAGTAGAGCGTGAATTGGCAGAGGCGACAATTGCCGTAGTTGCTTAAGCCAATGTAGTTACTTCCGGTTTTTGGCGTTGGACGCCTAGACGGGCAGCTTCGAGCACTGGGTGTTTTTAGTGCCTAGGCTCCTATTAGCAATCGCCCGTTGCCGGGTATCCCAATAGTCTTGTGGGTGAAGATTGAGATCGCACCCATGTCGACACTCACCGCCAGTCGCGCTGACGCACGCCCGGAACGCACCCGCCTCAATCGCGGGGGCGATAGGCGCCCTGCCCGTGACGCGGACGTTGTGGACACCCACGCTGCAGTGCCTGGCGCGGTGATTTTTCTGCTCATCGCCTGGCTATTGCCGTGGGAATTTTACCTCGGATCCCTTCGGGTGACGCCCTATCGGCTGGTTCTGATCGGGCTGTTTGTGCCGTGCCTGATCTGGCTGGCACAGGGGCGTGCCGGCCGTCTCAGACTGGCGGACACGTTGCTTTTTGCCTTTTCATTCTGGTGTGTGGTCAGCCTGGGCATACTGCACGGCGCGGCCACGGCTATACAGACCGGCGGCATCCAGCTGCTGGAAACTGTGACGCCGTACCTGATCACGCGGTGCTGCATCAGAAACGCCGATGATTTCCGGGCGCTTGCGCGGCTGTTGACCTGGATTGTGCTGGCGCTGTTGCCGTTCGCGCTCCTTGAGTCCATATCCGGACGCAACATTTATCTCGAGTCTCATGTCGCAGGTCTTTCCCAGTATCGAAATTTCGTACAAGGAACCCCGTTGGGGCCTGCGGCGCGCGCAACTGTTTTTTGAACATCCCATCCTGATGGGGGTGTGCCTGGGCAGTGTACTGGCGCTGACGCATATGGTGGCGGGCCGGGACATGCGCTTCAGCCGCCGCTGGATGCACTCGACAATGGTTGCCTTTACCGCAGCGCTCTCCCTGTCGTCAGGACCGATGAGCGGCGTACTACTGCAATATTTGCTGATCGGCTGGAACTGGATGCTGAGCCAGATCAAGGCACGCTGGGGCATTCTTATCGCGCTCATCCTGATGTTCATTGTAGCGGTGCAGCTGTTTGCCAAACGTCCCCTGCCAAACATTCTGGTGTCCTTCGCCTTTGAGCAGGATTCTGGGTATTTTCGCATATTGATCTGGGAATTTGGCACGCAGTCGGTTGCCCGACATCCACTGCTTGGGGTTGGCTTGGGCAGTTGGGACCGACCCTCGTGGATGCCGCCAAGCATTGACATGTTCTGGCTCTACAACGCCATCATCTTTGGCCTGCCCGGCGGTCTGCTGATGATGGGATTTTTCATCGCCGCCGTTATTGCCATCGGCCGCGTGCGCAATCTGGATCAACGTCATTATGACTACCGCGCCGCATATTTGATTACCATGGCATCGTTTTTCGTGACCGGCTGGATGGTCCACTTCTGGAACGGCACATATGTGTTCTTCCTGTTCATGGTTGGGGCCGGGATGTGGATTCTTGATGCGCCACGGGCGGCCGAGGCACCCGCTATCGAGGGGAACACGAGGTCGAGACCGTCACGCGTCCAGCCACGAGCGGCGACTGGCAGGGGGACACCTGCTGAGCGGCGAACGCCACGTTCGCCGAGGACTCGCAGTCGTAACAGGGAGCGTTTGGCGCGCTAAGGCCCGGCGTTGAGCACACGTCGGATAGCCTGATCCACGACCGCGCCCGCGCTCTCCCAATCCAGACGATCCTGGCTTTCGGATGCAGCACGGGCATAGGTGTAAAAATCTGGCATGTCGACGATCTCGCTCAACGATCTGGCCAATGCCTGCGGGGTCGCGGCTGCATAATGTACATAGGGCGATTCGATGACCATGCGGTTATGGTAGGCATCATTGAGCACCGGGATGCAGCCGGCTGCCAGCATTTCGAGTGGTACAAGCGAGACGTTGGTCAGAGACAGGCTGAGGCCGGCAAAGCATTTATTATATATCTCGTTCAATTGCTCGGGTCTGACGAGGCCATGATTGATGGCACGGAATGGCAGTGGCCCCACATCCTCCCCATAGAGATGAATATCGATTTCGGGATGTTTGGCCGCGAAGGAACGCAGCGCCAATAAGCCAAGTTCATAGCCGCGACGCGGTGTGCCGGGGCGCGCGTAGAACGCTATGCCGTTGCGCGGGCCGTGCCGGTTTGAGTATTTTGTCGTGTCACAGCCGAACTCGAATGCGTCGGCGTTCATGGCGAAGTCATTGCCGAGCTTTTCGGCCAACCATCGACCAGCCGTAATGGCATGAAAACCCATGCGATAGGTGTTTTCAGCAAGAATTCTATCGGTGCTGACCGCATAAAAATCGGGTTCATAGTCTTGCACGAAGTAAAACCGCTTACCGCTGCTGGGCGTGGCGCAGGATGCGTATGCGGTAGGCCAGCTGGTGGCAAAAACGCCGTGAGCGTCGGCCAGTGATCCGTCGAAGCGCTCGACGGGTCCGTGAAACCCGTAATAATCGCGCAGAGCGTGAACATATTGATCAATGCTGCCAAGGCGCGCATCGTAAAAATAGACCCGATTGTGGTACCCATTGGCCTCAAGGTAGCGGATAATCCGGAATATGGTGGTGTGCCCGCCCGACCCCGGGTTTGGCGCCGTCATCAGCCAGTTCAGCGTGATTGCCTCGTCGGGTCCGGGTTTGGCGAACGAAGGCACAAACTGCTCGTCGAGGTCAGCGTTCAAAATATCGTCGTCGCGCACAATGCGGCGCGTGGTTGCCGGCTCTATAGCCGATGCGAGCCTGGCGCGAGTTCGATCAAGGGCACCAGCAAGACCCTCGTTGCGCAGCACCCACAACAATCGCCTTGCGCCGAGACTCAGCGGGTTTTTTCGCAATGACGATGTCATTTTATCACCGATCGCACGGTCCGCACTCCCGCCAACAGGCCGCTCAAGCATCGTGGGTACCAACGCGAAGCGTTGCCTTGACACCGGCGCGGTGCACCGCCGAACCGCCGACACTGCGGAGTGCCTCGCCAGTTAATACTGCGAGCCGAAACATTGTCGTCGCGATCGGGCCGTGGTGGCGTGCAAAATCCTTGATTCGATTGGCTGTCAGTATGGCATAGAGGCGACTGTTTTGAGCATAATCACCGCCGATGTGGAGAACCTCGGCGTCAGGTGCAAAAACAATTTCCAGGCCCGCAGCGCGTACACGCCGTTGAAAATCGACCTCTTCACTATAAAGAAAAAAGGTCTCGTCCCATAGGCCGACCAAATTGCGTGCCTCTGCCGAAATTGCCAAAGCGGCGCCACTTGCCCAGTCAACGGGTCGGGCACCGCTATAGTGGTCGCTGTTGCAGACGCACTCGCCCAAATCGAGGCCAGCACCCAGCCTGGTGCCGAGCAGCGCGTCCGCCCATGCGGTGCAAAGCGAGGGTTCGCGTCGAAGTGACAAGGTCAGGCTGCCATCTTCGTGCACCATTCTGGGTGCCGCGACACCGACACCGGAACGTCTTAGCGCCGCCACGAGCCGGGCGGCGACGCCAGGTGACAGGCGAATGTCGGGATTCAGCAGCAAGATGTCAGCGTCTTTATCGATGGTTTCCAAGGCAGCATTGATGCCAGCGGCATAGCCACCATTGTAACCGGTGCGGATAATGCGGGTGGCCAGGGGATGGGATTGCGCGATTGCCAGCGAATTGTCCGAGGACGCGTTGTCGGCGATGACAATTTCGGTTTGCGAGATGCCCTCAAGCCCCGTCGAAAGAGTGTCAAGCAGGCCCCCAAGCGTATCGGCGCTGTTATAGGTGACGATAACCACCGCCAACGTTCGATCGCTTGTGTCACCGATAACCGCACTGTCGACGCTGGTTTTTGGACTCACACTTTCCCCTTCCCGTTGATCTTTCAAAACTATTGTTGAGGCGACACGGGGTGAACTACGGATTTTAGGCTAGATTGCTGCCGTTCTGCTTAGCCACTACATAAGGTGAGGCACGCTGGCCGGTCCTGCGACCTAATCTTGGGCTAAGGGGCATCAATATTACTCCCCTTGCAGACCGGAGCGATTGATTGCTGACCTATGGCACCTCCTCCTAACCTCACCATCAAATTGGGAGGCTTGGATGTCATTGAATCTGAACGCATCGGGGGAGTTATCAGCCGTTGATGGTTCAGCGCATGGCCCACGCAGGTTGCTTTACGGCCTTTATGTCGATGGCATGCGCATGGAGGAGACGGTCGAACGCTGCAAGCAGGCGATCCAGAGCCACACGCCGTTGCTCGTTGGCGTGCTGAACGCGGCAAAAATTGTCAATCTTCGCCGCGACCCAGGTCTGCGTGAGGCGATCCTTGATTGTGACCTGCTGTTGGCTGACGGACAATCGATTGTCTGGGCCAGCCGATTGCTGGGTAAACCACTGCCCGAGCGCGTGACCGGTATCGATCTGTTTGAGCAATTGCTTGCACTGGCCGATGAACAGCGGCGCGGTATCTATCTTCTTGGCGCCAAGCCTGAGGTTTTGACGGCGCTTGAGGCCAATATCGGCAAGCGCTGGCCCGGCGTCCGAATTGCTGGCAGCCATCACGGGTATTACAGCGACGGCGAGGCTACGAACATTGCAGAAGACATTCGCACCTCTGGCGCCGATATGCTGTTTCTCGGCATGGCCTCGCCGAAAAAGGAAATTTTTCTCAAACGGTTCCGCCATGAACTCAATGTGCCGGTGCTGCACGGGGTTGGTGGCTCGTTTGATGTTCTTGCCGGCCTGACAAAACGCGCACCGGCGAGTTGGCGACGGCTTGGCCTCGAATGGGCCTATCGGCTGGTGCAGGAGCCGGGCCGACTGTGGAAACGCTATTTAATGACCAATAGCGCCTTTTTGGCGTTGACATTGCGCGAGGCGATACGGCCAGCGGCACCGCTTGATCCTGGTGTTCCGCGCCGTCAGACCAGCGCAGCCTCCCCCTTGATATTGAACGCACACCTTAGGATGACATGATGTTGAACGAAGTATTCAGTGGCACTCTGGTGGTGGTTGGAATGGGCTATATCGGCCTGCCCACAGCGACGGTTCTGGCAACGCGCGGCGTCAAGGTGATCGGGGTGGACGTCAATCCACGCATCGTTGAAGCGATATCACGCGGTGAAACGCCGTTTATCGAACCGGACCTCGCCGTGGCCGTCAGTGGCGCGGTCGCCATGGGGCGGCTATCGATGTCGCAGGACGTTCCAGAGGCTGATGCCTATATCATTGCCGTTCCGACACCATTCCTCGACGATCACACTGCGGATCTTTCCTATATCCAGTCAGCCGCCGAGCAGATCGCCCCGCACCTGAAGCCCGGCGCAATCGTGGTGCTGGAATCGACTAGTCCGCCCGGCACGACCGAGAAAGTGAGCCGCTGGATCGGCGCGCTACGACCCGATCTCAAAATGCCCCATGTTGCCGGTAGCATTGCCGATATATCTGTAGCCCATTGTCCCGAGCGCGTGCTGCCGGGTCGTATCATGATCGAAATGATCACCAATAACCGAGTCGTTGGCGGGTTAACCTCGCAGTGCGCAGCCAGGGCGGCGAGTATCTATCGGGTGTTCTCACAGGGTGAAATCCTGTTGACCGACGCCGCCAGCGCCGAAATGGCCAAATTGGTCGAAAACTCTTATCGCGACGTCAATATCGCTTTCGCCAATGAGTTGTCGCTGATCTCGGAGTCGCTGGGGCTGGACGTTTGGGAAGTGATAAAACTCGCCAACCAGCACCCGCGCGTCAATGTGCTGTCGCCGGGTCCGGGCGTTGGCGGGCACTGCATACCGGTCGATCCGTGGTTTATCGTGGCCGCAGCGCCAGAACTGGCTCGACTGATCAGAACCGCCCGCGAAGTGAATGATCACAAACCACATCATGTGGCGGATCAGGTCATCGCCAAGGCGCGGCGCTTTGTGTCGCCTTCGATCGCCTGCCTGGGGCTGACGTTCAAGGCGAATGTCGACGACGTTCGCGAGAGCGCCGCTGTCGAGGTTGTTGGCTTGATTGCCAGCGCACTGCCCGAGTTCGAGATCATGGTGGCGGACCCCTATGTGGATGAATTACCGCCAAAGCTGACCAGCAATGCCAATCTTCGCCTGGCCAATGCCGGTGAAGCCGCAGATGCCGCTGACATTATCGTATTGCTGGTCGAGCACGAGGCCTTCAGGCCGCTCCGTCACCTTCGGCAGAATGGCAAGGTGGTTTACGACACGCGTGGTGCCTGGGCGTGAGCCTCGTTGGTGCTGGCAATAAAATCTCGCGGTCGCATGGCGTGGCCGAAATAATGCTCAATTGACTGTACGCAGCGATCTGCCGCGTGGCCGTCGCCATATGGATTTACCGCCTTTGCCATGGCGTTATAGGCGGCCTTGTCGGTCAGCAGCTTGCTGACCTCATCAATGATAAGCGCTTCGTTTGTTCCCACCAACTTGACGGTACCCGCCGATACCGCCTCGGGCCGTTCGGTCGTTTCGCGCAAGACCAGCACTGGTTTGCCAAGACTCGGCGCTTCTTCCTGCACGCCGCCGCTATCAGTCAGGACAAGTTCGGCCGTGCGCATGGCACCGACAAAATCACTGTAGCTGAGCGGCTCTGTGATCAGTACATTGTCGAGTGATTCAAGCGGGGGCAGCAGAATTTCGCGTACGACCGGATTCAGGTGGACAGGCAAGACCAGATGCACATCGGGAAATCGACGGGCGATCTCGGCCATCGCCCGCGCCGTGCGTCGCATCGGTTCGCCCCAAGACTCCCGCCGATGGGCTGTAAAAACTATGGTGCGCTTGCCCATGATCTTGCGTAGATCGGGATTATCAGGCGGCAGTCGCCGCGCGGCGATTTCAAGCAGGGCATCAATAACGGTATTGCCAGTGACACTTATGCGCTCGGCGGGAATGGCTTCTCGCAGCAGATTCTGACGCGATATATCGGTCGGTGCCAAATGGAGCGAGGCGAGTTTGGACACCATGCCGCGATTCATTTCCTCGGGGAACGGATTGTAGATATCGCCGGTCCTCAAGCCCGCCTCGACGTGGATGACGGGCACTTTTTGATAAAAGGCAGCCAGTGCCGCCGCAAAGCATGTTGTTGTGTCACCCTGAACCATCACCGCATCGGGCTTTTCCAGTGCGATCACGTCCGACACGCCTTCAAGAGCGCGACAGGTGATGCCCTGCAATTGCTGCCGTTCGGCGATGATATTGAGGTCGTGCCGGGGCTGGATGCCAAACAGCTGATTGACCTGGTCCAGCATCTGACGATGTTGACCGGTCACGGCCGCCACGACGTTGAGATATCTGGAACCGTTCATGGCGGCAATCAGAGGCGCGACCTTGATCGCCTCAGGCCGTGTTCCATAGATGACAAGGATTTTGCGCATGGCTTACTCCCCATTCGGGCCCCGGCAGGGGCAGCATGAAGGGTAGAGCGGCGATTTCGCCTGAAAAATACGCCGATGGCACTATGCGGTTGGGCTGGCGCGGTTCGTGTGGTGCCACCGCCTACATCGCTGCCATCTATCGGCTAGGTAAGGGCACGCCATCCTGTTTGATCGGGGTAGCGATGGTATGGTTAATAAATCGTTAAGGCTATCTCTGAGGCTCCCAGCCGCTCGAACAAAGTAGCGAACAGAGAAATATAGTAATAAATTCAGTGACATCCCACCGAGCACCAGCGCTGCGTAATCCAATATGTTCGGTATTCCAATTTTATGGAAAGTCTAAGCTTTGGGCACAATAGGTGCTCGATAGCATTGAAATTCAGAGGTGCGCGGCAACTCGCCGAGCGCACAAAATCTGAAACCAAAGCATCGCTGCGCCGCCATGACGCGAGGGCGAGATGCTTTACGAGCTACCCTGGAAACAGACGAATGCCGGCATTGTGCTGGCGTCGGGAAAACCGACGACGAAGCGCGGTGTCATATTCTATGGCGTTTTCAAGCGTGTTCTTGATATCACCCTGGTCATACTCGCACTGCCTGCGGTGTTGCCGGTCGTGATCATACTGGGCGTGCTGGTTGCCGCTGATGGCGGCCCTGCCCTCTACAGCCAGCCCCGCGTTGGTCGCAATGGCAAAATCTTCAAATTCTGGAAATTGCGTTCCATGGTGCCCAACGCCAAGTTGGAATTGGAACGTTATTTGGAGCGCAGCCCCGAGGCGCGCGAAGAATGGGAAACAACCCAAAAGCTCAAATGCGATCCAAGACTGACCTTTGTCGGGCGATATCTGCGGCGTTATTCGCTCGATGAATTGCCCCAGCTATGGAACGTGTTGGTGGGCGACATGAGCCTTGTCGGTCCGCGACCAATGATGCCCGAGCAGCGCACGCTATATCCAGGCACAGCCTATTATAGTCTGCGTCCAGGCCTCACGGGCCTGTGGCAGATCAGTGCCCGGAACTGCAGTTCCTTTGCGGCGCGTGCCGAATATGACAATAGCTATGCGATGACGGTTTCGGCGAGCACTGACATCAACATCCTGTTCAGAACGGTGTCGGTGGTATTCCGGGGAACGGGCTGCTGAGGCAAACGGCTTTACGCAGTTTTTCCTATTGGTCCACCGGCATTGCCGTGGCGTCGCTGCCGGGCTGCACCATCTGAGTTGTAACTCGGACAAGATCGCCCGGCATCAGCAGGCTGGTATCGGTTGCGTCCAGCACGCGCGATCCCCCGTCCTCCTGTCGCACAAGGGCAAAGCTCAGACTGATCTGCACGAGTCTCTGCGAGCTTGGCGCTTTCCTCAAACTCTACCGATTGGCGCATCATGCGCATCGTTGTTACCTGACTGAGCGTGAGCCTTTCGAGCGACGCCTGTTCGGCTTGTAGCTGGATTGACGCCTCCGATTGCTGCTCGTCCTGCAATTTGGCCAGATCACGCTGCGACCGGTTGAGGTTTTCACGCGCGGTCATGGTGGCAATGAGGTTGTCCAGCTTGTCAGAGCGGAGGTCAGCAAGGATACGTTCGGCGTCCGAGAGGCGGGACACGGTCGCTGAGCCTGCATTGACCAACCCTTGTATAGCGTCCACCTGCTTTTGCGCCCTGGCAATTTGTTCGTCGATTGCCTGCTCTTTCTGGCCAAGCGCATCAATTTCAGCATTGTAAAGTTCTGCGAGTTGCACCAGCCCGGTCTGCTGACGTTCAAACCCGTTCATATGGGCGAGAAAAATCCGGCGTTCCTGCTCCATAAGTTCAGCGACAGTGGGGTCTTGAGGGTCCAATTCGGTTGGAAAGGCTCAGCGTCTCCTGGCGAGCGAATTCGCTCTTGAGCCGTCCGAGCCGCGCCTTGGTGCGTAAAATGTCGCGCCCATAGCCGTTCAAGTCGGCCTCAAGCTTGATCGTATCGGAAAGCCGGTCAGTGGATTGGGTGCGGCGCTCCCCACCGGCAAGTGCCAGTGCCTGAGCCACAGTCATACCGGGTCGGAACGGATATTGACCGGGCTTATCGACGCCGCCAACCACATAGACAGGCGGATATTCGACTATCTGGACCGAGGCGTCCGGCGCATCGAGCAGACCCAATTTGTCTTTCAGTCGCTGACCAATTTCGATACCCAGTGCCTGGGCGCTGAGGCCGCCGACATCAATTGTGCCGAGCGTTGGCACCGCCACGGTGCCATCCGGCCCCACTTCCAGATCACCGCCCAGCGCATCCCAGCGCTTGTAGTCGCCGGTGGCTGGCACAAATTGAACGACGGCCAGCCGCAGCTTGGTTAATGGCACGAGGCCAATTGTTTCAGCGGCGAGGATTGCCGTGGAGGATGCTGCCATAAGCAGCCCGGCCAAGAGAAAGCGGCATGAACCCGCCTGAAACTGGCGCTTTGACCACATGAAAAGTCCCTCACTCACTACCACAATGCCGCCCTAGAGTACTTCGCCTGCTCGCAATAAAGAACCGACTAGAGGGGATTAACTCGTTTGACCTAAAGGAGTGCCCGCATCGCCCGTGTTGACGATAGATGCGCTCTAGTCCGTTGAATAAGGTCGTCATTTGTTGGGTTTGCATTGATGGCAAATCGCGTGGCATGAAACGGATGAACGACAGTGAACGCCCTTAGTAACATCGACCTCAGATTCTATATGTGGCTGTTCGTTCGCCGCCTGCCACTATTCCTATTTGTGGCGGTTGTGACCGGCGCCGTTGCAATTGCCTTGACGCTCTATTTGCCGCGCTCATATCAGGCAACGGCAAAAGTTTTGGTGGAATCGCCGCAAATTCCGACGGACATGGCGAAATCGACGGTACCCACAGGCGCCGCCGAGCGGTTCCAGATTATCCAGGAAGACGTATTGTCTCGCCATAGCCTGCTGGCGTTGGCAGACCGATTTGATGTCTATGAAAACATGGCCGAGATGACCAGTACGGACATGTACGATGATATGCTGACCCGAACGAGCATCACCCCGGTGCCTGTCGAGGTGCCAAGCGGGGGGAGCGCGGCAACCGTGTTTCATATCTCGTTCAAGTCGGATCAGCCTGAGGCGGCCGCCAGGCTGGTGAATGATCTGGTGGCAACAATTTTGGAGAAGGATGTTGAACTGCGTACCGCGAGGGCAACTGATACCGTTGCCTTTTTCAGTCGCGAGACGCAACGGCTCGATGACGCATTGCGGAGTGTCGACAGCCGTATCCTGGCGTTCAAAAACGAGCATATAAACGCTTTGCCGGACAGCGTCGATTTCAGACGCAACCAGCAAACAGGCTCAACAGCAGCGCCTTCTGGCGCTCACCCAGGAAGAAGCGATATTGAACAAACGGCTGGTGGATATGCCACTGCGTCCGTTCGACAGTGCGATACCGGCCTCCCCTGAGCAACAAACGCTTCAGACACTGCGTCAGTCGCTGGCCCAGCAGCAGGCGCTTTATTCGGACGACAGCCCGACAATCAGGGCGTTGCGGGATCGGATATCGACGCTTGAAAGCTACATTGTAGAGCGGGCTAACGCTAGCCAGGGCATTTCCGGCCAGCCCTCAAGTCCGCGCGATTTCGAGATCGCTGATATCAAGGACAGGATCGCGGTGATTGCAAACGAGCGCCGCACAATCGATCAAACCATATCTGATTTGGGCAATTCGATTGCCCAGACTCCGACCAATGAGACCGCTCTTAACTCGCTGCAGCGGGACCATCAAAACCTGCAGGCGCAGTATGACGCCGCGGTGTCGCGTCTCGCTGAAGCCTCTACGGGGCAGCAGATCGAGCCTGTTGTTCAAGGGCGAACGGCTGTCATTGATCGAATCGGCCATGCCGCCGCAGCAGCCGCTTGGGCCGAAACGACGGGTTTTGCTTCTGGCCAGTGCCGCTGCTGCATTGTTCATGGGACTGGTCGCGGTGGCTGTCCCCGAATTTCTCAATCGGCGGATACGGCGACCGGAGGATCTCAGCAACAAATTGCAGATCGTGCCGTTTATCACGGTACCCTACATCGAACGCCGGTCCTTTGGCCCCATGCGACTGGCAATGTTGATCGGCATTATCGCCATATCTGCGCTGGTCCTGGTAACGGAAACCAATTTCGCACCGGTCAACACCCTGATGAGTCAGACGAGCGCCAACTTCCTACCTTCATTTGATACCGCCGAGGACACGCCATGATCAGCGAACGCATGACAGAGGCGAGAGCCGAGCTTGGCACGAAAGTCAGCCCAATCGGTTCGATGCCAGTGCCTTGGCCGCGGCTGGAATCCCTATCGGTGGATCCCAAATGGATGGATAGCCAACGGTTGGTATCGTTCAGGCGCAATAATCCGGCGGCCGTCAGCTTCGACATCATGCGCACCAAGGTGCTGAGAAGCGCCCATGAGAAGGGCTGGCGAACCCTTGGGGTTACCGCACCAACGAGCGGCACCGGCAAATCCACAGTCACCGCCAATCTGGCGATTAGCCTCGCCAAGCACGAAAAAATAAAGGTTGGCCTGATTGACCTTGACCTACGCCGACCCCGTATCGCTCGACTGTTTGCCCATTCTTGCCAATATGGCACTGATGAATTCCTGCGCGGTGAATGTCTGATCGAGGACTTTTTTGTTCGGCTAGGCGACAATCTGGCGATTGGTGCCAGCCAGCATGCCGGTGGCAGGGATGCTGCCGAAGTTCTTCACGGGCAAAGCGCTGTACAGGTGTTGAAGCGGGTTCGAGAGGAACTCGGGGCCGATATCATCCTATATAACCTGCCGCCGCTGTTGGCGGGTGACGACTGCATCGGCCTGTTGCCACGCATGGAGGCCACTTTATTGGTCGTGGGTGCAGAATCCAGCACCGTTGCTGATATTGACGTTTGCGAGCGCGAGTTACAAACCCATACCAACCTACTCGGCGTTGTGCTCAACAAGTGTCGTTACAAGGCAGACCAGAACAACAATTTTCAGGAGCCTTGAGGCCTAATTTTCGCGGAATGTGCGGCTAAAGCGTTCTTCGATTGGCGCCATGAGATAGGACCATACGGTTCGCTCCCCGGTCTGAAAGAAACTCTCCGCCGGCATGCCGGGAACCAACGCCGCGTCGCCGGGGAGCTTGTCGCGTTCATTATCCGCAATGTCGATGCGAACGCTGAAATATTGCGCCCCAGTAGCCGCATCCCGGATCAGGTCGGGTGAGATAGTGTTGACGCTGCCTACCAGATTTGGCGTGGTGCGCGGGTCGAAACTGAGCATTCGAACCTCGGCCTCCTGACCAACATGCAACTTGTTAATTTCGAGCGGGCTAACACGCATATCGACCAGCAAGTGCTCCTCTTCGGGCACGATCAGCATTAACGTATCGGCGGGCGCTATGACGCCGCCCACGGTCTGGACAATGGATTCGTGGACAGTGCCGGCGATAGGCGCACGGATTTCCAGACGCGACAGCCGCGCCTTTGTGGCAATCATCTTTTGCATCAACTCGGCAACGGTCTGCGACGTGGTTTGAAGATCGGCAAGCGCTTTTGCCTGAAATTCGCTCGTTACTTGACCTGCCTGTATTTCCAGTTCTGAAATAGATGCCCTGGTTGCCGCGATGGTGGCCTGTACGCTCAGGATCTGGCCGGAAAGTTCGGCCTCGCTGCGCCTTTGCTCGTTAAGCCGCTGATTTGAGCTAAGTTTTTTTCAAACAGCGCTGCCTGCTGTGCAATTTCTTCCTGAACCAGTTTCATCTGCCCATTGTAGGCGGTCAGCTGTGCCTCATAGCCATCAATGACGGATCGTTTTTCATCAATCAGCTGTTTGAACCGTGACACTTCGTTCTCGAGTGCCCTGCGACGAGACTGGCGCAGGGTTTGCTGATCGGCCATGACAATGGACAGTTTTGGGTCGGGCGGCCAGTTTTCGGCAACGGCGGGCACCAAAATCATTGATTCACCGCTAGCTTCCGCCGCGAGCCGGGCCCGATTGCCGATGCCTTCGCGAAGCTGGGAAAGAATGACCTCAAGGCTCTGCCCGAATGGACACATCGTCCAGTTGGATCAAGACTTGACCGGCCTCGACGTGCTGGTTGTTGTGGACCAAAATCTCGCGAACGATACCGCCCTCGGAATATTGGACTTTTCGGGAGCCCCCTTCAGCCACCACGACGCCGTTGGCAATCACTGCGCCTTCAACGTTTGTTGTCACGGCCCAGCCACCAAGTCCGATAACGAGCGCAACCAATACACCAACGCCCAGCAGCGCGTGATTTTTCAGGCTGGTAAAATTACCGCTGGCAGTCGGCACTTGTGCATTCTCATTGCCGCTGCCCATCAATTGCTTAAGCACTTTGTCTCCTATCGATGGTGGGCGGCGCGGAAATCTGGCTCAGCACGGCATCCTTGTTGCCGAAGGCGACCTGTCGGCCCTCACGCATAAACAGAACCTTATTAAGGGCGGCAATGGCGCTGGGTCGATGGGCGACCACAACGACAATGGCGCCGCGACCGCGTGCATCGGCGATGGCTTCGGTTAGTGCCTGATCGCCGTCCATGTCGAGATTTGAGTTCGGCTCATCCAGCACCAGAAGAAACGGGTCGCCATAGAGGGCGCGCGCCAGCCCGATGCGCTGGCGCTGGCCAGCGGACAATATAGAACCATTTTCGCCAACCCGGGTTTCGTAGCCATCGGGCATAGTAACAATCAGATCATGCACCCTTGCGGCGCGTGCCGCCCGCAGGATGGCTTCGGTGTCGTGGCTGGCACTGAACCGTCCAATATTGTCGGCGACGGTACCCTCGAGCAATTGCACTGTCTGGGGCAAATACCCGATGGCGGCGCCCAGCCGAACGGGATCGAAGTGGGCCAATTCCGAGCCATCAAGGCGTATCGAGCCGCGCAACACTGGCCAGACGCCAACAAGGGCCCGCGCAATTGAGGATTTTCCCGAACCCGATGGGCCGATTATGCCGAGTCCATCACCGGCGTTGAGGGTCAGATTAACGTCAAAAACCACCGGACTGCGCCGTGCGTCCGGTCCAGTGAACAACCATTCCAGTGTCAGTTTCTCAGTTGGTAACGGCAGTTGGGTCGGGCGCTGCGCCACGGCGCTGAGCGCCAGGACCTGCACCAATCGCGCGGTCGCGTGACGGGCATTTACGAAATTGCGCCATTGCGAAACCACCTGTTCTATGGGTGCGAGCGCCCGGGAGGTAAGAATTGACGCGGCGATCATCAGACCGCCGGTGATTTCCCCCGGATCACCAGATATGCACCCACCGCCAGCACGGCCGATTGAAGAAGATAGCGAACGCCCTTGGTCAGTGATGCGTAGAAGGCGGTCCGGTCGGAGGATCTTTGCTGGGACTGCGCGTACTGGTGCGCGGCACGCTCCCACCGCGATGTCACGCCGGTGATCATGCCCATCGCCATGATCGATTCAGCGTTCGTTTCCGCATCGTTGGTCAGGCCACCTCGCTCGATGGCGGCGGCCGTGGTTGCATTGGCCGGGCGACGCGAATGCAGGCTCGTTGATGACCAAAAGGCCCGCGATCAGCACGCCCCCCCCAATGTAAACGCGCCAAGCAAGGGATGCAGCATGAACGCGACCATTACATATATGGGAATCCAGGGCAGATCGAGCAGAGCCTATCGGGCCCGGGCCGGATATGAACGCCCGCAAAACATCGAGATCATGAATTGGATTTACGCGGCCGGCCTGTGTCGACACCAGCCGCAGCCGAACAGCTGCCTGAAACAGGGATTGCGCGAACCGGTCGTGAATCAGCCCGCCGAGGCGAATTGCCATCCGCGCGCGGATCCATTCAATCAACGCATAAAACCCGTACAGCACGATTACCAGCGTTGTCAGGGCGATCAACGTGTCGGTTGAACGGCTCGGCAGCACACGATCATAGACCTGCAGCATGAATACCGAGCCGGTAAGCATAAGGATGTTTGAGGTGACGCTGAGCGCAAACAGTACAATGATCTGGCCACGCGCCAGCGCGATCAGGCCGAACACCGGTCGGGATTCAACACCGCTTTGAATGGTCGCCAACTGCCGTCCTTTCGACTGCTCCGGTAGAGACGGTACCGAGCGGGTGCTCATTAAGTGCCAAATCATGTCTCAATTGAGGACACCAGAGCGTGAACCGGATATTTCCCGAACTCCATAAATTGAAGAAACTAGACTGGCACTGTTGGCATCGCCCAAAAGGAGTCGAGGTGTGACGACTAAATCCGATGGGCTATAAATTGGCTTGTGTTGCTGCTCCGATACCAAAACTTTAGCTAGAGCGCCCCCAAAACTAGCCTAACCCCATAGGCTCTATTGAGAAATTGCGATAAGCGCCGAGCCTGATAGCCTTTTGAACGCAACCGGAAAGTTATCAAACCGCGCGCGCAGATTGATGGGGGCTTGGGGAATACCAGATGCTAGAGCGCGTTTCGCTGGGAGAAGGAGTGGTCATCCACAAACCCGAACTCGTCAATCTCTATGACTGTTCAATCGGCGCTGGTAGCCGGGTCGGCACCTTCGTTGAAATTCAAAAGAACGCCCAAATCGGTCGAAACTGCAAGATTTCGAGTCACAGCTTCATCTGTGAAGGCGTGACCATCGAGGATGGCGTGTTCATTGGTCACGGGGTGATGTTCACCAACGACCCCTACCCCCACGCCACCAACGATGCGGGGCAATTGCAGGGTAGTGGTGACTGGCAGGTAATTGGCACACTGGTTCGTACCAACGCATCGATTGGCAGCAACGCCACAATTCTCGCGGGCATAACGATTGGCGAAGGCGCCCTGGTGGGCGCTGGCGCCGTCGTGACGCACGATGTTGCGCCTGGCGCCGTGGTCGCCGGGGTGCCCGCCAAACAGATTGCACAAAACACATCCACGCCAACCAAACGGGCCGGAGGGCTACAGCGATGATCGGGATCGGGGTTATTGGCTACGGATATTGGGGGCCAAACCTGGTTCGTAATTTCTGTGATATTCCAGGGGTGCAGGTGCGTTGGGTATGCGACCTGAGAACCGAAAGGCTGGCCGGGTTGCGCCTTCGCTATCCCGCCGTGGGCATTACTGAAGAAGTTGATGAGGTTCTGCGCGATCCCAAGGTGGATGCGGTTGCCATTGCAACGCCGGTCTCGTCGCATTTTGACTTGGCAATGCGTGCCCTTCGCGCTGGGAAGCACGTCTTTGTGGAAAAGCCGATCACCGCCACTGCCGAACAGGCAGAACGGTTGAATGACGAGGCCGACCGCCGAGGCCTGACGATCGCGGTGGATCATACGTTCATTCACACCGGCGCGGTCAAGAAATTGCGCGATCTGATCAAGAACGATCTGGGCGACGTCTATTATTATGACTCGGTCCGGGTAAATCTGGGAATTTTCCAGCGCGATGTCAGCGTCATGTGGGACCTGGCGGTACACGATCTCTCGATCATGGATTTCGTACTCGACGCCCGGCCGCGCGCCGTTTCGGCCATCGGCATGTCTCATGTTGCGGGGGTGCCGGAGAACATCGCCTATTTGAACCTGCATTTTGACTGCAAGCTGATGGCGCATGTACATGTGAATTGGCTGGCACCGGTCAAAGTTCGGCGCACCCTAATCGGGGGCAGCAACAAGATGATCGTCTATGATGATCTGGAGCCGAGCGAAAAAATAAAAGTCTATGATCGCGGCATTACCGTGGACCCCATGGCACCGCGCGCCAGCGAGCGCATCAACCAGATGCGGATCGGCTATCGGGCTGGCGATATGTTCGCCCCGCAGGCTCGACGTTACCGAGGCATTGGGCTGCGAGCTGCGCGAGTTCGCCGCCTGTATCGAGAATGGCACGCGACCAACCGCCGATGGGGCCGCCGGATTGCGGGTGGTACGCATTCTGGAAGCTGCCAGCCAGTCCATGGCAAAAGGTGGTCAAGCAATTGAACTGCCCAAAGAGCTGGTGCCCGCATGATCCCGTTTCTTGATCTCAAAGCGCAATATGCAACCATTGGCAAGGATATCGAGGCTGCGGCGCTCAGGGTGCTTCGGTCGGGCCGCTATGTGTTGGGCGACGAGGTGACAGCGCTCGAAGAGGCGTTTGCCGCGTATTGTGGCGTCAAGCACGCCATCGCGGTCAATACTGGCACCAGCGCCCTGCATCTGGCATTGCTGGCAGCGGGCGTCGGCAAGGGCGACGAGGTGATCACCACCCCGTTTACCTTTATCGCCACGGCCGCGGCCATCCGATATATCGGCGCGCGGCCGGTATTCGTCGACATCGACCCGGAAACCTTCAACATCGATCCGGAGCGTATTGAGGAGGCGATTACGCCGCGAACGCGGGCTATCGTGCCGGTTCACCTCTACGGACAAATGGCAGAGATGGACGCGATTTTGTCTATCGCCAGAAAGCATGATCTGGCTGTTGTTGAAGACGCCTGCCAGGCACATGGCGCGCAATATGATGGCCATATGGCCGGTAGCATGGGGCTTTCTGGTTGCTTCAGTTTCTATCCGGGCAAGAATCTGGGCGCATGCGGCGAAGGCGGCATGGTGGTTACCAGTAGCGACGAGCAAGCGCAAAAAATCCGCATGTTGCGCGATTGGGGACAAGACCGGCGCTATCATCATATTGTTGAGGGCTACAACTATCGGATGGATGCCGTTCAGGGCGCCGTTCTCGCGGTTAAATTGGGCCAACTCGAGAGTTGGATCGAGGCGCGCCGGACACGGGCGCGACTATATGGCCGAGTGCTTGCCGGTTCGGGCCTGGGCGTGCCGCTCGAGGCGGACGGTCGGCGCCATGTCTGGCACATTTTTGCAGTCCGGACGCAGGATCGCGAACAGTTGCAGAAAATGCTCGCACGCGAAGGCGTTGAAACCGGGCTGCATTATCCGGTGCCGGTTCACCTGCAACCAGCATTTGCCGACCTGAAACTTGGGCGGGGCAGCTTTCCGATGGCAGAGGCGGCGGCCGACAGCGTGCTGTCGCTACCGCTTTATCCGGAAATGGATTTGCAGTCGGTCGAAATCGTCGGTGCGCTCCTGCAACAAGACGAATTTGCCGCTTGAGGCAATAGCTACAATTGCGGCCAAACGGAACGAAATTGAACGTGCGACAATCAACAGAGGGCAAGATCATGCAGGGCAAGCGGATACTGATCACCGGAGGTGCGGGTCTGATCGGCTCTCATATCGCAGATCTTGTGGCACAACAGGCGCCAGCCGAAATTATCATTTTCGACAATTTCGTGCGCGGCCGTCGCGAAAATTTGGCCCACGCACAGTCGATTACGCCGCTTACGATAATCGATGGCGACATTCGCGATGCGCAATTGCTGACCAAGACCATGGATGGGGTTCATCTGGTTTTTCATCAAGCCGCCATACGCATCACCCAGTGCGCCGAGGAACCACGGTTGGCTCATGATGTGCTCGCCACCGGCACCTTCAATGTGCTTGAGGCGGCGGTAGAGGCAGGTGTCGAAAAAGTCGTGGCAGCGTCGTCGGCCTCGGTACTGGGGGCCGCCGACATTTTTCCGACCGACGAAACGCATCATCCCTATAACAACAGGACGATCTATGGGGCAGCCAAGGCCTATAATGAGGGCTTGCTGCGCAGTTTCAATGAAATGCATGGCCTTAAATATGTAGCCTTGCGATATTTCAACGTTTATGGCCCCCGCATGGACGTATACGGGGCCTATACCGAAGTGCTGATCCGTTGGATGGAGCGCATTGCGGAGGGTTTGCCGCCGATTGTCATGGGCGACGGCAAGCAGACCATGGATTTTGTGCATGTGGCTGATATCGCCCGAGCCAACGTGCTGGCGGCGGCGTCTGATGAATCAGACGCGGTATTCAATGTTGCCAGCGGCGCGGAAACCGGCCTTGGCGATCTCGCAACGGCGCTGCTGAGTATCATGGGGTCATCGCTTGAACCGATCCACCAGCCCGCTCGCAAGGTCAATCCGGTCCCACGGCGTCTGGCCGTGACAGAAAATGCCGAGCGGGCACTCGGCTTTAAAGCAGAAATTTCAATGGAACAGGGGCTAAGGGACTTGGTCGCGTGGTGGAAAGCCGAGCGGCAGACCGAACGGGATAACGTTGCATGACCACCCCCTTTCGTCAGATCCCGGTTGCCAAGCCCGTATTGGGCGAAGCAGAAGCGGACGCTGCCCGCCGGGCCATCCTGTCGGGTTGGGTGACCCAGGGCCCCGAAGTTGGCCACTTCGAAAATGAGTTCGCCGCCTATGTAGGCGCGCCGAATGCGTGCGCTGTTTCCAATTGTACAACGGCGCTGCATCTGGCGCTGATGGCCGTGGGGGTTGAGGCCGGTGACGAAGTGATCACTGTCAGCCACTCCTTCATCGCCACGCCAAATGCAATACGCTATTGCAGGGCGACCCCGGTGTTTGTGGACATCGAAACGGATGGTTTCAACATTGATCCCGACGCTATCGTTGCGGCGATTACGCCAAAAACACGCGCCATTCTGTGTGTGCATCAGCTTGGTATGCCCTGCGATCTGCGACAGATCATGAAAATTGCGCGCCAGCACGGCCTCAAGGTGGTGGAAGACGCCGCCTGCGCAACCGGTAGCGAGATTATTTGGGACGGAAAGTGGGAGCGCATCGGCAAGCCACATGCTGACATCGCCTGCTTCTCGTTTCATCCACGCAAGGTGGTTACAACCGGCGACGGCGGCATGCTGACAACGGCAAATCCGGACTACGACCGCAAGTTTCGGCTATTGCGACAGCATGCGATGAATGTTCCGGACACAGTTCGGCATGGTTCCAAGCAGGTGATATTCGAAGAGTATGACAGTGTTGGCTACAATTATCGCATGACCGATGTTCAGGCGGCGATTGGCCGCTCCCAGATCGAGCGGTTGCCCGATATAATATCGGCACGCCGTCGCCTCGCCGCGCTTTATACCGCGCAACTGTCGCAAATTGAGGGGATTCGGCCCCCGACTGAGCCAGCGTGGGCACGCAGCAACTGGCAAAGCTATTGCGTCGGGCTGCCACGGCAAGCCGATCAGGTCGTGACAATGCAGGCCTTGCTTGATCGCGGCATTGCCACGCGTCGGGGCGTAATGAACGCCCATATCGAGCCAGCCTATCGCGGCCAAAATCTCAGCCGGAGCGCAGGATCACTGGAGAACTCTTTGGTTGCGCAAGGCTCGTCGATCATGCTGCCGCTATTTGTGCAGATGAGTGGTGACGATGTGCACTATGTCACCTCGGCACTCGAAGAGGCCTTGAGCGAGATTTTAGTGCCGGCGCTCTAAGCGCGCCCTGGCGCTAATTTGGGTTGATGGCGCAACAGAAAATATATCAGCGGCCGCAGCGATTCCGGTATCCACTTTTGTGGCACCAACCCGATCAGTTGCGAGGACGAAATCCAGCATGCCAAAATTGTCCCGGCCATGGCGATTGCCAGACCGAGCCAATATGGCGCCATTTCGACAGCGATCAGCACAATAATGGTCAAGCCAAGGAACAGGGATCCGAGCGCGAAATTTTCCTTCGACCAGCGAAATCCCGACATGCGGCGCACCAGCAGGTAAATCAGCAAGCTGTGCCAGATATAAAGCCCGACAAACGCAACCCCTGCCCCCGCCAAACCAAATGTGCCAAGCAGCAGCCATGCCAGCCCGACATGAACGGTGCTGGCTGCCACCTCGGTCCAGAAAAACATCGTCTGCGCGCCCTTGGCCAAGATAATGAACCCCATGGGCCAGGAGACAACCCGCAGCAACATTCCAAGGCAAAACCACCGAAGTAGAGGGACCGCGTCGGCGAACTGTGCGGTGTAAAAAATCGACATGACCAGCGGTGCCAATGCCAAGGTGCCGAGCAAGCCTGGACCAGCCAGAAGAATGCTGACTCGCGCCTGCTCGTTGACGGTGCGATTACAGGCTTTGTTGTCGTCGCTGATGGCAGAGAGGCGGGGATAGAAATCCGTGCCCATCGCCTGGAGGATGAACCCTATATAGATTCCCGCTAGTGCCCAGGCCGCCTGATAATTGCCGGCAGCGTCGACACCGTGCTGCTGCACAATGAGAATGCGGATGACAAACGCCGCACCCGCCGTCAGGAAGCCACTGGCCATGAAGGCGAAGCCGAGCTTTAGGAGGGCGCCGGTCTCAGCGGTAAACTCGGGCAGTGTCAGTTTGACCTTTGGCAGCTGGATTTTTCGGCAATACCAGAGCGCGGCTACCCAGGTGGTCAACCCCAGTGCCAGCAGCGACGGCACGATGCCCGCCTCGCCGAAAAAGTAGACCAAGGGAATGGCAGCAAGAGTATTGAGAAGCGCGCCGGCGATGGTCATCCGGGCAAGGTCCCCGATCCGCCTATTGCCTTGTATGATGGCGATTGGCGCACCCGCAAGGATACGAAGCAGCACCGCGCCGCCGATCAGCATCACCGCCGATGCCCGCACGTCCGTGCCGAAGGTGATTGTTGAAATGGGTGCGGCGAGCGCGACAACCAGCAGCGCGCCGATAATGCCGAGCACCAATGAGGCAACTCTGAGCACCTTTGCAATCTTGGCAACCTTGACCAGATCGCCACTGGCGGTCGCCACCGCGACCTGTCGCACACCGCTGGACTGAATACCGAACCCGGCCAGATTGGCGCAGAGGTCAACGACAACGAAATAGAGGCCAAACAGACCCACACCCGCCGGTCCGAGCAGCACCGCCAGCACTTTGAGGCGCACTACCGACAATATCATGCTGACGACCGAGGAGGCGCCGATCAGCGAGGTCGATCTCAGGATATTCCGGTAGGGCGAGTCGTCATCTTCCTGCTCAATTGTGTCGTCAGCCACCCTATTCCCCAACCTTGGCGCATACCGCACAAGTGTCGCAACACTGGGGATCGACCGCAATCGCCAGAAAATAGCGAACAAGAAGAATTGCTTAGATCAAATGGCTTAGCGCAATTGGAAAAAATTAGCGCGAAATAGCTATTATTGAGAATGATAACCCAAAAGAGCTAGTTTTGTTGCTTACTGGCAACACAAAAGGTCTATAACGTCGGAATTCGCAGGAAATCCCCAGAAATGTGTCGGTGATTGTCCGCGAATCAATCACAAATTTGCGATGAGCCTTCAAACGCTTATGCGGACCGATCGGTTCCATCCGGATCGAAATTTGTCAGAAGCAGGGCACATTGTCTGCATTCTGGGCAAAAACTGTCCTCTGCTGGCCCGATTCCTCCACCAGATAATGCGGCGTGATCAACACAAAGAGGATTATTAAATGGCTGGATGGCCGGATTCAACAAACACTGGCGTACCCGACGGCGTAACCTTGTTACCGTCGGGTTCGATCATCGTAACCAAGCCCGGGACCGTTATCTCGGGTCTAGACATCAAGGGCACCGTATACATCGATGCGGATAATGTAACGATCGAGAACTGCAAGATCACCTCGAGTAGTTATTCGGTAGTGCAGATTAAAACAGGCAGCAATGGCGTTGTCGTTCAGGACTGCGAGATCAACGGCGTTGGCTCCAACAATGACGGCAGCCACGGCATTAACGGCGTTGGCACCTTCTTGCGCAACGACATCTACAATGTGGAAAATGGCATCAATGTCGGGGCCGGTAGCGGCACCGTTATTGAAGGCAACTATATTCACGATCTGAAGGCTACCGGCTCGCCGCATTATGATGGCATTCAGATCGATGGGGGCCAGTCCGATATCCTCATTCAGAACAACACTGTCATCAACGATCACGGCCAGACCGCCGCGGTCATGATCGACAATTATTTCGGTAGTGTCTCGAACGTTGTCGTCACGAACAATCTCCTTGTGGGCGGCGGCTACACCATATATTCGGACGGCCAATTTGGCGGCGGCAAGCTTTCGGGCATCGAAATCACCAACAACCACATCGGTGGGGGTTATTATGGTGATCTCAATGCCAACAGCAGGCTCGCCGGTCTATACCGGCAACATTCTGAACGCCGAAGGCATCGTTGACACGCTTAACGGCAATGGCAATGACACCAGCGGGGGGCCTGACGTTAGCCCACCAGTTACCGAACCGGTCCAGCCACCGGTCACGGAACCCGCGCAACCGCCAGTAACCGAGCCAACCCAGCCGCCTGTCGATAACACTTCCTCAGCCACTAATGGCGCGGATCATCTTGTCGGCGACGCTGGCAACAATACCATCGACGGCAAAGGCGGCGACGACTTTATCGACGGTGGTGCAGGCGTTGACACGCTGACCGGTGGCACCGGCCGCGATACATTTGCGTTCCACAGTGTCAACGATATTGGTGCCAGCCCCGGTGTCCGAGACGTCATCACTGACTTCGCCCAAGGACAGGACAAGATCGATTTGTCGGCCATTGATGCCAACAGCGATTTGTCTGGCCATCAGGGCTTTACCTTCATTGCGGAGGACAATGGCAGTTTCACCAAGACTGCGGGCGAACTTGCCTGGCATACCGACGACAATGGACACACCCTCATCCAAGGTGACGTTAACGGCGATGGCTACCATGATTTCGAACTTGAGCTGACCGGAGAAATATCCCTGACGGCCAACGATTTCATTGGCTTGAACGGCGGCAACAATAGTTCCCAGTCCGGCGGCGGTTCGCAATCGGGTGGTGGTGATGCGGTGACCCCTCCTCCGGTGTCTCCACCCGTAACGCCCCCTGTTACGGCGCCTGATGTTACGCATGAGCTGGTGTCAGGCACGTCACACAACGATCGGCTTAAGGGCGGATCAGGCGATCAGCATCTCGAGGGCCTATCCGGCAACGACCGCCTCATTGGCGGTGCGGGTAACGATATTCTTGATGGCGGCACTGGCCGTGACGTCATGACGGGCGGTGCGGGCAACGATGTGTTCCTGTTCAAAGCCGTGTCCGATATGGGCACATGGAGCAGTTCGCGGGACATGATCCGCGACTTTACCCAAGGCGAAGACAAGATCGACCTTTCGGGGATCGACGCCAATACGCTGTCGTCCGGTGATCAGGGCTTCACGCTCTTGGCGGGGGACAATCAGGCGTTCAGCCATACGGCTGGAGAACTGGCCTGGCGCACGGCGGGAAACAAGACGATTATCCAGGGCGATATTGACGGCGACGGTGTGCACGATTTTGAGATCGGCCTCAACGGCTCGATCCATCTCGACGCCGGTGACTTCATTTTATAGTCCAACAATTATTCAGTGGCCGGCTCATTTGCTGGCCACTGGCATATGTTCGCCCTGAGTGCGAGGTTTGCCCGTGTCCAGCGGGCGTATCATTACCTTGCCGCCGACCAAGTCCTCCACAGTTTCAGAGCGTATGGCAATAATATGCCGAGCCGGCCATGGCCGATGCGCCAGCACCGAATTTGCATCAAACGCGGTCACCTCAAACAGGGTGACATCGGGCGGATGGTAATAGAAGAAACGATAGCCCAGCTTGGCGATGGTTTCGTAGATGCCCAGTGACGGCAATCCCAACAGCATGATCAATATATCGGCCTGACCGGCAGCAAAGCACGGCATTGCCCCTTCAAGCACGGCTGGTTCAAAGCCGGCGACATTGATCTTGAGTACATTGACGTGCTCTAGCCCCAATGAGTGCAATGTCGCTTCCAAGGTATTCACCGGTACTAGTTCGCTTGACCTATCGCCGTCGTCGGCGCTGACCAATTGGCTCATCCATGTCTTTGGTGCCGTTTCAAACCGCCCCATTTCCTGCCGGTTCGATAGCGCTGCCTGATGCACCGTCACCTTCGACGCTACGCCATTGCGAGCAAGGTTGCGTTCAAGGGTGGCGATATTGGCGCTACTTGGCTCGAAGGCGTGGACGATGGCGTTCGGCAATGCCATGGCCGCAAATAACGAAAACTGGCCAATCGCAGCGCCGACATCGATAATTTGCCAATCTGGCTGCCCAATTGTCCGCAAGAAAGCGAATTCCGGGTCAATATAGTCGCCAAAAGTCACCAGCGTTGGGGGGAACTGTCCTGGATAGTCGAACTCCAGTGTCGGCCCCGACTTCAGTTGCACTTCTGCGTGAACGGGCCGACGAAACCAAAGTTTGGTAAATCGTACGATCCCACGTGCGGTAGCCAATGGGCCCACAGCGCGGACGCCCCAACCAAATTTTCCACCCGCAACGCGCAGGCGCGCTGCCATCGTTAACACATTTTTAATGTTAATTTTCATCACCTTAGCCTGCACAGCCTTGAGCGCAAGTGACCATCCCCAAGTTGTATCGGGTGCCGCTGTCAGTTCAGAGTAGTGGGTGGGCCATAAGGTGTAGCGCTATAGGTCAAAGTCGACCCGAGTCACGGCTGTGTCACGCTGAATGCAGTAAGTTGGTCAGGTCAAAGGTAGATTAACTACCAGACGCCATTGGGGAGAATTGTTATGAGTGAACAAAATGGCTTTAATACGGAAACGGGGATTTACGCTGTTTGGGATACGACTCCCTCACAAGATCCAGAAGGTCGCGACGGCATCTTGATGCTTGCCGACACAGGGGTAACATTTCAGAGCCTTACTTAAGTCGGCTCAGCAGGGTTTTCCGCATCTAGGCGTTACGCTGTGCAACCAGCTGCCGGACGAGGACCCGGCTCAATTTACGCCTCGCCTGATCCTTCTGGATGCGCTGGCGTTTCGCAATATCACCAGCTTGCTGTCACAGTGCCGCGAATACTATCCGAACACACCAATCGCTCTGATGGTTGAGGGCGGGTGGAACGAAGATCCGGCACTGCGCGCCATCGTGGCAGAGCGAGCGATCCAGGGATTGCTTCCATTCAATCTTCAGATGAACGTCTGGCTTGCTGCTGTTTGGCTGCTACTGAACGGGGGAGAATATTTTCCCAGTTCGATTGGTCCGAAGTCGGCAGCGCGAAGCTTTCTGACCCGGCGTCAGCAACATTTGAGTTCAGACCGTTCGGCGACCGAAACCATGTTGTCGACCCGCGAGGCCGAAGTGCTCGAGTTTGTGTCCGATGGGCTGCAAAACAAGATCATTGCCGCCAAGATGGAGCCTGTCGGAGCACACGGTGAAGGTGCATGTGCATAATATCATTCGCAAGTTGAAAGTACACAATCGTACCCAGGCGGCCGCAGTATTTCGGTCGTTTGATCGACGCGCGGGCCATGAAATAATGCCCAGCAACCAGACCAGCGCCATGCGGTCCAGCTAAGAAAACAGGTGAGCACGGCGGATATTCGGCCTGGTAATCGGAGTCAGAAGCGCAAGCTTTTGCCCGAGCACCAGGCCGAAACGCGTTGACGGGTTGTGGGTTAATCGTCGTCAAAATCTTCGGCGATGAGATTATGTTCTTCCCATTGGTTTTGGGGAATTGCATCACCAACCCTAAAGCTGAAATCCGCGACGCTTTGTAAATCCGGCGCAGCGGTGCAAATGAGACTGATTTGATACCATTTGCGGTTGGACCGAAACGCCCCGTCTGGCGCCGTCAGCGTTAAATCGGTCAACCGGGTTTCCCCAAAGGCCGCCGGGGCCAAGGAGTCGGCCTGATATTGCGGGTCCCACAGGCGAATTTGCTCAAGCGCTTCGATATTGCAGAGTTGGGTAACGCGTTCTTCCGGCCCCAATAATGGCAAGGTATCGCGAATTTCCCGGTTCTTCGGATCGGCCAGTATGTCACCGGAGAAATAGGTCGTGGCATGAACCATCTGCTCAGATTTCGGCTGATCCGGCGGTGGCGCTGGAGGGCTGACCGATTCTGACCGGTGAGGGTGTCTCGATGGCGTCGGCCGGCACAGCCATGGGCGTTGGGCCAGGCGCGGTAGCAGCTTCATATTGGCCGGGCGAGACGATCTCCACGACAATGGGGCGGTCGCGCGGGCGTTCCAGCGGGCGTGACGGCAGAGAGAGCCCGATGGCCAATAGCAACAGGTGCACAACGCCAGATACGAGGAGCAATTTGACCGGCATGCCGAGTACATGATTGTGGCTGTGCTCTGGTCCTGATGGGGTGGCACCGCCCAAAAGATCGCCGAGACCACCAAAAGATAGTGCATAGACGGCACCCGGCATTGCAGTGGCAAGCAGAGTACGGGGGCGCAATCGCGTGATCCATCCCGGTACAGCCATCAACTTTTTTCCGGCGTTTGTTGGTGTGGCATGCTAACGTTCGGGATCGGCGTAGCGGACATATTGAGGGCCGATAGCGACAACGCCAACCAATAATACAGCGCGTTGTATGGGGCAAACGGGCGTGGAGCAATACCCTCGCCACTGCACGAACAAGTGCGCGGTATCACGGTGGATTGTTGGCGAGACCAATTTCTTCATTGATTGGTTAGAATCCACGCGGAATTGCGGCGACCCCCTTTACACCGGGCGCTGAGTGGTCAATGAATAGGTATTAGATTGGTATTGCATTCGGCTTGAATTGGTTTGAGGTGTGAGCATTTGGCACGACTAGTCCTGCGTGGGGTAAAAAAGCGGTTCAAGACCACCGATGTACTGCATGGCATTGATCTGGAGATCGGTGACCGGGAGTTCGTCGTTTTCGTTGGTCCATCGGGCTGCGGAAAGTCAACCCTGCTGCGGCTGATCGCCGGGCTTGATCCGATTACAGAGGGCGAATTTTTCCTCAACGAGCAGCGTATGAACGATGTTGCGCCCTCCAAACGCGGCATTGCCATGGTGTTCCAGTCCTATGCGCTATATCCGCATATGGATGTCTACGAAAACATGGCGTTCGGCGCCCGCCTCATGGGACTCGACAAGACCGAGGTCGAGGCGCGCATTGCCGAGGCCTCCCGTATGTTGCGGCTTGACGAATTGCTCAAGCGCAAGCCGCGCGAATTGTCGGGTGGCCAGCGCCAGCGTGTCGCCATCGGCCGGGCGCTTGTGCGCAAACCCGAGGTGTTCCTGCTTGATGAACCGTTGTCCAACCTGGATGCGGCACTGCGCTCCGACGTTCGGCTGGAAATAGCGCGCCTGCATCGCAGCATTGGTGGCACCATGATCTATGTAACGCATGATCAGGTCGAAGCGATGACGCTGGCTGACCGGATCGTCGTAATGAATTTGGGCCGCATTGAGCAGGTCGGTTCGCCGCGTGAACTCTATGAAACGCCTGCCAACACCTTTGTAGCAACCTTTATCGGGTCGCCCAAAATGGCGCTGATAGATGTTATCCGGCAGGGCGATCGCGTGGGGATCGCAGACGGCGGGAGCATCGGGCTGTCCAACATGCCTGATGCTGGTGACCGGCTCAAAATCGGGCTGCGCCCCGATGCATTGACCATTAGCCCGGACATGGACTCCGAGGGTTTTTCGGCGTCCGTAGTCTATACCGAATATCTGGGTGACAATGCCTATGCCTATGCGCGCTTGGCCGACGGCACCTTGATCAGCGTGCGCACGCCCCCAACCAGCTCTATGAACCGGATGAGACCGTGCGGGTGTCGGTCATCGAGCCAGCGGCACATTTCTTTTCCGCCGAAGATGGTCGGCGACTGAGCGTTTGATGACGCTCACCGATTCAACCCATCGCCAATAGTGAATAATCAGGAGAGGAATTAGACCCATGAATACCAACATAATTCGACTTGGCGCCCTGCTTGGCGCTGCACTGGTCGCCATGCCCACGTTTGCCCAGGATCTGACCCTTTGGAGCCTGGCGCCAGGAAGACCGCGCCCAATATGAACAGTTCATTGGCGCGTTCGAGGCCGAAAATCCCGGCATCACGGTAAAGTTCGAAACCTTCGAGGCCGCCAACTATAATACCATCCTGTCGACCGCTCTGGCGGGTGGCACCGGCCCCGACCTGATGATGGTACGCGCCTATGGTGGCCTGGAAAATGTTGCCTCGGCTGGGTATCTGATGCCGATCAGCGCCGAGAACGTGCCTGCTCTGGCTGATTTCGCACCCGCTGCTGTTGAAGCGGAAACCATGCGCTCGGACGGCAAGATTTACGCCGTGCCATTCGCCAGTCAGACCATGCTGGTGATCTACAACAAGAAAATGTTTGCCGACCTGGGGCTGGAAGAGCCGAAAACCTGGGACGAGTTCATCGCCCTCAGCCAGAAAATCAAGGATAGCGGCGTCATGCCATTTGCCAACGGCACGGCAACAGCGTGGCAAAACGAAACCATCGTTTCGGCGTTGACCTCGTCGATCATGGGCAAGGGCTTTTACGATGATCTGGTTGCCGGCAAAGCCGATTTTACCGATTCTCGCTATATCGAAGCGCTGACCAAGTTGAAGGACATCAGCGCCTTCTTCCCTGACGGGTTCATTGGTCTGGACTACGCGTCGTCCCAGCAATTGTTCAGGCTCTGGTCTAGCGGCAATGTTCGCCGGTGGATCGTTTGAGTTGGCAACATTCAAAACGCTCAACCCTGATCTTGATCTTGGCGTGTTTGCGGCCCCCGGCATGTCGGCGGACGATGCCAAGCTGGTTGGTGTGTTCTTTGATGGTGGCTATGCCGCCAACGCCAACGGCGAGCACAAGGAAGCCGCTGTCAAGTTCTTGAACTACGTGGCCAGCAAGGAATTTGGACAGGCGTTCGCCGACTCTCTCAACAATATTTCTACGGTTCCAGGCGTGACCTTCTCGAACCCGCTACTGCAGGAAGTCTCTGATCTCAACAAATCGGCTATTCCCTACATCATGCTGGTTCACTTCCGTTACGACGAACCCTCCGGCTCCGTATTGCTGCAGGGGGAAGTGCAAAAGCTGATGGCAGACCAGACAACACCTGAAGCTATTGGCACCGCGCTCACCGATGGTCTGGCTGCCTGGTACAAGCCTTTCCAGAAGTAAGGACGAACAGGCTGGCCGGACTGCACGCGCGTTCGGCCAGCGCCTGTTCTATTGATCGATGAGAGAATAACATGGCCCGATTGCGCCTGACCGGACGCGGCATGTGGATCACTGCATTGATCGTGCCGCCGCTCGCCTTTGTGGCACTGTTCATTGTCTATCCGATCATTTCGGCATTTGCCTATGCATTTTACGACTGGCAGGGCCTGTTGCGCGGTGATTTTGTCTGGTTCGATAATTTTCACAAGGTGTTGTTCGTCGAGCCCTATGCTAGCTGGACCCGCAACGCGTTCACCCACAATATCATGGTATTTTTCGCGCTGATGGTGCTGCAGAACGGCGTTGGCTTCTTGCTGGCGTATGCCTTGTGGCGCGAACTGCCGGGTGCGCGCTTTCACCGGATCGCGGTGTTTCTGCCCGTGGTTTTATCGACCATCATTGTCGGCTATTTGTGGAAACTGTTCCTGCATCCACTGTTTGGCGTGGTCAATCAGAGCGCGCGCGCCATCGGCCTGCCCTGGCTGGCGCAACCCTGGCTGGGACAGGATTCAACCGCGCTCTGGGCGCTGATCTTTGCCAATGCCTGGCATATGGTCGGCTTTCCGACCCTGGTGTTTCTGGCTGGCATGCAGCGCATCCCCACCGAAATTCTCGATGCGGTACGCATGGAAACCCAGAGCGAATGGGTAAAGATCCGCAAGATCGTCTGGCCGCTGGTAGCGCCAAGTGCGACCGTTGTATTTGTTCTTTTGTTCGTTGGGGCGTTCAACTGGTTCGAACTGCCCTATATCATGGCGGGTCTGGACGGTTCGCCTTACGGCTCAACTGACGTTCTGGGCCTTTATTTCTACCGAACAGCCTTTGGCAACGTATCGTCGGGTCAACAGGATTTCGGGCTGGGCAGCGCCTTGGCCGTCCTGATCTTTGTGTTCATCGCTGCTGTCGCCAGCGTCATCACGGTCCGCCTGCGGGCGCGGGAGATACAGGTATGAGCGCGACCGCGACGACCTATTATGATCGCAAGGGCATCATCGGCACGCTCGGTCGCGATGGCCTGCTCCAGATCATACTGGTTGCCAATACATTCATCATGCTGGCGCCGATCATCATCATGATATTCTCGGCGTTCAAATCCAACATGGAAATATTCCAAGCCCCCTTCGCCCTGCCCGACTTTGGCAATGTGGGAAATTTTGTGAAGATATGGACCCAGACCAATTTCGTCCGCTATCTGTTCAACTCGTTTCTGGTGACCGGCAGTTCGATGGTGTTGATCCTGACACTGGGGACAATGGCGGCCTATGCCATCGCGCGGTACCAGTTTTTCGGCGCCAGCTTCATCCTGATGTTTTTCATCGCCGGGCTGACGCTGCCGCTCAAGCTGGCGATCATTCCGCTATTCATGCTGATGCGGGACATCGGCATTCTCAACAACCAGCTTTCGCTGATTTTCGTTTATACCGCCATGGGGTTGCCCACCACGGTGTTCATCATGACCGGTTTTATCCGCACCTTGCCCAATGAGTTGGAGGACGCGGCGCGCATGGATGGGGCCAGCGAGGCGCGCATCATGTGGTCGGTCATGTTACCACTTGTGCGCCCGGCCATGGTGATCGCGGGTATTCAAAATGTGGTGCCGATCTGGAACGATTTCTTCTTTCCGCTGGTCTTCATCCAGAATGACGATCTCAAAACCCTGCCTCAGGGATTGACAACTTTCATGGGCGAGTACAACACCGACTGGGGCGTCTTGTTCTCCGGGCTGACACTATCAGCGGCGCCAATTATCCTGATCTATATCGTTTTGTCGCGGCAGTTCATCAGCGGTATGACCTCGGGAGCGATCAAGTGAGTGTGCTTTTAAAGCGCGATGGCTTGATCGTTTCGTGCCAGGCCCGCGCCGACAATCCGCTGCATGGTCCCAGTTTCATGGGCGCAATGGCGCTCGCGGCGCGCGACGGCGGCGCTGTTGGCATTCGCGCTAATGGTGCACAAGATGTTCAGGCCTGCAAAGCCGCGGGATTGCCGGTGATCGGCATAAGCAAAGTGTTCACCGATGGCGTACCGGTCTATATTACGCCAAGCCGCGAGGCGGCTGAAGAACTGGCAAAAGCGGGGGCCGATATCGTGGCGCTCGACTGCACACCGCGTGAACGGCGCGGCGATGCCCCCGAGACGCTGGTGCGCTACATTCGAAACGATTTGGGTCTTGAGGTTTTTGCCGATATTTCAACCTTCGATGAAGGCCTTGCCGCCGAACAGATGGGGGCGACCTATATTTCCACTACGCTTTCTGGATATACCAGCTATACCGAACCCAAGCCTGAGGGACCGGATCTGGCGTTGATCGAGGCGCTGGCGTCGCGGCTGTCGACGCCCATCGTTGCCGAGGGCCGCTTCAACACACCACAATTGGCGCGTAGTGCGCTCGTTGCGGGTGCCCACGCCGTGGTTGTCGGCACCATGATCACCAATCCGCGCGAGATTACCCGCGCCTTTGCCCAGTCCCTCGCGGCGCGGCCATGAGCGGCAGATTTATCGGCATTGATATTGGCGGCACGGCATCGCGCTGGGCGGTCGTTGATCAAGACGGGGAACTGATCGCGCGCGGGGCAGCCGCCGGGGCGACAGGCCATATATTCAACCCGATTGAAAGGGCGCGCCTGACAATGACGCTGCAAGCGATTGGGCAAGAATGCGGCGCGCACTTACCCCTGGATCAAGCTAGCCTGGGTATTACCGGCTACGGCTCGGGCGCACAGGGCGAGATTGCCGCGCTGGTTGGCTCGACGCTTAACATCGAGCCGAAACGGGTTGCAATCAGTGACGACATGGAGTTGGCCTATCGCGCCGCCTTTGCACCCGGCACCGGCCATCTGATTTCGGCAGGTACCGGATCGATTGGCTTGCATATCGCCCGGGACAATTCGGTCATTCGCGTCGGTGGCCGTGGATTGCTGATCGACGATGGCGGTTCGGGCACATGGATAGCGCTGGAGGCCCTCAACCAGCTTTATCGTCGCATTGACGAGACGGGCGGTCCGGCCGACGCTGCCATTCTCGCCGAGGAACTGTTTGACGCCATGGGTGGCGCGGATTGGGACGCGGTGCGCACTTATATCTATGGTGGCGACCGGGGCCGGATCGGTGCATTGGCACCGGCTGTAGCCACGGCGGCGTCGCGGGGTGATCAGGTCAGCTTGGCAATTTTGACCGACGCTGGTGTGGAGCCTGGCCCGCCTTGGCCGGGCTCTTGCCGGTCGAACCGGATCAATGCCAATCGGCTATGTGGGTGGCATTGTGAGCTTGCATCCTGCCCTCAAACAAAGCCTGATTGATGCATTACAGGATTACCAAATAATCTTTCCGCAGATTGACGCGGCACTGGCGGCCGCCAAACGCGCCGCAAAACAACAGGAAACAAGATGAGCAGCACAGAATCCGCGTCGCAGCGTTTTGCCGGTATTGAGGACTGGGATAGTACCGATCTGGTCGATGGCATGGTGGAGGGGCAGTTTGCCGCCATCAGCGCGGTGCGCAGTGCGTGCCCGGCACTGGCGCAGGCGATTGACCTTGCAACGGAGCGCCTGGCGCGCGGCGGGCGGCTGATCTATATGGGCGCGGGCACTTCGGGCCGTATTGCGGCGCAGGACGCGGCGGAGTTGCCACCAACGTTCAACTGGCCGTATGAGCGGGCTCTTGTCCTGATGGCGGGCGGCAATGACGCGTTCTTCCTTGCAGCGGAAGGCGCCGAAGACAGCGAAGCGCTTGCGACCGAGGCGCTAGACAAGGCCAATGTTGGTCCCAACGATGTGGTGATCGCCCTAGCGGCGAGTGGACGCACGCCCTACGCCATTGCCGGGCTGGTTCACGCCCGCACCGTCGGTGCGCTGACAATCGGGATATACAATAATAGCGGCGGCAAGCTGGGCGAAGCATGCGACATTCCCGTCCTTCTTGATACCGGTGCCGAGTTCCTGGCGGGCTCGACGCGCATGAAAGCGGGAACAGCGCAGAAGGCCGCTTTGAACAGCTTGTCGACCGGGGTCATGATCAAGCTGGGCTATGTCTATCGCGGCCTGATGGTGGAAATGCTGCCTACCAATATCAAACTGGTGGATCGCGCCGCCAAAATGATCGCCGAGCCTGACCGACTCCCCTATGACAGGGCGCGTGAAACGCTTGAAATAGCGGGGGGCAGCATAAAGCTCGCCACCGTCATGCTCAACAAATCGATGTCCAAGGCCGAGGCGGAGAGCCAACTGGCGGCTGTCGGTGGCAGTTTGCGCCAAGGCTCTGGGCTAGGAATGAGCGTGCGCCTGGAAACCGTTGCAAACCCCGATCCGGCGGCGCTCGCTGCCATCGGCACGGGGCTTGGTCAGTTCAACGATACCGAGGTAGGACCCGCCGGGCGTCAAGCATTGGCCGTGCTGGTTCGCGGCCAGGGCGATGCCGTCGTGGGTGGCCTTAATGGTTACACGGCTTGGGGCTGGCTCTATGTGCAATGGTTATGGCTTGACGAGGCTCATCGCGGGCATGGTCTGGCAGGGCGATTGCTGGAGATGGCCGAAGCCGAAGCGTTGTTGCGCGGCAGCCATGGCGCTCATATCGACACTTTCAATCCGCAGGCGCTCAGGGTCTATTTGCGTGCTGGCTATGCCATATTCGGGCAGGCTCAATGATTTTCCCAAGGGTCGCACCCGTTATTTCCTACAAAAGCGATTGGCCTGATGGATATCAAACTAGTCGGCATTCTGCTTGGCGTTGGCGGCGTCATGGTGCTTAGCGCGATGGACAGCGTCGCCAAATCGCTCGGTGCCAGTCTCAATATTTTCGTGCTGGTTTTCGTGAGATATCTTGGTGCGGCACTCTGGCTGGCTCTCTATATGGCGATCACCGGACGCGCCTGGCCTCAGCGCAAGAACTATCGCCGCCACCTGCTGCGTGGCGCGACAATGGCGTCGACCGCCTGCCTGTTTTTTTATGGCGTGACCCATCTGCCGCTGGCCGTCGCCTCGGCGCTGGCCATGAGTGCGCCACTCTATATATCGTTGTTCGGCATTGTGTTGCTCAAGGAAAAATTCTCCGCATCCCTCGGCCTTGCCATCATAGTGGGCATCGTCGGATCGCTAATAGTAGTGCTCGGTGGAGCCCCGATTGTTGTTACGGGTTCGGCCGATATACTGGCTTGGGGTGCCGCCATACTGGCGCCGGTCAGCTATGCCAGCGCTATCGTTCTGCTCAAACATCACGCCACGGACGAGGGCGCGGCGTCCATGACACTAGCTCAATCACTTGTGGCGGCCGTCATCGTTCTGCCGCTGGCAATCGTCAATTTCACGCTGCCCGCCGGTTTGGCCTGGTTGCAGGTGGGTGGGATCGGACTATTGGGCGCCATCGGATTTCTGTTGCTGATCGCCGGACTGCGCCGCATACCAGCATCGGTTTTCGCCGTGGTCGACTATACGGGCCTGTTGTGGGCGGGAATGTTTGGCTATCTGTTTTTCGCCGAAGTGCCGCCGCCCCAACTTTGGATAGGCGGAACCTTGATCATTTCGGCTTGCGCCATCGGCACGCGCGGCCACCGGCCCCCGCGCATCAAACCAGCCAAAGTCTAGCCGGCGATCCTGCCGCCGGTCATCGGTTTCGCCACGCCCGTGGTGGTTGGAAAACTTATCGGCAGGTCGCGCAACGTTCGAACGGCAAGGTAGGCGAAACATTCGGCTTCAATGGCATCACCGCGCCAGCCGACCGTTTCGGCGGGGACGGCTTCGACACGGGCGCGCGTCGCCAACATCTGCATGATTGCGGAGTTGCGTCGACCGCCGCCGCACACAATCAGCTTGTTGGGCCGCCGGGGCAGCAGGTCCAACCCACATCCCACCGCAGACGTTGTAAACGCGGTCAGCAGCGCCGCGCCATCGTCAACAGTGCACCCGTCGGCCATTGCGGCGGTAAAATCGAACCGATCCAGCGACTTTGGATAGGCAGCCCTGAGGTACGGGTGGTCCAGCAATTGTGACAGACGCGCTTCATCAACGGTTCCGGCAAGCGCCAGCGCGCCATCGCGATCCATTTCGCCGTGGCCATGGGCCATGACAAAATCGTTGATCGGCGCGTTGGCGGGACCGGTATCGAAGGCGACGATCTGGTCCTTACCGTCCCACCAGGTAATGTTGGCGACTCCGCCGAGATTGAGTATGGCGTAGGTGCCGTCGGCCCCAAGCCCATGCATCAGCGCTGTATGATAAATTGCCGATAGCGGTGCGCCCTGCCCGCCCGAGGCGACGTCGGCGCTGCGAAAATCATAGGCAACCCGTGTGCTCAGACGCTCGGCCATAAGTGCGCCATCCCCCAATTGCCGCGTTGCGCCAATTCGACCGGGCTGCGGCGCACGATGCAAAACGCTCTGGCCATGAAACCCGACGATGCCGATATCGGCCATTGTCATGCCTTGATTGGCAACAAAGTCAGCGACCGCATCGGATTGGGCAATGGTTAGCGCCCGTTCAGCCTCGGCAAATATCGCCGGCTCCCGTCCCTCAAAATTCCATTCTTGGGCCGCGTTCAGTGTTGCCACCAACAACGCCCGCAAGTCTTCGCCATAGGGCGCGAGCGTATAGGTACCAAACTCGGCAACCGTCTCACCATCCGTCTTGAGCAGCGCGATGTCGATATTGCCGTCCAGCACCGTGCCAGTCATCAGGCCGATTGCCCAGATGGGTTCCATGGAAGTGTCCTAGGCTCAAATTGATGGCGTCGCCGACGGTGCGGCGGAGGTCGATGATGCCACTATCGAAATGGCGGGTGGGGTGCACGCGGTTGGTCAACAGGGTCCATGCGCGGCCAGCCGAAAAGTCCAGCCATAGTCCGGTGCCGGTAAAGCCGGTGTGCCCGATCGTGTCGTTGCTGCAATTTTGCCCGCCGGACCAGCCATCATAAGGTCGCTCCCAACCATGGGTGCGGCGGCTCGAAAGAGGCGTTCTTATCAGGGCGATGGCAGTTGGCGACGCACCGGAGCCATCAAGAAGTCCTTGGGCGAAGTTCAGCACCGAGTCGACAGTGCCGAAAAGTCCGGCATGGCCCGAGCCCTGCAACGCCGAGCAATTGTCGTCGTGAACCTCGCCGCACAGTACGCGATTGCGCCAGGTACAATCTTCGGTGGCAGCGCAATTTTGCGGGTCTGCCGACCATGCAAAGCCGGGACCGGGGTCCTGTTGCCGAATGGTCTTTTTGGCCAACCGTTCGAGCGCGAAGCCGAGCAGGATGAAATTGATATCAGAGTAAACGGAGGGTCCGGCACGCCATTCCCGTTGCAGTATGAAGGCGCGCAGCAGTTCAGGGTCGCGTCCATAGGTGTAGATTGGCTCCACCGCCGGAAACGGCGTCTGATGGCCCAGGCATTGGCGAAAGGTAATCTTTCGCTCCCAAGCGTCGGGATTGTATTGGCGGAAATCGGGCAGCACTGAAGTGAGCGGTGCGTCGAGGTCAATAGTGCCCTCATCGGCCAAGGACAGCATGCGGGAGGTGGTAAATATGGTCTTGGTCAGCGATGCCAGATCGAACCATGTATTTTCCGTCATCGGGCGAACGACTGGCGTTGTTTGTGCCTGCCCCAGATGGCGTATGGTGCGCGCGCCATCGCGATCCACTATTCCCAGCACAGCGCCGGGAATTTTTCCTGCGTTTACCGCGGCGGCAACTGGCGCGAACGCGGCTTCAAATCTGGGATTCATGCTTGATCCTGATAGAGATGGCAGGCCACCTGGCCCGTTGTTGGCGATCCCGTAGGGTGCTCCAGCACCGGGCGCACCGAATGGCAAATATCCATGACCATGGGGCAACGGGTATGAAAGGCGCAGCCCTTGGGCGGCTTGGTTGGATCGGGCAGTTCCCCCTGCAACACCACTCGTTTTTGGCGCGCCACGCCGGGCCGGGGAATGGCCGACAATAGGGCCTGGGTATAGGGGTGCTGAGGCTTGTTCATGATGGTCTCTGTGGGACCAATTTCAACAATTCGGCCAAGATACATCACTGCGATGCGGTCGCTGACATGGCGAATGACTGACAAATCGTGGCTGATGAACAGGATCGACAGGTTGAGGCGTTTCTGCAATTGGGCGATCAGATTGATGATCTGGCTCTGGATCGAAACGTCTAGCGCCGATACCGCTTCGTCCGCCACCAGCAGTTTGGGATCGAGCGCAAGGGCGCGCGCAATGGCGATGCGTTGGCGCTGACCGCCGGAAAATTCATGCGGATAGCGTCGGCCTGCATCAGGGGGCAGCCCGACCAGCGCCAGCAACTCGTCGACCCGCGCGTCACGGCTTGCCTGATCGCCGACGCCATGCACGATGAGCGGTTCGCCAATGATATAGCCAACGCTATGGCGCGGATTGAGCGAACCGAAGGGGTCCTGAAAAATCACCTGCAGATCGCGCCGCACCGCCTTCATTTGATGACGATCGAGTGCCGTCAAATCCTTACCGTCAAACAGGATTTGGCCGCCACTTGGCTCTACCAGCCGCAGCAGCGTCCGCCCCAATGTCGATTTTCCGCATCCGGACTCGCCGACGACGCCGAGCACTTCTCCCGCCGCAATATCAAGCGACACGTCGGAAACGGCCTGCACCACCGCGCCCTTGGCGCCCGGATAGGTTGTCGAGAGATGGTTGAGTTCGAGCAGGCTCATGCGGCGGGATTCCAACAGCGAGTCAGATGAAGGCTCGCCGGTTAACTCGGGCATGGTGCGCGGGCAGGCGTCGACCACAGCGTGACAGCGGGGATGAAATGTGCAGCCGCTTGGCCGCTGCCCCGGCGGCGGGACGGTGCCGGGAATAGCGGGCAACTCCGTTCCCGGCGCGTTTGACGCCGGGATAGTGCGCAGCAACGCCTCGGTATAGCGATGGCGGGGGTGGGCGAAAAGATCACTGGCGGCAGCCTGTTCGACAATGCGCCCTCCATACATTACCGCCACCCGATCGCAATATTGGGACACAACGCCCAAATCATGGGTAATCAACAGCACGGCCATGCCCGTCTCGCGGCGGAGATCATCGAGCAGGTCGAGGATTTGAGCCTGTACGGTAACATCGAGTGCGGTGGTCGGCTCATCGGCAACGAGCAATTGGGGATCGCATGCCAGCGCCATGGCAATCATAACGCGCTGGCGCTGGCCACCCGACATCTGATGGGGATAGCGGGTGAGCGCGGTATCGGGTGTTGGAATGCCAACTCGTCCCAACAGTTCAAGCGCCCGCGCCATTGCCACTTCCCGTGATATGGCGCGATGCAGCGTAACCACCTCGGCTATCTGGTCGCCGACGGTAAAGACCGGATTGAGCGAGGTCATCGGTTCCTGAAAGATCATGGCGATCTGGTCGCCACGCAGCGCCTCAAGTGCAGGGCCATCCAGATCGAGCACGTTGGCACCGCCGAATGCGATGCTGCCGCTATCGATGTGCATTGGCGGCTCGGCCAGCAAGCGCATGATTGACAGCGCCGTAACCGACTTGCCACAGCCGGACTCACCGACCAGCCCGAGCATCTCGCCGGGGGCAATGTCGAGTGACACCCCTTCTATCACGGGCCGGGAACCAACCGAAATGTGCAGATCCTTGATGCTTAGCAGCGCCGGGTCGGGCATTTCGGCTCCAGAAAACTGTCCCAATCGGCGCGCTCACCAACCCCAGCGCGCTCGATCAAGGGATATTGCCTTTGTTCCAGACCTAATACGTTTGGGCATGCAAAGTCCATACTGGTCTTATATTGGCCTGCAAATTTGCCGATATTCACGGAGCTGGCGGTGCAGCGGTGCTAATAGATAGAATCCTGATTTGTCGTTATGGATCGGCAAACGCTTGCACATATTCGGTGAGTGACATAGCGTAGGAGATACCAAGATTGGTCTTACATTGGCCTGCACCACGATTGGCTCGTCGTGCGCCCTGACACCGTAGGTTCTGGAGGAAACATGTCACTCAAAAAACTCAGCGCTGCGCTTCTCGCGACCAGCATTCTGGTCAGCACCGCCTCTGCCGCAACACTTAATATTGCCATTGATTCCTCGCCCGCCGGGCTGGACCCGCATTTGATTACGGCATTCAACTCGGTGGTTATTGTTCAGGACAATATCTATGAAGGCCTGACGGCAATTGACAAGGATCAGGCCGTCGTGCCGGGCCTCGCCGAGTCTTGGGAAATTTCGGACGATGGCCTGACCTACACATTCAAGTTGCGCTCTGGCGTGACCTTCCACGATGGATCGGCAATGGATGCGGAGGATGTTGCCGCCTCGATCCGTCGGGTGCAATCCGAGGCGGTGGCATCGCCGCTCGCCAGCCGCGTCAGCCCGATCGTGGATATCAAGATTATCGATCCAACAACCGTGGCGCTGGTTCTGGACGCGCCATTCGCACCTATCCTCTCCTCGCTGGCGGGCATCGCCATTGTGCCAGCGGAGATGGAAAAGGACGTGGACGCGCTTCAGCAGACACCGGACGGCACCGGGCCATTCAAGTTTGCCGAGTGGCAGCCAAATGGCTTTATCAGCCTCGACAAGAACGACGCCTATTATCGTGAGGGTGAGCCGAAGCTGGACGAGGTGGTGTTCAATTTCGTGCCCGAAGCGGCAACGCGGCAAGTGGGCATAACCAGCGGCGAATATGATCTGTTGCCCGGCATTGATCCGGCCACAGCGCTGCAATTGCAGGGCCAGGCAGGTGTTACGGTTCAACAAACCCGTGACCTTTCCTACACGCTGTTGGGCATGAATGTCAGCCGTCCGCCATTCGACAAGGTTGAGGTGCGCGAGGCGGTCAATATGCTGCTTAACCGACAGGAAATCATTGACGGAGCGCTGTTTGGCTCAGGCGTGCCGGCCGGACCGCTGTCGCCAGCCCTGACCGAATGGGCGCTCGATCCGAGCACTTTTAGTTGCTACACCACCAATGTAGATGGCGCCAAAGCGCTGCTTAAGGAGGCCGGCGTGGAAACGCCGATCAAGCTGACGATGAACGTGTTGCCGCGTCAGGATACGCGCGATATTGCCCAGGTCATTCAGCAGGAGTTGGCGGCCGGCGGCATCGAGGTTGAACTGATCAATCAGGAAATCGGTCAATTCGTTCAGGATTGGCGCAATTCCAATTTTGACATGTTCGTTTCGGCCAATGGCGGCAGCCCCGATCCGGATGGGTATTTCTATCGCACTTTCATCGGTGGCGGTTCGACCAATGTGTTCAAATATGATGATGCCGAGGTCGATAGCTGGCTCAATGAGGGCCGCGTCGAAACCGATCAGGCGGCGCGCAAGGCAATCTATGACAAGCTGCAGACCAAGCTGGCGTGCGACGGTCCGGTTGCCCACATCGCCTATGGGACGCTCAACACCGCTGTCAGCGACAAGGTCAAAGGCTTTGAAATTTATGCCAATGGCCGACTGACCAGCCTCGTCAATGTAACTGTCGACGAATAAGTATTGCCGGTGCGTTGCCATGGGTGACGCACCGTTTTTCCTGCGGTTCATGCCGCCCGAATTGCGGATCGCCTCATGTCCCAGCGTTTTTTGCTGAGCCGCTTCATCGACCTGCTGGTTGTGCTGTTTGGCGTATCTATCATTGTGTTCCTGATGATCCGTCTGATCCCCGGCGATGCTGTGGCGATCATGCTGGGCGCCAATACTGAAATCACCCCCGATCGTATTGCCGAGTTGAAATCGCGCATCGGACTGGATCAACCTATTCTGATTCAATATGGCCGCTGGATATGGGGCGCGGTTCAGGGCGATTTGGGCACGTCAATCTGGACCGGGCGCCCGGTCATGCAGGAAATCGGCGCCAATATCTGGCCAACCATTGAGCTGACGTTGCTCTCGGTGCTGGTTGGTGCCGGGCTTTCCATACCGTTGGGCGCTTTTATGGCCGAAGCACGCGGCAAGGGTGCTGAAGTATTTGTTCGTATTGGCGCGATTGCCGGGCTGACCATACCGTCCTTCTGGTTGGGCATCGTCTCCATCTTCATGGTCGCCAAGTTCCTGCCCGGCGTTCAGGCGCTAGGCTATGTGCCATTTTCAGAGGACCCGCTAGGCAATCTGCAACGCATGATCCTGCCGGTGATCGCGCTGTCGCTACCAATGCTGGCCAACCTGTCGCGACTGGTACGCTCGGCAATGCTGGATGCGCTCAGTCAGGATTATATCCGCACCGCCAAGGCCAAAGGGGCAAATCGGCGGCGGATCATCTACAAGCATGCCTTGCGAAATGCGCTTATTCCGTTCATCACCAGCGTTGGGGTTTCGGCGGGCTACCTGCTTGGTGGCGCCATCGTCATCGAGCAGGTTTTCGCCATTCCTGGGCTGGGTCGATTGGTGCTCGGGGCGATTGCGGAACGGAATTATCCCCTGGTGCAGGCCACCATTTTGGTGATGACCACGGCCTTTGTGTTGGTCAATTTTTTGGTCGACATGCTCTATGCCGTCATTGACCCAAGGGTGTCGCGATGATTGGTTTCGCGCGCCAGAACAGACTTTTCAGCTTCGCTGTGGTCTTTGTCGCACTTCAAGTTTTGCTGGCGGTTTTTGCCCCGGCGCTGGGGCTACAGGACCCCTATGCACAGATCATGGTGCAGCGGCTCAAGGGACCGAGCCCGGTTAATTGGCTGGGCACCGATCAACTCGGGCGCGACATTCTTTCGCGCATTATCTATGGCTATCGCACGTCGCTGCTCACCTGCGTCACCGCGGTGATTTTGTCGTTGCTGGCGGGGGGCACGCTTGGCATGCTGGCTGCCTATTATCGCGGCTGGTTCGACCGGATCGTCATGCGCCTGATGGATGTGCTGTTTGCCTTTCCCATCCTGCTGCTGGCCATCGCCGTGATAGCAGTGCTTGGTCCCAGTATCTGGGGCGCAGCCATCGCCATCGCCATTGTCTATACGCCGATTTTTTCCCGCCTGCTGCGCGGCCCAGCGCTAGTGATCTGCGAAAGCGAGTATGTGACCGGTGCCAAGGCTATCGGGGCGGGTGACATGCGCATCATTTTTCTGCACCTGCTGCCAAATCTGGCCTCCGTTGTGCTGGTGCAAACCAGCCTGCTGCTGTCTGCCGCTATACTGGTTGAAGCGTCACTGTCGTTTCTGGGTCTTGGCGCGCAACCGCCGACGCCGTCACTGGGCCTGATGCTATCAGAGGGGCGTAATTTTTTGTTGCTGGCGCCGTGGCCAGCCATTTTTGCCGGTTTTGCCATCCTGTTTCTGTCCTTCGGCTTCAATCTTTTGGGCGACGCCTTGCGCGACACACTGGACCCCCGACTACGCAAAGAAAGCTAGAACATGGCCGGCACCACGCTGACCGTTTATTCGGAACGCTTCGCGATAAAGGGTGGCTTTGCCATTTCGCGCGGCAGCAAGACCGAAGCCGAAGTGGTGACTGTCAAACTCACGCAAAACGGCAAAACCGGCTGGGGCGAATGCGTCCCCTACCCCCGATATGGCGAGAGCGTGCCCAGCACGCTTGAATCGATCAAGGCGCTGGAGGCGGATATTGCCAATGGGTTGACCCGGCAGGCACTGCAATCGCGCCTGCCACCCGGCGCCGCGCGGAATGGCCTGGACTGCGCCATGTGGGACCTTGATGCCAAGGCTCGCCGGGCGTAGCGTCGCCGACCTCGCGGGACTTTCTGTCCCACCGCATATCACCACGGCCTTTACCATCAGCCTCGACACACCCGAGCGGATGGCAACCGCAGCGGCGCAGGCGAGTAGATGGCCACTGCTCAAGGCTCAAGCTGGGCGGCGATGGGGACTGCGAACGCATAGAGGCAGTGCGGCGCGCTGTGCCGTGGGCGCGGCTTATCGTTGATGCCAATGAGGCGTGGTCAGCGACAGATATTGTGACCAATTTGCAGGCCTGCCAACGCGCCAATGTCGAGTTGGTAGAGCAACCGCTTCGGGCCGGTAATGATCAGGTGCTGAACCATATCCAGTCACCTGTGCCGATTTGCGCCGATGAAAGTGCCCATGTGGCAACCGGGCTGGCGAGTATCGCGACGCGTTACCAGGCGATCAATATCAAACTGGACAAGACCGGCGGCCTGACCGAAGCGATTGTGCTGATCGCTGCGGCGCGGGCACACGGCATACAGATCATGCTAGGCTGCATGGTCTGCACGTCCCTGTCTATCGCCCCCATCGCACTGCTGGCCACGGCGGCGAACTGGTGCGATCTGGATGGCCCATTCCTTTTGACAGAGGACCGACCGCACGGATTTCGCAGCGTTAACGGCGTCGTTTTGGCAAAGAGCGCCCAATTGTGGGGCCTGCCCGCATAGCGATCGCTGGGCGAAAAATTCTTGATGCTGAAGACAGAGGTCCGTTGGGCGCTACGATCGAACAATTACCCAATTGGGGCGCAAAGGTGACGTCGGGGGTCCGGTCTGTTAGCCTTGGTAATCACATTTGCTGCGACTCGACCCGGCTTGGACATTCCGAGCCGCCATGTCTTATCCAAACAACATCGGAATCCCAATGGCCACAGACAATGACGAACTCGAGGAAATCCGAGCGCCCGAGGGGCCGACCGAGATCATCGAGACGGACTATTCTGTCGGCCAGGACAATATCGCGTCCAAGATTGGCGCGCTCAAGATTGACATCCACAATCCTGTCTTTCTGATCTCAGGCGTGTCGATTGTCGCGTTCGTGGCATTGACCATGGTGTTCGGCACGACAGCCACCGACTGGTTCATTGGCCTGCGGGATTTCCTGACAGCCCGATTTGACTGGTTCTTCCTGTTGGCGGGCAACATATTCGTGCTGCTGTGCCTGGGCCTGATTGTTTCGCCGCTCGGCAAAATCCGCATTGGCGGCCGCGATGCAACTCCGGACTACTCCTATGCCGGGTGGTTGGCCATGCTATTTGCGGCAGGTATGGGCATTGGCCTCGTATTCTATGGGGTTTCCGAGCCTGTTTCCCATTTCACCTCGTCGCTCGGCGGGATCGCGAGTGAAGGCGGCATTCGCTCAGATTGGGCGCCGCTTGGCGGGGCGATTGGCGATGCCGACGGCGCACGGCGCCTGGCCATGGCCGCGACCATATTTCACTGGGGGCTTCACCCCTGGGCGATCTATGCCGTTGTGGCGCTGGCGCTGGCGATCTTTTCGTATAACAAGGGCTTGCCGCTGACGATGCGCTCGATATTTTATCCCGTTCTGGGCGAGCGCATCTGGGGATGGCCGGGCCACATCATCGATATCCTGGCGGTGTTCGCGACCCTGTTCGGGTTGGCGACCTCGCTAGGGATCGGCGCCGGGCAAGCCAGCGCGGGCCTCAACTTCCTGTTCGGGTTGCCCATCAACAACGTCACCATGGTCGTGCTGATCATTGCCATAACCGGAATTGCGCTCGTCTCGGTTGTTGCGGGGCTCGATGCCGGGGTAAAGCGGCTATCGGAGATCAATATGGTGCTGGCCGCCCTCCTGCTGCTTTTCGTTATTGCGGTGGGGCCAACTATTCAGATCCTCAATGGATTTTTCGCCAATCTTTGGTCCTACGCCAGTCACTTACCGGCTCTGTCCAACCCATTCGGTCGCACCGATGATAATTTCCGGCATGGGTGGACCTCCTTTTACTGGGCGTGGTGGATATCCTGGTCGCCATTTGTGGGGATGTTCATCGCGCGAGTTAGCCGCGGCCGGACGGTGCGCGAATTCCTGATCTGCGTGATGCTCATCCCGGCGCTGGCCAGCGTTTTGTGGATGACAACATTCGGGGGCACCGCCATCAGCCAGATCGTCAATGACGGCTATCAGGCGGTTGCCGATGCCAGTCTTGAACTGCAGTTATTCCAGATGCTGGCGGCGCTGCCCTTGACCCAGATCGCCTCGTTCATCGGGATCATACTGGTGGTCGTGTTTTTTGTGACCTCGTCCGATTCAGGATCATTGGTGATCGACACGATCACTGCGGGCGGCAAGACCAACTCGCCGGTGGGCCAGCGCGTATTCTGGGCTGCATTCGAGGGTCTGGTGGCCATTGCACTGCTGTTAGGAGGTGGCCTTGCGGCGCTTCAGGCAATGGCGGTGTCGACCGGCTTCCCCTTCGCGATCATCTTGCTAATAGGCAGCGTGGCATTGGTAAAGGGATTATTAGACGAACCGCGATCCTGACCGTTCAATCGGCCCGCCCGGTCTTGTGACCGCGCGGGCCAACCAACACCAACTAGTTCGGCTACAATCCGGCTCTAGCCGTCCAACCACCGCTCGAGATTGTCAGCGACGAACCGATCGTCGTTCAAAGCGGGATAGGCACGATAAACGCGGTCAATTTCGTCCGCCTGCCCCTTTCCCATGCCTTCGTTGGGATCCAGGCACAAGATGTTCTCAAGCAGGCCCTGACGGCGCAGCACTTCGTGCAGTCCGGCAATAACGCCATCAAAATTATTGGCGGCGTCGAAGAAGGCGGCATTGCTGTCGGTTACGGCGGCATCACGGGTCCACCAACTTTGATCGATTTTGCCCGATGGCGGCAGGGCGTGAACGTCGTTGAGTAGTTGAACCGCTTTTAGGGTCCAAACTGACCAATGCCCCAATAATCCGCCTTTGATGCGGATATGGTCGGTGCCGTTGTCGGATTCCACCGGAAAGGGCGTCAACAAATCTCCCACGATATGATCGTCATTGCCGGTATAAAGGGTCACTCGTGATTGTGCGCCTGCCGCGGCGACACCCCGGACGACATCGAGCGTCTTGTAGCGGTTAAACGGGGCGATCTTGATGCCGATGACATTTTCAATTTTGGCAAATCGGTGCCAAAAATTGTAGGACAGGTCGCGCCCACCAACGGCGGCCTGCAGGTAAAAGCCAATGATCGGCATGATTTTGGCAACGCTGGCGCAATGGGCGATCAATTGGTCCTCGTCAGCTGCCCCCATGGCGCCCAATCCCAATAGCGCTGCGTGGTAACCCAGACCGCGCGCAAGTTCGGCCTCGGCGATAGCCTGACGGGTCTGGCCCATAACCCCCGCGACCATGAAGGGGGTCTGTGCAACCCAGCCCTCTGCCTCCTCCATGGCGATGCGCAGGATCGGTTCGTATAGGCCAACATCGCGGATGGCGAATTGGGTGGTGTGAACGCCAACAGCAAGCCCACCCGATCCTGCATCCAAATAATAGCGGGTAAGCGCGCGCTGACGGCGATTATCGAGTTCGCGTTTATGGGTCAGTGCCAAGGGATGGGCAGGAATGACGCAACCAGCACGAAACTGTTTTAGGGCGTCCGACTCGATATCCTCGATCAACATTGAAAATCTCCGCTAGACGGGCGTTTGCAGGGGCTTGTCACGGGCGTAAATACCCCAGGATCACATCCGCCACGTGTGCGCGACGCAACGCAATCTCGTCGGGGGCGCTCAGATTGCGCGAAAAGATGGCCGAGAGCGTGCGGCGGTTGGAAAAATAGAAATAGCACACACCAGCAATCGAAATATAAAGTTCGACCGGATCGACGCCGGCTCGCATCTGGCCGCTGGCGACGCCGCGCTTGAGCAGGTCGGATATTGTGTCGACCAACGGTGTGCTGAGGCGACGAACCGCCTCGGAGGATTCGGCATGCACCGCGTTGAGCAGATTTTCTGCATTCAGAATAGGGATGAAGGCGGGGTTGTTGACAAACCAGTCAAAGCTGAAGACCACGAGACTCGGCCATGGCCTCCATTGGGTCGCGCGATGTCAGTTCCAGCGCTTTTTCGGCATCGCGGATTTCGGCATATGTTCGCTCAAGTACGGCCTGAAACAGCCCATCCTTATTGTTGAAATAATGGTAGGGCATGCGCTTGGAGACATTGGCGCGACGGGCGATATCGTCGGTCGTTGCGCCCTCAAAGCCATTGGCAGCAAATTCGTGGCGCGCCGCTTCGAGTATTTGTTCGCGGGTGCGGGTCCGGTCTCTGGTGCGTGGTTTGGGATCGTCCAGAGCCACTAGTATTTTCCGTCGCTGACTTCAAAGTGAGTTGGCTTACCCAGGCTGGCCTGACCACGCGACACCCAGTCGGCGGTCCAGGCGATCAACCTTGCCAACGGAATTTGAGGATAACCGAACAATTTCTGCTGTTGATCGGTATTGACCAACCAGCTTGTAGGTCCTTCCTCGCCGACAAAAACGGGCTTGCGGTCAAAATATTGGCCGAAACGGTTGGCAACGGCGCGGATACTGACGATTTCGGGGCCGGACAGGTTCAGCGGGGTTGTCGGCGTGGTGGTATGGGCCAGTGCTCTCAGCGCGATTGCGTTGGCGTCGCCCTGCCAGATGACGTTGGCGTGGCCCATTACCAGTGGAATTTCCGTGCCCTTCAGTACGCTTTGGGCAACATCGTGCAAAACGCCATAGCGCATATCAATGGCATAGGAGAGCCGCAGCAAGCGACCGGGGGTGCCGTGCTGACCTGAAAAATGCTGAAACATCCGCTCCCGACCGACACAGGAGTTGGCGTATTCGCCCACTGGTGTTGGCGCCACATCCTCGCGGGCACCTTGATGGCGAATGTCAACGAAAGGATAGACACAGGCGGTGGAGAAGGCGACGATGCGGCTGGTAATAAAATGGTCGGCAATGAGGGCTGGCACATGCGCGTTCATGGCCCAGGTCAACGGCTCGTTGCCCGAGGCGCCAAACTTCATGCCCGCCATAAAAATGACATTGGGCGTCACTTCCAGCTTGGCTACTGCGGCTTTGTCCAAAAGATCGCAGGTGATTGTTTCAACCCCGGCATCATCCAGCTTTTGCCGGGCCGCTGCGTCAGAAAACCGCGCAACACCTATGACGCGCCGGGCGGGGTCGGCGCGCTTAGCCATGACGGCAAGAGAGGGGCCCATCTTTCCGCCGACCCCAAGGATGGTCAAAGCGCCGGGTGCCTTGGCCAGATCGGCGGCAAGGCCGGGCATCGGGCGGGTCATGAAGGCTTCAAGTTCATCCTCGCTGGCAAAGCGCTCCGGCAGATCGCCCAGTTCCCAATCGGTCATGTTTGCGTCTCCAGCATGGAAAATTGCCAATCCTGCTCGGCAATGGCGTTGTTCAAATCGGGATTATCGACAACCCCGAGACCGGGCACCTGAAGTGATGCGATATTGAGGATGCCGTTAGAAATACGCAGGCGCCCGCCGTCCTCAGCTGTTTCATAGAGATCATCATGACGCGCCAAGGCGGCGGCGCGCTCGGTCTGCGGCAGATGGTCCAGGCCGGCAAAATAGTGGTGACCATTGCGCTCGACATGGGAGATGCCAAGTGTCGCGACGACCGCGAGGTCGGCCTGCAGGGGCACGACTGCGAGATTTGTTAGATCTTCCGCAGATTGAAAATAGCGTTTTTGCCCAAGGGTTTTGTTGTGAACGCTGGCAAGACCAGCGTTAAGCAAGGAGTGAAACACGCCTTTGCAGTTTTTGTGGCTAACCCCTTCATAACCAAGATCAATTGCTTCATTGAACGCCGTAATCCAGCCGTCAGCCTCGTCGATCAACAACGGGCGGCCTATCGCCGCCTTGGCACCGGCAGGTAGCGGCGTTGTCATTGCCGTGTCGCGGTGGAGCGGTTGTTCGATAAACAAGATCGACGACCACAGTGACGCCAACGCGGGACGGCTCTGAATTTGTTCGGCCAAGGCGACGAAGTCGTCTATGTGGCCAAACTGCTCATTGCCATCAAGGGTAATTTTGATGTCGCGGCCCGATGCCGCAATGACGGCGGCGGTCCGGGTCAGGCGCTCAAGGTCATGGTCCCTGTCGCCACCAACCTTGATCTTGAGATAATTGAGTTGATCGACAGCTATGTAGCGTTCGAGTGACACCGGCAAGCCGTCCATAGGGGCGTCGACCCCCAGTTCGGCGTCGGTCAGTGGATCGATCATACCGACCGTGTGACGGAGCGCTACCTGATTGGATGGACGATTAGGCAGGCTGGCCAGAATATCGTCGAAACCAAGTGTCGGAAAGACTGCCTCAGGGCGGATACCCAAGGCGTTCGAGCGCACCATCTGGTCAAAGCTCAGGCCGATATGGCGCCCAAGTGCGTCGATGAGGGCGCGTTCCAGCATCGAATTGGCAAAGGCAGCGATCAACCGGTTGCCACCCGCATCCAATACCGCTCTCTCTATTTCGGTGTCAGCGGCGAGCCATAGATCGAAAGGCGTGGCCGCTGGCAGTTCTTGATAGATTTGACGCGCAGCGCGCAGCGCCTGCAAGAGCTCCGCAACATTGTCAGCCGGGGATTTTTTCGGGTTTTTATCAAACCATTTGTAGGCCAGCATATCGCTCGAAACGCCGGCGGCGCGTTTACCATCGTTAAATTCGACCTCGACTTCGAGAATAGCGACAGCCGACGCTTCCATTGTCACAGCGCCGAAGCGGAACGGCAAACGGGTGAAGACATTGCGGATGGCCAGTTTGGAATTGCACAGGCGAAGGTGCGGCGCGTCCATCTAGATGCCCTCCAGAATGGCGCGCATATAGCCAGCCGACGCCGCTGCGGTAGTGGGACCGTCCGGCTCATAAACGAATGGTTCAACCGCTATAATTCCGTCGTAGCCAGCCCGTTTCAGTGCCGCGAATACGGGGCCAAACCGAGTGTCCCCCTGCCCCGGCCCGCGCAGGTTGGTGTCATTGACCTGAACATGGGCGAGTTGCCCACTCGGCCAATATTTATCAATGGTATCAGCGACGCCCAAAGGTTCCTCGATACCCGACGAGGAGGTGTCGATCATGGTCCTGAAGGCGGGAGAATTGATCTGCTCAACGAGGGCGATAGCCTCCGCGATTGTATTGATGAAGTCGGTTTGAGCGCTCGACAATGGTTCAATGCAATAGGTTACCCCGGCATTGTCGGCGTGACGGGCGATCTGTTGGAACAAAGCGAGCGCGTTGGTTTTGGCGGCCTCGGGTGTGGCGGCGTCGGTCAAAAGGCGTTGTTTGGGTGAACCGTGCACCAGGACCGAGCCGCCAAGGAGCGCGCAAATTTCGACCAGTCGGGTCATGAGCGAGAGCGTGCGGTCTCGCACCGTCTTGTCGCTTGAGGTAACTGAAAGACCATCGGGCGCAATCAGCAGCCAGTGCAGACCGGTGACGACCAGTCCATGATCGCTGGCGGTTTCGCGGACCTTCAACAGCTGTTGATCGCTGAGCGAAAAGGGATCGGCAGCCAGCGTGAACGGGGCAATTTCAAGCCCCTGGTAGCCAAGTTGAGCGGCCATTTTGCATTGATCTGGAAAGCTGAGGTCGCGCAGGACTTCATTGCACAGGCTAAGCAACATGTTCTCACCCTCCCGGAAGTTGGACATAGAACAGGCTCCTGGAACACATAGCCGATCGCCAGTCCTGCCAGGATAGCCAGTACGAGGCCAGTCACCAGTGCCTGCCATTTAGGCCAACGCCCCAGCGCCATGGCTTCCGCCGTTACGATAAAGGCGAAGACAAAGAGCGGTGTGGAGAAACGAAACGGCACCTGGGGGAACAGCACCAGCGCATAACCCAGCGTAAGCACCAAAGTGACGGCGCTACGCTGAACGGGGCCGGACCGGGCCCAACTCGCGGTATTCTGGCCCGTCAGTCCCAACCGCCAGCCCCCGCGCCTGATTGAACGTACGAGGATAGCGAGACCGCAGATGGCCAGTAGCAGGCCTAGAACACCGGGCACAATGCCGGGCACGGTAAAGGGATTTACCTTGAGGTGTTCAAGGCGCGGCAAGCGGAGACTTTCGACCAACACGCCGACGCCGAATATGGTCAGGACCAGTGAGGAGACGAAATCAAGTTTGTCCATCTGGGTCGGATTCATGAGTCTTGTCCCGACGGTTTTTGGCCAATAAGGCGGCCCAATAGTCGGCGCACTGAAGGCATGGTGAGCACTATGAACCCGAGTGCCGAGATCCAGAGCACCATGGAGATCGGGCGGACAAAAAACGCGGTAAAATCACCATCAGACAAGACCAGCCCGCGGCGCAGGCTCTTGTCGAGAATGTCGCCAAGCACAATGCCCAGAATCAGCGGCGCCATCGGGTATTTCAACTCGCGCAGAACAAAACCGAAGAGGCCGAAGAACACCATTATCCATACATCGAACGTGCGGCTGGCGATGGCAAAGGCGCCGACGGTACAGAGTACAAAGATGATGGGCATCAACCGCTCGCGCGCCACCCGCAGCACCATGATCAAGGGGCGCGTCAACAACAGGCCCAATATGCCCATGGCGATGGTTGCCATGAACACCATGGCGACGACGGAAAAGACGAAGTCGGGCGACTCGATCATGATCAGGGGCCCGGGCCGAATGCCGTGAATAATCATGGCGGCCAGTAGGACGGCGGCGGGCGCTGAACCCGGTACACCCAAGGTCAGAACGGGGATCAGGGCGCCGGGCACCGCCGCGTTATTACCAGTTTCGGCGGCGAGCAGACCCTCGACCGACCCCTTGCCGAATTCATCCTTGTTCTTTGAGGCCTGCCGGGCCGCCGCATAGGACGCCCAGGAGCCCATGTCTTCGCCAACACCGGGGATCAGTCCCATGAAAGTGCCGATCAGACCCGAACGCAGGGCGGTGAATTTGTACTTGTAGGATTCGCGGATACCTCCCCAGACGCTGTCGACTTTGGAGTGGACGACGGTATAGGCCTCCTGCCGCATGACCGTGAGAATTTCCGCAAAACCAAAGGCGCCCACCATGGCTGGCAGCAGACCAATGCCACCCGCCATATCAGTCGAGCCATATGCAAAACGCGGTACGCCATGTATCCCTTCACGCCCGATCATGGCAACGAACAGGCCCAAAAATCCGGCGATCCAGCCCTTGATTGGATCATCGAGCGAGGTGAGTTGCCCGGCCACCAGCACGCCGAACACGGCCAGCCAGAAAAACTCATAGGCGCCAAAGGACAGCGCAAATTCAGCCAGAACTGGCGCAATGAACGCCAGCGCCACCATGCCGACCATGCCGCCAAACACTGAACCGGTCGTGGCAATGGCCATGGCCGACCCGGCCTTGCCGGCGCGCGCCAGCGGATAGCCATCAAGCGAGGTTGCCGCGTTGGCGGGCGTGCCGGGGATATTAAGCAAGATGGCGCTGCGCGAGCCGCCATAAATAGCACCGACATACATGCAGATCAGGATCAATATTGCCTGATCGGTTCCCATCTTGAAGGTCAGCGTCGTCATCAGGGCAACGCCCAGGGTTGCCGTCAATCCCGGCAACATGCCGACGATGATACCAAGCAAGGTCGCCCAAACCACGTCTATAATGGCCCAGGAAGTCACGATGGATTCGAGCGCACCAAGGAAAGAATAAAAGCCGTCCATATGCGGGCACCCATTGTTCGAGCCGTCGGCGAAGCAAAATTTCGCGAAAAAAGAGGCTCTGGCGCTCGTGGCGCCAGAGTTATCAGTTAGGGATCGGCGGCGTTATGGCCGCTCGAAGCCGTAGTCAGCCGGGTTGTTTTCGGCCTTGCCACCATCAAACATCAGCCAGACGTTCTGGGTGAGTGCAGGCATGGCAGCGGCGATGGCCGCGTCACCGCTTGACGGATCAAGAATCGCGCCACGCTGGCCCGCATAGTCGCTAAGGGCCTTGGAATTGGCGATATTGTCGGCCCAAATCTCATTCATGGTTTCGAGCACTTCGGGTGGCACGTCCTTGGGCGTCCAGATGCCAAAGTAGTTGTTGGCGGTCTTGATGTCGGGGATCCACTTGGTGATCGAAGGCACTTCGCCAAAACCTTCAATGTTGAGCGGTGTATCGGCCAGCACGGCCAATGGAATGATACGACCGGCACGGATCATTTCTGCCTGTTCGGACGCCAACTGGGTCGTGACCTGCGTTTCCCCGGAAACGGTCGCCAACACGGCCGGGTTGCCGCCATCATAGCTGACGTGGCGATATTCAACACCTGCGGTCTGCGCGATGGATTCCATGGCGTTATGACCACCCGAGGTCACACCGGCGGTTGCAACGGTGATTTCACCGGGTTTGTCCTTCATGGCGGCGAGCAGTTCACCGAAATCGGCAAAGCCGGCGTCGGGGTTGACTCCAACCACAGCCACATTGGCGATGTGCAGGTAAACCGCCCAATCGGTGATCGGCACGTCCAGCATGCCCAGAACCTGGTATGTGCCCAGATCGAGCGCCGCGCCTGCGGCCCAGGTCATGCCATCATGATCGGCATTCCACGCATCGGTGGTGCCGACGGACCCGGCTGCCCCGGGCTGGTTGACGACAACGACGGTCTGGCCAAGCGCTTCTTCAAGATCGCCGGCCAGAACACGGGTTACGCTGTCGGTCGATCCGCCTGCCGACCACGGCACGATGATGGTGACGGGCTTGTCGGGTTTCCAACTATGTTCAGCGGCGACGGCGGCGCCGGCCACTATTGTCGAAAGCGCCAGTGCGGTTCCCAGTAGCTTCAAGCAATGCATTTATCGTTCCTCCCTCGATTTAAGTAACCTGCTGGATACTAAAGGGGAGACTGTGGTCAAGGTCAGGTGTTTGTCAAGCGCGCGGGCTGGCACCCTCACCGCGCATTTCTGTAACCGGGAAACGAATTGCCGTGAAAATCGGCGCGCCCTCGTGCGCCAAACCATTGCCAGAAAACAGTTAACCTGGACAGCCGATGGCAGCTATTTGGCCGTCGCCGCTGCCCAACCAGAGCGCATATAGTTGATCGATTCGACAAAAAGCGTGTCAAAATCGGGAAACAATGGACGCCATACGCGCGTCGCGGCGGCGAGTTCGGGCAGCCCCGCCCCGAAGGCTTCAAGCGTAATCCAGCCGTCAAAATTTTGACGGCGCACCGCCGTAAACACTTCAGCAAAATCGATGTGTCCGCGCCCCGGTATGCCACGGTCATTCTCGGAAATATGCAGCGCACCCAGGCCATCACCTAGCGTGGCAATGGCACGTGCCTGGTTTTGCTCTTCGATATTGGCGTGAAATGTATCGTACATAATACGGAAAGCTGGATGATCCACCATCGCCCGATAGTGGCGGGCTTGCTCCATGGTGTTCAGAAAATAGGTTTCGAAGCGGTTGAGATGCTCAAGCGCCAGGTAGATGCCATTTGCCATCGCACGCTCGGCCATGGCGTGGTGCGCCTCGGCACCATGGGCCAGTTCATCGGTCGTCGGCCCTGCCCCGGTAAAATGGCCAATCGGTGCGTGAAACGGGCCGCCGACGCACTCGGCGCCTAGCGCAATGGCGCAATCGAGGGCCCAATCCAGATGGGCAATGCCAGCCTTGCGGATCTCTGCGGTCCCACCAACCGGGTTGGCATGTGGAGAGGGCACGACCGACGTCGTCGTGCGGCGCAGGCCGAGACTGTCCAACTCCCGACCCAGCCAAGCATAGTGGGCGACATCGCCGCGTAATACCGGGATTTCTACTCCGTCATAGCCAATGTCCCGGATTCGCCGGATCCATGGCAAGTGCTCGCGCTCTATAAATCCATTGAGGCAGAGCAGGTTGATACTGAACTTCACTATGCCCCCTCGGCCACGCTCGCTGCAGTTTTGTAAGTGTAGTGCAAAAATTTCATGTCCAGGAAAGGAATAATCACAACGGAAACATATGGGTTGGGTGCGCCGATCGCGACTGCGACCGCATGCACGATTGGCTATTGACCTTCCCATCATTGGAAGGCCTACAAATGGTGGCAACACCAAAAATTTGTGCGGAGCGCCCAAATGACTGATCATGACCATGCGCACCATCATCATGGCGCGGAACAAGTCGACACCGAAACGCTTGCACGCGATCCCGTGTGCGGCATGAAGGTCCGTCCCAACGCGGGCAAGCCGCAATTTGAGCATGAGGGGCAGACCTACCATTTTTGCAGCAAGGGTTGTGCGGCCAAATTTGAAGCGGCGCCGCAGGACTATATTGGTGAGAAAAAAAGCCCGAGGCGATGCCAAAGGGGACGCAATATACCTGCCCGATGCATCCTCAGATCATCCGGGACGCGCCGGGAGACTGCCCTATTTGCGGCATGTCGCTCGAACCGATGGGGGTTCCCGCTGAAGACGATGGCCCCAACCCGGAACTGGTAGATTTTACCCATCGTTTCTGGGTCAGCGCTGCTTTGTCGATTCCACTGCTGATCCTTACCATGGGCCCAATGGTTGGCCTGCCAATCCGGCATTGGATGGGCGAGACAAGCGCAGTCTGGACCGAATTAGTGCTTGCCACACCAGTGGTGCTATGGGCGGCCTTGCCGTTTTTCAAGCGCGCCTGGAACTCCGTTCTCAATCGCAGTCCCAATATGTGGACGCTCATTGGGCTGGGCGTGAGCGCGTCCTATCTTTATAGCGTTGTTGCCACCATTTTCCCCGGCCTATTTCCCGACTCGTTTAGAAGCCATGGCGGCGCGGTCGGTGTCTATTTTGAAGCAGCAGCGGTCATTGTAGCCCTGGTCTTTCTTGGGCAGGTACTTGAGTTGAGGGCGCGTGAACGAACCGGTTCCGCAATCCGGGCGCTGCTTGACCTGGCGCCCAAGACGGCGCGCCGCATCGACAAGGATGGCAACGACGAGGAGGTGCCGCTCGATGAAGTCGAGTCGGGCGATCTGTTGCGTGTTCGGCCTGGGGACAGCGTGCCTGTTGACGGTATCGTCACCGAAGGCCGCACCGCGATTGATGAATCCATGTTGTCTGGCGAGCCGCTGCCGGTCGAAAAGACCGAAGGCGACGCTGTTACGGGTGGTACGCTCAACAAGAACGGATCGCTGGTCATCAAGGCAGAAAAAGTCGGCGCTGATACTGTGCTGTCGCAGATCGTTGAGATGGTGGCCAAGGCCCAGCGGTCGCGCGCACCGATTCAGGGATTGGCCGACCGCGTCGCCTCCTATTTCGTGCCCAGCGTCGTGGCAGTCGCTATCCTGTCCTTCATTGTTTGGGCAATCTTTGGGCCGGAGCCCGCCATGACCTACGCCATCGTATCGGCGGTGTCGGTTCTGATCATTGCCTGTCCGTGTGCTCTGGGGCTGGCCACGCCCATGTCGATCATGACCGCCACGGGTCGGGGCGCCCATGCCGGGGTTTTGATCAAGGACGCGGCAGCGCTCGAGCGTTTTTCCAAGGTCGACATTCTCATTGTGGACAAGACCGGCACCTTGACCGAAGGCAAGCCGCAATTGACTGACGTCATCGCGGCCGACGGGTTCGACGAGGCCGATATTCTCAACCTTGCCGCAAGCCTCGAGCGTGGGTCGGAGCATCCATTGGCCGAGGCTATCGTGGCCGGTGCCAAGGAACGCGGTGCCAAGGCGGTCGACGCCGAGGCGTTCAATGCGATTACCGGCAAGGGCGTCGAGGGTCGTGTCGACGGCAAGGCCATTGCGCTTGGCAACAAAGCCATGCTGGTCGACAAGGGCGCCGACAGCGCGCCTTTGCAGGCCGAGGCAGACAGGCTGGCTGAGGATGGCAAGACAGCCATGTTCGTGGTGGTCGACGGCAAATTGGCGGGTATTGTCGCGGTAGCTGACCGGATCAAGCCGACAAGTGCTGATGCCATCCGGCAGTTGCATGAGACTGGTCTCAAGATCATCATGGCAACCGGGGACAATGAGCGCACCGCGCGCGCCGTGGCCGCCGAACTTGGTATTGACGAAGTGCGGGCCGAAGTCCTGCCTGCGGACAAACAGCAGTTGGTCGAAGATCTGCGAGCCAAGGGCGGCATTGTCGCCATGGCAGGCGATGGGGTCAATGATGCCCCTGCGCTGGCGGCGGCCGATGTCGGAATCGCGATGGGCACGGGCGCCGACGTGGCGGTCGAAAGTGCGGGCATTACCCTGCTCAAGGGCGATCTGACCGGGATCGTCAAGGCACGAACCCTATCTCTGGCGACGATCAAAAACATCAAGCAGAACTTGTTTTTTGCCTTTATTTACAATGTTGTGGGCGTGCCAGTTGCCGCAGGGATTCTATATCCTGTGTTTGGCCTGTTGCTATCGCCCATGATTGCGGCGGCGGCGATGAGTCTGAGTTCGGTGTCCGTTATCGGCAATGCCTTGCGGCTACGCAATCTCGATATCTGAGGTCACGCAGCCGAACCGGACTGTCGCGGCTATTGCGCTGCGGCGGTGGTAAGTTTGTCCAGTGCACCCGTCATTGCGGCAAAGGCATCGTCAGCCCCCTCGATGCCGTAACGTGCCTTGAGGGCGCCCGGATCTTCGTAGCCGATTTGGGTCTCATCATTTTCGGCCCAGACCAGCACACGCAATGGCAGATCCAAGCCGGCACGTCGGTCGGCCTTGATAATCGGCGTGCCAATCTTGGGATTGCCAAAGATCACCAGGACGGTTGGAGGCAGTTCGTCGCCAACGGCCCTCGCCCCGGCGGCATGATCGACCGTGGCAAAGACCGTGGCCCCTGCTCCCTCGACGGCCGCCGTCAGCTTGGCGACGGTTTCATCAACTGAAGTGGCGCTTGGTTTTACGACCCACTCCTCGGCGGCATAACTAGGCACGACGAGAATCATCAGGACGGCTATGGCGGCAACGATGCGTTTCATGACGCTTCCTCTGGCTTTTGATGGCTGGATTTCTGCTAAAGAGTAACCGCGCCTACCAGACAGGGTTCAATCACCATGGCGTGATGTGGCCCGGCCTGATGCAAAGGGCGAAGTGCTGCGGGCATAAAGGGCAATTGCGGTCAGGGCAATGACCGTGCTGGCGAGGCCGAAATAGAGCGCGCCAGTGAAGCTGCCAGTGAGGTCGAAACTGGCACCGGCGAGCCATGGCGACACCAGACCGGCAACGCCCCAGGCGGTAAAAACGAGTGAAAATGTGTGACCAAATGTTAGCGTTGAGGTTATCGCGCGCGTCAAAACCGGCACCGCGGACGCCATCAGGCCATAGCTGAGCGCAACCAGGGTCAAGCCGATGCCACCGACATAGAGTTTAGGCGAGATGATCATTGTCAAAAGGCCGATCCCTGCCAACGCCGGGGAAAGGCTCGCGATCAATATAGGGGACAGCCACCGTCCCAGCGCGCTCACCGACAATCGACCGCCAGTATTAGCCAAGGCAACGGCGGCCAGAACGGTGGCTGAGAATGTAGCGGTAGCGCCACGATCCTCGATGATGGCGGAGGCCAAACCCAGAATCATCAGGCCTGCACCAGAACCGAAGGCAAAAATCGTCCACAGGAACGCAACTTGAGAGAAGCGCACGGGTGCGGCGGTGGTGATATCCGGCGCTGTTTGATCAGGCGTCGACGTCGTGGTGAGGCGCGACGGGAACGCCAATACCAGCCCGGTGGCGGCCAGCAGGGTCAGTGCTACGGGCAGCAGCGCCATGAGCTGCCAATCGAGGGCGACCAGGGCGCGAATGGCTGGTCCAAAGACGACACCGCCCAAGCCGAATGCGGCGACCATCATGGGTGTGAGGATGGCAGGCGCCGCCGATTTTGCTGCCAATTCAACGGTTTGAATATAGATAATGCCGCTCATGGCGCCGAAGCCAAGACTATAGCAGATAAGGAATATGCCGAAATTTGGCGCCATGGTGGCTGCAGCGAGTGAAATAGACGCCAACAGGCCCGCTCCTGCCGCGCCATGCGAACTTTTCAATGCGATTGGCAGATGCGGAAATATCAACACGGCAAGGGAAAAGGCGACGATGGCGACCGAAAACACCTGACCGGCCTGTTGCACACCAACACCGTAGCGCGCCAGCAGTGCCGGGATCATCGAACTCCATGCATAAAGGCTGCCAGCGGCAAAACAAAGCAGCGCCGCCGCGAGCATGGAGGGACTGGCTTTGGCGGTTATTGGGGACACTGCAATATCCATTGGCGGGCGCCCGATGTGGCGACGAGATAAGACTTGTATGAACAAATTAAATAAGTCAATAATGTATCACACACGCCAGGAGCGGACGACGGGCAAGGCGAAAAGCCAGTTCGGGTGGGGAGAAGAATGTTGCAGATGGCCGCCGTTACTGGCAGCGCACAGACGCGGTTCAGCCGACGCACCGACGGTTCTTCATTCAGGGATTGGGCAGGCGAAGCCTTTGAGGCGGCACTGGCAATGTCCGGCCTCGAACACGCGGATATCGATGCGCTGATCGTCGCCTCGGAAAGCGACTTTTTTACCCTGCAACTCAACCCCGCATCCATTCTCGCTGACGATCTGGGCCTGATCGGTGCAGCGACGATGCGCGTGGAAGGCGGCGGGGCCTCCGGTCAGTTGGCGGTGCATGCCGGCGTACAGGCCATTGCCTCGGGTCGGGCGCGCCATGTGGCGGTCGTGGGCGTTGACCCATCCGCCTCACAGCTACCGGCGGCGACGGTCAAACTGCTCTATGGCTATTCATTTGACGCCTGGACCGATGGCATGACCGGCGCAACGGCAACCGTTCTTTACGCCCTATCCTATCGGGCCTTTGCCGCCCGGATCGGCATTGGTGTGGCGTGTCTTGACCAAATCGCCCGGCAGAACCGGGCTAATGCAATGCATAATCCGAATGCACATTTGCCGCGCCAGCACAAACTGGCCGAGATTGCGGAGTCGCCCCTTATCGCCGCGCCATACCGTCGCCTACACTGTTCGCCCCTTAGCGACGGCGCTGCCGCCATCATCCTGTCGCATCCCGACGCCGTGCCCAGCGCCAGAAGCGGCGCGCCACGCATAAGCGGCATTGGGGCGGCGTCGGACCATGCCCAATTGGGCGCGCGTCAAGACGCTGGTACATTTACCGCCAAGCGGGAAGCCATGCAGTGGGCCTGCCAGCAGGCAGGGGTTACACCTGCCGATATCGATGTTGCCGAGGTTTACGACGCCTATGCCGGGGCCCAATTGCAGGCGCTCAATGCACTGGGATTGAGCGAAACGCTGGCCGATGACCTCGAGGCGGGGCATTTTGCGGCAGACGGCCGCCTGCCGATCAATCTGTCGGGGGGCTTATTGGGCCAGGGAGCACCGGTCGGGGCGATCGGGGTGGCGCAAACGGCCACCTGCGCATTGTTGCTCGAGGGGCGATACCACCCGGCACTCCAGCCGCAACGGCAATTGCGTCACGCGTTGGCCGACACCCATGGCGGGGTTTGCACCACGGCCGCAGTGACGGTGCTCAGTCAGGCAGGCGCATCATGATATCATATGAACTCACCCTGCCCTATTCACTGGCACCGGGATGGCTCGCTCCTTATGTCGAAGGGTTGCAAAAGGGCCGCGCCATGGGCCGGAGCTGCACCAAATGCGGCACGGTCAGTTTTCCACCCCAGCGCCGGTGCCAATGTGGCAATCCGGACGCCAAGTGGGTCCGGCTCTCCGGCAAGGCCAGCATCGAGTTGCGCACCGATGGCAGCGATGGTGCTTTTGGTCTGGTGCAGTTTGAAGGGGCGGCCAACAGGGCGGTGACGCGGCTGGAAGGGTTTTCGCCCGACCAGAGTACCGGCCAATTGATTGTCCCACCCACCGATGTTCCCGCGCTTGTTCTTGCGCCCTCCAAACCAAGGTCCACGTCGTGAACCCTTTTGACGACCTTTCCGAATCCCGACTTGCGAGGCTCAATCTTCGCCGACAGGGCGACGATTTAGCCATTGTCTGGCCTGCCGACACCAATATCTATCATTTGACGCTGGGGCGGCATTTGGGAACAGGTGCCCGGGATCTTGCGGCCGTTACATTCGAGGCTGCCGACGGGACTGTCACCCGCCAAAGTTTTGCTGAAGTGGAACGGGCAGCCAGTGGGCTGGCGGCGCGGCTACGTGGTCTTGGATATGGACGGGGCGATCTCGTTGTCATTCACACCGGCCAACACCCCGATACGGCGGTGGCTCATATGGCGGTTTGCAAGGCTCGGCGGCACGGCGGTCACGCTATCCCAGCTTTATGGTCCAGACACACTGGCGCATGCCGTGGCGGATTGCGGTGCCAAGGCTCATTTTGACCGACGCGGCGGCCTGGGAAGCGCTGCGGGGCGAGGCGGCAGAGCCTATTTCCAAGCCTGAGCCATGTGTTTTTGCGTGACCCAGGGGTGGGCGAGCTGGACCTAGCCGAAGCCTTTGCAACCGACATTTCCGGGTTTGAACCCGACTATGGCGGCGCCGACGACCCGGCTCTGTTGATGTACACATCGGGTTCGACCGGCAAGCCCAAGGGCATTTTGCACGGGCACCGGGTGCTGGCCTCCTACACCCCCTCGATCAATCTGTTCTTTAATCTGACGATGGACGATTCTGACGCCGTATACTGGTCGCCCTCGGACTGGGCCTGGGTTGGCGGACTGCTGGACATGCTGTTTCCAGCCTGGATGGCGGGGCGCCCGATTGTAACATCTATGGACCGGTTCAAGGCCGATTGGGCCTATGAGTTCATGGCGCGCCACAAGGTTACCCATACATTTCTGGCGCCGACAGCGATCAAACGGTTGGCGCAGACGACTGAACCGCGCAAGCGCTACGATCTGGCGCTACGGGTGATCTGCACAGGAGGCGAAGCCCTCGCCGCGGAAACGCTTGAATGGGCGGAAAAGCGGCTTGGCGTGGTGTGCAACGAGTTTTATGGCATGACCGAAGTCAATCATCTGATCGGCAATTGCGCGGCGCTATATCCACGCAAGCCCGGGTCGATGGGCCGAGCCTATCCCGGCCATGTGGTGCGGCTGGTCGACGGCGACGGCAACGATGTTGCCGAAGGCGAGGCCGGCGAGATTGTTACCCCGATGACGGCGCCGACCCGGTTTCTGGGTTATCTCAACAATCCGGGCAAGGAAAAGGAAATGCAGTTGGGCGATAGCCTGCGCACCTTCGATTTGGCAGAACGCGATGAGGACGGCTATTTCTGGTATAAGGGACGGTCCGATGATTTGATAAAATCCTCGGGCTTTCGCATCGGCCCGGCCGAAATCGAGGACTGCCTTCTCGCGCATCCAGCGGTTGCCGAAACGGCAATTGTCGGCAAACCGGACGCGGATCGCGGCTCGATCGTCAAGGCCTTTATCAAGCTGCGACAGGGTTTTACGCCAAGTTCTGAACTATCTGATTCATTGACCGTGCACGTGCGCGAGCGCTTGGCGGGCTATAAAGCGCCGCGCGAAATCGAGTATGTCGACGAATTTGAAATGACGTCTTCGGGCAAGATCAACCGGCGGGCGCTGCGCGATGCGGAAAAAGCCAAGGCGCCGGGAGCAACGCAATGAGCCAGATACCCCTCACCCCGTTTGTTGCCAACTTCATCGCCACCGCGCAGCCATTGCGGATTGGCGGCAAGATGCTGGCGAGCACCGAAACCCTTGAGGTCATCAACCCCTCGACCGGAAACGCCTTGGCACAGGTCGCACGCGCGGGCAAGGCGGAGATTGATCTGGCAGTTGCGGCGGCAAAGGACGCGTTTGAGAATGGAGCATGGACGCGGATGCTGCCAAACGAGCGCAGTCGCATTCTGTGGCGTCTGGCGGATTTGATTGAGGAACGGGCGGACATTTTCGGGCAACTTGATGCCCTCGACAATGGCAAGCCCTTTCACGTCGTTCGCGATGTCGATGCCCACTGGTCGGCGCGGCACTTTCGCTATTTTGCCGGGTGGGCCGACAAGATCGAAGGGGCGACTATTCCGGTGGGAACGCCGGACAGGCTGACCTATACCAAGGCCGAGCCGCTGGGCGTATGTGGGTTGATTACCCCTTGGAACTATCCATTATTGATGGCGGCATGGAAGCTGGCGCCAGCGCTGGCGGCGGGCAATAGTATTGTGCTCAAGCCGTCCGAGGAAACGCCACTGTCGGCGCTTTATCTGGCGGATCTGGCGCTGGAAGCCGGACTGCCACCGGGGGTGCTCAATGTTGTGCCGGGCTATGGCCATGATGCGGGGGCGGCGCTGGCGGCGCATCCCGATGTCGCCAAGATCGGCTTCACCGGCAGCACTGCCACCGGACGACGGATTGTCGAGGCGTCGGTGGGCAATCTGAAAAAAGTGTCGCTCGAGCCTGGGCGGCAAGGCGGCCAATATCATTTTTGACGATGCCGATCTCGACAAGGCGATCGCGGGGGCATTCTGGGCCAATTTCGGCAATAATGGCCAAAGCTGCACGGCGGGATCGCGGCTGTTCGTGCATAAATCCATATACGACAAGGTTTTGGACGGATTGGCCGCGATTGCGCCCACGGTGTCGGTCGGACCGGGGCTGGATGATCCCGCCCACGATCTGGGGCCGGTGATCAGCCAAACCCAATTGAGCAAGGTTTTGGGCTTTCTTCAAGGCGGTGAGGGTCGGGTGGTGACTGGTGGGGCGCGACTGGATCGCGACGGCTGGTTTGTACCGCCGACGATTATTGCCGATGTGAGTGACGACATGCGGCTGGCACGCGAGGAAGTGTTTGGGCCAGTGCTGGCGGTGCTGCCATTTGAGGGCGAAGACGACGTGCTGGGCCGGGCCAACGCCAGCCCCTATGGACTGGCGGCCGGGCTCTGGTCGCGCGACGTAAGCCGGGTGCGCCGGATCGCGGACAGGCTGCAGGCCGGGACCGTTTGGGTCAATTGCTGGGGCGATACGGACGCGGCCGCGCCCTTTGGCGGCGTCAAGCAATCGGGCTATGGGCGCGAAATGGGGCGCGAGGCAATCTCGCTTTACACGCAGACAAAATGTGTTTGGATCAACTGATGAAGGCAACAGGCATGGGCGCGCTCAGCGACGTCCCGAAATATGAGCAGGCCTATCGAGTCATTCTGGACCGGTTGAAGGCAGGGCGCTACCCGATTGGCGGTCGCATGCCGACCGAGGGTGAATTGAGCGAGCATTTCAAGGTCAGCCGTGTGACCATTCGGCGGGCACTGGATATGCTGGTGCAGGACGGCTATGTCGAAAGTCGGCAAGGGAGCGGGTATCGGGTTATTACGCTGTCACCCGCATCGGACACCTGCCTGACCTCTTTTACCGATGCGATGTTGCGCGCCGGGCTGGAGCCGACTTCGCAACTATTGTCGCTTGTGACCTTTGAGGCGGGCAATGCGGCCTTGGCCCATTTGCCCGCCGACATGCAGGCGCGCGCCATCACCCGGGTCAATCGATTGCGGCTGGTGGATGGCAAGCCCAGAATGTTGGTGATGTCGCATGCACCGGCAGAGTTGCTGCAGGGCGCGACGGCGGCTGATTTTCCTGAAAGCGGGCCGGCGCAATCGATTTTGCGCATTCTGGCGCAGCGCTTCAAGCTGGAATGGTCGGCGGCGTGCGAGGATATCAGCCCGGTCGTCGCCGACGCTGAAATGGCCGGTCTCTTCGGTATAGACGCCGGTAGCCCGATCCTGCGGCAGGCCTGCTCGGCATTCGATGATGATGGCAGCACGGTATTCCACGAGGACGTGTTTCGCACCGGCGCGGTCAGCTTCACGCTATCCAAGCAGCACCGGCAACCCAACCATTTACCCTAGAGGCACTATGACCGATTTTCCCAAGCTGACCCAAGCGCAGATGCTGGAGCGGCTCTCGCCGCCGACGGACACGGTGCGGGTGGTGATCGACAGCGACACAGCCAACGAGATCGACGATCAATATGCGCTGGCATGGGCGCTGTTGTCGCCGGAGAAATTGAGCGTTGAGGCGGTCACGGCCGAGCCGTTTTCGTTTGCGCATCATTTGCCGGTCTTGCGGGAGGCCGAGGCGGCGATGTTGTCGGGCAAGCCCTATCCAGAGCATGTGGTGGGCGGGTTTCAAGGGTGGCTGACGCGATTGCACAATCAGGGGCGGCGAGTCGATGATCTGAAGCTGGTCGGGCCGGACAAGGGTGTGGAGCCTGAGCTACCAGGAGATACTGACGGTTTATGAAAAGCTCGGCATGTCAAGCAAGGGCAAGGTATTCCGGGGGCGCCGCGCTATATGACGGCGCCGGACGATTGCGTGAAGACCGAAGCTGCCGAGGCCATTGTCGATCTGGCCAAGAGCGGTGATAGCCCGCTTTATGTGGCGGCGATGGGGTGCGTGACCAATGTGGCGGCAGCGCTGTTGATGGCGCCCGAAATCGTCAAGGATATGGTGGTGATCTGGACCTCGGGCTACCCGTCGTCGGCGCCGCATTCAAACCGTCCGTCGCTCAATCTGGTGCAGGATGTGCATGCATCGCGATTGCTGTTCGATTGCGGCGTGCCCCATATCTATCTGCCGGGCTACCATGTCGGGGCGCAACTCAATATCTCGTTGCCCGAAATGGAGCAATTCGTGCGTGGACGCGGGGCGATGGGCGATTACCTCTATCACCTCTATACCAATAATCCGCTGCACAAGATGTTCGCGCTCGAGGATACGGCGCGGCGTACCTGGGTTATCTGGGACATCATCAATATTGCCTGGCTGATCAATCCCGAATGGGTTCCGACCTATCTGACCTCATCGCCGATCCTGACCGAGGATCTGCATATGCAGACCGATCCGAACCGGCACGCCATGGCCGAGGCCCATGACGTGCAGCGCGACGACATCTTTATCGATTTTTACGACAAGCTGGCGACACTTAGCTGAAGTCCGATGCCCGCAAATGATCACGCATCGGCCTGCGGGTGAGGCTGTCCATACCGGTCCAGGAGCCAAATTCGGCCAGAACGGCGGCAAAGTCGCCGGGTACGAGGACGAAATGGTGCTCAAGACCATGAGCCATGACAGTAGCGACGACGTCTTCAAGCGTAGCGCTGTCACCAGCGATGGCGAAATTTTCAAGCCATCCCCGGCAGCCGGTAAAGCCGGACGTTTCGCGGCCCGAGACACTGGCGGTCATGGTGAACAGCGCGCTGGCGTCGCGGGCGATCCGCAATATGCTCACCGGACCGTCGCGGAAGACCAGATCGGCAATGGCGCCAAATTGGGGGCCCTGGGGCGTACCGCGACCGATCATTGGATGGTTGATCCATCGGGCGCCGCCAGCGTCGGCCAGATAAAGCGGACCGCCGCCGCCATGCCACATCAGCAACTGTTTGGCGTCGAGGTCAGGTTCGGTCATGTCGAGCAGATAGCCCACCCGACCAGTGACTGATTTGGCGACCAATTGGGTTATGGCGCCGAGCACATCGCCTTCCGAGGCGACGGGCAGATTGTCCTTTTCCTCAAGCATGGTGAAGGCGGCACCCGGATGCATGCCCGGTCGATCTTGCAAAGCAGGCCAGTCGCTGACGGTTAACGCGGCATAATCGAACTGCTTGGCAATATCACGCAGAGCGAGCGCACAGCGGGCGGTCAGCGCCATTTGGGCATTGGAAACACCATCGATTTTGGCAGTCTGGCGAAATTTTTCAACTTCGTTCCAAACCCTCGTGTCGTCCATAGAGTCCATGCGATCGGTCAATTCGTGCATGTCGTGATGGGACACTTCCACCCCAAGGTGCGCGCGCAGGGCATTGGTGGAGACTTCCATATTGTAAAAGGTCATCGCCAGCCCGCCGATAGTGCCGATGCGGGCGCCTTCGAGTTCGCAAGTGGCCTTTAGCGCCATCAGTGACGTGCGCAAGCGTTGCTGCAGTGCCGGGCTTTCGGGTGCGCCATGGTACCATTGAACGGGCTCGATACGCAGGTCGCGAACCTGGCGCGCTATCGACATCGACATATTGAGCGAGACGAAATTGTTAAGTTGGATATCGCCGGTGCGCACCGGTTCGGGTACGGACCAGAAACCCGCCTTCACAGGGGCGGCGGCAATGGTGCGGGCGACATCGCCCATGGTAAAACCGCCATGGAGCAGCAGGATGAAATCGGCACCGCCCGATTGGCATTCGGCTAGCGCCCTGCCCGCGCCGATGGCGTCCATCGGAATTTCCGAGGCGACGACCAGCCTGATGCCAAGCGCAGCGCACAAGGCCTGCAGTGTATTTTCGGCGCGCGACCAGACCGCGTGGTTTTCCGGAAAATAGCCTCGGCAGCGAAGCGCGGATGAGACCGACGGTCAGGGTTTTGGGCACGGTGCCTCCAAAAATTAGATGCGCAGATAGCCGCCATCGACAACAAGCGAAGTGCCCATGACATATTTGGCCATATCCGAGGCCAGATAAACGCAGGCATCGGCCACTTCGCCGGGTTCTCCCCAGCGTCGCGCCGGGATCATATCAAGATAGCCTTCGCCCGTCGCGGTGCCGATGACCGGATCATCCTCAATATTCATCTGGGTGCGCATGATCCCTGGGTTGACGTTATTGACCCTGATCCCCATTGGTCCAAGTTCATCGGCCAGCGAGTAGGTCAGAAGCCGCACGGCACCCTTGGTCAGATTATAATGGCTGAAGCCGCCAGTGCCGCGCATACCGGCGATCGAGCACATATTGATGATGACACCGGCCTTGCGCTTCACCATGACGCGGGCCGCAGCCTGGGAGCCGAAATAGACGCTCTTGACGTTGACATCGAGCATTTTTTGAAACACGTCCTCGGTCGCCTCGAGGATCGGCTGTTTGAGCAGGATACCGGCATTGTTGACCATAATGTCCAACCCGCCCCAATCCTCGGCCGCCTCGACCAGTGTCGCCAGCTGATCGACTTTGGAAACGTCGCATTTGACAAAACGGGCATGATTTGCAAATTCGGCATTGATAGTGTCAACCACCGTTGGCCCGCCTTCGCGCCCGACCGGATCGAGATCGGCAACAATAACCCTGGCGCCCTGGCGCACAAAGGTTTCGGCAATAGCGCGGCCATTCCCACTGGCGCCACCGGTCACGATTGCGATCTTGTTCTTGAGCATTGGGTAGCCTCGCTTATTGTGTAACTTCGATTAACCGCTTGAGGCGCGTCAAGCCGATATCGGCCAGCCAATCGCGCACGGCCTGTTCACCGTCGGCACCAAAAACGCCGACCGCTTCGGACCAGATGGAGCGGCCACACATGAAACCGGCGTAATCGACGCCCGCCTCGCGGGCCATTTGCAGCGAGGCACTGAACCAGTCAAACGGCACACCGGCGCTGAGATAGACGATGGGCAAACCGTTGGCGGGCGCCGCCGCATCGCGGAAAGCGGCCAGTGCGGCGTCGCGGCCCATCTGTGGTTCGCCAAATCCGGCGACAAAATTGAGATCCACCGGCACTTCCAGCTTGAGAATGGCGACATTGTAGCGGGGTTGGGCAAATACCTCGACAGCGCGCCGCACCAATTCGGGTTTGATCGCGGCAAAGCTGGCGGTGCCGGGCTGTTCGTCTGGATGGTAGATCAATGGTTCCATCAGGAAATTCAGATTGTTGGCGGCACATTGTTTGCCGACAAGCTCGACCAGATCGTGTTTGCGGGCATTAAGCGCTGGATCATCGTCGGGCGCATAATACATGAAGAATTTGAGTTGCTTGACGCCAAGGCGCGGGAAGTCCGCGACGTCAAGATTGTCCGGCAGCACGGTGATGCGATCAGCGTCGGAAATATGATAGACGTCCGCCTCATAGGCCATCATGGGCTGGCAGCTTGCCGGATAATCAGCAAGCAGGTCCGGTCCGCAATTGGCATCAACCAGGACCGTTGACGCGCTGGGGCCAAGCGTTGTCAGCACGGCGCGCTTGAAGGTCAAGAGGTCGTCGGGTTGGGCCGAAGCGCCGCGTGCCGACTTGATCGCCGCCGCAAGGCCGCTGCCAGCGTCGACGGCAACACCGCGAATTTGCAGATCGTGGTTGCTCATGTCCCCGCCCCTTTGTGGATGACGGGAAAATTCGGGGTGGACTGTGGGGCCTGCCACAGGCTCCAGCATTTCGGGCGTTGGCGTAAGCAGCGAGATGGAGAAACCGGCCATTTCCTGGGTGGTGGAAAATGAACCGATCATCGGTGAGATATTGGGAATACCCAGCTTGTCCAAGCCCGTGGCGACCTCATTGAAAACGGTCAGCAATTCCATCTGCGTGGTGCCGCCCGATCCATTGACGAGAACGATGGTCGGTGTGTCGGCGGCAATAGGCCGGTCCTCAAGCAATTCACCGAGCATGAAGGCAATTAGGTCGCGCGCCGGGCCAACTTTTCGACGGCCAACGCCCGGTTCGCCATGCACGCCCATGCCGATATATATTTCATCGTCGGGCAGCGAGAACATTGGTTCGCCGGTCAGCGGTGAGATGCCGGGGGCGACGGCTGCGGCCAGCGTGCGGGTTCGTGACCGCACATCCTCGCCCAGTTGCACCAATTCATCCAAGGCCCTGCCTGCCTCGGCAGCGGCACCGAGAATTTTATAGACAAAGATGGTGCCAGCGGCGCCGCGGCGCTCGTCTTCAGAGCCTTTCGGCGCCGAAGAAATATCATCGTACATCAGCAGGGGTACGACCTTGAGATTCTCGTCTTCGGCCATCATTGCGGCGGCATTGCCGTTGATGACATCGCCCTCGTGCCGGGAAATCAGCAGGACCGCACCAGCCTTGCCGGTGACCTCGCGAATGCCCTCCAGGATGAGATCGGGCGATGGGGCGGCAAAGACGTCGCCGACCACATTGGCGTCGAGCAGGCCGGGACCAACAAAGCCCATGGCGATGGGTTCGTGCCCACAGCCATTGCCGATCAACAGGACGGTTTTGCTGTCACGATCCTTGGGTTGAGCGCGGCGCACAATTCGTGGATTGGCCCCGCGCGCCACAATGCCAGGATAGGCTGCGACAAAGCCATCGATCATGTCGTCGGGCATGCGATCGCGGGAATTAATGAGCTTTTTCATGATCGTTCCCCGAACTTCTTACCAAATAGAGTCAAGATTTCGGCGACTGAAAACGCCCCGGCATCGAGATGGCCGACGCCGCCACCTTCAACATATCTGGCCCGGCCACGTTTGGCCTGCATGGGCTTGGTGGCCTCGGCACCCGCACGCGCGGCTTCGGCGGCAGCACCCGGCGCACTGGCGGGGTTTGCGCTGGCCGCTTCCGCCGCTGGAATCAATGCGTCCAGCATGGTCTTGTCGCCCGCTTTGGCCTGGCCAAGCTGGCTGATCTTTTTGGCAGCGGTGGCAAGTGCCTCACCCAATGTGGCTGGATCGGACTCGGCCCTTTCAAGGGCCCCGATCACCAGACTGAACAGCGACCCAGACGCGCCCCCTGCCGCCATGCGAAAGGCGGGCACGGGTTTTTCTGGTGCGGCAGCGGCGGCGCGCATTCCTTTAAGAATTGTGCCGCCGTGATCGCCATCACCGGTTGCGGCGTCGAGCTTGTTCAACTGGCTTTCGAGTTCTTCAAAGCGGGTAACGAGATCAGACAAAAACTCCTGATTCATGTGAATGTCCGCTGCATGAATTGGAGCGCCTGTTTCGCGGCACCCTGGGCGTCGGGTTCGATATTGCGCCAGATATTGAGATCGGCGCTGGCGGGATTGCCGGCCAGGACGAACATTTCTGCGACGATCCAACCATCGTAGCCCATGGTCTTGAGGCTCGACCGCACCACATCCCAAGGGACATGGCCGGAACCGGGCACGCCCCGATCATTATCGGACACGTGAAAATGGGCCAGCTTGTCACCGGCCGCGATAATGGCCTTGCCGATGTCCTTTTCCTCAATGTTGAGATGAAAAGTATCGAGCAGCGCACCGATGTGGTCGGAGCCGGTTGCCCGCGCCAGAGCCACAGCCTCGGCGGCAGTATTGACGAGGTCGGTTTCAAAGCGGTTGATCGCCTCGATGCCAAGCGTGACGCCGTCGTTAGCGAGGTCAGCATCGAGTTGGCCGAGCATGTGAGCGGAACGGGCCGTGCGGTCGGCCTTGTTGAGGGGATCGAAAACGCCCCAGGGGGCATAGACCACCCCCGCGAGGCCGCGTGACCCCAGGGTGGCGCAGGTTCGCACCGCCCAGCGCAGATGTTCCAATCCGGCCTGCTGCACGGCCGGGTCGGTCGAGGTGATGTCAGCTTCGCGCGACAGGCCATCCGAACAGGTGACTTCGAGGCCATGATCGCGGATCTGGCTGGCCAGCGCAGCGGCCTTGTCGTCGTTCATGCCGAGCAGGGAAATTTCCACACCATCATAACCGAGATCGGCGACATGCTTGAGTATCGGGGCAATTTCATCGGTCCATCGGGCCATCCAGAGCCCGGCGTGAATGCCAAATTTCATGGTTGGCCCCTCCTCATTGCAGCACCCAGAGGGTTTGTGGCGGCAGGTGGATGGGCACAGGACCGCCGACATCGAAACCGCCGACCTCGTCGGGGTTGGCGATGGCTTCGATCATGGTGTCGCCGACGCGTAACCGCAGCCGCGTCTGGGTGCCGAGATAAATCCGGTCCTCAAGCGTGGCATTCAAACTATTGGATTGGCCCTCGCCGATCTTGACGTTTTCGGGCCGGAAGGTGAGCGTGCCCTTGCCGGCGATGGCGCCCTGGGGCAGAGTCAACTGTCCCAGGGGACTGTCAAACGCCGCGCCGGTGGATTGGCCGGCGATGAAGTTCTGGCCGCCGAAAAACCGGGCCACCGCCTCATTGGCCGGGCGTTTGTAAAAGACGTCCGCCTGATCATATTGGCACAGTCGTCCTTCAAGGATCAGCGCCACCTTGTCGGCAAGAACCACGGCTTCTTCCTGATCGTGGGTGACGAAAATGGTGGTGATGCCCATTTCCTGCTGCAGGGAGCGGATCAGGTCACGCATTTCAAAGCGCAGATGGGCGTCAAGGTTCGACAAAGGCTCGTCGAGCAGCAGCACTTTTGGCTGCACGATGAGGGCGCGGGCGAGCGCGACGCGCTGTTGCTGACCGCCCGACAATTCGGACGGGCGGCGCTTACCCAGATCGGGCAGCTTGACCAGATCGAGAATCTCGCCAACGCGACGGTCGATTTCGGCTTTATCGACTTTGCGCATTTTGAGACCGAACCCGATATTGTCGGCTACGCTCATATAGGGAAACAGCAGATAGTTCTGGAACACCATGACGACGCCGCGATGTTCGGGCTTTTCGCGCAGGATCGAACGGTCATCGAAGGTCACGTCGCCCGAGGTTGGGGTCAAAAGACCAGCAATCATTTTCATCGTCGTGGTCTTGCCGCACCCGGATGGGCCGAGCAGCGCCGTCAGTTCGCCGGTGGGAATTTCTAGCGACAGACGGTCGAGCGATGGCACCTTGGAGCCGGGATAGACTTTGGTCAGGTCCTTGAGCGAAACATGGGTCATATGCGTCCAAACCCTCCGACAGCACCGTTGCGGCCGGACAGGTGCCGTGCGGTAAGAATGAGAATGATGATGCCGGGCAGGATGTAGACAATACCGATGGCGCCGGTGATGTCGTTGCGACCCGAGGTGGCGAAGTTGAACAGCAGCAGCGGCAAGGTGACCACCCTGCCCCCGCCGATCAGCAGCGTCAGGATATATTGGCTCCACGACACAAGAAAGGCGAACAGGCCCCCGACAATGATGCCGGGCAAAATGGCAGGAAAGGTCACATACCAGAAGGTTTTCAGCCAGGAAGCGCCAAGGCTGCGGGCCTGAGATTCAAAGGCCGGGTCATAGTTGGCAAAAATGCCGGACATGACCAGCACCATATAGGGCAAGGTGGGGACCAGATGCACCAGCACCACGCCGCCGACGGTGTTGTTGAGCCCCAGCGTAATGAAAACGCTATGGATTCCCAGCGCCACGGCGATACCGGGCACGATGGTGGGGGCCAGGATCAGCAGTTCGACCAGTTCCTTGCCGCGAAATTTATAAAGACCCAGGGCGCGTCCGGCGGGCACGCCGACGAGGATGGACAGCGCCGTTGCCGCCAGCGAGATGCCGATGGTCAGGCCAAGGCTGTCGATGACGCCGGCCCGTTCGGATAGGGCATATTCCCATGCCGACAAAGTCCATTGCTTGGGCAGGATATCGGGGAAGAACCAACCGCGCGCAAATGACCAGATGGCGAGTGGTACCAGCGGCAGCACCAGCCAGACGATCAGGACAGCGCCGGCAAGACCCCTAAATGCGCGTAACCAGGGTGAATCGTTATGCATGGTTCAGCTCCGGATATTTCGGCGCGAGATGCGGACATAAAAGAAGATCATCAAGGCGCTGAGCAAGGCGATGATAATGGCCATGGCCATGGCTTCGGGGCGCGCTTCGAGATCGACGTCGGTATATTTGCGATAGGCCAGTACCGGCAGGGCCGCCGGATAATTGGGGCCAAGGATGGCTGGAATTTCGTACGCGCCGAAGGTAAAGGCAAAAACCATGACCGACGCGGACAGCAAGCCCGGAAAAATCAGCGGCAGCAGGACGTGACGGAAGGCCTGCCAGCGATTGGCCCCAAGCGAGCGGGCAACACTTTCATAGTCCTCGCCCAGCGCCTGCATGTTGGCGAGCAGGATAACGCCGATAAAGGGCACTTCCTTCCACACATATTGCAGGATAATGCCGATGGCATAAGGATCAAAGACCAGCGCCGGAAAGTCGCCGGGTCGGCTGATCATGCCCCATTCGGCGGCAAGACGAGCAAAGCTGCCCGATTGCGAGAACAGATAAAGAATGCCGATGGCGCCAACCAGATGAGGCACCGTCAGGTTCAATTGAAACAGAAAATTGATGATGGCGCGCCCGATAAACTGGCGGCGAAGCAGCAGAGCCGCACCGATGGCCAGCACCGAGGACAGGACGGTCGAGGTAAAGGAAATGTGGAAGGTCAGGAGGAACGAGAGATAGAATTCCTGCGACGTGAAAACGGTCCAGTACGCGTCGAAGTTGGGATCGACCAAGCCGATCACCGGCATATAGTTGAGCGAACGGGCAAGGCCGATACCCAGCCCGCCCATGAACAGCACGATAATGGCGGTCAAGGCAGGCGCCAGCAGGAGGAATATTTTCAAGCGATCAGACATGGCTGGTCCGCTGCCTTTCGACTCAGGAATGGAACAAATATCCCTGCGATGCATGCATCGCAGGGATTGTCGGGCGGCGTTAGCGGCCTACGTTTTCCAGCCAACCCTGCTCGATGGCAGAGATCCAACTGGCCTGAAGTTCTGGCAGGGCAGCCTTGCCCAGTTCCTCGGAAGAAACGACCGATTCCGGCTGCACAATGGAGGCGAACTCGGCCTGGATTTCAGGCGACGTCCGGTCGACTTCAATGGCCGGAGAAGTTCCCCAGACGTCCGGACGAGCTTTTTCGTATTGGGCCTCGCCTGACAGCAGAACATTTTGCAACACCAGCGCTGCCGCCTTGTTGGGCGAATTGTATGGGATCAGCGTATAGTTGGTGTTGCCGATGGTGCCGTCAGTCAAACCATAGGAGCGCACGCTTTCTGGGAATGTGCCATCCTGAACGGCAATGCCGAACTGGGAAGGCTCATAGTTGAAATAGAGGGCGACTTCCTGGTTGGCGAACAATTGCTGCATGGCATTGATCGAGGTGGGATAAGTCTGTCCCTCGCGCCACAAATATGGCTCCATGTCGTTGAGAATTTTCCAAGTCTTGGCAGCGACCTCGTCGAATTTGGCTTGATCGAACGGTCCGAGCAACTGATCGGCGCCACCGGCAGCGTAATAAAAGACGTGCCGGACGAAAACGGCGCCGTTAAAATCAGGCGGTGCAGGATAGGTAAACTGGCCAGGATTTTCCTTGACCCAGTCGATGAGCTCACCGATGGATTTAGGCGGGTTTTCGGTGCGGGCGCTATCATAGGCAAAAGCGAACTGGGCACGCGACCAGGGCACTTCACAACCCTCAACGGGCACGCCAAAGTCATTGGCGATGGCGGGATTGTCCCAATTGACCAACTCATTGTTGGGCAGAATGTCGGTATAGCCGCAATAGACCATGTCACCCTGCATCATGGTGCGGAAGTTTTCGCCATTGATCCAGATCATGTCGACCGAGCCATTGTCGTTGACCCCAGCTTCGCGCTCGCCCAGGACGATGTTGACGACTTCCACGGTGTCGGACACACCGACGCGGTTTAGGGTTATGTCATATTGGTCCTTGAGAATGCCGCCAATATAGTCGGACACGTACTGGTTGATATTGTCAGCACCGCCCCAGAGGAACCAGTTGACCTCGCTGCCGCGGGCCATTTCGACAATTTCATCCCAGCCCATAGCATTGACGGCATCGCCGTCGGCGGTATCGGCGTAGGCAATTGGCGCATAGCTAAGCGCTACCGATAGCAGCGCCCATTTCATTACTTTTTTCATTATCGTCCTCCCATTTGATTGTTGTTTCAGCGCTTGATCAAGTCAGCGCTGGTGTCAGGCGGCACGGCGCAGGGCGACCTCCGTTGCCAATTGCAGTGCGACTTCGAATATTTTGGTATTGGCGCGGGTCAGTTCGGCAGCTTGCTCAGGCGCCAGCGGATCGAGAAAAGTCTTGCCAGAAGCCAATTCATCCCAAACTGAGAGCAGCGAAACAGCCGACACGCCGAATTTTTGCGCAATGGCAGCAACGACCGAGGTTTCCATATCGACCGTCAGCAGCCCCTCCTCTGCCCATTGCCGAGACATGTCATCGGATTGCGCAAAAAGGCTTGGCCAGGTCAGATGACGGCCACGCAGGGTTTGCAGATTTTCTTTCGCCAGTAATCGCTCGGCGCGATCAATCCAGACCGGATCCAGTTCAACGTCGGGGCCACATCCATAATACTGGGAAACGCCATCACGGGCGGCGCAACTTTCGGGCAGCATGACACTGCCGGGGCGTGCATCAGGAATGAAGGCGCCGCAGGTGCCCAACTGAATGAGCAGCGGGGTGCCCATCTGGGCAAAAATGTGAGCGGGTTCGACAGCGCGCGCCGCCCCGTAGGCGCAGCAATAGGCAATTCGAACGCCCTGCCACTCTCCGATATAGATATCTGGAAACGCGGTTTCGCTGACGTTGTCGAGAAGGGCAAGACGCGATTTCTCGGCGGCAGCACGCCACCATGTACCTTCGAGGATCAGCGCGGCGGGTTCCTCACCCGCCGCCATCTTTAACGCATCGCGCCAAACGCGCGCCGTCACCTCCAGCACCGCCATTGGGCACCCTCTCCCCTTGTGATCTCGCCAGCGAACCTTCGAGTCCCATATTTGTCCGTACAAATTGTTTAGAATAACAAGATTTGTCAAGCGCACAATTCTGCTGGCCGACGATTCATTGTCTCGCAGACGCCATGACGGTCTGGGCAGGCAGCTGGCAGAAATGGAAATAACGCAAGCATAACCAAGCGTTATGCGGGACTTGTCTGGCCGGGGTGTTTGGGAAGGGATTTGCGGCGCGTTCAGCGGCTCGATGCCAAACCGTTCAAAATAGATTGAACCGAAAAAATGGTCGGGCGACAGATCCGCCGCCCGAGCCGGTGTGCATCAGGTCAATGGCACCACAACGACGCCACGTGGCGGCACGGTAACCGTACCCGCTTCGAGCTTGGTGCCCTCGTCGGCCCAGCTTGGCTTACCGAAGCTGACCGACCCCGACTGGCCGCCCATCGAAACCGTGCTTTTCTGAGCCTCACGGGTGTGATTGATCAGCCAGAGATAGCTGCCATCATCGCCGTCATGCACGCGCGCCTGAAGCAGATTGTTGCTGAGCGTGGTGTGTTGGGTCTTGCCGGTCCAGGCAAAGACGTCGGCAAAAAAGGCGCGATTGGCATCCTGGGACGTGCGGAAGTAAGTGATCGAGGGATTGCTACCCAATAGCAGGGTCTGGCCTGACCCGGCGCTATTTTCAACCACCGCCAGCCGACCATCGGTGAACTTGCCTTTTTCCTTGCCGCCTTCAAGTCGGTAGGATTGCAGCATTCCGCCACCGGTCACGGTTTGACCGTCATGCTGAAAAGCGACGCGGTCGCCAATATCGGGCATGAATTCGACTTCAACTTCGCGGGCACCAAAGATGGCATCGAGGCCATTGTTGGGTTGGACAGTTCCCACCTTACCATTGTCGCCAAAATAGCCTGGGCAGGATTCGCTTATCAGCTTGCCACCGGCCTTGACCCATTTGGCAAGACGTTCGGCATTGGCGCTGGTCAATTTGATCGGATATGGCGCGTAGATGGCGTCATATTGTTCGATATCGTCGATATGAACCCAGTCGGCCTGAATGCCATTGTCGAAAAAGCCGCGATAGGCGCCCCACATCGCCGCTGCGTAGGTATCTGGCTGGTGCTTGTAGTTGAGCAGATAGTCCCAGGCCTGAGCCTTCAGGAATAACCAGAATGCCGATATCGCCCTTGCGAGGACGGGCTTTGAAGACGGCGGTCTGTTCGGGCGCATTGGCCCATTTCGCCATGGAGCCTGGCCATGTCCGAGCGCGGGGTGCGAGAGCCGTCCATGCCATAGGAGCCAAAGGCACCGAACAGGGAGCCGTCGAGCAATGGCCGAAAACGGAGGTTGAGCACGCCAGTTGCACCCGCGGCAAATGAGGTCATGGTCCAGACCTTGATGTCATCGGGTTCGGCGACCCGACCATCATCCTTGTCGCGTCCCAGAACCTGGGGCTGCATCCACAGAGGACCGCCCTGGCGTTCGGCATGCCAGAAGGGCTTGCCGCGCGATGCGGAGCGGGTCAAATCTGCGGCGTAGAAATGACGCCAAGGCTGATTGCCCTTACGCGCGGCTATCCAGGTCATGCCGTAAATCTCGACCTTGGAGGCGGCCAACCAATCATCGCATCCGCGATCAATCATATTGGGGATGGCACTGGCAATGCCATGGGCCGCAATCAGGCAATCGGGGTCGATTTCGCGGACCAGGTCAATGCGCCACTGCATCTGGCCATAGTAATTGTCCCGCTTGAACTCGAGCCAGTCATAACTTTCGCAATAGGGGCCGAGTTCAACAGGTGGCTCGACATCGTCCCATTCGGCATGACTATAGCGATGCCAGGCTTTGCTCAAGGCTTCGAGATCGCCATATTTGGCCTTGAGCCAATCGCGGAAGGCGGCCTTGCTATATTCGGAGTAGTCGACGGAAGGCGAATAGTTACATTCGTTCCAGACGTCGTAGCCGAGCAGGCCCTTGTGACCCTTATAGCGGGTGACCAGTGCCTTGAGGAAATTGCCCGCCGCTTCCTTGACTTCCGGGCAATTAAGGGTCAGCGCTCCGGCGCCGCCGCTATTGTTAGCAAAGCCACCGGTGGCAGACGACTGACCCATGATCGAGGGCAGCGGGGTGCCGTCGCCGCGCAGCTGGCGGGCGTGGGCAAATTTACGCATTGCCCAATCGGGCACGCTGTGGATCAGTTCTGCAACGACAGTCTTGATATTGTTTTCAGCTGCAAGATCCATCTGGCGATCAAATTCTTCCCAGTCATATTCACCGGGCTTGCGCTCAATCGATCCCCACATGAACCAATGGCGAAAGATGTTGAGCCCGTCGTCGGCAGCAACCTTGTAATCGCGCTCCCAATCTTCGCGCGGGGGATTGGATTTGCGGAAATAGACCGCGCCAAAGGGGACTTGCGGGACGGCTTTTGTAGACATTGCTGTACTCCTTTAAGGCAAAGCTTGAGTGGTCGGCAAAATGATATTTTGCCGTGCCAGGTGGTTGATTTTCGGTCGGGCCTGGTGGGGCTAGCTTTTCTGGCCGGCCAGCGCCTCCAGGGTTTGAATAAGGGCCGAATGGTCCTTGTCGCCATCGCCTCGGGCAATGGCAGCGTTCATCAGCTGTTGGGTCGCAGCGGTGTTGGGAAGCGACAGGTTGAGGGCCTTGGCCCCGTCGACTGCCAGACTCATATCCTTGCGATGCAGCTGAATGCGGAATCCGGGATCAAAGGTGCGCTTGACCATGCGCTCGCCGTGCACTTCGAGAATGCGTGATGAGGCAAAGCCGCCCATGAGGGCCTCACGTACCTTGGCCGGATCGGCCCCGGCAGATTTTGCGAACACCAGCGCTTCGCTGACCGCCGCGATGGTCAAGCCAACAATGATCTGATTGGCAACCTTGGTAGTTTGTCCGGCCCCAACATCGCCGACAAGGGTGATGTTCTTGCCCATCAGTTCAAACAGGGGACGGGCGCGTTCAAAAGCTTGTTCAGAACCGCCACACATGATGGTGAGGGCTGCGTTCTTGGCGCCGACATCACCACCCGAAACCGGAGCATCGACATAATCGCAACCGAGGTCAGCGATGCGTATGGCGAAGTTTTGGGTTTCGACCGGCGAGATCGAACTCATATCGATGACCAGTTTGCCCTTGGACAGCCCGTCGGCAACACCATTGGCGTCAAACAGCACCGCCTGCACGTCGGGGGTGTCAGGCAGCATCAAAATGATGACGTCAGCGGCTTCCGCAACCGCCTTGGCGCTATCGAGCGCCTTGCCACCTTCTTCCACGAGATGCTGGGAGGCAGCTTTGACGCGATGCAGGAAGACGGTGTGACCAGCAGCAATCAAATGGCTTGCCATGGGGCGCCCCATGACGCCAAGACCGATAAATCCGATATTCATATTCTTGCCCTTACAGATATGGTTTCATCCAGCCCAGACCAGCACTCGTGCCCGCCAGAGGCTTGTATTCGCAGCCGATCCAGCCGTCGTATCCGAGACGGTCAAGGGCCGAAAAAATATTCGGATAATTGAGTTCGCCGGTGCCCGGTTCGTTACGGCCGGGGTTATCGGCGATCTGTATATGGGCGATGCGCTTGGCCAGCTTTTCGTAGGTCGCCAGCAAATCGCCCTGCATGATCTGGGTGTGGTAGATGTCGTATTGCAGATAGACATTGTCTGAGCCAACAGCATCGAGAATGCGTAAGGCATGATCCGTATGCGAGACGAAAAAGCCCGGGATATCGCGCAGATTGATCGGCTCGAGCAGCAATTTGACCCCGGCGTCAGCGAAGCGCGGTGCCGCATAGGCGAGATTGTCGACCAGGGTCTTGTCCAGAGCCGCCCTGTCGACGCCCTCGGGAGCGATACCGGCGAGGCAATTGATTTTGGGGCAGTTGAGCGCTTTGGCGTATTTTATGGCCCGATCGACACCGGTCCGAAACTCCTCGACGCGATCCGGCAAACAACCAATGCCACGCTCGCCACCGGCCCAATCGCCGGCTGGCAGATTGAACAGGGCTTGTTCAAGTTTGTGCTCTTTGAGCAGCGCCGCAATGGCATCGGGGGTTTCGGCGTAGGGGCCGACATATTCCACCGCGCCAAAGCCATCCTTGGCGGCGGCGTTGAAGCGATCCAGAAATGGCAGGTCGGCATACAGAAATGACAGATTGGCGGCAAAACGGGGCAATGGACTATCCTTGAGCAGTAAAACGGGTGCGATGCATCATGCGTTTGTGGCGCGGGTCGGGGTTTGGCACCGCTGAGATCAGGCTTTTGGTGTACGCTTCGACCGGGGCGGTGCAGATTTGTTCGGCATCGCCGAGTTCGACAATTTTGCCACGATGCATGACTGCAACACGGTCACAGAAATAACGCACCACCGAAATGTCGTGCGAAATGAAGATAAAACTGAGTTGCAGACGCTTTTGAATATCGAGCAGCAGATCAAGGATCTGGGCCCGAATTGAAACATCGAGCGCGGCAGTGGCCTCATCGGCAATGATAACGCGCGGATCGAGCGCCAGGGCGCGGGCGATGCCGATACGTTGCCGCTGGCCGCCGGAAAATGCGTGGGGATAACGCTCCATGGTCAGCGGATCGAGGCCAACCAGTTCAAGCAGTTCAGCAACGCGCTGCTCCAACGCCTTGCCACGGTGGGTGCCACTAACAATCATCGGATCGGCAACGATCTGGCGCACGGTCATGCGCGGATTTAGTGAGGCAAACGGGTCCTGAAATATCAGCCGCACGTCGCGGTGAAATTCACGCATGCCAGCCTGATCCAGCTCGGTGACCTGCTTTTCCTGCCCATCGGCATCATGATAGGCCACCGCGCCCGACGTCGGTTCGACCGTGCGCAGGATCAGGCGCCCGAGCGTGGTTTTGCCGGAGCCACTTTCGCCGACAATGCCGAGATTTTCACCGGGCATCAGGTCAAAGCTGACATCATCGACGGCTTTTAAGGCAAAGGTTGACTTCCCCAACCAGCCTGTCGCGCTGCCATAGACTTTTGTCAGATTGCGCACCTGTAAAACAGGTTCGGCCTTCTCAGGCGCGGCAGCCTCGTCGCGCTCAAGGTGGCTCTGTTCGAGCTTGACCGTCGAGGCGAGCAGCCGCTTGGTATAGGGATGCTTGGCGTTGTGGAAAATATCCTCCACCCCGCCCTGCTCGACGATCCGGCCGAAATGCATGACCGCCACGGCGTCGGCGACTTCGGCGACGACACCCATATCGTGGGTGATGAGCAGCATGGCCATGCCGCGACTGACCTGAAGGCGGCGGATCAGATCCAGGATTTCGGCCTGCGTGGTAACATCAAGCGCCGTGGTGGGTTCGTCGGCAATCAGAATTTCGGGATCGGCAGCGAGCGCCATGGCGATCATGGCCCGCTGGCGCATGCCGCCGGAAAATTCAAAAGTGTAGCGGTCGATCATCTTGTCGGGGTTGGGTATTTCAACCTGGCGCAACAATTCGATGGCCTCTTCGCGGGCCTCCTTTTTACTCATTGCGCGGTGCAGCAGGACCGCTTCGATGATTTGCGAGCCGATGGTGTGAACAGGCGAGAGCGAACTCATCGGTTCCTGGAAAATCAGCCCGACGCGACCGCCGCGAATGTGCAGCAATTCCTTGCTGCGCTCGGTCAGCGGCGCAATGTCGATTTCGTCTTCCTTGCCACGGAGCAGGATCTTGCCGTTGGTAATGGTGCCGTTCTTATCGAGAATGCGCAGCAGGGCGCGCGCCGTAACGCTTTTGCCTGAGCCGCTTTCGCCCACCAGACACAAAGTCTGCCCACGCCGCAGAACAAAGCTGACATCGCGAACAGCGTGCAGCACATTGGTTCGCAGGTGAAAGTCGAGGCTGAGATGCTCGACCGACATGACAATCTCGGCGGCGTCATCGGTGGCGTGGGTCAAATGGTCAGTCACTGCTTGCATGGCTTTCGACCTCACGACTCGTAGGGGTCGGCGGCATCGCGCATGCCGTCACCAAGGAAGTTGAAGGACAGGACGGCAATCACAACCGCACCGGCGGGCCAGATCAGCAGCCATGGCGCCGTGGCAATAGTGCGCACATTTTGGGCATCCTGAAGCAACACGCCCCAGGAAACCACCGGCGGTTTGAGGCCAATGCCGAGAAAGCTCAGCGCCGTTTCGGCAACGATCATGGTGGGCAACGCCAGCGTCACTACCGCCAGAATATGACTGGTCAGCGAGGGCAGGATGTGACGGAAAATCAGGCGGCGTTCGCGTGAACCGTCAAGGCGAGCCGCGGTGACAAAGTCTTCTGTACGCAGCGCAAAGAACCGCCCGCGCACCTCGCGCGCCAGTCCGGTCCAACCAAACAGCGAGACGATCAGCGTTATGATGAAATAGACTTGAAGCGGTGACCAGGTAATGGGAATTGCAGCGGCTAGACCCAGCCAAAGCGGGATGGTGGGCATGGAGCTGATGATTTCGATGCCACGCTGAATAATCATGTCGACCCAGCCGCCATAGAAGCCGGAAAGACTGCCCAGGGTTACCCCCAGCACCAGACTGAACAACACCCCGATCAGGCCAATAGACATGGAAATTCGAGTGCCATAAATCAGGCGGCTCAACAGATCACGTCCCAGCTTGTCGCTGCCCATCAGATACATGGTGTCAGTGGATTTGAGTGGTCCGAGCAGATGCAGATCGGTGTCGAACAGGCCCCACATCCTGTATTTCGGTCCGTGAACGAAAAAGCCAATGGGCACGACGAGTGAGTCGTCGACCACAAAAGTGCGGCGCAACGAGGCTTGATCGACGGTTTGGGTATAACCCTGAACATGCGGCAAAAATTGCGTGCTGCCGTCTTCGGCGGTTGCGAAGAAGGAAATCGCCTGGGGCGGTGCATACGTAAATTGAGGTCGCGATGCCTCGGGCAGCGCCGGGGCAAGAAACTCGGCAAATATGGCGACAAAATAGAGAAACAGGATAACGGCGCCGGCAAAAATGGCGACCTTGTTCTGACGGAATTTGTGCCAGATCAGCGTCCACTGACCGGCGGCTGCCGTGGTTTCGACCGCTTCGCCGGTGCGCAGGGCGCTGATGGCGGGTGCCGTTTCCAGTTCATCATCGATAAAGCTGTGAACGGTCATCAGTTGAACCTTATTCTTGGGTCAAGCAGCGCCAGTAGAATGTCGGAAATGAGCATGCCGACCAAAGTCAGCGACCCCATGAGCAGGATGAAGCTACCGGCCAGATACATATCCTGCGAGATCAGCGCGCGTAGCAGCAGAGGGCCAGCCGTGGGCAAGTTGAGCACGATGGCGGTGATGGTGACGCCTGAAATCAGGTTGGGCAGCACCCAGCCGATGGCCGACACGAAGGGATTGAGCGCAATACGAACCGGATATTTGAGCACAACCTTATATTCAGGCAATCCCTTGGCCTTGGCGGTGATCACATAGGGCTTGGAGAGTTCGTCGGTCAGATTGGCCCGCAAAATTCGGATCAGCGAGGCGGTGCCGGCAGTACCAATGACCACAACGGGGATCCAGAGGTGAGCCAGCAGATCAACAAATTTGGCCCAGGACGCAGGTGCGTCGATAAATTCCTGTGACTGCAGGCCGCCGACATTCTGGCCAAGATATTTGTAGGACACATACATCAGCGTCAGCGCCAGGATGAAATTGGGAATGGCCAGACCAATGAAACCGAAAAAGGTCGCAATATGATCGCCGACCGAGTGGCGCCGCATGGCCGAATAGATCCCGATCGGCAGTGAGACCGCCCACACAAATAATAGCGCGGCCAGCGACACGGACAGGGTGGCGCCCATACGTTGCCAGATCAATTCCGAAACCGGGCGGTTCCACTCAAACGAATAGCCAAAATCGCCGCGCAGCAGAATGCCGGTGATCCATTTGAAATATTGCACCCAGATCGGATCGTCAAAACCATATATCGCCCGCATTTGCGCAATTTGGGCCGGATCGACATTCTCCCCGTTCTGGGTCATGCGCGAAATAAGCGAGGTCAGATAGTCGCCCGGCGGCAATTGGATGATCACAAAGGCGATCATTGAAATGCCGAGCAGCGTCGGGATCATGTAGAGCAGGCGTTTGATGATGTATCTCAGCATGGTAATCCAGCGAAAATGCCGCTCCTAACCCCAGACCACATGAACAGCTTCCAGCACATCGATGCCGGGAATTTTGATGCGCACCCGATCGCCATGAACTGTGGCGGTCGCATCCGCCGCGTCAACAAGCAGGCGGGCCGATTTGAAGGTTCGGCCTTGTGGCACCGCAATATCGAGCGTTTGTTCGCCAACCGGGAATACGTCGCGGATCGGCCCGTGCATCATCATCGGATTGGTCAAATTGAATAGCATGACTGCCAGGCCGTCGGCATTTTCACGCACCGCAACGTCCAGCACCGAACGCCCCTCGAATTCGACGGAGGGACGCCGGTTCAATGCCCAACGGATGGCATTGGTCATCAATCGGGAATGGTCCGGAGTCTGAACTTCGTTGAAGATGGCACCAATATTCCACGGAATATAGACAGTGCGCCCGCCCCCATCATGCTCTCGCGCGACCAGCGCCGATCCCTTGGGGTCTTCGCGCGGATAGACTTCTTCCATCGGCAAATCGGGGAAATCGGGCACATAGAGTACTGGAGACACAGTATCGGCGGCCGGTTCGACTGCCATCATTCTCGTACCGCCGCTAATCCGCGCAGCGTCGCCAAAGCCTTCGGTAATCGGATGGTGGCCGCTAAAGGAGACATAGGAATTTTGAACGGGACCGCGTGCTGGACTGGTCATCTGCACGCCGAGCAGGTCGCCCAGCGCAATGGCGTTGCGTGGTTGATTGCCCTGATCGCGGGTTGAGGTTTCGTTGGCAGCGACCACAGAGCCGCCGCGCCCGACATAGGCGGTGAGCATGGCGCACTGCTCGTCAGACAGGCAGGTTGCATTGGCCAGAATGATGACCTTGAAACGGTCCAGCATCGTCGGCGTCATCGCCTGATCCGATACCAGCTCAAACGGCAGTTTTGCTTCGATCAATGCCTGATAAAAGCCCAAATCGTCGGCTTCGGCAGCGGCGCGGGTTTCGTGGCTGTGATGGCGTAAGGTTGTTGCGGGATCGAGCAAGGCGATTTCGGCGGTCGGGGTCATTTTGGCCAGAACCGGCTCAAGCCGAGCATGCAACGCAAAGCTTTGCGCCACCGGCTCTACCCACCGCTGATCGGGCACTACGCCATTGAATTTGGTAAACCATGGCAGCAGGCCATGGGTCACGCCGTTGGTAATCCAGGCTTGAATTTCGGGGCCTGTGGTGACGGCGTCCTTCCAGCGATACTTTACTTCGGGACCAATGGAGGTAATCAAAATGGCCGGACGTTCGGGGAACGTGGCGCGCATGCGCTTGCCATTGCGACCGGCCATCCAGATCGCCTCGGTGCCTTTTCGCCCCTGATCGTCAACGACCAGGAAGGGGCAGTGTTTTTCGATCAGTGACAGGTCGAATTCGGCCAGCGAAACGCCACCCATATTGGGAATGAAACTGGCGTTGGGCTTGATGGCCTTGACCACATCGTCCCAATCCACCACCAGTTTGGTCAGAACCTGACGTCGCCAAGCGCTCCAGGCTAGCCATTCCGGCGCTTCAACATCAGCGGTCTGGGGGAGATCAAAGCCCGAGGCGGCCTTGAATCGCGTCTTGCAGCTTTGACAATAGCAAACACCGTGCCCCTGCCAGCGATTGGCAAAGACCGCGTCGATATCATAATTGCGGGTAATTTCGCTGATTACCTGCGGCATGAATTGTTGGTTGTAATCACCATAGGCGCAGGTAACCCAAACGTCGGGATAGGCCCAATGGCGACGCTTGTTACCGTGCTTGTCCACCGCGATCCATTCGGGGTGGGCGTCGGCGGCATCCTGATGGATGGCGTGAGGATCGACGCGGGCCATGACATGCATGTTCAGTTTGCGGGCACCATCGACCAACGTACCGAACGGATCGGTATCACCGATGAATTTGGAGACGTAATGGTACTGCACCTTACTGGGGTAGTAGGCGACATAACCACCGGCACTAAGACAGGTTGCATTGGACTTGGTGCGTTTGAAAACGTCAATCCAGAAAGCCGGATCGTATTTGACCGGATCATCCTCGGCCAGCGTCAACTGGGTCCAGCGGGTCGCTGATTTGTACCAATTGGATTGGCGCAAATGCGAACTAGATTGGGCATTTACGTCGTCCATGATGGCCTCTTGGGTGCGCAACTTTAGGGAGCCGACGCTGACCCTATTGGGTCAGCGTCGGCAGTGATTGATGGTTTCCAAGCCAATCAGGACTTGAAGAACTGCTCGGGCCGTGTTGGTGCATATGTTGGCCAGATAAAGGAGTTGGGCATGGTCCTGGTGATATTGACCATGTCGTTCTTGACCACACCGTAGCCATCTGGCGGCAGGCTTACCCCAAATACCAGGAATTGATCAGCAGCGTTCTCAAGGATTTGCGCCATGATTTCGTTCTGTTTTTCGGTACTGCCTGTCGTCAGCAATGTGCGATAGAGATCCTGCTGTGCCTTTACGTCGGCAGGTGGCTCGATGGCCTGAGGATTGTCCGGCTCGGTATAATAAAGGTTCCAACCGGGCGCGTAGAGTGCATTGGAATTAAATGGCACAAAATAGCGGGCGTCCAGCATGGCAGCGATACCGCCATTGGCACCGAACTGATGGCAGGTGGCATCATATTCGCGGCCATTGCGCACCCGGGTTTCCCAGAGCGAGCGGTCCATGGTGCGCACCTGCGCATCAATGCCGACCGCCTGGAACATCGGCACAGCCAACTGAAGCATGTCGATGAAGGTGGAACGGGACTGGTCGATTTCGAAAATTACCGACAAGCGGCGCCCTTCAGCATCAAGGCGATAGCCAGCGCTGTCCTTTTCGGGCACGAGTTTGTCCAGAATGGCGTTAGCCGCATCAGGATCAAATTCGGTATGCTGGGTTGCCAGACGTTCGTTATAGAGCGGATCGTCGGGATTAATGCTCGGCTGGGCCGGAGCACCCTGCCCCACGAACACTGCATCGAGCAGCGCCTGCCGATCAACGGCAATCGACATGGCCTGACGGAACTCGCGATTGTTGAACAGCGCGTTCTTGGTTTCATCGGTGTGGTTGAGATTTAGCTGGAAAACCATGACATTGGCGGCGGTTTCCTTGAGCGTGTAGAAGCCGTAATTGCCTGCCTCCTGTCCGTCGAACAGCACCGGTTTGTTGGTTGGTGTGGCGATGTACTGATCCATCATGTCAATCTCGCCCTGAAGTGTTTTGAGCAACAGAACTTCAGGATCGGCGACCATCTGATAGACGATGCGATCGAAATAAGGGAGCTGGGTGCCCTCGGTATCAACCTTGAAATAATAGGGGTTGCGGACGGCGATTGCCTGCTCGGTATTTTCACCGGGCGCGGACTGCCACATCCACGCCATAAGCGTGGGGCGTTTTGAATTTTGATGGAACGTATTGATATCGTTCAAGCCGTTCTCGCGCTGGAAGTTGGCGACCCAACTATCCAAGCCAGCCTCCTGGGCCAATTTGTCGGCGTCAGGATTGTACCTTTTGTGGAATTTCTCGAGATAGTGGCGCGGCACCCGGGTCGTTGGGTCCGAGACCTCGGACGCCATACGCTGGACGAAGAAGCCATTCGGCTCAGAAAAGGCAACCTTGAAAGTGACATCGTCAATGACAGTGAGTTTGCCAGGCTCGCCATTTACGTTCCAGTAGTCTGAGTTGCCCTGGGTCGTTTCGGTGTCGGTAAAGATAGCATCATACCAAAACTGCACGTCTGCGGTAGTGTATGGCTCGCCATCCGACCATTTCATCCCCTTGCGCAGATAGAATGTGTATTCAGTCGAATCGTCGTTGACCTCATATTTTTCAGCGGCATTGGGGGTCAGGCCGGACCAATCGGGATTAAAGCGGATCAGGGGCTCATAGTCCTGATAGCGCACGATCATTGACAGTGAACCGCCCCCCACAAGGGCATGATTCCAGTCCCCACCTTGCTTGCCGGGGCGGTCTGTCGGGGTGATGACCAGTGGATTTTCGGGCAGGCGCTCAGCGATTGGCGGCAGAGCACCGCTGTCAACGTCGGCCTGTAGCGATGTTGATTCCTTGATATCTTGAGCGCGTACAAAGCTGGGAATTGCCAGAGCCCCAACGAAGGCGGAACTCGCGGCGACAAACGCGCGGCGGCTTATTCTAACCATATTGATTTCCTCCTGCAGCCATATTGTCCATTAACATGTTAGTGGCTAAGCGCAGGCTCGCGTATATGATTTGTTAGGTAAAGCGTTATGTTGGAAAACGGCGCAAAAATTTGAAATTTGGGCAGCATGGCTGCCATTTTCAGTATTTTCTTGCCATGCGCGCCAAGTCTCTGTCTATTGGCAGACCTAACGTTAGGTTATTATTCGTTACGTGTTATTTGAGAGAACTTGGCATGAGCCGAATAACAATGGCCAGAATTGCCCAAGAGACTGGCCTGTCTAAATTTGCTGTTTCGCGGGCGCTGTCAGGCAAAAGCGGGGTCAGCGACGAGACCCGGGCTCGCGTTGCGGCCGTCGCCAAATCTCTTGGATTTGAGCGTGCGCCACCCAAAGCGGACGTGCCAAGCATGGGGGTCATCTTTCATGATGCGGACCTGATCAATAGCGAGTTGCACATGCTGATCCAGAGCGGTGTGCAGGCCGAGGCGCACCGAGCCGGATATCGAGTGCAAATGCGGTGGACCCATGAAGCGGGTGAAATCGAAGCGGTAATTGGGGCTAGCCGTGGCGCCATACTGGTCGGTCCGCATGATCAGCAGACGCTGGCGCGCGCATACGCGGTTGGCAAGCCGCTGGTGCGTACCGGATGGCTCGAACCCCTGGAACAGGTTGATCAGGTGTGTGCCACCGACCACGAGGCGGGTTCTGCTGTCGCCAATTTTCTATTGGAGCCTGGGGCACCGCTCGATAGCCTACATTCAGGGAACACCGGGTTATCGCGGGCGTGTCGAACGACATTACGGGGCCCGGGAAGTGTTCGAGCGCCATGGCGATATTGAGTTCAAAAACCTCAAGTTTGATCGCGAGAACCGGTTTCTGGATGTGCTGTCTGCGCTGCATGAGCAAGGCACCGTGCCAACCGTGTTCTTTTGTGCCCACGACGGATTGGCCGTAACGATCATCTCGGAACTGCTGCGATTGGGCTATCACATTCCAGAGGATATATCGGTTATTGGATTTGGCGACTATTCCATTGCCCAGCAAATCTCTCCATCCCTTACAACGGTCAGGACGAACGGGCGCGAAATTGGTGAAAGTTGTGTCCGACTGCTTGAGGATAGAATAAACAATCGCCTGCCAAATCGACCGATCAGACTTCAGATCGCCAATGAACTCATCGTGCGCCAATCCAGCGGGCCGGCCAACCCGGAAGCCGCTCTGCGTCGCAGTCGTGAAAGGCCCCGTTTGTCCGGTGGGCTCAGCGCGAAACCGACCACGAGCGACAAGCCGACGCCGGCCTGAGACGTGGCAGACAATCGCGGGCCAAGTCTCATGACACCACGAGGTCGTGCAGTTGGACACTGGTGGCGGCGGAGTCCAAAAGTGTCTGAATGATACGCGGCGCTGCCGGTGACATGTCGAGCCGGACAAGAAAGACGATTGCGCCTTCGCCCATGGCCAGTCTGAGGTCGCTGGCAGCGGGACCGGTCAGCCAATTGTCAAACCGTGCCCAAGCTGGTGCTAAGGTGTTGGATTTAAGCTGACTATAGGCGCCATCCGGCGTTGGTCCGGTAAACCATTGGTCGGCGATGTGGTCGGGCCAGCAATTTAGCGCATTCCCCTGTTCGAGTGCGGCGGGCGAACGCTCCGCCAGAACAACCAGATCATCGGCAGTAACACCGGTTGCAAGCAGGTGCTCGAGGAGTGGCAAAATATCGTTGGTTTGCCTGAATGTCGACAAGGCGACTCGCGGCTTTGCTACATGCATATTCACCCTCAGTTTCCCGTTTCGCCGTCGCACTGCGCCAGAAATTGCAACCGGGGCATGTCACGGACGATGAAGCCGGTCCGGTCAGGCAGGTCGATGACGCGAAGGGCACGCAGCTTGGTCAAGGTGCGGCTGACTGTTTCGATGGTCAGGCCTAAAAAGTCCGCAATGTCGGCGCGGCACATGGGCAGGGAACGCCGCCCGTCTGATGCAACCGATCTCGTTGCGCCTGGTCATGCTCACCAGAAAGCTGGCAATGCGCTCGACCGCGGTCTTGCGGCACAGCAGAATGGAAAGATCCCGCATGTTGGCAACTTCATCAGCGGCAATTTCAAGCAGCTTTTCACCAAGACCCGGCTGGTCGTGCATGGCTCGTAGCAGCGACGATTTTGGAATGGCCCGCAGGCGCGTGGCCGCGATGGTATCGCAATCAAAGCGATAGTGATCACCATGGCCAAAGCCAACAATGTCGCCAGCGAATGCAAACGAGACAATCTGGCGGCGCCCGTCCGGAAAAATCTTGAAAGCCCGCACGCAGCCGTCGAGCACTTCGTAGAAATGGGTAGCCGGATCGCGCTCCCGGAAAAGCGGCGAATAAGCTGCGAGCGAACGAACACCATTGCTGGCAAAAGCTTCATCTGACCAGATTGGATGATGGTCAGCGCTTGGCTCAATCGTAGAAATCAGCATATTCATATCCCCGAACCGACAATAAAGGCGTCGCGAGGATGACATTCTCATAGTGATGTAAGAGGTATGCGGGCGCGCGGTAAGAAATTGTAACGAAATGTATCCGGATCGAGGCAATGGCAGAGCATCAACATCATATATTGGTGGTTGACGATGACGAGCAAATCCGGCGCTTGCTGCGCAGGTGCCTTGAATCTGAAGGTTATCGAGTCAGTGAGGCGCAAGACCAACCGGGGGTTGAAGCCCACCTTGGGACGGACGTTGATCTGATTACACTCGATCTTGGTCTGGGTCGCACGGATGGCCTGTCGATCGCCCGGACGGTGCGCCAGCGTTCCAATGTTCCCATCATCATGATCACCGGCAAAGGGGACATGATCGACCGCATCGTCGGGTTGGAAGTGGGCGCAGATGATTATATTGCCAAGCCGTTTCACCTGCGCGAAGTCTTGGCACGGGTCCGCTCGGTGTTACGTCGCGCCGCGCCGCTCGACAATGGCACGGCAAAGCAAGCGCCTGGCACGCCCAATCAGGTCCGTTTTGATCAATTCGTCCTGGACCTCGACCGTCGCGAACTGATGGGGCCGGAGGGCCGCGAACGCCAACTGACGAGCGGCGCGTTCGATTTGCTGACAATGTTTGTCCAGCATCCACACCGTGTGCTCAGCCGCGATCAGATCATGGACCTGCTCAAGGGACAGGACTGGGCGCCCAATGACCGCAGTATCGACAATCGGATCGCCCGGTTACGCAAGGTGATAGAGGACGATCCACGTGTGCCACGCCTGCTCAAGACCGTGCGCGGCGCGGGATATAGTTTTACGCCGCACACAATCGAAGCGGGCTGATCAGGGCGCCATTGCATTGCCGATGGCTGCCGCCAATTCAGCCTGCCGATAGGGTTTGCGCAGCACTTTGAGTTGTTCAGCGGCCAGCAGGTCGCCATGGGCCAGAACATCAGCAAAGCCCGATGTCAGGAGCATGCGCACACCGGGATAATTGGCGCGCACATTGGCGCTCAACTCATAGCCGGAGATGCCGCCAGGCATGACCAGATCGGTAAACACCAAATCAATATGAGGCTCGGTTTCCAACAGGATCAGGGCATCTGCGCCACTGGCGGCTTCGAGTACCCGGTAGCCTAGTTGGGTCAGGCGGGACACCGTCAGTTTACGCACGCGCGGGTCGTCCTCGACCGCCAGTATCACCTGACCCCGACCCGGCGTCGCCCGTTCGGGCGTATTGGACATGCCCGTGTCCGCAGCCCGTTGCTGATAGCGCGGCAAGAAAATATTGACGGTCGTGCCGTTGCCCGGTTCGCTCTGGATGCTGGCGTGGCCGCCAGACTGCTTGGCGAAACCATAGATCATTGACAGGCCAAGACCCGTGCCACGGCCCTGCTCTTTAGTGGTAAAGAACGGCTCGAACGCCTTGTCGCGCGTTTCATGGCTCATGCCGGTACCGGTGTCGGAGACGGTAAGGCGCACATAATCGCCCTGGGGCAGACCGTCGAGGTTCATACTCATCGCCTCATCTACACGGACATTGGCAGTCTCGACCAGAAGGCGGCCACCGTCAGGCATGGCATCGCGCGAATTGACGGCGAGATTGACAATGGCGCTTTCGACCTGTGATGGATCGACCCTTGCAGACCACAGGTTGGGACTGAGTGTATTGGACAGATAGATGGTTGCGCCAAGGGTGCGGTGCAGCATCTCTGTCAGTCCGACCACGAAACTGTTCAGATTGACCACTTCGGGCTCAAGGTGTGAACGCCGCGCGAAGGCCAGCAAACGGGCGGTCAGGCGCGCGCCAAGATCGGCGGCCTCCAGCGCCTCGGCGGCAAGTTCGTGCTGGAGCGGGGTTGTCAGCTTGCCTTCAAGCATTTCGAGATTGCCAATGATGACGGTCAGCAGATTGTTGAAATCATGGGCGATACCGCCGGTCAGTTGGCCCATTGATTCCATTTTCTGGGCCTGATGCAGGGCGATTTCAGTGGCTTTGTGGGCCGACAAATCGTGAATGATGCCGGTAAAATGAACCTGTCCGTCCATGGCAAATTCACTGACCGCCAGATGCATGGGAAACAAGGTGCCGTCGCTTCGGCGACCGGTAACTTCGCGCCCCTTGCCAATGATCTTGCGGTTGCCGGTCGCAATATAGTTGGCGATGTAGCTGTCATGCTCGGAATGGTAGGGCTCGGGCATCAGGAAATGTACATTGCGCCCAATGAATGCCGCCTGATCATAGCCGAACAGGCGCGCGGCGGCCGGATTGACCGAATTGATGGCGCCCTTTGAATCAATTGTAATGATAGCATCCACTGCGGATTCCAGAATTGCCTGTAGCTTTTCGGCCTGGCCACGCAAAAATGGTGATGCTGACGTCTGATTTGTCAAAGTTTCTACCACGCGAATTTTGGAGGGGACCCTAGTCCTGGCGCGTGATTGTTTCAAGTTTTGCGGGACTTGGCGGATCAAATTGCGCCTAAAAAAATTCGTTGGCATTAGCGCCTGTCTTTGCGCTGAATCAAAGACTGCGAAAAACTTTTCATTAGGCATGGGTGGCAGCGCGGTGGGCGCGTCCCGTGATAGCCAAAGGATTGGGCAAAGATGATTGCAGACATGACACGGACCGAGCGGACCGGCGCCATGATCATTCTGGGCGGACTGGCACTGGTCGGATTGGCCATGGCGGTTGGTGGACGCAACGACCTGCTGGGCGTTCATGGATGGATGGTGATGATTGCCGGCCTGACTGGATTTGCCGTTATGATCCGCCAGTACGATGCCCCCGAGCCCGACCCCGAACGGCTACAGCATTATTATGATGCGCCGACGCGTGCCGGTATCATCCTGACGCTATTTTGGGGGGTGATTGGCATGTTTGTGGGCCTTTGGGTCGCGACGCTGCTGGCCTATCCCGACCTGACGTTTGACGCGGCATGGGCAAGTTTTGGGCGGTTGCGCCCGGTCCATACCAGTGGCGTCATATTCGGCTTTGGCGGCAATGCGCTGATCGCAACCTCGTTTCACGTATTGCAACGCACGACTCGCGCCCGACTGCCCGACCAGATCAGTCCGTGGTTCGTGCTTCTGGGCTACAATCTTTTCTGCGTAATTGCCGCCAGCGGCTACATGATGGGGCTGACGCAATCCAAGGAATATGCCGAGCCCGAATGGTATGCCGATATCTGGCTGACCATTGTCTGGGTGGTCTATTTCTCAATCTATATCCGGACGCTGATACGTCGCAAGGAGCCGCATATCTATGTGGCCAACTGGTACTATATGGCGTTCATTCTGGTGGTGGCGATGCTGCACATCATCAACAATCTGGCGGTGCCGATTTCGTTGGGCAGCGCCAAGAGCCTACTCGCTATTTTCCGGCGTTCAGGATGCCATGACCCAGTGGTGGTATGGCCATAATGCGGTGGCGTTCTTCCTGACCTCGGGATTTCTCGGCATGATGTATTATTATCTGCCCAAGCGGGCCGGGCGACCGATCTTTTCCTATCGCCTGTCGATCATCAGTTTTTGGGGCATCACCTTCCTATATATGTGGGCCGGCTCGCACCATTTGCACTATACCGCCCTGCCCCAATGGGTGCAGACGCTGGGTATGGCATTTTCGGTGGTGTTGCTGGTGCCATCATGGGCGTCGGCGGGCAATGCGCTGATGACGCTCAACGGGGCCTGGCACAAGGTGCGCGATGACGCGGTGCTGCGGTTCATGGCGCTGGCAGTGATCTTTTACGGCCTGACCACACTGGAAGGCTCGTTCATGGCCATTCAGGCGGTTAATTCGCTGTCTCACTATACTGACTGGACCATCGGGCATGTCCATGCCGGTGCACTGGGGTGGGTTGCCATGATCATCTTTGGTTCGCTCTATGCACTGGTGCCGACAATGTGGAAACGACCACAGGCTCTATTCGGCAAAACTGGTCGAGGTGCATTTCTGGCTCGCCCTCACCGGCACGCTTATCTACGTATTTGCGATGTGGAACTCGGGGGTAACCCAGGGGCTGATGTGGCGCACATATAATGAAAGCGGGGCGCTGACCTATTCGTTCATCGACAGTCTCGTGGCCATGCACCCCTATTATATTGCGCGGGCGATTGGTGGCTTGCTGTTCCTGCTTGGTGCGCTTGTGGCCTCCTACAATATCGCCATGACCATTCGCTCGCCTCTGCCAGAGACCAGCGATGACGCAGGGCAGGATTTACCTGCCCAACCAGCCCTGCAAGCCGGAGAATAAGCCAATGTTCGGCCTACACTACAATCTTGAACGCAATGCCATCGGACTGGTACTGGCCATCGTGGTGGTTGCTGGTATTGGCGGCTTCATTGAGATTGCTCCGCTTTTCACCATTGATGAAACAGTTGAACAAGACGCCGACATGCGGGTTTACACCCCGCTCGAGGTGGCGGGCCGCAATATCTACATCCGCGAGGGATGCTATGCGTGTCACTCGCAGATGATCCGCACCCTGCGCGATGATGTGGACCGCTATGGCCCCTATTCGCTGGCGGTGGAAAGCCAATATGACCACCCCATGCTCTGGGGGTCCAAGCGCACCGGGCCGGATCTGGCCCGCGTCGGCGACAAATATTCGGACGCCTGGAATACAGCGCATCTCTACAATCCCCGCGATCTGGTACCGGAATCCAAAATGCCGGCCTATCGCTGGTTGCTGCGCAATGAGCCTGAGAACCGACGATCTGGGGCTGCATCTGGCGGCGCTGCGCAAGGTTGGTGTGCCCTATAGCGATGAGATGATCGCCAATGCCTCGATCGATGCGTTTGCTCAGGCCAATCCGGACACCGAGGGGGCGTCGGGCGTGGCGGAGCGCTATGGCGATGCCACCAATATCCGCATGTTTGACGGCGATGGCGCACGGCTGACCGAAATGGATGCGCTGGTCGCCTATTTGCAGATTCTGGCAAAATGACTGACGCCGCCCAACAACCCGACTTGCCGGAGGCCAATTAATATGCCGTTTGATCACGACACGCTGGTTGGTTTTTCCAAGTCCTTTGGACTGTTCTATCTGATCGCGATGAGTATTGGGGTGCTGATTTATACCTTCTGGCCGTCCAACCAGAAGCGATTTCAGCAGGCTGCCAAAGACGCCATCTCGAATGAGGATGACAAGCCATGGCACTAAGTGAGCGCGACAAAGTCTCGGGTCATATGACGACGGGCCATGAGTGGAACGGGATCAAGGAACTCAATACGCCGGTACCCCGGATTGTCTATTTCTTCTTGATCACCACGACGGTGTTTGCCGTGGTCTGGACCATTTTAATGCCGAGTTGGCCGGGCGTGACTGGCTATTTTCGCGGGCTTCTAGGCGCGGACCAGCGAACCGCCGTCAAGCTGAGTGTTGCGGAAGGGGCAGCGGAGCGCGCCAGTTGGACCAACGCCATTCTCGACGAGGATTTTGCCACCATTCAGGCCGACCCGGCATTGATGGAGACGGTACGGGAGACGGGCAAGACCCTGTTTGTGGACAATTGCGCGGGTTGCCACGGCGCCGAGGGTTTGGGTAATCCGGGCTTTCCCAATATTGCACAGGCACCCACGATGTGGGGCGGCGATCCGGCAACCATAATGGAAACAATCCGGGTTGGTATCAATGCGAGCCATGACGAGACGCGCTATGGGCAAATGCTGGCTTTTGGCCGCGATCAAATGCTCGATCTTGGTGATGTCGACAAGGTCGTGACCTATGTGCAGTCGTTGAGCGATCCCGCCATTGCCACGCCCGACAATACCGATGAGATCAGCGAAGGCGCCACCATTTTTGCCGACAATTGTGCCGCGTGCCATGGCGAAACCGGCGCGGGCATGCTGGACACTGGCGCGCCGAACCTGAGGGATCAGTATTGGACCTATGGCGGTGACCGCGCCTCCCTTCGTCACTCCATATATTTTGGGCGCCAAGGATTGATGCCAACATGGGAAGGGCGGCTAACTCCGGCCTATATCAAACTTTTGGCGCTTTATGTGGCCGACATGCGAACGGCCGCCAAATGAGCGGTGGTACCATCGGCACACGGCGGTCGACCCGGCTAGGCATGGTCCTTGTGGCCCTGCTGGTGGCTGGCGGATTCTTGGTCGTGGCAGGCAACACTCAACTATTTTATGCCGCGTTCATCTCAAAGCCGCAATGCGTTGACCATCTCAAGACCAAAGGCCCTTCGGGCACCTATCAGGCGGCAAAACCGGCCTGCTGACCGAAACAGATATGGACACTATCCATGGCAAAGCAATTCGTGCAAATACCGGCCACCGTTCCACCGCTTCCCAGAATGGTCGATCATCGTCGGGACCTGCCCCTGGGTTCAGCGTTCGTCTGGCTCGGCGCGGGATGGCGGGACTTGATGGTCAATCCGATGCCCAGCCTGATTTACGGGCTTGGTGTCGCCTTTCTCTCGGCCATCATCCTATGGGCGATGAGCCTGATGGGTTGGGAACAGGTTCTGTTTCCCGCCCTTGCCGGTTTCTTGATCGTAGCGCCGCTGCTGGCAACCGGACTGTACGAGAAAAGTCGACGGCTAGAGGCAGGCGAATCGGTGTCGCTTGGCGTCATGCTGTTTCCCAAGCGCGGTGGCGGCCAGCACCTGCTTTATGTCGGCGCCATTCTGGGGTTGCTGATGATGGTCTGGATGCGGGCAGCAGTATTGCTTTATGCGCTGTTTTTCGGGCTGCATCCATTTCCGGGGTTCGATCACATTCTCGAATTGCTGTTCAAGACACCAACGGGCATAGCCCTGCTGATTACCGGAACACTGGTTGGCGGCTTGTTTGCCGCATTTGCCTTCGCCATCAGCGCCCTGTCGATCCCCATGATGCTGGACAAGCGCATGGACGCTTTTTCTGCCATGGCGACCAGCATGTCGATGGTATGGAACAATCTGTCGGCCATGCTGGTGTGGGCCATTATCGTGCTGGTGCTGACCCTAGTGAGCCTTGGCACCGCACTGGTCGGACTTATCGTGATTTTCCCCCTGTTGGGCCATGCCACCTGGCACGCCTATGTGAGCACCCGGCGGTAGAGAATGAGTTGCTGCGTGCCCCCGGCCGAAATGGTTGACGCAGTGGGAACACAAATGCCCACCGCAGCATTTGACGGCGAACTGGTGCTGGCGAGCCGGGAATTGCCGGGCGGGTTGAGGCAGACCGACCTGTCGGTGCCCGGCATTCACTGCGGCAATTGCGTGCGCTCGATCGAAAAAGCGCTAAATGGCCTTGATGGCGTTGAAAACGCGCGGGTTAATCTGTCGACCAAGCGCGTCGGCGTGCGCTGGCGCGGTGAGCAGTCGCCGCCACCGCTGATCGAGACCCTCACCAATCTGGGCTTTGATTCGCACCTGTATGATAATGGCGTTGAGCCGCGCGATACGGTGCTGACCGGCCTGATCAGGGCCCTTGCTGTTGCGGGCTTTGCGGCGATGAATATCATGATGCTGGCTGGTTCGGTCTGGGCCGGCGCCGACCCGGCAACGCGCGATTTGTTGCACTGGATTTGCGCCGGACTGGCGTTGCCAACTCTGCTTTATTCGGGGCGCATTTTTTATAGCTCGGCCTGGAACGCGCTTCGCCACGGACGCACCAACATGGATGTACCGATCAGTATTGGCATCACGCTGGCATTTTTGCTGAGCCTTTATGATACCACCCAGTCGGGTGAACAGGTCTATTTCGACGCCAGCGTCTCACTGGTGTTTTTCCTGTTGATCGGACGCACGCTAGATCATTTGATGCGCGAGAGGGCGCGCACGGCGGTCAAGGGACTGGCGCGAATGGCGCCACGTGGTGCGCTGGTAATCCAGCCTGACGGTGCGCGCGAATATCTGCCGGTTGGCGAAATCGAGCCGGGCACGATGATCTTCTTGGCGGCGGGCGAGCGCGTACCTGTCGACGCTGTTGTCATTTCGGGCGCCTCGGTCCTTGATCGCAGTCTGGTCAGCGGCGAAAGTGTACCAGTTGCCGTGGGGCCAGATGCGCGGCTAGAGGCAGGCACCATCAATCTGACCGGCCCGTTGACCATCCGTGCCGTCGCTGCCGAACAGGATTCGACATTGGCCGCTATGATCCGCCTGATGGAAGTGGCAGAGGGCGGACGCAGCCAGTATCGACGCCTCGCCGACAGGGCCGCGGCGCTCTATTCCCCGGTTGTACATCTGACGGCGCTTGCTACCTTTATTGGCTGGATGACGCTGGCAGGTGATTTGCACCAGTCCGCAACCATTGCCATTTCGGTCCTGATCATCACCTGCCCCTGCGCCCTGGGACTGGCGGTGCCGATGGTGCAAATGGTTGCCGCGCGCCGGTTGTTTGCCGCCGGGATTATGGTCAAGGACGGCTCGGCGCTGGAGCGGCTGGTCGAGATCGATACGGTGGCGTTTGACAAGACCGGCACGCTGACCTCGGGAACACCCCAATTGACCAATATCGCCGACATTGAGCCTGCGCATCTGGCTCTGGCGGCGGCGATGGCAAGTCATTCGCGTCATCCCTATTCGTTGGCGATTGCCCGGCACCGGGGCACAGAGGCGGTCGAGCCTGACCGATATCAGGGAAGTTTCGGGGTCCGGGATGGAAGCGCGTCAGGGCATGCAACGTTACCGTTTGGGGCGTGCCGACTGGGCGCTGACCGATAATGATGGCGCGGGCGGCACCGTTTTAAGTCGTGATGGCGTATTGCTGGCAGTGTTCGACTTTGCCGACAGCCTCCGCCCCGGGGCGAAACTGGCAATAGCGGCACTTGCCAAACAGGGCTTGTCACTTGAAATCCTCTCCGGCGATCAACCCGCCATGGTTGCGGCAATCGCGAGCGATTTGAACATCACCAGCCATGCTGGTGCCATGCTTCCGGCAGAAAAGTCGGCGCGGATCGCAGCGCTGGCGGCGGCCGGACACAAGACCCTAATGGTTGGGGACGGCTTAAACGACGCGCCAGCGCTGGTTGCCGCCCATGTGTCGATGGCGCCGGGTAGTGCCATGGATGTCGGCCGCAACGCCGCCGATTTCGTGTTTTTGCACCAAAACCTAGCGGCTGTGCCGCAGGCAATTGCCGTGGCGCGGCAGGCGCAGCGTCTGGTGCAGCAAAATTTTGCTCTGGCAATCCTTTATAACGCTATCGCCCTGCCGATTGCCATTTCAGGTCATGTCAGCCCATTCATCGCCGCCATTGCGATGTCGGGCTCATCCATCGTGGTGGTGTTGAATGCCTTGCGATTGAGCCGTGGTGGTCGGGACAAGGCTGCTGTGGCAACGGTCCGGCCCGCCGGGGCGGTGACATGAGTAGTCTGTATTTTCTGATCCCGATTTCGATCCTGTCGGGCGCTGCGGCGTTGGCGATTTTTTTCTGGTCGCTCCGCAATGGCCAGTATGAGGATCTGGATGGGGCCGCAGAGCGCATTTTGGACGAGGATGACGACCCCTTGCCCGATCGGTCACGGCATGGAGAATGATCTCCAGCCCCACCACCAGCGGGTTAGCGTGGTAATCAGCGCCAGCACCGCAAAGATCGTGGCCAACAGGACAAAGGCTTGCGGGACGACGCAAATCAGGGCGAACAACATTATTGTTTCAGCGCCTTCGGTAATGCCGCCTAGATAATACAGTCCCTTTTTGGGCATGCTGAGAGATTTCAATCCCCGCCGCTCGGCAATTATGGCAAAGGCAAGAAAGCTGGTGCCGGTGCCGATAAATGACAGTAGCAGGAACGCGCCCGCCAAGCCGTTGGCGACCGGGTCCGCCAGCACAAAGGCGAACGGAATGGCGGCATAAAAGAAGAAATCGAGCGCAATATCGAGAAAGGCGCCGCGATCGGTGGGGCCGCGCTGGCGCGCGATTGCCCCATCCAGACCGTCCATGAGCCGATTAAGGGCAATAAAAACCAGTCCAAGCCAATAATGGTGCAGGGCAATGGCCGGGACCGCCAGCAAGCCAACCGCAAAACCGGTGATGGTAACGCCATTGGCGGTTGCACCGAGCCGGGCCAAAAGACGCGCTGGAACAGCGAGTACACGCTCTTGCGGGGGGATCAGAACGCTATCAAACATGCTCGTTCGCTTCCTTTTGTCGCCTATGTCAGGGACTTTGGACTACGGGTCCGCCAATTGCGGACCCGCATCACATGGACTGTGGGCGTATTAGGCCGCTGCGGCATTGCTGTTGCTGTGAGCCATAGCATGAAAGACCAGACCAAGCACCGCGCCGTAAATCAGGTGCAATATCAGCGTCATGACCGGGGCCATCATGCCCATATTCATGCCGAACAGACCGGCGCCTGCCATTGGCATTATCAGAATCATCATCAGCAACCAGGCACCAGCACCAAAAATCATGCCGCTGACGGCGGGGCTGCCGGGTATCCTGTCACGAATGAGAGCGTAAGCACCGCCCCAGACTATGCTACCGATAATGAAATGCATCAGCCAGCCGAACAGGATCGATGGCAGACCGAGCATGTTGGTGAGCATGGCCGCTACATCCAACTCAGGCATCAGCCCCATCATGGATTTCATGACCATGAGGGCAGACAATACGACCGTCGCAGCAAAGCCTGCGACAACGCCTTTGTATATCACTGACATTTTTGTCTCCTTGCTTAAATTACCTATGCTTTAAGCTGGCACAGGGGTTGCCTGTCCAACGTGGCAGTGCAGTTATGTCTATTGGCGGCGTGCGGCGTTACACATCAATGATTTCAATGCTGTCGCTGACGGCGGATGCGCGTGCCGCGAAGCGAATCGTGGAACCTATCGGGACGTAGATGAAACGCCATAAACCAAATGCCGAAATGAGCGATGAGCTACTTGTCGTTGCTCTTAAGAAAGGCGATGAGGCCGCGTTCCGGCAAATTTTTGCGCGCGAGAACGCGGCATTGCTGGCGTTTGCCCGCAATTTCGTGCGGGAAAGCGCGGCCGCCGAGGAAGCGGTGCAGGATACCTGGGTTGCGGTCATCGGGGGCATCGGGCGTTTCGAGGGGCGCTCAACGCTTAGAAGCTGGATTTTTTCTGTACTGGCCAATATTGCCCGAACCAAGGCCAAGCGCGATGGTCGGATATTGTCGTTTTCCGATATGGGGTTCAATGACCCGGCGGTTGATCCGGACCGGTTCAGCGGCGATGGCACCTGGCTATCGCCTCCGGGCCGCTGGTCCGAAATCAATCCCGAACGCATTGTGGGCGGGCGCCAGCTGTTTGCCCATGCCATGGTGGTTATGGAAGAATTGCCGCCCAATCAGCGCGCCGTGGTGCAATTGCGCGACATTGAAGGGCTGAGTGCGCCCGACGCGTGCGATATTTTGGGCATCACCGAGGCCAACCAACGCATCCTACTGCATCGCGGCCGCTCGAAAATTCGCGCTGCCATCGAAGTGCTGATGGACCCCGACAGTGGCGGACAGGTCGGCCCGGCGAAATAGGAACTCGGGGACGTGTAACAAAACCGCCCGAGAACAAACTAACCAAGTGTCACAGGCCGGACGATATGTTGGCCCGAGGCAATTGCAGGAGAAGAAAATGCTCACATGTCGAGAGATTGGCGAACGCGCCAGCGACTATCTTGATAACGATATGAACTGGCGTAACCGCGTATCGGTACGGCTGCATCTGATGATGTGCAAGCATTGCCGCGCCTATGTGGATCAACTCGCCAAAACAGTGCAGTTGCTGCGGAATGGCATTTTTACCGGCGACGCAAGCGAACCCGATGCCGAACTGATCGCGCTATTGGCAACACGCCCAGACGAAACTAAATGAGCATGGTGGCGGCATGAATGCTCTCGAGTTGCCCCTACCCGAACCGGTCATCCGCCTCGGCTCTTTCCTGATCATTTTTGGTATACTTGCCGTCTTCGAATTGACGTCGCCACGGCTCGAGCGGCCCGAAATGATCGCCGCGCTTAAATCGCGGCGTTGGTTCACTAATGTTTCGGTGCTGGTACTGTCCTCTATCAGCCTGCGGATCATTTTTCCCGTCGCGGCGGTTGGCACCGCGCTATGGGCGGAAACGCAAGGGTGGGGACTGTTAAATCAGTTGGCCGTACCGGGGTGGCTGGCGGGGATCGTGGCCATTATTGTGCTGGATTTTGCGGTGTGGCTCGAGCATGTGCTGAGCCACAAACTGCCCTGGCTCTGGCGCATTCACCGCATGCATCATTCCGATACCGGATTTGACGTGACTACCGCCCTGCGCTTCCATCCACTCGAAATCGTGCTTTCGATGTTTTGGAAAGCGGCGATCGTCATTTCGCTTGGTGCGCCAGCTTGGTCAGTCCTGGTATTTGAAGTGGTGCTCAATGGCACTGCCATGTTCAACCACTCCAATGTGTCCATTCCCCAGTGGGCAGATCGCCTCTTGCGCAAATTCATCGTTACGCCAGACATGCATCGTGTGCACCATTCCAGTACACCTATGGAGACCGACAGCAATTACGGGTTCAACCTATCAATCTGGGATCGGTGGTTTTCGACCTACACCGCTCAACCGGCAGCGGGGCATGACGGCATGGAAATCGGTCTAAAAGCCTATCGCGGCAAGGCACCGTCGGGTCTTTGGTGGATACTCAAACTGCCGTTCGCCAAGCGCTAGACGCGCCTTCAAGGAAAAATTTCATGGCCGAGAACGCGACTAAACCAGCCGGGCGCCGACTCCTGCGCTTTCTGCCGTTCGGTATTCTGGCGGGCATATTGATCGTTGGACTGCTGCTGGGATGGCAGCATTACTTCACGCTCGATTATCTCGCCGAAATCCGTACCACCATCAAATCCTTTGCCGCCGAACAGGGCATAGTTGCCGTATTGAGCTATGTGCTGGCCTATGGCATCGCCGTAGCGGTGGCATTTCCCGCAACATGGCTGCTGACGCTGATTGGCGGTTTCATTTATGGTTGGCTGTTTGGCGGGCTGATGGCGGCGGTTGGCGCCACGATAGGTGCAACCGTGTTGTTCTGGGCGGCGCGCACTGCCTTTGGCGACGGACTGCGAGAGCGTGCCAAGGGAACGGCAAACAAAATGGCGAGCGGGTTCGAGGGCAATGCCTTCAGCTACCTTTTGGCAATGCGCCTCCTGCCGATCCTGCCCTTTGCGCTGGTCAATATTGTGCCCGCTCTGTTCAAAATTCCGACCGGCATCTATGTGGCCGCCACATTTTTAGGCATTTTACCCGGTGTATTCATCTATGCCTATCTCGGCCAGGGCATCGAGGGGGTTTTATCGGTGGCGGCTGAAAGCGGCACGACGGTTGGGCTGGGCGATCTGGTCACGCCCGAGATAACGCTGGGGCTCATGGGGATGGCGCTACTGGCCTGCGTCGCACCGGTCTACAAGTTCATCCGCTCACGAAAGCAGCCCGCCAGCTAGTCACCGACTCCAGATCAACGCGCTGCATCACCGCCCCAGTCAAACAGGTTTTTCTATGTCAAATGCTACTTCGCATGCCCCAACCATAGAATGCGATCTTTGCATTATCGGTGGTGGATCAGCCGGTCTCACCGCCGCCGCCGGTGCCGCTCAGCTTGGCGCCAAGGTGGTGCTGATCGAAAGCGGCGAAATGGGTGGCGATTGCCTTAATACCGGTTGCGTGCCGTCGAAATCATTGATTGCCGCCGCCCATATGGCTCATGGTTTTACTGCTGGCCTGAAAATGGGTGTCGGCGAGGGCATCGCGCCGCGCATCGACTTTCAGGCGGTGCACGACCATATTCACGGGGTCATCGGCCAGATAGCACCGCACGACAGTGTTGAGCGTTTTGAATCACTTGGCGTGCAGGTTCTCAAGGAACGCGCGAAGTTTACGGGGCCGGACGAATTGGTGGCGGGTCCCCATACCGTCAAGGCCCGCCGCTTTGTGGTAGCGACCGGGTCGCGGGCGGTAGTGCCCCCGGTGCCGGGGTTGCGCGAGATGGAGCCGCTGACCAATGAAACCGTGTTTGATATCACTGAGCAGCCCGAACATTTGCTCATTGTAGGTGGTGGTCCTATCGGGCTTGAAATGGCACAGGCATTTATGCGGCTCGGCTCCAAAGTCACCGTGGTTGATGTTGCCGAAATCTTGCCGCGAGACGAGCCCGAGGCGGCGACGCTGGCCCGCAAGCTATTGCAGGACGACGGGATCACGCTGTTCGAGAACGCAAAACTCGTCGATCCCAAACGGACGGCATCAGGGATAGTGGCAAGCGTTGAGGTAAATGGCGACAAGCATGAGCTTGCAGCATCCCAAATTCTGGTTGCGGCAGGGCGCGCTGCCAATGTCAATGATATCGGGCTCGATGCGGCGGGCGTGGATTTTTCCCCCAAAGGCATCAATGTTGATCGTCGGTTGCGCACCAGCAATCGCAAGATCTTTGCTATTGGCGACGTGGCGGGCGGGCCGCAATTCACCCATATTGCTGGTTATCACGCCGGTATTGTGATTCGTAATGCGCTGTTTGGCCTTCCAGCCAAGGTGGACTATGCCGCCCTGCCCTGGGTGACCTATCTCGATCCTGAAATTGCCCATGTGGGTCTGGTGGAGTCCGAAGCGCGAAAGCAGCACGAGGACGTCCAGACCCTTGTTGAGCATTTTGCCGAGAATGACCGTGCCCAGACCGAGAAGCGGGTCGAGGGCTTTATCAAGCTGGTGCTGACCAATCGGGGCAAGGTGGTGGGCGCGACAATCGTCGCTCCCCATGCGGGCGAACTCATTGGCCTTTGGGGGCTGGTAATCTCGGGTAAATTGTCATTGTCCGCCGTGGCGGGCATGATTGCGCCCTACCCCACCATGGCCGAAATTTCAAAACGTGCGGCTGGCAGCTACTATAAGCCCAAACTTTTCAGTCCGTTGACTCAGAATTTTGTCAAACTGATTCAACGCTGGCTACCGTGAAATTGAGACGATGAATATTTATGGCCGCTCGAGCAAGCGGGCGACGTAGGGCAAAATGGCGGCGACAATTTTGTTGACCCCTGCGGCGTTGGGATGGCGCAGATCGGGCTGGTTGAGCGCCGGGTCGAGTGCCACGCCATCGAGATAGAACGGGTAAAGGATTGCACCATATTGTTCTGCAAGGTCTGGATAGATGGCATCAAATTTTGTGACATAGTCATGACCAAGGGCGCGATTGGCCATCATGCCCGCAAGCAGGACCGGCACTTTTTTGGTGTCGAGCGTCGCCAGAATTTGCGACAGATTTTTTCGCACCAGATCAGGAGAAATGCCCTGCAGCATATCGTTGGCACCAAGACCGAGAATGACAGCGTCGGGTGTATCGGCCAACGCCCAATCCAGGCGCTCAAGGCCATCACCGGAGGTGTCCCCCGAAACGCTGGCATTGATCACGCGCACATCGATGTTTTGGGCGTCGAGCGCTGTCTGCAATTGGGCCATGAATGCATCATTTTGTGATAGCCCATAGCCAGCGAGCAAAGAGTCCCCATATAGGAGCAGGGTTTTTCGGCCGCCAGGGTCGGCGAGACCAGCAAGATCAGCAAGGCAAATGCTGCTGTCCATCCTCGAGCGAGCCAATTTCGCAAATACAGGCCTGACTTCATGACAAATTCCATAGCGGATACGGAGGGGATGAACCTGCACCTCACCTCGGGCAAGGCGCAGGCTCCATATTCTCAAGGATATCACGTTCGATATCAAACCGGGCGAGGTTGTGGCGGTCGTCGGCCCGTCGGGCAGCGGCAAGACGTCACTGTTGATGGTCATGGCCGGTCTTGAACGCGCCACCGGGGGCAAGGTTGCGATTGCCGGCGCGGCTCTTGATCAGCTCAACGAGGACCAATTGGCCATCGTTCGGCGAAAAAATATCGGCATCCTGTTTCAGAATTTTCATCTGATCCCCTCAATGACAGCGCTTGAAAATGTCGCGCTGGCCTTGGAAATTGCTGCAGACGACACCCCAATTGCCGACATCAAGGCACAAGCGGCAGAGGCGCTAAAAAGCGTTGGGTTGGGTGCCCGGCTCGATCATTTGCCCAGCGCGCTTTCGGGCGGCGAGCAGCAACGGGTGGGGTTGGCCCGGGCAATCGTGGGGCAACCCAAACTTTTGCTGGCAGATGAGCCAACGGGCAATCTCGATCAGGAAACCGCTGCCACGGCGATTGATCTGCTGTTTGCCCATGCGCATGCCGACAAGACAGCGATGCTGCTGATTACTCATGACATGGCGCTGGCGCGCCGCGCCGACCGGGTTATGAGGATGGATCATGGCACATTGCACGAAATCGACATGGTCCCCTCATGAATCGGTATGCCGACTGGCTCAGAGTCGCGCTGATTGACCTGAGGGGCAGCACCAAACGCTTTGTCATCCTGATCGCCTGTCTGGCACTGGGTATTGCCGCGATTGGCGTGATCAGTTCGGTCAGTGCGGCGATCAATGGCGCTATCGTGCGCGACGCGCGGGTTATTCTAGGCGGCGATCTGGAGTTACGCGCCTCCAACAAGGATATTGGAGCGGCGGAAAAAGCGGCGTTGGCCGCACTTGGACCGGTAAGCCGCGAAGTTGAACTCAATGCCCGTGCGACAAAAGGCGACCTGAGTGCCTTCTTGTCGCTCCGTGCGGTCAGCGACCTGTTTCCGCTGGTTGGGTCGGTGACATTGGCGCCCGATGGCAGTGCGGGCAATATGGCTGAGCCTGCTCGGGCAGCAGAATGGCGTTTTCGGGGCGTTGCTGGCACCACAGGCAACGCAGCGGTTGGGGGTTGCCCCCGGCGATATTGTGCGCATTGGCAGTCTCGATTTTGAGCTACGTGGGATTATCGACACCGTCCCGGACCAGGCCGCGCAAGGGTTTCAACTGGGCATACCGGCGTTTATTTCGGATGCGGCGCTGGCCCCCGCAGGACTGAGCCAGGAAGGCGCGCTCAATCGGTTCCATTACAAGATTGACCTGGGCGATAAGAGCTTCTCGGTGGCCAAAGCCGCGCTGGAGGAACAATTTCCCGACCATGAATGGCGGCTGCGGGCACCACGAGATGCCAGCGCCAGCATCGCGCGGTTTCTCGACATTTTTGGCAATTTCCTGTTGCTGGTGGCTCTATCGTCGCTGGTGGTGGGCGGATTGGGTATTTCCAACGCCGTGACGGCCTATGTTGGCGAGCGGCAGATGTCGATTGCCACCATGCGTTCGCTCGGCGCCAGCAATCATCGACTGCTATTTCATTTCGTTGCCCAGATTTTGGTGCTGTCCTTGGTGGGCCTGGTCATCGGCTTGCTGGTTGTTGCCGGCGCATCGCTGATCCTGCTGCCTTGGCTATCGGGTGCGCTGGGTCTTGCGCTGCCGCCGGGCATTGATATTTGCTCGATGCTGGCGGCGGCTGCAATCGGGCTGACCACGGCCCTGTTGTTTGCATGGTTGCCGTTGGGCATGGTGCAATCAATCCGCCCGGCTTTGCTGTTTCGCTCGGCCTCGGCAGGTAGCACCACGCAATTGGCCTGGCGCGATGTGTTGCATTGGCAGCGGGGCTTGCCCCTGCTCGCAGGTCTTGCGGTGTTGCTGGGCTTGACGGTTGTGATAACCGGCAATGTGGTTCTGGTGCTGATCTATTTTGCGGCGACGGCCTTGGCTTTGTGCCTGTTGCTGCTGGCCGCCACGCTGCTCGCGACGTTGCTGACGCGGATGCCGACACCGTCAAACCGGGCATGGCGCTTCGCTATTGCCGCTATCCAGCGGCCCGGGGCGCCGACCGCCACGGTTGTGGTGTCCCTGGGCATGGGGCTATCGCTGCTACTGTTCATCATTTTGACGCAAGGCAACCTTACGAGCCAGATTGCCGCAGAAGTCACCAATGATGCGCCAGCCTTTGTGCTGCTCGATGTTGACAAGACAACCCGGTCCGAACTTGAGGCAATGGCGGCAGGCAGTGATCAGATCAGTTCGGTTGAACTGGTGCCGATGCTGCGGGGCACGATTGTTGGACTCAACGGCAGGCCAGCGCCCGACCCCGCTGATTTGCCACGCGATGTCGCCGACATGTTCCGCGGGGATACGGCATTGACCTGGTCGACGACAATGCCGGCCGACACTGTCGTTGCATCGGGCGATTGGTGGCCTTCCGATTATTCGGGCGACACGCTGGTATCGCTGAGTACGGAAATGCAGGATGATCTCGGCCTCAAGCTCGGCGATACAATGGAAATGACAATTCTTGGGCGACCGCTGATGCTGACCATTGCCAGTTTCCGTGCCATCGACTGGCGCGCACCGACATTCAATTTTCGCATGATCCTGTCGCCGGGCGTCATCGACAAGGCACCACAATCCTATATGGGCACGATCAAGGTTGCCGACGGCGCGGCGCCCGCGGTTGAACAGCAGTTGGTCAAGGCGTTTCCGCTCCTCACTTTCATCCCGGTTGGCGACGCGATCGCGCGGGCGCAATCGATTTTGCAGACACTGATACAGGCGGTCACGCTGGTCAGCGGCTTGGCCTTGGTGGCCGGCATGCTGGTGTTGGCAGGTGCGCTCAGCGTTGGCCGCAGCCAGCGCGAGGCCGATGCGGTGGTAATGAAAGTACTCGGCGCCACGCGTCGCGACGTGATCAGCCTGTTCCTGCTCGAATATCTGCTGCTGGGGGCACTGGCGATGGTACTCGCGACGCTGATTGCTGCGCTCGGCGCCTGGGCCGTCAGCCAATATCTGCTCGAAATCGGCTTTACCATCAATGTCGGGGTGATTTTGGCGGTGGCGATCGGTGTTATTGTCCTGACCGTGGGCACGGGGGCGCTGACCACATGGGCGGCAATGTCGGCGCGACCAGCAAGTCGGTTGCGGGCGGAAACGCAATAGCACCCGCCCATGGCTCTAGAGCTTTTGCCGCAAGCCGAGTAGCATGGCACGGCACTGCCCGGAGATGAATTTGACCACGCCACCGAGTCCCGCCGACACCGATCACACCATCGAACACGCTGTCGATGCGTTCAGCCAGTTGCGTGACTATTTCGAGGGCGCAATTGTTGTGGACAGCCAAACCCGGATTACCTGGATTGATACGCGCTATCGGCAGTTGCTCAAGCTCGATCCGGCCTTTGATCCGTTGGGGTTGCATGTTGAAGAGATTATCCCCCACTCGCTCTTGCGGCGGGTGGTAGAGACGGGTCAGCCGATCCTTCTCGACATCATGAATTTTGACGACCGGCAATTTGTCGTGTGCCGAATTCCGCTCAAGGACGATGATGGCACCGTGCAGGGCGCCGTGGGTTTCGTTTTTTACGACAATGTCAATTATCTCGCGCCAATCCTCGAAAAGTTCGAGCATTTGCAACGCCAGTTGAGCCGGGCGCAGGCGGCATTGACGCGCGAGCGCAAAACCAAATATTCGCTCTCCAGCTTTGTGGGGTTCAGCGACACGGTCAAGGAACTCAAATCGGTGGTGCGTCGCTTTGCCCTGCGCGACGGCGCGGCGCTGATCCTGGGTGAAACCGGTACCGGCAAGGAATTGTTGGCGCACGCCATGCACCAGCAATCGGACCGCGCCGACGGGCCGTTCGTCGCGGTTAATGTGGCTGCCATTCCTGAATCCCTGTTGGAAGCCGAATTTTTCGGCGTTGCCCCGGGTGCCTTTACCGGGGCAGACCGCAAAGCACGACCCGGCAAGTTCGAACTGGCCCATAGCGGCACGCTATTTCTCGATGAAATCGGCGACATGCCCGCTGCGCTGCAAGCCAAATTGTTGCGCGCCCTACAGGAGGGTGAGTTTGAGCCGTTGGGCTCCAACACGGTCAAAAAGGTGGATGTGCGCATTATCGCGGCTACCTCGCAGGATCTCGAAGATCGGGTTGCCGACAAATCCTTCCGTGCCGACTTATATTATCGCATTGCGGTGCTGACCGTTCATGTGCCGCCGCTGCGGGCGCGACTCGACGACATCGCCCCGCTCTGCGATGCGCTTTTGGAGCAGACACCACGCGGCGCCAAGCAGCATGGGTGGATCATCACGCCAGACGCCGTCGAGGCGCTGCAAGGCCACGATTGGCCCGGCAATGTACGCGAACTGCGCAATGTTCTGGAACGTGCAGCGGCGCTGGCGACCAGTGAAACGCTGGACGGAACGGTGGTGCGCCGCGCCATGCCGCGCCGAGTTGGTACATCGCCGCCGCCCCATGCACAGCCAGATCTTGCAGCCACTAAGGCCGGTGCCGAACGGCAAGCCATCGTTGATGCGCTGGCAGCCAGCAACGGCCAAAAAACGGCGGCAGCGGCGAGCTTAGGCATCTCCCGGTCGCAGTTTTACGAAAAACTGCGCCGCCATAGCATTGATGGCTAATGTCCGGTTTTCCGGACGCTGTCGCACACACCGTCCCATATTTCGGACATTTTGGCGGGTGATGATCGCTTGAAAGCTGCCGAACTCCAGCAAAACCTGGACTGGCACGGAACTTGATAGTGTTAGGCCAAAAGACCGAGCCGAAAAGGCTTGTAACAGGGCGGAGCAAGAGTGACTGAGACCAGACGCGTCGCGTTGGTAACGGGTTCGACGAGCGGCATCGGACTGGCCATTGCCAAAAAATTTGCGACCATCGGATATGATGTCGCCGTCAACAGCTTTGAAGACGAGGCCGACGTTGCCGAGGCGATGGCGGACGTTTGTGCACTCGGTTCGGGGCAAATCGCCTATTTTCGGGCCGACCTGGCTGATCCTACCGACAGTTTCGAACTGGTACAGTCTGTCGTTGCCCGATTTGGTCAACTTGACGTGCTGGTCAACAATGCCGGAATCCAGAAAGTCGCCCCGATCGAAGAACTCCCGCCTGCCGACTGGGACCGCATTCTGGCGATCAGCCTCGATTCCGCATTTCATACCATCCGCGCCGCCATTCCGGGCATGACGGAGCGCGGCTGGGGGCGCATCATCAATGTTGCGTCGGCGCATGGTCTGCGCGCCTCGCCGTTCAAATCAGCCTATGTCGCCACAAAGCATGCAGTGGTCGGGCTTACCAAGACGGTGGCGCTGGAAACGGCGGAAAAGGGCGTTACCGCCAATGCAATCTGTCCGGGCTATGTCTGGACGCCACTGGCGGCGACCCAGGTTGCCGATCAGGCCCGGGCGCATAATCTGAGCGAAGAGCAGGTCATCCGGCAGGTCATGCTGGCGCCCCAGCCAACGCGACAGTTTGTGCAACCTGAGGAAATCGCCGAGATGGCCGCCTATCTCTGCACGGACATGGCCCGCTCGATCACCGGATCGACCATTTCCATTGATGGCGGGTGGACCGCCAAATGATCGAAGCGTTTGAGCCAAATCCGGACACAAAGGGCGACATCATCCTGTCTGCCCGCGATTTGACCAAGCGTTTTGCCGGGTTTGTTGCGGTCAATGGGGTGAATTTGGATATTGAGCGTGGCTCGATCCACGCGCTGATCGGACCTAACGGCGCGGGCAAGACAACCTGCTTTAACCTGCTCACCAAGTTTTTGCAGCCCAGTTCGGGAACAATCCATTTCAACGGACGCAATATTACCGACCTGCCCTCGGCTGATATTGCGCGGCTTGGCGTGGTGCGCTCATTTCAGATTTCGGCGGTATTTCCGCGCATGAGCGTGGCGGAAAATGTGCGTATTGCCTTGCAGCGGCGACGCGGCGACAGTTTTGATTTCTGGCGGGCACAGCGTGTGCTGAGTGATTTTGACGATGAAGCGCTGCGGCGTGTCGATGAAGTGGGGCTTAGCGAATTTTCCCATGTCATGGCGGGTGACCTGTCCTATGGACGCAAGCGAGCGCTGGAAATTGCCACGACACTGGCGCTCGAGCCGGAAATGATGCTGCTGGACGAGCCGATGGCGGGTATGGCGCAGGAAGATGTGACGCGCATTTCGGCGCTGATCCGCACCATTTCGGCCAATCGCACCATATTGATGGTCGAGCACAATCTGTCCGTTGTTGCCGATCTTTCCGACCGCATCACTGTTCTGGCGCGCGGCGAAGTGTTGGCCGAGGGCAGCTATGACGAGGTTTCCAAGCATCCCGGCGTTGTCGAAGCCTATATCGGGGCCAGCCATGAGTGAGGCGATGCGCGCAGGACATGAGGCGATGACCGACGACGCGCCGATGCTCAAGGTGGAAAACCTCGAGGGTTGGTACGCAGAAAGCCATGTCTTGCACGGTGTTTCCTTTGATGTACGGCCCGGCGAGGTGGTAACGCTTCTCGGCCGCAATGGTGCGGGTAAGACCACAACACTGCGCGCCATCATGGGAATATTGTCCAAGCGGCAGGGGTCGGTACAGTTTGACGGTCGTGAGCTGATCAAGTTGGCGCCGCGTGATATTGCGCGTGCCGGCATTGCTTTTTGCCCTGAAGAGCGTGGGATTTTTTCCAGCCTTTCGGTCGATGAAAACCTGATGCTGCCGCCGCAGGTCAAATCGGGTGGATTAAGTCGCGAAGAAATTCTGGACATGTTCCCCAATTTGCGCGAGCGACTTTCGAGCCAGGGCACCAAGCTTTCGGGCGGCGAACAGCAGATGCTGGCCATCGGGCGCATTTTGCGCACCGGCGCAAAATTCCTGCTGCTGGATGAACCCACCGAAGGGCTGGCGCCGGTCATCGTGCAGCAGATCGGCAAAACACTGGTCGATCTCAAGGCGCGCGGCTTCACCATCGTGCTGGTGGAGCAGAATTTCAGGTTTGCAGCTTCGGTCGCAGACCGTCACTTCGTTGTAGAACAAGGGCGGGTCATCGACATGATCCCCAACCATGACATCAACAACAACATCGAAAAACTGCACACCTATCTGGGTGTGTAAGGAACAGCCGGCAATTGGGCTGGTGTAATTGGGAGGATATCAAACATGAAATTGAGAACTTTGGCACTGGCCTCGTTGGCCGCAATACTCATGGCGGGTTCGGCCATGGCGCAAACGTCGGTCAAGATCGGCGTCCTTAATGACCGGTCGGGCATTTATGCCGATCTGTCCGGTGAAGGCTCGGTAATTGCTGCCAAGATGGCGGTCGAGGATTTTGACGCTGCCGCCAAAGGCATCAATGTCGAAATCGTGTCGGCAGATCATCAGAACAAGCCCGACATCGCCTCCAACATTGCCCGTCAGTGGTATGATCAGGATGGTGTAGACGCCATTTTTGACGTGCCGACCTCATCGGCGGCGCTGGCCGTGGCTGAAATCAGCCGCGACAAGAACAAGATATTCATGGATTCGGGCGCTGGTTCGGCCGATCTGACGGGCAAGGCCTGTTCGCCCAATACCGTGCACTGGACTTATGATACCTGGGCGCTGGCGCACGGCACCGGCTCGGCACTGGTCAAGGAAGGCTTCAAGAAATGGTTCTTCCTGACTGCTGACTATGCCTTCGGGCAGGCGCTGGAAAAAGATACCAGCGCGGTGGTCACCGAAAATGGTGGTGAAGTGGTTGGCGCCGTGCGGCACCCCTTCCCCGGCACTGACTTCTCGTCTTATCTGCTTCAGGCTCAGGCCTCTGGCGCTGACGTTATCGGGCTGGCCAATGCTGGTGGCGACACCGTCAACGCCATCAAGCAGGCTGCCGAGTTCGGCATCACCCAAGCCGGTCAGAAACTGGCCGCGCTGCTGATCTTCATCACCGACGTGCATGCCCTTGGCCTGGAGACTGCTCAGGGTCTGGTACTGACTGAATCCTTCTATTGGGACATGAACGATCAGACCCGCGCATGGTCCAAGCGCTTTGCCGAACAGAACGGGGGCAATATGCCAACCATGGTGCATGCCGGTGTTTATGCCAGCGTCCTGCACTATCTCAAGGCCGTTGAAGCAACGGGTGGCACAGACGCCACTGCCGTTATGGCCAAGATGAAGGAAATGCCAACTGACGATCCGCTGTTTGGCAAGGGCGAAATCCGCGCTGATGGCCGTCACATTCACGATATGTATCTGTTCCAGGTCAAGTCCCCTGAAGAATCCAAGGGCCCATGGGACTATTACAAGCTGCTCGCAACCATCCCTGCCAAGGACGCCTTCCGTCCGCTGGCTGATGGCGGCTGCGATCTGGTCAAATAAAGTCTGAAACTGACGCTCCCGCGCTGCGGGGGCGTCTCCCTATTTACAAGGCAGGATCACTTCATGTTCGAGCTTTTGGGCATTTCACCTCAGGTGCTCTTCGGGCAATTGCTGCTTGGGCTGATCAATGGCTCGTTTTATGCCCTTCTCAGTCTCGGCCTCGCCGTGATCTTTGGCCTGTTGAACATCATCAATTTCAGCCATGGCGCCCAATATATGATGGGTGCGTTCGTTGCGTGGATGCTGCTGACCTATACCGGCATCAATTACTGGTGGGCGTTGGCGCTGGTACCAATCATTGTCGGAGCCTTTGGCGTTGGTATCGAGCGGCTGATGATTTCAAAACTCTATCACCTCGACCATCTTTATGGCCTGCTGCTGACCTTCGGTCTGGCGCTGATCATTCAAGGTGTCTTCCGCAATGAGTATGGCGTTTCTGGCCTGCCTTATTCCATCCCCGCCGAACTGTCGGGCGGGCAAAATCTGGGTTTCATGTTCCTGCCCAATTACCGCGCCTGGGTGATCTTTGCTTCGGCCATTGTCTGCTTTTGCACCTGGTTTGCCATTGAGCGCACGCGGCTGGGAGCCTATTTGCGCGCCGCGACGGAAAACCCGACGCTGGTCGGCGCCTTCGGCATCAACGTACCGCGCATGATTACGCTGACCTACGGGTTTGGTGTTGCGTTGGCGGCATTTGCCGGGGTGCTCGCGGCGCCAATCTATTCGGTCAATCCCAATATGGGAGCGGATCTGATCATCGTGGTGTTCGCGGTTGTGGTTATTGGCGGCATGGGATCGATCCTGGGCGCTATTCTGACCGGTTTTGGACTGGGGATCGTGGAAGGGCTGACCCGCGTATTTTATCCTGAAGGGTCTGCCGTGGTCATATTTGTCATCATGGCCATCGTGCTGCTGCTCAAGCCCGCAGGTCTGTTCGGAAGGGCCGCATCATGAGTGTTGAAACCCAAGTGCGAAGCCAGGCCGAGGCCCTGCCCGTGGGCACGCCACGACTGCACATCATCATTTTTGCGGTGCTGCTGGTGCTGCTGTTGATCGCGCCCTTCGTGCTTTACCCGGTCTTTTTGATGAAAGTCTTGTGCTTTGCCCTGTTTGCCAGTGCGCTCAACCTTCTGTTGGGCTTTGGGGGTCTGCTCTCGTTTGGCCACGCGGCGTTTTTCGGGTCAGCCAGCTATATAACCGCTTACGCCGCCAAAGACTGGGGCCTATCGCCAGAGTTGGCCATATTGCTGGGCACCGCCGCCGCAGCAGCACTGGGGCTTGGTATAGGCGCGCTGGCCATTCGCCGCCAAGGCATCTATTTTGCCATGGTGACGCTGGCCTTCGCGCAAATGGTGTTCTTCTTTGCGGTGCAGGCACCCTTCACCGGCGGCGAAGACGGCATACAGGCCGTGCCGCGCGGGCACATGTTCGGCTTTATCGACCTATCGTCAGACCTGACGCTTTATTTCGTCGTGCTGGTCATTGTTTTCGGCGGCCTGCTAGGCATCTACCGGATCATCCACTCGCCCTTCGGGCAGGTGCTGAAGGCCATTCGCGACAATGAACCGCGGCTGATTTCGTTGGGCTACAAGGTGCAGCGCTACAAGCTGGCAGTGTTCGTCATGTCCGCCACGCTGGCTGGACTGGCCGGAGCAACCAAGGCGCTGGTGTTTCAGCTTGCCTCGCTCACCGACGTTTACTGGACCATGTCGGGGGAGGTTGTGCTGATGACGCTTCTGGGCGGTATGGGCACCGTGTTCGGCCCATTGGTGGGTGCAGCGGCGCTGGTCACCATGGAGAACTATTTCGCCGGGCTGGGTGCATGGGTTACCGTGCTACAAGGCGTCATCTTCGTTATCAGCGTGCTGCTGTTCCGGGAGGGCATTGTGGGGGTTATTGCCCGCCTCACCAAAAAGTCACTTTAGACTTGCAATATCACGGCCCGGCTTTCGAAAGCGAGAAAGGATACGGGCGTGAGAATCTATGTGACGAGTGTTTTTGTCAGTGATCAGGCAATGGCGCTGAAATTCTATACTGATGTCCTTGGCTTTGCCGTCAAAACCGACGTGCCAGCAGGGGAGTATCGTTGGTTGACTGTTGTGGCGAAAGACGAGCCCGATGGCACCGAATTGCTGCTGGAGCCAAGCGAACACCCGGCGGTTGGCCCCTATCGGACGGCCTTGGTACAGGACGGTATTCCGGCAGCCTCGTTTCAGGTGCCCGACCTTGATGCAGAGGTCGCAAGGCTTGTCGACCTTGGGGTCAAATTTACCCAAAAGCCCGTCGATGCCGGGGCCGTAAAAATGGCGGTCTTGGATGATACCTGCGGCAATCTGATTCAACTGGTCGAGATGACGCCGGGGCAATAGCAGCGCCAGGCGCCACATCATGCTTTTGCACGATCAATTCGCGGCACCGCTCTACGGTTTGGTGACGCAAATGGCGTAACGGTCCTGCACCAGCCGCTCCAACCCCTGCAACGGTTTCATCTTGCGGGCCTGCGCCCAATGGATGTCGCCCAGTTTGCGGTCGATAACCGGATCGACGAGATCCTGCGTCCTGAAGCAGTGTAACCACCGCCTCGGCAGGCATCGCTCCTGAAAAATGCACTTGCGTGCGAATAGTGGCCAGACGCGCCGCCATCGCCGGGGCCAGATGCTGCCTTGGTTGGGTCAGCGACAATCGCTCCAGTATGGCGCGCAGATGAGACACCCAGGCTCTTCCGGCCCATATTGGCATCAACGATCAGCAGTTTGCCACCGGGCCTGAGCAGCGCGAACCATTCGGCAAAGGCGGCTCTGGGGTCGACCAGCGTCCAGACCAGGTGGCGATTGGTGATGACATCATAGCTTTGGCGCGGCTCCATGGTGTTTTCGGCATCGCGCAGAATGAAGCGAATGTTGGCACGCCGATTTGCAGCCTTGTTTCGGGCCTGTTCAAGCATCGCCTCGGACCAGTCGGCGCCGGTGACGGCAAATCCGGCATCGTGCAGCAAATGGGAAATGACGCCGGTGCCGCTGGCCAGATCCAGGGCGTTTCGCCCTGCCCCGTCGCCCAAATGTCTGGCGAGTAACCGCTGCCAGCCCCGCCGCTCGGCGTCAGAAAAAATCTCGTGTCCGACGCTTTGGTCAAAGGTTTCGGCACGCTCGGACCAAAATGCCTGGATTTCATCGCGAATAGAATAGTTTGAGCCGGTACTGCTCATGCTCGTCTCGTCGGTCAAAGTGCTATCACCTTGGAATTGCTCTAAAAGATATAACTTGATATTACGCATCATGTTTTATATCGCAGCGACGTAGCACTAATTCTGCGAGATGGAAATGACCTTTTTACGTCGGCTTTCGACTTCAGCAATCATACTGACCACCCTGTTCGCCGGCCCGGCGTTTGCCCAGGCGTTCAGCGTAACCGACATTGCCGGGCGTGAAGTCAAATTCGACAAGCCTGTTGAGCGTATCGTTCTGGGTGAAGGGCGGATGATTTATGCCATCGCCTCGGTGACCAAAGGCGATCCGTTCGCCAAAATTGTCGGCTGGCGCAATGATTTGTGGACCACTGACGTCACCAGCTTCGATCAATATGCGGCCAAATTTACAGAGGTCAAAGCCCTACCCTTCGTCGGCAATATAGAGGATGGCACCTTGCAGACCGAGGCGGTAGTGGCGCTGCATCCCGATCTGCTGTTGCTGCCGATCGGCGCCAGGGAAGCCGTCGACGAGACCAAGTTGCAAAGCGTTCTCGACGGTGTCGGAGTCAAAATAGTCTTTGTGGATTTTCGCGAGCATATCCTTTCCAACACCGAGCCCAGCCTGGAAATTCTGGGCAAGATATTTGGCACACAGGATCGCGCCGAAGCGGTGATCAAGTTCCGTCGCGAGCAGTTGGCTCGGGTCACCGACGTCATTGCGGCCCATAATCCGCCCCGCCCCGAGGTATTCATGTATCGGGCCGCCGGGTTAGTGGAATGCTGCGGCACTTTCGGCGCCGACAATTTCGGCAAAATGGTGGATATGGCTGGCGGCAATAATCTGGGATCGCAGTTCCTGCCCGGCTATACCGGCTCGATCAATCCAGAACAGGTCATTGCCTCGAACCCCGATGTGGTGGTGGTTACCGGATCGGACTGGACCCATATTGCCAATGGCAAGTCCTTTGTCAGCGTTGGTCCGGGCACAGAGGGTGTCGCAGATGCGAGCCGAGCGGCGCTCAAGGCGCTGGTAGAGGCTCCGGCGTTTACCGGCTCAACGGCGCTCAAGACCAATAATGTGCACGCGATCTGGCACCAGTTCTATAACAGCCCCTATCACTTTGTGGCGGTGCAGCAATTGGCCAAATGGTTCCACCCGGAGCCTTTTGGAGACCTTGACCCGGAGGCGACGTTCAAGGAATTTTCTGAAAAATTCCTGCCGATTGACTTCAAGCCTGGCTATTGGCTCTCGCTGGATGATGGTGCCTAGTCATGGCGGCAATCGAAGCCTATGGCGATGAGATCACGGCCCTGTCCGGGCGCGCGCTGTACCGCGTGCACACGCGCCGAAAATTGATCATTCTCGGCCTGATGGCCTTGGCCCTATGCTTGAGCTTTGCCATCGATCTGGCCTGGGGTCCGGCCCACTATGGACTGGATCAGGTCATCATCGCGCTATTTGATCCCGGTGCCGTATCCGATCAGGTTCGCACCGTGGTCTGGGATATTCGCCTGCCGGTTGCGGTGATGGCGATTGTGGTTGGCGCGGCCCTGTCACTGGCCGGTGCGCAGATGCAGACCATACTGGCGAATCCGTTAGCCAGTCCGTTTACGCTGGGCATTTCTGCGGCGGCCAGCTTTGGTGCAGGGCTGGCCATTGTCACCAGCGTGCCGTTGCTGCCGGTTGCCGCCAGCCTGATTGTGCCTGCCAACGCCTTTGTCGCCGCGCTCGGGGCGACGCTGTTCATCTATCTGATTTCGCAGGCGCGCGGGGTTTCCGTGCAGACCATCGTGCTGTTGGGCATTGCACTGGTCTTCACCTTTAATGCACTTTTGGCGTTTTTACAATTCCTGGCCTCGGAACAGGCGCTGTCGGCAGTGGTGTTCTGGACCATGGGCAGTCTTGCAAAGGCGACATGGCCGAAGATCGCGGTGACCCTGGCGGTGCTGCTGATCGCGCTTCCCCTGTTTGCGCGCAATGCCTGGGCGCTGACCGCTATCCGGCTGGGCGACGACAAGGCCGCCAGTTTTGGTGTCAATGTGCGGCGCATTCGGCTTGAAACAATGTTGATGGTATCTTTGCTGACCTCGGTACCGGTCAGTTTTGTTGGCACAATCGGTTTTGTCGGGCTGGTGGGACCGCATATCGCGCGGATGATCCTTGGCGAGGATCAACGGTTCTTCCTGCCCGGCTCGGTACTGGCCGGGGCACTATTATTGTCGCTGACCTCGATTGTTTCCAAATCCATCATTCCGGGCGTGGTGTTTCCCATCGGCATCATCACGGCGCTGGTTGGTGTGCCCTTCTTCTTTTCCCTGATCATCACAACGATGAGAAAGTCATGGTAAGTTTGCAGCTGGACAATGTTGGCGCTGCCTACGGCCGAAAAGCCATCGTGTCGGGCGTGTCCGTTCCCGCGATTGGCGCCGGTGCCGTCGTGGCGGTGATCGGCCCTAATGCTGCAGGAAAATCCACCCTGTTCAAGCGCATTGCCGGACTGGTCAAAGGGCCAGGTGCGGTGCGCGTATCCGGCAGCGGCAAGGGGCGCAACGCCATCGGTTACATGCCTCAGGACAGCGCGGCCAATGCGGTGTTGAGCGTTTATGAATCGCTATTGCTGGCGCGCAAGCAAGGATCGTCGTGGTCGGTGGCCGACGATGATCTTGTTTATATCGACGGCGTGCTACACGCGCTCAATATCGCTGAATTGAGCTTTCTTGATCTGGGCGTCCTCAGTGGCGGCCAGCGCCAGCTGGTTTCAATGGCGCAGGCGCTGGTGCGCGAGCCTGACATTTTGCTGATGGACGAACCGACCAGTGCGCTCGACCTGCACCGGCAGGTCGAAGTGCTGGAGTTTGTGCGCCGACAGGCCCGCGAGCGCGGGATGATCGTGATGATTGCCCTGCATGACCTCAATCAGGCGTTACGGTTTGCCGACACTGTGCTGCTGATTGATCAGGGCGCGATGCGGGCCTGCGGCGCCCCGAGTGCGGTTATCACGGCCACGATGTTGCGTCAGATTTACCGGGTCGAGGCGCGGATCGAAAAATGTTCGCGCAACCTGGACCATGTGATCGTGGACACAGCCGCCGCCTGATCAACCGGCAAATCGTCGCGTGCGAACAGTTGCGGGTTTCAATGGCGGCGCGGCGTGATAGGAATGTGCCGACTCAAAATCAGTGCGGATAGTGCACGAATGCCGTCATCCAACAGCGTCAGAACCCGTCCCAACTCAGGTAAACTGCTTAGTTTGCTGACGCCCTACTGGCGCTGGATTGCCCTGCTTGTTGGCCTGACCATTGCCAGCAACGCGCTTAATCTGGTCGGCCCGCAACTGATTTCGCGGGCGATTGATAGCGGGGGGACCGATTACTCGCTTCTCACCCTGACGGAACAGTTTCTGGGGCTGGCGGCTGGTGTTTTCGTTCTGACCTACGGCCAGTCGATTGTTCAAACATTCGCGGCAGAGAAGGTGGCGCGCGACCTTCGCGCCAAGCTGATCGCAACCATATCCGGCCAGGATTTTGCCTATGTTCAAAAGGTAACCGCTGCCCGTTTGCTGACCAATCTTACCTCGGATGTCGATGCGGTAAAATCCTTTGTTTCCCAGGCCATATCGTCAATCGTTTCCTCGCTGTTCCTGATTTTAGGCGCCAGTATATTGTTGATCCTGATCGACTGGCAGTTGGCGCTGATCGTGCTGATGGTGGTGCCGATCATCGGGTTCTCGTTCTTTTTTGTGCTCAGCCGTGTACGCCCGCTGTTTCGCAGTGGGCAAGAAGCGCTGGACTGGCTCAACAAGGTCATCAATGAGAGCATTCTTGGCTCGTCGCTGATCCGACTGATCAATTCCCAGGCGCTTGAATATGACAAATTCATTGCCGCCAATGGCGAATCCAAGGCGATCGGGTTGCGGATCGTGGGGATGTTTTCGGCGCTGATCCCGATCATCATTTTCATGACCAATCTGGCAACGCTGGCAATTGTCGCCTTTGGTGGCCATCTGGTGATTTCAGGCACCATGTCGCTGGGCGATTTTACCGCGTTCAACAGCTATCTGGGCATTTTGATTTTTCCCATCCTGATCATCGGCTTCATGAGCAATGTGGTGGCGCAGGCCTCGGCCTCCTACGAGCGCATCGGAACGGTGCTGGCCAGCCCACCGCCCGAACCATGGGGCGCGCGCGACAAAGCCTTGCGTGGCGATATTGAGGTCAGCGCCCTGACGGTGCGCTATGGCGACAAACTGGCGCTCGACAATGTGAGCTTTTCGGTGCCTGCGGGTACGCGCACCGCCGTCATCGGCCCGACAGCGGCGGGCAAGACCCAGTTGCTATATGCCATGAGTGGCCTGATTGCCCCGGAAAGCGGGCATGTTCGCTATGACGGACACACTATCACTGACTATGACAGGCAGGCGTTGCACCAGCAGGTCGGGCTTGTGTTTCAGGACAGTGTGACCTTTGCCCTCAGCCTGCGGGAAAATATCGCCTTTTCCAATACCGTGGATGATAGCAGCATCGACCTGGCGGTTCGCACCGCCGAGTTGCAGGATTTTGTCGCCTCCCTGCCCGGCGGTCTCGATACAATCATTTCCGAACGCGGCACCAGCCTGTCGGGTGGTCAAAAACAGCGCATCATGCTGGCGCGGGCGCTGGCGCTCAATCCCAAGGTGTTGTTGCTCGACGATTTTACCGCGCGTGTTGATACCCGCACCGAGCGCAAGATCTTGGCCAACGTTGCGGCCAATTATCCGGGGCTGACCCTGGTATCGGTTACCCAGAAAATCGGCCCGATAGAAGACTATGATCAGGTGGTGGTGTTGATGGAGGGCGCAGCGCTTGCCGTCGGCACGCATGCCGAACTGATCCACACCTCACCAGAATATGTGCAGATCCACAATTCGCAGCAAAGCACAGACGACTATGCATTACAGGCTTAACACCAAGGACACCAACCAGTCCAAAGAGCCGCTGCGCGTCGGGCTGACGCGCCTGTTGCCGGTCATGGCAGGTGAAGGGCGCAATGTGGCGCTGGCTTTTTTCGCCATCATCGTCTCCTCGTCGACAACGCTGACGGCGCCCCTGATCATTGCCCATATCGTTGATCGATTCATCGCGACGGGAGACTATCAGGGCGTGTTTGTCTGGTCGGGGATATTGCTCGGAATCTATCTGATCGGGCTGGTTTCATCCTATGTTCAAAGCCGCACCATGGGCCGGGTCGGCAGGCGCATCCTGTTTAACCTGCGCAATGCCATATTCACCAAGTTGCAGGAATTGCCGGTCGCCTTTTTCAACCAGAACAAATCGGGCGACCTGATTTCGCGCATCAATAATGATACCGACAAGATCAACCAGTTTTTCGCTCAGGCGCTGATGCAGTTCCTGTCCAATGCGGCGTTGATCGTGGGGGCGGGCATTTTGCTGGTGAGCCTGAACCCCCGGCTGGGACTGGCGGCGCTGGTGCCGGCCATCGTGGTGTTAGGCGCCACCAGATTGCTCAGCGGCTGGGTCAAGCGCACCAGCTTTGCGAGCCTGCAAACGCTCGGCGGACTCAGTGGCGAAATTCAGGAGAGCCTGGCCAATTTCAAGGTCATTGTTGCCTTCAACCGGCTTGACTATTTCCGCGACAAGTTCGCCGGTGCCAACCAGGCCAATTACGCCGCCTCCGTCAAGGCCGGGGTCGCCAGCAATATCTTTTTGCCGCTCTACGGGCTTGCCGCCAATCTGGGCACGCTGATCGTTCTGGCTTATGGCATCGTGCTGATCAGCAATGGTGAACTGACCACGGGCCTGCTGATTGGCTATATTTTATACGTCACCAATTTTTATATGCCGCTGCGCCAGTTAGCGACCATCTGGGCGTCGCTGCAGTTGGCTCTGGCAGGGCTTGACCGCATCTCCGAGGTACTGGCGCTTAAATCGGACATGGCTGTCGTGCCGTCCGACAATACCAAAGGCGACGCCGTCATGGGTTTTGAGAGTGTCAGCTTTCACTATCCAGGTGGTCAGGATGTCCTGACTGACATCAATTTTTCGCTTGAACGCGGCAAGACCTATGCGCTGATCGGCCCGACGGGCGGCGGCAAGACCACAACGGCTTCGCTGATGGCGCGACTATACGATCCGAGCGCCGGCACCGTGCGGCTCAATGGGCGCGATATTCGTGCCTTCACCGCCCAGGAACGCGCCGACGCCATCGGCTTTATCCTGCAAGAGCCGTTCCTGTTCACCGGCACGGTTGGTGACAATATCAGTTATGGCAATGCCGCCTTTGCCGATCTGGCCGACGGCAAGCTTTCCCAAAAGCTGGATGAGGCGGGACTTTCGCGATTATTGAGCCGGTTCGACCAGGGGTTGGACACGCCGGTATCCGCCAGCGGCGACGCCATGAGTCTTGGGCAAAAGCAGTTGATAGCCTTCATGCGGGCGGCATTGCGCAACCCACAACTGCTGATCCTTGATGAAGCTACCGCCAATATCGATACTGTAACGGAAAAACTGCTCGAAGATATTCTGGACGCCCTGCCCGCGCAAACGACCACTGTAATCATCGCCCACCGGCTCAACACCATCAACAATGCCGACGAGATATTTTTCGTCAATGGCGGGACCGTGACGCCAGCCGGGTCGATGGAGAGTGCAGTAGACATGTTGCTCAATGGCCAGATGCGCAGCTAGCCGCAGCCGCTTTTGTTGAGGGGCTGGCGCCCGACCCGGTTTATCGTGTAGAGGGCAGGTTTACCCGCAAACAGGAAAACCCGCATGGCTCAGCATAAAGTGATTTTTGACACCGATCCTGGTGTCGACGATGCCATGGCGCTGCTGTTTCTTGATTTGCACCCAGATATTGATCTACTCGGCATCACGACCGTTTTCGGCAATGCCACCGTCGAGACCACCACGCGCAACGCGCTGTTTCTCAAGCAATTGTGGAACATTGATGCGCCGGTGGCGCGCGGCGCTGGCCGGGCCATTCACCCCGATCGCATCGAGGGGCCGCCGCCGACTTTTGTCCACGGCGACAATGGGCTTGGCAATGTCGCAGGTGTTCCCGAGACCGTTTCGATCGAACCGGATCCGCGCCCGGCGGCACAGTTCATTGTCGACATTATTCGCGCCAATCCCGGCGAGGTCAGCATCGTTGCCGTCGGTCGCATGACCAATCTAGCCTTGGCCATCGCGCTGGCGCCCGATATTGTCGATCTGGTCAAGCAAGTCGTCATCATGGGCGGTGCCTTTGACGTGCCGGGCAACCTGTCGCCTGCCGCCGAAGCCAACATTATCGGCGATCCTGAGGCGGCGGATACAATCATGACGGCGCCCTGGAAAGTCGTCGCCATTGGTCTTGATGTGACGCACCAGACGATAATGACCCGCGCCGAAATGGCCGAGATCGCCGAGGTCGGCGGGCCCAAGGCGCAATTCCTGTCTGATCTCTCGCAGTTTTACATCGACTTTTACAGTCACGTCATCAATGACGGTATGTTCGTGCATGATAGCTGTGCGGCAGTTTATGTCGTGGCGCCCGAACTGTTCACCATGCGACGCGGTGCGGTGCGCGTGTCGTGCGAGGGGATCGCGGTGGGCCAGACCATCCAGAAGCCGGACGGCACGTTTTTTCCGCCCGGACCGTGGGACGGGATGCCGAGCCAGGACGTTTGCGTTGAAATCGATGCGTCCGCAGTCATGGCACTGATCAAAAGGACCATCTCTGGACGGTAGTTTTGGGCGCAGGCTATTTGTCCAGTGCTTTTCTGGCGCGTTGCCAGATATCGCCCTCGCGACCGTGCGGTGACCCCTCGCGCAACCAGATGTCATAGGCGCGCTGGCGCAGGTGCTTTTCCTCGGCGCGCTGCCAGTAAATATCGGCCAGACCCTCGGGGGATCCGTCCTGCTCCCATAGAAAGTAGGCTGTGTTGGCGATCGCCTGATGCCAGTCGTCCAAGGCAGTTTCTTCGGCTTCGCCATTTTCAGGTTCGTCAGGGGGCGCCATGGACACTATCCGTTTGACTAAAAGCCCCGCCCAAAGGTTTGGGCGAGGCCATATATTGGTATTCTAGACCCAATATGGGGCGATACCATAATAGTCATAGACCTGACGACCACGCTCGGGCGTCCAGATAAAATCATCGTCATCGTGATATTTCGGTGCGCCCTCGAGCTGCTCCTTGTTCACATCGACGCTATAGCCATTCAAGTCCTCGTCATAGTCGAGTTTGGACCAGGGCAGCGGATAATGCTCGTGGCCCATGCCCATGAAGCCACCAAAGGCCAGAACGGCGTAGGAAACCTTGCCGCTACGTTTTTCGAGCAAAACGCGCTCAATGTGACCGATATGTTCGCCGCGCAGCGAATAAACCTTGGTGCCTTCAACCCGATCGCTGGCGATCAGATCGTGGCTTTCCTTGATGTCGGGATTCTTGTCCGAGGCATCTGCATATTGGCTTGCCATTGTCATTCTCCATTGCTGAGTGGAAGTGAGGGTACAACGGCGTGAAATCAGACAAGGTTCCGCAAATTTGATCGGGTACGGGACCGTACCAAGCGGCAGGAAACTCGGTCGACCGCGTCACAATGGACCATCTCATGGTGCCAGATATTTCGTTTGCGCGGGCAACAAACCGCCCAAACCACAAATATTGAGCCAAGACAGTGCAGAAGGGCTTTTGACAGGCCGGTATGGGCGACTAGACTGACCGCAGCAGTTGGGGGAGACAACAATTGAGCGATTCGGTGTTGAGTGGACGTGCCGACATGCTGGCGCGAGCCAAGGCGATGGAAGCCAGTGAGCCAGAATTTGCCGCGTTTCTGACCAAGGTGGTCGATGCCGCCGACGCGGACGATCTGATCGGGTTTGACCCGGCACGCATGGAACGCATCCTGAAAAGCTCGTTGGCGCATCTGGGATCAGAGGTGCTGGAGGCCAGCCAGACCTTTATCGAGAGCGATGACAATGGCGGACTGATCATCGATGTGGTCTCGCCCGACACCCCTTTTATCGTCGACAGCGTACTTGGCGCGGTGCGCGCGGCTGGCGGCACGGTGCGGATGTTCGCCCATCCGGTGTTCGAGCGGCCCGGCGGCAAGATCAGTATGCTGCATATCCATACTGACCCGGTCATCGATGTGGTCGCCTTGCGTCTCGAGATCGAAACCGCCATGGCAGAGGTCGCCAAGGCCGTTGCCGATTGGCAGCCTATGCTCGCCCGCATCAATGGCGCGGCGACGGCGCTACAACAATCGAGCACCAACATAGCGGCGGCACAGCGCGACGAAGCGGTCTATTTTCTTGGCTGGCTGACCGAGCATAATTTTACCTTCCTGGGAACGCGGGAATACCGGCTGGTCGAGGGCATGCAACTCGAGCCGATCGCCGATAGCGGGCTGGGCATATTGGCCGACCCCAACACGAAATTCCTGCGCTCAGGCCCTGACTATGTCGAAATGACACCACAACATGTGGCGTTCCTCAAATCACGTGATCCCCTGCTCGTGACCAAGGCCAACGTCCGGGCCCGCGTGCATCGGCGCGCCCATATGGATTATGTGGGCATCAAGCTTTACGACGATAATGGACAGGTTAGCGGCGAACTGCGGGTCTTGGGGCTTTATACCTCCAGAGCGCTGGCGATGCCGCATAGTGAAGTGCCGCTCATCCGCCAGAAAATCACTGCCGTGATGCACAAGTCTGGGCTGGAGCCAACCAGTCACGCCGGTCGCGCCTTGCTGAGTGCGCTCGATACCTATCCGCGTGACGAACTGTTTCAGATCGAAACCGATGCCCTGTCCGAATATGCCCATGCCATCGCCGGACTATACGACCGGCCACGCGTTCGCGTGTTGCCGCGTATCGACCAGTTTGACAATTTCGTTTCGATCCTGATTTTCCTGCCACGCGATCGCTATGACAGCGATGTACGCGTTCGGGTCAATGACTATCTCGCCGAGCGCTATGATGGCCGGATTTCAGCCTACTATCCGCATTTCCCAGAAGGCGACCTGGTGCGACTGCACCTGATCATCGGGCGCAATGGCGGGCCAACGCCGCGCCCGGATAGGGTGCAGTTGGAAGCCAGGGTTGAGGAATTGACCCGCAGCTTTGGCGACATGCTGATCGCCGCGTCCAGCGACCCCGCTGGCATCGTCGCCTATCGCGATGCGTTCTCGGCTGCCTATCAGTCGCGCAACAATCCCCAGGACGGGCTGCACGATATCGCCGTTCTGCAAGGGCTCGGCGATGACTCCCAGATTGCAATCAAACTGCGCCATCGCGAGGGGGGCGAAGGCGATTTGGGGCTAAAATTCTATCACAGCGGCAGCGCCATACCGCTGAGCGACCGCGTGCCCATGCTCGAATTTTTCGGCTTCCGGGTGATCGACGAACGCACCTACACCGTGACGCCAACCGACGGGGTGGATCGCTATATCCACGACATGGTGCTGGCGGCGGCGGACGGCCATCCCATCGACATTGCAACGGCTGCCGATCCAATTGAGGCCGGTTTGCTGGCGGTCTGGGACGGGTTGGCGGAAAGTGACGGGTTTAACGGGTTGGTCCTCAAGGCTGGACTGGCCTGGGACGACGTGGCGCTCCTTCGGGCGTTGGCGCGCTATTTGCGCCAACTCAACATTTCCTACGGCCACCGCTATCTGGCCCAGGTGATGGTCACACAGGCGAGTGCATCCGTGGCATTGGTCAAGCTGTTTCACGCGCTGCACAATCCAGATGCAGTGGATCGCGAGGCCAGTGCGAGGGCGGCACGCGACACGTTGGTCACGACGCTGGAAGCGGTTACATCGCTGGACGAAGACCGCATCGTGCGACGCTTTATCAATCTGATCGACGCATCGGTACGCACCAACGCCTATCAACGCGACGATGCCCGCGGTCGCAAGCCGGCGCTGGCGATCAAATTTGACTGTGCAAAGGTTGACGGCATGGCCGCCCCGCGCCCCTACCGCGAGATCTTTGTCTATTCGCCGCGCGTGGAAGGCGTGCATTTGCGTTTCGGCGCCATTGCGCGCGGCGGCATTCGCTGGTCGGACCGACCAGAGGATTTCCGCACCGAGGTTTTGGGCCTGGTCAAGGCCCAGCAGGTCAAGAACGCCGTTATCGTGCCGGTTGGGGCCAAGGGTGGATTCTTCCCCAAGCGCTCCACCGCCGGTCTCGCCCGCGAAGCGGTGTTGGCGGAGGGCGTTGCCAGCTACACCATCTTTATCGGCTCGTTGCTCGACGTAACCGACAATCTGGTCGGCGACAGCGTCGCGCCACCTGACAATGTGCGTCGGATGGATGGGGACGATCCTTATTTGGTGGTTGCTGCCGACAAGGGCACCGCCAGTTTTTCCGACACCGCCAACAATATCGCCATCGGGCGTAATTACTGGCTGGGCGATGCCTTCGCCTCTGGCGGTTCGGCCGGTTATGACCATAAGGAAATGGGCATTACCGCGCGCGGCGGGTGGGAAGCGGTCAAACGCCATTTCCGCGAGATGGATCGCGATATTCAAACCAGCCCCTTCACTGTTGTCGGCGTCGGCGACATGTCGGGCGATGTTTTTGGCAATGGCATGCTGTTGTCGCGCGAGATCAGGTTGGTGGCGGCCTTTGACCACCGCGATATCTTTATCGACCCCACCCCCGATGCAGCCAAAAGCTTTGCCGAGCGGCAACGCCTGTTTGAACTGCCGCGCTCGAGCTGGAAAGACTATGATCTCAAACTGATCTCGCCGGGCGGCGGGGTATATTCGCGGTCGCTCAAGGCGATCCCCGTGAGCGCCGAAATGCAGAAACTGCTCGGCATAGCCGCCAGCGCGGCAACGCCACAGGAGATCATGTCGGCGATTTTGGCGGCGCCGGTTGATCTGTTGTGGTTTGGCGGGATTGGCACCTATATCCGCTCCAGCCAGGAAACCAACGCCGATGCTGGTGATCGTGCCAATGATGCCATCCGTATTCCGGCGACGCAGATCCGCGCCAAGGTAATTGGCGAGGGCGCAAATCTGGGCATTACCCAACGTGGCCGGATAGAATATGCACTGGCCGGCGGGGCGATCAATACAGATGCCATCGATAATTCGGCAGGCGTCAATTCGAGCGACCTTGAAGTCAATATCAAGATTGCAGTCGCGCCCCTGCTGGTCGATGGCAGCTTTACCCAGGAGCAGCGCAATAGCTTCCTGGCCGAAATGACCCCGGAAGTGGCGGCGCTCTGTCTGCGCAACAATTATTTGCAATCGCTGGCCCTGTCATTGGCGGAGCGTTCGGGCCTATCGGAGTTGCCTGACCACCGCGAATTCATCGCCCGTCTGGAACAGCGCGGCCTGTTGGACCGGCAGGTTGAGTTCCTGCCCGGCGAGATCGCCATTACGGAGCGAGCCTGTCAGGGGACAGGCGCTCAGCCGCCCCGAGTTGGCGGTGCTGCTGGCCTATGCCAAGCTGACGCTTTATGCGGATCTGCTGGAGTCTCCCCTGCCCGACAATCCTTATCTGGGCGATGAGCCTGTTCCGGTATTTTCCCGAAACCCTGCATCAGCGCTTTCCTGAGCATGTCAAGGCGCACCGGTTGAAGCGCGAGGTCATCGCGACGGTTCTGGCCAATGCCATCATCAATCGGGGTGGTCCGGCGTTTGTCACCGAACTGATGGCAGCAACCAGCACCGGGGTTGGTGATATCGCCATTGCCTATGTTGCAACCCGCGACATTTACGGGTTGGGCGAACTCAATGGACTGGTTGATGCGCTGGACAGCAAAGTGTCGGGCGCAGCGCAACTCGAACTCTATGAAAAGCTGCGTTCGCTGCTACAGCAGGAGGTATTGTGGTTCCTGCGCAACAGCGATCTGAGCCTGCCCCTGCCCGAGATCATTGCCCGCCATGCTTCGGGCGTTGCCACCTTGCGCGACTTGATGCCGGAACTGATTTCTCCCAGCGTGACCGACGCGATCGAAACGGCTGTGGCGAAGGCCGAGGCGCAAGGCGTTCCCGCCTCCACGGCGCGTCGGATCGCCGAGTTGCCGGTGCTGTCCTACGCCAGCGATGTGGTACTGATCAGCGAGCGGGGCGGCGTTTCGGTCGGTGAGGCGGCCCACGCCTTTTTCGGTGTCTTCTCAATCTTTGAACTTTGGTCCATCCTCGATCAGGGACGTTCAATCAAGCTGGATGACCGCTTTGATCGCATGGCACTTGACCGGGCACTGGCCAATCTGATGCGGGCGCAGCGCGACCTGACCATTGATGTGCTGGCAGCGGGCAAGGGCAGCATGGCCGACCGGCTGTCGCTCTGGCGACAGTCGCGCGCGGTGGGTATCGAGCGCGCTGCGGCGGCTGTTGCCGAGTTGCGGCAGGGACAATTGAGCGTATCGCGCCTGTCTGTTGCCGCCGGTCTGTTGGGCGATCTGGCGCGACAGAGCCTGAGCTTCATAGTAGTCCTGTCGCGCTTGCCAATTGCGGGGCAATCGCGACAGGTCCAAACACATTGTTCAAGCGACGAGGAGCCGTTTCATGTCCGCCGCCACCACCTTACAAAACTGGCTCCAATCGCAGGCCCCGACGACCGAACTGGCCGGCGTCGTTTTGACTATTGCCGCAGCCTGCGCCGAAATCGCCAAAATATTGCGCACCGCGCCGATGGACGGGCTCGCCGGGGCGACAGACCACACCAACGTGCAGGGCGAGACTCAAAAGCAGGCTCGATGTCATCTCAAACGATATATTCATCAAGCACATACGCCAGAATGCTGCCATTTCGATTCTGATTTCGGAGGAGTTGGATGAAGCACTTCACATGCAGAATCAAGGCGACTTTGCCATCGCAACCGATCCGCTGGACGGGTCTTCAAACCTGGACGTAAATGTCACTGTAGGCTCGATATTTTCAGTTCTGGCAACCGATCCGAACGCGCCCGACCTGTTGCAGCCCGGCACCAAGCAACTCGCGGCTGGCTATGCCGCCTATGGTCCCTCGACCGGCCTGTTGTTGACATTTGGCAGAACGACTGCGGCCTTCACCCTGTCCAATGACGGGGTGTTCATGCTGGACCGCGCCGAGGTCAAGGTGCCGCCCCGGTCGGTCGAGTATGCCATCAATAGTGCGCGCCAGCGTTTTTGGGACGAACCGACAAAGGCCTATGTCGAACAGAATGTGGCGGGCGAAGATGGCGAACTCGGCGAGCGTTACAATATGCGCTGGGTGGGCTCGATGGTCGCCGACATTCACCGCATTCTGATGCGCGGGGGCATTTTTCTCTATCCGCTCGACAGCGAAACCAGCGCCAAAGGTGGTCGCTTGCGGCTGCTATACGAGGCCAATCCCATGAGCATGTTGCTCGAAGCAGCAGGCGGCGCGGCCTCGACCGGCCATGGCCGCATTCTGGATGTGATACCAACCGATATTCACCAGCGTGTACCGGTGATCATGGGGTCGTCAGAGGAAGTTGCCCGCCTCGACGCGCTTTATGCCAAGACGAGATGTACCGGTTGATATGACCGCAAGTGACATACGGGCCGTAAATTGCATCGTTGCGACTGCCTCGCTAAACATATGCCGAACACCAGAAAATCGGGATCGCCCCCGATTTGGGAGCCTATTGATGACTGAATATGCCAAATTGCTGCCAACCACCAATGCCGCATCGTGGACGGGTCGCCCGTTTCATCGGCAGTGGCTCATGCGCCAGGCCAATGATCTGTTCGACTTTTTCCAGGAAGCCTCGATTGATCCGGCGGGCGGGTTTTACGAACTTGATGATGCTGGCAAGGCGCTCAATGCCGACAATAATATCTGCCAGATTCATACCGCCACCCGCATGGTGCACTGCTTTGCCATCGGCGCCCTGATCGGTCGCCCCGGCTCTGGCGAAATTGTTGATCATGGCATGCGCTATATCTGGGATCGTCTGCGGGACGGGCGTCATGGCGGCTATTTCTGGTCCAGCGATCGCAATGGACCGGTCGATACCGTCAAGCAGGCCTATGGCCATGCCTTTGTCCTTTTGGCCGCGTCCAGCGCCAAGCTGGCCGGCCACAAGCTGGCAGACAAAATGCTGGCAGACGTCACCGAGGTGATCAATGCGAAGTTCTGGGACGACAAGCGAGGCGCAGTGCGCGAAGAGTTCAATGCGGACTGGGCCCCTGTTGCCGAGTATAATGGCCAGAACTCCAACATGCACATGACCGAGGCCCTGATGGCGGCCTATCAGGCCACCGGGGACAAAAGTTATCTGGACAAGGCCGAGCGGATCGCCGATTTGATCATCGGCAAACATGCCGCCTCACTCGACTATCGCGTTGCCGAACATTTTGATGGCGACTGGGCAGTCGACAAGACCTATCTCGGCAATGAAATGTTCCGCCCAGCGGGCACGACTCCGGGGCACTGGCTCGAATGGTCGCGCCTGTTGTTGCAATTGTGGACACTTGGCCATAAGCGGCTGAGCTGGATGACGGACGCGTCGCGCCAATTGTTCCGCCGCTCGATTGAACTGGGCTGGGACGACAAGCATGGCGGTTTTTTCTATACGCTCGATTGGGACAACAAGCCGGTGATGACGGAAAAGCTCTGGTGGCCGCTGAGCGAGGCCATCGGCGCGGCGGCCTATCTCAGCGATCATGATCGCGACCAGTACTTTCAACTCTGGTATCGCAAATTGTGGGATTTTGCCGCCAATCATATGATCGACCACAAACAGGGCGGCTGGCGTTCGGAACTGACAACGGATTTGCGTCACAGCGCCCGCTTGTTTACCGGCAAGCCCGATATTTATCATGCGCTTCAGGCATGTCTTATCCCGCTCTATCCGACTACCGGGAGCTTGGCGAACGCCATTATCGAGGCCGACCATACCAGTCACTACTGAACCCGTTCGATCATGGTTTGTAAACGGCGACGGCTGATACGTCATAGCGATGGGCGGCGACACTGTTGCAAGTGCGACAGACCGCGCGTAAACGTCCGGCATATCGCAACAACAGGCTGGCCATGTCACATCAGCAGAGCTTTCCGGCGCAGTTGCCGCGCCTGACCGTTGAGCGCGCCGTTATGGCGGCACTCGAAGAGGATTTGGGACTGGCCGGTGATTTGACCAGTCAGGCCACGCTATCGCCCAAGGATCGGGCCGTAGCGCGTTTGGGTGCGCGTGAAGCCGGTGTCATTGCCGGGCTGGATATGGCGGCGGCGGCATTTCGGCTGATCGGCGAGGGCGTGGTGTTCGACGCGCAAGTGGGCGATGGTGATATTGTGGCCGCTGGTGCGCTGGTCGCCCGAATCGAGGGGCCGGCGCGTCTGGTCATGTCAGCGGAACGCGTGGGGTTGAACTTTCTCAATCATTTGAGTGGCATTGCCACCCTCACACGGCGCTATGCCGATGCGGTGGCGGGCACCTCGGCGCAAATTTGCGACACGCGCAAGACGACGCCCGGCTTGCGGGCTTTCGAAAAATATGCGGTGCGGTGCGGCGGCGGTGCCAACCACCGCTATGGCCTGGATGATGCGATACTGATCAAGGACAATCATATCGCGGTGGCGGGCAGCGTAACGGCGGCTTATCAGGCAGCCGCCGCCTATGCCGGTCATCTGGTGGCGATTGAAATCGAGGTTGCAAGCCTTGACGAGGCTTAATGAAGCGCTGGACGCCGGTGCCCGGATCGTGCTGCTCGACAATATGGACAATGAACAATTGGCTGAGGCTGTCGCGATAAACAGGGGCCGTGCGCGTCTTGAAGCATCGGGTGGGGTCAAGCTGGACCGGGTTCGGTCAATTGCCGAAACCGGTGTTGATTTCATTTCCACCAGCCAGATAACGATGGCGGCGGTGCCGCTTGATCTTGGCCTCGATGTCGAGATCTCCCGCCAATGAACCAATCCCTGATCGATCTGATGGTCGAGGCGTCCATCGCGGCGGCCAAGGTGATCAATGACATCTATGGACGCCCCATTGCCGCCCGACAAAAATCTGATGGCTCGCCAGTCACCGAGGCTGACGCGGCGGCTGAAGCGATCATTCTCAAAATGCTCGATATCACCGGCCTGCCCGTTCTGGCCGAGGAAAGTGTGGCGGCGGGGCGCATCCCGGCGCTGGGCGAGCGTTACTTCGTCGTTGATCCTCTCGATGGCACCAAGGAATTCATCAAACGCAATGGCGAGTTTACCGTCAATATAGCGCTGATCGAACATGGTCGCCCGACAATTGGCGTGGTGCTGGCGCCGGTAACGGGCATTGCCTATGTCGGCAGTTCGGCGGGTGCCTTTACTGGTGATACTGCACGCGGCACCATCGCAAACAGGCGTCCAATAATGGTCAAGCCCGATGGCCCGGTCCGCATCGTTGCCAGTCGCTCGCACGGCCACGCGGCTCTGACCCATTTGTGCACCAGTCTCAAAGTGGTTGAGGATGTCTCGGTTGGCTCCTCGCTGAAATTCTGCCTTCTGGCGGCTGGTGAGGCCCAGCTTTATCCGCGATTTACCCCGACCTGCGAGTGGGACACCGCTGCAGGCCAAGCCGTACTCGAGGCTGCCGGTGGCGTGGTTTTGACGCTCGATGGCCACCCCTTGCATTATGGCAAGCGCAGCAGCGATTTTCTCAACCCGTTTTTCGTCGCGGCTGCCAGCGCCGGACTGGCCAAACAGGCGGCGCGCGAGATGGTGCACTTGGTCGCCTGAGCCGGGCCGGAATCTACACCCGATATTAACGCATTGAGATCATAGGTCGCGCCCGCGCCCTTGCGCCGTTCCGCACGAGCATATATAGACCCGATATATGTCCAACCACCATATCAACTTCTAGGGACGTCAATATGAACGTCAGAACGCTATGCCTGTCGATCCTTTATGACGGCGACGCCACGGGCTATGAGATTCGGCGCCTGTCGGTAGAGGGCGAATGTGCCTACTTTGTGGAGGCCAGTTTCGGCTCGATCTATCCGGCCTTGGCCAGGCTTGACGAAGAGGGGATGGTGACCAGCCGGGTAGAGCCACAGGAGGGCAAGCCCTCGCGCAAGGTCTATTCGATCACCGATGCGGGGCGCGCCGAGTTTGTTCAGGCTCTTCAAGCCCCTCTCGAAGAAGACGTCTATCGCAGTCCGTTCCTGCTATTTGCCCGTTTCGCCCATCTGCTACCGGCGGAACTGGTTGAGGCGCGGCTGACCGATCACATGAACCGACATATCGCCGACCAGAAGAAATTTGACGAGATGCTTGCAGAGCGAAGGCTCCTCTGCGGCAGACGCATGGGTCATCAATTACGGGCGTGCCATAATGGCGGTTGCGGAAGAACATTTGCGCACCCATATGCACGAACTCGTCAGTTTGGCGCGCACCGACGCTGCCGACCGCGACGCAGCAGAATAAAGGGGCACTTTGATGCGAGCATATATTTCATACGGCGTAGCCGGGTTGATCATTGTTGGCGTGGCCGTATGGCTGTCGACCGGCACACTGGTTATTGGCGGCAATGGCCCGGGCAAGGGTGAAAAGCCACTCATTGCCGTTATCGAGGGTCAGAATGACGGCCCGATTGCCAAGTCACTTGATGGCGCAGGCCTGTTGGCCGAAGCGCCGCACAGCGATGAGGCAACTGATCCGGCCCTGACCATCGCCGAACGCGTTGCCAGCACCAGCACAGGCGAAAGCGTGCCGCTACAATCGGTGCGTACCGTGACCTATATGGTCAAGCCGATGGCGCTTCAGGTGCCTTTGCGCGGCCGCACCCAGGCCAAGTCAACAGTGACGGCGGTGGCGCAGACAGCGGCGATTGTTGACACGGTTCACGTGACCAAGGGGCAAAGGGTTGCCGTTGGGGACAAGCTTTGCACGCTCGATCAAGGCACACGGGTTGCGGCTGTAGAACAGGCAAAAGCCGGGCTGGAACAGGCCAAGGCCTCCCAGGTGCAAGCCCAGGCTCGATTTCGACACCAATGCGGAGTTGCGCAAAAAGGGGCTGGCTGCTTCCAATAGCGGTCGCGGTCCAGAGGTGGCGCTATCAGCGGCCAAAGCCGGCGTCAGTTCGGCGCAGGCCGGTCTTGATAATGCCCAGGCCGAGCTTGATCGCACCGAAATCGTCGCCAAGGTTGGCGGCATCGTGCAGGAGCCAGTGGCGACCGCAGGGTCCATGCTGGCGATGGGTGCGCCGTGCGCCAGCATCGTGCAGGCTCGATCCGATGGTCTTTGTCGGTCAGGTGCCCGAGGCGCGTATCGGATTGGCCAAGACCGGACTTGAGGCCAAGATCACCACGGTGACCGATCAGAGTGTCGAGGGCAAGGTAACCTACATTTCCTCGACGGCAGATTCGGCGACGCGGTCATTTCCGGTCGAGATCGAATTTCCAAATCCCAATGGGGCGATCCGAGACGGCATCACCGCTACCGCCACTGTCGATATGGGCAGCGCTCCAGCACATTTGTTGCCCCAGTCGGTCCTGACACTCAATGATGATGGCGTGCTCGGGGTTCGGGCGGTTGAACAGGACAAGGTCAAGTTCTATCCCGTCCAGATCGCCAGCGATACGCGCGAAGGCGTGTGGGTTCTGGGCTTGCCTGCCAAGGTCGATGTCATCGTCATTGGTCAGGAATATGTCACTGACGGCCAATCAGTTGCCGCTACCAACGTTCCCGAGAGTGCCGCACTATGATGAACATACTCGACCGCGTCCTGCGCATGCCACGAGTCGTGCTGACGGTGATGGCGCTGCTGCTGCTTGCCGGCTTCGGCGCCTACACGGCGCTGCCCAAGGAAAGCTTTCCGGCCATCGATATTCCCTATTTTTACATTTCGGTCTCCCAGACCGGCGTGTCGCCGCGTGATGCCGAGCAGCTTTTGGCCAAGCCCATCGAAGACCGTATCAAGGATCTTGACGGGCTGGAAAACTATACAACGACCTCCACGACCGGGCATGCCTCGGTATTTCTGGAGTTCAACGTCAATACCGACAAGGACCAGGCGCTGTCGGACATTCGCGCCAAGATGGATGGCGCCAGCGCCGACCTGCCGGACGACGCCAAGGCCCCAACGGTCAACGAAATTTCCTTCACCGACACCCCATCCATTTCGGTGGCGGTCTATGGCAATGTGCCTGAACGTGAACTGGTGCAGCGCGCCAAGGATCTTCAGACCGAGCTGGAAGGGATCAACGACGTTCAAAGCGTGACCATTTCGGGATCGCGCGATGAAATGCTCGAGGTGACCATCGATCTCAACCGTCTTGAGGCCTATGGACTGACAGCATCACAATTGTTCGACGCACTGGCCAAGAACAATATGGTTGTCCCGGGCGGCACGCTCGATACCGGCCAGGGCTCGTTCAATGTCGAGGTGCCAGGCCTGATCAAGAGTGCACAGGACGTCTATTCGCTGCCCCTCAAGACCAGCGGCGACACCGTCGTGACCTTTGGCGATGTTGCCACCATCACGCGCACATTCGAGGACGCAACGCAGTATTCACACGTCAATGGCCAGCCAGCCATTACCTTGGGCGTGATCAAGAAATTGGGCACCAATGTCATCGATGTTTCCGATACGGTGCGCAAGACGACCACCGATTTTACCTCGGCCTGGCCAACTGGCATTCAGCACAGTTTCCTGATCGATCAGGCAGACACAACCAAAAATCTGTTCCGCTCGCTTGAAGCGGCTGTTTTGACAGCTGTTGCGCTGGTGATGATCACCTGCGTTGCCACCCTTGGTGTGCGCCCTGCCCTGATGATCGGCATGTCGATCCCGATTTCGTTCATGATCGCGTTTCTGGTGGTGCAGATGCTCGGCATGACCATCAATATGATGATCATGTTCGGCCTGGTGCTGGCGGTTGGCGTGCTGGTGGACGACCCGATTGTGGTGGTCGAATATGCGGAGCGAAAACTTCAGGAAGGCGTGCCCAAGCGGGAAGCCTTCATCATGGCCGCCAAGAAAATGTTCGTGCCAGTGGTTTCGGCGACGTTCACGACGCTTGGTGCGTTCATACCGCTACTATTCTGGCCCGGTATCATCGGCAAGTTCATGAGTTATTTGCCGATCATCGTAATCGTGGTCATGATTGCCTCGCTGGTTTCAGCATTGATTTTCATGCCCATTATCGGCGCGATCATCGCCTCCACTCATGTTGATGAAAAGGCCCGCGAGGCCGCTGACATCGTCATGTATGCCGACAAGTTCGACCCCAAGAAGGTCAAGGGACTGACCGGCATCTATGTGCGCACTATGGCGCATCTGATGCATCAGCCGCTGCTGACGCTGGGTGTGGGCTTCACCATCGTGGGGTTGATGTTTTTCGCCTATATTTCAAACCCGACCGGCACCGAGGCGTTTCCCGCCTCCGAGCCCGAGTTCGGTACGGTGAATGTGATCGCCCGCGGCAATTATTCGCCGGTCGAAATCCGCGACATGCTGGTGGAAGTCGAAAACCAGTTGCTGCAGGTCCAGGGCATCCAGGACGTGATCATGACATTTGGCGGCCAGGGCGGCTTTGGTGGCAGCGCGCCGCCCGACACAATTGGTTCGTTCAATCTGCAACTGGTCAACTACACCGAACGGGTCAAGGCAGAGGAAATCTTTACCGAAATCCGCAAGCGGGTCGCGCCGATTTCCGGACTTGACGTGCAGATCGCTGCGCAGGAAAACGGCCCCCCGGCCGGCAAGGCGATCAATCTGCGGGTTGAAGGCAATGTCTATGACGACCTTGCCCCAGCTGTTGCCAAGCTGCGCGACTATGTCGAAAATGACGTTGAGGGTACAATCGACGTCGAAGATGGTCGCCCCTCCCCCGGCATCGACTGGCAGATCACCATTGATCGGGTGGAAGCTGCCAAATACGGCATCGGCGTGCGCGAGGCTCAGCCCCTATGTGCAGTTGGTCACCTCCGGCGTCAAATTGGGGAGTTATCGTCCTGAAGATGGCGGCGACGAGCTTGATATTCGAGTTCGGCTACCTGAGGATGAGCGCACCTTCAATGCACTCGATTCACTGCGCGTCGTTACCGCCCAAGGGCTTGTGCCGGTTTCGAACTTCATTCACCGCAAGGCCGTACCGAAGGTTGCCAATATCCAGCGGCGCAATGGCGTCTATGCAATGACTGTTGCCGCCAATCTGGAACCGGGCCTCGCCAGTGACGAAAAGATCAAGCAGATCAAGGCATGGCAGGACACCCAGACATGGCCTGAAAGCGTCAAAATCGTTTATGGCGGTGCTGCCGAGCAGGTTGATGACACGAACGCGTTCATTGTGCAGGCGTTCGGGGCGGCGATGTTCCTGATCTTCTTTGTGCTGCTGCTGGAGTACAATAGCTTTTATCAGGTGCTGGTCACGTTATCGACGGTGATCATGTCGCTGGCGGGCGTGCTTACGGGCATGCTGGTGACCGGCATGAGCTTTTCGGCGATCATGACCGGGCTGGGCATTGTTGCTCTGGCGGGGATCGTGGTGAAGAACGGCATCGTTTTGATCGATACCTATAACCACTATCATCGCGACGAGGATGTCGAGCCAGTCAAGGCCATGCTGATCACGGCCGCCCAGCGCGTGCGTCCGGTGTTGCTCACCGCAACAGTGACCGGTCTTGGGGTCATCCCGATGGCCATGAATGTCGAATTTGACTTCATTCGTCGCGAGATCGTTGTTGGCGGCATTGCCGGATCGTGGTTCATCCATTTGTCGGCGGCGCTGGTGTCGGGCCTGTTCATTTCGACGGCTTTGACCCTGATCATGGTGCCGGTGATGGTGGTGGCGCCAAACGTCTTGTGGGGCCAGATCAAGTGGGTCTGGGCTCGGATGGCCGGGTTTGGCCAGTTGATCGCCAGCCCGTTCCGTCGTCGCCAGACCGCGGCGCCCGCCGGGTTCGATGGCATGGCGTTGGAGGTGCCGGGCGATACCGATAGCGCACAGCGCTACATCGTGTCCAAGGACATCACTGCACCAAAGGATGTCGGGCTCGTTGAAAACGAGAAGAACGGCGTTACGGTCGTCAGTCGCCCCGAAGCGGCCGAATAGACCGAACAGACCAAATTCAGGTCACTGAAGGCCCGCAGCGATGCGGGCCTTTTGCTTTTTAGCCAAGTAGAAAATTCGGACGGCGGCCCGTTTGGCCCGACCGGCATGGAGAATCACGTGAGTTTAGCTGACCGCATGAGCGGCATCGTTCTAACGGGGCATGGTGGACCTGAAGCGTTGGCGCCGCCCGTCGCCGAAACCTATCCCCTTGCGCGACATCGGGATCGCCCAGAAGAGTGTCGGTGAAAAATCCCCTACCGGCGAGATTGTTCTGCAGGTGGACTGACCCCCAACCCGCTAGTGGCAGAACTTATCCCCTGCCCGCCAAAACACCGCCATACTAATTGGGTCGCCCCCTCTTGCGTGGTCATGACGAGTGATGAGGGGGCGAGGCTGGTGGATCGGGGGTCGCTCCGGTTCGGGCCAAGCCGCAACGGGTTGGCTGTCTCGGGGTAGGCAGCTGTCTTAAAATGCCGCGACGGGGACTGTTTTCTTCGTCAAGACTGGCTCGGCTCACGGTTCGCTTGATGCGGCCAGTGGGCCAAAACGGGGGCCAAGCGGTGACGGGCAGTCCTTTATTGTCCCGGACCCTTGCGGAATAGGTCAAAAACTCCGGTCACCTCGGGCGTGGCAAGCCTCGTTTCTCTAGCTAGTTTCTGGGGCTTGTCTCGCCCGAGGTTCGCTATATTTTCAACGTCGGCGCGCGTCGGCGCGCCTATGCATGCCATGTAGCCGTCGGTCCTACTCCGCCGCAGGCATGCCGCGCTTGACGAAGCCGTCCGGATCGTTGGCGGTGCGCAGCAACTGCTCCTCGGCCTCCGTGGCCTCGCGCTGACGGTTCCACATCTGGGCGTATAGCCCGTCCTTGGCCAGCAACTCGTCGTGGCGCCCGCGTTCGGCGATGTGGCCGTCGCGCAGTACCAAAATCTCGTCGGCCTTGATGACCGTCGACAGCCGGTGCGCAATGACCACAGTGGTGCGATTGGCCGAAACGGCGTCGAGCGCCGACTGAATGTCGCGTTCGGTCTTGGTGTCGAGCGCCGAGGTGGCTTCATCGAGGATCAGAATGGAGGGACCCTTGAGAATGGTGCGGGCAATGGCGACGCGTTGCTTTTCGCCACCAGACAGCTTCAGTCCACGTTCGCCGACCGGGGTGTCATAACCCTTGGGCAGGCTCTCGATGAATTCACCTACCTGCGCCATTTTGGCGGCATCATGGATTTCCTCCTGGCTGGCGCCGGGCCGACCATATTCGACATTATAGCCAATGGAATCGTTGAACAGCACGGTGTCCTGCGGCACCATGCCGATGGTGGCCCGCAGCGAATTCTGCGTCACGTCGCGCAAATCCTGCCCATCGATGGTGATGGAGCCCTCGGTGACATCATAAAACCGATAGAGCAACCGCGAGATCGTCGATTTTCCAGCCCCGGTCGGGCCAACAATGGCGACGGTTTTGCCAGCGGGCACTTCAAAGCTCACGCCCTTGAGAATTTCGCGGTCGGGATCATAGTGGAACTTGACGTCATTGAAGCGAATAACCGGCCCGCTGACTTCCAGGGGCTTGGCGGTAGGCTTGTCCTCGATCTCGGGGCTCTGATCGAGTAGTTTGAACATTTCCTCGATGTCGGTCAGCCCCTGGCGCAATTCACGATAAACGAAACCGATGAAATTGAGTGGCCGGTAGATGCTGCATCAGGAAGGTATTGAGCAGCACGAAGTCGCCCAATGTCAGTGTCTTGTTCATGACGCCGGTGACGGCCAGCACGCCAATGACGACAAAGCCACCATAAAAAATTACCGCCTGGCCGAAATTGAGAAATCCCAGCGATGTCCAGATGCGGATGGCAGAACGCTCATAGCCGGACATGGCATGATCGAAGCGCTTGGCTTCCATGTTCTCATTGGCAAAATATTTGACGGTCTCGAAGTTCAACAGGCTGTCGATGGCCTTGGAATTGGCATCGGTGTCGCTTTCATTCATGTCGCGCCGGATGCCGATGCGCCAGTTGGAAGCCTTGATGGTGAAATAGAGATAGCCCCAGATCATCAGGATCAGCACGCCCAGATAGGTAATGCCGAACATGGTGACGAAAATAACCGCCACGATGCAGAACTCGACAATGGTGGGCGCAATGTTGAGCATGGTGAAACGTACGATGGTCTCAATGCCCTTGGTGCCGCGTTCGATGACCCGGCTCAGCCCGCCGGTCCGGCGCGCCAGATGGAAGCGCAGTGACAGCCGGTGCATGTGATTGAAAGTGCGGAATGCCAGCTTGCGCACGGCATTCTGGCCGACGCTGGCAAACAGCACGTCGCGCAACTGCTGGAAACCAGCGTCAACAATGTTACCCACCCCATAGGCAATCACTAATATAATCGGTACCGCCAGCCCCAGCACCAGGGCACTGTCAGGCGCGGCAACGTCAAGACTGTCGATAATGCCCTTGTAGGCAAAAGGAATAAGCGTGGTGGCAACTTTTGAAACCAGTAGGGCGCCAATGGCCAGAACCACACGCAAGCGCAGGTCCGGCCTGCCCTCGGGCCACATATAGGACCAGAGGTTTTTGACCGTAGAAAGCACAGAGCCTTCGTCCGCGCTCACTGTCGGCTTTTTAGTCCCGTCGATTTTACCTGTCATCAGACTGGGTCCATTTCCAGTTCTTTGATCGGCCCACCGGCCAATCCGGCCAGCAAGCCGGTATAGGCAGCACCCAGATCAGCGAGCCGGTCGTGCCGAATGGTATAGCAGTTGCGGGTGCCGCGAGACTTGCGCTCGATCAGACCCGCGTCGAATAGCACCTTGATGTGCTGGGATACTGTGGACTGCGCCAGGGGCAGCGACACGGTAACATCGGAGCAACAACACGGAGATTGCTGCTGAGTTGCAAGAATGCGCAAAATATTGAGGCGCACGGGGTGCCCCAAGGCTCGCATGGCGGTTGCAATGTCGTCGTCACGCATGGCTATCTTCTTTTATCGGTACATTACGATAAAAGAAGGTGAGGCAACCTGCAAGCCCTATCAGCCCCACCGCTTGGCGGGGCTGATAATCGGCTATTGCGCTTGTGTCTTGGGCAATTCAAACACTTGACCCGGATAAATCATATTCGGGTCACGGATCTGATCGGTATTGGCGTCATAGATGGTGGTGTATTTGATCCCGGCGCCATAGACGCGGCGGGCGATGGTCCAGAGATTGTCTCCGCGCCGAATGATCGCCTTGCCCGACGCGAAACGAAGGTTTTCGGGATCACCGACGGCAGTCCCAATCAGGGTTGGCACCTCAGGTTCGGCGATGGTTGTTGATGATGCTTCTGGCGCAGCAGTCGCCGTCGCCATGGACTCAGAAACCGTGGCCGGTTTGGATGCCGTTGCGGTCTCCACCGGCTCGGGCGGAGTCGTGGCCGGTACGGATGCGGATGCGCTGCTATTGTCCGCATCACTGGCTGCGGGTACTACCGGTTCCGGTGTCGTCGCCGCTATCGTGGCTTGTGGCTTGGCCTGTTGGGGTGCTGTCGCCGCAACCTCTGGCGTTGGCGCGGTGGCGGGTTCGCTCACTGGGGCGGTTGTCGGCGGGGCCATGCTATTTTCGGCTTGTGCCGGCACCTCTGCCGTTACGGTGGGCGTTACCGGCGCTGCTTCAGGTGCAACCGCCGGCTGTGGCGCTGTCGCTGGTGTCTCGACCGCTGGGGGCGTTGGCGTCGCCAATTCAGGCGCTGGTGTGGCGCTTGGCGCAGGCTGCTGCGTCGGTTCCACCGCTACAGGTGCCTGGTTGTCTTGCGTTGTGGGCGCGTCTGGTGCTGGCTGATCAGCTGACGCGATGGCAACGGGCGGCTCGACTGCTGCGGGCAATTGAACCTCGAAATTGACCTCGGCGCGGGCGGTGACGTCGGCAGAGCCAGATTTCAGTACGTCAATGCGAATGCGCTGGCTCGGCTTGGTCAGCACCTTGCCCGCCTCAACAAGCCAGCGGCCATCAGCAACGGTGGCGTCGGCGATATACTGATCATCAACATAGAGCCGGACCGTGGCGCCATCGGGGCCACCACCGGCAATAAAGGATTTGTCACCGTCGATTTCGATCGCGTCAATCGTGGGTTGGACATCAGCGACCGCTTTGGGCGTTGTCGAAACCGGAGGTGCTTCCGGCGCTGTTGACGTGGTCGCAACGGCGGCTGGTGCGGCTGGCGCTGCTGGCTGATCGAGCGATGGTGCCGCCGCCGGTGCCGTCGCTGATTCAACCTGCGGAGTGGGCTGGGGTACGGCCGGAGCAGGTGCTTCGGCAGGTGCCGTGAGGGTCGGTTGAGCTGACGTCTCGGGTGCCGGTGCGGTCTCGGGTTCTGCAGTTGCGACCTGGATCTGCGTATCGGCAGGTGTCGTATCCCCCCGGTCGGCGCCGTGGTATTATCGCCTGATGGTGGGTTTTGCTCACTATTGGTGGCAGGATTGTCAGCATTGGGCACGGATGGCGTCGGTGTGGCTGCCTCGACTGCAGGAGCAACTGACTCGACCGCCGATGCTGTTGCTGGCGCAGCGGTGGTGTCGGTAACGGTGTCGGTGGCGGCTGATGCCTCAGCCGTCGCACTCGGTGTCGGCGTTGCGGATTGGGCGGGTGCCGACGTTTCAGCGGTTACCGCTGGTTCAGTTGGCGTTGCCGTTTCTGGGGGTGGCGCAGTCTCTGTTGGCGTCGCAGTTTCAGCGGGTGGCGCCGTTTCAGCGGTTGTTGCGGGTTCAGCTTCCACGGCTGGTGCTGTATCTGCTGGCGTCGGAGCCGGTGCGGTCGCGGGGGCATCTGCCGCGGGTGGTTGCGTCGTCGCCGTTTCGGCGGTGGCGGTTTGGACGGGTGCTGGCCTCGTCAGGCCTTGCAGGATGTCGCTTGCCTCGCCCGGTGCACTTGCCACAACCAAAGGTTCGGTTTGCTTGTCAGGATTGATCACAACCACAAATGATTTGTCGGCAAGAGCGGTCTTGCCAGTCTCGCCCAGCGTGATTTCAACACCACCTGCCGGCAGTGGCGCGTCGGGAACCAAAACCCAGTCACCGCTGGATTCAACGGTGGTTTTACCCAACAGGTCGCCATTGGCAAAAACTTCGATTTCGGACTTTGGCGTTCCTGACCCGGCGATAACCACTGACCCATCTGGTTCAGCACGCAACAAGCCAAAGGTCGCGGCAATCAGATCATTTGGAACCTTGGGTTCTGCTGTCGGCGCCGGTTCGGCAGGATTTGCTGTCGCGACCTCTGCCGGTGACGAAGCGGTCGCCTCGCCCGCATCTGGCGGAGTCACGCTCTGGTCGGTGTCACCGATTGTCGTATCGGTTGGCGTGTCCGGTGCCGTTTGGTCCGGTAGCGCGGCGGTCTCGGTCACGGCGACCGGCACGCCGGGCATATGGGCGCGCAAACACAGCCCCATGCCGTCCGGACTGTTAAAGCAGTTCACAACTGTCGGGCCGGTCAGAACGCCAATGACAATGAGCAGGGTAACCGCAGCCGCACCGATGGTGAGCGCCAGGGGTTGTTTCGGTGCGGAATCGGCCAGTGTTGCCTCCCGGGCAAAATGGGGCGACGCGCCCGAGGTGGGTGCGCTGCCAGATTAAGTTTAAGCGGCTGTTGTTGACTGTGCCGCCGCAGTTTTCAACAGCTTATATGTAATGGATTCATACAGTGCCTCAAACGAAGCATCAATGATATTGGGCGAGACCCCGATTGTGTACCAGCGCTCGCCGCTGCCATCCCGACTTTCTACCAGCACACGAGTGACCGCGCCCGTGCCGCCGTTGAGGATCCGCACCTTAAAGTCGACCAGTTCCATGTCGCCAATTAGGTCCGAATACTTTCCAAGATCCTTGCGTAGCGCCAAATCCAAAGCATTGACCGGGCCATTGCCTTCGGCAACCGACATTAATACTTCGTCGTCGATACGGATCTTGACCACCGCTTCGGTCAATGCATCGAGCGCGCCAGCACCATCGACACGCTGTTCGACACTGGCACGGAAGCTGGTGACAGTAAAAAAATGTGGCAGCGTGCCAAGCACCCGGCGCGCCAGAAGCGCGAAAGAGGCGTCGGCACCGTCGTAAGAATAGCCACGTGATTCGCGATCCTTGACGTTGGCGAGGAGCGTATTCAGGCGTGGATCGTCCTTCTCAATAGCGATGCCGTGGCGCGCCAAGGCAGTCATCAGGTTGGATTTTCCGGCCTGCTGGCTCACCAGAATGGCGCGCTCATTGCCAACGCTCTCGGGCTGGACATGCTCATAGCTGGAAAAATCCTTGGCCAGCGCCGATGCGTGGATGCCCGCCTTGGTGACGAAAGCAGATGCACCGACATAGGGGCTTTGGCGCTCCGGTGCACGGTTCAAGCGGTCGTCAAAGGCGCGCGAAATCTGTGTCAGACTGGCAAGCTGTTCGGCGCTGATACCCAGCGTAAACCGCTCGGCAAACACTGGCTTGAGCGCCAGCGTGGGAATGAGGGTTATCAGATTGGCGTTGCCACACCGTTCGCCGATACCGTTGAGTGTGCCCTGAATCTGGCGCGCACCCGCCTCGACCGCCGCCAATGTGTTGGCGACCGCCTGTCCGGTGTCATCATGGGCATGGATGCCGATTTTATCGCCCGGCACCACGGCCACGACTTTACTGACGATGTCGTCGATTTCGGATGGCATAGTGCCGCCATTGGTGTCGCAAAGGACCACCCAGCGCGCGCCCGCTTCGATGGCACCCACCACACAGGCCAAGGCATAGTCGGGGTTGGCCTTGAACCCATCAAAGAAATGCTCGCAATCGATCATCGTTTCCTTGTTGGCGGCAACCGATGCCCTGACGGTATCAACCAGGTTGGCAAGATTTTCCTCGGGTGAGATTTCAAGCGCAGTTTGCACCTGTTGGTCCCACGCCTTGGCGACAAAGCAGGTGGCTTCCGCGCTGGAATTGAGTAGCCCCTGCACGCCGGGGTCATTGGCAGCAGAGCGCCCGGCTCGCTTGGTCATGCCAAAGGCAGTAAAGCGCGCGTTTTTGGTGCGTTTCTCGGTAAAAAATTCGGTGTCGATCGGATTGGCACCGGGATAACCGCCTTCAATATAGTCGACACCCAGGCGTTCAAGCAGCCCGACAATGGAAATCTTGTCTTCCAGCGAAAACTCGATCCCTGCCGTCTGTGCGCCGTCTCTGAGGGTGGTGTCGAAGATATAAAGGCGTTCTCTGGTCATGCCGATTTGCTCTATTTCTGCTGTGGCCAACTGGCCGTGTCATAGTCTGGATGCTGGTGGTTGCTGGCGAGAATGCGTGCGGTACCCGCGGGATCCTGCATTTCCGTTGTCGGTTGTTCCGGTAGTGATCCCAGGCCATTGGTGTAACTCAGGCGGCTTTCGGTTCCGTGCTGGTCGACGGGCGGAAAATCCTCCGGGTGATCAAGCGAGCCAATGGACACCGAGATATATTTGCCGCCGATGTCGCCCAGGGTCAGTGGAGTGCCGCAGGCTGCGCAGAAGCCGCGCTCGACCTGGTCTGACGACTTGAAGACGCTCAGTGTGCCGCGCGTAAACTCAAACGTCGTTTTGAGCCCACCGACCAGTGGCGCATAAAAGCTGCCAAATGCCTTTTGGCACATGCGGCAATGACAGATATGGGCGTGGCTGGGCGGCTGGGTAAAGCGATAACGTATGGCGCCACATTGGCAGCCGCCGCTCACTGGCTGGTCCATTAGATATCCTTTCCGGCGAAACGATCCGTTGCCTCTATCAGGTGGTGCAAAATACCCGGCTGGCTCAAGGCGTGACCGGCATCGTCTACGACATGAAACTCAGCCTCCGGCCAGGCGCGGTGGAGTGCCCAGGCGGTAATGGCGGGTGTGCACACATCGTAACGTCCCTGAACGATCACGGCTGGAATATCGGCAAGCTTGTGAGCGTCGCGAATGAGTTGGCCCTCATCCATCCAGCCGGCATGGACAAAATAATGATTTTCGATGCGCGCGAACGCCAGCGCGTAGTGGCCATCATAAAAGGCATCACTGACGGAAGGGTCCGGCAGAAGAGTCAGCGTTTCGCCTTCCCATTTGGCCCAGGCCTTGGCTGCTTCGAGTTGCACTGCCTTATTATCCGACACCAGGCGCTTGCGGTAGGCGCCCATCAGGTCATCGCGTTCTGACACCGGGATCGGAGCGACAAAGCCTTCCCACTTGTCGGGGAAAATGTTCGATGCTCCCTCCTGATAATACCAAAGGAGTTCGGAGCGCCGCAGGGTAAATATGCCGCGCAGAACCAACTCGCTGGTGCGATCGGGATGTGTTTGAGCATAGGCCAGCGCCAATGTTGATCCCCAGGAGCCGCCGAAAACCAGCCAACTCTGGACACCAACCATTTCGCGCAATTTTTCGATATCGGCGACCAGGTCCCAAGTGGTGTTGTGATCTAGTTCCGCATGGGGCGTCGAGCACCCGCAGCCTCGCTGATCAAATAACACTACGTCATAGAGTGCCGGGTCAAATACCCGCCGCTGGCTGGGACTGATACCACCGCCCGGGCCACCATGCAGGAACACCGCCGGCTTGGCGCCAGGCGTGCCGACTCGCTCCCAATAGACGCTGTGGCCATTGCCAACGTCGAGATGACCCGACGCATAGGGTTCAATTTCCGGATAATATGTGCGGCGCTGGTTCATTTCGTCTCGTTTGTTGGAGGCCAATCATCGGTGTCATGATCGGGATGCTGGTTGGAGTGAATACCGGCGAGAAAATCGACCCATTCATCGCTTTGCGCGGCACGGACCGGCAGGCTGGTCAGTCCATCAAAGAACGGCAGTTTGTCGTGCATATTGACCTGAAGGGCGGGCGCGGCGCTGCTCGGTTCGTCAAATGAACCAATGGCCAGTTCCAAGCCGAAGCGCGTTTCATAGGCCAGTGGCGTACCGCAATCGCCGCAAAAGGCGCGGCGCGCCGCATTGGAGCTTTGAAACCATTTTGGTGTGCCACGCGTCCAGATCGCATCGTGTGCGGTGATCAGTGGTCCGAAAAAGCCGCCGAAGGCTTTTTGGCACATACGGCAATGGCAGATCGAACCGCGCCCCAACAGGCGCACGGCAAAGCGCACCGCGCCGCACTGGCAACCACCAGACAGGCTCGCCCGCTTATTCGTGGGCATGACACACCGCCTCGATATTATTGCCGTCCGCGTCGAGGATAAAGGCGCCATAATAGTTGGGATGGTATAAATCACGAATGCCGGGCCCGCCATTATCGCGACCACCAGCGGCAATAGCGGCGGCGTAAAATGCATCGACCTGTGCGTGACTGGTGGCTGCAAAAGCCAGATGTAACGAGGTTTGTACCGTCTTGCCGGTACCGATCCAGAATACCGGTCGGTCGACACCAAAACCGGCGTGGTGATTTTCGTTGTAGGTAAAATCGGTCAGAAGCGTAATGCCAAGCCGCGCGAGTGCCGTTCCATAAAACGATTTGGCTGCCTCGAAATCCGACACCACAAAGCCGACATGATCGAAAATACTGGTCATCGCTTGATCTCCCATTTGGTGCGGCGTTCGCCTGTGTCTGCGTCCTTGTAGTCCATCAGGGCAATGCCCTGTTCGGTCAGTTGGTCGCGAATATTATCTGCCGTAGAAAAGTCCTTGGCGTTCAAGGCGTTGAGACGGGCAGTGACCATTTCTGTTACCGCGTGCTCGCCGGGTCCATCGCGAACTTCCTGCCGCAATAGGACATCCGAGTTTTGTTTTTCATATAGCCCGGATAGGCTCGAGTGCTGCTCTCAGCCTTCCCGCGGTCTCAACCTTGTCGAGACCGGTGGCGGCGGCATTGACCGATTTTGCCAACGCATGCAGGATCGTAATGGCGCCCGAGGTATTCAAATCCTCGCAGAGTGCCGCGAGAAATTCGGCAGGCACAGGCTGCAATGGTGCTTCGAACACCGCTTTATTCCAGTCGTAAAGCATCGAGCGGCATTCAAAGAGCCGATCTGCTGTCCAGTCGATGGGCTGGCGATAATGCGTGGTCAGCATCGCCAGACGTAGCACGCGACCATGCCATTTTTGTCCGCCGAATTTATTGGTGTCCAGCAGATCATTGATGGTGATGAAATTGCCCAGGCTTTTGGACATTTTCTGCCCTTCGACCTGCAAAAAGCCGTTGTGCATCCATATGTTGGCCATGGCGTGGGTGCCGTGGGCGCAACGGGACTGGGCGAGTTCGTTTTCGTGGTGCGGAAAGATCAGGTCTAGCCCGCCCCCGTGAATGTCGAATATTTCGCCCAGAAAAGCGGCGCTCATGGCCGAGCATTCTATGTGCCAGCCCGGGCGCCCCCTGCCCCATGGGCTTTCCCAGCCGGGTTCATCGGCGGAAGATTGTTTCCAGAGCACAAAATCGGCGGGGTTCTTCTTGTGGGCATCAACGGCAATGCGGGCACCGGCAAGGTTCTCAGCAAGATTGCGGCCCGACAGTTTGCCGTAATCAGGCATTGAGGTTACATCGAATAATACCTCGCCATTGGCCTCGTAGGCGTTGCCCTTGTCGATCAATTGGCCGATCAGGCTGACCATATCCGACTTGCCGTCGTTGCGGGGGACGATGAAGTCAGTAGCGCGCGGCTGATGTGTGGGCTCCAGGCACCCCAACGCCATTGCGTCGGCTACAAACCGGTCAGCGGTTTTTTCGGTGACTTTGCGTATCGCCTCGTTGAGCGGCATATCGGGAAAGTCGCGCGCGGCGCGGGCATTTATCTTGTCGTCGACATCGGTGATGTTGCGCACATAGGAAACGTGCTCGTCGCCAAAATGGTGACGCAATAGCCGAAACAACAGGTCGAATACGATGACCGGGCGGGCATTGCCGATATGGGCAAAATCGTAGACGGTCGGCCCGCAGACATACATGCGCACATTGTTTTCGTCCAAGGGGTGCAAGGGCTCCTTGGTGCGCGTCAGCGTATTGTAGAGACTGATTGGAGATTTGGCCGAAGTCATGGATGCGTCCTGAGCATAGAAATGCACTGGCGGTGGAGTCTTCGGGTCGTGTGATTCAGAATGAAGAAAACCGCGCCGCCAACAAGTGGTTAGCAGCTAATAATGCAGCCAATAATGCAGATTGCGTTTACGGTTTTCATTTGCGGCGAAATTGACCGCAGATGCGACGGAAATCAAGCATTTTTTGCGTTTGAGTAATCGGGCAAAAGAAAAGGGGCGGCGCAAGCGCCGCCCTAGATCGCTTTGGAGGCGATAAATTATTGCGGTTTGCGGAACTGTTGGTGGCAGGCACCACAGCTTGCGCCAAGTGCCTTGAGCGCCGCGCCATAAGCGGTTGCATCACCGGTTTCAGCTGCCGCCATTGCTGTCTTGGCCGCTTCGGTGCCGGTATCCACAATCGCGGTAAATTCGTCAAAATTGTCCCAAATTATCGGCAGGGCTTCGGAGTCGCCTACTATGGAGCCTTCAGGGAACAACGCTGGAATATGGGAATAGTTGGTGATGATGGTTTTCATAGCAGTAACCGCTTCGTCACCGGTGAGACCCCCCGCTGTGCGCAGAATGCCACCATCTTCTTTCATCAATGCCTGTCGCGCCGCAACGATTTCCTCGGGCGCGGTCGGCACCACAAATGCATCCTGCGCGAACACCGCTGCGGTTCCGGCAAGCGACAGAGCGACGCCGACGATAATTGAAAGAGATCCAATACGCATGACAGTTCCTATTTCATCGGCTCGCGGTGGATGCGGGCAATTTCGGTTGAGGCAGACTGCCACGGCTTGGGGAGGATGCGGAACCGGCACACACAATTGTTATCGGCTACTGTTCACCCGTGGGCTTTCGGGGTGCGAACGGTGACGATCTGGTCGATTTCGCCAAATACCGGCGTACCGTCGCTATCGAGCGCAGCAATTCGGATGCGATCACCGGCCTTCAGGAAGGGCGTTCGGGCCCGACCGTATTTTAGTTTTTCAACGGTGCGGGCCTCGGCGATGCAGGCAAAACCGATGCCGCCTTTTTTGGTGGGCAGACCCTCATCATGCCGGTTTGACACGGTGCCCGAACCGATGATGGTGCCGGTACCTAGGTCACGGGTGCGCGCCGCCTCAACAATCAGATCGGCGAAGTCGAAATGCATATCAACGCCAGCATTGGGCTGACCGAACAATGAATCATTGATCACAGACTGAACACGGAGGTGCAAGCGGTTGTCGCGCCAGGCATCGTCGAATTCGTCGGTGGTCACGACCAGCGGCGCAAAGGCTGTGGAGGGTTTGGCGTGGAAAAAACCAAAGCCATTTTGGAGATCATCAAGAACAAGACGTCGGAGTGAAACATCGTTGCACACGGTCAGCAGGCGTATGGCGGCGCTGGCAGTGGCACGATCCGCGCCCATGGGCACCGGGCCGACAATGGCCGCGATCTCGGCCTCGAAATCAACCGCCAATGCATCGTCGGTGACCGCAATAGGAGACATGGGAGCTGAGAGCGAATCGGACCCGCCCTGGTACATTAGCGGTCGGGCCGATTGCAATTCGGCATCCTTGCTGCCCTTGAGGGTGCGCACACGTTCGAGATGGCTGAGATAGCCGGCGCCATCGATCCACTGAAATGCGCGCGGCAATGGGGCAAGACAGGTGGCGGGGTCAAACATTTGCCCGGCGATTTCGCCAGCATTTAGCTGGTCGGCAAGCGCCGCAAGCGCCGGGCTGGCCTCGGTCCAGTCATCTAACGCGGCTTGAAGCGTGGGCGCGATACGACTGGCCGATACGGTGCGCAGTCGATCGCTGGATACCACGACCAATTGTCCGTCGGGTCGGCCATTTTTTACGGTGGCAAGTTTCATATTGAGTTCATCCGGTCGCGACGGTGTGTCTTTGATACGCTACCAACATAAGCGCTATGGCACTATAATGTTGCACTACGCCCTAGCGTTGTCTTAAAGCCCGATGGTTCGGGCGCCTCGCCTAGGTAATAGCGTCAACATGACGGATGCAAACTTGATGGCCGGTTCTAGCAGTGTTTTTTTCCGCCTTCTGGCAATGATATTGGCACTGTGTGCTGCCAGTCTGGTCGATGCAACCAGCGCCTACGCGCAATCGTCAACCTGTTCGCGCCTACAATCGAATTTGCGCACATTTGATCGTAATGGCGATTTTCGCAATATTCAGGCCAACACCCGCAATGCGCGCGATCTGGCGCGGCAGGTTCAGGCGGCGGAAAGTTCTTACATTCGCAATGGCTGTAATGCCGACGCCAAGGCCGGGCGGACGCTGACCCGTGAGTGCCAGGGCATTGGCCGCACAGTGCTGCGGCTGCGCGACGACTATGCCAATGTCGCGGGCGCTGTTGAAACCGCGAATGCGGTGGCCCAACAACGCGAAGCAATATTACAGGAACTGGCACGATTTGGCTGTGGCGCCGACCAGCGCGGTTCAACCGCGACGTTCACCAATGAGCGGCAGGGAATATTTGATCGGATCTTTGGCAACGGTTCGAACGGCGACTATCAGGATGGCAACATTATCGAAGATGATGGTTGGGGTTATGGCGGTTCGGGCACGGTTCGTACGGTCTGCGTGCGCTTGAGTGACGGCTATTTCTGGCCCGTCAGCTATGCAACGCTGCCCGATATGGTGGGTAATGACGCTGCGATGTGCAAGCAGCAATGTCCGGGAACGCCCGTTGATATCTATTATTATGATAATCCGGGCCAGGAACCCGAACAGATGCGCAATATGTTCAACCAGCCCTATTCAGCGCTGCCGAACGCCTTCCGCTATCGGCGCGAATATGACCGGTCGAGCACCTGCAAGCCCGATAATGCCGGTGGCAATGTCTCGGTTGTGGAACTGGCCAACGGCCAGAAACGACAGTTCGCTGATCTGGGCGGCAATCGTTTTGCCCTGCCAGTACCCGACCCCCGGCGTCGTCAGGCCGAACCCGCTACTGCTGCCGCGCCGGTCGAGGTCGTACAGCCAACACCTGCGCCGCTCGAGACGGCTCAACTGGCCGATATCCCTTTGCCACGCGCGCGTCCGCAAGCGCCCGGAGAAACCCCAATTGCCAAACCGATCGTTCAAGCCGACACATCGCTGCGGCTGGTTCGGTTTGGTGACAAGGTTGTCAGAGTAGTCGGTCCAGACACGCCTTACGCCCAACCAGCGCCAGCAGGCTCTTAAGCTCCGGGCCATCGGGTCGCCCGGTCAGCGCGAGGCGCAATGGCAGGAATAGAGTTTTGCCTTTGCGCCCACTTTCGGCTTTGAGTGCACTTGTCCATTGCCCCCAGGTGTCCCCGTCCCATGGCTCATCGGGCAGACGTTTTGCTGCCAATGAAATGAATTCGCGATCCTCGGACGCGATGATGGGCGTCATCGGCCCTGTCACCAGGCGCGCCATATCCTTGATATCGTCAAATTTGAGCAGGTTTTCACGCAGCAGGTCCCACATGGGCTCATGGGCAAGGCCGAATTGCTCCAGCCGTGGTCGTGCGACCGAATAGGGCATGGTGTGCAGTATCCGAGCATTCAGACTATCGAGTTCGGCTGGATCAAATCGGGCCGAACCGTGCGAGATCATCGATAGGTCGAGCTTTTCGGCGATCTCTGCAAAGCTTGAATAAGGCTCAATCGGCAGGCTGGTGCCGGTCAGGACAGCCATGATTGCCACAGCTATCGCCTCGTACCCCTGGGCACGCAGGTCGGATAGCGACAGCGATCCCAAGCGTTTGGAAAACCCCTGCCCGTCAGCATCGGTCAGCAGATTATGGTGCGCGAAATCAGGCACGTTGCCGCCTAGCGCCTCGAAAATTTCAATCTGGGTACCGGTATTGGAAACGTGATCTTCGCCTCGGATGACATGGGTTATACCCATGTCGATATCATCGACTACGGAAGGCAGCGTATAGAGATAGCTGCCGTCCTCGCGTACCAGCACCGGATCGGACATCGAGGCCGTGTTAACCGTCTGGCCGCCCTTGATCAGATCGTTGAACTGCACCGGGCGTCCATCGAGCTTGAAGCGCCAGTGGGGTCGACGACCTTCGGCTTCGAGTTTGGCGCGATCCTCGTCGGTCAGACGCAGCGCGGCGCGGTCATAGATCGGCGGATTGCCGAGGGCACGCGCACGCTTGCGGCGGCGGTCCAGTTCGTCGCCGGTTTCATAGCATGGATAGAGACGCCCTGCCGCCATCAGGCGATCCCGCGCCGCATCATACATTGTCGTGCGTTCGGACTGGCGCACCAAAATGTCGGGCCGGACGCCAAGCCAGGTCAGATCGGCTTCGATGCCATCGGCAAATGCCCGGGTCGATCGCGCCAGGTCGGTATCGTCCATTCGCAAGACAAATTTGCCGCCATTGGCTTGGGCATAGAACCAGTTGAGAAGAGCGGGTCGGGCGTTGCCAAGGTGGAGGCGACCGGTCGGAGACGGCGCGTAGCGAACAATAGGGGTCATAATGCGGACTCGTCACGGTAACCGTTGGTGATGGGATATTTCCGGCCCATGCCAAAGGCTTTTGGTGACAATTTGGGTCCGGGTGCGGACTGGCGGCGCTTGTATTCCGCTATGTTCAGCAGTTTTTCAATGCGTTTCACCAGAGCGAGATCGAACCCCTTGGCGACAATTTCAGCGACCGAGAGTTCCTGTTCTACCATAGCGTCAAGGATGGCATCCAGAGTCGGATAGGGCGGTAAACTGTCCTGATCGGTCTGATCGGCGCGCAGTTCGGCGCTTGGTGCCTTATCGATAATCGCGGTGGGAATGACTTCGCCAGCGGGCCCGAGACTGTCGGTGGGCTTGTTCGCATTGCGCCAGGCAGCGAGATGATAGACCTGCATCTTGAGCAGATCCTTGAGTGGATTGTAGCCACCATTCATGTCGCCATAAATGGTGGCGTAGCCGACCGCCATTTCCGATTTGTTGCCGGTGGTCAGCAACATCGAGCCGAGTTTATTGGAAACCGCCATCAAAACGACCCCGCGCATGCGCGACTGAATATTTTCCTCAGCCAGATCAGCCGGGCGATCAGCGAAAATCGGAGCCAGTTCGGCCAAAGCGCCATCTACGGGGTCGCCGATGGCGACAATGTCGTAGCGCACGCCGAGCCGTTCGGCACAGTCCCTGGCGTCACGAAGACTGGCTTCCGAAGTGTAGCGATAGGGCAGCATGAGGCAGTGGACATTGTCGGGTCCAAAGGCATCGACTGCCATCGCTGCAACCACGGCGCTATCTATCCCGCCGGACAGACCCAACACCACCTGCTTGAAGCCGTTTTTATGAACATAGTCCCGCAAGCCCAGGACACAGGCTCGCCACGGCGCTTCATCCGTGTCGGTCAATGGGACGACCGCGCCGGTAACGCATGTCCAGCCATCATCCTGATAGGCCCAATCGGAAATGATGAAATCGGGCTCGAACGATTTGCCCTGAAAAACCATCTTATCGCCGGGCTCGATGGCGAACGAGGCGCCATCAAAGACCAGGCTCGTCCTGGCCCCCGACCTGATTGAGATAGAGCATGGGTACCCCGTCCTCGGCGACACGCGCGCGCACCAGCTCCTTGCGAATATGCTGCTTGTTGGTCCAGTAGGGTGATCCGTTGGGGCAGAGCAGAATTTCGGCGCCAAGGCGCACCAGCTGGGCGCTGACCCACGGATGCCAGATATCCTCGCAGATCGGGATTCCAATCGAAATGCCTTTTATCGAGACCGGTTCCGGCAATGGGCCGGGCGTGAAATAGCGCCGTTCATAGAATACATCGGTGTGCGGTAGTTCGCGCTTGTAGCGGGTAGCGATAATTTCGCTATCCTCGACTACGAGCACGGCGTTGTAGAGCACCTCCTGCTCAAGCCATACGGTCGGCAGAATAAGTGTTGTCTGCAGCCCCTTGGTGGCAGCAACCAGTTCTCTGGCGGCTGCAATTGCGTCAGCCACGAATTGCGGCTTGAATAATAGATCGTCCGGAAAATAACCGGTCAGAAAAAGTTCCGAGAGCATCAGCACGTCAGCCCTGGCTGCCACGGCGTTATTCAACGCAGATTTTGCCAAGGCAAGATTATCGGCCAGCGCGCCAACTTTGGGATTAAGCTGGGCGAGTGCGATGCGGAGACGATTGGTCAAGAAACAAGGCTCGCTGCCAAGAGAAAAATGCTCTGCCCACCAGTGAAAGCGGACGCGACAAACACTTATCCGCTCACCCCGGCAGGGGCAAGCGGACAAAGTGAAATTGCAGCGAAGGGCTAGAAGCGACCGGTGAGTTCAAACAGTGCACCGTATCGGAAAATGCGGGCGTAGTTGCTCTTGAGGTTCATGTCGGCGTTTTGGATAACAGCCGGACCGACGACTGTGTTGGATTTGAAGTTTGCCTCCAGATCGCCCTGAACGTACCAAGCGCGTCCACCGAGTCTCAGCGTCAGGTTTTCTGTAGGATGAAACCCAAACATCAACTCGCCCATGGCGCCATAACCGTGCCCGCTCAACGTCGTTGGCGCGCGTTCGTAAACTTTGGCGCCACCAAGTGCCGGGAACATGAAGGGCGAGGAACCACTGCCTCCAAGCGATCCGGTGACCCACGCGTATGGCACCGCTGCGACTTCGGCCTGAACGTCGAATTGGTCACTTAGATCGGCCTGCATCTTGACGCCAAGACGCAGGGCATGAATGTCAAAATCGTCCTTGGCCGTGCCATAGCTTGCCGGGTTGCCACCGGCATCGAAGGACGCGGCATAGGTGCCCTGCCCGATATCGGGCGCGTCTTTCCAGTACTGATATCCAACCAGTCCGCCAATAGCGACGCCACCGTCCATATTACCGAACGGCAACCAGCCAAAATCGGCGCCAGCGTAGCCTATCGAGGAATTGGGACCGATATTGCCCGAACTGGCGGGCGCAATGTTGTAGGTGCCAGAGGTGCTGAAGCCCAGGCCTGCAATGGCGTTGACATAGGTCTGGGTCGACAGATCGGTAATCTTGCCGTGCAGTTCCCCGATGTGAGTTCGGTCATCAACGGCGAGATTGACATCGCCGATGCCCGGCGCGGTGAACCCTGCTTCCTGCTTGCCCCATGAATACCAGTAGCGGGTGCCGAACTCAAAGCGAACCGGCCCCTGCCCTGAATCCGAAAACATTTCGCCAAAGGCAGGTCGAAGGTCGGGTGCCTCCGGAAAGTCGGCCGCCAGCGCAGGTGTGCCAACTACCAGCGCCGCGACAACAGCAATTTTGATCGAACGCACGGCATGTCCCCCAGAGTGACGGATCGATATCGGTCGAGTTTGGACATCAGTTATGCGCGATTAGAGTTAACGTTCCACTAACCGTAAGTATCGAATCATACTAGGTAATCGCGATTGTGAAGACCTTTTCAGTCAAACGGCGCAACCGATCAGGGGCCAGGCGTGTTGGGTTGAAACTGGATGAATGAACAGATCAAAGATTAGCGTGATGAGTTGTAAGATACTTGTAGTCGAGGATGAAATTTTTGTAGCGGCCGAGATCGAGCATGTCGTAACCGAGATGGGTCACGTTGCGGTCGGAGTTGCTGCCGACAAGGTGGCGGCGCTAAAGCTGGCGCCGGACACTGATGTCGCACTGGTCGATCTTAATCTTCATGATGGCCCTACCGGCATTGCTATCGGTCGCATACTGGCGCAGTCCTACGGGGTCACGGTATTGTTCATGACTGCGAACCCGGCCCAGCTCGGCAGAGGCGTTTCAGGGACGCTAGGCGTCCTGCCCAAGCCCGTCGGCGGCGACGAAATGAAACAGGCCGTGGCTTATGCGGTCGCACAGCGTGAAAAGAAAGTGGCGAAGCCACCGCGCCGATTACAGCTTTTCAATTGGAACGGGACGTCGGCTCTATTGGCCTGAAGGTTCGAGCGATCTAGCTATCAAGCAGTTCGGGCTGTAGCTTGGCGGAACGCCGAAGCGCGCTCAGCGGCACTTCAATGCTCACAAGCAAACCATCCTGTTCCCACACGCGATTGAGTTTGCCGCGAAGTTGACCTTCGACGCTCAAACCAATCAAGCGCGAGCCAAATCCGGCATGGCCGTTGGGTTGCAGGGGCGGTCCGCCGCGCTCCTTCCACGTCAATGTGTACGTGCTGTCATCGAGCGCCCCGGTCAGCAATATTGAACCATCTGGTACCGACAAGGCACCATACTTGGCGGCGTTGGTTGCCAGCTCATGCACTAGCAAGGCCAGCGGGGTCGCCGCGCCGTCGTCAATAGTTGTATCCGATCCGGAAAATTCGACGCGCTTTTGCCCGCCATCCTGATAGGGCAAAAGCAATTTTTCGATAAGTGCCCACAAGTCCGACTGAGTACCGCTTGTCTGCCCGCCATGTCCATGTGGACGAACAAAATCATGGGCTTGTGCCAGCGCGTAAATACGTTCGCGCAATTGTTCGGCGAACTGTTTCATCTCGGGCTGGTTGCGCGCGGACAGACTGATAATGCCGGTCATGACCGAGAATATATTCTTGATCCTGTGGCTTAATTCCTGCGCCACCAATTCGCGCTCCTCCGCCAACAAACGGGTTTCATGGATATCGGTGCAGGTGCCGAACCAGCGAATAATTTTCCCGTCAGCGCCGCGAATTGGCTGAGCAAGCCCAAGCGTCCAGCGATAGTTGCCGGAGTGATGACGCAGGCGGTATTCGATCTTGTATGGCTCGCCCGTCGCCAGACTGTGCTTCCAAGTCGACCAGGCACGTTCCTGATCGTCGGGGTGGAACATGCCGTTCCAGGCTTCACCGTCCGTGGAGCCAATGGGCACGCCGGTGAATTCGTACCAGCGCGCATTGTAATAGTCATGCATGCCATCAGGCAGCGTCGACCAGACCATTTGCGGCATGGTATCGGCCAGCGTACGGAATTTTGCCTCGCTTTCAGCCAGTGCTTCAGCGGCCTGTTTTTGCTCGGTGATATTGACGACAACACCCGGAAAGCGCACCGCGTTGCCGTCACCATCTACCCGTGCGCGCCCCGAGGCAACAACCCAGCATAAGGTGCCATCGGGCGAAACAACGCGATATTCGGAACGAAAATCGGCTCTATCACGAAAGGCTGCCTCAACGCCCTGGCTGACACGTTCGAGATCGTCGGGATGAATTGCCTCGCCGATCAGTTCGGCGGGAACGCCAATGCCGGCACGCAGCGGATCAAGATTATGCAGTGACGCAAAAAGGTCATCGGCGGTCAGTGTTCCAGCCTTCACATCCCAGTCCCATGTGCCCACGAGGTTGCTGCCGCTCAAGGCAAGTGACAGGCGCTCCTCACTGCGTGTCAGGGCTTTTTCGACGAGGATGCGATCGGTGGTCTCGTGAACGATGCACAAAGTGCCCAGGGACAGACCGTCATCACCCAGTACCGGGCTATAGTTGAGATCGAGCCAAACGGGCTCGGGTTGGCCGTGCCGGTTCAGCGAAAGTTCGGCGTCACGCAGTACCAACGTTTCACCGCGAAGGCCGCTTGCAATGCGTTCCCTGTTAAAGTCTGCCACTTCAGGCCAGGCCTCGACCGCCGGCATGCCAAATATTTCTGGATGTCTTTCTCCCGCAAATTGTGCGTAGGCATCGTTGTAGATCAGAATGCCTTCGGACCCCAACAGCACCACCATCGGCGCCGATGCCGTTACCAGCATGCGCACAACGCCCTTGACGCTATCCGGCCATTGGTCGATCGACCCTATCGGGCTTGAGGCCCAATCATAATCATTGATCAGCCTTAAGGTGGGAAATGCGTCAAGTTGCGTTCTAAGTTCAGGCGTAGCGGCAGGAAACAGTGTACGGGGCATGGCTGGCGCCTGTGTCTCGCGGTTGGTTGCAACGGTCGCTGGGCCATGTGCTATGGCCGCAGGCCCTCAAAGAACGCGCAACCTAACCAATCGGTTCATTAGCGCTGACAATTATTTACCGGCAGATCGCAGCACCCGGGCAGGTTTTTGGGCGTGTACTTCCTCGGCCACAAGAAATGCCAGTTCCAGCGCCTGGCTGGCATTGAGCCGGGGGTCGCAATAGGTGTGGTAGCGGTCAGAAAGTGATGCCTCTGTCACCGCCGAGACGCCGCCAACGCATTCGGTGACGTCGTCCCCGGTCATTTCAATATGCACGCCACCGGCATAGGTGCCCATCTCACGGTGAACATCGAAGAAGGCTTTGACCTCTGACAGGACCTTGTCGAACGGACGAGTTTTATAGCCGCTCGAAGCCTTGATGGTGTTGCCGTGCATCGGGTCCGAGCACCAAAGAACCGTGCGCCCGGCGCGCTGAACTGTTTCAACCAGCCGTGGCAGGTGCTCATGGACCTTTTCGGCGCCGAAGCGGCCAATCAAGGTGATACGACCGGCATCATCCTGGGGATTGAGGCGGTCCAGCAGGCGCAGCAGGTCGTCGCTCTCAAGCGATGGGCCGCATTTGATCCCAATCGGGTTGTGAATGCCGGAAAAATACTCCACATGCGCCGCGTCAGGCTGCCGGGTGCGATCACCAATCCAAAGCATGTGCCCAGAGGTAGCGTACCAATCATTGGTGATGGAGTCCCGGCGCGTCAACGCTTCCTCATAGCCAAGCAGCAGTGCTTCGTGGCTGGTGAAAAACTTGGTCTGGCGCAGCGCCGACGTATTTTCGGGCGTAATATTCAGTGCCGCCATGAATTCAATGGCGTCGTCAATCTTGCGGGCCAGTTCCTCGTAGCGCGGATACCAGTTGGAATCCTTGAGAAATCCAACGGTCCATTCATGAATGCGCGTCAAATCTGCATAGCCGCCAGAAGCGAATGCGCGCAGCAGGTTCAGCGTGGCGGCCGACTGACGATAGGCATGAAGCATGCGCTCGGGATCGGGCACGCGCGCGGCTTCGCTGAAATCAATGGCATTGATAATATCGCCACGATAGCTGGGCAGTTCCGTATCCCCAATTGTTTCGGTATCTGAGGATCGCGGCTTGGCAAACTGACCCGCGACACGCCCGACCTTGACTACTGGTTTGGATGCGCCGTGGGTAAGCACAACAGCCATCTGCAAGAAGACGCGGAAAAAATCACGAATATGGTCGGCGCCATGTTCGGCAAAGCTTTCAGCACAATCTCCGCCCTGCAACAAAAATGCATCGCCGTTGGCAACGGCGGCCAGTTGGGACTTGAGATCACGCGCCTCCCCCGCAAAAACCAGCGGCGGAAATGTAGATAATTGGCGTTCGGCGTCCTGCAGCGCTACGGCGTCGGGATAGTGGGGAACCTGCGAGATCGGGCGTTCACGCCAGCTGCCTGGTGTCCATGTACTCATATCTCGTCTCACTATGCCGTGCGGCCAAACCGTTTGCCGCGATCCATCTGGCAGGGAGATAGCAAGCCCTGCCCAACCTGCCAAGGTACAATTGGTGCTAGACCTTGGTGCCGTTCCGGTAGGAGTAACTTGGTGACTTGAATGTAACCAGGCTCTTCGGCGGCGGACGGATGCAGCGCCATGGCTCGATCAAAATCCGCCTTGGTTGCCTGCACGCTGAGTGGAATGGCAACCAGTTGGATCATTTCTGCTGCACCGGGCCCCAGTATGTGACATCCCAAAACCTTGCCACCGTTGGGTTCGGTGATCAATTTCAGGATCATGCGATCAGTTCGTGTGGACAGTGTATTCATCATCGGGCGAAAGCGCGAGACATAGATGTCGACATCGCCGTGCGTTGCCGCTTCCTGTTCGGTCAAGCCGATGACGCCAAGTTCAGGCTCGGCAAAGACCGCCGTCGGGATCATCGAGTGATCGACGGCGAGCGGATTGTCGTTGTAAACCGTTTCGGCGAAATACCAGCCTTCGCGGATGGCAACCGGCGTTAGCGCCGCCCGTCCCGTCACATCGCCGACCGCATATATGGATGGGCAGGTCGTCTGGGAATAGACATCAACAGTGATATTTCCAGCGTCATTGATCTCGACGCCAGCAGTTTCCAGACCGAGTCCTTCGACATTGGCGACGCGACCCGTCGCGAACATTACAGCCCCGAACGGCGCTGTCACGCCATCACTGAACGCCACGGAAACATCGTCGCCCTGGCGTTCCAGCGACCGGATAGTGGTTTGATAAATCAGCTTGATACCACGATTTTGCAAACCCGATTCCAGACCGCGACGCATGTCCATATCGAAGCCCCGCAACAGGCAATCTCCACGATATATAATAGTGGTGTTCACGCCCAATCCGGCAAAGATGGTGGCAAATTCGACGGCGATATACCCACCACCCTCGATCAGGATCGAATGCGGCAATGCTGCCAGGTCAAAGGCTTCGTTGGAGGTAATGCCCAATTCAGCGCCCGGAATGTCTGGGACACGGGGATGACCACCAGTTGCGATGAGGATGTGTTCGGCCTCCAGTTCCTGTCCGGATTTGATCAGTTTGATGCTGTTGGCACCGGTAACAACCGCCCGATCACGAATGATATCGACGCCGGGTGCTTCCAGCGCTGAAACATAAGCCGCCTCTAGTCGGGTAATTTCGGTTTCCTTGTTGGCAACAAGTGTGGGCCAGTCAAAACGGGCATCAACCTGCCAGCCAAAACTTCCGGCGACGTCAAACAAGTCGGAAAACCGGCTGGCATAGACATAGAGCTTTTTGGGGACACACCCGCGAATAACGCAGGTACCGCCAACGCGAAATTCCTCGATCACCACAACCTTGGCGCCGAATCCGGCTGCCATGCGAGCCTGCGCGAACACCGCCGGAGCCGGCGCCGATCACTATCAGATCATATTTGTTGCTCATCAAGACACTCCAGATTGGCGACTATATGTGGCGTGCGAGTGACATAAAAAAAGGCCCCGCACAAGCAGGGCCTTTGTTCAACAATAGCCACCAGACTAGAGGTCGACGCCTTCGGCTTTGAGTTCGGCGCGAACCTTGGCAAAGAACTCCCGATTGAGATTGTTGGTGAATACCTTGAGTACCTGCTGCATGTCGGTATTGACCTCAAAATTTGCCTTGGCCAGCTTTTCACCGGTTGGCGAGGCTATAGAAGGCGACAATTTCCTGAAGGCTCTTCAATACTGAACCGAAGGGCATAGATGCGGGCAAACTGATCGAGCAATTCGCCCTTGCGCCCTTTATATTCGCTCAGCACCGTCTCGATCGCCTTGTTGGTTGCGTCAGCGAGATCGGGGCTTTGGGATAATATCTGCTTTGATGTCTGAATTGCCGTTTCAACCAGCGTCGTTTCATAAATGGCAGCACGATCGGTCAGATCAACATATTGACGCGCCAGTGCCAGATGATCGGGCGCCACCTCCTGCGCCATGGCAGGCGCGGCCACGGCCAGCATGCTCAGGCTGAGAACGATCGCTGTAACGGCCTTCAGGCGTTTCACTGCATTCGTCATCATCGAAAAACCCATATTTTTGATCCACCCATTGGTCAGCGTTTAATCGTTGAGAGTTCTTACGCCATCTGGCGTCGCGACATAAGCCCTTTTGCACAACCCGAGAAACAGACCGTGCTGCACGACACCGGGAACATTCAACAAGGCAAGCGAGAGCGCTTCTGGCGCTGAAATGCGGCCAAAAAAAGCATCGAAAATCAGGTGCCCACCATCAGTAACAAAGTCAGTGCCCGCACCATCCGAGCGTAGTTTCAAGGCCCCTTCGGCCTGATGATCGCTCAAAACCAGTTCGAGGGCACGGCGCGTTGCACCTAGTCCAAAGCGGTTGACTTCAATGGGTAAGGCGAAGCGACCCAGCGCATCAACTACTTTTGAAGCGTCGGCGATAACCACCATTTGATCGGAGGCGGCAGCAACAATTTTCTCGCGCAGGAGTGCCCCGCCGCCACCCTTGATCAGCGCCAGACCCGGCCCGATCTCGTCGGCGCCATCCACGGTGACATCTAGCCGATCGATCGTTTCCAGGTTGGTAAGAGGAATATTAAGCGAGGCAGCCTGTTGGGCGGTAACCTCGGAGGTGGGCACGCAAAGGCAGTCCAAACCATCGGCAACGCGCTCACCCAACAGTTCGACAAAATGCCGCGCCGTCGAACCAGTGCCCAGGCCGATCCGCATGCCGGACTGAATTTCTTCCAACGCCTTAGCCGCCGCTTGACGCTTTTCGATCTCGCTCACTGTACGTTCCTCAACTGGATTTATGTCGTCGTGATGCGGATCACTATGAGATCTGTCAACCAGGACCTACGAACAGGTTTTGAAAATTGTAACCTGTCAGCAACACTATTGTGGCGATAGTGCTGGAAATGTGGCAAAATCGCGGCCCTCATCTATTCGATGTCGCGCAAACCACATAAATAGTCCGTAGTCCAACCCCGGCGAGTCATGTGGTCGGGCACAATCATAAGGCGTTGCGATACATGTTTAAGATGAAAACTGCCGCAATTATCCTGGCATCGATAGCATTGTCGATGACCTTTGTCTCCGAGGCCATGGCGACCAAGCGTTACAATGCAGATACCAACACGTTTGAAGAGGTAACCTACGGCGCGCGCACCGGGGGTAAAAGTGCCATCAAGCGTCAGGTGGTCTCCTACCAGACCAATCAGCGCCCGGGCACCATCATTATTGAGACCAGTGAACGGCGACTCTATTTCGTCCTGGGCGACGGCAAGGCCGTGAAATATGGCGTTGGTGTTGGTCGCGATGGCTTCCGCTGGGCTGGACAGAACCGCATTTCGCGTAAGGCCGAGTGGCCAGGCTGGACGCCGCCTGCGCAGATGCGCAAGCGTGTTCCGGATTTGCCGGCGTATATGCCCGGCGGCCCCGACAACCCACTAGGGGCCCGCGCACTCTATATTGGCTCCACGCTTTATCGAGTGCACGGTACGTCCGAGCCATGGACGATAGGCCAGGCCGTCTCATCGGGCTGCATTCGCTTGACCAACGAAGACGTGATGGACCTTTATGAACGTGTCCGTGTGGGCGCCAAGGTTATCGTCAACCGGTAGCATTGCCAGATTTTTTGCTGGATTGAGGGGCAGTCATCTGACTGTCCCTATTTGTTTGCGGGCTTTATAATTCTGGCAAATTGGAACAGAATGACGCCATGAGCATCTCCACGTCACCGCATTCACTTCAGCCAAATAGTCGCCCGCTCGTTGATAGCTTTGGGCGCAAGGTCAGCTATTTGCGCATATCAGTGACTGATCGCTGCGATTTCCGATGCACTTATTGCATGGCGGAAAATATGAGTTTCCTGCCCAAGCGCGAGGTTTTGTCGTTTGAGGAGATTGAGACCATAGCATCGGCGTTCGTGGCGCGCGGGGTTACCAAGCTCAGGCTGACGGGCGGTGAACCATTGGTGCGTCGTGACATTGTCGATCTGGTCAGCGCGCTGGGTCGTCATCTTGGTGATGGCGGGCTGGATGAATTGACCATGACCACCAACGGCAGCCAGCTTGCACGCCACGCAAGGGCGCTGGCGTCTGCCGGCATTCGACGACTGAACGTATCACTCGATACGCTCGACGCCGAAAAATTCCGCGCCATTACCCGCCGTGGACGGATCGAGGACGTGTTCGCCGGCATTGAGGCGACGCAAGATGCTGGTTTGCAGATCAAGATCAATATGGTGGCGATACGCGGCACCAATGATGATGAAATTGAACCGATGATGGTTTGGGCGCATGCCAAGGGCATGGGCCTGACGCTGATCGAAGGCATGCCGCTGGGCGAGGTCGGGATTGATCGCGTCGATAGCTATTTGCCGTTGCGCGAGCCTTCGCGACCGTCTGGCGCGACGGTTCACTCTTGAAAAGCTTGACCGGACCACTGGCGGTCCGGCGCGCTATGTAAGAGTGGCTGAAACGGGCGGCATATTGGGGTTTATCGCGCCAATGAGCCACAATTTTTGTGAGAGTTGCAACCGGGTTCGTCTTACCGCAACCGGAAAATTGTACTTGTGTCTTGGCCAGGACGATCAGGTCAATCTGCGCGACGCGCTGCGTAATGGCGGCCTGGGTGCTCTGGATGCGGCGCTCGACCGCGCAATGGTCATCAAGCCAAAAGGCCACGACTTTGTTATCGACCGCGACAAGCCTCAGCCAGCTTTAACCCGCCACATGTCAGTAACCGGCGGTTAGCGGCCGTCGGCGCGTTCAGCCAGTTCTATCAGAATGCCATCCGGGTCACGGACAAAGGCCACGCGTTTGAACATTTCAAAATTGTGAGCGATTCTGGGTGCTTCGACTGGCTCGGCACCGGCGGCAACGAGCTTCTCAAACATGGCGCCGATGTCCTGGTAGGCAAAGGTCAGATGACGAATTCCAGCCTGGGATGATGCTATGTCGCCTGCCGGCGTGGTGGGTTGGGTACGCCCAAATATCTCGAGCATGGCGCCACCAGCATCCAAAAACGCGGTATCACCATTTGGGTTGGGTTTGCGCAGCACCAGCTTCAGTCCAAGCTGGCCACAATAAAATGCAATGGTTCGATCCAGATCAGTAGATGTCATACCGATATGTTCGAACCCAACAAGGCCAGTGTCACTTGTCATCGTCGGCAACCACGACATATTCCAATGGCAATGCGGTGGTGTATTTGATCTGCTCCATGGCAAATGAGGAACTGACATCGGTCAGGGCGATCTTGGCAATCAGGCGCTTGTAGAAGGCGTCATAGGCCGCGATATCGGGCACAACCACGCGCAGCAGATAGTCGATATCGCCGCTCATGCGGTAAAATTCCACGACCTCGGTAAAGTCCTCAACGCTGGTGGCGAATTTTCGCAGCCAGCCGTCTGAATGCTCATTGGTCTTGACCGAGACGAAAACGGTGACCCCGGCATTGACCTTGGTTGGCTCGAGTACGGCGACCCGGCGCTTGATAACGCCGTCCTCTTCCATTTTCTGGATTCGGCGCCAGCATGGCGTGGTCGACAAGCCGACTTTACGACCAATCTCGGCCACTGGCATGGTTGCATCTTTCTGCAGCAAAGTCAGAATTTTGCGGTCTATCTTGTCGAGCGCCACTTTTTGCATCCTAGTATTTGATTGCGTTTATCATGAAAAAATTGCCGAATGTTGGCGCGTCATGCCGCAAACGTCACAGGATCACGCAAAATTCTTGCACAAACCTACTCTGATGCGGTCGGGTTGTAAATCGGGCCCGATGCGTCGTTCTATCGCGGATGCCGATCCCGCCACTGGCGTGGATTTTCAAAAGTACCCGCCCAAATGCCCTGCCGACCGGCACGGGCAGCAGCCTGTTCCCCAGCATAATTGTCAGTGGCGATGGCAAGTCCTTTTGATACCATGACCGCCCCGATATCGCGCCCATCGCTTTGGCATGTGGCAAGGGTGCGGTCAAAGCGATCTCGACCCGACTGGGTGCAAGCCACCTGCCCGCGCAGGAGAATGTCCATCTGCTCACGCGCACGCTCGCCACAGGGCCAGGGTGCGCCATTGGCGTTGGCGCAAGACTGTTTCAACTCCGGCGCATCAATGCCGAGCAGTCGCACGCGATCGGCACCAAAACGAAAACTATCACCGTCACTCGCGCGCAACTGGCCGGAAAGCTGGGGCGTTGCCGGCTCAAGGCGAGCCGCAACCAATGCGCAGGCCGCCAAAATAGCCACGACGAGAAGGGCACCACGGCGTCCGGAAAACGGTCGACTATTAGACGAATAGGAGGGCAAGATTTCACCGGGTGTTAACTACGACGTCGCTAGTGTCTGAGTTGAGCGTAGCGAATGTGTTTGTGGTTCGCATCATTTAGTAAACGAGTAGTAGTGACATGCCGTATGAACCGGCGACGTTTGATGTTGACGTCCGCGCCCGCATGGGCCGTGAACCCAAGGGCAATGCGCAAAAGACGGTTTCGGATGCGCGCCAGCGCCTGACCTCGAGTTCAGGTACACGCTCGTCCTATGATTTTGAACTCATGCAGGAATATGCCAGTGCGCGGCTGGCGGGCGCGATCCCGATTGCGGCAATCGTGGTTATTCTTGCCTGTGTCTCCTCGCTCTGGGTACCCGCATTATTCACAGCGCTGTGGGCGGGGGTGGTACTGCTCAGCCTCGCCACGGTCGCCCTTATTGCGCGGCGGTTTCAACGCACAAGTCCGCTAAAATTCAACGCCAGCCAATGGACCACCACATTTGTGGTCGCCGAGTGCATATATGGACTGACCTGGTCAACACTGGCGCTGTTTACGCTGGTTGCGGATCTTGATTCCCTGACCGCGGTGATGTTTGCCATGGTTTTGGTATGTATCGCGGCCAATGCGGTTTCCACGCGGTCGCTGCCACCGGCCACCGTCATCAGCACCCTGCCCGCAACGCTTACGGTCAGCATCAATCTAATCGCGCTGGGCGGCACCCTCAATTATACGCTTGCGGGTGTGACGATCTGTGGCGAGATATTTTTTGTCTATCTTGCGCGCCAGATGCACACTGCCGATCTCGACACGATTACGCACCAATCGGAAAAGGATGCGCTGATCAATGATCTGGAAGAGGCGCGGCAAATGTCGGACGAGGCGCGGCGCCACGCCGAACAGGCCAATATTGCCAAGTCGCAGTTCCTGGCAACGATGAGCCACGAGCTGCGCACGCCTCTTAACGCCATTATCGGCTTTTCCGAAGTGCTGAAATCGGAATTACTGGGGCCACACCAAGTGGCGCAATACAAGGAATACGCCGGAGACATCCACAATAGTGGTCAGCATTTGCTGAATCTTATCAATGAGTTGCTTGATTTATCGCGAATTGAAGCGGGTAAGTATGAACTCAATGAGGAAGTTGTGTCGCTGGTAGAAATCGCCGAAGACTGCCGCCGAATGATGGAATTGCGTGCCAAGGCCAAGGGCATCGAGTTGGTTTATAATGTTGGCAGAAACCTACCCAAACTCTGGGGCGACGAACGCGCCATTCGGCAGGTGGTGCTCAATCTCTTGTCAAACGCCATCAAGTTCACGCCCCAGTCGGGCAAAGTCGTACTCATCGTTACCCGGAGCGGAGATGGTGGACAGATGGTTTCGGTCAAGGACAATGGCCCCGGCATTCCCGAAGAGGAAATCGTCACGGTTCTGTCGTCGTTCGGGCAAGGATCACTGGCGCAAAAGACTGCCGAGCAAGGCGCGGGACTGGGTCTGCCGATCGTGCAGAAAATCATGGACCTGCATCAGGGGCGATTTGACCTGTTTTCCAAGCTCCGTTTTGGCACCGAGGTCATTGCAACCTTCCCGCGTGCACGGGTCATGGACGCCCTTGCCCCGGTTGTGGAACGCAAGCAGAAGTTGGAAATATACTCCGAGGTCAGCTAGGGCGTTGCCGACCTAGTCCGATTGCCGGCCGCTCACGGAGGCGCTTTCAAACGTCGCCATATTATTGTGCAGATGGAGCGCCGTCTTGGCCAGAATGGCGGCCAGGGCCGCTCCACTGCCCTCGCCCAGCCTCAATCCCAAATCAAGCAAGCCGGTTTTCCCCATCGTCCTGAGTGCCTTGGCGTGCCCACTTTCAGCCGAGACATGGGCAAACAGGCAGTGGTCAATCGAGGCTGGATTGACCGCAAAGGCGACTGCGGCGGCTGCGGTGGCGACAAAACCGTCCACGATGACCGGGACCTTCTGCTGACGGGTGGCAATCAATGCGCCAAGCATGGCCGCAATTTCGCGGCCACCGACACGCGCAAGAATCGCCAGCGGGTCGCTCAATGCCTCGGCGTGGAAAGCCAATGCGCGATCCACTGCGTCGGCCTTGCGTTGCAGACCAGCATCATCAACGCCCGTTCCCCGCCCTACCCAATCGGCGCCCGAACCGCCAAACAGGGCAGCATAGATCGCGGCGGCGATGGTGGTATTGCCGATACCCATTTCGCCAATGCAGATCAGGTCGGGTTTTCCCGCGATAGCTTCCATGCCATAGGCGATAGTGGCGGCACACATGCGATCATCGAGCGCTGCGGCCTTGGTAATGTCACCGGTAGGCAGTTCCAGCGCCAGTTCAAACACCCGGAGGTTGATCTCGTGTAGGGTGCATATTTGCGAGATGGCGGCGCCGCCATTGGTGAAATTGGCCACCATCTGGGCCGTCACTTCACGCGGAAACGCTGAAACCCCCTGATCCGTCACTCCATGATTGCCCGCAAAGATTGCGACCATGGGATTATCGAGCGTTGGCGACGACTTGCCCTGCCAACGGCCCAGAAATTCGACCAGTTTTTCCATTTGCCCCAGTGATCCAGGCGGTTTGGTCAGGATAGAATCACGGTCACGAATTGCGGCGACCGCCGCCTCGTCACCCTTTGGCACGATGGTCAATAATTCGATGACATCGGCGTAGGCAGCGTTGGGCAAGGTGGGCATGGATGGTCCGGCGGTTAGGTGCTAGGAATGGCGACCTTGTTACGCAAACGCGATGGAAATGCAATTGAGCGCCGAGCATCAGGGCAGCCCGCCAATAACAGAGACGCGCGAACCGACCGTGCCGCTCGACGCGCCGCCCGTTCCGGGGCTGAAGGCAGACGTTCTGATGGCCTTGCGGTTTTTTTCACGATTGCCCACCGGCGAGGCGGCGCACGAAGTGCCCAACCTTAATCGGATTGCCCTGGCGCTGCCCTTCGCCAGCCTTTTGATCGGTGCCGGACCGGTAGCACTCTTGCTGCTGGCATCGTGGCTTGGGCTCCCAACCTATTTTGGCGCAGCGCTGGCTGCTGGAGCCATGGTAATTGTCACAGGTGCCATGGCCGAGGATGCGATAGCCGACAGCGCCGATGGACTTTTTGGCGGTACGACTGCGGCCAGACGCTTGGAGATTATGAAAGACAGTCGGCACGGCACCTATGGCGTGGCGTCATTGTGCCTGTTCCTCATTTTACGGGTTGCCGCCCTTGGCAGCATCTTGTTGGTCAATCCGCTGTCGGCAGTTGGACTATGGCTCGGGGCCACGGTCATGGCGCGATCAAGCGCGCTGTGGCTGGCGGCAACTGCCGCGCCAGTGCGAGAGAACGGCGCCAGCGCGACGGCGGGCCTTTTGCTCAAGCGGAATTTTTTCGTCGGCGCGGGGTTTTCGCTTTTGATCGGCTTTGTTCTGGTCGCCCCGTTCGCCGGGTTATTAGGATTTGGACTGGGTCTGGCGTTGGCTTTGGCAACGGTGGCCGGGTGGTCCGCGTTATGTGTGCGACTGGTCGGCGGACAAACCGGTGATTTGGTCGGGGCGCTGGTGGCGCTGGCGGAAATTGGTCTGCTGGCAGGATTTCTGGCCGGGGTATGAAGCGGCTGCAATGGCGACTTGAAAAAGCCACAGCGGCCCCCATTATCAGTTGTAGCGAAGCGGTGGCGAGGTAGAGCGAAGCGATGGCATTTATCGGGATCGCATTGCTGATCGCCGGCGCACTGGCGTTGGTGGTTATCGCCGACGCGGGGGCGTTGGTCGGCCTTAGCCAGTTTCAGACGGCTCAAGTCCTGCCCTTGCTGCTATTGCTGGTCATATTTGCCGGCGGGTTGTTTTCACGGCGACGACGCGCCTCTGAACTGTTTGGAAACCTTGCAATCTGGATCGGTATCGCTGCTGTCGCCGGGCTTGGTTATGTCTATCGATATGATTTGAGCAATGTTGCCTGGCGGGTTGCAGGCCAATTCCGGCCCGGCGTGGCAGTTGTAGATGCCGAGCGCGGCACGGCGACATTTTCGCGGGGTCTTGGCGGACACTTTGAAGTCCGTGCGGATATCAATGGCCATATCACGCCGCTGATTTTTGATACTGGTGCCAGCGCGGTCGTGCTTAACAGCACCGATGCTGCTGCCGCTGGCATTGATATTGACAGACTGCGCTTCAATATACCGGTTTCAACGGCGAACGGCACCGGACAGGCTGCCTTTGTGACCCTTGACCGAATGGAAGTTGGCGGGATTGTTCGCACCGGCGTTCGTGCCTTTGTCACATCCAATGACTCGCTGGAAAAGAGTTCTATTGGGCATGACGTTTCTGGAGACGCTGAGCCGCTACTCGGTTAGCCAGGACGCCTTGGAGCCTGACCGACTAAGGCGTCAACGCCAATTCCCTGGCAGGCATCACTGCCGCCAACGCCCGCTCCAACACCTCGGGCCCGGCATGAGGGCGGCAGGCTTCGACGCTGAGTATCTGGCGGAACTGTCGCGCGCCGGAAATCCCGTTGGCCAAACCGAGCATGTGGCGGGTAATCTGGTTCATGCGCGTGCCATCGGCCAATTGTGCGTCGGCATAGGAGGCCATTTGTTCCATGACCGTCTGGAGCGAAACTGGTTCGCGTTCCTCGCCGAAAATCCTGCTATCGACCTCTGCCAACTGCAAGGGATTGTGATAGGCCGCGCGGCCCATCATGACGCCGTCGGTATGGCGCAATTGTTCCAAGGCGCTATCGATGGTGTCGATGCCGCCATTGATCATCACAGGCAAGGGCGCGAGCCGGGTCCGCAGCCGATGGACACGGTCATGATCCAGCGGGGGAATTGTACGGTTTTCCTTTGGCGACAGCCCGCTGAGCCAGGCTTTGCGCGCGTGCACATAAAGCGCATCGACGTTGGCAGCCACCATGGCATCGGCAAAATGGTCCAGTCCCGTCTCAACGTCCTGATCATCAATGCCAATTCGGCACTTTACCGTAATCGGCCGGTCCGTGACGCCCCGCATGGCGCGAACACAGTCAGCAACCAGCTCAGGCTCCGCCATCAGGCAGGCGCCAAAGCGGCCCGACTGTACCCGGTCGGAGGGGCAGCCAACATTCAGATTGATTTCGGCATATCCAAACTCGGCTCCGATGGCAGTGGCCTCAGCCAATTCGCGCGGATTGGACCCACCCAATTGAAGAGCCTACGGGATGCTCGCCCGGATCAAAACGCAGCAGCCGTGCCCGATCACCCCGGACCAGCGCGGCACTCGTGACCATTTCAGTAAACAGCAGTGCACGGCGACTCAATAACCGGTGAAAATACCGGCAGTGCCTGTCCGTCCAATCCATCATGGGAGCGACGGAAAAAGTTCTATCCATATTTTTCAATTCGTTTTGACTTCTTGTGGCGATGGATACTCAGATAAGGCTGCGTTTCGCCCTTCTCTAGCGCAAAACGGACAATTGTGCACCGGTGACAAATGCCCCACATGGCAGCAATGCGCGCATAGGCCAAGACCCGACGGCAATCGGGCTATGACCCTGGCGAAATCTAATTGCTCAAAAAACAGGCGTTGGGGCAGGAAAATCTCCTAACGCCAGTGACTTTGCCATTGGTTACCCGGACTCCGAGAGGTTGATCTTGTACAAATTCACCACCTTGCAATTTGGAGTCTCCACATGCGCTTTTCAACGCTTGCCGCTACCGTCCTAGTCGGTTTCGGCCTCATCTCCGGCGCTCACGCGGAACGCCTGACCGACCAGCCGCTGGTCAACGCGGCATGGCTCGAACAACATTTGGGCGACAATAGTCTGGTTGTCCTCGATAGTCGCGATGCCGTGGACAATGTGCTGCCATACACAGTTGCGCACATCCCCGGCGCGATCAGCGCTCCCTATTCAACGTCGGGCTGGCGCGATTCAATTGACGGCGTGCCGGGTCAGTTTCCAGGAGCAGAAAAGACGTCGGCGCTAATTGCTGCGCTTGGCATTTCCGACGACAACCATGTGGTAATCGTACCGGCTGGCACCAATTCGAGCGAGTTTGGCGCCGCTACCCGCATCTACTGGACATTCAAGGTGTTAGGGCATGACGCGGTATCTATCCTGGATGGCGGTGCCCGGGCATGGGACGCGGCTGGCGGTGAGGTCACCGATGTTGCCACGGTACTGCCGCCTGCAACCTTTACACCGAATTTTCGCCAGGAATTGCTGGCCACGACTGCAGACGTCAAGGCCGCACTCGCCAACGGCACGCCATTGATTGATGGCCGTCCGGCGGCGCAATACAAGGGTGAATCCAAGAGCCCGGTCGTTCGCGTGGCTGGCACGATCCCAGGCGCGGTCAATATCGAAAATATGAGCCTTTATGATAACGACAAGGCCTCGTTCGCAGACCCCGAAAAAGTAGCAAGCCTTGCCGCCAGCGTTGGCGTCAAGTCGGACGAATCTAACATCGCCTTTTGCAATACCGGTCACTGGGCTTCGGTGATCTGGTTCGGTCTATCTGAAGTACAGGGCAACAAGAATACCCGTATGTACGATGGTTCAATGGCCGAATGGGCTGCCGATCCCGAGCGTCCCGTCGAATAGAAGTGCTGGCTACGATATGCAGGTGTAATGTCCGGGGTAGAGCCCTGGACATTGCCGTATTAGAACGACTATTGCCCTCTTATTCATTCCCAAGATAGCAGCGTTGATTTCATGAGTATGGCCTCCGCATCCATGCCGCAGTCCCCAGCCCCGAGCAGCGGCACCAATGTCGACCGTGGCGTAGTGCTGTTGGTCAGTTTGGCGATTGTGATATTCGCCCAAATTATCGGGCAACTGATCAACCCGCGCCAATCACTATTGTTTCTGATTGGTAGCCTGTTGGGCATTACGCTTTATCACGCGTCATTCGGTTTTACCGGTGGTTGGCGCCGGTTGGCTGTCGAACGACGTGGACGCGCCATGCGCGCTCAACTGCTGATGATTGGCGCGGCGGCAGCCGCTTTCATACCGCTATTGGCGGTGGGATCCGTCTTTGGACAACCGTTGGTTGGGGCGACGGCGCCGGTTGGGATATCAGTTCTGGTTGGGGCAGCCATATTCGGACTGGGCATGCAACTGGGGGGCGGCTGCGGGTCGGGCACCCTGTTTACCGTGGGTGGGGGCAGCGCACGCATGTTGGTGACCCTGGCATTTTTCATCATCGGCGCTCTGTTGGGCACTGCGCATTTGCCCTGGTGGCTGGGGATGCCGGCATTGCCGCCGACCAGTCTGGGCACTGTACTTGGTGTGCCGGGGGGCGTCGCCGTAACCCTTCTGGGACTTGCCGCTGTCGGCGCTGTCACCGTTCTGGTGGAACGGGCGCGCCATGGATCCCTTGAAAAGGTCGCAGCGCCATCTCGAGGTGGCTTGACGCGCCTGCTGCACGGTCCATGGCCACTGATCGGGGCTGGTTTGGCCTTGGCGGCGCTTAACCTGGCGACCCTGTTGGTGGCCGGACACCCTTGGTCAATCACCTACGGCTTTGGCCTATGGGGCGCAAAAATTGCCAGCGCGGTCGGCGTGCCGGTGGCGACGTGGGAATTCTGGACCTGGCCAGGCCAGGCGGCAGCGCTCAATAACAGCGTATTGGCTGACGCCACCTCGGTGATGAATTTTGGCATTTTGCTCGGGGCCGCGCTGGCGGCGAGCCTCGCTGGAAAGTTCGCGCCCAAGGCCACTCTGCCCCTGCTATCGCTGCTGGCAGCCGCAATTGGCGGCATTGCCATGGGCTACGGCGCCCGACTATCGTTTGGATGCAATATCGGGGCGCTGTTTTCGGGTATCGCTTCGGGCAGCTTGCACGGTTGGCTCTGGTTCGGGGCGGCCTTTGCTGGCAGTCTCGGTGGCGTTTTCCTACGCCCACTGTTCGGATTGGATGGGTTCAAGAAATGAGCAACCGCAACACATTCCTGTTTGGAGCCTGCGCTGGCCACTGCTGTTGGCGCGGTTGCGATTGATCATGTCAGTCACCGGGCAGCGCCGGTACCCGCTGCTGTGACGGCTGCCGTCGTTAGCGTGACGTCGGATTCGTCATCAGCGCCCTGCTCGGCTGCCGCGCCCTGCGCGGCGGCGGCACCCTGCTCAGCAGGCGCCCCATGTGCGGCTGTCGCCCCATGCGCCGCTGCGGCGCCCTGTGCTGCAGTCGCTCCGTGCGCCGCTTCGGCACCGTGTGCAGCTGTGGCGCCGTGCTCGGCTGCGGGTCAATAGGCCGCCAATGCAACACGATCAGGCCCGCGCCGCCCAGGAAGCCCTGTTCTGCGAGGCAACGCTTGCCAAGTCGGGTGACAACGTCTTGCTGGAAACGCTGCGCGGTTCAGATCCGATAACGAGTTGGAGCCATTACCCGCCCGGGGACGTATTTGATCCAGATAGTGGCGCTCAATGGTACTATCACTGTCACGACCCGCAGCCCGATGCGCGTGAACATGGCCATTTTCATTGCTTTGTGCGGCCAGCGGGCGCCAAAGGGCCCATTCACCACCTCGTCGCCATCGGCGTCGATCCATTTGGCAAACTGGTGCGGTTGTTCACCGTCAATCACTGGGTGGTTGGCGACGATTGGGCGGACGCGGCTGCTACAGTTGATCTACTGGAAAAATTCGACGTGCAGATGGGCCGCCCATCCTATCTGGTCAACCGTTGGCTAACGGCGATCATCGCGCTTTACCAGGACGAAATCGCCGAACTGATCCGGCGGCGCGATCGGGCAATCGCGGGCCTGTCCGCTGCTGCGCCCGATGTGGCGCGGGCTGACAGAACACTGGAAGTGGCCTCTGAATTGACCATCAATCTATCGGTCAAGGCAAAAGCGGTACTGGCGGACTAATTCGCCTGCGTGCAACCAGCGCCCGAAAATCAACAGCACATGTAAGGCCATCCGGTGACTTTGTAACCTTGGACGCTGCGCGAACGAATGTCCTATATATCCCGCCAAAATGTCCCGGCAGCCCCGCAGCCAGGTGCACAAAATGGAGTTTGGGTACATGGAACGCAATCACCAGATTAATCCTGCCATAGCGTTGGCGTGCCTGATTTATCTTGTATCGGTCAACTTGACCCATGCCCAGATAGACACCTGGACCAGCGAAGGCTGGAGCACAGATTTTTCCAAGACAAGCATTGATCTGTCGGAAATCATTTCCGGCGGGCCACCGCGCGATGGCATTCCGTCAATCGATAATCCGACATTTTCAGCAGCGGACGAGATTACCGATATTGACGGGCGTGAACCGGTTATCGAGTTTCCCATTGAAGGGGAGAGCCGCGCCTATCCGCTGCGGGTATTGATCTGGCATGAAATCGTCAATGACACGATCGACGATATACCGGTTGCCGTCACCTATTGTCCGCTTTGCAATGCCGCCATTGTGTTCGACCGGCGCCTCGACGCGGAAACCCTGGCATTCGGCACCAGTGGCAAATTACGCCACTCCGACCTGATCATGTACGACCGCACCACCCAAAGCTGGTGGCAACAATTTTCAGGCGATGCCATCGTCGGCGAATTGACCGGCAGCGCCCTTAAGAAGCTGCCGTCGCGGATTGTTTCGTTTGAAAAGTTCAAACAAGCACATCCCAAGGGCCAGGTTCTGGTCCCGAATGATCCCAATTTCCGTCCCTATGGCAATAATCCTTATCAAAGCTACGACACCGCCGAGCGGCCATTCCTGTTTCGTGGGGAGTTGCCTGCCGACATTGCCGCCATGGCCCATGTCGTTGTGGTCGACACCGGTGCCGAGCCGATCATTGTTAGCCTCGAGCGTGTCCGACAATCGGGATATGAGCACGACGGCTATGTCGTAACGTATCAGGACGGGGTCGCATCAGCGCTTGACTCCTCAAGCATCCAACAGGGTCGCGATATTGGCACTGTAATGGTTACCAAGGATGGTGCCGATGTGGTTCACGATCTGACATTCGCCTTTGTCGCCCATGTATTCTACCCCGACGTGATGATCGTTCAATGACCGCCACGCTTTCCGACACACGATATTCATGAGGACTAATACCATGCGTCTATCCTTGCCGTACGCGCTATTGCTGGCAGCGGCCATCACTCTGGTTCTTGGCTATTCGGGATTAGTCACGTTTCTCGGGGCGCACCCTTGGTGGGCGCAATCTGCCTCGTGGATAGGGGCAATAGCCGGGGTGGCGGTGGGGTTGGTCGTGTGGTGGTTGCGCGTATCCCGGAAACTCGCCTTGGGGTTGGTCATCGTGACATTGATCGCTGGTGGGTTGGCCGCCTATTTCGGCAAGGCCGAGTTCACAGCATCCTATGCCGAGAATGGGCTGGCCGGTCGATTCTGGTATGATGGATGGCTGGTCGGTCTGGCGGCGTTCACCAGTCTTGTCGCCATTGGTACCGGGCGCCAGCGCGCGCCTGACAACACGGCAGCGCGGACTGGTTAAGGTAGTTACCGCGCCTTAGCGGCACGCCTCGTCCATTGCCTGGGAATGGTCCGCGGCAGTGTCCGGACAGGGAGTGAATTCGGCCACTGACCGCGTTATGACCGCAGAACTTGCTTCAAGCGTTCTGTGAACCGGGCATTTGTCGGCAATGTGCATGAGGCTTTCGTGCTGGTCGGCATTTAACTCGCCATCATAACTGATCTGGCGGTCGAATTCGTCTCGGCCATCCTGACCTTTGCCATTGTGGACGACCTCGGCTCGTATGCCGGTTATCGGCATATTTTTGCGGTCGGCGTAAAGCCGCAGCGTCATCACCGTGCACGCGCCAAGCCCGGCCGAGACCAACCCGTAAGGTGTTGGACCGCTGGCCATGCCGCCGACACTGACTGGTTCATCAGCCAAAAAGCCGCCCGATGAGGTCGCAATCTGAACCTGAAATTTGCCGGCACCCGTCTCGGTGACAGTTACCGCGTCGCCTTGGGGCAAGTCCACGGCTTTGGCAGGCGCTGGCCTGGTGACATATCGTGTTGCCCATGCCGACAGGCAATCGGCGGCATATTCGGCATCGCGGCGGCGCGTCAGCAAATGGTCGGCATCGTCGAGCGATATAAAGCTTTTGGGGTGACGGGCGGCTGTATAAATTCCGGTGGCGTTGTCCACAGACACAACCTTGTCCGTCGGTGAGTGCAGGATCAACAATGCCTTGCCCAGTCTGGCGATTTCGGCGCCTGCATCATATTGGGCGAGATCGCGGGCGAATTCGGGCGCCAGATTGAAGGCCCGACCGCCGATATTGACGGGTACTCGCCCCTGGTCATTGGGTTCAGAATCCGACTTTACGTGGGTCAGAACATGTTCAGGCTCAAACGGGGCACCCAAAACGGCGACCGCGGTAACATCGGCGAGCGCGGTGGCCGCAGACAGCACCGCAGCGCCGCCAAAACTATGGCCAACCAGCAATTCCACTTTCCGACCGGTCGAGGCCATCGCTTCGACCGCCGCAATTATGTCAGTTCGGTCGCGCGATAGTCCGCTGCCGAACTCGCCTTCGCTGTCGCCCAGTCCGGTAAAATCGAAGCGCAGCACGCCAATCCCGGTGTCCGCCAAGCGTCGTGATATGCGCGTGGCGGCAAGCGAGGTTTTGTCGCAGGTAAAGCAGTGGGCAAAAACGGCGTAGCTGTGGGCTGGGGTATCACTGAGTTCCAGACGACCCGATAGCTGCTCGCCATTCGCATTGGTGAACGAAAATTCTTCCGTGGGCATCGCCGTCACCTGTATTCGGGGTTTGGATGATCAAAACGTTCGCCCTTGTCCCAGGCGGGGCGCTGATTGCCATGGGCTGGAATGCCGCCCGCGTCCTTGAGCATGCGAGCCAGATGCAACAGGTTCCAAGTCATGAAGGTGGTGTTGCGCTGGGTAAATTCATTGTCCAGCCCCACCTTACCATCGTCACCATATGACGGGCCGGGCCCGGCCTCACCGATCCAGCCTGCGTCGGCCTGCGGGGGAATGACATAGCCCAGATGTTGCAGCGAATAGAGGATGTTCATGGCGCAATGCTTGATACCATCTTCGTTGCCGGTGATGATGCAGCCCCCTGCGCGACCGTAATAGGCGTATTGCCCCGCTTGGTTGAGCCTTGCCCGAATAACCATAAAGCCGCTCGATGGCGCTGGTGCAGATCGAGGATTTGTCGCCCAGCCATATCGGCGTGCCGATGATCAGGATTTCGGCCGCCATGACCTTCTCCTGGATCGCGGGCCAATCGTCCTTTGGCCAACCGTGTTCGGTCATGTCGGGATAGACACCGGGCGGCACCTCATAGTCCGCGACCCTGATGGTTTGGGTGGATACACCGTTGGTTTGCATGATTGCCTTGGAAACATCCATCAGGGTCTGGGTGTGCGACGTCTCAGACGAGCGCTTCAGACTGCAGTTCAAGAACACTGCATTGAGATCCGAATAGTCAGTCATGGGCGAATTTCCTTACATGGCAATTTGGCACTAATGCATCATAAACCGAGGTCGCGCCGATCCGGCTCCATCACTATCGGGTCAGAATGACTTGAACCGGACGCCGGACAATATGGTTCAACTATGTCTGGAAATGTCCGCACCCGTTACAGGTTATTTCCATAATGGCGAAAATAGGTCCTGATCGGCCGGGGCATATGTCGCCTGACCGCTTCTAGCGCGGTTCGGCAATTGGGGTGACCGGCTTGGCCAGAGACCGCTCGCGCAGCCAGATATACATGCCGCTGCAGATAACGATGGGGGCGCCAATAAACAGCCAGATATCGGGTGGCTGATTGAAAATTAGCCAGCTTGACGCGGTCAGAAACAATATCTGGAAATAGGAAAATGGTGCCAGCACCGAAGCGGGCGCGAAGCGATGGGCAATGGTGGCCAGTTGATGGCCAAAAAACCCGAACAGGCCAATAGCGAAAAACGCAATCCACGCCCCCATATTGTCAGGCCAAGCCCAATTTGCGAGTGCAAAGGGGGCGAGCACGATCGTCGCAAATATGGCCACATAAAATTGCTGGGTCGCGGCGGAATCGACACCAGCCAAACGGCGGGTAAGCAGGAAATAGAAGGCAGAGAAAAAGGCGGCGGCGACACTAAGGAACGCGGCGGGGTGGAAGGCTTCGCCACCAGGCCGCACAATAATCAGAATGCCAACAAAACCAACGCCGATTGCTGTCCAGCGCCGCGGGCCAACCGTCTCACCGAGAATTGGCACCGACAAGGCGCAAAGGATCAATGGCATGGTGAAACCAATTGCCCCGGTTACGGTCAGCGGCAGGTATTGAACGGCGATAAAATTGCTAAGCGACATTCCAAGCAAGGCGAGCGCCCGAAGGATCTGCAGGCCCAAATTGTTCGTGCGGATCAAGCCCAGGCCATAACGCGGAAAGCTGATGGCGGAGGCCAACGCCAAATGGATGCCATAGCGCACAAAGACGATCTGAATGGCCGAAATACCTGACAGGCCCAGCCATTTGGCCGAGGTATCAATACCGGTAAACAGGAAAAACGCCAGCATCACCAAGCCGATTCCAAGGAGGCGGCGCTCCATGGGTGGCGCGATGCTGGGTGTCATGTCATATCCGGTTTTGCGGGACCAGAGCCAGAAATGTTGACCAGTGGTCAGAAGTCAACGCCAAATGTCCGCCAGGGGACAGAAGTTTGGTGCCGCCACGCCAATTAATGCAAATCGCGCAGGCAAGCGGCTAAAATGTCTCCGCCAGATTTCTCAATTTGAGTGAACTGGCCAATTTTTTCGCCGATATTTTGTTCCCATGGCGCGCGGTAAACCGCAGTTTGGCGGTCCGGCCGGGCAGGAGTGTTATCGCATTGTCCGAAAAATAGCCGGGCAGATCGACGGTCGCGGTGACGAACAGGGCGGGCGCATCAGTGGTCAAGCTCAACACCTGCTGGCCATTATTGCTTGACCATTTCGCCTTGATCTTGGGTTGGGGTAGCCTCGTAATTTTTGTAGGCGGTGGGGAAAAAGTCGTTTTCCCCGAGCAAGTTACCGTCGGCGTCTCTCCAGCCGAAGAATAAAAATTCGTCCGCGGCCAGATCGCCTTTGGCAACGGCATACAGGTCCTTGGCCGCATTGACGCCAATAGAGGTTTGGCCGGTGTGAAGCACACGTTCGCCCCCCGATATCTTGACGGCCAAAAGGTCGAGCAAAACCCCGGCCTTGTCGGCGGTGTCATTGATGCCGCGCAGGACGATGTCGCCAGTCTCCGGATCGGGTACCGCCACCACACTAATCGGCAGGTAAAAACGCTTGGCCATATAGTGCAGCAATTTCCATTGCCCGCCATAGTCCAGACTCGCCCAACTGGCGACAGGCCAGATGTCGTTGATCTGCCAGTACAGCGTGCCCATACAGCGCGGTTTGGTGGATCGCCAATATTCAATGGCGGTCTTGATCGCCAGCCCCTGTTGTATCTGGGACAGGAAAACCATCTGATCAAAATTTGAGGGAAAGCGGAAATAGCGCGTCATGGTTTCAAGAATGCGCGCATTGCCGCCCTCATTGCGCTGGTGATTTTCCATCACCGGTGAGGAGGGATTGCGATCCTTGGGCTCGGCAAATGTCTCGATGACATTCATTGAGGTGAACGACTGAAAACCAAATTCAGAAGCAAAACGTGGATTGACCGTGCGATAGGCTTCAAATGGTTTGGCTGAGTGCCAAACATCCCAATAGTGAGTATCGCCGCGCGTATCGGCATGCCAACCGTCGGAGAAATCCAGATAGCCCATGGAGGGTGACGATGGCCAGAACCGACGTGCCGGGTCCTCGTCCTCTACAATGCGACCCAGCATGGAATTCAGCCGGTCATAATTGGCAACATAGCGTTCCGGCGCCGCCATGGTTTCGGGATACCATCCCAATGATCCGATGACCTCGTTGTCCCCGCACCACAGCGCAATGCAGGCGTGGTGGGAGAGGCGTCGCAGCTGTTGGGTGATTTCGACACGCACATCGTCGAGGAATTCGCGATCGGACGGATAGCTCATGCAGGCAAACATGAAATCATGCCAGATGAGAATGCCAAGTTCGTCGCATAGCTCGTAAAAATAGTCGGGTTCGTACTGGCCGCCACCCCAGATGCGCAACATGTTCATATTGGCCGCTTTGGCGCTCTCGAGCAGGTCGCGCACCACCGCGGGCGTGATGCGGCTGGGAATGGCGTCTGCCGGAATCCAATTGGCACCCATCATGGTTATGTCGCGACCATTGACGCGGCACTTGAAGGTGTGGTCGATGGCGTCCTTTTCAACGACCCATTCGAGCCTTGCGCAAGCCGAGTTTTCGCACGGTCTTTTCGCCGTCCAGTTCGGTGGTGAGTTCATAAAGTGGCTGACCGCCCTGCCCGGCCGGCCACCACAAATCAGGGTCTTTGATTGTGACAGTGTGGTGAAAGACATTCTCACCCATCGACACCGACACCTTGTCGGCGACGGTCTGTCCACCAATAGTGTGGGTGAGTTCAATGTCGCCACTGGCGAAGGCGAAGACGCTGGTCTTGATAGTCAGTTCCACCGCACGCTTTGAATGGTTCTGATCGACTTGAACGCTGTCCTGCCGCGCCAGTCGAGACTTTCGCAGGCTCATTGTGCCATAGACACCAATCGGCATCAGGCAAATGCCCCAATCCCAACCGGCGTGACAGGCGGCCTTGCGCACAAAGTTCATGTGAATGCCGGCAAGGCCGTTGGTCTTGTAATTATTGGTAAAGGGAATTGGAAATGGATGCGCCTCGGCCCGCGCCTTGGCGACATCGCGGGTAATGCCGAATTCGATGCGCAGGGTATTTTTGCCCTCCAGCACCTTGCCGCTGACGTCGATGTCATAGCGGATAAAGGCGTTTTGGGCCGAGGCAATGGCTTCACCATTTAGAAAGACCTTGGCGATGCAGTCAATCTCAGACAGCGTCAGTGTCAGATAGCCGTTGATCTGGTCGGGCGTGGCGACAAATTGGCGCTCGACCGCCCAAGCTCTTTCATTGACCCACATGACTGCCTTTTCGTTGCTGGCGAAATAGGGATCGGGAATTTCACCATTGGCGAGCAGCGCGGTGTGCACGTCGCCGGGCAGGTCAATCTTGGCATTGGTTTTATGAATGGGCGATGAGAGGCTATAGGTGCCTGCCAGATCCAACACCGAATAGCTGATATTGGCGCCATCGGGCGCAACAATTTGAACCAATTTACGCTCCCCCCACCGGATATTTGGTATCCGGTCTGTTTGGTGGCTCAAGCTGAGCCGTCCCATGCAATCGATTTCATCGCACTATTAGGCGATAGTGAACCGGTTTCCAATGGGACAAAATTGCATTTCGCACGGCGCCAACCGTCCTGCGAGGAGCGCTGGGAGCCTCTACGATAGTCCCCAGCGCCTGTTTTATTGCGCCGCCGTTTCGACCGTATCGGCATCGATAAAGCCACCGGACTGACGATGCCACAGGCGGGCATAGTGACCACCCAGTTCGAGCAGTTCGGCGTGGCTTCCCTGCTCGACTATCCGCCCCTCATCCAAGACGATCAATCGATCCATGGCGGCTATGGTGGAGAGGCGGTGCGCAATGGCGATGACGGTCTTGTTGGCCATCAGCATTTGCAGCTGGCTCTGTATCGCTGCCTCGACTTCGCTGTCCAGCGCCGAGGTCGCTTCGTCAAGCACAAGAATTGGCGCGTTTTTAAGCAAGACCCGCGCAATGGCGACGCGCTGGCGCTGACCACCGGACAGTTTTACACCGCGTTCGCCAACATGTGCATCGTAGCCGACACGCCCATGGGGGTCCGTCAGTGTCTCGATGAAAACATCTGCTTCGGCCTGCGCAGCGGCGTGGCGAATGTCTGCCTCGCTTGCGTCGGGGCGGCCATAGGCGATATTTTCTCGCACCGAACGATGCAGCAGCGAGGTATCCTGGGTGACAACACCAATATTGGCACGCAGCGAATCCTGGGTGACGGTTGAAATGTCGGTACCATCGATCAGGATACCGCCTGCCTGCCGATCGTAGAATCGCAACAGCAGATTGACGATGGTTGACTTGCCCGCCCCGGAGCGCCCCACCAGACCAATTTTCTCGCCGGGTCGGATGTGCAGGTTCAATCCCTCGATGACCCCGCTTTCCTTGCCATAGTGAAAGGCGACATTCTCAAACCTGATATCGCCATTGACCGTCTCGATCGGTTGTGAATTGGGTTTATCGGCGACCATTCGCGGCAGCGATATCGAGGAAATACCATCCCGAACCGTACCGATATTTTCAAATAGCGACGACATTTCCCACATGACCCATTGGCTCATCGCCTGAAAGCGCATGACGAGGCCAAGCGATACGGCCAAGGCACCCGGTGTCATGGTGCCGATCAACCAAAGCCAGATTCCAACAGCGCCGACCCCGAACAGCAGTGCCGAATTGAGCCACACAACGGCAACATTGAGTATGGTTGCCAGACGCATCTGGCGATAAACGGTATCAAGAAAGCCATCCATGGCCTGACGGGCATATTTCTCCTCGCGATTGGAATGGGAGAACAGCTTGACCGTGGCGATATTGGTGTAACTGTCGACAATGCGACCGGTCATCATCGAGCGCGCATCGGCCTGAGCCTGGGATATTTTGCCCATCCTGGGAATGAAATAAACCATCAAGGCGACATAGCCCGCCAGCCACGCAAGGAACGGCAAAGCCAGACGCCAGTCACTGCTCGCTGCCAAAATGGTAGCGCCGGTAAAATAGACAACTACATAGACCAGCATGTCGAGCAGTTTCATGACCACTTCACGCACGGCAAGCGATGTCTGCATCAGCTTGGCGCCGATACGTCCAGCGAACTCATCCTGAAAATAGCTCATCGACTGGCGGATAAGATAGCGGTGGCTCATCCAGCGGATACGATGAGGGAAATTGCCCAACAGGGTTTGATGCATGGTCGCGGTACTGATCACGACAATGCCGGGCAGAACCAGCAGTACGAATACCCCCATCAGCGCCAGTTTCCAGCCATCGGTTTCGATAAAAGTCGACCGATCGGCCGAGGCCAGCCAATTGACCACGTCGCCGACAAAACCGAACAGAACGATCTCGCCGACGGCAATAAGTGCCGCTGCGCTGGCCATCAGGGCCAACCATTTTTTGGCGCCATGGCTATAGTGCAGGCAAAATGCCAGCAGGCCCTTTGGTGGCTCCGAGGGTTCGGCCTCGGGATAGGGATTGAGTCGGGTTTCAAACCATTGCATCAGCCGCGTAATCATGATCGCCTCTCAACAGGGATCGAGCGACGCGGCAAATCCGTGTTCCAAGTGGAGCGCGACTTCCCGCTGGCCAAACCAGCCCGATCAACCCAATATCTGATACCGTTCCCGCCACGCCGCAGATTTGGCGTTACCGAGACCGTGCTGCGATGCAAATCGTGACCCAATGCCGTCAAATTTGGCGTAGAAGGGTGTGATAGGCGAACGCTAGCCGCACAGAATACACGAAATCGACCAATTGGCTACCGCCCGAATGCGGGATAGAACAAACACAATCGCAACTGGATATTTGCCTATGCGCACCGATACCGAGCACACCATTTTTCTCAAGGACTATGCGCCCAGCCCCTACAGGATAGTTGCGGTCGATCTCGATTTCGATGTTTCGGACAAGGTGACGATTACCCGGGCGCAATTGACCATCGAGCCGGGCGACGACACCCCCCGGGTACGCCGCTGGTGCTTGACGGAGACGGGCTGAGCCTGTCCTCGATTGCCATTGATGGGGCACCGTTGATTCAATCGGCTTTTGCCAATGATGCCAACAGCCTGACCATCATCGAGCCGCCGCAACGCCGATTCGTGCTCGAGACCGAGGTACATTTGACCCCGGAGACCAACACCAAGCTCATGGGACTCTACCGCTCCAACGGTGTGTGGTGCACCCAGTGCGAACCTGAAGGTTTTCGCCGCATAACCTATTATCTTGATCGCCCCGATTGCCTGGCGGTTTTCAAGGTCACGATTACCGCCGACGAAAAAGTGGCGCCGGTGTTGCTTTCCAACGGCAATCTGGTCAACCAAGGCGACGCGGGCGATGGCAGGCATTTTGCCGTCTGGGAAGACCCCCACCCCAAGCCAGCGTATCTCTTTGCCATGGTGGCCGGAGATCTCGGCTCGATTACCGACAGTTTCACAACCGCCTCGGGTCGCAAAGTCGATCTGGCGATCTATTGCGAACATGGCAAGGAAAGCCAGTGCGACTGGGCCATGGACAGTCTCAAGCGCTCGATGGCGTGGGACGAAAAACGCTTTGGCCGCGAATATGATCTCGATATCTTCAACATCGTGGCGGTCAGTGATTTCAATTTTGGCGCGATGGAAAACAAGGGCCTGAATATTTTCAACGACCGGTTGGTTTTCGCCCAGCCCGAAAGCGCCACCGACGCCAATTATGCTGGTATCGAACGGGTCATTGCCCATGAATATTTCCACAACTGGACCGGCAACCGCATCACCTGCCGGGACTGGTTTCAGCTGTGTCTTAAAGAGGGTTTGACGGTTTACCGCGACCAGGAATTTTCCTCGGATGAACGCAGCCGCCCTGTCCAGCGCATCCATAATGTCCAGGGACTGCGCAGCGCACAATTCCCCGAAGACAGTGGTCCTCTGGCGCATGCACCAAGGCCGGATCACTACAAGGAAATCAACAATTTCTATACAACCACTGTCTACGAAAAGGGTGCCGAAATCGTCAGGATGCTGGCAACGCTTCTGGGCGAGGCCGGTTTTCGCAAAGGCATGGACCTCTATTTTGAACGCCATGATGGCGAAGCCACGACAATCGAAGCGTTTTTGCAGGTCTTTGCGGACAGTAGCGGCATGGATCTTGACCAGTTCAAGACCTGGTACCTGCAAGCAGGTACGCCCCAGGTCAGTGTGCGCGACAGTTACGACGCAAAGAGCCAGACCTACAGTCTCGAACTTGACCAACTCACCGCCTCGACCCCGGGTCAGTTAGAAAAATCTGCCCTGACCATACCAATCCGGTTCGGGCTTATTGGCCCGAATGGCAGTCCATTGGGTTGGACAAGCGTCAGCGGCGCAGAGGTGCGTGACGATTTGATCGTCCTGAGTGAAGACAGCGCGATGCTGCGGTTTGAAGGCGTCGCCAACCGACCGGTTCCATCGCTGTTTCGCGAGTTTTCGGCGCCGGTTCAGGTCCATGCCGACCGCTCGCAGGAAGACATGCTGTTTCTGGCCCGGCATGACAGCGACCCGTTCAATCGCTGGGAAGCGTTGCAGGAGGTCAGTTCGACCCTGCTGATCGATGCCGTCGGGGGCAAGCCCTGGAGCGCGCCGGCGCTTGATGGCCTGCGCAGCGCCATGCTGGAAACGCTGGAAAGTCGCGAATTGGACAATGCGTTCAAGGCGCTGGCGCTCGATATTCCCGACACATCGGTACTTGGCCAAAAAATCGGCAAGGACATTGATCCGGCAAATATCAGCGCCACGCGCAAGGCCTTCATTGCCGCACTGTTTGCTCCGGCAGTCGAGACGCTGGAAACTGCCTATGACGGTTTGTCGAGCAGCAAACCCTATGCGCCCGATGCCGAACAGGCCGGGCGCCGTGCCCTGCGCAATCAGTTGCTCAAGCTTGTGGTCACCGCGAGCAAGGATGACCAACTGGCGGTCAAGCAATATGACGACGCCAGCAACATGACGGACCGCTTCGCGGCTTTGGCGATTGTTGGTACGCAATGGACCAACGATGCGTCGGCCATGCTGGCGGATTTCCACACGCACTATGCCATCCACGACCCACTGGTTCTGGACAAATGGCTGACGGTCAGCGCCCGTGCCGACGATGACGATGTCATTGGCCGGATGGAAGCAATATTGGCCGACCCTGCCTTTCCAAAGAGCAATCCAAACCGGTTGCGCTCATTGGTGGGAAGCTTCGTTTTGGCTAACCCCGTACAGTTTACCCGTGTCGACGGGGCCGGGTTCCGATTCGTGACCAGGTTTGTAGCGGATGTGGACGGGCGCAACCCGCAGGTGGCGGCACGGGTTCTGACCGGGTTCAGAATCTGGCCGATTCTCGAGCCAAAACGGCGAGAAGCCGCCCGTGCGGCCCTGACGAGCCTTGCAGCAATCGGCCAGCCTCAGTCGCAATACTGCCGACATTCTGGGACGGATGCTTGCGGACTAGCAGAGAGGACAGACGAGTGCCAAAGATTGGAAGATTTTTTCTTCGGCGCTAAGTGATTCAACAGACTCACGAAAATGGCGCGCGGGCAATCGCGCCGCTTAGTGGGGTCTGGACAATCACACCCGGCTTGATTCATTGTTTGTTAAGGACAAATCGGGCGGGGACTATTTCCCGAAAACTATGGAGACGGGCATGCGGTCGTCGGATATTTCCGACGTCGGCGCCGAAGGATTCGGTACCGACGATCAGGCAACAATTGCTTGCCAAACCGCACCCAATGTCGGGCTTCTCCGCCTTTCAGTCTGCCGAAATCCGTCTTTCAATGCGGTCGCCATTACCGCGCTCACCAGCGCTGGCCTGTTCATAATCTATGATATGGCCCGCACCAGCGCCGAGGTCGGTTCGATAGACGGCGTCTGGCAGCGCGCCGCAATTGTCGGGCTGATGGCGCTGGTGCTGATCTGTATCACGTTGCTCAGATATGGGCCGCGCCCCGATGCCAGTCAGCGCGCCAGTTTCCAAACCCTGGTCGGCGCGATGCCCTTGGGTGTGGCGTGCTGGACCGAATCCGGGCGCATGATCGTATGCAACGAACAATATCGAAATCGACTGAACCTGACGAGCAGCGGTCTGCGCGACGCCGCCACCTATCACGAGGCCGTCAAGCACCTGATCCAGGGTGGCTATATGAAGCTGCTCAATGACGACGACAACAACCGTCTTCTCGAATTGCACCGGCACGATGGCAGTTGTCTGTTGATCGATGAGCGTCCGCTGGAAACCGGTGGGTTCATGACGTTGGTGTCAGATGTTACCGAACGCAAAAAAACTGACCTGCTGCTCGATTCAATCCGACAGGAGCAACGGCTTCTGGCACGCCGCTATCACGAGGAAAAGCTGAAGGCGGAAGCTGCCAGCCGATCCAAAACCAACTTTTTGGCCCACCTCAGCCACGACATTCGTACCCCGCTCAATCACATCATTGGCTTTGCCGAACTAATGGCCCATGAAACCTATGGCGCGCTCGGCGATCAACGATATCGCGACTATGTCGAGACGATAAAATCCTCAGGCGAGGGCCTGCTGGCTTCGTTTGCGACAATCCTTGACCTGGCCGAGCTTGAAAGTGGACAAAAAGTGCTGCGCAGTGAGCCGATGCAGGTCGACGCTCTGATCGAGAGTGCAGTCTTGCGTTATCGCGGACAGGCGGCGCGCGCCGGCGTGGAGTTCCTCCTCGGCGATGGAACACAGGCGATAGTGTGTGCCGACAAGCTGGCGTTGCAGCGGATGCTGGGTAATCTTATTGACAATTCGCTCCGTTTTACCCCGCGCGGCGGCTCCATAACAGTTGCAGCCTATGCGGCGGCTGACGGGGTGGTGATCGAAGTGTCCGATACCGGTCTTGGCATGTCGGAGGAGCGGCTTGAAAGCCTTCAGCAACCATTCGCACTGGGAGACGCGCGGTTCACGCGCGAGGGCGTCGGTCCCGGCCTTGGGATTTCGATTTCACGCGCCATTGCCGAATTGAGTGGCGGGCATATGGCCATCGACTCCAGTCCAGCAACCGGGACCACGGTCGCGATTTCCCTGCCCGCTATGGACGGCAGCACGGGCGTCATGCAGGCGGCGGAATGAGTTAAAGTCGAGCAGCCTTTTCATACCATCGTGCCGCCGCCTTACTCACCTCATCCTGCATCGTCACCAGATCCAGTTCCAGTCGCGAAAAGTCGGGATAGTTGGTCAAACCAGCCAATAGTTCCCGGAATGCGACACTCCAGGCTTCGTCCTTGAACGGGCTGATCAGCGCAACGCTCATGACTTGCAGGATCGTTGAGTAGACGCTGTGGATTTCAGCCAACCGGGTGCCCTGCTCCAGCAAACCGGTTTCACCCATCCGCTGCAATACCTTGGTCGTCAGTGCCTGCGGAGCGGCGACCTTGGCACCGGCTACAAGCTGGGCCGACTGCGCGATAAATTCGAGGTCGACCAACCCCCCGGCGGCGAGCCTTGAGGTCGAACGGATGACGAGCGGGCCGCTCCTCGGCCATCAGTTTTCGCATCGCCAGGACGTCGGCAATGGTCTTTGTCACATCGCGCGATCGCTCGATAATCTCGGCGATGGCGTCGTCAATGACGTAGCCCAGATCGCCGTCGGCCATGACAACGCGGGCGCGGCTCAGCGCCAGATGTTCCCAGGTCCAGGCGTTGTCGCGATGATAGGATTTAAAGCCCGCAAGACTGGTGGCTAGGGGCCCTGCATTGCCTGAGGGCCGCAGGCGCATGTCCGCTTCATAGAGTACACCTTCAGCGGTTGGTGCCGTTATCGCGGCGACCAGCCGTTGCGTCAGGCGCGTAAAGTAATGATTGGTGGTGAGGGATTTATCGCCATCCGACTCGGCTTCGAGCGGCGCGTCATAAAGCAATATGAAATCGAGATCGGACGAAACGGTCATTTCGCGGCTGGCCATTTTGCCAAAGGCCAGCAAGCCCACCTTGGCATCGGCGATCTTGCCATGACGCTTTTCGAATTCGGCCCGCACGGCATCAAACAGGCGGCGCAAGAGCGCCTGGGCCAGCGCAGTGAACTGTTCCCCGGCAATTGTTGCACTCAAGGTGCCCGACAATAGACCGGCGGCGATCAAAAATTGCTGTTCCTGACCAATGATGCGGGCGCGGTCGATGGTTTCCTCGTAGGAGCGCCCTTCCCCCAGAAAGGCGTCGACCTTGGCCACCAGCACATCCTGGTGGGTCACGTCATCTGCAAAGGCGGGGTCGATCAACCCGTCCATGACATGGGCGCGATGAATGACGGCCTCGGCCATTCGCGGCGCCGATGCCATGAATTGAACCAGCAGCTTGCGAAGTTGCTGATGGTTTCGGATCAAGGCGAACAGTTGCACACCGGTGGGCAGGCGAGACAGAAAATTGTCAAACTGCGCCAGCGCCTGATCGGCATTTCCGGCATTGCCCAGTGTGTTCAGCAAGGCGGGCAGGAGTTCTGTCAGATGGGCGCGCGCGGCTGAAGCGCGGGTTGCCGGGTAGCTGCCATAGTGCCATTTTCGAACCGTCTCGATAGCCTTGCTCGCGTCGGAAAACCCCATCGCGGTCAAGTTCTCCAGCGTACCCGGATCATCGTCAGAACCGGTAAATACCAGATTGCCCTCGCCGCTTCCCAGAGTTTCGCCGTCGGCGAACAGGTCCGAGTAGTAGTGGACTACCAATTCAAGTGCGGCGCGATAATCGGCTTCAAATTGCGCCAGATCCGCCTGCCTCATGAGAAGCGCGATGGTGGCAACCTCGTCGCGGGTGCCGGGCATGGTGTGGGTTTGCTCATCGGCCAGCATTTGCAGACGGTTTTCAACCGCGCGTAGATACCAATAGGTATCTGTGAGACTCAGTTGCGGTCTTGTCGCTTATCCAGTTGGCTTCGGCCAGCGCCGCTAACGCCATGGTCGTCGGCTTGACGCGCAGGGTGGCGTCGCGCCCCCCCGCAATCAGTTGCTGGGTCTGGGTGAAAAACTCGATCTCGCGGATGCCGCCCCGCCCCAGTTTGACATTATGCCCCTCGACCCGGATATCGCCGACCCGCTTGGCGATATTGATCTGGCGCTTCATGGCTTGAATATCGGCAATGGTGGCAAAATCGAGGTGCTTGCGCCAGATGTAAGGTGCCAACTCCTTGAGAAATGCCGCACCCACCTGTTGATCGCCTGCGCAGGCGCGCGCCTTGATCCAGGCGGCACGTTCCCAGTTCTGGCCCCGGCTTTCATAATAGGCAAGGGCGGCATCAAATGAGATGGCAACGGGGGTGGAGCCGGGATCGGGGCGCAGGCGCAAATCGGTGCGGAACACATAGCCATGCTCGCGTCGATCCTCCATCAGGCCGACCAGCTTCTGGACCATGCGGGAATAGATTTTTGTGGCTTCGCCGGGATCGGTCAAAACGCCTTTTTCCGGATCGAAGAACACCACAATATCGATATCGGAGGAATAGTTGAGTCTCGCGTCCGCCATGTTTACCCAATGCAAAAATGGCGAGGCCGCAACTGGTTGCAGTCGCATCTTCAACCGATAAATTCAATTGCCCCTTTTGTGCTGCCTGGCGAACCAACAGATTGAGCGCGGCGTCCAGCGCCGCGTCGGCAAGATCGGACAATGCCGCGGTAGACTGCGCGGTACTCCAGGCACCGCCCGTTTCCGCCACAGCCGCCAGCAGCGCGGTGCGCCCCTTGGCGATCTGCAAAACTGGCGCCAACGACTCTTCGTCTGCCGCCGATTTACCAACGGCTTCGACGTTGGCGAGAATATCGGCAAACGCTGCATCGGCTTGGTCGGCCAAAACCTCGGCCAACCATTGTGCGTTGGCGCGGGCCATATCGAGCAGAAAGGGTGCCGACTGCAACAGTGGACCAAGACACGGCGTTGCAGCGCTCATGCGCTCCTGAAGTTCGGGCGGCAGTTCGCTCAACCAAAGATCGACATCCGGATGATCAATTTTGGGCAGGGGTGAAAGATCAATGCTCATTGCCAAGGGATAGCGTGGCGGCTTGAGCGCGACAAGGGGCACGAGCACCAGCGCCACGCCCCGCTACATGGACGTGGGCCGCGATTGCAATCGCTCTCAAGCAACGGGCAGGTCGATGATGGCGCGAACGCCGGGAGCGTTGTCGTCGAGCCTGGAACGTGCCCTTGTGCAGGCGGGTGACTGCATCCACCAAGGACAGGCCAAGCCCGGAGCCTGGTTCGGTACGACTTTTTTCGAGTCTGACGAAGCGCTCCAGCACGCGTTTGCGGTCCGCCTGCGGGATGCCGGGGCCGTTATCGCTGACCTCGATGATCACGCGACTGTCTCGTTGCTCGACGCTCACCCGGATTTTTCCGGCGACGCCCGCGCCCGGCTCATGATATTTCATGGCGTTCTCAACCAGATTGACCATGGCCTGACCGATCAATTCGCGATTGCCGTGCAAGTGGATGCCGTCGGCAATCGCTGCCTCCAGCTCAAGCCCGGCGTCTTCAGCGACGGGGCCGTAAAGCTCGGCGACGTCGGCGACAACCGCGCTGACATCAACATCGCTCAGGGCGCCCGAGGGCGCACCTGCTTCGGCTCTGGCAATCATCAGCAGCGCGTTGAATGTCTGGATCAGCTTGTCGCTTTCAACAATGGTGGTTTCGAGCGCGATGCGGCGCTGTTCATTGTCCGCCCCATCGCGCAGCGCCGACTCGGCCTGATTGCGCAGGCGGGACAGCGGTGTTTTCAGGTCGTGGGCAACATTGTCGGTGACTTCCTTGAGGCCCTGCAGCAGCTGTTCGATGCGGTCCAGCATGGCGTTGAGATTGGTCGCCAACCCATCAAACTCGTCATTGCGACGGGTAATGGGAATGCGCTCGGACAGATTGCCGGACATGATGGTGGTCGAGGTGGCACTGATGGCATCGATGCGCCGCAGCACGCGGCGCGCAGTGACGCCGCCGGCTATCAACGAGAACAGCAATATGCCGCCCACCCCCACCAGAAAGCTCTGAATGATGATGGCGGTAAAGCCGCGCCGTTCGACAACGTCGCGGCCGACGATTAGGCGCAAGCCGCTATCGAGCAATATTGAACGGGCAACCGCATAACCGCGCCGGACGTCCTCGGGGCTGTCATCGTTGGCATCGATAGGCAGCGAGCGCTGATATTCAAAACTGTACATCCCCGGATTTTGCAGCACATCGGCGGGAATGGTTGAAACATTGCCGAGCAGATACTGGCCCGACAGGTCGCCAAGATAATAGATGCCCGGGCCGGGATTGCGCGAGAGCCGTTCAATGGCAAAGGCGATGCCGCGCACGCCCTGCTGATGTTCCAGGCGCTGGACCTGACGCACTTCGCGATCAATGTCATTGGCCTGCTGGCGTTGAATCTGAACACTGGACTGCCAACCGATAAAGCCCATCAGCAATATCGAGAACAATACAAAAATCAGAATGAAGGTCGCGGTCAGCCGAACGGTTGAGGTGCGCCATATCTGGGCCAGTCGATACACGCGCTACTCGCGGATCATGTAACCGGCGCCGCGCACGGTTTGCAGCAGCGGATTGGCGTGGCCCTTGTCGATCTTGGCGCGCAGACGCGACATGTGGACGTCGATCACGTTGGTCTGGGGGTCGAAATGATAGTCCCAGACATTTTCCAGCAGCATTGTCCGGGTCACGACCTTGCCGGCGTTTTTCATCAGATATTCGAGCAGGCGAAATTCGCGTGGTTGCAGCAGAATGGTATCGCCGTCGCGCTCGACCTTGCGGGACAGTCGATCCAGCGACAGCCCGGCGACTTCATAGCTGGTGGCCGCCTCAGAGGGGCTTGTGCGCCGCGCCAGCACCTCGACGCGCGCCAGCAATTCGGTGAAGGCGTAGGGTTTGGTCAGATAATCATCACCGCCGGCCCGCAGGCCGGTAACACGATCATCGACCTCGCCAAGCGCGGACAATATCAAAACGGGTGTCTTGTCGTCTTCAGCCCGCAGTGACTCAACGATGGAAAGTCCATCGCGGCGGGGCAACATGCGGTCGACGATGAGCACGTCATAGTCCATGCCCGAAGCCATGGCGTAGCCGGTTTCACCGTCAGCGGCGTGGTGGGTAACGTGGCCAGCTTCGTCCAGCGCCTGGATGAGATAGCTGGCGGCCTCACGATCATCTTCGATTAGCAGGATTTTCATGTGCGGCCCCAACGATGCGACCTCGGGACCAAGCCCCGAGGTCGCCAAATTGATTATTCAGACAGTGGCAAGCCGACGAAGCGGGCCTGCCCATCACGGCTGGCTTTCACCAAAGCTGTGCTCAATCCCTTGTCCTTGACACCCTTGATGGCGGCTTCGAATTCGTCAAGCGTGGCAACAGGCTTGTTGTCGACTTCGAGAATGGCGTCACCGACGGCAAAGCCTTTTTCCGCTGCGGGGCTGTTCTCATCGATATTCTGGATGAGAAGGCCACCGCTGCCATCAGAATTGGGCACCAGGGTCAATCCAACGCTGGACTTTGCCGGCGCAACTTCTTCCTGGGGCACAGGCGTTGCGTCCTGCGCATCGGCGGTCTCTTCCTTGAGCGTCTCGAGCGTGACCTTGACCTTGGTTTCAGCACCATCGCGCCAGATGGTCAGTTCGACCGGTGTGCTTGGTGCCTTGCTGGCAATGGTGCGCGACAGATCGAGCGCGTCACTGATCTGCTTGCCGTCGACAGCGGTAATGATATCGCCGGAAACAATGCCCGCCTTGCCGGCAGGACCATCAGGGGTCGGTTCACGTACGATGGCACCCTTTGGCGAGGGCAAACCGACACTGTCGGCAATGTCGCGCGTTACGTCCTGAATGGACACACCCAGGAAGCCACGAACAACCGTGCCACCCTTGATCAACTGATCAACGATTTGCTTGACTGTCGATGCAGGAATAGCGAAGGCGATACCAACATTACCACCATTTGGCGAATAAATTGCGGTATTTACGCCGACAACCTCGCCCTTCAGGTTAAAGTCGGGCCCACCCGAGTTACCCGAATTGACAGCCGCGTCGATCTGAAGGAAATCACCGTAGCTGGAGCCACCGATGTCACGGCCTTCGGCCGAGATGATGCCAACCGTTACGGTGCCACCAAGACCGAATGGATTGCCAACGGCCACCACCCAGTCACCAATGCGGCTACGCTCGGTTTCAAGTTTGACGAACGGCATATCGGTGCCATCGATCTTGAGCACGGCCAGATCGGTCCGCTCGTCGGTTCCGACAATGGAGGCAACCTTTTCGTCGCCATTGTCAAACACCACGGTAACCTTGGTGGCGTCCTTGACCACATGGTTGTTGGTGACGATATAGCCGTCCGCCGAGATCACAAATCCCGAACCGGCAGCAAGAAACTTACGCGGCTGAGGCTTATCCTGACCATTGCCGCCCTGCTGGCCAAAATTGTCGAAAAAGTCCTTGAACGGATGCCCGTCTGGCAGATCGGGGAAGTTGAAATTCGGCTGCCCGCGGCGCGAACCGGATGCACCGGTCTCCTGCGCTTCAACCAGAATTGAGACCACCGCCGGTTTAACCGCCTCGACCAGATCCGCAAAACCTTGCGTTGGCGCGACACCCGGCGGCACGATCTGCGCGGCGGGTTGGACTTGAACCTGCGCTGTTGCCTGTTCACTGGTCATGACCAGGGCGGTGGATACACCACCCATGGCAACGATTAATGCCAGGGCGGAGGCACCGAGCCAGCGACGGGTACGCGAAAGAAATGTCGAACGCATCTAATCAGTCTCCTTGGTAAAGCTCTCAACAGCTTGTGGGCCTATAGATATAAGAGCCGTCATTGCTGCTAAGTTGCGCTCACATTAAACTATGGTAATGCTCGCGGCAGCACCAAGGCGCCAGGGTGCCCAGCTTTGATCACATTGTAACCGTTCAGCGCCGATCCGGGTCCGCAAGGTTGCGCGACAGATCGTTGAGCGCTGTCTGCTCCTCCTTTGTCAGCTTTTCGGGACGACTGGGCTGGGCGCGCCTTGCCGCAAAGAACAGGATGAGCAGACCCGCCAGCAGCAGCACCGGCGCCGCACCCCACAACAATATTGTCCGGGGTTCGATGCGGGGACGGAGCAAAACAAATTCGCCGTAACGATCAACAAGATATTGGCGCACCTGATCGTCACTGTCTCCGGCAACAAGACGCTCGCGCACCAAAAGGCGAAGATCGCGCGCCAGATCGGCGTCAGAATCATCGATGGACTGGTTTTGACACACCAGGCATCGGATCTCGGCGGAAATATCACGCGCCCGGGATTCAAGGGCCGGATTGTCCAGCACTTCATCGGGGCTGATAGCCAGCGCAGACATGGGCGACAGGCACAGCACCATCACCAGCACCGCGCGCAGCCACCCCATCATGCCGCCCCGCTGGTCTGGCGCGCGGCGCGTTTGGGAACGCCGACCCGCAAGCGACGATCCGTCAGTGACAGCGCGCCGGCAAATGCCATAAACAGCGCGCCGATCCAGATCAGCGTGATGTAGGGTTTGTGCCAGAGACGCACAACATGGGTGCCGTTAACCGCTTCCCCGAGTTGCAGGTAAAGCTGGGAAAACCCATAGGTCTGGATCGCCGCTTCGGTGGTTTGGGACCCACTGGCCAGATAGGTGCGCCGAGCCGCCTGCATCTGGCGCGTACTATGGTCGGTGCTGGTCACGGTAAAGGTGCCGACCTCTGCGGTGAAGCCTGCGCCATTGACCGGACCAAAACTGTCAAAGGCGATGGTGTAGTCGGCCAATGTTGTTGTTTCACCGGGATTGAGTGTTGTGACCAATTCGGTTTCCCAGGCGCTGGTCGCCACAATACCCAGCACGGTGACGCCGACGCCGAAATGGGCAATCGCGGTTGCCCATGTGGTGCGCGGCAACCCGGCCAGACGCCGCACGCTGTCCATTGGTGGAATGCGACCGATCCGGCCGCGTTCGACCAGTTCGGCAAAGGCACCAAACGCAACCCAGAAACCCAGCAGCAGACCGATGGGTGCCATGGAAATTGTCACGCCGCTCAGTGCCGAAATCAACACCGCCAGGAAAATCGCCAGCGCCGCCACGGCGATCAGGCGCTGGGCGGCGGCAACCACATCGGCGCGTTTCCAGGCGAGCAGTGGCCCGAAGGGCAGCACGATCAAGAGCGGCGACATCAAAACGGCAAAGGTCAGATTAAAGAAAGGTGGGCCCACCGATATCGACACGCCGGCCAATGCGTCCAGCACCAACGGATAGAGCGTGCCGACCAATACAGCGCCGGTTGCTGTTGCCAGAAACAGATTGTTGAGGATCAGTGCCCCTTCGCGGCTGACCGGTGCAAACAGGCCGCCAAGGCGCAGCGACGACACTCGCAGGGCAAACAATAGAAATGCCCCACCGATGAACAGCGCCAATAACGACAGGATAACCAGACCGCGCGTGGGGTCACTGGCAAAAGTGTGTACAGAGGTCAGAATACCCGAGCGCACCAGAAAGGTACCGAGCAGCGACAGCGAAAAGGTGATGATCGACAGGAACACTGTCCACACCTTGAGCGCGTTTCGTTTTTCCATCACCAGGGCCGAATGCAGCAGCGCCGTACCGGCCAGCCAGGGCATGAAACTGGCATTTTCCACCGGGTCCCAAAACCACCAGCCGCCCCAGCCGAGTTCGTAATAGGCCCAATAGGACCCCATGGCGATGCCCAGAGTCAGGAACAGCCAGCTCAAAATGGCCCAGGGCCGTACCCAGCGGGCCCAGGCCCCGTCGATCCTGCCGGAAATCAGCGCGGCGATGGCGAATGAAAAGCAGATCGAAAAGCCGACATAGCCGACATAAAGCAACGGCGGATGAATGGCCAAGCCAACGTCCTGCAGGACTGGATTGAGATCAGACCCTTGAAGCGGGGCCGGAGAGAGGCGCCAGAACGGGTTGGAGGTGAAAATCGTGAAGCCGGTGAAGGCGGCGGTCAGCAGTGCCTGCATCGCCAGTACCAGTGTCAGCAGGTCGCGGGGCAGGTTTTTACCAAAGACGGCAACCATGGCGCCAAAACCGACCAGGATCAAAATCCATAGCAACATGGAGCCTTCATGATTGCCCCAGACGCCGGAAATCTTGAACAGCAGGGGAATGACCGGGTTGGAGTTGTTGGCCGCCAGCGCCAGGGAAAAATCTGACACAATGAATGCCTGGATCAGCGCGACAAAAGCCACCGCCGTCAATACAAACTGCAGCAGCGCGGCCTGGCTGACAAATTGGGCAATTCGCTCGCCGCTGCGCCAGAAGGTAAAGCCGCCAATGGCGGCGACACTGGCGATGGCGAAAGCGAGAATGAGAGCAAAATGGCCGAGTTCGATGGGCATCAGTTTGCGGCCTCTGTCTCGGGGTGCCATTCGCCGCGTGCCCTGAGGGACTCGACAACCTCTTTTGGAATATAGTTTTCGTCGTGCTTGGCCAAAACGTTGGTGGCAGCAAAGTCACCCTGTGGCGTCATCGCGCCTTCGGCCACTACGCCCTGCCCATTGCGAAACAGATCAGGCAGGATGCCGACAAATTTGGCCGTGACCTCGGCGCCGCCATCGGTAATGACAAAGGTGTTGGTCTCCCCGTCCCGCACCCATGAGCCATCCTTGACCAGCCCGCCAAGGCGAATGGCCTGTCCGGGCGCTACAGATTGGGCTCGCAGGTCAGACGGGGCATAAAAGAATACAATCTGATCACGCAGCGCCACCAGCACCAGCGTCGTGGCCAGACCGACGACGATGGCCAAGCCGCCGATGACCGCAAGGCGTTTCTGCTTGCGGGTCCAGCCTCGTTTTTTGCTCAGGGATGGCGATGTCATGGCTTGGCTCCCTCTAATGTCAGCCCGCCGGCGGCGGCAATGGTGTCGAGATCGGCGCGGTCGAACGTTTTGGGATAGGCTTGCACGGCCGCGTCATAAGTCTGTTGGGCCGACTGTTTGTCGCCCAATACCAGATAGGAGCGCACCAGCCGCACCCAATCCTCAATCGGGCCGCCCTGATCCGCCAACCTTGTTGCCAGTCCCCCGACCATGCCCTGGATCATGGCGTTCTGATCCTCAGCGCTGATATCTGCACCCTCCTCGGGCACGCCATCGGCCTCCGCCAGTTTTAACCCACGATTTGCCGTCGCCAGCCAGGGTTCGCCACCCTTGGACAGTGCCAGCAACGCCTTCCAGGCGTCAACGGCGGCAGGATAATCTCCTTGTCGCGTCAACTCACCGGCGACATAAAATCGTGCCCGGACGTCGCCGGGGTCCAGTATCAGGGCATTTTGCAATAGTCTCATCGGCTCGCCTGAGGCATCGCCATCGGCCTGCATCAGGAGCGCTTCGGCCAGATCCGTTTGTGCGGTGGCCGTCTTGTCGCCCAGCGCCACGATCCGGCGATAGGCTTTGGCGGCGTCCGCAAACCGTTGTGATTGCATATAGACCGGTGCCAGGACACGCCAGCCACGCAGATCATCGGGATTGCTGGCCAGTTGCGCTTCAATCCGGGTCACGGCTTCCTTGATGTCTATAGCCTGGGCGGCGTCAGCGCGGCTTGCTAATGGCTGGCTGGGCATATCGGGGCGGCCCACAAGTTGGTAGGTGCCCAGCGCCAGAACGCCAATGGCCAGGATCGCAGCAAACGCCATATTGCCGCCAAATAACAGCCCTTTTGAGGTCGTTGAAACCTCTGCCTTGTGGCGCATGATTTCGCGGGCCAGTTCGCCCTTTGCTGCCTCGGCCTCGGCCTCGCCGAGCTTGCCGGTGGCACGGTCAGCATCGATGGCTGCCAAAACCTGCTGGAAATGCCTGTTGGTTGCTACTGAATCGCCTGCTGCCGCGTTGACCGGACGGGCAGTAGCCGCATAATACAACGCAGCACAGGCGATGGCGGTAACGATAGTGACTATTAACCAGAGCAGCATAGGTTGGGATAGGCTCGACGCCGTGGGAAATTGATGGTCCCGCATCTATAGTCGCAATGTGGCGGAAAACCACAAAAACGCGCGTGATCGGCGGGGGCTTATTGCCACAGGTGAACAATTCGTTGCCGGCGGTCGAGATGCAATGACACCAATCGAGGTTGATTTTGCTGTTGTCGGCAACAGTCCGCTGGCGCTTTTACTCGCCGCCCTGCTGGCAGGTACTCACAAGCAAAAAATTGTTCTGATCGGCCAACCACCATCGCCATTTTCGCTGGCTGGCGGGTTGGCGCTGTCGGTCGCGCCGCTGACCCGGCCCGAAACCTGGTCGATGCTGGCAGCCTGTGTGCCCGAAACTGAAAAGCTGATTGCCCATCTTGGCGGCAAGGCGGCCCTGCTGCGTGCCGATCCAATGTTTTTGGCCAATAGTGCCAGCGGCGTGCAGGCCCTGTCCCATATTCGCCATATGGCGCATGGGTTCGGCCATCCGGTCGAGCGGGTGAGCAGTGGCGAGGTGAACGGACAGGCCATCCGGTGGCGTGACGCTCTCTGGCTCAATCAAGTCACGCTAACCTCGGCCCTTTTGGAATGGCTCGACGACAACAAGATATCGCAGCACCAGACCGCAACACTGGCCACGCGGCGCGATGGAAAGGGGCGCGCGGTATTCAACGCCGGCGAGCATCAGATTGCCGCCCGCAACGCCGTTCTCGCCGATGACGGGGCGATTGTGGCAAATTTGGCGCCTGCGGTGCTGCAATCACGCTTCAACAGGGCAACCGGCACCAGTATCCTGACTGAACCGACAACGCCGCTGGCAGCTACGGTCATGGTTCAGATTGATAGCGGCGTCCAACTGAGCCAAGGTGCCGCCGGGGGGATAGCGGCCACGTCGCCCCTCGCCCCGGATCGGGCCCTGCCCCAGTTGGCGGGCCTTTTGAAGCCGCATCGCCATTTACGCCTCGCGGGTCAGGACCAGTTCACCCATCTGGCGACTCGCCATGGGGCGCCGCTCGTTGGTACCTTGACGCCGTCGGGTCCGACCATATTGGCGGGGCTCGGCCTGGTCGCCCCGTTCCTGGCACCAGCACTCGCCCGCTACCTCGTCGGACAGGCCAGTATCGGCGAATCCACTTATTTCGCCGACCGCGGCGTCGGTGCGGGTCCCCACATTGGCGACTATAGCGCGGTCGTTGCGGCATGAAGCGTCAGATTTACCGCCTCGCCGCATCATCATCCCACCCGTTGACGGGCACTGCCATTGTGCGCAACACGCCGTTGAGCCTTTCGGCTCGATGGTCGCCTGATCAATGGTTTTTCTGGTGACAGCGTTTTAAGCGCCTTGCTGGCCAATGGCATTGATACGCTGGGCACGCATCGCGGCCATCCCATTGGCCTGACACAAAGGCTGGCGCCTGCCGCCATTGAAACAGCGCTCGTCGACGAGCCGGGCCACGCCATCCCGATTTCGCGGCTTCCGGCCACCAATGGCGCCAATTACCAGTTGATCGGCAGTTATCGACGCGCCGGGCCGGTCGGGCGGGTTGCCACCATGGTCGGGCGGGCACCAACATCGCTGGGCTTCAATCTGGACGAGCCGCGCTCGATGCCACCGACATGGCTCGACGCGCCGCACGGGGGGCGCAGCGACGTTGATCTCGTGGTTATCGGTGGTGGCCTTGCCGGCATGAGCGCGGCTGTTGCCGCCGCCAAGCGCGGTAACAGCGTCGTTTTGGTCGAGCGTCAGGGGTGGCTTGGTGGCACCGCCGAACTGTTCGGCACCATCGACGGTGAACCGACGCCTGCTGAAAGCGCCGCCCGGCTGGGCAAAGCCATTGCCGAGCATGCCAACATTACCGTCTTGCTGCGCGCCGAAGTCGTACTTTTGCGTCCCGGACGGGTTTTGGTGCATCACGTGGAAACGGCGGGCGCGCGGCCACGCGGCAAATTGCTGGCGGTGACCAGCAAGCGGTTCATTCTGGCCACCGGCGCCGTTGAGCGCCTGCCATTGTTCAGCGGCAATCGGCTGCCCGGCGTCACCGGTGCCCTCGAAGCCTTCTGGCGCGGTCGGCATTATGGAATATGGGCGGGTAATTCGGCAGTTCTGGCGAGCGTGACCAGTGCGCCCTATCGCCTGGCGATGATGGCCAGCGACGCGGGCATTACCATAAAGCGGCTGGTGGACAATCGGCTGAACCCCCAATCGCGTTTCATCGAATTTGCCAAGGCCTACGGTATGACCCAGGTTGCCGGTTCCGCCCCTGTTCGTGCCGAGCCCAGCAGTTCGCGCACCGAGCGGCTGACCATCAACCTGGCGCTGGCGCTTGAGGGGATGGAACAGCATGTTACGCCCCACCAATGCGACCAGTTGGTGGTGTGCGGGGGATGGCAGCCGGATCTGGCGCTATGGCACGGCGTTGGTGGTGCCAGCCACTGGAGCCGGGACAAGCATCGGTTGGAAGCGCTCGGCGGACCGGACCATATCGTTCTGGCGGGGGCTGCTGCTGGCTGGGTCAGCAAGCATGCCTGCCTGCACAGCGGCACGGACGCGGCCAATCAACTGTTTTCGCGCAAGCGCAAGCCTGTGGTGGAGCGCGTCATTGACCCGATCTACGAAACAGCCGACGGGCCAACGCCGGTGACGCGACCCAATGCCGCTGCCGGCGCACCCGCCTATCTTGATGGTGGCAGCAGCCTGATCGGCATACAGGGCGCCGAGCGCCGCCGCCTGCTTTTTGCCCGGCCGACGCCCTGGTCGCTGGCCGACCAACCCCAGGCACTCGAGGTCGGCGATGTTGCCGCCGGGGTGCAGATCGGGGACATACCGTTTGACCAGGCGGGAATTATCGCGCAGGCCCGCTCGGTCGCCATTGCCGAACTGGATCACTTCGCGCCACAAAAAGCATCTGAGCGACCGGCCCGCGATATGCCGCCTATGGTACCTGACTTTTTGCATGGGCGATTTGGCCGCAGTGCACAATTGTGGCGATTGACACTGGTCGAGACGCGCGCCCTGGATCCCGGTTCGCTGATATTTGCCAATTCAGACCAAACCGACCCGCATCAGGCCATTGGCGTGATCGTTGGTGCCGACAATGGGCGGCCTGTCGGCTTGATCCGGGCTATCTCGGCGGTCGAAGGTGTTGGGGTGAGCGTGCGCGAAATTGATCGCCCCGTTGCGGCCCGGCTCGCCGAACCCTATCGCAGCACGAGTTCAGCCGCGCCGCTCCGCGCTGAGGCGGGCGCGTCGTAACGTATCGGCATATTGGCGATTAAAGCGCACCTCGGCCATCTTGATTCCGACCTCCAGACGCCGAGCCGTCATCACATCGTCGGGGTTGTGGCGCAGCGCGTCAAGATTTCGGTTCAAATGCAGTTCGAGGGTTTCGCCCGCGTGGCTCCATGCCTGATCAAGCAGGGCATTGAGGGCCAGTGAGTCTCTGCAGTCGCGGATCGTTGCCAGTAGATAAATACCGTTGAGCGCCGCCAGCAAGCGATCATCGTCGAGACGGTCGGCGCCTTCACGTCCCTTACGCATGGTTTGGTTGATGTCGGGCAAAATTTGCTTGAGGCGGGGTTCGATCCTTTCGGAAACATGCTTGGTCATGCTCCCCACCACAATGCCCCATCGGCTGTTGCGGCTCAGTTCGACATAACCGGCGACGGCGCGCACCAACCGATGAAATCGCTCAAGACCACGACAGGTCAGGTCAATATCGGCGAAAGTGCCGACCGGTTTGAGTAAATAGGCCTGGTTCTGGGCGTGTGCCAACAGCGCATCGATGAGCGGGGCAAAGCCCGAACGCTCGACCACCGCTTCCTTGCCACTTCCCAGCAGTCGCACGACGCTCTTGACCATCCGGGAGGGATTGGCAACGTGGCCTACGGCGGCGTGCAGCAACAAGGCTGCGACCGGCGCGTCCTGCAACGGCATGGATTGCAGGGCACCACCGAGTGCTGCGTCGTCGCTCATATCGTTGGTGGCCTGACCGAAGGCCTGCGCCTTGACCAGCAGGGCGCGACAGCGTAACGCATCCATTATGATGGGCAGGCGCTCATAACCTGCCTCGCCGCGCAATTGGGCGATAAGACGGCGCTCTGCCTCGACATTGGCCTTGGCGGCCTGGGCAGCATCACGCATTTTTTTCAGAATTGTCGGCATGAGCGGTTCGAGTTCGCTCATCTCAAGACTATTGTCGGCCGCGCGTTCATAGTCGATCACGTCGGCGCACAGATCGCGCGCGACCCATGTCCAGATGGCCTCTGCCCGCTCCCGGCTGATCGAACCGGCAAAGGTAAACTCGACTGGATCCTCCACCAACACCGCGTCGATCAGGCCCGCAAACGGGCGACCGGGGGCCAAAACTTCATGCCGACGGTGCCGGGGCGTTGATGATTGTGCGCTCGCGAGTGAGTTGGATAATGGCATCGGGACTATTACTACTGGACCAGGCTTGGTCACAGCCTAGTCCCGCAAGGTAAACAATCCGTCTTTGTGGTGCCTCAAATGAGCGCCAGCAGATCACCCCACATTGCCGACGACGCCCCAATTGCCCGTCTGCTCGCGACACGAGGTGCCTTTGCGGACATAATCCTTACCTGAGATCGTGACTGTGTGAGTGAAATCGCGGCAATCGAGATTGTTGACGCGCACATAGGGGCCAACATTGACGACACCGCTTACGCCCTTGTCGCCTTTCCAGGCCCGGGGCGCACCGGGGCGGCCGAACTGCAGCGCATAATATTGAGCGCTGCTGGCCTGCGCCGTGTCGTTGGACGACATCAGCGACAGAGCCGCCGAATCGACAAAACCCGAGCCGACGTTGGTGGTTTGCAGCGCTGCCCGCGTGGTTTGGGCCGGAGTCGGACCCGAAAATACCGGCGCGGTGACTGTCGGTGCCGCGGCAACCGGGGCCTGATAGACGGTGCTGGTGCGGCTCATGCCGGTACACCCGGTTAGTGCCAGGGCCAGCAATGGCAGTGCGAAACGGACTGATGTGTTCATGTGCTCAAATCTCTTGCGGGTCGCTGCTTCTATTTTGGGCATGGGGCTAAATTGAGTCTATGCCTGAGCCTTTGGTCATGCCCCCTAGTCGGGCCGTTGGCAAGCGCAGTTCCACCAATAACCCGCCCAGAGCCGATCGCTTCAACTCAAGACTGCCGCCGTACACATCAACCAGTTCCTTGACAATATCGAGTCCCAATCCGCTGCCCGGCGTTTTCTCGTCGAGCCTGACACCGCGGCGCAACACTTTTTGGGCGTCGGCCTCCGAAAGGCCCGGACCATTATCATCAATCCGCAGCAATAGCAGCGCTCCATTGTCGCCGCGCTCGCTCAAAAGCCGCACGCCAACCTGGCCTTTTGACCATTTGCAGGCATTTTCAAGCAGGTTCCCGGCCATTTCCTCGAGATCGGCCTCATCGCCGCGAAACCAGGGCAGCGAGGCGTCTGGTCGCTGGAAGGCGATGGTACAGTCGGGATGAATTTTGCGCATGACGCGGGTCAGGCGCAGCATGATCATGGTGGCGTCAGATTTCTTGCCGACAATCGAGGTTCGCGCCGCCAATCGCGCCCGTTCGAGGTAGGTCGCGACCATGTTGCTCATCTTGTCGCTCTCGGACAAAACGATCTCGGCCAACCCCGCCTTGTCGTTGCTGGCTTCATTGCGCAATACCGCTATCGGGGTTTTCAGGCCATGGGCCAGATTGCCGACCTGATTGCGCGCGCGCTCGATGATCTGCGCATTGGAGCGCAGCAGTTCGTTGACCTCGTCGGCCAGCGGCGCAATCTCGGTGGGATAGGTGCCGTCTACTGATTCGCTATCGCCCTCGCGGACGCTTTCGATGGCGGCGCGCAACCGTCCGACTGGCCGCAACGCGAAACGGGCGACAATGGCGCTCATGATCGCCAGCATGGCGCCGACCGCGCCCAGAACGATAAAAGCCTGGCCGCGAAAATCGCCGACCAATTGCAAAATTTCGGTAAGACTGCCGCTGACCACGATTTCGTAGCTATTGTCGCCGACGGTCACGGTGCGTTCGACAAGCCTGATCTGGGTGCCGAAAACGTCGTTCAACACTTGGGTGCGAACGCCCGATTGCCCCGCATCGCCTTGCAATATGGGCAGATCGATCCCCACCAGTGATGTCGACAGATTGTAGAGTTCGCCATTGCCGCCCCGGATGGCCCAATACCAGCCCGAGCGTGGCCGGTCGAATCGGGGATCATTGAGCGTGATGCTGGCCGCCCTCGGATCACCAGTTTCCAGTAGCGATCCGGTCAGGCTCTCGACGTGAAATTCCAGTGTTTCGGTCAGGCTGGTGTCGAGTGCCCGCGAATAGAGTTCGGTCAGCAGAAAGCCGGTCGCGACCAGGGCCACCACCAGCCAACCGGCCGATAACCAGAACAATGAAGCGGCGATGGAGCCCTTTTTCATCTAGCGCCCTGCCCGCACCAGTCGGCCAAACTAGTCTTCCGCAATCTGATAGCCCAGGCCACGGACGGTCTGGATACATTCGTCCGGCAGTTTCTTGCGCAGGCGGCCGACAAATACCTCGATGGTATTGCTGTCGCGGTCAAAATCCTGATCATAAAGATGCTCGGTCAGTTCGGTGCGCGAAATGACCTTGCCCTTGTGGTGCATCAAATAGCTGAGCAGGCGCAGTTCGTGGCTGGTCAGCTTGATCGAATGGCCGTCGACGGTCACCTTGCCCGAGCGCGCATCGAGCCGCACGGCACCCGCCACAATCTCATTCGAAGCATGCCCGGCGGCGCGGCGGACCAGCGCCCGGATGCGGGCCAGCACTTCTTCCATGTGAAAGGGCTTGGCTACATAATCGTCAGCGCCTGAATCGATCCCCTGCACCTTGTCGCTCCAGCGGTCGCGTGCCGTAAGGAGCAGGACCGGCATGGATTTTCCCGACCGACGCCATTCTTCGAGAACGCTCAGCCCATCCATTTGCGGCAAGCCGATGTCGAGTACGACGGCGTCATAGGGTTCGGTATCGCCGAGAAAGTGCCCCTCTTCACCGTCAAATGCCACATCAACAGCGTAACCGGCCTCGGTCAGGGCTTCCTTGAGTTGACGATTCAGGTTGGTATCATCTTCGACTACCAGAATACGCATCGGCCATCCCCCAACCGCGCACAGTGCTACTGTGCGCCAAGAACCAAGTTCTGTGCCTGCCCGTCAGGGCTCAACACGCCGATAACATACACTAACTGACCGCCTTGGTCACAGACCTGAACGCTAAGGATTTTCTGGTTACCGTCAATGCCCGCGCTCGCCAAAACGGCGTCGAGCGACATGATCTGGCCAGATGAGACCTGTTCCTGAATGGTGCGCTTGTCCAGGCACGCCCCCTGGGCCATAGCAATAGGGCTGGTGGCAAGCACCAAGCCCACCACCATTAACACGCAGGTCAGAAATTTTGCTATCGGTTTTTCCATGGCGCCAAACTATGTCAGTCTTGCTGAATGGGACATGAATGTGGCGGCGCTGTCAAAGTACCATTTTCATTCATGCACTCCCGGCGGTATTTTTGATGCCGTGGCGCAAGAATATCATTGCCAGCGCCTGCATGATCAGTTGGCCTGCCGAACTGCCATCCATCGCTGGCAGGTCGATGCCCAGAATTTGGGCAATCCCCGCCAGCACCATGATTGCCGCCACAATATAGGTCTTGTAGCCACTCAATAAAGCCATGATGGAACTCCAGATTGTTGTTGAAGGGATTTTGGGGCGCGATTTGGCTGCGGCGGCCAGCGCTGCGGCCTGAACGGTTTTGACCCGACGCGTCCAGCCGACGCCGAAATGGGCAAAGGTTGAGAGGGTTTGCAAAAAAACCAGTCGATCCGCGCACAATTGTCTGACCAGGTTACTGGCGCCCGCTGCCGCGATCTTGTCGTCAATCGCCGCCAATGTCCGCACGCCGATGACGCCATCGGCCACGACACCCAACAAGCGTTGCAGGGTTTTTACCGCTCGGCCCGGTCCGGAATTGATGGCAAAATCAAATAGTGCCAGATCAAGGCCCGGCACCAGCGCATCACCCCGGATCACGTCCCAATAATTGGCACGATAAATCTGTGCCGCTTCGGCACGGCTGAGGCTTTTGACCTCGGTCTTGGCCAAATCGGCCCAGGGACGAATCTGGCGCCACGCCGCCAGCGTCCTGCGAGTAATTCCCCTATTGGTGGCGCCGCCGGGGTCGTTGGGATTATCGACATAGCCGCCCTCCAATTTCAGCACCAGGGCGAGGCAGGTCGCGAAGCGCTCAGCCATAAAACTCTCCTGCACCGAGGTTGCCGGGGCCAAAAACCGGATCGATCTGCGCGATGGCAAACTCGAAATGTTCCGGCACGCTGCCGAAATCGGCAATTTGGTCGGCCTGCGTATAGGTCCATTCGGGCGCGTCGCAGTCGATGGTGCGCCGGGTGACGCCCGCCAGCGAAATGGTCAACCGATAGCGTTCAGGAAGCAGCACCAGAGGCGCGTCCTCGGCGACCCAGCCATTATCATCGGCCCGGCTGCGCCGGACCCAGCGACAGACAATATCGTTATTGTCGGGCTGCTTCAGCGCTTGAAGGTGCACGGGTGCCAGCGGCAACACCACCTCGCGCCGACTGGTGAGGCTAAGCGGCGTGCCGGTCACGTCGGCACTGCCACCATAGACCCGCAGGGCGTGATCGCCTTCTAGCCAGGCACCGCCGACCGGCAAGATGGTCGTCTTTCTATCGAGCATTATGATCCGGCGACCCACCGCAACCGGTCCGATGGCTGCGTCCGTCCCCTGAAGTCCGCGCAATAGCTGGCTCAACTCATAGGTTTGCGGGCTCACCAGTTCGGCGTTGGCAAAGCCGATGACCTCCCAACCGCCAGCATCTGTTTCCACCGCCAGACGATTGCCCCCGGCCAGCACCGTTGTGGGCGCCATTGAGGCCAAATGTCCGGCATAGAGCCTTGACCGAAAGCCTGTTGGCCAAGTCCCAAACCGCCGTTGGCCCGGGGCCAAATGCGTCAAGGGTCACGCCAACGGCGCCGCGGCGAGATAGTTGGGCCAGTTGCACACCGCTGACCGTATCGGCCACGCTAACGGCGCCCGGCCATGGTTCAGCATAAGCGGCAATTGCCAGACGCATTTTTGCCGGATCGCTTGGCACTGGCGGTAATTGGGCGATGGCAACCAGCGGCATTGCCCGCGCCATTGGTGCGGCGCGAGTCTGCGCTGAAACTGCCGCCGTTATGGTGATCCCGCCCGGATTAGGCAGGCTTTTGGCCGTGATCGCCCGTGTACCGCCGTCGCGGGTTTCGGTGACCTGCAACAGCGTGCTGAGAATGCCCGAGAGCGTCAGCATGTCGCCGGTTTCGACGGCGCCGAGCGAGGGCGGCAACACCATGCTTACCGTTTCGATATTCTGGTCAAGATCGGCCAATTGCCGCTCCGCCACCAAGCGCGCACTGGACATGTCCAGCACCAGCGCGCTCGTGTGCCCGAAAAGTGTACCCGCATCGTTGCGCACCGCGCTGACTTCAGCAGTCAGATAATCATGCTCGCGATCTATATAGGTCAGCGCCACCCGACTAACCGCTTCACCCGGATCGGCGCGACGCCGCGATATTGTCGGCCTCTCGGTAACCGCCAGCTTTTCGGGATCGACAATCATGTCCACTTGCACGCGGGCGGGCACAATCTGTAATCCTGTCGCCGCCGAGCGAAGGCTCAAACCGCAAGACTTGAGCACCGGCTCCAGCGCGTCGCGGCAGCTTCCCGCGCCGGTCAGTTGATAGCCCGCAAGAAATGGCCCGCTGACCTCCACGCGGTCCAGCGCCACGCCAAAGTCCTCGGCAATCGCGGTGATCAACTCGTCCGCCGCCACGCCGCCGAGCCGCCCGCTCAACCAGTGGCCGGTGGCATAATTGCCGCCATCGGCCCAAACATCGAGCAAGCCGGGAAATGCCGGATAGGGACGCGCGTCCCATGTCCAGAGATAAAGCCGGTCGATATCGACCATCCCCGCCGGATTATTGGTCGGATCACGCCAGAATGCCTGATGCGCCCGCAGGAACTGTCGCTGCATCAGCGGGTCGGCATTGCCATTGGAAAAATAGGGCAAGCCGCTTTCGGCGCTTTTGGGATCGGCAAATTTATTGGGCTGGTTGGCCCCCTTGTCTACCGCCCCACAGCCCAGTTCGGTAAACCAGATTGGTTTGGACTGCGGCACCCAGGCGGTCGATGACGCCTCGCGCACGCCGCCGGGACGGTCATGGTGCGGCTGGTTCCACCAATTGGCGATGTCCTTGAAACGCCATATCCACGGCTCGCCCGCCCCGTCCGTAATCGGTGTTCTGGTGCCCGACAACCGGTCCGTATCGCTGGCATAATACCAATCATGGCCTTCGCCACCGGTAATATTGTCCCGCAAATAGTTCATCTCATAGATCGAATTGGCCATAGACGCATCAGTGTGCGTCTCGCCATCGCGCCAGTCGGCCAGTGGCATGTAATTATCGATGCCCACGGCGTCGATATTGGCCGAAGCCCAGAGCGGGTCGAGGTGAAAGAATTTTTCGCCCGCAGGTTGATAGCCACTATATTCGGACCAGTCGGCGGCGTAGGTGAGCTTTGGTGCCGACCCCGACAATGGCACGCACATCGGCGGCCAGTGTCGTCAGTGCGGCGACAAATGGAAAACCGTTGCCGGCGCCGCGCAAAGTGGTCATGCCGACCATTTCCGAGCCGATCAGCAGTGCATTGACGCCGCCGGCGGTTGCCGCCAGTTGGGCATAGTGCAACATCATCTGCCGATAGCGCGCCGCAAAGGCCGAGATCTGCGCATCGACGGCACTGGTCTTGTCGGGTGTGCCCGCCCGATCCGGCGACGGGTCGCAGGTGATGCGACCGCGCCAGGGATAGGCCGCCTGCCCTGTCCCGCCCGAATAGGGATCGGCCAGACTATTGTCGTTGGCAATGTCCATCAAAATGATCGGATAAAGCGTAACCGCGATGCCGCGAGACTTGAGATCGGCAATGGCTGCCAACACGGCACTGTCCGAAGGCGTGCCGCCGTAGGCCGCCCCGCCATCGTGGCGCGTGACCACCGGCACTTCGCTTCGCCCCAGCCCCGCAACGCTCCAGGTTATCGCGTCTATGACCCGGCTATTGTCCTCGACCCGTGGCCCGATATTGCAATTGGCGCAGCGCAAATCGTCGCCAAACCATGCCACTACCAACGCGACATGCTCAAGGTTGGGGCAAAGCGCCTGCAGCTGGTCAATCGAGACGCTCCAGTCGCTCTGGCTTGCCAGTAAATGACTATTTTCGCCGCGCGTTTCACCCGGCCCCAACAGTTGTAGTCGGGGCGTTGGATCATAGCCAAATTCGGTGGCGCCGGGGATCACCGTGACCGCCTTGATCATCGGTTCCAGCGCGCCGACAACCCGGCACAACTCGATCGAAAATTGCGGAATGCGATTGCCAAAGCGGCTGAGCGGCAATTGCTCGAATACGATATAGCAGATGCCGCGATAGGCGGGCGCTGCGCCCATGCCCTGCGTGGCCTCGATCAGGCTATCGGGCAATTGATCGTCGCTGCCGTCATAAAATCGAAAGTTCAATCCCGCCGGATCAAGCAATTGACCATCAGCCCAGATGCGACCAAGCAATTGCACCGGACCTTCGCCAAAGGCCACCGCGAAACTGGCGCCCACTTCGTCATCGGTATTTTGATCACCAAATCCCTTGGCACCGCTGCCTGCGGCCTCGAGTAATTCGAGTCTCGCGTGCCCAGATCACATTGCCGCTGACCCGGTTCCAGCCGTAAAGCCGGGGGATCGCTCCGCCTTCGCTTGATCCCTGCAGGCGCACATCGGCGCCCTGGGTTTTTGCCGGTTCACCGCCAAAAAGCGCATTGTCGACGGCGCTGCCTGCCAGCGCGCCCAGCGCCCGGCCGACCGTGGCGCCAATCGGTCCGCCGACCAATCCGCCCACAACCTGTCCAGCCAATGACAAGGCCAGAGTTGCCATCGTGGCCTCCTATCAAAAAGAAAAATCAGTTGTTTGGTGGAAAGTCGAACTGCCCGGCCAGCCGTCTGGCCCAACCCGGCGTCATGTTCGCTTCGATCACGCCAAGCCGCTCCTGGGCATGGATGAATTTTTGCGCGCCCAGCATGATGCCGCAGTGCTTGGGGTACGGTGCATTGTTGAGCCTTGAACAGTACGACCTGCCCCACAGCCAATACCCCGCTGGTCTCGGTGAGCAGGAGCCGCGCTGCCCCCAGGAGCGTTTCGGCGTGGGCATGGTCGCGAATGTCGGCCCTATAGGGCGGCATGGCCATCGGCTCGCTGCCATAAAGGGAACGCCACACGCCGCGCAACAGTCCAAGACAGTCGCAACCAGCCCCCAGTGTTGCACTTTGATGTCGATAGGGCGTGCCCAACCATTGTCGGGCCGCCGCCACCACGAGATCGGGGTTCATCGCACCACCGCCCGCCCGTCCAGCGCATCGCCCTGGCGCGGATAGCGCAGCACATAATCGCTGCCGGGAATGTGCGGAAAACCACGAAAATTGACGCTGTTGTCAAACTTTTGGCCGCAGGTGGCAAAACGCCGGTCGCAACCTGCGTAAAGTGTCAACGCATCGCCAACACTGGCCCAATCGCCCACTGGCGCGGCAAATTCGAGCACTTCGACGCCGCCCAGCCGCTGTTGCGCCCGCACCGCGTCGCGCAAACCGGATCGTTGCCCGGTGGTCCAGACGGCATGACCAAAGTTGAACCAGCCGGGCGCAAAGCTGTTCAATCCGCTCAGCGCCAGTCGAAAACGCCCCTCAATAGCGGCAACATTGGCGTAGCCGCGAAAGGCAGGCACGTCCAGATTAATGCCACATTGATTGTCGCCAAGGCTGGCATTGCAGAGGCGCTGATAGACCCGCCCCTTGATCTGGTTGAGCGCTTGCTGACCCGACCGCAATTCGGCGCGAAACACCCCGTCTTCGCGCACAATCTCGCCAATTGTATCATGCCGCAGCAGATCACGCTGGCTGACATCGCGCCAGTTGACGCGAAAGGTTTCAACCCCCGCACCATCATAGCGCCCCAATGCAATATCGATTTCGGTTATCGCATCGGCATGGAGCACACCCAATATTTCGGCAGTATCGACCTGTGCGCCCAGTTTGGCTGGCACCTCGCTGCCATCAAGCCCATGGGCGGGCACAAAGTCGGTGTCTTCAAACCGCAATATTTGATCGTGGTCGGTAAATCCCAGCACCGTCCCATCGGCTCGCGTCAGGCGCCAACAATAGGCCAAAGTCGTCGCCCCGCTGGCGATATGGGCTGCATAGCCTGCGTCCAGCGTCCTCATGGCATTATCTCCACCAGCGGAATATTGGGTGCCTCGGCGCCGTCAAAGCTGGTCAGTTCGATTTCCAGCCGATCAATATCGAACCGCACCGGCACGTCGAACAGAAATCCGGCAGTAATCACGGCATCGGCACTCGGCGCCGTGGCAAATTCGACAATCCCGGTATCAGCATCAACGAGCCAGCCGCTGGTTGCTTCAACGCCATCCACCGCCACCCGTACGCTGCCCACCACCGGTTTGGTGATCGGGCGTAAAAACGGGTCAAAGCTGGCGCCATATTGCTTGGTCAGTTGAAAATGTGCGGCGCTGCCGTCGCCAGTGCCAATGGTCTGATCCGTCGGCGTAGGCACAGCGGCGCCCGACGAATAATCAAGCCCGTCGCGCCACAGAAAACCGTGAAAGCGCCCGCGCCGTTCTTCAAAAAACGCCAATACCGCCTGCATGTCGGTTCGTGACTTGACGCCGTAACCGGCATTGTAGCGCCGCCGCGAAAGCGCCCAGCGGCTGTTTCGTTCCTCGGCCCCGCTGGCCAGGGTGATGATATCGGTCTTGCGTTCCGGCCCGCCTCGCGCGCCAAGCGCAATGTCGAGCGGAAAGCGCACGGCATGAAAAGCCATGTTGCCCTCAGATCTAACTAGGTTTCAGGAATTGAACGGTTGCTAGTTGCCGCGCGCGCCGCGCTTGACCGCCCGCAGCAACATGGCACTGACATCGGCCTCGCTTTGCACGAAGCTGCGCGCATCGCTGGCAGTCACATTAAAGGTCACATTGACCGCGCCGCCGCCCCCTGCGACGCCGAGACGCCCGTCGCTGCCGCGTTGCAAAGGCATGATGGCCTCGGCCCCGGCCTCGCCCATCAGCCCCAGCCCGCTATTCATCGGAAAATAACTCGGGCTGGCAATCACCCCGCCTTTGGCGAACGGGGTCACTCCACCCAAAACGGGATTGGTGGCGCTAAACAGATTGCCCACCGCATTGCCCACCAGATCACCGAGCGGCTTGATGGCAGCCTTGAGCGCAATGTCGCTAAAAGCGCTGGCGATATCCCCCAAAACGCTCTTGAACGATTTGCCATCGGTCAACGCTCCGCGAAATGCCTTGCTCAACGAGCGCGAAACACCGTCGGCCAGATTGCCGATCCGTTCCAGTTCCACCGAGACATCGCCCAGCTCGCTCCCAAAATTGTCCGGAAACAGATTATCGGCCATCGGGATAAAGCTCCATCAATCGGGTCAGTTCACTACGGACCAATGGGCTCGCACTCGTACGTTGCCCGCCCCGCATGGCTGCAGCAAGTTCGCGCGGCGTCATGGTCCATAGGGCCTCGGGCGACAGTTTGAGCACCCCAAAACCGAACTGCATGACATTGGCCCAGGGAAAGGCGTTCACATCGTTTCTCCAAAGGTGACGCGCAACAGGGCGGCAGCGATTTCGGCGGCGCCCTTGAGCCCCCCTTCAATGCTCATGCGCGCCAGATCATCGTCGGAAATGGCATTACCCGCGCCGCGCAATCCAGCGCCAAGAATGGCAGTCAGATCGCGCGCCGAAATGCGCCCACCCGAAAATCGTTCGGCCAGTCCCACCAGATCACCGGTTTGCAACCGGCCCTCCAGTTCGGCCAGTGCGCCCAACGTCAGGCAAAGCGTTTTGCACTCACCGTCAATTCTTGCTTCAACTTCACCGCGCTGCGGATTTGCCATTTTTTGTGCTCCCCTCTAGTTGTCAGGCGGCGGTGAAGGTCAGTTCGCCCGCACTTTCCAGTGCCAGGTCAAACGTGACTTCCCCGGCGTGATCGCCGGAAAATTCCAGCGCCACAATCTGGAACAGGCCCGCCACCGCGCCGAAATCGGGAATGATCAATTGCCAGTTGCGAATGGTGCCGCCAAAAAACAGCGTGCGGATCATGGCGTCGGAGGCCTGGTCCTTGAAAATGCCGGAGCCGGAAACCGAGGCGCGCTTGACCCCGCCGCCGGCCAGCAATTCACGCCAGCGTCCGGCGCTTTCCTGATCGGTGGTATCGACGGTTGTGGCATTGAAGGCCAGCGCGCGGCTGCGCAATCCCGCCACGGTCAAATAACTGCCCGACCCGGTCTGGTCGAGTTTTAGCAACATGTTTTTCCCGCTTTGGGCCGCCATGTCGTATCCTCTCAAATTTGAAAAACGTGCCTTCAGGCAAGCTCGGAGAACAGTCGAAGACTGACCGCCGCCCGCGCCTGCCCGCTCTTGGGGTCAATGTCGGTGTCTGTGCGCAAATGCTCGGCCAACGTCACCCGCCAGTCGCTATCGGACAGGTCCACCGCCAACAGGGCTGCCACCATCGCCTCGACAATAGCCAACACCGCGCTGCGGCTGGCCTGGCTGGCCCAGACATGCAGCAATAATCGATGTTCATTGCCCGTCACCAGATCGGTGTCGTGGGCCAGCACATCATGCCGGGCAATCACCACATAGGGTGCCGTCTTGTGTTTGGGCGGTGCGTCGAACACCGCATCGCTCCCCAGCAATCCGGCCAGTGTCGCATCAGCCGCCAACGCGGCCACCAACCGGGTCTGCACTGCCGCAATCGGATGCATCATGTCCCTAACCAATCATCTGGATTTCGCTGCACAGGCAGCTCAGATAGGCTCGCCGCCCATTGATATCGGCGGTACTGATCACCTCAAGATTGCGGCCGCGATAGATAATCCGGTCCCCGGCGCCAATATCGTTGCGATAGCGCAAGACCACGCTGTGACTCACCACTACGGCCTGTCCATCGGCGCTTCTGCTTGCCCGTCCACTCAAGCGCCGCACCCGCGCCCAGACTGTCGCCAACGGCACCAATAGCGTCGCAATACCGCCCGCGTCCTCAAGGCTCATGTCCTTGCGCTTGAGTTGCACCCGGTCGGTCAGTGTACCGATCGCCGGTATCCGCTCGCTCATAGCCGCACCCGCTTGTGGGGCGCGATCAACCGGTCAAACCCCGTTGGCACCACCGCGCCGGAGCCTGCCACGATCACTGCGTCGCGGTGCTCGAACCAGTACGCAACAAGGCTCAACATCGCCTGGGTCAGATCAGCGGGCACATCTTCGGGGTCGCTGCCAAACCCGGCGACATAGTCAATTTCAATGCCGCCACGCTCACGCAATGTCGGCATCCCCGCGACCATGATCGGCAGCAACAACCGGTTTGGCTCGGCAAAGAACTGTGCTGCCGCGATGGTGTGCGGCTCGCCGTCGCCGTCATAGGCGGTAATGGCCGTAATCGAGACCAGCGGCGCGACGGGCAGTTTGACCACGCGGTTTTCGGGCCAGTAATCCAGCCCCACCCGCCAGGTCTGGGCCATCAGCGCCTTGCCGGTCACCCCTTCAATGTGCAGTCGCGCAGCGGTTATCAGCGTGGTGATCAGGCCGTCTTCGGCTTCATCATCCACCCGCAAAAAAGCCTTGGCCTGGGCGAGCGAAATCGGCTCCCCGGCGGGCCCCGCCAGCAGATAAGAGGTCATGACACTGTTTCCTGTTGTTGATTGGTTGTCACCCTCCCTCTTTGGGAGGGATCGCGGGAGAGGGTGACGTCGCGCCCTTAGGAGACGGCGAACTTGAGCAGTTTGATCGCGTCGAAATCGGCAACACCGCCGCCGACGCGCTTGGTTGTGTAAAACAGCACATAGGGCTTGGCCGAGAACGGGTCGCGCAGGATGGATACGCCCTGCCGGTCAACGATCAGATAACCGCGCTTGAAGTCGCCAAAAGCAATCGAAAGTGCGTCCGAGTCGATATTGGGCATGTCTTCGGCTTCCACCAGATCAAAGCCCATGAAGCGCGCCTTGCCATCGGCACTGGCAGCGGGCTGCCACAGATAATTGCCGTCGGCATCCTTGAGCCTTGCGCAAGGCCCCCTGGGTCTGGCGGTTCATCACCCAGCTGGCGTTCTGGCGATAGCCGGCCTTGAGCGCATAGACCAGATCGACCAGCACGTCGCTGGCATTGCTTGTGGGCAATGCCCCATCGGCGCCCGAGGCGATATAGCCCAGCTTGCCCCAGGCCCAGCTGCTTTCGGCTACCGTTGTCGACGCCAGAAAGCCGGTTGGCTTCTTGACGCCATTGCCGGTGACGAACGCTGTGGTTTCCTGCGCCGCAAACGCTGTGTTGACCTCATCGGCAATCCATTGGCCCACATCGACCGCCGCGTCCTCCAGAAACGCCGAGGTTGCTGCCGGCATGGCGTAAAGCTCCATGGTCGGATAACTCAATTCAACCAGCGGCTGACTATCGGTAATCGGGCGGGTGTCGGTTTCTCCGACCCAGCCCACCGCAGGCCCGGATACCGAAACGGCGCGTTTATAGACAGAACCCGACACCTGCCGTACCCCGGCAATGGCGCGAATGGGCGAAACAGCGGCCAAAAGGCGGGTGATTTCGGTTTCGGTTTCCGAAGGCACCACATAGCCGCCATCGGCATTGACGCCGACCGACAGTGCCTTTTCCTCGCCGCGTTTCACATAGGCGGAAAACGCGTCCTTGTAGCCGTCGGGCTGGGCCGAAACGACGCCGTCGAGCGCGGGACGGGCCCGCTCGATGGCGGCGCGTTCAAGTGCGGACTTTTGTCCGTCGAGCACCTGATTGAGGCGATCGAGCCTTGCCTTCGAGCAAGCCATCGGCAGCACCACGCTTTTCAATGTCCTTGAGCCGTTGGTCATTGGTGGCCTTGAATTCCTCAAAGGCCCCCGCTAGCTCGGCATAGAGCGCATTGATATCGTCGTTTCCGGCCTTGATTTCGAGGCTTGATGTCGTCTGATCCATAGTTGGTCCTTTAAGGTTGGCGTAAGGCTGAAATGGCCGCCGCGATTGCCGCGCCGGTTGCCGGTCTGAGGGCCTGCGCGATGCGGGCCCCGTCCATCATCGGAAAGGTGACAATGGAGATTTCCCAAAGATCGATCTGCCAGAGCCTGGCGTTGACCCCCTGGCTTGCTGCGGGTGGCGCGAATGGTGCGAAAACCGATGGAGAGCCCATCAATCGCGCCGCGTTCGATCAGCGCCCGCAACGCATCGGCACGCGGCACGCCCGCCACCAGGCGTCCCTTGACCCAGAGCCCGAACCCGTCCTCGACAATGGTTTCCCACACCCCGACCGGTTCCTTGGGGTCATGCTGAAACAGCAGCCGCACCCGGTCCGCATTGCGGCGTTTGAGGCTTTTGGCAAAGGCTCCCGGCATCACCACGTCGCCGCTGTCGTCGGGCAAGTTGAAAACGCTGGCATAGCCGACAAATCGGCCATCGGCATCAATCGGTATTGACCGCGTCAACGCTTGCCTCCACCTGCCTTGGCAGGCTTGCTGGTGCCCTTGGCGCTGGCAAGCGTTCCCGCCAGATGCCAGGCAAACTGGCGAAACGTCTGCTGCGCATTGTCCCGGCCGGTTTTTTCCGCCATGGCTCAATCTCCTTTTTTGAACAATTGGTTCAGGCTGGCGATCTCGTGGACAAAGTGGTTGAACCGCCGGTTTGCCGCCGCCAGTTCCCTGAGCGTCCACACCAGCAGCCCGCTGGCCCCACTCGCCCATAAAAACAACGCCAAATGCGCCAGATCGCCCCGCTCGATCACGGTGCGCGTCAACTCATCCATGTTGGAAAATCCCTTGGCTCTAGCCGTTTTCAACGCCGAGCATGGCCCGCTTCTCATCGTCACTGAGAAAATCGGCGGCCCCGATCCGCGCCCACATGGCGCTGCGATCCTCGGCCAGCGCTTCAACGCCGTCGAAATCAGCAGTAATCTGGGTACCTTCAAAAGCCGGGGCCAACCAGTTCGAGAGATCATCGGTCACCCGACGCACCAGCGGAATGATGGTCTGGCGCCATAAGGCGCGGTTGGCTTCAGCCAGATTGGCGTAGGTATTGTCGCCGGGAATGCCCAGCAACATTGGCGGCACGCCAAAGGCCAGGGCAATATCGCGGGCCGCCGCGTTCTTGGCTTCGATAAAATCCATGTCGCGCGGCGTCAGGCCGATGGTTTTCCAGTCCAGCCCGCCTTCGAGCACCATGGGTCGTCCGGCATTGGCGGCCCCGGCAAAGCCCTGTTCCAGTTCGGCCTTGAGCCGGTCAAACTGCTCGCCGCTCAAATTGCCCCCGGCCACTGAATAGACCAGCGCTCCCGAAGGCCGCGCCGCATTGTCGAGCAGCGCCTTGTTCCATTTTCCGGCGGCATTATGAATGTCGAGACTAGTCTGGGCGGCATCGAGCGGGGCCATGCCATAATGATCATCGAGCGGATGAAATAGCGCCATATGCAGGACGCTGGGAACCGGTTCGGTTGTCTGGCTCAGCTGCATTGTGCGTCCGGCGGCGGTATAGGCATAGGCGGCGGGCCAGCCGTCGCGCCCCGGCACCACCCGCATCCGGTCGGGCCGCAGGCAATAGAGCGCCTTGACTTCGCCATCGACCATGCCCGCCTGCAAGTAGGCGTTCCCCGCCGTTTGCAGATAGGCATAGACCGCTTCTAGCATTTCCCCCCGGACTGGCGCGAATTGGGTCGCCCCAATAGCGTCATGACCGGATGTTCGCTCAGGCGCTTTCCGTCATGGTTGGCCACCAGTGGCACCCGATTGGCGGCTTCGGCGATCAGGCGCACGCAGCGATAGACCACCGGATTCTTGGCAAACCCTTCATTGGCCAGCGACGAAAAACCGCGATTGCTCCATTGCGCCTCGCCTAACGGGCTTAAACTCACCATTCCCCGCGCCTTGCTTTCGGCAGGCGCGTTCACCCGCCCGCCCCGCAGGCGGTAGATCCAGTTCGGCATGTTCTGTTCCTTTGCTTGTGGCGTCAGCCCTAGAGGCCGCGCACTCTTGGCGTCAGATCATCGAGCATCAGTTCGGTCAGTGCCCACACCAGCGCATCAACCCGGTCGGGCGAATGGCCCTGGCTGCGCCCATCAGCGCCAAAGCCGCACATTTCGTCTTCCAGATCGGTGAGGCCAGGCACATGGCTGATCAACCCACGGCCATAGAGGGCGGCGACCGGCTCGGCCCGTAGCCACTTGCCGCGTTTGGCCCGCACCGGTTTGACCGGCACATTGGCATCGACCTGAGCAATCACCGATTTGACCAGATCGCCGCCCTGATTGACTTCAACCACGATGGCGTCAGCCCCATGGGCATGAAACGCGGCCACTGCCCGATGCGCCCAGGCCAGCGGCGCTGCCGGCTTAACGGTTCGGTCTTCCAGCACCACCGCGCCCTCGCCAGCGCGTCCGGCAACGACAATGCCGCACGCATCGGATCCGGCATGGCCGGTTACCGGCGGATCAACCGCCACCACGATCCGGCCCATCGCCAGATCATTCGGCGGTTTGAACATGGCGCGGCTCCACAATGCATCGGGCAGGTCCTCGATCATTTCACCATCGAGTTCCTGACGCCCCAGTACCGATCCGCGATAGCGCCCGACAATGGCCTCAAGAAAACTGTCGGCCAGATTGTTTCGGTTGTCGGCGGTTTTCATCCGCGTCACTTCGGTACGCGGGTCGGTCAACAATCGCTTGAGCAGTTTGGTTGGCTTCGGCGTTGTCGTGGCCAGTTGGCGCGGGCGTTTGCCAAGCCGCAGGCCAAATTGCAACATGTCCCAGGCAACCTCGGCATTTGGCCATTTGGCAACCTCATCACACCAGGCAGCGGCAAATTGTGGCCCGCGAAACCGGTCCGGGTCCGATGCTGACAGCACCATGGCTTCCACACCATTGGGCCAGATCAAACTGTTTTGACGCAAGATTGGCCTTTCGTCCGGCAAATGAACATTGAGCAGACCGCTGTCGCCCTTGATCATCACGGCGATGGCCTCGCTGATGGTTTCGCCCACCAGCGCTATCGGGGATACGCCCTGACTGGCCAAGTCCCGCACCCATTCGGCCCCGGCCCTTGTCTTGCCCGAGCCGCGCCCGCCGATCAAAAGCCAGGTGGTCCAGTCCCCTGATGGCGGCAATTGCGCCGGCTCAGCCCAGAATGGCCAGTCAAAGATCAGCCGTTCAAGATCGTCGCGGGCAAGGCTTGCCGCCAGTTCGTCCGCTTCAGCGCTGTTTGAGCCTGGTCAATGCGGCGGGCCAGCTTGTTGCGCAGCTCGGAAATATCCTTTTTCTGAACCGGCTCGCTGCTGCGCTCGGCCTTTTCGATTTCGATCAATTTTTCCAGCGTCTTGGCCATGGTGCCAAGCAAGGCCGCTTCCTTGTCGATTGATTGTGTCATCTGTTTCTCCAGCACACGCACTTGCTGGTCGAGCACCCTGAGCATGCGGTTGATGATGGGACCGCGTCCCTGCACCCTGGTACGGCAGTCCAGCCAGTTTTCCTTCTGGCGGCGATAGCGCAGTTGGAAAATGGTGATGCCGTGCTGCTCGCAGATGGCAGCCGGCGACATCTCGCGGCTTTCATAGGCGGCCCTGATGGCCTCCCAATCGCGCCGGGCAGTGCCCGCTTCGTTCAAACCCAGTTTTTCGACCATGCCTGAACAATAGCATCGCCCCGACACGCGGGGATTAGATGGATAAATTACTGGGCAAAGGCCGCCGCGCGTTCCAGTGCCGCCAGATCGCTTTTTGCCGTCAGGGCGGCGCGGGCGCGTTCGGCGGCATCACGCGCTGTAACCAGCGCAACTTCTGCATATTCCGGTTCACCCGCTGCAATAGTTTCAAGGCCCGCCAGCAGGCGCAGCACCACCTCGACGCTGGCCGCGCCATCGCGGGCGATGGAGCGAAACGCATCCTCGAGCAACTCCGCCGGTTCGAGCGCTGCTACCGACAGGCGGACATATTTTACAGCGCGTGGCCCGTCATCTTCCTTGTGGGCGGCCAATATCCGCACCAGCGTGCCAATCACATCGATGGCCGTGCCGGGATCGTTGATGCCGGGCGACAATGCTTTTCCGGCAATTTCGCTCAAGGTGATCAGCCCATATCGCGGATCACTTTCAAACGTCCTGCTGTCGCCGATGACAAAGGCATTGACCAGCCGTTCGCGCGTCTCGTCGTCAACCTCGCCCATCACCACCATCAGCGGCCAGTTCGGCGCGGCATAGGCGCCAGGGCGCGAGACTATGGCAATTTGCAATTCGTGCTCGTCGGCGACGCGCTGGAGTTTGGACACATCAATATGCTGCACATAGCCGATCTTGTCGGCAACCAGCGGCACGCCGGACGGTTCACCGCGCAAGACCGAGCAGCCGAACAATTGCCGGTTGGACAGCGCATCAAAAGCCTTGGTTGTCGCCGCCTCGACACGGTCGATGGTTTCGGTGACCCGGCCGATTGCCGAAATCTGACCGATCCAGCGGATCAGCGCCGCGATGACCAACACAACCACGACGATGGTCACCGCAAACAGCAATAACCGCCCCGCTTCACTATAAATGCCCGACGACAGGCCGATAATGCCAACAACTGAAAACAGGAACGCCCCGATAAAAATCGAAATCGAGGTCTGGGCGCTGCGATCGCCCACGATCAGCGGCACAGCGCGCGGCGTGGTCGATTGGGAGGCACTGGCCAAGGCGCTGACCATGGTCGACAGGGCAAAGACCGAAACCGTCAGCAGGCTTGATGCCAGAATGGTCAGGATCGACACAACGCTGTTCGAGGGCACGGTGAATGGCAATTTGTCGGCGGCGGGGGCATACTGCGCGCCATAGTAGGCGATTAGAATGGTAACAATGGCGCCTAAGGAGAAGGCCGCGGGCAGAAACCACATGCGTTGCGCCATCTGGCGAAACTGAAAACTGATCTGACTCACCGAAGTCCCCCACTGTTCAAGATGAACGCAGACGAACCTAAAGGGTTGTCAAAAAAGCGAAAGCCCCATCCAGCGGCAAAGCGTGAGATGGTTCGATGACATGGTCGAAATGACAAGCGCCTGGCCGGCGCAGGCAATAATTTCTGAAAGAATCAGGCAGCCTTTGCCTTTTTGGCCGCGCCTGATTTGGCCTTGTCGCCCTTTGGTTTGCGCAGATCGACGGCCTGCATACGCCCAAGGCCACGGCGCGCCGCCTTGGCCTGCGCGGCGGCGGCCACTTCAAAAAATTTCTTGCTGAGATTGCCGCTGGGATTGGCTGCGGCGATCCCGACGCTCGCCGTGACAACGCCCGCATGACTCTCCTTGTGCTGAATGGCCTCGTCGTGCACGGCCTTGATAATCTTGTCGGCGCCCTTGCGCGCCAGCAACAGCGGATAATCAGGCAGTACCACGACGAACTGGTGACGCCCGAAGCGAAAGCATTTGTCGTGTTCGCGCGGCAGGTTGGCATTGATCGTGGCCAGAACTGTGTCGACGCATTCCTCGCTGGCGCTTTTGCCATAGGCGGAAAAATAATCGTCAAACCGGTCGAGATCGATAACCATCAGGCACATTGAAACATTGATCACCCCCGAAACCATCCAGGCCTCGGCAATTTCCGCTTCGGTCCTCGGCGCTCAGACGCGGCTTCATGCCCAGCGATCGCGCTATGGCCGCCTTGCCATAGGCTGGCGTGCGCTCCCGCTCCGGTGTGCGGGTAATGCGCAGGCCACCCAGTGCGGCACGCACCCGGCCCCAGAATAGATCATTGCTTGTGGGGCTTAGGTCGGAAACACTCATGGCTGGCCTGTTCTGGGCTAAGCTGTGGAAAATACTTGGCCTTATCTCGCCATATTATGGTTAATACCAAGTAAACCCCTGGCCCGATTGTCCAGCATCTGACCCGCTACAGTTCTTCGGGTGGCTCCCATTCGGGCCAGTCCACGGCATGATTTTCCCAGTCTCCGGGTGCAATGTCGAGTTCGCTGAAGGTGCGCCCCTTGACCGATACGCCAACATCGACAACTGTTTGCGGATCACCCGATACCAGCGGATGCCACCACGCCAACCCCTTGCCTTCGGCCAATCGGCGATAGGCGCAGGTGGTGGGGATCCATTTTATTTCGGTGATATTTTCGGGCGTCAGCTTGATGCAATCGGGCACCTGTTTTTGCCGTCCTGGATAGTCGGTGCAGGCGCAGGTGTCGCCATCGAGCAGCTTGCAATGCACGTCCGAGGTGATCAGCAGGCCGCTATCCTCATCTTCGAGCCTTGATCAGGCAGCAGCGGCCACAACCGTCGCAAAGCGCTTCCCATTCGGCCGGGCTCATCTCGTTAAGCGATTTTTCGTCCCAGAAGGCCATAATATCCGTTCGTGCCATTCATGATGTTGCGTGTTTGCTCTTGTAGCATGGCGTGCGCAATCATATTCAGGCGATTAACTTGCTATTGTGGCGCCCGCGTTCAACATTTGGGGTGCCCATTGCGGGGCAGTAACGAGCGTGGCGATGCAAGACCCCTTTTATACAAAACAAAAGCACGCCAAGAAGTCCAACATGCTGGCGGCGGATGCATGGCTGGATTCCTCGCTGTTCGAGTTCGGTGAATCGCTGGGCCGTGGCTATACGCGCTTTCAGGATTTCATGGCGATCTTTCGGGTTCGCGGCATCAAACGGCTGTTTGTCGAACTGCTTTCGGACGGGCTGACCTTTGGTGCGCTGGGCACCATCCTGGTGTTGCTGCTGGCATTTCCCGCCTTTGATGTCACGGCGACCGGCGAGTTTAACAAGGCCGAAGATTATTCGGTGATCTTTCTGGACAAGTTCGGCAATGAGATTGGCCGTCGCGGCATTCGCTCCGATGACAGTGTGGCGCTGGCCGATATGCCCGATTATCTGATCAAGGCGACGCTGGCCACCGAGGACCGACGTTTTTACGACCATTTCGGGGTTGATGTGGTGGGCACCTTGCGCGCCATCGTCTCCAATACCCAGGGCGACAACGGCACGCAGGGTGGTTCTTCGATCACCCAGCAACTGGCCAAGAACCTGTTCCTGTCGCCCGAGCGCACTATTGAGCGCAAGGTGACCGAGGCGTTTTTGTCGGTCTGGCTGGAATGGCATTACACCAAGGATCAGATCCTCAAGCTCTATTTTGACCGCGCCTATATGGGCGGCGGCAATTTCGGGGTGACGGCGGCGGCCGAATATTATTTCGGCAAGAAGGTCAACGACATCAATCTGGCGGAAGCGGCGATGCTGGCGGGCCTGTTCAAGGCACCGACCAAATATGCTCCCCACGTCGATCTGGCGGCGGCACGTGGACGGGCCAATGTGGTGCTGACCAATATGGTCAATGCCGGCTTCCTGACCGAGGGTCAGGTAACGGCGGCCCGACGCCATCCGGCCTCCCCGGTCAATCGCACTGACGATGTCGACAGCCCCAATTACTTTCTCGATTACGCCTTTGAGCAGGCCAAGGACATTATCCAGGCCAGTCGCCACACCTCCAATAATTTCACCGTCCGCACCACCATTGATACGACGCTGCAAAAATATGCCGAGGACTCGATCAATTCAGTAATCCGGGAAAATGGCGAACAGTACAAGGTCGGTCAGGCAGCCATGGTGGTCACCGACACCAAGGGCGCCATTCGCGCCATGGTCGGGGGCACCGACTATGGCAAGAGCCAGTTCAATCGCGCCATCGTCTCGACCCGCCAGCCGGGCTCGGCGTTCAAGATTTTCGTCTATTCCCAGGCCTTCGAGCAGTTGGGCCTGACCCCCTCCGACACCATTTCGGACCGGCCGGTCTGTATCGGCGACTGGTGTCCGCAAAACTATGGGCGTAATTACAAGGGGCGCGTCAGCCTGTTGAGTGCGTTTGCCGCCTCGATCAATACCGTGCCGGTTACGCTCTCGATCAAGACGGGTCGCGAGCCGATCGCGGCGCTGAGCCATCGCATGGGCCTGCAGGCCGATTATCCGGTCACCCGCTCGCTGGCGCTGGGGGTTGCCTCGGTTTCGGTGCTGGACATGACCTCGTCCTATGCCGTTCTGGCCGACGATGGATACAAGACGCCCGCCTTTGGCATCACCCGCATCACCAGTCTTACCGGCGACGTCATTTTCAACAAGGATCTCAATGCCCCGCGCGAGCGTGTCCTGAGTGAGAAGACAGTCGCCAACATGAATGTCATGTTGCGCCGGGTGATTACCAATGGCACTGGACGGCGGGCCCAGGTTCCCGGCGTTCCCGCGCTTGGCAAATCGGGCACCACCTCCTCCTATCGCGATGCATGGTTTTGCGGTTTCACCGGCAATTACGTGGCGGCGGTGTGGTTCGGCAACGACAATTACCAGCCTACCAACCGGCTGACCGGCGGCAGTCTACCGGCGATGGCGTGGCAGAAATTCATGGCCTTTGCCCATACCAATGTCCAGATCGAGCCGGTATTCGGGGTCGATTTCGTGCCCGAGCAAACCATTGTCGCCGATGCGGATGCTGACAGCGCTGCCGAGGAAATCGCGCAACGCCCGCCGGGTCTCAAGCCGGGTGCGGCTTCCAAGCTGATCGATCTGGCGGATCGTCTCAAGCTGGCGCAGCAGGCCCTTAAAACATCGCCCGATCAGGCCATGGCCACGCCTGCCATCGCCCCAAACAGTCTTTGAGCGGTTGATGAAGGGGGAAACGCCTTTCTATGCGCGGGCGCGATTGCTATAGGCAAAGGCAGCGGCCTTGCCGGTCGTCGGCGCTGATCGAGCCCCAGATGTCCATTTTAACCCGTTCGGACCGTTAGCCCTTGCGTTTCGTTTTCAATCTTCTGGCCATGCTGGTCGTGGCGCTGGGTACCGGGTTCGGGCTGAGCCTATATGGCGCTGTCAGATACGGGTCTGCTGGGCGGCCTGCATTCAGGCGCCTGGGTTGCCTGGCCCGATGTCGGCACCCCCAATCCCAATCCTTACACGCGCGCTCATCTGGCCCGACAGGCCCAGCTTCAGCTTGGCCAGTCCGAGGGTCTGCAGTTCATGGCCAGCACCGATGACAGTGGCGCGCCACTCAATCTGGGATGCACCTATCGCGTGAGCGGGCGCACGCCGGTCGCTACCCTATGGACACTGGTGGCGCTTGACCCGGCTGGGGTCAATGTTGCCCGCCCGGGCACCACGGGCTGGATTGGCTCCAATCAATTGTCGCGCGGCGCCGATGGCGGCATCGAGCCTATTTGTCGGCACCAGACTTGAGCCACTCAACTGGCTCGAACTCAAGGGCACCGGCCCGTTCAGTCTGGCGCTGACACTTTATGACACCGTGGCGGCGTCCGGCCTCAGTTCAGCCGAGGTCGCGTTGCCTGCCATCTCGAAGGTTGGGTGCTCATGAAGCGCCTGCTGATCTGGTTGTCGGGCGGGGTGCTGCTTGGTGGCATCATTCACCTGATTGTCATTCTGACTCTGCCGGCGCTGGCCGAGCATACCGTCTGGACCCGCATCGAATCGCTGAATGCCAAAAACACGATTGTGCTGCTACCGCAGGTCAAGCCCGGACAGCCCAATCCGTTGGGGCTTGATCCGGGATTGAGTTATGGGGTCTGCCAACTCGATCTTGCCAATGGCCCGGCCTATCTTAACGGCACCCTGCCCGACGCCTTCTGGTCAATTGCGATCTATGATCGCGATGGCACCATCGAATATGCCACAACCAATCGCGATGGCATCGGCAAGACCCTGCAGATGGGCATTTTCAATTCCCGGCAAACCCGCCTGTTGGCCGAACAGCAAATCGATATTGCCGAAGGATTGTTGATCATCGAAGCCAGTACTGATGACCTATTCGTCGTCGTGCGGTTGGCACCGCCGCATCGGGCGGTGCGCCCACGTTATGAGCGGGCGCTTTCGGCCATTTCCTGCGGCCCCAAACCCTGATCCTATTTGAGGTCGATGACTTCATTGTCGATGTGCATCGTCTGATAGCGCGAGGGAATGACAAAGCCCGAACCGGCCCTGCCCCCTGCCATTTGCGAACAGAAATCACCGCGATTGGCCCGGTCGACATATTGCCCCATCGTGGCGAGTTTGGCGTCAACGTCCATTGAGCGCTCATCGGGTGTTTCAACCAGAAGGTGATCCAGGGCATAATTGTAGCTGACGTAGCGATAGTTCAACGCCCTAACGAACCAGGCGATAAAGCTCTGATTTTCGGCGCGGCGCGCATCGACCCCGGCGCGCACCTCCGGTTCCAGGTCCGACAGGGCATTTTTGGTGACCAGCCGTTGCCGGTCGACTTCGATGACCTTGCAGATCGCGGCAAATGTGTCGGGCACCGTGTCGGTGTCGGCCAGAATGTCGGCACCGACAGCGCTATAGCGCACTGGCGCTGATTTGAAGCGCGTGCGCTGCAGCCATTCATAATAGGCTTTTTCTGAAAAATTCTGATCGAGTGCCGGGGTCAGGCGTGTGCGCTGCAATTCCACGGCGGTATTGTGAAACCAGTCGCTGGTGTGCTCGGCAATGAGGAAACGCCAGACGCGGTCGTGCATTTCCACTTCGATATCGGTCTGGTTGAACTGTGAAACCGGCTCGCCGCGCCCGCGGGCGGCAAGGTTTCCGACGAAGGGCATCGCGGTATCATGGGTAAAGCTGGGTTGGGCACGGCCGAAATCGCCAGTCGGACGCGCTACGCAACCGGCCCCGAGCATCAGCACCGTTGCGCACAGGGCACGTGTACCCCAACAAACCAAATTACCCACGCTTGCGGCTGGGCTTGGGCTTCGATGGCCCGATGCACGGGTTCGACATGGCTGTTGGCGTCGTGCCGCGCTCATAACGCACCCCGGTAAACATCAATATCTGGGCATCACCGGTCGTCAACCTGGCCTTGCGGGCCAGGGATCGGCGTTGGTCGAATTTGACAAGCTTTCCCAAGCTGGCCTCCAAAATGTCGGTCCCCCCGTCCCTACCGGAGGCAACACAGTTCGAAAATTACGGTCCGGCGCAACGCCCCTTGCGCCTTTCCCCATTAAGAGATCGTCAAGGTTAACAGTCTGCTAACGAATTGGCGGCAAGAGTGTGGTTACGCACATTCTTCCGCGTTTAATTGAGTCGATGGTTCAAAAATGCTTGGTTTCCAGCCCTACGAAACATTCCAGCTGCTGATTGAATCGGGCGGCGTCGACCGAACAAACACGTTGTTGATTGCGGCGTGCGACGCTTATGCGCGGCGTGGCCGGCCGACTAATCCCGAAATGGAGCAGTTTGAGGCGCTGGCCTCGCGCCTGTTCCCGATTGCCGGCCCGCAGGCCAAAGCCAAGGGTGCCGCCATTCTGGGGCGCGCCGAAACACTGTCCCCGACGCTCGAGGCGCTGGTCGTTGCCAATATTGGCGAAGATCTAGGCGACTTTCTGCAACGGGCCGATGAAATTTCCGAGGCGACCTTGCTCGATATCATTGCGCGCGGCGACGTAACCGCCGCCAGTGTTATCGCGCGTCGTCCCGATCTGACCAATGTAGCGCTGGCCAAGCTGTTCCAGATGAATTCGCGCAAAGTCTACCGGGCGCTGGCCGCCAATGACGCCATCGCGCCACGCGGCGCTTATCTGAGCGCCTTGGCCCGTTCAGCGCAAATGGACCACATGGTGGCCGAATCGCTGGCCGAACGAAATGATTTCGACTGCGCTCTTTTGGCTCCCGCATTCTTTGACCTGTCCGACGACCATCGGATCAAGGTGATCAAGGCCTTCACCAACCGGCAGACGCCGGTAGCGCCGATCAAAAAAACCATTGAAATGCTCTCGGTTGCCAATCAGGAACTGACCAAGGCGCTGATGAAGCTGTTTTCGGAAAATCGTCGCCCCGAGGTCACAAAGCTGCTCGCCCAGATCAGCGGTCTGGACGAAGTACGCTGCGGCCAGATTGCCCATGATGTTACCGGTGCGTCACTATTTGTAGTGCTGCGTGCCTTTGGTTGCAGTGCCTATGACGGGCTAAAAGTACTGATCCATGCCACATCGCACGATGAGGAGCGCTCGCGGGCACTGGCCGACTTTGCCACTCTGTTTGGCAATGTCACGCCCGAATCGATGGCCTATCTGATGAGTGCCTGGCGTGGGGAGGTCAATCTGCTTGATCTGGCCAAACCCGAATACAAGCCGTTCAACCAGACCAGTCGCCGCACCCCGATGCTGGCCCCGGCGCACAATCCGGTGGTCGAACAGGCCATCGAGGCTCTGGCGCGGATCGGGGCCAAACGCGCCGGCTAGTGCCATCATATCGGAACGCTCGCCGCCCTAGTCGATGATCTCGATACCCGGATCGTCGCCGCGCAGGTCGAGGTTCAAAACCCACAGATCAGGATCAAAATCGACTTCGCGGGCAATGCGGGCGTGCACTTTTGCCGGTTCGGCCCGAATCAACCGTCGTTGAAACACCAAATTGGCATTTGACTCGACCAGCGCCATGCCTGGGGCCGGGGTCAACAGGCTCAGCGTACCGTCGAGATGGTCGATTTCAATAAATACCTGCCCGGCAATCGGGTCGCCCCGGCGCGATATTACGCACATATTGCCCAGATCGTTGTGGCGTCGCACGAATGCGCCGCACCACAGGTCACTCCGCAGGCGTGACACTAGAAGGTCGCGCCTGCGGCGGTGAGCATATCAACCAGCTGCGGGCTGACCCGACCGGTCACATCATAATTGTAATAGACTTCAAAATTGCGGATGGCGCGCGCGGTATCTTCACCAGCCTCCCCGTCAATCGGTCCATGCAGGAAGCCAAGGCTGGCAAGTCCACGCTGGACTTTTTCCGTCACCCCGAGATTGGCAGTCGGTGTGGCCTGTCGTACCGGCGCTGCGGGCGGCTGGATGGCCGCAGGCTGCACGATAGCGGCGGGCGTCGCTGCGGGTTGGACATAGGCGGCTACCTGCTGGCGCACCTGCGTACGGCCAACCGGCTGACTCGGCACTGGTGCGCGACTTGACACCGGGGCGCTGCGGCCGCCGTCGATGGCCGCAACAATGCCGTCGATTGTGTCAGCGGCGCTTTGCGCAACGGTGTTGAGCGCCTCGCCAATCTGGTCCTGCGGTTCGATTGATGGCAAGCGACCGATCAGACGGTCGGGCTGCACCGGCTCAACCACGGTGGCACGCACCATGACGGGCGCCTCAGTGTGAGTTGGCGCAATCGGGGCCGGCATAACCGGCGCGGGGATCGGCGCGGCGAGAGCCTGTGGCCTTGGCGCCACGACATTGCCCTGAACATCAGCCCGCATGATGGCGTCGATGATTTCGGGGCTCATGGCGCCGGTTGGCTTATAGCCGTTGCGGGTTTCAAAGGCGCGAATGGCCTGGGCCGTCATCGGACCGTAATAGCCGTCCAACTCGCCCTGAAACAGGCGCATCTCAGCCAGTTTCTTTTGTAGATTGTAAACATCCGTATTGCCGACCGGCCCGGTTGATGGCGCCCCGACGCTACCGGTAATCGGTTCTGGTTCTGCAACCGGGGCTGCAACCACCGGCAGAGGGGCGACACGGCTGGCAGGCATTATCTGGGGCTGCGGCGCTGCAATTGGCGGCGGCATGGTGGGGTCGGCCATAAAGAGCGGCGCGGGATGGATGGCAGTCTGGAAATAGAGCGCATTGCTGGCCGCGAACGCGGTCATGCCTACCAGTGCCACCAGTGCGGTATTGGTCAATGGTGCCCGAAAATATCGCGACAGGGCCCAAAGCCCCATACGCCCAAGCGCGCTTGCGATGGCGCTACCGGCTGCCAGTGGCAGATGGGTCAAGGTCGTAGCTGTCATAATGCGTTTCTTTTTTGGTCTTGCCATGGAATCGTTTCGACGGGCGCCGGATCGGGATAAAGGGGTGTTACGGTCGCAGTATCGGGCAGTTTTATTGCTGGACCGTTTATAGGCAGCAAAACTGTCATTGTTGTGCCCGCGCCATATTCGGACATGGCGCGCAGCGTGCCGCCGTGAAGCTCCACCAGACCCTTGACGATGGACAGGCCAAGACCGGTGCCCTCGTAGGCGCGCGACAGGCCATCCTGCGCCTGAAAGAAGGGTTCACCAATATGGGCAATGGCCTCGGCGGACATGCCGATGCCATTGTCGCTGACCGAAAGATTGAGATATTGGCCCTGCTGGCGGAGCGACACCGTCACTTCGCCGCCGTCATGGCTGAATTTGACGGCATTGGACAGCAGATTGATCAAAATCTGCCGACAGGCCCGCTCATCGGCCACCATGGTCGGCAGCGATTTGGCGATGGTCGAGGCGATCTCGTATCTGACGATCCTTGGCCCCGCCCTGCACCATCTGAAGGCACGGCTCGACCAGATCGCCCGGCGTGACAGTGTCGGTGCTCAACTCAAACTTGCCCGCCTCAATGCGCGACATATCCAGCAGCATCCGCACCACTTCGAGCAAATGGGTGCCGCTTTGGTGGATCAGCGTGGCATATTCACGGTGGGTCGGGGAGATTTCCCCGCCAATGCCGCTGGTCATCATTTCCGAAAAGCCGACGACCGCGTTCAGCGGCGTGCGCAATTCATGCCCGATGGTGGCCAGAAAGCGGGACTTGGCAATCGAGGCCTCTTCGGCGGCATGGCGTGCCGCTTCCATTTCGGCGGCCTGATCGCGGCGGGCTGTCACATCGCGCAACAGGCCAACAACCTCAAAACGCGAGCCGCTGGTACGGGTTTCAATTACCGGGGAAAGATTGACCTCTATCCAGATAAACTGTGGCACAGCCGATTTGGCGCGCGGATCATCCTGGCGCATCCGCACTTCGATGGTGCGCTGGATGCCGGCCTGATTGGCATCGGCAAAAGCGGTCAGGTACGCCGGGCGGTCCAGCACATGAATGCGTTGCCCCAACCCGGCGCCGGTCAATTCGTAACGCGGGCACCCAAACAGCTTTTCAGATGATCGCGACAGAAACAGCAACTCTCCCGCAGTCGAGAACCGGAACACGGCGTCCTGTACATGCTCGATCAGGTGCCGATAGGTCGCCAGCTGCGACTTTTCCTGAATTTCAAAGCTCATGCCGATGCGACCGGCGGTGCGGGCAATCATGATCGCGCCCAACGCAAAACCAGTCAGGCCAATCAAGCTTAAATCCACATATTTAGTGCCCAGCGGCGCCCCATCAAGGGCCGCCGACAGGCCACCAACAGCAGCGATCGCCACCATCAGGATCCAACTGATCCGGCGCATCTGCGGCCGCGACACCAGCGAGGCATAGATCGGTCCCAGCAGGGCAATCGCCAATCCGCCATCGACAAAGCCATGATCGGCCAGCGTCAACAACACCCCGGCGATCAACAATATATGGACCTGAACCGCAGCGGCTTCCTCAAATCGCGCATGGCGCTGCAGCATCAGGCTGATGATCCCACCAATCAGGGCCAGCACGGCGATGAAGAAGGGGAGTGTCGAGCCCTGTAGCGCGACATAGATAACCGCGGGCATGGCCAGGGCACAGGTCGCTGAAATAAAAATGGCATTGTCGGCCAGCAATTGGCGACGCAGATCCTCGGGGCGATTGCCACCGCCGGTGATCGCCTCATTTATCTCTCTGCTTGCGCCAAAAGAGAAAAAGCTACGCATTACATAAACTCACTTCCACGACGCCCGATGGACCAGCCATAGCCTGATAACAACTCAGGTCTCATTGGCTGCCACCCTGCGACCCAAGACCTAAGACACAATTAAATGCGGGCGGTCGATGGGGGGCCAAGCGCGTTTGGGGAGGTTGTTTCTAAGGTTAGCGTAAACAAGACCTTGCCCAAAGTTGAGTGCGGGTGATCGCTTTTAGCTAAAATTCTATCTAATTCTGCCAGCCCGTCTTAAAGCGGTATCGTTAGATATGGTCCCAGCAGGCGAATTGGTTTGCCTGCATTAGTTTACTTGGTGTCGCCCGGCACTTTTGGACCCGGATCATGTTTCTGTTTCGCTCTGCATTCTGGCTACTTCTGGCCTTCATGGTGATCAAACCCGGTGTTGATCTGAGCGTGGCTGCCAGCCTCGCTGTCCGACCAGGCCATGGCGCGCGGCCAGCAACTGATTGCCGAACAGGTCGAGGCAACTCCGTGCGCGAGCCTACAATGCGTCGGCGGCAAAGCCGTGCTGGCGGCCGCCATTTCCGCATCCCCGCAAGTCAGCACCCCCATGCAGGCTTCGCCGACATTGATCCAGGTGCCGCTTCCCCGGCGGCGCCCGGGTCTTGCGGGATAGAGTGCGCGCACCAGCGCATTCTTGACGCTCCGGAGGTCGGCGTTTCCCCAAACGCCCGATAAAACCTCCGGCCTGAGCCACAAGTGCGCTGCCCCGCACTTGTGGCTCCTTTTTTGCGCTCCGCTATACTAGATAGAGCACATGGATCAGCCAAAAGCCTTTCAGGACATTGCCGAAAACCTTACCTTTCTCGACGATTGGGAAGAGCGTTACCGCTATATCATCGAGTTGGGGCAATCGCTCCAGGCGCTTGATGCGGCAGAAAAAACCGATGCCAACAAGGTGCATGGCTGTGTTTCACAGGTCTGGCTTGCCTCAACACAGGCAGAGAAGGCGGGCGAACCGGTGCTCAATTATCGCGGCGAATCCGATGCCATGATTGTTCAGGGGCTGGTCGCGATATTGTTGGCGCTCTATTCGGGGCGCCCCGCGACCGAAATCGCCGCCACCGATGCCATCGAGATTTTTGACAAGCTGGGCCTGCGCGAGCATCTGACGGCCCAGCGGGCCAATGGTCTGGTTGCCATGGTCAACCGTATTCGCGGGGAGGCCAAGGCACTCGCCTGATATAATCCCATCAAGTCCTATTCGAAGCGGTGTGGACGCTGCTCAAACCAGGCATGATTGCCGCGTGCCACCACCCCACGCGCCTCGGCCGACAGGCCCCAGAACGCGGCAAGCTGGTCCAGCCCGATTCGCAGGACCAGTTTGGCGCTGCGGCGTGGCCAACCGCGTTCTGTTTCGATCACCTGCAATCCTTTGAGCAGACCGCAGACGTCCAGCACGACGCCGGCGCAATCAGGCGGCAACGCTCGAGCAATATCATCAAGGCGGCGGCGAGCATCTATTGCAATGTCCCCCGGATCGGCCATGCCGGGCGCCGACCTGGCGCGAATGGAGCGGCTGGCGTCATAGCTCATGGTCGTGCGGGCGCCGAGTTGGGCGCGCTCGACCAATTGGCGCAATCGCTCACCGGCTTCGACCTGATGCGGTGCAAGAAACGCATGGCTTCCGCCGGTGCCTGGCGCTGCCAGTCTGGCCAGCGGGCTTTCGTCGAGATTGCGGACAATGGAGTCGGCGTCAGCGCTCAAGCGGCGGTGTTGATCGGCATAGGCCGTCGCGCTTGATCGCTGGCGCGCCAGCCAATTCGGCGCTTCGGGCGTTGGCCTACAGTGGCGCGCATTGCCGTGCAGCACCCCCATCGAGATCAGCCGGGTGACCGAAGCTGCAGGCAGCCGCGCGGTTTTGGTGGCGGTTTCGAGCACATACTGGCCGTGCTCGTCCCTGTGGGCGGTATCAGCGGGCATCAATGCCTTGACGAAACGGATCGAGCGGACATCAGCGCGGGCCATGACCACCCTCCTGCTCATACTGCAGCAGATTTTCTTCGATCTGCAGTTCCAACTGGCCGACGGCGGCGTCAAAGCGGGCATCGTCGCGGCCATCCTCGATCAGGGCGCAGGCATAGGAGACTGTAGTCCTATCCCGACCAAAAACCCGCCCCACTTCGGTCAGGCTGCGGCCCAGCGAGACATGTACCAGATACATGGCAAGTTGGCGCGCCTGCGCGGTATTCCGACGGCAGCGCGAGGGATGAGTCAAAAGCCGCGCGGCAACGTTTTTTTCTCTTGAAACCAGTTTTATAACCGCCAGGCTGGCGGCGTCTTCGACATAACTATCGGCAACGGCCCGACCCCGTTTCGGGGTCGTTGCAATAGGCCCGGTGACATGCATGATGTGCCTCTATCCATACAAGGAATTAATTCCTATATCATGGATCAGAGGTGGGATGGCGGGGATAAGTTGCACAAAGTCCGTGCTTGATGAAAATTCAGGACGTGTCGTCGTCTGCCCAGGCAACCGAGGTCAGCAGCGACAGGTGCGCCGATTTCAAATGGGCCTGAAACGCGGCGCGCGCCGCCCTCGCATCACCGACCAGAATCGCCTGCAGGACAGCCAAATGCTCCTCAGCTGCCACATGATTCCGCGCCTTTTCACTCTGTTTGTCCCAACGATAGTGAAAGTGGAAAATCATTGACACCATTTCAAAGAAATCGGCAACGAACCGGTTTCTCGATCTCACCAAAAATGTCTCGTGAAACTCGTCGTCAAGGCGCGAGAATTGCGCATAGTCGCGATCAATATTGGCACATAACGCCTCGTGCGCCGTTGCCAATAGCTGCAGTGCCGTCAATTCTTCAGCGCCACACCTGGCCATAAAATCGTCAAAGGCTCGCATTTCGAGGCTTTCGCGCACGAAAAACAGTTCCTCGGCGAAGTCGAGCGTGAAACCATTGAGGATCCAATGTCGATTGGGCTCCTTGGCGATCAGACCGAAACGTGAGAATTTTATCAGGAACTCGCGAATGGCCGGCGTGCCAACTCCAAATTCACGCGCCAATTCCGATTCGCGAAAAATGTCGCCGGGTCGCAGGTCACCGCCAAGGATGAATTCCATGAACTGGAACTCAATCTTTTCGCTGGTAGATTGGGTTTCCGCGTCGGAAAAATAATCGTCGGGCGTCGGCTGCCGCATGATCAGCTTGTTGCGGCCGTGCCATCTTATCAAACCCACAGCATTCAGCCGTTCGAGGACGGCGCGAATCGTGGTGCGACTGGCACTGAGTTGCCGCGCCAATTCGGTTTCTGAGGGCAAGTTTGCACAGTTTGCTGTCCGCCCGATCAGGTCCAGACAGTGATTATAGATGTCCTTGAAGACGCTGTTGTCGCGCGCCAATGGACGCTTCCTCCCCCATTTTGGTCCCTTCGGTCGCCACTATTGAGTTGTGGATTTTCTCGACCGATCCCGCATTTCCCGATGCGCTAGTTCAATGCCACCGGGCCGTGTGGCATCATTGCTGACACTATGCTGGTCACATGCCAGTTCAATAACGCAAACGGGCGACCGCTCGCTAGAACGATCGCCCGTCAAACATATTTCCCTCTGAGATCAGGCGGCCTTGCGGCCCAAACCATTGTCCTTGGCCAGCTTGGAGCGTGTGGCCGAATAGCTTGGCGCTACCATGGGATAGTCGGCCGGCAGGCCCCACTTTTCGCGGTACTCTTCAGGGGACAGATTATAGTGCGTGCGCAAATGGCGCTTGAGCGACTTGAATTTCTTGCCGTCTTCAAGGCAGATTATATAGTCTGGCGCTACCGACTTGCGTACGGGGACCGCAGGCTTGAGATCTTCAACAACAACAGCCGCCTCGCTATTCTGCAGGGCGCGCAGAGCCGCATGTACTTCGCCAATGAGCTTTGGCAAATCGGTCGGGCTCATCGCATTGTGACTTACATAGGCCGACACGATATCTGTGCTCAGCTCAATCAGATCGCTCTCAAAACCACTTGCCGCGGCTGCGGGATCAGACATTCTCAACCTCGTGAATGAGTTTGTTGGCCGGACGAATTTATTCTCGACCAGAACTTTTGGTTTAATTCGCTTCGATTGCTATTGCAAGCTGGTAGAAGCAAATTTGTGGGTAACTAAGGCGCAAGCATGAGCCTACAATTGTGTCTTTATTTCGGAGGATAGTTCATTTGTTACGCAAACGTCTCCGCCATCATTAGAGGAATGAAGACTTGAGCGGGCCAATAGATGTGCAGCCACCGGTGTGGTCAGCAGCAAGAACCCGATTCCCAGTACTGCTCGAACGGCGACGGCCAGCTCGAATGACACCAACGCAACTGCGAGCAATATCAACCCGCAACCGACGCTCCCGGCCATAGAGGCCGCGTGCATGCGGGTATAGAGATCGGGAAACCGCAGGAGGCCGATGGCCGCGAGCAGGACAAACAGGGCGCCAACAACCATGACAATCGCGGCGGCGCCGTAAAACAGATCCGCTATCATGGTTCCTGCTCCAGCTTGGCGTGGGTCAGCATGTAGCGCGCAAAGGCCAAGGTTGCCAAAAACCCCAGCAACCCCAATGCGATGGCAATATCGAGATAGAGCATCAGACCGGTGCGGATGGCAAAGGTTGCCACAAATCCCAACGCCGTATTGGTCAAGAGGTCGAGCGCCAGCACCCGGTCGCCCAGGCTGGGACCGATGATGATTCGCACCGTGCCCAACACCATGGCGGCACCCAAAATGATCAGCGCAATCAAGCTGGCCCAAGCGATCAGCGTAACCCCGGTCATGCGAACACCGCCGCGATTCGCGCTTCAAAGCCCGATGCAATATCGGCAAGCAGTTCAGCCTCGCCCGTCGAGTACCAGAACATGAACAAATAGCACGGTGCTATCCTCGGAGACGTCAACACTGAGCGTGCCGGGGGTCAGGGTTATGAGATTGGCCAAAAGCGTAATCTCCGCGTCAGATTTAACATTGAGCGGCACGGCGATGATGGCCGGGTTGAGCCGCCGATGTACGCCGGGCGACAATGCCAGCATACTGACGCGATAGGTGCTGATCACCAGTTCCTTGAGGAAAAACAGGGCGAGCCTGAACATCCGCATCAGCCGACGCATCGCCACCGGCGGCGCGACGCGGTCGCGCAGCACAAAGGTCACCAGCATGGCGATGGTGACGCCCAGAACCAGGTTAAGGCCGCTGAAGGCGCCGGATACGGCGGTCCAGATCAGCGCCAGCACCAATATCAGTAGCAAGAGACTCATGGTGAATTCCCCGCCAAGCCAACCGCTGCAATATAGCGCGCCGGATCAATCAGGTCACCCGCGCCGCGCTGGGCCGCGTCGAGAAGATAGTTTGGTGCCAGTCCGGCGATCATGATGGCAGCGACAAGCACAACGCAGGGCCAGAGGCCAAGACGGTTGTTGCGATTGCTCAGGGGTTCGACCGGGACCGGCGAATGTTCGGAGGTTTCCCCCTCTGCCCCGGCCCGCCAGAAGATATGGGCCCAAAGCCGGGTTCCTGCGATCAGGGTAAAGAAGGCGTTAAGCAGCAGCGCCACGATGATGCCGATGCCGTAAAAGTCGGGTGGCATGCCTGTTGCGGTGCCGGTGGCGGCATCGAGACCAGCCTGCAACAATAGCAGTTTTGGCCAGAAGCCAAGGAATGGCGGCACTCCGGCGGCGGCCAGAACCAGCAGCAGGAACAATGTCGACACCACCGAATTGGCGGCGTAAACGCCCCCCATCTTGCGGCTGTCGGTTTGTCCGGTGACCTTTTCGACCAGCCCCGCCACCAGATAGAGCGCGGTCATGACCAGCATGGCGTGCACGATATACATGCCCGACCCGGCCACGCCATTTTGTGACGGTATGGCAATACCGGCAAGGACCACCCCGATGCCGCCCATGACAATAAAACCCATTGCCCGGCGCAGATTGGTTTCCGCGATGGCGCCCAACGGCGAAATGATCAGTGTCAGCACGGCAATGATCGTCAGCACCGGCTCCAGCATGTCCCGACTGGCGGGTAGCAGAACCACCAGCACCCGCAAGAGTGCGTAAATGCCAACCTTGGTGAGAAGACCTGCAAACAGCGCCGAAACGGCGGCGGGGGGCGTGTGATAGGAGGCTGGCAGCCAGGCATTGAGCGGAAAGGCCGCGGCCTTGATGCCGAAGGCGAGCAACATCAGAGTGGCCACGCCCCCCAAAGCCGCCGCATTGGCGTGTGGTGCCGCCCCGATGATATCGGCCATGTTGAGGGTGCCGAGCAGGCCATAGATCAGCCCGAGCGACAGCAGGAAAAACGTGGTGGCAAGGAAATTGAGGAACCCATATTTCAGCGCGCCATCGAGTTGAACCGCCCTGCCTCCATTGACGATCAGGCCAAACGAGGAGATCAGCATCACTTCGAACCAGACATAGAGATTGAACAGGTCCCCGGTCAGGAACGAGCCAGTGACCCCGGCCAGCAACAACAATATCAGTGCGTAATAGCCGTCCTCGCCATCGGCGGCTGTGCGTTCGCTCTGCGAATAGACCAGCAGCAGCAGCGTTACCAGCGCTGCCGTCAGGGCAAAACCAGCGCCAAAAATGTCGGCGGTAAAGCTGATGCCGAAGGGGGGCAACCACTTGCCCATGGTCATGCTGACCGGACCGTTTTGCAGGACCTCCGCCAACAGCACGCCATCGCAGGCGATAATGGCGCCAACGATCAGTATGGCAATGCCGGCGTGATAATTCTTTGACCGGCGCGTCATCAGCAACAGCGCCGCCCCCATCAGGGCCAATACCAGCGGCAGCACAATCACCCATGCCCCGGCGGGGGTCATGGTTGAAATCATTGCCTGGGGCAAATCGGTCGCGGGATGTGCGCTGGTGGCCATGATCAGTAACTCAAGGGCGGCTGCGGCCCGTTTCGGGGCTCGGCGACGCGCATATTGTCGGTGTTATCGGCGTCCAGCGTTTGGTAGGCACGATAGGCCAGCACCAGCAGGAACGAGAACATGGCGAAGCCAATGACGATGGCGGTCAGGATCAATGCCTGCGGCAAGGGATTGGCGATGGCGGTTTCGGGTTGGTCCAACCCGTCCGGCACGATTGGCGCGATCGCCCGCATCAGGCGACCGGCGGTAAAGATCAGGAGATTGACGCCGTTTGAGAGCACCACTACCCCCAGCAACATGCGGATGAGCGAGCGCGACAACAGAAAATAAATGCCGAACACAAAAAACAGGCCGACGAGGGCCGCGATCATATATTCCATCAGCCGATTGCCCCCCCATCGTCTTCCAGCGCCAGCGCCACTGAGGTCAGTGTGCCAAACACGACGAAAAACACCCCGATATCAAAGACCATCGGGGTCGAGAACGGAATGGTGTCGCGCCCCACGGGCAGATAAAGCCAGATGCTGGTCAGGAAAGGCGATCCGGTAAACAGCGACAGGAGCCCGGAGAACCCGGCAATGAATACGCCAAAACCGGCATAGCCCAGCGGATCGAATTTTAGCGCCTTGCGCACCGCGTCGACGCCCGATGCCATGCCGAACACCGCCATGGAGGAGGCAGCGATCAGACCGCCGATAAAGCCGCCGCCCGGCTCATTATGGCCGCGCAGGCTGACATAGATGGCAAAGACGATCATCACGGCGACGATAAACGGGGCGATCGTGCGGAAAATTACAGTTTTCATGACCGCCCCTTTGACCGGCTGCGGATCAGCGCCAGAATGGCGATACCGGCGGCCATGACTACCGATATTTCACCCAACGTATCCAGTCCGCGATAGTCCACCAGAATAACATTGACGATGTTGCGGCCGTGCGCCACGGGCAGGCTGGTGGCGGTGAAGAAGTCACTCAGGCGCGTATCCAGTGTGCCGGTGAGGATAACCATCAACATCAGCGCCACGCCGACCCCGCACACCAGCGCGATAAAGCCGTCGCGGAAAATGTCTTCAAAGGGGCGATTGTCACGTTCACGCAGGTTGAGACGGGTCATGACCAGCGCCAGAATGACCACGGAGAGAATTTCGACCATGAATTGGGTAAAGGCGAGGTCCGGTGCGCCAAACAGCAAAAAAATCAAGGCAATCGAGGTGCCCTGAATACCCAGCGCCAGGATCGAACTCAGGCGGTTGCGGGCGACCAGGAGGGCGACCAATCCGAGGACGGCCATGCCCAAGACTATCCATTCATAGGCCATCATGGTGGGCAATAGCGGATGGGCGATCCATTCGCTGAACGGCAGCAGCACATCATAGCCATGATTAAGCGCCAGTGGCAGCACCATGGCCAGCGCCAGTGCGACAAAAACCATCTGCAAATAGCGTTCCAGACGGCCGTGGTGGAAAAACCGCGTGATGGCACCGGCAAAGCTGATCAGCCCAAACATCAGCCCGTCAAAAGCCCTGTCGGCATTGGGCAATTGCTGGGTCAGGCGGCGTATGGCGCTGCGCATGGACACCAGTTGGAAAAATACCAGCGCCCCGAGCGCCCAGGTCAGCGCCGACAGGAATGGAATGAGGCCGGTGAAATCGGGCACCAGTGTCAAATGCGACTCGACTTCAGCATGCAGGATCGCCGAGGCGGTGGGCACCAGCACCGTATGGCCGAACCAGTCGGTTGCCAGCGCCATACCGACCCCCAGTGCCCCCAGCACCAGCGGTCCGACGACCAATCCCGGCGCGCCTTCATGGGGATGTTTGGGGGTGGGGAGCAACGGGCCGAAAAACGGTTTGATGGCGATGGCGAGGCCAACTCCGGCCAGCAGCGCATTGCCGGTAATAGCGACTAGCAACAACACTATTGGCCGCCAATCGGGGTTGGCCAGGGCAATATACATTTCTTCCTTGGCCAGGTAGCCAACGGTCAGCGGCAGGCCAACCATGGCAAGCGCGGCCAACAGGGCGGCGATAAAGGTCAGGGGCATCTTGGTGCGCAGGCCGCCGAGGGCGGTGATATCGCGGGTACCGGTGCCATGATCGATGGCGCCGACCAGCATGAAAAAGCCAGCCTTATAGAGTGCGTGGGCGACGAAATAGACCACCATGCCGGAAATGGCGGCCTCGCTGCCCACCCCGATCAACAACACAAGAAGACCGAGCGAGGCGATGGTGGACTGGGCCAGCATCTGTTTCATGTCGGTCTGGCGCAGCGCCGCGATGCCGCCCCACAATAGCGTGACGCTGCCGAAAACCGTCAAGACCGTGGTCCAGGCCACTGTTTCGCCCAGCATCGGGGTCATGCGCGCCAAAAGATATACGCCAGCCTGCACCATGGTGGCCGAGTGCAAAAATGCCGAGACCGGGGTTGGCGCTTCCATGGCGTTGGGCAGCCAGAAATGAAACGGAAACTGGGCCGACTTGGTAAAGGCTGCGCCCAATATCAGGATCAGCGCCAGCGGGTACAGATCGGCCCCGCGCACTGTATCCCCCAACTCGCGCAGGGCGCTCAGGCTCCCATTGCCCTGTCAGGTGATGCAGGACGATAACGCCGAAAAGCAGCGACAGGCCGCCAATATTGGTGACAACAATAGCCTGGATGGCAGCCCGGCGCGCCGCCTGGCGGGTATGGTCAAAGCCGATCAACAGGAACGAGGTGACCGCGGTCAGTTCCCAAAAGGTGAACAGCGCCACCATATTGTCGGACAGAACCAGTCCGAGCATGGCGCCCATGAAGGCCAACAAAAAGCTCATGAAACGCCCGTGATGGGCGTGGCCCGATACATAAGCGCCCGAATAGATCACGATCAACGTACCGATGCCCGAAATGGTCAGTGCAAAGGTCAGGCTCAGCCCGTCGATATAGAATGACAGCGCCAGATTGAAGCTGGGTATCCAGGCGATGCTGGCCCGTATGGTCTCGCCATGCATTACCGGGTCGATGAACTGGGTCAGGAACAGGAAAATTGCGGCAGGCACCAGCGCCATCACCCAGCCGATATGGCGGCCGGTACCGCGCAGCACCCACGGCGCCACCAGGGCGGCGAGAAATGGTGCTATGGCGACCAGGACAATACTCAGATCAAGCGACAATCCCAAATCCGGCAAATTCCTCAAACATGCTGCCGATTCTGGCGAGCCTGGACGGGCGTCAATCTAACCATTGAGCGCTATCGAACAAGCCTAAAGGGGCATTGTCCCCTCGCAATCTGCGTTTTACCGGCTTACATCTGCATTCGTTTCTGCCACCAAGACGGTCTGGCCCGACCTGTCCGTCGATTTACCGGGATGGTTTCATGCCCCAACGCCTGCCCCCAGTCGCCGCGACAAAAGCCCATCACGCCACCTTTCACGGCATTACCCGCGATGACCCCTATCATTGGCTGCGGGCTGAAAACTGGCAGGAAGTAATGCAGCAACCCGATAACCTGGCGCCCGATATCCGCGCCTATCTCGAGGCCGAGAACGATTTTTTCGAGGCCGAGTTCGGCGCGCCAACCGAAAAACTGCAGGAGGCGATCTACAAGGAAATCCGTGGCCGGATAAAGGAAGATGATAGCGGCGTGCCGACCCCCGACGGTGCCTACGCCTATAATTCGCGGATGCTCGAGGGCAAGCAATATCCCCAGATCGTGCGCACGGCCCGCGATGGCGGCCCTGAAACCGTTTTGCTCGATTGCAATGTCGAGGCGGGCGAGGATTATTTCGGCTTTGCGGGGGCCGAGCATGACCGGTCCCACAAATTCCTCGCCTGGGCAGCAGATCGCAGCGGCTCGGAATATTTCGACATCGTGATCCGCGATCTTGAGACCGGCAAGGACAGTCCCGAAATCATCGCCAACACCGCTGGCGCTTATGTCTGGGCGCCGGACGAGCTCGGCGATCTATTATACCGAATATGATGATAATCACCGCCCGTTCAGGGTGCGCCTGCATGTCATCGGCACGGATCAGGCAAGCGATGCCATCATCTTTGAGGAAAAAGACCCTGGGTTTTTCGTTGGCGTCGGCATTACGCTCTCCAACAAATTCATCGTCATCGATGCCCATGACCATCAAACGTCTGAGTGCTGGCTGGTCGACGCCCGTGCCGGTGGCGAACCGCGTCTGGTCGCCCCACGGGTGACCGATCGTGAATATGAGGTCGATGAGCGCGGCGGCACTCTGTTCATTCGCACCAACGCCGAGGGGGCCGAGGATTTCAAGATCGTCACCGTCTCCGCCGATGCGCCTGCCGCTGAAAACTGGGTGGATCTGGTACCCTATGTGCCGGGCGTACTGGTCCTCGACATCATTGTGATCAAGAATCATTTGCTGCGGCTCGAGCGTTTTGAGGGGCTGCCCCGCATCGTCGTGCGTGATCTGCGCACTGATCGCGAGGAAACAGTCCGGTTCGAAGAGGAAGCCTATGCGCTTGGCATGTCGGTCGGCTTTGAGTTCGATACGTCAGTGTTTCGCCTGACTTACTCCTCGCCCACCACGCCGTCGCGCACCTATGATGTTGATCTCGATACCGGGGCGCGAACCCTGCTCAAAGAGCAGGAAGTGCCCTCGGGGCACGATCCGGCCGACTATGTCACCCGCCGCCTGTTTGCCACCGCCCCGGATGGCGAGACAGTGCCGGTTACATTGCTCTACAAAAAGGGCCTAAAGCTCGATGGCACCGCTCCGGCGCTGCTTTATGGCTATGGCGCCTATGGCATGGCGATGCCGGCGGCCTTTTCAGTGTCGGCGCTGTCGCTGGTTGATCGCGGCATGGTCTATGCCATTGCCCATATTCGTGGCGGCATGGACAAGGGCTATGGCTGGTACGCAAAAGGGCGACGCGAACACAAGACCAACAGTTTTACCGATTTCATTGCCGCCGCCGAAATGCTGATCGAACAAAATTATACCGCCAAGGGCCGAATCGTTGCCCATGGCGGTTCCGCCGGCGGCATGCTGATGGGCGCCATTGCCAATTTGCGGCCGGACCTCTGGGGCGGCATTGTGGCGCAGGTGCCGTTTGTCGATGTGCTCAATACCATGCTCGATGAAACCCTGCCGCTCACGCCCCCCGAATGGCCCGAATGGGGTAACCCACTGGTTTCGCCCGAGGATTATGCCCGCATTGCCGCCTACGCGCCCTATGAGCAGGTCAGCGCCCAGGACTACCCGCCAATCTTTGCATTGGCGGGGCTTACCGATCCCAGGGTCACCTATTGGGAACCAGCCAAATGGGTGGCCAGATTGCGCGCAACCAAGACCGGCGACGCACCGTTGTACCTGCGCACCAACATGGGCGCGGGCCATGGGGGCGCGTCGGGCCGGTTTGACCGCATCAAGGAAACCGCCATGAGTTACGCCTTTGCGCTAAAGGCGGCTGGATTGGAATGATCATTCTCGCCTAAACAATTGTTGCCGCGTCACAAACCGCCTATATCAAAGCGACCACCCGCGCGTTCAGCGTCAAGATTTTCAACAACCGGAGGCTATTATGTCCACCAAGTTTACTTTGCCCGCATTGCCCTACGCCTATGATGCGCTGGGCCCCTACATGTCGGCCGAAACGCTTGAGTTTCACCATGACAAGCATCATCAGGCCTATGTAACCAACGGCGAAAAGCTGCTGGAGGGTTCGGGTCTTGAAGTGCTGGCGCTCGAAGACATCGTCAAGGAAAGCTTTGGCAAGAATGCCGGCCTGTTCAACAATGCCGGCCAGCATTACAACCACACCCACTTCTGGAACTGGATGAAGCCCAATGGCGGTGGCAAGAAATTGCCCGGCGCGCTGCAGGCAGCCATTGATTCCGATCTTGGCGGTTTTGACAAGTTCCGTACCGATTTCATTGCTGCGGGCACGACCCAGTTCGGTTCAGGCTGGGCCTGGCTGTCGCTCAAGAACGGCAAGCTCGAAGTGTCCAAGACCGCCAATGGCGAAAGCCCGCTGGTTCATGGCGGCAAGCCGCTGCTCGGCGTCGATGTGTGGGAGCACTCCTATTATATCGATTACCGCAATGCGCGCCCGAAATATCTCGAGGCCTGGTTCGACAATCTGGTCAACTGGGAACATGTCGAGCAGCTGTTTGAAGAAGCCCGCTAGGGTTTCATCGATAAACCGCGTGATTTCGCCGGCTCATTTGGGCCGGCGTTTTCTTGTGCACTACCGCTTAAGAATTAGTCATTGGCCAAACTGCCCCCTTCAACGGCGCGCCCACTCATGGTAACGGTTTGTTTACCATTGGGAGAAGCACCAGTTGAACCAGACCGTCCGGGTCATTGCCATTTTCGCTGCCAACAGCGCTCTGTCGTCCATTCTGGCGATGGTGGTTGGTGGCGATACGCGGTTGCGGGTTCGGCAATTTGACAGCGTCCACGGCCTGCGCGCCTATATGCGCGTTGCCCCTGTTGATGTGCTGGTCTGCGATTTTGACAGTGAAAGCGCCCCGGCCGGCGATCTGGTTTATGATCTTCGCCGCGACGAGTCTCGTTGAAAATGCCGCATTTTCTGCGATCGGACTGACAAGGTCAATCACCACGACAACACGGCATCGCGCCATCCGCGCCGGCATTGACGAAGTCATCGTCAAGCCGATGTCACCGCGCCATATCTTGACGCGGGTTCAGGCGCATGTGCGCAAGCCCCGTTCAACCATTGCCAGCGGTAGCGGCTATCGCGGTCCCGACCGGCGTGATCGCGTCAGTTTCCAGAACCGCACCACCCAGCCCATGCGCCGCTATACGGACAATGTCGTACCTCTGTTTCCTGATCGTCGCGCCGCGCCCGAACATCCCGGCCTCTAAAAAACCTGCCGTTGTCGATCAATGGGATTCGTTGAGCAGGCGACTGACGCGGCTCCACAGATCTTCAATTGATTCGGTGAACTGCACGATCCGTTCATGGCCTTTCAGGCCGGGTGACAGCACATCGGCGGCATAGCCGCGTAGTACCTCAAACGCCCGGTGTTTGTTGAGGAACACGACCGGGCAATAATGTCCCGCGGCCTTTGCCGAGGTCCAGGAACCAAAAAGCCCGGTTGAGCTGTCCAGTGAGCCGGGCAGGCCGACAAAGGCGTCGGCCAGTTCGCCGACTCGCGTCCAGCGTTGGTCGCGGTCGGCAATGATTTCCACCGGAATACTGGCCAGTGCCCTTGGCAATACCATGCCCGCATCGGCAATGATGGTCACCGCGCCACCGGCGGCGCGGGCTGCGGTTATCAGCGGTACTGGCAGAATGCCGTTCTCGGCAAGACAGAGGATTTTTGCGCCGCGCCGCGCCAGATAGGTGCCCGCCTGCCCCATGATGCTGGCGCGTTCGGCGTCGCCTGGGCCTTTGTCCGAAGCAAAAACCGCCAGCATCGGATGCGCAATAACCGCCATGTCAGCGCCCCCGTTTCAGGCTGCCTAGAATGCCGCGCACCAGCGCATTGCCCAGACGATTTGCCACTGTGCGCGCCAGCGAATTGATTGCGGCTTCGGTTGGCGTCTGTCGGCTGGACCGGGACCGGGTGGTGCGGCGGCGTGGTTCGTGATCCTGTTGATAGTTACGCTCGCGCTTTTCGCGCTCGTCCTCGATCTGCTGGCGCTGCTCGGCATCCTGTTTTTGCCGGGCGCGATCGGCCAGAACTTCAAAGGCGGACTGGCGATCAATGGCGGTGTCATAAAGTCCGGCGACCGGCGAATTGGCGATCAACGCCCGCCGTTCCTCGGGCAATATCGGCCCCAGTCGGGATGAGGGCGGTCGAATCATGGTGCGGCCGACCATTGAGGGAACACCCTTGTCCTCCAGCGTCGAAACCAGCGCCTCGCCGGTGCCGAGTTGGGTTATGACCTCCTCGGTTGAAAAGGCGGGATTGGGCCGGAAGGTTTCAGCCGCGACCCGCACGGCCTTTTGCTCGCGCGGGGTATAGGCGCGCAGGGCGTGCTGCACGCGATTACCCAATTGCGCCAGCACCGGCTCGGGCACATCCATGGGGTTTTGCGTAACAAAATAAACGCCAACGCCCTTGGAGCGCACCAGCCTGACCACCTGCTCGACCTTGTCGATCAGCGCTTTGGGTGCATCATCAAACAACAGATGCGCTTCGTCGAAAAAGAACACAAGTTTCGGCTTGTCAGGATTGCCCACCTCGGGCAATTCCTCGAACAGTTCGGACAATAGCCACAGCAGAAATGTTGCGTAGAGACGCGGCGCGCGCATCAATTCATCGGCGGCCAATACCGAAATATAGCCGCGCCCATCGCTGGCGCTGCGCATGAGATCGGCAATGTTCATGGCCCGCTCGCCAAAGAAATGCTCACCACCCTGCTGTTCCAACACCAGCAGGGCACGCTGGATGGCGCCGATGCTTGCCGTCGAGACATTGCCATATTGAACCGAGACTTCCTTGGCGCGGGCCTGAATATCAACCAGCAGCGCGCGCAAATCCTTGAGATCGAGTATCAACAGACCCTCGTCGTCGGCGAGCTTGAACGCCACGTTCAAAACGCCTTCCTGGGTATCGTTGAGATCAAGCATTCTGGAGAGCAACAGCGCGCCCATTTCCGACACGGTGGTGCGCACCGGGTGGCCCTGCCGACCAAAAGATCCCAGAAAATTGTGGGAAAGGCCTTGAAGTCATATTCGTCGCCCAACCCGATATCGGCGGCGCGTTTGAGCAGAAAATCCTTGCCCTCGCCCGAAACGGCAATGCCGGACAGATCGCCCTTCACGTCGGCACAAAATACCGGCACCCCGGCGCGCGAAAAACCTTCCGCCATGATTTGCAGGGAAACCGTCTTGCCGGTCCCGGTGGCGCCGGTGATCAACCCGTGGCGATTACCATATTTGAGCGCCAGATATTCGGGGCGCGTACTGGTACCAAGGTAGATCTTGTCATCAAGCAGCATAGGTCGGCCATCCTCATTTGGTTCGCCCTTATAGCCGGGTGGAATGCTGCGGGACAAGCGTAGCGGGAAACGTTCACCAATCCAGTGAGCAGTTGTGGCCTCAAGGCGCGGAAAACGGCACAATCACCTCATGAAAACCGCACTCATCTCCAATCGGCGCCGCTTTTTGGCCAGCATCGGCGCTGCCAGTCTGGTCATGTGCACTGCCAGTCGTGCACAATCGCTGCTTGATGGGGCGTCCCTGGGAATTGTTTCCGGGGATGGCACCGATCAGACGGTAGCAGTGCAGCAGGCAATCGATAATGCCGCCGCGTCGGGCCAGACCCTTATACTGCCGCCCGGCGACATTTCGGTTGGAACGCTGGCGTTTCCGGCACGCCTTGCGCTTGAAGGATCGGGCAACGCCACGATTTTGCGCGCTCGTGGTGCGGCGCCTGTCGCCCGCATCGGGACTGCCCAAGCCATCACCATCACCGGGTTAGGATTTGCCGCCAATATAGACGCCCCGACCAGTCAGGGACCGCTGCTCGATATCAGCGCCAGTGACAATATAAGTCTGGTGCGCTGCCAATTCAGCGGCGGTGGCGGCGGTATTGCAACGCGTGATAGTGCGCTCAATATTTCAGACTGCCATTTTGCCGATCTCGCCGATGCCGCCATTCATTCGGCCAATAGTCGCGGTCTGCTGATCACCAATAATCGCATTGCCCGCTGCGGCAATGCCGGTATCCGCATATGGCGCGACGAGGCGGGGCCAGACGGCAGCATCGTGCGCGGTAATCGCATCGCGGCCATCGACTGGCGCGATGGCGGCAATGGCCAGAACGGCAATGGCATCAATATTTACAGGGCCGATGAGGTCATCATCGCCGACAACCATATTGATGGTTGCGCTTTTTCCGCCATCCGTCTCAATTCGACACGCAATAGTCAGGTTTCAGGCAATCTGTGCCTCAATGCCGGGGAAGTCGCGATATTTTCAGAGTTCGCCTTTTCGGGTTCGGTCATTGCCAACAACATCATCGATAATGCCGCCACCGGCATTTCGATCACCAATCTCGATCAGGGCGGGCGTCTGGCAGTGTGTTCAGGCAATATTGTGCGCAACATCACGCCAAATTCAGCGGTCAATCCGGACACCATCCCCATCGGCATTTACGCCGAAGCCGATACCGCGATATCGGGTAACAGCGTCAGCAATGTGCCCGGCATTGCCATCATGGCGGGCTATGGCAGCTTTCTCGATAATGTGCTGATCGCCTCCAATGTGGTCAGCGAAGCCGATTATGGCATTGGCGTCAGCGTCGTTGAGGAAAGTGGCTCGGTGCATATCGCGGGCAATCTCATTGCCGCGCGCAAGGCCAAACTCGTCGGCCTGCGCTGGCAGGAGGTGGTGTCGACCGATCTTGGTGCCGACATCGCCAAATTTCCCAATGTGACGCTGAACGCCAACAGCTAGACTTTTGCGGCACGCAACAGGCCAACCTCGTCGCCGCGCACGCTGCGGACCGGCTGGCGCGCAAGATTTTCCAGCACCGCCCTCTGGTTGGCGTCCGGCTCGGCATAGTGCATCAGCATGGCCGCCAGCATGGCTTGCGAGGCCGGAATATTGCCATCATCGCATTTGAGCGCATAGCCCCAGCCCTTGTCGCGGATGGCGCCACATTGCACGCCGTCGGCCCCGACCTTTTGCATCACCCGCCCGCCAAAGGCCTCCATGATCAGCGTATCGGCATGGCCGGTGCCCGCCACCAGATGCGGATGGCTGGTCGCCGCGTCAAACAGGCGTTGGGCGGCACTGGCGTAATTTTCGGGCAAGCCCCTGCCCGTCGCCATGCGCGCAAAGCCAAAGGCAAAAGCGCGGATCGGGGCGGCAAAAGTGGGGATAGAACACCCATCGGTGCCGCACTTTCCCTCGGACAGCGACTCCCCGATCACTGTCTCGACCGCGTCGCGCACCGCTACCTGCACGGCGTGTTCGCGCCCGACATAGCCGGTGGGCGACACCCCCATGGCCAGCGCCACCGACAACATACCCGAATGTTTGCCCGAACAATTATTGTGCAAGGCGCTCGGCTTTTCCCCGGCAGCGCGCAAGGCAGCACGCGCCGCTGGATTGGTCGGCATGTGCGTGCCGCATTCGAGCACGTCCGGGGTTAAGCCCATGCGTTCAAGAAACGCGTCAACAGTTTTGGTATGAATCACTTCGCCATGGTGGGAGGCGCAGGCCAGCGCAAGTTCCTTGGCGCTATGGTGGAATTTGTCGTCGGCGTGCCGGGTAATGATTGGCAGCGCCTGCATCGACTTGATCGCCGAACGCGGAAAGATCGACCGCTCGATGTCACCGACCGCCGCGATGATCCCTCCATCGGCATCGAGGATGGCAAAGGCGCCGCGATGGCGATTCTCCACCCAGTTGCCGCGCAGGGTTTCGGCGAGAATAGGGTTGGCGTCCATAATAAAACTCCGGTCCGGGCTGTTCTGCGAACAACACCAGACCGGAAAAGTCAACATGCATGGGAGGGAGGCACGGCGAAACTGTTTGGACTAGAGGTCGTGATCGTCGGCCAGGCGCAAATAGCGGCCATTGACCCATCCCCTGGTATTGTTGCGTTCGACAAGGCACCAGTCGGTGCTGTTTTCAACTTCGATACAGCGCTCGATCCAGACGTGGGCATAAGGGGCCAGCGCCCCGACCTTGCGGGAATAAGCGGCGGGCCATTTGCGCACATTGAGTTGGTCCCAATGGGCAACGCCGGTGACGCGGGCCAGATGGTCAACGCCATATCCGGCGGCCATGGTAGGCTGCACGGCAAAGGCGGCAGCGCCGGTGATGATCAGGCCGCAGAGCGTGGCGACCAGTAATTTTTCATGGTTCTTGTTCATTTGCTGTCCCTCAACCGATGCGTTTGACTTGATGATGAGAGCTTACGGTTTGCCGTTTGAACCCGGACTGAAATGCGTGTTCAGAAAGCGTTCATGCAAACCGCAAGCTCCCGGCGAAATCAGCGCATGTCCCGCTGATGCACATAAAGCAGGATGCTGTCATTGGCGCCGAAGCCCAGCGAGACGACATCAAACTGGTCATAATCCATGGCGCGCAATGCCGACATCAGTGTCGAATTGCGGGCAATCGGCATGCGCAGGCGGCCAACATTACCCTCGACAAACAAGGAGCCGTAGCTGGTGCGGCTGACCATGGTCTGATCATCGCAAACCGGGATCAGAACGACTTGCTGCCAGCTTTCGATGTCGGCAATGTCTGCCTGATAAACGCGGCGCATATGGCCCATTTCATCGGCACAGGAGTGCGGCGAATCTGGCGAGGCCTGCGGATAGTTGGGCTTGCCGGGCACAGCGAGCCGGGCGAACTGGGCCGAACTGGGTATCGTTGTCAGGGCCATGGCCAGGGTGGCGATGGTAATCATCAAGCTGGATTTTTTCATTTTTCGTCTCCTCAATCTGGTTTGGTTAAACCGGCTCCGTGGCCGGTGGCGTGGCGTTATTTGCCTTGCTTGATGGCCATAAGACACTCACCGGCTTGAACCGGTCGTGAGCCTCACGTTCATCATCTGTTTAGTTTTGTGATCGACTTGGCAGCGCCGCGTATTCCGTGCGACTTTCGGCGCCAAGGCACTGGTAGCGGTGCAGATATTTTTGTGGAGGCCAGTATGGCAAAAGTTTTGGTAACGGGCGGTAGTGGCAAATTGGGGCGCGCCGTTTTGAGGGACCTGGTGGCCCACGGCTATGACGTGCTCAACCTGGATCAGCACATTCCAGCCGAAAAAATCTGCCAGACCGTCAAGGTCGACCTCACCGATTTCGGCCAGGTCTATACCGCGATCAGCGGCGGCATCGACGAACGCTCGGGCCCGTTTGAAGCGGTGGTACATCTGGCGGCCATTCCGGCGCCGGGGCTGGTGCCCAACGCGGCGACCTTCGCCAATAATGTGCCCTCATCCTATAATGTGTTTGAAGCGTGCCGTCTCTCGGGCATCAAGAATGTGGTGTTTGCCTCGAGCGAAACCGTACTCGGCCTGCCCTTTGACAATCCGCCGCCCTATGCCCCGGTCGACGAGGACTATTTCCCGCGCCCTGAATCGGCCTATTCGCTGGGCAAATTGCTCGATGAAACCATGGCAGCCCAGTATTGCCGCTGGGACCCGGACTTGCGCATGGTCGGCCTGCGCTTTTCCAATGTGATGAACCCCGAGGACTATAAGGCCTTCCCCGGCTTTGATGGCGACGCACGACAGCGCAAATGGAACCTGTGGGCCTATATTGATGCCCGCGATGGTGCCCAGGCGGTCCGTCGCGCCATTCAGGCTGAATTTACCGGCTTTGAAGCCTTCATCATCGCCAATGCCGATGGCGTCATGAGCCGCTCCAACACCTCGCTTCTGGCCGAAGTCTTTCCCGACGTTCCTCAAAAAGGCAACATCACCACCAACGGAACCCTGCTTTCCATTGAAAAGGCCAAACGCCTGCTCGGCTACTCGCCCCAATTCAGCTGGCGCAATGAGGTTGGCGGGCAGTAAACGCCGCACACATATCTGAGCGAAAGGACAACCGATGAGCGCAGGCGCCCATATTCGTACGCGGCACAACGGGTAGAACAGCGAAACAAGCTATGCTGAGGCGAAGGTGACGTTGCCCAATGGGATATCGTTTCTGATCACCGCCTCGGCGCGTGACGATGGCGCCCTCATGCTGCACATTCCCGCTGATGAGAAAGCGCCCAGGCGGGCTTGCGCCTTCTCGATCGTCCCCGGCGCCGCCAACACGATATTTATCTCGGCCAATAAGCTTGTGGCGAAGTAGGATTTGTACACGTACCAAGATGCAGGCAGATCGCGTCACCGCGAGGATGGAGCGTGAGTGGACGTACGCTAAATCTCTCGTTTTACTGAGCGAACGATGTCCCTGGTCTGGTGCAAATCAACCAGCCGCCCTAATTCCGCGCCGCACTTCGAGCAGTTCATTTTCTCATGCTCGCCACTCGCATCGTATACGAGCGTGTTTTTCGTGCCACAGGATGGGCAGGCTAATTCGATGTGAGGTATTTCCTGCATCGCTAACTCCTCGTCGAACTGGTTTATTTACGCGGCAGAATTTTCCGGCGTCAATATTCGCTTCAGTGACCGTTCCAGATCGCATGGTGAAAAAGGTTTTGCCAGAATAGGGGCACCCCCGCATTGACTTGGAACGTCTCGGGCAGTGTATCCTGTGATGAAAATGACTGGTATGCCACGATCTTGGCAACTGGACGCCACGGCTAGGCTGGTGGTGAGACCGAGATTAATATCGAGTAGTGCAACGCGGGGCTGGCATTGTCCCAAAAGTCGGAATGCATCTTCTTCGGTGTGGACACTGCCAACAACCAGCCAACCCAAATCGTGCGCAATATCTTCGATCATGAGCGAGATAAGCGGCTCATCCTCGACGATGATCAGACCTTTACCGATGGTTTCCATGATAGGCTCCGTCTACCAACCGCACCTCCAAATATTCACGCGGCATGAACTTGTTGTAGCTTGATAGATCTGATCGTGCTGGCTTAGTACGATAGATGACATTGCCGGGGGCCGGTTAGGGGCGCACAAGCATTCATCGTTCGCACGTTTACGGGCGCGGACGGCTGAGAGACAATGCGTTTGCTCTTGCCCCAACGGGGGAGAGCATCTTGTCTCTGCACCAAGCCGATTTTCGAAATCGCCTGCTACGTTATTTGTCAGATGATGACTTAGCGGTCATTACCCCACTATTAGAACACGTCGAGTTACCTAAGGGGCTCGGTATATCCGAGCCGAACCAGGCAATTGGGTATTATTATTTCATGGAGTCAGGCATCGGCTCTATAGTGGCTGTCTCGGCTGAGGGGCAACGTGCAGAGGTCGGGCTAGTGGGACGAGATGGGATTATCCCAACCGCTGCTGTCATGGAGTGCGACACCTCCCCTCATGTCATCCTGATACAGATCGAAGGCCAGGGCTATCGTATCGAGGCGGGCGCGCTGGTTCAATTTCTGACCACAAGGCCAGATGCTCGCAGATTGTTTGTGCGCTTCGTGCAAACACTCGCAATACAGACAGCCTGCACGGCGCTCTCGAATTCGGTTCATCATATCGAGGAACGATTGGCGCGGTGGATTTTGATGTGTCATGACCGCACCGAGAATGGGGAAGTAGCGCTCACACACGAGTATATTTCCATCATGCTGGCCGTGAGACGGCCGAGTGTTACGACCGCCCTACATGTGCTTGAGGGTAATCATCTAGTCTATTCTGAACGAGGAATGTTGACCATTCGTGACCGCGCCGCTTTAGAAAACTTTGCCCTTGATGCCTATGGCATTCCGGAGCAGGAATATGCGCGGCTTGTCGGGCCGATGCGATGATTTGCAGAGCATATTCCGGTCCTTCCGTGCCCCGGCGCCCATTGCCGCCCGCACGATATTTGTCTCGGCCAATAAGCTTGTAGCGAAGTAGAACAGCGGCGCTCCTCCGACTGCCCCATAGCGGCCGGTGCCGGTGCGTTATCTTACTGCTGCGGCCCCGGCAGCGCCGTCATGAGATCATCGACCGAAATGCCAAGCGTTTCCGCTGCACTGGCGAAATCGGGGGGCATGCCCAGAGCGTCGCGTAACGCCGTTTCATCGACACCCAATGTCTGGGCTGCAGCAGCGAGGTCTGGCCCGCCACCGCCACCATTGTCGGGGGCCGCCATGGCATCGGCAACGGCAACCTCGCCATGATAGCAATCAACAGAGTATGGCGCTTCATCGGCTGTCAGGTGGTAGTGATAGATGCCATCGGGGAACTCCGGCGTTTCACCGTAATGCCCACTGCATTCGTCCAGATCGCCATCGGTCATGATGGCTCCGGCGGCGCCCTGGTTGCTATATGCCGGAAACCCATCTTCGAGAACGCCGAGCATGGAGGAATGCTCGCCTGCCTGGTCCAGCGTTTGGGAAATGCATAGCGGAATGCCGTGATAGTGGTAATTGGTGCCGTCCACCAGCGTGTGGCCATTGCACGCGTCGACAAAGGACACGTGGTCATGGGTGACATTGTCATCGAGCGCGGCAATCTGCCGATCAAAATCTTCATAATCGTTGAAGAGTTGCGCGCCGCTGATGGTGACCCCGATGCGGCCCAGCGAAGTGTCGGTGACTTGGTCGCTATAGTGCGGCTGCGTGGTAATGGTGGCGTCAACACTGGTTTCGGTAAAATAGTCGGCTGAGTTGACCACAGTGAACTCGTCGACCGTATTGTCCGAAAAGGGCATTGAACCCACATCGTTGGGGATCAGGTATTTTTCGGCAAAGCCATGGTCGGGGATGCCGTTGGACTGATACCGGAAGGTCGCTGCAGCTTCATCAAAACTTATTGTGACAGTGTCGCTCCATTTGGCGGCCGCCACGGCCGCGGCAGTATCGGCCGGCTCGGTTACATCGTGCCCAAAGGCCGATCCGCCGCCCAGCCCAAGCGCGGCCATCACCGCCAGTGCCGACAGGGAAGTCTTTCGGTATTGCGTCCATATGGTCATGACTTGCCCGATCCTTGATGTCTTGACTGTCCATGCCCACCAAAAATCGCGCGAAGGCGCGCCGCCGAGTGGCGGTGCCGGGTCAGGCTCAATGTGGCACCAGAGCCTAACATTTCCGCCCTACCCGGGCAAATTACCATCGGGGCAAGAACATGACAGTCCCGTCATCCCGCCTTCTCGATCGTGGGGGGCAACATGGTATTGTCTCGGCCAACAAGCAAAAACGCGATAGAATCGGTGCAATGATCAAGTGATGTACAGGTCGCATACCCGCGATTATGAAACTGCACGCACTCACGGTCATGGCAAGGTGAACCGCCTGTCTGCATTCCACGCTCGCATTGCTGAAATCAGACGCGACGCAGCATCGTTTAAGCCGCGCCTTGCAGCCCGACGTGCGCTTTGCTACGGCAATTTGGAACGGTACCCATCGCCATTGGCAATCTGCTTGAGCGGGCGCGAGGCCAAGGGCTTGTCTATTCTCCTCTCAAGAAGAATGGTCCACCCCAAGTTTTTTAATGAAGAAAGGACTACAATCATGTCGTTTCAAGCATATCTCGACGCTGTTGAAAACAAGACGGGCCTGACACCCAGGCAGATTGTCGACCTCGCCCGGGCCAAGGGTTTCATCGACCCCTCGGTTAAGGCCACAGTCATCCTCGATTGGTTGAAAGACGACTACGGGCTTGGCCGTGGACATGGCATGGCCATGGTACATGTAATCAAGAAAGGCCCGGAAATCGACGCCAAGCATGTGGGGTCGTCCGGATCGCATCGCGACGAAGCCGACACGCTATGGCTCGATGGCGTAGCAACCAAACCTTCGTGACGGTATAGGGATCCGCATTCGGAATCTGGTCCGATGGGTGTATAAGGGGCCATGGCGGAATTTTCGTCGGGTTCAATCGTCACGCGCGATGGCACCACGCTTGCCTATACCGAGCGCGGCGACGGGGAAACGCTGGTGTTTGTGCACGGCGGCGTTTCGGATCAGCGTACATGGAACGGCCTGCTCGATTTTTTCGCCGCGTCCTACCGTACCATCGCCTATAGCCGCCGCTATGCCGTGCCCAACGCGCCCATCGACCCCACTGCCGATGACCCGATGCAGGTCCATGTCGATGATCTGGCCGACCTGATCAGAGACAGGAAAGCGGGACCGGCTCACATTGCAGGCCATTCCTGGGGCGGTTTTGTTGCGCTCAAGCTGGCTATTCAAGAGCCGGAGCTTTGCAAAAGTCTGGTACTGATCGAGCCGCCCGTTCTCACCCTGCTGTTTGACTTTCCGCCCACACCGGCCAAACTGCTCCGAACTCCTCTTCAAATCACCCAAAACGGCCCTCGCCCTTGTCAAACTGGCCGTAGGCGCAATGGCGCCAGCCGAAAAAGCGTTTAGGCGCGGCGATGATAGGGCGGCCATCGAGGCGTTCGGGTGCGGCGTTCTCGGTGAAAAACGATTTAAGGCGCTCTCAAAGCAACGCTACGAACAGGTTTGGGAAAATCGAGCGCCCGATCGTGCCCAAATGCTCGGCGTCGGTTTTCCGCCCCTGAGCGATCAGGAAGTGGCCCGCGTGACCCAGCCGGTTCTGTTGCTAAGCGGCGCCGAAAGCCCCGCCATTTTTATCCGTCTCAACCAGCATCTGTTACACCTGTTGCCCGACGCCAGCCACCAGACCGTCCCCAATGCCTCCCATCTCCTGCACGAAGATGCCCCCGAGGCTTTTCAAAGCGCTGTTGCGGTGTTTTTGGCAGCGGAGGATTAATGCCCCCTTACAGCAGTGCCTGTTCGTTGCGGCCCATGAAGCGGAAGGCGATGTAGACGGCGGTGCCGCTCAAAAGCAGCAATATGGTGGACAGCGCTGCCGCTGTGCCGAAATCGCCGTCTAGGATCAACAAATAGATGCGCACCGGCATGGTCATGGTGCTGCCGACATAGAGCACCAGCGAGGACGACAATTCGTTGATCGCGGTGACGAAGCTGAGCATGCCGCCTGCAATGATACCGGGGACAATCAGCGGCACGGTGATGCGCATAAAGGCCTGGAACGGGCTATAGCCCAGCGAGACTGCCGCTTCTTCCATGCTGGGCGAAATCTGCCGTAACGAGGATGAGGTTGTGCGCACCGTATAGGGCAGTCGGCGAATAAAGATCGACAGGATGATGATGGTTGCGGTGCCAGTCAGAATGATGGGGCCGGTATTGAAGGCGGCGATGAAGGCGATACCGATGACAATACCGGGCATCACATAGGGCACCATGAAAGCACCATCGAGCAAGGTGGTGTTGAAATTGGTGCGGCGCGCCACCAGCACGCCGATCACCGTGCCGATAACAACGATCATGGCGACCGCGGCGACCGAAAAGGTCACCGAATTGCGCACGACATCGCCGAGATTGAACAGGATGCGCTCATAGCTTTGCAGCGCAAAGCCGTTCTGAAATACCGGCCCGCTGGTTTTGCGGAACGAGTAAATCACCGAAATAATGACGGGCATCGCCCCGCTGAGCCCAATAAAATAGACGGCAAAATGCGCCAATACATTGCGCCAGCCGGTGAGTTTTGTGCGCGTCGGCTTGTTGATCATGTTGCCGTGGTAAACATTGCGCCGCGACATGTAGCGTTGCAGCATGACGAACACCATCGACACAAGGATCAGAATGACACTGATGGTGGTGGCCATCGACATGTTCGAGCCAACCTCGGCCGAATAGAGCGTAAAGGCTTCGGTGGCCAGCACATTATAGCCGCGCCCAAGCAGACGCGGCGTGCCGAAATCGGCAATGGCATGGATCAGCGCCAGCAGCCCACCGGCGCTCAGTGCTGGAAACACCATCGGAAACGATATTTTGAAGGTGCGTTGTAGCGGGGTCAGGCCAAGCCCCTCGGCGGCTTCTTCGAGCGAACGATTGACGTTGCTCAGGGCCCCCGACACCATCAGATATACATAAGGATAGAATTTGAGCGAGAAGACAATCAAAATGCCCCCTACGCCATAGATCGGCGGCATGTTGACGCCCATATCGCGCATGAAGCCGCGCACCACGCCACCGGCGCCGAACAGCACGATCCATGAATAGGCACCAATAAAGGGTGGCGACACCAGCGCCAGAATGGCCAGCAGCGACACAAATCTGCCGCCGCCGATGACAAAGCGCGACACGCAGAACGCCATGATCGAGCCGAGCAGCAAGGCCCCGAGCAGACCGCCGAAACCAACGACCAGCGTATTGACAAAGGCCTGATGAAACCGTGACTCTCCAAGGAATTTCAGATAGTTGGCAACGGTCAGATTGCCACTTTGGTCATAAAGGCTCGAAAGGAGCACCGAGCCAACCGGGATGAACAGCAGCGCAAACAGCAGGCCCCAGGTCAGGATCATCACCACGGTCCAGAAATTGAGGCGTGGCATGCCGGTCACCCTGTGATTCGGACGCCATCGGCGCCAAATGCCATGGGCGCGTCACGCGGCACCAGCACCGAAACGGTTTCTCCGGCCCTGCGTGTCGCTGAAATGCCCGGATTGGCCAGTTGCACGACAATGATCCCGGCCGGGGTTTCGACCTGCACATGGGCCTCGCGGCCGAGATAGGTATATTTGGTGACCTTGCCGGTCAGCACCGCCTTCCCGTTGGCGTCGCTGCCCGGTTCGGCAAGGCCAACGCGTTCGGGGCGCACCGCCCATGCGGCGTCCTTTGATGCGGTCAGCCCCAAATGGCTGAGCAAGGCCTCGCGGCTTTGCCCGGGTGTAAGAACATTGAGCGTGCCGACAAATTCGGCAACGAACCGGGTCTGCGGGTTACCATAGATTTCCTCGGGCGTGCCGACCTGCTCGATCCTGCCGGCATTCATCACGCAAATGCGGTCCGAAATCGCCAGCGCTTCTTCCTGGTCGTGGGTCACATAGATGGTGGCGATATTCACCTGTTTCTGGATATCGTGGATTTCCTCGCGCAGGCTCGATTCGCAGCTTGGCATCGAGATTGGACAGCGGCTCATCCATGAGCAACAGGCGTGGATTGATAACCATGGCGCGCGCCAGCCCGATGCGCTGTTGCTGGCCGCCTGACATGGCGGCGGGCAGGCGGTCGGCCATGGCGCCCAGTCGTACGGCCTCAAGCGCCTGGGTCACGCGGGTCTTGATTTCGGCCGCCGGCACTTTTCGCGGCTTCAGACCAAACGCGACATTGTCGTAAACGCTCAAATGGGGAAACACCGCATAGTCCTGAAAAACCATGCCAATATCGCGTTGGTGCGGCGGCACGATGCGCAGGTTCGAGCCATCGAGCGAGATGTCGCCCGAGGTGAGATCATTGAACCCGGCTATGGAGCGCAGCAGGGTGGTCTTGCCGCAACCGCTGGGACCAAGAAGGGTAAAAAACTCGCCTTGCTCCACCTGCACTGAGACGCCATTGAGCGCCATGAAGCTGGGGCCGAATTGCTTGGTCGCATTGGTAATCGTCAAGTAGCTCATGCGGTCCCTCTCCCCGGCGCCTGTCGCCATATGACACCAATCAAGTTTCGTATTGCAACATTTTTTCGCTTGGTTCAGGATCATTTCGATCTCATCTTGATCAAAAACGAACGGGAGGATTCACATGAACATTCGCAAACGTACATTTTTGACGCTATCGTCCGCCGCACTGATCGCATCCACCTGCCTGACCTCACTGGCGTTCGCCCAGGAAGGGTCTGTGGTGGTTTACACCGCGCACAAATCGTCCATCGTTGACACGCTGCTGCCGATTTTCGAGCAGGAAACCGGGCTCAAGGCCGAAGTGGTCAAACTTGGCTCGGGTGACATTGGCAAGCGCGTCCAGGCAGAAGCAGGCGCCCCGGCGGCCGACGTCATCTGGTCGATTTCGGGCAGCCAGCTCACCGGGCTCAAGGATTTGCTCGAGCCTTACACGCCGCCTGAATTTGACATGATCGACCCGCAATTCATCAAGGATGCATCATGGACCCCCTATACGGCGGTGGTTTATGTGCTGGCGGTCAACACCGACCTGCAGCCGCTTGATACAGCGCCAAAAACCTGGGCCGAGCCTTGCCGATCCAAAGTGGCAAGGCCAGATCGCCAGCGCCCGCGCCGATGGTTCGGGTTCGGCCATGCAGCAGCTCCAGACGGTGCTGACCGTCTTCGGTGACAAGGGGTGGGACGAATATGCGGCAATCGCCAAGAATTTTGTCTTCACTGACTCGTCGGGCGCCGTGCCGCGTTTCGTGGCCGATGGCGAAACCTCGATGGGGCTGACGCTGGAAGACAATGCGCTTGAATATGTTCAGGGCGGCGCGCCGATCTCGATTGTGCACCTGTCGGACGGCACCGCCGCAACGCCGGACGGCGTAGCGCTGGTCAAGGGCGGTCCCAACCCGGAAGGGGGCAAGGCCTTTATCGATTGGGCCATGTCCAAATCGACACAGGAAAAGCTGGCCATGGACATTGGTCGCCGCTCGGTTCGCACCGACGTTGCCGGCCCAACCGGCACGCCAAAACTGTCTGACCTGACGCTGGTCAGTGTCAAGCCATTGAGCGATTTCGGTGGTGTCGAGGCCGTCTTGGCCAAGTGGCGCACCGCTATCGGCGAATAGACCGGCAATTTTGGCAATAAGACTATAGCAGGACCACATGCATCAGCTTGAAGCATTTACTCTGGGCAAGAAGTTCGGACATCCAGAGACCAATGAAGACAGTCTGGTGGTCATGCCAAACATGGGTTACGCCGTCATTGATGGCGTAACCGACCGCAACGGCACCCGTTATGGTGACATGCTGTCGGGCCAGTTTGCCTCCCGCACGGTCCAGCGCGCCATCGAGATTTTCCTCCTGGCGCAGGGGCGTTCCGACCAGCCGGAGCCTGCAATTTCAGGGCGGCGAGCATTTTGTCGATTATCTCGGCAAGGCCATTCATGCTGGCTATGTTGCCCACGGCGCGCTGGCGGCAGTTGAGGCGGACTGGAAACTTCGCGGTGGCTGCACGGTGATGGCGGCCCTGTTGCTCGGGACCCAGCTTGAAGTGGTGGCGGTCGGCGATAGCGGCATTCGCATCAATGGCACCGACATATTGCAGGTTCTCAAGCCGCTCGATGATGTGACCGCCATTTTGCGCCGCGAAACATGGCATTATTTCGAGGCGCAGGGCCTTGCGCCCGAGGCGTGCGACAGCCACGCAACATCAATGACGTGGCAAGGCACCCGCAACCAACCCGAGGGCAGTCCAACGGCGGCCCAGACCATCGTCGACGCCATTGAGCGGCGCGCGTTGGCGGCCTGCCGAGAGCATTTGCCCGAGGTCCCCGATACCGAGATCTTGTTGCTGATCCAGCACGGCATTTCGCATGGCCAAGGCAAGTTCCAGAATGTCACCGAGCCGGTGCTGGGCTATGGTGGCATTGATGGCTTTGCCGTGCCGCAGCGTTTTGTCGAAACGCGCAGCTACACGCTGGCGGATATTGATACGATCGAATTGTTCTCGGACGGCTATTTCAAGCCGGGGGCCGGGTTTGGCGTTGCCGCGTGGGAGGCAGCATTTGACGAGGTCGAAGCCGAGGATGTGCACAAGATCGGCCGCTATATGAGCACCAAGGGCACGACAGCCACCCAGTTGACTGATGATCGCAGCTATCTCGGCGTCCGCCTCAAATGAGTGGAGTGACCACCCCACAATTGCGCACCGAGTCGGCAGAAATTCCGGTGGATGCACCAGCGGCCAATGGCCGGGTCGGCGAGCGTCGACAGGCCATTCTTGAGGCGGTGCGGACCCATGGGGCAGCGTCGGTCGCCGAATTGGCCGAGCGGTTCGATGTCACCTACCAGACCATTCGCCGTGATTTGCGCACGCTGGAAACCCAAGGTCTTTTGCAAAAGGGTTTTGGCGGCGCCTTTGCGTCTCCCGGCGTCGCCCATCATACCCATCATGAGCGCAACGCCGTGCAGGTCGGGGTCAAGCGCCAACTGGTGGCGGCGCTCGAAGAGTTTTTGGCACCCGGCGGCACCGTTTTCGTCGGACTGGGCACAACCTTTGATTCCCTGCACGAAGTGCTGGCCCGTCATCCTGGCGTTCTCATCGCCACGCCTAATCTTGAAGTGGCCCATTCCTGCGCGCTCAAGACCGACGCCACTGTCTATGTTTACGGCGGCTATGTGCGCAACAAGGATTCCTCGGTCCTGACCCTTGCCGATGACAGCCGCCAGCGGTTCAAGTTCGATGTCGCCATCATCGGCGCCAGCGCTATCGACCGCGAGGGCACGGTGCAGGAATTTGACCCGATGGAGGTCGATCTGGTGCGCTCTATCCTGCCCTGTGCGCGGCAGGTCATCCTCGTGGCCCACGATGAAAAATTCGGACGCCGCGCGCCTCACGTGGTGACGCAAATAGCCGACATCGATGTGTTGATCACCAATGGCGCGCCCGCTGGCCGTTTTGATGATCCAGCGATCCTGTCGGGCCTGCGGGTCATCGCCCTGCCCTAAGCCGCGCCGATGGTTGGCATGAGCCTGATCATCCCAATGAACGATACCCGCGTCGAGCCTCAGGCCGTGGCTGACAAGGGCTTTTTCCATGGCCATTCGCGGATGCTGGGCAGCCATGGCGATCGCGGTTTCGGCTGAAGCGATTGACCAGTCCACAATGTTGCGCACCGCCTGGTCCAGACACAGGGCGGACCCGGCCAGATTGGGTTGACCGGGCTGCACCATGGCACCCGCCTCGGTGCGTTCCACCGCCATGCCGGCAAAAACATAGTGCCCGGGTGACGCTGCGGCACCGAGCACCGCATCGGTCACCAATATGCAGTTTTGTGGGCGCTTGATGCGCACCATCGCGCCAAGCGCGCCCGGCGACAGATGATGACCATCGGCAATCAGGCAGGCCGTCAGTCGCGGCTCGCCAAGTTGGGCCAACAGGGGATTTTCCAGCTTGGGCAATTGTTGCGGCAGGCCGTTGCCGAGATGGGTCGATAGTGTCAATCCGGCCTCAATACCTGCCGCTATGTCGGCGAAACCGGCCGCCGAGTGGGCCACGGCAGCAACTTTGCCGCGCGCGGTCAGGGCACGAATAAAAGCGGGCGCCCCAGCGCGTTCGGGCGCCAGTGTAACCAGCAATATCGGTCGGTCGACCAGCCCCTCCAGTTCATCGAGCAGCACCATGGATGGATCGGTCATGGCCTGGGCCGGGTGACAACCGGCAAAACCGGGCTCGGGGTTGAGAAATGGGCCTTCGAGATGATAGCCGGGCACCATGGCGGCGCCCAGCCTGCTGCCGGCAACCGCCGCGTCCAACGCCCGAAACCGCTCTTTTAGCGCGTCAGCCTCAGCGGTTATCAGCGTGGGCAGGCACTGGGTCACACCCGACAGGCGCATGGCGGCCAGCGCCTCATCGAGGCGCGATGGTGTAATGTCGGGATCATTGAAATCGACCCCCGCATAGCCGTTGACCTGCAGGTCGAACAGACCCGGGCTGGTTCTCATTTTGACCGGCGCAAACGACTTGCCGACGCCGGATCGAGATGCAGCGTCGTGTTCTGGTGGCGCTGCAAGATCGAGGCCGGGAACAGATTGGAAATACCGCCCTCCGCAGCGTTGCGGACGGCCTCGGCCTTGCGGGCGTCGGGCACCGAGACAATGATCTGGCGCGATTTCATGATCTGGCGGATGCTCATCGATATGGCGCGAGCGGGCACGGCATCAACGCTCTTGAACCAGCCCTCGCCCATTTGCTGGCGTCGGCAGGCGTCATCCAGTGCCACGACAATATAGGGATCATCAACATCGAAATTGGCGGGCGGATCGTTAAACGCCAGATGGCAGTTTTCGCCGATCCCGGCAAAACACACATCGATTGTCTCAACCCCAATTCGGGCGTTCAGGCGCGCCAGTTCTCCTTCGAGGTCAGCGGCATCGCCTTCCACCATCACAATTTCGCCAAGGGCCGGCAACCGATCAACAAAACGCTCCTGAAGATAGCGCCTGAAACTTGCCGGGTGGTCCGTGGACAGGCCGACATATTCGTCGAGATGAAAGGCCGTTACCCGGCTCCAGTCGAGGTCGGCCTGCACCAGTCTTTCGAGCGTGGCAAACTGGCTGGCACCGGTCGCCACGATGATGGCGCAGGCCCCAGTGGCTGCAATCGCTGCCGAGATTGCATCGGCGCCCTGCGTTGCCGCTGCGGCGCCGAGTTCGGCACTATCGCCATGTGCTACAATGTCCATTCCGGCTCCGATGCGATTTTTGCACAGTCTGGCACGAAGGCGGTGATCGGCGAAAGCGGCAAAACCGGCAATTCACATGCCGATGCAACGCCTTGGCGGCCGGCCCGAACGCCCTATTGCTTGCGAAGGTTTTGCCGCCATTGTTCCAAGAATATTCGACGCTTGTGCTTGTCGAGGCCCGCCAGCAGCACCGGTGACAGGGCAATCGGGCGCAGGCTCGATGGCCCGCCACCGGGCAGGTCGAGGTCAGCGCCATCGCTGGCGCCGATCTTGGCAATCAGGCGCGAACCGGCCAGCGCCGCCTGCCCGTCATTGGCGAGCATAAAATCGATGAAAGCGCCTGCCATACCTGCATGTTCAGCGCCTTTGGGGATCAGCGCGGCACGCGACAGCATCAAGGTATAATCGGTCGGCGCTCGTACCCCGATACGCGGATCGTGTTTGGCGCGGTCGAGCGCATAGGAGCCCAGGACATTATAGGCGATCAGATAGCGACCATCTGCGACCGCGTCGATCAGCTCGGCCGAACAGCAGGTCGCGACTGCCCCCGAACGCCCAAAGGCCTCCAGCAGCCGTCCAAAGGTATTGGCCTGCTGGGAATCGACAAAGGCGAACAGATAACCCAGTCCCGAGGCTTCAATATCATAGGTGGCGACCCGACCCTCAAAGCGGGAATCGTCGGGGCGCAGCAGATCGATCAGGTCAAACCGGGATTGGGGTACCTCCTCGGGCGACACCAGTTGGGTATTGTAGATCAATACAGCCGGTTCCTGGGTGACGCCAAAAATTTCGTTTCGCCAGTTTCGCGCCGCTGGCAGCGCGTCGGTTTGGGGCGAATGGTGGGCGGTGGCACAACCATTATTGACCAGTTGCACCTGCAGATCGACCGCCGAACTGATGACCAGATCGGCGCTGTCACTGCCGCTTGCGCAATTGTCGGCCGAGAGCGAGGCGAGGTCGTTGGACCCCCATTGCTCGTAAAAAATACGCAAATCGGGCGTCGTGGCCAGAAAGGCGTCAATGACCGGCTTGAAAATGTCGATGTCGGTGGTGCTGCGTACCAGCAATGTCCGGCTCGCGGTTTCACGACCAAAAATGGCGGTATCTTCCTGGGCGCGCGCCGCGCTCGACCAACCGACAAGTGCAACCAAAAGCCAGAACAGGCGCATCATTGGGCATCCCCTGACTTGGTGGCCAGCATTTGAATGGCAATCTCAAATCCCTTGCCGGGGGCGGTGTGAACCAGCAGGTCGGCACCATGGGCATCGGCGACGGCACGGGCAATCGAAAGCCCGATTCCAGTGCCATTGGTGCGGTGCTGGTCCTTGGCCCGGAAACGTTGGCTGAATTGGCGGGCCTCGTCGGCGCTCATGCCGGGGCCTTCATCGCGGACCGCCAGTCTGGCCTGATCCCCATCGCGGGAAACCACAATTTTGACGGCGCCCTTGCCGTGACGGGTAGCGTTGCTGATCAGGTTCTTTGCCGCTTCTTCGAGCGATAATGCATCCCCCTTCACCCACACCGGTGACTGGGGTAGCGCCAGACGCATCTGTCCGGTTTCGAACAGATTGCCATCGTCAAACACCTCAGTGGCCGTCATGGCGACTTTTCGAAGGTCAATGACTTCGTGCATGGCGGTATCGGCGCGGTGGATCACCAGCGCCCGGTTGAGCATCTGGTCGGTCAGACGGCTGAGGCCGACCGAGCGGGCATGAATACGCCGAACGATTTCCGACTGTTTTTTAGGGTCGGTCTCTTCTGCTGCAAAGATCTGCCTGGGCACGCAGCGCGGCGATGGGCGTGCGCAATTGATGGGCGGAATCCGAAATCAGGTTCTGCATGCCGTATATTTGTCGGTTGAGCCGCACCATGAAGCGATTGATGGCGCTGGCAATGGCGTGAAGTTCCCTGGGTACCGCCACATCGATTGGTGTCAGGTCCTTGGGATCGCGCTCGAGCAAATCATTGCCGATTCGCCGTAGCGGGTGCAGCGCCGAGCGGATGGAGAAGGCGGCAAGCGCCACCATGCCAAGTCCGGCGGCCCCCAACAAACCCCATGCGTTGCGGGCGATATCCCAGGCCAGTGCCTCGCGGGCAATGGTTGTGTGTCCCACAATCGTGGTCACCGTGCCGCTAAACCCACGATCGGCAAAATGCCGGCGGACCGCGACGTAACGGGCGGGCGCGCCGGTAAACCGCCCGTCAAAGAAACTGATATCATCATGTGCCTGGGGCACGGGCACGGCGTCATAGCCGGTCAATGTATCGCCCTTGGGGCCGATGACGCGATAGGCGATGCGGTCCCGCCGGGCCAGCGCCAACAGCCCGAGCGCTGTGGTTGGCAGATCGACCAGCGGTTCACCATCAACGATGGAAATCGACGCGGAAATCTGTGTCGCGGCGCCCACCAGCAGGCGGTCGAAGGCATCGCGTGCGGCCTGTTGACCATAGCCGAGGGCGGCAATCGTAACCACAATCCCACCCGTCAGCAGGATGAGCCCGATGGCTATGAACAGGCGCGCGGCCAGCGACAGTGGCTGGCGCGTTGTGCGTGTCAAAATGCCGGTGGCCCTATTCATGGGCAACCAATTGATAGCCCAGGCCGCGCAGGGTGGTGATGGCGACCCGGCCGCCCTCAAGTTTCTTGCGCAGGCGGGCAATGTAGATTTCAACGGCGTTCATGCCGACATCGGTTTCATCAAAGGAGAACATGCGCTCGAAAATCTGTTCCTTGGAAATGACACGGCCGCGACTGGCCAGCAGCGCCTCGAGCAGACTGAACTCGCGCCGGGTCAGGGTGAGCGCCGCGCCAGAAAGGCTGGCGGTTTGCCCAGCCAGATCAACGCTTAGATCGGCGTAATTGATCACCGACCCTGCATCCGGATCGCGCAGGGCGCGACGGGCCAGGGCGCGCACCCGCGCTTCAAGTTCGCGCAGATCGAAGGGTTTTACCAGATAGTCGTCGGCACCCCGATCGAGCGCTGCAACCCGATCATCGACCTCGAGCCGCGCGGTCAGCATCAATATCGGCGTGGCGTTACCCTCACGACGCTGATCGGCCAAGAGGCTCAAACCGTCGCCATCGGGCAGGTTGATATCGAGAATGATCACATCATAGCGCTGCACCGCCAGCAGATCGTCGGCTTCCAGCCGGGTCTGGGCATGATCGACCGCATCGCCGCGCCGACCGAAACTGGTGACAACGGCGTCGGCGACATCATGAGTGTCCTCAACGAGCAGTATGCGAATAGGTGACGCCCTCCCATGCGTGGGCGTATTTGATCCCAGGTGCGATTGGCTTTGCAAGCGAAATGGACCGGGCCAAACGACAGGTTGGTGACAGGTTCGGCTGCTAGTGATCTTGGCAGGCCTGCAAGACCGGAACGGCGGCGGGCATAAACTATTGGAGGATCCAATGAGCATTGTTTCCGTGGCGAAAGTCACATTGATCGCGGCTGCGCTAAGCGTGGCCAGCCTTGCGACGGGCGCTATGGCGTTCGAGCCGGACGGCGCCGAATGCATCGCACCGGCTGACGCGGGTGGTGGCTGGGATTTCACCTGCCGCCAGGTAGGCAAGGTATTGCAGGATGAGGGGCTCATTCCCTCAACCATGCAGGTTACCAACATGTCGGGCGGCGGTGGCGGCGTGGCCTTTGCTGAAGTGGTCAACAAGCGCGGCGACGACAGCAACCTGATTGTTGCCGCATCGACCGCAACCGCGACGCGTCTGGCGCAAGGGGCCTATCCGGGCAACAATATGGACGAGGTACGCTGGCTGGCAACAATCGGCGCTGATTATGGCGTGATCGCCGTGGCCGCCGATTCCGACATTTCGACGCTGCCTGAGCCTGCTTGACCAGATCAAGACCGACCCGACTTCGATATCGGTTGCCGGTGGCTCCGCTGTTGGCGGTTGGGATCACCTCAAGGTCCTGATGGCAGCCCAGGCCTATGGAATCGATGATGTTCGCAGCGTCAAATATATCGCCTTTGATGGTGGCGGCGAGGCGGTGACCCAGCTATTGGCCGGTTCGGTGCAGGCCTTTACCGGCGACATTTCCGAAGCCAAGGGGTTTGTCGATTCGGGCGATATCAAGGTGATCGCGGTATTGTCGCCTGAGCGTTTGCCCGGCGCGTTTGATGTGTTCCCCACTGCTCGGGAGCAGGGCGTTGACGTCATCGGTGCCAACTGGCGCGGCTTTTATGCCCCCAAGGGCATGAGCGACGAGGCCTATGATTACTGGACCACCCAAATCGGTACGATGTACGATTCCGAGGAGTGGAAGACGGTGATGGCCAATAATGGCCTCGCCCCACTTGACCTGCGCGGCAAGGATTTTGAGGAATTCGTTGCCAAATCGGTGGCCAATATCACCGATATTTCCAAGCAGATCGGCATCATCCAATAAGCTAGTCACCGGCGGTCAGAAATGGCCGCCGGTTTTTGCTCAGGATCGAGGAGAGGGCAATGAGCGATCGAATCTTTGGCAGCATAGGTCTTGCGCTGGCCATTTTCTTTATCTGGCAGGCGACGCTTATCCAGGAAAGCTTCATCCAGGATGCGGTTGGGCCCAAGACCTTTCCGATCATCATCGGCACGGTCATGGGTCTGGCGAGCCTATATTTCGTGCTCAAACCCGATCCCGATCCGGTCTGGCCCAATGCCGCAGGGCTCATTGAAATCGGTCTGGCGGCGCTGGTGATGTTTGCCTATGCGCAGGCGCTACCCGAGTTCGGATTTGGCATATCGACTGCCATTGCCGCCGCCTATCTGGCTTGGCGGCTGGAGTCCCCGCCAGTGCAGGCGATCATAGCGGGGGTGCTGATTTCGGGCGGTCTTTATCTGATTTTCAGAGTCATTCTGGGGCTTTCACTGGCCCGTGGCCCCTTGGGCTTTTAGGCAGAGGATCGGAAGATGGACGTACTAGTCTCACTGTTCGATGGCTTTGCCATTGCGCTGACCTGGCAAAATCTGCTGCTGGCACTGATCGGCTGCTTTTTGGGCACGGTCATGGGCGCTTTGCCCGGCCTTGGCCCCTCAAACGGCGTTGCCATTCTTATTCCACTGGCCTTTACCATGGGCCTTGGGCCGACCCCGGCAATGATCCTGCTGACATCGGTCTATTACGGCGCCATGTATGGGGGGCGCATTTCCTCGATCCTGCTCAATATTCCGGGCGATGAACCGGCTCTGATGACAACGCTCGACGGGCACCCGATGGCGCTGCAGGGTCGCGCCGGTGAGGCGTTGGCGCTTTCGGGCATTGCCTCGTTCGTTGGCGCGTTTTTCGCCACCTGCGGTCTCGTGCTGCTGGCGCCCCTGCTGGTCAAGGTCGCGTTGCTGTTTGGACCGGCTGAATATTTCGCGCTGTTCACTCTGGCCTTTGCGACGCTGGGCGGCATTGCCTCGACCAATCAGGCCAAAGCCGCGTTTGCAGCGGCCTTGGGTATCGGCATCGCCATGATTGGCGTTGATGGGCAAACCGGTGTGCCGCGCTTCACCTTTGGCGAAGTGCATCTTTATGACGGAATCGATTTTCTCGTCGCCATTGTGGGCATGTTTGCCTTGTCCGAGGTGTTTATTTTCCTCGAACATCGCGCCGTGCATGGGGCGAAACCCGCCGAAAAAATGAAAATCGGCAAGATCGTGCCCTCCTGGAGCCTGATCAAATATTGCACGCCGACAATGATCCGTTCGACAGTCCTGGGTTTTCTGGCCGGCGTGTTGCCGGGCGCCGGCGCGTCGCTTGGTTCGTTCATTGCCTATTCGGTTGAAAAGCGGCTGGTCGACAAGGAAGGCACATTTGGCAAGGGCGATCCGCGCGGTGTGGCAGCGCCTGAGGCAGGCAACAATGCCGCTGCGGGCGGGGCGCTGGTGCCGATGCTGGCGCTGGGCGTTCCCGGTTCGGGAACCACCGCTGTGCTGTTGGCAGTGCTGCTGGCGCTGAACATCACGCCGGGGCCATTGCTGTTCCAGAACAATCCCGATGTTGTCTGGGGCCTGATTGCGGCGCTGTTCATCGGCAATCTGATGTTGCTGGCGATGAATATCCCCATGGTCGGCCTGTTTGTGCGCGTTCTCCTGGTGCCGCCGCGCTTTTTGATGCCCATCGTCGCCATGGTTTCGTTTGTCGGGATTTATGGCATATCGGGGTCCAGTTTTGATCTGATGGTCATGGTCGGTTTCGGCATTCTGGGGTGGCTTTTGCGCAAGCTGGACATTCCCATGGTGCCGGTCATCCTCGGGGTATTGCTCGGGGCTGCCATGGAAAAGAACCTGCGACGGGCGCTGACCATTTCCGATGGTGACTGGTTTGCGCTGGTGGCCTCGCCATTGTCGATCGCCCTGTGGGCAATTGCGATCTTCGGGTTCATCCTGCCCATCGTTCTGGGGCCAACCATCCGCAAGCGCATGCAAATGCGCAAGGATGATGCGGGTGCCGCCGTGGACTAGGGCGTTGGGTCACTCAAGATTTCGGGCGTCAGCGTGTTATCATGCTGGCGCCCGTTTTTTGTCATGCAGCGGCGCGCTTGGCCTGACCGGTCCGTGCCATCAGCCAGCGTTCGAGCGCGGCAAGGCTATCGTAGATCAGCACTGCCAACACACCGACGATCAAGCCGCCCTGCAAGACGAAGGCGGTATTGTTCGAGGTTAGCCCGGCAATGATCACTTCGCCCAGGGTGCGCGCCGCCACGGTCGAACCAATAGTGGCGGTGGCGAGCGAAATCACCGTCGACAGCCGTACGCCCGCCAGAATGACCGGCAGCGCCAGCGGCAGTTCGATCTTGAAAAGACGTTGCGCCCAGGTCATGCCGACGCCTTTGGCCGCTTCGGCAACCGTACCGGGCAGATTGACGAGTCCAGTCAGGGTATTTTCGAAAATCGGCAGCAATCCATAGAGGAACAGGGCCACCAGGGTCGGGGCGGTACCGAAGCCGAGTACTGGGACCGCCAGCGCCAACACGGCAACCGGGGGAAACGTCTGGCCGATATTGGCCAGCGAGCGCGATAGCGGCAGGAACTCGACGCCAAAGGGCCGGGTCACCAAAATGGCGAGACTGACCGCAATCAGGGTCGCAGCGAAGGTGGCGGCAAAAACGATGGCAAGATGGTTGAGCGTCAGGTCGAGCAGACTACCCTGATTATAGATGGCGGGCTGACCGTTCTTGGTCAGCATGCCAAAGAACGGCTCAAACAGGTCCGGCGCGATCAGGAATGTCAGCAGTACCGCAAAGGCGATCAGCCGGACAATGATTCCGGGCCTCATTGCGGTCTCGCGTGGCTGGAAAGCTGGTCGAGTGTGATCTTGCCGATCACCTGCCCTTTCTCGCTCACCGGCAGGGCCGCCCGTCCTGACCAGAGAAGTTCGGCATAGGCGTCGCGCAGGGTGGCGGAGATGTCTATCGGATCGCCCTCGGCGCTGCCCGGTTCGACAAATTTTCCGACGCGGGCCAGCGACAATAATTTGAACGGGCGCTCGCCAGTACCGATCAGTTCGGCAACAAAGGGGGTCGCCGGCTTGGAAATGATCTGTTGAGGGCTGGCAAATTGCAGCAATTTACCCTCGTCCATCACGGCAATCTTGTCGCCCAGATGGATCGCCTCCTCCATGTCATGGGTCACCAGCACGATGGTGGTTTCAAACTGGCGCTGAATGGTCAGCAGATCCTCTTGCGCCTTGGATCGGATTACCGGGTCCAGCGCCCCAAATGGTTCGTCCATCAGCAATATGTTGGGCTTGGCCGCGAGGGCCCGCGCCACGCCGACACGCTGTTGCTGGCCGCCCGACAATTCCCGCGGCAGGCGGTCGCGAAACTGGGCCGGATCGAGTTGAAACAGTTCGAGCAGTTCGGTGACCCGCGCCCGCGTCTTGTCCTTGTCCCAGCCCAGCAGTTTTGGCACCGTGGCAATATTCTGGCCGACAGAGCGGTGCGGAAACAGCCCGTGTCCCTGAATCGCATAACCGATCTTGCGGCGCAATTCATAGGCGTGGGTGTTGCGGGTGTCCTCGCCATCAATGCGGATGGCGCCAGAAGTCGGCTCGACCAGCCGGTTGATCATGCGCAACAATGTCGTCTTGCCGGACCCCGACGTGCCGACCACTGCACAAACGCTACTCGGCTCAATGGTCAGGGTGACATGATCAACAACGACTGTCTGATCATAGGACTTGGTAATGGCGTCGATCTCGATCATTGCGGCTTGCCCGTGCTCGTCATTTCTACAAAGGCGTCCAGCACCACGGCGGCGGCGAAGGCCAGCACAACCGTCGGCACGGCGCCAAGCAACACCAGATCCATGGCGGTCTGGCTGATCCCCTGAAAGATGAATACGCCAAAGCCCCCGCCCCCGATCAGGGCGGCAATGGTGGTCAGGCCGATATTTTGCACCAGCACGATTCGAATGCCGGTCAGGATCACCGGAAAGGCCAGCGGCAGTTCTATCCAGCCCATCCGCTGGGCGCCGGTCATGCCCATGCCCTTGGCTGCATCATTGGCCGCTTCGGGCACGCTTTGCAGGCCCACAATGGTATTGGACACTACCGGCAACAGCGAGTAGGCGAACAGGGCCACCAATGCCGGGGCGACGCCAATGCCCGAAATGCCAATCAATGACGCGCCGGGCACCGTGGCGGCAATCCAGGCCAGCGGCGCGATCAACAGTCCGAACAGGGCAATCGAGGGAATTGTCTGGACGATATTGAGCACATTGAGCAGCGCCGCGCGTAATTTAGGCAGCCGAAAACTGATGATACCGACCGGCACGCCGACGATAGTTGCGATCAGCACCGAGCCAAAGGCCAGCAGCACATGGGTTTGGGCTTCGCTCCAGAATCGATCGGCGCGGGTGGCATATTCCTTGAGGGTGGACACACCATTAAGACTCCCGGTCGCCAGCAAAATGCCGAAGGCCAGCGCCACCAGCGCCAGAATGCCGATGCGCGGCCAGGGTTTTAGGCGCAATCGGGTCAAGGCATCGGCGGCCAACAGGGCGAATGCAAATACCAGCAGCCAAAATCCGGCGCCCGGTGATATGCGGGCAAAATTATCGTCAGGCGGGGTCAGGAAATAGGCGGATCGCCCGACAAGCACAAACAGGGCGATCAGGATGATCAGGCTGGCTGCCAGTTTCAGCCCTGCCCTGAAACGCAACAGGGCGATTACCATGCCAGCCGCCAACAACAATGCAAGCACCAGCGCTTCTGGCGTTGCCAGGGCCTCAAAGATCATCCGGGGCTCGCCCAAAACGATTCGATTGGCGCGGAAAATCATGAAGGGCAGCAGGACGCCGCCCAGCGCAATGACGGCGATCAGAACGCCAAGCTTGTCAAAGCGGGGCAGGATAAATCCTGACTTGGCGGCCGTTTGGGTATCAGACATGCGACCGCCGGTTTTTTCGCTCAGAATTTCCGACACAAACACTATGTGGCGGCGGTAAGGGCCGGCGCGACAACCGGCCCCGGCTGGATTATTTGGCCATACCATTGCTGCTCAGGAAGTCGGCGGCAACAGCGGAGGCGGCTTCGCCACCCACCTGCACGCGGCCGTTGAGATCCTGAAGTGTCGTCAGGTCAAGCTTGGCGAAAACCGGCGCCAGCAAGTCCGCGATCTGCGGATATTCGTTCAGCACGGCCTCCCGGATGATCGGCGCGGGCTGATAGACAGGTTGCACGCCCTTGTCGTCGGTCAAAACGGTCAGCCCCGATGGAGCAATGCCACCGTCGGTGCCATAGACCATGGCGGCGTTGACCCCATTGGTCTGTTGGGCGGCGGCAGCAATGGTTGCCGCCGTGTCGCCACCCGAGAGGGTCACCAACTGGTCAGGATTAAGGGTAAAGCCATAGACTTCCTGAAATTTGGGCAGTGCTGCTGGCGAGTTTACAAATTCAGACGACGCCGCCAACTTGATGTCGCCGCCGCCCGCTACATATTTGCCGAAGTCGGAGAAGGTCTTGATATTATTGGCCTGGGCCACATCGCTGCGCACGGCCACGGCCCAGGTATTGTTGGCAGGGGCTGGCTGGAGCCAGACGATCTTGTTGGCGTCATAGTCGAGTTTCTTGACTTCCTCATAGGCCTTTGCCGCATCGTTCCACAGCGGATCGTCGGCCTTGTCGAAGAAGAAGGCGCCATTGCCGGTATATTCAGGGTAAATGTCGATTTCACCCGCGGTAATGGCGGCACGCACGATCGGGGTCGCGCCAAGCTGGATGCGGTCTTCGACCGGAATGTCGTTGGCCTTGAGCACTTGCAGGATGATATTGCCCAACACGCCGCCTTCGGTGTCAATCTTGGACGACACGACAACTTGCGCACTGGCCGTTGTGATGGTCATGGCCAGGACTGCGGCGGTGCTGAGCATTTTTGTGATGAGGCGCATTGTGGTCTCCATGGCTTTGCCGGTTTGTCACCGGACCGGATCTAGTCTTGCTGATCAGTAGGAAATTTCGGGCCCAAACTACTCCCCATTGGGCTACGCAGAAATTACGGTCTGATGCATAAGCACCCACTGAGAAATTAGTTCAGCATCTTTGGCAAAAAAACCCAAGAAAAATTACGTAGGAATTTTTCGACCGCTTTTTCGGTGGCGGCGTCACGACGGATTTTCGCCAGTTTCTACAAACGACCGAGCTATGCGTTACGCGCATATCAAATGAGCCTAATTGGTGGTGATGGGTGCCGTCAAGGTTAGCAGACTGCTAACATAATGCAGCATCGGCTTGCGCAATGTCACCGGCTTGATAAAAGCGGGAATGTCCAGAACCACCCCCGCCACCCTAGCCCTTAATGCTGCCGGCATCGCCTACAGTTTGGCGACCTATGATTATGATCCGAACGCTGACCGCGTCGGGTTGCAGGCGGCCGAGGCGATGGGCGTTTCAGCCAGTATCGTCTACAAGACACTGATGGCTCTGGTGGACGGCCAGCCTGTCTGTGCCGTGGTGCCATCGGACGAGGAAATCAACATGAAAAAGCTCGCCGCAGCGGCAGGTGGCAAGTCGGCGCAGATGATGAAACCAGCCGACGCCGAACGACAGACCGGCTACCGGGTCGGCGGTATCAGCCCGTTCGGACAAAAAAGGCAAACTATTATATTAATTGAAGAATTATCGATATTGGAGGAAGAAATATTCCTCAATGGCGGCCAAAGGGGCCTGCAGGTCCGACTCAATCCAGCCGACGCCATTCGCGCGCTCGGCGCCATCTCAGCCGACCTCATCCGCTAGGTTTTCCAGACAGACAAAAGGCGCCCGATTGGACGCCTTCATTACCATTCCAAACCTGATTGCGATCAATCAGCGGGCCATGTTGCGGGCCAGATTCTTGATGTCGTAACGGTTGATACCCAGATCATTGAGCGAACGGGTGTCAAGCGAGTTGAGTTCACGCACGGTCTGCTGATACTGAGCGAATTGAGCGAGTTTTTGACGAATGTTCATGACTTGGTTCCCTTTCCTTGGATGAGCAATAACTAAGTTATCCCCGCCCTGCTGAGTAGTGGTATAATCAGAAATCCTGCTATGCGCTGAGTGAATGGGAACTTATCCAACATTTCGTTAATCAGGCTTTTGTCATCGAAACTGGTTCAGACCATATTTCTGGCCTATGCTGAATTTGGCTGGAATCGATTGCGCAAACTTTGCTTTGACATCGTCCCGCCAACATCCGCCGGGTGCCTGCCTGCGCGGTGAAACTGTCTGCCAGAACGAGATTTTATCCGGTTTACGGACGCCTTGGGGGGATATGTGCCGCCTCGTGCGTTCCTGCATATTGAAGGTATTGACGTGTTCGACAGCGAAGGCACCCAGACGGACGCCACGGTTTTATTGGGTATCGGCCTCAAGATTGCGGCGGTTTGCATCTTTGTCAGCATGTCCACCATGCTCAAAGCCGCCGAGGGCATTCCTGCCGGACAATTGGTGTTTTTCCGCTCGGCTTTTGCCATCATACCGGTCTTGATCATGCTGGTCGTTCGGGGAGAACTCAGGCAGGGATTTAGTACAAAGCGGCCACTCGGACACGTTCTTCGCGGCACTATCGGGATTACCTCAATGAGCCTGGGGTTTTACGGTCTTACGCAATTGCCTCTGCCCGAGTCCATTGCCATCAGCTACGCCACGCCGCTGCTGATCGTAGTGCTGAGCGCCATACTCCTCAAGGAGCAGGTCCGGCTATATCGCTGGGCGGCGGTCATTGTCGGATTGGTCGGGGTGTTGGTCATTTTGTGGCCGCGTCTCAGCATTTTGAGCGATGGGAGCCAGATCGGCGGGCAATCAATCGGGGCACTTGCGGCACTTGCGGCAGCGTTTTTCGCGGCCGCCGCAATGCTGCAGGTTCGCAATCTTGTACAGACCGAAATGACGGCGACGATCGTGCTATATTTCTTTGTTACCGGGAGTTTGCTGTCGCTGCTCAGCCTTCCATTCGGCTGGGTCATGCCCAACGGCCAGCAACTGGCCCTGCTGATTGGGGCGGGTCTGGCGGGCGGCGTGGCGCAAATATTGGTCACCCAATGCTACCGCTACGCCGACATGTCGGTCATTGCGCCATTCGATTATACATCAATGCTACTCGGGCTGGCCGTTGGCTACATTCTTTTCGCCGAAATTCCGACGGTGCCGATGCTGGCGGGAGCGCTTTTGGTAGTAGGTGCCGGCATTTTCATTATTCTGCGGGAGCATCAGCTGGGCCTGAAACGGCGACGCGCCAATGCGGCGGCGACTCCCCAAACCTGAGCGCGGCGCGACTGCTGCGCCACACCTGCGGGAAAATCCGGTTACCGACGCGGTGGAAGCACCGATTTTGCTTGCATGTTGTCAAAGCCAAACTCTATCGGTCGGGCAATGCAGGAGAGGCTAAAAATGAATATTTCGTCTATTCGCCGCTCCAGTCTGTCGGCCCTGCTGTTTGTCGCCGCACTGGCGGGCAGCGCCGGTTCGGCACTGGCTCAGTCGGCACCCCTGATGCTGGATGGCACGCGACTGACGCTTAACGCGCTCGGTCACAAATTGACGCTGCCGGCGCCGCATTGGCTCGACAGCGCAGCCGGGCAGTCGCTGGAGGACATGGCCAGCGTTAATTACAGCGAAGATCCGCGCAAGGCTGACCTCGATATTTTCCCCAAGGGTGAGAGCGCCGAAAACTGGACCAGCGCAGTTGGCGCGCGTCTATTGTTGCAGCCAACCCGGCCGCTCGCCGATTACCGCTCGAGCGAGATGACTTATTATTCCCAAACCTGCCAGCCCCAAACCAGCGGCTTTTTTCAGCCTCGAAGCCGACAGTGCCGACAATCTGGCGACGCTGGGATTTGTTTGTGGGGCCTTTATTGACACATTGCCCAACTATGCGGGCGACGGTGAAGTGATGTTGATGCAGTTCAAACGCACGCCGAAGGGCCTGGCGATGGTTTATCAGAAGTGGCGCGGCAAGGCCTTTAATCCTGGCATGCCGGCGAGTTGGCCGGTCGCGACGGATATTGTCCAGACGGCGGTGCTGCAGCTCAAAACCGATGTCGCGCTTTTGGCTGCGGATTGACGGAACAGAACAGAGCGCCTAAGTCGAGCCAATGAGTAGAGAACACAAGCCCACGGGGCCTTCCCAGCGAATGCTGCGGGTTGGTGAACTGGTCCGCCACGCACTGGCGGCGATGTTTGCGCGCGGAGAAGTTGAGGATGACGCGCTGCGCGGCGCCGTCATTACAGTACCGGAAGTGCGCATGACGCCGGACCTGAAACTGGCCAATGTCTATATCATGCCGCTTGGCGGCGAACGGGCCGGAGAAGTGGTTGCGGCGCTCAATCGGCATCGCAAATTCATTCGCGGTCAGGTTGCGCCTCAGATCAATATGAAATACGCGCCCGACGTGCGGTTTTTCATCGATGATACGTTCGAAGAAGCCAGTCGGATCGACGCGCTGTTGCGGTCGGACAAAGTGCGCCAGGATATCGAACGCGGCGAGGACGGGGATGACCAGTAACTTTGGGGCATGGTCAGCTTGAACCAGGTCAAGCGCGTCAAACGCAATGTGTCGGGCTGGCTTGTCCTTAACAAGCCCTACGACATGACTTCGACCCAAGCCGTAGGCAAGGTACGCTGGCTGTTTGGCGCGGCCAAGGCGGGCCACGCCGGCACGCTTGATCCCCTCGCGACTGGCATATTGCCTATTGCGCTGGGCGAAGCGACCAAAACCGTGCCGTTTGTGCAGGATGGCACCAAGGTCTATCGCTTTTCGGTCAAATGGGGCGCGGCAACGGCCACCGACGATGCGGAGGGCGAGGTCATTGCGACCAGCGATCATCGCGCAAGTGCGGCGGAAATTGAGGCGGTTTTGCCCGACTTCATCGGCACGATCAGCCAGGTGCCACCGATCTTTTCAGCACTCAAGATCGACGGCGAGCGGGCCTATGATCTGGCGCGGGCGGGTGAGAAGGTAGAGTTGGCAGCGCGCGAAATCCACGTCGACTCGCTTAAACTGCTGGACCATGGCAGCGAGAAGTCGGTGTTTGAGGCGGTCTGCGGCAAAGGCACCTATGTTCGCGCCATCGCACGCGACATTGCCGAGCAGGTTGGCACGAAAGGCCATGTCGTTGGACTACACCGTGGCGCGGTCGGACCGTTTCATGATGAGGACGCGGTGAGCATTGAACAGCTTGAAGCGCTGGACCTGACAGACCGCGATGCGCTGTTAAAGCCGATTGCGACGAGTTTGATAGAGCTACCCGAGATCCGGCTAACCCAGCAACAATTGAGCGGTGTCAAGCATGGCAATTCTGTGCTTCTGACCGGCGCCGGAGCACCGGTTAGCCTCGACGAAGCGTGGGCCAGCTTTGCGGGTGAGGTTGTGGCTACAGGCCATGTTGAACATGGTCAGTTTGTGCCACGCCGGGTGTTCAACTGAATTGGCGGCTGGGCCATGTCCGGCTTTGCAATAAATTCTGGCGTCGGGCGCCACTTTAGACTATAGAGCGCCCAGCACGGGGCTATTGCTCCCGTGCTATTCATGGCCTCTCCTGGACGACATCCCGGAAGAGGCGACCCAAATCCTCGTATCTGAAAGGATATATCCGATGTCGATTACGCCAGAGCGCAAAGCCGCGCTGATCCAGGAATATGCAATCAAGCCAAACGACACCGGTTCGCCCGAGGTCCAGATTGCAATCCTGTCGGAACGTATTGCCAATCTAACCGAGCATTTCAAGGGCCACGCCAAGGACAACCATTCCCGCCGCGGTCTGCTCAAGCTTGTTTCGACCCGCCGCAGCCTGCTTGACTATGTCAAGAAGGGCGACGACGCGCGCTACAAGTCCTTGATCGAACGTCTTGGCCTGCGTCGCTAGTAGATGCATCAGGACAATACTGGTGCGGGGATATTTCCGCACCGGTGTTCCTGCGATCGCAGGAAACCAGCGTAGACCGGTATTTGACGGAGCATGGCAGGATTATTAGCCGCTCATAGACAGGCCTCAGGTCAACAAATCATCCAGTGATTGGTTTCGTGAGGCTACCCGATTTCTGGGAGCGTCTTGTTGTCTTGCCCATGTTTCGCCAGCAAAAACCGGGCGGAAACCGTGTCTGAATTTGAACCGCTATCGTGCACATGGGGTGCAGTTGCGGTGCGGGCACAACGAATATCTGTGCGGGCGCTACGCCCCGCGCCAGCGGATGTTCGGCAAACGGAAAGCAAAACTATGTTTGACCACCATAAAGTGGAACTCAACTGGGGCGGCCAGCCGCTGACCCTTGAAACGGGCAAGATCGCCCGTCAGGCCGATGGCGCCGTTTTGGCGACACTCGGCGAAACTGTGGTTCTGGCCACGGTCGTTTCGGCAAAGTCGCCGAAACCGGGTATCGATTTTTTCCCACTGACCGTCAATTATCAGGAAAAGTATTTTGCTGCCGGCAAAATTCCTGGCGGTTATTTCAAGCGTGAGGGCCGTCCCTCTGAAGCCGAAACACTGACTTCGCGCCTGATCGACCGGCCCATCCGGCCATTGTTTCCAGACGGGTACAAGCACGAAACCCAGGTCGTGATTACCGTTTTGCAGCACGACATGGAGAACAATCCCGACATTCTGGCCATGGTTGCTGCATCGGCTGCTCTGACTATTTCGGGCGTACCGTTCATGGGACCAATCGGGGCGGCTCGCGTTGGTTATGTCGATGGCGAATATGTGCTCAACCTGCCGGTTGATCGTCGCGACGACAGCAAGCTTGATCTGGTCATCGCCGGTACCGCTGACGCCGTTCTGATGGTTGAATCAGAAGCCAAGGAGCCTGTCTGAAGAAGTCATGCTTGGCGCTGTGCTTTTCGGCCATGAAGAGAGCCGCAAGGTCATCGAAGCCATCATCAAGCTGGCCGAACTTGCCGCCAAGGAGCCTCGCGAGTTTGAAGGGGCAGACCATTCGGCTCTTGAAGAGGAAATGCTGGGCTTTATCGAAGCTGACCTGCGCGACGCCTACAAGAATACCGCCAAGGAGGCCCGTTACGCCGCGATTGATGCAGCCAAGGCCAAGGTCAAGGCGCAGTTTGCTACCAAGATCGAAGACGGCACCTACACCAACGAAGTCATTGGCGCTGTGTTCAAGCATTTGCAGGCCAAAATCGTGCGCTGGAACGTGCTCGACACAGGACTGCGCATTGACGGTCGTGACCTTTCAACGGTTCGTCCGATTGTTTCTGAAGTTGGCATGCTGCCTCGCACCCATGGTTCGGCGCTGTTTACCCGCGGCGAAACCCAGGCACTGGTCGTTGCGACCCTGGGCACCGGTGACGATGAGCAATTCATCGACCAGCTAGAAGGCACCATCAAGCAGAACTTCTTGCTGCATTACAACTTCCCTCCATATTCGGTCGGTGAAGCTGGCCGCATGGGGTCGCCCGGCCGTCGCGAAATCGGTCACGGTAAGCTTGCCTGGCGCGCTATCAATCCAGTGCGCCCAAAGGCAGAAGAATTTCCCTACACCATCCGCATCGTTTCCGAGATCACCGAATCCAATGGTTCATCGTCGATGGCCACGGTATGCGGCACCTCGCTGGCGCTGATGGATGCGGGTGTTCCCCTGCCCCGTCCGGTCGCCGGCATTGCGATGGGGCTGATCCTTGAGGGCGAAAAATTCGCCGTTCTGTCCGATATTTTGGGCGACGAAGATCACCTTGGTGACATGGACTTTAAGGTTGCAGGTACAGAAGCGGGCATTACTGCCTTGCAGATGGACATCAAGATCGCGGGTATCACCGGCGAGATCATGAAGATCGCGCTGGAACAGGCCAAGGGCGGCCGTATCCACATTCTTGGTGAAATGGCCAAGGCTTTGACGACCGCTCGTTCAGAAGTCGGTGAATTTGCTCCCCGCATTGAAACCATGAAGATCCCGACCGACAAAATCCGCGAAGTGATTGGTACCGGTGGTAAGGTCATCCGCGAGATCGTCGAAAAAACCGGCGCAAAGATCAACATCGAAGACGATGGCACGATCAAGGTTGCTTCGTCTGATGGCAAGGCCATCGACGCGGCAATCAAGTGGATCAAGTCGATCACCGATGAAGCTGAAGTTGGTGCCATCTATCAGGGCACCGTCGTCAAGACCGCCGATTTTGGCGCCTTCGTGAACTTCTTTGGTGCCAAGGATGGCCTTGTCCATATCTCCCAACTCGCTCAGGAGCGTGTCGCCAAGACCACCGACGTGGTCAAGGAGGGTGACAAGGTCTGGGTCAAATTGCTTGGCTTTGACGATCGCGGCAAGGTTCGCCTGTCGATGAAAGTTGTCGATCAAGAGACCGGCAAGGAACTGGTCGCAGAAAAAGCCGAGTAATCTCGACTTTTCCCACAGATTTCTACGGAAAAATATTCGGACCCGCGCCAATTTGGTGCGGGTCTTTTTTGTCATTTCCGCCGACAATGTCAGGCATAAATCAAATGCATAATGGCGTGGTAGATTTACTTGGCGTTAGACAAGACATGGTATCTGAATGGTAACCACAAGAATTTCTGGTGTTGCCTAGATTTATCGACGCCGCACAAACTCTTGTGATCACTGAATTATTGGGAACTGAATCAGGAACGCTGCATTTTTCAATCACATCCGCGCGAATTGTGCACCATATAGCGCAATTGCAGCGACTGAGGTTTTCCTGCACTCGACAAAACGGGGCCGGTCGATCTAGGTCGTTATCAATCAAGATTCTTTTGTACAGGTATTACCTCGTGATCAGTCGCCGTTTATTCATGATTGGACTGCCGCTGGCGCTAGCCGCCTGCACCACCACCAGAGCACCAATAGAGCCATCGATCAATCCATTCTACCTGTCGATGTATGGTCCGGTATTGGGCGAACCATATCAGGTAGCTGGCGTTAATTTGCGTCAGGTTGATCCGAAATGGTGGCGTCAGGACGTTCCTTATGCGACGGGCGAAAAGCCTGGCACATTAATTGTGGATACGCAGGCCCACTATCTGTACCTCGTTCAGGAGGGTGGCCGCGCCATGCGATATGGCATTGGCGTGGGACGTGAAGAGGCCTTGCAGTTCAAGGGCAATGCCAGCATTGGTCGTCGGGCGCAATGGCCGACATGGACTCCAACGCGATCAATGATCAAGCGCGAACCGGATCGCTATGGTCCCTATGCCGGTGGCCTGCCGGGCGGCCCGACCAATCCATTGGGGCCGCGCGCGCTCTATCTATATAAGAATGGTCGCGACACGCTGTTCCGCATCCATGGCACGACTGAGCCCTACACTATTGGTACCAATGTGTCGTCAGGCTGCATTCGTCTTATGAATCAGGATATTATCGACCTATATGGTCGCGTACCTACCGGCACGCGCGTCGTCGTTATTAGCTAACGGTTCAAGGGTGCCTCTTGCGGCATCCCTTGTTTACCATCGCGCGAATGTGCGAGGTTGCGGGTACGTCATCCCGGTAACCTCGCCCATGAATCAATCCCCCCTCATCTCAGTTCGTGAACTGGCAGTCCTTCTCGGCCAGCGGGGCGTCAGTATTGTCGATGCGTCTTGGCACATGCCAATCGAGCAACGCGATCCGAACGCGGAATATCTTTGCGCGCATATTCCTGGCGCCGTATTTTTCGATATTGATGCGATAGCCGACCAAACCAGCGGCCTGCCCCACATGCTTGCCGCAGAGAAGATTTTTGGGGCCGCAGTCAGCGATTTGGGGATCAATCAGGACGACAAGATCATCGTCTATGATAGCGTGGGACTATTTAGCGCGGCGCGTATCTGGTGGAATTTCAGGATCGCCGGTGTGCGCCAGGTTTATGTCCTCGATGGCGGCTTGCCGGCATGGCGCGATTTGGGGTTGCCGCTTGAAAAAGGCGCTCCGGCGAAGACACCAGGGCGGTTTCCGGCTCACTATAACAGGGCGCTCGTGCGCAGTTTTGAGCAGATGCTCGCAAACGCGCAATCTGGCGATGAGCAGATCATTGATGCGCGGGCTGGTGACCGGTTTCGCGGCGAAATGGCAGAACCGCGCGCCGGACTGGCGTCGGGTCACATTTTGGGCAGTCTCAGTTTGCCGTTCACAAATTTGATTGTGAATGGTCGATTGCGTCCCGCCGACGAATTGCGCAGGGCGTTTGCCGAGATCGAGATCAATCTGGAGCAACCTGTGGTCACCACATGTGGTTCTGGCGTCACAGCCGCCGTGTTGGCGTTGGCGCTGAGTGTCATCGGTCGGAACGATGTCGCGATATATGACGGTTCCTGGTCGGAATGGGGCGGTCGCCCCGAAAGTGCCGACCTGATTGCAACGGGGAAATAGCGCCAACAAGGCGCTTGCCGATTGTAAACAATGGTCGCCAAACTATAGTGGCGCCATGAAAAATTTCTCTGCTGACGATGTTCGCAAAGGCCTGGAGTGGCCCGTTCTGATCGCTGCGCTCGAACGGGCATTTTCCAAGGGCGCAATGGCGCCAATGCGGCAGCATTTGCAGGTTGGTGGCGACACTATAAACGGCAATCTTTTGCTGATGCCTGCCTGGCAGCCCGGCGAACATATCGGGGTAAAACTGGTCACGGTGTTTCCCGACAATGAAGCGGTGGGTTTGCCAGCAGTGGCCAGTACCTACACGCTTTTTGATGGCAAGAACGGCGCCGTGGTCGCGCAAATTGATGGCGGCGAATTGACGGCGCGCCGTACGGCTGCGGCCTCGGTTCTGGCGGCCAAATTTCTGGCACGCAAGCTGTCTCGGAATCTGGTGATTTTGGGAACAGGACGAGTCAGCACAAATCTGGCGCAAGCCTATTGCGCGACCTTTGATATCGAGACATTGACGATTTGCAGCCGGTCACTGGACAAGGCGGAAAAATTGGCAGGCGAACTCGGGCGGATTGCGCCTAATGTCGTCGCCAGCACCGACGTTGCAGTCGCTTTAGCCGACGCCGACATCGTCAGCGCCGCAACATTGGCGAAAACCCCGATTGTTCTGGGCAACCTGCTTCGACCCGGAACTCATGTGGATCTGGTCGGCAGCTTCCGCACCGACATGCGCGAAGCGGACGATGCGGCATTGGCGCGCGCAAAGGGCATTTATGTCGATACGTTTGAAGGAGCAAGCAAGGAGAGCGGCGACATTACCCAGCCAATGGCAGCGGGGACGTTGCAGCGCGACGGCCTGTTGGCCGACTTGGCGATGCTGTGTCGCGGCGAGCATCCCGGCCGAGAAAGCGAGGACGAAATCACCATATTCAAATCGGTGGGCACGGCGCTCGAGGATTTGGCCACAGCGGTAGCCCTCGCCGCCAATGACGGGCGCCCTTCTATTTGATTTTGGGCCAAGTATCGGACAGGCGGTAACCCGAGGGCCAGGGATCTGCGGGATCAAGCATTTCCTGACGGGTGCCAGTAATCCACGCCCGACCGCTAATTGAAGGAATAATTGCGGGTTTGCCAGCGAGGTCCGTCAATGCCTCCAAACGGCAGAAAAACTCGGAACCGATAATGGAGCGACCGACAAACTCATCGCCAACTGCCATCAGGCCACGCGCCTGCAGCACCGCCATGCGAGCCGAGCAGCCGGTGCCCGTTGGTGAGCGGTCGACTTTTCCCGGTTGGATGACGACGGCGTTGGCGCCGGTCAATCGCCCCTCGACGGTCTTTAACGGGGCTGCAATCTGGCAAAAGGAAATGTGGGCCCAGTCGGGGTTGGTCGGATGGGCAAAGCCCAGCTGTTCGTTTGCGGCGCGGGTAATGCGAATACCGATTTCGGCAATGTCACGTGCTTCATCCTCACGGATGGCGAAACCCAGCGCTTCCCCATCGGCGATGACAAAGCTGTCGCCGCCATAGGCTGTATCGACAGTCAGCGTGCCGATGCCCTCGACATCGATCGTGGCGTCGAGTTGGTCAACAAACGAGGGCACATTACGCACGCTGATCGATTGCGCCTTGCCGTTACGGCATTGGGCAACCACCTCGACCAAGCCGCCGGGCGCTTCAAGCGTCATGCGGGTTTCGGGTTCGGTCATGGGCACGATGCCGCCGTCCAGCAACACGGTGGCGACACAGATAGAATTGGAGCCCGACATCGGCGGGGTATCTTCTGGCTCCATGATGATCCAACCCATAACCGCCCGTTTGTCCTTGGGTGGCACCAAAAGGTTGATATGGCGGAAGACCCCACCGCGCGGCTCGTTCAAAACGAAATTGCGCAGGCTCTGGTCCCTGGCAATATAGCGCGACTGTTCCCAAAGCGTCTCGCCCGGCGGCGGTGCAACGCCACCCACGATCACATCACCCACTTCGCCTTCGGCATGACAGGATACAATGTGGATGGATTTAGTGGTGCGCATGACGTTTGATCCGGCAGTTCGAGGCTATTCGATATGCAAGGCGGGTTCGCCAAGGACGTCTGGTAGAGGCGTAACGCCCAGTCCTGGAGCATCGGGCGCCGTCATGAAACCATTGTCGCGCTGGGGTGCCCCGTCGGCGATGCGTGTTGTCACATAACTATTGAAATCGGTTGCGGAAAAGCAGAACTCCTCGGGGGTAGAGCGCGCCAGATGGGCGATTGCGGCGGTGGTTATATCGCCACCCCACGTGTCCTCAATGGTCATGGGGATGCCGCTGGCGACCGCGAGATCTCGCATCAAACGGGCTTTGGTCAGGCCACCGACCTTGGAAATCTTGAGGTTGATGACGTCCATCGCGTCGTCGGCCAGCCCTTTGACCAGGCTACCGACATTGTCGATGACCTCATCCAGAACGAAGGGTCGACCGGTGCGGCGGCGGATCGACAGGCATTCCTCGTAGGTCGGGCAGGGTTGTTCGATATAAACGTCGACATCAGCAACGGCGGCAACAACGCGAGCGGCTTCGGCGCGCGTCCAGCCGGTGTTGGCATCAGCCACCAATGTGTCGCTGGGCGACAGTATATTGCGACAAGCTTTGATTCGCGCGATGTCCTCGTCGGCATTGCCACCAACCTTGAGTTGGAATTTGGTATAGCCCTCGGCACGATAGCCGGCGATCTTGGTCGCCATTTCCTCAGGCGATTGTTGGGAAATGGCCCGGTAAAGAGCAACCTCGTCCTGTGCGCTACCGCCGAGAATCTTATAGACTGGCAACTCGGTCAGCTTGCCCAAAATATCCCAACAGGCAATATCAATGGGCGCCTTGACGTAGTTGTGGCCGCGCAACACCGCGTCCATGTGGCGATTGATATTGTTGAGATCGGTGGGGTCCATGCCAAGTAGTTTCGGGCCAATTTCGTGCAGACCACTCCGCACGCCCAGCGCGTAGGCTGGTAGATAAGCGGACCCAAGCGGGCAGCATTCGGCGTAACCGGTAATGCCGGCATCGGTCGTGATACCGACAATAGTGGTGTCAAACACATCGACAAAATTGCCGTTGGACCAACTATAGCGACCCTCCTTGAGCGGCAAGTCAACCTGCCAGGCGGTGATGGCGGTAATCTTCATGGAATTGGGTCCTTTGCTCAGGTGACGATAAAACCGTGTTTGAACGGGTCGCGGTCATCGACAAAAATGGTGTTAAGGCCAGTCATGCGTGCCCAGCCTGCGATTGAGGGGATGATGGCGGAGAAATTGCCAACGGTTTGGGTGTTCTCTACCCTGCCCTTAAAAATCGATCCGATGATGCTTTCGTGGATGAAATCATCGCCCGCCTTGAGGCGCCCACGGCCATACCACTGGGCCATCCGCGCCGATGTGCCGGTGCCGCAGGGTGAACGGTCAATGGCCTTGTCGCCGTAAAATACAGCATTTCGGGCGGTTGATCCGGCGTGCTTGGGCGCGCCGGTCCACATAATGTGGCTCAATCCATTGATTTCGGGTTTTTCAGGATGCACGAAGCTGTGCGTCTCATTAAGGCGCTGGCGCAGTACCGGGCTCCAGCGGATGAAATCGGCCGCCGAATATTGGTCCATGTCGCCAAAATTGTCCTGCGGATCGATGATGGCGTAAAAGTTTCCACCATAGGCGACATCGACCTTGAGCGGGCCGAGATCGGGGCATTCTACCTCCAGATCCGTCGCGTAGAGGAACGAGGGCACATTCGTCAGCTTGACCTCTTCGACATAATCTCCCTCCTGCCGATATTCGGCAATGACGAGGCCCGCGGGCACTTCGAGCCGCACGGTGCCCGGCGTCCGAGGGACTATCAGGCCCTGCTCAATGCCCATGGTGACCGTGCCGATGGTGCCGTGGCCGCACATGGCCAGGCACCCAGAGGTTTCGATAAACAGGATAGCGACATCATTGTCGGGATTGGATGGAGGATAAAGGATGGAGCCCGACATGACATCATGCCCGCGCGGCTCAAACATCAACGCGGTACGGATCCAGTCATACTCGGCCAGAAAATAGGCGCGACGCGCTAGCATATTGTCGCCGTTTAGACGCGGTCCGCCGCCCGCCACCAATCGAACCGGATTGCCGCACGTGTGACCATCAACGCAAAAAAAGCTATGTCGTGCCATTGGAAAAGCCTGGATCAGAACCGGTCCGCCCGAAAGGGCGCGACATCGATTGGTGTGGTTTGATGTTGAACAAGATCAGTTACGAGTCGCCCTGTGGCGGCCGATTGGGTCAACCCCAGATGACCGTGACCAAAAGCATAGACGATATTTGGCGAGGCTTTCGAGCGTCCGATGACAGGCAGGCTGTCAGGCATCGAGGGTCGATATCCCATCCATCGTTTGCCGCCGGTGGTTTTGAGCCCTGGCATGAAATCAGCGGCCTTTTTGAGCATGGCGTCGGATCTTGCATAGTTCGGCTTGAGTTTCAGTCCGCCAAATTCCACTGCGCCGCCAACTCGAATACCTTGATCGAGCGGGGTGACGACAAACCCGTGGCCACCGAAAATCAGTTGCCGTTTCAGGTCAAACGCCCCCGAAGGAAGCGTGGTATTGTAGCCGCGCTCGGTATCGAGCGGCACGCTATCGCCCAAACCGGCTGTCAGGGTTTTTGACCAGGCACCGCAGGCGATTACGGCCTGCGCAGCCTGCACAACGCCGCCGTCTTCGAGGGAAACGGTAACGCCGTCGTTGTTTGGCGCTAACGCTGTGACGGATTGGGAAACAAGGGTTGCACCCTGCCCCATGACGGCGTCAGCCAGCGCACAGGCGAACTCATAGGGCTCGGCAACCGTTTGCCATTGCGGCACGTAGGTGCCGATTGCGAAGCGGGATGCAAGTCCAGGCTGTAAGGTCGACAATTCCTGACCGCGCACGTGCTCAAAGCCAATACCGTAGCGCTCGCGGATCGCCCAGCCGGGCAATGAGGCGTTGAATTCTGCTTCGCTTTCGTAAAGTTCAAGCGAACCGTTAGAGCGCACCATGTGGTCGGTGCCAGCAGCCAAAGTGAGGTCGGCCATTTCGGTGCTTGCCAGTTGCATCAAGGCGACCTGGGCAGCAATACCGGCCTCACGTCGGTCGCGCCAACCGGCGCGCCAGAAACGGACGAGCCATGGCAATATTTGGGGAAAATAGGCCGGCGGAATGCTCAGCGGGCCTAGCGGGTCCAGCATCCAGCCCGGCACCTTGGCCATCATGCCTTTGGCCGACAATGGCAGCACGTCAGAAAAGGCGAGAGCGGCAGCATTACCAAAACTGGCGCCCTGGGCAATGCCGGATTTGTCTATCAATGTCACCTGGCGCCCCGCCTGTTGCAGGCGAAACGCAGCAGACAGGCCGATGATACCGGCTCCCACAATGGCGACATCAGCCCGTTTCGATTGGACCATTTACTGTCTTCCGACTAATCGAGGGGCCCGAGTTGGGGGCGGTTGTCGAGCGCTGTCTGGATGATTTTTTCGATCCGCGCCCGCTCCTCGCCAACAAGCGTCAGTCGCGGTGCTCGCACCCATTCGGCGCCTTCACCAGCCATCTGATTGGCGAGCTTGATATATTGGACCAATTTTACAGCCGTATCGAGATGCAGCATCGGCATGAACCACCGGTAGATCGCCAGCGCCTCGTCGATGCGACCGGCCTTGGCCAATCTGTACATCTGGACCGATTCACGCGGAAAGCTGTTGGTCATGCCAGACACCCAGCCCGTGGCACCAAACAGGACATTTTCCAGCATCAGATCGTCAACGCCGCAGAACAGCTTGAAGCGGTCGCCAAGCACGTTGATCATGTCAGTTATACGGCGGCTGTCGTGGCTTGATTCCTTGACCGCAACGATGTTTTCCTGCCCGGTCAGTTCAACAAAGTCCTCGGGTAGCAAATCGACTTTGTAGGCAACGTGATTGTTGTAGATCATTATCGGCAGATCGACGGCATTCGACAGGGTTTTGAAATGCTCGACCGCTTCACGCGCGTCCTGCTGGTACACCATGGTTGGTAAGGCCATGAGACCAACGGCACCTGCCTTTTGCAACCGCTTGGCGGTTTCGATGGCCAAATCGGTGGTGTTTTCGGCCACACCAGCGATCACCGGTGCCCGACCGTTGGCTGCTTCCACCGCGGTTCGGACGACGGTTTCCTTTTCGTTTAGCGACAGCGACGAATTCTCGCCAAGGGTACCGAGCATGATGAAGCCCTCGCACCCTGCATCGAGGCAGGACTCGACGTGGCGCGCGGTGGCAGGCATGTCCAGGGCGCCGCCCTGCTTCATTTCAGTCATCAGGGCGGGAATAACGCCTTGCCAGTTCACAGTCATTTCAGTCTCACATATTCAGGATTGAAGAATGGTCACTCGCCCAGATAGGCTTGGACGATGGAATTATCGGCGCGCAGTGTTGCTGCGTCGCCCTGCATGCGGATGTGCCCGCTTTCGAGCACATAACCGTAGTCGGCGAGTTTGAGCGCCAGCCGCGCGTTTTGCTCAACCAACAGGATCGTTGTGCCCGCTTCGCTCAGCCGCTTGACGATTTGCATGGTTTCGATGACAAGCTTTGGTGCCAGACCCATCGAGGGTTCATCCAGCAATAACAGGCGTGGTCCATGCATCAGGGCGCGACCAATGGCCAGCATCTGCTGCTCGCCGCCCGACAACAGCGACCCGTCGCCATGCTGACGTTTGGCCAGCACCGGAAACAACCCAAAGACCTCGTCCATGCGCTTGCGCCGTGTCGCTGGATCCTTGACGGTGAATGCACCAAGTTCAAGGTTTTCACGCACACTCAATCCGCGTAAGACGTGTCGTCCTTCGGGCACATGCACCAAGCCGCGCCGGGCAATCTCGTGGGCCGGGGTCTGGGTGATGTCTTCGCCTTCGAACAAGACCTTGCCGTCAGTGGCGCGAACCAGACCCGAAATGGTCTTGAGTGTCGTTGTCTTGCCCGCACCATTGGCCCCGAGCAGGGTCGCCATGGCGCCTTTCTCAACTTGCAGGTCAATGCCATTGAGTGCCACGATGCGGCCGTAGCCGGCGGTGACGTTTTCCAATTGCAGGATGGTTTCTGCCTCGGCGCTCATAGCAGGTCCTCCCCGTCTTCCTGGCCGAGATAAGCTTCGATCACCTTGGGATCGGCCTGTATTTCCTTGGGCGCACCCTCAGCGATCATCACACCATGATCGAGCACGCTGATACGCTCCGATATTTTCATCACCATGCCCGTGTCGTGTTCAATCAACAGCACCGAGATATCGAGTTCGTCGCGGATACGGCCGATAAGTTCGAGCAATTCCTGCTTTTCGCCACTATTGAGCCCGGCTGCCGGTTCATCGAGCAACAGCAATTGTGGGCGGGTGGCCAGGGCACGGGCAATCTCGACACGGCGTTGATGGCCATAGGCCAGATTTGTCGCATCGCGATCCATTTCGTCGGCAATGCCGACGAAACGCAGGCACTCAATGGCATGCGCGCGAATGGCCGCTTCCTCGCGACGCTGGCTTGGCAGGCCTAAAATCGCCGATATTGCACCAGCCTTGGAACGACAATGGCTGCCCGACATGACGTTTTCCAGAACGGTCATCTGGTGAAACAGCCGGACGTTCTGAAAGGTGCGAGCAATGCCCGCCTGAGTGACCCGATGCGGCTTGAGTTTCATCAACTCATGGCCATCAATGGTGATCGAGCCGGCCTGGGGCTTGTAAAAGCCGGTGATACAGTTGAACAGCGAGGTTTTGCCTGCCCCGTTGGGGCCAATCAGGCTGACGATGACACCCCGCCCCACCGTGAAATTGACATTGTCGAGCACGGTATTGCCCGCAAAGCTCAGCGACAGTCCGGAGAGTTTGAGAAGAGGATTGCTCATCTTATTTCCCCCTCACCGGCCAGATGCCGCTAGGGCGGAACAGCATGACCAGCAACAGGCCAACTGCGAAAAGCAGGAGGCGATATTCGCCCAGATCGCGCAGGAGTTCTGGCGCCAGCACCACAATGAACGCGCCCAGAATAACACCTGGTATCTTGCCCATGCCACCCAGAATAACCGCCATCAAGATCAACACCGATTGCTGGAAAGAGAAGGCTCTCGGGCGAAATCGCACTGAGGTTGACGGCAAAGAAGGCGCCACCAATCGAACCGAAAATGGCGCCCGTAATGTAGGCGGCCAATTTAATCCGCACCGTATCGATGCCCATGGCCTCAGCGGCGTCCTCATCGTGACGGACATAGAGCCAGGCCCGCCCAAGGCGCGAATGTTGCAGCCTAACGCAAACGATAACGGCGATAATCGCGAGCACTACGAACACATAGTAGAATTCGACCGGCGTATTAATGTGCCAGCCAAATAGCCATGGTTGCTGGATACCCGAGATGCCGCTGGCACCACCGGTGATATCGAGATTGCGGGCGGAGAAACGAACGATTTCTCCAAAACCGAGCGTGACAATGGCCAGATAGTCGGATCGCAGCCGCAAGGTCGGTGTACCAATGACAACGCCGGCAACGACGGCAGCGCCAACCGCAATTGGCAGGGTTAGCCAGAAATTGAGACCGAATGTATGGCTGAGAATGCCAATAGTATAGGCGCCGACGGCAAAGAAAGCTGCATAACCCAAATCGAGCAGGCCAGCATATCCGACCACCACGTTGAGTCCGAGCGCCAGCACCACATAAAGCAGCGCATTGGTCAGGATGACAGTGGCATAGGGGCCAAGGGTCATGGGCGCAATGATGAGCAACCCGATGATGACCGCAAAGGCGATATAGCGGTTACGTGGCTCATCGAACAACGCCAACAGATTGCCGAGAGAGTTTGAGCGGGACTGGGCCATGGCTACATCCGCTCCTGTTCAGACTTGCCCAAA